>JAMPGR010000009.1 GCA_023663805.1 Clostridium sp. | reverse complement strand
GCCGGTGAAACAGCAGAAGATGAAGGTGTCGCGCACCTGTTCCAGACGGGTATATTCCGACAGGTCAATCGACATGATGCGCTTTACCTCATCCTCAGTGAGAAACTCACGATTGGTGGGAGTCCGGGAATAGTGCTTGTCTATGAACGGGTCCTCTTCAAGCCACTTTTGTGCCATGGCCACACGCACAACTTTCTTTACGAAGCGGATATAGCGTACTGCAGCATTGTTGGCGCAGTTCTTGTTGATGTGGAGGAAATGCTCGAAATCGTCAATCATACCGCTTGTTAGCTTCTTGATGGGTATGTCCTCTCGCCTTTCATGGCTTTTGATGAACTCTGAGAGGTAGTCGGCGCAACGTACCCAGCGACGGTAAGTGCCGTCGCAGATGTCGCCACGGTCGAAACGCTCCTTGTTCTGCTCATTGACGTACTTGAATACTGCGCAAAGCATCTTCGGGCCTTCGGCGGTACCAAGAAAATGTTGTTTCAGCACAAGTGGGTTGATGACCTCTTCCTCCTTGACGAGATTCTGATGGATCTCGCTTACTCGGACACGTATCATGTCAAGATACTTGTTCAGTTCGTGATCCTTCTTGGAAGTTCCCTTGGATTTCTCCTTTTTGGAATTCCAGCTGTCGGGGTTAATGCTTCTGTTGACGTTGAACTCGGTTCTCTGACCGGCAACTGTGATTCTGGCGAAGATGGGAGCCTCTCCCGACTTCTTCTGCTGAGCTTTCCGAATCATAAAAGTCAGCGTGTAATAATTTGGCTGATGCATAAGAGTTAATATTAAATTTGACACAAAGATAATACTCACGTGTCATGCTCTTATGGCGCATAAAATTGAAAATCAACGAAATGTTGACATATCAGGTGTAAATTTTGATTTTTCAGAATTCATTCCCGATTCTTACACCGCAGACTGCTTAGATTTGCCATTTTCAGGCGATTTTACAAAAAGAAAAAATCGCTGAAAATGGTTGATTTTCAGCGATTCTCCGAATTTTGAGGTAGTTCCTCGTGACCCCGGTGAGGCTCGAACTCACGACCCAATGATTAAGAGTCATTTGCTCTACCAACTGAGCTACGGAGTCAGGTCATTTCTGAATTGCGATGCAAAGGTACGCTCTTTTTTCGAACTGACCAAATTTTTTCACTAAAAATCGCCAATTTTTTTCACCTTTCATCGACTTTCAGCTCCCTACCATTCCTAAAGCCTCATTTGTATTATGTTTAAAATGTTAAGTATCAGTCGTTAGTTCGCTTTGGGCGAATTAACAGGCGTTCGGCGCCGATCAGTCGTAATTTTGCATCGTCAAACGACAAACAACGATAACTAAAAACTGAAAAACTATGATTGGAACACTAATCGCAGGTCTGAAAGCCGTCCGCAATGCCCGCGAAGCCGAGCAGAGCATCGACCGCGAACTCCGCGCCGAACTCGCCCGGCGAAACCGGATCGTCTCGGAAGACCCGACCCGCCGCGCAGACGCCGCGAGGATGCTTTCGGAACTCGACACCCGCCTGAGGGAACACACCCGGCGGGCACGCGACACAGCGACAGTTGCCGGTGTCGCCACGGCCGGCGCCGCCGAAGCCGCGCGCCAGAGCACGGAAGCGCTCGGCCGCGCCGTAGCCGACATCACCCTCGCCGGAGAGGAACGCCGCCGTCAGGCCGACAAGGAATATCAGCAGCGGCGTCGCAAGACCCTCGAGCAGCGTCGCCGGCTCCTCGGACTGAACACGGCCGAAGTCATCAAAGCAGGACAACAACTATGAGACTCGACCAGATTTTCGGAGAAGCCCTCGGCGACACACGCCCCGACAGCGGCGACCGCCGTCGGCAGCGCGCCCGCTCGCTGATGTCGACCGTCGGATCGGGTCTGAAGGCCGTCATCAACCTCGCGACGACCATGGCCGGAAGTCCCTCGGCCGAACTGCGCGAGCCGGATATGGGAGCCGTCGGCCGAAAACTTCAGCGGCCCGAAGTCGCTCCGGCTCTCGCCGAGGCCCGCGCCCGCAGCGAAGCATCGCTCGGCCGTCTCCGCGCCGAGCGCGAGGAACGCCTCTCCCGCGCCAGAGAAGAGGCCGTCCGCGAGCAGATCCACGAGCAGACACGCCGCGCCGACAGGCAGGATGCCGAGTCGGAGACACGCCGTCGCGAGGCCGAGTCGCGGGTCAGACTGAACGAAGCGCGGACCCGCGCCCAAAACGTCGCGGCCGATAATCCCGCACGAAACTCCGGAAACCGGAAGAGCGGAGGAACGAGCCGGAAGTCTACCATCAGCTGGACCGACCCGTCGACCGGCGAGCGCTACGACGTCGACCGCGGAGAGTGGGACAAGAGTTCCCACACACTCTTCGACATCGTTGTCGAGACAAGCCGGCCCGAGCCCGACCAGCGCGGATATCCGAGCGACGAAGAGTGGTATCGCCACTGTCGCGACACCTACGGACACACCCGCGACTCCCGCGACGCCTATATAATCCACAACCTGCCGGGGAACGCCCGCGCCCTCGAATATCTCAAACGAATCAGACGAAGATAAACGCGATATGGAACAAAACCGAACAGAACAAAAGCGAACCGACCTGCTCGCGGCATCTCGCCGCTACTGGGAGGCCCTCGCCGACTTCCGCCAGCGCCGCGAACGCCACAAGCGCTACGCCTTCGGAAACCAGTGGGGCGACCCGATCGAAGTCGACGGAAAAGTCATGACCGAAGAGGAGATGATCCGCAGCGAGGGAGCGACTCCGCTGAAGAACAACTTTATCAACCGGTTCCTGCGGAACATCGTCGGCGTCTACCGAAGTCAGGCAAAAGAGCCGACCTGTGTCGCCCGCGACCGCTCGGAAGCCGGGTTGTCGGAGACAATGTCGACCGTCCTGCAGTATAACTGGCAGTTGAACCATATGGGGGAACTGCTTGCGGCCGTCATGAAGGAATTCCTCATCTCCGGCGCCGCCATTGTCCGCAAGAGCTGGGGGCGCCGAAACGGAAAGACCGACTGCTGGACCGACATCGTCAGCCCTCGCAGGTTCTTCGTCGACGACCGGATGACCGACATCCGCGGATGGGACATCTCGGCCGTCGGCGAACTGAAAGACCTGACCTTCGCCGACCTGGTCGCCGAGTTCGCCGTCTCCGGCGAGGATATCTCCCGTCTGCGACGGATCTACACCCCCGGCGCCGGAGCGGCGGCAGACGGCCGCTTCGGGATCGAGCGCCGCCTCCAGGCCGATTCGTTTCTCCAGCCCGACGACCCGAGCCTCTGCCGCGTTATCGAACTCTGGAGCCGCGAACGGCGTCCGCGCTACCTCTGCCACGACCGGTGCTCGGCCGAACTCTACAGCGTCGAGGCTTCCGACTACGACCGTCTCGTCGCCGGGGAGAACCGCCGGCGCCGCCAGGCCGGGGAGGAGGAGATCGAGTCGCGCTGGATCGTCGACGAGGTGTGGGTCTACCGCTGTCTCGCACCCGACGGGACCCTGCTGCGCGAGACCCTGTCGCCTTACGCCCACGGAGGCCACCCCTATGTCTTCAAGTTCCATCCGTTCATCGACGGCGAGATCCACTCCTTCATCGAGGATGTCATCGACCAGCAGCGCTATGTCAACCGTCTCGTATCGCTCTACGACTGGACTATACGGGCTTCGGCCAAGGGTGTATTGCTTTTCCCCGAGAAATGTCTGCCCAGCGGGATGACCCTCGAGGATGTCGGAAACGAATGGGCCCGTTACAACGGGATTCTCCCGATCCGCAACAACCCCGACGGACCGGAACCCCGCCAGATCAGTGGTGGCGCCGGTCCGGCCGGAATCGGCGAACTGCTTTCGCTTCAGTTGCGCTTCCTCGACGAAATCAGCGGAGTCAACGGGGCGCTCCAGGGGAAGCCGGGCAACTCGGGTATGTCGGCGAGCCTCTATGCCCAGCAGACCCAGAACGCTACCCTCTCGCTGCTCGACCTGCTCGAATCGTTCTCGTCGTTCGTTGTCGAGGGTGCATATATGGATGTCAAGAATATCCAGCAGTTCTACGACACCGGCCGGGTCGTGACGATCAGCGGAGCGACACCCCGCGAGGCCAGAAAGGCGATCTACGACCCCGAGGCAATTCGCGACATTGAGTTCGATCTGGCGATTATGGAAACGACGACGACCGGCGTCTACCGCCAGCTCGCCAACGACTATCTCCGCCAGCTCTGGAGCGCCGGAGCGATTACGGCCGAGCAGTTCCTCCGCTTCGGCGACTTCCCCTACAGCCGCGAACTCGCCGACGAACTGACCGCTGCCGGCAAGAAACAAACCGAATTTGAAACCGAAACAGAAAACCTATGAAACAGACAGAAGAAGAAAAACCGACCGGGGACACCGGGACTGAAATGACTCCGGCCGCCGCACCTACAGGAGATGCTACTTCCGAACTCGAGCAACTTCGGGCCGAAGTCGCCCGGCTCCGCGAGCGCGAACAGGCCGTAGCCGCGATGTTCGCCGCCGACCCCCGTTCAGGCGAATTTATCCGGAACTGGCGCGACGGAAGCGACCCGGTCGTCGAACTGATCCGCCAGTTCGGACCCGAACTGCGGCTTGCGCTCGACGATCCCGAACTCCAGCAGAGCCTCGCCGAGGCCAACAGCGAATATCTCGCCCGGGTCGCCCGCGAACAGCAACTGACCGAGGAATTCTCCGCGAACATCGCCCGCTCGCTCGAGATGATTGACGAGAAAGGAAGCCGGGAGAATATCGATGACGCTGAACTGGAGGCCGCCTGGGAATGGCTCCGGACGATCACCGACGAAGGTATCCGTGGAATCGTCAGCGAGCAGGCAATCGACATGGCCCTGAAGGCTATCAACCACGACCGCGACGTCAGCGAAGCCGACCGCACGGGCGAGGTCCGCGGCCGCAACACCGCAATCGAGGCCCACGTCAGAACCCGCACCGCCGGCGACGGCACCGTCACCACCGCCGGCTCAGGCCGCCCCCGCCATAGAAACCGCAACCTGCCCCCGCTCGGATTCATCGACGCGATGGACCGTTTCCGCAGCGTCTGGGACTGAACCTGACACACAACCAACACACACAACCAACACACACACCAACACACCAACACACAACCCAAAATGCTTAAACCGATTCTTATGGCGCCCGAAACCGGCGCCGACTCCGCCGACGCAACAGCCGCCGCAGCCTTCTCGACCGAAAACATCGCGACCGAAACCGCGGGCCGCGAAATCTCCGACGAACTCTACAGCGAGTATGTCGACCGGAACATCACGAAGATCCGCCCGATGTCGACCCCGCTCGACAATATCTCGCGCCTGTCGAACCGAAAGGTCAAGGTCGACTCGTTCGTCGTCAAGTATTACAGCGTCGGCTCCCGCCCGCTGAAGACCGACACGCCCTACGGGATGTCGGAGATGACAACCGGACAGAGCGTCGACCTCAACGTCAACGACCCGTCAATCTTCACGGTCGACGACACGATCCGCGTCGTCGGTGTACCCGGCGTCTGCGACGCCAGCGGGAAGCCCTATCCCGACGACAGTGTCAAACCCGACCTGATGCTCTGGGTCTGCGGTGTCAACCCAACGACACAGATGCCCGTCGTCTGCGCAATCAACGGAAAATGCAACACCCAGGGTCAGCCGATCCTGATTCCCCAGATTCCCGAGGGGTCGACTCTTGTCCGTATGGGGAAAGCCTGCGGTGAACTCGATGTCCAGACCGGACGCTACAATTCGCTTCCGGTTCCGCAGGAGCAGTATTGTCAGAATTTCATGATCCAGATCGAGCAGTCGACCTTCGACAAACTCGCCGCCAAAGAGGTCGACTGGAACTTCTCCGATCTCGAGGCCGACGGTATCTACGACTTCCGCATGGGGCAGGAAAACAGTTACCTCTTCGGCGTCAAGAACTGTATCAAACACAACTCGAAGAAGGGGATGCAGACCTACTTCACCGGTGGTATCTGGAACATGGCCGGGAAAGATATCGAGGTCGGCACCTTCGACAAGACCTCCGGCGAAACCGTCATCACCGAAGAGGATCTCGTCGACATCACCCGCGACCTCTTCGGCGGAACCGACGTCGGAAACAAGGTGAAAATCATGTTCTGCGGCTCGGAGATGCTCGCCGCCCTCGGCAAAATCAAGAGTTCACGCTTCATCCTCTCGAAGGAGAGTTTCCGGAAATGGAACCTCGAGTTTAAGGAGTATGTTACGGACTTCGGAACGGTCCGTGTCATCCACCACGAACTCTTCGACGAGAACGGTATGGCCGAATGCGCCCTGGCGATCGATCCCGAATACCTGACCAAGGCTGTCCATATCGACTGGACCCGCAACGTCCTCGACCTTAAAAAAGCGGGAATCCGAAACAGCGACGCCGTCGTTATCCAGGAGGTCTCCGCCCTATATCTCCGTTACCCTAAGGCCCACGCCCGTATGCGCCTTGCCCGCAAGCAGTAACCAACAAACCGATATACACCAGAACCGAATGTCTACACCCCAGGAAAAAACACCCCAATCCGAATCCCGGAAGACCATGATGGTCTTCCGGGCACGTTCTGAACTGACTGTCAGAGTCGACACCGGCGGCGGAATCTGGCGAACCCTCCATTTCGCCCCGACCAGCGACGGCGGTTCCCGCCTCGCGACTGCTGACCCGAAACTCCAGCGTGCTCTCCGGACCCACAGCGGCTTCGGCCGCCTCTTCTCCGTCGAACCCATCGAACAGCCCTCCGCGCCATGATCTTCGAAATCGAGCGAATCATCCGTGACCTCAGGACATTCCTGAACCTGAATCCCCGGCGCGCCGGCCCGATTGCTGCCGCCGACATAGAGACCCTGACTCTCGATCGGAGGATTGCGCTGGCGCTTCCCGAGGCTGTCCGCCGGGTCGAGACGGCTGCCCCCTGGCAGTCGCTGATCTCCGACTCCCCCTCCTTCGCGGACCCCGACCCTCTCTTTTCCGGAGACGACGGAGAGACGATGATTCTTCTGCCGCCGGATTTCATGAGACTTGTCGAACTGAGACTCGAACGGTGGGGACGGGCTGTCCACGATCCAGCCGATCCCGACTCCGGGCTCGTCCGTCTCGCCCGGAGTCCCGGAGGCTCGGTCGTTGCCAATGGTGACTCCCCGATCGCTTTCGCCGGATACGGCCCTGGAGGAAAGATCCTGATTCTCCCCGGAGCCGGAGATGATGGACCGGTCTCGATGGCCCTCTACCGCCGCGAACCCCGTCTAGGCGACGACGGAACGATCGAGATTGCCGCGCCGCTCTACGACACCGTAGTCGAACAACTTGCCAAAAATCTGACAACCTGAATTTAATCCTATGAAAAACACAACGATCGACGGCTCGCTCGCCGTCGGTCGGACTGTCTCGGCCGCCGGCGACCTTTTCGCCGGCGGTTCTGTGACTGTCCGACGCAATCTCTCTGTCGGGGGATGGCTCGACGCCCCGAACCTCCGAACCCCCGCCAAAGGACTTTTTCCCGACGAGGCTTCCCTCTCGGAGGCCGCGCCCCATCCCCGGCAGGGGGAGTGGGCGCTGGTCGGCGCCTCGCTTCCGGCGACACTCTATGTTGTCTCCGACGGCCGCTGGCAGTCGACAGGCCGCAGCATCGCTCTCCCGGCGCTCGACACCTCCTCCTTTACGGCCGCTCTCGCCGAGTCGCAGGCGATATTCGACGCGATGACCGACACCCTCGCCGAAGCCCGCGATGTAGTCGAGCAGACCCGCTCCGAGGCATCCGCTGCCGAGAGGGCCGCCTCTGAGGCTCTCGAGGCATCCCGCCGGGCCGAAGCCTCCTCGAAAGAGGCTGCCACCCTGCTTCCGCAGTATCTGACACGAATCGAGGAGGCCGAGGCTGCCGGCGACGAGGCGTTCGAACGCGCCGTCGCCTCGGGTATCGTTCCCTTCTCGGGTATTCTTCCGGCCCGGCCCGGCGCTGTTCCGAAAACCGGTGTCTGGTTCGAAACAGGAAACGACTCGCGCCCCGGACGTTTCCGGGTGTTGTCGGCCCATGCCGGACTGACCGAGGAGGACTACAACGACCTCGACACCGACGACCGCGGATACTGTCCGGCCCGTGGCGACTGCCTCTTCCGCGCCGAAGGGCGACTCTACCGCTACGACGACCGGACAGCGACCCTCGTCGAACTTTCGCCGATGCCCGTTCTGCTCTCTTCTCCCGCTGAGTTCGCCGAACTCCGCGACAACGGGCTGACGACCGTCGGAAGACTCTACTGTTCGGTCGATCCGGAAACTTCGCGCGTAACGAATCTTTTTGTCGGCTGACGGTTATGGAAGAGATATTGATGGCCACCCTGATGGTCCTCGGCAGCACCGGACCGGTGCCGGCTGAAATCGCTGTCTGCCAGAGCGTGCGCCCTGTCACCGAGATCATAATCCACTGTTCGGCGACCCCGGCCGGACGCGACGTCTCGGTCGCTGACATCCGGTCGTGGCACCTCGCCCGCGGATTCCGCGACATCGGCTACCACTTTGTCATCACCCTAGACGGAACGATCTACTCCGGCCGTCCTGTCGCTCAGATAGGCGCCCACTGTCTCGGCCACAACGCCAATTCGATCGGCGTCTGCTACATCGGGGGCTGCGACGGGCGGATGCGTCCGCTCGACAGCCGTACACCGGCCCAGTCGCTGACGCTGCGGCGCCTGATCGCGATTCTGCTGAAACAGTATCCCGGCGCGACACTCCACGGCCACCGCGAATTCGCCGCCAAGGCCTGTCCGAGTTACGATGTCCAGACCGAAAACTACAGTGCCGATGAATAGCCTGACCCTGACCATATCCCGCGCCCCCCTGCTCGAGCAGATCTGCCGCCAGATTGCCCGCAGGGGGGCCCTTGGCGGGGAAGGGGAGGGGATCGCCCCCCTCGCCGCGAAGATCCCGAACCGGGCTACTATGCCCCTGCTCGAATCGCTCCTCTCCGAGGCTGCCGCCGGACTCTGCGCCGCCTTCGGGGCTATCCTCTCCGAAGGCCCGTTCCCGGATTCGGACGCCGCGGAACTGAGGTTCACCCTACGGCTGGCGGTCCAGTCACCCCGGATTCAGACCGCAGAACTCGCAGAACTCGCCGGAGCATATCTGTCCGACCGGACCGCCGCGTCATGGCTCCGGAGTGCCTCCGACACCGTCGGAGCAGAGCATTTCGCCCTGTGCGCCGCACGAGACCTCGACGAAATACTGAAGATTACGAACACCCGCGTCAGGCCTGACCGTCCGGCGCAATTCCTATGAACAGAAGATGAACACAACGATAACATTCCGCCGCCGACTGCTGCTCTACGATATTGCTTCGGCCTGTTATGTCATGAGCCGCACTATTGGCGCAACATCCGAAACCGGAGAGGGAGGAGCTTATCCGGCGTTAATCGCCGATGTCGCCGACGAAGGGAACGCCGATCTCGTCAGGCGTGCGCTCGACGAGGCCTTCTCGGAGGTCGCCTTCGCCGTCGGCGGCCTCCCTCTCGACGCCGTCGCGTATGATTCCGACGATCCGATCGCCTCCGACGACTATATCCTCGACGTCGAACTTCCCGACACCTCCTTCGAACTGACCCGTAACACCCTGATCCGCCTCGCCCACCGCTATATGGTCGAGGCGGGCGTCAGGGCCTGGCTGATGGTCACGGCGCCCCGGATGGTCCGCGACTTGCGCTCCGGCGCTGGTGCCGACCTGCTCGGACGCCTCCGCGCCCTGCGGCTCTACGGTCCGCAGCAGGCGAGGATACGTCCCCGACCGTGGTAGAAATTGGATTTCGTAAAAAAAGTTGTAACTTTGCAGAATTCAAACAATAATCAACTATGGATATTCTACACATCCTTCGCGAAGCGGAGCCCACCGTGATCGACCTTGCGTCAGTTTTTGTCATCTGTGTGACGATTATCACATGTATTCACATTCTCGCCAACAAAATCGCCGAGATAGTCTCCTCCCGCAGAGCCGTGTCTGAACAGGCCGAACCCGCGGCGGCGCCCGCGACTGCTGACCCGAAGCCATCTCCCGAGGAGTCGGAAAAAGAGAAGGTCGATATGGCTCTGGGAATCGTCAAACTCCTAATCAATACGGATAAGGAAAAACTGACGGAAGATGATAAGCGTCTCCGTTGCTATGCTGTCAACTGTCTCGGCGAATATCTTGGGCAGGAAGCCGCGATAACGGAGACCCCTTGGCCGCAGTCATGAGGACACCGTCGTATCTCCGCGGAGGAATGATTCTGATAACCGTCATTCTGACGGTTATCCTGATATCCGTGACCGGAAGTTTCGGATTTTGGCTGACAGTCGCAATCTTCAGCTCAACGGGGATTTTCCTCCTCGGGATGCTCTGCACGATGCTGAAGCGGGCGATTGTCAGGCCGGAACGGCGCCTTTATGCGAAGGACTTCACGCTGAAGTTTATGGCTGCGCTGATGGGGCTGCTGCTCGTTGTCGGTGCGTTGCTCTATATATTCGTCTTCTCGAAGATAGCCGCGGACGACAACCTGAAAATCACTAATGCCGAATACCTTTTCCGGTCGCTGATTTGTTCGCTCGACCTTTTCATGCTCGACGTCGATTCGAATCTGCTCGATCGTCTCGACGACCATGAGTTTCTGAAAGGATGGCTCCTGGCTCAGGCAACCGTCTCGTTCTCTTGTACGGTCGCTATGCTTGTCGCGCTGGTCTATTCGAGAATGAACGCATACTTCCGCCTCCATTTCCTGACGCGTATCGACAACGGCCGGAACCATCTCTATCTCTTCTTCGGGAACAACACCCCTTCGGAACTGCTGATCCGCGACATCGTCCGGAACGACCCGAAGGCTGTCCCGGTCATAATCGACGAGGCCGAAATGAAGGAGGATGACAGCGAATGGGACGGAATCGTCGGGCTGCTCGCCCACAAACAGAAGGTCTTCAAAACCGCCTCGAAAATCGGCGCGTATGTAACCATCGCTTCCCGCCAGCCTGCCGCAATCGATCGCGACGTGACCGACAGCGACGGGTTCGATCTATTCTCCTGTCTCGGTATCCCCGGTGTCAGGCGGTTGATTGGTCGCCTTGCCCGGACAGTTTCTCCTGAACTCCATATCTTCTTTCTCGGCGAGAACGAGGAACGGAATATCCGGAACATAATCGTTCTGGCCAAGGACAAGACGATACTCGACGTATCCCGGCAACCGGATATGAAACAACGGATCTACTGCCATGCCCGTCATAACGGGCCGAACCGTGTGATCGAAGATGTCGCTCTCGCTAAAAATCTCGAAATCAAAATCGTCGACTCCTCCCATATCGCCGTCGAACTGCTGAAACTCGACTCTGAGAACCATCCGGTCAATGTCGTCCGCCAAAGTCCGGAAAACCCCGGCACGGTCGATTCGCCCCTGACGACGCTGATCGTCGGTTTCGGAGAGGTCGGACGCGACGCATTTCGTTTCCTCTATGAGTATGGCGCGCTGGTCGACAGCCGCTCGACCGCGACCGAGACGGTCAAGAGTCCTTTCGAATGTATTGTTGTCGATCGCAACATGGCCGCCCTTCAGGGTGCGTTCAAAGCGATGATGCCGGGGATATTCCGCTGGGTGTCCTACAATCGCGACCGGATAAGCTTCGTCGACACCGACTATAATCATGACAAGTTCTACCGGGGGATTCTCGACGACGATTTTCTTAGGCGTGTAAACTATATTGTTATCTCGATCGGCAACAACGACGAGGCTGTCTCTCTGGCCGGAAAAATATTCACGATGGTGCGCCGTGTCCGCGATGATCTTTCCGACCTGAGGATCTATGTCCGCTGTACGGACGACGAGAAAGTCGAAGCGGTCGAAAATATAGCTGCCCATTATAACTTCGGATATGGCGACAGAGAAAAGAACACTCCGGTTATCAGAATCTTCGGCCAGCCGGAGAAGACCTATACCTACGATCTCGTTGTCAGCGACCGGCTGATACGCGAGGGAAGGATTTTCCAGGAGGAGTATCGCCGCGTCAGCGGTGGCGGCCAGAACTGGGAGCAGCGTCGCCGTAATCTGATCAAGGATGGCAACGACATCGACAAACTTCGCAAACTCCGCCGTCAGGAGTCGCAGGATCTCGCCAACGCTCTCCATAAGGGAACGAAACTGATTCTGCTGCGCCGCGCGATGGAACAGATCGATGGTGACCCGGTCTTCTGGCGCGGATTCTATGCTGGATATTTCAACCCCGACGGGACTGCGAACTCCATCGGCTCGATGACCTCGATCCGCTATCCCGCTCTTTCGGACGCCGAGAACCGGCTGATTCTGAACCTCGCGATGCTCGAGCACCTGCGCTGGAACGCAGCCCACGAACTGATGGGCTATGTCTTCAACGACAAAGAGGGCGAGGGTTGCGACGAGCGGACCATGCGCCACAACTGTCTCTGTTCCTGGCAGCAACTCGACCGGCAGAGTTCGCTCCAGCAGGGCTGGATCTGCGACTACAAGAAATATGACTTCTGCGTCGTCGACACGACCATCGCTCTGGCGCGCCCGCTCCTGCTCCCCCCCCGGCCGGTAGCCGCCTCCATTTCTGAACCGACACAGGGGGTTCAGCGTTCGTAGTAAGGCTCCGATGCCAAAACAATATTATTAAAACGATTCTGTCACCCATGAACCAAAACGATTTCACACCTCGTCCCGAGGAATATATCCACCGCTACTTTCTGGTAGCATCACACTGTAACGCCCAGCAGGAACTTTCGCTTGCGATGCTCGTTCGCCAGATTATCGATGTCGCAGTCGAACATGCGAATCGTATTCATGTCGGGTATTCCGACTTGCAGTCGATCGGGGCGCTCTGGGTCCTGAGCCGGATCACGATAAAGATTGACCGCATGCCCAGAATCGAGGAGAATTACTCTCTTCTGACTTGGGTCGAATCTTTCAGCCGGATTTTCTCTGAACGCAATTTTGTTATTCTCGACGGCAGCGGCCGGCCGGTCGGATATGCGCGGACTCTCTGGGTCGGCATCAACCTCGAAACACGCCGCCCGGCCGACCTGTCGCAACTTGTTGTCGGACGCGATCTGACCTCGCCGAGAGAATGTCCGTTCGAGGCTCAGCCCAAACTGAGGGAATTCACCGAGGCAACCGATATCGAACACTATCGCTTCGTCCCGACCGACATCGACTTCAACCGCCATGTCAACTCAACGCGCTATATTGAACTGATTCTGAACCAATGGAGTCTCGACTTCTTCGACCGGCATTCGATCAGCGAATTCGACATCGCCTACAAGAGCGAGGCCCACTACGGAGATCGCGCGGCGATCAAGATGATCCGCGACGAACGAGCGGCCCAGATACAGATCGACGGAGAAACCGGCTGTTACTGCCTGTCGAAGATACGATTCTCCCGACGATAACTATGACGCTCCGTTTCGAACAGAAAGTTCGGAACGGAGCGTTTTTTGGAGGTGTGCGTTGCCAACGGCAGCCGGATCAGAGCGACTCAGTCGAGGAGGTCACGACTGTTCCGCGGCCGCGGAGGGTCACGCCGGTCGCTGTCGCCGGGACGAGCAGGGAGTTGCCGCGGGGAAGCGTTACGGTCGTTCCGAGATTGTCGGTCACTTCAACCTCGCCGTCGATCGTCGTGATTGTCAGGAAGGCGTCGAACGTCGAGAGATCGAGTTCGTGGGAGCCGTCGACGACAATCCGGCGGACATCGAAGTGGTTGCAGCGGACCAGGTCTTCGGTGTTGTCGCCGAGGGCGACGGGGGTCGTGCGGTAGTCGGGGAGAACCTCATAGTTGATTGCGTCTTTCGACTCCTCGACATGGAGCTGGCGGGGATTACCCTGGGCGTCGCGACGGTCGAAGTCGTAGATACGGTAGGTTATGTCGCTCGTTTCCTGGACTTCGATCAGAAGGTTGCCGCCGCCGATGCTGTGGACGCGTCCGGCCGGGAGAAAGAAGACGTCGCCGGGGTGGGACTCGTGATGGGCAATGACATCCATGATCGTGTTGTCGGCGACGCGCGCCGCATATTCGTCGGGAGTCAGCGCGGCTGAAAATCCGGCGTTTATGTTAGCTCCGGGATCGGTCGCGATAATATACCACATCTCGGTCTTGCCGAGCGAGTTATGGCGCACACGGGCGAGGGCGTCGTCGGGGTGTACCTGAACGGAGAGATCCTGAGCGGCATCGATCAGTTTGATCAGCAGGGGGAAGGTGTCGCCGTAGAATTCATAGGTCTGTTTCCCGACGAGAGCCTCCTTGTTGTCGGCGAGCACGCGGCCGAGAGTCTGTCCCTTCAGGGGGCCGTTGGCGATAACAGATTCGTGGCCGGGAACACCTGAAATTTCCCAGCTCTCGCCGATTTTTTCCTGGTCGGTTACGACCCCTTTGAAGCCGGCGATTTTTTCGCCACCCCATATGACCGATTTAAGAATCGGTTCGAAAGTCATTAGAGAAAGCATATCTTGAATTAGGAATTAGGAATTAGGAATTAGGATTTAGGATTTTTCGGAAAGTTCGAGCCATCTGAACTCGATATCGTCGAGACGTTCCTTCGCCTCGTTGTAGCGCGCCGACAGAGCCGCAGCGTCGTCGATTACCTCGCCGCTGTTGAAGCGGCTTTCGATCGCGGCAATTTCGGAGTTCAACTCCTCCATCTCTTTCTCGATTTCTTCGAGTTCCTTCCGCTCCTTGAACGAAAGTTTGGCCTGGCGCGGAGCCGTCTGCCGGCGGGGCTTTTCGGCCTCGGGCTGTTTCTCTGCGGCAGTCTCGGAACGAGGCTGGGCCGCGTTTTCGTCGCGCCAGCGGCGCCACTCCGAGTAGTTTCCCGGGAAGTCGCGGACGACACCGTTCCCCTCCATAACGAAAAGGTGGTCGACAATCGAGTCGAGGAAGAAACGGTCGTGGCTGATGACGATCAGACAGCCGCGGAAGTCGCGCAGATACTCCTCGAGGATCCCCAGCGTCACGATGTCGAGGTCGTTGGTCGGCTCATCGAGAATCAGGAAATTCGGCGAGCGCATCAGGACCGACGCCAGATGGAGGCGGCATCGTTCGCCGCCGCTGAGCGACGATATCCGCTTCTGCTGGTCAGCAGGGGTGAAGAGAAAGCGCTGTAGAAACTGCATCGGCGAATATGACCGCTCCCCGCCGTCGAGGACAACCTCCTCGGCGATGCGGGTGATCGCGTCGATGACGCGGTCCGAGGGGTTGAAGGAGATACCCTCCTGGGAGTAATAGCCGAAACGGACCGTTTCGCCGACATTCCACTGTCCGGAATCCTGCCCGACGAGCCCCTGGAGCATCTTGATGAACGTCGATTTTCCGACACCGTTCTGCCCGACGATTCCGAGTTTTTCGTAGCGGGCGAAGGTGTAGGTGAAGTCGTCGAGTATGACCTTGTCGCCGAAACGTTTCGAGACGTGAGACGCCTCGAATATCTTCGAGCCGATATAGGAGGAGTTGACGTCGAGGTTGACGTTCCGTTCGTCGAGGCTGACGCTGGCGCGGTCGCGCAGGTTGTAGAAGGCGTTTATCCGGTATCGGGCCTTTCCGGCGCGGGCCTGGGGCTGGCGGCGCATCCACTCCTGCTCTTTCCTCAGGAGATTGCGGGCCTTCGCCAGTTCGCCGGTCATCGCTTCGATCCGTTCGGCGCGGCGGCGGAGATAGTAGTCGTAGTTGCCGTCGTAGGCGAAGGTCTGGCCGCGGTCAATCTCAATTATCCGCGAGCAGACGCGGTCGAGGAAATAGCGGTCGTGGGTGACCATCAGGAGCGTCACCCTCGAACGGGTCAGATATTGTTCGAGCCATTCGACGACGTCGATGTCGAGGTGGTTGGTCGGCTCGTCGAGAATCAGCATGTCGGGATTGCCGAGGATGACCCTTGCCAGGGCAATCCGTTTCTGTTGTCCGCCCGACATCTTCCGGACCGGGAATGAAAGGTCGGTTATCCGGAGTTGGGTCAGCAGTTGGCGGAGGCGGTTTTCGTAGGTCCAGGCGTCGGCGGCGTCCATCTGCTGGATTGCTCGGGCCATCCGTTCGGGGTCTGAATCAGCCAGCGGAAGAGCCGACTCATATTCGGCGATTACAGAAGCGAGGCTCCCGGCGTCGGCCAGACATGCCTCGAGGACCGTCGTCGAATCGTCGCCGGCGAACTGCGGCGTCTGCTCGAGGTATCCGACGCGCAGGTCGTTCCGGTATATGACCGATCCGCTGTCGGGCGAATCCTTTCCGGCGAGGATCGACAGAAGCGTCGACTTTCCGGTTCCGTTTTTCGCGATAATGCCGATTTTGTCACCCTCGAAGACCCCGAAGGTTACGTCGGCGAAAAGAATCCGGTCGCCGACACTTTTTGTCAGATCACTGACCTGCAGAAACGATTCCATTTGTATATTCGCGGCGGGTTTATTTCGGCTGATTGACGACGATGTCGTGGATTAGTTCGACTGTATTGCCCGAGTTCGGGTCGGCCTGGAAAAGTCTCATTGAGAAACGTCCGGAGCGTGATTGTCCGGATGTGTTGGCGGCGACGTTGAGAATCAGGTGGCCTTCGCCGCTGCCCGAGGTCTGGGGAGATGTGATGAAGGAGGGGAGGCTAGTGGTCTGCCAGTTGACCTGATCGATGCAGTTGAAGGAGATGTCGATTGTGCAGGCTCGCGGTTCGTTAAGGTCGAATGTGATTTCGGTCTCGATTCCGAGAAACGAATTGTCGGGGATTTTGTAGCGGACCGAATCGTTGGAGGCGATGACGGCGTCGACTTTGATTTTGTTGCTGAAGTCGTCGTCGTCGGAGCAGGCTGTAAAGATGAACGCCGGGATGGCGATGAGGAACAGGGCGAGGAGCAAAAAAAGTTGGTTGCGTTTCATATATCTGTCTGTGATGTTTCGTTATGTTTCGGTTTGATTATCTTGCAAGCGACATATTGAGTGTGATTCCGTAGGCCGAGTTGGTCGTCGGGTATGAGTTCGACGAGACAATCGGGGTGTTGATCTGGTGTTCGAAGAACATCCCGAGGGTGATGGCCTTCGACATGACGTAGTTCGCCGTGAAGTGGATGTTGATTGACCGGGCACCGGAGGTCGCCTGGGTATAGTTGCTCTCGATGCGGCGTATCAGCGCCTGGGTCAGCTGGTAACTGAAATCGGCTTTCAGCGTCAGGTCGTTGCTGACCCCGGTCTGGCTACCGCGCATTTTCAGGACTGTGTTGAACCCGACGAACTTATACCCGGCCGTCGCGGTAATGCCCCGCGTTGTCGATTCGACGATCTGGCCTGCCGAACTGTTGAGCGTCAGTGTCCGCTGGTCGCGGAATTCGGCGCCGAAGGTGATATCGTTCTTCATCGTCGCGTTGACGCCGATCAGCGGCGCGAACTTTTCGGTTATGGCGACCGAAGAGATGTTGAACGGCGACGACGGAACGGGGCGTCCGGTCAGTTCGTCGAGTGTGAAGCCGTAGTTTCCGTCGACACCGATCCAGTTCAGGTATGACGAGTATGTCCCGACAGAGTATGTACACTGGTAGGCGTGGGTCAGGGTGAAACTCTTGAAGATATTTCCCATATTGCCGAACTGGGTCAGGCCGTCGTAGGTGATACGCCAGTTCGGCAGAGCCTGGGCCAGCGAGGGGAACGGGTCGAGATACTGCTTCCGGGGGTTCGTGCCGGAGTATGCGGCGATGAATGCCGGAATCAGGACGTCGCTGCTGGTCGGGCTGACGGTTCCGACTTCGGGGCTGAAGGGCTGTCCGGCGTAGGGACTGTCCTTCATAAAGCCCCCTCTCGGATATGTCCGGCCGGCGTAGTTCTGTTCGTAGCGTTCGGCGATAACCGGAATGTTCGCCAGGAAGTCTTCGAATGCCTTGCTGTAGTAGCCGTTCGACGCGCTGCTCGAGCCGAGGGCGGTTCCGAGGGCCATATGGGTCTTCGTATAGGATCCGGCGAGCGACCGGGGCTGGTTTTCATACATAAACTGGGTCTGGGTCGTCCGGTTGTCGGTCCGGTTGGTTGTCAGAACGATCTTCAGTCCGCGGATCGGCTCGAGGGTCAGTTCGAAGTTGATCTCCTCGGAGTGGTTGAAGACCGCAGGCGACGTCTGGCCGCTTTCCGTCATCAGCCAGCCGCGGCGCAGAGCCTTCTCGACATAATCTTCGCCGGAAAAACCGAAGGCGAAGTCGAGACCCGGCGCCATCGGACCGTAGTGTTTGCTCTGGCCGAAGACGCTCCCGATGTCGGGGGTGAACAGCGGAAGGGCGAGCGAGTTGGTGCTGCGCCAGCGAACCGATGCGTTTCGGGGCATCATGACCAGGCGCGCCGCGTAACTGGCGAAGTCGTAGAGGAAGCCGCGCTCGTTGGCGGCCTGTTCAGTCACGGTGAACTTCAGGTTCTCCTCGCCGCGGTTCAGAATCTCGACGGTATTCGCGTCGACGATTTTCGTCTTGACGGGGTAGGCCTGGTCCGTGTCGGCGGTTCGCGCTGAGATTTTGACCTTTTTTGTTCTTAGGTTATGTTTCAGAACGGTATTGGAGTCCGGACTCAGTTTGATTGTCTTTTCGAACCGTTTCGCTTTCTTCTTGCTGGTTTCGAGCGACCTCGAGGCCCGGTCGTTCTGGCTCTTTTTGCCCCGGGAGGGTGTCTGGGTCTTCTTCGGGGCAAATCGCTGGTTGACTTCCTTGAGGAATTTCGACTTGTTGAAGAGCGTTTCGAAGTTGATGCGGCCGTCGGCGTTCCATGTTGCCTGGTTGCTGATCGAGTTGCCGAGGCGTTCGCCGTCGACTGTCGCGCCGCGTTCCCAGCGGTAGGTCGCGTTATAACTGACGTTGGCTGTCAGCCAGTCGAGCGCCGGGATTTTGTTGAACGGAGCGCGGTAACTGGCGACGAAGGTCTGGTTGTAGGACCAGGGGGTTCCGAGGTGGCGTATCGAATGCATGACCGAATCTTTCCAGACCTTGTACTCGTCGGGGTAGCGCGACTTGTTGACCGGGCCTGTCGGCTCCTCGATACGCGCCGAGGTGTTCGAGTTGAACGACAGGTTCAGGCTCTTTGTCAGGTTCCATGTGACGGCGAGCTGACGATCCCATAGGAAATTCTTGCTGACCGCGACCGGAAGCTGGAACATCTGGTCGACCTCCGAGCGGGTCTGCTGCTCGAAGTAGTAGCGCGAGATGTTCGTCATGAACGATATCGAGTTCGGGAGCCACTGGAGTTCCCATTCCTTCAGGAATCGGACCCCCTTTCCTTTCCCCTTCATACCCTTGAAAGGCTTCAGCCCTTTGATGTATGGGGTGTAGACATACTGGAAACTGCCGCGGTAGTCGTTCGTGTTTTCGTATTCGGTCGTCGGGTCGTTCTTCTTCCGTTTGTTGAAGGAGAAATTGAAGGTGAAGTTCGCCGGATCCCAGGGCATCGGATTCTTCGACTTGACGTCGAAGGTCAGGCCCGAGACAGAGAAACTCTGGGTCGTGTTCCGGGTGATGGCATAGTTGTTGATCGAGTCGCGCTCGTGTTTGTCGGCCGCGTCGTCGAGGGCCTTTTTCAGCAGGACATCCTGGTCGAGCGGATTGTATTTCGGCGAGGTTGTCTCGCGGGCATAGGAGTAGAACACCGGCGCGCGGAGTTTTGCGGCCGCCGGCAACAGACGCCCGACGTCACCCTGGACCGAGAAGTTGAACTCCTCGAAGTCGTCGAGACGGCGGTCGTTCAGGGCCTGGTCGACAGAGCCGAACCCGGCGGTCTCCTTATGGTAGTCGAAGTTCAGGGTCGCGATGTCAGACAGCCCGAGGTTGGCCGACATCTTTGCGGCCCAACCTCCGGAGTTGTTGAAGTCGGTTACTTTCAGTTCGTTGACCCAGACCGTCGCGTCCTTTACCGTCTTCGAGTTGTTTCGGATTCCGACGAGCATGACTCGGATGTCGCTGAGCGACGGATTTCCCATGACGGCCATCCGGTTGCGTTCGTTCTCGGGGTCGCGGCCGGTATAGAGTGTAGCGAAGCCGACGCCTGCCTCCTCGTTCCGTTTCGCGACGTTGCGCTGTTCCTTCAGGTCGACCAGGGCCTGTAGGTCGAAGTTCAGATAGTTCTCCTTCGGCCAGACTTTGTAGCGTTCCTGGGTGTCATCGCCGTAGTGGCCTGCGGGAGTTAGCGTCAGCGGAACCTCATATTCGTAGAAGTTGTTTTTTACGTCCGATCCGATCCTGATGAATACCGAGATCTCGCCCGAGCGCAACTGCGTTGTGTTTTCGATCGGTGCCTCGGCATGGACCCACATCTGCATGCGCTTGTAGTTACGCAGGTCGTGGGAGGTGTTGCGGTAGACGGCGCGGCCGTCGCCGGCCTGGAGCCCGGTGACCTTCAGCGAGAGCGACTGCTCGTTGAGCTGGACAATCTGCTGCTGGCCGGGGTCGGAGATACGTGTGACCCCCGGGGGAAGAACATAGTTGACAGGCTGTCGCGAGGCGTTCTCCTCGATGTTGACAACCGAGATGTCGAGTTGTCCCTCGGCCGGAGCGTCGCCGCGGGAGTTCAGGTTGAAGTCATAGGGGCGCCATTCGCCGCGAACCAGTTCGAGGGTCGCGAAGCGAAGGTGGGTGACTTCGCGGAACCCGGTCATGAACATACGGACGAAGCGGATTGTCGAGAAGTCGCTGATCGAACCGACGATCTTCTCGTAGTCCGACAGCGGAATCTTGAACTGGAACCACTCGACCTCCTGGTCGTTTCCGTCGCGCGTGCGCACCATCGAGACCTGACGGTCAGTCACGTAGTTCTTTCCGACGACGAGATCTTCGGGGCGTATCGAGACGCGATACTGGTAGTATCGCTCATACTCGTTCAGGGTGTTGTCCTGGTTGATGTCCTCGACATCGGGCGCCGAGCGGGCCGACTGGTAGAACGGGTCGGCCGCATCCTCGGGCGACAGCGAGTTTCCTTCGACGCCATTGTAGCGCTTGTATCGTTCGAGAATCGAGAGACGCTCCTCGTCGTAGTCATAGCCGCGGTAGAAATGGTAGTTGTCGCCGGCGGGGTCGTTCATCGGCGAGAACTTGTCGGCGAGCATCTCCTCGATGGTTCCGGCCGGGAGTTTGACGCGGAGTTTCTCGACATACTCGCGGTAGGAGTCGAAGGCGAATTCGTCGTCGTTGCTCAGTCCGTCGAGCCCGACGTCCTGGACCAGGCGCGACGACGAGTTGTTGTCGAAGGCGTAGGTCAGTGAATTCTGGGAGGATACGCGCCCCCAGACCGTCGATTTCATATACTGGTCGTCGCCGTCGAACGGGACGCCGTTTTCGTAACTCTTCAGGCCGTCCTTCAGAATATCCTCGCTGATCTCGCCGAAGTTGAAATAGAGGTCCCCCCCCTCGTAGTTCGGGTTCTCCGGATCGAGGAAGGGGTTCATCATCCAGAACTGGATATATTCGATGTTCGACTGCTCGAAGTTCGTATTGTCGAGGCGGCGCATGATTCCGCCCCAGCGCTTCTCGGGGTTCAGCAGGTGTCCGCGGTCGTCGATATTGTCGGCGTCGAGGTTATAAGGGCCGCGTTCGGTCGGGTAGAAGGAGAGGTTCAGGGTCTGGATTGTCGACGATTCGCCGTAGGTCAGTTCGCGTCCCGGGAAGATTTCGCGCGAGGTGACCTCGCGTACATATGGGTTCGACAACTGCTTCAGGTCGCTCTTGATGTAGCCGGGAGCGAGCGATGAAT
Source organism: Clostridium sp. (assembly GCA_023663805.1). Taxonomy (GTDB): domain Bacteria; phylum Bacteroidota; class Bacteroidia; order Bacteroidales; family Muribaculaceae; genus Paramuribaculum. The sequence continues at coordinate 20,616 of JAMPGR010000009.1, read as the reverse complement.
TGCGCTGGGTGAACATCCGGTCGATGTAATACCAGTTCAGCAGGGCGCGGTTCTTGCCGTAGTCGACGTTGTTCGACAGCGAGGCTTCGGGGAAGAGTGCCGAACTCGAGCCGTCGTAGGGTGTCGAGGCGAGGAACCAGGAGTAGGGTGAGCGAAGGTCGATACCCATCTGGGCCGACTCGAAGTCGTCGATATACGACGAACCCCGGTTCGATCCGGACTTCTGGGTGTGGGGAACGAGTTGGGCGAACTCCCCTTCGACGGAGAAGCGCGACGGTGTCGTCGCGTTGACCGTCGGAATCTTGTTCAGCAGCGACGTCAGCCATAGGAACTCGTTCTGGTAACTGAAATTCAGGCCCCACATCGTGTTGTTGACGACCTCGTCGCCGATGTTGACCTTTTCGGTCAGGGCTTTTTCGGAAAAGTGGAGGAGCGTGCCGCCGAAGTTGAAGTGGCGGTTGTATTTATACTGGAGGTCGAGGCCCAGGAGGGTCTTGCGCTGGGTGCTGTAGAGCGACTGGTTCTCGAGCGTGACGCTGATGCTCTGGCCCGAGTCAATAATGCTCTGGTTCGTAATCGTCACGATACCCATCGAGTAGTCGACCGTGTAGTCTGAGTTTTCGGTCAGTTGTACGCCGCCGGCGGTCACGATGACCGAGCCCCGCGGAACGTTCATCGCGTTGAGGCGTATCTGCGAGCCCGCCGAGGCCTGGTATTCGCCCGTCAGGATGAATTTGTTCTTGTGGGCGAACTGGCGGGCGACGACGAGGGTCGAGTCGTAGAGTTCCTGGTAGACATACTCCTGAGCGATTGCCTCGTTGCCTATTTTTTCGGCAAGGTGTGAGCCGAAGGGCTCGACGACCGGAAAGATAATCTTGCCCGAGGAGGAGATAATCGTATATCCCTCGACGAAGTCGAAGAAGCCGTCGGGGTTCGACTCTTCGTTCGAGTCGAGGCGGTCGAGGTTCATGACCTGAAGCAGGGGCTGGTTGCTCAGTCCCGGAACCGGAAGATAGTTGATTTCCATACCGGTCGTGTCGCTCAGATACTTTATGTTCATCTTGAAGTTCGACTTCTGTACCTGGTAGGCACCGAGCGAATAGATGTTCTTCATCATCAGTTTCCACATCGGCAGGCGCGGCGAGACCGTCGTGCTCTTCAGCATCTTAAGGTAGAGCGAACTCTCTGTCGAGGGGATGTCTGACGAGAACTCGCCGACCTGGTAGACCTGTCCGTTCCAGGTATACTCGAAGGCGACGCCGAGAACCTCGTCGCTGCTGAGCTGGCTCTTGATCGAGATATATCCGAGGGTCTTGTTGACCGTATATTCGCTCTCGGTCAGCAGGCGGGCGCTCTCGACCTTCTCGTAGTCGCGCCCGCCCTCGATGCCGTAGTCGGCCAGCGGGGCGAGAGCCTGGGTGACGGTGTTGATGTTGCGTGCGCCGGGGTAGTCGTTCTTGATGACCGACAGAAGGTTGTTCGAATTGTTCGATGGAACGGCGACCGACGGGTTCGGTGTCCAGTAGTCGGTCGCAAGGTTCGAATCCTCGCCGAGGTCCATAAAGGCGACGACGTTGCGGCTCTGGTTGTAGTTTCCGCTTTTGTTCGTGACCCAGACCTCGACGCGTGTAATCTGGATGCCGGAGGAGACGTAGGGGAGGCGCGAGGCGAAGCGGTCGTAGTTGTCGCGGAAGTAGTGGGCCAGGAAATAGTGGCGGTTCTGGTCGTAGTTGTCGCCTGCGATCGAGAAGGGCGTTGTCTGAACACCCCCCTTCGAACTGACCGTCCGCGATTCGCTGTTCTGCTGCGAGACAAGCGCGGTCGCGGTCAGTTTGCCGAACTGAAGCTGCGACTTCATGCCGAATAGCGCGGTCGAGCCTCGGATCAGGCTCGATCCGGTCGTAAGCGAGATATTTCCGAGTTCGATTGCCTTGACGATGTCGTCCTCTTTCCCCTCGTAGGCGAGTTTCAGGTTCTTCGAGTCGAAGTCGAAGGTCGCGTCGGTGTTGTAGGTCATGTTAAAATTCAGGCGGTCGCCGACCGAGGCGGCGATTGTCGCCTGGATTTTCTGGTCGAAGTCGAAGTAGGTCTTTCGGCGCGATGTCAGCGACAGAGCCGGATTGTCGGTCTTGTTGCTCTTGATTCCGGTCGAGATCTGGACCGATCCCTGGGTCTTCAGTTTGACGCCGCCGGGACCGAAAATCTTCTCGAGCGGGCCGAGGGCGAAGTTCATGTCGAGGATGTTGAACGGCTCTTTCTCCTGCGCCCCCTGGGCGAGTTCGGCATTCCGCTCGTAGTAGTAGCGGCTCATCGCCTCGCGCATCTGCCAGTCGTTATACTGCTGCGGGGTCAGATAAAGCGGGGTCGCGATGTCGTAGTCCCCCATCCGGGTATGGACGACCCATAGTCCGGTCTCGGCATCATACTCGGCCGTCGTCCGGATATTCGACGGGGTCCGCAGGTCCATCGCCAGTTCGCCGGCGAGGAGTTGCTCGTACGACTGAGGAACAGTCTGTTGAACCGGGAGAATCGCCGAGTCGAGCGGCGTCAGACCCGGAGGTCCGGGCGGTGTCGGCGGCGGTGGGGGCGTGATCCCCGGCTGGAGCACATACTGGGCCTGGACGCTCGGGCCGGAGAGAGAAAAGATACTTGGGACTAAAAAACACAACAGCGTAGACACCGCCGCTAACTGCAGTGCCTGTCTTGCGATATGTCTGATTTTATGCGATAAACGCTTATTCGTCATCGGTTGGCCTTTACATAAGGGCCAGGGCTTTTCGGATTGCGGCGTCGACCTTCAGGGTCGGCTCCGTCTCGAAGAGTTTTTTCAGCACCTTTTGTGCCTGCGCTCTGGCGTAGCCCAGAACAATCAGGGCGGTCAGCGCCTCCTCGAATGTCTCTCCGTTGCCTGGCATCTGTTCTATTAACGTAGCTTCGGAGGGTTTTATTTTGTCGTGGAGGTCAATGATTATGCGTTCTGCGGTTTTCGCGCCGACACCCTTGACCGATTTCAGCGGTTTCGGGTTGCCGGAAGTGATAGTCTCCTCGAGTTCGGCGACCGACAACGACGAGAGAATCATACGCGCCGTGTTCGCCCCGACACCCGAGACGCCGATCAGCAGGCGGAAGAGTTCGCGCTCCTGTGTGGTGACGAATCCGTAGAGTTGCCAGGCATCGTCGCGTATCGCTTCGTGGACATAGATTTTTCCCTCGTCTTTCCCCTCGAGGGAGGCGTAGGTGGCCAGAGAGATGCTCATTATGTAGCCGACTCCGGAGGAGGTCTCGACCGTGACGGTCGCCGGGGTCAGTTCGTCGATTTTTCCTTTGACGTATTCGATCATAGCGGTGTTGTTTCTTTCTCCGCAAAATTACGAATATTTTTCCGGACCGCCTACCATGCTCGGTAGAATCTGCGCTGGAGTGTACAGCAGGTTGTGTAGGAGACCAGCGCGGCGATCCCGACCGGAACCATGACCGACGGAGCCCCCGTGACCTCAATCGTCAGAAAGACCGCCATCAGCGGTGCCTTGACAATTCCGGCCATCGCCGCCGACATTCCGCAGGCGACCATCAGTCCGGGCGGAACGTCCGCCTCGGGAAAAAGGTTCCAGGCAAGCGCCCCGAGCAGTGCTCCGGCAAAAAAGGTCGGGGCGAATTCGCCGGCGACACCGCCGCCGCAGTTCGTCGCTGCCGTCAGCATTCCCTTCAGCAGCAGTATTCCCGCGAGCGATCCGACGATGACGAGTCCGCTGCCGCGCGAGGAGAAAAGTGTCATAATGCCCCCGTTGGCGGCGGCCATCAGGTCGCCCCGGGCAACCTTTTCGACAACGGCAAACCCCTCGCCGTAGAGTGCTGGAAAAAGGGAGAGACCGATGCCGATCATCAGGCCGGAGATGACGTTGGCCGCGACCGGTCTACGGGTCATACGGTTCAGCCTCCGGGCAACGAGATCTCCCGTGTAGAGATAGAAAAGCGAATAGACCCCGGCGAGTATTGCGAAGATGACAATCGGAAGAACCGCGCTCCATTTGAATCCCGCGAGACCCTCGATAGCGACGTCAGGTCCTCCGCCGCCGAGTTGGGTCGCCGTCATCCCCGAAATCAGGCATATCGTCGCCAGAAGCAGTAATTCTTTGACATCGAACTTCATCCTCAGAACCTCGATCGCGAAGAACATCCCCCCGACCGGCGCCCGGAAAATCGCGGCAATCCCCGCACCGGCGCCGCAGGCGAGCATCGTCATCCAGGTATGCTCCGGCAGGCGGAACCATCGGGCGAAATTGCTGCCGATTGCCGCGCCGGTGTATGCGATCGGACTTTCCGCACCGGCCGATCCACCGAAGCCGAGTGTCAGAGCCGATGTGACGACCGAGGCGTAGGTCAGCCGTACAGGCAGGCGGCTTTGGCCTGTTCTGATCTCTTTGTCGATCAGGTCTGTTGCATGCTCCAGAGGGAGACGGACAAAGCGGCGTACGACGAACCCGACGAGAAGGATGCCGACAACCGGCAGCACGATGAACCACCAGTTCAGACCGGCCGTGTCGAACGGCGATGTCACCCATCCGGCGATCAGCGCAATCAGTTTTTTGAGCAGCCACGCGGCCGCGCCGGTCACGGTTCCGATGACCGCGACCGTCGCCAGTTCGCGCCAGACCAGGGCGGTCGGTTTGAGGGGCTTCTGCGCTGAATTCGACTCCTTCATATTCCCTATAACGCCCGGCCCTCCCCCGATGTTCCGGCGCGATTTTGGCCGTTTTTACATTATTAAGTGCCGAAAAGTGTAGTCCGGGTACACTTTTCGGCACTTATTTGTGCACAAGGGGTACGAAAACTTCCCGACACGCAAAATAATTTTCGGACAAAGTGTCCGCACACGCCTGACGCAGAATTCATGGTTCCTATGGATAACCGTTCATGCAAGCGAGTGTGGCGACACAAGGCGCGCAGCGCAGTCGTAGTCCGTAACCCCACGTTTACGTTTACTATGGTCTTAGACTCCGTTCCTTAATTTTCGTTAATCCAGAAGTGTCTTAGCCGTACAACCGTCCGCGATATCATATTAATGGCAATTGGGAGGATGAGTAATTTTGCCGTAAAATTAAGAATATGGCGACAAAAGAATTCCGTCGAAAAGTCTACAATGACTTCGTAATACTAAGCGCCATGGGGCGGCAGCGATGCTCGTTTCTTGCATATTGCAGGCTATCGCCCGCAAAATTCTTGTTGCCGTATGGCATATGCTTTCAAACAATGAAGACTTCATCGATGTCTACCTCAAACGCCTTGAAAAGGAGGCTGAGCAACATAGACAAATACAGGAGGCGATTGCTCGAATGGAATTGTCCATGGTCAATTAGGCCATTGTCAATAAACCCTTGCCGACAACATAAGTAACTTTGTGGTGCCGCATGAACCCGTCTCGCAAATTTAAATTTAAAATAATTGGCATAACTGTCATTTTTGTAAAATAGGTGACAAGAAAAACTCAGTTGCAGAGTGAGATAGGTTATATCAACTATGTTTTTCGGGATTATTGAAAGAAACTGAAAAATTGGCCCGCCGGCGCGGGGTCAGAACGGCTTGACGGGGATGACGTAGTAGCGCTCGATTTTGCCGCGGGGGTGTTCGGTGACTGTACCGCCGGGGGGTCTGACGGCGGTCAGGGCCATGTAGTATTCGTCGTTCTCGAGGTCTGTCGACGACCAGACCGTCAGGTCTTCGCCGCTCAGCCGGATACCGTCGGTGTAGGACTCGAGCGAGGCGAGTACGTCAGGAAACTCCGAATCGGAAAGTATTTGTTTCAGTTCTTCGATTGCGGGCAGGTACCATCCTTCGCCGTTTTTTCCGGCCATACGGGCGGCGTCGCCATAGCGTTCCAGCAGCGAAGTGTTCGCCGGGCCGTCGGATCGGGAATATGCTCCGGTCCGGAATTCTCCGCTGCAGGCATTCTCTCCGAGGTAGGGGTCATATTTGAAATCGTGGGCGAACATCTCCCGGTAGATTCTTGGCGGAATCATGATGCCGTGGCGTCTGTCGTCGGAGAGCGTCGCGACGATTCCGAGGGTGCCGCCGATTGTCAGGAAGTCGCCGACAGAGACTTCTCCGCGCTGCAGGTCTCCGGCCGTCGCGGCATGGGCGGCGATACGATGACGATGTAGGGTCACTACGGCCTTGCGGGCGGCGGCTTTTGCGGCGGAGCGGGCGAGTTTTCGAAACAGTTCTCCCATAGCGGTTATCCGAGAATGGCCATCAGGGCCGTGCTGATCGACATGTAGATGAACATGCCGATGATGTCGTTTGTGATCGAGATGAAGGGGCCGGTTGCCAGGGCGGGGTCGATCTTGAAGCGCTCGAGCGTCAGCGGTACGAATGTTCCGAAGACCGACGCGAACAGAACGACCGACATCAGCGAGAGCGAAACGGCGAAGGTCGTGACCTGGTGGGTCCCGCCGAATTTGATCAGGTTGTAGAGCAGAACGAGCAGGGAGATGATACATCCGTTGATCAGGCCGACGCCGAGTTCCTTGAACAACTGGCGCGCGGAATTCTTCAGATCCATCGAGCCGTTTGCCAGGCCCTGAACAACGATAGCCGATGACTGCGTTCCGACGTTCCCTCCCGTACCGCCGATCAGGGGAATAAACAGCGCGAGGGTCGGATCCATCGCGAGACCCTCCTCGAAGTTGCCGAGGATCAGTGAGTTTCCGATGCCGCCGAGCATGCCGATCAGGAGCCATGGGAGGCGTGCCTTCGTCTGGGTGAACAGCGAGTCGTCGGTCTCGACGTCAGACGACAGACCCGAGGCCAGCTGGTAGTCACGCTCGGTCGATTCGCGGACCTGGTCCATCACGTCGTCGACCGTGATGCGCCCGACGAGTCGTCCGATCGAGTCGACGACCGGCATCGCGACGAGGTCATATTTTTCGAAGTCGAGGGCGACTTCGTCGATCGGGGTGTCGGCCTTGACCGAGACGGGGTCGGTCTCCATGACATGCTTGATTTTCGAGACCGAGGGGTGGGTGATCAGGGTCTTCAGCGGGAGGATGCCTCGGAGGCGGTAGTCGTTGTCGACGACGTAGACATAGTAGATCTCGTCCTTGTCTTCGGCCTGGAGGCGCATCTCCTTTATGCATTCCGGCATCGACCAGTTCTCGTTGACGACGATCATCTCGGTGCCCATCAGACCGCCGGCCGTGTCCTCGTCATATTTCAGAAGGTCGATGATGTCGCCGGCCTGCTCGACGTCGTCGATATGAGACAGGACCTCGTCGCGCTCCTCCTCGTCGAGTTCCTGGATGATGTCGACGGCGTCGTCGGTGTCGAGGTGGTCGATAAACTGCTTGGCAATCTCCTCGGCGGGCATGTTCTGGAGGAGTTTGCGGCGGTCGTCCTCGTCGAGTTCCATCAGGACCTCGGCGGCAGTCTCGCCGTCGAGGAGTTTGTTGAGATACTCGGCCTGGTCGAGGTCGAGGTCGCGGAATAGTTCGGCGATGTCGGCGGGGTGGAGATCGGAGAGAATCTCCCGCGCCTGCGTCTCGTCGTTGTCGGCAATCAGTTTCCGCAGGTTTTCGAGGAAGTCGGGTGTATATTCTCTCATAACTTATCGGCTGACAAGTTTCTTGATTCGGCGACGAGGAGAGTCAGTTCGACGAACTGGGCGACCGACAACTGCTCGGGCCTGAGGCCCAGCAGGGGGGAGTCGGGCATCGCGGCTCCGGGGGGAAGGAGTCCGCGGAGGCTGTTGCGTATCGTTTTGCGACGCTGGCCGAAGGTTGTCTTGACGACGGTCTTGAAGAGGCGTTCGTCGCAGCCGAGGTCCGTCGCGCCGTTGCGGCGCATGCGGATCACGCCGCTTTTGACCTTCGGCGGGGGATTAAAGACATTTTCGCTGACCGTGAAGAGATATTCGACGTCATACCACGCCTGGAGCAGGACGCTGAGGATTCCGCGCGTCTTCGACCCTTCGGGGGCGGCGAGACGTTCGGCGACCTCGCGCTGGAGCATTCCGGAGCAGCACGTGACGAGGTCGCGGTAGTCGAGTATATGGAAGAAAATCTGCGACGAGATATTGTAGGGGTAGTTTCCGATGACGCAGATTTTTCCGGCGCCGGGAAAGAAACTGCCGAGCTCTTCGCGGAGGAAGTCACCTTCGACGATACGCCCTTCGAGTCCGGGGAAGTTGCGCTCGAGATATGCGACGCTTTCGCGGTCGATTTCGGCGACTTTGACGTCGTGGCCCGCCTCGAGGAGGAACTGCGTCAGCACCCCCATGCCGGGGCCGACCTCGACGACCGGCGTTCCGGCGTAGTCATCGAGGGTCGCGGCGATACGCCTGGCGACCGACAGATCGGTCAGAAAGTGCTGTCCAAGAGCCTTTTTCGGTTTTACCTTGTCGTTCATCGCAGTTCGGTTTAGACTTCGACCGACAAATTTACGAAAAATAAGTTTTAGAGAGATTATAAATCTTATAAATTTTATAAGTCTTATAAGTCTTATAAGTCTTATAAATCTTATAAATCTTTGTGGCGGGGGGCTATCACGATGTCGCCGATATAGCCGGCGAGTTCGCGTTTGATCTGGTCGAGGTCGCGGCGGTCGGCCATCAGGGCGAGCGCGCGGTCATAGTCTTTCGCGGCCGACGCCTGGCGTATCAGCGTGTGTAGGTCGGCGATGCGGCATTGTACGACGGCATATTTCAGCGCCGAAAGTGTGTGGACCGTCAGGTCGACGAGGCGGTCAGCCTCGGTCTCGACGACGGCCGTGCCGCGCGAGTGGATCCGGCTGAGGCGCTGGTGGGGGACCATCAGTTCGGCGACGAGATGGCGTGTCGGCTGGTCGGGGCTGAACATCAGCGCGCGTCCGGCGTGGGTGCGGACTAGTTCGTCGTATCGCGCGGTCGATTCAGCCTCGGCGCGCTGGGCGAGAAGTTCCTCGCCGGCCTGGAGCGACTGGAGCGACTGATCCTCGGCCGAGCGCAGTTGTTCGAGTCCGTCGGCCATGATTCTCTCGCGCAGGAGGTCGGCGTCGGTGCGGTAGGGACGGAGCGTCTCGTCGTCGGCCGAGGCGACAACGCGGCGTATCTTTTCGAAGAGGTCGCGGAAGTCGGGGTTGGTGAATTCGAGCGAATCGTCGCGCATCGCCGAGTCGACATACTCGAAGAGATTCATCGAGCCGGTCACTTCGAGATTCTCGTCGGTCAGGTCGCAGAAAAAGGAGAGGGCATTCCGGAGCACCAGTCCGACGACCTCCCGCTCGAACGGTCTGAGAGCCGCTGCATCTTTCGACACCGTCCGGCGATTGTCGCCGGCGAGGGCGTCGGCGTAGTCGGAGTCGAAATCCGGGAGTCCCGGACCTGTGGCGACAGAAGCCGACGGGCGGCGCGAGCGGTTCTCTGCGATACGTTTCGAGACCTGCTGCTGGAGCATTTTTTCGGTTACGCCGACGCGAACCGAAGTGACTTTGACGAAATGGCGAATCGCGCGTTTGTCGGGAATCAGGGTGATCGAGGAGACGATGTCGGCGATGACGCGCGAGCGTTCGATCGGGTCGCGGTCTATACGGTCGGCGGCGAGCCGGAGTTTGAACCCGACGAAGTCGATCGCGTTGTCGGCCAGATATCGCTCGATCTGCTCTTTAGTGTGGGTCCGGGCGAAACTGTCGGGGTCCTCACCCTCGGGGAGCGAGACGATATCCATCGTGAAGTCGGCGCCGAGGAGCATATCGATGCTGCGGACCGAGGCCTTTATGCCGGCGGCGTCGGCGTCGTAGATGACGGTGATTCGGTTGGTGAAGCGTTTGATCAGCGACACCTGCCCTTCGGTCAGCGACGTTCCGGAGGAGGCGACGACGTTCCGGATTCCCGCCTGATACATCGAGATGACATCCATGTATCCCTCGACGAGTATACAGCGGTCGGCCTCGACGATCGCCTCGCGCGCCTGATAGAGTCCGTAGAGTTCGTTGCTCTTGCTGTAGACGACGCTCTCGGGCGAGTTGACATATTTCGCGACCTCCTTGTCGGTCCGGAGCGTGCGGGCCCCGAAGGCGACGGGGCGTCCGGTGACGGTAAAGATCGGATAGACGACGCGTCCGCGATAGCGGTCGAAGAGGTCGCCGTTTTCGGCGGCGACGGAGAGTCCGGCCGTTGTCAGTGTCTGCGCTTCATGTCCGGCGGCGACAGCCTCGGCGGAGAAGAGATTCCGTTTCTGGGAGGAATAGCCGAGGGCGAACCGGGCGATCATCTCGTCGCTGACGCCGCGCTCGCGGAAGTAGGCGAGTCCGATATCGCGCCCCTCGGGGGTGTCGAGGAGCGTACGGCTGAAGTGGGTGACGGCGAACTCGTTTGCACTGAATATCTTCGCGGCGGTGTCGACAGCGGATTCCTCTTCTTCCGCTGGGTCGGTTGTGTTGTCAGAGTCGGCGACGGTCGCGAGGATCCGCCTGACGGCGCCTTCATAGTCTGTGTGGTCCGCTTCCATGACGAGGTCGACCGGGCCGAGCGTCCGGCCGCACTGGCTGCAGGAGGCGGTCATCGATGTCGGATCGACGATCAGGGTCATCGTGTCGGCGCGGTGGAACGGACAGAGTCCAACGATCCCGTCGCCCCGTTCGACGAGGTTGACATAGCGTCCGGCGACAGCTCTCATGTCGGCCTTGCGCAGTAGTTCGGAGATTTGCTGACCCTGGATCATAGCGGCGGATTGGACCCTCTGGTTTCGTGGCGGAGCTGGTCGACGGAGATGCCGAGCGCTTCGGCGACGGTCGATTCGTAGATCTCTCGTAGGATAGCGTCGGTGACGGAGGCGAGAGTCGCCGTCAGGTCGGCGCGCATATATCTGACGGCAGCGGCATTGGCGGCGCGGCCGGCGGCGCGAGTGAGGTTCGCGAGTTTGTAACTGACGATATCGACGGCGCTGTCGCCGGCGGTGGCGGCGACGGTGTCGGAGTCGCTGGCGGCGGCGAACTCGGCCGCAGTCATGTTTGGTGGCACCGGCGCGACGCGGACCGACACCCCGGCCCGGAGCAGCGCGTTAGCGCTCTCCATTGTCCGGTATGCGTCCCAGAACATCGGGCGTGGCAACAGGAGGACAACCTCGCGGGCGAAGCGGCGTATCGTCTCGATGCGTCGCTCGGAGAATCCCGGAGTCGGGAGGGCGACGGCGTTGGTCACTCCCGAGGAGGCGAGGAGGAGCAGGTCGGCGGGGATGGTTGTGACGACCATGACGCCCGATTTTGCCGCCTCGCGGCGGGCCTGGGCGATGCCGATCAGTTCGTCGTCGGCCTTGAAGATCGTCTCCGGACCGAAGGTCGCAAAATCGCCGGGTGTTGCCGGATCCCAGCAGCAGAGGGCGATCTCCTTGCCGTAGCGGCTCGTCGCGGGGAGCAGGATCTGTCCGGCGGCGGGGACCGTGTCGGAGAATCCGGCGCCGGAGATAATGCTGTCGGAGAAACCGCGCGATTTCGCCAGGGCGATGAATCCGGCCGGATTGGGAGTCAGTCCGACATTGAAGGCCGCGGTAACCGCGGGGGTGATTCCGGCGGAGAGCATCGTCGCGCGGATCGTCCGTCCCTCGTCGCCGTTATAAATTGTCGCGGCGTTTTCGGCGGCGAGTCTGACGACCGACTGGAGTCCTTCGCGCCTGATCTGGAACTGGCGCTCCTCTTCGGTCAGTTCTTTCTCGACGATCTCGATGCCGTAGCGTTTTGCGAGCCATCGGAGAGCCTCGCCATAGGAGATCTGCATGATCTCCATCAGGAAATTGACGACGTTCCCCCCTTTGCCGCAACTGAAGCACTTACAGATTCCGCGGGCCTTCGAAACAGAGAACGACGGCGTACGTTCGTTATGGAACGGACAGAGTCCCATGTAGTTGGAACCCCGCCGCCGGAGCGTGACGAATTCCCCGACGACATCGACGATGTCGGCGGTGTCGAGGATTCGCTGAACGGTCATCTGGTCAATTCTCGCCATAATCGCCAAAATTACGAAAAACCCCCGAAACCGCCAAACAAATTTTCTACCACATATAATATGGCCACAGAGTCATCGACGCCATCGTTCCGGCAAGGACGCCGACAATCAGGAAGGCGATGATCCAGCCGAAACTGACAAGAAAGCCTGCGAGAGCGAAACCGCGCGGCGGCCGGGCAAGGCCGCAACAGGAGAATACCGCTCCGAGCAGCCAGAGAAAACCTCCAAGATAGGGCACCCAGCCGAACAGGAGTGCCATTATAGAAAATATGAATCCGGCGAGGCCGGTCGAATTGCTGTCGCTCATAATAGTAAAATGTTTTTCTTTTCTAAACACTTTTTAACGCTAGATGGTTTCCGGATTGTCACATATGTTTCGAACCTGATACATTGTTGCGATAATTCAGAGACTTTTTGCTGTTTTTCCGGCGATATATGTTAACTTAGCGACGGAAAAAGTAATAAATGCCATAGAACGATGAAAATCCGATACCTACTCCCGACGATTATAGTGGCGGCGGCCACGATGGTCTCTTGCGCTAATGCCGCGGCCGACAGCGAGGATGACTCCTCTTCGGCCGTCGATACCGTCGAACTGAAGCCGGGGCCGGTCGTAAGCGAGAATGCTGCCGAGCAGCAGGCCGCCTGGCGGGTCGGCGAGTTCTACAGGCGTTGTGTGCTCGAAGGTCCGGATGTCATGTATGCCGAGAGCGTCTGTTCTCCAGCGTTGCTTCAGCGGCTCAGCCGTATCTATTCCGAGACTTTCGACGGAACGGGCTACGCGTTCTGGGAATTCCGGACCGATGCCCAGGATGGCGACGGACAGTCGGTCGTCATCTCCGTAACGCCACGTGGGAACGGCTGGTATCGCGTCGAGTTCCTCGATATGGGGACTCTCGCGAGTATGACGGTCAAGGTGACCGACGGTCTGATCTCGGACTATGAAAAATAAAATGCCTGTCACCCCTCCCGATACTGTTGTCGCTGCATGCGATTCGTTCAAAGGGTCGCTGACCTCCGAAGAGGCCAACAGCGCCGTAGTCGCCGCGGTCGCCGCAGTCTGGCCCGGGACTCCGGTCCGGCAGATTGCTCTCGGCGACGGAGGGGAGGGGACAGCGCGGGCCCTGGCGGCGATCTGCAGTGCCCGGCCCTGGCTGGTCCGCGTCTGCGGCCCGGCTGGTGATGAAATCGAATCTGCGATTTATCTTTCGCCCGACTCCCGCCTCTGTATCTTCGATTCGGCCTCTGTCTGCGGCTTGACTCTTCTCGACGACTCCCGGCGCGATCCGACCCTGACAACCACGCGCGGAATCGGGCAGATAATAAAGATGTGTATCGCCCGCGGTGTGACCGAATTTATTGTTGGACTAGGCGGTTCGGCGACTAACGACGGCGGAACAGGGATGCTCGCCGAACTCGGATTCCGTTTTTGTCGGACCGACGGCTCTCTTTTCGTCCCGACTCCGCTGACTCTCGGTCAGATCGCCCGGATCGAGGCGCCGGACCTGATCTGTGGAATCGGTTTCACGGTTGTATGCGACGTCGACTCCCCCCTTTGCGGACCGGCCGGGGCCTCGCTGATGTTTTCTCAGCAGAAGGGTGCATCGGCCGCGACGGCGCGACAGCTTGAGAGCGAAATGGAGTCCTTCGGACAGGTTCTCGACCGCTATGCCGGACGGAAGGTGTCGGCCGAGCCGGGCGCCGGAGCGGCCGGAGGCCTGGGAGCGGCCTTCGCAGGATGTCTCGGCGGAAGGCTCCGGCGTGGAATCGACATGGTGCTCGACTGCGCAGGGTTCGACAGGCTGGTCGGGCCTTCTACTCTGGTCGTTACCGGCGAGGGGCGTATCGACCGACAGACTCTTCGAAACAAGGCACCGCTGGGGGTGATGCGTCGCGCTGTTGCTCGCGGAAGCCGCTGTATAGCCCTGGCTGGAAAGGTCTGCGACTGCGAACTGCTGCTCGCGGCTGGTTTCGAAGCCTGCGTCGAGACAACGCCGGCCGGTATGCCACTGGCCGAGGCGATGGACCCCGGGGTCGCCGAGCGGAATCTGACTGCCGCTCTGACGAAATTTTTCCGCTCATAAGGCCGGTGTTTCGAATATAAGTGGTAATTTTGCCGAAAAGAACAATACTTCATATATCATATAACCATGGCCGAATTAGAAATCTCGGAGGTGTTCAACGCCGCAAAAGTCCTGAAGGATGTTGCCCGTCACCCCCATCTGATCGGGGTCACAAAACTGAATCCCGAATCGCAGGTCTATCTAAAACCTGAAAATCTGCAGTATACCGGATCGTTCAAACTTCGCGGTGCGTACTACAAAATCTCCCAGTTGACCGACGACGAGAAGGAGCGCGGCGTTATCGCCTGCTCCGCCGGGAACCACGCACAGGGTGTCGCGCTCGGCGCGGCCCACAACGGCATCAAAGCCCTCATCTGTCTACCCGCCGGAGCCCCGATTTCGAAAATCCAGGCAACCCGCGCCCTCGGTGCAGAAGTCTGCCTCGTCCCCGGGGTCTACGATGACGCCTACGCGAAGGCTCTCGAGCTGAAAGAGAAACACGGCTATACGTTTGTTCATCCCTTCGACGATCCGAAAGTGATCGCAGGACAGGGAACAATCGGTCTCGAAATCCTCGAGGAGATGCCCGATGTCGACGCAGTTATCGTTCCGGTAGGCGGCGGCGGTCTGATCTCCGGTGTTGCTTTCGCCCTGAAGACCCTGAAGCCCGACATCAAAGTCTACGGAGTTCAGGCCGAGGGAGCCCCCTCTATGGTCGAGTCGGTCAAAGAGGGAGAGCGCGTGCGTCTCGACAACGTCTCGACAATCGCCGACGGTATCGCCGTCAAGGAGCCGGGAGTCAATACCTTCGAGATGTGCCAGCGGTATGTCGACGATATCGTGACGGTCTCGGAAGATGAGATTGCCGCGGCGATCCTCGCGCTAATCGAACAGCATAAACTTGTCTCCGAAGGCGCGGGCGCAGTTTCGGTAGCGGCCGCGATGTTCAACAAGGTTCCCGTCAAAGGAAAGAAGGTTGTCTGCCTCGTTTCGGGCGGTAACATCGACGTCACCAGCCTCAACCGAGTCATCACCCGCGGTCTTGTCAAGGGCGGGCGCGACTGTACGCTGACCGTCGCCCTGAGCGACAAGCCGGGCCAGTTGTCGAAAGTCTGCAGCATCATCGGCGAACTCGGCGCGAACATCCTCGCCGTCAACCACGACCGTCTGAACGCCAATACCGGCATTAACGGCTGTGAACTCCATATCGAGATGGAGACCCGCAACGAGACCCATATCGAGGAGATCAAGCAGGCTCTCCGTAAGGCAGGCTTCGAAGTTTGACCTGCGAAAGACTGAACAAGGTAGCGGGGCCGCGACGACAACTCGTCGCGGCCCCGCTGTAAAGTATAGAATTATAACTACTGATGATAGGGGCGCGGCCTGCCGCTCAGGCGAGTGGTGGCCGGGAGGCGGCCGTTACAGGCCGGTCTCCTCCCAGACGTAGAGCCGGTCGCTCGGACGTATCTTCGCCGGAACTTTCAGGGAGAAACTCTCCCCTTTGCGCGCGACTTCGACCGGCTCGAGCCCGACGCGTATCTCCTCGACCGTCAGAATCAGCGCTCCGGTTGTCGGACCCGTGATGACGATTTCGTCGCCTACATGGAGTTCGCCGTTCTCCATCCTGAACTCCCCGACGCCGATGTTCGGGAACCATCGGACACCCTTTGCGGCGTAGCGCTTGACGCGCGTCGCCGACGAGCCGTATTTCGCCGACCATTCCCCGAGACGCTGTCCGAGGTAGTAGCCGTTCCAGAATCCGCGGTTGAAGACCTTCGCCAACTGGCGGTCCCAGGCTTCGATCTTCTCCTCGGTGAAATTCCCGTCGCAGATTGCCTGTAGCGCCCCGCTGTAGGCGCGTACGACCGTGTAGACATACTCCGGACCGCGGGCGCGCCCCTCGATTTTGAAAACCGTCACCCCGGCGTCGACCATCTTGTTTAGAAAATGGATTGTCTTCAGGTCTTTCGGCGACATGATATATTTGTTGTCTACCTCGAGTTCGTCGCCGGTCTCGCGGTCGCGAACTGTGTAGCCGCGGCGGCAGATCTGGGTGCAGGCGCCGCGGTTTGCGCTCGAGTTCATCTCGTGGAGGCTCAGGTAGCATTTACCGGAAACGGCCATGCATAGCGCACCGTGGCAGAACATCTCGAGGCGGACAGGCCGTCCGCCGGGACCGGTCAGTCCGGTTTCGGAGATCATCCGGCTGATACGGGCGACCTGGTCGAGGTTCAGTTCGCGGGCGAGGACCATGACGTCGGCGTAGCGGGCATAGAAGCGAACAGCCTCGCTGTTCGAGACGTTGACCTGGGTCGAGATATGGACCTCGACCCCGACGGAGCGGGCATATTCGATCGCTGCCATATCGCTGGCGATAATGGCTGATATTCCCGAGCGGGCGACGGCGTCGATTATCCGGCGCATATGGTAGATATCCTCGTCGTAGACAACGGTATTGACCGTCAGATAACTTTTCAGGCCTGCCCCGGCGCAGATCCGGGCGATTTCGGCCAGATCCTCGAGGGTGAAGTTGACCGACGAACGGGAGCGCATATTGAGTCCTTCGACGCCGAAGTAGACGGCGTCGGCGCCGGCCGAGATGGCGGCGTGGAGCGATTCGTAACTCCCGACCGGGGCCATTATTTCGAAATCAGATCTGTTCATATATGGATGTATGTCGTGTCGTTTCGGTGTGCAAAAATACAAAAAGAGAGCGTCACATCATAGCCGTTTCGGGAAAATGTCGTAAATTTGCGGTCTGAAACCGAATAAGAGAATAACGAAATGATTACACAAGAACAATTAAAAGAGACTTTTGAACGCAAGCTCGCGTTGAGGAGGTATCTTTGACGTCGACAACAAGAAAATCCAGATAGAAGAAGAGGAGTTGCGCACCCATGTGCCCGACTTCTGGGAACACCCCGCCGAAGCCCAGGCCCAGATGAAGAAGATAAAGGATCTTCAGGCGTGGGTCGAAGGCTACGAAGAAATCGACAAGGCCTGCAACGAACTCCAGCTCGCCTGGGACTTCCTGAAGGAGGACCTGGTCGAAGAGGCCGAACTCGACCAGATGTATGCCTCGACGATCGAAAAGATCGAGAATCTCGAACTGCGCAACATGCTTCGCCGCGAGGAGGACAAAATGGGCGTCGTCCTGAAGATCAACTCCGGAGCCGGCGGCACAGAGAGCCAGGACTGGGCCCAGATGCTGATGAGAATGTATATGCGCTGGTGCGAAAAGAAGGGCTACAAGGTCTCCGTTGCGAACCTTCTCGAGGGGGACGAAGCCGGAATAAAATCCTGTACGATCAATGTCGAAGGGGATTTTGCCTACGGCTACCTGAAGAGCGAAAACGGTGTCCACCGTCTCGTCCGTGTCTCCCCCTATAACGCCCAGGGAAAGCGAATGACATCGTTCGCGTCGGTATTCGTCACCCCGCTGGTCGACGACACGATCGAAGTCAAGGTCGAACCGGCCTTGCTGTCGTGGGACACGTTCCGTTCCGGAGGTGCCGGCGGACAGAATGTCAACAAGGTTGAGTCGGGTGTCCGTCTGCGATATCAGTTCACCGACCCCTACACCGGGGAGAAAGAGGAGATTCTGATTGAGAACACCGAGACGCGCGACCAGCCGAAAAATAAAGAGAACGCGATGCGCCAGTTGCGTTCGATCCTGTATGACAAGGAACTGCAGCACCGCCTGCAGGAACAGGCGAAAGTCGAGGCCGGAAAGATGAAAATCGAATGGGGCTCGCAGATTCGCAGTTATGTGTTCGATGACCGCCGCGTCAAAGACCACCGTACGGGCTACCAGACAGCCGATGTCAACGGCGTCATGGATGGCGAACTCGACGGCTTCATCAAGGCTTACCTGATGGAATTCGCCGAGTTAATGGAAGAGCCTGATTAATAGTATGATTAATAATTGTATAGTGAAATTATGGAGGTCCGGATGTGAATCTATGGCCTCCATTTTTTTTGTCTGTTTGTTCGAAATATGAAACCCCTTCACCATAACTGATATGGGAAGGGGAGTGTCGTAGTTGTATCGTGGAGTCGAAGCGTGTGCCGAACCTGACGAATGGCCGGGCGGCGTTTCCGCGGCTGATGATGTCGTCAGTATTTCAGTATGACAGGGCGATGTTGTTCTCGCGGGCGATTCGGCGCATGTTCATGATTGCGTAGCGCATACGTCCGAGGGCGGTGTTGATACTGACGTTTGTCGCCTCGGCGATCTCCTTGAACGACATGTCGCGGTAGAAGCGCATGTCGAGCACCTCGCGCTGTGTCTCGGGGAGGGCGTCGACGATACGGCGCACGTCGGCCATGATCTGCTGGTCGACGAGGATGTCCTCGATGTTGATGTCGCTCAGTTCGCGGCGGTTCAGCAAGTCGACTTCGCCGTTGTCGGCCGCGACTGTGTTCTCGGCTTTCTCCTGGCGGTAGTAGTCGATGATCAGGTTATGGGCGATACGTGTCAGCCACGATCCGAATTTTCCATCTTCGGAGTAGCGGTTCTGTTTGATTGTCGTGATGGCCTTGACGAAGGTCTCCTGAAAGATATCGTTCGCCAGGTCCGGGTTATGGACTGTGTTGTTTATGTATGTATAAATCCGGTTCTCGTACCTTTTCAACAAGGTGTCGAACGCCTGATTGTTGCCTTCGGCATAAGCTTTGACCAACATGGCGTCGGTCAGCTCGGTCAGTTTCTGCATTAAGTTTCGGTTTTTTGATTAGAGTAGAGGTAGGCTTATAGGCTGCAGAGGGTTTTAGTTGTTGTGTTATTGTTTTTTTGTCGAGATTAGGGGTTGGTTTGTTTGATTTCCGAATACAAAGTTACGCATTCTTTCTTAAACGGCAAAACGTTCCGATTATTATTTCGCGAAATTTAACATTCCCTACACAATATTTTCTTTTTTCGACGTTGTCGGCCCGGTTCTGCACTTTTTTTAGCAATCGACACAATACCCGGGCCGTTACGTTCGTTATATCAGTGAATTCAACCGGAATTCACCCCTAAACTAAATTACCGTTCAAAACAAAATCCCCGAATTGCCTATGCAATCAACCTCTACATCACATCATGCCAACGACCTTGACCGCGCCTCCGAATGCCGTCTTGGAAGTTTCGAAGAAGAAACCATGATCCCCGAGCCCTCGCTGCTCGAATCCCCCTCGGCGTCGACCCTGGCTTTCGTCCGCCAGTTTGCCCGTTGCTACCAGGCCGTCTCCAGCGCCTCGACCCCCATGCCCGGCTTCGTCGCTAACTGAAACTGCTGAATCGGTCCCCTTCTTATTTTGGGCTCGAAAATCAAGCGAACCGTCGATCTATGTCTCTTCATCTCTGGAATATAATCCATCGAATCCGCTTCGTCTTGTTAGTTGTTTTACTGCTGGCCGGGCAGTTCGGACTACGGGCGGATGTTACGGGAGGCGGGGTTCCGCAGATGTTGTCGCTGCCGGCCGACAAGGTGACGCAGCCGTCGCCGCAGCCGGCCGAGATGGCGCGCTACAACGATTGCGATGTCTCGTATGCCTCGGGGATTGCAAGCGTGTCGGTTCCGCTGGTGCAGTGGACGGTCGGCAGTTATCCGCTGTCGGTCTCGCTCGAGTACCAGACCGGCGGGATACAGGTCGGGCGCAACGAGGGTCCGGTCGGTGTCGGCTGGACACTGAACGCCGGAGGGTGTATCTCCCGCGCGGTTGTCGGTTTGCCCGACCAGCCGGGAACGCCGAAGGAGAACGACTGGAGCCGGTCTGAGACAAAGAGTGTACAACTGCTCGCCGACATAAACCGCAACGCGGTCGACAGTGGAGCCGACCGCTATACGCTCTCCCTCCCGGGGCTGAGCGTTGTCTTTTTTATAGACAATACAGACAGGATAATCCTGACGAACAACGAGAAGTGCCGGATTGAACACGACGGTGACGGCGACTTTGTTGTTACGGACTTTCAGGGTAACCGCTACGAATTCAAACAGCACGAGAACCGCCGCTTCAAACTGTCGGAGGGGAGTCTGTCTGGGTCGACCGGATCAGGCACTGAATATGACTACATCGCCTCGTGGCATCTGACCGCCGTCGAACCGGCGATGTCGGCCGACCGTGTCACCTTCGAGTACGGGACACTCCCGTCAGTTTCTACAATACTGGAAGCAAGCAGCGGAGTCGGCGTGTCAATCAGCAACCACCACGTCTCGTCAGGGTCGGATGTCTACTCCCCGACAACACGCTCGGTGACTATCAGCGACGAGCCCTACCAGACACGCATCGCCTCCCGCACCGGAACCGCCGAACTGACGTGGAATATAATCGGATTGAGCGACGCGAAGGTCTCGTGCCGCACCCACCTGAGCCAGATCACTCTCCGCAACCATACCGGGCGGGAAATCCGCCGGGCTGAACTTAACCAGCGACAGATCGGACGCCGCTACAGACTCCGCTCCGTCACCATAACTGCCGACGATAAAATCGTCGACCAGCGCAGTTTCACATACATCAACGAAAACTCCGACACCCGCGAGACGGCCGACTTCTGGGGCTACCCCTCGTCGCGCAGCAACCGGGCGTCGAACATTCTCG
>JAMPGR010000008.1 GCA_023663805.1 Clostridium sp. | reverse complement strand
TATCTACGCGCGCGCGTACGTTAATATAACAACTTAAGAAATTTTAATGTCTATTATGAAATTTTGGCACTCAATAACACCTAAAACATCTAACAACCGATACTCTATGATAGTTCGCGACACCGAAAATATGTTCTGAACACAGATGGCGCGGAGTTGTGTTCAAATTTGTGTTCAAGACAAAAGAAAAGCAGCTACGATTTGATTCGTAACTGCTTGATTCTCAATCGGTGGTCCCACTTGGGCTTGAACCAAGGACTCCCTGATTATGAGTCAGGTGCTCTAACCGACTGAGCTATAGGACCGGGATGCCTGAGGCGTTTGTTTCGGGTGCAAAATTACGAATGTTTTTTGAGATGCCAAAATTTTTTCCTCGGAATTTTTGTTTGGTTGATGGAAGCGATTGGTTCTCAGGAGGGGGATGTCAAACATCTTCGAAGGTCAGTTCGGGTGTCAGCAGGAAGGCGCGGCGGCAGTCGAGGCAGGCGTAGCGGGGTCGGACGTAGGGTCCGGTCTGCAACTGGGTGTGTCCGAACACCGACAGGTCGACTCCGGGGGTTGTGTTGAAGTCGGTCACTTCGCGCAGGTCGGCCCAGACGGGTGATCCGTAGTAGTCATATCCTCCGCGGTATTTCGAAATTTGTCCGAGGTTCGATTCGACTGTCCAGGGGGTTGTGCCTATCCTGGAAAGCATCGTGTTCAACTGGCCGACAATCTCTTCGGGAGTGCCGGTCATGCCGACTGCTTTCATCCAGCCGTCGAGAATCGGGGCGTGGCTGTAGAGGATCCGTTTCCCGCCGGTTTCGCGCAGTTCGGCAATCCGGAAGAGGTCGAGGTTGTCGCGGAGTACTCCTCTGATTTCGTCGAAGTTGTCGTAGTCGAGACGACATGCTTCTCCGAAGTCGCAGAGATAGTGGAGGTCGTGGTTTCCCATCAGCAGGGTGACGTTTGGGTTGGTTCGGGCTAGGTCGACAATATCCCTCAAGCCGTCGATAGTCTCGCGGGAAGAGATCCGTTCGAAAGGGTAGGGGTCGGTGTAGTCCCCGAGGAAGATTGTCGGGATGCCGGGGTGTTGTCCGACAGCTGTCCGCCAGAAGGAACGTCCGTGGACGTCGGGAATGATCAGGGTCTTTTCGGATGTCATTTCGGTTTGATAAATTTGCCGGTTATGCTTTCTTTCGATGCGGCGATATCGGCGGGGGATCCTGTGGCGACGATGCGTCCGCCGGATTCGCCGCCGCCGGGGCCCATGTCGATTATATAGTTTGCGTTCCGGATGACGTCGAGGTCGTGTTCGATTACGATGACCGTCGCTCCGGCCTGAAGAAGATGGTTGAACACTTCGAGCAGTTTCCGGACATCGAGCGGATGGAGTCCGATTGTCGGTTCGTCGAAGACAAAGACCGAATCGCTCTGTTCGCGTCCCATCTCCGAGGCGAGTTTCAGGCGCTGGGCTTCCCCCCCTGAGAGGCTGGTCGTCGCTTCGCCGAGGGTCAGGTAGCCGAGCCCGAGGTCGTCGAGAGTCTTCATGCGCTGTCTGAGGGTCCGGAAATCGTCGCAGAGCGGAATTGCCTTCCGGATGTCCGTCGCCATGATGGCAGGCATCGTGAAGTCGTCACCGCTGCGGGTGTGGCAGTGGATCAGCGCTGCTTCGGCCGAGTATCGGCTGCCATGGCATTCGGGGCAGGGGATATCGACGTCAGGGAGGAACTGGACGTCGAGGCTGACCTGTCCCGTTCCGTCGCAGACAGGGCAGCGGAGCGAGCCGGTGTTGTAGGAAAAGTCGCCGGCTTTTCGGCCGCGTTGCTTCGCGTCGGGGGTTCGGGCGAATATTTTCCGAAGGTCGTCGTGGACGTTCGCGTAGGTCGCTACGGTCGAGCGTACGTTGGCCCCGATCGGGGTCGAATCGATCAGTTTGATATGTTCGATCCCGTCGGCTTTTACAGCGCGTACGTGGGCCGGAAGCGGTTTGCCATCGACTGCCGCCCCGAGCGCCGGAACGAGGCTTTCGAGCACCATTGTCGTCTTGCCCGAACCGGAGACGCCGGTGACGACCGTGAGCCGTCCTTTCGGGATCCGGACCTGGAGCGGTCTGACGGTATGGATCGCGTCAGTCGACATCTCGATTGTCCCGAGGGAGAACAGCTCGCCGGGAGCGACGCGCGGAATGACCTCGGTTTGTTCGGCCCCGGCCAGGAACGGCCCGATCAGCGACAACTTGTCGGCCTCGACCTCGGCGAGCGGACCCTGACAGACAACCCGGCCTCCGTCCGACCCGGCTCCGGGGCCCATCTCAATCAGCCAGTCGGCGTGGGAGAGAATCTGGACATCGTGGTCGACAAGCGCGACGGAGTTTCCGTCGGCAATCAGGTCGTCCATGACGCCGGTAAGCCCGGAGATGTTGGCCGGATGGAGTCCGATCGAGGGTTCGTCGAGGACGTAGAGCACCCCGGTTGTACGGTTTCTGACAGCCCGTGCGAGTTGCATCCGCTGACGTTCGCCGGTCGAGAGGGTCGACGCCGCGCGGTCGAGGCTGAGATAACCGAGGCCGAGATCGACGAGGCGCCGGGAGGTCGACAGGAACGAGTCGCATATCGACGAGGCCATCGGGCGCATATCTTCGGGGAGCGTCGACGGGACGCGGCGGACCCATTCGATCGCGTCGTCGAGCGTCATCTCGCAGACATTGTTGAGCCTGATTCCGGCGATTCGGGGAGCGCGGGCCTCGTCAGAAAGCCGCGTGCCGTGGCAGGCCGGACAGATGTCGCTTCTGAGAAACTTCTCGACCCGCTTCATTCCCTTTTCGTCGGTTACCTTCGACAGCGCGTTCTCGACGGTGCGGACGGCGTTATAGTATGTAAAGTCGAGTTCGGTCGCGACGTTCGATGTCTTCGCTTTGTAGAAAATATGTTTTTTCTCGGACGGCCCGTTGTAGACGATGTCGCGTTCGCGGTCGGTCAACTGGTTGAAGGGGACATCGGTCCGGACCCCCATCTCGCGGCAGACGTCGGCCATCAGCGACCACATCAGAGAGTTCCACGGCGCCACGGCCCCCTCGTCGATAGTCTTGGTCTCGTCGGGGACAAGTGTCGAGCGGTCGACGACCATGATTGTCCCGATTCCGCCGCATCTCTTGCATGCTCCGGCGCTGTTGAATGCCAGGTCCTCGGCTCCGGGTCCGTAGAAATGGTTCCCGCAGTTGGCGCAGACCAGTTCGTGCTCGGCGGCAACGTCGAGCGTCGGTTCGTGGTAGTGTCCGCACCTTGGGCAGCTGTGCGAGGCCAGGCGGGAGAACATCAGCCTCAGGCTGTTCAGCAGTTCGGTTCCTGTTCCGAACGTGCTTCGGATACCCGGAACGCCGGGGCGCTGGTGGAGGGCGAGGGCAGCAGGGACGTAGAGAACCTGGTCGACGTCTGCGCGGGCGGCCTGGGTCATTCGGCGGCGCGTATATGTCGACAGCGCCTCGAGATATCGGCGCGATCCCTCGGCGTAGAGCACACCGAGCGCGAGCGACGACTTTCCGGAGCCTGACACTCCGGCGATGCCGACGATCCGGCCGAGCGGAATGTCGATGTCGATATTCTTCAGATTGTGGACCCGGGCACCCCGGACCTCTATATCGGTTGGTATCTTGTCTGACATAATTTTCGGCTTAATATTGTTTGCAAATTTACAAATTAATTCGGTTCCGGGCTGACGGTCGGGAATCGGAATATTTGTTCCAGAGAGTGGAAAGATAGTTTTGAAACGTCAGCCGGTCTGGTTCTGTTTGGTCAATAAAGGATAAAATCCGGTCAGGATTACACCGAATTATATTATAATGCTAATTTTGTCGAACAAATTTTCTAACGTCATATTCTTACCTAATCCCTTCAAAATGAAAAAAACAAGAGCAACGATTGCGTTGCTGTTTGCGGCGGCGGCATTTTCGGCCGGTGCGCGCCATCAGATTTCGAGTTTCCGGGAGGTCGTGACGACGGAAGGAGCGGCCGTCACGATCGACGGCAAAGAGCAGACCCATCCCGACATCTACTATGTCGCCCGGGGCGACGGGACTTTCGAGGCGGTCCGCCTGACGGTTCATCCCGCCGGACTGTCGGAGACGACGCTTCCCTACCTGAACATGAAGAGCAGCAGTTCGGTCTGTGTCAACTGGAAAACGAGTTCGAAGCCCGGGACGGCCATCGTCCGTTACGGCAGTTCGGAGACTGGCCTCGACAAGACCGTCGAGGCGACGACAAGCGTTCTGAAGAACGGTTTCTACTACTGGAACACGGCGAAGATCGCGGATCTCGAGCCGAACATCGAGTATTTCTACCGGGTCGAAAGCGGCGACAACGTCAGCGACGTCTACTGTTTCCGGACTCTTCCCGAGGCCGGAAGCCGCGATGTAGTCCGTGTGCTGATGATCGGCGACCACCAGCGAAACGAACATTCCGACTACGAATGGCTTCTTAACTGCGCCCGCCAGACCGTCGCGGAGAAATATGGTGAGGGACCGATGGAACGCCATATCGATTTCGTTATGAATGTCGGCGACCAGGTCGACACCGGCCGTCTTTCGCTCTACGACACTGTCCATATTTATAAGTCGCGCACTGTCGCCCCGACACTGTCGGTTATGACAGCCGTTGGCAATCACGAGTACTTTGGCGGCGACAACAACCTCGACTGTTACAAGGGACACTTCGCCGGCTACGGCGACATCGAATATCAGGGGATACGGAGTGGCTCGGCCGAATATTACGCCTACCAGGCCGGCCGCGTTCTCTTTGTTGTTATGAACTCTAACAGCCAGGGGCAGAGTGACGCCCAGAAATCCTGGATCCGCAAGGTTATCGCCGCAGCATCGTCCGACGCCACGGTCGATTTCATCGTGACAGTCCAGCACCATCCGCTCTATGCCGAACAGTGGTGCCACGACGTATCCTCCTGGATGAATATCCAGATTATGCCGATTCTCTGCTCTACCCCGAAGCATGTTCTGAACTGCGCCGGACACCACCATCTCTATGCCCGCGGCCAGATGACAAATTCTCCGGTTTATCATATGATCACCGGCGGCGGTGTCGGAACGTCGGCCAAAGACTACGAGCAACTATGGAGTCCGCAGACCCCCGATCCGATGAATCTCGCGGAGGTCCAGAAGACAATCGACCAGTGGACCTACCAGATCCTCGAGTTCGACCCGGAGGCGAAGACAATGACCGTCGAGACCTACTCGGTCGGCAACGTCCGCCTCGCGCTCGACAACGAACTGATCGATACCTATTCCCGGACGATCAACGACCAGACATCACCCGTCACGCCAGAGGTCGCGGCCCCTGCCGAGGCTGTCGAACTCCCCTGGCTTTTCGAACAGACCAACGCCGAAGAGTATCCCTGTGCAGTCCAGTATCAGGTCAGCCGCACGGAAGACTTCTCCGAACTGCTGATCAACAGGATCGTCACGGCCGAAGACTGCTTCGGCGTCACCGACGATTTCCGTCCGAACGACCTGAACCGCGATCTCGACATCACGAAGATGAGCGTCGAGGCCGGAACGGTCCTGAGCAACGGCGACTACTTCTTCCGTGTCCGCAACCGTAACGCCAACCTCGTCTGGTCGGCCTTCTCCGAGCCGGTCGGGTTCACCGTCAAAAACTCACTGGTCGGCTCCCTGTCGCTCGAGCGCAAATTCTGCCGCACGAACAGCCCGATGACCGTCACCTTCAGCGGCGCCCGCACAGGGACCCGCGACTGGGTCGGCATCTACGAATACGGCGTCAACCCCGGCGGCCCCGCCTCGCTCGAGTTTACCTATACCGACGACTGCCCCGACGGGACGGTCACCTACACCTTTTCCCGCCCCGGAACATACTTCGCCGGCCTGTTCATCAACGACGGCTACGAGGAGATCGCTCCACGCCAGTATTTCGTCGTCGGCAACGAAATCGACGAGAGCCTCCCGACCTATATCGACACCGAACAGCTGGTCTGCAACGTCGGCGATCCGGTCGTTGTCCGGCTCCATAATGTCCCGGCCGTCAGCCGCGACTGGGTCGGTCTCTACGACTCGTCGATTCCCGACAACACCGCCGATGCGAAATCCCATTCCTATGCCTACTCCGACGGCGACGCCAACGGAACGGTCGCTCTGAACGTCGCCGGCAACTACAACTACACGACCCCTGTTCCGGACGGACACTACGTGATCGCCTACTGTATGCAGGACGGATACTACGAACCGATGGGACGCAGTTCGCTCGTCGTCGGCAAACCGGTTATGATCGAAGCCGACCGAGAGTCCTGCAATAGCGGCGAGACCGTCACGATAATCTACGTCAACGCTCCGGGATGGGAAACCGACAGCGTCCGCGTCTGTGACCTCTCAGGAGAAATTGTTGCCCAACTCCGTGCCGGACAGGCCGAGGGCTATCTGTCCCTCTCCGGACTCGAAGCCGGAGAATATTTCTTTTCGATGACAACCGCCGGGGGCAAGGAGATTTCCCCCCGCGGCTTTTTTTCGGTCATGCATACGACCGCTGCTGAACGTGTCGAAACGGCTCCGTTCGCTGTCAGCGTCAGCGGACGCCACGTCGAGATAGTCTCGGCAGACGAACTCCGCCGTGTCTCTGTCTACGGCGTCAACGGTTCGCTCGTAGCCTCTCCTACAGTTGCCGGAAACACTGCCTCTTTCGACCTCAATCTTCCGGCAGGAGCATACGTCCTGACCGTCGACGATAAATCGCAGACAATAACTGTACGATAATAAATAATAATCCGATACACGATGAAACTCAATCTGAAAACCATTTCCGCCATAGCATTTTCGCTGATGGCGGCGGTCTTTCCGGGCGGTATCGCGGCCGAAATGACCGTCACGTCGCAGTCGCAGCCGGGAGCGTTCCCGATCGTGGCGGCCGGCAAGACCGCGACTATCGTAGTCGACGCATCCGATGCCGAGGTTGTCTCGACGATAGCCGAGGCTGTCAGTTCGGACATCGAACTAATCACAGGCCGCAAACTTCCTGTCGTCAACTCGCTCGACGGAGTCGCGATGCCGGTTATCGCCGGAACGATCGGCCAGTCGGTCCTGATCGACGATCTCGCCCGCCGCGGCAAGATCAATACCTCGGAAATCGCCGGACAGTGGGAATCGTTCGTCCTCGAGACCGTCAAAAACCCGGTCGATGGTGTCGACTGTGCTCTCGTTGCCTACGGATCGAATCCCCGCGCAACGGCTTATGCTCTGCTCGAAATTTCGCGTCTGGCAGGCGTGTCACCCTACGTATGGTGGGCCGACATCGCGCCCGAACAGCGCGACGAACTCTACGCCACGACCGGTCGGGTCGCTCCCGGTTCTCCTTCGGTCCGCTTCCGCGGAATCTTCATCAACGACGAAGACTGGGGCCTGACACCCTGGGCCTCAAAGAATATCGACTCGAAATACAACAATATCGGGCCGAACACCTACGCGAAAGTGATGGAGATGCTCCTTCGCCTCAGAGCGAATGTGCTCTGGCCCGCCATGCACCTCTGCTCCCAGGCATTCTGGGACAACAAGGACAACCTCCCGGTAGCAAAAAAATATGATATCGCCCTCGGATCGAGCCACTGCGAGCAGATGCTTCGCGACAACGAATGGGAGTGGCGCCGCTACGAAGACGGCAGCGGAACCTACGATAACTGGAACTACGTGACCAACAAAGCGAAGATCCAGCGCTACTGGGAAGAACGCGTCGCCGAGAGCAAAGGATTCTCGGCCATGTACACCCTCGGTATGCGCGGTGTCCACGACTGGGCTATCAGCGGCTACCCGACGACAGAAGACAAGGTACGCGGTCTGACCGAAATCATCGACTTCCAGCGTTCGCTTCTTGCCAAGCACATCGGCGACCCGACAACCGTTCCCCAGATCTTCATCCCCTACAAGGAGGTGCTCGACGCCTATAACGCCGGACTTCAGGTTCCCGAAGATGTCATCCTGACATGGGTCGACGACAACCACGGCTATGTACGCCAGTACCCGACCGCGAAGGAACAGCAGCGCAGCGGCGGCCACGGAGTCTACTACCATCTCTCCTACTACGGCACCCCCTCCGACTATCTCTGGATCTGTTCGACTGCTCCCGCACTGATCAGTTACGAACTTGTCAAAGGCTATGAGAACGGCATCCGCGATCTCTGGGTCATCAACGTCGGCGACATCAAGCCTGCCGAGGCTGAACTCGAATTCTGTATGGACCTCGCCTGGGATGTCGAGCGCTGGCGTCCGGAGAAGGCCCACGAATACATGCGCTGGTGGGCAGCGAAGACCTTCGGCGAAGATGTTGCCGACGATATCGCCGACATCAAGGAGGCCTACTACCGTCTCGGCTCCGGCGGCAAGCCGGAGCATGTTTTCGGCGTCAACTATACGAACTACGAAATGGACAACCGCATCGCCGAATACAAGCGTATCGTCGACCTGACCGAAAAGGTCCGCGGCTCGATACCCGACCGTCTCCAGGACGCCTACTTCGAACTGATCGAATATCCGGTCAAGGGTGCGTACTATATGAACGTCAAAACCTTCCGCGCAAAACAGAGCCTCGACCTCGCCGCGGCAGGCGACGGCGAGAAAGCGATGGAGTATGCCGCCGAAGCGCGTCTGGCCTATCGTCTGATCGACGACATCACGGAGAAATTCAACACCGGCATCGCCGGCGGAAAATGGAACGGCGTTATGGACAGCAAGCCACGCCAGCAGAGCCAGTTCTATATGCCGCAGACTGCTTCGGAAGCAGGTGTCTCCCCCTATAAGGTACCCACCGCCGTCGAGAACATCGCAGTCGTCCCCGCCGCCGGCTACACCTCCTCGCGCGGCTCGATCAAGGAATTCAAAGGCCTCGGCCCGGGCGTCAGCAGTGTCGCCGTCTGGCCGATCGACGAGAAATCCTACTCGACTTCAAGCCTCTCTTCGGCCCCCTATGTCGAATACTCGGTTCCGGTCGTAGCCGGAAGCAACACGATTCAGGCGCGCTTCCTCCCGACCTTCCCGCTCCACAGCGGCCAATCGATGAACGTCGCTGTCGCCGTCGGCGACGAGACCCCCGTCGTCTGCTCGCTGAAGACCGTCGCGACCGAAGGAAAATGGAACACAACGGTCCTCCAGGGCTTCAACGACGCGACCGTCACCTACGAGGCCCCCTCGACCGGCAATGTCGCGGTCCGCGTCTATCTGCTCGACCCGGCGATCGCCCTGGGCGAGATATTCGTTACGCGTCCGGAGATACCCGCCGGGACAGATGTGACCGCCCTGCTCGTAAACCCCGATTTCGAACTCGACCATGACGGCAGAGTTAATCCCCGCGGCAATGTTTGCCGCGGGATTCCTTTCGGGTGGAATTCGGTCGGCGAACTGAAAAAAGGGGCGAACGGTCTCGACTCATACGGCATCAACGAAGACGCGAAGAATATCCACGGCAACAACGTCTGCTGGATCAACTCAGTCCCGATGCCTTCGGAATATGAACTGTCGCAGACCGTTCAGGCCGAAAAACTGCCCCCTGGTTACTATCTTGTCCGCTGCCGCCTCTGGGTCGAGCCGGGCAAACTCGGAAATTGCCGCCTGTTCGCCAACGATGCCGTCCAGTATTTCGGAAACGAGTCGGACTACACGAATATTCTCACCCCCGGCGAAACGAACAGTTACGCCGGCTACACGCCGTCGTCGAACATGACCCTCTGCGAGATGTCTGTCGTCGTCGAAGTCGGGGAGGGTGAGAACCTGAAACTCGGAATCCGCTCGAGCAACAAGCGTAACTCCGGCGACGCATCGACCTCGGACAACAGCGGATGGTTCAAAGTCGACCACTTCCGTATCGACCGCGTCGATGGTGCTCCTGCTGTCGCAGGGGAGGATCTGACGCTTACCGAGCAGTTGATTGAGAACTACGACTTCGAGACATATGTCCTGCGGGGAAAAGAGAAAGAAGCGACTTCCGGCACGAAAATCTACGGCGTTCCCTATAAATGGTCAGTCAACGGCAGTTTCCCAGGATCCTCCTACGGAATTAACGACGACGGCTCGAACTATCATTCGAACGTACTCTGCTGGTTCAAGCCGAGCGGCGGGACAATGCCCGAGGACTTCGAACTCTACCAGACGATTCCGGCCGAGAAACTGACCCCCGGACGCTACAAGGTCTGCTGCCGCCTCTGGGGCGAGGAGAAGGAACTGTCGACCCTCCGCCTGTTCGCCAACAACAGCGTACAGTATTTCGGCATGGAGATTGACTACGACAAGAACCTGACTCCGGGCGAAAGCGAGACCTACGCCTGCTGGGTAGGAGGACGCAACGGCGACTTCCAACTCCAGGAGATGTCTGTCATCGTCGACATCGCCGAAGGGGAGGATCTGAAACTCGGAATCCGCTCGAGCAATATCCTCGCCGACGGAACCCCCTCGACACGCGAGGCAACCGGATGGTTCAAGACAGACTTCTTCAGGATCCACCGTCTCGGCGCGACATCTCTCTATGACATCGCCGGCGACTCCGCTCCGGCGTCCGCTCCGGTCTATAATCTGCAGGGCGTCCGCGTCGCGTCCGACGCTTCGGATGTCGAATCGCTTCCGAAGGGAATCTACGTGACCGGCGGCTCGAAGATTCTGAAACCCTAATCGCGGTCGAGATAGAACAGCGGAAAATTACAGACAAAAATATCCGGATCATCGAGGCAGGCGCGTCTCAGTTCCGAGAGCCGGATCTCCCCGACAACATACGATGCCTCCTCCGAGCGGTAACTCTCCGAGATCGATTCGAAACGGAGATCTTCGGGGAAACGGCGGTAGCGGAGGTAGATTTTCAGGCTGACATCGTTGGTGTAGGAGGGGAGTCCCTTGTAGGACATCTTCTTGTATTCGTAACGGTAGTCATGGAGCCGCGCCGTGACGTCGCTGAGAATCGACGAGGCGGTAGGGAGTCCGCCGGCTCCTTTGCCGAACATAAACTGCCGGTCGTAGCATTCGCCGCGGATGACGACGCCGTTGTATTCGTCGTCGACACTGTAGATATACTTTCCCGGTGCAACGAATTCCGGCATGACGAACATCGTGAACCGCTCGCCGTCCAGTTTGACAACCTGGGCGACGAGTTTTATTTTGACGTTTTTCTCTCGTGCATAGCGGATGTCGAAGTCCGAGATCGTCGAGATACCGTAGGTGAAGACCTCGCCGGGGTCGACATAGCGTCCGAGGGCGTGGACCGTTATGATGACGAGTTTGTAGAGCGCGTCGTAGCCCATTATATCGAAGGTCGGGTCCGACTCGGCGAAACCGAGCTCCTGGGCGTGGCGGAGCGCCTCGTCGTAGCCGCGGTTGTGGTCGAACACCTGCGAGAGGATATAGTTCGACGAACCGTTCAGGATCCCCTTGACCTCGAGCAGGAGGTCGTTGTCGTAGTATTCCTCCAGGTTGCGGATGACCGGAATCGATCCGCAGGCCGAGGCGTCGTAGAGCAGTGCTCCGCCGAATTTCCGCTGGAGATCGATCAGTTCGGGGAGGTGGCGGGCAATCATCGCCTTGTTGCCGCTGACGACCGCCAGACCGCGCCGGAGCGCCTCGGAGACAATCCGCCAGGATGCTTCGGCGTCGTCGATGACTTCGATGACGAGGTTGATTTCAGGGTCGGCGAAGATATCCGACGGCTTGTCGGTCAGCATTCCCGCGGGGAGTTCGACGGCGCGTTTCTTCCCGAGCGAACGGACGCAGATCAGCCTGATCTCGGCGCGGGAGTTGCGGGCGTGTTGAAGGACGGTGTATATTCCGGTTCCGACTGTTCCGAAGCCGAACAGTCCGATTCTTATCTTGTTCATTTTCGTTATAGTTTATTCGGTTGTTTTTCTCCGCGGAGAATCGCGTTCAACTGGTCGTGCTCGACCAGGAAACCGTCGTGGCCGAATTCCGACTCGATCTCGAAGTAGGTCGCGCGGGGGAGTTTACGGGCGAGACGGCGCATCTCTGCGGGCGTAAAGATCATGTCTGTCGTAATCCCGATGACTGTCGCCGGCATCGTCAGCGATGCCAGGGCCGCATCGGTTCCGCCGCGGCCGCGGCCGATGTCGTGGGTGTCGAACGCGTCGAGAATTGTGACATAGGAGTAGGCGTTGAAGCGGCCGGAGAGTTTCCGTCCCTGGTGGCGCTGATAGGTGCAGGCCCGGTGGGTGTCGGAGCGTTGGCCGTCGCGCAGGAGGGGATCCTGCTGGGTCAGGTTGTAGCCTCCCGGACCGCGGTAGGTCAGCAGGCCGATGGCGCGGGCCGCTTCTAGTCCGCGGCATCCGGCGTCGGGGCGGGGTTCGCCGTAGGTCCGGTCGGCGAAGATTGCCATCCGCTGTGTCTCGTCGATCGCGATGGCCCAAGGCGAGGCTTTGGCGGCGGTCGCGATCAGAACGAGCGAATCGAACCGGTCGGGCTCCATGGCGGCCCATTCGAGGGCATGGAACCCGCCGACCGAACTTCCTATGAGTTTGCTGATCCGCCCTATTCCGAGGCGGTCGGCCAGCAGCGAGAGCATCCGCGCCTGGTCGCGGAGAGTCAGTGGGGGGAAAGTGTTGTAGTATGGTGAGCCCGTAGCGGGGTTGATGCTAGTCGGGCCGGTCGTTCCGTAGCACGAACCGAGAATGTTCGCGCAGACGACGAAATTCTCCGCCGGGTCGAGAAATCCGCCTTCGACAACCGTACCGGGCCACCAGTCGGCGACGTCGCTGCTGGCGGTCAGCGCGTGGCAAACCCAGACGACATTCCGGCGGCGGTCGGCGGCGGGAGAGCCGTAGGTGTCGTATGCGATATCGAGGCGGTCGAGGCGTCGGCCGCTCTCGAGGGTGAATCCTTCGGGGATAGTCAGAGTCGGCATATTGTCGTGAATTCTGTCATAATGTCGTTAATTCCGGTACAAAGTTAACGAAAATATATGAAATATCCCCCGTTTGTGTTGGGTTTGTCGTTTTTCTTGTCTGAATCTCGGGAATTTATATAAATGGGGAAGATCGGTGTTGATTTATTTTGGTTGTTCGGAAGAAAATATTACTTTTGCAAATCAAGAATCATCATAGTTTAACCAACACGATAATTTATGAGAAAATATCTACTCCTAATTCTGACAGCGATCGCAGGCCTGACAGCCTCCGCCGCCACGACTGTGGATATGATTAATCTTTCACAGTTCCCCGGCTATACCCCGGGCAGTACGATATGGTTCACGACTCCCCGTACGTTCAACACCGAGGCTACCTACGCCGGCAATCTTGCTGCCGCAAAGGATGACTCCGGTCTGTCGTTCACGAAAAACAACGACTACTTTTACGTCAATTCCCCCGTTCCCGAAGCGCGTATCAAGCAGATCAACGTCCAGTTCCTGACCGAGGGCGAGCTCTACTTCTATATGAGCGAGACAAAGAAGTCGATTTCCGGAGGCGCATACGAGTCGGTCACCGCCTCGAACCCGATCCTGAATCTCAACGGCGACTACGGCTATTTCATTCTCCGGTGTCCGGCTGGAGGAGACTGTATCGTCTCGGCGATTACGATCACCTGGGAACTGCAGGGTCAGGCAACTCTCGATCTTCCTACAGTTCTTGTCGACGACGAACCGTTCGATACTGCTGAACCGCTCGATCTCGACGGCGTTGCGAAACGAATCGGATTTGCCCATGCCGAGGCCGGAGCCGAAATCTTCTATATGTGGGAGCCTGATCAGCCCGATGGCATGCCGGTTTTCCGCGCCTACACCGAGCCGCTGACAATCAAGAAAACCGGAACACTGTCATATTATGCCGAGTTCGACGGTCTCGAGAGTGAACTTGGCGTTTTGAAAATCGTCGGCACGGAAGTCGCTCCTCCCGCTGCGCCTGTGGTTACAGTCGAAGGCATTGCCGTCGACCCTTCCCAGCCGCTCGACCTCGACGGCCAGCCGAAGAGAGTCATCCTGACAAGCGACGACCCCGACGTGACGATCTATCAACTCTGGATCCCCGCAGTCGTTGATGAACCGGGAACAGACACAGAAGCGCTCGGGGAAACTGAATATACAGTACATCCCGCCGAAGGCTTCCTGATCGAAACGAAGGGAACCCTCTCGTTCTATGCCGAAAAGGATGGCGACCGGAGCGAGACGGTCTCGATCGAAGTCGTCGACACCTTCACAGCCATCGACCTGATCGAAGCCGACCCGGAAGCGCGGGACGAATGGTTCGACCTGCACGGAGTACGCGTCGACCGCCCCTCGAACGGCGTCTATATCCTCCGCTCCGGCGACAAGACCGTCAAGGTCGTACGATAACGAACCTAATCAGATTGGGCGGCGAGGCATCGCCGCCCAATCGAAAAAATACCGAATCAAAACCAAACAAAACCAATCTAAAAACCTTAAAATGAACAAACTTCTACTGACCGCTGTCGCTGCGGCAGCCATGACATTCAACGTCTCGGCCGCAGACCTGGTCAAAGTTCCCGCAAAAGTGGCTCCGCAGCCACAGGCGACTGCAGTTCAGGCGCCGGTTGCGCCCCTGAATCTGACTAATCTTGTGACAGCAATCTATGACGGCTCGCAGAACCTCGCAGAGTATTATGTCATCGTCTCCTCATCCTCCGATGTCAAATATGACCAGAAAACTGGTTCAATCGATATCGATAACGGATATATGATGTACATAGACCTCTACAACAGCATAACGAACCCGCCCCAGATTCCTGCCGGCGTATATTCGCCGAAAACCGAGGCTCAGGGCCTGACCGCATACAGTTTCGACGCGGACTACACCTTCCTCGGTTACTACCAGAACGGCAAGGTAGTCTCCGAAGCCTATGTCGACGGAAATGTAAATGTCGTCGTCGACGAGGACGGAAACTGCGATATCTCGATGAATGTCATAACAGAAGATGGCGGAAAACGCCAGGTCAACTTTATCGGCCGTGTTCCCCTGACCGTCATCGGCGAAAAGGAGAGCGAGTATCCCCAGATGAAGCACGATGTCGAAGTCAACCTGAACAAGGGAGGCATCGCTTTCTATCAGGGTGTTACCGACTACTCGAACAACGGTGTCACCTATATCAACCTATATAACGTCGACTTCGACGAACGGGGTGCGATGCTCGCCGACGGCTATAACCTCGCGATGATGGTCGCACACAAGCGCGTCGTTTCGAAGGACAAGTTCCAGCTCTTCCCCGGAACCTACACGAGCGCCTACAGCCTCGAACGCTTTACCTGGTATCCCTGCCGCGAGATAACATATTCGTTGGACGGATCGGTCGTAACGACCCAGTTCGGCTCCTTTATCCGCGAACTGAACTCGAATTCGACCGACCGCTATACCTACGGCTATCTCGCTTCCGGCGAATTTGTGCTCGAGGAGAACGGCGACGGAACCTACAGCGGCTGGCTCGATGCGGTTACAGACCTCGGCTATACCGTCAGGGTAAACTTCGAGGGGGCGATCTCTCTCAATACGGACAACGCCGAAGTTCCTGCTGCTCCGCTGTCGGAACTCCAGGATGATGTCGAACTCGATTTCTCGAAACTCGAAAAAGGTCGTGTTTTCCACCGTGGAATTATGGGCGGCTGCCGTGACCTGACTGTCGACCTCGGCTCTCCCGCCGGCCGCGACGAGTCGATCAACTACGGCGGCGATCTCCTCCGTCTCGAATTCCTCGCCCCGCAGTCCCACTCTGTCCTGCAACCGGGTGTCTACACCGTCGTCCCCCGCCGCTGGAACGACAACGAACTCGCAGCCGGAGGTAAATACGAACCGATGTCGCTCAACCAGCACCGTTTCGGCGGCAGTTCGGGCGGAGACCTCGACGGAACACGCTACTGCCACTTCAAGGAAGGCTCCTACTGCGTCTATGACCTTTGGGGTCCGGTATTCGGCGGCCAGGTACGCGTGCAGACAGTCGATTATATCGACTACCACATGGATATCGAACTCGAGGATGACGCCGGCTTCCAGATTACCGGTACATGGGACGGTCCGCTCGAACTCCAGTATGATGCGAAGGTTCTCGCCGAGCAGATTGCCGCTGGCGTCCGCGCCGTTGACGCCGATGGCATACAGGTTGTCGTCGAACCAGGTTCGATCCTCGTCCTGAACGCCGGAAACGCTCCCGTCGAACTCTTCTCGGCGACCGGCGCGCTCGTCGCTCGGACAACCGCCGACCTCGTTATCCCGACTGACGCGCTCGCCCACGGCGTCTATATCCTGAAAGTTAACAATCAGACAGTCAAAGTCGCTCTCTGAAAAT
The DNA here is from genome assembly GCA_023663805.1 of Clostridium sp. Classification (GTDB taxonomy): domain Bacteria; phylum Bacteroidota; class Bacteroidia; order Bacteroidales; family Muribaculaceae; genus Paramuribaculum. The sequence continues at coordinate 28,572 of JAMPGR010000008.1, read as the reverse complement.
GAACAAAATCGTTATAGCAGCATGTGCGGTTCTCGCCGCACATGCTTTTATCCCCTTCGAACTCGCCGCCCAGAAACTCTCGCCCAACGCCGAGATGCTCCTGACGACGGGCCCGAAGAGTGGCCTCCACCGCGTCGCCCCCCGCGACGGGGAAGCTCCGGCGGTTTCGGCCTTCATCAAGACCGACGATGTCGATGCGCTCCGTTCGGCGCTCGCTCCGTTCGGAATCGCCGTCAATTCGGTCTTCGACTCGTTCGTGACGGCTGTCATTCCGGTCGATAAACTCCGCGAGGTCAGCGAACTCCCCGAAGTTGAATATGTCTCGATGTCGAACCAGGCCGACCTGAAGATGGACATCGCCCGCCAGGTCTCCGGCGTCGATGCGCTCCATTCGAACGAAGGGGGCGTCTTCGCAAATCCCTTCACCGGCAAAGGTGTTGTCATCGGACTGATCGACTCCGGCATCGAATATAACCACCTCGCCTTCCGCGACGCCGACGGAAACCTTCGTATAAAGCGCGTCTGGGAGCAGAGCAGCCACGGAGGCCAGTCGCCCGAGGGCTTTGACTACGGCGTCGAGTATTCGACCCCGCTCCAGATAATCGGGAAGGCCTACGATACATCGTCGGACTTCCATGCATGTCATACAACAGGCATCGCTGCCGGCGGTGACCTTGGTTCGAACTACTACGGTGTCGCGCCCGACGCCGATATCGTCTTTGTCAGTTACGACGCCGACGACACCCATATCGCAGACGCGATCAACTATATCTTCCGCTATGCCGACGAGGTCGGAAAACCATGTGTTGTCAATATGAGCCTCGGTTCCCACTTCGGTCCCCACGATGGAACCTCGCTGCTCGACCGAGCAATCGACCAGATGTCAGGCCCCGGACGAATCGTTGTCGGCGCGGCCGGCAACGAAGGGGAATACAAGATTCACGCCTCGAAGACCTTCGCCGAAGGGGATACCCAGTTGAAGTCGATGCTGACCTTCAACGAGGTCGTTACGACTCATAAAGTCCACTATCTCGATATCTGGGGTACGCCGGGAACTGACTTTGAGGTTCAGGCCTGCGTCGTCGAGTCTCTCAAGGGACGTATCGCCGCTACGTCGAAAACCTCTTCGACGAAAGACCCCGGGGCAAAAGTGACCGTATTCGATTTCCCGACAAATGGTATCGATTCATATGCTACAATCACAACTGAACGCAGCCCGCTGAACGACCAGCCCCACGCTCTTGTCTATATCGAAGTCGACGATGCCAATACGAGCCGAATGATGGGCATTATCGTCAACGGCGAAGCCGGACAGACGGTCCACATCTGGGACGCATCGCTCCACGAACTTTCGTCGAACGGCAAATCGGGATGGGTCGATGGTTCGAACGAGTCTACCATTGGTGAGATTGGCGGTACAGCCAATTCGATTATCTCGGTCGGATCCTACGATTCGCGCCGTTCGCTCCCCCTGCTTCTCGGCGGAGGAATCGAACTGAACGAGAACATGTCGTTCGAAACCGGCCATACATCGGTCTTTTCGAGCCGCGGCCCGACAGCCGACGGCCGTACTGCCCCGACGATCCTCGCCGCCGGAATGCCGGTCGTGTCGGCCTACAGCCGCTACGCCTTCAGCATGTATGACAGCATGTATGACCTGCCGCTGCCATATATCGAGTATGAGGCAACCGAAAGAACGACCGACAAAGAGGGGCAGAACTTCTACTACGGCTATAATGTCGGAACGTCGATGGCTTCGCCGTTTGTCGCCGGTACTGTCGCCCTCCTTCTCGAGGCTGATCCCGAACTGACCCCCGAGCGCGTCAAGGAACTGCTCCAGAAGTCGGCCTTTACCGACGGCTATATGGGCGAACTTCCGAATAACAACTACGGCGCAGGTCGCGTTAACGCGCTCGAGGCGATGAAGCAACTCCTCGGACTTTCGTCGACAGACCGGGTCGAATTCGCCGGTTTCGACAGCCGCGCATGGTCCGAGCCGGGAACACTTAACATCGCTGTCAATGATCGTTTCGACGGTTCGGTCGCCGAGGTCTTCGCCGTCTCCGGACAGCGTGTTGCCTCCGTCGCCCTCTCCGCCGGACTGACGACGGTCGACACCTCCTCCTGGCCCCGCGGAATCTATATCGTCAAACTTCCCGACACGACGGTCAAGATAACCCTCTGACCCGGTTCCGCAGAAAACGATTCGTTAACAGCCTCCGATACCAACCATCGGGGGCTGTTAACTTTGTTTAACATCGCGACGGCGAAAAGTTGCCCGCACGCGTGCTAAATTTGCCCCATCGAACCATTAAAACAGAATTGATATGGGTTTTTGGAGTTTTTTACGCGATATGATTTTCCTCGACTGGTTGTTCGGAGGGCATGACAGCCGGAGACACGATTCGTCGGCAGGGAGCCGCAACCGTTACGATTACGACCGCGACTATCGTGATGACTGTGACTGCGGTTGTGATCATTATGATTATGGCGATCACTACGATTGCTATGACTGCTACGACGACCATTACGACCATTATGATGATTGTTACGACCGCTACGACGACGATGACGACTACTGACCCCTGTCTGAGGCGGACGTACAGAAGCGCGTCCCTACTGTAATATGATGGCGATTAGCAATTTAGTTCTTTTTTGGGGCGATGCGCGTGTCGGCTCGCATAAAGTTTGTGGGTGGGGTTACTGGCGTTTGCGGTTGTGGATGATGCCGAATATGGCGACGTATACGATCCCGAAAATGACCGCCTCGACGACTGTTCCGGCAAACCCTGTTATCTTGTTGTCGAAAGTCAAATCGAACGCTATCGAGATCGCGATGTAAAGCACAGCCATTATTGCTGCTCTTATTCCATATTTTATGATTTTCTGTTCCATAGTGTTGCAAAATTAAAAAATTTCAAGATTATCTTCGTCCGACCCGAATGAAAAAAATTTGGCGGGAATCGAAAAAGTTTTGTAATTTTGCGTTATGCTTTCGATAGAGGAACATATTGCAGCGCTGGTCGTGCGCCACGATTGTGTGGTCGTCCCGGGTTGGGGCGCCCTGATATCGTCGCGTCAGTCAGCGCGATATGACGAGGAGACAGGCCGCTGGTATCCTCCGGTCCGTCATATGGCTTTCAACGGAAGCGTCGACCATAACGACGGGCTGCTCGCCTCGGTTGTGCGCCGCTCGGCGGGTTGCACGTTCGAGGAAGCAACATCCCGGATCGTCGCCGAAACGAAACTATGGAAAGAGATCCTGGCTGAAGGCCGCGCCGTTGAACTTCCCGGAATCGGCCGTTTCACGAAGACGGCCGATCAGGAATCCCCGATGTTCTCCCCCGCCGAACGCGGAGTGTCTGACATAAAGAATTTCGGCTTGACGACCTTCGCCCTCGCTCCGTTGTCCTCGGAGACGGCCCCGGAGGAAGGAACCGGTCGCAGCCAGCGCCGTTTCCGGATTCGCGGTGCGGTTGCCGCGTCGGTCCGCGTTGCTGCCTCGATAGCGATTATCTTCGCTGTTGTCGCCGGTCTGCTGACCGCCACGACAAACCATATCGATCCGCTCTACAAGGCATCGCTGTTCCATATGCCCGAATCTGTTGGCGCGGTTGAAGTCGCCGAGCCGGATTATGTCATAGCGGTTCCGGAAAATGCCGAACTACTTTTCAGCGCGATCCCGGACAACCCGAATGTCGGCGAAATGCCCCGTCCGTCGATGGCTCCCGCAGCCCGGACGGCAGAAGTATCCCCGTCGCCGCGCTACTATCTTGTCGTTGCTTCTCTCGCAAACAAGGCCGAGGCTGACCGCTATCTCGCGAGCGTGCCGGCCGCCGAGCGGCAGAAGATGAATGTCCTTGTCAGCGATTCGCGCCACCGCGTCTATATTGCCGCCGGGACGACTTTCGCCGAAGCAGACCGCTACAGAACGATTGGCGACAACGGGCGCAGATATCCCGATGCATGGGTCTACAAAAAACGCTGATACGCCTGAAACCTAACATAACAGAACAAAATATCTTCCGAAAAAGATGGAAACTCTACATGATCTGCTGGTCAACCGACACAGCATACGCCGCTATACACCGCAACAACTGACCGCCGACCAGGTCAAACTGATACTCGAGGCCGCGCTCCTTGCCCCGACATCGAAAAGCAGTCGGTCGTGGCAGTTCGTCGTCGTCGACGACCAGAACACTCTCGAGAGCCTCTCGCAGTGCAAACCCGCCGGAGCCGCTCCGGTCGGGCGCTGCCCGCTCGCCGTCGTCGTCTGCGGCGACTCGAGAAAATCGGACCCCTGGATCGAGGATGCGTCGATCGCGGCAGTCTTCATGCAACTCCAGGCCGAGGATCTCGGTCTCGGATCGTGCTGGATCCAGGTTCGCGGACGATTCACCGCCGACGGCATTCCGAGCGAGGAGTATATCCAACGTCTCCTCGACATTCCCGAGGAGATCTCCGTCCTCTGTGTCGTAACTTTCGGCCACAAGGACGAACAGCGCAAACCGGTCGACACCTCGCGCCTTCTCTGGGAACAGGTCCATATCGGGAAGTGGGACTCAGGGCGCGGAGAATGACCGCTGACGAAAACCAGCGGCGCCCGACCGCCGTCATGGTCGGTGCCGGGAATCTCGCATGGTCGCTTTCGCAGGCGCTCTCCGCCGCGGTCGATTTCCGGCAGGTATGGGCTCCGACCCTCGGCCACGCGGCCGATTTGGCGAGGTTACTCGGCGCGGAGCCTCTCGCGGATATCTCAGGGATGACCGACAGCGCCGACTTCTATCTCGTCGCCGTCGCCGACAACGCCTATCCCGAAATCGTCGGCCGTCTGCCTCGCACGCCGGGCGCAGTCTGGGCCCACACCTCCGGCGGAATCGAAGCATCGGTACTCAGCCCGCTGAGCGACAACTATGGTGTCTTCTACCCCCTGCAGACCTTCTCCCGGGGAAAACTTGTCGACTGCCGGGAAGTTCCGATCTTTATCGAGGGGAGCAACCGCCGGACAACTGACTTTCTGACAGCGCTGGCGCGCTCCGTCAGCGACAACGTCCGCGAAGCCGACAGCCGCCGGCGGCGCGTTCTGCATATCGCCGGAGTGCTGACCTGCAATTTCGTCAACCACATCTGGACGACGGCCGACACGTTGCTGTCGAAAGAGGGATACGATATGTCGGTCGTGTGGCCCCTGATACGCGAGACTCTCGACAAAGCCGCGCAGGTCGGGCCTGAAAAGGCGCAGACCGGACCGGCCCGCCGCGGCGACATCGACGTCATGCGCAGCCATATGGCCGAACTTCAGGCCGACGATGCCGAACTCTACAGAACTATTTCGAAACGAATCCTGAAACACTACGGATATGAGCCGGATACCTTATGACCTGACAAAAATCAGGGGGATGGCCTTCGATGTCGACGGCGTTCTTTCGCCCATCGTTGTCCCCCTAGGGCTGAACGGACTCCCTAACCGGATGGTCAATCTCCGCGACGGCTATGCGCTGCAACTCGCTGTCAAAAAAGGATTCCATATGGCGATAATCTCCGGAGCGCGGGCGAGCGGAATCGAACAGCGGTTTGCCTCGCTCGGCTTCCAGACCGTCGTTATGGAAGCGAAAGACAAAGTCGAAGTGATGAACCGATGGATGGCCGAAAACGGGTTGAACCCCGAAGAGGTTGTATATGCCGGGGATGATGTGCCGGATCTCGGCGCTGTCCGCCTGGCCGGACTCGGAGTCGCTCCGGCCGACGCCTGCGCCGACATCCTCGAGGCGGCCGACTATATCTCCCCCTGTATCGGGGGGTATGGCGTCGGGCGCGATATCGTCGAGCAGGTCATGCGCGCCCAGGGGATATGGCCCGTCGGGGGGGCGTGACATAGAGAGTGTCAAATAGAAAATCCGAAAAAATCGAAATGTATACCGACTACAAGATATATCTTGCCAGCGGCTCGCCTCGCCGCCGCGAACTGCTCTCGATGCTCGGCGTCGAATTCTCCCGTCCGGAATCGATTGACGTCGACGAGACCTATCCCGAAGATATGCCGGCCGAGGATGTACCGGAATATCTTGCCGTCGTCAAGGCGATGGCCTACCGCGACCGAATCCGTCCCGGTGAATTGTTTATAACGGCCGATACGGTTGTCATCCTCGACGGAAATCTCCTTGGGAAGCCACGCGACGAGCAGGAGGCTGTCTCGATGCTGAAGCGGCTCCGGGGGAGATACCACTGGGTCATCACCGGAGTATGCCTGACGACCGTCGACCGTATGGAACGCTTTTCGGTCACGACCGAGGTCGTCTTCGGCGACCTGACCGACGAGGAGATTACCGGTTATGTCACAGAATTCCGGCCGTTCGATAAAGCCGGAGCCTATGGAATTCAGGAACGCATCGGAGCGATGGGTGTCAAGGAGATTATCGGCAGTTACTACAACGTCATGGGTCTGCCGGTCCACCGCCTCTACCAGGAACTCAAGACATTCTGATCCGCCTCGTAAACGAAGCGGAACCGACCTCCGACAGGAGACAAGTCGACGGCGTAGGGAGAAATCTTTTCTGCGGCCTCGGCGACACGCATTGTTCCGGTCCCGTTGACGAGCAGCCTTTCCTCCAGATTCAGCGCGAGAACACCCATGGTCGAACGCAGGTTCAGTTCGACACAGGGGGCTATGGCCGCGCGGTCGCCGAGACGGTGGACCATCATATCGACCCCGACCCATCCGTCGTAGAACCGCACGGCTGGAACGGAAAATATCCGGTCCAGGGTCGCCGTCAGCCGGTCGATTGTTTCGACAACCGTTTCCTGACCGACAACTTTGCAGACCATATCCCACAGAACCCACTGGGGCGCAACGATATTCCCAAGGTAGGCTCCGGAATTCGTTCCGTTGAAAAAGAGAGACAAGCCCTTGTAGCAGACCTTGCCGTCGGCTATTCGGAACAGAACCGCAAAATCACGCAGATGGTTGAGAAGTCGTTCGACCATGATTCCTCCCTGACGCCTGATTCCCCCTCCGGCGATGCGCCGTATATTCTGTTCGGAATGCTGCGGGGAGAAAAATACCCCCCTTCCGCTGCTCGACCAGGGGAGTTTGACGACAAAGCGACCATCGAAACGGCGCGCCGCCTCCTCGAACTCCCCGATATCGCGGCAGAAGACCGGCTCGGTCGTCTCTTCCGGCGGAACGTCGAGCATACGGTTAATCTGTATAGTAGTCCGACGCGAGGATAAGTGACGGAGCATCATTAGTTTTTCAGTGTCAGGAAGGAGCGACGGATCGACTCCGCCGCGTTGGAGTTCATGCCTGACAGAGGCGTTCCAGCCCCAGGGGGCCGGTCGCAGTCTGGAGCTCTCCTTCTTCAGAGGCAGTTCGACAAAGTCGACGCACCGGTGGACAAGCCGCAGGTCATGTTCGATATGGAGCCTGCCGGCTGTTCCGGGAGGAACAATGATTGCGTCGCCGTCGTCGGCCATCCAGTATGGTAGCAACGCACCCGAAAAACGAAGTTGCGCGGCAGCCGCCCCGGGGGTGAATGCCGCGCAATCGGCTGCAAGAGCCATATCGGTTTCGGGATTGAAGAGACGAAGATCTCCTCCCATCTCAGTCGCCCATCGTTCGGAGCAGTTCGTCGTTGTCGCGGGTGCGCTCCATACGGTCTTTGATGAACTCCATCGCCTCGATCGAGTTGCGGTCGCTCAAGAAGCGGCGGAGAATCCACATGCGGTTGAGCGTCTCGGTCCGGAGCAACAGATCGTCGCGGCGGGTACTGGAGGCCATGATGTCGACAGCCGGGAAGATACGCTTGTTCGAAAGTTTGCGGTCGAGCTGGAGTTCCATGTTGCCTGTTCCCTTGAATTCCTCGAAGATGACTTCGTCCATTTTCGAACTTGTCTCTGTCAGCGCCGTCGCGATAATCGTCAGCGAGCCGCCACCCTCGATGTTTCGGGCCGCGCCGAAGAAACGCTTCGGTTTCTGGAGGGCGTTGGCGTCGACACCTCCCGAGAGAATCTTGCCCGAGGCGGGTGAGACGGTGTTGTAGGCGCGGGCCAGACGGGTGATCGAGTCGAGAAGGATAACGACATCGTGGCCGCATTCGACCATGCGTTTCGCCTTCTCGAGGACGATGCTGGCGATTTTGACATGGCGGTCGGCGGGTTCGTCGAATGTCGAGGCGATAACCTCGGCCTTGACGCTGCGGCTCATGTCGGTGACTTCCTCGGGGCGTTCGTCGATCAGGAGGATCATGATGTAGGTCTCCGGGTGGTTCTCGGCGATCGCGTTAGCGATATCTTTCAGGAGGATTGTCTTGCCGGTCTTCGGGGGAGCGACGATCAGGCCGCGCTGACCCTTTCCGATCGGGGAGAACATGTCGACGACGCGGGTCGAAAGATTACATGTCGAGCCGGAAGTCAGGTCGAATTTCTCGTCGGGGAAAAGCGGAGTCAGATGTTCGAACGGAACTCGGTCGCGGATAAATTCGGGTGTGCGTCCGTTGACGCGTATGACGTTCGACAGGGGGAAATATTTTTCCCCCTCCAGCGGCGGACGGATAGCGGCCTCGACGACATCTCCGGTTTTCAGACCGAAGTTTTTGATCTGCGACTGGGTGACATAGACATCGTCGGGGGAGGGGAGATAGTTGAAATCGCTGGAGCGGAGGAAGCCGTAGCCTTCGGGGACGATTTCGAGTACGCCGGTCGTTTCGATCAGGCCGTCGAACGAGTATGCCGGCTGCTGGAACTGTTGTTGCTGGTGGCGGTTCTTGTTCTTTTTGTTACGCTGCTGGTTGTTCTGCTGATGGGTCTGCTGGCGGTCCTTGTTCGGTTCGGCCAGAACGATCGGAGCGGTTTCGGCGGCGATGGCTGCGGCGGCGGCAGCCTCCTCCTTTTCGCGCTGTGAGCGCGGAACGAAGCGGCGTTCGCCGCGGGGGAAGAAGGATCCGAGCGAAGTGTCGCGCGGGCGGAAATCCTGCTGGGTCTGCTGGTCGCCGTTCTGTCCCTGTTCGGCGGGAGCCTGGTTTGCGTTCTGTTCGTCGTCAGCCTCCGGGGTCGCCGGGGTCCCGTCGCCGGCCGGTTCGGGGAGAGCGATCGGCTCCTCCGTGGGGGCGGGCAGAAGCTGGGGCTGGTCGTTGTTCTGGCGTTTGCGGCGGCCGCGGCGCGACTGCTTTCCTTCCTGGGCCTGCAGGTTCTCTGTGCCGGCTTCGGGTTGCACGGGAGTCTCCGGGGTCTGAGCCTCGGACTGTTGAGTCTGGTTTTCACCCTGGGGCTGTTTCTGGCCTTTCTTTTTCCGGCCGCGTCCCTCTTTCTGACGGGGCTCAGCGGGTTCGGCGGCCGGCTGTTCGGCCGGAGCCTCGGGCGCGGGATTCTCCGCTTCCTTGTTTTTCGGCTTGCGGCCCCGTTTTTTCGGCGCGGGTTTCTCTTCGGCGGTTTCCGCCGGAATTTCAGCCTGGGGATCCCCTTCGGGAGCCTCCTGGGGTGTCTGTTTGGCCTTTCGGCCGCGTTTCTGGCGGGTTTTTGATTCCTGGCGTGTCGAGGCGGCGACCTGGTCGGCCTGCGCGTCGAGGATGCTGTAGCGTATCGATTCGGTATCGGCCGGATCGACATTGTTTATTCCAAATGACTTCGCGACATCGACCAGTTTGTCGGTCTCCATCGCCTTAAGTTCTTCGAGATTATACATATATGTTTTGTGGCAACAGTGTTGTTGTTGAAATTGAGGGCTTTGTGATAAAATGGGGATTTGTCCTGTCGTGGACGCGTCGGTTTGGTATTGCTGAGTTAGGAGAGAGGCTATTCAGAGGGAGAGGATGCAACCATGTTGCGATAATTGTTCCGATGAAAGCGAAACGATTTGAGCGATAATGTGAGTGGCGGCAATTTCGACTGCAAAATTAGTGAATTAAATCGACAAAGGAGCCCTACTTATTCAAAAAAAAAGTTAAAATGTTTGTCAGACGTATGGATTTCCGCGGCGTTCCTCGCCTATGGTCGATGTCGGTCCGTGGCCCGGAACGACAAGGGTCGAGTCGGGGAGGGTGTAGAGCCGCCGGCGTATGCTGTCGGCGATCTGGCGCGAACTTCCGCCGGGAAGATCTGTGCGCCCTATGCCGCGGCGGAAAAGGGTGTCGCCGGTCATGACGAAGCCCGATTCAGGTGCGTAGAACGAAAGCGAACCGGGAGAATGTCCCGGAGTCGCGATGACTTCGAGCGGCTCTTCGCCGATGTGGAGTATATCGCCGTCTGAAAGAGGGTTGCCTATCTCGAGGCGGTCGGCCATATCGGGTGACAGCCCGAAGGAGCGGGCCTGTTCCCGGGCGTTCTCGGCGAGGAAAGAGTCGTTTTCAGAGGCAGAGGTTGTCAGGCCGTAGTTGTCGGCGGCGTGGCGGCTGCCGAAGATATGGTCGACATGAAGGTGTGTATTCAGAATGTATTTGATCTTCAGGTTGTTCGCGGTGATGAAATCGTCGAGCATTTCGTTTTCGCGGCTGTTCGACATGCCGGGGTCGACGATGGCGGCCTCGCGTGTCGCTGGATCCCAGAGTATATAGGTCATCTCCCCGAAGGGGTTGAACTGGAATGCGCTTATCTTCATAAATTGACGTAGATCAGTTGTTTTGTTTCAAAGAAGGGTTCGTCGAACCAGTAGCTCAGAGGGATGTCGAGGATATTTCCGCCGACAGCCGCGATTTCTCCGGCGAGGTCGCCCCCCTTCAGACATAACAATCCCGGGGCGATTCGGTTCGGGACGGTCCGCGCGATGTTGCGCCGCGAGATTCTGGCAAGGTCGGGAAGGGGCATGACGGCGCGGCTGACGACGAAATCGAATTTGCGGTGGCATTCGCCGGCGTCGCCGTGTTGGGTCGTGACATTTCCGATTTCAGCGGCCGCGATGACCTCCGAGGCGACGCGCAGTTTTTTCGCGACGCGGTCGACCAGGTGGAAGCGGCAGTCGGGCCAGAGGATCGCCAGCGGCAGTCCGGGGAATCCTCCCCCGCAGCCGAGGTCCATGAATTCGGTTCCGGGTTCGGGTGTGAAAAATTTCGCGATGGCGAGCGAGTGGAGTATATGGTGTTCGAAGATATTGTCGATATCCTTTCGCGAGACGACGTTTATCCGGGCGTTCCATTCGGTCCAGGCCGCGACGGCGGCGGCGAATTGCTTTTGTTGATGGTCAGAAAGATAGGGGAAGTATTTCAGTATTTCGTCCATTCGGTCCAGCGGTTTTGTCTGCAAAGATAGCGATAACATCCAAAAGATTTGTTAACTTTGACAAATATTTTATGAACTGAACATGATCAAAATCGGACAATACAACGACCTCGCGGTATCGCGTCTGGTCGATTTCGGCGCCTATCTGACCGATGACGCCCATACGGCCGAGGTGCTTCTTCCGGCCCGGTATATCGACACTCCGCTCCGCAGCGGAGACCCGCTCCGGGTGTTTGTCTACCGCGACTCCGAAGACCGTCCGGTCGCGACGACCGAACGACCCTTTGCGACCGTAGGCCAGCTGGCGTGGCTCCAGGTGACGGCGGTCAACGAAGTCGGGGCGTTTCTCGACTGGGGCCTCGAAAAAGACCTTCTCGTTCCGTTCCGCGAGCAGAAAACGAGGATGCGCCGCGGGATGCAGTATCTTGTCTATGTCTATCTCGACGACGCCTCGGGACGCGTCGTTGCCTCGGCCAAAATCGAGAAGTTCATCGACAACACGATTCCCCGCTACAAACCGTTCCAGCGCGTCTCGGCGATGGTTACGGGCCACACCGAGATCGGTTACCGCGCCGTCGTCGAGAATCTCCATTCGGCCATGATCTACGAGAACCAGGTCTACCGCCAACTCGAGGTCGGAGAGCCTGTGACGGCCTATGTCAGGAAGATCCGCGAAGACGGGAAACTCGACCTGACGCTCCTCCCTCCGGCGGCCGAGCGAATCGGAGAACTCGCCCGGAGGATACTCGACCGCCTCGAGAAAGGTGGAGGCCATCTCGACATCGGCGACCACACCTCGCCGGAATATATCGGCGCATCGTTCGAATGCAGCAAAAAAGATTTCAAGAAAGCAATCGGACACCTCCTGAAAGAGCAGAAAATCGTGAAAACCGAGCGGGGAATCTCACTTTTTTCCGCCAAACGTCGATAAATTGAGTTTTTTTTAGCAATTTTGCAGTCTGAAAACAACCTGACGTATTAGATCGAATGGAATTTACAGCCGCTCAGCTTGCTGAGATAGTCAACGGAACGGTCGAGGGCGACGGCGAAAAGCGCGTCTCGACGATAGCCAAGATAGAGGAGGGGCGTCCCGGCGCCATATCGTTCCTCTCGAATCCGCGTTACGAAAAGTATATATATACGACAGAGTCGTCGGTTGTTCTGGTGCGCCGCGACTTTGTTGCAGAACATCCGGTCAAGGCAACCCTGATCCGCGTCGACGACCCCTATGCGACGGTCGCGCGCCTGCTGACGATGGTCTCTGAGATGATGACCCCGAAGAAGAGCGGCGTCGAACAGCCGAGTTATGTCGCACAGGGCGTCGAGGTCCCCGAAGGGGCCTATATCGGAGCGTTCGCCTACGTCGGGGCGGGTGCCAGGCTTGGCCGGAATGTGAAGATCTACCCCCAGGCCTATGTCGGCGATGGCGTCGAGATCGGGGATGACTCGGTCATCTACGCCGGCGCGAAGATCTATCACGGCTGCCGTATCGGCTGCCGCTGCATCATCCACTCCGGCGCCGTCATCGGCGCCGACGGCTTCGGTTTCGCTCCGGTCGACGGCAGTTACCGGAAGATTCCCCAGATCGGCAATGTCGTCATCAGCGACGATGTCGAGATCGGCGCGAACACGACGGTCGACCGCGCGACGATGGGCAGCACCGTGATCGAGCGCGGAGTCAAACTCGACAACCTGATCCAGATCGCCCATAACTGCCACGTCGGCGAATCGACGGTCATGGCGGCCCAGGCCGGAGTCGCCGGATCGGCAAAAGTCGGCGACCACTGTATGATCGGCGGCCAGGTTGGTGTCGCGGGCCATATCACGGTCGGGGCGCGGACAGAAATCGCCGCCCAGTCGGGGATCCACAAATCGGTTCCCGAAGACCAGCGCCTGTTTGGTTCGCCGGCGATCGACATGCGCGACTATATGAGAAAGGAATTCAACATCAAGCAGATCCCCGACATCGAACGACGCCTCTCGGCGCTCGAGAAACGGGACGGCGACAAAAAATAAAGAATCAAACAACAACAACTTCATCATCGAATAATCAAATAACATGAGACAACAAACGCTGAAAGAGTCGTTCGCAGTGGAAGGAAAAGGCCTCCACACGGGCCTCCAACTGACCGCGGAATTCCTCCCGGCTCCCGAAAACCACGGATATAAATTCCAGCGCACCGACCTCGAGGGGGAACCCGTCGTCGATGCACTGGCCGAATATGTCGTAGCGACGAACCGCGGCACTGTCATACAGCGCGGCGACGCGTCGGTCAGCACCGTCGAGCACGCTCTCGCCGCGCTCTATGCGCTCGGCGTCGACAACTGTCTGATCCGTGTCAACGGTCCGGAGATGCCGATTCTCGACGGAAGTGCGAAACCGTTTGTTGACGGGATTCTCTCGGTCGGGCTGACGGAGCAGAATGTCGATCGTGACTACTATATCGTCAAACAGAAAATCGGAGTGCGCAACGACGAGACCGGCGCGTCGATCGAGGTTCTCCCCGACGACGAATTCTCGGCCGACGTGATGGTCCAGTTCGACTCGAAGGTGCTCCCGGCCCAGTTCGCCAAACTCGACAGCCGTGACGAGTTCGCCGCCGAGTTTGCCGACAGCCGTACGTTTGTCTTCGTCCGCGAGATCGAGCCCCTCGTCCAGAACAACCTGATCAAGGGTGGCGACCTCGACAACGCGATCGTTATCTACGACTCCCCGATGAGCCAGGATACGCTCGACCATCTGGCCGACCTGATGAACGTACCGCGCAAGACCGTGACCGAATTCGGATATATCAACAACCGGCCGCTGAAATGGGAAAACGAGCCTGCGCGCCACAAACTTCTCGACCTTATCGGCGACCTCGCCCTGATAGGCCGTCCGCTTCGCGGCAAGGTGATCGCAGTCCGTCCGGGCCATTCGATCAACACGACCTTCTCGAAGAAAATCCGCCGCGAACTGAAGCGTCAGGATGTCCAGGCTCCGTACTACAACCCGGACATCGCTCCGGTCATGGACAATAACCGGATTCGCGAACTGCTCCCCCACCGCTACCCCTTCCAGCTCGTCGACAAGATTATCGAGATCGGAAAGACCCATATCGTCGGCGTCAAGAATATAACGGCCAACGAACCCTTCTTCCCGGGTCACTTCCCCCAGGAGCCCGTCCTGCCGGGCGTTCTCCAGATCGAGGCCATGGCCCAGACCGGCGGCGTGCTCGTCCTTAGCACCCTCGAAGAACCGGAGCGTTACTCGACCTACTTCATGAAGATCGACAACGTCAAGTTCCGCCAGAAAGTTGTCCCCGGCGACACACTTCTTTTCCATGTCTCGTTCATGACCGAACTCCGCCGCGGATGCGCGATGATGAAAGGGTATGCGTTCGTCGGCGACAAGATGGTCACCGAATGTGAGTTCATGGCCCAGATTATAAAGAATAAGTAAGCCGGCAGCGGGTTCCGGGAGGCCGGAACCCGTTTGTCAGGCGAATGTTAACATAAGCATAGACACACATGAGTATCAAACAACCCCTGGCATATATCCATCCGGCGGCAAAAATCGCGTCGTCGGTTGTGATCGATCCCTTCGTGACGATCGACCAGAATGTCGAGATCGGCGAGGGAACGTATATCGGCTCCAACGTGACGATCCTCGAAGGAGCGCGTATCGGCAACAACTGCCATATATTCCCGGGCGCGGTCATCTCGGCCATTCCCCAGGACCTGAAGTTCCACGGCGAGGAGACCCTCGCGATTATCGGCGACAACACGACGATACGCGAATGTTGCACGGTCAACCGCGGCACGGCCTCGAAAGGGAAGACCGTCGTTGGCAACAACTGTCTGATCATGGCATACAGCCATGTTGCCCACGACTGTGTCGTCGGTGACAATGTGATCATCTCGAACGCGACCCAGCTGGCCGGCGAGGTTGTCGTCGACAATTTCGCCGTCATCGGCGGCGGCTCGCTGATCCATCAGTTCTGCCATATCGGCGCCCACACGATGCTCCAGGGCGGCGCGCTTGTCAACAAAGACATACCCCCCTATGTCAAGGCCGCCCGCGAACCGATCTCCTATGTCGGTGTCAACTCGATCGGACTCCGCCGCCGCGGTTTCTCGAACGAGACAATCTGCCACATCCAGGATCTCTACCGCTATCTCTATCTCTCGGGGCTGAATGTCAGCGACGCTGTCGAGCGTATCGAGGCCGAACTCCCCGCGACGAAGGAGCGCGACGAGATCATCCAGTTTATCCGTAACTCGAAGCGCGGCATTGTCCGCGGCTACGTCTGATCGGTCGCTTCTGGTATCTCCGGTCGACAAACCGTTAGCGGGGGCTTTTCGCTCGGCTTTAGCCTCGATGCCCTTGGCCGGCATGTTCGGCGCCGCTGTTGCCGGGATACTTGCCGGAACCGGAGATTACGCGGTTCTTGCTGCGGTATTCGCGCTGGCAACCGTCATGATTGTATTCGCTTTCCGGCTGATATCTCCCGATTATTCTGCTAAACGTCACGGTTTGCTCTGTCTGGCCGTGGCGATTTTTTTTGCCGCTCATTCGGCGGTTGTCTCCTTTAGCCCGGAACCGGATATTTACGACGCTGAACGCGACTACAGCGGTGTTGTTTCCGAACTGCGGCAGACGGTGTCGGGCTGGCGTATCGTCGCCGATCTGACCTCTGATTCTCCCGGTGACGACCTGCCGGTCAGAAGTGTGGTCTGGCTGCGGTTCCACTATCCCGAACCCTCCGTCGGAGACAGTCTTCGCGTTCGCTGCGCCCTCCGTCCTGTTACCCCGTCGAAGACGGTCGACGACGAAATCGAAGCGTCGTCGCTTCTCTACGACCAGGGAATCCGTGCTCAAAAGGTTCTGAACGACCCTGTCCAAATCAGTCTGACCCATAACGAACCCTCTGTTGCCGGGAAGTTCTTCGGCCGCATGCGAAGCCGTATGCTGGATCTTCTGTCGTCCGGCTCTCTGTCGGAGCAGTCAGAGATGCTTCTTGGAGCGTTCCTGGCCGGATCGCGCGACTTGATCGACGACGAAACCGGCTCGGTCTTTTCGTCGGCGGGCATATCCCATATGCTGGCAATCAGCGGCGCCCATGTCGGGATCGTCGCATTGCTGCTGAACTGGCTTCTCTTCCCTCTGCTGTTCTGGCATCTCAGGATTGTCAGGGCGGCAGTTGTATTGGTGGCGGTCTGGCTTTTCGTCGGGATCGTCGGGATGCCGGCCTCGGCTGTTCGCGCGGCGGTCATGCTGTCGGTCTTCACCGGTGCGTCCCTTTCGGGGCGCAGGAATTCCTCGGGCAACTCGCTGTTGTTCTCTGCCATGTTGATTCTCGCCTGTTCCCCCGGACAGTTGTTCGACGCCGGATTTCTTTTGTCGTTTGCGGCCGTCGGGTCGATACTGCTTTTCTCCGGATGGTTCGGAGAGCAGGTCTCCGGCCGCCATCCATTCGTTGTATTCCTTCTTTCATCGCTGTTTGTTTCGGTCGCGGCGATGATCGGAACCGGATTGATTTCGGCCTTTCTTTTCAATCGTTTTCCGGTATGGTTTCTTGTCGGGAACCTCGCTGTCGGGATGTTGTTGCCGTGGTTTATCGCTGCGGGACTGCTGTTTATTCTGACAGGCGGCGCCGCCTGGATTGCAGAAATACTGAATTTTCTGGCCGATTCGATTTGTACCGGAGCAACGACAGTCGCTATGCTGCCGGGAGCGGTTGTCGAGGGACTCTATTTCCCGTCCTGGGTGTTCGGGCCGTATGTTGCGGCTGTCGTCGCCCTCTGGTGTCTTCTCCGGACAAGGCGTGCAAGGCGATTCTGGGCGGGCGCGTGTGCGCTGATGGCCGCAGTTATCTTCGCAGGCGTGTGGGCCGACTCGCCGTCGCGCGAGCCCGAGTGGTTTGTCGGGTGCCATAGCGGCGCGGAACTGTTTGTCAACGACGGCGACACACTTCGCGTCTGGAGCAGTTCGGGGATGCTTGCAAACGACGCCGTCGAAAAATACCGCAGCCGATTCGACCGCTATATGTCGCGTCGCAAACTCGCGGGGCCCGTAGGGCTTGCTCCCGACGATTCGCGGATGCTCGAGGGGGATCGAAAGCGCGGACTGTTTGTCGTCGGGGAAGATACGATATTCATTCTCGACCGTCGGACACGTCTGTCGGACCTTCCGTTCGGGCGGGTTGATTATCTGATTGTTTCGTCGGAGATGCGTAACCGGCCGACAGGATTCTATGGAGCGATCCATGCCGACACCGTCATCGACTTCTCCGGCACCTGGCCCTCCGGCCCGATACCTGTCCATGATCTCCGCGCCGCCCCCTTTCGGCGCCCCCTCCGCCAGCCCAAAGGCAGGTAAAACTTATAAAACTTATAAAACATATAAATCATATAAAACTTATAAAACTTACTCGAATAACTGGGAGTAGCCTTTGAGGAAGTAGGCGCGCCGGAGTTCGGCCGGGCGGAGCAATTGGTCGCCAAACCATACCAAATCGAGGTCAATCGGTATATGCTTCTTGTCGGAGCGGATGCGCCCGCAGTCGGTTTCGTAGGCCTTCAGCCGGCGCTCCAGCGCGGCGGCATCCGTTTCCCCGTCGACCAGGCCCATCGCGACAGCGTTAGCATAGTCGGAGCCTTCGCCGCTGAGCGGTCGCGTCTGGTAGACCTCCGAACAGCGGAGGTCGTCGAGCAGCGTTCCGAGCATCTCGACCGCCCGACTGATCTGCTCGAAACGGTCTGCGGTGTTCGATCCGATTCCGATAAAAACCCTGCTGTACGTTTTCATAGAGGTTCTTAAAACGTCGTTGATTCCTCGGTCGACGGGCGCGTTCCGCGGCGGAGTGTCAAGACTGTTATCTCGGGGGTCGCGCCGATACGCATCGGGACGCCCACGGTCCCGACGCCGATGTTGACATAGAGTTGGTGGTCACCCTCGCGGTCGTGGTAGAGACCGCCCCAGGTCTTGTAGCGCATCCTCGCGGGCGACATCCCGAAGAGGGAGATCTGCATCGCGTGGGTGTGGCCCGACAGTGTCAGGGCAATACGGTTGTCGGGGTTGTCGGCGATATCCTGGTCCCAGTGGGCCGGATTGTGGCTGAGCAGGATCTTCACGGTATTGTCCGAGGCGTTCGGGTATGCGTCGGGGAGCGAGCCGTAGGTGTGGAAAGGGGGATCGCCGACATTCTCGACTCCGATTAGGGCAATCTTGTCGTCGCCGCGTCGTATCATGACATGCTCGTTGTTCAGCAGATGCCACCCCATCTCCTTCTGTAACTCGATCATCTTCGACATATTCTGTCGTTTCGCCTCGTCGTTCGGCCAGTTGTAGTAGTCGCCGTAGTCGTGGTTGCCGAGAACGGAGTAGACCCCGTCGGGAGCGTGGAGTTTCGACAGGGGGGCGACGAAGGGGAGGAGTTCGGAGGTGCGGCGGCTGACGATGTCGCCGGTGAAGACGATCATATCCCCGCCGAGGGAGTTGATTTCGCCGACGACTTTGTCGACGAAAGTCGTGTCGCGGCCGTAGGTCCCGACATGGAAGTCGGAGAACTGAACGATTCGGTATCCCTCGAAGGCTTCGGGGAGGTCGGGGATCCAGATATCCTCCTCGATAATCTGTGTGCGGTAGCGGTTCAGCAGTGCTCCCCACCATATCGTGAGGCAGGCTATAATCGCGAGAACAAATCCGATCATGCTGAAAAATTTTAGTCGTTTGCCCCGCCAGAGTTTCGGAATCGAGGCGGCGAGGTCGAAGATAATGAATATGTATTTCGGGATGTAGAAGGAGAGATATGTGAACAGGAGCCACATCAGGGTGTCGAGCGTCCGGTCGTCACCGCCCCGGCTCGGCATCAGCGCGATGACGCCCCAAAGAAGGGTCAGCGCGGCGGCTCCGGCCGCCTGAATCCTTGCGGGCCAGGTAGAGCGGCAGCGCCGGCGAAGAATCCTCCATATATAGAGGTCGGCGGCGAGGCCGACAGCCAGCAGGATAATCAGAATGACGAAGGGAAGCCTCATATCGAATAGGGAGTCGGTCAGTTTCCGGCAGGTTCGGCGAGGGTCGCCTCGAAAGCGGGCTCTCCGAGCGAACTGATTTTGTTTTTCAACGGGTTGGCATACATCGCGAGGATCTTTTCGCGCATGAAATGGCGGTCGAGTTCGGATATACCCTCGATATCGACCTTGTCGAGCTGGCGGTCGACATAACTGATGAAATCCTGTTTTTCCTCCGGTGTATACTGTCCGGCGAAGCGGTCGGAGTTTTTCAGCAGGTCGTAGGCGACGTAGTTGATCGGGTAGAGGTGGTAGCGGCTGTGGATGGCGCGGTCGATAATGGCACACGCCTCCTTGACCTGGAGCGGGCGGGGGATCGAACGGCTGATCTTGTCGAGCTGGTCGTTGACACATCCGGCAAGGGCGAAGTAGACGCGACCCTTCGGCTGGAGCAGACCGGTTTCCATGCTGAACAGGTCGTCGCGCTGCGACTTCCGGAAGTTCGCGTCGAGGCGCTTCAGAAGGAATTCGCGCGCCTTCAGGTAGTCGTTCGGGTCATATTCATAGGAGATAGCGACCGGAGAGAGGTTGATCTCGATCAGCCGGTCGACGAAGTCACCTTCGCCGGCTATGGCGAGCATCTTCAGGAGCGATTCCTGGGTCACGTCGTTCGAATCCTTTGCGCGGCCCTCGCGCTGGGCGATCCAGACGCTCTCGTGCTTGACGCCGATGGCATAGTGGATATAGGCCGAGAGTTCCATGGCGGCCTCGAGCGACTTTGAGATCGGAAGGTTTCGTTTGACGATAAAACTCTTGTTCAGCCTGACCAGGTCTGATATCCAGTCGTAGATCAGAAGGTTGTTTCCAATCGCGATTTCCGAGGTCGGTTTTCCGTCGCGAAGGAAGCAGAGATTCAGGAACGACGCGTCGAGAACGATGTCGCGGTGGTTTGTTATGAACGTGTATGCCTTGCCGGGCTCGACGACTTCGGTTCCGCTCGAACTGATCCCCGAAGTCGTCTTGCTCGCGAGCATTTCGAGGAAGGGATACATGATTTTCTGCTGGAGTTCCTCTTTTGTTCCGACGGAGAGGAGTTTTTCACGGAATTCGGGCCAGTCGACATCCGGAAGCACGAACTTCACGGCGTTTGCGAACCCGGGTTCGTCGACGAGCGTTCGCATTTTCGCTTGAAAATCTTTGTCGTCGACAGGGGCTATATCTGAGAAATCAGTAAATTCGGTTAACATTTTGCTGTCGTTATGGCTATGAGCGTCAGTTTTCGTATATCATTTTGCTATGAGCGGTTTTCGGCTTCCGACCGCTTCGCGGCAGGGCCTGGAACCATTCATCTGCAAAGTTAAGTAATTTTTACTGCAGAATCAAGTTAAACTCTGCTAAATTAACCATCGCGACCTTCGGAAAGTTCATCCCGAAAACGAAAATGCATGGCCCTGTCGGGGCCATGCATCCTGATATGGTTCGATTGCTTGTCGTCGGGGATCAGTCGGCGAGTTCGACCAGTGGTGCTTCGGTTCCGACAACCTGGTCGGGTTTGACGAGAACGCGCTTGACGACGCAGTCGTGGTCGGCCGTCACGTCGTTCTCCATCTTCATCGCCTCGTAGACGAGGATGACCTGTCCCTTCTTGACGGCCTCGCCGTTTGCGACGTTGACCGAGATAATGCGTCCGCCCATCGGAGCGGTGATGACCGGACCGGTGATCGGTACTTCGGGCTCTTTGGCAGCCTCTTCTGCAGCCACTTCGGCAGCCTTCACGGCCTGAGTCTCGGCATACTCCTCGGCACGACGGCGCTGGAGGAAGCCGCGTGCGACGGTCGGAAGCAGTTCGAGAAGGAGATACTCCTCGTCGTTCCTGGCGAGTTTGACACCGCCGTATTCGGGGAGTTCGGGGTTCTCGGGCTTGCGGTAGGAGTTGACGTCGTAGGGGTGCTCTTCGGGGTCGCCAGTAAGTTTGCGGCGGAATTCGGGATCGACCGGAACGGGCGTATGGCCATATTCACCCTTTACGAGCGAGATGAACTGGTTCGAGGGGTTCGAGTAGTCGGGGTTTCCTTTCTTCCGGTCCATGGCGAGGGAGACAGCCTGGCTGCCGACGATCTGGCTCGTCGGGGTGACCAGCGGAACGAGGCCGGCGTCGCGGCGAACCTTCGGGATCAGGCGCATCGCGTCGTCGAGGAGGTCTTCGCTCTTGAGCGTACGGAGCTGGGCGACCATGTTGGAGTACATTCCGCCGGGGACTTCGGCGTTCTTGACGAGTTCGTTGGGCTTCGGGAAGCCGAAGTGGGCCTCGATGCGGTGGCATGCGTCGAGCAGTCCCTCTTCGTTGCCGGATCTGGCGCAGGCGATGGCCTCGTCGAACGCGCGGTCGATTTCGGCCGGGAGGGTGTCCTTCAGCGGGTCGAAGGGGATAGGCATCGGGGTCAGATCGAATTCTTTCAGCGACTTGCGTGCCTCGAGAAGCTGGTCGCGGATCTGCCCGACAGCCTCCATGTTGGCCTCGAGTTCGACGCCGAGTTTCTTGCAGAAGATATAGACGAGTTCGATTGCCGGAGCGGCCGAACCGCCGCCGAACCACCATATGTTCGTGTCGAGGATGTCGACGCCGTTGATGATCGCCATCAGCGATGATGCGAGACCGTAGCCGGGGGTGCAGTGGGTATGGAAATCGACGGGGACCGAGAGGTTGGCCTTCAGTTTCGAGATAATCGACGCGGCGCGCAGGGGGTTGACCAGTCCGGCCATATCTTTCAGGGTTATGATCTTCGCGCCGAGGCGTTCCATCTCGCGGGCTTTGGCGACGAAGTATTCGTCGGTGAAGATCTTTTCGGGGGCTTTTTTGCCGAGGCCGATCATCGATTTGAACGAGCCGAAGAATCCTTTCGGGGCCTCTTCGTCGTCCTTCGGGTCGACGGTGTAGCAAACGGCTCCGTCGGCGATGCCGCCGAGTTCGTTGATCATCCTGATCGACTCGCGGACATTGTCGATGTCGTTCAGCGCGTCGAAGATGCGCATGACGTTCAGGCCGTTCTTGATGGCCTCCTTATAGAAGCCCCGGAGGACACTGTCGGGGTACGGAACATAGCCGAAAAGGTTACGGCCGCGGGAGAGGGCCGACAGAAGCGATTTTCCCTTCATCGCTTCGCTCGCCTTGCGCAGACGCTCCCAGGGGGATTCGTCGAGATAGCGCATGACCGAGTCTGGGACGGCGCCGCCCCAGACCTCCATGATATAGAAACCTGCATTCTCGTAGAGGGGCAGGAGCTTGTCGATTGTCGCCTGGCTCATGCGGGTCGCGAATAACGACTGCTGGCCGTCGCGCATTGTCAAGTCGCGGATCTTCAGTTTGCGTTGTTCCATTTCTTTTCAGTTTGGTTTGTTAGGTTTTATATACACATTTTGCCTGATCCGGAATCTGGTCGTCCGACCTCCCTCCGGTTTAGATTTGCAAAGTAACAACAATTTGTTTAATTACGGAAATTTTTCCGCAATTATTTGCGTTTTTTGCCGCGTCGGAATTTTTTCGCTAAATTTGCATCATAATATAACCAACAACAAAATTCAGGACACCGAAACAATGTCAAACCACATCAAAACACTCGCAATGCTCACCACAGCAGCCTTGCTGGCATCGTGTGCCGGACAGTCCGGCACAGATGACGACGCGACGGTTATCGGGAAACCCGATTTCACGCCGGTCGACCGTGTCTTCTCGACCGAGGCCCTCGAGGCCCTCGGCCGTGTATCAGACCCGCAGTTGTCGCCCGACAAGTCGAAAATTCTCTTCGCGATTTCCTATGAAAGCGTCGAGGAAAACCGAAGCAACCAGGATCTCTATCTGATCAACGCCGACGGAACCGGACAGACCCGGTTGACCAGCACGCCGAAATCCGAGAGCAACGCCGTCTGGATCAACTCCGGCCGGCAGATCGCCTTCCTCTATCCCGTCGACGGGAAACCCCAGGTATGGGTCATGGACGCCGACGGCTCGAACCGCCGCGCTGTCTCCGACCTCGAAGGTGGAGTCTCCGGCTTCCTTTTCTCCCCCGACGAGAAACATATCGTCATGATCGGCGCCGTCAAGTATGGCCGCACGGCCCAGGATGTCTATCCCGATCTCCCCAAGGCGACCGGACGCATCATCGACGACCTGATGTATAAACACTGGGACGAATGGGTAACCGAGATACCCCACCCCTTCGTCGCCGACTTCGACGGCTCGAACGTGACCGGAGCAAAGGATATAATGGCCGACGAGCCTTTTGAATCGCCGATGAAACCTTTCGGCGGAGTCGAATCTTTCGCATGGGCCCCCGACGGCAGTTCGCTGATTTATGTCTCGCGCAAGAAGACCGGACTCGAATATGCCGTTTCGACCAACTCCGACCTCTATCTCTATACGCTCGCCGACGGCTCGACCAGGAACCTGACCGAGGGGATGATGGGCTACGACACGAACCCGGCGTTCTCCCCCGACGGCTCGCGTGTTGCCTGGCTCTCGATGGAACATGACGGTTACGAATCGGACAAGAACCGTATCTTCGTCATGGACATGGCCTCCGGCGAGAAGACCGATCTGACTGCCGACTGGGACTACACGGCCGATTCATTTGCATGGGCTCCCGACGGCGAAAGCATCTTCTTTATCGCTCCGAAAGACGGTGTCACCCCGATCTTCTCGATCGCCCTGGCTGACCGCGCCGTCCGCGTCGTCGCCGAAGGACTCTGGGACTACGCCGCGCTCCAGCCGGTCGATTCGAAGTCGCTCGTCACGATGCGCCACTCGATGCTCCAGCCCAACGAGATCTGCGCCGTCGCCGCCGACGGCAGCGTCGCCCAACTGACCAATGTCAACACCGAACTGCTCGCCGCCTGCGACATGCCGACGGTCGAGAAGCGCATGATTCCGACAACCGACGGCAAAGAGATGCTGACCTGGGTCATCCTTCCCCCGAACTTCGACCCTGAAAAGAAATATCCCGCGATACTCTACTGCCAGGGCGGCCCGCAGCAGGCTGTCAGCCAGTTCTGGAGCTACCGCTGGAACTTCGCCCTGATGGCTTCGCAGGGCTATATCATTATCGCTCCGAACCGCCGCGGTCTCCCCGGCTTTGGAACCGAATGGAACGCCCAGATCTCGAAGGACTACGGCGGCCAGAACATGCGGGACTATTTCTCCGCAGTCGATGCGATGAAGACCGAACCGTTCGTCGACGAGAAGCATATCGGCGCTGTCGGCGCAAGCTACGGCGGCTTCTCCGTCTACTGGCTCGCCGGACACCACGAAGGACGCTTCGCCGCGTTCATCGCCCACGCCGGAATCTTCAATATCGAGACGCAGTATCTCGAGACCGAAGAGATGTGGTTCGCCAACTGGGATATGGGCGGAGCATACTGGGACAAGTCGAACGCCGCCGCCCAGGCGACCTTCGCCACATCGCCCCACCGCTTCGTCGACAAATGGGACACCCCGATTCTGGTGACCCACGGCGAATATGACTTCCGTATCCTTTCGTCACAGGGCGAGATGGCCTTCAACGCCGCCCGTCTCCGCGGTGTTCCCGCCGAGATGGTCATCTTCCCCGACGAGAACCACTGGATCCTGAAGCCCCAGAACGCTGTTCTCTGGCAGCGTGTCTTCTTCCGCTGGCTCGACCGCTGGCTGAAGGACCAGCCCTCCTCCCCGGCCGCCGGGGAGAAGTAATCCGCCGACAATGTCATAACGCGTCCCGCTCTGTCGATCCGGCAGGGAGGGACGCCTGTTTTTTTTGCCGAAATATGTGTGAAAATCCGAAAAAAAAAGGTTAATTTTGCCGAGTTTTGTGAATCCTTTGGCCTTTATCTCTTAGGACGCAGACAGACGTATCGCAAAAATTCAAACAATAATCATTAATAGTCAATTAAAAAGAGAATGAAAAATCATTACTTGCTGGCATCGCTGTCAATCGCTGCCGGACTGGTTACGACAAGTTGTTTCGACGACAACTACGACCTCTCCGACATCGATACGACGGTGCGCGTCGACGTGAAGGACCTCGTTGTCCCGATCAATCTCGACCAACTGAGCCTCAGTTCGATTATCGACATCAAGGAAGGGGAACGTGTCCAGGTTGTCGACGGCGTCTACGCCGTTGTCGATTCGGGAAGTTTCACATCCTCGTCGGTCGAGATCGGCGAACTGAACCTCGGCGAACCGACAATCAATCCCTCCGACACGAAAATCTATCTCGAAACCGGCTCGACCGGGATCCAACTCCCTGGCGGCGAATATCAGTTCGGATCATACTCAATCAAGTCTGATCCAGCGGAGTTCCTGTATGAGAGCGACAATGTCGACCGCTCGATTGTTTCGATCGATTCTATCACCTCGGAAATTACCCTGAAAATTAATATCGAGTTACAAAGCTCATTCGCTGCCCAGACTGTTCTGGACTTCACCGATGTTGTCTTCCAGCTTCCGCGCGGTCTCGAGGTGACTGACTCCGACGGCGGCAAATATGACCCGAAGACCGGCGAACTGACCTTCGCCAAGCGGCGCGAAAACGGCCGCGAGTTCTCCGTCAGCATAACGGCAGTCGGGATAGACTTCGCCCAGATCGGCGGTACGCTCGGCGAATCCGGCTCAAACTATGTCGCCAAGATCGAAGGTTCCTGCTATGTCAAGAGCGGCGATGTTTCGGTAGTCGCCTCTTCTACGACAAGTTTCTCTGCTCCCGAGGAGATCGATATGCGGACGACCTTCACCCTGTCGCCACTGACCGTCCGCACCTTCACCGGCACCGTCCGCTACGACATCGAGAATGTCAGCATCAACGATATCGAACTCTCGGATCTCCCCGACGTGATCAGCCAGGACGGCACCCGCCTCTATCTCGACAATCCGCGGATCTATTTCCACGCCAACAACCCCGTCCAGCAGTATGGCCTGACCGTCCGCTCGGGCCTGACAATCGACTCCTATCCCCGCCAGGCCGGAGCACCCGTGCTTTCTAACTCGATCAACGACGGAACTTTCACAATCGGAGCCGACGCCCCGGGCGCGATCTATAACTTCTGTATCGCCCCGAACCCCGACGGCGGCATTGCCGGATATGAAAACGCGATTCCGGTCCGGTTTACCGGCCTGTCGGATGTGCTCGCGACCGAAGGTGGACTCCCTTCGCGCCTGGCAATCAAACTCGACAACCCCGAAATTCCTGCGACACGCGTCAGCCGTTTCCGCCTCGGGACGACACTCGGCGATGTCGAGGGACGATATAAGTTTATCGCCCCGCTCCAGTTGAAAGCCGGATCGCAGGTCTGCTATTCCGACACCCTCGACGGATGGAGCGACGAAGATCTCGACTGTCTGACGATCACCGGACTGGTTGTCGAACTCGACGTCACGACCGATCTGCCGATCGGCGCGACCCTCTCGGGTTATCCGATCGATGCCAACGGAAACCGGATCAACAATGTCTCGATCGAAGGAGCCGTTATCGAACCGAACGCCCGGAACCAGCATCTTAACCTCTATATTACCGGCGAAGTCAAACATCTCGACGGTATTGTCTTCGAGGCTGTCGCAAGCGCAGCCGACGGGCAGGCTCTGTCGCCGTCGATGACAATCGAACTGAAGAATGTGCGCCCGCGCGTCAGCGGCTGGTATCAGAAAGAACTCTAACAAACCCCCATCACGAACAGCAATCATGAAAATCATGAAAAAGATATCAAAATCGATCATGGCGGTCGCGCTGGCTTCGGTGGCGGCTATCGGAGCATACGGCCAGAACACACAGTCGGGCTATTTTCTCGAAGACTATACCTACCGGTTCCAGATGAACCCCGCCTATGGCAACACACGCAACTTCGTTGCGATGCCCGCCCTCGGCAACCTTAATCTCGGAGTTCAGGGCAACCTCCATCTCTCCGACATTCTATATAATGTCAACGGCCGGACGACGACATTCCTGAATCCGTCGGTCGCAGCATCGGAGGTTCTCGGAAGCCTGAGCGATATGAACCGTATCGGCGGTTCAGAAAGAATCAACATCCTCTCGGCCGGCTTCAAGGCCTTCGGCGGCTACAACACAATCTCGGTTGGAGCCCGCGTCGACTTCGGCTTCCGTCTGCCGAAGTCGATCTTCTCGCTCCTGAAAGAGGGTGTCGAAAACAAGACCTACAGCATCGAGGGCCTCGGAGCGTTCGCCAACGCATATGCCGAGGTCTCGCTCGGACATTCGCGCAATATTACCCCCGAAATCCGCGTCGGCGCGAACCTGAAGTTCCTCGTCGGCGGCGGTAACCTGAAGGCGAAACTGAACCGGGCCGACCTGACTCTCGGAACCGACGACTGGTCGATCGTTTCCGACGCCGAAATTGAGTCGAGCGTCAAAGGTTTATACTATAAGGAGAAACTGAACGAGCACACCGGCCACCGCTATGTCAACTCGGCCGATATCGACGGTGCGGGCATCGGTGGCTTTGGTATGGCCGTTGATCTCGGCGCAGTCTACTCGCCGAAGATTCTTCGCGACTGGACCTTCTCGCTCGCGCTGCTCGACCTCGGTTTCATCGGATGGAACAACAATATGCTCGCTTCGACAAACGGTCCGAAGTCGTTTAATACAGACCGCTATACCTTCAGTTTCGACAGCGACGCGACGAATTCGTTCGACCGCGAGAAAGACAAGATCCGCGACGACATTTCGGCTCTCTACGAACTCGAGAATATGGGAGACCAGGGGGGACGCACGACCGCGCTCGGCGCGACGATGAATGTCGGGGCGCAGTACACATTCCCGCTCTACCGCAAACTGAACTTCGGACTTCTGAACACAACCCGAATCCAGGGCGACTACTCCTGGACCGACTTCCGACTGTCGGCCAATGTCGCTCCGGTCAAATGTTTCGACGCGACGGCCGACATCGCGATGGGAACCTTCGGGTTCTCCTTCGGGTGGATGCTGAATCTCCATGTACCGGGCTTCAATCTTTTCCTCGGCATGGACCACACCCCCGGCAAACTCGCCAAGCAGGGTGTCCCCCTGTCGAGCAACGGCCAGGTCAACTTCGGTATCAACTTCCTCTTCTAATCATAGAGAAGACCCCAACAAGAAGCCGCGGGCGAATACTTTCGCCCGCGGCTTCTTTATTAGGTTATCATAAACATAGTGGCAGTAGGCACTGCCTATCGCTGGAACGGGGAGGCCGGAGTCCGTTAGACTCCGTTCCTTAATTTTCGTTAATCCCGAAGCGGTGTCTTCCCGAGGAAATTTTGATTCGCTTGAGCGAGATGGCCTGGTTGGCCATTGAGCGAAAGCGGATCGAAATTTACCGGGAAGACACCGAGGCGATGGTAACTTTCCGGTC
>JAMPGR010000007.1 GCA_023663805.1 Clostridium sp. | reverse complement strand
CTTACCACGCCGATGATACTGCGAAAGTGGGAAAGTAGGTAACCGCCCCCTCTACTGAGAAGCCGCCCGACTTGAAACCAGGCCGGGCGGCTTTCTTTTTGTCCGTAAGGGACTTTAAGGTCTTTAGGGACTTTTTTATCTTGAGGGGCGGTTTGGGAGGATTTTCGCCGTTTATGGGATGAATTTAGTGGGTCGGGTGGGACGTTTTTCCCTAATTTTGCCCAAAATCAATGACTGACCATGAAATTTTTCCAATTCATCATCGCATCTCTCGCAGCATCGACGCTCGTATGCTGTACCGGAAATAAACAGAAAAACGAACAATCCGGAGCCGACTCGGCGACCGTAACTGTCACAAACCCCCTGCCTATGGCGCTCGGCGATCCGTTTATGCTTCGCGCTTCGGACGGCCGTTACTATATGTACGGAACCTCGCTCGGCGATGGTTTCGAGGCTTTCGTTTCAGATGACCTTACAGACTGGCAGAGTCTCGGTCAGGTCTACAGGGGTGGATCTGAAGAGCAGTGGAACGTCGACTGCTTCTGGGCCCCCGAGGTTTATGAACGCGACGGGAAGTTCTATATGTTCTACAGTTCGAATTCCCGAAACAATCCGACCAACGAGGGGGAGAACTTCAAGATCGGTGTTGCGGTTGCCGACAGTGCGGCCGGACCGTTTACAGATCTCTACAACCGCCCGGTTTTCGAGATAGACTATCCGGTTATCGACGCGAACGTTCTGTTTGACGACGCATCGGGAAAGACCTATCTCTACTATTCGCGCTGCTGCTACAAACACCCCGTCGAGAGCGAAATTGCCGAGAAGGCGCGTGCGGCCGGCGACTACGATGAGATTGAGGAAAGCTGGATCTACGGTGTCGAACTCGCCCCGGACTTTTCGGGAATCATCGGCGAGCCGGTTAAGTTGATTGCTCCGCCGACAAAGTTGGACGACCGTCAGTCGGAATGGGAAAGCCGTTCGGTCACAGCCCGCGAGGCAGGTCGTCGCTGGAGCGAGGGTTCCTATATCTTCCGCCACGGCGACAAATACTATATGATGTACAGCGCCAACGCCTTCTTCGGCGGAAACTATGCCGTCGGCTACGCTACGTCGGACTCGCCTCTCGGTCCGTTCGTCAAATCCGAATCGAACCCGATCCTGAAGGAGAACCAGAGCGAAGGCGGCCGCGTAATCGGCACCGGCCATAATATGGCTCTGACGATGCCCGACGGATCACTCTATACTGTCTACCACGGCCGCATGACCGATAACCCTGACGAGCGCGTCGTGCTGATTGACCGTATGGAGATCGACTCGCTCGGGAACCTTTCGGTCGTCGGCCCGACAACCGAACCGCAGGAGATCCGATATAAGTGATTCGGACGATGGAGCGACTGGGGAGAATAATTCTGCTGGTGGTACTGGTGTCGGTGACTACGCTGACATCAGTTGCACGACAGTTCTATTTCCGCAACTACGACATTAAGAACGGTCTTTCGCAGAACACCGTCCATGCCATTCTTCAAGACCGTCAGGGTTACATCTGGATTGGAACGAAAGATGGGCTGAACCGGTTCGACGGCCGCAAATTCCGTCGGGTCAATGTCGACGGCGACGACAGTAACTGCAGTTTCATCTCATGTATCTACGAAGACTCCGACGGGAAGATATGGGTCGGGACCCACTACGGTCCCTGTGTATACGACCCCGAGACCGAGAGCATGTCGTGGTTCGACATTGCAACCGAAAACGGGGAACGCATAAAGAAGACCTGCGACAGTTTCTGCGAGGATCCCGACGGAAACCTGATTATTTCTGTCGAAGACAGCGGAATATTTTCGTATGACCGCAGAAGCGGGCATCTTTCGCGTATTCTTCGAACCCGCGACTACGCTATGCCGAATGTCAACCAGATCCTGTATAGTGCGGGTGGACGTGTTTATCTGGGGACCTTCGGAAGCGGAGTCTACTATACCGACGACAACTTCGCGACTGTGCATGCCCTTGGCGACCAGTCGGGTCGTCCATGGTTTCCGACATCGGTTGTCAATGCAATCTGTCAGAAAGGTGACCAGATCTATATCGCGACCGACAACCGCGGCCTATATGCGGTCGACGGCCGGACCGGCCAGGTCTCGCAGGTCTTCCTTTCGGACGAGAACGGTCAGATCCCGATTATCCGCGACCTGATGCCTTTCGGGCAGTCCGAACTCTGGATCGCCTCCGAGAGCGGCGTCTATATCTACGACATCGCCGCCGGAGCCCTGACCCATCATCTGACCCACGACTACTTCGACCGCTACTCGCTGTCGGACAACGCCGTCTACTGCCTTATGGCCGACCGCGACGGCGGCCTCTGGATCGGCAGTTACTTCGGCGGACTCGACTACCTGAGCAGCCAGCCGATGCAGTTCGACAAATACTCCCGGCTCCAGACCCCCGGGAGCATCGAGGCCGAGCGCGTCCGCGAACTCTGCTGCGACGGCAGCGGAAAAATCTATGTCGGGTCGGAGGACAGCGGCCTCAGTTGTTTCGATCCGGCGACCGAGCGTTTCACGCGAGTCGACGGAATCGACGAAAAGAATATCCACGGACTCTGTATCGACGGCCGCGACCTCTGGATCGGGACCTTCGCCGAAGGACTCCGTATCAAGAACCTCGATACAGGAAAGATACGCCGCTACTACGTCGGGGACGGCACGGACCCCCGCGGCCTGACCAGCAACTTCGTTTTCACGATTCTTCGTACAATCCACGGCGACATCTATATCGGAACAATCGCCGGACTCGAGCGCTACGACCGCGCGACCGACACCTTCACGAACGTCGAGGAGGTCGGAGGGTTCGTCTATGACCTCTACGAAGACAGCGAAGGGAACATCTGGGCCGCCAACTACAGCCACGGACTCGACCTGCTCCGCCCCGGCGACAAAAACTGGATCAGATTCAGCACGATTGAAGGGGACACGACCTCGATACCGAGCAACAAAGTCTATAGCGTCCAGCAGGACCGACAGGGGAACATCTGGGTCATGACCCAGAACGGTGCATCGGTCTTCGATGCCGCGAGCAGACGCTTCGACCGAACCTATGCCGGAGTCAACCGAATTCCCGGTGTTGTCTATCGTATGGTCGAGGATGACAACGGACGCTACTGGTTCACCTCGAACCACGGCCTCTACTGCATCGATCCCGAGACCGGAGCAATCCGTAACTTCACGACCGACGACGGTCTTCCGACAAACCAGTTCAACTTCAACTCCTCTCTCCGTTCCGCCGCCGACGGACGGATCTACTTCGGCAGCATCGACGGCCTGGTCGCCTTCAACCCCCTGCGCTATGTCTCGTCCGCCCAGACTATGTCGACCCCCGTCGTATCGGAACTCTATGTCAACGGCCGCCTGGTCAAACCGGGCGAGGAAGGATCGCCGCTGACGCGGAGTGTCTCCCTGACCGACCGGCTCGAACTCTCCCCAGACCAGAACTCCCTTTCGTTCCGCCTGGCCAACCTGAACTTCAACAACTCCGGCAGCCAGGAGATCCGCTACCGCCTCCTCGGCGTCGACAAAGACTGGCGGACCGCTTCGCAGGACAACTCCCTTCTGAGTTACGCCAACCTGAACTACGGCACCTACCATCTCCAGGTCGCCCTCTGCAACAGCAGTGACGGAACCTTCGGGCCGGTGTTCGACATGGAGATCCGGATCGCGACGCCGTTCTATCTGTCGTGGTGGGCGACGCTGATCTACCTGCTGATCGCCGCGACGATTGTCACCTTCTCGGTCATCTACTGGCGCAGTTACACCCGCCTGCAGAACCAGCGCTACCTCGAGCACTATACCCGCGAAAAGGAACGCGAGGCCTACGAGTCGAAAATCAGGTTCTTCACCAACGTCGCCCACGAAATACGGACCCCTCTGTCGTTGATCAAAGCCCCGCTCGACTGTGTCTTCTCGAGCCCGTCGCTCCAGCGCGATCCCGAGGCGAGAGAGAACCTCGACGTGATCAACATGAATGTTGACCGTCTGCTTCTGCTGGCCAACCAGTTGCTTGACTTCCGGAAGATGGAGAGCGGCAAATTCCAGATAGCGAAGCGCCGAACAGATATAAAGCAGTTGATTCTCAGTCTTGTCCCCCGGTTCAGGCCGACAATCGAGCGCTCGGGCAAGCGGCTCGAGATCACGATGCCCGAACATCCGGTCACGGCTGTCGTCGACCCCGAAGCGATCACCAAGATAATCAGCAACCTCTTTACGAACGCGATCAAATATGGCAGCACCTACATCCGTCTGAATCTCGAGACCGATGACACAGCCTTCATCCTCCGGATGTCGAACGACGGCCCGGTTGTCGCTCCGGACAAACGCGAGGAGATTTTCTCTCTCTTCAGCCGGCTCGAAAGCGGCGAACCCGGAACCGGGATAGGCCTGGCCTACTCCCGCTCGCTCGCCCATCTCCACAACGGCACCCTAGTCATGACCGACGCCCCCGACGAGAATGTCATGGAACTCCGTGTGCCCCTCGGCCAGGATGCCGACACTGCCGACGACCCCGCGTCCGACCCGGCCGCCGGCTCCGGGAGCGACGAGACAGACCTCGACCAGATCGCCAGACAGCCCGACGGAAACCCCGTCAGCGTCCTGCTTGTCGAAGACAACGCCGAGATGCTCTCGTTCATCTCGAAGAAACTGACCGCCCGAAACTATCGGGTCCTGACCGCCACCAATGGTCTCGAAGCCCTCGAGGTGCTCGGAAACCAGTATGTCGACATTGTCGTCTCGGATGTCATGATGCCCGGGATGGACGGAACCCAGCTGCTGGAACATATAAAGAACAACATCAACTACAGCCATATCCCCGTCATACTCCTGACGGCGAAGACCCGCATGGAGGACAAACTCGAGGGGCTCGGCGCCGGAGCCGACGCCTATATCGAGAAACCATTCACGATGGAATATCTTGCGGCGACGATCTCCTCGCTGCTGCGCAACCGCGAGCGGATGAGGCGGCGGCTCGAGGAGATGCCCCTGAGCAAAAACAACGCGAGCGGGCTGACCCGCGTCGACGAAGATTTCCTCCGCCGAATCAACGACATCATCCAGCAGAACTTCAGCAACCCCGACTTCTCGATGGAGGATGTCATCTCGTCGCTCGGACTGAGCCGTACGACCTTCTACCGCAAGATAAAGGGAATGCTCGACCTGAGTCCGAACGACTATATAAAGATCCAGCGCCTCAAGCGAGCCGCCCAGCTCTTCCGCGAGGGACACACCGGCGTCAGCGAAGTCTGCTACATGGTTGGGTTCTCATCTCCGGGATATTTTACGAAATGCTTCCAGAGGCAGTTCGGCATCAGCCCGAAGGATTACATCGCCGGAAAGGGAAAAAATTCTCCTCCGGGGGGCTGACGGGACGAGAAAACTCGCTTTGGAACGAAATTTTCATGCATTCGGGACAAAATTTGAATTCCGGAGCATCCCCAAGAGGTAATTTTGCTATCGGTACTGCCTCCATGAAAAGCCGATACCGGAAAACAGTCTGAACAAAATCAATTAATTTATACATCAAAAATCTATCAGTTGTGAAAATCAATCTTTATCTGCGAACGACGGTGATGACACTCCTTCTGAGCGTTTTTGCCCTGAGCGCCTATGCTGCGGGACAGATTACGGTCAAAGGTACGGTCACCGATGACTCCGGCGAGCCTCTGATCGGAGCCAACGTCAGGGTAGAGGGAGGCGGAAACGGGACTGTCACCAATATCGACGGCCAGTATACGATTTCCGTTGCTTCCGACGCAACCCTCGAATTTTCATATGTCGGATATAACGTCCATTCGGAGAAAGTCCGCGGACGCAGTGTAATCGACGTCGTGCTCAGCACCAGCGCCGTCCAGCTCGACCAGGTTGTCGTCATCGGATACGGCACCCAGAAGAAAGCCGACCTGACCGGATCGGTCGCTGTCGTCGACATGGAGGAGGCGCGCAAACAGCCCGCGACCGACATCGCCTCGATGCTCCAGGGTCAGGTCAGCGGCGTCTCGGTCGCTACCTCTTCCCAGCCGGGCAACATCGCCTCGGTCCGAATCCGCGGCGTCGGTTCGTTCTCGAGCGTCGGACCGCTCTACGTCATCGACGGAATGATCGTCAACGACGCGAACAACCTGAACCCGAACGAAATCGAGAACATGCAGGTCCTTAAGGATGCATCGGCCGCGGCAATCTACGGTGCGCGCGGTGCGAACGGTGTCATCCTGATTACGACCAAGAAAGGAAAAGCCGGCAAGCCGACCCTCGATGTGACCGCCAACTGGTCAGTCCAGCAGATGCCGAAGACGATTGACATGATGACCGGTCCGGAATTCATGTTCTACAACGAGCAGGCCTACATCAACAGCGGTGATACCTGGCCCGCCAGCGGAATCGCCCCCGGAACGGTCCTGCCGAACACAAACTGGCAGAAGGCTGTCTATCAGAACGGCCTCTCGCAGGACTACAACGCGATGTACACCCAGGGCTCGGAGAATGTCCACACCGCCCTCGCCTTCGGATATGTCAAGCAGGAAGGTGTCGTCAAAGGCCCGGAATATGAGCGCTACACCGTCCGCGTCAACAACGACGCGACCTACCGCGCCCTGACCGTCGGCGAGAATATGACCTACCAGTATACCTGGAGCCAGAACTATATCGCCTCACCCTTCTGGGACGCCCTGACGACCCCGTCGGTCATCCCGGTTCGCGACCCGAACGAACCCTCGGGCAAGGGTGGCTACGGCTATGGTTCGGCCAACTTCCCGACCTATATATCGAACCCGATAGGTCTGCAGGAACGCTACGACAACCAGAGCGTCAACAACCGTATCATCGGTAACATCTACGCCGAACTGAGTCTCTTCAAGGTCCTTAAATACCGCTTCAACATCGGTCTCGACGCGTGGTGGGGCCGCACGAAGGAATTCGACAAGGCCTACACCCTCCGAATGGCCTCGGGCGAACAGCGCTACGACAACAAACTGAAAGATATCCGCGACAGCCGCTCTAGCCTGATTATCGAGAACACGCTGACCTACTCCCAGACGATCGCCAGGAACAACATAACCGCCATGGTCGGATACACGATGGAGGATGTCAACTGGCACTACCTTGCCGCCGAAGGCTACAACCAGCAGGTCGACGGCCTCTGCCAGATCGACCTCGTCGGGACGCAGAACAATATGTGGGGCTCTCGCCAGGAACGCCGCATGACCTCGATCCTCGGCCGCGTCGACTATAACTATGACGGACGCTACTACGCGCAGGTCAACTTCCGTTCGGACGGCTGCTCGAAATTCGGCCCGAACAAACGCCGCGGTAATTTCCCGTCGATGTCGGTCGGCTGGCGCCCGTCGGAAGAGAGTTTCTGGGAACCTCTCCGCGGCTGGTTCGACAACTTCAAGATCCGCGCAAGCTGGGGTAAGATCGGCGACATGCAGGCTCTTGGCAACTACAGTTACCTCTCGTCGATCAACCACGAAGGCCCCTACGAAGGCTTCAACGCAATCTTTGGCCCGAACGGCAGCGAGACCCTCCACCCCGGAGCAACCCAGACAAGCCGCGTCAATGTCGACCTCGGCTGGGAGACAAAGACAACCACCAACATCGGCTTCGACTTCAACCTCTTCAACAGCCGACTCTACGGATCGTTCGACTGGTATAACTCCGTCTCCTCCGACCTCCTATACAATATCAAGACATCGTGGGCGACCGGTACGGACTACCTCTGGACCAACTACGGCAAGATGCGCAACCGCGGCATCGAGATCCAGGTAGCATGGCGCGACCGGGTCAAGGACTTTAACTACGGCGTGTCGGCCAATATCTCGACCGTCCGCAACAAAGTCATCCGCCTCGGCGAAAGTTTCTACCAGGATGGAATTTGCCGCACCGAAGAGGGTCGCTCGATCTCCGAGTTCTACACACGCCGTTTCGGCGGAATCTTCCAGAGCATGGACGAAGTCTATGCCCACACGACGACTCTCGAAGACGGGACCGTCAAGATCCTCCAGCCGAATGCCCAGCCCGGCGATGTCCGCTACCTCGACATGAACCAGGACGGCACAATCGACGACAACGACCGCGAATTTGTCGGCAGCCCGCTGCCGAAGTTCGAGGCTGCCCTGAACTTCTCGGCCGACTGGAAGGGAATTGATTTCAATATGCTCTGGACAAGCCGCTACGGCAACAAGATCTACAACTCGGTTCTCGTCTCCTGCCTCCAGTTCAAGGTCGACAATATACCCGCCGACGTCCGCCCCTGGACCTGGGACAACCCCTCGAACGAATATCCCCGCATGTATTCCGGCGCGACAGACAACACCCAGGCCTCCGACCGCTTCGTCGAAGACGGATCGTTCCTCCGCCTGAAGAACCTGCAGATCGGCTATACTCTTCCTCAGTCGCTGACCCGCAAATTCTTCGTCGAGCGCCTGCGCGTCTATGTCAGCGCACAGAACCTCTGCACGATCACAAAATATAAAGGCTACGACCCCGACATCGTCGGCGGAGTCTTCTCCCAGGGTGTCGACGGCGGTCACTTCCCGAACGCACGCACCTACAGCGCCGGCCTCCAGGTCAACTTCTAAGCCCTTAACAGACAAAACAAAATCAATCGAAACGAAATGAAAAAAACAATTATATCGGTTCTGGCCTCACTGATGCTCATCATCCCGATGAGTTCCTGCAGCGACAACTGGCTGACGCTGTCGGACCCGAACCTCGAGTCGAGCGATACATTCTGGAAGACCGAGGAGCAGTTCCAGGCCGGCCTCTACGCCGGATATGCGACGCTGCGCCGTCCGGGTGTGTTCAGCCGCTGGTTCCATGTCCTGATGATCCTCCGTTCCGACGAGGGATGGAGCAACTCTCCGAACGCCGAGTTCCAGGCTGTTGCAAACTTCCGTATGACAGGCTTCTCCTATGAAGGGAACGAATCGGTCAACCTCCCCTGGCAGGAGGTTTCGCAGGTAATCTACTATGTCAACCAGGTCGTCGACAACATGAACGACCACGGCTATGACGTCATGGACAAAGAAACCGCCGACGGTATCCTCGGCCAGGCCTACTTCCTCCGCGCCCTGAGTTTCTGGTATATGGCCGGAACCTACGGTGTCTACCCGAAACAGGTCTCCTCGCTCTACGACGGCGAAATCCTCGACCAGGAGGGACTCTATCTCCAGGCTCTCGAAGACTTCACCAACGCATCGAAAGTACTTCCGACCTCCTGGCCTGCGGCTGAAGCCGGACGCCCGACAAAGGGTGGTGCGCTCGGCATGATGGCCCGCTGCAACATGCAGCTCGCCGGCATCTGCAAGCGCCCCTGGGAGAACCGCTCCTCCGAAGCGACAACCTACTGGAACGCTGCCAAAGCAAACATCGAGGCTGTCTTCGCCCTCGGAATCTACGACCTCGTCCCGAACTGGCTCGACAACTTCACCGACACCAACGAGAACAACCAGGAATCGCTCGTCGAAATCAACTTCCGAAACGGACTTGTCGACGGCAAGGAAACCGGCATGCAGCGTCCGAAATTCCTTGGCCTCTACATCTCCTCGGGCGAAGGTGCCTGGGACGACGGCTCGGCCCGCGACTGGCTCCTCGACGAGTTCGACAAAGAGCGCGACAAAGATGGGAACATGGATATCCGCAAACGCTACACCCTGACCTGGGACGACCCGACCGACAACACGAACTACTACGGCAAGACTTACGCCGAGTGGAATCAGTCGGAACACTTCCTGAAGAAATGCTACTGGCGCAAGTATACGAGCGTCGACACCGACAACCTCCCCGAGGACTACTCGAGCGGCACGAACTTCCGTCTGCTCCGTCTGGCCGACGTCTATCTGATGTATGCCGAAGTCCTGAACGAACTGGGCCAGGACCGCGCGACAGCCGTCGAGTATATGAACAAAGTCCGCCGCCGTGTCAACATGCGCGACCTGAATCCAACCCTCTACACCGACTATGAGACCCTGAAGGACCAGCTACGCCACGACCGCCTTGTCGAACTCTGCGGCGAATGCACCCGCTGGAACGACCTCGACCGCTGGGGCGATATCCACACCCAGGAGGGTGTCAACCAGCTCGCCGAGCGCGACGAAGACTTCAAGACATACCGCGTCGGTCTGACCCATCTCTATGTCATCCCCGACCACGAGATTAACCTTTTCCCCGGTTTGACACAGCACCCCGCATATTAAAAACATGAACAAAATGAAACGATATATCAAATATATGGCATTCTCCCTGTTGACGCTCGGCATGGCGGCATGCGCCGATACCGACGGCGACGGCGAGGGGGAATTCACCTTCCAGGGGAGCCAGAATCCCGAGAACACATCCTATCGCAACCCCGTCTGGGAACCCTCTATGGCCGGGGGCACACTCTTCAAGGCCGCCTCGAACTATGTCGCAATATCGCAGGAAACACAGTGGGCCACGGGCGTCGACTACGCGTGCCCCTCGCTTCAGTCGGCCAATATGATGACCTGGTCGACAAACCAGCGTGCCTTCTCCTATCCTGTAGCGACCGGCGAGGTCGACGAAGAAACCGGCGAAGCAATAATCACCCCCGGAACATATCCCGCATGGATAACCGGCCCGATCACCCACGTCACCGCCGACTTCTGCCGCACGATCGCCGGCGCGAACTACTGGATGATCTATGCGACCGAAGCCGACAACGCCTTCGGAGCCGCAACCGCTTCGAGCGGCCTCGGTCCGTATAATGATCTCGGCAGTTTCCTGACCGCCGAGACACTCGGTGTATCGACCCTCCGCTACCCCCACTTCTCGGTCATCTCGTCGGTCAACTACTATTTGACCTATACAACCGAAGATGGTACATACCTTCAGCAACTGACCCTCCGTCGCGGCGCTGCCCCGACCCTGCGCGGCACGGCGACGAAGATCTCCGGAGCCGGGTTCGAGAATGTATGCCTTGTGCGCGCCAACAATAACGACTACTATGTCATCGGTGTCGTCGGCAACGAGATCCGCTACGCCCGCGCTTCGAAGGTCACAGGTCCCTATACCGACAAGAACGGCACTGACCTGATCTCCGGTTCGACAACCGGCGAACTCCTCGTCCGCGAAGGAACCGAATATAAGGAACCGACCAACCCCATGCGCATGATCTACAGCGAGAACGGCTACTACTATCTGGCCTACAACGCGACGGCCGCCGACAAACCGACGATGCCGAGCGGATTCGCCCGCCGTCCGATGTTTGTCAATCCGGTCGAGATGGATGAGGACGGATGGTTCACATCGGTTATCGAGCCGACCATCGGCTGGACCAAACCGAGATTCGACTGAACCTGAATACAATAAAGGGAGTCCGGCCCCGCGCCGGACTCCCGCCGGAAACCGGCACACACATAAAAACCAACATTCAATAACTACTTCATTAATAGATTCATGAAAAAAACTTTAACTCTGATGCTCGCGGCCGCCGCCACGTGCGGTGTCTACGCAGCCGAGCCGGCACAGACCGTGTCGTACCAGAACACGACCCAGTGTGTCATCTATCCGGGCCTCGTCGAGATCGACATCAACGGCGACGGAATCCTCGACCTGATCTACTCGGGCGAAGTCCGCGACGCAGCCGTTGCCGGCCGTATCATCGAAGACGCCAACGGCGACCAGATCCAGGTCGGTAACAACACCTTCCAGATGATCTGGAACCCCTCGACCAACAAGTACGACATCAGCGAGTTCGGCCACTACTTCGCCAACAAGCCCTACTTTGCCGTAGCAGACTTCAACGGCGACGGCCTGACCGACTTCTACGCCACCGGCGAAGCCTCCGAAGCTCTCCACTATGTCACCTTCGGTCTCTTCCTGAACAACGGCGACGGAACCTTCACCCGCACCAAGATCAACGTAACCGACGAATTCGGCGAACCGATCACTCCGTTTGACCCCCGTACGGTCGACGTTGCCGACTTCAACAGCGACGGTCTTCTCGACCTTGTCGTGACCGGCT
Organism: Clostridium sp.; assembly: GCA_023663805.1. Lineage (GTDB taxonomy): Bacteria > Bacteroidota > Bacteroidia > Bacteroidales > Muribaculaceae > Paramuribaculum. The sequence goes on along the minus strand of JAMPGR010000007.1, from coordinate 32,969 downwards.
GGAAAGATGCTGCCGACGGACGCCACAACTACAATATGGTTTTGATCAACCAGGGCAACAACAACTTCGTTGCAACAAACACCGAACTTCTGATGTGGGGCGACAATGGCTATGAACTCGCTCTCAACCTGACTCTCGCGACCGACCTCAACAACGACGGCTACGCCGATTTCCTGACCCAGGGCAATATCGACAACAAAAGCGACGCCGACAAACCCGTGAAGGGTGGCAAGACGATGGGCCGCACATTCGTCGCCGCCCTGAACCTCGGCGAAGAGGGTCTCACGGACGGTCTGCCCATCCTCTATGACCTCGGCCTCGCCGAATCTCCCGCACACCACTACGGCCACGGCGGCTTCGAAGTCTGCGACTTCAACAACGACGGTGTGCCCGACATCTTTGTCGGCGGCGAATCTCCCGACGATGTCAAACCTTCTGGAAACTATCAGTACAACTGGCAGTTACTGATGGGACGCATTACATCTGATGGTGTCCAGTATACCGACGCAACCGGTAGCCAGATTTTCAACAACCGCGATATCCGTCCGTTGAACGACTCGAAGCCCTTCCGTGCAATTGACTACAATGGCAACGGTATGTATGACCTCTTCCTGCCGGGCTATTGCGAAGGTGAAGGTATGATTGACGGCTCCGGCAACACTCAAACCGGCTGGTTCTTCCCGAACGAGAGCGGCAGTTTCACGAGCTATGTCCGTGTGCCGGGCGCATCTGAAATCGGTGTCTTCTTCCTCGAAAACGGCGTCAGCGGTGCCCGCAACTACGGTTTCTTCGGCCAGAGTTGGGACAATATGTTCTTCGACAACGATACCGATGTCATCACAGGCCGTATGATGATGGTTTCGAACTCCCCCTATGAAACCGCCGCACGCCCCGACGCTCCCGCATCGGCAACCGCTACGGTCGACGGCACGAACGTCAAACTCGAATGGACCGCAGCCGCCAGCGCAAAGGCCAACGTCACCTACGACTACTATCTCTATGACCTCGGCCGCAAGGTCTACTACCGCGGCGTAACCGCCTTCGTCGGCGGCGACAAGGATGGCGTACGTACGACAATGGCACAGGGCCGTGCCTTCATGGCCAAGACCCTCAACCTCGTCGACCTCCCCGACGGCGACTATGAATGGGGCGTACAGACTGTCGACGCCGGCTACCGCGGCTCGAAGTTCACAAAGGGCAACACCTTCCGCATCGGCGAGGGATCGACCGGCATCGAGGCCGTCCGCAACGACTCGCCGGTTGTCGCAACCGAATACTACGACCTGATGGGCCGTCGCCTCCAGGAGGCTCCCGCCGCAGGTGTCGCTGTCGAGAAAAATATCCACCTCGACGGATCGGTTTCGGTTTCGAAACTCGCCTTCTAACCGACGATAACAGACAGAAACAAACAGGAAGGGGATGCCGCGGCCCCGCTGCGGCATCCCCTTCCTTTCAAACTTTATTTATATGAACATAAAACTACTAACGACCATTCTCTCCGCTGTCGCCGCCCTTGGTTGTTCGGCTCAGACGCTGGTTACTATTCCGGTAGGGCAGAATCCTCCTTTCGAGGTCTCGACAAACCATGTGGCAGTCGCGGGCGCAGAAGGCTCTGTCATCCTCGGCGGCGACCTCGTTGTTGCCGGTGGAAGCGGTCAGTACACCTACCGCTGGTATGACGCCGACAACCGCGACCTCTCTGTTTCGCCGACACTGACCGTCAGCAAACCGGGCTGTTATAATCTCGACATAACCGACGCATGCGACTGCCTCCAGACCGTCGTTTTCGATGTAAGCACATCGACGGCACTCGACCTGACAGGCGCCGACCAGATTCTCCTCACTCCGAACCCGACCGACGGACCGGTCTCGGTCCGAGGCTTCGAACCGGTCCAGATTGCTGCCGTCAATATGGCCGGACAGATGGTATTCCTCCTCGACAGTGACTCCGGCTTGCTGACCGACATCGATTTCTCCCCGCTTCAGCCCGGACAGTATGTCGTCACCCTGACTGACCGCAACCGCCGGACAGTCGTGACCCGCTTAGTTAAGAAATAAATATCCCCGACATATCATATATATATGAAACCAATCTATCTTCTTGCACTAGCGCTGGCCTGCGCCGTCAGTTCAATATCTGCGGCCGACCGCCAGACATGCTATGCACGCGCCAACCAGAACCTGACTTTCGACCTCAGTTGGGGAGCCGGAAACTACGGAACAATCTGCTGGCAGACATCGGCCGACGGAGGTCAGACATGGACCGACATCTCCGGAGCTGACAAACCCCGCCTGACTGTCCGTGCGGCAGAGGGTGCGCTCTATCGCGCCGTTGTCGACGGCGACCCGTCGTGTCCGCCAATCGTTCTCGAACGCGAAATCCGGACAGTCGACGTCAACTCGACCGTCGAAACCCTCGGCCCGGACTATGTCGAAATCGAGGTCACACCGGGCGAACTCGTTTCGGCAGACATTGTCGAATATGGCTTCACCAGCATGCTCTCCGGCCTCGGCCGTGACTATTCGATCCTCCCCCGCACGAAAGTCGGATCGTCGCTTCCGGCGCTCGACGGAGGAAAATTCATGATGCGCTGCGAGGGGCTGGTTCCCTCGACCGCATATTCTATCCGCCCCTATTTCGTCACCTCCGACGGCTCCGTCATATTCGGTGCCGGAAAGATGGCCAACACGATCAGCGGCGTAAAATTCGACACAGAAGACTGGGTTATCGGAAAGCGCTTCGTCGAAGTTCCATTCTCGATTCCCGGCTACAGCGGTGCCGAGCCGGAGATTGAATTCTGGTTCGGGCCGGACCGCAACTCGCTCCAGCAGTATACCTATACGGCCCAGGGTGGCTTCTGCTATCGGTCGAAGCGCATAACCGGCCTGACCGCCGGCACCCCCTATCTCGCCATTGTCAAGGCTAACATCGACGGAATCGAGATGGAGATCGAAAAGACCGTGACGACCTGGACCGAATACAGCGGCTACGAGGTCGACAAAACTGTCAAGCCGGTCAGCCACGTTGTCGAATGGGACAACACGAACCTTGTCACGCTGACCCCCGAGGTGCTCCAGGTCGAGTATCCCCGCATGTGCCGCGTCGACGAAAACAAGATCCTCCTGACCTACCACGGCGGCGCGAGCGACCACTGGCAGAATTCCTATCTCCGGAAGAGTTACGACAACGGAAAGACCTGGACCGACCCGGTCGAGATCTTCAACGTCAACGGCTCATTCCATGGCAACCGCTACTACCGTATCTGCAACCCCGAGATGACGCGTCTCGCCAACGGATGGGTAATCCTGACTGTCGTCGCCAACGGCAATCCCGAGAGCAACACGAACACGAAGGTGCTCGCAACAATCTCGAAGGATGGCGGCGAGACATGGAGTGACCCGATTATCGTCGGCCGCGGCCGGACCTGGGAACCGCAGGTCGTCCAGTTGCCCAACGGCGACCTCGAGCTTCTCGTATCGTCTGAGGCATACTGGTGGGACAACCAGCGAGACAACCTCTTTCAGGAGATTCTGTCGACCCGATCGACCGACAATGGCCAGACATGGACGACCTATTCTCGCGCAAGTTACAAGCCGGGAGCGCGCGACGGTATGCCCGTTGCGGTCGTAATGCAGGGTAACAAGGGGGTTCTCTTTATCGAGGAGAGTGTCAACGGCGGCATCCCTCCGTCGCTGCAGTTCCGCACTCTCGGCGGCGAGTGGGACACCTACGACTGGAACGGCATCGAGGACAGCGAACGCTGGCTGACGAACCTGAACAGCGGTGCGGGCGCTCCCTATATGATCCAGCTCCCTACCGGAGAGTTCCTGATCATGGCCCATACGAACCAGTCGGGCAGTGTCTGGCAGACATGTCGTCCGCAGGTTGTCATGGCCGACAATACGGGACATAACTTTATGTACAAGCGTGTCCCGCTGTCTGGCGCAGTGCTTCCTTCGGAGTGTGGCGCCTACTACAACTCTTTCTTCCTCTACGACAACGACACCGTCTGGTTGCTCTTCACCAAGGCACAATACAGTGGCACGCGCCGCGTCGAAAGCGATGTCGTCGTCATGCAGGGCAAGATTGTCGAAAAGTAACCCGAGGTAGTAATTTTTTGTCAGTTACGCCGCGAAACCGTAGTTTTGCGGCGTAATTTTTTTGATTATTTTTGTCGTATAAAAATCAGAAAACAACCGCTGTCTGTAACACACCACTGACGTGGTGTGTTACAGACGGTAGCCGGGGGCGCACAGACCCCGGACCGGTTCCCCCCCCGGATTCAGACCACGTTAGTGGTCGAATATCCGCCCACGGTCGTAGGCATTATTCGACCGCTGGCGCGGTCTGCGTCAGGTTGTTACGAAAACCGTGGGCTTCGCCCACGGCTACTGTCTTAACACCGCTCCGCGGTGTGTTGCAGGCCGAAAACACACCACGTCAAAGTGTCGACCCGAAAACACACCACGTCAGTGGTGTCAGACGGTAGCCGGGGGCGAACAGCCCCCGGACCGGTTCCCCCCCTAAGATTCAGGCTACGTCAGTGGTCGAATAACCGCCCACGGTCGTAGGCATTATTCGACCGCTGGCGCGGTCTGCGTCAGGTTGTTACGAGAACCGTGGGCTTCGCCCACGGCTACCGTCTTAACACCGCTCCGCGGTGTAATACAGAGATAATACCGCGTTAGTGGTCGAATAACAAAACTCAGAATACAGCGAAGGGGATGAACTTCTGTTGAAGTTCATCCCCTTCGGAGGGTTTGCTGGAGCCGCGAGTGGGACTCGAACCCACGACCTTTTCGTTACGAATGAAATGCTCTACCGACTGAGCTATTGCGGCTTGGAATTACGGGTGCAAAGTTACTAAAAATTTATGTTCTGTTTACTATAAATCATCCGAATTTTTGCATCCGATATGTTAATTTTTGCCATTTTCGGCGAAATGACATAGGGGAGGATCGATGTGACGACCGCGTCGGAGTATGAACTGTATTGCTGGCTAATAATTTGGACCGGAGTCAGAGTGAAGGTCAAGTCCTCGGTCCCGATTGTCTGATTTTTCGCGAGCATGTCGAGAAAATAACTGCGCATGCCCGAGAAGAGGTATGATTTCCGGGTGGAATTATAGGAAGCGTAGAAGGAAGTCTTTCCGTCGGTCAGGTCGTTGTTGGCGAAGAACTCCTCCTTTTTGTCGGAGAGAACCAGGAGAAGATACTCCGGCGGGGTTATTCCGTAGTCGTTTTCGATCTCCTCGACCGGGATTTCGAGCTGGAGCGAGTTGAAGACCGACATCGATCCGCCGTTCTGGCGATAGGAAGCGAGCATCTCGTTAATCGGAAGTGTAATCTCGACCTCCGAGCCGGCGGGAGCGGAGATGACCGCCTCGCCGTTGTCGATTGCGGCTGTCAGCGACGGAGCCATGTCGTAGGTGATACAGTTGTTCGAGATGACCTCTGGGGTGACGTTCAGGTAGCGCTGGACATAGGAGTAGACCGTATCTCGGAGTTCGCCGGCGCTGTTTGTGTAGGTTCCGTGGGGTGAATAGAAGACATTAATGCCGGTCGAATAGAGTTCGGCGATACGTCCCGAGCCGAAGTCGGTAGTCACGTAGAGTCCCGGGAACCATTCGGCGAACGCTCCCGGCGTCTCGAAGGTCTTCGGGTCCCGGAGGAACTCCGTGTACAGATCTACGCCGAACTGTCGCGGGAGGTCGATAATGATATTGTGGAAATATGTGCTGTTGTTCGAGTCGTAGGTCAGGGTGTCGACGTTATAGATCTTCTGGCCCCAGATGACCGACGGATCGTAGTACCCCTCGGGATTGAAGGTCGTGTAAATCGGATTTTCAAGTTGGCGTGTCAGAGGATGGACGACGATATTGATCGGAGTCAGAGAGTCGCCGGTGAAGCACCCCTGATTATAAAAGAGGAGAAGTTTTACCGAGTCGACATATTCGGGCCGCATATCGACAGTGTCGAGCGTCAGCGACGGCATGAACTGGGTGACGAAGTCGGAGCGGATCGATCCGAACCCTTCGGCGTCGAGAGAGCCGAGCAGCTGGGTCTGGGTTTTCGACGGAATCGAACGGTTCAGGAGCGTTCGGCCTGTGATAGTGAAGGAGGAGTCCTCGATGATCTCTGTGCGGTCGCTGACGAGCGATGTACCCAGGGTGCTGGCGCTGTCCTGGCAGCCCTGCAGAATACCGCCCGCGACGGCGGCGAGAATCATGAAGCGTGAGAATTTCATTGTTATTCTTCGGGTGTTGTGATCTGGTTGTAGAAGTCGGCGACAGCCTGGGGCAGGAGAGCGTCGTCGCCGGGATAGGGCATCACCGGTTTGCCGGATGCCGCGGCATATTCGAGCAGTTCGGGGGCGACATTTTCGGTCGACACGACGACGGCGTCGGCGAAATTGACCGCGAGTTTTCCGAGGGAAATGTGGTCGAACACCCCTGAGCCGGCGACGGCGAGGTCGTCGGGGTCGACCTGGGCCATCGTGAGTTTCTCGACGAAGCGGGGATCGAGCGAGCCGTCGAACGCGTCGTCGCGGAGCGTATAGACGATCTTCGCGTTCGAGAAGGTCGGGTCGTTTGCGTAGAGGCGTCTCATATAAAGAGGCGCGAGAGCCGTCAGCCATCCGTCACACTGGATGAACTTCGGGTCCCAGCGGAGTTTTTTGACGGTCTCGATGACGCCGCGGGTGTAGAACATCAGGCGCTCGTCGTTGTGGGTCTTGTCGCTGACGGTTTCGAGTTCGGAGGTCTGCGGGCTCGAGAAATAGTCGTCGTTATCGATGAAATAGACCTGCATGCGGGAGGGCTGGAGAGTCGCGACCTTGATAATCAGCGGATGGTCGTTGTCGTCGATCGGGATATTCATCCCGGAGAGGCGGATGACCTCGTGGAGCTGGTTCCGGCGTTCGTTGACGCTGCCATATTTAGGCATGAAAGTTCTAACTTCGTAGCCTTTAGCCATTACCCCCTGGGGAATGTCTCTGCCGAGAGTTGATAGATGATCAGCCTTGAGGTAAGGGGCTATCTGTTGCGAAATGAATAAAACTTTTTCTTTTGCCATTGAGGTTTTTGTTAATTATCGTGCAAAGTTACGAATTTTTTTTCGGATAGAACCCGAATTAGTCAATCTTAACGGTTTTTGACAATCAAAACCTTCGTCGATGGCACGCTATACGGTGAAAAATCGTTAACTTTGCCGTCTGAAACAAACCGAATAACGCATGTCGATAACCAAACTACGCAAAATCGCGCTGACTCTGGCCGCTCTCGCGGCCCTGTTGCTGCCGCTGACGGCCGCTTCCCAGATTCTCGAACCGATCAAATGGGCTTTCAGTCAGAAAGCCGCCGGAAAAACCGGAACAATGACCTTCAAGGCGACGATCGACCAGGGGTGGCACCTCTACGGACTTACCCTCCCCGACGGGGGACCGAACCCGACGGAATTCGTCTTCGACCGACTCGACAACATCGAACTCGACGGAACCGTCAAACCCTCGGTCGCTCCGGTCGAAAAAGAGGATATGATATTCGAACTGACCCTGTCGTGGTGGGACTCGGATGTCACGTTCGTCCAGAAATATCGCGTCAAGGATCCCTCGAAGCCATGGTCGGTGTCGGGCTACGTCAGATTCCAGGGGTGTAACGACAGCAACTGTATCCCCCCAACGAAAGAGGAATTCTCCTTCAGCGGCGCGGTAACCGCTTCGGCTTCGGCCCAGACGGCCGCTCCGGCAGAAACGACCGCCGCTCCGGCAGTCGACGAAACCGCTCCGGCTGCAGACGAAGAATCCGCCGGGATTGCCGCCGATTCGGCAGTTGTCGCCGCCGTCGCGGCCGACACCCCCTCTCCGTCGGCTGACCGAAGCGGATGGTGGGCGCCGGTGACCTACCCCGAGGGGGCCGAAAGCGCGACCGAGTCGATCTCGGAGGCGTCATGGTTCTACATCTTCGCCTGGGGCTTCCTCGGCGGCATTCTTGCGTTGCTGACCCCCTGTGTCTGGCCGATGATACCGCTGACGGTCAGTTTCTTCTTGAAAAAGAACACGTCGCGTTCGCGATCGATCCGCGACGCGATGATCTACGGCGCGAGCATAATCGTCATCTACCTCGCCCTCGGGCTGGTCATCACCTGGCTCTTCGGCGCCAGCAAACTGAACGAACTCTCGACCAACGCCGTCTTCAACCTGCTGTTCTTCCTCCTGCTCGTTGTCTTCGCGATCTCCTTCTTCGGAGCGTTTGACATACGGCTCCCCTCGAAGTGGAGCAACTCGATGGACAGCCGCGCCGAGAGCACGACCGGCCTGATTTCGATCTTCTTCATGGCCTTTACCCTCGCGCTGGTCAGTTTCTCATGTACCGGCCCGATCATCGGCACGCTCCTTGTCGAGGCTGCGACCGTCGGCAACATGGCCGGCCCGGCTATCGGTATGGGAGCCTTCGCCCTGGCGCTGGCGATTCCCTTCACCCTCTTTGCGATCTTCCCCTCGATGCTGAAGGAGATGCCCCGTTCCGGCGGCTGGCTCAACTCGGTCAAGGTCGTCCTCGGCTTCCTCGAACTCGCCCTGTCGCTCAAGTTCCTGTCGGTCGCCGACCTCGCCTACGGCTGGGGGCTGCTCGACCGCGAATGGTTCGTCGCCCTCTGGGTTGTCATCTTCGTCATGCTCGGGATGTATCTGCTCGGGAAAATCAAGTTCCCCCACGACAGCGACATCCCCCATGTCTCGATTCCCCGCTTCTTCCTGGCGCTCGCCTCGCTGACCTTCGCCGTCTACCTTCTCCCGGGCATGTGGGGCGCACCGCTGAAAGGGGTCAGCGCCTTCGTTCCGCCGCTCTACACCCAGGACTTCAATCTCTACGCCGGGGGTGAGTTCCGCGAGTTCGACGACTACGACGAGGGTATGCGCTACGCCGCCGAGAACGGTCGTCCCGTCCTGATCGACTTCTCAGGCTACGGCTGTGTCAACTGCCGCAAGATGGAGGGAGCCGTGTTCGACACCGATGTCATCCGTTCGATCATCGAGGAGAACTACGTCCTGATCCGCCTGATGGTCGACGACAAGCATAAACTTCCCGAGCCGGTCGTCATCGAGGAGAACGGCCGCCGCCGCACGCTCCAGACCGTCGGCGACCGCTGGAGTTATCTCGAGCGGATGAAATTCGGCGCCAACACCCAGCCCTTCTATATCCTCCTAGACAACAACGGACAGCCCCTGGCCGGGTCCTACTCCTACGACGAGAATGTCGAGAAATTCGGACTCTGGCTCGAATCGGGCATCGAGGCCTACAAAGACCGTTGAAATCCTCACAACCGAAACAGAATGAGTTACAAACCGCTTCATACAACCGAAGAAAAAGCCCGGGCGCTCGCCGACGTCATCGACACCCTCGACCGTCTCCGCGTCGAGTGTCCCTGGGACCGCAAGCAGACAAACGAGAGCCTCCGGCCGAACACGATCGAGGAGGTCTACGAACTCTGCGATGCCCTCCTCGGCGACGACACACCGAACATACGTAAGGAACTCGGCGATGTCCTTCTCCATATCCTCTTCTATGCGCGCATCGGCGAAGAGAAGGGAGCGTTCGACATCCACGACGTCGCCCGGAGCCTGAACGACAAACTGATATTCCGCCACCCCCACGTCTTCGGCGACGCCGCGGCAGCCACGGCCGGCGATGTCGCCCGCAACTGGGAAGAGATCAAACTCCGCGAAAAAGGGGGCAACCGGACGGTTCTTGCCGGAGTTCCGGCGGCGCTTCCGGCGCTGATCAAATCGTTCCGGATCCAGGAGAAGGCCGCCAACGTCGGCTTCGACTGGGAGGAACCCTCCCAGGTCTGGGACAAAGTCAGCGAGGAGATCGGCGAATTCGACGCCGAACGGCTCGAAGGAGACCGCGACCGGATGGAGGCCGAGATGGGCGACCTGCTTTTCAGCCTCGTCAACGCTTGCCGCCTCTACGGAATCAACCCCGAGAATGCCCTCGAGCGGACAAACCGGAAATTCATCAACCGCTTCAACCATATCGAAGAGGAGGCGATCCGCTCCGGACGCCATATCCGCGACCTCTCCCTCGCTCAGATGGAGAGACTATGGAACGAAGCGAAACAGCCCGAACGCGAATGAGGCAGCCTGACGATACATCCCGCCGGCTCCTTCGCGGTGCCCTGACGGCGACGGCCGCCGCTGTCGCCGCCGCGGCCTTCGGTGTGACGCTCCGCGTCGGCGCTCCGGTCGCGACAGGCCCCCAGGCTCCGGATGTCATAACCCTCAGCGTCGACAGCATCGAGTTCCGCGACGACCTGACGCGCCTCTACGGCCGGATTGAAGGGGCTCCCCACCGCGCCGACCGTATCGACCTTGTCACAATGATTCCCGACGGGAGCGAAGCCGCGCTGCTGTCGACCGATGTCGACGGCGTTGACTTCCGCCGCTGGTTCCAGTTCGAGGATGAGCCCTCGATCCCGTTCGAACTCGACTTCGGGCCGATGGATCCTCTGCGCGGAGGCTTCACCCTCGAGGTTAAGAGCCCGAAGGGTGTCCTCGGCTGGCACTACGACTGTCTGACCGGAAAGAACGGAAAATAGGGGATGAAACTCTGTATAACCGAGAAACCGAGTGTCGCCCGCGACATCGCGGGGATTATCGGCGCGACCGTCCGGCGCGAAGGCTACTACGAAGGGAACGGCTACAAGGTGACCTGGACCTTCGGCCACCTCTGCACCCTGAAGGAACCGGCCGACTATACCCCCTACTGGAAACGGTGGTCGCTCGGCTCCCTGCCGATGCTTCCGCCGCGGTTCGGCATCAAACTAATCGACAACGAGAGTTACGAGCGCCAGTTCCATGTCATCGAGTCGCTGATCGGCGAAGCCGAAGAGATTATCAACTGCGGCGACGCCGGGCTCGAGGGTGAACTGATCCAGCGCTGGGTTATGCAGCGCGCCTCGGCCTCCTGTCCGGTCCGCCGCCTCTGGATCTCGTCGCTGACCGACGAGGCGATACGCGCCGGCTTCAGCCAGTTGCGCCCCTCGGCCGAATTCGATAACCTCTACTACGCCGGGCTCTCCCGCTCGATCGGCGACTGGATCCTCGGGATGAACGCGACGCGCCTCTATTCGCTGAAGTATTCCGAGCCGGGGAAAGTTCTGTCGATCGGCCGCGTCCAGACCCCGACGCTCGCCCTGATCGTACAGCGCCAGCGCGAGATCGACAACTTCGTGCCCGAGGATTTCTGGGAAGTCCGGACGCTCTACCGCGATGTCGTCTTCAACGGCCAGGGGATGCGCTTCAAGACCGAGGCCGAAGCCGCGGAGGTAGTCGCCCGAGCCGCCGCCGCGCCGTTCCGCGTCGATTCGGTCCAGCAGAAGAAGGGGAAGGAATCGCCGCCGCGTCTTTTCGACCTGACATCGCTCCAGGTCGAGGCTAACAAGCGCTGGGGGTGGAGTGCCGACGAGACCCTGCGGCTGATCCAGAGCCTCTACGAAAAGAAAGTGACGACCTATCCGCGCGTCGATACTACCTACCTCTCGGAGGATATCCATAAGAAGATCCCGACGATCCTCGGCCAGATGACCCCTTACGCCGGACTGACCGCGCCGCTGCTGTCGCGGCCGGTGCCGAAGCCGAAGCGGATCTTCGACAACTCTAAGGTCACGGACCACCATGCGATTATCCCGACGGGGCAGTCCCCCTCGGTTCTGATTGGCAACGAGCGCCAGCTCTACCATCTGATTGCCCTGCGCTTTATCGCGGCGTTCTACCCCGACTGTGAATTTCTCTCGACGACCGTCGACGGATCTGCCGCCGATGTCCGCTTCCGTGCGACCGGGAAGGTCATCGAGAAACCGGGATGGCGCGAAGTGCTCTTCCCCGCGAAGCCGGGCCAGTCGGCGGCGGCAGAGAACGAAGCCGACGAGGGGGACGACAAGAAGGAGGGGAATCGCGTTCTGCCGCCGTTCGCGGTCGGCGAGCAGGGACCCCACAAGCCATCGACCGTCAAAAAAGTCACCCAGCCCCCTAAGCCATACACAGAGGGAACTCTCCTTCGGGCGATGGAGACCGCCGGACGGACCGTCGACGACGATGAACTGCGCGACGCGATGAAAGAGAACGGAATCGGTCGCCCGTCGACGCGCGCCTCGATAATCGAGACCCTCTTCAAGCGGGGATATATCCGTCGCGAACGGAAAAATATCGTAGCGACCGAGGCGGGATGCACCCTGATCGACACGATAAACGAAGAACTGTTGAAATCGGCGAAACTGACCGGACTCTGGGAGAACAAACTCCGCCGTATCGAACGGGGCGAATATAGCGCCGTCGAATTCATCGACGAACTGAAAACCCTGATTTCGCAGATCGTCATCAACGTCATGAGCGACCGCAGCCAGATGAAGATCCGGGTCGAGGATCCCGAACCGCCGAAATCCCCGAAGTCTCCGAAAGGGGAGAAAAAGGAGGGTACAGAGCGGAAGAAGTCAGATAAACCCCGCGCTCCGCGGATTAAGTCGATCGAGGAGATCCCCTGTCCGGTCTGCGGCAAGGGCCACCTGATACGTGGAAACACTGCCTATGGATGCAGCCGGTTCCGCGAGGGGTGCGGGCTGCGGCTCATGTTCGCCGACTATCCGGCCGACCTGACTCCGGCGCGACTGCGCACGGCTGTCTTCAAGGCGTTCAGGAAATGAAACCTTAGAAAGAAAATATGAAAACGAACAGTAAGGAACTCTTTCCGGTTGTCTCGCCCGACGGCGCAGTCATCGGACAGGCAACGCGCGGCGAGTGTCACGACGGCGTCTCGCGCCTTCTCCACCCCGTTGTCCATCTCCATATCGTCGGCCCTGACGGCGAAATCTTTCTCCAGCGTCGTTCGATGACGAAGGATATCCAGCCGGGACGGTGGGACACGGCCGTAGGCGGCCATGTCGACTATGGGGAAACCATCGGCGAGGCGTTGCGCCGGGAGGTTTCCGAAGAACTCGGGCTGGACCTCGCGGGGCGGGATGTCGTCGAAATCTGCCGCTATGTCTTCGAGTCGGACCGGGAGCGGGAACTGGTCAATGTCTTCGCCTGCGTCGCCGACCCCGGCGAGGCGCTGACCCCCGACCCCGACGAGATCAGCGAGGCTCGCTTCTGGAGCCCGGAGGAGATCGACAACGCGACCGGCCGGGGAATACTGACACCGAACTTCGAGAGCGAATACGGCCGTATCCGCGGGACGCTGTCCGGTCTGGTCCGGGACGGAAAAGAATGATGGACTGGCAGGAAGTAGCGGTTATCGTCGTTGTCGCCGCGGCCGTAGGGGTCGCCTTGTGGCGTACGGTACGCGCCTTCCGCAGTCGTGGAAGCGACTGTGGCTGTGGCTGCGACGGCTGCGGACTGAAAGACCGCTGCGATCCTCGGAAGAGGGATCGCAGCGGTCGCTGAATTATACCTTATAAGATTTATAATTAGCGGCTGACAACCTGCGTCGCGGGGGCGACGGCCCGGTCGGCCGGAACGAGGCGGATCAGATAGAACCCGCGCGGGAGAGCGGAGAGATCGATGCGGTCGGTCTCCGCGGCCGATGCGACGGCGACGCCTGATGTCGAGTAGACCTCGATCGAGGAGCAGGGGAGGGTGGCGACGGCAGTCGTGCCATCGAGGGTGACGGCCGGGGCGGTCCGGTCAGCGTCGGCGAGGTCTGTGCCGGTCGTTTTTGCGAGAGTGAAGATAACCTCTTGGCCCGATTTCGAGACAGGCTCCTGGCCGTTGAACAGAACGGCGAAATAGCGTCCGCCGGGATTGCCGGCCATCGCGCCGGGGGCGGTGAATTCGACACCCTCTGGACCATCGACAACGAGAGTCCTCGTCGGGAATCCGCCGACCGACGAGACATTTCCCCCCTGATAGGGGAATATGACGACGACCAGTTGTCCAGCGAAGTAGCCCCCCTCGTTGCAGGAGACTGTACCGGCGAAGGTCAGATTGGCCGGATCGGCGTTGTTGTTATCTCCTTCGAGACGGAAGTCGCTGACCGACAGTTCGGTATTGTCGTTCGACTGATATGTCACGGTCAGTCCGGTCGAAATCTGGTGTTTCGAGGTCGTGTCCATCAGATAGAGCGTGTAGGTTCCCGGTTCGAGCCCTCCGGCGGTTGCGAAGCGGCTGAAGGTCCCCTCGTAGTTGAGTTGCTGGGTCGAGTGGGGTTCGACGTTGGCGTTCCAGTCGTCGGCCTGGGCAAGGATTGTCGATCCGGTCGCCAGTACCGGGACGATCGTCCCGAGATATTCCTGGTCGCCGTCGTTAGTCAGCGTCGCCGTCAGACGGAACATCTGTCCGTCGACGACCGGGGTCAGCATCGTGACGTCGGATGCGGTGATTGCGCCCGGAGCGATGTTTTCGAAGGTGCAGGTGTTGTTCGTGACGGTCATGCGGACGCGGCCCGACTGCGAGAGTTTGACGGGGATATCCTGATACTGTCCGCGCGAGTTGACCCATTCGGGGGTCAGAGTGTAGGTTCCCGGATCGAGCGAGGCGGGGAGGCTGACGGTCCAGCTGCCGAGTCCGGTCAGTACGGGCCAGTTCGATACGCTCTGCCCGACACAGTGGGTGACGTCGCCGGTCGCCTCGTTGACCATCTTGACGGTCGCGGCGCCGGTCAGCGGCTGGATAGAATAGTTGACGGCCGTAGCGCTGATTGTTATCATGTTGCCGAGACGTATGTTGTTTTCGGCGATAGCGAAGTCGGTCGGGATCATGACCGATTCGTAGATATAGCGGCTGGCGCCGAGTTTGCGGATGTTCAAGATTGCGCTCTGGTCTGAGTTGAAGGCCGACGAGGAGCCGCCGATTCCTTGTGTCCCCGGGTCGAGGGCCGAGAGACGGAAGAAGCCGTCGCTGACTCCGCCCCAGCCCCAGTTGACATGGAAATAACGGTCGGCGCTATAGCCGTCGACGACGAAACAGTGGCCTCCTGAGGCGCTGGAACCGGAATAGATTACCGGACCATAGGAAATCAACTGGTCATAGATCATCACTTCCCAGTCGGCCAGGGGATAGTATGACCGCTCGACATAGCGGATACCCTTGTCGTAGTTCAGATAGTTGACGAGCCCGAGCGGAGCGTAGAAATCGGGTGTTCCGCTCGCCATCGGCGAATACTGCATCTCGGTTGCGACGCCGCAGGCATACATCAGCCGGGCGACAGCCTCTCGTTCAGCAGCGGTCGAAGCGGAACCATAGGTGTCGGTCATATTGGCCCAGTCGAAATAGGTGTCGAGGAAATTCATCGAGATTTCGCCTCCGCCCCAGTTGTAGGTGACGGAACTTTTTCCGTGCTCCGGCCAGTTGTGGTATTTCATGACCTGGGCCATCGCCGTCGCGACACATCCGGTGACGCTCCGCTGGCCGTTGTAAAGCGGACAGAGTTCGTTGTAGGGGGCATCCTGGTTCCACTGAGTCGTCAAAAGCGGCCCGACAGGATCGCGGTCTTCGGCAGGTTCGGCGAGAATCCTGGCGGCCGGCGCGGCAGCGGCTGCTTCGATTTCGCGGGCATATTCGGATAGCATCGCCTCCATCGCCGGGGGGATCTGGCCCGGAACGAAGGGAGCGTCGGAGTAGCCGAGCAAGGCGGTTGCGACACAGTCGTCGGCCGAAATGACGGCAAGCCCTCGGTCGTCGGCGCCGGAGAATATATATAAGGCGGGTTTGCCGGAAAGGGGCATTGCGACGGTCGAACTCAGTTGCGGGGCTCCGGCGGGGAGAATCGCGGCGGCGGCGCTGCGCGGGTTGTTGCGGCGGGCGCGAGCCAGAGCCTGATCCGGAGAGAGCGTCTCGGCCTGGAGGGTCAGGGCAGCCGAAGTTGTCAAAATCGCTGTAAGCAGAAGTTTATTCATCGGTTTTAGTCGGTTAAATTTTCATTTATTGCGTGAAAGTTTGGCAAAGTTAGCCAAAAATAGTAACTTCGCCACCAATTCTAAAGAAAATATCCCCGCGAAAAATAACAAATTCATATAACCAACCAATCTCTCTAATCAACAGAATGCTTATGAAGCGTATCTACACAGCATGTCTGCTCGCTGCCGCCGCTCTTTCGGCCTCCGCAGCAGGCTATCGCTCTCTGGCGGTCAATCAGACCGATGGCACGGATGTGACCATAGAGCTGACCGACGAAATGTCGGCGTGGTTCGAAGAGGGTATGTTCATGGTCTTCGGCACATCGACCGAAGTCAGCGTCCCCCAGACGAATATCAAATCGTTCACCTTTAGCGAGACCTCCTCGCTCGCAACCGTCGCGGCCGACGCTCTGGTCCTCGAAGGTGGTAAAATGACCTTTACCAACCTCCCCGCCGGCTCTGTCGCGACGGTTGTCAACGCCGCCGGACAGTTGGTCGACTCGGCCCGCCCCGAGGGATCGTGGGAACTCGATCTCGCCGGATATCCCGCCGGAGTCTATATGGTGACAGTCAATGGTGTAACCTATAAAATCGCGACAAAGAAATGAAAAAGATACTGATATCGGCCCTCGGCTTTGCAGCCGTTGCTTCGGCGCTCAGTCTCAGCGCGGCCAACGACCGTATCGACTTCTACGATAAGGACGGAAATTTCGTATCGGTCATGACCGATGATATCGAGAGCATGAGCGTCAGCCGCGATCCCTCGATGAGTGCAGAAGATGGCTACTCAATCCTGAACATCGTAACCTCCTACGGCGAGAAATCCTGTGTCATTGCTGATTTGAAGAATATTATCTATACCCAGCTCGACGAGTTTGTCCCCTTCGAGATCAAGTTGAACCAGGCTCCGAATTCTGAGTGGGTGCTCTGGAACGCACATAATAACCTTGAATACCCCGGCGGTATAATCGATCCGTCGAAACCGACAGGCTGGAGAGGTGCTCCATATGATTATACTGTTCTGTTCGACACCCGCTGCCAGAAGGGTTACCGCGACCATTATGATATAGTCGGCCAGTATACCGGGAAAGTATATAGCGAAAATCCACTCTTCGTCTTCGTCAGTCTGCCGGACATGAACACGATGGGTGTCGAATCTTTCGCATACCATATGCCGTTCGAACCGGTCACGATGAACCTCTATTCCGAGGAGCTGACGACCTATAACGGGATGCCGTTCCTCGGCACCTACTCCGGCGCGAAAATCGCCGTCAACAACGACAAACGTATCGTCTCGACCGATGTGTTCCCTTTCTCAATCGAAATGAAGGGAAACACGACTTTCCATATGCTATCGGGCGACGAAGACAACTTCGACGTGACCGACCTCTATATCTACAACGAGGAGCGCAATTCGTTCGCATACGTTCCCTACGAAGGTGACCTTCAAAATTCTGTCGATGTCGAAGTTAAGACCGGTGTGTCGGGGCAGTTTGTCAACGATGACTTCGTGTTGATTACTGCTATCGATATCCTCGAAGACAAGCCGGAGAACACCCGCCGCTATATCGCTTCGCGTAAGCCGTTTACGTTTACCCTCGCAACCAACGACAACTACGACACCAACTACCTTCTCCAGGCTAAACCGAAGGATGGCAGCGAACCGTTCTACTTCTACATCACGACCCGCGGATCGAAGCGCACGGCCGTCACTCTCGACTTCATCAGCGGCGACGACATATCGACTGACTGCTCGGCCTATGTCTGCGACGCCGAGACCGGCGACCGAATCCTTCGCTACGATATCGCCGGTGGGGAGAATCCGGTCTTCACTGTCCGTGGCGCCGAATATGGAGACTACAACGGGGCGAACGGCTCTGTCCTGAATCTCGATGGTTTCGGTAAACTGAATCTCGACGGCATCGAAGGTACATACGAGATCGACGGCGGAGTCATAATGGCTCGTGTCTACGGCCTGATCACGATGTATGTCGTCGACCGCGACGCCCGTACTTTTGTCGAGATGTCGGGCGACGAGTGGACTGGTGCCGATACCTATACGAATGACGCGATGCTCGGAACCTATGCCGGTCACGAAATCAACAACCTGAACAATATGACTATTACCTTCAATAAGAATCCGAATGGAACCGATGCACCCGGTCAGGCGTCGGTAATAATCAATATATGTTCTGGCGAAGGATTCAATGGCAACTATATCAGAGCCGCCTCGACAGTCGGCAAGTATATCTATAATGCCGAAGAAAAGACGCTGATTATTACGAACCTCTATCTCGGAACATCTCCGACGACATCGACCCGACGCAATCTGAAACTCCATGTTTCTGATGATATGAAGAGTATGTGGATAGATGATGTCGATGACGAAGTTATTTATTCGACAGACCGTTCGAACAGTTACATCCTGACCGGCCCGCAGAACACCCTGAGAGCTCCGAAGCCAGCCGTGACCGTCGAACTTGCCGATAAATATACCGGAAACTGGAATATCGCTTTTTCGTCTTACGCTACGCCGGAAGCAATTCCTGTCACGCTCGATATCGACAAAGCGAACGAACAGGCAACCTTGACCTCGGTCTACCACGGCTATGAAGTCCTCTCAGGAACTGTTTCTTATGAATTCGATGGCAACAAACTGACTTTGAAGGAATTCCCTGTAGGTGATGGCACATGGTCGCAAGTACCTACTTTTGTCGATCTTCATTTTACTATCGAAGAAGATGGAAGTCTGTTAGCGGCGGAGAGTAGCGTTTATGCTAACCATTCGTATTTTACAACCTACACTATCGATCCCTCGAGCGCTCCGCTCGTTCCGGAAACGGTTAAGGCCGAACTCGCCGAGACGTATACCGGCGAACATCAGTTCACTTCGATGGGTAGAACTGACAATGGAGAATCAACGCTGACACTCGACAAGGCAAATTCCAAGGCAACCATGACCTATAAGGCGATGGGGACAATCTTTTTGGATGGCACCGTAGATTATGAATTCGATGGCACAACGTTGACGCTTAAGGGCTACACTGTTGGGGACGGCGGTTATGGATCAAAAACCGTTGATCTTGTTTTTACGCTTGAAGCAGATGGAACCTTGAGTTCGACTATGGATGCATTGCATCCTTCGGACTACAGTTACAACAGTATATTTGAAATCGATTTCACATCGGCGGTGTTTGTTCCTGCCGAGGAATAATCGCCTCTGACGACAGATAAACAATGGCCCCCGGAGATGATTCTCATCGTCTCCGGGGGCTACTTTCGTCAATCAATACGCATTACGATTGTTTTTTCAAAAATCGCTTTATTGAAAAAACTTGAGTTAAATATCAAATCAAAGCAGCGATGCTAGGTCAAAGTACATTACTCTTGTACACTTATCCTCATCGTCGTTATTGAGAAACTGATAATTATTCTTGATGTAGAATGGAATAGCGTTCACATAGGCATCTACTGTGACAAAACGGCATCCGGATTTATTGTCGACAATGAAGTAGTCTTCAATAAACTCCAACAGGTATGTGCCTATGGACTGATGTTGGGCTGATTTAGCAATTGCTAAACGACCTATTTTTATAGCAGGATAACTTCTTAGTCTTTTCTCATTTACAAATTTGTGTTTTCTGAATCTGTTGTATTCAGCCTTACTCTCAAAATCTGATATGGATATTTTGTCGTTTGATAAACTGAAATATGCCAGTATCTCTCCTGTAGTTTTATCCTCGACTACGTAAGTAACAGATAACAAAGCATTGCGATAAAGGCTTGCTTCATTGAGAATAAAGTCATTCAAGTCCTCATCGTGACAGTCAAACGCATCGATGGTATCACCGACATTAAGACGGCGCACTCTGCATTTTGATTGAAATTCTTCTCTGGTCATTACTTAATTAACCATCATCTTCATGACGGTTTCAAAAGACTTTCTGATTTGGGCACGTTTTTCGGGGGATACTTTCGGAGGATTCTGCATACGTTCCTCAAACCGCCTGGCATCCGAACCAAAGAGAATCGGTGTTTCTTTAATAGGTCTTGCCATATATGAACTTTTTGTATTTTCGTTTACAAAGTTACAACAATTTTTCGATATGATTAGATCTTAAGGCTATAAATTGTCAGCGGGGTACGGAGAAATTGCCCCCGGAGATGATTCTCATCATCTCCGGGGGCTACTTTCGTCAATCAATAATCAAAAATGGCAGTATTGCTAGGGAAAAAGAGTGTGTTTTATCGAATTGAGTATTAGATAATATCATCTGTAGTCCGAGAAGCGCTCCTGGAGCATCTGGCGGGCCGAGAAGATACGGCTCTTGACGGTTCCGAGCGGAAGCTCCATCTTTTCGGCTATCTCGTTATATTTGTATCCGGCGACATGCATCGAGAACGGTACGCGGAACTTGTCGTCGAACGAATTGATGGCATCCATGATCTCGCCGGTGCTGTAACTCGATTCGGGCGATGCAATACCCGAGTCCTGCGAGATATTGAGGTGGTAGAGATCTTCGGTGCGGTCAACGACTGTCGCGGCGCGGACAATGCGCCGGTAGTTGTTGATGAAGATATTGCGCATGATCGTGAACACCCACCCCTTGAAGTTAGTGTTTTCGGCATATTTATCCTGGTTCGCGAGGACCTTCAGCATAGTGTCCTGCACGAGATCCTGCGCGTCGTCGCGGTCCGATGTGAGCATCAGGGCGAAGTTGAACATGTTGGCCTGAAGAGCGGTTAAGCGTGCGGTGAAGGATATTGCGGTTGTTGCCATAACTTTTGGTTTTTTAGAGGTGAATGGGATATGTCTTTGTTTATATCTTTTTCGGTTGGTTGTCGAAACGTGTTGTTGTCGTTTGACAATGCAAAGTTACAAAGAAGTTACACGCAAAAATTCTGAGCGCGTTAAGAAATGTTAAATTCGTTACGGCGATGTTACAATAGTGTATAACATTGTTGAGAAACAGAGTCGAAAATATTGATGGATAATGTGTTGATTGTAGTAGCGCTAGGAAATGATTTGAAGTTGGCGTAGAACGTTGATATATAGTGATGAGATGTAGGGGGCGCGGCCTTCCGCGTCCGCTTGGACGATACTCTGTATAGGGACGGGCGTGGCAGACCACGCCCCTACGATAATGCTGAAAAATAGATGGTTATAATGCGGTGGCAGGCGTTTCGCAGGTGTTGCCTGGGGTTTTATCACGATAACGCCCCTTCGGGGCTGAGGCGGGCATTACCCTTCAGGGGATTGGCTGGGGCTAGTGCCGGGCCAGGCTCAGATGTCGCCGATTGAGTCGTACTTGACGGGGATGACTTCGGTTCCGCGCATATTGTATACTCCCCATTTCTTCCCTTTCCGGACGTAGCAGAAGCCTTTGTCGTCGAACTCTTTTATCTCATCGAACTCGACCGGAATAATTGCGGTTCCGCGCATATTGTAGATGCCCTGCTTCCCTTTCTTCCCGACTATACAGAATCCTTTGTCGTCGAACTGGCCAATCTGGTCGAATTCGACCGGTATCACAACCGTTCCGCGCATATTGTAGATACCCCAATCCGTACCTTTCCTGACCATGCAGAACCCTTTGTCATCGAACTGGCCTATCTGGTCGAACTCGGTTGGTATGACGACAGTGCCTTTCAAATTAATCAGGCCTGACTTCCCGTTTTCCTTTACGAGGCAAAATCCTTTGTCGTCGAAACCTTTCGTGGCTTTATATTCGACAAAATCTTTCGGAGTTTTCCCGGCAGCGGTAGTTGAGGCGGGCGTGGCGGCAGCAAGGAGGATGAATAATCCGGCGGCTATTTCAGCGAAGCGTTTAATTCTCATATTCGGCATATTTTTCCGGCAAAGTTACGAAAAATCCTTATCTTTGCAACATCTATGGCTGATATGACTGATTTTGAACGGAAGGTTGCGGAGACGATTACCCGCTACAGGCTCGCCGAACCGGGGATGCGGATCGGGGTGGCGCTCAGCGGCGGCGCAGATTCGGTCGCCCTGCTCGCCGCGATGACCGCGCTCGGCTACGACACGACGGCGCTGAACTGCAACTTCGCGCTGCGCGGCGCCGAGAGCGACCGCGATACTGCTTTCGCCCGCGAGACGGCCCGGCGGCTCGGGTGCCGGTTCCTGACTGTCGCGTTCGATACCCGCGCCCGCGCCGAGCAGACGGGGGAGTCGCTCGAGATGGCCTGCCGCGAACTGCGCTACCGCTGGTTCGCCGAAACTGCCGCCGTCGAGAGGCTCGACCGCGTCGCCATAGGCCACCACCGCCAGGATCGTATCGAGACCTTTATGCTGAACGCCCTGCGCGGCTCGGGGCTCCACGGGCTAAGTTCGATGCGCCCCCGCCGCGGAATCTTTGTCAGGCCCCTGATCGGGGTGACGCGCGAGGAGATCCGCGAGTACCTTCGCCTCCGCGGCCTCGACTGGGTCGAGGACAGTTCGAACAACAGCGATGAATTCCGCCGCAACCGCTTGCGAAACGACATCCTGCCGCGGATCGAGGCCGCCTTCCCCGGCGCCGTCGACCGCCTGTCGGCAACCATCGGCCACCTCGAGAGCCAGGACCGGCTGCTCGCCGAACTTGTCGGCGGGCGAATGGCGCGCTATGTCGATGACAGCGGCGGCCGGATCGATGTCGCTGCTCTGGCAGCGTCGGAGCCGATGGCGCGCGAACTGCTGTCGGAGTATATGCGGCGGTGCGACGGCGGACTCTCCGATAACCAGATTGCAGGGATACTGCGCTCCGCCTCGGGGTCGGGGCTGAGGTTCGGAGGGTGGGAACTCGACCGGGGTGTGCTGTCGCGGCGCGAGGACGGGGACGCTGACGACGGCCCGACTGCGGCGACGGTGACCGACCTGGCCGGCAGTCCGATCGAAGTCACGCGCCTGGGGCGCGACCGGTTCAGTCCGCGGCGCGATCCGTCGGAAGCCTGGTTCGATGCCTCTGTTATGGAAGGGGAGCCGCGGTGGGAATACCGCCCGTGGCGCCGTGGCGACCGTATGCGTCCGTTCGGGATGCGTTGCTCGCGGTTGGTCAGCGACATCTTCGTCGATGCGAAACTGTCGGCGCGGGATAAGCGGCAGATTCGTCTGCTGGTGCGTGACGGCAGGGTTGTGTGGATCCCCGGAGTAAAAAATTCGGCTGAGTTCCCTGTCACCGCCGACACCTGCGAAGTCATCCTGATGCAATCTATAAACATTTTAATCTGAAAGAAAGCGTATGGATAAAGTAAGGAATTATTCTTGTATGGCGACAGTCCAGTTGGGGCTTTCGCGGTATTGGATGATGACACACATCTGTTCGGTTGTGTAAGCGATGAAGATGGAGTAGCGATACGTATTTATAGTTTATATTTTTTTTTCGGTAAATCCGGAGAGAAATGCTAACTTTGCAGTTATGGAACGCAAAGGAAAACTATATTTTCGTTATGGAACGATGGGGTCGGCCAAAACCGCCTTGTTGCTGACAACCGCCTACAACTTCGAGGAACGCTCGGTCAGTTACCTCTGTTTCAAGCCGGTAATAGACACCCGCGATGCCCGGAACGTCATCCGCTCGCGCATCGGAATCGAACGCGAGTGCCTCTGGATCTACACCGATACCGACCTCTACACCCTCTGCCGCGACCGCTTTATCCGCGAAGGCGCCGTGACCGACTGGCTTCTTGTCGACGAGGCTCAGTTTCTCAGCGCCGAACAGGTCGACCAACTCGCACGCCTGGTCGACGACTTCGCGACGAACGTGATCTGCTACGGCCTGCGTACAGACTTTAAGAGCCGCCTCTTCGAGGGCTCGCGCCGCCTGTTCGAGATCGCCGACACGATCGACGAGATCAAATCGACATGCAACTGCGGCCGCAAGACGATCATCAACGCCCGCATCGATTCCAACGGCGACTTCGTCGAGGATGGAGCCCAGGTCGAGATCGGCGGCGACGACCGCTATATCGCCGTATGCCGCAGTTGCTGGCGCAACCGCCGGATAGCCCAGGCCGTGCGCAGTTCGCTTCCGCTGGCCGAAATGAACTGAAAGGACGCGCGGCGCGTTCTATAACTGTTAAATTGTTATGCTTGTTATGAAACTACTGCTTCGTCTTCTGCTGGCCGTCGTCGCGACGGCGGCGCTGGTGGCCGGCAACGCACAGGCCGCGACCTCCCACGACAATCTCCCTGACGAGACCTTGAACTACAAGGTCCTGTTCAAATGGGGCCTGGTAAACAAGACCGCCGGACGCGTCACCCTGAAGATGAACCGCGTCGACGACAACTACCGGGCGATTCTCTACGCCCGTTCCGAGCCGTGGGCCGACAAGTTCTATTCGCTCCGCGACACCCTTACGAGCATAATGCACCGCACGACCCTCGTGCCGCGCCGCTACGAGCGTATCGCCCACGAAGGTGGGAAATATGTCTGCGACCAGATCGATTTCACCCAGTTCAAGAACGAATTCAGCGGCGAATGTGTCCGCACGCGCCGCGACAACGAGACCGGCGAACTCGTTTCGACGACGACCTCGCTCCAGGCAACGGGGATGACCGTCGACTTTATCAGCGCGTTCTACTACCTCCGGACGATGGACTTCACGGCAATGCTTCCGGGCCATGCCATTACGATCAACATCTTCTCCGGCCGCCGCAAGGAACTGCTGCGTTTCTCATACCGCGGCATCGAGACCCTGACGGTCGACGGAAAGAAATACAACGCCTACAAAGTCGAGTTCACCTTCACCTCCGACGGAAAAAAGCAGACGAGCGACCCGGTCACGGCGTGGGTGACGACCGACGAGCGCCGCATCCCCCTAATGGTCGAAGGAAAACTGAAGGTCGGCAAAATCCGCTGCGTCCTGACGAATTAGCAGAAGCCCTCCTGCGATACCCCCGGGACAGGGGAGGGGACTTTAAGGACTTTAGGGGCTTATATGAGGAGGGTGACTGCCGCTGCGGCGGCCGTCGCGACGAGGGAGCCGGCGAGCCAGAGGAGGGCCGGGCGGCGGAGACGGATGACGTAGCGGAGGCGGATGACGGCGACCATGCCGGCCAGATAGACCAGGTACCATAGCAGGAAGGCGACGCCGAAGCCGGTTACACCCCACGCTCGGAAACAACCGACGCTCAGAGCCAGATAGACCGTAGCCGAAAGTATCTCCGTGATCATAAAGAGGCGCCCGTCGCCGCGGGCCAGAACGACATAACTCATACACCAGGCGGCTGCGCGGAGTATGACGCCCGTGATTCCGATTGTGATGTAGGGGACGATTACGAGGAATTCGCCGGAGTAGAGAACTCGGACTATCAGCGGGGCGGCGATGACGAAAAGGACTGCCAGCGGGGCGGCGACCCTCAGGATTGTTATGATCTCATGGTTCAGGTAGACACCGAGATGGCGGCGGTTCTCGGCGATGGAGGAGAGCCGCGGGTAGAATTCCATCGAGATCGCCGCGAAAAGGATCCCGACATAGCGGATCAGCAGGGTGTTGCCCGCCTGGTAGTATCCGACGGCATCCTCGCCGGCCTCGCGGCCAATCCAGGACATCAGCAGGTAACTCGCCAGCCAGACGGCGAATCCGGAGACGGTCATATAGATTCCGAGCCGGATAAATCCCCGTCCGAGGGCAACGGTCTCCTTCGCCGAGGGGGTGGCAGTTTCAGTCTCCGTCGGGCGTCCCCTCAGGGCCAGGGTCGAGGCTGTCATCGC
This sequence comes from Clostridium sp., assembly GCA_023663805.1. Taxonomy (GTDB): domain Bacteria; phylum Bacteroidota; class Bacteroidia; order Bacteroidales; family Muribaculaceae; genus Paramuribaculum. The sequence goes on along the minus strand of JAMPGR010000007.1, from coordinate 7,368 downwards.
CAGGGAGTAGACGACAATGACCGGAACAACGGCGTCGAGCCGCCAGAACCAGACCATCGGAACGGAGAGCAGCAGTGCCGCGACCGTTCCCCATAGCGACGCCGACGCCAGGCGGCGGAGCGTGCCGGTTCCCTGCATGACCGCCTGCTCGGCGTTGTTGACCGATCCGGCGAGCATAACAACCGAAAGCAGCGCAAACGACAGCCAGCGGTCTGTATTCCCGAAGGAGACGATTGCCAGCAGAGGGGAGGCGACAATCGCGAAAACCATCCCCCCGAAACCGAGCCAGAGGCCCCAGCGGCGGACGGCGGCGATTATCGTCGGACGGCGGCCGGGCGGGGCGGCGGCGATATCGCGCACGGCCGAGCCGCGCAGACCGAGCTGGGTCAGCGTAGAGACCATCTCGACAGCGACATTATAGAGCCCGAACAGCCCGACGCCGGCCGCTCCGGTCCAGAGTGCAATCAGTTTCGTCCGGATGACCGAACAGATCAGCGACAACATCTGGGTCCCGGTGAAGATTCCGAGAACGCGGTAGACGCGCCTTGTCAGTGCGCCTCCCCCTTTCGGTCTGTTATGTCTCTGCCGGTCGGTCATCGGTTCGGGGAGGTTATTTGACCCATTCGGCCGGGTTCAGGGTCTGGCGCTGTTTGCGGACCTCGAAGTGCATGACCCCGTAGTTCTCCTCGTCGGGGTCGGAGAAGACCGTCCCGAGAGGTTGTCCGGCACGGACCTCCTCGCCGCTGCGGACGCGGAGTCCGACGAGATTCGTGTAGACCGTGAAATAGTCGCCGTGGCGGAGCATGACGATATTGTTGTAGCCGCCGACCTGGAGAATGCTCGCGACCTTCCCGTCGAAGACAGCGCGGGCTGTCGTGCCGGGGCCGACTTCGATGTCGATACCGCTGTTCTCGGTCTGGACGTGGCGCATCAGCGGATGCTGCTGGCGTCCGTAGCCGCGGGTGATACGGTAGGCTCCGGCGACGGGGAACAGAAGTCGTCCCTTGTTCGAGGCGAAACTGCCGGTCAGGCGGCGGTCGGCTTCGGCGATATTGACCGGTGGCTTCGCAGGCTCCGGAGCGGCGGGTTTCGGCGGCGAAGGCTTCGACGGGACTTCGGGTCCGGCCGTATTTTCGCCGGATTTCCTTCCCCCCTCTTTCTTTTCGCGCGCAGTCTTCTCGCGCTCAGCCTTTTCGCGGGCGGCTTTCTCTCGCTCGAGACGCTCCTGTTCGCGGCGTTCGCGCTCGATCCTCTCCTGCTCGAGGGCAATCAGCCGCGAGAGTTCGCGGTCGAGCTGGGCGGCGCGTGCCTCCTTCTGTTTCAGAACCGTCCGGAGGTCAGATCCTTTAACCCGAAGGTCTGTAACGAGGGCGTCGGCCTCTCTTTCCTGCTTCGACAGGAGACTGCGCGACTCGGCGAGACTCCGGCGCTGTTTGTCCTGATTGTCCCGAAGATGGCCAAGGTCGGATTTCTGGCGGTCGAGTGCCGACAGTTGTTCGCTGAGCAGACGGGTCTGGTCGTCGCGCCAGTGGGAGAATTCGCCGAGATAGCGCATGCGGCGCCATGCCTCGCGGAAGGTCGACGAAGAGAAGATGAACGCCAGGCGGCTTGTTGAATATCTTTCCCCCTGCATTTTCCTGAGGTTTTCGACATAGGCCCGGCGAAGGGTTTCGATCCGGCGGTTGGTGGCCTCTATTGTGTCGCCCAGAAGAGCGATACGGCGGTCGAGGCTGTCAATCCGATGGCTGATAATGGAGATCTCGTTCTGTCTGGCGGCGATGTCGCGGCGCAGGGAGGTCAGCCGGTCGAGTTGCCGTTCGGTCTCCCGCTGGTTGGCGGTCAACTGGCGGTTGGTCTGTTTGATTTCGGAGGAGTTCTCCGACTGCTGTCGGCGCACCTGTTCGATCTCGCGGTTCGACGGGGGAGCCTGCCGGGACTTTGCCCCGGTGTTCTTCTGCGCCACAGCCTCCGGCAACGGAAGCAACAACGCGAGCATCAATACGGCTGCAGACCGGATCAGCACATTCATTTTCACTGCTGTCCGGAAAGGAGTTTCAGGAGCGACGCGGCGCTGACCGGTTTGCTCTGGGAGGGAATCATGACCGTGACCTCGCGGGCGTCGCCGTTCCAGCGCGCCTTGTCGAATTTCCACTGTATTCGTCCGGTTATCTTCGACGGACCCGAGGCGGGATAGACAATATCGGCGCGGTCGGCGAAGAAACCGAAAGGTGTTGCGGTTGCCGAAGGCTGGTAACTGACCGAGACAACGCGATCCGCTCCGACCTGCGCAATCAGGCGAAGGAGACGGTCGGCGTTGCTGATTTCGAAGGCGTAGTCTATCGGCGACCCTTCGGGGAGTTGGGGAAGGATGTACCAGAGCGACGAAGCCGAATCTCCGGCGAGCGTCAGCGACTGTCCGGCGTCGCGGGCGGCAGGCAGGCGGTCGGAGCCTAGGCTGAAGACACGCCCGAGGAGCATGTCCTGGATGTTCGATACGTCCATGTTTAAGCGCGAGGTCACGGCCGCGAGCGGGGCGACGAGATGGCGGTTGTTGTATTTGTCGACGACGATGACGCTGTCGGGCGTGACGCGGGCGGCGGCGACCTCCATCCCAAGCATCCTGAGCGAGATCGCGATCGATCGGCCGCGCTCCATCGAGGCTGTCCCCGAGAGAGAGAACGGAAGCCCCGAGGCCTTGGCCGACAGCGGGATCTCGAGGCGTTCCCACTGTGGCTGATACGACGCGGCGAGCTGCTCGTAGCGTTCGGTCAGAGCAACCTCTGCGCCAGGCCGGGTCTCACTGACAGACTGGCGGCTGCTGCGGCAGGAGACCGCCATCATAGCGACCGCAATGAAGAAGATTGCGGCGAGGCGGGATATGTGATAACGTCGGTTCGTGGGGATCATTTGAAGAAATAGGTTTTATGTTCGACTTTCCGTTTCAGCAGGCCGTTGTCCGGATCTTTCTCGAGCGCCCGCTTCCAGAACTTCAGCGCCTCGTCGGGCTCGCTGTCCCAGAAATAGATGTCGCCGGCATGTTCGAGCAGTTCCTCCGAGGGATCCTCCTCGATCTCGAGGACGCGGTCGATTATCTCGCGGGCCTTCTGATACTCCTTTCGTTTGAATAGCACCCAGGCGTAGGTGTCGAGCGTCGTCGCGTCCTCCTGGCGTCCGGTCACGGCAATCTCGATCAGTTCGAGAGCGCGGTCGAGGTCACCGCCGCTGCAGGCGAGATAATATGCGGCGTTGTTCATCGCCAGATAGTTGACCGGGTTATAGTCGAGAGCCTTTTCGTAGGAGATCATGGCCGAGTCGAGCAATTCCTTTTTGTAGAGAATGTCGCCGCGCATCGACCATAGTTCCGACATCGTTTCGACGTCGGTTGTGTCGGCCGAGGCGATCGTCCGGTCGAGAAGCGAGGTCGCGCCGTCGAGGTCGTCGTTGTTGATCAGGCCTGTTATCTCGAGTTGGGTCAGATCCATGTCGCCCGGGAAATATTTCAGGCCGCGGGAGGCGGCGTCGGCCGCCGCGGCGAATTCGTCGGACTGGAGCAGCAGACTCGACAGAACGATCCAGCCGTGCTGGTTGTCGGGGTTGAGGTCGAGCGAATAGCCGAGTTGTTCGGCTGCCGCGGGATAGTTCGACGTGCTGATCAGATAGTCTGTATAGAGGTTCAGGATCTCCGGCTCGTGGGGGTGCTGGGCCGCGAGGATCTCGAAGAGTTCGGTTATGCGGGGTCGCTGGGTCGAGTCGGCGGCGAGTTTGATGACATAGTCGCGCATCAGGGCGAGTTTGACGTCGGTCTCGAGGTCATCCTGCCGCAGGGCGTTGAATACCTCGCGGTCGAAGGCGACGCTGTCGTTCGCCTCGTTATAGAAATTCGCGCGGGCGTAGTAAGCCATTCCGTTGTTCGGGTCGAGTTCGACGGCGCGGTTATAGAAGACGATAGCCGAGTCGCTGTCAAGCAGACTCTGGTAGATCTGTCCGCCGAAGATATTGTAGATTGCGCTTCGGGGGTTGCGGCCGATCAGCCTGGAGACCTCGCTGCGAACCCCGGCCGAGTCGCCGAGATTGATTTTCGCGAGAGCGCGCGACGATATGACATCGATCGGGTCGGCGCCGCGGAGTTCGAGAGTGTCGTAGAGTTCGATTGCCATGACGATGTTCGACGAGTCGCGGGTCGACATCAGTGCCTGGGCATATTTCTGGGTCAGCGGCAGGCGCGAGGGAAAGCGCTCGTGGAGCAGGCGCCATGCCTCGAGCGCACGCGCCGGGTTACCGCTCCGGGAAGCCAGTTGGGCGTAGACATAGGCGTTATACATATCCTCCGGGGCCGACATGACGTATTCCTCCATCAGGTCGATTCCCTTTGAGGGGTTGACGGTGTCGAGGTGGGCATAGTAGAGGCCGAGTTCCATCCCGAGGAGTTTGTCGTCGGGATTCAGGGCGCGGGCATAGTCCATCAGGTCGAAATATGAGTCGGTATGAGACTGCAGGTTCTGGCGTTTTGCTTCGAAATAGATATAGTCAGCCTTGCGGGCGTCGGCTTCGACACCGTTGTTGCTCTTTTTGACCTTGCCGCCGCCGAAGAGTTGCGGGACGACAACGAGAATCAGCGTCATCAGAAGGAGCACCTTGGCGGTTATATTAGAGGTTGTTCGGTTCATTGTTCGGTTATGAGAGGATAGTTTTATTTTATAAAGGGCTGAAGGTCAGTTCAGGCCCGTGTGGCCGAATCCTCCTTCGCCGCGGAGCGTTTCGTCGAGTGTGTCGGCGGGCAGGAGGGTGGCCGATGCGTGACGTGCGAAGACGATCTGGGCGATACGGTCGCCGCCGGCGACGGTGAACTCCTCGTTCGAGAGATTGACGAGGATGACCCCGATCTCGCCGCGGTAGTCGGCATCGATCGTTCCGGGGGTGTTCAGGACCGTGATGCCGTGTTTCAGCGCCAGTCCGCTGCGGGGTCTGACCTGGGCCTCGTACCCCTCGGGGAGAGAGATTCGCAGGCCGGTAGGGATCAGCCGGCGCCCCATCGGGGGGATGACGACCGGTTCCGGGAGCGAGGCCCGGAGGTCCATTCCCGCCGATGCGGGGGTTGCGTAGCGGGGGAGTTCGTTCGGAGAGGTGTTGACAATTCTAACGGTTATTTTGTCCATATTTTCGGGGTTCTGTCGTGGGGTTCTGCCGGGATATTTCCGGATTTAATCAGCGAAAATAACAATATTTTTCTGAACTGCCAAAACCGATTGCGGCGCATAGGTATCTCGAAATGGTCTATCTATCGTAATATCAGTGCGATCACGCCTGCGACGACGATTATTCCGAGGATAATCATGACCAGGACCGTCGACAGCGACATCGAGCGGGTCAGCGGGCGGGTCTGGTCGCGCTGGGCCTCCCCGACGGTCTCGGGCACCGGGGGAACATCAGTCTCCGGCTGCGCCCCGGCGGGCGCGGGTCGGGGATCGCTCTGCGGCGCGGAGGAGGAGGGCAACTCGTCGACTTCCCCCCCGATCGGTATATCCCCTCCGAGGCGGCGGATTGCGTCGCCGAACGCCTCGGGGCGTCTGCCGGGGTCGGTCGCGTCGTAGATGGCCGCCTCGCTGAGAGCTTCGGAGACCTCGGCCGGGAATTCCGAGTCGTCGACGCGGACAACGACGATCTCGAGACCGTCGCGACTGGCGCGGCGCACCTCCTCGACCGACATCGGCAGGGAGTTGTTCGTCCGGTCCGAGACGTAGAGGAGTGCGTTGCTGTCTTTGATCAGGCGGCCGACGTCGCGTCGGGCCGCGAGGTTATCCTTCGCTCCGATATGGCGCGAATATTTCAGCCCCGACTGGAGCAGCAGCAGGGTCAGTTCACCCATATAAGGCTCGTCGACGTTCGCCGGAGACATCGACAGATAGAAGTCATACTGTTTCATTGGCGTCGAGTGTGTATGTATGTGTGTTAATCGATACGTTTCTTATTATAAGGCTCGGAAGGCCCGTTTTGTTGCGGCGGCGGCGAAAAACAAAATGATTTTTTTTGGCGGTCGCTCAGAAAGCAGTATCTTTGCACCGAAAAATCAGAACCTGTCTGTTACCGTTGAAACAATGATAAAAAGCCAACAACTCTGGATGTCGACCCGCGACTACCTTCTGATTGCGCTCGGAATTCTTTCCTACGCCGTCGGATTCACGGCGTTCATCTTCCCCGAGAAGGTCGTCATCGGAGGTCTCGCCGGATTCGGCACACTCGTCTATTTCGTTACCGAGAAGGCCTTCGGCTGGGGCATCCCCGTCGCCGTCACACAGTATATTACGAACATGATCCTGCTGGCGTTCGCCTACAAGACCGTCGGCAAGCAGTTCGTCATCCGGACAATCTACGGCGCGACGGTCATCTCGCTGTTCATCGGTGTCCTCCAGCCGATGTTCACCGAACCTCTGATCCCCGACCAGCCCTTTATGAACGTCCTCCTCGGGGGCATACTCTGCGGTCTCGGAATAGGGTTCGTGTTCGTCCACAATGGCTCGACCGGCGGAACCGATATCGTCGCCGCAATCGTCTCTAAAAAGTCGAACACGAGCGTCGGGCGGACGATGCTCTACTGCGACTTCTGTATCATCTCGTCGTCGTATCTCCTTTTCCATCAGTTTGACACGGTCGTCTACGGCTTTATCGTCCTGTTCTGTGTCTCCTATCTGACAGACTTCTTCATCAACAGTAACCGTCAGGCTATGCAGTTCATCATCTTCTCCCGGAAATGGCAGGAGATCGCGACGGCGATCAACACCGACGCCCACCGCGGCTGCACGGTTCTCGACGCGATGGGGTGGTACTCGAAAGAGGAGATAAAGGTTCTGCTGGTCATTTGCCGCAAGCAGGAATCGGTCCTTCTGCTGCGCATCATCCAGTCGACCGACCCCGAGGCGTTCGTCTCCCAGGCCAACGTCAACGGTGTCTACGGCAAGGGATTCGACAAAATCCGCCTGAAAGCCGAACACCATTCGAAAAACAAGAACCGCGGGGCCGCCGACCTCCCCGCCGCCCGGAACTAACCTCCCGCCGGAAATTTACGCTGCGACAATGGCCGACAACTATCTCGAAAACAGAATGGAGGAGCACCAGCGCCGCCAGGATTCGGCCGCCGGAAAGCCGCGCCACGCCCTTTCGTCGCGGACCGCCTCGTCGTCGGCTCCGCGGCCCGGACGGCTCGTGACCGACTACGGGCTGACGACGGTCTGTATTGTCGCCGCGGACGGCGATGACACCTCCGCTTCGCTGGCCGGGGCGCTCGCCGTCGCTTTCAGGCAGATCGACGCCCGCGTCGACCTGAACATCCCCTGCGGCCGCCGGGGCCGGGAACTGGCCCAGCAGACCGGC
>JAMPGR010000071.1 GCA_023663805.1 Clostridium sp. | reverse complement strand
GGGCTGAGGATTATCCCCATACCTTCCGCACACATCGCGGGCAACATCGCCTTGCACAGACGTCGACGAGATGCTAGTCGCACAATCGATCTATTTGATTGTCAATATTATAGTAGGGGTGTGGCCTGCCACGTCCGCCCCTGGGTCGGGCAACTTGCCGGGCGGAATCGACCGATATCAACGGACTGTGAGCCGCTCGAAGAATCCGGTCAGCGAGGCGACATATTTTTCAGAATCGAAATTCTCTACCGCGAATTCGCGGGCGGCGCGGCGCATCGCTTGATACTGCGCCTCGGGGAGTCGCTGGGCGTGACGGACTGTGATGGCCAGTTCGTCGGCCGAGCCGGAGGTGAAGGTGTAGCCTGTCCGGCCCTCGTCGATGATTTCGGGAATGCCGCCGATCGCTGCGCCGATAACGGGGACACCCGCGGCATATGCCTCAGAGGCAGACATCGGATTGTTTTCGTAGCATTCGGACGGGACGATGACGAAACGGGCGTTCCGGACCAGACCGTTCAGGTCGCTTCCCGTCCGGTAGCCGAGAAACTCGATGTTCCGGAGGCCGAGTTCGTCGGCGCGCCGGCGCAGCTTCTCTTCGGCCGGACCTGTTCCGGCGATTTTCAGCGGAGCCTCCGGGGTCTCGGCGAAAGCCTCGAGCATCGTTCCGACCCCCTTCTCGTCGCTGAGGCGTCCGAAATAGAGGAAATAGTCGGCTGTCGGTTTCGCTTCGGCCGGATTATCGTCCTCCAGGGCCGGAGCGATATTGTAGAGACGGATATTCGGCAGCGAGGCGAGCGCCGGCATATATTTTTCGTGGATCCGGCGGGAGAAGTCGCTGACGTAGATCAGCCCGTCGAGCAGCCGGGCGGGATTGAAGAAGCGGTTGCGGGTATACTGCTCGGCAGCCATGACCGCGCTGAGCCCGAGGCTCCCGCGGTTGCAGCGGTTCCGGACACACTGCCAGAAATTCGTGCCGTGGCACTGTTCGCAGACCTCCCCGCGGCCGTTTCGGAAGAGGTATGAGGGGCAGACGAGGCGGTAGTCGTGGACGGTCAGCACGGCGGGGATATTGTGGCGTCGCATGACAGTCAGGACCGACGGGGTCAACTGGCCCCAGATCAGATGGATCTGGGCGATGTCGGGATGTTCTGCCTCGATCAGTTTCTCGAGATTTCGCGCCGCTTCGCGGTGGTAGAAATAGTTCGCGATGTTCTTCAAGGGGCGGAATGGCCCGGGACGCGACTCTTTCGACTCGGCGAAATAGCGGTCGTAGTCCGAAGGGAGGTTCTGCTCCCATCGGAGGGTGAAGGGGATGACCTGGTGGCCATGGCGCCGAAGCAGTTCGGAGGTGTTGAAGAATACAGCCTCCGAGCCCCCCTTGCGGTAGTGAAACGCGTTTATCTCGAGTATCTTCATATCGGGATAACGGAGAAAGAGGGCGTATTCTTATAGGGAGTTCGCGGAAAATTCAGTAATTTTGTCGTCAGATATGGAAACGACAGAGAAAAAACCCCTGATAGGGATGACTTTGGAGCAACTTCGCACGGTTGCGGCCGAATGCGGGCTCCGTCCCTTCGCGGCGAAGCAGATAGCCGCATGGCTCTACGACAAGCGTGTCGGGTCGATCGACGCTATGACCGACCTCCCGGTCGCCGGCCGCCGCCGTCTCGCGGAGCGATATACCGCCTCGACCGTCGGCCCGATTGCCGGGGTCCGTTCGGTCGACGGCACGGTCAAATATCTTTTCCCCGGAGTAGGGGGCCACGACGTCGAGAGCGTCTATATCCCCGACCGAGACCGCGCGACCCTCTGCGTCTCCTCCCAGGCCGGCTGCAAGATGCGCTGCTCGTTCTGCATGACCGGGCGCCAGGGGTTCCACGGCAACCTGTCGACCTTCCAGATAATCAACCAGATCATGGCTGTCGACGAAAGCCGCTCGCTGACGAACGTTGTCTTTATGGGGATGGGGGAGCCGCTCGACAACGTCGACGCTCTGCTTCCGGCGCTCGAGATCCTGACAGCCCCGTGGGGGTTCGCATGGAGTCCGAAGCGGATAACGGTCTCGACAATCGGCAAACTCGACACCCTCCGCCTCCTGCTCGAACAGACCAAGGTCCATATCGCCGTCAGCGTCCACTCCCCCTTCTCCGGGGAGCGCGCCTCGCTGATGCCGGTCGAGCGGGCATACCCCCTGACCGACATCCTCGCCGAACTGCGCGGCTACGACTGGACCCACCAGCGTCGGCTCTCGGTCGAATATATAATGTGGGACGGGGTCAACGACGACATGCGCCACGCCGACGCCCTGGCGGGGTTACTCAGGGGGATGCACTGCCGTGTCAACCTGATCCGGTTCCACTCGATCCCCGACAGCCCGCTGTCGCCGGCGCCGGCCGAGAGGATGGTCCGCTTTCGCGACCGGCTGAACGAACAGGGTATAACGGCGACAATCCGCGCCTCGCGCGGCGAAGACATAATGGCGGCATGTGGAATGCTTGCCGGCCGCTCGAGAGAGTAACTCAGACTGTTATGCGGCGGGTCAGATTGCCGGCTTTCAGGAGGTAGATTCCGCGTGAGGTCAGCCGGTAGCGGTGGACTCCGGCGGGAAGGGTGTCCTGGATAATCAGCTGGCCGAGAATCGTGAACAGTTTGACACTGATCTGGTCGCGCGTCGTTATGTAGATATACCCGTCGCGGGTCGTCACATCGATTGTTTCATTGCCTTCGCCGCGGAATTCGATTGTGTCGGTCGAGACCGTCACCTGCTCCCAGCGGGGCGCGGCAGGCTGGGCCGCCAGAACAGCGGCCGCACACAGAATCGTTGTCAACAGTCGGCGTATCGTCATTGTTACACTCCAGGTTAGATTGTTCCGGCGGAATCAAAGGCCAAAATTACGAATATTTTTCGAAACACGGCGCATATGGTGCAAAAAAAACACAACCTGTTTCGAATTCGGGGATTAATTGCTACCTTTGTAGTGATAAACCGAAAACCGAAAACGGAACATGAACAAGATACTTCCTCTGGCGTTGTCGCTGACGGCGGCGGCGCTCTCGCTCCAGGCGCGGCAACTGACGTCGGCCGAGGCCCTCGGACGCT
>JAMPGR010000070.1 GCA_023663805.1 Clostridium sp. | reverse complement strand
TCTGGAGGATTGTTGTCTGGGTTCCGTCCGTGGCTATGCTGACGAGGGTTCCGTCGCGGCGCAGGCCGGCGACATATCCTTCGGTGGCATTCCAGGCAACCGACGAACATACGTCGCTTTCGGCGACGTCGGCGATCTTCGTGACGTCGGCAGGATCCGATGCGGGCGCTGACATATAGGCCGGTGTTCCGTCGTAGGTTCCGAAGCCGTAGATGGTCCCGCCGGCGAGGGTCGCCGTGTCGAACATTCCTTTGGAAGTCAGCGGGCGGTGGGTCAGCTGGTCGCCTGTCGCCCAGTCGAATTCGATGTAGTAGTAGGTCATCTCGTCGTCGACGGTCTCCGTCGCGAATCCGGCGAGTTTCGAGCCGTCATACCATCCGGCCGACATCGGAGCGTAGTGGCGGTTGGCATATCCGGGGTCGTTGATACGGAGGGTATAGGTCGTCGGGGTCAGTTCATAGAGTGCGCCGGTCGAACTGCCGAGGTAGCCGTAGAGTTTCCCTGTCGAGAAGGGCTCGGCGGCGCTTGCGGCGAATGTTCCGGCAGCGACGAGCGCGACGAGCGCGATTTTTTTCAGATTTTCCATTATTCGTTGTAGATTGGTTTAATTCGATATGAATATTTCGCAAAATTAAACATTTTTCCCGAACCGAGCGACAAAAAAAGAGGAAACCTCTCTTCGGGCTTCCTCTTTTTTATTTTTCTCGGACTCCGGATTACTGGAGCGTGCCGGCTTCGGCCTGCTGGATCATCTGCTTGTTGGCCGAGATGTAGATTTCGACGCGGCGGTTCTGGGCGCGTCCTTCGGGGGTGTCGTTCGAGGCGATATAGTCGGCCATCGGGATGCCCTGGGCCGTGACGCGGTTTGCGGCGACTCCGCTGTGGAGCAGATAGGTCTTGACGGCGTCGGCGCGGCCGTTGGCTACCTTTTCATTGACGGCGTAACTGCCGGTGTTGTCGGTGTAGCCGTAGATCTGTACGTCGGTCTCGGGGTTGTTGTTGAGCGACGCGGCGAATTCGGTCAGGTCCTGCTTGGCGTGCTGGTTCAGGGTCGTTCCGTTGGTCGGGAAGAGGATCCCGCCGTCGAAAGTGACCTTGATTGCCTGGAGGCCGTTCTGGTCTTTCACGGTCTCGACCTTGGCCTGGTCGGCGAGCTGCTGCTCGAGTTCGGCTTTCTGTTTGTCCATCTTGCGGCCAATCAACGCGCCGGCGCCCGCGCCGACTGCCGTACCGATCGCCGCACCGATTCCGGCACCCTTGCCGCCACCGATCAGCGCGCCGAGTCCTGCTCCGACAGCAGCGCCACCGCCGCCACCGATCATCGCACCCTTACCGGTGTTTGTCAACGAACTGCAGGCCGTCGGCCCGACCAGAAGACAGAGCGAGAGGGCTCCGAGTCCCAATGTCTTAAATAGCTTCATGATTACTTGAATTTTTAAGTTAATTATGTTAATTTGTCGGCAAAGTTAGGAAAAACAATCGACATAATACTACCGCTACAACCATTTTTCGACGGAAAAGGTTCGGCATGCCGCAAAAAAGAGGGTCAGGCTAATCAATCTTTCCTCCTCGATTGTTAGAACTACTATAAACACCGAATTACTATGGCTGAGTCTCGGAACAACAAGAAAAAAAGCGGTCGCCTGACAGACCGCCTCAGACGCTCCTCGAAATGGGAGAAGGGGATTATGCTGCTCGTTTTGATCGGGTTGCTCGGCGCGGGCATCTACAGCCTGCTGGTCGAAACCGGCGAAATCGAGGTCGAAAAGAATTTCGAGGGGGGGCAGTATACCGGCCGCTGGCGCTGGGGACATCCCGGAGGCGAGGGTGTCCTGCAGATCGACACGACGACAATCGCCGGAAACTGGGTCGACGGCAAACTCCCCTACGGAACGATCACCACACCCCATCTGGTCTATCGGGGGAACATCCGCGACAATCGCCCCGACGGCTACGGGTCTTGCCACTACACATCGGGAGCCCGGTACTACGGCATGTGGAAGGAGGGTGAGGAATCCGGACTCGGCCGTTTCGACTACGCCGACGGAAAGATTGACTTCGGGATCTGGGACAACGGCCGTCTGATTGTTCCTCCTGGTCAGGACTTCACAGTCGGAAACAGGGTCTACGGCCTCGACATATCGATCCACCAGCCCGATGTCGACTGGAACGACCTCGCGCTCTACTGCGATTCGCTCGGACAATACACCGAGGGGAAAACCCCATATCTCCAGCCTGTTTATTTCGTTATCCTGAAGTCGACCGAGGGTACGACTATCCAGGACCGGCTCTACGACCAGCGCCGGGCCGAAGCGAAAGCCCACGGAGTCTATACCGGCGCCTACCATTTCCTGACAAATATGTCGCCGATAGAGACCCAGATCAAAAATTTTATAGCGAACACCCATCTGGGCCCGGGCGACCTCCCGCCGATTCTCGATATTGAATTGCCAAACAAGGTGATGCGTCGCAACCGCAAGAAGGTGATTGCCGACGCCCACCGCTGGCTCGAAGCGATGGAACAGCACTACGGCGTCCGCCCGATTCTTTATACCTACAACAGTTTCTACCTCTCCTACCTGAAGGACGCGGGATTCGACGACTACGAACTCTGGATTGCGCGCTACGGCGTCGACCAACTCCCCGACATCAACCACTGGATTATCTGGCAGTTCACCGAAAAGGGCGATATCCAGGGGATAAACCGAACGGTCGATATCAACCGTTTCAAGGGATCCTTCCGCGACTTCCGCAACTGGGTCGACACCCTCCAGTGGAAAAAATAAGGACTTTTCAGAACTCTGCAAATCCTTCTAACAATCTCTTGTACAGAGTGTTGGTTATTGAATATATTTTTGTTGTACTTTTGTTGGACTAATCTTTTAGCATATCTATTTATTGGTCTTTTCCAATGACTTAACTCTATTTCGGAGGTCAGCCACTGTCTCTTTCAGCTCCTCTTTATCGGCTCGGAGGTCGGACACTTGTTGTTGCGGCGATGCAATCAAATCGTCCTTCGTTTTAATCACAATTTCCGAATCAGTGACTGCTTCATTCTTTGCCGTCTCATAGATGTTCGCAGAGCCATAGAGCGAAAACGGATTGTGATGCCCTTGAATTACGAAACGCTGAAAGTCCTCTATGTTGAATTTCTCATCGAAGAAAATCTTGCATGGAACTTCAAGGACTTCGACCACATCAAGGAATACTCCGAGATGTGCGACAAGCACGGAGCCGATGCAGTCGATGACTACATGGAGTTCCACGACGAACTCGACAACTTCGAGGAAGCCTACATGGGCGAGTGGGAT
>JAMPGR010000006.1 GCA_023663805.1 Clostridium sp. | reverse complement strand
GAGACGCCCGCTACTACGAGGGAATGTTCTTCTGTCAGACAGATAATGTATTGATAGTAGTAGCAGGCGTCCCCGCCTGCGTCTGCGCCAGGCGGTCGGGAGAGAACCTGCGTGCGCCCCCTTTAGGGGGCTGGGGGGCTGGGCCACACAATTTTTTCCACACATTTCGCGTCCGCTTTGCCGGAAATTCGCTAAATTTGCATTTTAAATCTATTTAGCCGCAACAATGAAAGATTTCAAACGTACACTCATAACCACCGCTCTCCCCTACGCCAACGGCCCCGTCCACATAGGCCACCTCGCCGGCGTATATGTCCCCGCCGACATCTATGCCCGCTATCTCCGCATGAAGGGGGAGGAGGTCATCATGATCGGCGGCTCCGACGAACATGGCGTACCCATCACACTGAAGGCCCGCAAGGAGGGTGTCACTCCCCAGGATATCGTCGACCGTTACCACAAGATCATCAAAGACTCGATGGAGGAACTCGGCATCTCCTTCGACATATATTCCCGGACGACTTCAGCAATCCACAACGAAACAGCCTCGGAATTCTTCCGCCACCTCTACGACAACGGCAAATTCGTCGTCAAGACTTCGCTCCAGCCCTACGACGAATCGGCCGGCGAATTCCTCGCCGACCGCTACGTTGTCGGCACATGCCCCCGCTGCGGCAGCGACCGCGCATACGGCGACCAGTGCGAGGCCTGCGGTACGTCGCTCAATGCGACCGACCTGATCAACCCCCGCTCGGCTCTGACCGACGCCCCGGTCACGATGCGCGAGACAACCCACTGGTTCCTGCCGCTCGAGCAGTATCAGGAGGCCCTCGAAAAATGGATTCTCGAGGGGCACAGGGAGTGGAAGACGAACGTCTACGGACAGTGCAAGTCGTGGCTCGACCTCGGCCTGCAGCCCCGCGCCGTCTCGCGCGACCTGAACTGGGGTGTTCCCGTTCCGGTCGAGGGAGCCGAGGGGAAGGTTCTCTACGTCTGGTTCGACGCCCCGATCGGATATATCTCGAACACGAAGGAACTGCTGCCCCAGGGATGGGAAAAATGGTGGAAGGACCCGGAGACACGTATCATCAACTTTATCGGCAAGGACAACATCGTCTTCCACTGTATCGTCTTCCCGGCGATGCTGATGGCCTACGGCGACAACTTCCAGCTCCCCGACAATGTCCCCGCAAACGAATTCCTCAACCTCGAGGGGGACAAGATCTCGACGTCGCGAAACTGGGCCGTCTGGCTCCACGAATATCTCCGCGAGTTCCCCGGAAAGCAGGATGTGCTGCGCTACGTCCTGACCGCCAACGCCCCCGAGACGAAAGACAACGACTTCACCTGGTCCGACTTCCAGGCACGCAACAACAACGAACTCGTCGCCGTCCTCGGCAACTTCGTTAACCGCGTCGTTGTCCTGACCCATAAATATTTCGGCGGTGTCGTTCCGGTCAGCGACACGCTGACCGACGCCGAGACCCGCCTCCCCGGCGAGATCGCCGCGATCCGCGACCGCGAGGCCGAGGCACTCGACAACTTCCACTTCCGCGAAGCCCTCCGCGAGGCGATGGAGACCGCACGCCTCGGCAACCGCTATCTCCAGGAGTGCGAACCCTGGAAACTCGCCAAGAGCGACCCCGACCGCGTCCGTACGATCATCTTCGCCGCCCTCCAGATCTGCGCCAACATCGCCGCCGCGATCGAGCCGTTCATGCCCTTCGCCGCCGCGAAGATCCGCGAGACCCTCCGCCTCGCCCCGCTGACCTGGAACGACTTCGGACGCTTCGACCTGGTCGCCGCCGGAACGGAAATCGCCCCCGCCGAACTCCTCTTCGAGAAGATCGACGACAGCGCCGTCGAGGCCCAGTTGAAGAAACTCGAAGAGGCCCGCAAGGTCAACACCGTCGCCGCATGGCGCCCCGAGCCGCAGGCTCCCGATGTCGACTTCGACACCTTCATGAAGGCCGACCTCCGCGTCGGGACCGTCACGGAGTGTGTCAAGGTCCCGAAGGCCGACAAACTCCTCCGCTTCACCATCGACGACGGAACCGGCACACCCCGCACGATCGTCAGCGGCATCGGCCGCCACTATGCTCCCGAAAATCTCGTCGGCCGCCAGGTTTGCTTCATTGCGAACCTCCCGGTCCGCAAACTCCGCGGCATCGAGTCGCAGGGGATGATACTCTCGGCTGAGGATGCCGACGGGCGCCTCGTCGTCATCTCCCCGTCCGACACGGTCAAACCCGGAGTACAGATAAAGTAACCGACCTCCAGACGAATCCCGCGACACAATGAACGACGACAATAGAAAACCGAGGATTCTGCTGATCTACACCGGAGGTACGATCGGGATGATCGAGGACGCGGAGACCCGCGCCCTCCGCCCCTTCAACTTCGACCATGTCATCGACAATGTTCCGAAACTCCGGATGCTCAACTACGAAATCGACAATATCCAGTTCGATCCGCCGATCGACTCGAGCGACATGAACCCCGACCACTGGCGCGACATCGTCTGCGCCATCGCCGACAACTACGACCGCTACGACGGCTTCGTCGTTCTCCACGGAACAGACACGATGGCCTACACCGCCTCGGCGCTGTCGTTTATGCTCGGGAACCTCTCGAAGCCGGTTATCATCACCGGCTCGCAACTCCCCATAGGGGAGGTCAGGACTGACGGCGAGGAGAACCTGATTACCGCCACGCAGATTGCAGCCGCTACCGACGACGACGGCAATCCGCGCGTCCGCGAGGTAGCCATCCTCTTCGAGAACTATCTCTGGCGCGGAAACCGCTCGACCAAAAAGAGCGCCGACAACTTCAACGCCTTCAAGAGTTACAACTACCCCCAATTGGCGAACATCGGCCTCGGAATCCAGTATAACGACGACGCCCTCGAAAAAATCAGCGAACCCCGCCCGCTCGAACTCCACTGCGCGATGGATCCGAACATAATCCTCGTCAATATCTTCCCGGGGCTGACGGAGCAGAACCTCCGCTGGCAACTCAGCGCCCCCGGGGTCAAAGGGGTCATTCTCCGCTCCTACGGCTCGGGGAATTCGCCGATATCGCCGTGGTTCATCGACGCGATATGCGAGGCGGTCGACCGGGGAGTGGTTGTCCTGAATGTCACCCAGTGTGTCAACGGGTCGGTCCACCGCCGCTATGCGGCCGCGGCGTCGCTCGATGCCGCCGGAGTTGTCTCGGGCCACGACCTAACGACCGAGGCGGCTATAACGAAGATGATGTTTCTCTTCGGTCTCGGGCTCTCCCCCGCAGAGGTGCGCCGGATGATCGAGACGCCGATTCGCGGAGAGATGACCGTGTGTTAAATTCATAATGCACAATTCATAATTCATAATTTTAAGAATATCTACCAACAAAATAAGTTAACCATCATGAAAACCAATTTAAGTTCTCAGATCAAGCTCGACTACATCCCGAAGCGCTACTACGCTCCGGAGTCGGAGATCGAGCAGACCGCGATCACCCGCGAAGAGAAGATCTACACACGCATCTTCGAGACCGCCGACGCCGGCAGCGACTATCTCGCCGAACAGGTTGTCCGCGCTATCAATATCGCCGTCGAGACGAAAGGGAAATGTGTTCTCGTTCTCGGCGCCGGAAACAGCACCCACAGCGTCTATGCCCGCCTGATCGAACTCTATAACGAAAGCCGCGTCTCCTTCAAGGATGTCGTTGTCTTCAACATCAGCGAATTCTTCCCCCTCCTCCCCGGCGGACCCTCGACCTTCGCCCGCCTGAAGGAGGTGTTCCTCGACCATGTCGACATCAAGCCGGAGAACATCCACACAATCGACGGCGCCGTCACCCGCGAGGATATGTTCGAATACTGCAAGGCCTACGAGAAATCGATCGCCGAAGCGGGCGGTGCGGACCTGACGATGTGTGAGGTCGGCCGCTCGGGGAACCTCGCCTTCAACGAACCGGGTTCCGCTCCGACAAGCCTCTGCCGCCTCGCCTACCTGAGCAACGAGAGCCGCCACAACATAAAGAGCGACTATAAATGCGAGGCGGTGCCGACGACAGCTATTACCCTCGGCATCGCAAACATCCTCTCGAGCAAACGGATCCTGACGATGGCCTGGGGCGAAGACCGCGCCGGAATTATCCGTAAGGCTGTCGAGGAGACGCCCGACGCGAACGTCCCCGCTTCGTGGCTCCAGTCACACCCCCACGCCAAACTCGTCATCGACCTCTCGGCCGCCGAGGACCTTACCCGCATCAGCCACCCCTGGAAGGTCACAAACTGCGACTGGAACGACAAACTGATCCGCCGCGCGATTGTCTGGCTCTGCCAGATGACCGGAAAACCGATCCTCAAACTGACAAACAAAGACTACAACGACTGGGGCCTCGGCGAACTCCTCGCCCTCTACGGCTCGGCATATAACGTCAACATAAAGATCTTCAACGACCTCCAGCACACCATCACCGGATGGCCCGGAGGCAAACCGAACGCCGACGACACCTACCGTCCCGAACGCGCCAACCCCTACCCGAAGCGCGTCATCGTCTTCTCGCCCCACCCCGACGACGATGTCATCTCGATGGGGGGAACGCTGAAGCGCCTTGTCGACCAGAAGCATGACGTTCATGTCGCCTACGAGACCTCTGGCAACATCGCCGTCGGCGACGAGGATATGAGCCGCTACTTCCTGATGTTCAACCGTATCGCTCCGATGTTCGGGTTCAACACGCCGGAGTATCAGAAACTCCAGCAGGAGGTCTTCGAATCGACCGCCAACAAGAAGGCGGGCGACATGGACACCCCGAATGTCCGCGAGATCAAGACGATGATCCGCCAGGCCGAGGCGACTATCGCATGCCATTACATCGGGGTCAAGCCTGACCACATCCACTTCCTCCGCCTGCCGTTCTACGAAACCGGAACAATCAAGAAGGGTGATCTCTCCGAAAAGGATATCGCAATCGTCAAGAAACTCCTCGAGGATGTCAAGCCCCACGAAATCTTCGTCGCGGGCGACCTCGCCGACCCCCACGGAACCCACCGTGTCTGCACCGACGCCGTCTTCGCCGCCCTCTACGACCTGCGCGACGAGGAGTGGATGAAGGACTGCCGGATCTGGATGTACCGCGGCGCATGGGCCGAATGGGAAATCGACCATATCGAGATGGCTGTGCCGATCTCGCCTGAGGAACTCCGCTTCAAACGCAATTCGATCCTGAAGCACCAGTCGCAGATGGAGAACGCGCCGTTCCTCGGCGACGACGACCGTCTCTTCTGGCAGCGCGCCGAAGAGCGCAACCGCGCGACCGCCCAGCTATACCAGAGCCTCGGCCTCGCCTCCTACGAAGCAATCGAAGCCTTCGTCGAATACCACCCGATCAAGGACTGACGGAAGCGACAACAGAAAATAATATACAGGATAGCCGGAGCAGCAGCGAACTGTTTCGACTATCCTGGTTGTTTTAATATCAAACCACCATCTGAAAAAATTCACCGTTATGATTGAACGTATTGTTATCATCGACTCCGCCGACCCCGTCAGTTTCTACGGCGTCAACAATTCGAATATGCAGCTTATCAGAAACCTCTTCCCGAAACTGAAGATAGCCGCTCGAGGCTCCGTCATCAAAGCCCTCGGCGACGAAGCCGAAACAGCCGAATTCGAGAAGAAAATCCACGAACTTGAACAATACTGCTGCAAATTCAACAAACTCCCCGAGGAGGCGATCCTCGATATCGTACACGGAACGACCCCGCAGGACCTCAAAAGCGACGGCGTCATCATATTCGGCGTCAACGGGAAGCCTATCTCGGCGAGAACCCCGAACCAACAACTGCTCGTCGACACATTCCGCAAAAATGACCTGACATTCGCCCTCGGCCCCGCCGGAACCGGAAAGACCTATATCGCCATCGCCCTGGCGGTCCGCGCCCTGAAGAACAAGGAGGTTCGCAAGATTATTCTCTCGCGCCCCGCCGTCGAAGCCGGCGAAAAACTCGGTTTCCTCCCCGGCGATATGAAAGACAAGATCGACCCATATCTCCAGCCCCTCTACGACGCCCTCGAGGATATGATACCCGCCGTCAAACTGAAGGAGTACATGGAGTCGAAGGTCATCCAGATCGCCCCGCTCGCCTTCATGCGCGGACGGACGCTCAACGACGCCGTCATCGTTCTCGACGAGGCCCAGAACACAACGACCCACCAGATCAAGATGTTCCTGACGCGCCTCGGCATGAACGCCAAGATGATCATCACCGGCGACGGAACCCAGATCGACCTCCCCCGCTCGACACAGTCGGGCCTGATCCAGGCGCTCAGGATTCTCCGCGATGTCCCCGGGATAGGGCGCATCGAGTTCGGCAAGAAGGATATCGTACGCCACGCCCTGGTCCAGCGCATTGTCGAGGCCTACGAACGCCACGACAAGGAGGTCAAGGAGCACGGCGGGAACGAACCGACCGACGATGAGCGGCTGGCTGAGGATTGACATCGCCGGTGCAGTCCAGGGGGTCGGATTCCGCCCGACAGCCTGGCGCGAGGCGGCCTCCCTCGGCCTCGAGGGGACGGTAGCGAACGCCGTCGACGGGGTCCATATCTTCGTCAGAGGGCGCGAGGAGGATGCCGGACGGCTCGTCGACGCGATACGCCGCGCGCTCCCCCCTTTCGCCCGGATCGACTCGGCGCGGATTTCGCCCGCCGCGGCGCCCCCGGACGGATATCCCGGCAACGGCTTCATCATCCTCGACAGCAAAACCGACGGCGACGCACCGACCGACCTCACTCCCGACATCGCAATCTGCCCCGACTGCCTGGCCGACATCGCCGCGGAAGGACGCCGTCACAACTTTCCCCTAACAAACTGCACCAACTGCGGCCCCCGCTTCTCGATTGTCGAGGCGCTCCCGTATGACCGCCCGAAGACTTCGATGGCGGTGTTCGGGATGTGCGGAGACTGCCGCAGGGAATACACCGACTTCCGCGACCGCCGTTTCCACGCCCAGCCGGTCTGCTGCAGCCGCTGCGGGCCCCGCTACGAGGGGTTCGCCCCCGACGGTTCTCCCCTCCCCGACGCCGGCCTCCCCGCCGAAATCGCCCGGCGGCTCCGGCGCGGGGAGATTGCGATGCTGAAGGGTCTCGGGGGCTACAATCTCCTGGCCGACGCATCCAACGCTACGGCGGTCTCGCGCCTGCGCCAGATCAAGCGCCGTCCCCGGAAGCCTTTCGCCGTCATGGTCGCCAACACTGCGGCGGCGCGCCGCCTCGGGCTCGGGCTCAACGCCGACGCCGAAGCACTGCTCCGCTCGTGGCGCGCCCCGATTGTCCTGCTGCCGCGACGCGCCGCCGGAGACAGCCTAGCTCCGGAGACAGCCCCGTCGTGCGCCAACATCGGTGTCATGCTTCCGTATATGGGCTTCCACCATCTACTGTTTGCCGCGGGAGCCCCGGAAGCGGTCGTCGTCACGAGCGCGAACCTCCCGGGTTCTCCGATCCTGACCGACGACCGCCAGGCGCGCGACTACGCCCGGGAGATATCGGTCGCCTGCGTCGGCTACAACCGCCGTATCGTCAACCGCCTCGACGACTCGGTCGTCCGTTCCTCGGGCGACGGACACCCCCCGCTTTTGCTGCGCCGCTCGCGAGGATATGTCCCCGAACCGATCGACTCCCAGACCCCCGCCGCCGACGGAATCGTCGCGACCGGCGCCGACATCACCTCCGCCTGGGCTCTCGGCCGCGGCCGAGACATCATCTTGAGCCCATACGTCGGTTCACTCACCTCCCCCGGCTCGGAGGAGGCGCTTGCCGAGTCGGTCAACTCGCTGATGTCGCTCTTCCGCGCCAGACCGCGTATGGTCGCCGTCGATGCCCACCCCGGTTATCTCTCCTCGGCCCTCGGACGCCGCCTCGCAGCCAAAGCGGGCGGAATCCCCATCGTCGAGGTCTGGCACCACCACGCCCACGCCGTCAGCGTCATGGCCGACCTCGGAATCGACCGCCCCGTCCTGGCCCTCATACTCGACGGAACAGGCTACGGCCCCGACGGAAGAATCCACGGTGCGGAACTGCTCCGGGCGACCCGACGCGATTTCGAGACCCTCGCCTCGGGCGACTTCCTCCCCCTGCCGGGGGGTGACCGCGCCTCGCTGGATCCCTGGCGCATGGCTGTCGCGGCGGTCACAGCCTACTGCGGTGCAACAGCCCCACTTCCCCCGGCAGTCATCCGCCAGGCCGGAGGGGAAGCGAATGTCGCGGTCCTGCGCCGGATGATCGAGCGGGGAATAAACACCCCGCAGGGGTGTGGCGCCGGACGCCTCTGGGACGCCGTCGCATCGCTGCTCGACCTGGCAGGAGTCAACAGTTACGAGGCCGAGGCCCCCATTCTGCTCGAAGGACTCGCCTCACGGACCGCCGCAGCTGCCGCCGACCCCTACCCTCTCGAACCGGAGTATCCCCTCCACTTCGGCCCGATGTTCTGCGCGATCCTCGGCGACATCGCCGCCGGAGAGAACCGCTCCCTGATCGCCGCGCGGTTCCACGAGACCTTCGCCCGCGCATGGTCAGCAGTCGTCATCAGCCACTCCCGCCGGACAGGCCTGAAAGAGGTCGTCGCTTCAGGCGGAGTCTTCCAGAACCTGCTGCTGGTCCGCGCCTTCCGCCGCCTCCTCGGTGCAGAAGGAATCAGTCTGCTCCTCCCGAAAAACCTACCGACGAACGACGGCTCGATTGCCGCAGGCCAGATTGCCGTCGCCGCCGCACGCCTAAATCCGGAAAACGATGCATGAAATGTCACTCGCAATGAGCGTCCTCGATATCGTCGACAACGAGATGGGACGCCACCCCGGAGCGATGCTCCGATCCGTCACGATCGACGTCGGCCGCCAGGCCGGTGTCGAGATCGAAGCCTTCAGGACGGCAATCGACGCCGTCCTGAAGACCTCACCCTGGCCCGGCGCCCGCGCCACCCTGAACCTAATCGAGGCCGAGGCCGAATGTCTCGACTGCGGCCGCCGTTTCCGTCCCGCGGGGTATGTCGCGGTCTGTCCGGACTGCGGCAGCGGCGTCTGCGGCATAGTCGCCGGCCGCGAGTTCCGCGTCGCCGCTCTGACGCTAAGCAGTTGATTTATATGACTTATACGATTTAAGATGAAAATAGAAGACGCTGTTACAGCCGGAATTCCGGCACCGTCGGCCCGGAGGCCGCTGAAAATCCTTTTTGTCTGTCTCGGAAACATCTGCCGCAGCCCGGCCGCCGAGGGGATTATGCGCCGAATCGTCGAGGAACGCGGCGACTCGGCCAGATGGGTAATCGACTCGGCCGGCACAGGCGGATACCACATCGGCGACCTCCCCGACCGACGCATGCGTATCCACGCCCACCGCCGCGGCCTCGAACTGACCCACGTCTGCCGTCAGGTACGCGAGAGCGACTTCGATGACTTCGACCTGATCCTGGCGATGGATTCGATGAACGAGCGCGACCTGCGCCAGATGGCGCCGACGGTCGAGCAGGAGCGGAAGGCCGTCGCGATCGCCCGCTTTTTCGGCGACTACAGCCACCTCGACCATGTCCCCGACCCCTACTACGACGGCGACCAGGGTTTTGAACTCGTCCTCGACATCCTCGAAGACGCCTGCCGCAATATCTACGACACCCTCGCCTGAGAACGAAAAATCCCAAAAATACAATTATTCTACGGAGAAAATGAATTTTCTCCGTAGAATAATT
Source organism: Clostridium sp. (assembly GCA_023663805.1). Lineage (GTDB taxonomy): Bacteria > Bacteroidota > Bacteroidia > Bacteroidales > Muribaculaceae > Paramuribaculum. Next base: position 44,717 of record JAMPGR010000006.1, on the reverse strand, counting down.
GCGATTATTAAAAAAATGACGAACTTTGCCGTATGGCAAGCAACCAAAACATAGACTCTCGATACTCGGGCTTTGTAAGCAGTAGCCAACTAAAGGAATCTGGCCTCTACAATACCATAGTACATAGAATGAGTTTAGACGTCGGATTTGGTGATGTTGTCACGCCGGCACCACAATCGCTTGACTTCCCTCTTTTACTCTCTGACCTGCCATCGATCAATATTTCTGCGTATTCATTGGAAACAGTAATAGCCGAAAAACTCCACGCGATGATTGACCGTGATTTAGCCAATAGCCGAATGAAGGATTTTTTCGATTGTTATCAAATACTAACCCGAGAGCATATCGATAACCAAGTACTTGGCGAGGTTATTCTTCAGACATTCTCAAACCGTAATCTCCCGGTAAATCCCGAATTAAAACTTTTCTCTGATGAATTTGTGTCTGATAAAATAATGCAGTCAAGATGGCTTGGATTCCTTAGAAAAATAAAATGGGATGAGAAAATTGAATTTGCTAAGGTAATGTACCTTATAAAGTCTCGGCTCCAATCGTTCTATTTGGAATATGTTACTATCAGTAACGCCTTTGGCCCCGAATCATCATCTGACAACAACGAAATCTCGAACATTTCCGGGAAAAAGTCGTAACTTTGCACAACCATAAACCTCCGCTATGTTGAATCATATTCTCGAAAAAATACTCGCCGACGGTACACCCGCTGACATCGACCAACTCCTCGAAATCGAACCTAACTACTCGACTGACCAACTCTGCGACGCCGCCGACGCCGTCCGCCGACGCTGGTCGGGCAACCGCGTCCATACCTGCTCAATCGTCAACGCCCGCTCCGGACGTTGCTCCGAGGACTGCAAATGGTGCGCCCAGTCGGCCCGCCACAATACCGGCATCCGCGAATATGAATACATCCCCCGCCGGGAGATGATGGATGCCTTCCACGCCAACCGCGACAACGGTGTCCGCTGTTTCTCGCTCGTCACCAGCGGGCGCCGCATCCCCCCGGCCCAAATCGACTACTTCTGCCGCCTCTACCGCGAGGCCTCCGCCGAAGGGGGCATCAGCCTCTGCGCCTCGATGGGTCTCCTCGACCGCGAACAACTCCAGAAACTCTGGGACGCCGGAGTCAGAAAATACCACTGCAACCTCGAGACCTCCCGCGCCTTCTTCCCCCGCCTCTGCTCGACCCACACAACCGACGACAAACTCCGGACCATCGAAATCGCCCGCGAAATCGGCTTCAAGATCTGCTCCGGTGGCATAATCGGTATGGGCGAATCGCTCCGCGACCGTCTCGAACTGGCCGCCGAAGCCCGCGACGCCGGAGCCGACTCAATCCCCCTCAATATCCTCCAGCCAATCAAAGGAACACCCCTGGAGGGAATCGAACAGATCGGCGAGGATGAGATTGCACGCTCGGCCGCACTGATGCGTCTCGTTGCCCCGAAATGCACGATACACTTCGCCGGAGGCCGCGCCCGACTGTCGCGCCCGACGATGGAGCGGATGATGCGGGGCGGCGTCAACGGTGCCCTAGTCGGCGACATGCTGACGACCATCGGCAGCCGCCTCGACGACGACCGCCGCCTCTTCGCCGCAACCGGTTATACCGACGAAGAGCAATAAGCGCGAAGCGTTTTTCGCGGATTTTTCGTAACTTTGCTGACAGATATGGATACGAACAGCAACAACGAGAATTTATGTGTCAAGCCGAGCGTGCTCGACTACGACGATATTGTACGGATGGTTCCCCGTCTCGAAGGGAAACGCGGACTGATCGAAGGGGTCATGAAACTCCTCTCAATCGACAAAGTCAACGACATCCACGCGCGCCACTGTGCTCATCCCGGCCCGCAGTTCTGCCACGAGGTCGTCGAGGAACTCCGGCTCAACCTCCGCATCGACAACCGCGAGATCCTCGACAACCTCCCCGAAGGTCCCTTCATAACCGTCAGCAACCACGCCTACGGCGCCCTCGACGGAATTATTCTGATTGACCTGATCGGGATGCGCCGCCCCGGCTTCAAGGTCATGGTCAATATGACTCTCAACCTGATTTCGGCGATGCGCCCGAACTTCATCGCCGTCGATGCCCTCGCCAGCGACGACCCGAAGAAGCGCGCCGTCTCGATGAACGGAATCCGCGAGGCAATCACGCAGGTTCGCTCCGGCCAGCCCCTCGGGTTCTTCCCCGCCGGCGCCGTCTCGAAACTGAACCGCCACCTCTGGCTCGAAGACCGCGAGTGGCAGCCGAACATCGGTCGCCTGATCAAACAACTGAAAGTCCCAGTCATCCCGATCTTCTTCCACGGCGGCAACTCTGCATGGTTCAACTTCCTCGGCCTCGTCAGTTGGCAACTGAGGACGCTCCGCCTCCCCGCCGAGGTCTTCAACAAAAACGGCAAGACAATCCATATCTCGATCGGCGAGCCGATCAGCGTCGAAGAGCAGGCCCTCCACTCGGCCACTCCCGCCGAACTCTGCGCCTTTCTGAAAGAGAAAACCTACAGTATGAGAACATGGAAATGAACCGCGCGACAAATCTCCAGGCCGAGGTCCGCCAGGCGAAACAGCGCTTCGGGATCATCGGCGACTCCCCCCTGCTGATCACCGGAATCCAGCGCGCGCTCCAGGTCGCCCCGATCGACCTGTCGGTGCTCGTCACCGGCGAAAGCGGCTCCGGCAAGGAGTTCTTCCCACAGATCATCCACGCATTCAGCGCCCGGAAACACAACCGCTATATCGCCGTCAACTGCGGTGCAATCCCCGAGGGGACTATCGACTCCGAACTCTTCGGCCACGAAAAAGGATCATTCACCGGAGCAATCGCAACCCGAAAGGGCTATTTCGAGGAGGCCGACGGCGGAACGATATTCCTCGACGAAGTCGGCGAACTCCCGCTGTCGACCCAGGCCCGCCTGCTCCGCGTCCTTGAGACGGGAGAGTTCCTGAAGGTCGGCTCATCGGAAGTTCAGAAGACCAACGTCCGTATCGTCGCCGCGACCAACATCGACATCCCACGCGCGATCGAGGAGGGACGTTTTCGCGAAGATCTCTACTACCGCCTCTCGACCGTCGGCATCCAGGTCCCGACCCTGCGCGAACGCGGCGGCGACATACTCCTGCTCGCCAGGAAGTTCGCCGCCGACTTCGCCGAACGCTACAGCATGCCCCCGGTCTCGTTCGACCCCGACGCCGCGGCCTCCCTCCTCCGCTACCGCTGGCCCGGGAATGTCCGCCAGCTGAAGAATGTTGTCGAGCAGATCGCGCTGTTCGAGGCGGGGAAGACGGTCTCCGGCGAGGCAATCGGGCAGTATCTCCCGGCCAACTCCGGGTTCTACACCCCGGCACTCAAAGAGAACCCCATCCACTCCTACAGCGAGGAGCGCGAGGTGCTCTTCAATATGGTATTCCGCCTCCGGAGCGAACTCGATTCGCTCCGCGCCGTCGTCGACTCGCTCCGCGCCGGACAACCGGTCGCCACAGCCTCTGCCCCCGCCGAGACCCCCCCTCAGCAGTCGCTCCCCATCTGGCAGCAGTCGCTCCCCCACCATCCCGAATCAGCCTCCAGTCTCCCAAGCACCCACCTGCCGGCCGACGCCGACGCCGATTTCGTCGAGGCCGAGGAGGTAACAGCCGTCGCCCCCGCCACCACGGCGGAGACCGGCCAGCAAAGCCCTATGACCCTCGAGCAGACCGAGATGATGATGATTCGCCGAGCCCTCGAGAAGCACGACGGACACCGGAAGGCCGCCGCACGCGAACTCGCTATCTCCGAACGGACACTCTATCGAAAAATAAAGGAATATGGACTCGACGACGACTGACACAACCGCCAGACAGAAGGTACTGGTTGTCGGTGCCGGAGGATTTATCGGTGGGTTCATCGCCGCCGAGGGAATCAGGCGCGGACATGAGGTATGGTGCGGTGTGCGTCCCTCGACATCGCGGCGCTTCCTGACCGACCCGTCGCTGCACTTCGTCGAACTCGACTACGAGGAGCCGCAGGCTCTGGCCGACGCGCTCGCGGCCGCTGCCCCCGACGGCGGATGGGACTGGATTATCTATAACCTCGGGGCGACGAAGTGTACGAACTTCATGGACTTCAACCGGATCAACTTCCGTTATCTCTGTAACTTCACCGAGGCGCTCCGCTCGGCGTCTCTCGTCCCGCAGCGTTTCCTCTACATGAGCAGCCTCTCGGCCCTCGGCCCCGGCGACGAGGAGGGATACACTCCGCTCAGTTCGTCGACGATACCACGTCCGAACACCCGCTATGGCGTCTCGAAGATCAAGGCCGAAACCCACCTCCAGACCCTCGAGGATTTCCCCTGGATCATATTCCGCCCGACCGGTGTCTACGGTCCCCACGAACAGGACTACCTGATGATGGTCAAGTCGATCGACCGCCACTGGGACTTCGGCGTCGGCTTTCGCCGCCAGATGCTGACCTTCATCTATGTCGAAGACCTCGCCGCCGCAATCTACGACGCCCTCGCCGCCCCCGAAGGTGCCGTCGAGCACAAAAAATACATCATCTCCGAACCACGCGCATACACCCAGGCCGAATTCCGCCGGATTGTCGCCGATGCCCTCGGCCGCCGTTTCGTCATCCCGGTCCGCCTCCCGCTCTGGGCTGTCAGGGGGGTCTCGGTCGTCGCCGAAAAGATCGGGGTACTCCGGATGAAGCCCTCGACACTGAATTCCGACAAATACCGTATCATGAAACAGCGGAACTGGTCGTGCGACACTAGCGACGCCGTCCGCGATTTCGGTTTCTCGCCGCGCTTCTCCCTCGCCGAGGGAATCGCCGAGACTGTCCGCGCCTACCGCGCCGAAAAAGAGAAGGAAAAGAAATGAAAAAGATTCTCGTCATCAACGGGCCGAACCTGAACCTGCTCGGCCTTCGCCAGCCCGAAATCTACGGCCGGACATCGCTCGCCGAAATCGAGCGCGCACTCCGGCAGACATTTCCGAAGGTCAACTTCGAATTCTTCCAGTCGAACTCCGAAGGGGAAATAATCGACCGGCTCCACCGCGAATATGTCCCACTTCCGGAGGCTGCCGCAGAGCGCGCATGCGGGATTATCATCAATCCAGGGGCATACTCCCATACCTCCCTGGCGATCGCCGATGCTCTCCGCTCAATCGACATACCCGCCGTCGAGGTCCACATTTCGAACATCCACTCCCGCGAGGAAATCCGCCGCCATTCGCTGACCGCCGAAGCCTGCACAGGCGTGATCGCCGGTCTCGGCGCACGGGGATATATCCTCGCCGCAAAATATTTCATCGAATGAACCGAATCAGAGCCGACAAAAGATATCCTCTCCCCGAGATTATGGCGACCGTCGCCGACAACCGCTGCACCCCGGAGTTCCTCGGCGCGATCTTCCGCGAGGGGGCGACGCAGGTGCGCGTCAACACCGCCCACGTCGAGCCCTCGACCTTCGCACGCATGGTCCGAACAATCCGCGAGGTCAGGCCGGAGACCCCAGTACTGATGGACACGAAAGGCCCCGAAATCCGGACCTCGGCGCTCGCCGATGGTCTCCCGGAGATCCGCATCCGCCGCGGCGACCGGTTCCGTCTCTGCGGCGACAGCGCCGTCTGGACAACCCGCGACACAATCGGCTTAAGTTTCCTCCCCGGAGGGCTGCTCCGCCCCGGCGACCGAATCTTCGTCGACGACGCCCTGCTCGAATTCGCCGTTGTCGGATTCGCTGCCGACGGAACCGCTGTCGCCGAAGCGATGAACGCCGGGACGCTCGGTTCGCGCAAGAGCGTCAATCTCCCCGGAGTCGACATATCGGCCCTGCCGGCCGTGACCGAACGCGACGAGGCGAACCTCCGCATGGCCGTCAGGCTCGGAATCTCGACCGTCGCACACTCATTTGTCCGCTCGGCCGACGACGTCCGCCGCGTCCGCGCGATTCTCGACGACGAAGCCGGGGGGCGTTCGACCGTCAGCCTTGTCTCAAAGATCGAATGTCGCAGTGCGCTCGACAATTTCTCGGAGATACTCCGCGAATCCGACGGATTGCTCGTCGCGCGCGGCGACCTCGGAATGGAGGTCGCTCCGGAACTAATCCCGTCGCTTCAGGCCGAGACTATCCGCCGCTGCCACGACGCCGGAAAACCGGTAATCGTAGCGACGCAGTTTCTCAACTCGATGATGACCGCACCTCGGCCGACCCGCGCCGAAATCAGCGACATCGCTCTGGCTGCGGCCGAGGGCGCATCGGTTCTGTTGCTCTGCGGCGAGACCGCCGCCGGAGCATATCCCGCCGAAGCGGTCGCCGCCATGCGCCGCGCTATCGAAGCATCCACGACCGACGGAGCAACCCTTCTCCATTAACATGCCCCGGCCGATGACACCCGAACTCGAATCGTATATCCTCTCCCACATCGAACCGGAACCACCGGAACTCGCACGCCTCTACCGGACGACACATCTGCGCCACCTCTATCCGCGGATGTGCTCCGGCCATCTCCAGGGGCGAACCCTGAAGATGCTCGCGACAATGATTGCCCCGCGGCGCACTCTCGAACTCGGCACCTTCACCGGCTACTCTGCCCTCTCGCTGGCCGAGGGGATGCCCCCCGGGAGCGAACTGACAACAGTCGAAATCGACGACGAACTCGAGGATGAACTGACCGAACTCTTCGAGGCCAACCCCCGTCCGGCGCGGATACGCCTCGTTATCGGTGACGCCCTCGAGGTCATCCCCCGGCTCGAGGGGGATTTCGACCTGGTCTACATCGATGCGAACAAGCGACTCTACAGCGAATATTTCGCGCTCGTCGTCGACCGCGTCCCCTCCGGCGGATACATAATCGCCGACAACACCCTCTGGGACGGGAAGCCGGCCGGGGATCCTCTCCCCACCGACCCCCAGACCCGTGGCATCGCCGCGTTCAACGACCTGGTCGCCGCCGACCCCCGCGTCGAGGCAGTCATCCTCCCCCTCCGCGACGGCCTGACGATCCTCCGCCGCCGCTGATTATTTCAGTGCGACCTCTTCGACGAAGGGGCGGTAGAAGCCGAGCGAGCGCTCGATAAACATCCGTCGCAGCGAGTCGGTCAGCGCCGGCTGCTCCCCGGCTATATTCCGCTTCTGGGCCGGATCGGCGGCGAGGTCGAACACTCCGTCGCTCTCGAGATTGCCGAGTTCGTTGCCGGTCAGGTTCGTCAGCGGTCCGGCATAGGCGGGCATGAAGATATGGCTGCCGGCGCGCAGACCGAGTTTCCCCTGGCTCTCGATCACAATCGCATCGCGCCCGACTGTGTCGCGGCCGAGGAAGGTATCCATCATCGGACGTCCGTCGATCCCCCCGGGGACGTCGGCGCCGACAAACTGTCCGATCGAAGCCATCAGGTCCATCTGGCAGACCAGCGCGTCGGACACAGTCGGCTCGATATGGCCGCGCCAGCAGATTGCCATCGGGATATGGGTTCCCCCGTCGTAGAGGCTGTATTTTCCGCCGCGGAGTCCGCCGGCGGGTTTGTGTCCGGCAGCTTCGGCGAGTTCGGCCGACTGGTCCTCATAGCCGTCGTTCAGAACGGGGCCGTTGTCGCTTGTGAAGATGACGATCGTGTTGTCGAGCAGGTCGAGGCGGCGCAGTTCGGCCATCAATTGTCCGACACACCAGTCGGCCTCGATGACGGCGTCTCCGCGGGGACCCATGCCGGATGTTCCGGCGAAGCGCTGATGGGGCGCACGCGGAACGTGGGGCTGATGGAGACCGTAATAGAGGAAGAAGGGGTGGTCGCGGTTCTCTTCGAGGAAACTCCGGACCTCGCCGACAAAGAAATCGGCCATATCCTCGTCGACCCAGCGTGCAGCCGTTCCACCCTTCATATAACCGATCCGGGGGATTCCGTTGACGATCGAATTCTGGTGGCCGTGGTGCCACTTCATCCTGAGCATCTCGGGATTTGTCAGCGCCGTCGGCTCCCCTTCGAAATTGGTTTCGTAGTCGACCATAATCGGGTCGTCGGGGTCGAGTCCGACGACACCGCCGTTACGGACATAGACCGTCGGGACGCGGTCGTTCGTCGCGGCGATCAGGCAGGAGTAGTCGAAGCCGAGTTCGCGGGCGCCGGGACGGATTGTGTCGTTCCAGTCGACATGACCGCTCCCCATGCCGAGGTGCCACTTTCCAATCGCACCGGTCCGGTAGCCTGCCTGCTGCATCATCCGGGGGAAAGTCGGGATCGTGTCGGGGATGACCAGCGGGGCGTCGCCCGGGAGAATCTTGATATCCTCGCGCCAGGGATACATGCCGGTCAGCAGGGCATAGCGGCTCGGGGTCGATGTCGACGAGGAAGCGTAGGCGTTGTTGAAGCGTACGCCGCAGTCGGCGATCGAGTCGATGTTCGGGGTGTGGATCGTTGTCTGGCCGTAGAAACTGACGTCACCGAAGCCGAGGTCGTCGGCAATCACGACGATGACGTTCGGCCGCTCGGATTGTTCGGGCTGAGGCTGTTGTGACTGCTGGCGACAGCCGGCTGTCGACGTAGCGAGGAGAAGTCCAGCGGCGCTGTAGGTGAGGGTTTTTGACATAGGGATAGATCTGTTTCGTTTGACTGGTTTACCGGATAAAAAAATCAACCCGGGCCGGGAAGTTCGGTTTCCGGTCCGGGTTGAACTTATAGGGGATTGGTTGGAATCAGTTGGTGTAGAACTTGTGGAGGTTGTTCTCGACCTTCTTGTTACCCTGGAGGATCTGGGGCATCATGTTCGACAGGCGATAGCTGCCGCGGCTTCCGTTGAAGGCCTGGGCGCTCTCGTTGAAGTCGTAGGGACGGGTTGCGGGGTCGGTCGAGACGATCTCGAAGACAATCAGCGCGGAGGAACCTTCGACCGGAGCCTGGAGTTTGCCGGGCTCGGCGAGGAAGGCGCATGCCTGGAGTTCAGCTTCGCCCATGCCGATATTCGGAACGACAACCTGTCCGAAGGAGATGCGCGTTGTGTCGACGCTGCCGCCGAGCAACTGGGCGTATTCCGCGAGAGTCGATGCCTTTCCGTTATAGTCAGCCATCAGGCGTTCACCCTTCTTGTGGCTGAGGACGCGTGCCTTCAGGTAGTCGGCGACCTGGGGGTCGCGCGCGGGGATATAGTCGTTGTAGATATCGTCGAGAGCGACAGCGAGGAGGCGTCCGGTCGTTTCGTTACCGAAGATCGGGCTGACCTGGCCCTTGTCTGCACCGAGAGCCCAGACGACAGCCGCGCGTGAGTCGGGGATATTGTTAACCATCGGCGAGGAGGCGGAGACCTTCGTCGGGAACACCTGGTATCCGGCGGCGAGGGCGTTCTCCTCGAACTTGGCAGAGGTATTGTTCTCGGTCAGGAAGCGCTGGAAGTCATCCTCGAGTTTGTTGATCGTAGCCTCGGAGGGATCGATGCTGTAGGTCACGACCGCATAATCGTAGACACTGACCGGAGCGTTGCGGCGGTTGATGCGCATGATGCGTCCGCCGGGGGTTGTCGAAGCGGTGTCGGGGGTGAAGTAGACGCCGTTGGGGCTGGAGTTGACGATGTCGCGGAGCGAAGCGGCCTGGGAGGTCGTCAGGGCAAGCCAGACACTGTCCTGCGATTCGGCGACGGCCGGGTTGGAGGCGGCGTCGGCGAAGGTCAGGGTTCCGGCGTTCAGGGCGATCATGATCGAATCCATCTGCTCGCGGCCGTTGACAACGAGGTAGTCGAGACAGACAGAGTCGGTCTCGACGGTGCGGCCGAAGAGTTTCGCGAGGGTGTAGGAATTGGCGTTACGGTTGACCATCGCTGCGGCACCGACTGAGGCGGTGTCGACGAAGCGCTTGACGTCGTTGTTACGGATTCGCGAGGCGGTCGAGCGCTGCTGGTCGACGACGAAGTCGGGCATCGACGAGAGCGACGCGGGGTCGTCGGAGCCGCGGAGAATAACGAGCGCATCCTCGACACGCTGCTGGCCGGCGAGGATGTCGGCCTGGGACGGAACGACCGGAACGCTGATGTAACTGATCGTGCGGATCTGCTGGTCAATCTTATATGCGTTCTTGTTCTTTGCCCATTCGTCATTCAGCTCCTGTTCGGTCGGTTCGAACTCTTCGTTGGCGAGCGAAGAGTAGTCCTTCTTCGTGTAGGCCATTCGGAGCGGGGTGGCGTTCTCGTCGTAGAGAGCCTTCGCGTCGAGTTCGTTGGCGACAAGGGTGCCGGTGAACAGGGTCATGTATTTCTGCTGGAGGAGCTGCTGCTCGGTTTCGCTCTCGAGCTGCTGCCAGTAGGCGCGGAGGCTCGAAACCTGGTCGGGGGTCATTCCGTAGTCGCCGGGGCGGGTGATCATGTTGTGGAGCTCGTTGATGCTCTGGATCTGGCCCTGGGTTTCCTGGGCGACGCGTCCCGAAAGCATCATCGAACCGCGGCCGAGCATGACGTCGGCGAGTTCGGCGTCGGTTACTGTCAGGCCGAGGCGATCGAGTTCTTTCTGGAAGAGTTTCTCGGCGACGAGTTCGTTGATGGCCTGCTGCTGGATCTGGGCGCCGTCGGTTTTGCGGGCGCTCTGCTGCTGGGCCTGGTTGTGCTGTTCGACGCGACGCTGGAAGTCGGTTATGTCGATTTTCTCGCCGCCGACCTTCGCAACGGTTGTTCCTGTGCCGAAGATGGTGCGCCCTGATGTAAAGAAGTCACCGATGATGAACGCCAGAAGGGCGACACCGATGATGACAATCAGCAAAATTGATTTGCTTCTGATTTTCTCTAAGGTTGCCATTGATTATTTTGATGTTTTTTTATTTTTTTGTTCTGACAAACGGTTCGTGCGCCTACGGCCGCGACGCGTATCGCGGCAATAAGCGCACAAAGATACGTCTTTTTTGTCGATCGACAAAAAAAGTCGGGCCATCGCGGGGTTTTTACACTGTTTTTTCGCGTTTTTTCAGATTTTGAACGCCTTCTTCAGGGCCGGGACCATGTCGAGGGCCTCCCAGGTGAAGAGCCGGACTTCGACGCTGCGGGTTCCGTCGAGCGAGGTCTTGACGACGGTTTCGGGCTGGCGTCCCATATGGCCGTAGGCGGCTGTCTCGCGATAGATTGGGTTGCGCAGGCCGAGACGTTCCTCGATTGCGCGGGGACGCATGTCGAAGAGGCCGGCGACGACATCGGAGATTTCGGCGTCGGTCATCGCGACATGGGCGGTGCCGCGGGTGTTGACATAGAGGCTGACCGGGCGGGCGACCCCGATCGCATAGGCGACCTGGACGAGGGCTTCGTCGGCGACGCCGGCCGCGACGAGGTTCTTCGCGATATGGCGGGCGGCATATGCGGCCGAGCGGTCGACTTTCGAGGGGTCTTTTCCGGAGAATGCGCCGCCGCCGTGGGCTCCGCGTCCGCCGTAGGTGTCGACGATGATCTTGCGGCCGGTCAGGCCGGTGTCGCCGTGGGGGCCGCCGATGACGAATTTGCCGGTCGGGTTGACATGGAGTATGAACCGGTCGTCGAATAGTGCGGCGATGTCGGCGGGAAGTTTCGCCTTGACGCGCGGGATCAGGATACTGCGGATATCATCGGCAATACGGGTCTGCATCTGGCGGTCGGCGTCGCGGCAGGCATCGCGGTCGGCTGGATCGGCCGGAAGAATGAATTCGTCGTGCTGGGTCGAGACAACGATCGTGTGGATACGGACCGGACGGTTCGACGGGTCGTATTCGATCGTTACCTGGCTCTTTGCGTCGGGGCGGAGGTAGGTCATCTGCTCGCCGCGGTGGCGTATCGCGGAGAGTTCGCGGAGAATCATGTGGCTCAGATCGAGAGCCAGCGGCATATAGTTCGGGGTCTCGTTGCAGGCATATCCGAACATCATCCCCTGATCGCCGGCACCCTGTTCCTTCTCCTCTTCGGAGAGGGCCGGGAGGGAGGTGTCGCGGTCGACACCGCGGTTTATGTCGGCGCTCTGTTCGTGTACGGCCGTAAAGACGCCGCAGGAGTCGGCGTCGAATTTCAGTTCGCTTTTGTTGTAGCCGATCTCGCGGATGACGCGGCGGGCGGTTTCGGCTATGTCGATATAGGCTTCGCTCTTGACTTCGCCGGCGACGACGACCTGTCCGGTTGTTACCAGCGTTTCGCAGGCGACTTTCGACGCAGGATCGTGGATCAGGAATTCGTCGAGAATCGCGTCGGAGATCTGGTCGGCGACTTTGTCGGGGTGTCCCTCGGAGACAGATTCCGACGTAAAGAGATAGTTTTTAGAGGTCTGAGTCATTTTTTCCTTTCGTTCTTATCACACATATTTCGCGGCGGAAGCCAAGGGAAACGGAAGGTGGCGGCGTCGATAAATGCCGAACGGCGGAACGGGGCGGTTACGCGCGGCGACGCGGCGTTACTCAGTCGGTTTGCAGTTTTAGCATTTTTTTCGAGTGGTTGCAAGCAGCCAAATTTTTCCACTTCCGGAGCCTTGCTTCCGGATTTCGGCCGCAAAGTTACAAACAATTTCCGAAACCGCAAAAACGAATCTATAAAATCACGCGGCGGAGCGGAGTCATAAGACTCCGTTCCGCCGCTGAGATTCCTGTTGCGTTCGTCTACCTGACGATTATCTTCCGGGCCTGCCCGCGTCCTTTTTTCTCGATATACAATCCGGGAATCTCCGGATTGGTATCGAGCCTGATGCCGTCGATCGTATAGTATGAGACGGGAGCATCCAGATCGGAACCGACGGTTTCGCTGTCGCGTATATCGTCGATCGCCGTCGGGTCGGCAAACTCGACGTGACATCTGACGGCAGTCGCTGACGGGGCGAACTCACAGGATTTTCCGACGATCTTCGATGTCGAGCGCTCCCCGGCTGCGTCATATTCGTCAATCACCCACACACCTTCCGTATCGGAATCGAGGCGGAGATTACGTTCGGTGTATGTCAGGCCGTCGAAATCGGCGTAGTTCAGTTTATGGCCGAAAAGAGAAACCGAAAGGGAAGGATTCCCGATAGTCAGGCGGCATGTATCTCCGAGGTCATAGCGCGTGCGGAACTGCTCGAACATGACGGGTCCCCGGTCGGCCACATACTGTTTCAGCGGTTCGACATGTCCGTCGAGCCAGCATTTGAAGCCATAGAGTTCGGCGGTTCGGCTGAACTCATCCCTAATTTCGTTTTTCATGTCGTCGAACAATGTACATGCGACAGAGGGCCGGAGAAAGTCGCCGTAATAAGCGATATACCGGTTAACGAGGATCTCGGTGAACTCCGGGAAAGAGAGACATTTACGGAACAGGCGCGTACCGTTCTCGGTATTCTTGAACCAATCTGCATATTCCTCGTTCGGAATCATATTGAGATAGTCGATATAGTCGTTGTCGACAAGATAGTCATAGTTCGTACAGTCCATATCTTTCAGGAACCATTTCCACTTGCCGCCGGCCGGTTTCCACATGACGATATTTCCGTCCGGGGTATCAACATCGAAACTGAACGCATCGGCGAGAAACAATGTCGCGAAACTTTCCATATCCATAACCTCGTTTAATTCGGCGAACGACGAGTTCGGATCCGAATAGAGATTGTAGAAATCCCAGAACGGCTGCTGTTCGTCAGTTTTGAAATCATACCAATCCTCAACCATACAGTAGTCTTCGATATCGGGATATGTCGCCTCGATATAGTGGTCGTTAGCGCGCTCGCGAAGGTCGATCATCCCGTAGGGGTTGCCGTTTATATATGCGACGCAGGGGCGGTAGGACTGATATTCGATAACATCGCCGACGTGGGTGCCGAAGAGCATGTTGTAGTATGAATCCCGAAGATGATCGAGGGCGAAAGTATTCCCTCCGTTACGGAGAGAGAAAGACTGGAACTCGTCCATATCGGGTTTGTCCGCAGGCCACAGGGGATGGTTGAACCGTTTTGTCCCGAAGCGTTTGTTGGCATACAGTTTCAGGGATTTCTGGGCGAACTGTCTCGAAGACCATCCCTGAATCTCAGTCTCTCCCTGCTGATTAATAACCTGCTGATGGGTTTCACCATCGAATATTTCTATATTGACCGGACGTCTCCAATCCTCTTCCATATAGTTGTATAACATCCCGATTTCCTCGTCGTAGAGATTTCTTTCGTCGGTTGTCATGCAGACTATCGGCATTGTTATCTGATGGTCAGGGAAAAGATAGGTGTTCGAAACGGGCAAAGGGGACAGGGCGGTATCCGAAACCAGACGGGCCTGCAACGGTGTGCTCTCGCTTAGAGTCAGCACGCAGGGAGAGTCGACACGGTCCGATATGGTCGGGACACGACCGTCAGTTGTCACGCAGAGCACGGCGTCGGCAGGGGCGGATTCGGGAATCCCGACCGTAACATCGACAGGCTCATAGAAAACCCCGCCGCCGACCGAGAATACAGGCGCGGAAAGGAGCAGCGACGAGGTATTGCCCAGATTGGCCGAGCCGGGGGTCGACGTGACGAAATAGCCCCATTGGTCAGCGCCGTCCGTCAGACGGCCATAGGCGATGTCGGGAGCCGGCATCTTGTCGTGGCTCAGGTGATCGACAAGATTATCAGACGTGTCAAACAGATAGACATCGCCAGCGCTGGTCGACTCGAGACGAAAACTTGTGTGGAGTCCCGTCTCCTCCTTGTCGCAGAAGACAACAAGATATCCTTTGGGTTGGATCGGAGTTATCGACGGAAGTGTATACGCTTTCGATGCTTTTGACTTTACGCCTATTTTCCATCCTGAGATGTCGACAGGTTCATCAGTAGGATTATACAGTTCGACCCATGAGTCGGGCATATTGTTGTCCGCCATATATGAGTTGACGTTAGACTGCATGATTTCATTGATTACTATGGTTCCTGCAACCGCCGATGCCGACATGATACATGATAGGATAATAGTTGTGTAGATATGCTTCATTCTTTGATGTATTTAATTCGCAAAATTAATTCATATCATCCAAATTACAAAATAAATTGTCGGCAATTTACGTAATTTCCGGAAATTATATCGTCAGAGTCTCAGTTTGCGGGTCGAACCGTCGGAGTAGCGGACGATATACGTGCCGGCCGGAAGGCTCTCGCTGCAGACCTGACGGCCGTCGATCGCGTAGACTTCGACCGGGCTGCCGTCGGCGGCGCTGACTCTGTTTCCTTCGACAACGATATTGTCTGTGCCATCGGCGTGCAGTTCCCCGACGGCGGTCGTGCTACCCTCGCCAAAGAGGGAGAATCCGCCGATATTCAGGTCGCTGGAACCGTAGTTCGATGTGAAGCGGACGCGATAGTGGGAGTATTTCTTCCCGACGGCGGGATTGACGACCGAGTAGTCCTCGCCGAGGATTCCGGCGCGGCGCATCGCGTCGACACTTTCGAGGAGGAAAAGACCGCTGAGCAGGACGGAACTGTGGTAACTTCCGTCGCTTGCGCCGTTTACCTCGCCGTTGGCGAAACTGTCGCGTGTTTTCCAGTCGGGCATGACGGTCCAGGTGTCTTTATGGAGGGCGCATTCAACCATGGAGCGGGCGTTTTCGACCAGGAAGGTCGCGTAGCGTACCTGATGCTCCTGGTCGAGGAAACCGGAGAGGACCCAGTTTGCGATATAGCGGATATAGATCCCTTTGAACATTCCGCCGTCGCCGATTCCCTGTTCGCGCATGATTCCGTCGGGGGTATACCAGCGGTCGTCGATCGATTTGTCGATCAGGTCGACGGCGATGTCGTAGTATTTCTGCTCGCGGGTGATCCGGTAGAGTTCGAGCAGTCCGCCGACCCATGTACCCTGGTTGTAGGTGAAGACCCAGCCGCGGTTGTCGTTGTCGGGGGCGTCCTTGATGAATCCGTCGTCGAAGCGGGAGTGGGTCAGCATCCAGTCGAAGATCATGACAGCCTTTTCGAGATACTGCTCCTCGCCGGTCAACTGGTAGAGACGGGCCGCGCCAATCATAGCCGGGGCGTTCGAACAGGAGTTCTTTCCGGTTCCGCTACCGCTGTTCCAGCGGATTCCCCCCTCGCTGCCGTTGTCGTAGTTCCACCCCTGCCAGATCCAGCCGAAGAGTTTGACGGCGTCGTTGAGCCAGCTGCTCTGAAGGCGCGTGAACGACTCGTAGGCGCGCATACAGGCGAGGTTCATCCATTCCATATCGTCGTAGTAGGAGTTCCAGAGATCATAGCGGCTGGCGTCGTAGGCCGTGTACATACCCTCGCGGATATCCTGGGCAAGAATCCGATAGCGCTCGTCGCCGGTCCGGTTGTAGGCGTCGACACAGCCGTCGATCGCGTGGGCCATCCACCAGTAGTTGTAGCCGTAGTCCATTTTCGAGGGGTCTTCGTGCCAGGAGTTGATCAGATATTTCCCTTTGCCCCAGGTGCTGACGAATTTTTTCTGCATAACGCCGAGAAGTTCGTCGGCCGCCGCGGCGAAATCGACCGGCGATGTTCCCTGGCCGGGGACACGGCGGTATTCGAAGTTGTCGGCGGTCCAGTCGCCCTGGTTGGCGCGCATGTCGAGGGTGTGCCATGTCTCGCCATCCTCGGAGCCGAGGAGTTCCCAGGCTCGCGGACGGGCCGTACGGTCGGTGTTCGCGCACGCCGTCAGCGAATAGGCGCCGATGGCTGTCGGTTCGTCGAAGTCATACTGCAGCCAGGTGTCGGCGAGGCCATACTGGGCGAGTGCGTTCTTGAACGTGAACGGGAGCGCGGGATCGGTGGCTTTCGACGATGCGGAGAATGATCCGTTGGCGCCAGTCGCGATCGAGAGGTCCTCGTCGTAGGTACCGAGCAGTTCGATTTCGGCGATTTCGAGGTCGGCGCTGTTGCGGATCTTCGTGATCTCGAATTTGAAACGGGTATAGGGCACTGTCGAGGAGGTTGTCTTTCCGGAATAGCCGGTATAGGGATCAGAGAAGACGCCGACTCTGTAACTTCCGATCGACTTCCATTGGTCCGAAGCGTCGTTACGGCCGTATACGACCAACTGGTATGGAGCCTTGTCGCAGTCCGAGCCGATCACGATGTTTATTCCTTTGGCGAGGAAAGGGCGGTCGGTCGTGAAGGTGACAGACAGGGGGAGCGTTACGTTGCTGAAGGTCACGACGGATAGGTCGTTACCGTCGGTCAGGTTTTCGAGGGGAAGGCCGGTGAGTTCCGATGCTTCGACTGCCGGAGTGGCCAGAGGGTTGTTCCATGTCAGGACCTGCTGGGCGCGGGAGGAGAGCGGAGCGGCCGCGGCGAGGAGAGCAAGGGCGATAAGTGATTGTTTTTTCATTCGTCAGATACTGGGTAACAGGATTAGGGTGACGCAAAGTTACGACATAATTTGCGTCACCGGGCCTGCGGCGCTCGATCTGACCGGAATTTGTCTGAAATAGACGAATGATTATGGTTGTCCGATCTCGTCAGGCTTCAGTCCTGTCGCTTCGGCAATCTCCGCCGCCGACATTCCGAGTGCTCTCAATCTTCGGGCAATCTGAAGAGCCTTCTGCTTTTCCCCCTGCTCGAGACCCTGCCTGATTCCCCGATCGAAGCCCCGGTCTTCAGCGTAGGTGATTGTATTGTCATAATCGCGCATATTCTTCAGGGATTTCTCGTATGCCGCACGAGCTTCGGGTGTGAACCGGGCGATTTCTGCCGCTCTGAAGAATCTCTCGAAGATCTTCCCACGGAACTCAGCAGGTTTTCCGTCGAGTTTGACGATATTTTTAAAGATATACAACCATATGTCCGCATAACCGTTCAAGTCATCGATTTCCTTGTTAAACTTTGGCATTTCGATGTAGATATATGTCAGTTTGTCGTAGAAAACCTGACCGGTTTTTACATCGGCTAACCGGATGATATGCTTGTAATCCGGATCGTCAAGATATGCATCGAGTTTGAAGTTCAAAAAAGCTATGGTGTATATCGGTGGAAGCCGATAATCCCATTTGCCCTGTTTGGCTGCGGCCTGCATCAGAAACGATGAGTAATAGACGGTTCGATCTGAGAAATAACGCTGATAGGCGTTCTGCATCTCGACAATAATATGCGAACCGTCAGAGGTTGTGCAATAGAGATCATAGACCGCACGACGATCGTCGGGAGTCTTACCGAAAATCTCGGTATTGTTATAAGTTATGTCAACGATCTCGTACTCAAGGTCGAGAAGTGAGTTCAGAACGGCAATCAGGAATTCCTTGTTTTTGTTATTGCCAAAAAGAAGTTTGAATCCAAAGTCGGTAAAGGGATCGATATATTTTTCGGTACACATATCCTTCGTCTTTTGTTTCTGTTGCAAATTTACATAAATTTGTCCTATAAAACAAACAGTCAGGGCTTAAGCATTGTTTCGAGCCGGGTGGCAACCTGCTCGAGTTCGCGGCGGCTCGCGTCGCTAAGGGCAGGATCCTGCAGGGTTGTGTAGACCCTGTTGTAGACCTGCCCGAGACGGCGGCGCTCCATTCGCGGGGCATAGTAGCGCTCGAACTCTTCGACCGTGACCGGATCGGACCCGTCGGCATATTCCCCGAGGATTCCGGCAATACGGACATAGCCGCGCCCGTTGACATAGTCGCCCGACATCGAGTCACCGGCGTGTTGCTTCAGTTCGGTATAGATGTCGATATAGTCGACCGCTTTGTCGGCGGCGGCAATCCGGCGTAGTTCGTCGTTATAGCGGCGGGCGAGCGAGTCGTTGGTCACGCTGAGTATCGAGACCGCTCCGATACGCGTCTTCGGCGCGACCTGCTTTATATAGTCGACCAGAGCCTGGTATTCCTTCCCGTACTCCTCGGCGCTCTTGCCGCTGACAAGTTCGCCGACGCCGCAGTAGATCAGGATCTGCGAGGGGGCTTTCTGGGTTGCCGGATCTGTCGTCAGCGACACTTCGAGATACTGGCGGGCAGCGTCGAGTCCGTAGCCTCCGTGGCCGTAGCCGCTCGAGCGCTTCTTGACGCGGGGATTGCGCATCAGTTCGTTCCATTCGCCCGATTCGACCATCTCGTCGCCGACAAACAGGATGTCGTCCGTGTCTACCGGCAGGAGCGAGAACTGGGTGACGCGGCTCGGGTTGCTGACCGAGGTAAGCGAGGGATGGTACTCCCCTTGGCTGTAGGAGCAGACGGAGTTGACGCTGTCGCGGAGGAATTCACACCATGCGCGGTAACTGATCCCGGTCGGGTGGAGACCGTCGGGAGACCAGGAGTCGCGGGCGGGTCCGGACTGTGTTCTCATCCTCATCATCACGTCAGTCAGATCGACGAAGCGGACCCCCATCTGAGCACACATCTCCGGAAGCATCGCGTTGACCTGGGGTATCGAATTCCAGGCGCGGGAGTCGGTTCGGGGCAGAACGCTCTGGACATATATATCGGTCTCGGGGGAGGCTATCTGAATCCGGCGGACAATCGTACGGATATCGTCGACCAATTGACGGGGTGTGCGCCCTTGCTGGAGGTCGTTTGTCCCGATCCCGATAAAGACCTTCTGCGGACGGCTGTCGGTGACAGACTCGACTTCGTCGACCCATTCCTGAGCAAGCCCGCCGGAATTGCCCCGGTTGACAACCGCCGGATCGGAGCCGAAGGCTTCGTTCCAGTTGTGCATATTCGTTATCGAGTTTCCGAGGAATACAATTTGTGTTCCCGGGGTTTCGGCCGGTGGCGCGGCCATAAAGGAGTCGTAGCGGTGCTGGCGGAAGGGGAGGTCGGCGCGGAGCGCGAAGAGGATGCCGGAAAGGAGGATACCGGCGGTCAGAGTCAGGAGTTTCTTTTTCATGTCAGATTATTTGGAGAACAAAGGTAGCGATTTTTTCGGTAAATCCGATGAAAAAGCCGTAACTTTGTCGATATGGAACAGACGCACTCGATGATACTGAAGATATTGCTCCCCGTGGCCATCGGTCTCGGGGTCGTAATCTGGATGTTCATCAGCGAGTTTAATCCCGATGCCTGGCGTCTGATCCGCTTCGACGCGCGGACAGTCTCGGCTATTCTCCTCGCCGTCGGGTTCATGGCGCTCCGCGAATTCGGCCTCGCCTGGCGGTTCCGCGCGCTGACAGACCGCTCGCTGTCATGGCGCCAGGCGTGGAGGGTCACGATTCTCTGCGAGTTCACCTCGGCGATTACCCCGACGAGCGCCGGCGGAAGCGCGATGAGCATGCTGTTCATGCACCGCGAGGGGATCGAACTCGGCCGCGGAACGACTATCATGATGACCACCCTTTTTCTCGACGAACTGTTTATGGCTCTCGTATGCCCGCTGATGCTCTGTCTTGCGCCGATTGGAGATATTTTCGGAGGCGGAGGATTCGCCTCGGGGGTCAGGGTGTCGTTCTGGGTTGTAATCGGACTGATAATCGGTGTGACGCTGCTGTTGTTCTGGGGAACGCTGCTCCAGCCCGAGAAGGTCGGTGGGGTCGTTCGCGGCGTGTTCCGTCTTCGCTGGCTCGCCCGCTGGCGCGGCAAGGCGGAGAAGACCGCCGACGACATTGCTCAGACCGGACGCGATCTGCGGACTCGTTCGGTGGGTTGGTGGGTCGAGGCGTTCGGGGCGACAGCGTTATTGTGGATCTCCCGCTTCCTGATTGTCAACGCTCTGTTTTTCGGATTTGTGCCGGGAGCAGACCAATTGCTCATATTGGCGCGCCAGTATGTCGTCTGGGTTCTGCTGACGGTCAGTCCGACTCCGGGAGGAAGCGGCGTCAGCGAATGGCTGTTCGCGAACTACTACGGCGATATGATTTCGCCGGCTTCGGTCGCGCTGGTCATCTCGGTCTTCTGGCGACTGATTTCCTACTATTCCCTGCTTGTCGCCGGGGCCGTGTTACTCCCCTCTTATATCCGCGGCTTCCGCCACAAGTAGACTAACGAATCGATATGTCGGAAACGAAGGCCAAACAGATTAACACAATAGAAATTGTTAAGATTGATTATTTATCTGCCAGAATGAATGGCGAACTACCATTATTTGCTCGGAGTCCCCGTTTTGTTACCACCAAAAATGCTTCGTATGCGATCAAATCATTGACAATAGTCCAAAACCGAAACTTGAGTTATACTCTAAATCGTTCCGAGTTCGACACCGACGGCGATACGCTCGATAATCGCGTCCTGACGATCTTTGTCGGGACGGTAATCCCCCTTCAGATTGACGCCGAAGAACCGGCCGAAGGTCTGCCAGAATCCGGCGCGGAACGACCCGAGAAAGGCCTTGATAATCGAATAACTCGTCTGGTTCGTCTCGCGGTTTATCAGTTTAATCAGGATCTTCGCCTGGTTCTTCGTGAACCGCTTCAGGACCGGCTTATACTGCTCGAAAATCGCCCCCTCCATATTCTTTATATAATCCTCACGCTCTTTCTGGGTCGGGAAGGTCTCGATATACTCATAGGTCTCGAGCAGCGTCTCGCAGATCAGTTTCGCATAGGGAAGCGCCTTTTTGACGTCACGGACCGTCTTCCAGTAGAACTCCTCTTCCTTTTTGTTTTTGAATTTCCACTGCGGGAAGACCGTCACTTCGCTCAGGAGAATCATCGGGACGGTATCGCCGTCAATCTCCGTGTAGTAGTAGCCGCGCGAAGGGCGTATGCGCCCCGTCCCGACGCGGAGTTCTTCGGGAATCTCCGGGTCGTCATCGGCCGCTGCAGCCCGGAGGGGGAGCAGAGAAATCAGGAATAATATAAAGAGGAGAAAGTTTCGAATCATTCGTTTTTCTGTTAGAGTGTGTGTAGTATCGTTCGGCGGGAAATGCCTCTTATGATATAACACACGAAACGTCGTTTTTGTGTACGGCTTTTTTCGGCAGATAGTCGAGCGTATAGTGGAGTCCGCGCGATTCGCGACGCTCTTTAGCCTGTCGCATAATAAGATAGCCAACATTGATTATATTCCGGAGTTCGCAGATTTCGCGCGACGCCTTCGAGCGCTTGAAGAGTCGCTCGGTCTCTTCGTAGAGGATGTCGAGGCGGTTCCAGGCCCGGTCGAGGCGCAGATTGCTCCGGACGATACCGACGTAGGAACTCATGATCTGGTTGACCTCGCGGATACTCTGGGTAATCAGCACCATCTCCTCGGGATGGGTCGTCCCCTCGTCGTTCCAGTCGGGGATGTCGGTCCGGATATCGTAGTGGGGGGCGTTGGCGACGGCGTGACGGGCGGCGGCGTCGGCGTAGACTACCGCTTCGATCAGCGAGTTCGACGCCAGACGGTTTCCGCCGTGGAGTCCGGTGCAGGAGCATTCGCCGACGGCATAGAGGCGCCTGATCGACGATTCGCCGTTCAAGTCGACCTTTATTCCGCCGCAGAGATAGTGGGCGGCCGGAGCGACAGGGATATAATCGCGGGTTATGTCGATTCCGAGCGAAAGACATTTCGCATAGATGTTCGGGAAGTGGCGGCGTGTCTCTTCGGGGTCTTTGTGGGTCACGTCGAGATAGACATGGTCGTCGCCGTGGAGTTTCATCTCCGAGTCGATGGCGCGCGCAACGATGTCGCGCGGGGCGAGCGACAGCCGCGGGTCATATTTGTGCATGAATTCCTCGCCACGGAGATTCCGGAGCACGGCGCCGTAGCCGCGCATCGCTTCGGTTATCAGGAAGGAGGGGCGGTCGCCGGGATGGTAGAGTGCCGTCGGATGGAACTGGATGAATTCCATGTCGGCGACAGTTCCTTTGGCGCGGTAGACCATCGCGATACCGTCGCCTGTCGCGACCAGGGGGTTTGTTGTCGTCGTGTAGACGGCGCCGGCGCCGCCGGTGGCCATCAGGGTCGTACGGGCAAGGAACTTGTCGACGCTTCCCGATTTCTGGTCGAGGACATAAGCGCCGTAGCAGGTGATGTCGGGGGTGCGGCGGGTGACGATACGTCCGAGATGGTGCTGGGTAATGATTTCGATAGCGAAATGGTTGTCGAAGATGTCGATCGAGGGGTTGGCGCGAACGGCGCGGACGAGGCTCTGCTGAATTTCGAAACCGGTGTTGTCGGCGTGGTGGAGAATCCGGAATTCGGAGTGTCCCCCTTCGCGGTGGAGGTCGAAGTCACCCTTTTCGTTACGGTCGAACTCGACCCCCCAGTCGATCAGTTGGCGTATCTGTCCGGGGGCTTCGGTGACGACCTTTCTGACGGCATCGGGGTCGCTCAGCCAGTCGCCGGCAATCATCGTGTCTTCGATATGTTTCTCGAAGTCATCGACTTCGAGGTTCGTAACTGAGGCGACGCCACCCTGGGCGAGCGCGGTATTGGCCTCTTCGAGTGTCGTTTTGCAGATCAGAGCGACGCGGCCGTGCGACGCGGCCTTCAGGGCGAAACTCATTCCGGCGATACCGGAACCAATGACAAGAAAATCGTATTCGTAAGTCATAACGTGTCAGAACTTTTTTCGACGCCGCAAAATTACGAAAATCTTTCGATATATCGTTGCAGGATTTGTGTCTTTCGGCGCGATTGAGTAATTTTGCGGAGAAATTATCCGATATGAGTGCTATTGACATTGTTATCCTGATTGTATTCGCCGCCGCAGCCGTTTTCGGCTTTATCAGCGGCGCCGTACGCCAGATTGGTTCGTTCGCCGGTCTTGTCGGAGGGTATATTGCCTCGCGAGCCTTCGGCGACCGTGTCGGCCTATGGCTGATCGATGGTCGCGGACCCGATGAGGCCTCCGGACTTTCGCCCCAGATGGCCGGAATTCTCGGCGCGATCATCGTCTTCGTCGCCGTCTTTGTCGGCTGTTTCATCGTCGCACGACTCCTCAGAGGGTTCGTTTCCCTGACAGGACTCGGAATGCTCGACCGTGCGGGAGGCGCCGCTATTTCTGTTCTGAAATGGTTTTTCGCCATGAGCATCGTTCTGAATCTCTGGCGTATCATATCTCCCGGAAGCGCTATCTTCACCAACTCCTCCATCGCCGACGGAAAGGTCCTGGAGATTATTATCGCGATGTTCCCATGGGTCATGGGAATCACCGGACACAACTAAATGACCCAACTGTTTGTTTCCACACAAAAAAAACAGATGACCGACACCGAAACCCAACTGATCAACCCCGAAGGCGAAGAATATAAATACGGCTTCACCTCGGATATCGACACCGACATTCTCCCCTGCGGTCTCAACGAGGATGTCGTCAGATTTATATCGCGGAAAAAGGGTGAACCAGAATGGCTTCTCGAATTCCGTCTGAAGGCATTCCGCCACTGGCTCGGGATGAAGCCCCCGACATGGGCCCACCTCGACATACCCGAAATTGACTTCCAGAAGATAAGTTATTATGCCGCGCCGAAAAGCACCGGCCGCCCGAAGAGTCTCGACGAGGTCGACCCCGAACTGCTCGACACCTTCAACCGCCTCGGAATCCCGCTGGAGGAGCAGAAACAACTCTCCGGAATGGCCGTCGATGCCGTCATGGACTCTGTCAGCGTCAAGACGACACACCGCGAGAAACTCGCCGAACTCGGAATCATCTTCTGCTCGATCTCAGAGGCTGTCAAGGACTACCCCGACCTGGTCCGGCGCTATCTCGGCTCGGTCGTGTCATACCGCGACAATTTCTATGCCGCCCTGAATTCGGCGGTGTTCTCCGACGGCTCCTTCGTCTATATCCCGAAAGGGGTTCGTTGCCCGATGGAACTCTCGACCTATTTCCGGATCAACGCCTCCGGAACAGGGCAGTTCGAACGGACGCTGATTGTCGCCGACGACGATTCCTACGTCAGTTATCTCGAGGGGTGCACCGCCCCGATGCGCGACGAGAACCAGCTCCACGCCGCGATCGTCGAGATTGTCGTCGAGGACCGCGCCGAGGTCAAATACTCGACCGTCCAGAACTGGTATGCGGGCGACAAGGAGGGGCGCGGCGGAATCTACAATTTCGTCACAAAACGGGGACTCTGCCGCGGCGACAATTCGAAACTGTCGTGGACCCAGGTCGAAACCGGTTCGGCAATTACATGGAAGTACCCCTCGTGTGTCCTGGCCGGAAACGGCGCGGTCGGGGAGTTCTACTCCGTCGCCGTCACCCGTAACCGCCAGCAGGCCGACACCGGAACGAAGATGATCCACCTCGGCAGCAACACCCGGAGCACGATCGTCTCGAAGGGTATCTCGGCCGGACATAGTCAGAATTCATACCGCGGCCAGGTCAAGGTCGCCCCGAACGCCGAGGGTTGCCGGAACTACACACAGTGTGACTCGCTACTGCTCGGCCCCGACTGCGGAGCGCACACCTTCCCCTATATCGACGTCATGAACGAATCGGCAATCGTCGAACACGAGGCGACAACTTCGAAAATCAGCGAAGACCAGCTCTTCTACTGCAACCAGCGGGGCATCCCGACCGAAGAGGCTGTCGGGCTGATCGTCAACGGCTACGCAAAAGAGGTCATGAACAAACTCCCGATGGAATTCGCCGTCGAGGCCCAGAAACTCCTCCAGATTTCACTCGAAGGCTCCGTCGGATAATATAACCGAAAAAACAATCAATAGACCAATGTCTGACAATATACTACTCCAGGTCAGCGATCTCCACGCCTCCGTCGAGGGGAAGGAGATTCTCAAAGGCATCAACCTGACCGTACGCCCGGGCGAAGTCCACGCCATCATGGGGCCTAACGGCTCCGGCAAAAGCACCCTGAGCGAGGTGCTCGCCGGAAACCCCGCATTTACCGTAACCGCCGGCTCGGCGACCTTCCACGGCATCGACCTTCTGGCACTCAGCCCCGAGGACCGCTCCCACGAGGGGCTGTTCCTCTCGTTCCAGTATCCGGTCGAGATTCCGGGGGTCTCGATGGTCAACTTCATGCGCGCCGCCGTCAACGCGAAGCGCAGTTATTTCCACCAGGAACCCCTCTCGGCCAGCGAGTTTCTCAAGATGATGCGCCAGAAGCGGGCAATCGTCGAACTCGACAACAAACTCGCCTCCCGCTCGGTCAACGAGGGGTTCTCCGGCGGCGAAAAGAAACGTAACGAAATTTTCCAGATGGCTGTCCTCGAACCGCGCCTCTCGATTCTCGACGAAACCGACAGCGGCCTCGATATCGACGCCCTTCGGATTGTATCGGCCGGCGTCAACAAACTGAAGACCTCCGAGAACGCAACAATCGTCATAACCCACTACCAGCGCCTGCTCGACTATATCAAGCCCGATTTCGTCCATGTCCTCTACAAGGGACGGATTGTCCGTACAGGCGGACCGGAACTCGCCCTCGAACTCGAAGAGCGAGGCTACGACTGGATCAAGGAGGAGATCGACCGATGACGACTACGCCGAAAACAAACAGCCTGACGCAGTATCTCGATCTCTACCGCGACAACCGCGCCCTGATCGACAGCGCGTCGGCGCCGCTGCTGAACCAGATGCGTCCGGCCGCATATGAGTCCCTCGCCGGAGCGCGCCTCCCCGAACGGGGCGACGAAAGTTACGAGAAAACATCCGTCAACGATCTCTTCGCTCCGGACTACGGAGTAAATCTCGCCGGTATCGACCTCCCGGTCAATCCGGCCGATTCGTTCCGATGCGGTGTGCCGAATCTGTCGACCCGCCTGGCGATCGTCGCCAACGACCGTTTCCACGCGACTTCGGGCCTCGAGTCGCGTCTCCCCGAGGGAGTAAGGTTCATGTCGCTGCGCCGTGCCGCCGAGACCTGCCCCGACCTAGTCAGCCGATGGCTCGGAAAGATCGCTCCGGCCGACGATCCCTGTGTCGCCCTGAACACGCTCCTGCTCCAGGACGGGGTCTTCATCCATATCCCCCGCGGCGTACGTCTCGAGAAACCTCTCCAACTTGTCAATATCTTCGACGCTCCGGCCGACCTGCTGGCGTTCCGCCGCGTTCTCGTCGTCGCCGAAGAAAACGCCGAAGGGCGCCTGCTCGTCTGCGACCACACGGCCTCGACCGACCCCGACCGCCGTTTCCTCTCGTCGCTCGTTGTCGAAGTCGCCGTCGGCGAGGGGGCTTCGTTCGACTACTACGACATCGAGGAGTCGTCGCCCGCGACTTCGCGCGTCGCCCGCTTCTATGCCCGCCAGGAGAAGAACTCGCGACTGACGGCCGACACAATGACGCTCCAGTGCGGCCAGACGCGGAACGACTGGAACATCGACATCTGCGGCGAACACTGCGAGACGCTCCTGGCCGGCATGGCCATCGCGACCGACCGCCAGCATATCGACAATTTCTCGGCCGTACGCCACCTCGCTCCGCGCTGCTCGAGCAACCAGTTGTTCAAATATGTTCTCGACGACCGGGCGACCGGTGCGTTCGAGGGGGGTATACTCGTGACACCCGCCGCCCCCTTCACCGAGGCCTACCAGTCGAACCGCAACATCCTCGCGTCCCCCTCGGCGCGGATGCACACGAAACCACAACTCGAGATCTATAACGACGAGGTCCGCTGCAGCCACGGCGCGACAACCGGCCAGCTCGACCGCGAAGCACTCTTCTATATGCAGACGCGCGGAATTCCGGAAAAGGAGGCGCGAATGATGCTGATGCAGGCGTTCACGGCCGACGTGATCGACATGGTCCGCATGGAGGGTCTGCGCGAACGTCTGACCCAACTCGTCGACCGCCGTTTCCACCGCTGCGAGGCGCATTGCGCCGACTGCGGTGCCCAACCGCTTACACCCCCTCAGGAATGACCCCCGAACTGCTGACACCGGAAGAGATATCCGGGATCCGCCGCGAGTTTCCGGCGCTCTCGCTGACAGTCCACGGCCGCCCGCTTGTCTATCTCGACAACACGGCGACCTCCCAGACCCCGCGAAGGGTCGTCGAGGCTGTGACCGATATGTACTACAACCACAAAGCGAACGTCCACCGCGGGGTATACACCCTCGCCCAGGAGTCGACCGAGATGATGGAGGCCGCGCGAAAGGCGTGCGCCCGTTTTGTCAACGCCTCCTCCGACCGCGAGATTATCTTCACCCGCGGGACGACCGAGGCAATCAACCTCGTCGCCGCCAGTTACGGCCAGTTGCTCGAACCGGGCGACGAGATTATCGTGACAGTCATGGAACACCACAGCAACCTCGTTCCCTGGCAACTGCTCTGCAGCCGCCGCGGACTTCGCCAGCGGGTCGTTCCGCTCAGCGCCGACGGCGACGGATCGCTCGATCTCGACGCATACCGCTCGCTCTTTAACGAGCGGACACGACTCGTCTCGTTCTGCCACGTGTCGAACGTGCTCGGGACGGTCAATCCGGTCGCCGAGATGGTCGCCGAGGCCCACCGTCACGGCGCTGTCGCCGTCATCGACGGAGCACAGGCCGCTCCCCATATCCGACTCGACATGCGCGCGCTCGACGCCGATTTCTATGCCTTCTCGGCCCACAAGATGTACGGCCCGTCGGGGGTCGGCGTGCTCTACGGCAAAAAGGCACTGCTTGAGCATATGCCTCCCTACCAGGGGGGAGGCGAGATGATTGACCATGTCCGTCTTCCCGAGGGAACGACCTTCGAACAGCCGCCGCTGAAGTTCGAGGCCGGTACGCCCGACTTCGTCGGCATCGCGGCCTTCGCCCGCGCCATCGAATTCGTCGAACAGATAGGGATCGAACGGATCGCCGCCCACGAACGGGCGCTGCTCGACTACACGACCGCGCAGATGGAGACTATCGAGGGGATGCGCATCTTCGGGTCCACTCCCGGAAAAGAGGGGGTCATATCGTTCCTGATCGGGCGCGCCCACCACTACGACACCGGCCTTCTTCTCGACAAACTCGGGGTCGCCGTCCGTACGGGACACCACTGCGCCCAGCCGCTGATGGAGGCCCTCGGAATCGAGGGGACGGTCCGCGCCTCGTTCGCCGTCTACAACACGCTCGAAGAAGCCGACGCGTTCATCGCCGCCCTGCGACGGATCGCCCCGATGCTCCAGTAGGTCCGGCGAGTGAACAATCCGGGCGCGGAATTGATTCTATTATATAAACGAACAACTATATAAGAAAGGAATCAAACCATGCGACCCAAATCCACACTCTTCTACGGCATGCTTGTCATGGCCATAGGTATCCTGCTGATCGTCTTCAGCGGCAGAGGCGAACTCCTGAACTGGGTTGTCATCCTGGCCGGGATATCGCTGATCATTCCCTGTCTCTACACCCTCGTGGCGACCATAACCGACGAACGCCGCGCCGCCTCCGATGGTGCAGACACCTTCAGTCTCCGGATGATGACGTCAGGCGTCGTCATAACTTCCGTGCTCGGAATCGCCCTCGGCATCTGGATGCTGGCGGCGCCGAATTTCTTCATCCGGTTTATCGCCTACGCCTTTGCGGTCCTGCTGATTGTCTATGGTGTCTACCACATCTGTGTCCTCGTCTGGCTCTGCCGCCCGGCGGTGCTCCCCTGGGGGCTCTATATCATCCCGGTTCTGATGGTCATCGCCGGCATCGCAATCCTCGCGACGAGCCTCCACGATCTGAAGAGTGCTGTTATCATCATAACAGGCATCGGCCTGATTGGCTCCGGCTTCAGTTCGATCCTCGAATATGTCTCGGCAAAAGGCCAGAGGAAAGTCACTGACGGAAACGCTTCCTGACGTAGTCGGCGACCAACTCGACGATATCCTCCATCGGAAGGAGCGAAGTGTTGACCGTCAGGTCGTACGACTCGGCGGCTCCCCAGGTCTTGTCTGTATAGAAGTTATAATAGTCTGCGCGCATACGGTTGATTTTCTCGGCGTGTGCGCGCGCTTTTTCTGCCGGGACGTCGCCGCGGCGGGTAATACGGCTGACACGGTCTTCGATCGAGGCGTGGACGAAGATGTTGACACACCGCGGATGATCCCTCAGGACATAGTCTGCGCTGCGACCGACGAACACACAACTGTTCTGCTGGGCCTCGGAGCGGATAAAGTCGGCCTGGGCTTTGTAGATGCTGTCGTCGCTGATCGATGTCGAGCCGGAATAGAGGCTCATCGAGTTATATCCGAGGGCGAAGTTGAACAGTCCGTTCAGGAACGACGGGAACCGCTCGTCGCTCTTCTCGAAGAATTCCTCGCTGACACCCGCGCGTTTGGCGGCTTCGTGCATCATCTCTTTGTCGTAATAGCGTATGCCTAACTTCTCGGCTAGCCGTTTACCGAGTTCTCGGCCGCCACTGCCGAACTGTCGCCCGATCGTGATGACGAAGTTCGAAGGTAGGTTGTCGGAGTTTTTCATGTCGTCTTCTCTTTAGTTGTCGATTATTTCTGCGACAAAGATAAGACAAATTCCCGACAATCCGACAATCACCCGCGATTAGAGTTATAAATCTTATAAATCTTATAAGTCTTATAAATTTTATAATACTCTATGAATCTGACGTTTGCTTTTCGAGGGTGATTTTTTTTGAAAAAAAGTTGCCGAAATATTTGGTGGATTCGAAAATCGGGCGTAACTTTGCACTCGCAAAACGGTTAGAACACCGTCGAGCAAAACCTCAAAAAAACTGGTGTGGTAGTTCAGCTGGTTAGAATACCTGCCTGTCACGCAGGGGGTCGCGGGTTCGAGTCCCGTCCATACCGCAGAGGAGAGAGGAGAATGAGTAATTGTAAAACTTCGGTTTTCGTTACTCATTCTTTTTTTGTATATCCGCCGACGCCCTCCCCTCCCCCTGTCTCCGAACCTATCCGCGCCGCCGATTGTTATTATTTCGATAACAGATATTCAGAAAAAACAACAACCCAGACGCAATGAGAAACAACAGTTATCCCGATTACTTCTCCGCCAGCGGCGACTCTGCGGCGCTGACAACGCGCGTTTCCGACGTGATGAAACGCGTATACCTGAAGATGTTCTTCGCCATGCTCGTGACGGGGTTCGTCTCCTGGTGGCTCGCATCGTCCCAGCAGTTTGTCCAGTTCTATATGACAAATTCCTGGCTGATGTGGGTCGTTATGTTCGCCGAACTCGGCCTCGTCTTCTGGATCTCTGCCGGCATAAGCCGTATGAGTTCCTCGACGGCGACAATCCTGTTCTACATCTTCTCGGCTGTCAACGGCCTGATGCTGACACCGATATTCCTGATTTACACCCACGCCTCGATCGCCAAGACATTCTTCATAACCGCCGCAGTCTTCGGCGCGATGTCTGTCTACGGCTTCCTGACGCGGACCGACCTGACCTCCTTCGGCAAGATCCTCTTCTTTGCCCTGATAGGCCTTGTCATCTGCTCGCTGATCAATATCTTCGTCGGAAGTTCGACCTTCGAATGGATCATCTCGATCGTCGGCGTACTCGTCTTCGTCGGACTGACCGCCTGGGATACCCAGCAGGTCAAACGAATGGCGCAAATGGCTCCGGCCGACAGCGTCGGTCACCTCGCGACACTCGGTGCCCTGACCCTCTACCTCGACTTTATCAATATGTTCCTCTTCCTGCTGAATATCTTCGGCGGAAACAACGACTGATACCGCACACTTCGCGCAAAATATCGAAATAAAACCGGGCCGTCGGACCCGGTTTTATTTTTTTTGTGTAACTTTGTCTCACTAATAATTTTTTTCAACCCGAAGTAAAGTATATAAATGGCTAAAGTCTTAATCATCGGAGCCGGTGGGGTCGGCACTGTCGTCGCCCACAAATGCGCCCAGAATCCCGATGTCTTCACCGAGATCGTCCTCGCTTCGCGAACAAAAAGCAAATGCGACGCCATCGCCCGCGCCCTTAACCACCCGAGCGTGACAACCGACTCGGTCGACGCCGACAGCGTTCCGCAACTCGTCGAACTCTTCCGGCGCCACAAACCCCAGCTCGTCATCAATGTCGCCCTCCCCTATCAGGACCTGACCATCATGGACGCCTGCCTCGAATGCGGCGTGAACTACCTCGATACGGCGAACTACGAACCGAAGGATGTCGCCCACTTCGAATACTCCTGGCAGTGGGCCTACCGCGAACGCTTCGAGAAGGCCGGTCTGACCGCCATTCTCGGCTGCGGCTTCGACCCGGGTGTCTCCGGAGTCTTTACGGCCTATGCCGCGAAACACTGGTTCTCGGCCATGGAGACCCTCGATATCGTCGACTGTAACGCCGGCGACCACGGCAAGGCGTTCGCCACAAACTTCAACCCCGAAATCAATATCCGCGAGATCACCCAGAACGGCCGGTACTACCAGGACGGCGAGTGGATCACGACCAAGCCGCTCGAGTTCCACAAGTCGCTGACCTACCCGAACATCGGCCCGCGCGACTCATATCTGCTCTACCACGAGGAACTCGAATCGCTCGTCCAGAATTTCCCGACAATCAAACGCGCCCGCTTCTGGATGACCTTCGGCCAGGAATACCTGACCCACCTGCGCGTTATCCAGAACATCGGTATGGCGCGAATCGACGAAGTCGACTACAACGGAACGAAAATCGTCCCCCTCCAGTTCCTCAAGGCTGTCCTCCCGAACCCCCAGGACCTCGGCGAAAACTACCACGGCGAGACGTCGATCGGATGCCGCATCTCCGGCCTCGGAAAGGACGGAAAACCGATGACATACTATATCTACAACAACTGCAGCCACGAAGCCGCCTACAAGGAAACCGGTATGCAGGCCGTCAGTTACACGACCGGTGTACCGGCGATGATTGGCGCGATGATGTTCCTGACCGGAAAATGGAACAAGCCGGGCGTTCACAACGTCGAGGAATTCGATCCCGATCCCTTTATGGAACAACTCCCCCTCCAGGGTCTCCCCTGGCACGAAGTCATCAACGCCGACCTCGAACTCTGATTCCACTCCCCCGCCGACGCCCCGCCGATGGAACGACTGATGCAATATGTCTGGAACAACAGACTGTGGCCCGCCGCGGCCACAGTCACCACCGACGGGCGCCGGATACAGATTATCGACCCGGGCCAGCTCAACACCGACTCCGGGCCCGATTTTTTTAACGCGAAGATACGTATCGGCGGCGAGATGTGGGTCGGTAATGTCGAGATGCATGTCCGCGCCAGCGACTGGCACCGCCACGGCCACGACAACGACCCGGCCTACGACAACGTGATACTCCATGTCGTCGACATCAGCGACACCCATATCCCCGGCGCCGACGGCCGCGACATACCCCAGATGGTCATGCAATGCTCCCCGAACCTGAACCGCGACTACACTTCGCTGGTCGGCGCGGCGGGCTATGATCTCGGCTGCCGCGAGATTCTCCAGTCGGTCGACCGGCTGCATGTCAGAATGTGGACCGACGCGCTCTTCTTCGAGAGGCTCCATCAGAAAGCCGACCGTATCGCTGCATACCGCGAGGCCTTCACAGGCGACTGGGAGCAGGCGGCGTTCGTCGCGATCGCTCGTGCCCTCGGCTCCGGCGTCAACGGCGAGATTTTCGAGCGTCTCGCGATGAGCCTTCCCCTCCGTCTTGCCGGACGCCACAACGACTCGCTCGAGATGACCGAGGCCCTGGTCTTCGGTCAGTCGGGAATGCTCGAGACCGCTCCTGCCAACGGCTATACCGACTCGCTCCGGCGCGAATACCGCTTTCTTGCGACGAAATTCGGGCTTACCGTCCCGCAGGGGATGTTGTGGAAGATGGCCCGGATGCGCCCGGCGTCGCTGCCGTTCCGCCGCCTGGCCCTGCTGGCGTCGATGCTCCATGTCTCGACGCGGTTTATGTCGCGCATTCTCGCCGCCTCGGCCGACGAAGATGATCCGGTCGAGGCCCTCTCCCGTCTTTTCACCCTCCCACTGTCGGCCCACTGGACCGGGAACTACACCTTCGAAGACACCGCCGCGACAAACCCGGGAGGGAAAGCCGTGCCGGTTCTGGGCGAAGCGATGCTCCGGTCGATAATAATCAACGCGGTCGTACCGCTGATATATGCCTACGGCGTCGAACACGGCGATGCCACGCTCGAAGAACGCGCCGTCGACCTGGTCAACTCTCTCCCCCCCGAGCGTAACACAATCGTCCGTCTCTTTACCGATGCAGGTCTCCCCTGCGACAACGCCGCCGACTCCCAGGCACTGATCCAGTTGCGCCGCGCCTACTGCGAGCAGCGCAAATGTCTCTACTGCCGCTACGGCCACCGCTGGCTCTCGCGCAAGACCCCCCGGAGCCTCAGCGTCTGACATTACCTACAACAAAATCTATTTTCAACAAGAAAAAACGACAAACCCTGTAAAATTTACAATTTTTTTGCAAAGCTCAGAACAAAAGTTTAATTTTGCATCCAAAAGACAGTTTTATGACATAATCCAAAATTAATCCCAACACATATATACAATAACAAATTAATAAAACCCTATTTCGAATGAAAAGAACGATTCTTACTATTACAATTGTCGCGACACTGGCGATAATTGGCATTTGCAGTTTTACCGTCCGAAAATCCGATAATCGACCTTCGACGCTTAACCTGAACTCGATTGAAGCTATCGCGGCTTGCGAATCTATTGGTTGGTGGGACAACGATGGTAACTGTGTTCGTAATTCGAACACCGGAGAATATTTTTGCAAAGATGACACGTGGCCAGATCTGACAGACTGCCTTAAAGAAAAGAATTAACCCCTTTGAACATAATGAAGATATTATCGTTGTTATTCTGTTTATTATCCTTCATACTTACGTCCTGCAACGAAGGAAAATATTCAGTTATCAATAATGGCATACCTGCTTCTGATTCAGTTTCGCTACAACGCATCGACACGATAACCCTCCATATCGGCAATAGAATAAAACCTATCCCAACTTGCTCTCAACTGTTAGAGGACAGTATTTCGGCTAAGTACATCATCTTAGATGAACAAAAACTAAATATATTCGACCTCGATTCCGACAGTTTAACAGCCGTTATCGATGTCCATGAATGTGGTAGTTTAACGAATTATTCCGGTTTTACTTGTGCTAAAGACGGAAGAACCTTCATATACAACTATGGCTCCAAAACCTTTTTTATTGTGGAAGCAGATGGGTCTATTTCTAAATCCTACCCGATGCCGGAATATATATTGAAACACGTATCGCCAGAGCCAATCGACGGTTCCCATATATTGGTGGGGAACGAAACTGCCGTTCTCAGCGGTTTGCCCTTGAGCGATAAGTCGCGCTTCTCCCCAGAAGATCCGATTTCAGTATCGATAGATCTTAAAACAGGTGATATAATAGCAGGTACATCCTTCTCCGAGGAATACACCAAGGCTTTTTTTGGTGGATTATATTTCAATACAATCTATCAGTGTCAGGGGGATAGCAATAAAATAGTTTACAGTTTTCCGGCGTCCAACTATATCTATCGCTACGATACCGATTTAAACCTTATAGACTCCTTGTATATGGGTAGCCGTTATACAAAGGAGATAAATTCCTATAACTCTTCTCCTATCGAAATCTTGAGTGACAAAGACAAGCGTCTCGACTACTATGTCAGCGAGCATTCATATTCGGTCGTTACTTATGACGAATATAACGGACTGTACTATCGTATAGCCAATCATCCGCGCATTACTAATCGTAAAGATAACTACAGAACTCCTTTCTCTATAATTGTGATGGATAAGGAGGGTAATCTTGTGACTGAGACACCCATAGTGGATGATTACCTTGATATTGTTACCTTGAATTGCCACATATTCCGTGGAGGATTGCTTATGCAGAAGGTAACGGAAGATGAAAATGAGATTCAATTTATTTACTATAAATTAAATCGTTGATATGAAATTCGCACTATCGATTCTACTGCTGATATTCTTATCTGCATGTAGTCTTACGGATGATTACTCCGAAAGCCTTCAAGAACTATATTCCAGCAGGGGTATTTCTTTTGATAAAGAAACCGAATTCTGCATTATTCTGCCCGAAGTTGGTTGTTCTGGCTGTATCTCGGGATGCGAATACCAGATTTCAACACACAAAGATAAATTCGCGAATTCTCAAAAGAAAAATCTAATTGTCTTTACTGCCATAAACTCTATGAAAATATTGCGTAGAAATATGCAGGTCGACAGTATCGGAGAATTCAACTGTATAATCGATTCGGTTGACGCATATTTGCCGGAAGGAGATAACAAAATTACCCCCTATTCCTCAAACTTAAGGACGGCAGGATTGTGGAAGCCGTTTCGCAGAATCCCGATACGGATATTAATGCTTTTTATGACTGGAATATAATCAACTAACTTCATACTGAATGAAGTCTGCAATATTTTTATTCGGCATTGTTACTATTATGTCGACTAACTCATGTGTCAAGTCTACCCCAATAGCATATAATAGTGGAGGAGTCGACATTAACAGCATTATGAGCCATAACATTGAACAGTCTTTCGAAGCCCTCGGATACGGCTCTCAAATTACAGTCCTGGAAACATCAGACAGTTCGCTATTACCGAATAATTCGCATCTGGTTTACGTTAACGACTCAGACATATTTGTTAAGGGTCAAGACCGCCTGTATCGATTTTCAATGGATGGAACTTTCAAAAATACAATCGGTTCCATAGGTCAGGGTCCTATGGAACATTCCCATATACACAGCGTATCTTTCAGAGAAGACAGTTCTTCGGTATGCATATATGATGGTAGTTACAGGATATTGGTCAGGTCTTATGAGAATAAGCCAGTAAAAGAGTTACGCTTGAACTCAAACGGATATATCAGCGCAGCATACTCACTCCCTGACGGCTATTGGGCAGAGATTCGGGATGCAAAAAATGACACGATAACTTATAATATCGTATGGTTCGACGCTTCGGGTCAAGTACAGAAAAGTGTGAATTTGGCTTCATTCATCAATAAAGATGCAGCATCATACTTTACAGCCCCGATCGTTAAACAATTGTCCGACAACCGTTACTTCTATTACGATGCTTTCTCATCTACAGGATATGCAATTTCCGATCGGGGAATAGAAAAAATCGCGAATGTCAACTATGGTAAATTCAGACCCGAAACAGAGAAACTGAACGATATGTCTTATCGGGAAGCAAACCGTAATAATTTCTGCGAACTTCTGGATTTCTCCTTTAGTGACGATGAAATATTGCTCCTTGTCGTGAATGGAAAGACTTTTCGCGGTGTAATAATTGACTCTGAGTCAGGTTCGCTGACTTTCAGTCACAATATCGACAATCCCCGACGAAAAGGGGGAATCAAAATCTGGGATAACCAAAATTTAAGGTTTTGGCCGTCCTGTACAAAAAACAATATTAAATACGGACTCGTTGATGCTTCAGAAATCGATGACGAGATTTTGAGAGACAACGACATAGAATTAAACTACAGTATTACAGAGCCAAATCCCTGCCTTATAACAATTGAAAAAAGGATAAGATGACCGAACCGGGAGCCAGCGGGATAATCCCCGGTAACTCCCGGTTCAGCATATGGATTCCTGACCTATCGCTTCAGGACTTTTAAGGTCGCGGTCGAGCGGTCGGCGCCGGTCACCTCGAGCATGTAGACTCCCGGCGGCAGCATCGAGACATCGACGGTAGCCTCGGTCTGCGAGTCGACAACAATGCGCGTCATCTCGGTCCCTCCGAGCGATATAAGCGCGATCTCAGCCATCGGAGTGTCCGAAACGACTTCCGCACAGTCTGCCATCGGATTCGGCGTGACACGCAGTTTTTCGCGTATCTCCGCAGCGCCGACGGCGGCGCTGCGGTCGACGAACCAGACCGGATCGCCGATCTGTTTCTGGGTCGAGCCGTAGGCGATCAGTTTATAGACCGGATCGGGGGTCAGTTCCGACAGGTCGTCGGCGATACGGACATAGGCCTTCTGCCCGGCGCGGACTCCGACAAACGATCCCTGGAGGGTCAGTTTGAGCGAGTTCCCTTCGTAGATATAGC
The DNA here is from genome assembly GCA_023663805.1 of Clostridium sp. Lineage (GTDB taxonomy): Bacteria > Bacteroidota > Bacteroidia > Bacteroidales > Muribaculaceae > Paramuribaculum. The sequence continues at coordinate 6,990 of JAMPGR010000006.1, read as the reverse complement.
CCGAGACCATCTCGGCCGAGTAGCCCGCCTCACCGTCGACGGTTATCAGGGCCGAGAATTCCGGCATATCGATAATCCAGGGGGCGGTCTCTGTTCCTTCGCCCCCGAGGGTGTTCTCGAGTTCGACAGTCGCGGTCGTCTTCCCTTCGACAACGACTTCGGGGCTTACGGTCACTTCGATCGGGTCGGAAATGACCTGCGACTTCGAATCCTGGAGATAGAGTTCGTAGGTTCCGGTCGATATTGTCGTGCTGAATTCCGAGACGATCTCGGTCTCGACACCTTCCCCTTCGGGGATGTCGACGTTAAAGAAGGCACCACGGCTGACGATCGTCCCGTTGCGGCTCAGTATCGGACGGATCTCGCCGTAGTATTCCCCTCCGTCGGCGACGAGGGTCGCGCGGAGTCCGAACTTCGAGCCGATGACGATCTCGGTTGCCAGCGCCAGATCTTCGGCCCTCAGGGCCGGGGCGTCATCGCTGGCGAACTGCAGGATCGACGGGGTCGCCGTGAGCGTCAGCGAGTGGACTCCGTTGACAAACACGCGGCTGTCGTGCCAGACGCCGGCCGAGTCGCGGAATGCGGGTGTGACCGTGTAAGTCCCTTCGGTCGGGAACAGGTTGTCCGGAACGAAGTAGGAGCGGAAGCCTGACTGGTATTCGAGCGAGACCGGCTCGGTCGAGGCGAGCCATGTCGTGTCGCCCGTCTGTCCGACGAGGCGGACGCCGGGGGTGACGGTGATGCGGTCGATGGCGCAGTTGAAGATGCCGCGGGAGTCGCTGAAGGGGACCGACCCCGAGGCTGTGCGGGCATGGCTTTCTTCGGCTGTCGCGAAGCCGTTGACGAACCGCAGGCCGGGGATGACCGACGAGCCTTCGACCGGCGGCTGGACGCCGATGATCATACTCTGGTCGACATTATAGCCCGAGGAACTTCCGCCGACACCCTGTTCGAGAGGATCGAGAGCGGTCGTCAGATAGTAGCCGTTGCTCATCTCGGACCATCCCCAGTTGACATGGAAGTATCCGCCGCTGCGGTAGCCGTCGAGGACGAAGGCGTGTCCCCCCTCGTTGTTCTGACCGCCGTAGAGCACCGGGCGCCCGTGGGCGAGTTCGTTGTAGAGAATGTCGTTCCATTCGTCGAGGCCGTAGAAGGGGCGCTCGAGGATCTGCATTCCCCGGTCGTAGTCGAAATAGGTCAGCAGGGCGCGGGCGGCGCTCTGGAAGTTCGCGCCGCTGGCGCCGCGACTGTAACTCATGTTGACCGAGACGCCGAGGGCGTAGAGCAACGTCGCGGCTGCGTTGCGCTGAACGGCGCTCCCTCCGCTGTAGTAGTTATTCAGGATGTTGTCCCAGTCGAAGGTCGTCGCGCTGAAGTCGCAACTCAGAATCTCCCCGATTGTATAGCAGGTATATTCGTGGTAGCCCGTCCCTTGGAGCGGCCAGCGGTGGATCTGCATGACTTCCCCCATGGCGAGGGCGACACATCCGGCGGGACAGCGTTCGGTGCTCGTCGCCGACGGATATGGACATTTGTCGTTGAACGGTTCGGTCTGGTGCCACCCCGAGTGCATAATCGGCAGGATATCGGGGCGCGTGTCCTCCTCCGCGGTTGTGGAGGCGCGCCGGCGGACTCTGTTCTGCAGGACGGAGGCCGGGAGCGACCGTATCGTTTCGATCTCGGAGGTGTAGTTTCCGAGCCACCATTCCATTTCGGGATTCATCTGGTCCGAGAACGCGCCGTTGTCGGCGTAACCGAGCAGGAGATTCCCGACAAGATCGTCGGCGGCGACGACATAGAATCCGCGGTCCTCGCCGCGGTCGAAGACATAGAGAGCGGCCGCCCCGGTCGAGGGGCATGTCAGCGTATGAAGCAGTTCCGGGGTCTCATCTTCCGTCCCCGGCGAGGTCATACCGTCCTTGGGCAGTATCAGTTCGAGGGCTTCGGAGGGGGACAGTTCCCGCGCATTCGATGCAATAGTCGTTGTGGCCAGGGCCGCGGTGGCCAGCAGGATCCGGATCGAGTTTCTCATAAACAAAAAAGTTATAGCATTAGCCGGGGGATACCTCCGGCAATGCTATAACAATCTTGGGGCGCCGAATTGTTGGGTCGGCGGTCGTTTTTTCGACGAACTACCTCGAAGGGGTGACGAATATAACCTTATAGTCCCCTTCTTTCAGCAGTTCGGCGCATCTCGCCGGGTCTGCGGCAGCCTCGGAGAGGGTCAACGGAAGTTCGAGAATCTCGGTCACGCGCGCCGACGGAATCAGATTCTCCATAATCTCTGAGATCGTCGGCGCCTGGGGCAGGGCGGCATACTCGGCGTAGGTCCAGCGGGTGAATGCCGAGGTCGGCCCGACGCCGCGTCGGTCGAGCAGGTAGCCGTCGCCGAGCGCGACGGGTGCCGAGGCAGCTGTGATGTCGGTCGGGGCGGGGAACGAGATGAGTTTCGTCAGGCTCTGGTCGAGGGTGACGGGGACGAAGTTGTTGTAGTCGCCGTTGGTCCGGTAGACATGGCCGCGGGGTATGACTCTCGGCTCGCTGCGCATGACCGGCGCCACGGGGGCGTCGATAATCTGCATCGATGGTTCAGGCTTCGACGAGCGGCATCCGGCGGCGAGAACAATCGCCGCCGCTGTCGTTGCAATCAGTGTGATCCGGCAGTTCATCTGACGACGAAACGCTTCGATACGACACTGCCGTCGGCCATCGCGACGCAGGCAATGTAGATACCCCTGGCGAGGCCGTCGACGCTGATCTGCTCCTGGCGCTCGATTCCGCCGAAGGAGGCCGATACAGCCTCGGCGCCGCTGAAGCCGTAGACCGTCACACCGGCGATTGCCGCCGGGGCGGTCACGGTCAGGGTTCCTCCGTTGCAGTAGAGTTCGAGTTCGTCGAGTGCCTCGGTGATATCCTCGATTCCGGTGACGGTTCCTGTCACATACTGGGCGTTGTTCATCTGTCCGACGACATATTCGCCCCAGATGACAAACATATAGGTCTTGTTCGGCTCGAGTTGCTGGCTCATATCCTGCTCGAAGGTGACCTCGGTCGATTCACCTTCGTTGACTTCAGCGAAGACCGGACTGGTCTGTGCAGCCGCCATCGTCTGATCCTTCACGTCGAAGAACACCCCGGTCATCTGTTCGGAGAAATATCCGCTCTGGCTTGTCAGGATTGTCGTTGCGCTGAAGTCGTTCCAGACGACCTTTGCCGGCGATAAGGGGAGTCTTCCGGTCGACGATGTACCGCCGAATTTGACAGTCGATAACTTATAGGAAATGTCGGGTTCGGCCTCGACGGTCACGTTGACAGGGATAGGAGATACCTGTGAAACCATCTGGGAACCGACACGCTTGAACAGATAGATACTATAGGTTCCGGTCGCAACGGTGGTCGGCAGCATCAGCGTCAGGGTCAGTTCCTCCGATTCTCCGTCGAGAAGATCAATCTGAGCCGTACCGAGGATACCGACAGCGGTGTTGCTCTTGTAGAGATAGACATAGAGCGATTCATAGAATTCTTCGCCGGCGTTGGCTTTGGCGGTAAAGGAAACCTGGAAGGGACGGTTCTTGTAGAGAGTATTCGACGAGAGAGTAAGACCGGAGATTGTTCCTCCCATATTCTTCGCAATCTTCGTGAAAGTCAGGGTCTGTCCGTTGCTAGTCATACGAACCGAGTTGCTGAGGTTGATCATTGTCCGCATGTCATACCAGACGTTGTCGACTTTGTAGGCCGGGGTCATTATATAGGTTCCACTCTCGGGGAAATTTGTCGAAGGAATACCATATTGGGCGTAGCCCTTTCCGTAGTCGAGGGTCAGCAACTGGGGGTTCTCGACATAGGAGACTTCGCCGCTGGTCTGGTCGACGAGTTTGACGCCGAAATTGAATGCCAGTTTCGACAGAGAGAAGTTATAGAAGCCGCCGTAGGTGTCACCGAAGAACATGACACTGGTCGATGCCGAGCGTGAATAGAAGGTCTTGGCGGTCTTGAACTCGCTGGTCGCGTAGATAAGCGGAACAATTCCGGTCGCAGAGGGGTCTGAGGCAGGCTGGATTCCGATGGTAGCGATCTGGTCGGAGTTATATCCGGCGGTTGTTCCGCCCGCGCCCTGGGCGTCGGGATCGAGAGCATTAATCCGGAAGTAGCCGTCGCTCATGCCACTCCAGCCCCAGTTGACGTGGAAATAGTCGCCGTCGGCCCGGAAACCGTCGATCGCGAAAGCGTGGCCGCCGCCGTTGTTGGCACCCCCGAAGAGGAACGGACGCCCATCGGCAAGTTCGTTATAGAGGATTTCGGTCCACTCGTCGATCGTATAGTAGGAGCGGTATAACTGGGCGATCGTCGTCTTGTCGTAGCCGAAATAGTTGGTCAGCGCGCCGGGGATATCGGAACTCAGTGCGCCGCTTGCTACATAACTGTAGTCCATCTTGACGCTGGCGCCGCAGTCATACATCAGTTTGGCGACAGCGGCATTCTGGACGGCAGTCGATGATCTGCCGTAGGTGTCGGTCATGTTGTCCCAGTCGTAGGTCGAGTTGGCGAAATTGACGCTGACCGACTTGCGGAAAGTTGTTGTCGTGTAGGAAATACTTCCGGTTCCTTTCGCGGGCCAATTGTGATATTTCATGACCTGCGCCATCGCTGTCGCGACACAGCCGGTATAGGTGGTTTTACCCGAGATGACGGGGCAGAGGTCGTTGTAGGGGGAATCCTGGTTCCACTTTGTCGTCAGCATCGGGGCGATATCTTTTCTGGCGGTTGCTGCCTTGGCGGGGACGGTTGTTGTCAGAGTTCTGTCCTCAGAGGGATTGGCAATCATCCATGCAATCTCGCGGCTGTATTCGTCGAGCCAGTAGCGGAGGTTCTCGGGGAGGTTCTCGCTGTCGATCGCACCGCTGTCGCTGTAGCCCAGAAGTGGGGTATCGACGACATCGTCGGCCGCTACGACACAGAAGCCTCCGTCGCCGACGTTATTGAACAGATAGAGCGTCGCGCTTGAATTGTCGCGGAGAGTATGAACCAGCGTCAGGCGGTTCTTTTCGACGAGTCCACGTACACTCTTCGGTGCACCCTCGCCTGAGAGAGCGCGGGAGAGAGCCTGCTCCGGAGTCAACTGGGCGGCGAAGGCCGGCATCGCGACCGCCGCGAGACCCAGGGCGGCTAAGATTGATTTGGTCTTGGATATCATTTTCAGGATTGGATGGTTTTTATATTCAAAAAGGGTTTCGATTCGTGATAAAAAATTTGTGACATCCCCCGGCGGACGCATCCGCAAAAGGATATCACAAAATTAACGGAATTTTTTTAATTAAATTTCCTCTTCGAGTTCAAAATCGTCGTTTAAGTCAGAATCAAAGTCCATTTCGGGCATTTCATCGGCGGCTGAGGCGTCGATATCGTCCTGATGGGAGGGTGCGGCGCTCTTTTTCGCAGCCGTACGGGGAGCGGCCGTGCCCGGACGGTCGGTCGTTCCGCGGAGGGCGTCCATAATTCTGGCCTCGATCTCGTCGGCGAGTTCGGGGTTGTCGAGTATCGCCTTCTTCGCCGCGTCGCGACCCTGGGCAAGTTTGACGCCATTGTAACTGAACCACGAGCCGCTCTTCTGGATGATGTCGTAGTTGACGCCGAGGTCGATGATCTCGCCGCTGCGGGAAATACCCTCGCCGAACATGATGTCGAACTCACACTTTCGGAACGGAGGCGCGACCTTGTTCTTGACGACCTTGACCTTCGTCAGGCGCCCGAGGATATTGTCGCCGTCCTTGATCGACGAACTCGAACGGATGTCGATGCGGACCGAGGCATAGAACTTCAGGGCGTTGCCACCGGTCGTCGTTTCGCTCGGGCCGAACATGACGCCGATCTTCTCGCGAAGCTGGTTGATGAAGATACAGGTCGTGTTTGTCCTGGAGATCGTGCCGGTCAGTTTTCTCATCGCCTGCGACATCAGACGAGCCTGGAGGCCGACATTACGATCGCCCATATCCCCCTCAATCTCGCTCTTGGGCGTCAGCGCCGCGACCGAGTCGACGACGAGGATATCGATTGCCGACGAACGGATCAGCTGTTCGGCGATCTCGAGCGCCTGCTCGCCGTTGTCGGGCTGGGAAATCAGGAGATTGTTGACGTCGACGCCGAGTTTCTCGGCATAGAAGCGGTCGAATGCATGTTCGGCGTCGATGATCGCGGCGATACCGCCCGCCTTCTGGGCCTCGGCAATCGCATGGATAGCCAGGGTTGTCTTGCCCGACGATTCCGGGCCGTAGATCTCGATGATTCTTCCTCGGGGATATCCTCCGACGCCGAGAGCGAAGTTAAGGCCGATCGAACCGGTCGGGATAACCTCGACATCCTCTATATTCTCGTCGCCCATCTTCATGATCGAACCCTTTCCGTAGTTCTTCTCGATCTTGGCCATAGCCTCGTTGAGAGCGTCGAGTTTCGCGAGGCGGGGATCCTGGGGTGCGCCCTTCGATTTGGCGGCAGTTGTTTTTTTCTTTTCCATACTGTCTCTTGTATTATTTGTTGTTTTTTGTTTCTGATGCAAAATTAGCGAAAACGTGGGCAACAAAAATGCACACGTTCGTTAAAATAACGTATATCAGTGCGATTTTTCCGCACCAAAGTTATAAAAAAAGGGGAACGTGCGCAAATAAAAAAATTTTTTTCAATTTGGCTGAACCAATTCCGTTGCCTGTTGTTCTAAGAATACATAGCAAAATTACTTTTTCCATTGCAAGAAATGTGATAATGATTGGTTTATTATCTAAGCGGAGAGACGTTGTGAAACATCTCTCCGTTTGGTCTTTAAGGTAGTTATGTTGTTATAAATCTTATATATCTTATAAGTCTTATATATCTTATAAGTCATATAAGACGAACAAGAAGAAGGCCGCTCATTCTGTTATCAGAACTGAGCGGCCTTCTCGGTAGAGGGGGCGGTTACCTACTTTCCCACTTTCGCAGTATCATCGGCGTGGTAAG
>JAMPGR010000069.1 GCA_023663805.1 Clostridium sp. | reverse complement strand
GCGGTTGCAACGCCGCGGGCCTCTGCGGAGCCGACGGCGACGCGATCCGCGCGACGCGCCGCTCCCCCGAGCCGGTCGATTTCGGCTTTGTCGGCGACATCTCCGCCGAAGGGGTCAATACGCCGATGATCTCGGCGATGCTCCGGGCGGGGATGACCCCGGTTTTCTGCGCGATCAACCACGACGGCGCCGGAACCCTCCTTAACTGCAACGCCGACTCGGTCGCCGCGGCTATGGCCCTGGCGATGTCGGCCGTCGGCGATGTCGACCTGGTCTACTGCTTCGAACAGCCGGGAGTCATGGAGGATATCGCGGATCCCGCGAGTGTCATTCCGGTCATCACCCCCGAGAGTTACGCAGCCCTGCGGGCCGACGGCACGATCAGCGGCGGCATGGTGCCGAAGGTCGAGAATGCCCTGAAGGCTGTCGCCGCCGGGGTTAATACGGTTACGATTCGCAGTGCCTCCTCCTTGGACAACTGCTCTGGAACGATAATCCACGATGGATACGGCTCGGGCTGTTGAACTGCTGAGGCAGATGGTCCGGATCCCCTCGGTCTCCCGCGACGAGGGGAGGGTGGCCGGTATGCTCGGAGAGTTCTTCGCCGCGCAGGGGCTTCGCGTCGACCGCTTCGGCTGCAATCTGCTTGTCCGCGCCGCCGGGTTCGACCCGCGCCGCCCGGTCGTTATGCTGAACAGCCATATCGACACCGTCCGCCCCTCCCCGTCATACACCTTCGACCCCTTCGCCGGCGACGGCGCCCCGGATATGGTCCGCGGTCTTGGCAGCAACGATGCCGGAGCGTCGGTAGTCGCGCTGTCGGCGGCATTCCTCCGCCTCGCCGGCCGCGACTTGTGCTACAGTCCGGTGCTGGCTCTCTCAACCGAGGAGGAGGTCGGCGGCGAAAACGGAATGAGACTGCTGCTCCCTTCGATGGCTTCTCTTGGTGTGGTTCCGGCGATGGCTCTGGTCGGGGAGCCGACCGATATGGCTCCGGCGGTAGCCGAACGGGGCCTTGTTGTTCTCGACTGCGAGACCGCCGGGATCAGCGGTCACGCCGCCCGCGATGAAGGGGTCAACGCGATCTACCGCGCCATGGCCGACATCGACCGGCTCCGTTCGTTCCAATTCCCGAAGGTCTCTCCGACGCTCGGCCCGCTCCGAATTTCCGTCACCCAGATTGAGGCGGGGCGCCAGCATAATGTCGTGCCCGACCTCTGCCGCTGGGTAGTCGATGTCCGGACAACCGACGCCTACTCAAACGAGGATACCGTCGCGATTCTCCGCGGGGCGTTGTCTCCCTGGACGTCGGCTACGCCGCGGTCGACCCGTGTCCGCGCTTCGGTGATCGACCCCGCCCATCCGCTGGTAGCCGCCGCCGTGGCCTGCGGCGCAGGCGAGCCGTTCGTATCGCCGACAACCTCCGACATGTCGCTTCTCGGCGGAATCCCCTCGCTGAAAATCGGCCCCGGGCGCTCGTCGCGGAGCCATACTGCCGACGAGTTTGTCCTCGTCGGCGAGATCGCTTCGGCGATCGACCTTTATGAAAAGATATTGTTGAAACTCGATAAGATACTCAGAAACTGACATGAAACTATGGGACAAGGGCTTTGAGCCGGATCAGATGATTGAAAAATTCACCGTCGGGCGCGACCGCGAACTCGACCTCCGCCTGGCACGCTACGATGTCGAGGGGTCGATGGCCCATATCCGCATGCTGAACTCGATTGGGCTGCTCGCCGACGACGAACTACGCGTTCTCCTCGGTGGACTCGAGGATATCGCCGCTTCGGTTGAACGCGGGGAGTTCTCGATTGAGCCCGGCGTCGAGGATGTCCATTCCCAGGTCGAATTTCTTCTGACCGAGCGGTTCGGTGACCTCGGGAAGAAGATCCATTCGGGCCGCTCGCGCAACGACCAGGTGCTCGTCGACCTGAAACTGTTCATGCGCGACGAACTGCGGCGCATTGCCGACGCGACAAGCCATCTCTTCGACCGCCTGCAGGCGCTGAGCGAGCAATACAGCGACGTCCTGATGCCCGGCTACACCCATCTCCAGATCGCCATGCCATCGTCGTTCGGGCTCTGGTTCGGGGCCTATGCCGAGTCGCTGACAAACGATATGCAGATTGTCGTCGCGGCCTATAATATAGCGAACCAGAACCCGCTCGGGTCGGCGGCCGGATACGGGAGTTCCTTCCCGCTCGACCGGACGATGACGACCCGGCTGCTCTGTTTCGCCGACCTCGACTATAATGTCGTCGCCGCCCAGATGACCCGCGGAAAGACCGAGCGGGCCGTCGCGATGGCTGTCAACGCGGTCGCTTCGACCCTCGGCCATCTCGCGATGGATGTCTGTATGTGGATGAGCCAGAATTTCGGTTTTGTTTCCTTCCCTGACGAACTGACGACCGGCAGTTCGATCATGCCCCACAAAAAAAATCCCGACGTGTTCGAGATCATGCGCGGCAAGTGTAACCGCCTCCAGAGTGTCGTCAACGAGATCGCCCTGCTGACGGCCAACCTCCCGCTGGGCTACAACCGCGACCTCCAGTTGCTGAAGGACATAACCTTTCCGGCGACCGACGAACTGGTCGAATGTCTCGAGATGGCCGATTTCATGCTCCAGCATATCCGTGTGCGCCGCGATATCCTCGACGACCCGAAGTATGACTATCTCTTCACGGTCGAGGATGTCAACCGGAAGGTACTCGCCGGGATGCCGTTCCGCGACGCCTACCGCGAGGTCGGCATGCAGGTCCAGCGCGGCGACTACACCCCCGACAAGCGCGTCAGCCACACCCACGAAGGGAGCCTCGGCAACCTCTGCAACGACCGCATCGCCGCCCGCATGGCGCGCCTCCAGGCCCATCTTCGACCGGCCCCCCCGACCCCCTGAAGGGGGTGGCTTTGTTATGTTGTAGATATTCAATTTGTTGCCGTAGGGACGCGGCCTGCCGCGTCCGCCCCGCGGTCAGTAGCAAACCGATATGATGGTTCGTCGTTTGGATCTTTGTGGAGTGGGCACTCGGTATCGAAGTAGTTAGCGGGCGTCCCCGCCCGCGTCTGCGCCAGGCGGGGTGCGCGTCCAAATTGCCATGAATGTGTATGGTATTATTCGACCACTAACGTGGTCTGAATAATATTGTTGGAATGACCGTGGGCTTCGCCCACGGCTACCGAATCGACACCACTAACGTGGTGTGTCTCTGCCAGATGCGCGTCCAAATTGCTATGAATATGTATGGTATTATTCGACCACTAACGTGGTCTGAATAATATTGTTGGATTAACCGTGGGCTTCGCCCACGGCTACCGTATCGACACCACTAACGTGGTGTGTCTCTGCTAGATGCGCGTCCAAATTGCCATGAATGTGTATGGTATTATTCGACCACTAACGTG
>JAMPGR010000068.1 GCA_023663805.1 Clostridium sp. | reverse complement strand
CTTCGAAGTTGTAGGTGTTGAGGCCGAAAGTCGTGTAGAACTCTTTGCCGGAGTATTTGCGCAGGTTGGCTGTCTGGCCGGTTGTCTCGGTCCATGGGAGTCCGTAGGGGTAGTAGTGGGTAATCTGGCGGATCTGGCCGTCGGCAACGACGGCGCGGATGTTCCCCTGGTAGTCGCGGTAGGTCGCGAAGAGTGTGTCCTGCTTGAAGTAGCCTGCTTCGGTCTCGATCCGGTCGAGTGTCTGGCCCGACCATGTCTGCGAGCCGACGTAGCGGGTGGTCGTTGTGGTAGGCAACGTAACCCGGTCTCCTAATTGATTTCTAAAGGACTTCAGGGTCGGAATCAGAGGATAGTTCGGTAAGTTCGGCAGTTTGAAGAGGCCTGTTATCTCGGAACGCGACAGAAGTCGTCCGTCTGCGTCGTAGGTGAAGGTCATGCGGCAGATGCTGTCGACGTGGATCTCGGCGGGGAGGCCGATGGTGTTGTAGCGGATCAGGGTGATTCCGCGGTTGAGGTCTCGGGTCAGGTTGCCGTTGTCGTCGTAGGTCATCTCGTCGGTGAGGTCGGAGCCGTCGACGAAGTCTGAGGAGTTCTCTATCAGCACTTCTTCGGCGTCGTCGCTGACTTCGGTCAGACGGTTGCCGTCGTAGGTCATCCGAAGGTCATCGACGGTTCCGTAGCGTCCTTCGGCGACGGGGCCGCGACGGGTCAGCGAGGTTATGTTCGAGTTGCGGTCGTAGGTGTAGGTGGTCGAGTAGTCGCGGCCGTTGTCGTTTCGACGGTGGTCGGCGCCGACAAGGCGGTCGGCGTCGTCGTAGATATAGTCGTAGGTCTGCGGTGTGAATGTCCCGGTCGTCCACTCCAGACGGCTGATGTTGCCGTTGTAACTCGGGGCCTTCCCTCCGGTTTCGTAACTGAGGGTCTGGCTGAAGTGGGCCGAGGCGGATGAGGTGACGGCGCCGCGGACGTTGTAGTCGAAGGTGACGGGCGATTCTGTTCCTGGACGCCACGATGACTGGCGGCCGATAGCGTCGTAGGTGTTGGTCGACAGAGTCACAGGTGCCGCGCCGTCGACCGACAGGGTCGTCATCAGTGGCCTCCTAGCGTGGTCGTAGGTCATCCGGTACTGTTCGCTGCGGCTCGACAGCGTACGTTTGACCGTGTGGGTCGTCTCGGTCGGCAGGCCGTCGTAGGCGTAGGTGCTGGCGGTGCGTTCGACGGTGCCGTCGTAGGATACTGTGACTGACAGGCTGGGGCGTTCCTCGGTGTCGTAGTCGAACGCTGTCAGTTCATATTTTCCGGTCGGGCCGTCGGGGCCGAGTACGGCTGTCAGCTTTCCGGTCAGTGTTCCGGCCCGGCGCGACGCGGTTAGAGCAGTGCCGTCGAGCGCCTCGCGGAGTTTGCGCATCGGGGGGATATTGAGGAAGTCGTAGTCGTTGAAGTAGTTGACCTTCAGAAGGCGTATGTTCTGCAGGATCGGTTGCCACCAGTAGCCGCAACTGTCGGTGTTGCCGCGGGTAATCTCTTCCAGTCCGCGGTAGTCGGCCAGCGCCGGATAGCCCCCGTTCTGCATCCAGGTTATGTCGGCGTTGTCGCAGAGCCCGGTGACGGCCAGTGCGCCGGAGTGGTTGTAGATGCGGAAGGTCATCTCGCGGCGTTTGCGCTGTTCGCCGTTCTGCGACAGAACGAGGCGGCGGGCGCAGTCGTAGATATAGGTCTCGGGCTCGCATCCCGGTAGCCGCTTCGAGGTCATCAGTAGCGAGTCGCTGTAGGTGTAACTGTAGCCGAGGCGGGCGATATCCTCCGGGGAGCATCCGCTCCGCGAAGTCACCGCGGCGGAAAGTTCCGGCGGAAGAACGTAGCGTATCTGGTTCAGGTTGTCGTAGACGCGGTAGGTGTCGTGGCTGACAGAGCCGCATACAGTCCGGTCTAGGACGACGCGTCCGCGGAAGTCGGTGAACTGCAGGCGGCGGTGGCCGTCGGCGTCGACCGATTCGGCCACGGCATATATTCCGGCCGGAGCATCCGCGACCGACAGCGGCGAGGCGCCGTCCCCGCCCAAGGTGATACGCAGGCATCCGTAGAGAGGATCCGAAGCGGCGGCGTTGAAGGTCTGCCGGGCGACAGCGCTGTGTCCCTCCATCGTCTCTCCGGCGGCGGTAGTCTCGACTGTGGAGCCGAACCCTTCGGCGCGGCAGCGTGTCTCGCCGTAGGGGCGGTCGTCGCCGTAGAACTCCTCCGCGCCGTAGAATGTCGGCTCGTAGTTGTAGATACGCTCTTCCGTGGCGGGGAAGGGGGAGTAGACCCGATGGGGACGGTCGAGTGCGTCGCTGAAGGTCGCTCCTGTGATGACATCCTCTCCGGCTCCACCGGCCCGGCGCGAGCGGGTGTAAAACGGCAGTCCGAATCCGTCGAAGTATTCGTCGGTCTGAAGGCAGTCGGCCGGGGAGGTGTAACGGCGAGTTGTCCGGCGGTTCAGGTTGTCGGGGTTGTCATCGGACAAGGCGTACTCCCAGCGCGAGAGCAGGTTCCATCCGGTGTCGTACCGGGCCGCGAGCCGTCCGGCCGAGTAGGTGTAGCGCTCTGTCCGTCCCGAGGGGTGGCGTATCTCGGTGCAGCCTACCAGCGGATAGTGGCAGTAGTCTGTCCGTATGTCGCATCCTCTCGGTCCGGTTTGGGTCAGGCAGTCGCCGTCATATTTTCTGGTGTTGTCGTAGGGGTCGCCCCAGTAGTATAATGTTCCGCTTTCGCGGTCGCGGGCTACCTGTGTCGGATGGCCGTGGGGTGAGTAGGAGACATAGTGGAGTATCGATGTTGTTTTGTCGGGGCGTCCGAAGGTCTCGGCGACGGGAAACAGGGTCTGCACTCCCCCCTCGAGGGTGAACTCCCCGAAGAGTGCGCGGCTGAGCCACCGGTCGCTGCCGTAGATCCATAGCGAGGCGACCTGTGCGCCGTCGGCCGGTCGGTGGTCCGCGAACCAGCCGCTGCGGGGGATGTTGGCGCCGTAGAGGAAGTGGCGCTCGATCCGTTCGCCGCCGCATGTGGCAGATACCGAACGAAGAAGCGGCAGCGTCGGAGCAACACAGACCGTGTCGCCGAATGTGCGCCTCAGATCCCGCTCGAACTCGGCGTCGGGGAGGTTTCCGGCCCGGGAGAAGTCGTGCCATTCGCTTCCGATACGGATTGTCCGTGTCCGGCCGTCGGCTCCGGTGTCGGTCTGGATGACGCTGTCGCAACGCCATGTCGCCGCACCCGCCGTCAGCCGGAAACTGTTGAAGTCTTCGGCACCCTGGAACTGATATGGTCCGCGGATGGTGTAGGTCGGCATCAAGGCGAAAATCAGCGGTTCGAGGAAGACAGAGGGTGCGACCTCCTCGGTGCGTACCTTCCGGTAGTGGTAGCGGAGAACGGACTCGTTGCGCCACTCCCCGTCGACCCAGCGTTGCTGGATCTTGCCGGTCAGAAGCGGTTCGGCCGATTCAGGCTCGCGGAAGTAGCCGCTGACATGGCTGGGCTGACCGAAGAGGCCCGTAATGTTGTTTTCGCCCGAGATGCTGACGGTTTCATTGTCTTCTTCGACGTTGACGAAGCGGGGAATATCGGTAATCGGGTCGTAAGCCTGATGGGGGGGGCGACCGGCCTCGACCCATTCAGCCATAACCGGACCGAGGTCATATTCATAGACCGTGCGCAATTTCCGCTCGAGGCCGGAGCCTCCGGTCAGTTCTGTCACGCGGCCATACCAGACCGTCGCATCCTCGGGGCGTTTCCCCGGGAAGCGCGAGGTATTCAGCATCGTCGCCGACCGGAAACAG
>JAMPGR010000067.1 GCA_023663805.1 Clostridium sp. | reverse complement strand
GCCGTGACCCGCCGCTCGGCCGCCGACCGCCGTGCTGCCGCCCAGTCGGCCACCCCCGGCGTGACAGACCGTATGCAGCAGTTCTACGAGACGGAGGATGTCGGCGACGCCGACCGCGCATGGATGAAGGTCATCTACCGCCAGCTCGACCTGACCCAGGACAAGAACACTCCCCTCTATTTCCCCGAGGAACCGATTGACGGCCAGGAGAATCTCTTCAGGATCATCATGCGCCTGCTCGCCGACAACCAGATCGCCGCATATGAATATCTCGACGGACGCGAAGTATTCTCGGACCAGTATCGCCTGAAGGTCCGCGACATCCTCGACCGCTTCCATGTCTACTACACCGAGGCGAAAGGTTCGAGCGAGAAAAACCCGCGCTTCACAATCGAAGAGGCCGACGTCCCTTCGAACGAGGTCCTGAGTTACTATATTATCGAACGCTGGGAGTTCGACCGCCGCAACAACCGGATGAAGACAACGGTCGAGGCGATCTGCCCCGTGCTCCACCGCGCCGGCGACTTCGGCGGCGAGGCAATGAAATATCCGATGTTCTGGATAAAATTCGCCGACCTGCGCCCCTATCTGACAACCCAGAACATCTTCCTCTCGGACGACAACAACCTCCCGACCTGCACCTACGACGACTATTTCCAGTTGTCGCTCTACGACGGCGAAATCTACAAGACCCGGAATCTGCGCAACCGCTCGATGGCACAACTCTATCCCGACCCCGAGGACATGAAGCACGCCCAGGACAGCATACAGCAGTCGCTCGACAATTTCGAGAAAAAACTCTGGGTTCCCTCGCTCGAGGAACTTGCCGCACGCCGCGAAGCAGCCGAAATGGCCGAGGCTGCCGCCGAGAACAACCAGGCCGATGTCGAGGCCTCGGGCGACGACACAAAAAAATCATCGGTTCGCTCGTCGCGCTCGTCGCGCGGCAAAGCGAAAGCCTCCCCTTCGAAGAAGACCAAAGAGGCCAAACCGAAAAAGGCCAAAGCCCCGAAATCGTCCGGCGGCTCGGCCGCACGATCGGTCCGCAACAGAAAGCGTTGACCGAAACCTCCCCCTCCATACCCCATCATGCTTAAAAATCCGCTCCGGCGGATTTTTTTTTTGCCCGAAAGAAAAAAAATTCTACCTTTGCTCCAAAATGTAACTAACAAAACACACCCACACTCAACAACTCAGACCAAAATGAAAAGACTCAGCATCATTTTCGCGGCCGTTGCCTTCGTGCTCCTCGCTGCAATGCCCGCAGCCGCACAGTTCAAAATCGGTCCGCGCGTCGGCATGAACGTCAACTCGCTCCACTTCAACAAGGAGGTCTTCAACGACGACAACCGCGCCGGTTTTACCGGCGGTCTCATGACCGAATTCACCGTACCGCTGGTCGGTATCGGCCTCGACGCGTCGGTTATGTATGTCCGCCGCGACGCGAAATGGATGGAAGAAAACACGACGATCAACGCAAAACGCGACTATATCGCGATCCCGGTCAACCTGAAGTACAAACTGAACGTTCCGGCAATCAACCATATCGTCCGCCCCTTCCTGACGACCGGTCCGGAATTCGCCTTCCTGACCTCCGGAAAGGCAATCAACCAGGCCTTCCGCAACAAGAAGACCGACATCTCCTGGAACTTCGGCCTGGGCGTCGAACTGATCAGCCATCTCCAGATCGCCGCATCCTACGGCATCGGGCTCAACAAGGCTGTCGAAGCAGTCTCCGGCGCAACCACCGTCGGTATCGAAGGGAAGAACCGCTACTGGACCGTCACGGCCGCCTGGCTGTTCTGATCCGGTCTGCCAGATAGAACGAAATGCCCGCGGGCGCCACCCGGCTTTGTCACAAAGCGACGGTGGCGCCCGCAAATCGTATATTCCAGACGATTACTTAACGGCTAATCAATTTGTAAAAATATCCGATACAAAATTACAACCATCCACCCTCGCCCGAAATACCCTGAAACAATGATTTCCTCCCGGCGCCCCTAATTACTTCTGAGTATACCCGCAGGGGCTCCCCCGATCATTTTCTTCTAAATTGAAATTTTGTTAGAATTTTTTATTAACTTTGCGTCCATAATCGAAGGAAAAGCCTTCGGCCAATAATCAAAACGCGAAATCATCTATGACTAAAGCAGAAATAATTCGGGAACGAATACTCGACGCAACAAAAGGCGGAGCGGAGATTGCATTCATCGTATACCCCAAAAACCAATACGGCGTTGGAGAATCCTATACCTATGCCGAACTAACCCAGGAGGAGTGCATCGCATTTCTCTCTAATCAGATCGATTGTCCTGAGGCATTCGATGGTTTCGACCTCAACAAATTCTCGGTCAGCCGAATCGAGGATCAGTTATCCGAAAGTGCAATGGAGGTATGTTACCCGGACGGTTACTTACACTCTATACTGTATTTCGAATTTCCGGAACCGCTAAACTCTGTTATTGATGAGATAGTAGATGAGGGCGTGATTACCGAAGAACTGCATTCGAAACTTCAAGAAGCCTTCGACGAATTTCAAAAGAACCCTATCACCACGGCAACTGTCGAGGTAGACAATTACGACAGCATACAGGAACACGAATATCGTTTAACTTTGACTCCTGAAATATTACGTAAAGCAGTTCTAGCCCAACTTTACGACGATGCCGGCATAGAATCTCTCTCTGCAGATCCTGACGCCGATGAATCAGACGATATTGATATGTATGAAATCACACAAGCGCTCAATGATCAACTCGACCGTATAGACAACGAGGACAGCGGCTCGGATTTTTGGTGGTCTGATGTCGAAGATACCGTAAGAGAACACTTTGATGAGTTAATCCACGAACTCGAGGATATTATGAACGAAGAGTAAAACTGCAAAACATCGGTCGAAACGACTTCGTAGAACATTATCTGACTAATTTATGAGTAAGTTTAATGAAGCGACCCGCGTACAGATGCCTGCAATGGTGCATCTGACACGTTTAGGATATACATATTTCGGCAAAATCTCCGAAGAAGATGCCGGTACTGTCTATGACCCTGCCACCAATATTCTCATAGAGGTATTTGAAAAGCAGTTTGACAAACTCAATCCTAACTCTCCGGTATTCGCCAAGCAGATGCTACAGGACATCCGAAATGATTTAAAAAATGATGATCTCGGATATGCATTCTACCAAAGGCTGAAGGCAGTTTCACCTGTTAAATTGATAGACTACGATACGCCCTCAAACAATACATTCCATTTTACAGCAGAATTCACTTGTAAGAATGGTCAGGACGAGTTCCGGCCGGATATAACATTGTTTGTGAATGGTCTGCCACTCGTTTTTGTTGAGGTAAAGAAGCCCAACAACTCCGGTGGGATGGTTGCCGAGAGCAAGCGCATGAACCAGCAACGTTTTCCCAACAAACGTTTCCGTTCCTTTATCAACATCACACAGTTGATGATATTCTCCAACAATATGGAGTATGACACAATGGGCGGGATTGTTCCCTTGCAGGGAGCATTCTACTGCACCGCTGCACGAGATTCAGCACCATTCAACTGTTTCCGAGAAGAGAATCGGTCAAATGCTGATGTCGCACCATACAACCGCAATTACCCATACAAGCCAATCAACAAAGACGTTGAAAAGAAAATACTCAAAGATTTTAACTGCGAGGTGATTCACACCACGCCGGAATACAAGACTAATCTCGATACCAACACCCCGACCAACCGCATTCTGACTTCGATGTGTTCGCCGGAACGTCTGCTTTTCATACTTCGCTATGGCATAGCATACGTAAAATCCGAGCGAGAAGTTGATGGTAAAATTGAGATTACCGACCAAAAACACATAATGCGCTATCAGCAGATGTT
>JAMPGR010000066.1 GCA_023663805.1 Clostridium sp. | reverse complement strand
ACAGTCGGGACAGATTCCCTTCAGCATGAAGTTGACCGAGCGGATGTCATAGCCCACGGGGATGTCGACATGAGGAACGGGGATATCCTCGAAACAGACGACGCGGTTACACCGTTCGCAGTAGAAATGGACATGGATGTCGCTGTCAGGCTCGTCGTCAGGGTCGCCACGGTGGTCGTGGTGACACAATTCATATTTGACAACTCCGCGGCCATCCTCGAGCGCATGGAGCAGATGGCGGTCGAGCAACATATTCAGGACACGGAGTATGCTCGATTTCTCGAGCGTCTCGAGCCTGGTTTCCAGTTCGCCGAGACTCAGCGGGGCTTCGCTCGCGGCCAGTTCCCTGGCGACAAGAACGCGGTTCGGCGTCGGTTTTATCCCGGCCATCTCAAGCCGCGACCTCAGTTCGGTCACTCCGCTACGGTTCGTCTCGTTCATTCTTTCTCTTTCTCGACATCGACCACGAGCCATTTTCCTCCGGGCTGTATGACGGCGACGACATTGACATGATCTCCGGCCGACAGGCCGGAGGAGGCAACCAGATCTTTCGGGACAAAACAATTGTCGACAAATCCGAACGACTGTCCCGGAGCATCGCGGCTGATTATCTTGACCGTGCCCGACAGACGGCGAACGAGCAGATTTTCGGCCGAGGTATCCTCCGGCTCGCGGACCTCTAGAACGCGGAAAAGCCGCTCGCCGTTCTGCCCCTCCTGCTCTGCGTCGCGAAGGCGCGCCTCGACAATCGATCCGACAGGTTTTTCGGCGAGCAGCGGGAAGGTGTTGTTCGGCAGGAAACCCCGGCGTCCGTCGGCGGAGCCGAGCGCGACACGCTCCTTTCCGTCTTCGCGACACCAGCGGGTCGTAATGACAACCGGAGTCCAGGGTATGTCGGTGAAGACAAGTCCTTCGGCGTGGGAGCCCCACGCCTGGTAGAGATCGCGGTTGTCGCCCCGCAGAGTCGAGTTCGGAATCTGACATGCAAGCGCGGGATAGGCCTCGAGAAGGTCGTTGTATTTTTTTATATATCTGGCGCCCATGTTTTCGTGGTTGTCGAGATACTTCCGGATCTCGATGGCCGCCTGGGGCAGGTTGCCGGTTTGGGCGAGACATTCGGCGAGGGCAAGGTGAAGCGGACCGAGGAAACTCTCGTTCCGCTGCATCGTCGCGGCCTTGCATAGCATAATGGTCCGCCCCTCGACGGTCGACGCACACTCGGCCAGGTCGTTCCAGTAGAACCAGGTGTGGCTCATAACGGCGGCGAGACATTTCAGGACCTCGAACGCCCCCGCCTTGTCCCCCTTCATCAGCAGGAGTTTTGCGTAGCGGTAGACGGGCCAGTGGTCGTCGGCCGGGGCTTTCGAGGCCCCTTCGCGGAACCAGTCGAGATATTCGGCCAGACGGCCTTGTCCGCCGTAGCGCGACGGATTCGAGCGGATGACCGAGTAGAGATGCTGGAGAACATGCTGGGCGAGCGGCGTGGCTGTACGCCCATCCCTCATCTGGGTTCCGGTCCAGTCCTGGTCCATAAACCAGGAGACGCTCCAGGATTTGAAGAACGGGATAAAGCGCCAGCGGTTGTCACCGTCCATTATGTCGGCGGCGAGTTCGATTATCGCTGAATGGTATTTCGTCGGGCCTCCGGCGCAGAGGTTCGCGCGATAGAAGCCGAAGTTTCGCCAGAGCCGCTGGAGGTCGTCGGGGGTCGGGTCTTTCATTCGCGCGATTTTGCAGGCGTCCCAGAACAGTTCGCGGCGGGCTTTGTAGAGAAAATCTCCGGCGCTGACCTGGTCTGTGTCGATATTGTCGCGGAACTGGTTGAAAGTCGGGGCGTCGAGCGTCAGGACGAGTTGTTTGACAACGCGGTCGAACAGCGCCGGATATTGCTCGCCGTTCTGCCCCTCCTCCGGCTTGTAGTCCTCAGGACGGAACGAACAGAAGCCCCACATTTCCAAAAACTTCGGAAAATTAAAATCCTCGGGATGCTTCCGGGCAAAAGACAGGGCCAGAGAGAGCACACGGGAATGGAGCGTCGAAGGAGCCTGGGGATTTCCCTCGAGATAACGGGCCAGGAGGGTGCGCATCGGGGTTGAGTCGCTTTGCGCGGCAGCCTCGCGCATCTGTTTATATAGATCCCAGCCATCGTTTCCGGCTGTTCCTGCTGTTGATTTAAGGTCCATAGCGATATCGACTGTTTTGGTTTATCGCGCAAAGATATAAAAAAAATCCGAAATATCTTGATGACACATCGGATTTTTGTAGATTTCCGCGGACCGCAGACCGTCAGTCGATCTGGATGACCAGGAAGTTCGACAGTTGCCAGAACTGAGAGGGATTGGTGATAGTCAGTACCTTCTGTCCGTTCTCGTCGGTCAGCGTGTAGGACGACTGGGGCTGGCTGGTCAGAACTTTGGCCTTTTTGCTGTGGAGCGCTATTTTCGTCAGGGTGCGGCGGTCGGCGGTCGTGAAGTAGTTTTCGTCGAAGTCGCCTTTCATAATTTTTGTCTTCCGGAGGAAGCCGGTCTCGATTATGTTGGCCTTCTTCAGGTCGTTTTTCGAACCGACAGCATAGAAGCACGCGTTGACCTCGCGGTCGAGCGCCTGAGCCTCGCGTTCGGCGATCTCGCGCTGGTTCTTTTCGTTGGCGACGGCGCTGTTCAGGGTGTCGACGGCCTCATTAAGGGTCGAGACTGTGTTGCCGAGTTCCTCGATCTGGATATTCGCGGCGGCGAGTTTGTTTGTCAGGGTCGAGATTTCGGTCTGCTGCTCGGCGATCTGGGTTTTCAGGTTCTTGACTGTCTTCAGCAGGGTCGCGTTCTCCTGGGAGGAGGAGTTCAGACGTGCCTCGAGTTCCTCGAGACGCTGGCGGCGGGCCTGGAGCGCACTTTGAATCGCGATCATATCGTTACGAATCTGGTTCTTGCGCGACTCGGAGTCGCCGTTTAGGTTGCTAGGGGTCGAAATGATTTTTTCGAGTTCCTTGATCTGGCTCATGCCGTCGGTGATGTCGTTGACCAGGGCGAGGAGGCTGTCCTGGGTTGCGAGGGTCTCTTCGAGAGAGTTTTTTAATTCCTTATTCTGGGATTCAGCCTCTTTCAGTTTTCCGCCGTCGCATGCGGTCAGCAGAACGGTTGCGAGCCCGATAACCATAAGAACGATCTTTCTCATAATTGAAATAGTTGTGGGGGTTGGTTATAAGTTTCTTTCTTTATATTTGTTGACATGGACGCGGGCGGTTTCTTTCGCCTTACCGCCCAAAACAATAACAATCTCGCCGCGCGGTTGGTTCCGAGTGAAGTGTTCGGCGAGTTCGGCGAGGGTTCCGCGGAGGGTTTCCTCGTGGAGTTTCGATATCTCGCGCGAAACCGAAGCCGGACGGTCGGCGCCGCACACTTCGGCCAGTTCGCCGAGTGTCCGCGCCAGACGCAGGGGGGATTCATAGATGACATGGGTCTTCGGGTCGGAGGCGATCTCCTCGAGAAGCGTACGGCGTCCTTTCCTGACCGGCAGGAAGCCGTCGAAGCAGAACCGGTCGCATGGGAGTCCCGAGTCGACAAGCGCCGGCACGAAGGCGGTCGCTCCCGGAAGAGTCTCGACCGTGACGCCCCGCTGGCGGCATTCTCGCGAGAGCATGAAACCGGGGTCGGAGATGCCAGGCGTACCGGCGTCGGAGATCAGCGCGACGGTCTCTCCGGCCTCGATCCGGTCGATTATGCCTGAGGTTGATTCGTGTTCGTTAAACTTGTGGAAACTCTGGAGCGGAGTCCCGATCCCGAACCGTTTCAGAAGGGGCGCACTTGTCCGTGTGTCCTCCGCAAAGATGACGTCGGCCCCGGACAGCACCTCGACGGCGCGCGGAGTCATGTCACCCATATTTCCGACAGGGGTCGGGACAATCATCAGTTTTCCGGCCATAGCGATCAGGAATTGTAATAGAGGGCAAGAACTGCCGCAAAATCGCGGACCGTGTCGTCCTCCGGGTCGAGACAGAGGTCGGAGGTCAGGTATTCCATCGCCTCGTCGAGACTGCCGATCGATTCGAGCAGCGAGAGAGTCTCGCGGAAATCGGAATCGCTGCCGCCGAAAAGATCGCGGCGGAAACGGTATTTGTCGTTAAGCGAGATCCTCTTCATCAGCGGCTGTCGCGCCGGAGCCTCCGACTCCTCCGAGAT
>JAMPGR010000065.1 GCA_023663805.1 Clostridium sp. | reverse complement strand
TATTTTCTATCTATAACGCTATCGCGGTAGAAATTATCGTGCAAAATTACGGTTAAATTTTGTCTCGGCAAAAGGAGGATTTCCAACCAAAATGTAGTTTTTCGTAAAAAAAACGTCGATTTTATTTGCCAGAATAAAATAAGCACATTAATTTGCGGCCATTATCGACAAATTAATAACGAACATTCACATTATACTAACAAGTTCTCAAGAAGGTATGAAACATTTCTACACTCTTTTACTCGCAGCGGCCGTCGCTCTGACCGCCGGCGCTCAGAAAAGCACACTGGCAACCGCGCAGTTGCCCCTTCAGGCCAAGACCGGTATGACGGCCCGGACCCTCGCTCTCCCGACGGCCTCGAAAATCCAGAAGGCCAAAGCCCACAAGGCTCCCGTCCTCGCCCCCGACGGCCTCTACCTCTGGAGCGGCTATTCCGCTCTTACCAACGGCAGCCCGTTCGGCGAAATCGAACTGAAGGATTACGATTCCGCAACCGGCGAAGCCACTCTGTCACTGGCCGGCTTTGAACTCCCCTGCACAATCGATTTGACGGCCGGAACTCTCTCGATCGAGAAAGGAATCTGGCTTGGCGAGGACAGTGACGGCGACATTATTTTCTACGTCAAAGGAGTTGACGCCGAGGACAACATTATTTCTGGTGCGACTGACGCTGTTGCCACAGTCGGTACAATCGACGATAACGGAACCATCACCTTCCCGCCGTTCGATATCTGGGCGCTGGGTGATCCTGAGAACGAAGCTGCCGGATGGTATTTCATGACCTACGTGAACGTCTTCGAGATCGAAAACGACAGCAGCGATCCGAACGAAGGATGGACAACAATCGGAAACGCCGAGTTCGTCGATCCCTGGGTTACTCCCGCTTTCGACATTAATCAGGAAGAAATACCCTGGGAAGTAGAACTCCAGCAGAACGATGCAGACAAAGATACCTATCGTCTTGTCGCACCTTATCAGAACGAGAACTGTCCCTTCGTCACAGCCAACGAAGCGACCAAGACAGGGTATATCCAGTTCAATATCTCGAATCCCGACTATGTCTACTTCGACATCGTCGAGGCGGGCTTCGCAAATTCTCAAGCCGGCATTTCGAAATTCTATTGTTATAATACTCTTTCGTGGTTTATGGGCGGATATGGGCTGAGCGCAGAGGAGATTATCGATGCATACGGCGAAGAAGCCGAGACTGCTTTCAACACGAAGTTCGTCGACGGAATGGTTGTTCTGGGCGAAACCGAATATACAACCAATGATGGTACACTTGCAACCGGTTGGGATGCTATATTCGGCATTCAGGGCGAAGTATATGGCGCTTATGGATGGAACGATGCTGATATGGGCGGCTACATCAAATTCCCCGACACGGCCGCTATCGGCAGCATCACCGCCTCCGAGGAGAACGCTCCCGTGAAGTACTACAATATGCAGGGCGTCGAGATTGCAAAGCCTCAGGCAGGCCAGCTCGTTGTCCGCGTCCAGGGTCAGAAGGCCGACAAGATTATCGTCCGCTGATTCTCCCTCTAAAAATAAATTATCCCCGCGGGATTGTCGACGCGATGCGCAACAATCCCGCGGGGATTTTCGTTTTCGTACTATATGGTACGCGAACTCTATATCGAAGACCTCCGTTGTCTCTGCGCGACAGCCGGAGACCATAACCAGATTGCCTACGTTCTCTATCCCCTCGACATGCTCCGGGGATGGATCGAAGAGGCCGCGCGGCGCTACGGCGTCGCGATTGTCGTCATAACCGGAATGGATTGGCAGAATGTCTTCAGTCCATGGCCTGCCAAAGGGGTCCCGAAAGGTACGCCCGATTTCCTCGGCCATTCGCCCGAGTTTCTGTCGTTGCTGCAGCAGAAAGTCGTTCCGCAGGTCGAAACGGCGCTCGGGATCTCCCCGGGAGCGGAGCGGACGCTCGTCGGGGTCTCGATGTCGGGACTCTTCGCCCTGTGGCAGTGGGCTGTATGCGACACCTTCCGTAACATCGGATCGATGTCGGGATCTTTCTGGTTCGAGGGGTTCGCCGACTGGTTCGCATCGAAGGATCTGAAGAACAAGACGGGGAAGGCTTTCTTTCTCCTCGGCGACCAGGAGTCGAAGGCCCGTGCGTTTCACACAGTCGCGGAGAATACCGCGCAGATTGTCGCCGAACTGGAGAAGCAGGGTGTCGACGCCGAGTTCAGGAGTGTTCCGGGAAACCACTACTCCGACCCTCTCCCCCGCCTCGAAACAACATTCGGCCAGTTGTTCGGGTAACCGGACGCCGGAGTGTCGCTTGGCGGTTCAGAGTTTTTTTCGTAATTTTGCGAGTCATGAACTTCAAGATCAACTCGAAATATCAACCGACCGGCGACCAGCCCCAGGCAATCGCCTCTCTGGCCGCCGGAATCAGCGACGGACTCCCGGCGCAGACCCTCCTCGGCGTAACCGGTTCGGGCAAGACATTCACGATGGCCAATGTCATTCAGGAGGTCCAGCGCCCGACCCTGATTCTCAGCCACAACAAAACCCTCGCCGCCCAGCTCTACGGCGAGTTCAAAAACTTTTTCCCGGACAATTCCGTCCAGTATTTCGTATCCTACTACGACTACTACCAGCCCGAGGCATATATTCCGACAATCGACAAATATATCGAGAAGGACCTGATGATCAACGAGGAAATCGACAAACTCCGCCTCGCGACAACCTCGGCCCTGCTGTCGGGTCGACGCGACATAATCGTCGTCTCGTCGGTCTCGTGTCTCTACGGCATGGGAAATCCCGACGATTTCAACCGCTCTGTTGTCGAAATCAGTGCCGGACAACAACTGACCCGCAACGCCTTTCTCCGCCAGATCGTTGCGTCGCTCTACAGCCGGACAGAAACCGACCTGAAGCGGGGCAATTTCCGCGTCAAAGGTGACACGGTCGATGTCGCCCTGGCCTACGAGGAGATAATGGTCCGCGTCATATTCTGGGGCGACGAAATCGAGTCGATTTCGACATTCTATCTGAACGACGGCGTCAAACTCGGCGACCACGACACGTTCCGTATCTTCCCGGCCAATATCTTCGTGACGACTCCCCAGCGCCAGTCGGCCGGAATCGCCCAGATCCAGCTCGACCTCGGACAGCAGATCGATTTTTTCCGCCGCGAGAACAAACCCCTCGAGGCGGCGCGGCTGAAGGAGCGCGTCGAGTATGACCTCGAGATGATCAAGGAGGTCGGCTACTGCTCCGGCATCGAAAACTACAGCCGCTATTTCGACGGCCGACGTCCGGGCGAACGCCCCTTCTGTCTTCTCGACTATTTCCCGAAGGATTTTATTATGATGATCGACGAGAGCCATGTGACCGTGCCCCAGATTCGCGCGATGTATGGCGGCGATCTCTCGCGAAAGACGAATCTCGTCGAATATGGCTTCCGGCTCCCGGCCGCGCTAGACAACCGCCCCCTGAAATTCGAGGAGTTCGAGGCGATGACCCCGCAGACAATCTATGTCTCGGCGACTCCGGCCGACTACGAACTCGCCCGCAGCGAGGGTGTCGTCGTCGAACAGATTATACGCCCGACCGGCCTGCTCGATCCGCTGATCGAGGTTCGTCCGTCGATGAACCAGATCGACGACCTGATGGAGGAGATCCAGCAGAGGGTCGAACGCGACGAGCGTGTCCTGGTCACGACGCTGACGAAACGGATGGCCGAGGAACTGAACGAATATTTCACGAAATACCAGATTAGCAGCGCATATATCCACAGCGACGTCGACACTCTCGACCGAATCCGTATTCTCGACGACCTGCGCGCCGGGGTCTACGATGTCCTGATCGGCGTCAACCTTCTCCGCGAGGGTCTCGACCTTCCGGAGGTGTCGCTCGTCGCGATTCTCGACGCCGACAAGGAGGGATTCCTCCGCTCCCACCGCTCGCTGACACAGACCGTCGGGCGCGCGGCGCGAAACCTGAACGGCACGGTCATCATGTATGCCGACAAGGTGACCGACAGCATGCAGGCGACAATCAGCGAGACCGCACGCCGCCGCGAACTCCAGACCGCCTATAACCTCGAACACGGAATCACACCTCAGGCTATCGTCAAGGCTCGCACGCCGATCGTCGGAATCGACAACGGCGGAGCCGCCGAGACAGCCGACAGCAGAGTGGATTTCCCGGCATTGGGGAACCCCACT
>JAMPGR010000064.1 GCA_023663805.1 Clostridium sp. | reverse complement strand
GGTAAGATGACAACCACGAAAAGGTCCGCTCGACAACCCAGCGTCCGTCGACAGGAATGAACTCGGATGTTCCGTGGCTCCCATCCAGCAACACACCGCGGAGCGGTATCTAGAAGGTTCCCGTGGGCGAGCCCTCTCTGCGGGCCACGTCTTTGGCTATCTTTATGTGGAGTTGAGAAAGTTTTAGAACAGAAACGTTACGATATAGGCAATTAGTTGATACGCAATACTATTTAACTATATATAGGCTGAGTTTGATGTATGAAAGTTACCTCATTGCGCATCTTTTAGGTCTTTTTGACGCTTTGACTCAATCACATAGCTACAGCTATGCTCGTTCTTTGCTGAACGCAAAGTGTCTTCGACGATTACGTCAAAACACCAAAATTCCTCCAAAATCTGCGGCTCCTGGCATAAGGAAAATTAAGGAACGGAGTCTTATGGTTCAGAGCGAACGGACGAAGCGGAGCAACCGCCCCAGTCCGTCGAGCATGACCCGGCGCGGACAGGCGATATTGATCCGCATAAAGCCGTCCTTGCCATACATCGTTCCGGAGTTCAGCCAGAGTTTCTCCTGAGCCATCAGACGCTCCTCGATCTCGTCGGACCCGAGCCCGAGCGGACGGCAGTCGACCCAGACAAGATAGGTCCCCTCCATCTCCGTGACGGTCAGGCCGGGAAGTTCGCGGTCGAAAAATTCGCGAAGGACCAGGTAGTTATGGCAGAGATAGTCGTTCAGAGCGGCGAGCCATGGCTCTCCGTCGCTGTAGGCGGCGATCAGCGCCTCGACACCGAAAGGATTTACGTCGCAGACTTCGTTGATATTTATCGCGCGGTCGATCGCCGAGCGCCTCTGCGGGTCGCAGGAAATTATGTTCGCGATCTGCAGGCCGGCGGTGTTGAATGCCTTCGAGGGGGAGTTGCAGGTGACCGAATTGCGGCTGCACTCCTCGCTGACCGATGCGAAGGGGACGAACCGATGTCCGGGGAAGACAAGTTCGCCGTGGATTTCGTCGGAGATGACCAGGACGCCGTTTGCCTTGCAGATCCGGTTGATCCGGTCGAGTTCGTCGCGCGTCCAGACACGCCCCGCCGGATTGTGGGGGTTGCAGAGCAGCAGAAGGGTGACATCTTCGGCAGAAGCCTTCGCCTCGAGGTCGTCGAAATCGATCGAATAACGGCCGTCGTTGTAGACCAGCGGATTCTCGACGACGCGGCAGCCGTTGTTGCGTATCGACGAGAAGAAGCAGTTATAGACCGGAGTCTGGACAATCACCCCCTCGCCCGGGTGCGCCAGAGCCTTTATGACGGCCGAGATCGCCGGGACGACGCCGCTCGTATAGATTATCTCGTCGCGCGAAATTTTCCAGCCGTGGCGGCGGCCGAACCAGCCAATGACAGCGTCGAAATAGCGGTCGGGGACCCGCGTATAGCCGAAGATGCCGTGGGCGACACGGCGCTGGAGTGCTTCGATAATACAGGGTGCGGTCTGGAAATCCATATCGGCGACCCACATCGGGAGTATGTCGTCTGACGGAGCGGAGTCCCATTTATAGGAGTTTGTCCCGCGCCGCGGGACAATACGGTCGAAGTCGAATTTTTCCATAGTGTTAACTTATCAGTTTGTTCGGTTTGACATTGCGCAGCCATGCTCCGCTGAACAGACGCCAGAGGAAAATCGCCCCGCGGAAACAGAGTTCGATACACATTGCCGTCCAGACTCCGGCGAGTCCATAGACCGGAGCGAGAATGGCAGCAAGTGTAAGGCGAACAGCCCAGATGCTCCCGAAGTTCATACAACTCGGGATCAGAGTGTCGCCGGCTCCGACGAAGACACCGTAGCAGACGATCGCCGCGGCGAACATCGGTTCGGCCCACGCCTCGATACGAAGCACATCGGCGCCGAGCGTGCGGACAGCCTCATCGGGAGTAAAGAAGGCCATCATCTCGGGAGCGACGATATACATGACGACCCCCATCAGGGTCATCACGATCATACCGGAGCCGACCGTTATTCCGGCGAAGTGGCGGGCAAGACTGCGGCGTCCGGCACCGACACTCTGCCCGACCAGGGTCGTCGCGGCCTCCGAGATTCCGTAGCCGGGCATATAGCAGAGACTCTCGGCGGTCACGGCGAAGGCGTTCGCTGCGATCGCGACCGTTCCGAGCGGAGCAACAATTATCGTAGCCATTATCTGGGCGCCGCAGAGAATCGCCCGTTCCGCCGCAATCGGCAGACCGATCCGGGTCGCCTTGAAGATGACCTTCTTTCCCGGGATGAAAGACCCCCGGGATTGGCGCATGTCGATCTGGGGGGAGCGGCGCCACATATACCAGAACATCCAGAGCCCGACAACGAGTTCGGCCAGAAGGGTTCCGAGCGCGGCGCCCTCGACGCCGAGTCCGGCACCCCAGACTGTCACCCCGAGCAGCCGGCGCGTCGGGAAAATAAGCAGGGCGTTAAAGAGGACATCGAGCAGACACATCGCGACATTCAGCATTCCCGGAACGAACATATTTCCGCTGCAGCGCAGAACCGATCCCGAAAAGTAGCCGAGCATATAGACAGGCATTCCGAGAGCGAAGATAAAGAAATAGACCGTCGCTCCGGGATTGATCTGCGCGTTGCCGCCGAGCCATTCGGGCAGACCGCCGCTGAGTCCACACCCGATCAGGGCGAGCAGGAGGCTGACGGCGACCGTCGAGGTCAGCCCTTGGCGGACAATAGCCCGGGCCTCATCGGGACGGGCTCCCCCGACTGCCTGCGCGACCTGGACGGAGAATCCGCTGACGGTTGCCGAACAGAGTCCCCAGAAGAGCCATGTCGTTGTCGACACGAGCCCGATCGAAGCCGAAGCTTCCGCCCCGAGGCTCCCGACCATAGCCGCGTCGATATACTGCATTATGATTGCCGAAATCTGGGCCAGGATCGAGGGCATGCTGAGCAGCGCGGTCAGCCTTAGTTGATCGCGCAGTTTCATCTGCCGCCCCTGGCGGATCATCGCCAGGAGCGTGTCTGTATTTCGGATGCCGGAGAGCAACGCGGCTCAGGATTTTCGGATGGTTATGCGGCAGTCGGCCGGCGCCTTCGCGTTCTCGTCGAGAACGACCTCGCCGATCGAATCGGCCGTAATCTCTCCACTCCGGGGGTTCTTGACGCTCAGGATATTTCCGCGGATGTCGGCGCGGACGGTCGAATATTCGAACGACAGGTTACAGTCGGGACCCATCGTGCAATCTTCCATAACGAGGTCTTCGGCGTAGCAGAGGGGCTGGATGCCGTTGATGTGGCAGCGGACGAGGCGGAGCCGTTTCGAGTGCCAGCCGAGGAACTCCCCCTCGATTTCGGAGTCATAGACCGTTACATCCTCGGCTTCCCAGAGGGCGTCGCGCGAGTCGAGCGTCGCGTTACGTATAACGACGTTGCGGCATTTCTGGAACGAATAGTTCCCCTGCTGGCGATAGTTGTCTATCACGATATCGCGGCTGCCGAGGAAGATATAGTCGCCTCCGTGGACATCGACGTTCTCAATCCTGATATCAGAGCACCCCCAGAGGGTCTCGCCGGCGTTCGGTATCCGGACGTTCTTCAGGGTAATCCCCCGCATCTCGCGGAACATCTTCGGGGCCTCGACGAGCGTATCGGTCATCTCGAGATTGCTCGAATACCAGAGCGCGGCGCGGGCGCCTTCGGTGAAGACACAGTCGCGGATAACGAAGTTACGGACATGCCAGAAGGGGTATTTCCCTTCGAAGCGGCAGTGGACCGCTTCGATGTCGGAGCATTCTTTCAGGGCAGATTCCCCGGCATGGATCGTGACATTCTCGAGCCGGACGCCGTGGCTCTCGAACAGCGGGCGCTCCCCGCCGAATTCAGCATCTTTTATCAGTTTCATTGCGATTCGAATTTTCGGTTATGCGGTGCAAAATTATAAAATATTCCGACATCGCTTAATACCCCGATTACCGATTTCCATACCAATATCCGCGGTCAGTGGCGGCCGGGCGCCGTCGGACGCTGTCCGGTCGACGGAACCTGAACCGGGTTCGAAGGCTGGAACGGAACGGCCGGACCGACACTCTGTGGCGGTCTGACAGGCTGGGACGGGACGACAGGCTGCTGTGGCCTCGACGGAGCGACGGGCCGGAAATTGCCGCCGGGACGCGTCGGCGGGATGACAAGTCCGGGGGAGGTGACCGGAGGATTATAGGCCGGGGCCCATCCCGTTCCCCAGGGATAGACATCGTTGTGCCACCAGAACTTGAGTTTTTGAAT
>JAMPGR010000063.1 GCA_023663805.1 Clostridium sp. | reverse complement strand
ATATGGCTAATCCAAAAAATAGGGGGTAAATTTTGGATTATAATCCAAAATTTACCCCCTATTTTTGGGATTAGGACTGGTGTCAATCCTTCTGTAAACTTATTTTAACGAGAGCGGGCTGTGAAGTCGCCCGCCGCGGCACTAACTTTGCACTGTCAAAAGAGACAGAAATTTATTTTGCTTTTACGAGTCACTCGAAGACACACCCGATTAGGCCTTTGTCTGATATCGATCGGAAAAACACACCTTCAGAAAACGATCCGGGAGAATTCGCCGGCCTCGAGCCGTTCGAACCCTCCCGGATTTTTTGTATGGTGCAAATCGATATTACTTGATCTGACGGAAACTGCTGACAGCCGTTTTGGCCTTCAGACGTCGGGAAACAGCGCCTGCAGCCAGGGCCTCAGGAGCCGCAACGGCATCGATCGGCGAGAACAACGAAGGATCGGCACAACCATCCTTGACGAAGTCGACGGCCATACGCAGGAGCGGACCGTTGACCCAGTATTCGTCGGCTCCGAAATAGACGAAAGTCGCCTCGCCCCAGCGGGCGGCGTAGATATAGCGCGTCTTGTCCATCTGGCCCGCCTGCATCATCGCGTCCATTGTAGCGTCGTCGGGGTAGATATCCTGGTCCATCATCAGACCCGAGCCGAGGGCGTAGACCCAGTGGGCACATGTCTCGTTCGGTTCGACAACGACCTCGACGGCGACCCCGTCTTTATATTTCGCGTTTGCAACGGGGTCGAGTTTATAGAGTTCGCTGCCGTCGAAGTAGCGGTATGAGAGCGAAATTGCCGCGTCGCTGTAGTCATACTCGGTCGTAGTGAACCTAATCTTGTAGACCGGACCGGCGGCCGAGCCGTCGTCGGCCATCGCGTAGGCATAGAGATAATAGGGAGTCGAAACCTCGAGTCCGGATTCCTCCAGGTGGGTCTCGCCGCGGAAGCATACAGCCTCGACGATGTTCTCCAGGGTCATGTTGTATTCGCCGGCGGCCTGGACGAGATACTGGCGGACGAGGGTCGTCAGGGGAACGTCGCCGGCGTAGTCCGACACCGGCATGACGCCATACCAGTAGCGCACCGACGGATCAGACGGAGCGATATTGACATCGCAGTCTGTCGACCCGACCGACGAGACAGACAAATCGAACGTGCAGTCGGCCGGATCGCCCGGATCGAGCGTGCGGAATTCAGCCGTCACGGCGTTACCCCAGGGGGTTCCGTTCCCGTCGACCGGCATCGCGTAGCAGACCATGTCAGTTCCGGCGGGAAATCCGGATATTGTCTGGGAGCTGTGGCCGTAGTCGAGCATCGCATCGAGAATCTGGTCGAGAGTCATATAGTCGTCATACTGCTGCTGGATGCTCTTGATATAGTTCGTGATGATCGAGGCGACATCGCCGTTGACGCGCTCGAACTCCGAGCGGGAGCAGATGTCCCAGTAGAAGGAGACCGATTCGTCGGAGCAGGTCACATCGAAATCGGCCGAAGTCTGGAGCACGTTGCTGACGCGGATGTCGATTTTCGGGCCGTTGTTCTCGATAACGAGGCGGTCGAGTTCCGAATAGTCGAAAGTCTGGCTCGAGCCGTCCTTCAGATGAAGCGTGACGCTCTGGGCCGCTGCAAAACTGATTCCGAATAGGAGAACAGCAAAAGTTGAAAGTAATTTTTTCATTGATTTCAGGTTTCAGATTTGTTCGGGATTCGGATTTCAGAATGTCAGGATCGACCGGACGCGGAAGCCGACGTTCTTGCGGTAGTCTCCTACGAAGCCCGGTTTGATCGAGCGGCTGTCGAAGTTAAAGTAGTAGCCCCAGGAGGAGTAGCCGTAGGAGTCGACCTTCTCGGTCGATGACCAGTAGGAGGCATCGGGGTTCAGCAGCGGGGTCGCGGTCTCTTCGCCAAGGAGGTCGAAGGAGCGCTCGACGCAGGCGCGGTCCGAGTCATCGACGCTGAAATAGACGCGGTCATAGATATACTTGAACATGCCTACGGCCGGGAGATACCAACCCGAACTCGATGCCGGAGCGGGGCAAACCTCCTCGAAGTGTTCGGTCGCATACCAGGTCGCGGGGAAGGCTGTCTTAAGGTCGCCCCCTTCGCGGGTGTTGCGGGCTATAATGGAAGCGGTGTTGGTATAGCCGAGGAAGTCGGCGACGTCGGTCGAGCAACCCGATCCGGGGTCCGATCCGTTCCAGGGGCTGAAATAGGGAAGGTCCCAGTCATCGACACCGGCGGTCGCGTCGGTGATCGCAACGGCGTAGCCGTGGATCTGCTCCATCGGAGTCTGACCGTCTTTCAGGGTGTAGAACGCCGCGCGGTCGCGGTAGTCGGCGGCTTCGCCGACGCTGAAGACGATCGCAATCGGAGTCTTCGACTCGTCGAGGTTAGTGCTCCAGGTTCCGTCGCTGTAGTAGAAGTCGCCGATTTTCGGAGCGACAACAACAGGCTCGGCCGATTCCTCGGAGAAATCGATGCTCGCGACGTCGGCGTTGTTATAGGTGACGGATTCGCCGCTCTTGAGATTGACGGTGAAAGACTGGGCGCTGAGAGAGGCGGTAGCGGCGACGGCTGCGGCGCCCGCGAGAAGATATTTTGTCAGTTGTTTCATCAGTGGAGGATTTTAACGGTTTTGCCGGAGGCTGTTGAGATAATGTAGACACCCGCGGGGAGTTCGCCTAACTGGACTGTGGCGATTCCTTCGCCGGAGGCAGTCGTGGTCGAGACGAGGCGTCCGTCGACAGAGGCGACGGCGACGGTTTCGGCGGGCTTGATGCCGCTGACGATGACACAGTCCGGCGTCAGAAAACTGAAGCGGGTCTCGTTGTCGGCGACTTCTGCGACGGCAGTAGTTTCGTTAAAGACGAATTGTTTGACATCGGAGACGGGATAGGTTGTCGTGACCCCTTTGGCGCGGATCGCGATGTTGGCCTCTTCGAAGGTGACCTGCGGTTCGTCGGCCAGTTCGAAACTGGTCTTCGAGCCGTTGGCGAAGCAGACGGTCAGAAGCCCGGCGTTGGCCGACAGGGTCAGACCGGCGGCGATGGCGGCGCAGATAGAGCGTAGTTTCATCGGTTTTTGTGATGGATTAAACAGTGAGTAAAATAAATTCATGCAATGAATTGGTTGGTTTAAAAAAAGATTCGCAGCCCGGCTGTATCGCGGACTGCGAACCAAAATTAGTCCATTTCGGCCGAATGACCAAAAATAATCTTGGAATTATATGAAAATTCCGACATTCTGAGGCAGATCAGACAAACTCTTTGATCTTCGCCTCGAGATCGGCGGCCTGATGGACGCCCGAGGCGCGCCAGACGACGTTCCCCCCTTTGAAGAGGATCAGGGTCGGGACTGAGCGAATCTGATACTGGGCTGAAAGATCCTGGTTACGGTCGGTGTCGATCTTCAGGATATTGACCGTGTCGCCCATCTTCTGTTTCAGTTGTTCGAGAATCGGAGCCTGCATCTTGCAGGGACCGCACCATGTAGCGAAAAAGTCGACCAAAGTCGGCTTGTCCTCGCTGATAAATTTGTTGAAATCACTCATATTCGGTCTGTTTTTACAGTTTTTGTTCCGTTGTTCCAGATGTAAAACAAGAATAGGCCCCGTTTTGTTTTTTTTTGGCCGTAACAAATGGATTTCGTAACTTTGCGTCCGGATAACACGCCTTCCTCATGAACACGATAGATTTGAACGGCCTCGGAGTTGCGCTGATAACCCCTTTCACGGCCGATGGAACCCAGATAGACATCCCGGCGCTCGAACGCCACGTCGAGCGGATGATCGCCTCCGGAGCGAACTACCTCCTCGCCCTCGGGACGACCGCCGAACCCCCGACCCTTACTCCCGCCGAACGCCTGCGCGTCCGCGACGTCGTCGCCGGAGTCAACGCCGGGCGCGTCCCGCTCCTGCTCGGTTGTGGCGGAAACTCGACGGCCGAAATCGTCGACGAACTCCGATCTCTCGATCCGCGGGGCTATGACGCGATCCTTTCGGTCGTGCCTTATTATAACAAACCCTCACAGCGCGGCCTTATAGGCCATTTCGGTGCAATCGCCCAGGCATCACCCCTGCCGGTCGTCCTCTATAATATTCCCGGCCGTACGGGCGTTAACATGCTCCCCGACACAACCCTCGAGATTGTCCGCCAGAATCCGTCGATCATCGCGATCAAGGAGGCCTCCGGCATTATGAGCCAGTTCAACCGCCTGATTAACGAATCGCCCGAAGAATTCGCCGTCATTTCGGGCGACGACGCGCTCGCCTTCGCCGTGACCGCTTCGGGAGGGCAGGGGGTCATATCGGTGCTAGGAAACGCCTTTCCGGGGGAGTTTTCGACGATGCTGCGCCTGCTTCGCGAAGGAAATCTCGCCGAAGCCAGAAAAATCCACCGCCGCTTCATCCCGCTCTATTCTCTGCTGTTTACCGAAGGTAACCCCGCGGGAATCAAATCGTTACTCTCGCAGATGGGTTACTGCAGCGGAGCCCTCCGCCTCCCCCTAACCCCTGTTTCGGAGGTGACGGCCGGAAAAATTCATGCAGAATTAGAAAAAATATTTTTGGAAAGTCGATAAATTATCGTAACTTTGCACCCGCAAACCGAAGGTCGGTCCGGTAGCTCAGCTGGATAGAGCATCTGCCTTCTAAGCAGACGGTCCCGCGTTCGAATCGCGGCCGGATCACCAACAAAATCTTCACGACAAAAACCGATTCATTAGCTCAGTTGGTTTAGAGCGCCTCCTTGACAGGGAGGAGGTCACTG
>JAMPGR010000062.1 GCA_023663805.1 Clostridium sp. | reverse complement strand
AGACCGAAGTATGGTCCGACCCCTTCCAGCAGTACCTGCAGTATTCGACCGACGCTGATCGCGTCTGCTACAACGGCAACATCTCGCGCAACACCTGGGTCGTCCGCGGCTTCCCGAAACAATGCTACAACTACACCTACGACCGAGTCGGCCGCCTGACGGCCGCGCGACTGCGCGACGACGGCAGCGGAACCGGCCGCGACTACTCGACGACATACCGCTATGACCTCAACTCGAACATAACGGCCCTGACCCGCCGTGGCCCGCTCTACGCTTCGGTCTACGGCCTGGTCGACGACCTGACGATGAAGTATGACGGCGACCGGGTCACACGCATAAGCGACGCCGCCGACCACGTCCTGCTTGAAAGTTCGCTCGACTTCGATGATGGCGCCGACAGCGCCGACGAAATCGCCTACGACGCCAACGGCAACATGATCCGCGACCTCAACCGCGGCATCAGTTGTATCCGCTACAACGCCCTCGGCCTCCCCGCCGTGATCGAAATCGACTCGAACGCCACCATCGGCCTGACCTATAACGCCGACGGACGGCTGATTGAACGCGTAGAGACCGACTATAATCTGAAACCCTCGGGAACATTTCCGGACATAACGATTTTGCCTTTCCCCGGCGGACAACTCCCCGGCGGAAACACGGGAGGGCTCCGCCCGGGACTCGAACCAATCAATCCCCAGTATACGGAGATCACCCGATACCGCTATGCCGGAGGCCAGATATGGAAAGGGGGCAAACTCGACCGCGTCGAGACCTCGGCGGGCTACTTCAAGGATGGTAAACTCCACGCCTACTATCGAGACTACCAGGGAAACATCCGCGTCGTCGCCTGCGACAGTGTGATCGAGCAGGTCACCCACTACTACCCCTACGGCCTCCCCTGGGCAGAAACAACCAACCGCGAGCAAAGCATCCGCAAATACTCCGGCAAGGAACTCTACACCTTCTTCGGAGTGAACGCCTACAACTTCGAAGCCCGCCTCTACGACCCCGCCGCCGTCCGCTTCGGCTCGATGGACAAAAAGGCCGAAGACTATACAGATTTATCCGCCTATATTTATGGCGCAGGAAATCCTATACTCTATAAGGATATCGATGGAAACGATATCGTTATCACAGGGAAAGGGAATTCGAGTGTGACAATCACAACGGATCTGATCAATACCGAGGTCGATGCATCAAGTTTTAAGGTGAATTGGGGCGGCAACTATACGCTTCAAGGAGCAGACGTAGTTAGTTGTGCCTTGGATCTAGTCGGCATCATCGATCCTACGGGCATCGCTGATGGATTGAACGCTAGTCTCCAGTCGTCGCAAGGCAACTATTTCGATGCAGCGTTAAGCGCGATATCAATCATCCCCGGAGGAGACATCGTCAAAGTTGGAAAGATTGGTAAGGATGTAAACGTCATCAAGAACGCTATAAAGGTAGCTAAAGAATCTAAAGTTGCTAATGTTCCAAATTTATCCTCTCAACGTAAAAGCGCAGTACGAAATGCATGGAAAGAGGAGAAACAGATGGTACTTGATGAGGGTTATGGCACCAGAAATTGGTCTGCAAGTGAGAAAGCGGAATTACTGGAAAACGGAAAGGTTAGGGGATATGAAGGTCACCACATAAACAATGTCAAAGATCATCCTGAGCTCGCTGGAAATCCTGATAATGTCGAATTTTTAACAAGAGAAGAACATCTTAAGGCTCATGGTGGTTGAGACACATGGAGACCTAAAGATACGAAAATAATACAAATATTGATAATGGGAAAATACGACAAAATTCTGAATTTACTTATGAAGTATTCCAATCTTGGAATCGAAGAAAATATTCATACCGGTGCAATCCTTATTGGCCATGCTCCCCACATTGCGCCTCACGCTTTTCTGAATCAACTTTTTCCTCCAATCGATATGGAAAAGATACATATTCTGGAGAATGACATAGGAAACAAAATGCCAGACTCGTATGTCGAGTTTCTGACAAAGTTCTCTAACGGACTCCACATTCTGGTTGGAGTTTTAAGTTTGTTTGGATACCGGACTAATTATGTTCGTAGATTAGGTTACTGCAACCAACCATTTGACATTAGGCCTATCAATACGATAGAGAAACCCCATAATGCTTCTATCGATATGTTTTTTATGGGCTTTTACGATTGGGATGGATCAAGTTTATATATGACTCCAGATGGTAAGGTTCAGCTATGCAGACGCTACGATGCAACATGTCTGCACACATGGGAATCTCTTGAGGATATGCTGATTAGCGAGATCGAACGACTCTACGGCCTGTATGACGAGAATGGAGTGAAAATTAATCCTATCGCACCAACAACACCGTTATGAGTATAGAGCAAGTCACCCACTACCTACCCCTACGGCCTCCCCTGGGCCGAGACCACAAACCGCGATCAAACCATCCGCAAATACTCCGGCAAAGAACTCTACACCTTCTTCGGCCATAGCGCTCTCCGTAAATAAATTGGCGTCTGCGCCATGAGAGGCTCCAGCGACGTTGCAACTGACTGAGGGCGCAGACGCGGGCGGGGTGCCGACTACGAGGGAGTCGCTATATGTCTGTCAGATAAGGCAGCAACAACTGCTTTTCACCCTATTGAAGAAAGAACAGAACCCCCAGGGGGCTCTGTTCTTTTTATCAGTCATACGGGGAATCAAATCAGCGACTTGCCGGTCATTTCGGCGGGCTGGGGGAGACCCATGATTGTCAGTAGGGTCGGGGCGACGTCGGCCAGACGGCCGTCGGCTACCTTCGCATCCTTGCGGTCCGTTACGTAGACACAGGGGACGGGGTTGAGCGAGTGGGCCGTGTTGCGGCTTCCGTCGGGGTTGATCGCGTTGTCGGCGTTGCCGTGGTCAGCGATGATGATGACCTCGTAACCGGCTTTCTTGGCGGCTTCGACCGTGTCGCGCACACACTCGTCGACAGCGACGACAGCCTTCTGGATAGCCTCGTAGATACCGGTGTGGCCAACCATGTCGCCATTGGCGTAGTTGACAACGATGAAGTCATACTTCTCCTCGCCGATCGCGGCGACAAGTTTGTCGCAGACTTCGTAGGCGCTCATTTCGGGCTTCAGGTCGTAAGTTGCAACCTTCGGCGAAGCAACCAGGATTCGTTCCTCCCCTTCGTAGGGGGCTTCGCGACCGCCGTTGAAGAAGAATGTGACATGGGCATATTTTTCGGTCTCGGCGATATGGAGCTGCTTCTTTCCGAGGCTCGAGAGATATTCGCCGAGGGTGTTCCCGACATTCTCCTTCGGGAAGAGGATGTGAACGCCGGTGAACGAAGCGTCGTAGGGTGTCATACAGTAGTACTGCAGGTCGGGGATCGTCTTCATTCCGGCCTCGGGGAGGTCGTGCTGGGTCAGCGCGATCGTCAGTTCCTTTGCGCGGTCGTTGCGATAGTTGAAGAAGATGACAGCGTCACCCTCTTTGATTGTTCCGTCGACAGAGGCGTTGTTGATCGGCTTGATGAACTCGTCGGTCACATCCTCGTCGTAACTCTCCTGCATTGCGGCGACCATATCTGTCGCCTGCTTCCCTTCGCCGTTAACCAGCAGGTCGTAGGCGACCTTTACGCGCTCCCAGCGTTTGTCGCGGTCCATCGCGTAGTAGCGTCCGATAATCGAGGCTACGGTTCCGGCAGACTTGGCGCAGTGGTCCGTGACCTGCTGGATGAAACCCTTTCCGCTACGGGGGTCGGTGTCGCGGCCGTCCATGAAGCAGTGGATATAGACTTTTTCGAGGCCGTAGTGCTTCGCGATGTCGCAGAGGGCGAAAAGGTGGTCGAGCGAGGAGTGGACGCCGCCGTCGGAAGTCAGCCCCATGAAGTGGATAGCCTTCCCGTTGTCGCGGGCATATTCGAATGCACTTTTGATTTCGGGGTTGTTCAGGATCGAGCCGTCGGCGCAAGCCTTGTTGATCTTGACGAGATCCTGGTAGAGGACGCGGCCGGCGCCGATATTGAGGTGACCGACCTCGGAGTTACCCATCTGGCCGTCGGGGAGACCTACGTTCTCGCCGCTCGCCTGGAGTTCGGAGTGGGGATACGTTTCGAGGAGATAGTCCCAGTATGGGGTTGGGGTCGAGAAGATGGCGTCGCTTTTGGAGTGGTCGCCGATACCCCAGCCATCGAGAATCATTAGCAATGCTTTCTTAGCCATATATCTTTGTTTTTTTGGTTCGTATCGTAACTGACCGCAAAATTACTGAAATTTTCGGGATTATTTCGTAACTTTGTGCCCGAAAATGCAGCCGGATGTTCCGTCGCCCGCCGACTTCGAGTGCGGCGTGAGGAAAGTCCGGGCAACGCAGAGCGCCATATTTTCTAACGGAAAGCTGTCGGCGACGGCAGAGTAGCGTGACAGAAAACAACCGCCCGTCACCCCCCCCGGGGGTGGCGGGTAAGGGTGAAAAGGCGGGGTAAGAGCCCACCGGGTCCGATAGCGATATCGGGTGCCGCACGCCTTATGGGTTGCAAGGCCAAGTATACCGGCATCGAAGGATTGCTCGTCCATTGCCGGGGGGTAGGCTGCTAAAGCCGCGGTGGCAACACCCGGCTCAGATAAATGACGGAACGGTCCGGAAGTCCCCCGTCCCTTCGGGGCAGCGGCAGAGTCCGGCCGACATAACCCGGCTTACAGTCCGGCTGCATTTTTTCATCCACCTGAAGGAAGCCCCCCAACCCCCTGAAGGGGGTGTCTTTAACTTCTGCGCGTAATAATTTCCATACCGCAATTTTCCCGCAAAAATTGGCATTTATATCTTCACATAAATATCATCTGCACCGTCAAAACCATTGGCGACAACTAACCGTCGGCTTCTTGAAAAATATGTGGGTCAGACATACTTATTTTCTCGAACATGTCAGTAA
>JAMPGR010000061.1 GCA_023663805.1 Clostridium sp. | reverse complement strand
GATTTCATCCAGCGGAGGTATCGGTCGTTACGGTATGAATTCTGCTGGAGCATCATCAGCGTGCGCTTGAATTCCAGCAGTATTGCCGTCAGGGTTGCCAGGGCGGCAACGAGACAGATGACAGATGTGAAGGTAATCATAGGAGTTATGAATGGAGGAAAGAGTTTATGACTGCTTTGAATTGGACGGGGTTGTCGAGGAAGGAGTAGTGGCCGCAGCCGGGGAATGCGACCAGCCCGCTACCGGGGATCAGTTTCTCCATCAGGCGGGCATCTGCCAGGGGGGTCGCCGTGTCGTTCTCCCCCCAGACCAGCAGGGTCGGCGCCTTGATCGCGGGCATGCGGTCGCAGAGGTCTTCGTTGACTACCCGGCTCAGTATCTGCCTCATCATCGGGGAGGCCGCGCGGTAGTCGGCCGAGGCGCGCCGGGCGGCGCGTTCGGCGATTATCCGTTCGGCCTTGTCGCGGGGAAGAAGTAGGCGGGTCAGCCGTTTGCCGAGTTGGTAGAAGGAGTTGGAGATGCGGCGCCGGAGCGAGCGGCGAGGTTTGACGCCGGCCGAATCGACCAGAATGATTTTCCGGATGTCATCGCGGCGGGCGCCGAGAACGATCGCAACGCGGCCGCCGAACGAATGTCCGAGCAGAACCGGACGGTCGATTTTCTCGACCTCGATCAGACGCTCGATCAGGGAGGCATAGCGGTCGACCCCCCAGATTTCGGCGGGTTCGGTCGACCGTCCGAATCCGGGGAAATCGACGTTGTAGACGCGGAACTCCGGAGTCAGCGGTTTCTCGATTGAGACGAGGGTTGTGTGGTCACACCCCCATCCGTGCATCAGCAGGACCGGCGTTGCACCGGCAGGACCGGCGACGGTATAGGCCATCGCGACGCCATCGTGTTCGATGGTCTTCGATTCAACTTGATTTTGGTCTGTATCGATGTTGTTCATTGTCTTGTCGTGGTGGTGGGTGGAGGCTGGGAGTAATTGTCCCGGATCAGGCTCAGAGTTGTCCGCTGTCGGCTTCGGTTATCAGTTTCGGACCGGGGACGAAGTAGACGTCGAGCCGACGATTTGTCCGGCGGTGGGCGCGGGTGTCGTTCGGTTCGAGCGGGTCATCTGACGCCATAGAGAAGGGTATGATTATCAAGTCCTCACTGATTTCGCCACTGACGATGTGGTCGATCATCCAGTCGTAGACCGAGTTGAGGCGCGCCTGGGAGAGCGCGTCGCGGTAGGAGACCGAGCCGGTGTCATCGGTGTTCATGCTGATCAGCACCTTCCATCGATATGGGTCGGACATCAGCGGTAACAGTTTCGGGAGTACGCGCGAGGAGAACGGGGCCAGAAGCGTATCGTTCGGGAGGAAGAGATCGTCGGTCGGAATCGAGATAATCATTACCTCTCCGTCGCGGATCATATCAACCTGGAAAGTCGGCTGTAGCGACTTGGCAAGTTTGACGACATAGGTGCGTAGCACCTCCCTCGCCCGGTCGGGGACGACGGGTGTCGCGATGTTCGGCTCGAGATCCATATCCATATAAATATCCTCGGCATAACCTGCGTAGGGGTCGGATCCGGAGGAGGAAGACTCCTCAGGTTCCTGTGCCGACGCGCCGGCCGCCATGAGCAGAACTGCAGCAATCAGAAGTATAATATTTCGGAGAAAACTCGGCATTGGTTGTCTGTCGGAGAGTAGCAGATTCCGAAATCGCTTTATTGTTCGAGCGAGAGTTCGTAGAGAAGTTCACCGTCGACGATATCCCGGATCATTTCGGGAGCCAGTCCTGTTCCGAATGGCATCGAGCGATTAAGTTCCCGGGCGACATAGTCGTAGAGCGGATCGAGGACACCGTCGCGGACAACGCGGCCGTTCTGGTCGATGTCGAAGAGGTCGAACAGCGAATCCTCATCCTCGTTCTCCTGTTCGAAGAAGTCGAACATAAGGTCGATGATTTCGTAGATAGTGTCGTCGGTCACGCCGTCGGGGAGACGGCCGCCGATATATTCTGTGATGGCTGCGATTGCATCCTGTTCGTCGTATTCTTTCATCAGTTCTGTTTGTCTGGTATGGTTATTCGGTTGTTGTCGTTGTTGTTGTCAGTCATTCAGTTGTTCGAACCCTTCGGGGAGCGAGACGGTTATTGCGCTGGTTTCGGGGTCGACCGCGTCGATATAGGCTTCGGCGAAGGGTATGTAGAGTTCGCGTCCGGACGGTGTCGTGACGATCAGCAGGGTGTTCATCGTCGAATCGTCGTAGTCGCTGACCGTCCCGACGATTTCTCCCGTTTTGGAATCGAAGACGAAGAACCCAACCAGGTCCGAGGCGTAGAACCCCTCCTCCTCATTCCCGCTGTCGTTGCCGGACGCGGTCTGGTCGGGAACCATATAGGGGCAGTTGCGGAGCAGGGCGACATCGTCGGCGCTGGAGCAGTCGGCCAGAGTGACCAGCCATGCTCCCTCGCCGCGGCGGCGGATGGCCCGGACCTCGAAGGGGATCATCGTCGAATCGATGTCGACGAAGAGGAAATCGCCCGGCGAGGGGGGCGCATCGTCGGGGAAAAGGTTGATTTCGCCCTTCAGCGCGTGGGGCTGTCCGAAACGTCCGGCCTCGGTCAGATCGTCGGGGCGGATCATTTTTTCTTTTTCTTTTTGCCCCCCTGCGGCTGGGGCGCCTCGCGGAATTCGTGGAGACGCATCTGGGAGGGATGGATGTTGATCGCGCCCTTCGAGAGTTCGCAGAGGTCGCGGAAGACACGCTCGTCGTCGACGCCGTCGCGGTTGACCGCCAGGAGGAGTTTCTTCATATGGTTCGCCAGCAGACGGACGAGTTCGTCACGTTCGGGGCCGTTCTCCATGATCGACGCCTGGTCGATCATATGCTGGAGCGACGCGCCGTAGTGTCGGAACCGCATTCCCCCCGAGGTGTAGGGGACAGGCTCGGGGAGCGTCCCGAGTTCGTCGGGGCGGACGACTTCGCAGGGGTAGTCGATGTCGAGGTCGAAATCGGCCATAATCGCGAGGTGGTCCCAGAGTTTGTGGGTATAATCCGGGGTATCCCGGAGTTCGGGGAAGAGGTTCCCCATTGTCTGGATAATCGCCCGGGCGCAGCGGTTGCGCTCCTCGCGGTCCTCGATTGTCCGGCAGTGGTCGACCATCTGCTGGATATTCCGTCCATATTCTGGAAGAACGAGATGCTTGAGCTGTGTATTGTATGTGATCATATATGATTCAGTCAAAATTTCATCCAAAATTACAAATTTGTTGTCAGATACGCAAGCGAACGTGCCGGATTATTTTTTTCGGAATAATCCGGTGGGGTGTGTATGTGATTGTTGATTACTGACTTATGCTGCCTGATTTTGCTTCTTCGAGCGTGACGAGATTGCTGACGAGAGCATAGATTGTCAGGCCGGCGGTCGAGTGGATCTGTAGTTTGGCGGCGATGTTGCGGCGATGGGTCATCACGGTGTTGACCGAGACATTGATTTCGTTGGCGATCTCTTTGTTCGACAGACCCTTGACGATTCCGACGACGATCTCTTTCTCGCGCGGACTCAGTTCCTTCTGGGGCTCGGCCTTTTCGCTTTCGAGGTGTTTCCGGATGATTGTCAGGATCTTCTCGGCCGGATCGTAGATGCTGGCCGTGTCGTCGAGCAGGCGTGTGACCTGGGGCAGAGGCGCGCCGGTGACTATCCCGACGACCGGGGCGTTCCACTCGCGGCGGGCATATTCGATCAGCGACGGCGGCGTCAGCGACGTGTCGGCAAGAAGGAGCGAGATCCCTTTTTCGTCGAGCAGGCCGGCATCGGTGCCGACCGCGGCGGCCGGATCGGGTATGTCGACAATCGTGGTCGAGAAATCGCGCTGGCGTTTCAGCAAGTCTCCGACGGCGATGCGCAGCAGAGGGGAGGGAAGGTGAATAGCGACGGTCAACTGCCTCATTGTCTGTCTTCTTTTGTTTCGCCCGTTCGCTCGGCCTCGAGGCGTTCGATCAGCGGCACGAGTATACGGTTTTCGATGTCGGCGTGGTTACGGATGTCGGCCTCGCAGTTATAGATATCGACAACCGCATCGTACATCCGGTCGCGCATCGAAGTCGTGTAGAATTTCAGGATGACATTCTTCAGGTCGGAGAGTTTGCTGTCGATCTCGTGGTGATGGAGCCTGAAGGTCTTTATGTTGTAATTGCCGGGCGCTGTATTTCCCGGATTCCGGGCGGCAAGTCCGGCGATGTATGGGAAGAGGGTCTCCTCTTCATGGCGGAAATGGCTAACGACTTCCGCG
Source organism: Clostridium sp. (assembly GCA_023663805.1). Lineage (GTDB taxonomy): Bacteria > Bacteroidota > Bacteroidia > Bacteroidales > Muribaculaceae > Paramuribaculum. Next base: position 1,357 of record JAMPGR010000061.1, on the reverse strand, counting down.
ACATAGTCGTCGAAGTAGCGCAGGATTGCCGGATTGATTTCCGTATGCGCCGGATCGAGCGCGCCGGCGAGATTCCCCCGGATATGCGGGAATTTATAGGAGAGGAAATATTCGTGGGAATTCCTCAGAAATTCGACCAGGGGGATCGGGTCGAGACGGCTTGCGGTGTCGTCGTCGATTTCTCCTGTTATAATGAAATTGACAACCAGCAGGAACAGATCGGTCGACAGGCCGTTTTCCCGGCATACCTGACCGATTGTCCGGTTTCCGAAACCGAGCGGAATCGAAAACCGGCTGACAATCGGGAGTATGTCGAAATCGTTGTCGACCAGGTCGAAGAACCGGTCATCGGCTGTGTAGGGTGATCGATAGGGCTTCACCTCGTTGTCAGCAATGGGGTTCGATTACTTGCTTTCCTTCTCCTGGTCGTCGGCAGCCTCGGCGGCTTCGGCGGCCTGGTCTTCGGCGATCTCGTCGTTCTTGAACCTGGTGACGCCGGCGGCAATCAACTGGTTGTACCACTGGAACAGTTTCCGGATGTCGGTGTCGCGGACACGGTCGCGGTCGAAGTCGGGGAGGATTTCGCCGAAGAAGTCGCGGAGTTTCCCCTCTTTCTCGAGAGACTTGAAGTCGACGGGCTGGCCTTCGGTTTTTTCGAAGGCAGCGGTCAGGACGTCGCCCAGGGGAACGTCGCCGTCGTTGGTGAACATCGAGACGTCGGCCAGCGAAATGACACGGTCGCGGGCGTAGGCGGGGAAGCGCCTGCCGTCAGCCAACGATTCGACAATCAGCATGTTGCGGCCTTGCGAAACGAGGCGGTAGAGTCCGGGACGGCCGGAAATCGAGATGATTTTATTGAACATATTCTTGTTTTCTTGTTTGGTTAATCAGGTTGCAAAGTTACGAAAAAACATCGGAATCCAAACAATCGCAGCCGGAATTATCGACGGATCGTCGCGAAGTCGATCCCGGCTTCGCGAACGGCGCGGATGGTCCGGGCGCGCGGCCCGACAAGATAGTTCGTCCCGCTGTTGCAGCCCATCAGCGGAATGTCGTCGCTATGGTCTGTCACGACGGCCCGGAGTACCCCCCCCGTCGCCTCGAGCAACTCCCTGAGGGAGCGGACCTTCGCTTCGCCCCGGTTCTCGACATAGGTCTCCGGCGACGGCGACAGGGGTGTCCCGCGGCTGTAGTCGAAGCCGCAGAGCCGGCCGATCAGCCTGACGTACGACTCGGGCGAAGCCGACGTCAGCAGAAGTTTGCAACCTTCGGCGCGGAGATTGTCAATCAGCGAGAGGACAGCGGGGGATGCCCCTGCGGCGATCCGCCGGGCGAAACGGTCGAGTTCGTCGGCCGA
>JAMPGR010000060.1 GCA_023663805.1 Clostridium sp. | reverse complement strand
CTTCAGGCTCAAAACCTCGCCCGCGTAGTATAATACTGCAGTTTACCTACCCCCGATACTCTCTACATCGGTTGCTAGAAATTCCCATTCTATGACTCTTTCTCCCTCTCAATGTCGGGAGTGCTATGACATAACCATAACATAAAGGCAATAAATATAACCTCCTGATATTAAGCAAAGTCAAGCGCAATCACTTTAATATTGACTGCGCATGATTATATTTTTTGACATGAAATGACATAAACCTATCCCCAAGCCGGGATGTAAGCTATATCTCTACGATTTGTTCCTTCGGGAGTGCCTACCTTAATCAAACATCGTTCAAGTGTCTCTTTTATAACCGTCTGGGCAAGTTAACCAGAAGAATATTCCTGACAATGGCTGCGGCGCAGAACTGTTCCGCCGCAAAAGGCGTAACGATACTATGAAACTCATAGACGCTAAGCTTTATCTGGTGAAAGACAGGGTGTCAATGGAATGCTCTGAGCCCGCAGTTTCCAAAATGGAGAAGCGTTTATAACTCAAGTTTCGGTTATGGAATATTATCAATGATTTATATTGTAGTCAAAATAGAGTTGTGCATTCTCAACACCACATAAATATAGCTAAAGACGTAGCCCGCTCTGCGGGCTCGCCCACGGAAACCTTCCAGTGTATAGTATCAATCATATTAAATATTAATATTCTTTAACTTTCTACCCATTGTATATGTCGTGTATTTTTTTGTTAATTTTGCTACTGAAAATCAACATATTGAATATAGTTATGGCAAGACCGAGAATCCATATTGTGACATTCACAGACGAACATGTGAAGGAACTCAAAAGAAAGATGCGTTCCACCAAAACGGGGAAAACTCTGAAGGGGAGAATCCAGATTTTGCTTCTTCTCGACACCGCGCACAACAAGGAATATTCTTACGAGGTAATAGGAAAGAAATCCGGCACATCTCTGAGTTCGGTCAGGAAGGTTGTCAAAGAATATGCCGAGGGAGGCCTGGAGCAAGTACTTCATATCAACAGGAATCCGAATTCCGACACAGCCAACAAGAAAATGGATGGAAGAGCGGAGACGGAGATTATAAAAATAGCCTGTGGCCCGTGTCCGGAAGGACATGCACGCTGGACCTTGCGACTTCTTGCCGAACAGGCTAAAGTCGTTTTGGACGAGCCGGTAAGCAAGGACACAATCGGACTGTCTCTATGAGGCGTTTTCAGCATTGGAGGACCAAAATACTATTCCTGTAGGGTTCATAATATTTTTTGCAAAGGTACATAAAAATTTGGGGATTTTTACACCGGTAAAATAAAAAGTCAAGGCAACCACAACTTATCTGTCTTTAGTTGCTGTGCTATTGGCATATTTTTCGTAATTTAAGGGTGACAATTGTACAGAGTAGCACCCTACGGGCGCAACGACCCGTACAGGATCTGCCGCAAGCAAGCTCGCAACACTCGCTTGCATGCGGTTATGCAGAGGGACGCCCTTCGGGCGAGGCTAAACATATATATAACTTGTTGAGTAGTAATTATATTACCAAATCCGAAACTTGAGTGCGGTATATAACATTCTGGATGCACGTCGTCTGGCGCATACGTGGGCCCAGATGCCCGCACGGCGAACAATACCTCGTCTGACTGAGTGATAAAAATATATTGGGGAGGCTGTGCGCCGGGTCGTTATTTATGGCTATATTTGTGGCCGGATTCAATACGACGAAACTATGGAACTGATACATGAATATCTGCGTGACTTCCTTGTCGCCAGCGGGAAGGAGGATCTGTTGCGCCGCTACGAGGATTTCTTGAAACTATGGATCGATACTCCCTTCGACCGGACGCTGACGACAGAACTACTCGGGAACATCGACTTCAAGCACCGCTTCGCCAAATACGTCGTCGGACGCACCGCCGGGGAGGATAACTACCTGACGCTCGACCGACTCGGGGATGCCAGGCTCGCGTCGTTCGTCGCATACTATGCCGCGGTCAGACTGCTTGGCGGCGGCGACACCGCAGACGAGGCAGCGACCGGACGTCTGAGGTCGCTCCTGGGAGTCGGCGGTAACGATTACTACAACACGGACTCGGGCTACCTTCCTGGAGCGAAATTCAATCTCCCGGCTAATCCGTTCGTGCCGGTCTACATGACTCCCGGGGGCGGGCTCCAGACAGGATACCGGCTGTTTGTCGTTAATCTCCTCTGCTTCCGCAGCAACCGGTTTGCTATGGGCTGTCGCTGCGACTCGGGGCCGGTCCTGGATCAGAAGTACAACAAGGGGTGCGCTCCGATTGGCATCGAGACCGACGCTGCCGGACGCCGCTGGACGCTCTTCAAGGTCGACGCGGCTCTGACCGACGACTGCACGGCCGTGTTCAGCAACGGTCTCGACGGCGACGGAACCGTCGAGATCTGCGACTGGGTCAGTCCGGCGGATGTACGCGTCGTTTTCCGGACGAATTTCTAATCGAAGAGGCCGACCCCGATACCGGGACGGCCTCTTGTCAGATGTGTTTTATGATGCGGGCGGGGACTCCGCCGACAATCATATTGGGAGGAACATCGCGTGTCACAACTGCTCCGGCGGCGACGATTGCATTGTCACCAATGGTAACGCCGGCCGTGACCGTCACGTTCGCACCGATCCAGACGCCGTTTCCGATCCGGATCGGAGCGTGGGTGAGATTCTGGCGCCGGGCTGGATCGTGTTCGTGGTTCAGCGTCGCCAGGACTACACAGTGGCCTATCAGGCATCCGTCGCCGATGTAGATTCCTCCCTGGTCCTGGAAGTGGCAGCAGGAGTTGATGAAGACGTTCCGGCCGACGTGTGTGTTCCGTCCGAAGTCTGTATAGAACGGCGGGAAAAGCCGGAATCCTTCGTCGATCTCCTGGCCGGTAATCTCTCCGAACAGTTGTCTGATCTCCTCCGGCGAATTATAGCGGCAGTTCAGGTCGAATTGGAGCCGCCGGGAGATGTCGCTCTGGTCGCGCATAAAGCGAATCATTTCGTCACCCTCGAGCGGACGCCCCTCGGCGATCATCTGGCGGAAGCGTTCGATTGTCATCTTAGGTATTCGTTATAGAAAGCGGCGATTTCGTCGAAGGGAATGATGTCGATCTGGTCGTAGAGGTCGCAGTGGCTTGCGCCCTTGACGGTCAGCATCTGTTTGTTGTCACCCTTCAGTTTGGCGAAGGTGTCGCGTCCGAAGTAATAGGAGTGGGCAGCGTCGCCATGGACAATCAGAACGGCATTCTCGAGTTCGCCGGCATATTCGAAGAAACGGAAGTTGATGAACGGAAGATTCGAGGTGACGTTCCATCCGTCGGTCGAGTTGCCGCTGCGGGGGTGGAAGCCACGCGGGGTCTTGTAGTATGCGTGGTAGTCCTTGACAAACTGAGGAGCATCGTCGGGGAGGGGATCGACGACACCGCCGCCGCGGGCGTAGTTTCCGTTACGGTAGTCTTCGGTGCGCTGGGCGGCCATTGCGGCGCGTTTGGCGTTTCGCTGTTCGGCAGAGTTCTCGCTGTCGAAATATCCGTTCGCGTTTACACGGGTCATGTCGTACATCGTCGAGGCGACGGTAGCCTTGATGCGCGGATCGTTGATCGCGGCCTGGATTGCGATTCCGCCCCATCCACATACGCCGAGAATACCAACCCGGGAGGTGTCGACGTTCGGCTGAACCATCAGGAAGTCGACCGCTGCAGAGAAGTCCTCGACATTGATGTCGGGGGATGCAACGCGCCGGGGCATACCGCCACTTTCGCCGGTAAAGGAAGGATCGAATGCAATAGTGAGGAACCCGCGTTCGGCGAGTTGCTGGGCGTAGAGTCCGCTTGACTGTTCCTTGACCGCCCCGAACGGACCGCTGACGGCGATTGCCGGGAGTTTGCCGCTGGCTCCCTTCGGAGTATACATGTCGGCGGCGAGAGTTATGCCATAGCGGTTAACAAAGGTGACCTTCCGATGGTCGACCTTGTCGCTTTTCGGGAACACTTTGTCCCATTCCTGAGTCAACTCCAGCGACTCGACCGGAGCGGGAGATCTGTTTGTGTTAGGGTTTTCCATAACTTGTTGTGGTGTTGCGGTCAGCGCACCGATAGCCAGTGCTGCTGACAAAATTATCGATTTCATACGGCAAAGTAACAACGAAAACGTCGTCCGGGATTAATACAATTGTCGGATATGATAACCAAAATAACGGATGACGGTTGAATATCCGTCGAAATAGGCTAAATTTGCAATATGGAAAATCCAATAGTCAATCTCGATTCGATCGACGCATACAACAAACTGTATGGTCTGCGAACGCTCCACCCGCTGGTGACGGTCATCGACCTGAAGGAGGCCGAACAGACCGTTAATCATGTCCGTATGAACTACGGCGTTTACGCCCTGTTCCTGAAGAACAATTCGAACTGTTCGATCCGCTACGGCCGACGTCAGTATGACTACCAGGAGGGAACTGTCGTCAGTTTCTCTCCGGGGCAGTTGGTCGATGTCGAGATGGAGCGCGATGAGATCGCGCCCGATGTTGTCGGGCTAATGTTCCATCCCGATCTGATTTATGGGACTCCGCTAGCCGATAAAATCGGTGAATTCCGGTTTTTCGACTACTCGGAGATGGAGTCGCTTCATCTGTCGGACGACGAGCGCGCCAGGTTTGTCTATTGCCTCGACATGATACGGCACGAACTCGAGCATCCGGTCGACAGCCATACCGCGGCGCTTTTGTCGGCTAATATTCAGGTACTTCTCGAGTATGTCGACCGCTACTACGACCGCCAGTTCATTACCCGCCACAAAGTCAACTCAGAGGTTGTCGCGCGGTTCAACCGAGACCTGAAGATGTACTATAAAAATCCGACCGGCGGAAGCCGTAGTGTTCCGTCGGTCGCATATTTCGCTGAGAGGGCGTGTCTTACGCCGAACTATTTCAGTGATCTGGTTCGGAAAGAGACCGGGTTGACTCCGAAGGAGATAATTACGCGCCATATCGTTTCACATGCTAAACAACTGCTCATCGGCAGCCGTGATGATGTCGCGCAGATCGCATATTCGCTCGGGTTCGAGTATCCGGCCCATCTGTCGCGTATCTTTAAGCGTGTGACGGGTCAGACACCAACGGAATTTCGTCAGAAATCCGAACAAAAATAGTTCGGTCACGGCGAGCAATGCGGACTCAGGTCAGGGTTTAAGCCAGTTGTCGAGTTCTTCGAGCCAGAGAGCCTTGTAGGGGAATGCGTCCTGGAATCCGAAGCCGTGGTTCCCGCGGGGGTAGACATGGAGCGACACCGGAACGCCGTGGTCGGCCAGGGCTTCGGTGTAGCAGAGGCTGTTGACAAGCGGAACGACCGTGTCGTCGGATGTGACGGCTATGAAGGCCCGGGGCGTTTCGGAAGTGACCTGCTGATCGTTAGAGAAAAGGCTGATCAGTTCCGGCGAGGGGTTTTCGCCGAGCAGGTTCTCGCGCGAGCCACCGTGGGTCGGGCGTCCCATCGTGATGACCGGATAAAGGAGTATCTGGAACGCGGGCCGGGTTTCGGGCGAGGAGTAGTGGGTCGCGAGGGTCGAAGCAAGATGTCCTCCGGCCGACGACCCCATAATTCCGATATTATCGGGGTCGAGGCCCCATTGTTCGGCATGTTCGCACATAATCTTCATTGCTTGCTCGGCGTCGCTCAGCGGAACATCGTAGTGACCCTTGTTCGGCATGCGGTAGCGCAGTACGGCATAGGTAATACCCCGGTCGTTCATCCAGCCGGAGAAATTGTGGCCCTCGTTGTCGATGGCGACTCCCGCGTATCCCCCTCCCGGACAAGCGACTATCGCCATACCAGTCGGTTTGTCGGCGGGATAGACGGTCAGTTCCGGAACGGCGACAGACATTATCCAACCGGGCTGGGTTTGTTCGTCGGCGGCAGTCAGGCCGTTGTCGTTCGGCATTCCGTCGGGCCAGAGGGGGAGGACTACCGGTTCGGCAGCGGCGGCGCCGAGCGCCGCCGCGAGAAGAAGGCTGAGAAATGTGATTCGTTTCATTGATATTTTTGTTGATCGGTTATTTA
>JAMPGR010000005.1 GCA_023663805.1 Clostridium sp. | reverse complement strand
AAACTCTTCGTTGTTGTATCTTGTTTTCTTTTTTTTCTTTTTGCTTTCGCATCCGACTGTTTCCAGCCTCAGACCGAATAAAGAAAACCAACTCCGAAAACGTCGTCCGACTCATTCCGTTTGCTTGATTTCTTGAATTGACAGAGTTGTTTGCTCAGACCCCGAAGGGTCTGGAAACCGTCTCTTGTACTACTTCGTCTATTGCAATTATGTCAATGTTCTCTTGCCGGACTCCCGCCGTCGGGCGGCCCGTCCGAAAGGTTTTGCAAAGTTACAACCAAAATTTGAACCCCGCAAATTTTTAACACTTTTTTCGAACTTTCCGGCCACCGGGAGCGTTTCTCCTTTCGGCTTCGCACCGCCGCTGCGGTGTCGTTCTCAAAAGCGAGTGCAAAATTACTACCTTTCTCCGAACTGACCAAATATTTTCGCAATTATTTTTCAAGAAAAATCACATTGCACTATCAGACAATGAAATAAAATTTCACACGGCAGACACGACAGAACTTCGGGATAAATTACTGAGAACTTTTAACAGAATTATATGGTGTCTATCGACAGTTTTTTCCTAATTTTGTACTCTATTACACACAAAAGCCTACTCAATATATGGACAACATAGCAACCGATGGGTTCGATCCGGACGCAATCGACGATCCGTTCGAACCGCTCAATATCCGAACAACACGCGATTTCATTCCCGGCGAAGACAGCGACAGTCGCGAGACAGAACAACCCCGGCGGCAGCAAACTCCGGCCGTCGAGCGCCAGGGCGTGGGCACGTCGCGCCAGGCAACAACGACATCCGGTTCAGCGACCGAAGCGGCAGCCGAACGACGCCGCTCAACCGACGTTCCAGCCGGAAGAAACGCGGCACGGGCATCGACCTCCAGACCTACCAGCAGTGACAGGGTCAACCGAACCGCAACAGGCACCGACCGAGGCGACACCGAGCGCGGCGGCGCCCTCCAGGGTATCGACATGTCAATCAATCTGTCGTTTTTCAAGGACGGCCGTTTCACATCGATGCTCGGAGTAATCACGCTCTGCGCGTCGCTCTATTTTCTAATCGTCACAATCTCGTTTTTCAATACCGGTGCAGCAGACCAGAGCGAACTCGCCATGGGGTCGAGCGAAACCGTCGGCAACGCCGGAGGTGTACTCGGAGCGCTGCTGGCCAACACCTTTCTGTCGAGGTGGCTCGGATTCGGATCGTTTATAATAATAGGATATCTTGTCTGCCTCGGACTCGCACTGGTCCGCGCCCACAAATTCAACATTCCGTCTCTGACGGTCAAATCGCTTTTCTCGGCGATATCGGTCTCGATCATCGCCGGATTTCTTTCGCTCAACTTCGTATCGACGTTCCACTGGGGCGGAGAGCACGGATTCTATATCAACACGATCGTCAACGACCTGTTCAACAGTGTCGGCAACGTCATTCTCTGCGTCGCACTGCTGCTGATCCTCGCCGTCATATTTCTCCACGAACTGACCGCCTTCGTGACGATGGTCATCGACCGCTACCGGCGGCTGCGGACCGAAGTGCGCAATGAGAACGAGCGCCGCGAGGTCGCCGAAACAGCCGAAGCCCCCGCCGAAGCAGGAACACCCGCCGGGGAAACCGCTCCTCGCCAGAGCGTCAACATCGAAACGACAGAGCGGAGCGCTCAGAAGGAAACGACCGGAACATCGGAGCCGGTCGCGACGATGACCGAAGCAGAGATCCACGAGCCGATCATCATCGACGAAAGCCGTCTCCCTTCCCCCCGGCCCCAGGCCACGCTCGAGGATATAGACGACACACCCACAGACAACTACACCGACCGCGATGACTTCACGGTCGAAGACAACGCCCCCGACGAAACAAAAGCCGCAGCCATCCCTACCCAACGCGAGCATATCGCCGCGCAAAAAATCGAAGTACTCCCCGCAAATCGTCTGACAGAGACCGGGAACAGCGAAAAAACCGAAAAAATCGAGATGGCAGCAACTGAGACCGAACCGAGCGCGACTTTCCGCACCGCTCCCGAAATCGAAGAGGCGAAAACCGAACAGCGCGACGCCTACGACCCGACGGCCGAACTCTCGCGCTATCGTTTTCCGGCGCTCGACCTCCTGATTCCGGCGAACGAACAGAGCCTGACAATCGACGTCAGCGAACAGGAGGAGGACAAGAAACGAATCACGGCGATCCTGAACAGTTTCGGCACACCGATTTCACATATCGAGGCAACAATCGGTCCTACAGTTACACTCTACGAGATTGTCCCGGCCGAGGGAGTCAGAATTGCAAGAATCAAGAGTCTCGAGGATGATATCGCCCGCTCGATTGCCGCAGTCGGCACCCGTATCATCGCTCCGATACCGGGCAAAGAAACCGTCGGTATCGAAGTTCCGAACAAGGCTCCACAGGTTGTCAGGATACGCAGCATCCTCGGCTCGCGCGATTTCCAGGAATGCCGGATGGAACTGCCGATGGCGATGGGTGTCACGATCTCAAACAAAGTCTACATCGCCGACCTGACGAAGATGCCCCACCTTCTAGTTGCCGGTGCCACCGGTATGGGCAAATCGGTAGGGCTCAACACGATCATCGCCTCACTGCTCTACAAGAAGCATCCGGCCGAACTGAAATTCGTCATGGTCGACCCGAAGATGGTCGAATTCTCGCTCTACAACAAAATCGAGAATCACTATCTCGCGAAACTCCCCGACGAAGAGAGCGCGATCATAACCGACCCGCAGAAGGTTGTCCCGACCCTCAACTCCCTCTGCGTCGAGATGGACAACCGCTACGCCCTGCTGAAGGATGCCTACGTGCGTTCCATCTCGGAATATAACCGGAAATTCCAGCAACGCTCGCTCAACCCCGACAAAGGCCACCGTTACCTTCCCTACATCGTCGTTGTCGTCGACGAGTTCGCCGACCTGATTATGACATCGGGGAAAGAGGTCGAACAGCCGATTGCACGAATCGCCCAGAAGGCACGCGCCGTCGGCATCCACCTGATTCTGGCGACACAGCGCCCCTCGACGAACGTCATCACCGGCATCATCAAGGCGAACTTCCCGGGACGAATCGCCTTCCGTGTGTTCCAGATGGTCGACTCGCGGACGATCCTCGACCGCCCGGGAGCCAACCAGCTGATCGGCCGCGGCGACATGCTTTTCTCTCGCGACGGCATCATAGACCGCGTTCAGTGCGCCCTGATCGAGACCGAGGAGGTCCAGGCGATTTGCGACTCAATCGGAGACCAGATCGGCTATCCCGAGCCGTATCTCCTCCCCGAGATTCTCGGCGATGGTTCGGAGATGAACGCCGGAGCGGTCGGGGATGTCGATCCGCTCTTCCCCGATGTCGCACGCTGGGTCGTCGCGACCGGGACAGCCTCGGCATCGTCGCTACAGACGCGCTATACGATCGGCTACCCGCGCGCGCGTAAGATTATGGAGCAACTCGAGCAATTCGGGGTCGTCGGTGCACAGCAGGGTGCGAAACCGCGACAGGTACTGATCGACTCGCTCGCGCTCGAGCGCTTCCTCGAGAACAAAGGAATCAACTGACAAGACACAATGGGAATACTAAGAACAATACTGGCAACAATAATACTCGCCTCAATCACGCTTCCGTCTGCGGCGGCTGGAAGCGGCGACGACCTGCTCGACAGGGTTGTCGCTTGGTGCAAGGCGAAAGGATCGATCGAGACAGACTATACGGTCACTTCCGGCGAAGAAACCATGGCCGGAACCATGATCGTCAACGGCACGCGTTTCGCCGTCAGATCGGCAATGATCGACTCGTGGTATGACGGCAAGACACAATGGACCTACAATCCGAACGTCAACGAAGTCACCCTGACCGAACCCGAGGGGGAGGAACTCCAGCAGATCAACCCCTTCGCAATCATCGACGCATTCCGCCACGCCTACAACGTCGAACTCGCGCCCCAACAGGAGAGTTCGAAATTCAACACACTCGTTCTGACACCGAAACAAGGGAACCAGGACATTCGGCGGGTCGACATCAGCGTTCCGAAAGAAGCCCTATACCCCTCGCGCATCGTCATCCGAATGTCATCGGGAGAGGTACTGACACTCAATATGAGACGCTTTGTCCGTGGAGTCGCCTACGACGACTCGACATTTCGCTACGATCCGTCGAGCCACCCGAAGGCTAAGACCGTCGACCTTCGCTGACGCGGATCCTCCGAAAGGATGAACAAACGGATATCACGGATTGTATTATACGAAAAAGAATAACCAGAATTCACATATGGAACAGATTAAGACAAAAACCCTGATCATCGGATCGGGACCGGCGGGATACACGGCCGCCATATATACATCGCGCGCGAACCTCTGCCCGACACTCTACGAAGGGCATCAGCCGGGAGGACAGTTGACGACGACGACCGAAGTCGAAAACTTTCCCGGACACCCGAACGGAATAACCGGACCGGAACTGATGATCGAACTGCGCAAACAGGCTCTCCGCTTCGGCGCAAATATCCGGACGGGGCTGATTACCGAGGTAGACCTGTCGAAGCGCCCGTTCAAGGCCAAGGCCGACGACGGCACTGAGATTGAGGCCGACACGATCATTATCTCGACAGGAGCGACAGCAAAATATCTCGGCCTGCCAGACGAAAAAAAATATAACGGAATGGGTGTTTCGGCCTGCGCAACATGCGACGGCTTCTTCTACCGCGGAAGACGTATCGCCGTCGTAGGCGGCGGCGATACCGCATGCGAGGAGGCGCTATATCTTAGCAACCTCGCTTCAGACGTATTCATGATTGTCCGCAAGGATTATCTCCGCGCCTCGAAAGTCATGCAGAAACGCGTTGCCGAGAAGGAGAACATCAAGATTCTCTTTAACACCCAGACTGAATCGCTCTACGGCGACGAATTCCTCGAGGGAGCGCGCCTGATCGAAGGGAAAGGCACCGACCAGGAACGCCGCTACGATCTTCCGATCGAGGGATTCTTCCTCGCCATCGGCCATCAGCCGAACACCCGTCTGTTCGAACCCGCGATCGAACTCGACGAACATGGCTACATCAAGACCGACGGCTACACAACCGCTACAAACATCCCCGGAGTCTTCGCCGCAGGAGATGTTGCCGATCCCCGCTATCGTCAGGCGATCACGGCCGCCGGCAGCGGCTGCAAGGCAGCCCTCGATGTCGAGCGCTTCCTGATGGAATCCTGACAAGACCCGAAGAAGAGTATGAGCACAGTCATTTTGAAATGGAATCCGGGATTTTCGTCATACACTATGGCGAGATTCCTCGGCGACCTGGAAAAGTGTGCGATGTCGGACAGCGACAATCTGGGCATGAACTGGTCAGTATGGGACTATGAGAATGTACACGAAGGTGATACGTTCTACCTCCTGAAGGTCGGATATGGCCAGACCGGAATTGCAGCACGCGGCGTCCTGACGTCAAAACCATATCCCGGAGAGGACTGGTCGTGGAAAAACCGTCCGACACAATACTGCGACATAGAGTTCCAGATAATGATAAACCCCGACGCATATCCGTTGCTCGACAGCCGCGCTCTTGCATCGGCAATTCCCGGCATAGACTGGACCGGCGGGCATTCGGGAATCGTACTTAGCGAAGAGGAGTCAGCCAAATTAGACTCACTCTGGCAGGAATATATGCGTAATCAGTCGGAATATTTTGAAAGAGCGTCGGATCACAACCTGTATATGTCCCTGAATCCTGTATCGACTGATTCGCTCCCCTATTCCATAGAAATTGAGGATGGATATCGTGGATATAAAATGGTTATCGAATATCACGAGGGGGATGTCACCAGCAAGTTGAACATATTCAACTATGAGCGTATCCTAGGGAAATTCGGCGTCAGGTCATGGCGCGCTCTACGCCAACTATTCCTCCAGAAATACACAACAATCGAAAGCCTTCAGGCCCTTTGCGGCGAACTCTTCAAACATCAGATTGAATTCTCGGCCGACTTCTTCAAAAGCGCCGACGAAACGGAGGAAGAAGAAGAGGCTGACGACTAAATAGTTCACCCATAAAGTATATGTGGCTGCAACACAAGAGTATCGCAGCCACATATTTATTTTATGACCAATCTGATCACTTCATTGGGGCGATAGGGTATTTTTCGCGGATCGGGTCGTCATACTGCTCCTGGAGCTGGCGGAGTTCCTCCATCATCTGAGCAGTCACCTCTTCCATTCCGGGCTTGCCATAGAGATTGTTCATCTCGGTCGGGTCTTCCTGGAGATCGTAGAGTTCCCAGCGGTCGATGTCGTTGTAGAAGTGGACAAGTTTGTAGCGCTCGCCGCGAACGCCGTAGTGGCGTTTCACCATATGTTCGGCGGGATATTCATAGAAATGGTAGTAGATCGAATTGCGCCAGTTCTCGGGCTGTTCGCCGCGGAGCAGCGGAGCGAACGACACACCCTGCATATCCTCCGGCACCTCGACACCTGCAAGATCGAGGAATGTCGGACCATAGTCGATATTCTGAACCATCTGCGGGATATCGCCGCGGGCATCGAGTCCCTTCGGAAGCATCATGACCAGAGGCGTATTCAGCGACTCCTCATACATGAAGCGCTTGTCGAACCAGCCGTGCTCGCCCATATAGAAACCCTGGTCGGAGGTGTAGACGACGAGCGTGTTGTCGAGCATATCGTTATCCTCGAGATATTTCAGCACGCGCCCGACATTGTCGTCGAGACTCTTGACGACCTTCGCGTAGTCGCGCATATAGCGCTGGTATTTCCATTCGGCAAGTTCTTTGCCGCTCAGGTTCTTCGAGTCGAAGTCTTTAATCACACCAGCATAGAATTCATCCCATTTTGCACGCTGTTCGGGGTCCATGCGGTCGATATAGGAGTAGTAGCGATCCTTAAGGGCCGAGGTGTCGCCCGGATGGTCGACCTTCAGGTCGTAGATCAGGTCCATATGGTCGGCGATACGCATCTCGGCGGTCGAGGCGGCCTCGCGTCCGGCATAGTCGTCGAAGAAATTGGCGGGAAGAGGGAAGACCTTGTCCTCGTAGAGTTTCAGATCGGCGGTGTCGGCCAGCCAGTTGCGGTGGATCGCTTTGTGGTGGATCAGCAGGCAGAAAGGCTTGTCCTTGTCGCGGTCATTCTCGAGCCAGTCGAGGCTCTTGTCGGTGATCATATGGGTCAGGTAGCCGTGCTGCGTCACCGTGTCTCCGTTCATCTGGATGAAATCGGGGTTATAGTAGTCACCCTGTCCCGGAACGATCTCCCACTTGTCGAAGCCGGTCGGAAGGCTTTCGAGGTGCCATTTGCCGAACAGAGCGGTCTGATAGCCAGCCTCCTGGAGATATTTCGGGAAAGTCGGTTGCGAAGAGTCGAACACACAGGTTGTATTGTCGGTGAAGCCGTTTTTATGGCTGTGTTTTCCGGTCAGCATACATGCGCGGCTCGGTCCGGAGAGAGAGTTGGCGACGAAACTGTTGGTGAAGCGCACACCGTCGCGGGCGATACGGTCGAGATTCGGAGTCTCGATCAGGCCGCCGTAGCAGCTCATCATCTGGGCCGTGTGGTCATCGGTCATGATATAGACGATGTTCATCGGCTTCTGTTCCTGCTGGTCGGCCTGTCTGGCCTTCTGGCAGGAGGTCGTCACGGGAAGAATCGCGCCGACAGCCATCGCGGCCGGCAGTGCGAAGGTTCCGAATTGATTGAATTTCATAAATATCGATAGGTTAAATTATTGGATATTCACTTATAAGTCTCGGCAATCTGGCGTACAGCCGCAAAGATTTCGCGGTCGACCTCGGTCAGTTCGATACCGCGGCGGGCCATGACGGCGCGGGCCGTCTGGAGGAACTTCTGTTCGGGCAGGTCGTTCATTCCGGCTGTCGACCCTTCGGAGAAAGAGGCGGTGAAATTCCGCGGATAGCCCGAGCCGTGGAAATTCACGCCGACACCGAAGACTGTCGCCGTATTGAACATAGTGTTGATTCCGGCCTTCGAGTGGTCACCCATGATCAGGCCGCAGAACTGCAGGCCGGTACGGACGAAGCGGCGCTGGGCATAGTTCCAGAGTTTTATCTCAGTATAGTCGTTCTTCAGGTTCGACGCCGTGCTTCCTCCGCCGATATTACACCATTCGCCAATCACGGCGTTGCCAAGGAATCCATCGTGGGCCTTGTTGCTGTAGCCGATGATGACGACATTGTTCAGTTCGCCGCCGACCTTCGACCAGGGGCCGAGAGTCGTCGCGCCGTAGATCTTCGCCCCCATATTGACGACACTGTGTTCGAGCGCGGCGAAACCGCCGCGGATATGGGATCCTTCCATCACTGTCGAATTCGCGCCGAGATAGATTGGGCCAGAGGTTGTGTTGAATGTCGCGCATTCGGCCGAAGCCCCCTCCTCGAGGAAGAGAAGCGAAGGGTCGCCGATGACGGTGCAGGTCGGGCTCAGCGGAGCACTCCGGCGTCGCGATGTCAGAAGTTCGAAATCGCGGAGGAGTTCGCGGGCATTGCCTGTGAAGATATCATAGAGCATAGAGATACGGTCGACCGGTCCGGCGTAAACACTTTCAGACAGAGCCTCCGGACCGCGACGGGCAATCCATCGCCCGGTTCCCTCTTCGACCAGATTTTCCCCGGGGGAAAGAGCCGAAACGGCTGCCGCGAGACTGTCGGTCGCGCAAATGTCCGAAGCGATATAGAGCGTCTGGTCCTCGGGGTCGAAGCCAAAGCCGAACCTCGCCGAGAGATAATCTACTGTCTGATAGCCGAAGAGAGCGTCATCGAAACGGCGCTCCCACTTCTGGCGCAGCGTCAGTATACCCTGGCGGAGTTCCGAGACGGGGCGTGTGAAAGTCAGCGGAAGAAGATTTGTCCGGGTCGACGGATCGTCGGCCAAAATGATTGTCTGATGTTTCATAACGCGAAATTACGGATTTTTCCCGTCATAACAATCCGGTCTCGCGAAAATTTCGTAATTTTGCCCCATAAAATGCCCTTTCACAACGAGGGCGCCTGAAACGTAATATCATAACCACCGCACAGATATGTTCAGAACAAAAACTTGCGGCGAACTCCGTCTTTCCGACGTCGGTAAAGAGGTGACACTCGCCGGATGGGTGCAGCGCACCAGAAAAATGGGAGGAATGACATTCGTCGACCTCCGCGACCGTTACGGTATAACCCAACTCGTTTTCGACAACGAATCGGATGCCGAATTATGTGACCGCGCATCACACCTCGGCCGCGAGTTTGTCATCCAGGTCAAGGGACGCGTCGCCGAACGGACAGCCAAGAACCCGAACATGCCGACAGGCGATATCGAGATCTATGTCGACGAAATGACGATCCTCAACCGCAGCGAGGTCCCCCCCTTCACGATTGAGGACAATACCGACGGCGGCGACGACCTCCGTATGAAATACCGCTACCTCGACCTGCGCCGCGGATGTGTGCGCCGCAACCTCGAGTTGCGCCACAAGATGGCCTTCGAAATCCGCCGCTACCTCGACGCAGAAGGATTTATCGAAGTCGAAACTCCGGTGCTGATCAAATCGACCCCCGAAGGCGCCCGCGACTTTGTCGTACCGTCGCGCATGAACCCCGGACAGTTCTATGCCCTTCCCCAGTCGCCCCAGACCTTCAAGCAACTCCTGATGGTCAGCGGATTCGACCGCTACTTCCAGATTGTCAAATGCTTCCGCGACGAAGACCTCCGCGCCGACCGCCAGCCCGAGTTCACCCAGATCGACTGTGAGATGTCGTTTGTCGAACAGGAGGATGTTCTCCAGATGTTCGAAGGCCTCGTCAAGCATATATTCAAATATGTCAAAGGGATCGACTTTGCCGAACCGTTCCCGCGGATGACCTGGGCCAACGCCATGCGCCTCTACGGCAGCGACAAGCCCGACACCCGCTTCGGCATGGAATTCGTCGAACTGAAAGACCTGACGTCCGGCCACGGCTTCGCCGTCCTCGACGACGCCGAATATGTCGGGGCGATCGTCGCTCCCGGTTGCGCCGGCTATACACGTAAGCAGCTCGACAAACTGACCGAATTCGTCAAGCGCCCCCAGATCGGAGCGAAGGGAATGATGTGGGTCAAACTCGAAGAGGACGGCTCGGTCAAGAGTTCAGTCTCGAAATTCTACGGCGACGACGACCTCCGCGCATGGCTCGAACGGGGCAACGCCAAACCTGGCGACCTGATGCTGATTCTCGCCGGACCGACAATGAAGACCCGCAAACAACTCTGCGAACTCCGCCTCGAGATGGGTTCGCAACTCGGGCTTCGCGATCCCCAGAAATTCTCATGTCTCTGGGTTGTCGACTTCCCCCTGTTCGAATGGGACGAAGAGACACAGCGCTACTACGCCATGCACCATCCCTTCACCGCTCCTAACCCCGAAGACCTCGCCCTGCTCGAGACAGCGACAGGAGAGGTTCGCGCGACAGCCTACGACATGGTTGTCAACGGAAACGAACTCGGCGGCGGCTCGATCCGAATCCACGAGGCCGATCTCCAGGACCGTATGTTCCGCCTGCTCGGCCTGACCGAAGAACAGGCCCAGTATAAATTCGGCTTCCTGATGAACGCCTTCAAGTTCGGTGCTCCCCCCCACGGAGGACTCGCCTTCGGTTTCGACCGCTTCGTCTCGATTCTCGCCGGTCTCGACTCGATCCGCGACGTCATCGCCTTCCCGAAGAACAACTCCGGACGCGACATGATGATCGACGCCCCGTCGGAGATTGATCCCGAACAACTCGACGAACTCTCTATCGCTCTGGCCCTGCCGAAAGAGTAACCTGAATGAGAATACGAGATATTCTGAACGCAATCGAGGCCGAAGCCCCGCTGTCGATCCAGGAAGACTGGGACAACAGCGGGCTTCAGGTCGGCGACGCCGGGGCTGACTGTCGCGGCGTGCTCCTCTGCGTCGACTGCACCGAGGCCATCATCGACGAAGCGGTCGCGCGGGGCTACAACCTCGTCATCTCCCATCACCCGCTGATATTCCGCGGACTGAAGCGTCTGACAGGCTCCATCCCGGCCGAACGCGTCGCCATCCGCGCCATCGCCTCCGGAATCGCCATATACTCCTCCCATACCGCGCTCGACAGTGCCTCCTACGGCGTCTCGCGGCAGATGGCCGAGATGCTCGGTCTCGAGGATATCGCCGTCCTCGAACCGCGCATGAACGACCAGTTGAAACTGACGGTGTTCGTCCCGGCCGCAAAACTCGAGGAGGTTCGCCTGGCGCTTTTCGACGCCGGAGCCGGTACAATCGGACGCTACGACTCCTGCAGTTGGTCGACACAGGGCGAAGGGACCTTCCGTCCGCTCGAAGGCTCGGAGCCTGCAGTCGGCGAGGTATACGCCTACCACAGCGGTCCGGAGGTCCGTCTCGAGATGCTCCTGCCACGCTGGCGCCGCGGAGCCGTCGAGAACGCCCTACGCCAGGTCCACCCCTACGAAGAGCCCGCATACGAATTCACCGCCGTAGAGACCGGATCGAACCCGAACGGACTCGGCTGCATCGGTAATCTTCCGAAGCCGATGACACCGCGCGAAATCGCCCTGATGGCGAAAGAACGGTTCGGCTGCCAGGGTATCCGCGCCTCGCGCTTCGACGGAGAGGATACCCCGGGCGAAGAACCGGTCCGCTACCGTCGCGTCGCCCTCTGTGGCGGCGCGGGAGGCTCGCTGATCGGCCGCGCGATCAGCCTACGCGCCCAGATCATGATAACAGCCGACCTCCGCTACCACGACTTTGTCGACCTCTCGTCGCAGATCGCCCTGGTCGACATAGGCCATTTCGACAGCGAACAATGCGCCCGGGACATTTTTTATCGAATTATTAGCGAAAAATTTCCTAACTTTGCAGTCGGAATATCAAAGAACGAAATAAATCCAATACAATATTTGTAAGCAAACATGGCTAACGACAAGAACAAATCCGAACAGGCCAACAGCGTCGAATCGCGCTTGAAATCGCTCTATCAGCTGCAGACGGTTCTGTCTCAGATCGACCGGATCCGCGATGTCCGCGGAGAACTCCCGATCGAAGTCGAGCAACTCGAGTCGGTCATCAAAGGCCTCCACACCCGAATCGCCAAATACGAGGGTGAGATCGAAGACCTTCGCCGCAAAGAGGTCGAAGAAAACGAGAAGATCAACAACAGCAAGGCTAACATCGAAAAATACAAGTCGCAGCTCGACAACGTCCGGAACAACCGCGAATATGAACTCCTCTCGAAAGAGATCGAGTTCCAGACACTCGAGATCGAACTTTCGGAAAAGCATATCAAAGAATACCGCCGCCTGACCGAGGACCGCCGTGGAGATATCGCCCGCACCCAGGAAACCCTCGCCGACCAGGAACAGATCCTCGAGGAGAAGAAGCGCGAACTCGACGAAATCGTCAGCGAGACCCGCAAAGAAGAGGAGGAACTCCGGACCCGCGCAAAAGCGCTCGAAGGGGAGATCGACGAATATACGCTGAACGCCTTCAAGCGTATCCGCAAGAACGCCCGCAACGGCCTCGGCATCGTCTATGTCCAGCGCAACGCCTGCGGCGGATGCTTCAACCGGATACCACCGCAACGCCAGATGGAGATCAAGATGCACAAGAAAGTCATCGTCTGCGAATACTGCGGCCGAATCATAATCGATCCGAAACTCGCCGGCATAGAAAATCCCGAATAATCACCGCCATCATAAAAAGCCTCCGGACCCCTCCGGAGGCTTTTTTTCGGCCAAACCGGCAATGGCTTAAAAAATGTGAATCGGGCATAATCTTTCATTAGCGTTTTTAAACAATTCGAAACTTTTTTTGTAATTTTGCAGCCTGAGTTAAACCAAACGGCTCGGATAGTTAATCATAAATCACCACTATCACATTAACTATGAAGAAGTTACTTCAACAGAAACTATCGCAGTACACCGCCCCTCAGGAAGCCAAAGCCGCCGGAGTCTATCCCTATTTCCGCGCCATTTCCTCAGAACAGGACCCGGAAGTTATCATAAACGGAAAACGTGTCCTGATGTTCGGGTCGAACTGCTACAGCGGACTTGTCAACGACCCCCGTATAAAGGAAGCCGCAATCGAAGCCACCCGCAAATACGGCACAGGGTGCGCCGGTTCGCCGTTCCTTAACGGAACCCTCGACCTCCACAAAGAACTCGAGGCCAAACTCGCCGAGTATACCGGCAAGGAGGATGTCATGATCTATTCGACCGGATTCGAAGTCAACCTCGGCGTAGTCTCCTGCCTGACCGGACGCGAAGACTATATCCTCTGGGACGAACAGGACCACGCATCGATCATCGAGGGACGCCGCCTTTCGTTCTCCCAGAGTCTGAAATACAAACACAACGATATGGAGTCGCTCGAGAAACAACTCCAGCGCTGCGACCCCGACAAAGTCAAACTGATCGTCACCGACGGCGTCTTCTCGATGGAGGGGGATGTCGCCGACGTACGTTCGATCGTCAAACTCGCCAAGAAATATAACGCCAGCGTTATGGTCGACGAGGCCCACGGCATCGGCGTCTTCGGAAAAGGCGGACGCGGAGTCTGTCACGAACAGGGCGTCGCCAAAGATGTCGACCTGATCATGGGAACATTCTCGAAATCGTTCGCCTCGCTCGGCGGCTTTATCGCGACCGACAAGACGATTACCAACTTCCTGCGCCACCACTCCCGCTCATATATCTTCACCGCCAGCATCACCCCGGCGTCGACCGCCGCAGCGATGAAGGCCCTCGAAATCATGCAGCAGGAACCCGAACGCCAGGAAAACCTCTGGAAACTGACCAACTTCGCTCTCGAAGGATTCCGCAACATGGGCTGCGAGATCGGCAACACTTCGACTCCGATCATTCCGCTCTTCATCCGCGACAACTTCAAGACATTCGCCATCACCCGCGACCTTCTCGAAGAGGGGATCTTCGTAAATCCGGTTGTGTCGCCTGCCGTCGCGCCACAGGACACCCTGATCCGCTTCAGCCTGATGGCTACCCACACAAAAGAACAAGTCGAAACCGCCCTCGAAAAGATCCGCAAAGTCTTCCGCAGTTACGACCTGATTCCCTGATCCCAGCCCGGCCTGTAAGGAACCCAAGAAAAATCGAAGGAGACGGAGCACTGAAGGTCAGTGTGTCCGTCTCCTTCAAGTTTAAGATACCGGAAAAACGCCAAACACTTATAACCAAATCCGAAGAAACAGCGTTATAGTACCAGACAAGAGATCTATGGAAGTAACCGACATATTGAATTTCAGCAAACCGCTCGTCAGACACGCGGCAACAGGAAGCCGCCGCGGCGAAGAGATCTGGTTTATGCTCGACACAGACTGCAATCCCGGCGACGAATCGGTCGTCATCGTCGACCGCGAACAGAAACCGGTCAACCCCGACTACAGGAACTTCTCCGGAGCGAAGTCGAACCTCGTCAAGGCTATAACGAACATAATGGATCGCAACTCGGGAGCGATCGTCTGGGGCGACGAACAGGACGGCCGGGTCAGACTCCGCGAGAACCCTCAGTTGCTCTACATGCTCTCGATGGCCGGCAACGTAATCGACCGCCGCGGCGAGGCAATCAGTTTCTCAGACGAGAACGCACACATAACCTACCGCATACGCTTCGACGAGCCGGAGCAGAACGCAGAACCGGCTCCGGAAGAGAAAAGCCGCCGTAAGGTCGCCGCTTCGGTCGAAGTCGCGGCGCCGACAGGAGAGACGCTTAACGATGTGACGTTCCTCTCGGACAGTTTCATTCTGGCCGGACACGCCGTCTATCCCATACTCTCGGTCGGAGACAACTATATCAACATGGCCGAATTCTGCAAACCGTTCCGGGCCGACCAAATCCCTGCGATGCTCTCGGTCTTCCTCTCCTATGTAGACAACGTCGACATCGACGTCGACGGCTGTGAAGTCATCTATGCCCGGTCGAAGGAAACAGGGGTTCCGACAATCATCTTCGAACGGATCGACAGCGACAACGCCCTCGTCATGAGTGTCCGCCAGACCTTCAACCGAATCCCTCCGGCTCTGACAGACAAATTCGACCTGACTCGCGTCGCCAGCGAGACCGAAGACAAAATCGTCGTCCGCGATATCGAACCGATCGAAATGGAACCCTACCGGGAAGAGATCGGAGAAAAGATCGTCGACTCGGCGCCGACAAAGCGCGAGGGGCGCGAATACTACCGCGACGGCGAGACATTCATACTCCCCGAAGAACTCGCATCCAGTTTCATCTTCCGGGGCCTTCCGTCGCTGCTGGCGACCTACCGCGTCATCGGAACCGACAAACTGAAATCCTATAAAGTAACGGCCGTTACACCCCGATTGAATGTCAATCTGTCGTCGGGCATAGACTTCCTCGAAGGAACCGCAAACGTCGAAGTCGGCAGCGAAACAATCTCGCTGTCGGACCTGCTGAACCGTTATGGACGCGACCACTACATCGAACTCTCCGACGGAACCCGCGCCATAATCGACGACACCTACATGAAACGTCTCCAGCGAATCTTCCGCCATAACCGCGGGAACGGAGACAAACTGAAAATCTCCTTCTTCGACCTGCCGGAAATCGAAGCCCTCCTGAACGAACGCCTGAAGGGTCCCGGAATCGAGCGCCAGCGCGAGATCTACGAAGGATTCAACAACCTCGACAAAGAGACAATCGACACGAAGGAACTCCACGCGACCCTGCGCCCATATCAGGACCGGGGTGTCCGCTGGATCAAATATCTCCACGACAACAACCTCGGCGGTTGTCTCGCCGACGACATGGGTCTCGGAAAAACGATCCAGACGATCACCATGTTCCTCCAGATCTATCCGGCGGAACAGAAACCATCGCTGGTCGTAATGCCGCGGAGCCTGATTTTCAACTGGGAAAAGGAACTCGACCGCTTCGCTCCCTCGCTGACCCACGCGACCTACTACGGATCGGGGCGCGACCTCGACGAGGCGTTGAAATCCAATATTGTCCTGACAACCTACGCGATCCTGAGAAACGACATCGACGAACTCCGTAAGCGCGACTTCGCATATGTCGTCCTCGACGAATCGCAGAACATAAAGAATGTCACGGCCCAGATAACCCGCGCGGCATGGCTTCTCAAGGCTGACCACCGGCTCGCCATCTCCGGCACACCGATCGAAAACAACCTGACCGAACTCTACTCTCTGTTCCATTTCCTCAACCCGACGATGTTCGGAACCGCCGACGACTTCAACCGCTACTACACCTACCCGATCCAGCGCAACGGCGACGAACTCGCCGCCGAAGAATTGCGCCGCAAGGTGTTCCCCTTCATTCTCCGGCGCCTCAAAAAGAACGTGCTGACCGACCTCCCGGACCGCATCGACCAGACGCTCTACGCCGAAATGTCACCCGAACTCGCGACCTTCTACGAACGCCGCCGGCGTTTCTATGCGGACCAGATCAACTCCTCGATCGCAACCGAGGGCATCAACAAGTCGCAGATGCTTATCCTCCAGGCCCTCAGCGAACTGCGGCGTATCGCCTCGATCCCCGAGAGCCTGTCCGACGGTCTGATACACTCTCCGAAACTCGAACTGCTCGCCGAGCAACTCGAGACCGCCGTCACGAACAAACACAAAGTCGTTGTCTTCTACAACTTCATCGCCGGACTCGAACTGACAGCCGAACGACTCGAGAACCTCGGAATCGGCTACGAGATGATGACAGGAGCGACCCATAACCGCAAGAAAGTCATCGACCGGTTCCAGAACGATCCGGAGTGCAAGGTGCTTCTGATGACTCTGAAGACCGGCGGCACGGGTCTCAACCTGACCGTCGCCGACACGGTTATCATCTTCGAACCGTGGTGGAACAAAGCCGCCGAGGAGCAGGCGATCAACCGCCTCCACCGAATCGGCCAGAAAGCGACCGTCATGAGTTATTCGCTCTACATGAAAGACACGATCGAGGAGAAAATCCGCGAACTCCAGGAACAGAAATCACTGTTGGTCGACACCGTGATCAGCACAGACTCCGGAAGCGGCAAAATGCTGACCGAGGAGGATATCAACTTCATTTTAGCGCCGAGAAAGAAATGAGCAAGAAACAGGAAGAGCAGAAAATCACGGTAACGCTTGCCGACCGCCCCGCGCTCGACAAACGCGCCCGCGAATTGGCCGGATCAATGACTAAGGCCGAACTGTCTGACCGCGCCGAGAAATTCTATATGCTGGTCAAGAAAGGGGATATCATCTTCGTCGACAAAAACGGCCGCACACGCCCCTCGCCGTTCGCCAAAAAGGGATGTACACCGCCGCAACTCTACGCCCTCAACAAAGAGCAGCTCGGACTCGTCATCGCGGTCATGGAGAATGCCGGCGACAGCATCCCCGTCGAAAAAGAGCTGGAAGACTCGAAACGCGACAAGAAACTCTTCGAACTGATGGCCCGGAATTTCTACGTCGGTTCGAACGAAATCAACCGGATTCTCGCGAGTAAAGCAGTCATCGTTACCCGGAGTTGGAACGGGGCGTCGGTCAACCTCGATCTCCAGTTGAAAAACTGCAAGATATTCAAGGCGTACTACGGTTCGATTTACACCGACAAATTGAACGACGTCTACCTCGGTCTCCCCAACTCGAAAGAATCCTACCGCCACACATGCTATGCCGACGGATATCTGCCGCTCGAACTGCCGGACAAAATCGACGATGAGAAAGCATCGCGCGGCTTCACCGGCTTTCAGACCGTCGTCGAGGCCTTCAATATGATCGACGGACTCTACGACACCGGCCAGATCGAGATCGGGTCAACACGCCTCGTCTATCAGAACCAGATAAAGCGGATCGAACAGATGATGCCTGAGTGCCAGCCGAAGGAATGGGCCGGAAACAAGGTGCTCGACGACTGGTGTCAACGTATAAGAATAATTGCCTATACCCGCTATGTATCGAACAATCGAAGAGCAAAAGATTCAGAAATCGAAAAGAGGCTGAAGGAGATATTCACGAAACTTCCAAAAGCGATCAACAGCGTCCCGCAACTTCTCGAGACCGTTCTTCCCCATATCGCCGGCATAACGAAGCCTCTCAGCCAGCAGGCCTATGCGGATGAGAACGGAAATTTCATCAACAAACTCCTCGCCTCGACCTCGGGAAAATGGGTCCGCGTCTCGCAAATCGTCGACAAACTCGCGGTCAACACAACCGACAAGACCAATCCCCTGTTCTTCTCCACCCCGGCCATCAAAAGCAACTACGACTACTCACGCCACTGCGACGTCTACACAAGCACGGCGTCGGACACCCTGACCGGAAAGCCACTGAATCCGGCGAATCTCTACCAGTCGTGTGGCGAACCATACGTCAAGGGCTACCTGATGGCGCTCGCTGCTCTGGGCTATATCGAAGTCACGATGACAGACCAGAGTGTGACCGACAAACCCTGGATCGACGGAATCGAATATGCCCGACTGACGCCCCTCGGTATGTTCGCGACAGGGAACACAGATACCATCACCCTGAAAAAACCGGACATGACGGATATCTTCACGGTAGATCCCGATCGTCTTCTGATTCTCGCGACCAACCCCCGGAATCCCTATATGATCTGGCTGAACAAGATATGCAAAAGCGTCGGGATAAACCGCTATCAGGTGACAGAGAAAAGTTTCCTTCGCTATTGTAACAACATCGGAGACATAAAGGAGAAAATCGAGTTTTTCAAGAACCACATATGTGCAGAACCGGGACCGGCCTGGGAGAATCTGTTCGCAACGATGCTGCGCAAAGCCGAAGAGATTGTCTTCCCGGAGGAGAAGTACTCGCTCTTCGCGGTTAACCCCTCCGACAAAGAACTGACCGCAATACTGACCTCTGACCCCGATCTTCGGAAGATTGTCATCCGTACCGAAAATTATATGATCCTCGTCAAATTGTCAGACATCGACCGGTTCCGCGAACTGATGAAATCCCACGGCTATCTCTTCGATGGCCCCCAGCGTCCCTATAGCCGGTAGCCCCATAGACTTCATATTTTATGGGGACTTCTCTATCGAAGAGAATCATAACTATCTTTTAGTGCTTTATCGAGTAGACTCGCCCGATAGTATTCGTCACCGTCCTCCATCTGGAAATATATTAGTCCGTATTGCTTGCTTATTACGAATCTCTTAAGAAGTTGGTCAGTTTTGTGTTTCCAATGTTTTGAATATCTGGAGTTGGAATCGTCTGCTATAACACAATTTTCTATCCCCATATCCAGGATTGAAAAATTTTCAATGACAATTGGGGATTTATCAGACAATGAGTAACTAAACCTCGCACACATATAGAAAGCAGAAGACAACGTATTCCGAGTTTTGCAATAAAATGTACGATTAATTTCAGCAGTGGCGGAGCGAGCGGAAGAGGGTGATGAAATCCTTGATGCCGTAGTAGGCGGCAAGCGAACCGTATAGCGAGTACATACAGGCGAGGGCACTCCCGGCCATATTACCGCTGCCGAACATGACGATTGATCCGGTCACGATATAGAACAGACCGAGAACAGAGACAATAGCGGCGACGACGATCGAAAACCACCGGAACACCTTGTAGTTTCGCGGGCGCTCCGGGAACAGCAGCGTGTAGGGGGTCGCGCTTCTTGCCTCGCGGTATGAATCGTAGTTCATCCGGTAGGTGTCACGGACTATTTCAGCACACTCCTCGCGGGTCGGATTCTGCCGCAGGCGCGTACACCCCTTGGCCAACGAAACCGAACGGGTGACGGCGCCGATCGTAAAGAACAGAAATATACCCATCGACACCCAGTCGCCCCCTCCGTAGCGCAGGGCGACGAACAGTATCAGGGCCGTCGTCACACAGAAATAAACCGCCGTCACGGTCTCGACGCAGGCCTCGCGCGACAGCCTCTTACGGAACGAGGCGACATTGCCCGTATAGACATCCTCGAGGATCGGAGCGACAGAGGAGAACTGCTCGTAGGAGATAGTACGGGGCATCGTCCGGCGCAGCAGCCACGAAAGGCCGAAGACGGCGGCGAGCGCGAAGAGAAAGGCGTTGTTGTCGACGAAACTGTTGCCGAGCAACCCGAGGAGAGGATAGATCGAGATCCAGAGAAGGAAATAGAAACTGGTTTTCATCAGTATGGGAAATTAGAAAGGTTAGAATTCGAGGCGGAAACCCCGCTGTTTCAGTTCGTTGTATTTGTCGAGATTGAACCGGTAGAGGTTAGCCTTCCGCTTCGGTGTCGGCCAGACGGTTTCGTCGAGTTCGGTCAGAATTTCGAGATGGAACATCTTCTTGGCGAAATTCCGGCGGTCGAAACGGACGCCGAGGACCGACTCGTAGAGCGTCTGGAGTGCCTTCAGCGTGAATTTTTCCGGGAGAAGGTCATACCCGATCGGGTGGAAATGGATCCGCTCGCGCATACGACGGAGAGCGTCGCGGAGTATAACGTCGTGGTCGAACGCAAGTTGCGGGACATCGTCGACCGGAAACCAGCGGGCGTCGGCCGCGTCGTCGCCGCCGGAGACTTCCCGGAGTCTGACAAGGGCGAGATAAGCGATCGTTATGACCCGTTCGCGCGGATCGCGTTCGGGGTCGGAATAGGTGTGGAACTGCTCGATATAGGCCGCGTCGAGACCGGTCTCCTCCTTCAGTTCGCGCATAGCGCCCCGGTCGGCCGTCTCATCCGGTTTCAGGAAACCGCCCGGGAGAGCCCATTTCCCCTTGAACGGGTCGACGCCGCGCTCGACCAGCAGTACCTGCAGTTTCGAGCCGTCGAAACCGAATATGACACAATCGGTTGTCACCGCCGGATGGGGATATCTGTAGCAATATTGTTTCTGGTTGTCCATATCTATAGGCGTATAAATTACGCCGCAAATATACTGTCATTTCTCCAGTCGGCCAAACAAACCGGGACGAAAAGCGGTTGTCTGACGAATTTTATTCGTATTTTTGCAAAAGAAATCGTGCCGAACCATATCGGCCAATATACGTTCAAAAATTTAGAGAACCCATACCCGAAATCAAGATGTATAACACGAACATGAACAACAACAACGCGAATATCTCTCCGAAAGCCGTCCGCCTCGCTATCGGCGCCATCGCCGCTATCATAATCCTGATTGTCGCCATGGCCTTTATCCGCCCCTGGTATAACGTCTGGTCCCAGGAAATGGAGGGGAAAGCCGAATTCGCCAAGGCCGAACAGAACCGGAAGATCAAGATCGAGGAAGCCAAGGCAAACCTCGAGGCGGAGAAACTGAACGCCCAGGCCGAGATAGAACGCGCAAAAGGTGCGGCCGAGGCAATCCGTATCGAAAATGGTTCGATTACTCCGACCTATATCCAGTATCTCTGGGTCCGCCAGCAGTCTGACCTGAGCAACAAGACCGTCATCTACGTCCCGACCGAGACGAACCTTCCGATTCTCGAATCGACCCGCGCTCTGACAATCCCCCAGGAATAATCCCCACGCCACGCGATGAACCGCCATTACACAGGACTGACCGACGCCGAAGTAACGGAGAGTCGGCGCATAAACGGTGTCAACATCCTGACACCCCCCGCGAAAGAACCTCTCTGGAAGCGATTTCTCGAAAAATTCAGAGATCCGCTGATTATTATCCTCTTGATTGCCGGGGTGTTGTCTGTCGGCATTTCATGCTATGAATACTGGGGACTCGGTCAGGGCGCCGGCGTCTTTTTCGAGCCGGCGGGAATTTTCATCGCTATACTTCTGGCAACCGGACTCGCATTCTTCTTCGAGTACAAAGCCGACAAGGAGTTCTCTATCCTGAACCAGGTCAACGATGACGAGCCGGTCCAGGTCATCCGTAACGGTAACGCGACCCAGGTCCCGAAAAAAGATATCGTCGTCGGCGACATCGTCGTACTGACAACGGGCGAAGAGGTTCCGGCCGATGGCGAACTCCTCGAGGCGGTCTCGCTCAATATCGACGAATCGACCCTGACAGGCGAGCCGATATGCCATAAAACGACCATCGAGGCAGACTTCGACCCCGATGCGACCTTCCCATCGAACGACGCGATGCGCGGCACCAAGATCATGGAGGGCCACGGCATCATGCGCGTCTTCGCCGTCGGAGACCAAACCGAAAACGGAAAGGTGTTCGAAGCGGCGCAGATCGACGACAGTGTGAAGACACCGCTGAATGAACAACTCGACCGCCTTGGATCGCTGATAACGAAGGCTTCATACGGTTTCGCCGCCGCTATAGTAGCCGGACGTGTCGCGATGTATTTCGTCAATACGGCCGATTTCGACTGGTTCGGCTTCCTGGCCTTCTTCCTGCAGACCCTGATGATCGCCGTCACGCTGATCGTCGTCGCCGTCCCCGAGGGACTCCCGATGGCTGTCACGCTTTCGCTCGCCTACTCGATGCGCCGGATGCTGAAAACCAACAACCTCGTCCGCAAGATGCACGCCTGCGAGACGATGGGCGCGACGACGGTTATCTGCACCGACAAAACCGGCACCCTGACCCAGAACCAGATGCAGGTCTACCGGACCGACATCTTCGGCCACCCCTCCGACGACATCATCTACGAAGGGATCGCCGTCAACTCGACCGCACAACTCGACCTCTCCGGCTCCCGGCCACAGGTGCTTGGAAACCCGACCGAAGGAGCACTCCTGCTATGGCTCCGAGACCGCGGCGAAGACTACCGCAAACTTCGCGAAGAGGCCGCGATTGTCGAGGAACTCCCCTTCACGACCGAACGCAAATATATGGCGACAGTCGTCGAATCCCGGACCGAAAAACGGATTCTCTACGTCAAAGGGGCGCCGGAGATTGTCTACGCTATGTGCGGCGACACCGCCGGTGTCAGCCGCAAACAGTTCGATGCACTCCTTCTCGGCTACCAGAATCAGGCGATGCGTACGCTCGGGTTCGCCTACCGTATACTCGCCGACGGCGACCACGCAATCGATGAGGGTCGCGTCGCAACCAACGACCTGACATTTCTCGGCATCGCGGCAATCTCCGACCCGGTCAGGCCCGACGTCCCTGCCGCAGTCCGCGAAGTGCTCGACGCCGGAATACAGGTGAAGATCGTCACGGGCGATACCCCCGGAACCGCCCGCGAAATCGGACGCCAGATCGGGCTTTGGGATGACCGGACCGACGGTGCCCGTAATATCATAACCGGAGCCGAATTCGCCGAACTGACCGACAGTGAACTCCGCGACCGTGTCGAAGACCTGAAAATCATTGCCCGCGCACGCCCGATGGACAAAAAGCGCCTTGTCGAAGCCTTGCAGGCCGACAACGAAGTCGTCGCCGTCACAGGCGACGGCACCAACGACGCTCCGGCTCTCAAGAGCGCCCATGTCGGGCTATCGATGGGCGACGGAACGTCGGTCGCGAAAGAGGCGTCGGATATCACGATTATCGACAACTCCTTCGCTTCGATAGGTCGCGCGGTCATGTGGGGACGCTCTCTCTATCAGAATATCCAGCGCTTCATCCTCTTCCAGATGACCGTCAATGTGGCCGCCTGCTTCATCGTCCTCTCCGGCGCGTTCATGGGGATGCAGTCGCCGCTGACCGTCACCCAGATGCTATGGGTCAACCTGATAATGGACACCTTTGCCGCGATGGCTCTCGCCTCGCTACCACCGTCGCGCACGGTCATGCACGAAAAACCCCGGTCGCGAACCGACTTCATAATCAACAGGCCAATGTGGCGCCTGATCATCGGAGTCGGCGGAATCTTCTTCCTCCTCCTGCTCGGTCTGCTCTACTACTTCGAACACACCGAGATTACGAGTCTGACAGAAATTGGCCGAGTCCCCTTCGGAAAAAACACCGGCCTGAGCGGATATGAACTGTCGCTTTTCTTCACGATCTTTGTTTTCCTCCAGTTCTGGAACATGTTCAACGCCCGTGCCTTCGAGACCGGACGCTCTGCCTTCCATTTCAAAGACTGCGGAGGCTTCCTGCTGATCGCCGGAGCGATTCTGTTCGGACAGATTGCGATTGTCACCCTCGGAGGCGAATTCTTCAACGTCGAGCCCCTCCGTCTGACCGACTGGCTGATTATCATCGGCGCCACATCCCTCGTCCTCTGGATTGGCGAACTCCTCCGTCTCCTCCACCGCCGCCACCTCTGAAAAAAAAATTTGCCCAGTTTGGGATTTCTTCGTAACTTTACGGCCGAGCAACCGACAACCCGATCAATCACCCCTGCCGATGAACCCTTTCCGCAGAATATCCACCACCTATATGGCTTGTGTACAATAATTTACCATAAGGACGTGTCAGTCCGCGTCCCTACTGAGTATCAACGCATTAGCCATCACACATACATGGTTACCGTCATCGCCGACGGCCAGATATGCCAGATGACCCACTACTACCCATACGGCCTCCCCCGGGCCGAGAAAACCGGCCCGACAGCCAACCTGCGCAAATACTCCGGCACAGAATTCCATACTCTCCTTCCTCTGCAGTAGCTAGGCCTAAAAGGTTTGCGTAATCGGAGGATTTTTGTTTACTTTGTGGTCTGAAACCGATTCATCACGGGTATTATGACCGAAACAGACCAAAACGACATATTCAAAGAGGAGATACGCCGGTGTACCGACACGATGCGCCGCGGCGGTGTCATACTCTATCCGACCGACACACTCTGGGGCATCGGGTGCGACGCAACCCGCTCCAACGCCGTCCGCCGCGTCTTCGAAATCAAACACCGCGCCGACTCTAAGGCGCTGATTTCGCTGGTCGACTCCCTCGCGATGCTCGAACGCCATGTCGAAACCGTTCCGGGAGTCGCCTACCAACTGATTGACCTCTCTGACCGCCCCCTGACGATTGTCTACGACCGGGGAATCAACCTTGCCCCGGAACTGCTTGCCGGGGACGGCAGCGTCGGGATACGTCTGACCCGCGAACGGTTCTCGGCCGCGCTCTGCCATGCCCTTCGCCGCCCGATTGTGTCGACCTCGGCCAATCTCAGCGGAGAACGCGCCGCGCGATATTTCGACGAAATCTCTCCGGAGATCAGGGAGCAGGTCGACTATATAGCCAACTGGCGCCGGGACGACCGTCGCCCCGCGCAGCCCTCGTCAGTCATGAGACTTTCGGAAGACGGAACCTTCAAAATTCTCCGCCCTTGATCTCCGAAAGAAGACAACGGACAATCTATGTCGTGGCCGACTGGCTGTCGACCAACTTCGCCTGGTTTCTTTTCAACCTTTCGCGCTACGCCATGCTCGATCACGGCCGCGTCGGCTGGTCTCTCAAGTCGTATCTCGTATCCGGCACCGTCATCGCCGGACAGATTCTGTTCCCCCTTGTCATGCTCGGCGTTTACTGGCTTTCGGGATACTACAACAACGTCTTTAACAAATCGCGGACCGAAGAACTGACATCGACCTTCACTTCGACCCTGATCGGAGCCATACTGATATTCTTCATGGTTCTGCTGAACGACATGTCAGACAATCTCTGGCAGGACTACTCGCTCTTCGGCGTTATGATCGGGATTCTATTTGTCTGTGTCTATCTGATTCGCTGGATTATCACCTCACACGCCACCCGGAAAATCCACGCCGGACAATGGGGCTTCGACATCTTCGTCATCGGAACCGGATTGCGCACCGCCGAATTCATCCGCGACCCGAAGATTGCCCGATCTATGGGTTTCCGCATCGCCGGAATCGTCAGACGCGCCGACGAAACCGCTCCGAACAATCCGGTATCTGCCTGGAAACTCCCCGTAATCGACGAAGCCAATCTCGAACGCGAACTCTCAGAACGACAAATCCACTCCCTTGTTGTCATCCCCGAAGCCGACGAATCGCGCGACAGGATACTCGGACTCCTCTGCCGTCTCTTCCCTCTCGAACGCCGTATCTACATGATCCCCGACCAGCACGACCGCCTGATTACACGCGCCCGGACGACAAATATCTTCGGCAGTCCGCTGATTGACATCAGCCGCAGCGACATCCCCGAATCGACCAAGAACCTCAAAAGGATCGGTGACATCCTGGTCTCCGCGGCGGCAATCGTCGTCCTCTTCCCCCTAATGCTAGCCGCCGCCGTCGCCGTCAAGGCCGGATCGCCCGGACCGGTTCTCTACCGCCAGCGGCGCATCGGCTACCATAAACGCCCGTTCGAGATCATAAAATTCAGGACAATGACCGTCGACGCCGAGACGACCGGACCCGCCCTGTCGATGGGCGATGACGACCCGCGGATCACACGCGCCGGCCGCTTCCTACGGAAATACCGTATCGACGAACTCCCACAGTTCCTGAACGTCCTGAAAGGGGAGATGTCGATTGTCGGGCCCCGTCCCGAGCGCGAATTCTATATCAACCGAATTATGGAGCGTGCTCCATACTACGCGATGCTCCACCGCGTTCGTCCGGGAATCACCTCCTGGGGAATGGTCCGCTACGGCTACGCCAGCGATGTCGACCAGATGGTCGAGCGGCTCCACTACGACATTCTCTACCTCGAAAACATGTCTTTCTCTATCGACATGAAAATCATACTCCACACCTTCTGCACCGTATTTAAAGGAAGAGGAAAATGACAACAACGACAACCGAACAACAACATAAAGACACAACACGCCCGGGGAAATTCACCTCCTGGTGGCTCAAGATCATGATGTGGCGCGAACGCCATATCAAGGAAAAGACCTTCGTCGTCATCCTTTCGCTTCTCGTCGGAATCTTCTGCGGTTTCGCCGCTCTGATCTTGAAATCGCTGATCCATCTGATTTCCCACGCCCTGACAGCCAATCTCGACATCACTGGAGCCAACTGGCTCTACTTCATCTTCCCGACCGTCGGCATTCTCGTCACGAGCCTCTATGTCCGCTACGTTGTCCGCGACAATATCAGCCACGGCGTCACGCGCGTTCTCTACGCCATCTCCCAGAACAAGAGCCGACTGAAGAACCACAATATCTACACATCGGTCATCGCCAGTTCGATCACGATAGGCTTCGGCGGATCGGTCGGAGCCGAGGGCCCGATCGTATTCACCGGCGCCGCGATCGGGTCGCGTCTCGGTTCGCTCTTCCGCATGTCGCCACGAATCCTGATGATTATGGTAGGGTGCGGGGCCGCCGCCGGCATCGCCGGAATCTTCAAGGCCCCGATCGCCGGAATGCTTTTCACCCTCGAGGTCCTGATGCTCGATCTGACGACCGTCTCGGTCATGCCTCTGATTGTATCGTCGGTGACCGCCGCGACGATTGCCTATCTTTTTACCGGCTACGACGTCGAGTTCTTCTTTATCCAGAGCGAACCGTATGTCATGGGGCGCATTCCGTTCACGATACTTCTCGGGATTGTCTGCGGCCTCGTTTCACTCTATTTCACAAAAGTCATGAACATGATGGAGGGTGTATTCCGGCGGATCCACAACCCCTGGCTGAAGACCCTCGTCGGCGGATCGATACTGTCGACCCTGATCTTCCTTCTTCCGCCGCTCTACGGCGAAGGCTACGGCGCAATCGTCGACCTCCTCGGGGGGAACACCGAAGGGATTGTCAACGGTTCGATGTTCTATAAAGACCGCCACGAAGTCTGGTTTATCGTTATCTTCATACTCTTCATCATAGCGATGAAGGGATTCGCGACATCGGCGACAAACGGCGGCGGCGGTGTCGGCGGAACGTTTGCGCCGTCGCTCTACGTCGGGTGTATGACCGGATTCCTCTTCGCCTATCTGATGAACCACCTCTTCGGCTTCGACCTGTCGGTCAAGAATTTCGCACTGATGGGGATGGCCGGAGTCATGGCCGGAGTTATGCACGCCCCGCTGATGGGGATGTTCCTGACGGCCGAACTGACTGGCGGCTACGATCTTTTTCTCCCCCTGCTGATTGTCTCGACCCTCAGTTACGGCACGATCAAGATATTCCTCCCCTATAGCATCTACGCCATGCGACTCGCCCAGCAGGGAAAACTGCTGACCCACCACAAAGACAAGGCCGTCCTGACGCTCCTGAAGGTATCGAACGTGATCGAAACCGACTTCCACCCCGTCCGTCCAGAGATGTCGCTCAAGGAGATGGTCAAAGTTATCTCAGAGTCGAACCGAAACCTCTTCCCCGTCGTCGACGGTAACGGTAAGTTCCTCGGGGTCGTCCTGCTCGACGACATCCGGAACATAATGTTCCGCCCCGACCTCTACCACAAGATGTTCGTCTCGACCTTCATGAGCGTTCCTCCGGCAAAAATCGACATCCACGAATCAATGGAAGCCGTCATGAAAAGTTTCGACGACACCGGTGCGTGGAATCTCCCGGTTGTCGACGGTGGAAAATATATAGGATTTGTATCGAAGTCGAAGATATTCAACTCATATCGCCGTGTGCTTCGCCACTATAGCGAAGACTGAGCGGATTCGGCTACAACGAGCAGACGTTCGCCGCGGCCGTCGGTCAGGGCGAACAGCCGCTTGTCGCCACCCTCGCGGATTTTCAGGCGCGAAACGAGTTGCGGGGCGGTCATCGGAAAATTGCGGCAACTGACATTGAATCGATTGCCCCGGCGGGAGAGAAGCGACTTGACATCCCTCTTCCCGAAACCCGAGAGGTCGACAACGCGGTAGATCCGTCCAAAATCAGAAACAGTATTGTCGGTCAGGTAGAGATGAGTGTTCCGGGCAATACGGCGGGCACCGCGACAATCTACCGCACCACCGAGTTTCATAACCGACGGATATGGCTCGACGATATAGCCGCCGACTGCCGGTTCTGGAGCGGAATCATCCTGTTGTTCACAAGAAGCCAATCCTACTACCGACTCGGTTCCGTCGTTTCTGAACGTCACCGCCGCTACTTTCGGAACAGTCGACTCCGGACAGTCGCGGTCGACGACGACAAACAACTCCTTACACTCCGTTTCGGTTCCGACCGAATAGATCGCAGTGACCTGCCGCAGTTCGCGCAGCGTCGAGGTTATGTCGAGCATCGGGGAGGCTTTTATGCAGACCCTGCGAGCCCGGTCGAGCAACAGCGGCAGTTCAGCGACGACATCTGGGCGACAATCGCTCAGGGCAAAGAGCCTACCGCCGCCGTCACCGCGACGCGCAGGATCGACAAAAATCGTGTCGAACCGCTCGTCTGGATGTTCCTTCAGCCAGCCGATCGAATCGCCACATCGCGCATCGAGATTTCGGATTCCAGCCGAGCAGGCATTGTAGTCCAGCACCCTGGCGACATCCTCCTGGAGATCGAAAGCGACAACAGACTCCGACACCCGCGCCAGCGCCATCGAATCAACTCCGAGGCCGCTCGTCGCGTCGAACACCCTTCCGCCGCCGGCAATCGTCGCGTGCCATCGGGCGATTCGCTCCCCGGTCGCCTGCTCCGAAGCGAGCGAATTCGGGAACAGAAATCGTCTGTCATCAAGCAACGATGGAATCTTTGTCCGGCATTTTCGGCGACATTCGGCCTGAAGCACCGCAAAGCGACCGACAGGGTCCGTTCCGGCCCGGAGCAGTTCGCGGTTCAGGTCGGAATTCGCGAGCGAGGCGACCCGGTCGAAAAAAGATTGGTCGAGTTCAGATAGTTCGGGAATCATTAATGGATGTTAAATTCGAAGGTAATAAAGTTCGAATATTAAAAAAAATATTAACGCTACGTCGTTTTTCGGCCAAATATTTTGCCATTAGAGGACCTCTACCTAACTTTGCATCAGTTTTTCATGGTATTAGATTTAAGGTAAGAAGATTATTCGTCGTGACGACGAGTAATTTTTTTTGTACCTACCCCTAACCATGACCGGTCTCAGCGACGCTTCAGTTCAACGACATTCTCGATATGCGCCGTATGGGGGAACATATCGACCGGCTGAACGCGGACGATTTCATACGCTCCGTCGAGCAACGCAAGATCGCGCGCCTGAGTCGCCGGATTACAACTGACATAGACGATACGCGCCGGAGCAGCGTTCAGAATGACCCGTATGACATTGTCATGCATCCCGGCTCGGGGCGGATCGACAATCATGACATCGGGACGGCCGTGGCGGGCGATAAACTCGTCGGTCAGCACATCTTTCATGTCGCCCGCAAAAAATTCTGTGTTGTCGATCGAGTTGGCGGCCGAGTTGACCTTCGCATCTTCGATTGCCTCCGGGACATATTCGATTCCGATCACCCGACGCGCGCGACGGGCAACAAAATTTGCGATCGTACCGGTTCCGGTATAGAGATCGTAGACAAGTTCGCTGCCGGTCAGACCTGCGAAGTCGCGGGCCACCTCGTAGAGCCGGAGTGCCTGGCGCGAATTGGTTTGGTAAAACGACTTAGGGCCGACACGGAAGCGCAGCCCCTCCATCTCCTCCACGATCCAGGGCTTTCCGCTAAAGAGAACCGGCTCCTGATCGGCAATCGAATCGTTAACCTTTAGGTTGACGACATAGAACAGAGAGGTAATCTCAGGGAATTCGGAGGCAACCGCCTCCATCAGAGCATTAATCTTCTCGGGAGCATCCTCGCCGACAACCATAACAGCCATCTTCTCGCCGGTAGAGGCCGTCCGGACCATCAGCGTCCGAAGGAACCCGCGCTGCGCCTTCAGGTCGTAGAATTCCAGTCCTTCGCGTTTTCCATACTCCTTGACAAACAGTCTCAGACGGTTCGAGAAATCCTCCTGAAGCCAGCAGCGGCTGATATCGAGCACCTTGTCGAAGGAACCGGGAATATGGAAGCCGGCGGCATCGCGGTCGTCGAACTCCTCGCCCGAGGCGAGTTCCTCGAACGAGAGCCAGCGGCGATTCGAGAAGGTGTATTCGAGTTTGTTACGATAGCCATAGATTTCTTCCGACCCGAGAGCGGGAGCAACCTCGGGATGGGCTACCTTCGCGATACGATCGAGCGCATCGACGACCTGCTGCCGCTTGCAGCGGAGCTGGAAGTCGTAGGGCAGATGCTGCCATCGACATCCGCCGCAGATGGTGAAATGCTGACACCTGGGTTCTACTCGAATATCCGACGGGCAGACCATCCGTTCGATACGACCCTCGGCGTAGTTATGTTTTTTACGGGTCAGTTTTATATCGGCTATGTCGCCCGGAGCGCCGAACGGGATAAATGTTACCAGGTCATTGATGCGGGCTATGCTGTTACCTTCGGCGGCCACCCCGGTTATTTCGACATCAGGGATGGTCGGGAGTTCTTTACGTTTGCGTGCTGACATAAATGCGTTCCTTGATTAAAAAAATTTCGCGGTGCAAAACTACGAAATTCCCGCGATATGCGAAAAATTTTGTAACTTTGTTGGACAAACCCCGAATCAACCCCTGACCGAAAAATGAACGACGAATATACACCCGACGATCCCGACGAACTGGCCGACGACAGCGTCGAGGCAACCAGCGGCGGATTTTCACAGATGCATGTCGACACGACCGACGATGTCATCCGCCATCAGCTCCGCGGCATGTTCCAGAGTTGGTATCTCGACTATGCCTCCTATACGATTCTCGACCGTGCGATCCCCCACATTAACGATGGACTGAAGCCGGTTCAGCGCCGTCTGCTCCACTCGATGAAGACCCTCGACGACGGACGCTTCAACAAGGTCGCCAACATCGTCGGCAACACGATGCAGTATCACCCCCACGGCGATGCGTCGATCTACGGAGCGCTCGTACAATTAGGCCAGAAGGAGCTGCTAGTCGAGACCCAGGGGAACTGGGGCAACATACTGACAGGAGCCTCCGCCGCAGCCGGACGATATATCGAGGCTCGCCTTTCGCAGTTCGCCCTCGACACGCTCTACGACCCGAAAGTGACGGAATGGACAATGAGTTATGACGGCCGCAAGAAGGAGCCTGTTACCCTCCCCTCGAAGTTCCCTCTGCTGCTCTACCAGGGGGTCGGAGGTATCGCCGCCGGCCTGTCGTCGCTGATCCTGCCCCATAATCTGAACGAAATAATCGACGCCTGCATCGCCTTCCTGCGCGGCGAAGAGTTCACCCTCTACCCCGACTTCGTCACCGGCGGCATGATCGACGTCGCCCGCTACAACGACGGGGCGCGCGGCGGACGTCTCAAGGTCAGGGCTAAAATCGAGAAAATCGACAGCAAGACCCTCGCCATCACCGAGATCCCCTATGGTATGACAACCGAGTCGCTCGCCGAGTCGATTGTCCGCGCCCAGGAAAAGGGGAAAATAAAGGTCAGAAAGGTCGAGGACATAACCTCCGAGACCGCCCTGATCCGTGTCCACCTGCAGACCGGCGCATCGAGCGACAAGACAATCGACGCACTCTACGCCTTCACCGACTGCGAGGTCTCGATATCGCCGAACTGTTGTGTCATCCGCGATAACAAACCCCACTTCCTCGGGGTCAGCGACGTATTGCGCCACAGCGCCTCGCGAACCCGCGACATCCTCGGCCGCCAGCTCGAGATACAGCGCGACGAGGTAGCCGAACAACTCTTCTTCGCTTCGCTCGAACGGATCTTCATCGAGGAGCGGATATACAAGGACAAGGAATTCGAAAACGCCGGGTCGAAACAGGAGGCAATCCGCCATATCGACCTCAGGCTCGAACCATGGCGCGCCTCGCTGACACGCGCTGTGACCGACGATGACCTGCTCCGCCTGCTCGAGATCAAGATGGGGCGCATTCTCCGCTTCCGTTCCGACGAGGCTGACCGTCAGATCGACGCCTACAAGGCCCAGATCGACGAATGCAACCGCCAGTTGGGGCGTCTGACCGAATACACAGTCGAATGGTTCGAGGCCCTGAAGAAAAAATATGGCGACAACTTCCCGCGTCGTACCGCAATCCGCAACTTCGACCGCATCGAAGCCACGACCGTCGCCGAAGCGAACGAGAAACTCTATTTCAACCGTAAGGAAGGTTTCGCCGGGACAGCCTTGAAAAACGACGAGTTTATCTGCAACTGCTCTTCGATCGACGACATAATCGTCTTCTACCGCGACGGACGCTACCGCGTCATGAAAGTCCAGGAGAAGATGTTCCTCGACAAGGGGGTCATCTACCTGAATGTATTCAAACCAGGCGACGAGCGTACGACCTACAACGTTATCTACCGCGACGGAAAGATCGGACCGTTCTATATGAAGCGCTTCCACGTTACCGGAATCAAACGCGACTCCGACTACAACGTCACGAAAGAGAAGCCGGGTTCATACATAAAATATTTCTCGGCGAACCCGAACGGCGAGGCCGAAATCGTCAAAGTCATCCTGAAACCGAACCCCCGGCTGAAGACGCTACAGTTCGACGTCGACTTCAGCCAGTTGATGATCAAAGGGAAAGGGGCTCTCGGAAATCTCGTCACGAAAAACGAAGTCTACGACATCAAACTGAAGGAACGGGGCAACTCGACCCTCGGAGGCCTGGCCGTCTGGTTCGACCCCGACGTGCTCCGCTTGAACGCCGCCGGACAGGGCGATTTCCTCGGCGAATTCGAGGCCGACGACCAGATTCTCGTCGTAATGAACAACGGAGAATTCTATACAACAAGTTTCGACCTCGGGAACCACTACGAAGAAGGAATCCTG
This sequence comes from Clostridium sp., assembly GCA_023663805.1. Taxonomy (GTDB): domain Bacteria; phylum Bacteroidota; class Bacteroidia; order Bacteroidales; family Muribaculaceae; genus Paramuribaculum. The sequence goes on along the minus strand of JAMPGR010000005.1, from coordinate 30,056 downwards.
CTGATCGAGAAATTCGATCCCCGAAAGGTCTGGTCCGTCATTCTCTTCGACGCCGACCAGGGCTACTACTATATCAAACGCTTCAAGTTCGAGCCGTCGGCCCGAAAACAGCGCTTCATCGGCGAGAACCCGAAGTCTCGCTTTGTCCTGCTCTCCGACAAGCCGGGCGCCCGCTTCCGCGTCACCTTCGACAAGGCCGACTCCGCGCGCGAACCTCTCGAGGTGACGGCGATGGAGTTCATCGGAGAAAAATCGTTCAAGGCCCGCGGAAAACGACTGACGGTCTACAACGTCGGGACAATCGACGAGATCGAACCGGCCGAAGTCGAAGAGGTCTCTCCCAACCAGGTCATCGTCGACGACGATTCCGACGGGGACGGGGAAACACCGTCGTCTCTTCTCGAGGAGAAGAGCGACGAGGAACTCCGCGACGAAATTAACGGACAGCAACGTATCTTCTAACCCGATTCTGTCTGACATATCAATGGAAGTCAAAAAGATATTACGCACCGCTCTGGCGATTATGTTTTCCTGCACGTCGGTTTTGGCATCCGCCGACGACGAGGGAGAAGCCAGGCCCTTGCGTCCGGTTTATTCCGTATGGTCGGCCGGCGCCGGCAGTTCCCATCTGGCCGACACATACCTGACCCCGCTGAAATACAGCGGATGGCAGGCGTCGATCGGCTACGAACGTCTCCAGGCGATGAGGTTCAGCCCGGACAATTGGGTTATGCGGCTGGCGTTCGACGCCAGTTTCGACCGGACAGAGAATCCGGCCGGGAACGCAACGATGTGGTTCGGCGGAATCGAGGCGTCCTGGTCGATGGTCAGGCGCTGGACGCTTCCCGAAGGGTTTTCGGCCGGAGTCGGCGGAGAAACCGGACTCGACCTTGGATGTCTGCTGAACACCCGGAACGGAAACAATCCCGCGTCGGCCAAAGCGTCGTGGACCGTCGGAGTCAGAGGCTACGGAGCGTGGAACGGCCGGATTGGCCGACTTCCGCTGACCCTTCGTCTCGATATGTCGCTTCCGGTAACGGGCATCTTCTTTTCCCCCGACTATGGCGAACTCTACTACGAGATCTGGCTCGGGAACCATTCGGGACTGGTCCATCCGGCATGGTTCGGAAACTATTTCAGGCTCGACACCCGGCTGACGGCCGACCTTCGGTTCGGAGCGACAATCCTCAGGCTCGGATACGGATTTCGAGCACACACAACCGACGTCAACAACCTGGTCTCGCGCCAGTTCCGCCACTCGGCCATCATCGGCGTCGCCAGCGACTGGATCAGCCTCAGCCCCGGCCGCAAACTATCGGAATCCGCAAGAATCATACAGGCAACCTACTAAAACGATGTTCACTAAACTCAGACTTACAATCCGGCTGCTGATCGCCGCAGCGCTGACCACAACAATCGCCGGATGCCACGACATCGACGAATTCCCCGCGACACGCGACGGGGTGTTCGACTCGCTCTGGACGACACTCGACGAGCACTACTGCTTCTTCCGCGAAAAAGGTGTCGACTGGGACTCGGTATATGTCGTCTACAAGGCGAAATCGAAGACAGCCGTGACAACCCAGGACTTCTTCGAAGTCTGCGCCGAGATGCTCGACGAACTCCGCGACGGCCACACAAACCTCTCCGCTCCGTTTGCGACATCCTACTACCGGAAATGGTGGAGCGACTACCCGGTCAACTACAACGACCGCCTGATCGAACAATACTACTTCAACTTCAACTATCGCTCGCTCGGCGCCGTCAACTACGGCATCCTCCAGAACAATATCGGATATATTCGCTACCCGTCGTTCGCTTCGAGCCTCGGCGCCGGAAACATCGACTATATCCTCCAGTATTTCAACCCCTGCGACGGACTGATTATCGACGTCCGCGACAACGGCGGCGGAAATATCGACAATGTCTCCGACTGGGTCTGCCGCTTTATCCGCGAGCGCACACTCGCCGGATATATCTCCCACAAAACCGGACCGGGCCACGACGACTTCTCAGAACCCTTCCCCTACTATATCGACCTCCCGGGAAAGGGCCACCTGAGCTGGCCGAAGCCTGTCGTCATCCTCGCCGACCGTTCGACCTTCAGCGCCGCAAACAACTTCGTGTCGATAATGAAACTACTGCCTGGCGTCGCCGTCGTCGGCGACGTGACTGGCGGCGGGAGCGGCATGCCCTTCTCGAGCGAACTCCCGAACGGCTGGGGGGTACGCTTCTCGGCCTGTTCGGTTCTCGACGCCCGCGGCGAATCGACCGAATTCGGCGTCGCACCGACCGAGGGTTGCCGCGTAGACCTCGACCCGGAAGCGGCGCTGACGGGCCACGACACAATCCTCGACTTCGCGACCGACTGGATCCTGACCCGAATGCTCTGAACAATCCGGCCGGTTTTATTGTAATGATATAGAAAAGAACGACAGAACCATGCTAAAAGAAAATCTGCTTCAGTTATATCAACAGAGTTTCAGCAAGAACTGGAACATAACCGCCCTGACCGACTACGGCTCGGGAGAGGCTCTGACCTACGGCGACCTCGCCCTGCGCATCACCCGGACCCATATGCTCTTCGAACAGTGTGGCGTTCGCCGCGGCGATAAAATAGCCCTGCTCGGAAAGAACACGATGCTCTGGGTCGTCACCTATATGAGCGCACTGACCTACGGCGCCGTCGTTGTTCCGATTTTGCCGGAATTCAATCCCGAAGATGCCCAGCATATAGTCAACCACTCCGACTCTGTCATGCTCTTTGTCTCAGACGCGATTTGGGAACATCTCGAGTTCGAAAAAATGCGAAGCGTCAAAATCGCCATGTCGCTCGACTCGCCGAAGGTACTCGCCGAACATCCCCTGAACAACGGTCTGGCCGCACGCGTCATCGCCGCTCTCCCCGGCGAATTCAAACGCCGCTACCCCGGGGGCTACGGCCCCGAACAGGTCTCCTATCCCGAGATGCCGAAGGACGCGATCGCCGAGATCAACTACACATCCGGCACGACCGGATTCTCCAAAGGCGTTATGCTGACGTTCAACAACCTCTGCGGCAACGTCGTCTTCGCCCTCCATGCAAAACTCCACTGGCCCGGATCGCGCTGTCTGTCGTTTCTGCCGCTGGCCCACGCCTACGGCGCCGCCTTCGACATGCTGACACCGCTCGCCGCCGGATCGACCGTGACACTCTTCGGGAAGATGCCGACGCCGCGCCTTCTGCTGAAGGCCCTGGCCGAAGTACGTCCCCACCTGATTCTGCTCGTCCCGCTCGTTCTCGAGAAGATCTACCGCAACCAGATTGTCCCGAAACTGAAAGAGAAATCGATCAGGAGAATGCTGTCGATACCCCTGCTCGACCGCGTCATCTACTCGAAGATACGGAAGACGCTGGTCAACGCCTTCGGCGGAGAATTCTACGAAATCGTTGTCGGCGGTGCGCCGCTGAACCCCGATGTCGAGGCGTTCCTCTACAAGATCCGGTTCCCATTCACTGTCGGCTACGGCATGACCGAATGCGGCCCGCTGATCAGTTACACCCCCTGGGAGGATTTTATCCCCGGATCGGCCGGACGCACGCTCCCACACCTGATGCATTCGAAGGCACTCAGTCCCGACCCCGGGAAGATTCCGGGGGAGATCTGCGTCAAAGGGGAGAATGTCATGGTCGGCTACTACAAGAACCCGGAGGCGACGGCCGATGTCATCGACAGCGACGGCTGGCTCCACACCGGCGACATGGGAACAATCTCCGACGACGGCACAATCTTCATCAAAGGGCGCAACAAGACGATGATCCTGAGCGCCAACGGACAGAACATATATCCCGAGGAGATCGAGGCGAAACTGAACAACATGCCCTATGTTGCCGAGAGCCTGATTGTCGAACGCGGTCACAAACTCGTTGCGATTGTCTATCCCGACTACGAGGCGACAGACCGAGCCGAACTGACCCACGAAATGCTTCCGCGCATTATGGAGCAGATCCGGAAGGACCTAAACACGAAACTTGCCCCCTACGAGAAAATCGACGAGATTCAACTCCGCGCCAACGAGTTCGAAAAAACTCCGAAGCGCTCGATCAAACGCTACCTCTACAAATAACCGGCGAAACCAGACTACTACCGAGCCCCGGAACGCAAGTCCCGGGGCTCGTTGTTGTCCCCCCGGGGGGGGGTATCGTTGGTGTGCGTCAGGCTGCTTTGGGGGTGTGTGAGGGCCTCTGGCCCGAATTACCCTTCCGTGTCGGGATTGTCGGAGAGAGCCGGGAGATCGTCGGGGTCCCATTTGCGGAGAGTGAAGATAAAGTCGAGGCCACCGGTCGAGAGATTGTGGACAGAGATCGAACCGCCCATTGCCTCGATTGTGTTGCGGACGATCGGCAGGCCGAGGCCAGTGCCGCCGACTTTGCGCGAACGCCCGGTGTCGACGCGGTAGAACCGCTCGAACAGACGAGTCAGATGCTCCTGCGGAACACCCTTTCCGTTGTCAGCGAAACTGAAGGTATAGTACTTGTCGTTCTCGGAAACCATCCTAAGACGTATTTCCGTACCGCCCGAGTGCTGGGCCGCATTGCGGATCAGATTGCTGATCATGCCGTTCAGAAGGTTCGCATTGCCGACAACGAGACAGTCAATCGGGATGTCGTAGGAGAACTTCATCGACCCGGCGAGTTTGGTAACACCGAGATCGCTCTCGATCGAGAAGATTATGTCATGGAAGTCGACGTCGCTCAGCGGAATCGTCGCTCCCCCCTCCTCGAGCCGCGTCATCGCCGAGACATCGTTCAGCAGATTAACCAGACGGTCGACATTCTGGCGCGCGCTTCTGAGAAACTTGTCGCGCAACTGGTCTGGGAGGTCCGGGGTGTCGACGATAGTGTCGAGATAGCCCTTGATCGCCCCGACGGGAGTCTTCAGTTCGTGGTTTATATTGTTGGTCAACTGATGTTTTATGCGCATCTTTTCGCGGACAGCATGGATCGCGATCTCATGTTCCTTCTCCGTCTTCCGCTGGGCGCGGTCCTTGTCTTTATAGAGCTGGACGATATGGCGGGCGATGTCGCCGAGTTCGTCGTGGGGGAAGGTCGACTCGGAGTCGAACGGCCGGCCGGAGGCGACTTCGTCGGCGAAGTCGCGCATCAGGGTGATTGTCCGCGCGACATAGCGCGAGACGAGATAGACAAGCACCGAGGCGATTACCCCCAGGGCGATAATGATCACCCACATCATCGGATTGCGGACGAATGTGTCGGACATATGGCGGGTCGACTGGAGGCCGAGCATGACAAAGTAACGGCCGTCGGAACTGGCGCAGGATTTATAGAAATAGGGGGTGTCGTTGTTCTCGCCCGGTTCGCGGTAGATGTCGACCTTCTCGAGTTCGCCGTAGAAATCGAACGGGATGGGACGCCCCTTGACATAGCGAAGCATCCCGTTATTTTCGTAGACCGACAGACGGATTGCCTTGAAATTCGGGGATGAATCGTAGTATTTATAAATGAAGTCGAGAAACTCGACAGGACTCTCGCGGTTTTCGTATGAACGCAAAACGCGATTAAGCACAAGAGAAAGTTCGTCATCGATATTCTCCTGATTCTCGCGGATCTCGCGGCGATACTGGAACACAGCCAGCAAGCCGATTATCAGCCAGACAATCAGAAGGAGCGGCATAAAGAGCCGCCACTGATAACTAAACCGTCTCCATGAAGCCATAACCGAAGCCCAGACGGGTCACAATATTGTCGCTGTATTCTCCGATTTTTTTGCGAAGGCGGGCTATGTTGGTGTCAATCGTGCGATTCGTCACGACAACTTCGTTTGCCCAGACGTTGTGGATGATTTCCTCGCGCGAGTAGATTTTGTTACGGTGTGTCAGAAGGAACTGAAGGATATCCATCTCCGTGCGTGTCAGGCTGAGGGGCACGTTGTTGAGATAGCACATCTTTTCGTTCGGGTCGATCTTCAGGTTACGGTATTCAATCGCCGGTTCGTAGATGCTCTTCGGAGCGGGTGCGGCGACGTGGCGCTGGGCCTGGCTGCGGCGGAGCACGGCACGAACCCGGGCAAGCACCTCGCCGATGACGAACGGCTTCGTGATATAGTCGTCCGCGCCGATATTGAGCCCCATGACCGTATCATCCTCGCCGTTCAGGGCCGAGCAGAAGATAATCGGCGTGTCCTCGGTCTCGGCGTTGTTGCGGATCCGGTTGGCAAAGTCGAAACCGCTGAGGGTCTCCATCATGATATCGACGATAAACAGGGAGTACGCTCCGAGATTCATCGTCAGGGCCTCTTCGGCGCTATTGGCCGTGTCGACCTCATATCCATCCTTTTCGAGGTTGAATTTCAGAATCTCGCACAATGATTCTTCGTCGTCGATTACCAGTATTTTGATTCTCATATGTGATATGATGAAAGTAGTTTGCGTTAAGGGTTGTGTTTAGGCACGTCAAAATTAGCATAATTTCGCGGTTTCTTAATGTTAAAAAATGTTAATTCGAATTATAGCGATTTCTCCGATTGATTCTGTCCGGACATACAGCGCAACGTTTTTTTTCGTATTTTTGCAGTCGCGAAAAACTCAGAACAGATTTGAAAGAACGATGAACGATATCGAAACTGCTGATTTACACGACGACTGGGACCGCGAGCATCTCTGGCACCCATACACATCGACCCTCGATCCGCTCCCGACCTACAAGGTCACGGGCGCCGACGGTGTCCGTCTGACCCTCGCCGACGGGCGCAGGCTGATCGACGGAATGTCGTCGTGGTGGGCTGTCATCCACGGCTACAACAACCCAGCAATAAACGCCGCCGCCAAAGCACAGATCGACCGTATGTCCCACGTCATGTTCGGCGGCCTGACCCACCGACCCGCTGTCGAACTCGGGAAACGCCTTCTGTCGGTCGCTCCGAAATCGATGAACAACATATTCTATGCCGACTCCGGGTCGGTCGCGGTCGAAGTAGCGATGAAGATGGCCGTTCAGGCCGCCATATCGAAAAGCGGATCGCACGACCGGACAAACTTCGTCACGATCCGCTCCGGCTACCACGGCGACACCTGGAACGCGATGAGTGTCTGCGACCCGGTGACCGGAATGCACGGGGCGTTCGGCACCGCGCTCCCGATACGCTTCTTCGTGCCGCAACCCCGGTCGCGTTTCGGCGGTCAGTGGGATCCGGCCGATATCGAGCCGCTCGAGCGGCTTCTCGAGGAGCACTCCGGCGAGATTGCCGCGATGATCCTCGAGCCGGTGGTCCAGGGGGCGGGGGGAATGTGGTTCTACCATCCCCGCTATCTCGTCGAGGCACGCCGCCTCTGCGACAAATATGGACTCTATCTGATATTCGACGAGATAGCAACCGGATTCTGGCGAACGGGGTGTTTCTTCGCCTCGGAACACGCCGGTGTCGAGCCGGACATCATGTGTATCGGCAAGGGGCTGACGGCGGGATATATGACGATGAGTGCGGTCATGACGACCCGCGAAGTCGCCGACACGATTTCGCGCGGCGAAGCCGGAGTCATGATGCACGGCCCGACATTCATGGCCAATCCGCTGGCCTGCGCCGTCGCAATCGCCTCCTTCGACGAACTCGCGCGCCAGGACATGGCCTCGCGCGTCGCCCATATCAGCCGGATCCTGAGAGAGCGTCTCGACCGGGCCAAAACGCTCGAAGGTGTCGCCGACGTCCGCGTTCTAGGAACGATCGGAGTCATCGAGATGGTGAATCCGGTCGATGTCGGCGAGTTCCAGAAACGGTGTGTCGACGCCGGAATATGGGTTCGTCCCTTCGGGCGTATGGTCTATGTCATGCCCCCGTATGTCATCTCCGACGAAGATCTGGCCGAACTTGTCGACAAAATGATCGACATTCTCCCCTGATCCAGCGCCGACGAACCTGAACACCGAAAATGCTGTTATGAACTACGAATCGATACTCGGTGAACTCGCCCTGAGCGGCAACCTGCGGAAAATCCCCGGGAGCGACGGCGGAGATGCCGTCGACTTCACAACCAACGACTATCTCGGACTTTCCCGCCGGCAAGACCTTTATGAGCAATTCGTAAAATCGGCCGCTGATGGAGGTTATGCGCTGACGGCTTCTGCCTCGCGCCTTCTCGCCCCGTCTCAGCAAGCCCCGTCGGAACTCGAGACTCTGCTCGACCGGCTCTACGGCGACGGCCGCCGTTCGCTTTTGTTCAACAGCGGCTACCACGCCAACACCGGTCTGATTTCCGCCCTCGCCGACCGCGACACAATCGTTCTGGCCGACCGTCTTGTCCACGCCAGCATTATCGACGGCATCCTGCTGTCGCGAGCCGAATTCCACCGGTTTCCCCACAACGACATGGCCGCCCTGCGTCGCCTGCTCGAACGATTTGCTCCAACTCGACGGACTGTCATGGTTGTCGTTGAGTCTGTCTACAGCATGGATGGTGACCAGCCGTCAATCGAAGCGCTGGTCTCTCTGAAACGGGAATTTCCCGGGACTATGCTATATGTCGACGAAGCCCACGGCTTCGGGGTCTGCGGCCCGCAGGGACTCGGAGTCGTCTGCGGTGTCGAGGGCGCTCTGGAGCAGGTCGATGTTCTTGTCGGCACCCTCGGGAAAGCAGCAGCCTCGGTCGGTGCGTTCGCTACGATGTCGCCACGGCTGAGAGAATTCGCCGTCAACCGCGCCCGAAGTTTCATCTTCTCGACCGCGCTTCCCCCGCTGAACGTCGCCTGGTCTCGGCTTATGGTCGAGACGATCACAACGATGGACCGCGAACGCCTCCATCTCGCCTGGCTCGGCGAACGGCTCTCGGCCGGACTCGCCTCTCTGTCGCCGGACCATAAACCGACCCCGAGCCATATCGTGCCCTTCATCGTCGGAGATCCGCGGCTCGCCGTCGAACTCTCGGAGAAACTCCGGCGCGACGGTTTCAAAGTGCTCCCGATCAGAACCCCTACCGTTCCGGCCGGAACAGAACGGTTGCGCATCAGCCTCAGCGCCGCTCTGACCGGGGAGAATATCGACGGACTAGTTGAATCTCTGCGACGAAACCTATGAAAGCGGAACTGACAGTCGATAACGGAAGCCGGCGCCTGCTGATGTTCTTCGCCGGATGGGGGATGGATTCGAATCCGCTGACAGAGGTCAGTGCCCCCGGATTCGACACGATGATTCTTTTCGACTACGCGTCTGACGACGATCCCGACGACAGACGGCTGGCCGTCCTGCTCGGCCAATACGACGAAATCTGCATAGTTGCATGGTCGTTCGGCGTTGCTAACGCCGCGAATTTCATGGCTCGGCATCCCGGACTGCCAGTGACGCTCCGCGTCGCCGTCAACGGGACACTCCGTCCGGTCGACGACCTCCTCGGAATCCCTGTACAGGTCTACAGCGGCACCCTCGGCTCATTCTCCCCGCGCATGCTCGAGAAGTTCCGCCTGAGAATGACGGGGTCGCGCGAGGCATATACTCGTTTCTCAGACTCGCTGCCGCAGCGCAGCAACGAGTCTTTGCTCGACGAACTGCGCCTGATGGAATACTTTCGGGGGGAGTCGGCGCCGTCGTGGGATCTTGCTGTCGTCGGTCGCGACGACCGGATATTCCCCCCGGAGAACCAATTGCGCCACTGGTCGGAACTGAATGTCACGGTCCGCGAGATTGATGCTCCTCATATGCCGCAATTCAAAAGTCTGATTCGTTCGCTTCTGGTCAACAAGGAACTTGTAGGGCAACGTTTCGGCAACGCGGCTCAGACCTACGATCTGGCGGCGACGGTTCAGCGCGAAGTTGCCGGCCGGCTCGCTTCGCTCCTACCCCCCGCTGAATCAAACCAAAGAATCAGTATTCTCGAAATCGGAGCCGGAACAGGATTCCTGACCCGCCACTTGCGTCGGCTCTATCCCGATGCAGAACTGACCCTCTGGGATCTTGCGGCCCAGCAGGAGGAGGTCTGCGAGTGTGACGCAGAGACAGAGATCCGGCGCGTCGCCGACGCCGAATTCGACCTGATTGTCTCGTCGTCGACCGTACAGTGGTTCCACTCTCCGGGGGAGTTTCTCCGCCAGTGCCGCCGCGTGCTCCGTCCCGGTGGCCGGGTCGTGCTGTCGACCTATCTGCCGGGGACTTACAGCGAGATAAGCGACATCGCCGGGCACTCGATTCCCTACCCCGACGAGGAACGCTGGCGGCGTATGGCAACCGACGCCGGTTTCGAGATTGACGGTATGGACACAGAAACGCGCCGTCTCGAGTTCGGGACGACGCGCGAATTGTTCGAGCATATGCGCCTGACCGGAGTCAACGCGCTGTCAGACCGGCCGGTTGCCGCGACCCTCAGGCTGCTTCGCTACGGGGTCTCGACTCTGACCTACCGGCCTCTTTTCCTTGTTATGGTCTGACTGGTCCGACTTGGTCTGACTGGTCCGACTGGTCCGACTGACTGACCGTCAAGCGTGTTCCGGAGGAATGGGCCGAGAACTGCGGCGCATACTGGCTCTGGATTGTCGCCAGGCCGGAGGCGAAATCTCCGGCGTTGTTGGCATACATCTCGTAACTCAGACGATATGTCCCATTCGGGAGCGAGGTGACGAAGATATTGGTCGAGGCGTCGCGGTTCTCGCGGTAGAAGCAGAGTCCCTCCTGCCAGATCGGCGCGGGAAGTTGCTCGACAGGTTCGAGCGCGGCGGCGCGGTTGTCGGTGATCGCGACATAGTCCATCCGGCGTCCGACCCTGATAACCAGTTCGATTTTGACGCGGTCGCCGACCCGAAGGTCGCGGGCCGTCTCCCAGCGTGTACCCTTGTCGGTCTGGACGGCGCGATAGAGATGCTTCTCGATTGCGAGATCCTTGCACGAGACAGCCTCGACAGTTTCCATCACAGCATCGTAGCGGCAGATGACCGCGCCCCAGGCGGGCAAATCGCCCGTCTTCGAGATCCGCAGTTCAGCGCCGGAGGGATCCATCGACGATATGTCGGCGGAGAAGGAGCCGGTGTAGCGTTCGATTTCGCCGGGGGCCACTTCGCGCCCGCCGAGCGTCACGACCGCCCCTTCGGCCGGAGCGATCCAGCGCGACGAACTGCCGAGGATGTCGGCGATGACGGTCGAGGTCGGCGCTGACGATCCCCAGTCGCGGGTCTCCTTCTGGAGAATCAGCCACTGGCGTATACGGTCGAGTTTATCGGCCGGAGCACCAGTCGCCTCGTAGGCTTCGAGCAGCAGGGCGGTGATCCCGAGGTCGTTGTATGACTGATACCAGGTGTTGTTCAGCGAGGGCCAGTACATACCTTCGGCCGGAGTCGTGCGCGAGAACTGGTCGACCGATTCCATTATCTGGCGAGCCATGGCCGGATGGCCGTTGGCGTTCAGAAGGATTGCACCGACACCCTTGTCGAACAGCGTGTATGACTTCCAGTTCTTTATGACCGACGTGACGGTCGAGGCTATAATCTGTTTGACAGCCGTCGACCGGGCCGGTTCGGCGAACGCAGTCCTGACGAATGAATATCCGAGGAAATCGCTGTCGGGCGACTTCCGGTAGATTTTCTCCTGTTCGCCGTCGACATACGCGACAGCGCGGACGATCATCTCAGAGAGTTTCTTGTCAGACGGCTTATAGCCGAGACGTTCGAGATGGGCAAACAGCGACAGCGCGCCGGTTGTCACCCAGAGCGACGGCTCCTGAACGTGCGAGATCCAGCGCCAGCCGCCGCCGTCGGCCTCGAGTTTTTCGAGCGTACTGATCGAGCGGTCGTAGACGCGTCTGATATTATGTTTGTCGAACATCAGCGACAGACGCGACATCCGTTCGGTGTCGTTTTTCGCGTTGAGCATCCAGGGTGTCGCGCTGAGCAGCACAGTTTTCAGTTCTTCGTTCTTCGACAGCATCGACTTCAGCATCCCCTCCGAGCGGTCGCTCTCGCTCCAGAGGCGTAGCGCCCGGGCGATCTCGGGATGGAGTCGCAGGAGGTTGTCGGCTATCGCTGCGGCATAGATAGCCGAGGCGGCTTCCGACGGGGTCGAAGGTTCGCCGGCGGTCAGACCCGGGAGGGCCGTGACGACAAACCATACGGGATTCTCACAGAACTGGAGCGTCACCGTTGCGTCTTCGGGCATCTGCGGAAGAGTCATCTCGAACTCGGTCGAATCCGGAACGAGATAGAACGGCTTGCTCTCGATGACCGGTTCCGAGGCGGGGAGCACGGCAATCAGCGCCTGTTCGCCGTCGGAGAAGCGGCCGGTCGATGATTTGACGCGATAGCCAATCAGCGGACCGAACGAGCAGTCGATCGCGATCGAAGCGACAGCCGAGCTGGAGGCTTCGAGTGTATGGTCGACCTCGCGGCGGGCGATGATCGCCCCATCAGCCGGATTGAATATCTCGATCAGAGTCTTGACCGAAAGGGTCGAGTCGGAGTTATTCATGACGATCGCGCTGACTTCGGCGCGGTCGCCGAGTCTGACAAACCGCGGGAGATTCGGAGCGACCATAACAGGCTTCGAGGCGAGAATCTCAGCGTTGTCATATGCTGTCAGTATGTCGCTTGTGTAGGCGAGCATACGCATCATCCAGGTCGTATTGGCGTTCGGGGCCGTAAAACTGAATTCGAGGTTCCCGTCGGCATCGGTTGTCAGCATCGGCCTGAAGAACGCCGAGGTGACCTCGCTCTCGCGATAACTGAACGATTCGTCCTGCGAATTGCGTTCGGCTTCCTGCTGTTGTCTCGCAATAATCTGATCAGCAGATGCATCCTCAAACATGGCTGCCCCGGCACATGAAGAAACCGCCTCTGCCATAACCTCCTCTTTATGTTCATCTGCGCTGATAATATCGTCCGATCCCATATCCCCGACGTTCATCGAATTGACCGCCGTCAGGTTATTTGCTGACTTATACATACGGCGCTGGTAAAGAATATAGCTGTAGAAATCCTGACCTTTTGTCATCCAGAATGGAGGCTGGACAACAAAACCAAAGCCCGGACGACGATCAGAAACAATTATAGATACGGGATTCACATAGTATTTAGTGACATGCAGACTGTTCCAATCGTCCAAAACTTCGTTGAGATTAATCGAATAGGGAGCGACGGCGTCGAGTGCCTTATTATATAAATTCAGTATGACGGCCGCTTCCGTCGGCGACGAGCCTGCAACCCGATTTTCGACGCGGAAACTGAACCGCCACGTCTCCTCCGAACCGGGAACAATTCGGTCACGGAAGCTTTCCCTCTCGATAACGAGCCGGTTGATCGAGCAATCCCGTTTGAACGAAGATTTAAGGATGTTGCTATTCATCTGTTTATATGCAACCATATTGACCGACAATTCGTCGACATCTTCAGGCACCTTGGTCTTGAACCGGTGCATTCCGGCCGTGGAGTTGATCCATCTGCGCGATATGACATGATCCCTGGCATATACCGTCACAAGGATATGTGTGTCGTCATCGGCGGCAGCATAGAGCATCTCGACCGAATCGCCGGAAAAATTGTGGACAGATCCGGGAACCCAGATAACATCGCCGTTTGGGGTCGTTATGTCGGTAGGACGATATATGGTAAGATATCTGGTAACCGGCGTTGCATCGAATCCGACCGCCTCGATTTTCAGTCTGTATGACCCGGAAGGGACAGCAGAAAGATCGATGACGGGATCGGGGGTTGTCACAACAAACGATATCGTATCCTTTTCATCTCGGCGATTGATGAACAGCAGTCTTATCTGCCGACTTACAGAATTTGCCTCGGCGTCGAGTATGGACATCCCCGCTTTCAGCACCCCGCCATCGACTGAAGCATCAATCTCGTAGGGTATGTCTGCTGAAATTTTGAATGCCGGTGCGCGACTGAAAGATGTCGTTGCGTTCTGAGTCTCGCCGCTGACGGAGGTAGCCTCCGCCGTTACGCGATAAAAGCCATTCGGACATGGGGAGGCATTAAGAAGATCCGGGGTCAGCACAATTGAGAATCTTCCATCGGCATCAGTTGTCGACTTCAATGTCGCGAACTCGACGGAATTGCCCCACCAGGGTGCTTGTGAGACAGAAAGGCTGAGAGTGATTTCGGAATCCGAAAGCGGGAAACCGGAATATGTCCGGACTGAACCATTGACGGTCACAGACCCCTTCTCCGGAATGTCCATGACAGGCTTGTCAAGTATAACGGCGAATTCAGGTAGTTTATAGTCGCTGACTTCGAAATTTGTGTTCATTATCTCAAGCCGGTAATTCCGCGGATCAGGATTTGTTCCTCCAATATGATATGTACCGGTCAACTGATCGTTCGGAACGACGAACCGAGCTGTCATCCGGCCGAAATGGTCAGTTATGCCGCTGATTTTACCGACATCGGTCCAATTGGGAGAGGTGACGGTCAGCCGAAGGTCAAAGCCGTCGCGGACATGACGGCGATTCCCATGTTCAAGAGTATAGACAACGGCGCATACTTCGACCGTGTCCCCCGGATGATATATCGAAAGATCGGTCATCGGTTCAACAACGATATGTTCCTTGTCTGTCTTAGTGTCATAACCGGGACCATACCAAAAGGCCGTCGAATAAAGGTCGTCGCCTTTGACGGCTCCAACAGACATACCGCTGTTGACTTCCGGTAGTTTCAGCATGCCGTCCTTTCCGGTTGTTCCGAACCGGCGGGGATTCTTAAGATCATAGAATGTCCTCAGTTCCGCTCCGGAAACCGGTTCTCCCGTACGGGGATCGACCACTATCGCAACAGAGCCATCGAGACTTTCGATAATGGTCTGTAAGGTCGTGCAATGGATGACCTGGCAGTAGTCATCCCTGACGCTGTCTTCGTCGCCGAAGTATGATGGCACGATAACATAGCGTCCGACCTTCGCGATTGTCACCATTCCCGTCATCGAATCCTTGTAGGGATATACACCCGGGTTAGCGGAACCGCGGACTTCGATGGTCGAAACAGGATTCATCGATGAAAGTCGAGACAAACGAACAGACTCGCGGCTCGATTCGCCTGTAATCTTTGTGACATCATATACTTTCAGAGTAACAGCCGGAAGATTTGTTGTCTGACACTCGACCTCGAACGGCACGCCGGGATAAACAACCGATGTCGAACTGATTTCGGCCGAGCGGGCGCGGAGGGTTTCGGCGAGGTTCTTCAGCGGGGTTATGCCGGCATAGGCCGGGAACTGGCGGATGTTACGCTCGGTCTTTTCCAGAAGCCACCGCGAAGTCTCTGATCCGATCTCGGCGCGCTCGCCGATCCGAAGCAGGACGTCGCCGCTGAACTCGCTACCCGATGTACGATTGTAGAGGTCGCGGAGCAGGTCGATGCGCAGCGAATCGGCGTTCGTATCCGAACCGGCAAAGAGATGGTTCGCCGTGAAACCGATTCGCTCGAGGTCGTAGTTGACAAACGGCGCCGGGGTGTCGGCATAGTGGCGAAGGAGTCCGGCGTAGGTAGAGAGGATAAAATCGGCCTCGGGACTCGCGGCGCTGAAGACAGGAGTCCCGACGAAGATGTTGACCTGCGAAAACCGGGCGACCGGAAGTATCTGTCTGATCTCGGAGAGTCCGGAGACAATCGAAATCGATTTCGTCGCGACAAAATCGTAGAGCGACGGGTAGTAGACGGCCGAACCTTCGGGGATACTGACCAGCAGATCCCAGTCGCGCAGCGGCGTCGCGAACAACCGCTCGCGCGGCCCGACAGCCTCGCGGACGAGCGAGAAGATTGTGTCGCGGAATTGCTCGCCGCTCCAGAGCGAGATCTGGTCGGGATAGGGTCGAAGGGGGATCGACCGCCGGTCGTAGACATATCGGTTCGACCGGTAGAAATCGTTACAGGCGCTGGCGAGGAATAGTTTTCCGAGCGTGCGGGTGGCGTCGTCGGTGAAGCGGTCTATCACAGCGCGTGAAACCTTGAGGACGGAGTCGACCGACTCGGCGTCGACGATGACGCTGGCAATCTCGATATTCATAAGAGCGCGCAGAGCCTCTTTCTCCGAGCCTGAGGCGAGAGCCTCTGCGAGACAGGCGTTGTTGTCCTTGACGACAGTAGCGGGATAGGAGAAATCGGGCGTGGCAAGCGCCGCGGGCGCCGCGCCATGTTTCGGCTGGACGGCCGTAGCCGTAAACGGCTGCGTGGCTGCCGCGATCATCAGGATTGCAGACAGCCACGCGACGATAGTTGAACGTGTCATATGTTTTCAGATGGCAGTTATTTTTTCTGTCCTTTCTTTTCGCGGTTGTGTTTCATCAGTTCGCGGGTGAAATCCTGTTCGGCTTTCTTCAGTTTGAGCAGTTGGGCGGGCTTAAGGATTTTCTTGAATTTAGGGAAGTATTTCATTTCGATCTCCCCTTCTTTCCCTTTCAGTTCGAACATCGCCTCAGCGGCTTTCTCCTGCTCGAGCGCTGTTGCGCTGCTCCCTTTCTTCTCAACATCGCGGACCATCCGGCGGGTGTCACGGTTCGCATTGTCGATTTCGGTGTCCATCTGCTGGTAGAGGGTCGAGAATTCCTGACGCTGGTCGTCGGTCAGTTCGAGCTGGCGGGTCAGATATTCCATCTTGTATTGCCTCATCTCCTTCATCCAGCGCTGGCGGTCACCCTTTCCGTGGCCGTCAGACTGAGCCGAGGCCGCGGGGGCGAACAGAAGCATCAACAACGGCAAGAACATCAAAAAGATTCGTTTCATATTCTGCTATTCATTCTGTTATTAGATCGGGATTTTTAATTATTCTGCAAGTCAGTATTCAGACTGGAGGAGCTCGGAGGGGTCGAAGCCGGTCTCGTAGAGTTCGTCATAGAGGTCGTAGTCGTCGACATCGCTGACGACGTAGTCGTTGTAGAACGATTCGTTTCCGAGGGCAGCGAGGAGCGTCGAATTGTTGTCGATCGTCGTCTGCTGTCCGGAGCGGACGAGGTCGAACATATTCATCATACACCATATTCCGAGGAACATGGCGGCGAGGTAGGCGTAGGGGCGCACTTTCTGCCAGAATGTGCGCCGAATCGAACCGCGGCTGTCCTCACCCTCGTATTCCCACTGTCGTTCCGGCAAAGACTCCTTCATCCGGCGACGGAAGTCGTCGAAATACCCTTCGGGAACGGTCTCTCCACCGCGATGGCCGATCCGTTCGAGGATTTCGGGAAGTTTATCTTTGGTTTCTTGTTTCATCTTTCGGTTTTCGGTAAGTGATTACATTCCTAAGACTGCCGCGGGGCGCGTCGGTTTAATCATTATCGAAAAATTGTTCGATTTTTTTGACGGCAAGATGATACGACGCCTTCAGGGCGCCGACGCTCGTTCCGAGAATCTCGGACATCTCCTCATATTTCATCTCCTGGAAGTAGCGCATATTGAATACAAGCCGCTGTTTTTCAGGGAGGCCGGCGATCGCCAGGCGGAGTTTCTCCTGGAGTTCGTCGCCATCGAACCAGCGGTCGGCCTCGATTCGATTGACGAGGGTCGACTCTTCGTCGTCGAGGGAGACATTGTTTCGGCGGCGTTCTTTCTCGAGATGGGTCAGCGACTCGTTGATCGCGATCTTATAGAGCCAGGTCGACAGTTTCGCGTCACCGCGAAAGTTTTCCAGCGAGGTCCACGCCTTCATAAATGTGTTCTGGAGGATGTCGTTCGCGTCGTCGTGGCTGGCAACAAGCCGGCGAATCTGCCAGTAGAGAGGTTCGGAGTAGCGGTCGATAACCTCGTTGAAGGCCTGACGGCACCGCGACGGGTCGCGGAGTCGTTCGACGAGGCGGGTTTCGTCCTGCTCCTGTTCGGTTTTTGTCTGTTTCTCCATTCTGGTTATCAACGGCGGCTTCTTCCGTCTGCTGACAAAGTTAAACAATATATCCGTAACCAGACGAAACTTTAACATAATTTTTCAGAACTGATGTATATCTTTGTTCGGTGTTTTGTCGTAAAGATTGAAATTTTATGTACTTTTGCACACAGATGAAACATAACCCTTAAGACATGAAAAAAACAATCCTGACAACCGTCATCCTCCTTCTCGCGGTCATCCTGAACCCGCTGGCAGCGAAGAAGACCGACATCGCCCGGAGCGTCCGTAACGCAAAAGGAATCGAAGTTACCTACCAGAATTCCTACAAGGGCCGGACCTACCCCGGAACTACCCTTATGACCGTCATCGGCGACCAGGTCGCCCTCGAAAGCGGCCGTCCCGCCGCCGCAGAAGCCGAACCGGCTGCTCCGGTCGTGAAAAACTATATCGACTACGCGACCGACGAGTCATACCGCTGGGCCAAACTTCCCGACGGAAAGGTCATCTCCTGTGTCTCTCCGTTCGAAATCGGCAAAAACCTGACCGAAATCCGCGAGGAGAGTTTCCTCGGTCTCCCCTGCCGGGTTGTCAGAACGAGCATCAACTCGAACACAATCGAAATCTGGTATACGACCGCTATCCCCTTCCGGGGTACGCCTCAGGCCGGCGTCGGTGTTCCCGATGGCCTCGTTCTGCGCGTTGTCCGCAACGGCGACCAGATCCAGGAGGCTGTTTCGGTTGCTCCGCTGAAAACAACCCGCGAACTGTTTCCCGAATCGTGGGGCCAGAAAATGGAAGCCTACGAGTTCCAGTATGAACTGAACAACGCCGACGTCATAACCGTTCCGGTCTTCGACCAGCAGCGGGTCAACTTCGACGGCGCGAAGATCCCCGACGAACTGAAGGATGGGGAAATCTACAATGTCGGCGGCGGAACGATCATTATCCGCAAGGTCAAACTCCCCGACGATGTCTCCGACCGCGACGTCTTCGCCGAGGTCGTCCAGTATTCCGACGGCGACGCCTACGACCGGACGGGCTCTGTCTTCATGATTCCGACCGACCGTAAGGAATCGTTCATCGACGCCCTGCGCGACCTGAAGTCGGTTCCGGCGTTCCACTCGGGCGACACAGACTACCACGGCCTCGTCTCGACCCCGGACTACACCGTCCCGATGGAACTGATGAGATTCTTTACAGGCTTCGGAGTCCGCGCCTTTAACCATAACCGCGTTCCGGGCCAGCAGTGGGTCGACTCGGTTCTCTACAAAACCGAAATCACAAGTCTCGCCGACCGTCTCGTCGGCGAACAATGGATCGGCGCCTATATCGGCAACTGGGATTCGAAGGGCCACAAGGTCTCCCTCCGGCTGAAATACTATCCCAGCGGCGACCACCGTACGTTCCACACTCTCCCGCTGTTCAACACCGTCAACTATCTCGAACAGGCCGGACAGCCCTACCCGATTTTCATGCTGAACGATTCGCTGAACGTCACCTTCACACTCGACCAGCCGGTCGAGAACGCCGTTCTCTACTACCTGACGACAGGCCACGGCGGCTGGGGCGGCGGCGACGAATTCAACCAGAAGCCCAACACGATCTTCGTCGACGGCCGACAGGTCATCTCATTCGTCCCCTGGCGCGAAGACTGCGGAACATACCGCAACTGGAATCCATGCTCGGGCAATTTCTCAAACGGCCTAAGTTCGTCAGACTTGAGTCGCTCGAACTGGTGTCCGGCGACAGTGACGAATCCCGAATATATCTACCTCGGCAAACTCGAGGCGGGCGAACACAAACTGACCGTCAAAATCCCGCAGGGACAGCCCGAAGGGGGCAGCAACAGTTACTGGTGCATCTCCGGCACGCTCCTCTATTGACTCTCCCGTGTTCCACGGGAGAGTCTGACAGATAATGTGTCGATTGGCTTCCGTCTGCGCCAGGCGATGCCGAGCCAGGTTAGCTTCCAGCTGAGGGCGCAGACGCAGGCGGGACGCCTGCCAACTACAAGAGAACAACTATCTATTTGGGAGTATAACATTGTCTTTCAGCCAAATATCGCAGTTGACAGGCGTCCCCTCCTGCTAACTACAAGAGAATGACTATCTATCTGTCAAATAATGTATCGAAGTAAAGGGCGCAATAGAGATTATCGCCGGATTGTAGGGCGACCATAGAAGCGGAGTATGCGCGAGCGGAGGAGCAGTTCGTAGTTGGCCTGTATCCGCTGGAGGGTCGCGCGGACCCAGGCGCCGCGGGCTTGTTCATATTCGGTCGATGTCGCCTTCCCGAAGTTATATTTCTCCGAGACTCCCTCGAACGCCTTCAACTGGGAGTTCTCGGCAACCGTTGCCGACTCGAGCCGCTGGCGAGCTCCGTCGGCCTGATACCATGCCTGCTGGATTGATTTGTAGAGACGGTTGCGGGTGTCGGCCAACTGGAGTTCGGCGTTGAATCGCTGGAGGCGGGCCCGGCGAAGGTTGTTACGGGTTGTCAGCCCGTCGAAAATCGGCACCGACAGCGAGAATCCGATTGACTTCGATAAATTGTCGCGCATCTGCGACGAAAACGAAGGACTGGTGTAGCCGCCGAGACGATAGTAGTTCGTCGACAGGCCGGCGCTGAAACTCAGCGTCGGTATCCAGCCGCTCTTGGCGAGGGTGATGTTGCGGTCGGCGGCCTCGACGGCGAGTTCCGATGCTCGGAGTCCGTGGTTAAAGCCGAGGGCCGATCGGAAGACTTCGTCGGCCGAGGGATAGATATCCGGAGTCGTGTCGCCTGGGAGCGACGCGATGTCGAAGCCGTCGATATCGTCGAGTTCGAGTGTCTGTGCGAGGTCGACGAGCGCCAGACGGACATCGTTCTCCCCTGTGACGACCGACAGTTCGTCCTGAGCGACCTGGGCCTGGGCTTCATATAGGTCGAGTTCCGGAAGTTTGCCACCGTCGACAAGCTGGTGTCTCCGCTCCAGTTCAATCTGCGAGAGACGAAGTTGCTCGCGCGCCAGATCGGCAACCGCGCGGTTGTAGAGAACCTGGAGGTAGAGCGAGATGACATTCAGTTCGACGTTGTCCTTCTCGGCCTCGAGTTGTTCGACGGCCATCCGCAAGTTAGCCTTCGCGTAGTCGACGCGGCGAATTCCGGCGAGTCCCTGGAAGATCGGCAGGTTCAGACCGACGCCGACATTGAAATTCTGCGTGTTTCGGTTGGCGTAGGTATTCTCCGAGGTCAGGCCGCGGCCGAAACTGAAATTCTCGGAGGCGTAGCCCTGGAGGGTCGGGAGAAAGCGGTCTTTTGCCTCGGTCAGTTCATATTCGGCCGAGAGCGTTTCGTTCTGGCGGGTCTTGACCGTCAGATTGTGTTTGATCGCATAGTCGATACACTGGTCGAGCGTCCAGGGCTCGGACGCACAGACTCCCGTTGAAGAAGCGACGACCGTCAGAGATATGACTATTACCCTGGATATATTTCTGTTGATTTTCATAGCCGTCATTCCTTTATCACATTACCGCGCAACCGCGCCGACGCGTCGATTCCGCTCTTTACCTCGATATTGATTCCGTCGCTCATACCGGTTTCGATCGGCCGACGGACGAATTTCTGTTCGGGAACCGAATCGGTCAGGATATAGACGAAGGTGCTGTCGCCGGAAAATTCGACGACGCTCTCAGGGACGGTCAACCGAGCCTCGGAGCGCGACAAGACGACGGTCGCGTTGGCGCTGTAGCCCGAGCGGAGCGTCACCGTGTCGTTCCCGACGGTCAGTGCGCCTTTAATCTCGAAGGTGTTCGCGCCGTTTGTCTCGACACCCTTCGGGGCGATGTATTCGATAACGGCTGTCGGCGACACATCGGGCAACGCTCCGATCCGGATTTCCATCGGAAGTCCGACACGAATCTGCCCGACTTCAGTTTCGTCGACTTTTCCCTTGAAGATCAGATTGTTCATATCGGCGATAGTAGCGACGGTCGTGCCGTCGTTCATCGTGTTGGCCTGGATAACCGATGACCCGACCTTGACCGGAATATCGAGGACAATGCCGGTTATCGTCGCGCGGACGTTCGTGTTGCTTTCGCTGGCGTTCGTACTCGAGATCCCTTCGCGGACAATCTGATAGGAGTCGAGCGCGCTCTCGAGTTCCCTCCGGGCTTTCTCCCAGGTTGCCTCAGCCGTCTCGAATTCTTCGCGGCTGATGACCTTCCGCTCGTAGAGGGCCTTCTCGCGGTTATATTTCCGTTCGGCGTCGGTCAGCGAGATACGGGCGACATCGACACGGTTCTGAGCCGACGACAGTTCGGCGGCTGAGGGTATGACCTTGATTCGGGCGATTATGTCGCCGTCGTTGACGAATTCGCCCGGCTCGACGAGTATCTCCGAAATGATGCCGGAGATCTGAGGCTTGATCTCGATCTCGTCGCGCGGCTCGATTTTGCCGGTCAAGACAGTCGAGCGCTCGATTGTGATCGAATCCGACGGACAGACAATCTGGTATCGTTCGCTCTTCGTTCTCGAATTCAAATAGAGGAACACGAAGGTTCCGACAAACACTGCGGCCAGTAGCGTCCACAGCAGATACTTGAATATCTTTTTCATATTGGTTTTTGAGTTTTACAATTCATTTGTCGTTCATAGCCTCGACAGGCTTTATCTTCATCGCACGCAACGCGGGTATAATCCCGGCTGCCGTTCCGAGGACGAGGAACAGCAAGAGGATTGCGACGGCGTGGGCGAACTTCAGTTCGAAACCAGGATATCCGAGCCAGGGGTCATACTGGGCGTGGTCGACGATACCGAGCCCTATGGCCGACAAGGTTATTCCGGCAAGTCCCGCCAGGGTTGTCAGTACGATACTCTCCGAGAGTATCTGGACAATCATGTCGCGGGGTGTCGCGCCGATCGCGCGTCGTATACCGAACTCGCGCGTTCGTTCCTTCACGATAATCCACATTATGTTGCCGACGCCGATCACACCTGCCAGCAGCGTCCCGAAGCCGACAAACAACATCAGCAGGTCGACACCGAGAAACACATTGTCGACCATCTCGAACATCTCCGACAAATCGCCGAAGTCGAGGGCTCCTTCGTCGTCGGGGGCAATCGAATGGTTGCGGTAGAGTATATGCGTCAGCCGGGGTTTCAGATCCGATGGTTTGACCCCCGACGGGGTCGTAAAGATAATAAATCCGATGTTGTCGCCGATATTGTAGATCATACTGAGCGACGGCAGCGGAACGATGACCGCTTCGTCAACTCGGCCGCCACCGATGGTGACATCCGTCAGTTGCGACACAACCCCGACGACACGAAACCAGACTCCGTCGAGGGCGACCATCCTGCCGAGGGGATCTTCGTCGCCGAACAACTGGTTCGCTACATTCTTCCCGATGACGGCATACTTACGCCGGGCGGCGTTGTCTGATTCGGTCAGAAAGCGGCCGGAGAGTAGTTTGAGCTGCTGAATCCGGAAATAGTCTGGCTCGACACCCGTTGCAGTCGTGCCGACACTTCGCGTTCCGGCCTGAGCAGTCGTCGAGACGCTGATGATGGCCGACATCAAGTCTATGTTGTCGACAGTCCGGCGTATCTCGCCGATATCCTTCCAGGTCATATACCACCACCGGCCTTCGTTAAAGCCGTTGTAGCCCTTCGTCGTCAGGTCTGACGACATATAAGCCATATTTGTCGAAAACCCCTGGAAGTTGCGCCTCATCATCCCCTGGAACCCACGGCCGCCACCCCAGCAGATAGCCAGGATAGCCGTTCCCCAGAAGATCCCGAAAGCGGTCATCAGCGTACGGGTCTTGTTGCGGGAGAGGGTCGAGAATATCTCCCGCCAGTTGTCCAAATCGAATATCGTTGTCTTCACCTTTCTCTACGTTTTTCAGTCAGTTGTTTGTCACTCGTCGCGAAGGGCCTCGACCGGCTTGACTTTTGTCGCCTTGATCGCCGGGAAGAGTCCGGCCAGGGCTCCTGCGGCGACGAGCATCAGCGTCAGTTCGACCGCCATCGTCAGCGATATCCCGGGGTCACGCAACGCATCGCTTTCGCCGAAGAAATGTCCGATTACGGCGACGAGCGTCATTCCGAGGACAATCCCGATATAACCGAACAAAGCCGTGATCGCGACACTCTCGCTGACGATCGTTCCGAGAATCGAGCGGGGCTTCGCGCCGATGGCGCGACGGATACCGATTTCGTGGGTCCGCTCTTTGACCGAAACGAACATGATATTACTTATTCCGACTATGCCGGAAAGCAGAGTCATGATTCCGATGACCCATACGGCAATCAAGAGAATCCGGTTCCCCTCGGCCGACTTCAGATAACTTTCGAAGCGGTTCCACATCCATATTCCCCCGGCATCTCCTTCGCGCGGATCGAAATCGTGGAGGCGGGCGAGAGTCGAGATAATCCCGTCGTTAATTGTCCTGACATCCTCTTCGGTCTTCAGACCGCGGGTCATGACGGTCATCTGTCCGACATTCGGGTTGTCACCCTTCAGGCTGTTCAGCGTCGTGAACGGAACGTAGATTTCTGATCGCCAGGGATGGTCATACACTCCGACAACCTGCCACGCCAGCGAGGCATAGCCGAGCGTCTTCCCGACCGCATCTTCCGCCAAACCGAAAAGTTGGCGGGCCTGCGACGAACTGATAACCATAACACGCCGGCGTCCGTCGATGTCGGGCTGGTTAATGAACCGCCCGGCGAGAATATCGACCGGCTCTATCTCGATCTGCCGGGGCATGACTCCGGCGACACGCGGCTTGAGGGTTTTGTCAAGCGATGAAACCGTCAGTCCGCTCTCGCCGTTCATATACGGGACTACATCGCGGACAAACCGGCTGTTATTCCTGACGATCGGTTCGCAGTCCGATGTCTGCAACTGGATCCATCGTCCGGCCTCGTAGCCTTTGTAGGGGTAGACGGTCCGTCCGCCCCAGATCGTGACCGTCTCCATATTCCGCTGGCTCATGTTGTAGTCGAAGGCGTTCAGGGTGCCGCGTGCGAGTCCGAGCAGGGAAACGAGCATGAAGATCCCCCAGACGACAGCAATTCCGGTCAGGGCCGTGCGGGTCCTGTTTCGGTTGAGGCTCTGCCCTATTTCGTGGATCAGGTCAGTCATTTCGGGTTGCTTCTATCGTTTCGACAATTTCGGGGGTCACGCCGTCGTCGACGATCCGGCCGTCGGAGATTCTGATAATACGGTTCGTGGCGGCTCCGACGCCGGGGTCGTGTGTGACGACGGCGATCGTCATCCCCTCGTCGCGGTTCAGGATCCGGAAGAGTTCCATGACGTCGGTCGAGGTCTTCGAGTCGAGTGCGCCGGTCGGCTCATCGGCGAGGATAATCGAAGGGCGGGTAATCAGTGCGCGGGCGATGGCGACGCGCTGTTTCTGCCCGCCGGAGAGTTCGCCGGGAAGATGATGGGATCGGTCGGCGAGCCCCATCTTTTCGAGTTGTTCCATCGCGAGGATATTACGGCGCCGGCGCGAAACCCCCTGATAGAACAACGGCAGAGCAACGTTCTCGAGGGCGTCCTTATAACTTATCAGATTGAACGACTGGAAGACGAATCCGATCATCCGGTTGCGCAGTTCGGCCGAGCGGTTTTCGCTCAGGTCGCGTATCAGGAGGTTGTCGAGCCGGTATTCTCCAGAATCGTAATTATCGAGGATGCCAAGGATATTCAGCAGGGTCGATTTTCCCGATCCAGAGGCCCCCATAATCGATACGAGTTCGCCTCGTTCGATTTCGAGATCTATATCCTTCAGGACATGGAGCGGGACGGCGCCGGGGTATGTTTTGTTGACTTTCTTTAGTGAAATCATTTTTGTCGATGAATGACTGGTTATTCGAACATTTGACGCAGTCTCCGGCGAAAGGTTACACCAAAGACCGAAAAAAAATATCCTTCCGTCGACAAAATTACGAAATTAATCGAAATCCGCCACAATAGTTATGTAAGGTCTTCGGCGGTGATGGTCTGGAGGTCGGCGCGGGTCAGGTCCGGCTTCGACGCGAGTCGCGTCGCCTGATTCTCTAGCGTGCGCTCGAAAAGGTTGCGGACAAACCGCGCATTACCGAAATAACGGTCCCGGACTGCGTCCTCGCGTTCAAGAACGCCTTTGAGCACTTCCCGAGCCCCGGGGGTCAGTTCATACTGGTGTCTGTGCACGTTCAAGTCGAAAATTTCGAACAATTCTTCAGCGCTATAGTCATCGAAATGGATGAATCGGTTGAATCTCGACTTCAGGCCTGGATTAGACTCGACGAAGCGTTTCATGTCATCGTCATATCCGGCGAGGATTACAACAAGCCGGTCTCGGTCATCCTCCATACGCTTCAACAGAGTCGCAACGGCTTCGGAGCCAAAGTCATTCGCGCCGCCGGAAGTCAGTGCATATGCCTCGTCGACGAAGAGGACGCCGTCGAGAGCCGAGTCGATTATCCTGTTTGTTTTGACCGCTGTCTGGCCGACATACTCGGCGACCAGCCCGGAGCGGTCTGTCTCGACGAGTTTCGATGTCGGGATAACGCCGAGTTCGTGATAGATATCGGCCAGAATGCGCGCAACCGTCGTTTTGCCGGTTCCGGGGTTGCCCGAGAAGACACAGTGGTACGACACCGGTGTGGCAGGCAGCCCATCCTGCTGGCGGAGTTTCTGAATCTTTATGAAATTCGCGAGCCGGCGAACCTCATCCTTGACCCCGGCGAGGCCAACCAGTTGATCGAGCGATTCGAAAGGCTGGGTCGATGACGCAGTCTCAAGCGTATTCTCAGCCATCTTGAAACCGGACAAGAAACTATTCTCTATGGGGGACATGCATCCATCAGCATTCGCTGTCAGGACGGAGAACTGCAACAACAGGCTCCGGTAGTAATCAGCCCGCTGCGGGTCAAAAGTTTTCAGGATGGTCTCGATATAGAAGTGGTGCGGCGGGAGCCCTGTGCCACGAAATGTTGACATCGAGTCAAGCATCGATACTATCGTCGGGATCATCAGACGCCACAAGTTTTCCGCTACCGAATAATCGAGTTGAAGCGACGAATCGGTCACGCGGGTCATAAACAACGCAGCGCATAGGTTCCCGACTGTTGGCTTCGAAAAGTCGTTGCCCGACTGAAGAACACAGTTCGTCAGGTCGACAATCATCAGCAACGCCAGCCTGGGATTGTAATGTTCGATTACACTGATGTAGTCATCGAAACAATCGATTCCCTTTACATTCTTCTGAATAAATCTGATGAAATCCTTGTCGTTGTCGAGTTCTCGTAGAAACAGAAAGAGTTTTCCCGAGACGAGTTCGCAGGAGTCGAAAAACTCCTTCGTCGCAGGGAAAGGCTCCGCAACCGGCTCCGGCTCTTCCCGGGCAGTTTGGGAAGCACGAAGTTTAGTCTGCTTGCTGTTTTCGTTCGCGACTGGGGCAGCCGAAACCAGGATGATGACTACCAATATTAAAATAACTATTGCTATTACGCCTTCCATTGTTTACCATCTTTTCGACAAAGATACTGATTTTTCCTTAATAAAAAACCTATTACGATTTAACTTTTTATTAATTTTGTATCGTAAACTTGAAACGACCCTAATTCGATATGACAGATATTATACATCCCGAAGGGACCCGGCGCCCGCTCATCATGATCACCAACGACGACGGCATCCACGCCAAAGGGATCCGCGATCTGATCGAAATGATCCGCGACATGGCCGACATCGTCGTCGTAGCCCCCGATGCTCCCCGTTCGGGACAGTCCTCGGCCATCACGGTCGAGACCCCGCTGCGCATCCACCGCCACGACCAGATCGACGGCGCCGAAACGACTTCAGTCAACGGAACTCCGGTCGACTGCGTCAAACTCGGACTCCACGCCGTCGTCCGTCGTCGTCCCGACCTGCTGATCGCCGGAATCAACCACGGCTCGAACGCCGGCAACTCCGTTATCTATTCCGGAACGATGGGTGCGGTCATGGAGGGGTGTATGGTCGGGATTCCCTCGATCGGGTTCTCGCTACTCGACCATCGCCACGACGCCGACTTCTCCCCCTGCCGCCCGTTTGTCCGGGAGATTGTTGCGAAGGTTCTCGAGCATGGGCTTCCTGACGGGGTCTGCCTGAATGTAAACATCCCCCTGTGCGGCGAGCCGAAGGGTATGAAGGTCGCCAAAGCCGCCAGGGGCTACTGGACGGAGGAGTATGCCGACTATGTCGACCCCCACGGCCACCCCTACTACTGGCTGACCGGCCATTTCCACAATCTGGAGACCGACAACCCGTCGACCGACGAATACTGGCTCGCGCGCCAGTGGGTCTCGGTTGTTCCGGTTCGGGTCGACCAGACGGCGCCCAGCGCTGTCGTCGAGGGGGTCCGCAGCGTTCTGCTGGGACAGTAACGGGGATCAGTTCCGGTAATAGACCCGTTTGACGCGCGTCGAGACCGAGGTCAGTATCTCGTAGGGGATCGTCCGGAGAGTGTCCGAAAGTACTCCGACCGGAATCGTCGGACCGAACACCTCGACGCGGTCGCCGACGCGGCAGCAGGGGCAGTCGGTCACGTCGACCATACAGGCGTCCATACAGATATTTCCAATCGTCGGGCAAAGCACGCCGTTAATCGCGACATGCATGCCGCCGTTGCCGAGGTGGCGGTCGATTCCGTCGGCATACCCTACCGGAATCGTCGCAATCCGCGAGTCGCGACGGCAGACGCCGCGCCGGTTGTAGCCTATGGTCGTTCCGGCGGGCCACTCCTTTATCGAAATGACGGTCGTGTAGAGCGCCGAGACAGGCTGAAGGCCCTCCTGCGAGCCGTCGTACATCGTCGCGATTCCGTAGAGACAGATGCCGAGGCGTACCATGTCGTGCTGCTCGGCGGGGAAGCGGGTGATTCCGGTTGAGTTCAGAATATGGCGCTTGATCCGGTGGGTGAACCGAGCCTGCATCTCGTCACACCAGGCGTCGAACTTCCGGAACTGTTCTGTCGTGTAGTCATCCATCTCCGGATCATCGGCGGCTGCAAGGTGGCTGAACATCGAAGCGACCGAGACCTCCGGACTCTCCTTCAGCATCCCGCATAGGCGTTCGATATCCTCTCCGAGGAAACCGAGACGGTGCATCCCGGTGTCGAATTTTATATGGACGGGGTAGTTTCTGATGCCGTGGAGCCTGCCGGCGGCAATAATCGCTTCCAATTCGTCGAAACTGAAAATCTCCGGTTCGAGCCGGTTGGCAAACATCTCTTCGTAGTTGACGACGCGGGGATTCATGACCATTATAGGCATCGTGATGCCGGCCTGGCGCAATTCAACCCCCTCGTCGAGCACGGCGACGGCGAGGTAGGCCGCCCCCTGCGACTGCAGCGTCCGGGCGAGTTCGTATGATCCTGCGCCATAGCCCGAGGCCTTGACCATACAGACGATTCCGGTTTCGGGGCGAAGACGGCGCTTGAAGAAGTTGAAGTTCGAGACCAGCGCGTCGAGGTTGACCTCGAGCACCGTTTCATGGAGCCGGGCGACAAGGCGTTCCATCGTCCGGCCAAGTTCGCCGGCGAGGTTCCCCTTGACAAGTACGACGGTGTCAGACATTTCGGTCGCGCCCGAGTCGATCTGCGCGACAAGTTCATCCTCCGAGCCGTAGTTTTCGACCACCATCCATCCTCCGCGGATATGCTCCGCATAATTCCGGTCTGCCCCGACCGTTATCAGCCGCGAGATACCCCGGCTTTCGAGAATCGAGACAAGCCGTCCGGGGGTAATCTCCCGGTCGGCGAGCGACGGAGCCCACCGGCCGAGTATGACGGTCGCGCCGCTCCGCGGACCGACGCGGCGCGACATGAAATCGAGGGCAGGCTCGAGCGAACCAAGATCGGTGCCGAAACTGTCGTGGATCACGAGCGTATGGTTCCGCCCTTCGACGACATCGGTCCGGGTCTTGACGGGCCGGATATCCTGTGTCATCCCGACAGCCGCCGCCAGCGGATATCCTGAGGCGACGAGTGTCGCAACTGTAGTCGCGTAGTCTTCGGTCAGATTCCGATCAGCGAAGCCGACCGTCGTCGACATCCGGTCGCCACTGCGGCGTTCGACAAAGGCTATACGGCTCCCCGCGCCGTCAGCCTCCTGTTCGATACTGACGAGGAGGTCAGGCTCCGAAGACGCCTCCGTGTCCCAGAGATAGCACTTCCCCGACAGCGCGTCTGTCATCTTCCAGCGGCCGGCGCGGCAAACGATACGGCGGCATCCGCTGCAGAGCCGGAGTTTTTC
>JAMPGR010000059.1 GCA_023663805.1 Clostridium sp. | reverse complement strand
TCATAGAGTCCGGCCGGACGTTCGGGATATGTGATTCGGGAGATATATTCTTCGGCGGCCTCCCGATATTTGTCGTATTCTTCCATTATATTAGCGTTTACTATAGTTTCTCAATTTCTTCGACGCCATCGGCCGACCGCCTCGGCGAAGCGACGGTGGAGTTCTGCGTCGGCTTCATATTCCCTGGCTATCAACGGAACGAGCACCGCCGATGCACTGTCTGCCGACGACAAAACATGGGCCAGGGCCTCGGGAGTCGAGCCGACGGCGAGACGGTGGGCCTGGACCTCGGGGGGCGCAAGACGATGGATCGAGTCGACGGCTCCGGCGAAGCGGAGTGAGTCACCGGGACCATACTGGCGCATGATCTCGCGGGCAAGGGTCCGGGCGTAGTCGCCGTCGGTGACCGGCGCGGACGCGAGCCAGCCGAGATAGTGGGCGGCGCCGTCGGCCGGAGCCATCTGTGCGACGATGGCCGCGGCGGTCTGTGCGGCGGCCGAGTCGGGGGTGATTTCCGGCACACGCATCGAAGCGGCGCCTCCGCCGGAGCACGCCGCCGAAGTCGCTGCTAGCAGCAGGATGAATGCCTTAATTGTCGCTTTCATGGGTCGTCAGGGTCATTTCTTCGCAAAATTACAATAAAATTCAGTAACTTTGCAGTCGATTTTCAAAAATAGTATATGATAGCAGTCAATAATCTCGGAATGCAGTTTGGAAAGAGGGTGCTCTTTCAGGATGTCAATATGAAATTTACGCCCGGCAATTGCTACGGCATAATCGGTGCGAACGGTGCCGGCAAGTCGACGCTGATGAGGATTCTCAGCGACCAGCTGACCCCGACCCACGGAACGATTACCCAGGGTCCGGGCGAGCGCATGAGCGTCCTCGAGCAGGACCACTTCAAATTCGACGACTCGACCGTTATGGACACCGTCCTCCAGGGACATACCCTCCTCTGGGACATTATGACAGAAAAGAACGCGCTCTACGAGAAACCCGACTTCTCTGACGCCGACGGAATCCGCGCCTCGGAACTTGAGGAGAAGTTCGCCGAACTCGAGGGGTGGAACGCCGAGAGCGACGCCGCCGCACTCCTGAGCGGCCTCGGAATCCGCGAAGACCGCCATTATATGCTGATGAAGGATATGAGCGGTAACGAGAAGGTACGCGTCCTTCTGGCGAAGGCTCTATTCGGAAACCCCGACAATCTCCTGCTCGACGAGCCGACCAACGACCTCGACCTCGACACGGTCGCATGGCTCGAGAACTATCTGTCGAAATTCGAGAACACGGTGCTCGTCGTCAGCCACGACCGCCACTTCCTCGACTCGGTCTGCACCCACACCCTCGACATCGACTATAACAAGATGCAGCTCTTCGCCGGAAACTACAGTTTCTGGTATGAGTCGTCACAACTCGCCCTGCGCCAGCAGCAGCAGCAGAACAAGAAGGCCGAGGAGAAGCGCAAGGAACTGCTCGAGTTTATCCAGCGCTTCAGCGCGAACGTCGCGAAATCGAAGCAGACGACATCCCGAAAGAAGATGCTCGAGAAACTGAACGTCGAGGAAATCCAGCCTTCGTCGCGCCGCTATCCGGGTATCATCTTCACCCCCTCGCGCGAGCCGGGCAACAAGATCCTCGAGGTCAAGGGGCTCTCGGCCTCGGTCGACGGCGAGGTGCTCTTCAGCGATGTCAATTTCCAGATCGAGAAGGGTGACAAGATCGCTTTCCTGAGCCGCGATCCCCGCGCGATGACCGCGCTGTTCGAGATCATCAACGGGAAGCGCAAGCCCGACAGCGGAACCTACGAATGGGGCCAGACGATCACGACCGCATATCTCCCGCTCGACAACTCGGCGTTCTTCAACACCGACATGAATCTCGTCGACTGGCTCTGCCAGTTCAGCGACGACTCGAGCGAGATCTACCTGAAGGGTTTCCTCGGGAAGATGCTCTTCTCGGGCGAGGAGGTCCTGAAGAAGGCGTCGGTGCTCTCCGGCGGCGAGAAGATGCGCTGTATGATCGCCCGGATGATGCTCCGCGACGCCAACACGATGATACTTGACTCCCCGACGAACCACCTCGACCTCGAGTCGATCCAGGCGTTCAACAACACCCTGAAGGCCTTCAAGGGGAACATCCTGATGGCCTCCCATGACCACGAGTTTATCCAGACCGTCTGCAACCGTATCATCGAACTGACCCCCGGCGGCATCATCGACAAACTGATGGACTACGACGACTACATAACCGACGAAAAAGTCCTCGCCGCCCGCGAACGCCTCTATAAATAAGGCGCCCCCCTCAGAGCCCTCAGAGCCCTCAGAGAACTCTGAGCCGAAGCGCGAAGCGACAGATAAACTGCGGCCAACGGCCGCACAATAAACTACGGCGAAGCCGTACAATAAACGTCGGCGACAGCCGACAGATAAACTGCGCCGAAGGCGCATTAAAAAAGGAAGGTGCTCTCACGAGTACCTCCCTCTCCATTCATCACATTATGCTTATTGTACTGCTATTCCGTTGATTTTTCTTTATCTGTTCAATACCGGCTCTCGACCAGATCCCAGTCGATCACGTCCCAGAGTTTGCCGAGCGCCTCGGCGCGGCGGTTCTGGTAGTCGAGGTAGTAGGCGTGCTCCCAGACATCGAAGGTCAGAAGCGGTATCAGCCCGTCGCGCAACGGGTTGCCCGCGTTGCCCATCGGCTTAATAAACAGTTTCCCGTCGAGGTCGCGGGCGAGCCACACCCATCCCGAGCCGAACAGTTTGACGCCGGCATCGACGAAATCCTTCTTGAACTTCTCGAACGACCCGAAGTCGCGGTCGATCGCCTCGCGGAGTTTTCCCTCGGGCTCTCCTCCGCCGTCGGGCGAGAAGGTGAAGAAGTAGAAGATATGGTTCCATGCCTGGGCGGCATTGTTCAGCAGCGGTCCGTCGGCCTTGCGGATTATATCCTCGAGTTCCATATCGGCGTAGGGGGTTCCCTCGACGAGTTTGTTGAGGTTCTCGATGTAGGCCGTCTCGTGCTTCCAGTAGTGATACTCGATTGTGCGGGCCGAGATGACGCCGTTCAGGGCGTCGTTAGCGTATGGCAGGTCAGGCTGAGTGTAAATCTGTTCTTTCATTTTCGTTCGTTGTTGGGGTTTTTCGTTGTTTTGTGTATTCGGTTTCAGTATCTGTTTGTATTGTCAAAACGACTCAGCCACGGATTGGTTCATCGTTTTGAGCTTTTTAATATCCGTTTAGAATTTTAACTTAATGCCCGCGATACTGCGGCAGAAGCGGAACCGGGAAGCGCGAAAACAGTTTCCCGACAGCCTCGGCGATACCCTTCAGGTTGCGGAACTGGCTGTCGCCGTTGTCCAGGATCGTCGCGACCGACGACGAATAGAGAGGGGTCTTCGTCGCCGTATTGACGATATCCATCGTCAGGACACCCTCGCGGTAGATTCCGGTGACAACCTGGGTGTTCGGATTCCAGTAGTAACTGCGCGGATAGATGAACCATGGCGCCGGGCCGCCGTAGCCTGGTCCGCGCGGGCCGAAGAAGAAGTGGGGGCCGGGGAGCGGTGCGGTCGGTGGAGGCGGGAGCGTCGGGAGCGTCGCAGCCAGCGGTTCAGTCGCGACCTCGCGCTTGACCGTGACGCCGAGGTTGATCAGCAGCGGCGACTCGGGACTCTCCGTGTAGCCCCGCTCGACCATCTGCTCGCGGACAGCCTGCGCGATGTTATAATAGGTGATCTCCTCCATCCCCGGGGGGAGCCGGTTCTCGTCGTCGGGAGTGACGATGCGGAAGGTCTTGTACGAGGCCAGGTCGGCGTTGTTGTAGGTTGATGTGTCGACCAGGGCATACTGGGAGCATCCTGCCGTGGCGATCGCCAGGAGGATCGCCGTGAAAATTGAGGTTCGTTTCATCTCGGTTCGGTTTTTATCAGTTTGATTCTAAAACAACGCCGATTCGCTAAAAGTTGTGAAAAATTTTGACCGCCACCGATTTTTCCTTACCTTTGCGAACCCTTTTGAACCCTGGCCCCCGGGCCCAGATGAAAAACAGGAAAACTATAATGCAACAAGAAATTACCGAAATCTTCGAAACCTACATCCGGCAGTACCGCAACATCGACATCGCCGACGCGGAATTCAAAAAGAATATCCACGAAGACCCCGCGCTCCGCTCGGCCTACCGCGAGTGGTGCGACGAAGTCGGCAGTACCGAAAAAAACGGCTTCCTCGATTTCTGCGAGGAATATCTCGAATCAGACGACGAAGTCTGGAAAACACTCGACGACTATGATGAATAGAATCCGGCGTATCGGTGCCCGCTCGCTGATGCCCGCCGAGTGGGACTGTCCTTCGATGGTCCTGATGGCCCTGCCGAATCCGGATACCGACTGGGCTCCGATTCTCGACGACGCCCTCCGTTGCTACCGCGATATGGTCGACGCGATCCTCCCCTTCGCCCCGGTCATGATGCTCGTCCCCTCGGTCGAATACGGTGAGCGCGAACTCGCCGCCCAGCTCGCCGCCCACGGACCTGACCGGCTCCGCCTAGTCCCCCTCCCCTATAACGACACCTGGACCCGCGACTACGGCCCCCTGGCCGTCGCCGAGGCCGCCACTAAGGCCGACCGCATTCTCCTGCGCGACTTCACGTTCAACGCCTGGGGCATGAAATTCCCCGCCGACCGCGACAACCTCGCGAACCGCCGCCTCGACCGCCTCGGCCTCCTCCCCGCTCCTCTCGAAAACCGCCTCGAGACTGTCCTCGAAGGGGGATCGGTCGACGCCGACGGCTACGGAAACATACTGACGACCTCCCGCTGTCTCCTCTCCCCGAACCGAACCCCGAACATCGACCGCGGCCGGATGACCCGCCTCCTCTTCTGCCACCTCTCGGCCCTGAAGATCCACTGGCTCGACCACGGCTACCTCGCCGGCGATGACACCGACTCCCATGTCGACACCCTGGCCCGCTTCGCCCCGAACCGACAGATTGTCTATGTCCAGCCCCCCGAAGACCCCGCAGACGAACACTACGAGGAACTGACCCTGATGGAGCAGGAACTCCGAGCCCTGACCGACTACCGCGGCGACCGCCCGTTCAACCTCGTCGGCCTACCCCTCCCCGACCCCGTCTTCGACCCAGAAGGGAACCGGCTCCCGGCGACCTACGCAAACTTCCTCGCTCTCCCCGGCGCCGTCATCATGCCGACCTACGGCCAGCCCCGCAAAGACAAACTCGCCCGCCAGATCCTCGAGGTCGCCTTCGAACGCCCCGTTGTCCCGGTCGACTGCCTCCCCCTCGTCCGCCAGCACGGCTCCCTCCACTGCTCGACAATGCAGATCCCGACCGCCCTGACAATCAACTGACCAACCCGACAAATTGTCAAATTGACAATTTGTCAAAAGCCCCCCGCGAAGCCTTTCGTCACAACTCTGAGCTTCAGCGAAGGAAAATCCCCGCGCGAAGCCGCACAATAAACTGCGCCGAAGGCGCATTAAGATTATGATACTCAAAACAGGAATTATCCAGCAAGCAAATACCGCCGACCGCGACGAAAACCGCCGCCGGATCGCCCTGGCCGTCCGCCAGCTCGCCGCCGACGGAGCCCGCCTGATCGTTAACCGCGAACTCCACGACTCGCTCTACTTCTGCCAGACCGAGTCGACCGACAACTTCGACCTCGCCGTCGACCTCGCCGCCGAAGCCGAAGGATTCTACGCCGACCTCGCCCGCGAGACCCGGACCGTAATCGTCACATCCCTCTTCGAACGCCGCGCCACCGGACTCTACCACAACACCGCCCTCGTCTTCGACGCCGACGGCTCTCTCGCCGGACGCTACCGAAAGATGCATATCCCCGACGACCCCGCCTACTACGAAAAATTCTACTTCACCCCCGGCGACCTCGGCTTCGAGCCGATCGAGACCTCCGTCGGCCGCCTCGGCGTCCTCGTCTGCTGGGACCAGTGGTACCCCGAAGCCGCCCGCCTGATGGCCCTGCGCGGCGCCGACCTGCTGATCTACCCGACCGCAATCGGATGGGAGTCGACTGACACTCCCGACGAACAGGCCCGCCAGCTCGAAGCATGGACGACAGTCCAGCGCGGCCACGCCGTTGCAAACGGCCTCCCCGTCGTGACCGTCAACCGCGTCGGCCACGAGCCCGACCCCTCCGGCGCGACCGGCGGAATCCACTTCTGGGGCAGCAGCTTCGTCGCCGGCCCCCAGGGCGAACTTCTCTACCGCGCCCCCTCCGACGCCGAAGCCCTCGCCATCGTCCCGATCGACCTCGCCCGCAGCGAGCAAG
>JAMPGR010000058.1 GCA_023663805.1 Clostridium sp. | reverse complement strand
GCCTCGGTCAACTGGCCACCCTCGTCGTATCCGACATATCCCGGAGGCGCTCCGACAAGCCGCGAGACGCTGTGTTTCTCCTGGTATTCGCTCATATCGATTCGGGTCATCATGTTCTCGTCGTCGAAGAGATATTCGGCCAGCGCCTTGGCGAGTTCGGTCTTGCCGACACCGGTCGTGCCGAGGAAGATAAACGAACCGATCGGGCGGCGCGGGTCGTTCAAGCCGGCTCGCGAACGGCGGACGGCGTCGGCGATTGCGGTAATCGCCTCCTGCTGGCCGACAACCCGCTCATGGAGTTCCTCTTCGAGGTGGAGGAGTTTCTCTTTCTCACTCTGGACCATTTTCTTAACGGGAATTCCGGTCCAGCGGGAAACGACATCAGCTATATCTTCGGCGTCGACTTCCTCTTTGATCAGGGCCTTTTCGCCCTGCATCATCCGAAGCTGCTCCTGGATCTCTTCGTTCTCTTTCTCCTTTCCGGGGATCGAGGAGTAGCGGATCTCGGCGACTTTAGCGAAGTCGCCCTCGCGCTGGAGCCGGTCGGCGTCGAAGTTCAACTGTTCGATGTCGATCTTGTTCTGCTGGATACGGTTGATCAGGTCTTTCTCGGCCTTCCATTTCGCAGTGTATTCCTTCTCCTCCTCGCGCATAGCGGCAAGGTCTTTCTCGATTTCGCGGACTTTCTCCTTGTCACCTTCGCGTTTGATCGCTTCGCGTTCGATTTCCTTCTGGGCGATTCGGCGGGAGATGTCGTCGAGAGCCTGCGGAACGGAGTCGATCTCGAGGCGGAGTTTCGAAGCGGCTTCGTCGACGAGGTCAATCGCTTTGTCGGGGAGGAAACGGTCGGTTATATATCGCTCGGAGAGCTGGACGGCGGCGATAATCGCTTCGTCGCGGATACGGACTTTATGGTGGTTCTCGTAGCGTTCCTTCAGGCCGCGGAGAATCGCGATGGCCGACATTTCGTCAGGCTCGTTGACCATGACTTTCTGGAAACGGCGTTCGAGTGCCTTGTCTTTCTCGAAGTATTTCTGGTATTCGTCGAGGGTCGTTGCTCCGATCGAACGAAGTTCGCCGCGGGCCAGGGCGGGCTTCAGGATGTTGGCGGCGTCCATCGCCCCCTCCCCTTTTCCGGCGCCGACGAGCGTATGGATCTCGTCGATAAAGAGGATGATTTCTCCGTCGCTCTGAGTGACTTCGTTGACGATTGCTTTAAGTCGTTCTTCGAATTCCCCTTTATATTTCGCTCCGGCGACGAGTGCGCCCATATCGAGCGAGAAGATCTGTTTCGAGCGGAGATTCTCGGGAACGTCGCCGCGGACTATACGCTGGGCTAGTCCTTCAGCAATCGCGGTCTTTCCGGTTCCCGGTTCGCCGATCAGCATCGGGTTGTTCTTCGTTCGGCGACTCAGGATCTGGAGTACACGGCGAATCTCTTCGTCGCGGCCGATAACCGGGTCGAGTTTGCCGGAGCGGGCGCGTTCGTTCAGGTTTATCGCATATTTGTTCAGGGCATTATATGTCTCTTCAGCGCTCTGGTCGGTCGCTTTCTTCCCTTTGCGGAGTTCCTCGACAGCCGCGCGAAGTTCTTTCTCCGACAGACCGTCGTTTTTCAGGATTGTCGACGCGGGCGACTGAATTTCGAAAAGAGCGAGCAGAATGGCTTCGAGCGTGACATATTCGTCGCCATGTTTTTTCGCAATGTCGAGCGCTTTCTGGAGAACGTCGTTCGACTGTCGGCTCAAGTATGGGTCGCTCCCGGAGACTTTCGGCAGGGCGTGGATCTCGCGGTCGAGTTCCCGCTCGACATTCATCATATTCGCTCCGACTTTCGCGAATATGAATTTCACGAGAGACTCACCTTCGGAAATCACAGCTTTCAACAGATGGACAGGTTCGATGGCCTGCTGCCCGCCGGAACGTGTCAGTTCGGCGGCTTTCTGGATCGCTTCCTGCGATTTGATTGTGAAATTGTTGAAATTCATAATATGAGAATTTGAATTTTATTCGAGTTTGTTCAATGCTCTAACAAACTTCGTTCCAACAATGTTTCGCCGCCCCGTAAAAAAAAAGAATCCGCTCAGGCGAACGGATTCTTTGTCGTGAAATTGGTGATGACTATTCCGAGTTGTTCTTTCAGGGCCCGGTCTTCGGCGTAGACGACATCGATCGCCTCCGCCAGCCTGACAAAACGGCTGAACCAGTCGCCGGGCATCCCGCCGACCTTGACGGCCTCGAGGCTGTCGTTCAGGAAAGAGGCGGTTCCGTTCCGGAACGACGCCGTCGTCCATCGCTTCCGGTTGACGGCGAGCAGCCCCATGAATACCTCCAGCATAAAACCGAGCAGCATCTCGGTCTCCGGTTCGTAACTGGCGAACCGTTTGACAGCCTTTCTGATTTCGCTGACGCGGGTTTTCGACTTCCCCCGGCCGACGCGCTGGAGTTCTTTTTCGATCGTCCGGGAGATCTCCTCCCGTTTCCGGTCTATGTCGGGGTTCATCCAGAAGTCGAGATATTCCTTCGCCTCTTTCCGGTTTTCGTAGACCTGGACGAGCAAATAGGTCAGGTCTTCGGTCGACAGGTCCTTCAGGGCTTTCTTCAACTGGGCTTTCGACATCTGGTCCCGGGATCAGAGCAGTTTGATGCTGATATACCGTTTCGGGTTCCGCTTGACATCCTGGAGCAAGGAGTCGAGGCTGGCGACCGAGGCGTTCAGGGAGTTATAGAATGTCGGGTCGTTGATGAACATCCCGAGCGACGATTCTTTCGAGTTCAGTTTCGCGGAGATGTCGGCCAGCGATTCCGAGAGGGCGTTGATATTGCTCAGGGTGCTGTCGAGGCGGGCGGATTTCAACTGGTCTGAGATCTCGGCGAAGTTGCCGGCGATCGTCGTGGCCGATTCGGAGATCTGGCGGGCGTTTGTCATCGTCTCTTTTACGTCGGTTGCGACGGCGGGCATCGTCGCCATGACACGCGACAGATTGGCAGATGTCGCCTGAAGGTTAGCCATAACTTCGTCGAGCGATTCGA
The DNA here is from genome assembly GCA_023663805.1 of Clostridium sp. Lineage (GTDB taxonomy): Bacteria > Bacteroidota > Bacteroidia > Bacteroidales > Muribaculaceae > Paramuribaculum. The sequence goes on along the minus strand of JAMPGR010000058.1, from coordinate 3,775 downwards.
CGGAGTTCTTCAACGCCGGGTTCGAGGCGAGCGAGGCGAGCGACGCGACGAGCGAGTCGACCTTCGGGAGTATCGACTTGACGGCGGGGAGCATATCGTCACCAAGCGCATCCATCAGGCCTGCTTTCTGACCGCCTTCTAGGAATTCGCCGACGGTGTAGTAGTCGGTTCCGTCTGCGAGTCGGAGGTCGATCGTCGAGGTTCCGAGCATATCGGTCGCGAGAATCGCCTTCGATCCGCGCGGAACCTTCAGGCTCTTGTCGAGGCTGAGTTCGACGTTGACGTTTCCGGGGTGGTCATAGTCATATTTGATTTCGCGGACAACACCTACCTTGAAGCCGTTGACCGTGACCGGGGCCGACTGGGCGAGGCCTGCGACGTTGTGGTATGTGACATAATAGTAGTTTGCCGCCTTGAAGACGTTGACACCCTTGAGGAAATCGATTCCGAAGATCAGTATCAGGATTGTCAGGAGCACACAGATGCCGATGACCAGTTCCTTATAGGAACGTTTCTTGACTGTTTCAGTTGCCATATCGCATTCTATTCTGTTTCGTTATTTTTATATATACTTTCTGTTCGTTTATTTGACGCGCTGTCCGTCGCGGAAGGTGACGACAAAGGCGTCGGGGAATTTCTTCCGGATTTTCTTCAGTTCTTTTTTTGCATCGTCGATCGAGATCCATTCGCCGACGGTGTATTTCCAGGATCCTCCGTCGCGGTAACTGTCGGTGTTCTTCAGCCCCTTCAGTTTCGGATCGCCATTCTGGAGCCGGCCCGGGGCGGTCAGAAACTGGATTTTATAGACCGTCGCCGGAGCCGGAGAGGTCTCTTTCTGCTCCTCTTTCTTTTTCTTTTTTTCGACAGGCTTCGGGGCGGCTGGTCTGGCGTCGGGCGTGGCGGTTGTGTTCATCCGTTCTTTGTCTACGCCGAGTTTGTAACTGCGGAAACCGTTGTAGATCGCCTCGGCAAGCTGGGTCTGTCCGGCTTCGGAGCCGAGATAGCGGTCGTGGACGGGGTTGCAGATAAAGTCGAGTTCAACCAGAACGGCCGGCATTCCGGTCTTAACCAGCACCCAGAACATCGCCTGGCGGACACCGTTGTCTTTGCGCCCGGCCGAACTGACCAGTTCGGTCTGGATCTGCTGGGCGGCCTGGAGGCTGTGTTCCATATGCTGGTTCTGGATCAGTTCGAAGGCGATATATGACTCGGTCGAGTTCGGGTCGAAGCCGTGATAGGTCGTTGTGTAGTCATCTTCGAGCATAATGACGGAGTTCTCGCGCTTTGCGACGGCGAGGTTCGATTCGCTTTTGTGGCCGAGGACATATACCGAGGTTCCGGAGGCTGACATTCGTGTCTTCGATTCTTCAGAGACAGAGTTGGTATGGATCGAGATGAAAAGATCGCCACCGGCCTCGTTGGCGATGTCGGCGCGCCCCTGGAGGGAAACAAATTTGTCACTATTACGGGTATAGACGACGCGTACATCCTCCATTCCCTCTTCGATCATCTTCCCGAGTTTCATCGCGACGCCGAGGTTGATGTTCTTCTCGCGCGAAAGTTTCCCGATCGCGCCGTGGTCTTTTCCGCCATGTCCGGCGTCGATTACGACCGTGAAGGTCTTGCCGTTCTCTTTCCCGAGTGCATAACCGGGCAGAACCGTCATCAGCAGGATGCAGACAACAGCCGGGATGAGTCTTCTGTATATATGACAGCGGGGCAATCTTCCCGCCGGTTTGCTTACGGTCATATTCTGATTAAAAAATTTGAACTGCAAATATACGAATAAATGGGAACACACGACCCACTCACCCGACAAAAAAATTTCTCAAAGGGAGCCGGAATTGGAGTCATTAACTTTTTTTCCTCGCCGATATAACGTTTCTCCTCGCCGAAACGTTTTAGGGATATGAAGTTTATATATTCTTATATTAAGGTGGCGGCGGTGGTCGCCATATTGTCAGGCGGCGTCGCATGTGGCGGGGTAGGGTCTTCTGCCGTCGGCCAGGAAGATGAGATGTCTGACCTCGATTCGATTGGCGACCCCGCCGTCGTCAGGCTCGATTCGCTGATTCGCCCGGGGATGGATGCCGCCCGGGCCGGGGAGTTGTTTGCGGCTCATCCCGAGGCCCGCGACGGAATCAGACGCTTCGCCAGAATTCTCGGCCGCGAAGGAACCGAAGATTCGATATTCGCCTCAGACTATGCCTCGAGCCGCGCTGTGACGTTCTTCAAACCCGATGTTGACCGCCGCATCCCCGATCTCGACCGGTTCCGCACCAATCTCCGCCGCGGATGGGCCCGGGCCCGGAGGCTCTGTCCCGGTCTGGTTCTTCCCGACACGGTCTACACGATTGTCTCCCCCTACCGCCAGGGGGTCTTCTCCGTCGATTCGGCGACGATATTCGTCGCTGTCAACCATTTCCTCGGGGCGGAATATGAGGGCTACGAGGGGTTCTCCGCGCCCGAACGGGCTTCGCGCGAGACCGGACGTCTCGCGGTCGCGGCGATGGAGGGAGTCATCCGCAACCAGATTGAACCGCCCGGCGACGTGAGCCCCACAGCCATCGCCGCCATGGCCCGCGAAGGGGCTATAGTCTGGACCCTGGCTCAGGTTTTTCCCGACGTGCCTGACTATCTCCTGCTCGGGATGCCGAAGGAGGATGCCGACTGGCTCGAGGCCAACAGTCGCGACGCTTTCAGAGCGCTGACCGAAGCCGGCATGCTCTTCACGACCGACCCGTCGGTCGTACGCCAGGTCGCTGAATCGCCGTTGCCGCTCCGCGCCGGCAGTGTGACGCTCCCGCCGCTGTCGGGCCGCTGGCTAGGCCTCAGGCTCCTCCGCGCTGTGGCCGACGGGGAGAAGGGGCTGACACCCGCCGAAGCGCTGTCGCCGCAGTTTGCAACCGATCCGTCGCTTCTCCAGCGCGGAGCTGCAGCGCTGAAATAAACGAATTATTTTTCGAAAAAATTTTCGTTCTACGGAATTTGTTGTAAATTCGCGTTTGGAATATGAACCCATCTAAAATACGATATATATGATCTACCGCTTCCGTCTTGTTTCAGATGAAGTCGACAACTTCAAACGCGAAATCGAAATCGACGCCGATTCGACCTTTCTCGATCTCCGTAACGCGATCAACGCCGCCGTCGAATATGAACCCGAGCCGATGTGTTCCTTCTTTATATGCGAGGATGGCTGGGAAAAGGGCCGCGAGATAACTCTCGAGGATATGGGGGCCGACGCGTCGCAGGATGTCTACCTGATGGACGAAACGGTTATCAGCGATATGGTCGAGGATGAGGGCCAGCGGCTGATTTTCGTGTTCGACTATATGACTGAGCGTGCGTTCTTTATCGAACTGAAGGAATCGCGCCCGGGCGAATTCCTTCCTGCCCCGGTCTGTGTCGCTTCGCGCGGCAAGGCTCCCCAGCAGCAGGTCGATCTCGACATCTTCGAGGAGAAGATCGACAAGAAGGCGGCTGCCGAGGCCAAGAAGCAGCAACTCGACCTCGAGGACGAGGAACTCTTCGGCCAGGGAGGCTACGACGACGAGGACCTCGACGGTCTCGGCGAAATGTCGATGGACGATCTCTACTAATCCAGCCTGAACAACTGCGCGGCGTTGGCGCTCGTCAGCGCCGCGATACGTTCAGGTTCCATACCGAAGACCGAGGCGACATAGCGCGCCGTCTCGACAATATATGCGCTCTCGTTGCGCTTTCCCCGGTAGGGGACCGGCGCAAGGTAGGGCGCATCTGTTTCGAGAAGGAG
>JAMPGR010000057.1 GCA_023663805.1 Clostridium sp. | reverse complement strand
CCGACACTGACGCTGTCGAACGCGAGGCCGAAGAAATCCTCTCGAAGATGACCCTCGACGAGAAACTGCTCTACATCGGCGGGGTCGACGCGTTCTATATCAATGCAATCGACCGCCTGTCGCTTCCCCGCGTCCGCATGTCGGACGGCCCGCAAGGGGTTCGCACTGACAACCATTCGACCGCATATCCGACAACAGTGCTGCTCGCAGCGAACTGGGACGACGACATGGCCCGGCGCTACGGCGAGGCCCTCGGGTCCGACTGCCGCGCCAACGGTGTCAATATAATCCTCGGTCCGGCGGTCAATATCTACCGCGCCCCCTTCTGCGGCCGCAACTTCGAGTATATGGGTGAAGACCCATACCTCGCCGGACAGACCGCCGCGAACTATATCAAGGGGGTTCAGAGCCAGGGGGTCATGGCGACAGTCAAGCATTTCCTCGGCAACAACTCCGACTACGACCGGAACCATATCAGCAGCGACATCGACGAACGGACACTCTTCGAGATCTACCTCCCGGCGTTCCGCGCCGCAATCGAAGAAGGGAATGTCGGCGCGGTTATGTCGAGTTATAACCTCGTCGACGGAATATACACCTCCGAGAGCCCCTGGATCACAAAAGATATTCTCCGCGACCGGCTCGGATTCCGGGGTATGCTGATGAGCGACTGGGGTGCGGTCCACCACTGTATCCCGACGGCCCGGAACGGTCTCGACCTTGAGATGCCGGGCGCGGCAGTCATGAACGCCGCCGACATAAAGTATTATCTGACTACAGGCGACGTAACCGAGGAGATGATCGACGAGAAAGTTCGCAACATCCTCCGGGCAGTCCTGACCTTCGGCTTCGACAAGCCCGAGGGACCCGACGGAACGCCCCTCGACAACCCTGAGTCGGCCCGAACCGCACTCGACGTCGCCCGCGGCGGCATCGTCCTGCTGAAGAACGAGCGCAACTTCCTGCCGCTCAATCCCGCGAAAAAACGCCGGATCGCTGTTATCGGCAGCAACGCCGGCCGATATACGACCGGAGGGGGCAGCGGCCAGGTCTCCCCGTTCCGCTATATCTCGATTCTCGACGGAATCGAGACCGAAGCCGGGGAGGGTTCGACGGTCGAATATATCGACCTGAACGCCTTCGAGCCGAACCTGCTCTTTACAGCCCCCGGCTCATCAACCCCCGGCCTGAAGGCCGAGTATTTCGCAAACCGCAATCTCGAAGGGGCACCTGCCGCAACCTCCACCGACCTCCGGCTCGACTTCGACTGGGCCGCAGAAGATCCCGCCCCGGGAGTGAAGAACAAGAACTTTTCGGCTCGGTGGACTGGTGTGCTCCGTCCCGAAGAGAGCGGAGAATACACCGTCAGCCTCGGAGCCGACGACGGCTTCCGCCTGATCCTCGATGGAGAAACGGCGATAGAGGACTGGCACGACGGAGCGATCCGCACGAAGCGGATTACCCGCCGACTCGAAGCCGGACAGGAATACCCGGTCGTGATCGAATATTACCAGGGTGAAGGGGGCGCCGGACTGACGTTCGCATGCCGCCGCAGCGCCGAGACCGACCCGCGCATTCTCGCCCGGCTCGCAGACGCCGACCTGATTGTTGCCTGCGTCGGGTTCTCCCCCGAGACCGAGGGGGAAGGATTCGACCGTACATTCGAACTTCCCGACTATGACCGCGACGTACTCGAGGCGATCAGCCGCGTCAAGACCCCGGCCGTCGCCGTCGTCAACTCCGGTGGCGGGGTCGACATGCTCCCCTGGATTGACCGGATGAAGGCAGTGCTTTGGGCCGGATATGCCGGACAGGAGGGTGGAACCGCCGTCGCCGAGATTCTCTACGGCCGGGTCAATCCCTCGGGCAAACTCCCGATGACATTCGAGCGCCGCCCCGAAGACAACCCCTCGTTCAACACCTACCACGATCCCGACGGCGACCGCCATGTCGCCTACAGCGAAGGGATCTTCACGGGCTACCGCGGCTATCAGCGCAGCGGCATCGAACCCCACTTCCCCTTCGGCCACGGCCTGAGTTACACGACCTTCCGCATCTCCGACGCCGGGTCGCCGCGTATCCTCGACGACGGCACGGTCGAGATCGACTGCCGCCTGACGAACACCGGCCGCCGCGCCGGAGCGCAGGTTGTCCAGGCCTATGTCGGGCAGGACGACGCGACGGTCGAGCGCCCCGCCAACGAACTGAAGGCTTTCCGGAAGGTCTACCTCGAACCGGGCGAAAGCCGCCGGGTCACGCTGACGCTCCCGCGCCAGGCGTTCGCCTACTATGACACTGACAGCCACGACTTCGTCGTCCCATCGGGTCGCTATCATGTTGCCCTCGGGTTCTCGAGCGCCGACCTGCCGGCAAAAGTCCCCGTCGATTTATAACGGGCGAAAAAAAACTGCATAAAAATTAGGAAATGCGGTTTCTATTCCGTAAATTTGCCCACAACATTTTCTCACCCTTGATAAACAATCATGAAAGAACAGATTAAGAAAAAATTCGAAGAACTCTACGGCGGCGACGGCACCCTCTTCGTTGCTCCCGGACGCTTCAACCTGATCGGAGAACACACTGACTACAACGGCGGATTCGTCTTCCCCGGCGCCATCGACAAATTCATTATGGCCGACATCCGCCCGAACGGAACCGACAAAGTCCGCGTCTACTCGATAGACCTCGGCGAAAGCGCCGAATTCGGTCTGAAGGAGGAGGATGCTCCCGAGCAGCAGTGGGCACGCTACATCTTCGGCGTATGCCGCGAGATTATCAAACGCGGTGGCGAAGTCAAAGGCTTCGACGCTGTCTTCGCCGGTAACGTTCCCCTCGGCGCAGGCCTCTCGTCGTCCGCAGCCCTCGAAAGCTGCTTCGCAAACGCCCTGAACGAACTCTTCAACGACAACCGTTTCCCGAAGATGGAACTCGCCAAGATCGGCCAGTCGACCGAGCACAACTACTGCGGCGTCAACTGCGGCATCATGGACCAGTTCGCTTCTGTCCACGGCAAGAAGGACCACCTGATGCGTCTCGACTGCCGCTCGGGCGAATTCGAATACTACCCCTTCAAACTCGACGGCTACCGTCTCGTTCTGGTCGACTCGCGCGTCAAACACGAACTCGTCGACTCCCCCTATAACAAACGCCGCGAAAGCTGCGAGCGCGTTGCCAGGACCCTCGGCGTCGAAACGCTCCGCGACGCGACGATGGAGATGCTCGACGCTGCAAAAGACAAAATCAGCGAAGAGGACTACAAGCGCGCCGAATATGTCATCGGCGAAAAACAGCGCGTTCTCGACGTCTGCGACGCCCTCGTCAAGGGTGACCTTGAAACCGTCGGCGACCGTATGTACAAGACCCACGACGGTCTGTCGCGCCTTTACGAGGTATCATGCGAGGAACTCGACTTCCTGAACGACATCGCCCGCGAATGTGGCGTCGCCGGCTCGCGCATCATGGGCGGTGGCTTCGGCGGCTGCACCGTCAATCTCGTCAAGGACGACCTCTACGACAACTTCATCGCTACGGCTGTCGAGAAATTCAACGAACGCTACGGCCACGAACCGAAAATCTATCCCGTTATCGTTTCTGACGGCGCCCGCCGCTACGAGCAGCAGTAATTGTCAGCGGAATCCGTAACGACCAAAATTCAGAATGCCGGCGGGGCGTCGCGACGCGACCGCCGGCATTCCCCGTTAACCCCTGTCCCATGAACAAGCGAAACTCACGCCTCGAAACAATAACCGAACTGCTGATGAAGAATGTCGTCTGCCGTCAGGAACAACTGATGGAGATGCTGAAAAATCAGGGGATCGACGTCACACAGGCAACTCTCTCGCGAGACCTGCGGACCCTGAACACATCGAAGATCCCGACCGACGACGGCCGCTCACGCTACGTCGTTCCCCAGCAGACCTCCCCCCGGCAGGACGCCGACAACTCGGGCTCCTCGGCAATCGAAACCGTCAGACGCTCCTCGATCACCTCGATCGCCCGGAGCGACAACCTCCTCGTCATCAAGACACGATATGGCTATGCCCACGGTCTGGCCTACGACATCGACACCCTCGACAACCCCGCTTTCCTCGGTACAATCGCCGGTACAGACACAATCTTCGTCGCCATCGAAGGCCACGTCGGAAAAATCGGCCTGCGCCGCGCCCTCGCTGAATTCGTCCCCGCGGAGATCCTCGAAAAATTCCGCGACAAAATCTAACAAAACTATATCCTTTTTCCGCATATGATCAAAGTTGGTATTATCGGAGCAACCCACCCCGCCGCCGGCGAACTTCTCCGGGTACTGGTATATCACCCCGATGTCGAAGTCGTCTGGGCCTATGCCCCGAACCACGCCGGACTCCCTCTGACCCAGTTCCATCGCGGACTCGCAGGCGAGACCTGGCTTAGGTTCACCGACGCCGTTACCCCGGACAACGTCGACGTCATCTTTATGTGTCACGACCGCGAGGGGAAATCGCGCGAGATTCTCGCCCAACTCCCCCCGGAGGAACTCGAACGACTCCGGATCATCGACATCTCTCCCGACTTTATCGACGCCCGAACCGCCGGAGACTTCGTCTACGGCATACCCGAAGCGAACCGAAAACCGCTTGTCCGCGGCGCCCGCCGCGCGGCGATTCCCTCGCCCGAGGCGATGGCTATCCTTCTCGCCCTGTTGCCGCTCGGACGCAACCTAATGATCAACAAGCCAATCCACGCCACCGTCGTCCACTCGAGCCATCCCTACGATCTCGGGCTCGTCTCGGTCTTCCCCGACCGCGAACAGACCGAAGTCTCCGACGCGATCCGCTCGGTCCAGTCGAGTTTCAACCAGCCGGTCAACATCGTCAGCGTCAGCGGTGGATTCCCCCGCGGTATGATGGCTGTTGTCTATATGGAATCACCGATCGCCGTCGAGCAGGTCCGCGAACTCTACGACAAGTTCTATGATGACCACAGTTTCACCTTCGTCAGCGATCTCGCACCGGATATCCGCGAGATTGTCAACACGAACAAGTGTATGCTGAACATCGAGAAGATCAACGACCAACTGGTCATCACCGCCGCTATCGACGATATGCTGAAGGGTTCGGCCGGGAATGCGGTCCATGTCATGAACCTTCTGTTCGGGCTCCAGGAGCGTGTCGGACTGATGCTGAAAGCCTCCGGAAAATGACCGGCGCAGCAGCGGCTCTGGTCGGACTGGTCGGACTGGTCGGACAGCCCGCTGAGGCCGGAGCGCCTCTGCTGACTATCGTCGCGACAACGGATGTCCACGGAAATTTCTTCCCCTACGATTTCATAAACCGCCAGAACTGGTCCGGTTCGATGGCTCGCGTCGCAACCTACGTCGACTCGCTTCGACGCGACGTCGGCGCCGACCGGCTGCTTCTGCTCGACAACGGCGACATCCTTCAGGGACAACCGGCTGTCTACTACTATAATTTTGTCGACACCGCCGCGGAACATATCGCCGCGCGAATTTACCGCTTCGTCGGCTACGACGCGGCCACAATCGGGAACCACGATGTCGAAACCGGACACGCTGTCTACGACCGATGGATCGAGGAGTGTGCACCGATGCCTGTCCTCGGGGCGAACGTTGTCAGAGCCGACTCCGGCGAGCCATACCTCCGGCCCTACACCGTCGTCGAACGCGGAGGACTCCGCGTCGCCATACTCGGACTGCTGACTCCCGCAATCCCCGCCTGGCTCCCCGAAAACCTCTGGGCCGGTCTGCGCTTCGATGACATGAAGGAGTCGGCCGAAAAGTGGGTCAGGATAATCCGCGAACGCGAGGATCCCGACCTCCTGATCGGTCTCTTCCATTCCGGCGCCGACCCGTCGAACAACGCGACCGGATTCAACGAAAACGCCTCGGTCGAGGTTGCCCGCGAGGTCGACGGATTCGACGCGGTCATCTTCGGCCACGACCACCGGCTCTATAATTCGACAATCATAAACGACGCCGGGAACCCGGTCGTTCTGCTGAACCCGGCAAACAACGCCCGCTCCGTTGCACGGATTGATATTACGACAACCGGGAGCGGCCCGGAGGAGGAACTGCACCTCCGCGGCGACATCGTCAGCGTCGCACATCTTAAGCCATCGCCCGCTTTTCTCGAACATTTCGCAGCCGACTCGGCCGCAATCAGCCGCTTCGTCGGCCGTCGGCTCGGCGAATCAACCGGTGTATTCACGACCCGCGACGCCTTCTTCGGACCCTCGGCTTTCATCGACCTGCTCCACCGTCTCCAACTCGACATCTCGGGAGCCGAAATCTCGCTGGCGGCGCCGCTGTCGTTCGACGCGCGGATCGGCCGCGGCGACCTGACAGTCAGCGATATGTTCTCGCTATATAAATACGAGAACACGCTCTGCGTCGTCGAAATGACCGGCGACGAGATAAAACGATATCTCGAGAAATCCTACGGAGGATGGATCCGGCAAATGGGTGGTCCCGACGAGGAGATGCTTCTGTTCGGCGATAGTTCGAAAGAGGGAACCGGACTTGCAAACCCCTGCTATAACTTCGATTCAGCCGCTGGAATCGACTATACCGTCGACCTGCGCCGCCCCGAAGGGGAAAAGATCACGATCACGGGAATGAGCGACGGCCGTCCGTTCTCTCCCGACTCTGTCTACCGCGTCGCCGTCAACTCCTACCGGGCCAACGGCGGCGGAAACCTGATGACCGATGGTGCCGGAATCCCGCGCGAACAGTTGAAGGAGCGGATTGTCAGCGCGACCGACCGCGACCTGCGCTACTACCTTATCCGTCAGATCGAACAGACCGGCCGGATCGAACCGGTCATCCTCGGCAACTGGCACTTCATCCCGCAGACCTACGTCGACGCCGCCGCCCCGCGCGACCACCGCCGCCTCTTCGGCCAGTAAGCGGCCGCGTCCGCCCTCGCATGGAACCACAACGCAGTCCGTATCGAACAGGGGTACACCACGTTAGTGGTGTCAAGACGGTAGCCGTGGGCGTAGCCCACGGTCCACAT
>JAMPGR010000056.1 GCA_023663805.1 Clostridium sp. | reverse complement strand
ACTCGATAGACTCGCTTGCATGCGGAAGTTATGCAGAGGAACGCTATTCGGGCGAATCTAAGCAAACATACAATTTGCTAAGTACTAATCATTTTACCAAACCCGAAACTTGAGTTATTTAATGGTATGGTGTCTGAAGGGTTGGGATTTGTAGCCGAGAGATCGATAGATCTCAGGAACGGAGTCTAAATCAAAATTCGGTTTATTCAAGTCGAATCATGGCGATTCAGCGGGTTGAATCGCTGACTTTTTGGCCGTTTGCAGACAAATTCTGAATGCAAAAAAAATCGCAAGTAGTCGAGAATTAACTACTTGCGATTTATATAGGTTGTCGGGACCGGATCAGATCTTTGTGTCGGGACGGATCTTCATGTGGCTTTCTTCGGCGTCGACGAGGATTGAGCCGCCGGGAGCGTAGATCAAGGTCCGGTCTTTGTAGCCCTGTTTCTCGACATCGATTGCATAGAAATTCTGGTCGGGACGCTCGCAGTAGTCGATATCGTCGATTGTCCAGGTCGAGAACGCGCCGTTCTGGAAGGCGGTCGCGACTTCGGGGGTCACCTGATCGAGCGAGCGGCCAAGATCGGTCAGTGTCATGACCCACCGGGCCTTCGAGTCGAACCAGACTTCGACCTCGCGCCCCTGGAGGTTATGGTATTCGGCGACAGTCCAGGCGGCCTCGCGGTCCCATTCGACATTCTTCGGAGCCTCGGGATATTTTTGCTGGAGTGCCTGTTCGAATTTGACGTCGACATTCTTGATCGGGCCGTCATCGTCGTCGCTGCAGGAGGATATTCCTGAGACGGAGAGCAGGGCGGCGGCGGCCAGGGTCAGGGTTGTTAGCAGATGTTTCATAGTTTTTCGTGTTGTAAACGTGTAGGTTTTGGTCATATGGTCTTATAACAACGATACGTCGGAAAAAGTTTGGCGGATTTGGTGAACATCGTAAATGAATTTTTTCTAACTTTGCATCGACAATCATTGACACATTTGTCATAACCAAAAATATCCAAACAACTAATCCAATAACTGAAAAGTCTATGGAAAAAGAATTTATCTGCACCGTATGCGGCTATGTCCACAAAGGTGACGAAGCCCCCGAGAAGTGCCCGATCTGCGGCGCTCCCGCAAGCAAGTTCAAAGAGGTCGATACCGAATCGGCTCTGACATTCGTGACCGAACATGAGATCGGCGTCGCAAAAGGCTGCGACCAGCAGATGATCGAAGACCTGACAGCCCATTTCAACGGCGAATGTGGCGAAGTCGGCATGTATCTGGCGATGGCCCGCCAGGCAGACCGCGAGGGTTATCCCGAAATCGCCGAGGCTTTCAAGCGCTACGCCTGGGAAGAGGCTGAGCATGCAGCCAAGTTCGCCGAACTGCTCGGCGACTGTGTATGGGACACGAAGACCAACCTCCAGAAGCGTATGGCCGCTGAAGCCGGCGCGAACGAAGACAAGATGCGTATCGCCCGCCGCGCAAAGGAACTGAACCTCGACGCGATCCACGACACCGTCCACGAAATGGCTAAGGACGAAGCCCGTCACGGCAAAGGCTTCGAAGGCCTCTTCAACCGGTTCTTCAAGAAATAACAGGTCGGTATAGACCTTGCGATAACGCGGGGGCCAGACACTGTCATAGACTGTGTCCGGCCCCTGTTGTAGGTTCCGGTTGTCGTCAGGAGATGTCGATTCGGCGGTAGGTGCGGAATCGTTCGGTCGTGGGGGAGCGGTCCTCAGAGAGGACACCGCTACGTTTGCGGTCGCTGGTCCATTCATAGCCGCAGTGGGAGCAGCGGTAGGCGTGTTGGAGAGGTTTTTCGGTGGGTGGTCAGCGGAAGCGGTTAAGCGAGGCAAGGGCCAGGGCGTAGTCGCGCTCGGTCTCGAGACGGGTTGCGCGCGCTTCGGTCAGCGAGATAATCTCGGCGAGATATTCGGTCCGCGTCAGAAGTCCGGTCGCGTACATCCGCTCGACAACCGCGATATCGCCGTCGCCGTCGAAAAGGCGGTCGAACATTCCGAGTTCTTTCGCCAGAGACTGTGCCAGACTGTAGTTCAATCGCATGTCTGACAGCGTTTCGGTCGCGGCAGTTTCGTTTTCGACAGACAGGAGCGAGGCATTCAGCTCGGCGGCTCGGCGCTCGCTGCGGCGCGACCATACCGGAAGGGTCATCGCGAAAGAGAAGCCGTGGAAGCGGTCTCCGAATTCGCCGTTGTAGGAGTAGCCGAGGGAGAAGGTCGGCCAGCGTTCGGCGTTCAATACCTTCTTGCGCATCAGAGTTGTCGCCGTTGTCCGCTCGCTGATCAGGCTCTGTGGGGAGCGGGTGTCGTAGTCGCTCTGGTAGCGCTCCCACTCTTCGGGAGCCTCGGGAAGTCGCTCCGGAACCGGAATTTCGGAGGTTCTGACCGTCTGGCCGCCGTTCAACCGGGCAAGTTGTTCCTTCAGTTCGAAACAGAGGCGAAGGGTCTCCTCCTCGCTGCGCCGGGCATCGACCAAAGCGCTGCGGGACTTATAGAGGTCGAGGCGAGTCGCATGGCCGGTCTGATACATCGAGTCGCAGACCAGGTCGGCCTCCGTCGCCAGACGGGTCAGTTCTTGCCGGGTCTCAAGGATCCGGAGGGCATACGACAGACGGATTATCAGGCTTTTCGCCTCGAGGCGTTTCTCGATAAAGAGACCCTGCTGTCGCGCTTCGGTCTCGCTGACGAGCGCCGAGGCGAGGCGCGAACGGGAGCGGTAGAGATTCGGAAGATTGAATTCCTGGCTGATTCCGGCGGTGAATTTCTGTCCGACATGGTGGAGTCCCCAGAGTTGTTCCATCTCCGCCTCCGGATCGGCCAGGCGGTTCGATGCTTCGATGTCGGCCGCTTCGGCCGCGCCTGAGAGTGCAGCGCCGCGAAGTTCCGGAGAGCACATCGCAATCTCCGCGGCGAGGCGGTCGATGGCAGATTCGTCGGGTTCGGCTGCATTGGCGACGAAGTATAGAAGAAGGAGAACGGCGAGGAAAGCGGTCCGTATTTTTGTGCGGTAAGTCATTGTCAGTGCAGGTGATTTGTCGTTATTTGTAGCCCGACCTGTAGAGAATCGGCACTACAAAGATATTCAAAATTGTCGACGTCAGCAAACCTCCGAGGATAACGACCGCCATCGGTGACTGGATTTCGTTGCCCGGTTCGTTGCCGCGCAGAGCGAGCGGAACGAGGGCGAGAGCCGATGTCAGAGCGGTCATGACGATTGGGAGCAGACGCTCGCGCGAACCTTTTTCGATACGATCCCCGAGGGAGACGCCGTGGCGCCGCAGGCGGTCGTAGCGCGACATGAGAAGCATGCCGTTTCGCGTCGTGATACCCATCAGGGAGATAAAGCCGATAATCGCCGGGATGTTTATTTCGCGATAGGTCAGCCAGAGAAGTACGACACCGCCAATCAGAGCGAGGGGAATGTTGACGAGTATTATCATCGTCGACCGCAAGTTGCGGTATTCATTATAGAGTATCAGACAAATCAGCAGCAACGCGCCGAGCGAGGCGAGTGCCAGGGTCCGCGTTGTCCGTTCTTCGTTCTCGAACTGTCCGCCGTAGTCGATCATATAGCCGTCGGGGAGGGACACGGCCTCAGCGACAGCACCTCGGAGTTTGGCGACGGTCCCGCGCAGGTCGCGGCCGTCGACATTGGCCGAAACGACAATCTGACGGCTGATATTCTCGCGCGAAATGTCGTCAGGACCCATCGACGGCATAATATCGGCGAGATTCGACAGCGGAACCTTGCCGCGGCGTGTGTCAACCGGTATGTCGGCGAGATAGCCGACAGGATTCGTCGAGGCGTCGGATCCGTGGATGTCGCCGTAGCGGGCAATGATGTCGTAGGTATATCCGCGGTCGCGGACGTCGCTGACTTTCAGACCATTTAGTGCAGCCTCGACAGTCGTGGCGAATTCGGCGGGGGTGACACCATAGGAGGCGAGCATTCCGCGTCGGGGCCTGATGTCGAAACGGGGCGACTCGGCGACGGGCGGAAGAGAGATGTCGACCAGTCCGTCGATATCGCCCATCGCGCGGCGCACCTGCTTCCCGATGTCGGAGAGGCGGTTCAGGTCCGGTCCGGAGATTTTCACGGCAATCTGCCCTTCGCTGCCGGATAGCATTGCATTGATACGGTGTGTGATCGGCTGGCCGATTTCGACGACACATCCCGGAATCGACGACAGCTCGCGGCGGATCGAGTCGGTCACCAGCGCGCGGAACGAATGGGGCACCTCCGGGCGGAACGCCACCTCGATTTCGGAGGCGTTGACTCCGCGCGAATGTTCGTCGAGTTCGGCGCGTCCGGTTTTGCGCGCGGTCGATCTGACCGACGGATGGCTCAGAATCAGCCGTTCGGCGATCGCCCCGATCGAGTCGCTGGTCTCGATCGATGTTCCTGCCGGAGCGGAGATGTTGATTGTCAGGGATCCCTCGTTAAACGGCGGGAGGAAATTGCGGCCCATCGTGAAGAAGAGTGCGACCGAGAGAATGAGCGCGGCGGCAACACATATCATAATCGGCCTGGGACTTGCCAGCGCGCGTCGCAGGGCGGCGATATACCGACTTTGGAGCCAGCGGCTAAGCGGCGGGTCCTGCTGCTCCTTTTCGGGGTCGGAGGCCCGACGGGTGCCGAGGAGGTAGACACAGAGGGCCGGCGTCAGCGTCAGGGCGACGAGCGTCGAAGCCGCCAGAGCGGTTATAAAGGCGATTCCGAGGGGCATCAGAAGTCTCCCCTCGAGACCCCCGAGGAAAAAGAGCGGGAGGAAACTGGCGACGATAATCAGCGAGGAGTTCAGTATCGGAAGACGTACCTCGGCCGAGGCCGCGCGTACAACCGACGCGACCGATCCCCGTTTCGTTTCCGGCAGGAGATTGTTTTCGCGCAGGCGGCGGTGGACATTCTCGACATCGACGATCGCGTCGTCGACGAGCGAACCGATAGCGATCGCGATACCTCCGAGCGTCATCGTGTTGATCGAGATGCCGAGCAAGTGGAGAATCAGAACCGTCACGATAACCGAAACCGGAAGGGCGACGACCGAGATAATCGTCGTCCGGAGATTCATCAGGAAGACAAACAGAACGATCACGACGAATATCGCCCCCTCGAACAGCGAGGTCTGGAGATTGCCGACCGACGAGGTGATGAAGTCGTTCTGGCGGAAGAGGCTCGTGTCGCAGGAGATTGCGCCGCCATATGGTGCAAGAATCGATCCGAGTGTGCGGTCGACTTCCGAGGTCAGTTTTTCGGTCGAGCCGTTGTGTTGTTTGACGATCGTCAGCAGGACGGCTGAGCGGCCGTTGACGGCTGTCGACCCGAGACGGGGACGGGCGCCGTCGATGCGGACTTCGGCGATGTCGGCCAGGCGCACTGAGGTGCCGTCGTCGGCCGTGGCGATGACGGTTTCGCCGAGTTCTCCGGTGTCGGGGGTGTTCATCGAAGTCTTGACGTTATAGTTTATCCCGCGGCTGTCGAGCGAACCGCCGGCGACATTGGCGTTCATCCCCGACAGGGCCGCGAGGGTCTCGTCGAGAGTCAGACCGAGTGCCATCATCCTCTGGGGCGACAGAACGATGTCATATTGTCGCGGCGAACTGCCCATAACCGACACCTGTGCTACCCCCGGAATCGATCTCAGACGAGGCGCAACAGTCCGGTCGGCGATGTCGCGGAGGTCGAGAGGAGCAATCGAATCTGACGTCAGCCCGACGAGCATGATTTCGCCGAGTATCGACGACTGGGGGCCGAGAACAGGCTGCCGGGCCGACGAAGGTAGTTCGGCCGATGCGGCCGAAAGTTTTTCAGCGACTATCTGCCGGGCGGCGTAGTCGTCGGTTCCCCAGTCGAATTCGACTTTGATGACCGAGAATCCGGCTGTAGAACTTGAACTGATGCGCCTGACACCGGTCGCCCCGTTCAGGGCGCTCTCGAGCGGGAAGGTGATCGAATTCTCGACCTCTTCGGGATTCATACCCGGTGCCTCGGTCATGACCGTAACGGTCGGGGCGTTCAGGTCGGGGAAGATGTCGACGTCGGAATTGAGCGTGACGACCATCCCGGCGATCATGATGGCAGCGGCGAAAACCAGCACTGCCAGGCGGTTGTTAACCGCCATTTTTATAATACGGTTCAACATAATGACTGCGACGCGTTATCAGTGATGGTGGTGACCTTCGACGGGTGTGCTCTGGGCCTGGGCCATACGGAGCATGGGTGCTCCGGCGACAGCGACCCTTTCGCCCGGCTCGAGTCCCGAAAGAATCCGGGTTCGGAGGCCGTCGGAGTCTCCGGTTCGGACGAGGCGCCGTTCGAAGTGGCCCAGTTCACCTTCGACGTAGATGAACGATTCACCCTGGTCGTCGGTCAGCGCCTGGTCGGGAACAGAGAGTACTCCGTCGACCGGCTCTCCAATCAGCCAGACATCGGCGAATCCGCCGGTCGATGTAAGACCCGGATTCGGGAACGAGGCCGACAGGGGGATGTATCCGGAGGTTGTCGCTGTTGCGGGGCTGAACCTAAGGTCCCGGCTGTCGACGGAGAAGACGCGTCCCGAGCCGGCGGGGCGGAAGCGGAGTGAACGGGCCTTCAGGGCGGCGTCGGCCAGACGCTGGGGCAGGTCGATCCGCAGCGTTATGTTACCGCCGCGGGTTATGACTGCGACCGGGTCACCGGCGTTGACGAACGTTCCGTTCGTGACCATCACCTCCGAGAGCGTCCCTTCGGTCGGGGCGGTTACCCGGCCCGAGGCTCCGGCCGATGCGGCAGCCCTGGCGGCGTTGAGCCGCGCCTCGGCTGCGTTTAGTTCGGCGACCGTAACGAGTCCTTCGGCCCGCAGCGGTTTGAGCCGGTCATATTCTTTCTGGGCTGCGGCGATTTCGGCTGCGGCGAGGCGGTCGGCGTTTGTCCCCGAAACATTCTGCTGGCTGATTGTGGCCAGAGTCGCGCCGCGTCCAACGCGGTTGCCGACCGATGTCTGTTCGCTCAGTCTGACGGTTCCCGAGACAGGGGCGACAATCCGCTCGCAGTCGGTCGGGGAGGGGAGAATCTGCGCGGTCACTTTTGTCGCGCTGAGGAAAGTGTCGGGGCGTATCTCGGCGGTCACGATGCCGAGCATGGCGATGTCGGCCGAATCGAGATGGACGGTCGTCAGTTCCGACTCCCCTTCGTGGTCGTGGTCTTCGAGTTCAGCGGCTTCGCGGTCGTGGTCATGGTTGTCGTGACCGGAACAGGAGATCATAGCAGATGAGGTCAGAAGCAGTCCGGAGATAAAGATGTATGGCGAGGTCAGTCTCATTGATGCTGTATTTTTGTATTCAGGCTACAAAGGTAGCATCTTCGGACTGCAACTCGGTTGCACAGCGGGGCGGGGTATAAAAAAATCCTTCAGCGGGAGCGCTGAAGGATTTTGGCTGGTTCAGTAGTGAATCCGGGAATCGAACCCGGGTCTCCACCGTGAGAGGGTGGCGTGCTAGGCCACTACACTAAATCACCATTT
>JAMPGR010000055.1 GCA_023663805.1 Clostridium sp. | reverse complement strand
AGACCAACCTCGGCTACCGCGTCCAGTTCAACAACGCGATCGGCCCGTATAAGGGAGGCATCCGCTTCCACGCCTCGGTCAACCTATCGATCCTGAAGTTCCTCGGCTTCGAACAGACCTTCAAAAACGCACTGACGACGCTCCCGATGGGCGGCGCAAAGGGAGGCTCCGATTTCTCCCCGCGCGGAAAGAGCGACGCCGAGATCATGCGCTTCTGCCAGGAGTTCATGCTCGAACTCTGGAAGAACATCGGAATCGACCGCGACGTTCCCGCCGGCGATATCGGCGTAGGTGGTCGCGAGGTCGGATATATGTACGGAATGTACAAGAAACTCCGTAACGAATGCGACGGCTCGATGACCGGCAAGGCATTCGAATTCGGCGGCTCGCGCATCCGTCCCGAAGCAACCGGCTTCGGCGCCCTCTACTTCGTCCAGAGCATGCTCGCGACGAAGAACGATGACATCAAGGGTAAGACCGTCGCCATCAGCGGCTTCGGCAACGTCGCCTGGGGTGCCGCCCTTAAAGCCAACGAACTCGGCGCGAAGGTCGTCACGATCTCCGGTCCCGACGGATATATCTACGACCCCGACGGGGTCTCGGGCGAAAAGGTCGACTTCATGCTCGAACTCCGCGCCTCCGGCGATGATATCGTCGCCCCCTACGCCGAACGCTACCCGAACGCCACCTTCTTCCCCGGCCGCAAGCCCTGGGAGCAGAAGGTCGACATCGCCCTCCCCTGCGCGACACAGAACGAACTTAACGGCGACGACGCCCGCATGCTCGTCGACAATGGTGTCATGATGGTCGCCGAGGTATCGAACATGGGGTGCACCCCCGAAGCAATCGACACCTTCATCAACAGCCGCGTCACCTACGCCCCGGGCAAGGCAGTCAACGCCGGCGGCGTTGCAACCTCCGGCCTCGAAATGAGCCAGAACGCCATGCATCTCCAGTGGAGCGCCGAGGAAGTCGACGAGAAACTCCACACGATCATGCGCGACATCCACACCCAGTGTGTCAAGTATGGCACCGAGCCCGACGGCTTCATCAACTACATGAAGGGCGCGAACATCGCCGGTTTCATGAAGGTTGCGAACGCCATGCTCGGCCAGGGAGTCATCTGATAAAGATCAAAAAACTTCATATGCCAGAGAATCGGGGGAGCCGTCGCGAGACGACTCCCCCGATCGTTTCTGTCATTTTGTCATTTTGTCATTTTTTAACTGTGGCATTTTCTTTGCTCAGTTGTTATACATCAAGACAAGAAAACCGAAACGCACAGATATATGAGCACTACAAACGGAAAAATCGGGGTTACGACCGAGAATATCTTCCCCGTTATCAAAAAATTTCTCTACAGCGACCACGAAATCTTCCTTCGCGAACTGGTCTCGAACGCCGTCGATGCATCCCAGAAAATCAGGACGCTCTCGTCGTTCGGCGAGTTCAAGGGTGAGCTCGGCGACCTGAAGGTCACGGTCACCGTCGACAAAGAGGCCGGAACCCTGACGGTCAGCGACCGCGGAATCGGCATGACCGCCGAGGATATCGACAAATACATCAACCAGATCGCCTTCTCCGGCGCCGAGGAGTTCCTCGAAAAATACAAGGACACAGCCAACTCGATCATCGGCCACTTCGGCCTCGGTTTCTACTCCGCATTCATGGTCTCGAAAAAGGTCGAGATCCGCTCGCTCTCCTACAAGGAGGGGGCCGAAGCGGTCAAATGGATCTGCGACGGCTCGCCGGAATACACGATGGAACCGACCGATAAGACTGACCGCGGAACCGATATCGTTCTCTATATCGACGACGACTCGAAGGAGTTCCTCGAACAGGTCCGTATCGACACGCTCCTGAAGAAATACTGCCGCTTCCTCCCGATTCCGGTCGAGACCGACGGAAAGGTCGTCAACAGCACCGAACCCCTCTGGACCCGGAAGCCCGCAGACCTGACCGACGAAGACTACCTGACTTTCTACCGCGAACTCTATCCCGGACAGGAGGATCCGCTGTTCTGGATCCACCTGAACGTCGACTATCCCTTCACACTGACCGGCATCCTCTTCTTCCCGAAGATCAAGAACAACTTCGAGGTCACGAAGAATCGTATCCAACTCTACTGCAACCAGGTCTACGTCACCGACTCTGTCGAAGGTGTCGTTCCGGAGTTCATGATGCTGCTCCAGGGTGTCATCGATTCGCCCGACATTCCGCTGAATGTCTCGCGCAGTTATCTCCAGAGCGATACGGCTGTCAAGAAGATATCCGGATATATCACGAAGAAGGTCGCCGCACGTCTCGACGAAATCTTCCGCAACGACCGCGCCGACTTCGAATCGAAGTGGGACGACATCAAGATCTTTATCGAATATGGCATGCTGACCGACGAGAAGTTCTGCGATGCCGCGATGAAGTTCACCCTCCTGAAAGACACCGAGGGGAAATATTTCACCCTCGACGAATACCGCGAACTGATCGCCTCGACCCAGACTGACAAGGACGGCGACGTCGTCTATATCTACACGACCGACCCGACCGACCAGTATGCCGCGATCAAGGCCGCGACCGAGAAAGGCTACAACATCCTCGTCATGGACGGACAACTCGACCCCCACTTCATCGGTATGCTCGAATCGAAGATCGAGAAGTCACGTTTTGTCCGCGTCGACTCCGACATCGCCGAGAATCTTATCCCGAAGGATGACCGCCGCGACTCCGACCTGAAACCGGCCGAACGGGAGATTCTGACCGAACTATTCCGCTCGCGGATTCCGAAGGTCGACAAGGCCGAATTCCTCGTGACCTTCGAGGAACTGAATCCCGAGGCGAACCCGGTTCTGATCACCCGCAACGAGTATATGCGCCGAATGAAGGAGATGGCGGCCATGCAACCCGGCATGAGTTTCTACGGAGAACTCCCCGACAGTTACAACCTCGTCGTCAACACCGGCAGTCCGGTCGTCGGCCGGATCCGTCAGGAGAGCGATGACGCGCTGCTAGGACAGGTCGAGAAACTCCTGGCCGACATCGACGCCGAAAACGCGAAGATCAACGAGATCAACACGGCCGTGACCGACAACAAACCTTCCGACGAGCAGAAGGGCCAGATCAAACAGCACGAAGAGACTGCAACACACTATCGCCACGAAATCAAGAAGATCGTCGACGAATACAGTTCGAAACAGCCGCTCGTCGCCCAGGCGATTGACCTCGCCCTGCTGGCCAACGGCCTGCTCCGCGGCGCCGACCTCCACGAGTTCATCCGCCGTTCGGTCTCCCTGCTCTGACGCCGAATGGTCTCCAACAATCCGAAATAACCCAACCTGAAGGGGTGTCGTCCGGATAAACGCCGGATGACACCCCTTTTCCGTATGACTCCGAATATGAAGATAATCGCCGCACCGATGCAGGGGCTGACCGAAGCCCTCTACCGCCGTGTCCACGCCGCGACCGCGGGCCATGTCGACCAATACCGCGCGCCTTTCCTGAGGATCGACCGCGGGGAGATCCGCCGTAAGGAGATCAGGGATATCAGCCCGGAGGCGAACGCCGGGATCGATCTCGTTCCGCAGATCATCTTCCGAGACATCGACGAATTCGACCGTCTGACCGGCGCAGTCGCCGGGGCGGGCCACAGCCGGATAGATCTGAATCTCGGCTGCCCCTTCCCGCCGCAGGTCTCGCGGGGTCGGGGCGCCGGGACGCTTCTGAACTCCGCGCTGCTTCGCCAGGTCGTGCAGCGGATAGGAAGTCGCCGGGAGATTACCTTTTCGGCAAAAATCCGCTCGGGAGTCGACAACGGCGACCAGTGGCAAGAGGCGGTCTCTATCATGAACAAGGCGCCGCTCGACCATCTGACGGTTCATCCCCGCTACGCCCGGCAGCAGTATCGCGGCACCGCCGACATCGACACCTTCCGGAGAATCTGCGCCGCGTCGCGCCATCCGGTTGTCTACAACGGCGACATCCGGTCGCTCGAAGACTACCGCCGGATTGCCGGCGAGTTTCCGGATCTCCACGGTGTCATGATCGGCCGCGGGCTGATGGCCAATCCGTTGCTCGCCGCAGAGATTGTTTCCGGAACCGAGTTTTCCGACGCCGAACGGACGGCGGCCCTTCTGAAGATCCTCGAGCAACTCTCTGCGGGTCTCTGCCGCAGTCTCGAAGGGGGACGACACCAGATAACCTCCCACCTACGCCCCTACCTCGAATACGCCGAACCGCTCCTCGGCCGCCGAACCGTCAAACAACTTTTAAAGGAATTATAAGAAAAAGGGGTCGGTTTGCGTTTTCGAGTTATGGAAGATTCACAGTTAAAACAGAAAACAGCCCGGGGCCTGCTCTGGGGCGGAATTGGGAACGGCGCCCTCCAGGTGCTGAACCTCTTCTTCGGCATATTCCTCTCGCGCCTGCTCTCGCCGGCCGACTACGGCGTCATCGGCGCCCTGACAATCTTTTCAGCCATCGCCGGAATCTTCGCCGACAGCGGATTCGTACTCGCTATCGTCAACAAAAAACGGGTGACCGACGACGACTATAACGCAGTCTTCTGGTTCAATATCGTCGTCGGGTCCGCTTGCTACTGGATTCTCTTTTTCCTCGCTCCGCTGATTGCGCGGTTCTACAACCATCCGGAGATGGTCCCTCTGTCGCGATTCCTGTTTATCAGTTTTATGGTCGGGAGTTTCTCCTGCGCTCCGTCGGCCTATTTCTTCCGAAACCTGATGGTCCGCCAGCGCAGCCAGATCCAGATAGCGGCGATCGCCGTCTCAGGCGTCACCGGAATCGCCTGCGCCTATAACGGCTGGGGCTACTGGGGACTGGCGGTCCAGACCGTCCTCTATTCGACGCTGAACGCTCTGATGCTATGGTGGCGATGCCCCTGGATGCCGCGGTTTTCGTTCAAGACCGAACCGCTACGCGAGATGCTTCCGTTCAGCGTCAAACAACTCCTGACGACCCTGTTCACCCACGTCAACAACAATATCTTCGCCGTTCTGCTCGGACGTTTCTACACGATGCGCGAGACCGGTATCTACACCCAGGGGAACAAGTGGACGACGATGGGCTACTCGACTATCTTCGGGATGATCAACAGCGTCGGACAGCCTGTGCTCCGCGAGGCCTCCGACGAACGTGAACGCCTGCGCCGTGTCTTCCTCAAACTGCTCCGCTTCACGGCTTTCGTCAGTTTTCCGGCGATGCTCGGCCTGGCGATAACCTCGCGGGAACTGATTCTGCTGGCGATCACGGCGAAATGGCTCGACTGCGTTCCGGTCATGCAGATTCTCTGTATCTGGGGCGCTTTCTATCCGATTTCGACCCTCTATGCCAATCTGTTCAACAGCCAGGGGCGCCCCGGGGTCTATATGTGGAACACAATCGCGCTCGGTATGCTCCAACTCCTCTGTCTGCTAACGACATTCCGGTTCGGACTGATGACGATGCTGACCGCTTATACGACCCTGAACATCGCCTGGCTTCTCGTCTGGCAATATTTCGCACGACAGCAGATTGGCCTGCGCCTCGCCGACGTTCTCCGGTCGATTCTCCCCTACGCCGCGGTCTCGGCGGTTGTTATGGCTGTTGCCGTTGCTGCCGCGTCGTTTGTCGCCAGTCCGATACTGTCGCTGCTGACAAAGATTGGTGTTGCCTCCGGACTCTATCTTCTGGCGATGAGACTGCTGAACTCGACGGTCTACCGTGAGACCATCAAATTCCTCCTGAAAAAAAAATTGAAATAGCCTAGGCTCTCCGTTTTTTTTTACATTTTTCGGTTTTTATCTGAATTTTTGCACGTATAAAGATTTTTTCGTAACTTTACGGCCGAACAACCGATAAACCCGATCAATCACCCCGGCCGATGAATCCACTCCGCAGAATATCGTTCGCATTGCTCTCCGCCATATCTCTAGCTGGAGGCGGGTCGATTGCGGGGCAAAGTCTGGGGGATATCCCCGTGCCATCGATTCCGACGGACTTTATCAGCAAGCCTTCGGCGGGGCCGGAGGCAATCCAGCGCTATATCGATTTTCCGGTGTTGTATGCCTCGGGGACGATGGATGTCGCGCTTCCGCTGGTGCAGTGGAGCGTCGGGGCGCTGCCGATGCAGATTTCAATCGGATATCATACCGGCGGCGTAAAGTATCGCCAGCAGTCTTCGCCGGTCGGGCTGGGGTGGGCGCTGAATGCCGGAGGGTGCATTATCCGCGAGGTCAACGGGCTTCCTGACGAACTGCCGCAGAAAAAGATGCTGAAGTCGTGGGAGCCGATCGACGCCTACTTCCTGATCGACGGCTTCCGCAATCAGCGCGACACCGGCTACGACCGCTACCGCTACAGTTTCAACGGCCACAGCGGATCGTTCTACATCATCGACGGCCACGTCCAGATGTTCCCCGAGAACGGCCTGAAGGTCACCCGCACCAATCTTTCGGACGATCTGGGCGACTTCGCCATCACCGATCTCGACGGCAACACCTACGAATTCACCTTCCGCGAGCGCCACCGCCGCAATATCTCCTCCGAGCATGAGTCGGTCTCCTACCAGGGTTCCGGCGTATACGCCGACTATGAATTTGTCGCCGCCTGGCACCTGGAGCGGATTATCGTTCCTGCTTCGGCTGACACGGTCAGGCTCGAATACCGGACGCTCCCGCAGTTCAGCCGTTCCGAAGGGTACACCTGGGCCGCGACCGTCTCGACCAAAGGGAATGTCGTCGCGGGCTACGGTTCGTCGGCGGGGACATCGGTGCGCACGACCTACATCAACGAGCCTCTGCTAAGTGCGGTCCGTTCGCGCACGGCGACCGTCAGCCTCGACTGGCGCGAACGCGGCCGCCGGTATGACTCGCAGAACTCGCGGGCGACACTCAGATCCGTCACCCTGTCCAACCACGCCGGACGCCAGGTGCGCCGTTGCGAACTGAATCTTCAGGACCACAGCGACCGGTCGACCCTCCTGACCGAAGTACGCTATGTCAGCGACGGCGAAATTGTCGACTGGCGGCGGTTCGAGTATAATCCGATGCACAGCGACTACCGTCCCGACTTCTGGGGCTACCTGTCACGCCGTCCCGAAAAGAACGCCGTTGCGATCGACCGGCTTTGCAAGCAGAACACCGACCTTCGTGCCGACTCGACCAGTATGTTCGACGGGATGCTGGTACGCATCTCCGATATGGCCGGAACGGTCACCTCGCTCGAGTACGAACCCTCGCGCCACCGCCTCGACCCCGGCGTCACCCTCGACGACCTCCGCCGAATGCGGCGCTCGATGGGGAATACAACCGGAGAGGTCAACCCCGGCTTTGAAGAGGGACGCGACCCTCTGCCGCCTGATATAATCCGCCCCGTCGACCACGACCTGAACGACTCGATATGGGGAGACAAGTGGTGGAACATGGCCGTCATCATCGGCCCGCGCCTGCGGCGCATCCACACCCAGGACCAGACGATCGGCCGCGAGCGCTGGCGCCGTTTCATCTACGAGCAGTCCTGCCCGTCGGTCGACTATACCCGGGTCTCTGCCTCGCACTTCATCACCATCTCCGGCTACATTAAGGCCGCGACCTACGATGACATACTGGCAGGAGCCATAAATGACTACGGAAACGCCCAGAATCCCTGGACGGAACACGAATATAACCATTACTACTGTTTCCGGTCGGCGACGATGCTGAATACCTCGCGCTTCCCGGGGAAACGCCCC
>JAMPGR010000054.1 GCA_023663805.1 Clostridium sp. | reverse complement strand
CGCGGCAAACGCCGCGACGAGCGACACGGCGGCGGCAACGCCGCTCCCCAGCAGCCGCGTCGCCAGCCCCAGCCCGAGGTCAACGAGGAGGATGTCCAGAAACAGATCAAGGAGACCCTCGCCCGTCTGACCGGAAAGGGTAAAGGACAGGCAAAGGGTGTCAAATGGCGCAAGGAGAAACGCGAGGCTAACGCAAACCGCGAACGCGAGGCCGCCCAGCACGAGGCAGAAGAGAGCAAGGTCCTGAAGATAACGGAGTTCGTTACCGTAAACGATCTTGCTTCGATGATGAACGTGCCTGTCAACAGCGTGATCGCCACCTGTATGAATCTCGGCGAGATGGTGTCGATCAACCAGCGTCTCGATGCCGAGACAATCAATATCGTCGCCGAGGAGTTTGGCTTCACGACCGAATATGTTTCTGCCGAGGTCGCCGAGGCGATTTCCCAGGAGGAGGACCGCGAGGAGGATCTTCAGTCGCGTCCGCCGGTTGTGACGGTTATGGGTCATGTCGACCATGGCAAGACCTCGCTGCTCGACTATATCCGCGACGCGAACGTGATTGCCGGCGAGGCCGGAGGCATTACCCAGCATATCGGTGCCTACAATGTCCGCCTCGAGGATGGCCGCCAGATCACCTTCCTCGACACCCCGGGCCACGAGGCCTTCACGGCGATGCGTGCGCGCGGCGCCAAGATGACCGACGTATGTATCATTATCGTCGCCGCCGACGACAACGTGATGCCCCAGACGGTCGAGGCGATCAATCACGCTTCCGCCGCCGGCGTTCCTATTGTCTTCGCGATCAATAAGATCGACAAGCCGACCGCAAACCCCGAGAAGATCAAGGAGGAACTCGCCGCGATGAACTATCTCGTCGAGGACTGGGGCGGCAAATACCAGTCGCAGGATATCTCGGCCAAGAAGGGTATCGGCGTGAACGACCTGATGGAGAAGGTGCTTCTCGAGGCCGAGATGCTCGACCTGAAGGCTAACCCGAACCGTAACGCGACAGGCTCGATAATCGAGTCGTCGCTCGACAAGGGGCGCGGCTATGTCGCGACGGTTCTCGTCCAGAACGGCACGCTGCGGATCGGCGACATCATCCTCGCCGGAAAGAATTTCGGAAAGGTCAAGGCGATGTTCAACGAGCGCAACCAGCGTATCCGCGAGGCCGGACCTGGCACCCCCGCCGTCGTCCTCGGCCTGAACGGCGCGCCGACCGCCGGCGACACCTTCAACGTTCTCGACACCGAGCAGGAGGCTCGCGAAATCGCCAACAAGCGCGAGCAACTCCAGCGTGAGCAGGGTCTGAGAACGAAGAAGATCCTGACGCTCGAGGATATCGGACGCCGCCGTGCGATTGGAAACTTCCAGGAACTCAACATAATCGTCAAAGGCGACGTCGACGGTTCGATCGAGGCGCTGTCTGACTCGCTGATCAAGTTGTCGACCGAGTCGATCCAGGTCAATGTGCTCCACAAGGCTGTCGGTGAGATCTCCGAAAGCGATGTGACGCTCGCTGCCGCCTCAGACGCAATTATTATCGGCTTCCAGGTCCGCCCCTCGCAGGCAGCTCGCCGCGAGGCAGAGCGCGAGGGAGTCGAAATCCGCCTATACTCCGTCATCTACCAGGCGATCGAGGAGGTCAAGGACGCGATGGAGGGTATGCTTGCTCCCGAAATCAAGGAGGAGGTCATCGGTTCGGCCGAAGTGCTCCAGACCTATCATATCTCGAAGGTCGGTACGATCGCAGGCTGTATCGTCCGCGAAGGAAAAATCAAGCGCGGCTGCAAGGTGCGCCTGATTCGCGACGGCATCGTCAAGTATACCGGCGAACTCGGTTCGCTCAAGCGTATGAAGGACGACGTCAAGGAGGTTCTCTCGGGCTACGACTGCGGTATGAGCATCGCGGGCTATAACGACATCCACGAAGGAGACTTTATCGAAGCCTTCGAAGAGGTCGAGGTCAAGCAGAAACTCGATTGACAAACTGACAGACAGCGACGTGAACCGCGTCCATCTGAATATCGGATCAAATCTCGGCGACCGCCAGGCCAGTCTTTGGCAGGCGGTCGCCGGGATTTTTTTGTCGGGCTGCTTCGGCGAAATTGTCGTCTCGGAGCCGGTCGTGAGCGAACCGTGGGGCTACGAGAGCAGTAACCCTTATCTGAACATCGGCCTAATGACCGAAACCGACCTGGAGCCGCTCGAGCTGCTCGCTCTTCTCCAGGAAATCGAGCGGTCAGTCTCCGCAGTGCCCCACCGTGCTGCCGACGGGTCTTACCTCGACCGCGCGATCGATATCGACATAATAAGTTACGGGGATGTCGTGACAGACACCCCCGTTCTGACGCTGCCCCATCCGCGGATGGATCAGCGGATGTTTGTCCTCCGGCCTCTCTCCGAACTCGACCCCGACTGGCGTCATCCCGTCAGCGGGATGACCGCCGGAGAATTAATTGAGCGTCTTGGCGGGATAGAGTGACTCCCACCACGACGGGTCATCCCGGAGCCAGCGGGCGAACCAGGCGAAGATTGTCTCCTGCCACTGTTGGCGCTTGTCGAACTCGACGACCTGGTGGTTCGCTCCGCGGACGGCTACGAAGGCGGTCTCCCGTCCGAGCAGTTTCAGGGCGGTGTACATCTGGATACTCTCGCCAATCGGGACGTTTGTGTCCCCGTCGCCATGGAGAAACAGAATGGGAGTGTGGATCTTGTCGGCATTATAGAGGGGAGAGTGGTCGACATAAAGTTCCCGGTCGCTCCAGGGGTAGGAGTTCGCCATGGCGACCTCGCTGTAGGAGTAGCCCCAGTATCCCTCGCCCCAGTAACTCGTGTGGTCGCTGATGCCGGCGTGGGATATCGCGGCGGCGAACAGGTCGGTCTTCGTCTGGAGATACTGGGTCATGAATCCGCCGTATGACGCGCCGATACAGCCTATTTTCTCCGGGTCAATCCAGGGATTCGCTTCGGCGAACTGCGTTACACCCTCGATAATGTCGTCGGCGACCCCTTCGCCGGCCGTGTTGACATGGCGCGAAGAGAATTCCTGGCCAAAGCCGGTGCTCCCGCTCGGAACGATGACAAGAACGACATAGCCTTGGGCGGCATAGAGATGGTGGGGGTAGCGTCCGTCGAAGTCGCGGCTTGTCGGGTTGCATCCGCCGTAGTAGTTGACAATCATCGGATATTTTTTCGCCGGATCGAAGTCGGGCGGAAGAATATAGCGACCGTAGA
Organism: Clostridium sp.; assembly: GCA_023663805.1. Classification (GTDB taxonomy): domain Bacteria; phylum Bacteroidota; class Bacteroidia; order Bacteroidales; family Muribaculaceae; genus Paramuribaculum. Next base: position 4,563 of record JAMPGR010000054.1, on the reverse strand, counting down.
TACTGTCGCCGCGGGAGGTCATATATCTGTAGGTGTGGCATTCCCCGAGGCGTATTCCGTCGAGACGCCCGGCGCTCAAATCCTCGACAAGCTTGTGGCGGAGGGTCCGGGTGTCGAGCGAGTGGAGACGGTCGGAGTTGGTGGCTCCCTGGCCGTAGTAGACCATCGCCGGGGAGGTCCGGGCGAGAGAGAATCCGGCTACAAATTCTTCTGCGGCTTTGAGATCGTCGATCCGCCCGGTCGCCGGGTCGACGCGGTAGAGCGAGACATAGTCGCGGTTTTTGGCCGTGAAATATATCTTTCCGTCGAAGCGGCTCCATTCCACGCCGTTGACCGACGGGTCGAATTCGCGCGTCAGCGGACTGACGGTTCCGGTCTCTGTGTCGACGATGATCAACTGATAGTCATACATGCTCGGCGTCAGTTCCTCGGCGAGGTTGCGGCCCGCTCCGCCGAGCGCCTCGGGCGAGGCGGTCAGGAGGACCTTCCGGCCGTCGGGCGACAGAGTGGCCGCGCCGACGAATCCATCCTTTTCGTAGATCGGACGGACGCTCATATCGGTCAGATCGAGCAGATAAAGCGACGAAAGCGCTGTCGGTCGCGCGCCGAGACGTGTCTCGAAGACCTGGTAAAGGATCCGCTGTCCGTCATCGGAGATACCGCTGAGCCCGACATCTCGGTTCCCGAATGTCAGACGGGTTGTCATCCCGGTCGCCAGGTCGAACTTCATCAGCGAACCGCGGAGGCGCCATCCCGGCTGGCGGTCTTCGGGGTTGACAATCTCATACAGGTCCTTGTTTTTCTCCTTCGGTTCATCCTGATATTCAGTATAAATCAGGTAATCTTCGGTCGGAGCGACTGTCACCCATGCCGACGGGACGGCCTTTGCGAGGATCGCTGCGTCAGCGCCGTTCGGACCGACGGTCTCGAGTCGGTTTGATCCGTTGACGCGATGTGTCCGGTAGAGCCGGTCGCTTTTCGGCATCCAGGCGACACGCTCGCCGAACTCCGCAGTCTGTCGTCCGGTCGATGTTTCGGTAACGGTCCAGGTCGTCGAAGTCGCGCCGTCGTTGTCGGTATATGTCTTTGATGTCAGCAGATATTTGCCGCTGGGCGACAGAACTGCCGAGCCGTAGCGGTCGCCGGTCATTATGTCAAGAAGTGTCAGAAGGCGTCCACCGTCGGAAGTTGTCAGCCGGAGACCATCGGTTTTATCCCCTTCGATGGAGACTCGTATTGTGTCGCTGCCCGAGCCGTCGGAGAGATATTTGATTGTGATGTTGTGGGTCGTTGGGCGGAGTGTTACATCCCTGCCGTCGGTTTTGCTGCCGTCGAGATATATTTCGTGGCTGTCGCCGGCGACATTGATTGTCGCAGTCATCCAATGGTCGTTTTCTGCCTTGAAGTTCAGAAGGTGGAGTGCGTGGCCGTCAGTCGCCGGGAGGGCCTCGGCGTTGAAGTTGCGTCCGGTCTCGGCGAGGTCAATCGACAGCGGCATCGAGAGTGCTGACTTAGGGTCGAACGGTTTCGAATTGACATCGACACTGTCGACCATGACCGGTCCGGTCACGGCGAAAGGCCCGGCATACCTGAATTCCCTGACATCCAGTTGTCCGGCAGCAGCCCCGGCAGTTGCGGCAAGGCCTGCGGCGAGCATGGTTGCGAATTTTATATATCTGCTTTTCATCTTGAATTATAAAATCGTCATTAATTTCGGTTCGGGGTGTCCCATTTATGGGCCTCGGCACAGTTGACCGTCATTGTCTGGTCGCCGACCTGGATACGGAAATCTCCCTTCTCGAGCACCCACTTTCCGTCGAGGTCGACGAAAGCGAGATCGGAGGCCTTGACCGGAAGTTCGACGCGCCGGGTTTCGCCGGGGGCAAGTTCGATTTTCTGGAAGGCGCGCAGACGGCGGTTTTCCGGTGTCAGCGACGCAACGAGGTCGCGGCTGAAGAGCATGACGACCTCTTTGCCGGCGACGTCGCCGGTGTTGGTTACGTCGACTGTGAAGACAAGTTCGTCGCCGGCCGAGAACTGCGGTTTCGAACAGGAAAGATTCGCATAGTCGAAGGTCGTATAACTCTGGCCGTAGCCGAAGGGCCACTGGACTGAGACGGCGGCTTCGTAGTCGTAGGCACCTTCCATACGGTCGGTTTCCTCGCTGACGCGGTAGTCGTAGGTAGTCAGTCCGGCCGGGTGGCGGGGATAGGTAAAGGGGAGACGGCCGCTCGGATTTGTGTCGCCGGAGAGTATGTTCGCCAGGGCATCGGCGCCGAAGTTTCCGGGTAAGAGGATGTCGATAACGGCGTCGGCGAGCGGCTCGATATCGGCTATAATCCGCGGGCGTCCTTCGTTAAGAATCAGAACGATCGGTTTTCCGGTAGCGGAAAGCCGACGGACAAGCTCGGCCTGGTTCTGCGAAATTCTCAGGTCGTCGAGATTGCCCGGGGTCTCGCAGTAGGAGTTTTCCCCTATGCAGGCGAGGATCAGGTCGGCACCGGCGGCTGCTGCCACAGCCTTTTCGATTTCGGGAGCATTCTCCTCGTCGTACCGTCCCTCGGGAACATACGTGACACCCTGTTCGAGAATGACATTCTCCGGGCCGAATTTTTCGGCAACAGCCTCGTAAATTGTATTATAGCGGTCGGCATAGCGGTCGGTCTTCTCACCCTGCCAGGTGTAACTCCAACCGCCGTTCAAAGGTCTCATCGAGTTGGCATTCGGTCCGGTCACGAGTATTCTTGTCCCTTTTTTTATCGGCAGGATTCCGCCGCGGTTCTTCAACAGGACCTCCGATTCCTCGGCGGCGCGGATGGCAACAGCCTCGTGGGCCTTCGAAGCGAAGTCGGGGTAGTCGGCCGGACGTGTGTTCGGGGTGTCGAACAGCCCGAGACGATATTTCATACGGAGAATACGGCGAACAGCGTCGTCGATACGTGCCTGCGGGACGCGCCCCTCTTCGACCAGTTCCTTCAGCAGGACACAGAAGTCGGTGTCGTATGGATCCATCGACATATCGATGCCGGCATTGATAGCGATTTCGATTGCCTCCTTTTTGTCGGCGGCTATATGCTCGCGGGTATGGAGGTTGATGATGTCGGCCCAGTCGGAGACAATCATTCCGTCCCAGCCGAGTTCATCTTTCAGCCATCCGGTCAGCAGTTCGCGGTTGGCGTGGACGGGGCGTCCGTTGATCGACCCGCTGTTGACCATAACCGACAGCGCACCGGCTTCGAGGCATGCGCGGTATGGTTCGAAGAATTTTTCGCGGAGGTCGGATGGGGAGATATATGCTGGCGTACGGTCTTTTCCGGTTCGGGGCGCTCCGTAACCGAGATAGTGCTTTATTGTCGCGCCGATCTTCGCGCCGGTCACGTTGTTCGGATCGTCACCCTGGAAGCCGCGGACCTGGCTGGCCCCCATAACGGCGTTGACCAGCGGATCCTCGCCGAAGTTCTCCCAGTCGCGGCTCCAACGGGGGTCGCGGGTTAGGTCGACTGTCGGGCAGAAAGTCCAGGGGCAGTCGGCCGCGCGGGTCTCGTAGGCGGTAATGGCCGAGGCCTCGCGGGCGAGTTCGGGGTTGAACGACGCCCCGACGTTGATATTCTGGGGGAAGAGGATACCTCCGCGGGTATAGGTCGTGCCGTGGTTCTGGTCGAGACCGTAGAGGGTCGGTATGCCGTTTTCTTTGAGCGACAGATCCTGGATAAAACTGATAACGTCGACCCATTCTTCGGGAGTAATCGCAACGGAGCCGGGGATATTAAGGAAAGATCCGACCTTGTATTTCGAGATAACCTCGGCAATCCGGTCGCGGTCGAGAACGAATTTGCCATCTTTCCATTCTCCCGACAGATCAATCGAGAGTTGGAGCATTTGTCCGACTTTTTCGTCGATCGACATTTTCGAAAGTGTTTCCTCGACTCTGACTTCGATTTCGGGGTCTGCGGGAATGGCAGGGACGGCCGCCGAAGCGGCGGTTACAGTTGCAATGGCTGTTATCATGCAGGCTGTCAGTTTGTTCATCGCGTTGTTTGATCAGGTTTGATTTATGGGTGTAAATTTACATCAAAAATCCGAACCAAGCAAATATATCACGCCCGACCCCCCGTCGTGGATGCGCTGCCAGCCGTATTCAAAAAGTCATCAGGCTGCTTTGTGGCAGTGTGAGGACCTCTGGCCCGAATCCCCGGGTTGGGGGATGCCCGCGCAGCCCGGGGTCTGACTGTTATTCCAAAACTGTGCGGACTTCAGATTCCGGGAGACTGGTGTAGGCGCTGATCTGGGCAACACTCAGCCCGTTAGCGGCCATGGTCCTGATCATTTCGGCGCGGCCCTCGGCGCGGCCCTCGGCGCGGCCCTCGGCTTGTCCTTTGGCAAAACCCTGGGCGCGGCCCTCGGCCTCGCTGCGTGCTTTTGCGTATGACATCTCGGCGTTACGGTCACGAAGCCATTTGAGTTCGGCCTCATACTGGCGTCGTTCCTCGACTGACAGACTGGCAACATTGCCGACGGCGGCGAGTCTGTTGAAAACTTCTCTTTGAAAAGGCATCGCTTCCA
>JAMPGR010000053.1 GCA_023663805.1 Clostridium sp. | reverse complement strand
GGACGGGGCTGCGGCGTCGGACGGGGCTGCGCGGGCTGGGGCTGACGGAATTGCTGCGGAGCGGCTCCGCGCTCTATCGGCTCGAGTTGCTGCCCCTCTCCACGGCCGCTGTCATCGGGGGAGGGGCTTTCCGGTTGGCACAGTTTCGCCAGAAGGACCTCGACGAGAAACTGTTTGTTCGTCGCGTCGCGATAGGCCAGGTCGGCGTCGTTACAAAGCACGATCGCGCGGAAAAGGAAGTCGGGGGTGCATTTCGCCGCCGCGGCCGAAATCTTCGCCCAGTCGTCGTCGCCGACATCGAGCAGTTCGCGGGTCGCGCCGTCGCGGGCGGCCATCATATCGCGCAGGAACGAGGCGAGACCCCCGATAAAGAAGTGGGGGTCGAAGCCTCGGTCGCGCACCCTCTTGAACAGCAGCCAGGAGCCGGTCACGTCGCGCTTCAGCAGCAACTCGAGCAACTGCTCGTAGACACCGCGGTCGAGGACATTCAGGCTCTCGATTGCCGAGGCGTAGGTTATGTTTCCGCGCGACGAGGCGGCGATCTGGTCGAAGATCGAAAGGGCGTCGCGCAGGGCGCCGTCGGCCTTCTGGGCGATCACGTTCAGCGCGGCCGGTTCGGCGGTCATCCCCTCGCTCGAGGCGACGAACTCGAGATGGCGGGCTATGTCGGGGACGGTAATACGCTTGAAGTCGTAGATCTGGCATCGCGACAGGATCGTCGGGATAATCTTGTTTTTCTCTGTGGTCGCCAGGATAAAGACGACATACTCCGGGGGTTCCTCGAGGGTCTTCAAAAAGGCGTTGAACGCCTGGGAGGAGAGCATGTGGACCTCGTCGACGATAAAGACACGGTAGCGTCCGGTCGCCGGCGGTATCTGGACCTGCTCGACGAGCGCGCGGATATCGTCGACACCGTTGTTCGAGGCGGCGTCGAGTTCGATTATATTCATCGAACTTCCGCGGTTGAAGGCCGCGCACGACGGACATTCGTTACACGCCTCCCCTTCCGGAGTCAGATGCTCACAGTTGATTGTCTTTGCGAAAATACGCGCGCAGGATGTCTTCCCGACTCCGCGCGAGCCGCAGAACAGATAGGAGTGGGCCAGCCGGCCGCTCTGTATCGCGTTTTTCAGAGTGGCGGTCAGCGCGTCCTGTCCGACTACGGAGCGAAATGTCGACGGACGGTATTTTCTTGCTGATACTAAATATGGTTCCATTCGGTATTGGTCATCTGAGGACAAAGATAGGAAATTTTCCCGACCCGTCCAAATTTTTTTTCGCACCTGACTGAAGTTATTTTTGGAGATGTTACCTGTTTGTTATAATTTTGTATCCAATTTTCGAATATCTCTGCTCACGTTTCTGATGACAACCCGTCTCAAATCATATATTCTGCTGATTATAACGGCCACAGCAACGCTGATCGCGACATGCGGCTGCGCCGGCGAACCGCGGACCAGCCTGCTGGAGTCTGTCTCGGTCAGCCACCGCGGTTCGATGATAACCGTCAATTTCGACCAGCTTCTGCTCGAGACCGGCTCGAAACTGACCCCCGACAGCCTGATCACGACACCCGAATTCGACTCGTTCCTGGATTTTATCGGGCGCGATGTTATCTCCGGCATCGACAAATCTAGCTTCGGCAAGATCATGCGTCACGCCGACCGCAGTCTTGTTCTGTTCTACGCCAGCGAGGACGGACAGAGTTTCGTAACCTTCAATATCTCGGACATGTCGAAGCTGAAAGAGGCGATGAGCCGCCTGAGCCGCGGGGCGATGGATGCCACCGGAGGCGTGAAGGTCTATAATCTCGGCAGTTTTCGCGTCGGCATCGGCGACAACCACGGTTTTATATTCAAAGGTGAGGCCGAGCGCCTCCCCGCCCTGCTCGAGGAGACCCGCGAGGTCAACGCCTCGCAACTCGAAGGAATCTGCGACTTTCTCGATACCACCGGAGTTATCCATCTCGCCGTACTCTCCGAGGTCGGCGAGGACCCCCTCGGCCGGGAGAGCCGATGGGACTGTCTGCGGCTCTATTCCGAAGGACAGAAGGGATATCTGACCTTCAGGTCGTTCCTCGGCGACGGCTCCGAAATTTCGGGCGAGGGTCACCTCAAACCGGTCGACACCGATTTCCTCCGCTATTTCCCGGCGGATCTCAACCTGGTCACCGCGTTCGGCTCGGACGGCGAGGCGATGCGTTGCGAGGGTTATTTCAAAGGGCTGGCAACATGGATCGGCAGCGATGCCGCCGAATATCTCGAAATGGCCGCTATGTCGCTCGAACAGACCGACGGCACCGCCGCCGTCGGCATCCGGTTCCCTGCGCCGGGAGACACCGCCGGAATCGCGGCGATTGCGATGATCCATATGCCCCGGGCTCAGCTCGCGGCGACTATGGCCCTGATCGGCGCGACAGCCGGAAATTCAGAGATTCAGGCCGGGGTCGACTCCCGGACCGGAACGCTGTCGGTCGCATTGCCGGAGCAGTTCGCCCGCTTCGGCCGGAAAATCTATGTCGCCGGCTGCGACGGATATCTGACAACGGCAACCTTCGAGCCGCTCCCCGGTTGCCTCAACGATTTCGCTCCGATATTCGAAGGGAAAAACGGAGGATTCTATATGAAGATCAACAGCCTCGGGGGGCTGATCCCCGGCTGTCACTTCGGGATCCAGGCTGAATTTCCGGAAGAGGAGGATGACCGCGGCCACTTTATCCTCCGGATTATCAACAGCGACCTGAACTTTATGAACGCGCTGGCGACCGCACTCGCTGTAGCCCGTGAAAACGAAACCGAATGATCTCGCAGATTACTCTCGACAATCTCCTCCCCGAGGCTTTCGCCGACGGGGGTACAGACCCCGGAAGCCGGATATGGCTCGCCGGCGGGGTAACCTTCAAACGGGGCCGACTTTATATTCTCGAAGCCGAATCGGGCCGGGGGAAATCGTCGCTCTGCGCTTTCATTGCCGGAGACCGCGCCGACTACCGCGGCCGGATTCTCTTCGACGGAACGGACATTCGCCGGTTTGCTCCGGCCCGGTGGACAACCCTGCGCCGCGACTCGATCGCCTGGCTCGCACAGGATCCCGGCCTGTTCGGCGATCTGACGGTCATGGAGAATATCCTGATAAAGAACAGCCTGACCGGCTTCAGAAGCGACCGGTGGATCGCCGACGCGCTCAGCCGTCTCGAGATTGACGCCGTAGCTGACCGCCCGGCGTCGCGCATTTCCATCGGCCAGCAGCAGCGCGCGGCCCTTGTCCGTTCGCTATGCCAGCCTTTCGATTTCCTGCTGCTCGACGAGCCGGTCAGCCATCTCGACGGGCGCCGCGCCGCCGCCGTGGCCGAACTTGTCATGGAGGCCGCCGCCTCTCAGGGGGCTGCGGTCATCGCGACGAGTGTCGGTGTTCCGATTCCGCTCGGCGGCGATATTATCCATCTGAAACTCTGACCCGACAACAACAACGATGACCGATTCCCGGAAACTACTGACCAAACTGCTGATGCGCAACATCAGCGTCGTCCAGACCGCCGCATATGTCGCGGCGCTCCTTGCCGGACTGGCGATTCTGCTGGCCGGGGTGACCTTCGCCGGCGACATCGCCTCGATGAGTGGGCGGCAAAGTAACCGCGGCATCTTTCTGACCCTCTCGAAACCTGCCGGAGGATTTCCAGGCTCCCCCGTCGCGACGTTCTCTCCGGAGGAGATCGGGCGGATCGCCGCGACCGACGGAGTTGTCGACGTCGGGGGTTTCTCCCGGGCCGATTTCGACGTCAATGCCCGTATCGGCGGAGGGTTCGGCGGGGGTTCGACCGCCCTGTTTCTCGAAGCGGTTCCCCCGCGGTTTGTCGACGAGAGGATTTCCGGCTTCAGTTACGATCCCGTGGGAAGGGACTCCGCGACGGTGCCTGTCATAATCCCGCGCGACTATCTGACGCTCTATAACTACGGCTTCGCCCCGGCGCGGGGGCTGCCGACCGTGACCGAGAGAATGCTCGCGATGATTCCGGTCGAGTTGTCGGTCAGCGGCGCCGGACGCCAGCAGATCTTCCGTGCGAAGATCGTCGGATGCTCCGACCGCCTCAACACGATCGCCGTCCCCGAACGCTTCGTCGAATATGCCGATTCGCTCTTCGGCGACAGGACCGGGGCTCTCTCCGCTCCGTCGCGACTGATTGTTGAGGCCGAGCCGGGAAGCGATGTTTCCCCGAGGCTTGCCGCGATGGGCTACGAGACCGGGGGCGGAAGTATCGCCGACGGCGAAATCGGCCGTATACTGAAAGTCTCCGGCGGGGTCGTCGCGGCTGTCGGGACGGCGATTGTCCTGCTGTCGTTGCTGCTGCTGACCGTCAGCATCCATCTGCTGCTCTACAAAAACCGGCTGACGCTCCACCGCCTGATGATTGCCGGCTACTCTCCGCGCCAGGTCATACGCCCCTATGCCGTGGCAGTCTCGGCGGTCAATCTGGCGACCACGGTGTGCAGCCTTGTGCTCCTGCTGTCGATACGCCCTCTCTGGAGCGGACCGCTCGGAATCGACACCCCCGCACTCCTCCCGCTGCTGGCCGCCGCCGGATTCTTCGCCGCTATAACCACGGCGAACCTGCTGACAATCCGGCGCAACATCCTCGGCGCCTTCCGAATCAACTAGACGGCGCGAACACCCGTTGGACACCATCCTTGCCAATCACGATGATCGTACTTGTATAATCCCCAGCAGCATTCCTATAAAGACCTATTTGGTCATTCAAATCACCGTCTGGCTTCAGTTTTTCAAACTGGGCTTCAGATGTAATTTTCTCTGGTAGAGCCGAAAGTATTATCTGATCATATTTTATGATCACGAGATTGTTTCTGACTGTTATAGTCTGGATAATATTCTCTTCATTGCGTCCCATTACAACGGCTTCGTTACTAATGCAAGGTATACCATTAGCTCTTGTTAGCATGAAATTACCGTTTATAAATCGGCAATTATGTACTACACAACCAATTTTAGTATAATTTGCATTGCATATACCACAATTAGTATCCGGATCACGTGGCGGAAAGTTTGTCGGATAACGGAAACCGGTTTTTATTCCCGAATCGATGAAAGTGGAACCAGTAACTCTACAGTCGACACACATAAAACGTCGTCTGCTATTGTTGCTGCCAACATACATATCCCAGACTTCAAAACCATACCCACAATTTCTTACCGTACAGCCGTCGAACAATATATTACGACCATTAGGCGCAATAGTATCATCTGTATAATTCCCCTGAAAAGTCAATCCAGCATCAAAGCAATGAGAAATTACACAGTTACGAACCTCAACGTTCTCTACTGTATTGGTCGAGTTAAGCCACACCTCAACTCCATTGCCGTACGGAGCTCCTGTACCCTTAACGTCATCTGCAGCAATCTGTGAACCGCCTATCACATCTATCATACAGTCAGCGACCAAAGAGTCTCCTCCTACTGATATTCCATGTTTCCCCCAATACTTCACTGATATACCATTTAACATTGAATTAGCCATTTCAATAGCATTCCGACCTGTAGTTAATCCTAAATTACAATCGTTAGGATTAACACTCAGATAAAGATACAGCACATTAAAAACCGACTTGTCAGTACTCGAGAATGGCTGATACAAATCATAGTCCTGTGACATCTCGCTAAACTCCTTGACTTTCCGGCAGTAACAAGGCATCATAGTGTCCAAGTTGATCAGAGTGCCAATATTGTTATCCGATGTATTTACTATGCGTTTATATCCATCGAAAACACTTAGTTCCGTCAAATCTATCTTATAGACGTTCGGAATATTTTCTGTTCGTATAGTCCCATCATTTCCCTTTATAGTCCTGACAACTTGTCTCCACGGTCTCTGTCCTTCTTTTATTCTTGACAAACCTGAAACGAGAGGCGGATTTCCATCTCCATAAGCGCCAATTGTATATCCGTCCAAATTCAGTCTTTCATAAAATGTATCTCCTTTACGGAGACTGATTCTTTTGCCATAATTCATAGCCTCTGCAATCGTAGAAAACGGGTAATTCATAGTACCGCAACCATATTTTTCTACGCTATTGCTACAATATAACCACCCCATCTCAAGCCATGAACTAATTCCGGGAGAGCAACGCTGTTGGAACACTGAGACTGATAGTTCTACATTAGATTCAATTACAGCCACCTTTTCATCTCCGATAGGGAAATTGACTACTAAATAACCATAAACATTGAAACCATTTTGGGGAGACATCGGTATTACAAGCGCATCCGATGCAGCATCAGTTCCTACACATATCCCGCAAATAACTGAATCTCTTGTCCATCCAGCATTTGTACAGACCCAAAAGTCTATCGACTCCTCAGTTGCGCCTGATTGTAACGTCTGTCGAATCACTATAGTAACCTTGTTGTTCCTAAGTGACCTCGCCGTTTCATCATCACACTCCAGGAATAATTCCCTAACGTACTTGTTCACCCGAACGTTGTCTGTATATCCATTCGTATCAGTTATAATAGTCGAACCCATAAAATTTTAGACTAGTCATTATTTCTCTTATAGAACATTCTCATCCTTCAATTTGTTTGAAGTTGGCTTTTTATATCCGAGGTAACTACTCAGCTATCGGCAAAAGCCGATAGCTGAGTAATTACTATCAGAGGCCCGCTTGTTAACATAGGTTAATAATATTAAAATTAAACAAAATATATACTCGCTATTTTGCAGAGTTAGTCTTAGATATTAATTTTGATATGATTAATATAAGTAGCTGGCAAAATTAGAAAACTTCCTGCCGTTAGTTACACGTACCCAATAATAAATCGAATATGCTGATTACTCTCTGTCTGCTGATTGCGATAGTTTCTGCAACTCTCATTAGAATGAAACGACTCGAAGATGCTAAGGAATTCTTTGGCAAAGAATATACCAACACACTTAAAGGACTTAGCGCGATAGTCGTTGTTTTTGTTCATTTTCCGATGCAATATTCCAACACACTACAGGATGCTTTAGGCAGTTTCGCATACGTTGCCGTAACAATCTTTTTTATGATGTCGGCATACGGAATGATGTACAGTATGGATTTTCGTCAGAACTATTTAAGGACATTTTGGAGAGGACGATTATCAGCACTACTCATACCTAATCTGATAGTTAACATCGTGTTTCTGGGGGTTTATTGTCTAATTGGCAGCACGTTGGTTGAAATTAACAACATATTAAAATTAAACACATATGTCATAATTCTATTGGAATACTGCGTTTTGTTCTATATAATGGCAGTTATTTTCAAATATTTCAATATCAAGAACCAGATATTGTTTGATTCTATTCTAATTATTATTGTAGCAGCCTCAAGCATATTGTTATATTTGTCGAAAGAGGGCGAACAAGTATCGGCCGATTTAGGATGGTGTTATGAACGATTCGGCATAATATGGGGTATTCTGCTTTACAGATATTTCGATACCGTCAAACGCTTCTTCACTAAAGGACAAATCTCGAAAATTGCAGTTACAGGACTTCTAAGTATCATTTTAGGTATCCTCTATATAAAGAACAAGGAAGTATGGCTCTACGGGGAGTATCTTCTGAAAATAATATTAGGTTTATCTATCATATTGTTTATATTCAGTTTGACAATTAAGGTACGTATTAGGAATCGTTTTACACGATTCTTAGGAGACAGTTCATTCGAAATCTATCTGAGTCATGGTTTTGTAATGACGATTTTAGTTTATCTTGTTCCATCGGTGTCAAGCGGAATCTTTATTTCCCTTACGCTTTTTTCAACTTTGTTCATAAGTTACATCATTCATCAGATTGATTCTCCAATAGTCCGATATCTTCGTGGAAATCGAAGGCTCAACACTAAATAATAAGACTCCGTTCCATAATTTTCCTTTCGCCAGGAGCCGCAGATTTTGGAGGATTTTTGGCGCTTTGACGTAATCGTCGAAGACGCTTTGCGTTCAGCAAAGAACGAGTATTGCTATAGCTATGTGACTGAGTCAAAAAGACCCAAAAGATGCGCACTGAGGTAACTTTCATCCATCAAGTTCGGCCCATACATTTAGTTAAATAATGTTGCTTATCAACTAATTGCCTATATCCTAACGTTATTATTCCATAACAAAAGACATAAAATTGAACGAAACAATAGATATACAGTTAATTGAACGCCGCCTTGGCAAGTTGACCAGACGAGAATTCCAGACAATGTCAAAACAGATTTGTGCATTCTCAACACCACATAAAGATAGCCAAAGACATAGCCCGCAGAGCGGGCTTGGGGAGAGTAGCCTGAGGCGCCAGCCTCAGGTATATAGCAAAGGTACCGATAACGATATGAATTGGAGCGTCGCGAAGCAGAGCGTTCTATCTATCAATCT
>JAMPGR010000052.1 GCA_023663805.1 Clostridium sp. | reverse complement strand
CTAGTTGTCCATAAAGACAAAATAGACGGCGGCCATCAGACAGAGGAATGCGGCGAAGTGGTTCCAGTGGAGTTGCTCGCCGCGGAAGAAGATGACGGTGAACACCGTGAAGATAATCAGCGAGACCGCCTCCTGGATAACCTTCAGTTGCATCAGAGAGAATGGACCTCCGTTCCCGGTGAACCCCATACGGTTCGCGGGAACCTGGCAACAATACTCGGCCAGGGCGATCCCCCATGAAATCAGAATGACGACAATCAGCGGGGTCGAATTGGTGATCCATTTGAGATCCTGCATTTTCAGGTGGCCATACCATGCGAATGTCATGAAAATATTCGAAACGATAAGTAGCAGAATCGTGAACAATGCATTCATAACAGCGTATAAGAGAGTTGATTAGCGAAAGCCCCCGGCATCCATCGGGAAGCCGGGGGCGGGGATTAATTTGTCGGATTTTATTCGATTTTGTGGATGACGTCGAGGAGCGTGTCGCCCAAACCGATCGTATAGCCCTGGCTGACGAAGACAACACGATTGAATGTGTCGGCAATCACGAAGATCGGGAGCATCGCCGGATCAAGTTTGAGGCTCTCGATCAGTTCGTTCTGGATCGTTCGGTCTATGTCGTAGCCGATTGACAGGGTCGAGGGCATTGTTTTGTCCGAGAGCGCCTTGCGGAGGCGTCCGAGAGACTCGTCGTCGTAGGCCAGCATCAGGATCGGCAGAGACGACTCGTCGAGTTCGTTGGCAAGCGCTGCCATATCGTTCAGAGCGTGGACCGAAGGCTCGTGGGTCGGGTTGAGTATTCCGAGAATATAGTATCCCCGGCCTGTTGTCGATAGAATCGAACGGGGGTCGCTCTCGCCGTCGGCCATATAGAGATCTTCGGCGTTCAGTCCGCCGATTACCTGGACACCGGTCGAATCCTGGCGCATCGTCAGGTCGACGTCGGTCTGGCGGCCGTCGGCGATCGTGAAGGTCGTCATTCGCGACAGGACACTGCCGTCGGCCATGCGCTGTCCCGTCACGAGCATATATTCTCCGCAGTCAAGCGTCTCAGGACTGGCGAAGGTCGTGCTCCAGGGGGTGAAGTCGTCGTAGCCGAGCAACTGGGGATGACCATTGACAATTTTCGAGAGGGTAAAATGGCTGTAGTATTTCGGATCGTCGATACGGCCGGTCTTCGTGTAACTAAGTTTCAGGGTTCCGCGGCAGGCGGATTCGGTGTCGTTGTTAACCGAACCTTTCAGGGCTGCGTCGTGCCAGACTCCGGCCTTGTCGGCCCACTGCGTCTTGTTCGAGATCGGATCGATCCGCGAGGGGATTCCGAAGGAGCGGGCGCCGGCAACATAGAAGATCTCGCGGGAACGGGCGTCGGCTTTGCCCGTACGTAGCACCGATGCGGGGAGGATACGGACGCGCGCCGGGTTCCACCCTTCGACCAGTTCGATGTTCTCGTTGACCCAGCGGTCCCAGAGGGTCGGGTCAGCGGCGAAAGCGGCGGTCTGTTCGGGAGTGAACGCCTCGAGGAAAGCGGGACGGAAGTCGGAGATCTGCTCGTTGTCGATTCGGGGCGACATGACATATTCGTCGAAAAGGTCCGAACCATCGGGCTCAAGCGTCAGGCAGGATACAAGATAGTCAGGGTTGACATCGCCGCGGTCTTTCTTTGTCAATACCTCGAGCAGTCTGAGCGCCTGGTGGCGTTTGGCCGACGGGGTCTTGCGGAGGAAGTTGGCGAGGCGGGCGTGGTTGCCGCGGGCATCGGTCATGACGGCTGTCAGACGGGTGATGTCGAGGCCGAGGTCGCCGGCGAGAGCGGCCGCTTCGGAGGGGGCGCAGAATGTCGATGTGTAGGCGCCGCGGATCGAGTCTTCGCGGAGTTTGCGGATATTATTGATGCGCGCCTGTTCGTCGGTCACCGGCGGAAGATTGTTCGATCCTGTCGGTGGGACCAGGTCGAAGTCGACGACGGTAGTCTCGGCCGACGGCTCGAAGAGCTTCACAGTTGTAACGGCATCGCGTCCGACGCTATGCTTGGCGTAGCCGTAGCGGGTTCCGTCGGTTGCCCAGACGAGCAGGTCGCCGAGTCCGGCCTCGAGGGTCACCGGGTCTCCGTCGGTAGCCCGGAAAGTCCGGGCGCTGATTGGGTAGAATTCGCCGTAGTTATAGAGACAGAACTCAACGCGGGCCGAGTCGGCCGGGGTTCCGTCGGGATTGACAACGACGACGGAGGCTGTTTCGGTCGGGGCGTAGTTTGTCGTCACGTTGATATCGGTATAGGCCGGGAGTTCGACCAGGACCTCCTCCGAGCCCTCATATTTGCCGAGGACCTGGGTGTGCATCAGGACGCCGCGCGATGCCGGAGCATTGAACCAGCCGAGGTCGAGCACCGGCTCCGGCTCGCAGGCACCGAGAAAATGCCATCGGCCATTGGCGTAGGCCTCGACCCAGGCGTGGTTGTCGTCGGTGTGGGCCCAGCGGGGGGTGTAGACCTGGCGTGCGGGGATGCCTACGGCGCGGAGGGCGGCGACCGTGAAGGTCGACTCCTCGCCGCAGCGGCCTATGGCGGCTCCGACGGTCTGCAGCGGCGAGCGTGTGCGTCCGTCGGCCGGCTGGTAGGTCGCTTTTTCGTGACACCAGTGGTTGACCTCGAGGATCGCCTCCTCGACCGGGAGATCTTTGATCCGGTCTTTCAGCTCGTCGTAGAAGAGGCGGCGGTGGTCGTCGAGCGGCTCGTCGTTGATGCGCAGCGGGACGACGAAGTGGCGGAACTCCCGTTCGGGGACATCCTTGCCCCAGGGCATTTCGCGGCGCGCCTGCAGGGCGACGTCGATGTTTTCGAGAAAGTAGTCGGTCGAATGGTCGATGATATCCGGCAGGGGCATATAGGCGTAGAGGAAAGTCAGATATTCGCGCTGTTCGTCGGAAAGGTCGTCGCGGTCGAAGGCGCTGAAGTCGATGCCGCGGCTGTTTTCGGCGCGGCGTCGGGCGAGGATTTCGCTGTCGGTCGCGATTTTTTGCTGGGCGATCATCTCGGGGGCGGCAAGAATGGCCGCGGCGGCGAGAGCTCCTAGTAGATATTTGTTCATGTCTCTGTTTCTGAGTTCGGTTGTTAATTAATCGAGTCGACAATCCGGCGGACGATGTCGGCCGATGTCGTCTTGCGGGAGTATTCGTCGCTGCCGGGGGTGCCCATGCTGACTTTCGCGGTCCGGTAGACCATCGGGCTCTCGACCGAAGCGCGGGCCGAGGCGTGGATCTCGCTGACGTTTCCTTTGTCGCAGATATAGCGTGCGTTGGCGGGGGATACACCCGCTCCGGCGAGGAGAATGATTCGTCCGGCAGCCTGTTCCTTCAGGGTCCGGAGCATTTCGACCCCTGCCTCGGCCGAGGGCTCGCACCCCGATGTCAGCAGACGGTCACACCCGAGCGCGATGACATCCTCGAGAGCCTTTTCCGGTTCGCGGCAGAGGTCGAAGGCGCGGCTGAATGTGACGCTCAAGCCGTCGGCGTCGGCGAGTATGCGCCGGCATGCATCGACATCGATGTCGCCGTCGACTGTCAGTGCGCCAATGACGACACCGTCGGCTCCGAGCGATCGCATCATGGCGATGTCTGCGCGCATCAGTTCGATCTCTTCGTCGGTGTAGACGAAGTCACCCTCGCGATGGCGGATCAGTACGTGTATTTTCATTCCGGGTGCTATGCGCCGCGCTTCGGTTATGAAAGCGGCGCTCGGGGTCATACCGCCGTCGGAGAGTCCGGAGCAGAGTTCAACGCGGGCTGCGCCCCCCGCCTCGGCGGCGCGGACAGAGTCGATGTCGCCGCAGCATACTTCAAGAATGCGTTTTTCCGTCATAGGTCGTTTATCAGTCTTTTAGGGTTAATTCAACAATGTGGTCGACAGTCTCCGCGGGGCGTTCCGACAGGGTCAGGACATATCCCTTGCGGGTCTGCTGGAAGGCGACCTTCCTGCCGTTGTCGAATTCGGTCGCCGAGGCGATACGTTCGGTCATCGGGAGGTAGATTTCAGTCGGGTCGTTGTCGAGGACATGGATATAGAGTTTGTTGCCTCGGCGGGTCGATGTGCCCCACGGTTGTGCGGCGAAGGGGCCGGCGTCGGTGTCGTAGAATGTCTCGCCGTAGCGGTCCATCCATCTCCCGATCGCGGAGAGACGTTCGAGGGCGGCCTCGGGGAGGTCGCCCGAGGGCTGCGGGCCGATGTTCAGCAGCAGGTTCGCTCCCATTCCGGCGGCGCGTACGAGATAGTGGATCAGGTCGCGTTCGCTCTTGTAATTCTGGTCCATAATCTTATAGCCCCACATCCCGTTCATCGTCTGGCAGGTTTCCAGCGGCAGGCGGGCAATCTCCTGGCCGGAAAGTCCGGCGGTGTTTTCGCCCGGCAGGTCACGTTCGAAGATCTGGATGTTCTCGCCTGGGAAGGGGGTGATATGGTGGTTGTTGCCGATCAGGCAGGAGGGCTGGAGGCGGTGGACAAGCTCGTACTGCTCGTCGAGGCGCCAGTCGAATGGGGTTTCATCCTCGTCGTGGTCCCAGACGCCGTCGAACCAGACGGCGCCGATCGGGCCGTAGTTTGTCAGCAGTTCTGTCAACTGAGAGTTCATGAAGTTGAAATAACTGTTGTAGTCGCGTTTCGAAATGTCGCGGCCGGTCTGCAGTCCGGTACGTCCCGAGGGGAAGTCTTCGCGCGACCAGTCGATGTGGGAGTAATAGAGATGGAGAGCGATACCCTCCTGGCGGCAGGCGTCGGCGAGTTCCTTCAGGATGTCGCGTTTGAAGGGTGTCGCGTCGACGATGTTGAAGGGGCTCTGGGCAGTGTGCCACATCGAGAAGCCGTCGTGGTGGCGGGTCGTGAAGCAGATGTAGCGAGCTCCGGCCTCTTTGATTGCGCGGACCCATTTGACGGCGTCGAAGTTTGCGGGGTAGAATCCTCCGGCGGCCTTGGCATATTCCTTTGCGCTGGCTCCGTAGTTGAGATACCATTCCCCCTGGGCGAACATACTGTAGATGCCCCAGTGGATAAAAATCCCGAAGCCGTGGTTCCGGAACTGTTCCTGGGCCCGGATGATTTCGGGGGTCGGGGTATAGGCGGGGGTTTCCGGGGAGTCGTCCGAAGCGTATGAAGCCAGAGGAGAGGCGGCTATGGCGGCGACGGCCGCGGAGAAGAGCAGATGTTTGATCGGTTTCATAATCTTGATAAAGCAAAAGAGGAACCCTTCTGCGTCAGTAGCGGGCTGGGGTTGCCTTGGCGCAGGTGAGTTCCTCGTGTCGTTTTCGGTTGTCTTTCCGATAGAAGAGGGTCTTTTTCGATAGTTTCTTTTTGATATTCTGTTCCGGCCGGATCAGAAGGGGAGGTCGCTATTTGAGTCGCCGCCGATCGGTTCCATGGGTGGGGGAGGGAAGCCGCCGGGGATCTCCTGGGGAGCACCCTGGGGCGCAGTCGCGGCAGCCTTTTCGGCCTTCCAGCCGCGGATCGAGGTATACCAGCGGCCCATATATTCGCGGCTCTCGATGTCGAAACTGAGCGTCACTTCGTCGCCGACGCTGAGGGGGTATTGGTCAGCGCGTTCGCCGAAAAAGTCGAAATGGACTTTTTTCGGGTAGGTATCGTGTGTCTCGAGGACATATTCGTGTTTCTTCCAGTTGTTTCCGGCTTTGGAGACTCCGGTCTGCTCGCCGAGGTCGACGATTATTTTACCTTGAACTTCCATTCTTTTCTGGTTTACGGGGGTTGATGTTTCGGTTGATTATTTCGACAAAGTTACGAAAAAGTCCCGTGACCACAAATTTTCCACCTTTTTTTTTGAAAAAAATCTTCTGGGGCCGGGGTCCGGAGTTTATGGTCAGTCGATTCGTTCGATTTTCCAGCCATCGATGTTGTTGACGTCCGTCGACGATCGTGAAGGAGGTCATCATGCGGCCGCAGATGTTTCCGGGGAAAGCATCTGCGGCCGCTGTCTTTATTTACCAGGGGCGTCCGCCGCCGCCGGAGGAACTGCCGCTGGCTACAGCCGTCGCGCTGGTAGAGGTCGTTCCGTTCGAGATGGTGTAGGTCGTACCGATGGTCATCCCTTCGCAACTGATCAGTCGCGAGGATTTCGTTGCCCGCCTTGACCGTCACGGTCTCGCCCGCGGCGACCGACATCGAGACAGAGACATAGGGCTGGGAGTTGTCGATCTTGCTCGGGGTCGAGTTGCTTGCGCCGACGCCGAGTATCGTGCCGCCGGTGAAGTAGAGTTTATAGCCCTCCTCGCTGTTGACGTCGATGCCGCATTCGGGCGACGACGATCCGAAGGCGCGGACAATGCCGCCGTTGATATACATGTTTCCGTTCGAGTCGAGTCCGTCATTTCCGGTCGATACGCAGGAGATATCTCCGCCGTTGATGATCATCTCTTTCGAACTGTTGATACAGTCGTCGGCCGAAGTGACATAGATCGTCCCGCCGTTGATTGTCAGGTCGGCCTTGCTCTCGATCCCCTCGCCGCCGTTGCCGGTGCAGATGATTGTTATCGTTCCGCCGTTGATTGTCGCGCCGCTGTCGGCCTTCATTCCCTTCGGCGACGACTTCTGGTCGCTCGTGAGGCGGTCGGTGCTTCCGGTGTAGTTGTCGTAGACCTGGTTGTTATAGTATGCGAAGACTCCGCCGGAGGTATAGACGTTTATCTCGCCGTCGTCGATCGTCAGCTGGCCGTCGCAACTGAGTCCCTTTCCGCCGCCGCCGGTCGAGGTCAGTCCGATCGTACCTCCTGTGAAATGGATGTCAGCGTCGGCTCCGAGGCAGGCTGCAGCCTTTGTTTTCGATTTCTTGGAATCCCAGAGACCGGTTCCGGAGGTAGAGAGAGCGAGTTCGCCACCGGAGATTTCGATTGACCCCTCGGTTTTGATTGCCTTGGCGGCTGCGGCGGTGGTCGCGACGGTCAGTTTCCCGCCGGAAATCGAGAATGAGCCGGTGTCCTCCTCCTCGCGGTCTGCGGAGTCCTTATAATCGACCTGGATACCGTCGTCGCTGGTTCCGGAGATCGACAGCGTTCCGCTTTCCATCGAGAAATACTGTGCGCAGTTGATTCCGTCCTTGACAGCGCCGGTAACTGTCAGTGTCAGGTTCTTCATCTCGACATATTCTTTAGCCTGAATCGCGTGGGAGGCGTTTCCGACAACAGTCAGTTGGCCTTTCCCTTTGAATTCGAGATGTCCCTTGCATACAATGCAGCCTTTCTGAGACCCGTCGGCACCATCGGCCAGCGAGTTGACTGTGCCGTTCTTGGCGCTGACCGATATGCGTTTTCCGTTCTGGATATCCAGTGCGGCTCCCGAGGGGTTCGTCAGGGTCAGACCGAGCAGCTCGAGCGAGGCCTTGTATGAGCCGGTCATCGCGAACGAGCCGTCGTCCGATTCGCCGCTCAGTTGATATGTAATTTCGCCGCAGGTCGTTTCCGAAACTTCGTCGCTCTGGACGATCGAAACGTGGGCTCCTTCGACGGTTGCCGAGACGTAGCGGGCGATGTTCCCGGCAATCAGTACTGAGGCTCCGTCGGCCGAGTATTTGACGACGACGGTGTTGTCTTCGGCGGTTTCGTCGGAGACGTAGATGCGGGCTCCGTCGTTCAGGTCGAAGGTAAATCCTTCGCCGAGTGTCAGTCTTGTGCCGTTTTCAGAGAAGGGGATGACTCCTGTCGAAGCGGAGGGGAAACTGTAGGTGACGCCGGTCTGTTCGAGGTTGAGATTCTGAGCAGACAACGGGGAGGCTCCGCCGGCTAGAATCAGTGATGCAAAAATAATGGACTTTTTCATTTTACGGCGATTTTAAAGGTTTGACTCCCGGCGTTGACGATATAGATGCCGCTGCGGCCTGCGATGTTGGAGCGCACATCTTCGATAGTTGCGAACCGGCCTATGTGGCGGCCGTCGGAGGTGTAGACTTCGAGCGGCTCGGCGGGAAGTTGATCCCCGGCGACAGACTCGATGGCAGTAGCCTGGTCTGCGAATTCCATTGTCGCCAGCGAGGCGAGCGGCAGGGTGATCTCCTATGTCGGGCTGGAGCAGACGAGATTCTGGCCGTCGGAGGTCATAACGAGGCCGGCGACGGCGAGGAAATGGGTCGCGCCGTCGGTTCCGGTCAGTTTGAGCCAGAGGAATCCGGCGTCCGAAAGGGATGCTGCGGCGAGGGTTGCCGTCAGGATCGATAGCAATAGTTTTCTCATTGTCGTGATAATTTTTGCGACAAATATACGCCCCATAGGATAATTATAAAAATAAAATTGACAAACAGCGCGATTTTAACAGATTGACGGTGGGGAATCTCTCTGTGCCGATTCCACTTATCGAAGTCTTAAGTTTTGCTTAATGGTTGTACTAGCAGTCAGCAATGATGTAACTAAATCGCAATTTA
>JAMPGR010000051.1 GCA_023663805.1 Clostridium sp. | reverse complement strand
ACTCGATAGACTCGCTTGCATGCGGAAGTTATGCAGAGGAACGCTATTCGGGCGAGTCTAAGCAAACATACAATTTACTAAGTACTAATCATTTTACCAAACCCGAAACTTGAGTTAAATCATTGACGATAGTCCGAAACCGAAACTTCAGTTATTTATCGTCTGATATCTGATATGACAAAGAGTTTGTCTTCTTCGGTCGGAGATGAGAGAATTATCCGTCCGTCATCCGCGACAAGCAACTGATTGAAATACCCGTCGAGTCTGACATTGTGGATATTGTCTCCGGAAGCGAGGTCATAAACGCGGAGAAACGTCGGCGACATGGGTCATTCTTTCTCCGGAACGCCGCCAAACAGAAGATATGCATATTCCGAATCGCATTGAACGTCATCGTAATACTTAACCATCTGGTCGATTTTCTCCGCTTCGAACAGATCATATTGCGTCCGGTCATCTCCGACAACAAGCGTCAACTCCGGTTTCACCCGGGGATCAAGTTCGAAGAACTCAAGACGATTTATGTAGCGGTAGGCAACTATGAATCTATTTCCCGACGTCGCTATCTTGAAATGATAAGTCATCGACAGATGATCGTCGGGTTGCTCAATACCGAGATTAAGTTCAGACAGGAGTTCACCGGAATTCCGGTTAAACAGATCAGCACCCGCCTTGCGAGGTATAAAGTATGTAGCGATAACGACCGAATCATTGACGGCAGCAATCCTGGTATAAGGTTTCGGCAAACCATTATCCGACATCTATACAGGCATTTTATCTCTGCCTACGGCTTCAACCGGCGCACTGCTATCAGTTATGTATCTAACAATCTTATTCTCCGTATTGCCATAAAGCGACAGAAGACCATCCCGATCGCCTTCAACCAGGCCTGGCGAGACGTATTCGCCGGGACCTCCCCCCGTTTTTCCCCAGTAGGCGATGACACCGTCCCGGGACATATCGTAGCCGGTCAGGAAAAGCGAATCGCGACTGTTCAAAATCCAGAGCGTATCGCCTCGCGAAATCCATCTTTCCGGATAGAAATTAAATGTCAGACAAATCGATTCGGGCGAGCAGACAGTTTCAGGGACAAGTTCGATATCGCGGACCAGAACTCCAGACCGGTCGTCTGCACAACCCGAAAGCAACAGAAAAACTACCAGCAGAGTTATAATTGAACGGAAAAATTTTACCATCTTTTGAAGTCATCCATGCCAATACCTATCTGTTCTTTGTAGCAGCAGTCATAGATTTTCTCGTTACCCTCCAAAATCCTACGGCTCTTCATATTTTTCATATTGTAGCATGAGTTTTTGATTATATGCTATTATCGTCAGAGTTAGTGATTAACTCATAACTTTTGAGCAAATTTAATCGTTTTATCTGGACAAAGTAAAAATTAACTCATATTAACAAAAAGCGTCTAAAACAACCGCATACAAGCGAGCGTACCGACCTTCAGGGTGTCACACCGCGTAGTGGTGTTGTGTAAGGGATATTTTAGCGGTCTTTTCGCTGATTTCTCTTGATGATTTCTCTTGTCTATCGATTTGGATAATTCGAAAGTTTCACATAATTTTGCAGAGGGAATCAAACAAATAAAAACAATCCAAAACATATAACACAGTACAACAAAACAAATTAAGACCAAAAAAAACGTTGCAATCCAATGAAGATCATATATCTGGCCATAGCATTAATGGCCGCAATCAATGTGTCGCTGTATTCAACAGCAAGCAACAATAACCAAATTTCAAATGCCAGCAACAGAGGTCACTGCGTTAGAGAAAGCGACAATACCTAGGAATAAATATGACTAAATATCAGTTAATCATTCTCGGCTTAACCATTATAGGATACGCCAGCGTTTCCTGCAGCCGGGAAGAGAGTGGGCTGGTCAACGTTTCGGTTGATGTCGATGAGGCCGAAGTAATCACGGTTGATCCTGCCGGGATGGTTCAGTTGGAGACAAACGACAGTTCGTTGCTGTATAATATAAACACGCTGGAAAAGATTGGTGACCGGCTGATTATTTCCTCGACAAATATGGTCAAGACCTATTCGACCGATGGCAGGTATCTCGGAAATATCTCCGGCAAAGGTAAAGGTCCGGAAGAATTCGTCAGTCTGTCCCAGATGTGGACGAAAGACGGATTCGTAATGCTTAGAGACGGAGATACAAAAAGAATCCTGACATTCTCTCCCGACGGACAGTTCGAAAATGCGCAACGACTGCCCGACACCCGCGATCCCAGCCACTCCACCTCATATTTTATCGAACACCCCAAGACCGGCGAGTACTTCGTAATCAACTGCTTTACCGACGGTACGACTGAAACAAACCCGGCGTTGTCGGTCTACGACCATCAGTGGAACCTGATTACAGACATCCCCGGACGAACACTTCTGACCGGAGGATACACATCCGACAGAATGGCCATCGACGAACCCTCCGGAACAGTATATTACTGGGAAGCTCTGAAGGACACATTGTTCGAAGTCAGAAAAGATGGCGTCGTTCCCGTCTATGCTTTTGATTTCGGCAAATATACTCTGCCGGACAATATACAATCCGAACCGGAAATGTTCATTCGCATGAGGGCGTTCTCCAGAACCGAAGCCCCCGTCGAATATGTCTCGCTTATACGCTGCTACCAGCGATACGGAGACCAGATGTTTTTTGTCGTATCCTCCACATCCGACAAAAACTACCTGTGTCGTCTGAATCTCGAAACCGGGGATGTCAAGGTCTTTGAAATGAAACCGGAGAGTGACCGATATCAGATGAATTCCTTTCTCCGTATAATCGGGAACGATCTCTATCTGTCGTTCTCCGACACGAGTTCGACCGAAGCAAATCCGATCCTGTATATCGTGTCAGTCAACGAATTCCTCGAGAAATGAGACCGAAAGTCATCCTGCCGACACTGATTCTGGTCGGTCTGTCCGTTCTCGCACTCCTTCAGTTATCGAAGGCGTGCGGAAGCAGCCATTCCGCTCCGGACGATACATTCGATGACTTCGACGATGACTGGGGCGAAGAGTACACGGCATTTTGCGACAGCATCGTATCTGCCGGACTGAATATCGGATCAGGCCGCGTTATCACCTATGACTCCGTTATCTACTCCATATCCGAACTTTCAGACGAAAACACGCTCTGGATCAGGTACAGCGCCGGGACATGCTCGACATGTATCGACAAAATCCACTCTTGGCTTGAACAATTGAAGAGTCAGAATCCAGAAACTCGGATCAACATCGCTCTGTCGAACGTCGGATTCAGGACCCTGTATGTTGTGGAGAGGGAAAACCACAAACATTTCAGTTACTACGGCGCGACAAATCTGGCTGTCGATTACGACGAAGGATCCCATACACCGATTGCATTCCGGCTAAACAGCGACGGAACAATACAAGGCGCATGTATCTATGACATGGACAACACCGGTATCTTTCATGAATTCATATTCCAAAAATAGCAGACAGACATGAGGCGTTTATATTTTGCCATAGCCGCTATGGCTCTTCTGAATATCTCCTTGTATTCTACAACCGGCAATATCGGCTCCATCGAGTCGGACACTGTTGCCGAAATCAGACTCTCCGACACCTCCGTCATAGCATCTCCGGGAGATACCATAGTCGATATCTCCGAGGCGGAAATCATCATAGAGGCCAGCGAATGTATAAACGGCGGGGAAGGCTCGGCTTCATGCGGCATTTCGATTCCAACGGAAGACGGAAAGCATGTCAAAATGGAGTGCGACGTCAAATGCAAGGATGGATACTACGCATGCTGCACGCTCTCGGGGTGCCACTGCGTCGAATCCCCACAATAGCCATAAGACCGCCGGCCACGGAACCGATATCTTTTGGAAATTATCGGAATATCTGATAACTTTGCAAAAAGAAATCAATCTGTTCCGACGATGAGAATTCAGGTTATTGTCATACTTATCTGCGCAATCCTCGGAGGGTGTATCTCCCGCAACAACACCTCCCGGCAAGTTGACCAGACTCTGGCGTCTGCCGGAGAGAACGCCCCGGAACTACTCAGGGTTCTCGAACACTACGCCGACTCGGCCGAAAAACTCGAAGCGGCCCGCTGGCTGATTGCCAATATGCAGTATCACTACTGCTACGATTCCCCGCTGATCGATTCGGTCGAGGCCGATCTCGCCCCGCTGGGCGAACGCAGCGACCTTGTCCTGACAATCGGCGAGGAAAATCTGGAAAAATGGCGCCGCCGCGACATTTTCAGTGCTCCGAAACTCTATGACCACCTCCAGATAACCGCCCCCTATCTGATCGACAACATAGACCGCGCTTTCAGACAGTGGCGCAAGCGCCCCTGGAACAAGGATCTCACGTTCGAGAAGTTCTGCGAACTGATCCTGCCATACCGTATCGGCGACGAGAGGCTGACGCCCTGGCGCCAGGTCTACGAAGAGAAATTCGCCTCCAGGCTCGACTCGGCGATGACCGAACGGACAACGCTCTTCGACGCATGCCGGATGGTTTACGAATGGGCTACGGAGGTTGGAGGCCGATATAACGACGAAATCCGTTCGCCCCATCGCGACGCACTGTCGCTGCTCGAAAGCCCGGTGTCGAATTGCCGCGACGACTGCGACGAATATGTCTTCGTCATGCGTGCCTGCGGCATCCCCGCAATCCCCCACCATCTTCTCTGCTCCCCCGACAACGCGACCTCCCACCAGTGGGTCGCTGTCTACAACCCATCGACCGGGCGGTTCCACCCCTTCGGCTACGACGGCATGGAACTGTCTGACAGTGTTCTGACCTATGACCACCGCACTAAAGGGAAAATCTACCAGGTCGGCTATGAACCGAACTTTCGCCGCCTGCAACAGATTGAACGGAACCACTATCCTAAAACTGAGAAGACCGCCAACCCCTTCCTCAGCGACATGACCGCCAACTACTACGGACCGAACTGCGCCGAGGTCGACATCATCCCGGGGACCAGTGCCGTCGCTCTCGGGGTTTACGCCCGCCGCCGCTACCATATGATCGACTTCGGGTCGGTGTCCGGTCAGAAAAAAGCCCGTTTCGCCGACATCGAACCCGGAATCATATATTTCCCGCTGAACGCTGTGTCGGGCCAGCCCTGCGGCCAGCCTTTTCTGCTGATCCCGCAGGGGAAGGTCGTTCAGTTTTCGCCCGAGAGCGACCATAAGGAAACCGTCAGGCTCAGCCGCAAGATGCCTCTGACGACGCGCAACCGGATGTGGCTCGATTCGCTGATGGTTGGAACGCGGATCATGGCCGGTACCGACACGATTCTTCGCGTCGAGACTCCGTTCCGAACCAACTACCGCCGGTATGAACTTCCGGAGCCTGTTAAGGCTCGTCAATTAACAATTCTGCCCCCCGACAACCAGCCGCTTTCGGTCGCTGAACTGATTCTGACCGGAGCCTCAGGCGATACAATCCGCTATACGGTCAGCGGCAACACACGGAGCAATCCATCGGCGCTGAACGACGGTGACATACTGTCACTATTCTTCACGCCGCGTGGCGAACCGGCCGAACTGACCCTGGAGAAAGCCTCAGAAATCTCGGCTATCACAATAATACCCCGGAACGACGACAACTTCGTCTGGCCCGGACAGACCTACGAACTGCTTCTCTTCGCCGACGGCGCCTGGCGCAGTTGCGACCGCAAGACCGCGGCCGACCGCCACATCGACTTCGACTGTCCTGTCGGAGGTGTCTATCTGTTGCGGAATCTGACAAAAGGGGTCGAGGAGCAGGTGTTCATCGTCTGCGATGGCCGCCCGCTCTTCAGCCTCGACATAGCCGAAACGCTCCACCCCCGCGGCCTGATGACACATGATATCCGATTATCATTCGACCACTAACGTGGTCTGAATCTATAGGTAATTCGTTCCGCGGGCTTTCGCCCGCTACCTTAGGACACCACTAACGTGGTGTGCCAGCCCTCAGACATCGCGGAGGATACAATCCGCGGCCTGCGCGCGTTTACCAACCAGCGACGCACACCGCGGAGCGGTGAAATACTGTAGCCGTGGGCGAAGCCCACGGTATACATAAAGATGTGGCTCAGACCGTGTTAGCGGTCCGAGCCTATAGTTATTAGGAGGCCGGAATCGTACCGTCACGCCTGCGCTTTGAGCCAGAGGGCAATGTCGCGGGCGGTTGTCTCGGCCGTCTTCGTGAATCCGTGGTTCTCTCCTTCGATCAACCGCAGTTCTGATCCGGGAATAACCTCATTATAACTTTTGGCGCCTGGTTTTCCCAGTAGTCACCCCATGTTGTCTATCGCCCGGCCTGCGCCGTCAGGGCCGCAAACAAAAGAATAGCAGCCGTAAATTTCGTTTTGGTCATTAGGTTTAAGATTATAGTGAAAGTTAGATTATCAATTAGTTCCTTATTTCCGGAAGATTGTGTCGTAGATCAGGGGGGTAGCGCCGACGCTGCCGGAGATGTAGGCCCCGGCCGAACGGCCTGCTTCGAGTCGCGCCGCAGGGTCATCGGCCAGGCGGTCGAGGATTGCAATACCCTCCTGGCGGTTAGCGACGGGAAAGCCGCCACCACAGTCGCGCAAGTCGGCCGCTTCCTTGAATTTCCGGTTGTTCGGCCCATAGATAACCGGGATGCCGTAGACGGCCGCCTCGTTGATATTATGGATGCTGACGCCGAATCCGCCGCCTACCCAGGCGATGTCGCCGTAGCGGTAAATCGCCGAGAGTTTTCCGAAGCAGTCGACAAGGACACATTTCGCACCGGCTCCGGCCCCGGGGTTTCGCTCGAGTTCGGAGAAACGGACCGTCGGCCCGTCGATTCGCGATTCAATCTGCCGTAGCCGCTGCTCGTCGAATTCGTGGGGAGCGATAATCAGGCGCACATCCCCGCGGCCTTTTGCCCAGGGGATGTATATATTCTCGTCGGGGGGCCAGCTGCTGCCGGCGACGAGGGTCAGTTCCGTTCCGGAGGCCAGGAACGGATCGAGACAACTCAGGTCGGGCGCCGAGTTCCGGATGTCGACGACTCGGTCGAAGCGGGTGTCACCCGCCTGCACGACGTTGTCTACGCCAATCCGCGCCAGCAGTTCGACGGAGTTGCGGTCCTGGACGAATATCGTCCGGAACCGGCGGAGCATCTGGCGGAACATTCTGCCCCAGGGGCAGAAAAAAATCTGTCCGGGACGGAATATCGCCGATATCAGGTAGGAGGGGATTCCTCGCCGGGAGAGTTCCTCGAGATAGTTTCCCCAGAATTCATATTTGACGAAAACAGTAATCGAGGGGCGCGCCGCGTCGAGAAACGCGCGAACGCGACCGGGAGTGTCGAACGGCAGATAGCAGACACAGTCGGCCAGAGGATAGTTTTTCCGGACCTCGTAGCCCGAGGGGGAAAAGAAGGTCAGCAGGATTTTCTGCTCCGGATGTTCGCGCCGGAACCGTTCGATCAGCGGGCGTCCCTGTTCGAATTCGCCGAGAGAGGCGGCGTGGATCCACACCGGGCGGTCCTCCGGTCCAAAGACCTCGCGAAGGCGCGCGAGGGTCTCTTTCTGTCCGGCGACCATTTTCGCCGCTTTCGGATTTCGGGCGGCCGCCAGCGAGACCCCGGCGCTGTAGAGGCCGAGGGCCGCGTTGTAGAGGGGGTTCATCCGATTCGTTCGATTCCCGCGCGGATACGGCGGATCGTCTCCTCTTTGCCGAGCAGGTCGGTTATGTCGAACATATGCGGACCCTTGCATTCGCCGACGACGGTCAGACGGAAGGCGTTCATGACATTACCGAGATGATAGCCGCGCGATGCGATCCAGTCGAGTACAGGTTGCTCGGCTGTTGCGGAACTGAGGTCGGGGAAGGTCGCCAGAAGGGCGCAGAGTTCGCTGAGAATCGCCGGCATCTCTGCCGACCAGCGTTTCTTGACCGCCTTCGGATCGTAGGTCTCGGGGGCGCGGAAGAAGAACGCGGCGTTGTCCCAGAGGTCACTGACGAAGTTTATGCGACCCTTGACCATCGCGACGGCGCGGGCGATATATTCGTCGCTGAACGCAGCGGGGTCTACACCATGCTGAGCCAGAACAGGCTTGAACATTTCGGCGAGGGTCTCGTCGTCGAGGCGCTGGAGATACTGGTGGTTGAACCATTTTCCTTTTTCGAAATCGAATTTCGCGCCTGATTTAGAGCAGTGGTCGAAGGAGAATTTCGCAATCAGTTCGTCAATCGACATAATCTCGCTGTCATCCCCCGGGTTCCATCCGAGCAGGGCGAGGAAGTTGACGACAGCCTCGGGGAGATAGCCCGATTCGCGGTATCCCATCGAGACCTGTCCGCTCTTCGGGTCGTGCCATTCGAGGGGGAAGACGGGGAAGCCGAGTTTGTCGCCGTCGCGTTTCGATAGTTTTCCGTTGCCGACCGGTTTGAGCAGCAGGGGGAGATGGACAAACTGCGGCATCGTGTCGGCCCATCCGAAGGCTTCGTAGAGAAGGACATGGAGCGGGGCGGAAGGGAGCCACTCCTCGCCGCGTATGACGTGTGTGACCTCCATCAGGTGGTCGTCGACGATATTGGCGAGGTGGTAGGTCGGCAGGTC
>JAMPGR010000050.1 GCA_023663805.1 Clostridium sp. | reverse complement strand
CGGTAGGCGGCGTTGGTCGACGCCAGTTCGCGGATCATGCGCGACTCGGTTCGGGCGTGGGAGAGCATGTCGATGAAATTCAGGACGATTACGTTCAGGTCGTTACGCTCGAGGTTCGAGAAATCGCGGAGAAGTTTCTCGGCGGCGGTCGAGTCGTTTATCTTGTTGTATGAGAACCGGACGCGACGGCGGTATCGGTCGAAGAGAGTCTGAATCAGCGGCGACTCGTTCAGGTTCTTCCCCTCCTCGGAGTCCTCGTCGACCCAGAGTTCGGGGAACATCCGTTCGATTTCGCGGGGCATCAGGCCCGAGAAAATCGAGTTGCGGGCATACTGCGTCGCCGTCGGGAGGATCGAGCAGTAGAGATTCTCCTCGAGGGTGAAATGCTCGGCAAGCAGCGGGCGGATCATACACCACTGGTCGAAGCGGAAATTGTCAATCAGGATAAAGAAAACCTTGTCGCCGTTGTCGAGCAGCGGAAAGACCGTGTTTTTGAATACCGCCGGAGACATCAGCGGCTCCGACCCGTCGAAGCGCATCCAGTCGGGGTAGTTGCGGCGGATAAACTTCGTGAAAGCGGCGTTCGCCTCGTTTTTCTGCATCTCGAGCATCTCCTCCATTCCGGTTTCGGGGGCGGCGGCGAGTTCGAGTTCCCAGAAAGTCAGCTGGCGGTAGAGTTTGATCCAGTCGGCGAGGGTATAGGAGTCGTTTATCAGCGAAGTGATTTTCCCGAAATCCTGACGATATTCCGAACTCGCCTTCTGCGAGACGAGTTGTGGGGAGTGGAGATTCTTCTTGATTGACAGCAGAATCTGGTTAGGGTTTACGGGCTTTATCAGATAGTCGGCGATTTTGCTGCCGACCGCCTGATCCATAATGTTTTCCTCTTCGCTTTTGGTTATCATGATAACCGGGACATCGGGGAGGAGGCGTTTGATCTGCTGGAGCGTCTCAAGGCCGGTCAGACCCGGCATATTCTCGTCGAGAATAATCAGGTCGAAGCGCTCGCCTCGCTCGACGAGGTCGAGCGCATCGGCGCCGTTGTTGACCGTCCGGACATCATATCCGCGGTTCTTCAGGAACATTATGTGGGGCTTCAGGAGATCAATCTCGTCGTCGGCCCAGAGAATAGTCAGCATATCGGGGAGTTGAAAAAATTCAGAAAAAAACATCTTAATCGAAGAGCGGATCGTCACCCTCAGATCCCTCGGGAATATCCTCCGGCCGGGGCTCCGGCCCAACCGGCTTCGGCTGGGGTTTCGGCTGAGGCTTCGGCTGGGGCTTCGGCTGGGGCTTCGGCTGGGGCTCCGGCGCCGAAGCCGACTCGGGTTCTGGCCTGGGCTCGACAACCTCCGTTTCACCCCCTTCAGGGGGCAGGGGGGCTTCCGGCAGGGGGGCTTCAACCTCCGTTTCACCCCCTTCAGGGGGCAGGGGGGCTTCGGGGGCTTCAGGGGTCTCGGGGGCCTCGGGAGGCACCGGTGGATTCTCCAGCAACTGCTCGCCGATTGCCTCGAAATACTGCTCGAAGGATCCTCCGCTCTGGAGCAGGGTCTGGAAATTCTTGACGCTGATCGAGACCGGAATAACCTGGGGCGGAAGGTCGAGATCGGGATCGGTGTCGAGCAGGCGGCGGTAGTGGTCGAGTTCGCGTTCATTTGCGAATTCCTTGACGATCAGCATTCCGAGCGTTCCGAAATTCATCTGCTCGAGATCGTAGTCGCGGACTGTGAAGGTCCCGAAATTATGGCGGGCAATGTCGTAGAGCAACTGGTTTGCCGAGACCGAGTCGGTCGGGAATAGCAGGACGAGCTGCTGGGGCTGGTCGGGGGAGAGGTCGAACTCGATCGCCTCCTCGATGTCGTCGGCCCGGAGGGTCGAGTCGTTCGACAGGCGCATGCTCCAGACCATTCCGCGCATGTTCGAAGAGCTGGAATGGAGTTTTCGGCCGCGTGCCATTCCGCTGAGCCACGCGGCGGCGAGATCGGTCATGTCGGTCTGGGGATACTTCTCGAGCATCTCGCGCAGGGTCGCGTTGAATTGCTCGGGATTATCCTCTGTGACGTAGGCCAGCGCGTCGAGGAACATGAATTTCGGCATCAGTTTGCTCATCGGATACTCCGTCTGCATCCGGCGAAGGGCCGAGTGGACCTCCGAGTTCCGGTTGTTCAGATAGTCATCGTAGGTCTCGGCGTAGAGATCCTCCTGGACCCGTTCCATGCGCCGGAGATTGTCGAAATAGTTCGGATCGGCCATCGCGACGCCGTAGTTCGACTCGGGGAACTCGGTGAGGATCATCCGCCGCCAGCGCTCGGCCGCCGCCGTGTCGCCGCTTCGGACCGCCATCAGGTAGAGATTATAGTAGGTCTCGAGACGGTAGATATTGTCGGGGTAGCGGGTCAGCAGCGAGTTGAACTCCGACGACGATGCGTCGAAATCCTCGAGTTTGTCCTTCAGGATGACCCCCATGTTGTAGAGTCCCTCCTGGATGATTTCGTTCGATGTAGTCCGTTCGGCGTCTGTCTTCGGAATCTGTTTGAGGTAGTATTCGCGGAAGTGGGGGTCGTTCTCGTGCTCGGCGCGCTCCTTGTCTTCGGCGGTGACCGAGTCGTTGTCGAGCGCGGTGTCGTCGGGGTTCTCTCCGTCGGCGTCGGCGTCGAAGTCGCTGAAACTGAACGACGCCTTGTTGCGGCGGCGCCAGTCATCCTCGAGTTTGCGGCTTCCCCATCGTTTCTGGAACTCGGTTTTTCCGGCGTTGCGGGTCGCCGTGTTGTAGAAATACCACGACTTGTCGCTGTTCTGGGTGAACGTCGCCGGAGCCGACGAGTTCGTGTTCTGGAGGCCACTGCCGGCGGCGGCCTGCTGGGCGAGATACTCCTCGCGGCGGGCAGCGTCGGCCTCCTCTTTTTCCTTCTTCTTCAGGTCCTCGATTATCTTGTCGATCACGCGGGTCTGCTCTTCGGGCGACATCGCCGACAGGCGCAGGAGCGAGTCCTGGAGCGTTACGTTTCCGGAGTAGACGGCGAGTTCGTCGAGAACGGCACCGCGCTTCTGGATCTCCTTGTAGCCGGGATATTCCTCGGGGATGACGCCGGTCGCCTGGGCGTAGCATTTCTGTGCGAGGTCGTAGCGGTGGCGGTCGAAGTAGAGCTGTCCGAGGGTCAGGGCGGCGATCGCCTTGTCGATACCCTCGCGTTTCGACTTCTCGAGGGCGAGTTCGTAGTTGTCGATGGCGCGGGCGGTGTCGCGACGCGAGAGATAGAGATTGCCGATCGCGTAGTAGATCTGGTCGAGATAGTCGGCGTTCCGGTCGTAGCGGGTCATACGCCGCAGGGCCCTGACCTCCGGTTCGATGTCGGCGCCGTCGAAGACCTCGCTCTGTTTTATCCGCGCGTTGAACTTCGTCCGGTATGAAGCCGACGAGGCGCTTCCGGCCTGGCCGAAGGCCTTGTATGCCTCGGCGCGGCGTCCGAGCCGCTGGTAGGTCTGCCCGAGCAGGAAGGTCAGGCGGGTCTTCTGCGCTCCGGAACTGTAGCGTATCGACTCGGAGAGCGGGGCGACCGCTTTTTCGTAGTCCTTGCTCCGCAGATAATAGTCGGCCCAGTCGTAGTTGTAGAGGCCGCGGAGTGTGTTGTCGGTCAGTTGTTCCTCCTTGATGCGCTTCAGGATGACCTCAGCCTCGAAGAGCCAGTCGAGCGAGCAGTATGACCGCGCCTGCCAGAGCTGGGCCTCGGTGACGGTCGCCGGGAGCCAGGTGAAATGTTTCGAGACATAATAGAAAGTCGAGGCTGCTCCGAGGAAGTCGCCGTTATAATACTGGCTGCGGCCCATCATCATCCAGGCATTGTGGAGAAACGGATTGTACTCGTCGCGTTTCATCCACTCCTTGTACTTCGGGTCGGAACTTTTCCCTGACTTCCGGGCCGGACGCTTCTTGATCGAGCGGAGTTGGATTGCCTTCTGGGCCTTCTCGATCGAACGGGTGAAGTCGCCCGAGGGCTGGGGTGCTTTTTCGTGGGAGTAGGCGTCGGCGGGGTGCATGAAGAGCATCGATGAGTAGTCGTCCTCATATTTTTTCTCCATATCCTCGAGAGTCTCCTTGAAATGTTCGTCGCCGTTGAAATAGATATTGTAGCGTGTTATGAAGGCCTGGTAGTTCCGGCTCATCGCTGTGTTCTTCTTCGGGCTGCACGAAGTCACGGCCATCGCGGTCACGAGAACAGCGGCGGCGAGAAGGAGCAGAGTCAGGGGCTTCGTCAGATATTTCAACATAGATATAAAACGCTTTTCAGCGGCGTTTTATTGCTTTGGCCGCTTCAGATATCCCCCACGAAGCGAGATAGACCGCCGACATGACGACGACAATCAGCGCCGAACAGGGGACGTCGACCCAGACACCGAGCCATAGTCCCGCCATACAACTCGCCACGGCGATCGCGGCCGAGGCGCCCATAATTGTCAGAAAACGGTTGCAGAATCGCTCGGCCGTCAACTGGGGCAGCGCAATCATCGACATCAGCAGCATAATTCCTGCCATCTTGATAGTCAGGACGATGCCGACGGCTGTGAAAATCATCATAACCGAATTGACAGCCGCGACCGGAAGGCCGATGACGCGCGAGAAGGCCGGGTCGAACGCGCAGCTGACGACGACGCGGAACCTCAGTGCCAGATAGAGAAGCAGCGCGGCGGTGTAGATGGCGTAGACGGCGATGTCTGTCAGCCCGACGGTCAGTATGTTGCCGAAGAGGAAGGCTGTCAGTTCGGGGACATAGCCCGGGGTCATAAAGACGAAGATGACCCCTATGGCCATTCCGACGGCCCAGACTACGGCAACGGCCGAGTCGTCGCGCACCTTTCGCGACGAGCCGAGCCACTGGACGCCGAGTCCGGCAGCGACGGCGAATGCCGCGGCGACGGCGACCGGACTGATTCCGAGATAGTAGCCGACACCGAGACCTCCGAAACTGGCGTGGGTGATCCCGCCGGAGAGGGAGACAAGCCTCCGCGAGACGATGTAGGTCCCGATGACGGCCGAGGCGACGGCCATCAGCAGTATGGCCGCGAGAGCATATCGGAAAAAGAGATAGTCGAGCATAGGACGTATTCTCAGTGGTTCAGGAGCCGGCGCGCGCGTTGCGGCTCCGGCGGATATCGTCGATCAGAAGGATAAACTCGTCGCGCACGGCCTCCGGGAGCTCGATCCCGCGCATCTGGATGCTGCGGCCCCATCCGGCGACATCGTCGGGGAGGAGCGTCAGCATAACCTCGCGGAATTCCTCGGCTTCGCTGTCGGTGTAACTCTCGGCGGGGCGGCCGCGGAAGCGGTCGAGTTCCTCGTCGTCGTAGTAGACGATCTCGGGATTGACCGCCGTCAGGAGCGAATCGCGCTCGCAGACCGAGTGCTGTCCGCAGCAGACATCCCCGTCGTCCGCTGCCGCCGGAGCGGCGGCAGCCGTTTCCGCTTCGGCTCCGTGAGCCGGGGCGGGATCGGGCTTGTGGAGCAGCCGGAGTGTGACTCCGACGACGACGAGCGCCCCGAATATGATGAAAAATACGGTCATCGGCGTTAATCTTCCTGCGCTGTCGGGTCGTAGGGTTCGGCTGCGTCGGTCAGTTTGAAGCCGAGCGCCTCGAGTTGCTGCCAGAAGCCGGGGTAGGACTTCGAGACACACTCCGCCCCGTGGATTGTAATTCCGGGGATAAAGGCTGCGACAGCCGCGAGCGACATCGCCGTACGGTGGTCGCCGTGGGAGTCGAACGCCGGAAGTTCGTGGACGGGGCGGCGTTCCCCCTCCCAGTCGAGCGAGCCGGGGGCTGCGCTGCTCAGTTTCAGCCCGAGACGGTCCATCTCCTCGATCAGGGCGGTGACGCGGTCGGTCTCCTTGATCGCCAGCGAACTGAGGCCGGTCAGATGGAACGGCACGCCGATCATACAGCATGTGACGACCGCCGCCTGGGCCAGGTCGGGACACTCGGTGAAGTTGTAGATCAGCCGCGGGGTCAGTTCGGGGGAGCCGCAGAGTTGCAGCCCCTCGCCGTCGGCGGCGGGGAGGGAATCCTCGTCGTCGGCCTCGTCGGCGTTCTGGAACGCGACCCCGAGCTGGCTGAAAATCTCTATGACGCGGCGGTCGCCCTGGGCCGACTCGCGGTCTACGCCCGGAACGAAGATAAATCCGGCGGTCACGGCTGTCAGTTCGGCCCAGAAAGCCAGAGCGCTCCAGTCGGCCTCCTCCTTCGAGGGCCCGGCGTTGTAAGCGCCGGGGTGGACGGTTATCATCGTCCCGTCGACATCGACGCTGATTCCGCGCTGTTCCATCATATGGATTGTCAGGGCGATATACGGGCGCGACTTGACCGGGCCCTCGAGGTCGACCTTCAGGCCCCCTTCCATCGTCGGCGCGACCATCAGCAGAGCTGAGACAAACTGCGAACTGACTGTCGCATCGACCTCGACGGTCATATCCCCCGAGAGCCTGCGGCCGCGGATATTCAGCGGGGGGAATCCATCCCGGCCGGCATATTCTATTTCAGCCCCGCAACGGCGCAGGGCGTCGACAAGCGGTCCGACCGGGCGCTCCAGCATACGCTGGGTCCCGGTCAGGGTGACCTCGACTCCTTCGGTCGCGGCGCAGAGTGCCGTCAGAAAGCGCATAGAGGTTCCGGCGTCGGCGACATCGATTGTCCCCTCGAGCGGAGCCGAGAGGATTCGCCAGAGGTTTGTCGTGTCGGTTCCGTTCAGGGCCTGATCGGGCTCAGGGGTCGCGACTCCGGCGAGCCGGTCGATAATCATCGCTCGGTTCGCGCAACTTTTCGAGAAAGGAAGAGCGACCTTTCCGTCGATCATCTCTTCGGGGGGGAATATGCGAATGTCCATGGTTTATGTTTCAGGGTTTCTTCGGTTCAGTTTTCCGGGGCGGTGCCGGCCGGAGTCTGGCCGTTCTTTTCTCCGGAGGGGCGGCGGCGACGTCGACGATTGTTATTGTTACGACGGCGTTTTTCGCCTTTCGGTTGTTCGGCCTGTGTCTGAGTCTGAGTCTGAGTCTGAGTCTGTGTCTGCTCTGCCGGAGCGGCTTTGGGAGTCTCTTTCGGTTCGGCAGCGGGTTTGTCGGCGGGAGCTTTATGTCTTTTCGGTCGGGCTGCCCTTGAAGATTTCCCGCCGCAGCGCCGTCCGCCGGAGGAGTCGCGACGGCCCCGGCCTGAGGCCGACGATTTCCGGTCGCCGCCGAGTTCTTCGGGAACTTCGCCGCGACGGAGTGTCTCTCCGAGAAAGCGTTCGATTCCGGCGAAACGGACGGCGTCGCGCTCGCTGACCATCGTGACGGCGATACCTTCGGCGTTGGCGCGGGCCGTGCGGCCTATGCGGTGGATATAGTCCTCGGCGTCGTGTGGAACGTCGTAGTTGACGACCATCGATATATTGTTGATGTCGATGCCGCGGGCGACGACGTCGGTCGCGACGAGGATGTCAGTCCGTCCGGCGCGGAAATCTAGCATGACCTGCTCGCGCGCCGGCTGGTCGAGGTCGGAGTGCATCTCTGCGACAGAATATTTCGCCTGGCGGAGTGTGCGGGTCAGTTCCTTGACCTTCAGTTTCGACGAGGCGAAGACGATGACTCGCTTCGAGTCGACGGTCTTGAAGATATGCTTCAGGAGGTTGGTCTTCTGAGCCTCGTGGCAGATATAGGCCGACTGGTCGACCTTCTCGGTCGGTTTCGAGACGGCGATGCGGACCTCGACCGGATTGGTCAGGATTGTCTTGGCGAGTTGTTTTATTTTCGGGGGCATCGTCGCCGAGAACATGAGTGTCTGGCGGTCGGCCGGGAGTTGCTTGACAATCTGGATGATGTCGTCGTAGAACCCCATGTCGAGCATGCGGTCGGCTTCGTCGAGCACGAAGAAACTGACCTTCGAGAGATCGACATAGTTCATCTTCATGTGGGCCAGCAGGCGTCCGGGGGTCGCGATGACAACATCGGCGCCCATTGTCAGACCCCGCTGCTGGCGGGCGAATTCTTTGCCGTCGGTGCCGCCGTGGATTGCTACGGAACTGATTGGCAGGAAATAAGAGAATCCCTCCATCTGGCGGTCGATTTGCTGGGCGAGTTCATGGGTCGGGACCATGATGACGGCGTTGATCGCGTTTTTGTCATATCCGCCGTCGGAGAGAAGGTCGATGATAGGCAGCAGATAGGCGGCGGTTTTGCCCGTTCCGGTCTGAGCCATTGCTATAAGGTCGTGGCCATCGAGGACGACGCCAATCGACTGTTCCTGCACCGGCGTACATTCGCGGAAGTGCATCGAGTCGAGTGCATCAAGGATGTCGTCGCTGAGACCAAGTTCTTCGAAAGTCATTCTTGAGATAAAAAGTCGTTTGTGTTAATTCTTTGCAAAATTACGGAAAATTTCAGATACGGCCAAATGGTTGTGCCCCTTATTGAGTATATAATGCAGAAATACTGCATTTTGGCGTAGGGACGCGGCGGACGCGGCCTGCCGCGTCCGCCCGGGCGATGGCGTCGAAGTAGTTAGCACGCGTCTCGGTAGTGCGTCTGCGCCAGGCGGGGTGTGCGTCCAGGTTGTTACATATGTGTGCGTCGTTATTCGACCAATAACGTGGTCTGAATCACATCTGAATGTGGACCGTGGGCTACGCCCACGGCTACCGTCTTGACACCACTAACGTGGTGT
>JAMPGR010000004.1 GCA_023663805.1 Clostridium sp. | reverse complement strand
GTTAAAGATTCATAAAAACACCCAACTTTACATTTCTGGGTGTAAAATTGGGTGTCAATTTTGCAATTGCCTGATAATCAAGCTTTATTGCGGAAAGACAGGGATTCGAACCCTGGGTACCCGTAAGGGTACAACGGTTTTCGAGACCGTCCCGATCGACCACTCCGGCATCTTTCCTTCGAGTTCGGGGTTGTTTTCGGGTGCAAAGTTACGGGTTTATTCCGAATCTGCCAAAATTTTCGCGATGTTTTTTTATCGCGGTCTTATGCACGCCTGCAAATCAACACTTTTTCAGTTTTTAACACCGCGCAGTTTTGTCTTCCGGCGTATTTTCCGTAACTTTGCGTTCGGTATGATCTACGCTTCGAAACGCAATATCCTATGGATCGCCGCGGCAGTTACAGCCGTGGCGGCCGCTGTTATTGTCGGCGCCCTGTGGCTGACAGGCCGCTTCGGCGGCGGCGGCGGGGTCATTCCGCCGGCAGACCGCTATCCGGTGCGCGGTATAGACGTCTCGAACCATAACGGTTATATCGATTTCCTGCAGGTCGCAGCCGACGGCTACTCCTTCGTCTTTATCAAGGCGACCGAGGGGGCTTCGTTCCGCGACGCGTCGTTCCACACGAATTTCCACAACGCCCGCCGCGCCGGTCTCGCCGTAGGGGTCTACCATTTCTTCCGGTTCGACCGCCCGGGCCAGGAGCAGGCGATCAACCTGCTCCACGCGCTCCGCGGCAAAACGACTGACCTTCCTGTCGTAATCGACGTCGAGGAGTGGACCAACCCGTCGAACGAACTCGACGAGCGTGTCGTCGGACGCCTTCGCGAAATGACCGACTACCTCGGTGCCCGCGGAATCCCGACGGCGATCTATACGAACCGGAAAGGGTTCGACCGCTACATCAGCGACCGGATGTCGGGGTCGACGCTATGGATCTGCCGGTTCCAGTATCCCGATGACGACCTGCGGTGGACCTTCTGGCAGTATACCCACCGCGGCGAAGTCTGGGGGATTCGCGGCCGTGTCGACCTGAATGTCTACAACGGCTCGCGCGCGTCGTTCGAGGCGGCGACCGCCCGCTGGAGAAAAGAGATACGCTGACACACCACACACCGCGGTACCGCCGAGACAATATCCGGCGCCAAAATCCGTTATAGAACTGATATGAATAAGAATTGCTCTACCTCGTCAATCCTTCGTCTCCTGACTATATTTGTCATCGCGGCGGCTCTCGTCGCGGGATTTACCCCCCGCGCGGTGGCCTTCGCGCCCGACACCTACGCCCCCACGTCGCGTC
This sequence comes from Clostridium sp., assembly GCA_023663805.1. GTDB lineage: Bacteria > Bacteroidota > Bacteroidia > Bacteroidales > Muribaculaceae > Paramuribaculum. The sequence continues at coordinate 63,064 of JAMPGR010000004.1, read as the reverse complement.
TGGCCGAGGGGCGCTGGGTCCGTGTGACCGTTCCGGAATCCGGGCTCTACATCCTGACAAACAGCGATTTGCGGCGCTACGGTTTCTCCAATCCCGCGTCCGTCAGAATCTACGGCTACGGTGGCCGCCGTCTGAGCGACCGGCTCGAGTTGTCGCAGTATACCGACGACCTTCCCCCGGTCCAGGCCGAACTGACAGACCGCGGCCTGGTGTTCTACGCCGTCGGACCCGAGACATGGGAGCGGCGGGTGTCGTCGGCCTATACCCACACGCTAAACCCCTATTCGACCACCGGGAGTTATTTCCTGACCGAGGAGACGACAGAAGCTCCGGCGATTCCGTCCGACGGCACCGCCGAACTCTCCGCCTCCGCCGCGACGACCTTCATCGACCGTCTCTTCCACGAACAGGAACTCGTCTCCCCCGGCGAGAGCGGCCACCTGCTCGTCGGCGAGGACCTTCGTTTCACCCGCTCGCGCAACCTGACCTTCACCCTGACCGACGGCGTCGCCGGCGGCCCGATGAGTTTCATCGGGACGGTTGTCGCGAATGCCAGCGCTGCGGGGAAGGCGACGATCGCGACAGAGGATGTCGCGGCGACACAGTCGATCGGCGCCACCCCGTCGACAAACTACGCCATGCAGGCCGAAATCGCCCGGACCGACAAAGTACCCGACAACAACCAGTTACGACTGACCGTCTCCTATGAACCCGGAGGGAGCGTCACCGGTGCATGGCTCAACGCCGTCGACGTCAGTTACGAACGCTATATCCGCCTCAACGGCGGCAAACTGCTTTTCCGCTCCGACTCGCGCAACGTCGTTCTCGCCGGAGCGACGGCCGACACGCGCGTCTGGGACGTGACCGATCCGCGCTCGACGGTCCGCATCGAAACCACGGCGCCGACCGCCGACGGCCAGACCGGATGGGCGACGCCGTTCGGCGGCATCAGGGAATACGCCGCCTGGAACCCGGGCGCGACACTCCCCTCCCCGACCTTCGCCGAAACGGTCACAAACCAGAATATCCACGGCTGCGAGACCCCCGAGATGGTTATCTTCACGGTCGCCGACTGGCGCGCCCAGGCCGAACGTCTCGCCGACCTCCACCGCCTCGGCGCCGACTCGCTGCGCGTCCTGGTCGTCGACGCCCAGAGCGTCTACAACGAATTCTCGTCGGGCACGGCCGACATCAACGCCTTCCGCCGCCTCCTGAAGATGTTCTACGACCGGGGATCGGACGACGGACGTCCACTGCGCTACGCGATGATGATGGGGCGCGCGACCCACGACAACCGCCAGTTGACCGAAGCCGTCCGAGGCCTGCGCGAGCAGATCCTCCCCTGCTGGCAGACCGACGAGGGGTTGCGCGAATACTATTCCTATATGACCGACGACTTCCTCGGCCAACTCGAGGACGGGGCGGGAGTACGTGTCGCCGCCGACAAGATGTCGATTGCGGTAGGGCGCGCTCCGGTCGGGACGGTAGCCGAGGCCAGAGGATTTGTCGACAAGGTCGCCGGCTATATGGCCGGGTCGACCAAGAGCGGCGCGTGGAAAAACCGCGCGATGATCGTCGCCGACGACGGAGACAATGGTGTCCACCTGACCCAGGCCGAATCGCTCGCCCGGGGCTTTCTCGCCAGCGACGGCGGGGAGAACCTGACTCTTTCGAAGATCTATGTCGACGCTTTCGACGAGATAGGCGGCGAGGCTGTCGATGCCCGCCGGCGGATGCACCGAGAGATCGACGAGGGGATCATGCTCTGGAACTACATCGGCCACGGCGACCGCCACTCGCTGACCTCCGAGAAACTGATAACGATCAACGACGCGACGACGATGACGAACCGGAACCTGCCGTTTTTCTACTCGGCGACATGCAGTTTCCTGCGCTGGGACGGAATCGAGAAGAGCGGATGCGAGAACCTTCTCCACAACCAGCGGGGAGGCATCGTCGGCGCCATCTGCCCGACGCGCGAGGTCTATATCTCGGAGAACGGCTATCTGACCGAGGCAGTCGGGCGCTACGCCTTCCGGCGCGGCGCCGACGGGCGTCTTCCGGCTGTAGGCGAGATTATCCGCCTGGCGAAAAACGACATGCGGAACAGCCTCGGCACCCAGATTGCCGAGAACGACAACAAGCTGAAATATGTCATGATGGGGGACCCGGCCCTGAGACTCTCCATGCCCGATCCGGTTGTCCGTATCCTCACGATCGCCGGGGAGACGCCCGACCAGGAGAACCAGGTCACGATCGCCGCGCGCCAGAGCGTCGAGGTGACAGGCGTCGTCTGCGACCCGTCGGGGCGCGAACTGACCGATTTCGACGGTTCTGTCACCCTGAGTCTCTACGACGCCGAGGAGACCGTGACGACCCAGGGGCGTCCGAGCGACGGAACCGAAGGAAAAGTCCTGAACTTCGAACAGCAGGGGGGCCTGCTCTACACCGGATGTGACTCGGTCCGCAACGGACGCTTCACCCTCCGTATCGCGATGCCCTCCGAAGTCGCCGACAACTTCCGCCCGGCCGCCCTCTCGGCCTATGCCCGGGCGACCGACGGCCGCGAAGCCGTCGGCGTCAACCGCGATTTCTATGTCTACGGCTACGACGAGAGCGCCGAAGCGGACACCATCCCCCCGACAATCGAATATGCCTGGCTGAACCACCAGTCGTTCAACCCCGGGGATATCGTGAACCCCTCGCCGATGTTCATCGCGTCGGTCTCGGACAATGTCGGGATCAACCTCTCGACCGCCGGTATAGGCCACTCGCTCCTGCTGAAGATCGACGGCAGCGATTCATACAGCGATCTGTCGGCCTACTACACCCCTTCGGCCGACGGAACCCCCGGCGGCACGATCGCCTATCCGCTTTCCGACCTGGCCGAGGGAACCCACTCGCTGATGTTCCGCGTCTGGGACACATCGGGCAACTCGTCGACCCGGACCCTCGACTTCGGTGTCTCGGGTAGCGTGGCCCCGACCCTCTACGAGGTCTACACCGACGCAAATCCCGCGTCGGTCGAAGCGAACTTCTATCTGTCGCACAACCGTCCGGACGCAATGCTGACCGTGACTGTCGAGGTGTTCAACATGCTGGGACGGCTCCAGTGGAGTTCGACCGTGACAGACCGCAGCGACATGTTCCTGTCGGCCCCGCTGACGTGGGATCTGACAGACCAGGCCGGACACCGCGTCCCGCGCGGCATCTACCTCTACCGTGCTACCGTCACCTGCGACGGCCAGACCTCGAGTTCGGTTTCGCGCCGTATCGCCGTGACCGGCAGATAGCCTGTCAGGCCTCTTCGGGCCGGCGGAAGATCGAGAAGTTGACGCTGCCGTAGGCGCGGTGCTGGAGAAACCAGGGATGGTAGGAGTAGTCGTGGCGGGCGTTGTGTTCGAGGATAAAGAGGCCGCCCGGAGCGATCATCCCCGAATCGAGAACCGTCGCCGCGATCTGGTCGAAATCAGCCAGATCGTAGGGGGGATCGGCGAAAATCAGGTCGAACGATCCGTTTCCCTCCGCCCCGGCCGCGAGGTAGCGGCGCACATCGCCGCGGACGAGCCGGAGGTTCTCCTCGCCGAGCTGGGCGGCGACCTTCCGGATGAAAACCGCCTGGGTCGAAGCCTTCTCGACGGCCGTGACCGACGCCGCGCCGCGCGAGAGCAGTTCGAAAGTGATCGCCCCGGTTCCGGCAAACAGGTCGAGAGCGCGTATGCCCTCGATGTCGGTCAGGTTTTCGATTACGTTAAAGATATTTTCGCGCGCGAAATCTGTCGTCGGGCGCGCGGTTATGTTCGTCGGGACGGCGAAACGTCGTCGCCCGTATTTTCCTCGTATGATTCTCATCAGTTTTTTTTGCGTTAACGGTTACTGCATCAAGGCCAGAGCTGCCAGGTCGAAGGGGATATCCTCGGGTCGGAGTCCCTCGGCATGGAGATCGGAGGGGAATATGACCGGACGTACGGCCGCTACGAAGCGACGCAGCGTAGCGACCGTCGCGGCCTTCAGGGGGCTCTCACCCGAAACCATCAGCGGATCGCCGGCGCTGTCGAGACCGAGCAACCGCCGGGCCGCCAGGACATAGTAGGCGGCGTCATCTGCAGACCCGACAGCGAACGAATTAGCCATCTCGAGCGAGCCGCGGTCAATCACAATCAAGTCGATATGGCCGCTCCGGAAATTCAGATACATCTTCCGGTCGTTTCCGCGGGCCGACCCGGCGGCGAAGCGTCGGCAGAGGAGCGCGAGCGGAGTCGTCAGAGTGACACCGTAGAACGTACGGCCGAGGAAGGGCTCCAGCGACGAATCGACCGAAAAAGCGGCGACGGCGTTTCGCAACCCCGTCGCGACGACGCGGATCTGACCGTCGCAGTCGGGGTGGACTCGACGGAAGAGCGACTCGGTCTCCCCCACCCCGAGACCCGGCGGAAGAAACGCGACCGGAGCATCGGCAACGACACAGACCATCTCGCCGAACTCACACTGGGTCAGCGCCGGGTTGGCATAGACCGCCTCCTCGACCGCAGCCAGAGGCGACGACTCCGACTGCTGGAGCCCGACGCGGCAGCAACGGGCCGTTCCGGGACGCGAAGGCGCGTAAGCCAGAGCGATAAACGAATCGTCGGGGTCGACGCGCATCAACAGACGCCAGTCGGCCGGATTGTCGAACATCGGGGGTATCAGAGTCGAATTTTCCATAACGGGAGACAAAGTTAATGAAATAAAGGGGGATTAACGTTTCGCGGCGCGAATTATTAACATTTTTTTTGCCAAAGCCTCCCGAGATATTGTCTAAAATAGTTAATTTTGCAACCAAATGTCCCGGAAGTGGCTGTTATGCCGCCGGGGAGCGTATACTGCCTGAAAATATAATCATCATCAATAGAACGATACCTTATGCTAAAACCAATCAACTCTGTAGGCAAGATTCTGCTGGCCGCAGCCTTCCTGATACCGGGATCGCTGCCGCTGACGTTGCACGCCGCTCCGGCGGCGGCCGCGGAACAGGCGTCTACAACAGCCACAGGCGTCATCTACGACGAGATGGACGAGCCGATGATCGGCGCGTCGGTTGTCGAAGTCAGCAATCCCGCCAACGGCGCCGCAACAAACATCGACGGTGAATTCTCGATCAAGAATGTCAAAATCGGCTCGAAACTCCGCGTCACGGCCGTCGGCTATATCGAGCAGGTCGTCGAATGGAAAGGAACTCCGCTGACAGTCAAACTCGAAACCAACGCCCAGCAGCTCGGCGAAGTCGTCGTGACCGCCATGGGCATCCAGCGCGAGGCCAAGACCCTGACCTACGCCGCCCAGACAATCAAGAGCGACGAAGTCACCCGAATCAAAGACAACAACTTTATCAACTCACTCCAGGGCAAGAGTGCCGGCCTGACGATCACGCCGAACAACTCCGGCGCCGGCGGCGGCGCATCGCGCATCGTTCTCCGCGGCTCGACCTCGATTCTCGGCACGAACCAGCCGCTGATCGTCCTCGACGGTGTTCCGCTGTCGAACGGTATGGGATCCCAGGTCGAAGACGGAATCATCAACGGCGGCGGGCGCTCCGGCGACGACCTCCTGTCGACAATCAACCCCGAGGATATCGAGAACATGACGATCCTGAAAGGCCCGAACGCCGCCGCGCTCTACGGCTCGGCCGCAAACAACGGCGTCATCGTCATCACGACCCGCCAGGGCTCGGCCGGAACAGTCCGCGTCGACATCTCGAGTTCGACCTCGATCGACACAAAGGCGATGTATCCGCGGACACAGAAGGTCTTCGGTCTGTCGGAAGGGGGACAATGGAGCGCCTGGGGTCCGCAGATCGGATCGCGCAGCGCCGACGAACTCGCCGCCAGCCCCTACATGATGAGCGTCGGGCGCGACGCGATGGCCGACTACTTCCGAACCGGTGTCACCCTGAACAACGGCGTTACGCTGAACGGCGGAACCGAAGCCTCGCGCACCTACTTCTCCTATAACAACACCTGGCAGCAGGGCATGATCCCGAACAACAACTTCCTCCGCCACAACGTGACGCTCAAGGAAAGTTTCTCGCTGCTGAACAAGCGCCTGAACATAACGACCTCGCTGAACTGGATCAACCAGAAGACCGAAAACGCCCCGATAGTCGGCAAGGCCCTCAGCGCCCTCTACGCCCTCTACCGCACCCCGGGCGATGTCGACATGCGCTACTTCAAGAACCACTACCAGCACCCCGGCACCATGGCCGACAACATCGTCAGCGACCCGCAGATCGGCAACCCGAAACTCGTCGGTCAGCCGGTCCAGACATGGTACTGGTATGACCAGTATCTGAACAACCCCTACTGGGTTGCGAACATGTATGACGACGTCGTCAAACGCGACCGTATCCTCGGAAACATCACCCTCGGCGTCGACATCTGGAAGAACCTGAAGTTCCAGACCCGTCTGAATGTCGACATGGTTCTTCAGGACGGTCTGAACGAGGAATATGCCGGTATGAACCGAGTCGGCTTCGACTATATCGGCGGCAAATACTACTCGAACCACAGCCGCACCAGCGACCTCTACAACGACTACATGCTGACATGGAACGACCGCTTCAGCGACAAGATCGACATCAACGCAGCCCTCGGCGGAAATTTCTCGCGCCACTACAGCCGCTCGACAACTATCACGACCGCAATCGACACCTCGGGCGTCCCGAACGCATTCGTACCGCAGAACAACAAGCGAACCCGCCCGAACAACCCGAACGGATCGTCGACCTCCGCCAGCGACTCCTACGACTACACCGACTGGTCGTCGGCTCTGTTCGCGACCGCATCGATCGGACTCTACGACGCCGTCTATGTCGACGGAAGCTACCGTCTCGAATGGGCAAAGGCCTTCCAGCAGTTCACCGGCGGCGGCAACTACAAGTCGTTCGACTACTACTCGGCCGGCGTCAACGTCCTGCTCGACAAAATTCTTCCGCGAGTCGACTGGCTGAACCAGTTGAAATGGCGCGGCAGCTGGTCGGTTGTCGGCAACCCGATCCCGAACACGATGTTCGGCCGCCAGTCGATCAACTTCTCGACCGGCGCCGTCGAAGCCCGTCCCGAACTCTTCGACGACCCGAAACCGGAGACTACGACCTCGTTCGAGACCGGTCTCGATGTCTGGATGTTCAACAACAAATTCAACTTCGACCTGACCTACTATAACTCGACCCTGAAAGACCAGTTCATGTATGTCTCGACCGCCAACGGACGCTCGAAACCGGTAAACACCGGCAAGATACGTAACTACGGTCTCGAATTCTCGGCCGGCTACCGCTGGGCGATAAACCGCGACTGGAACTGGCAGACAAACTTCAACATCGCCTGGAACGACAACAAGATCCTCGAGACCTACAAGACCGAGAGCGGCGCCCCCTATGTCGTCGAGATGGGTCCGAACGCCTTCCATATCAAGTATATCGAGGGAGGGAGATACGGCGACATATATGTCAACTCCTTCGACCGCAACGCCGACGGAACGATCAAACTGAACGGCGTCAACGCCGACGGCACAATCGACTACGAAAACGCCGTTCCGCAGATGACCTCCGGAAAATACGAGACATACGTCGGCAACACAACCTCGCCGGTTACCCTCGGATGGAGCAACACACTGAACTGGAAGAACTTCCAACTCTACTTCCTGATAGACGGCCGTATCGGCGGCAAGGTCATGTCGCTGACCGAGCCTGACCTCGACCTCTTCGGTCTGTCGGAGCGTTCAGCCTATGACCGCCTCAACGGCGAACGCGTCGTCCAGAACGGAAAGGAATATATCCTGAAGGAACTCCCCGACGGCAGCGGCCGGAAAATCAGCGTCGAGAACTACTACACGACGATCGGTGCATTCCCGATGGAAGACCACGTATATAACGCAACCAACTTCCGCATGCGCGACATCTCACTGAGTTACACCTTCCCTAAACTCTTCGGCGACAACCGCGCCCTGACCGCACAGTTCTCCGTCAAGAACGCCTTCTTTATCTATAAGGACGCTCCGGTCGATCCCGACATCTCCGTATCGGCCGCCAACGGCTACTCCGGAATCGACTGCTATGCTCTCCCGACCGTCCGCAGTTACGCCCTGACCCTCAAGCTGAACTTCTAATCCGACCCCCAATCGATTAACTGAAAACAGACAATGAAACTGAACAAATCCATTATATTTCCGGCGGCGGTCATGCTCGGCTCGATGGCTGTGCTTCAAGGCTGCGGCGACAAGGCCCTCGACAGTTACCCCTGGGTCATCGACGACCCGAACATAACAATCACCGACCCCGACGCCAAACCTGACAACGTCGAACTGCTCGAAAAAGAACTCCGCGGCGCCATCCCCTTCATGATCAACTACTCCCACGAACCAACCGGAACCTGGGCACCCCATAAATACCAGTATCAGCGCGCAAACAATATCGACAACTACGCCGGCTACTGGACAATCTCGAAGGGAACATTCTCGTTCGGCGGAGCAATCCCGACCCTCTATACCTACCCGAACGACTATCTCGGTGGCCCGATTGACACCCAGATGTTCACCAACTCGAAGAACGCCATTCGCTGGTCCGACGAATTCGGCAAACCGGAGTGGCGCGCCATCGCCTATATCATCCAGGCCTATCTCGGCCACGAACTGACCGATTTCTATGGCGCAATCCCCTTCAACGACTGGCGAAACGGAAAGACTACCCCCCCTCTGACCTACGAGCCGGGCGCCGACGTCTACAACCAGATCTTCGAGGAACTCGACACCGCCAAGGCAATCCTGCGCCGCCAGCAGCCCTCGGCCGACGAACTCTCGAAAATCGAGGATATCGTCGGAAAGAAGACAGTCTCGAACGGCGACTGGATCCGCTGGGTCAAATTCGCCAACTCTATCCAGCTCCGTATGGCGATGAACATCGTGAAATATGATGCTGCGAAGGCCCGGGAACGCGCCGAAGCCGCCGTTGCCGACGGCGTTCTGACAGCCGCCGACTCTCAGGATATCGGTTACTACCAGGAGATGTCTGACTGCTGTCTCTACTTCATTTCGAACACCTGGCACGACCTACGTCTCGGGGCCTCTATCGAAAATATCCTGAAGCACTTCAACAACCCGCTTCTCGGACAGTGGTTCGACACTAACCCCTATTCGATTGCCGACCGTGTCACCGGAATCGTCACCCCCGCGGGCTCCGGAATCTACGGCATCCGCGCCGGCATCAACTTCCGAAACCTGAACGTTACGGACCGTGTCAAAGGCTACGGCCCCTTCTCGACCCTTAGCGGCAATATGCGCTACATGCACCAGGACTTCTTCAAACGGGTCGAATGCTCCTTCCTGCGCGCCGAGGGTGCTCTCCGCGGCTGGAACATGGGGGGAACCGCACAGGAATTCTACGAAGAGGGAATCCGCCTGACGATGAGCGAATATGGAATCGACGACTCGGAGATTGAGAAATATCTCGCTCAGACCGATCTCCCCGCCGTCGACTATGTCGACCCCTATCAGTCGATGCACAACACCCCCGGACGCGTCACAATCGGCGTCAAATGGGACGACAACGACTCCCAGGAACTGAAACTCGAAAAGATCATCACCCAGAAGTATATCAACAACTGGCCCCAGAGCGCCGAGGCGTGGACCAACTTCCGCCGGACCGGCTACCCCCGTCTATTCCCCGTCTATCTGAACAACATGGACGGCGTCGACACCGAACTCCAGATCCGTCGCATCCCGCTGGTCGAAAACGGCAACAATGCCCTCGACCTCCAGTCGCTGACCGAGGCTATCGGCGGCCCGCAGACCGGCTATACACGTGTCTTCTGGGACATCCAGACCGAGGAGCGCGGCGAAGTCTGCGAAGAAAACGGATTCCAGTATGTCATCCCGAAGAATTTCTAATTTTTTCTACAATCTCAGATCCGAACAACAACAATGAAAATATACAGCAAATCACTGATGGCGGCGGCGATTATCGCCGCCGGTCTCGGGGGCCTGACGACCTCCTGCTCGGAGGATGACACCCTCGAAGGCGCAAATGCCATCTATATCGAGATGGAGCCGACAGAGATCACACTCTGCCTTGGCGACACCGTCGGTTTCGGCGCACGCGTCACCAATGAAAGCGGCCATCTGATCAATACGCCGGTCACCTGGAGCGTCGACGACGAGAACATCGCCCGGATTGTCGACGACTCGCTTCTTGTCACGGTCGACGGCGCACAGGGCAAATCGACAAAACTCCGCGCGACGCTGAAAAACGGCAAGTATGGAATCGCGACTGTCTCGGTCGTCAACAATATCCCGCAGGATATCGCTGTGCTCGACACCGCCGGGAACGTCATGACAAGCCAGAAAAGTTACGACATCCTCCACGACTCGGTCGTCTTCACCGTAAAACCTGTCGAACTGCTCTGTGACTACGAACCGACCTACGAAATCTCAGGCGAGGGACTGACCCCCTACGAACCCCAGCCACTCTACGTCGACAAACAAGCCGGAACTGTCGCTGTCCACTATGGCGCCGCGCGCAAGGCCGGCGAGGGACAGATCAGCGTGACCATCGGCAGCGGAACATCAGCCAAGACAGGAACAATCCAGATCAATATGTTCCCCCCGATCGAAGGCGCTACCTTCTATGGTCCGGACTACGCCGGAATGGATTATATCGGAACCCGTCCGCCACTCCACACCCTCGAGCAGTATTACGCGACAACCTATTCGCGTATCATGGATGTCAACCAGGTCGACACAGTCCGCGTCGCCGTCAATGTCCAGACCGGTGCGTTCGAGGATATCGAAGAGGCCTACAAAATATGTAAATGGAAGGCCATAAGCGGCAACTCTGTTCTCGTTTCGGCTCTCTACAACGACTATGTCGATGGTTCAGGCTTCGACGCCGTTCTCGTTGTCCGCTCTGGTATATCCGAGGGAGAAACTGAATTCCAGTTCACCACCCCGCGCGACACCCTCGCCGCGACATACACCGTCTATGACTATGTCAACACCTTCCCGGTCGACGAAATTCTTTGCGACTCAACAGAGATCAACCTGATCAGCGGCAAATTCTGTATCATCACGACCAGCGTCGTCCCGATGTCGTCATACGGCTACCACAAACCGGTCGTAACCGCTGCCGATCCCGAGATTGTCCGCGTCGGCGAATATGAGGGTAACACCATCGCCATCACCGGCCTGAAAGCGGGCGACACCTACCTGACACTGACCTCGAACGGAAAGACCCTGACGATACCGGTCCATGTCGCAGAAGGTATCAAGTCAATCTCCATCACCGGCGGCAAACGAAACCTCTTTGTCGGCGAGGAGGCCGTATGGACCGTCAACGTGACGACCCCGACAGGCGCGCCGAACATCTATCCGCTCGACTGGGTTTCCAGCGACAGTTGTGTCGCCGCCAAGGCCGACCCGACCGATCTTTCGCTCGGCATCGTCAAGGGTGTGACCGAGGGCTCGGCCAAGATCCAGGTCTTCGGCCTCGACAAGCGAAGCGACGAAACGGGCATCAGCGTGATCGCCAACCCCGACGGCACGGTCTTCAAGGGAACACTCGACGACATGGGTGTCTATTTCGAGGATGGCAAACTGATTCTCGGCACGGATCTTCCGGAGTCGGACTACAAGTTCAGTTCGCTGACTCTGACATTCCCCGCCGTATCGACCTCCGACATCTACTCGACCTTCACCCCGACCCCGGGATCGGTCATTTCGTTCAACGGAAACTACGACGCGACGGTCACCGGCGGCTCGATCGCGATAACCGAGAACGAAGATGGCATGGCTGTCGTCAACGGCCAGTTAATCCTGACTATCCCCGGCTACGGCGAAGCTAAAGTCACATTCGACAACTTCACAGGCTGGGTCTGGAACTGATCCCCCCGGCAGTCATACAACACGCGACAGACGGTCATGGACTCCTCCATGACCGTCTGTCGCGTATTCGCGTATTCCCGATCTATCAACCGCAGATTTTGCCATACTGATTTCCGGAAACGATAAAAATTAATTATATTTGCAGACGAATAAAAAAGTCGGAAATGTACTCTGAAAAATATAAGACTCTTATAGCGGCAATAATTACAAAGGCCGGCGAAATTCTGCCTGATGGATCACGCGTGGTGCTATATGGTTCGCGCGCGCGGAGAAGAGAATCCCGACTCTGACCGGGATCTGCATATACTGATTCCCGGCACGGAGAAATTACCTGCATCGGCTTTTGACAAATATGCATGGCCGTTCTACGAACTCGGATTGTTCAATTTCGATGAAGAAGTTAATGCCCGGGTATATTCGCAAAAAGAATGGGCAGACAGAAAATCCCTCCCGTTTTATAAAAACGTTGAAAAAGACGCCATAACACTCTATCAATCATAATTTTAAACATGACACTAAGTAGCGAAGAACGCAGAGATATTGTGAGGTATCGAATCGAGAGTGCAGAATAATTGCGCTGATTGCTGAATAGTTGTCAGGGGCGGCTGAGGCGCTCGATGGCCAGGCCCGCGAGGGTCAGGCCGAAGATAGCCGTCATATGCATCAGCGACCCGTTGACCGACGCCCGCCGCGAACTCCAGGCATCGGCCGTCGCATCCTCGCTCAACGCCCCGAGATTCGCGAGCAACTCGTCGCTGTAGACACACAGAAACTTACGCCTCGGCCAATGGCCCATTTTCTTGAAGCGCTGGCGCAGGGCTCGCGCCAGAGGACAGCCGGTGACCTTGCGGAACTCGGCGACACGGACCCTCGTCGGGTCCATCTTCAGCGCCGCCCCCATCGACGACAGAAACAGCGGACGCGACTGAAGCGACGTTGCCAGATCGATCAGCGCAACCTTCGCTGCCAGCGAATCGATCGCGTCGATGATACAGTCGTAACTGTCGAGATCGAACGACGCGGCTGTCGCGCCGGAGAACTCTTCGCGCCGGGCGTCGATGTCGGCCGTTGGCACGATCTCGAGCAGACGCTCGCGGAGCGCCTCGACCTTCGGCCGGCCGATCGTCGCGACGGTCGCCATCATCTGGCGGTTCAGGTTCGACGGGGTGACACAGTCGTTGTCGACTATCGTCAGGTGGCCGACACCGGAGCGTACCAGCGACTCGGCACACCACGACCCGACCCCTCCGACGCCGAACAGAATGACCCGCATCCCGGCCATACGCGCCATCGCCTCAGGGCCCATCAGCCTGCGGGCCCGGTCGAGTATCTCATCCTCGAGTTCCATCTGATTCGGCTGAGGTTCAGAAATTGTCGAAGATTATCATATAGACCGCCTCGAAACGCTCCGAGGGGAAGAGACGGTTCGTGTACTCGCGGTCGGAGAAATCCCCCTCATATTCCTCGCGGTCCGCACGCCCCCACCAGGGTTCGATACAGACAAACGGAGCGTCGGGAGCCGGGGACCAGAGCCCGACGACCGGAGCGGAGAACATGACCGACAGCCAGGGACGGCGTTCGGCGTCGAGCAGCGAGACGCGGCGAACCTGCGACTCCCCGAGGATAATCGTCTTCAGACGGGAGAACGTTTCGGCCGTCAGCGGAAGAAAGCCGTCGGACTCGACATCGAGCGGCACCTCTCCGTCGACGACACCCCCGCGCTCGCCGAGCAGTTGCGAGACCGGATGGCGGTTGTCGAAGGCCAGATAGCCGTGGACACGGTCTGTCGGGTTGAAATCGGGGAGGTTGAAGGCGGGATGTGCGCCGATATGGAAATACATCGTCCGCTCGTCGAGGTTCGTGACATGCCACATGACCGTCAGCCGCGCCTCCTGGAGGCGGTAGCCGATCTCGAGGCGGAAACGGCGGGGATAGACCTCGAGGGTCTCCTCGTCGGCCTCGAGCGCGAACCAGGCCTCGTCGTCGGGTCTGCCGTCGATAATCGTGAACTCACAGTCGCGCGCAAACCCGTGCTGTCCGAGGCGGTATTCCTCCCCGTCGAGGCGGTAGCGCCCCTCCCAGACTTGCCCGACAAGGGGGAAGAGCACCGGAGAATGGCGCCCCCAGAAACGCTTGTCGCCGTTCCAGATATAATCCTTGCCGGTATGGCGGTTGACGACGCTGACGACTTCGGCGCCGTGCGAATCGATCGTGACCTCGAGCAGGTCGTTTGTCAGAGTTGTTCTCATATCGGGATATTTCAGTTTTCAGTTTTCAGTTTTGGCATTATTCGGAGTCACGAGCGTCAGCAGACCAGTCTCGGTATCCATTATATACCCTTTGACGGTCACATCGCGGGCCATCAGCGGATGGTTGCGGACGAGGTCGACAGTCTCGTTGACGGCGTCGGCAGTATCGTCGAAGCCGTGGAGCCAGCTGTCGAGGTCGATGCCGCAGTGTTTCATCAGGGTTATGTTCTCTTCCGGGATACCGCGCTCTTTCATCAGATGGAGCATCTCGACGGCATTCATTCCCTGGACGCCGCAGTTCGTATGGCCTATGACCATAATCTCGTTGACGCCGAGTTCGTAGACGGCGACAAGTAGCGAGCGCATCGTGCTGTCGAACGGGTTCGTTATCGTCGCCCCGGCGTTCTTGATTATCTTGACGTCGCCGTTCCGGATTCCGAGCGCGGCAGGAAGCAGTTCGACAAGGCGGGTGTCCATGCATGTCACGATCGCGATACGGCGGTTCGGATATTTGTCGGTCAGAAACCGTTCGTAACCCTTTTCGGCGACGAAGCGGCGGTTGAATTCGAGTATTTCGTTAATCATCGCGGTATTTCAGTTTTTTTGGCACTGCAAAAGTATAAAAATTCCGCGACCGTCGGCCGTGACTGTCCGAAAAAAATCGTAACTTTGCAAATTGACTGTCGGCGACACTACTCGCCGCGTCGGCCAGAACAAACGAAAACAGAAACAGAAACAGACACATAATATACCCTCCCGACATGAAATTCAACGTTCCGAGCAAAGCGCTCTACGGGCTGATCTCGAATGTCAGCAAAGTCATCAATTCGAAAAACGCCCTCCAGATACTCAATAACTTCTACTTCGAACTGCGCGGCACGACCCTGTCCGTCAAAGGCTCCGACCAGGAGAACTCCCTCGTCGGGAGCATCGAGGTGCTCGAGGCCGAGGGTGAAGGCTCGTTCTGCAGCGACGCCCGCCGAATGCTCGACATGCTACGCGAAATCCCCGACCAGGGGATTGTCTTCGACATCGACGAGTCGACCTTCGAGATGAAAGTCACCTACCGCAACGGCGTCTACAACACCGTCGCCATCCCCGGAAACGAATATCCCGTTGCCTCGGCCATAGTCGCCTCCCCCGACGAGACCGTCTCCTTCATCATGCCGACGTCCCAGATGCTCCAGGGTATCGAAAAGACCCTCTTCGCCGTCAGCGACGACGATTCCCACCCCCAGATGATGGGTATTCTCTGGGACATCAAGCCGACCGAAATCATCTTCGTCGCGACCGACACCCGCAAACTCGTCCGCTACTCCAACGCGACCGCCGCTCCCGGCGTCGAGGCCTCCTTTATCCTTCCGTTCAAGCCCGCTAACGTCCTGAAGAACGTCTTCACGGCCGACTGCGAGATGAAGGTCACCCTGACCCCCCGGACCGCCTGTTTCGAGACTGTCGGCTACACCTTCGTCTGCCAGCTGATCAAAGGAAACTACCCCGACTACAACCGCGTCATCCCGAAAAAGAACCCCTATACTGTCACGATCGACCGCGCCCAGTTCCTCTCGGCCGTACGCCGCGTCAACGCTTTCGTCGATACAAACAACAGCCGCGTCACCTTCAAACTCCTCCCCTCGGAGATCATCATGAAGGCCCAGGACCAGAGTTACAACACCTCGGGGCAGGAGTCGGTCGAATGTGAATTCGACGGCCCTGAGATGTTCATCGCCTTCAGCGCCCACTTCCTGATCGAGATTCTAAACACCCTGACAACCTCCGACATCCTGATCCGCCTCGCCGACCAGAGCCGCGCCGCCGTCATCCTCCCCTCCGAGAACGACGAGAACACAGACCTGCTGATGCTCCTGATGCCTATGTTCCTCCAGGAATTCTGACAAACCAATCCCCCCTGAAGTGTAACGAACCGATATGAAACTGAAACTGACAAGGCCGATTATCTTCTTCGACCTCGAAACGACCGGAACTAACATCTCGACCGACCGAATTGTCGAAATCTCTGTCATAAAAGTCAAACCCGGCGACGAAGAGCCCCTGACATGGTCGAGACTCGTCAATCCCGGAATACCGATTCCCGCCGAAGCGACCGCCGTCCACGGCTACAGCGACGCCGACGTCGCCTCCGAGCCCCGCTTCCGCGACATCGCCCCGCGCGTCGCCGAATTCTTTACCGGCTGTGACATCGCCGGCTTCAACTCGAACCGCTTCGATGTTCCGATGCTCGACCAGGAGTTCCAGCGCGCCGGAATCAAATTCGACTTCTCCCGCGCACGCTTCGTCGACGTCCAGACAATCTTCCACAAAAAAGAACAGCGGACACTCGCCGCCGCCTACCGTTTCTACTGCGGCAGCGAACTCGAGAACGCCCACCACGCCAGCGACGACACCCGCGCGACCTACGAGGTCCTGATGGCCCAGCTCGACCGCTACCCCGACCTCGAGAACGACATCGACTATCTGTCGCGATTCTCCTCACAGCAGCGCAACGTCGACCTGCTCGGACGGCTCATATACAACGACAAGGGACAGGAGGTCATCAACTTCGGAAAACACAAAGGACGCCTGGCCGAAGAGGTTCTCCGGACCGATCCGGGCTACTACGGGTGGATCATGCAGGGCGACTTCCCCCAGAACACCAAGGACGCCTTCACCCGGATCAAACTGCGCCAGAAATAACCCATGAGCGAAGACCTGACATCCCTCCGCGGCAAACATATCGTCCTCGGAATCACCGGAGGCATCGCCGCCTACAAAACCGCGCCGCTGGTCCGTCTGCTCGTCAAAGCCGGAGCCGAAATACAGCCGGTCATGACCCCTGCCGCCAAAGAGTTCATCACCCCCCTGACCATCTCGACCCTCAGCGGAAAACCGGTCATCAGCGAATTCTTCACGGCAAACACCGGCGAGTGGCACAGCCATGTCGACATCGGCCTCTGGGCCGACGCTATGGTCGTTGCCCCGGCAACGGCATGTACGATTGCAAAAATGGCCTGCGGTGTCGCCGACAATATGCTCGTGACGACCTATCTCTCGGCGCGGTCACAGGTGTTCGTCGCTCCGGCGATGGACCTCGACATGATGCGCCACCCCTCGACCGTCGCCAACATCGGGCGCTTGCGCAGTTACGGCAACATCATAATCGAACCCGAAGAGGGCGAACTCGCCAGCCATCTCGTCGGGAAAGGGCGTATGGCCGAACCAGAGGAGATCGTCGCCGAACTCGCCCGCTACTTCTCCCGCGGCCGGAGTCTCGCCGGAAAGCATGTCGTCATAACCGCCGGCCCGACCCGCGAGCGGATCGACCCGGTCCGCTACCTGAGCAATTTCTCGACCGGAAAGATGGGCTATGCCCTGGCCGAAGAAGCCGCTTCGCGCGGCGCACGCGTCACCCTCGTCAGCGGTCCTGTCGCGCTGAAGGCCGAGAATCCGGCGATCGAGGTCATCGACGTCGAATCGGCCCGCGAGATGCTCGCCGCGACCGAAAAGGCCTTCGCCGATGCCGACATCGCGGTTATGTGCGCCGCCGTCGCCGACTACGCCCCCGCCGAAATCCGCCAGACGAAGATAAAGCGCGAGAAGGAGGACCTCGAGTCGATTCGCCTTGTCCGTAACCCCGACATCGCCGCGACCCTCGGCCGCGCAAAGCGCCCGGGACAGATTCTCGTCGGGTTCGCCCTCGAGACCGACCACGAACTCGACAACGCCCTGGCGAAACTCCGGCGGAAGAATCTCGACATGATCGTCATGAATTCGCTCCGGCGCCCCGACGCCGGATTCGGGACCGACACGAACCACATCACGATAATAAAAGCCGACGGTTCGCGTTATGAATATGACACGAAGCCTAAACGCCAGGTCGCGGCCGACATCCTCGACGCGCTCTGACACCCCGGCCCTGATCTCTTACTCCTCACCCCCCCCGAACACCGACAGATGACAAAAACCTGTAACGACATAACGCTCCGCCGGATCCTCCGCCCGCTGACGGCGGTCCTCCTGCTGGTCATATCTCTCGCCGCCGCTACACCGGAAACGGCCGCCCAGGAACTGAACTGCCGCGTCGAGGTCAACGCCTCCCAGGTCGAGGGTACCTCGACCGACGTCTTCACAACCCTCCAGGAGGCAATCAACGACTATATGAACACAACGAAGTTCTCCTCGGCCCAGTTCTCGGCCAACGAGAAGATCGACTGCCAGTTGTTCTTTACAATAAAGGAATATGCCGACGGCGTTATGAAAGGGGACCTCCAGATCCAGGCGACACGCCCCGTCTACAACGCCTCCTACACGACGACCGTCCTGAATTTCAAGGACAGCAAAATCGAATTCGCCTACACCGAACACGAACCCCTGGTCTTCTCCGAGACGACGATGGAGAGCAACCTGACGGCGATCTTGAACTTCTATGCCTACCTGATCCTCGCCCTCGATTTCGACACCTTCTCCCCCCGCGGCGGCCAGCCATTCTACGACCGCCTCGAGACGATCGTCCAGCTCGCACAGTCTTCGGGCGAAAGCGGATGGCGCGCCTTCGAGGACACGAAGAACCGCACGGCCGTCCTGAGCGCTTACACCGACCTGTCGACCGCCGCGCTGCGCGACCTCCTCTACGACTACCACCGCCTCGGACTCGACGAGATGGCCCTCAACCCCGACAAAGGACGGAAGAAAATAACCGAGACACTACTGTCGAACCTGAAGACCATCTACGACAACGCGCCGATGACCGTCGGTCTCTCGCTGTTCAAAGACTCGAAACTCGACGAACTTGTCAACATCTACAGCCAGGCTCCCCAGGAGGAACGCGACCGGATCGTCGAACTGCTCAACCCGATCTACCCGACCGAAAACCAGCGGATCAAAGAAATCAAGACACCCCCGAAGAAATGATTGAGTCACTCCATATCTCGAACTACGCCCTGATCGACAAGGTCGACATCCCCTTCCGCCCCGGTTTCAACATCATAACAGGCGAAACCGGTGCGGGAAAATCGATCATGCTCGGCGCGCTGTCGCTCCTGCTCGGCCAGCGCGCCGATTCGCGCGCCGTACGCCACCCCGACCGCAAATCGGTCATCGAGGCTGTCTTCGCCGTCGGGAAATATCCGGAAGTCCGCAGTTTCTGCGCCGCCAACGACATCGACTGGGATCCCGAGCGCTGTATTCTCCGCCGCGAAATCTCCCCCGGCGGACGCTCCCGGGCTTTCATAAACGACACCCCCGTTCCGCTGGCCCGCCTCGAAGGTCTCGCGATGCATCTGGTCGACATCCACTCCCAGCACCGCAACCAGCTCCTCTCCCAGCCGGCCTTCCAGCTCGAGATAATCGACACCCTCGCCGGGAACGCCCAGCGTCTCGAACTCTACGCGAAGCGATATGCCGCTTTCCGCGCGGCGATGAAACGGCTTCGCGACGCCCGCAACGAAATCGAACGGACTCGCGCCGACGAGGAATTCACCCGCTACCAGCTCGACCAGATAAACGCCGTCAACCCCGTCGAGGGTGAACTCGAGGAACTCGAGCGCGACCGCGAGGTTATCGCCAACGCCGCCGGGCTGAAATCGACGCTGACCTCCCTGCTCGACATTCTGAGCGAAGGACGCCGCAACGTCGACTCGATGCTTTCCGAAGCCTCGGGACTCTGCCTCGACCTGGCGGCAATCTTCGACGGCGCGGAACAGGACCTGGCAGACCGTATCGAAAGCGCCCGCGTCGAACTCCGCGACATCGCAGCGTCTCTCGCCGCGGCTGACCGCACCCTCTCGGCCGACCCCGCCCAACTCGAGGAGACCGACGAGCGAATCGCCGAACTCCACGCCATGCTCCGGCGCCACCATCTCGGCGACATCCGCGAACTGATCGCCCTGCGCGACAGTCTCGCCCGGCGGCTTGCGCGCCTCGATGACAGCCCCGAACTGCTCGCCGCGCTCGAGAAGGACGCCCGCCGCGCCCACGCCCTGGCGAAAGAGACCGCCCGCGAGATCTCCGAGTCGCGCCGGCAGACGGCCGCAGCCTTCGCCGACGAACTGAAACGCCGCGCCGTCCCCCTCGGAATGAAGAACCTCCAGTGCGAGATCAGCGTGGCG
Source organism: Clostridium sp. (assembly GCA_023663805.1). GTDB lineage: Bacteria > Bacteroidota > Bacteroidia > Bacteroidales > Muribaculaceae > Paramuribaculum. The sequence goes on along the minus strand of JAMPGR010000004.1, from coordinate 42,804 downwards.
GCGGCCGACATGGGCCCGACCGGAATCGACAAAGTCGAATTCCTCTTCGCCTTCAACAAAAACCAGCCGCTGACCCCGGTCGGACAGACCGCCTCGGGAGGCGAGATCTCCCGTCTGATGCTGACAATCAAAGCGATTGTCGCCGACAAAATGAGCCTGCCGTCGATTATCTTCGACGAAGTCGACACCGGCGTCTCGGGCGACGTCGCGAACCGTATGGGGGAGATGATGAAGCAGATCTCCCGCGACATACAGGTCATCGCAATCACCCACCTCCCGCAGGTCGCATCCCGCGGCGACGCCCACTACAAGGTCTACAAGCAGGATGACGACGAAGCGACCCACACCCATATATCCGAACTCTCGGCCGCAGCCCGCGTCGACGAACTCGCCCTGATGCTCAGCGGCGACCCTTCGGATCCCGACGCCCGCCAGGCCGCCGAATCGCTCCTCAGGCGCCAGTAGGCCTGTCACATCCCCCACCCCGAAAAAACCGAAACCACAATGGAACGAGAACAACCGACACGAAACTACATATTCGGCATCCGCGCCGTCATCGAGGCACTCGAAGCCGGCCGCGATATCGACAAAATCTTTATCCGGAAGGATCTCCAGGGCGACCTGGTCGCCCAACTCTTCGAGATGCTCCGCGGACGGCGCATCGTCGTCCAGCGCGTCCAGGCCGAACGCCTCGACCGTATCACCCGACGCAACCACCAGGGGGTCATCGCCTTCCTCGGCGCCGTGACCTACCACCGCCTCGACCACGTCGTCCCCGAACTCTTCGAGGCCGGGCGAGTCCCGTTTGTCGTTCTGCTCGACGGCCTGACCGACGTCCGTAACTTCGGTGCAATCGTCCGGACATGCGAGTGCGCCGCCGTCGACGCCGTCGTCATCCCCGAGCGCGGCAGCGTCTCGGCCGGTCCCGACGCGATGAAGACCTCCGCCGGCGCGTTGAACCATATTCCTGTCTGCCGCGAACGGTCGATATTCCACGCCGTCCGCTATCTTCGCGAATCGGGCTTTCGGATCGTCTCGGTCAGCGAAAAGGCCGACATAAACTATACCTGCGCCGACTATACAGTCCCGACCGCCCTCGTTATGGGCGCCGAGGATATCGGAATCTCCGAGGAGGTCATCCGCGAATCGGATCTCTTCGTCTCGATCCCGATGTTCGGAAAGATCGGTTCGCTGAATGTCTCGGTCGCCACCGGCATAGTCGTCTACGAGGTTGTCCGCCAGCGTCTTGCGGCTAACGAGGAGGTCATCTGATGGAGTGCCGCCTCGCCATACACCGCCAGCGGCTTCTGCCGGTTGTCGTCCTGCTCATTCTCGGTGTCCTGCAGGTCTCCGGGGCGGCTCCGCGCCTGAGTTTCGGCGGAACGCAGAACCAGCCTGTCGAGATCGAGCCCGAAAATAGTTCGGGGCTCGACGCCGTTTTTGTCGCCGAGACCGTCACCGGGCTGACCGTGACATACCGCGCCTCGAACGCCGCCTTGGCTTCGGCCCTGACCTGGGAGAGATACGGCGCTGCCGGCGGAGGATACGCCGAACCTGTTCCCGAAGCGGATCTCGTCCGTTCCGGTTCTAACGTGACGCTCCGGAATCCCCGCGGGGCGACCGGCTACTTGATAACCGACGGAACGACACGCTGCTACTTCTGGCTCGCCGACTATTCGGCGACCCCGTTCCTCCCCCGCTCGTTCGAGCCCGGCGAGGCCGACTGTTCGACTCTCGAGATGCGCTTCGAAGGGGAGGCATCCCGCATGACCTATTATTCGATCAACGGACGTCAGCTCGAGATCGACCGCGGAATAACCGTCTCATACGACACCCAGATTTTCGACCGGGAGAGCGGGCGGTTTGTCACTACGACCGTCAGCGACAACCGCGCCTGGATAGACGAACTCCTGATGATCCAGGCTCCGCTGACAGCGACGAGCGTCACAGTCGACGGCGACCGCTTCCTCGAGCAGTGGGGCCGCCGCCTGTCGGTCACCTCCGCGACAGTCCAGCCTGTCGCGATCGACGCTTCGACCGAAGCGGTTCAGACCGAACGCGACAACGCGAACGAACAGAAAATCGACGGCGTCGAACTCGGCGGTTCCGCCCCGGCCGAGATCACGTTCACCGCCGCAGTGACCGATGCGGCAATCTTTACGGAATGGCAGATTGCAGCCGACCCCGAGTTCGACCTGATCGACTACCGGAGCAACGATCTCGAGATGGAATATACGTTCCGCGATATGGGAACCCTCTATGTCCGCTTCGTTGCAGCGAACGCCGACGCAACCTGCGAATGGTATTCCGACACCTATACCGTCTCTGTCGGCGAGTCGTCGCTGATCTGCCCGAACGCCTTCTCTCCCGGCGAATCCGAGGGTGTAAACGACGAGTGGAAGGTCAGTTACAAGTCGATTGTCAGTTTCGAATGCCACATTTTCAACAAATGGGGTGTCAAGATGGCCGAGTTCCACGATCCCTCGCAGGGGTGGGACGGACGCTATGACGGAAAGGTCGTTCCGGCCGGTGTCTACTACTATGTCATCAAGGCCGTCGGAGCCGACGGACGGAAGTATGACCGCGCCGGCGACATCAATATCGTAAACTACCGCTGAACTCTTTTCGACACGCCGCAGAACCGGCCCCCCTTTATTTTGTTTATACATTCATGAGAAAGACTATCTTTACAATATTTGCCGCGACGATGACCTGCGGCGCGATTGCCTGCGCGACCGAGCGTCAGGCTCCGGAGCCCTCTGTCCCTGCCCCCGAACGACATTTTTCGACCGTAGCCGCCCCGGCCGTCCCTCTCGCCGTCGAGTTCTGCGGCGACCGGATTGATCTCGACCGGGCCGACATGTATGAGCGCCTCGACCGCGAACTGACCTCGATGGCCTATACCCACGGCACGACCCTTCTCGTCGTGAAACGCGCAAACCGATGGTTCCCGGTGATTGCCCCGATCCTGAAAAAGAAGGGGCTCCCGGCCGACATCGTATACCTCGCCTGTATCGAGAGTTCGCTCGACCCGACGGCTGTCTCGGGAGCAAAGGCCGCCGGCCTCTGGCAGTTTATGCCGGCAACAGCCCGCGAGTATGGCCTCGAGGTGAACGACTATGTCGACGAACGCTACGACCCCGTGAAATCGACCGAAGCAGCCTGCCGTTTCCTGAAGGCCGCCTACAACCGCTTCGGCAACTGGGAATCGGTCGCGGCGTCATACAACGCCGGACAGGGTCGCATCTCGGGCGAACTCGAGAAGCAGAACCAGGAGTCGGCCTTCGATCTCTACCTTAACAAAGAGACCTCGCGATATATCTACCGCATGCTCGCTATGAAGACCATCCTCGAGAACCCCGCAGCGTTCGGCTACACACTCTCGGCCGACGACCTCTACCAGCCCTACGAATACCGCGAGGTGACGGTCAGCGGACCGGTCGCAGACTGGGCAGAATGGGCCGCGAAGAACGGAACGACCTACCTCCAGGTCCGCGAACACAACCCCTGGATCCGCGCGCGGTCGCTGCAGAACAAGAGCGGAAAGACCTACACGGTCCGCATCCCGACCGAGAAATCGATGTCGCGGACCGAACGAAACAAATCGATCTATAATCCGAACTGGATATCAGAGTAATAACAAAGAATGCCCGAAACTGGAAATCAGAATCTGTCAGTCTGGGGTGCGCGCGTCAACAACCTCCGCAATATCGACGTCGAAATCCCCCACAACTCGCTGACGGTCATAACAGGCCTCAGCGGAAGCGGAAAATCGTCGCTCGCCTTCGACACCATCTACGCCGAGGGTCAGCGCCGCTATATCGAAACTTTCTCTGCCTACGCCCGGAATCTTCTCGGAAATCTCGAGCGCCCGGATGTCGACAAGATAACCGGACTCAGTCCCGTCATCGCGATCGAACAGAAGACTATCAACCGTAATCCACGGTCGACCATAGGGACGACGACCGAGATCTACGACTTTCTCCGTCTTCTCTACGCCCGCGTCGGTCAGGCACGGAGTTATATCTCCGGCGAACCGATGGTCAAATATACCGAGGAGAAGATCGTCGACCTGATCCTGACGAAATATGCCGGACGCAAGATCTATATTCTTGCCCCGCTTGTACGCAACCGAAAGGGCCACTACAAGGAACTCTTCGAAAACTACCGGAAGAAGGGGTTCCTGACCGCCCGCGTCGACGGCCAGCTCCGCGAGATCCTCCCCGAGATGAAACTCGACCGCTACAAGAACCATTCCGTCGAACTCGTCATCGACCGTCTGAAGGTCTCCGACAAAGACCGCCACCGCCTCAGCGACACCGTCGCCGATGCGCTCCACTACGGCGACCGCCAACTGATGGTCTACGATGTCGACAACGACAGCAGCGCCTTCTACAGCCAGGCGCTGATGGACCCGGTCAGTGGCATATCCTACCGCGAACCCGCCCCCCATAACTTCTCGTTCAACTCCCCCCAGGGGGCCTGCCCCTGCTGCAAGGGACTCGGGACGGTCAATATAATCGACATGGAGAAACTCGTGCCGAATCCGTCGCTGTCGATTGCCGACGGTGCGATTGCCGCGCTCGGACACCAGCGCGACTCGATGGTGTTCTGGCAGATAGCGGCAATCTGCGAGCGCCACGGCGCGACGATCCGTACCCCCTTCAAGGATCTCCCCGAGGAAGCCGTCAGCGATATCCTGAACGGAACGACCGAACGGCTGACGCTGCGTAACGAGACGATGAGCATGTCGAATCTGTTCGCCCCATACCAGGGGATTGTCAAATATATCGAGATGCAACAGGAGGAGGATGTCTCCGCCGCCGCCCAGAAGTGGAGCGGACAGTTTTTCTCGAAGGGGGTCTGCCCCGAGTGCGGCGGACGCCGGCTGAACCGCGAGGCGCTCCATTTCTTTATCGGCGACAAGAATATCTCCGATCTCGCCCGGCTCGACATCAGCCGGCTGAAAGAGTGGGCCGACACGGTCGAGGACACCCTTCCGCCGACGTCGCGCATCGTCGCCCGCGAGATCCTGAAGGAGATCCGTACGCGCCTGGGGTTCCTGATTGATGTCGGGCTCGGTTATCTCTCGCTCGACCGCAACTCGGCGACCCTCTCCGGCGGAGAGAGCCAGCGCATACGCCTGGCGACGCAGATCGGATCCGAACTGGTCAATGTCCTCTATATCCTCGACGAACCGAGCATCGGGCTCCATCAGCGCGACAACCGCCGCCTGATCGATTCGCTCAAACGCCTTCGCGACGCGGGCAATTCGGTCATCGTCGTCGAGCACGACCGCGACATCATGACCGAGGCCGACTATATCGTCGACATCGGCCCGCGCGGAGGCGTCGACGGCGGACAGGTGGTCTTCCAGGGGACCCCCGCAGCGATGCTCGGCTGCGACACGACGACCGCCCGATATCTGAGCGGCGCCGAGTCGATCCCGGTTCCTGCCGCCCGCCGTCCCGGAAACGGGAAGCAGATCCGCCTGCTCGGCGCGACCGGAAACAATCTGCGCGACGTCGACCTGACTCTGAATCTCGGAAAACTGATCGTCGTCTCCGGGGTCTCCGGAAGCGGAAAATCGTCGCTGATCAACGCGACGCTCCAGCCGATTCTCTCCTCCCACTTCTACCGCTCCCAGCAGCAACCCCTCCCCTACCGCGCTATCGAGGGTATCGAGAATATCGACAAGGTCATCACAGTCGACCAGTCACCCCTGGGCCGCTCACCGCGGTCCAACCCGGCGACTTACACCGGGGTCTTCACCGACATCCGGAATCTTTTCGTCAATCTCCCCGAGGCGAAGATCCGCGGCTACAAGCCGGGGCGCTTCTCGTTCAACGTCAAAGGGGGTCGCTGCGAGGTCTGCGGCGGTAACGGCTACCGTACTATCGAGATGAATTTTCTACCCGACGTGCTCGTCCCCTGCGAGGCGTGCGGCGGAAAACGCTATAACCGCGAGACACTCGAAGTCCGTTTCAAAGGGAAATCTATCGCCGACATCCTCGATATGACGATTGACCGCGCCGTCGAGTTCTTCGAGAGCGTCCCGTCGATTGTCCGGAAGATACGGACGCTGAAGGAAATCGGACTGGGCTACATAAAACTCGGCCAGCCTTCGTCGACCCTCTCGGGCGGGGAGAACCAGCGCGTCAAACTCGCGACCGAACTGGCCAAGCGCGACACCGGCCGAACGCTCTTCCTGCTCGACGAGCCGACGACCGGGCTCCATTTCGAAGATATAAAGGTTCTGCTCGGCGTGCTCGAGCGTCTGGTCGACAAGGGGAACACGGTCCTGGTGATCGAACACAACGTCGATGTCATCCGTGTCGCCGACGAGGTGATTGACATGGGTCCCGGCGGTGGCCGCGACGGCGGTCTGATTGTCGCTCAGGGCACCCCCGAGGAAGTCGCCTCAACCACGTCGCCGACCGCCCCCTTCCTGCGCTGACCGCGCCAATCCGTCTCCCATGGGACCGCTACAGCGGTGGCTCCCGCGATTATGTCACGCTGATGGCGTTGTGTCAGCGCAGGACTTTGCGGCCGTTGACGATGTAGAAGCCGGAGGGGAGATTGGCGTTGGTCGGAAGGGCGCGCCCTGTCAGGTCGTAGACGCCGGCGGGAAACGTCTGCACGTCATCGGCGCGGATATCGTCGAGCGCGTCGGTCGTCGCTTCGGAGAGGCGGAACAGGCGAAATTCGTCGACCTTGAACCAGCCGTTGTTGTCGGAACGATTGTCGCCGGCGTTGGTGCGCCCGCTCGTGCGGATTCCGATCTTAAGGTCCTCGCCTTCGGCGACAGCGACACGGACATGGAGCGTATGGAGATAGTGGTCGCCATTCTTTCGGCCGGCGAACCCGCCGTAGGTGACCTCCTCGCCGTCAGTCAGCAGGTTGGTATAGTCGTCTTCACGGCCGTAGTACATGACGCTGTTGTTGGCGAACAGGCGTGCGTCGGCCTTTTTGTTCTCCTCGATATAGATCTTGCAACGGACCTCATATTCTCCCGGAGTCAGCGACGCAGCCGGGATTGTCTGCGAGAGTTCGTAGAACGAGGGCATCGGCGAAGAGTTGATCCAACATGTATTATGTCCGTGGAGATTGACGGCGTCGTTGTTGATCCCGAAGGAGTTGCCGAGCAGTTCGCCGACGCTTTCCCAGCCGTAGGGGATGCCGCGGTCGGGGGTCGACGCGTCGGTGTGGAGGCTTCCGTCGCGGGCGATTTCGAAATCAGGGTTGACCAGCAGTTCTGTCACCTCCTTGTCGAGCCACAGGTCTGTTTCGGGAACGATCCCGAGGTCGACGAGTCGGCGGAATACCTGTGTCGCCATATATTCGCCGGTTGTCGCGTCGAAGTGGAGGTTGTCTTTCTGCAGAGGCTGGTCTGCCATATCGACAAGCCATACGTTGTCATCCTCGTCGGCGATACGTCGCTGAGCCTCCTCGACCTCGGCGACATACTGGGCGCTCGCCGTCGGGACGGTACCCATGATAAAGGGCAGGCGGAGGTATTCGTCGTTCCCGGTTGTTTCGGCGATAAAGCGGCGCATATGGGAAATCAGCGCCGAGAGGTTGTCGTAGTAGTTTTGCGGACCCTGGCCGGAACGGTCGCTTTCCCCCTGGTGCCAGAGGATCGCCTTGACGTCATACCCTTCGTCGATTTTCGAGAGGGTGTTTTCTACACACGCCCTGAACGAGCGCTCCAGCGATTTAATCAGCGAATGGCCGCCTGCACTGGCGGCTGTCTGCGAGGCGAGCCATTCGGGGTCGCACGACCAGAAGTGGCCGTTGTTCGAATTGGAGCATGAGGGATCGATTGCGGTTCCGCCGAGGGTTTCCTTGATGACATAGAAGGGACGGCCGGTTGCCTGACCGATATAGTGGTAGACGAAGGCGTCGTAGCCGAAGCGTTCGGAGTCGCCGCTGACATGCGTATACGGAGTATAGGTCTCGAACTGCCCGTTGCGGAAGGTCTGTCCGTCGGCATAACTGTAGTTGCAGAGCGAGAAATCGGCGTAGTAGGGAAGATCAATCGTCGGGATGCGGCCGTCGCTGTTGGACTGTCCGGCGACGACGAAAACCGGCACTTCGGCGGCGGCCGGAGCCAGGGTGGCGGCCGCCACCACGAGCGAAGCCGCCAGGAAATGTCTGAAAGAGATCATAGGTCTGATTTGCGGAATTTTCCGCAAAACTACGAAAACTCCCCGACAACACAGTTATCGCCGCCGCATTATGGCCGTATAATGCAACAAATTGAACGGATATTATCTGTGGCGGGCGACGACCTGCTGAAGGTTCGTTATGTCGTCGACGCGGTCGACAACCTCTCCGTCGACGATCAGATAGGTCGTCGGCAGTCCACCGACATTATATTTCATCAGGTTCGAGGCGGCGTCGGCTCCGCTGTTTCGAACCGTTACCCACGGGAGGTTCTCTGCCGCCTGGCGCCATGCGAGGTCGTTGTCGTCGCAGGCGACCTGGTAGATTTCGACTCCCGAGGCGCGGGCGGCGCTGTAGAACTTGTTCAGCTCGATATTGAAAGCGGGTGATTCCTCGGCTTCGTAGGTCGTGAAGTTCAGAACGACGACGCGGTTCCCGGCGGCGACATCGCTGAGCAGACGGCGGTTACCCTGTTCGTCGTAGAGGTCAATATCCTGCAGACCGATGGCGACAGCCTCGACTACGCGCCCCGAACCGGAGGAGTTCTGGTTGCGGACCTGGATGAAGAGGTCGCCGAGACGCGCTGTACGCGGATCGTTGGGGCGCATCTCCTTGTAGGCGTTCGCGACGGCTCCGAGAATCCGCATGTCGAGCGAGTTGGCCATATTGAAGAGCGACCGGTTGTTTATCGTTTTGTTCAGCAGATAGAACGACACGACGCTCTCGGGGCGGGTCAGGACGATGTTCGCCAGATCGCGCTTCAGCAGCGAGTCAGTCAGAGCCCCGTCGGGGCCGAGTTCGGCGATTGCGCGGTTTATGCGTCGTTCGGCGTTGACGAGCATTTCGCCGTCGGTCGTTCCCTCGAGGGTGTATGATCCTTCGAGGTCGTCGAGATTACCGGCAACGGTTACGGTCTCGACGCTGTCGATCGGGAAATAGAGAGTATGTCCGTCGATACGGGCGCGGTAGATCTCGGGATAACCCTTCGGTTCGCCCTCGACGGAGAAATGGCCGCGGGAGTCGAGCGTGACGGTATCGACGCCGGTCCAGCCGACGAAGGTAAGGTTCTCAACGATCAGTTCTTTGTCGGCTCCACCTTGGAGCGTCCCTTCGAGGCGCCAGGAGTCGTTTTTCGCGCAGGAGGAGACGAGCGTCATCGCTGCCGCGGCTATAAGAAGGATTGAATGGTTCTTTTTCATAATGTTGCAAAATTACGACATTCTGTCGAATCCGACAAAAAAAAGCCGCCATACGGGATATGGCGGCTTTTTAAGAGGTTTGTTATCGGGGGATTATTCCTCCTCGGCGACGTTGCCGAAGAGTTCGCCGTAGCCGGGATTCTGGGTCAGGTTCGGATTCATCGTGATTTCGTAGGTCGGAACCATCCAGAGATAGTAGGTGTCGAGCCATCCCTTTCCGGTCGACAACGGACCGGGATAGGTGTAGATCCACCCCTTTCCGGGAGCGGTGTTCTGCGAAGGAGCGAAGCCGTTTGCCTTGATCGCGTTGTAGTCGACGAACTGTCCGGTATAGCGGCCGTTGCCGTAGGGGACGTTCGAGTTGTCGATCCACATGCCACAGGCCTGGCGGTTGACATACCAGGGAGCCTTGTGCCAGCGGCGGATGTCGTAGAACGAGAAGCCCTGGCCGAAGAGTTCAATCATACGCTCGCGGCGGATTTCCCAGAGGACGGGGTCGACCTCGTAGTTAGTCTCGGGGCCGTAGCCTTTTGTCCATGCGGCGGTACCTTTGTCGCGGTCGGGGTCGAAGTTGGCGTCGATTTCGGCGACGGTCATACGGCCTACTTCGGCGCGGTCACGCAGAAGGTTGATCGTACGGTCGGCGACAGCCTGGTCGAACTGGCTGAGTTCCCAGGCGGCCTCGGCGTAGTTCAGCAGAACCTCCTCGATTGTGAAAATCGGTTTGTCTGAAGTCTGGAAGTTGCCGTTCGAACCGACTTCCCATGCCGTATAGTGTTTCCAGAAGTAGTATCCGGTCTGGCAGCGCATGTAGTTTTCGGTCTGGCTCCAGCCCGAGATGTTCGGCGAAGCGGACGACATCGAGCCGCCCCAGTTGTGACCCGGGAGGCGTTTGCAACCGAGCGATTCGTCGCCGGTTCCGTTTTCGCAGTAGATATTTGCTCCGATATAGTCGATATACATGCGGAGTTTTGCCTCATACTCTTCGTCGACTACGAAATTGCCGATTTTGTCACCGGCCTTGTAGAATGTCCACTTCTTGAAGGTTGTCTCGTTGTCGGGGTTCGCGAAGGTTCCGATCTTGGCGAGCAACGGGGGCTCGAAGTTGATCAGCAGACGCGGGTCGCGGTCTGCGAAGTAGTCGTAGAGATCTTTACCTTCGCCCCCTTTGAAGCCCGATTCGGCGTTGGCAATCGGTTTTCCGTTTTTCATCAGGAACATATCGACTGTGTGCTGGGGAGCATCGCAGCGGTGTGCCTCGACGTGGATCAGGTCGCTGTAGCGGTGGCGGGAGAGGTCGTTATACTGTTTGTACATGATGATGCCGGGGACTCCGTTGAGGTTTTCGGTTGTCATGACCTCGTCGTAGCCTGCGCCGGGATAGGAGTTCGTGCCCTTGCCGTAGTAGAGGGTCGGATATTTGTCCATCAGTTCCTGGGAGACGGTCAGACACTTGCGGAGGTATCCTTCGTAGCCGTTGTTCAGGTTATGGTATTTCCCCCATGTTCCTTCGCGGAGAAGGAAGCGGCTGAGGGCGGCACGGCAGGCGTCGGCCGTCACGCAGTTGTCGCCGTCTTTCGAGCAGTCGCCGATGTTGGCGATCGCATATTCGAGGCGTGCGACGATACTGTCGGCGACCTCCTTGCGGGGTGTGCGGGGTCCGTAGGCCTCTTCAGATTCGTCGGTCAGGACGGTGTTGATCCAGGGCACATCGCCGTATTTGTTGACCAGTTCCATGTACCACCAGGCGTGGAAGAAGTAGCCGACCGAGCGCCAGTGGCGCTTCTCGGTTTCGTTCAGTTCGCTTCCGTCGAGCATCGAGAGCATGATGTTGACCGTGCGGACCGGACCGAAGCCCCAGGAGTCTGACTTCGTCGTCGGGGTTATGTTCTGCCAGGCGTAGGGGTTGTAACTTCCCTCGCGGTTGGTCATCAGGCCCGAGTAGTAGTCGGAACTCCACTGTGTCGTAGAGTAGTATGAATTGTTGTGGTTCGTATAGATCTGGCTGTTGGTGAACAGCGAGTAGCAGTTATACATGTATGCCTTGAAGTTGTCGTAGGTCTGGAAGGCATTCTGCTGGGTCAGGCCGGTCTGGGGGTATTTCTCCAGGTAGTCATCGTTGCAGGACGAGGCGAACGCCCCCGCCGCGAGAACGGCAACCGGCAGTATGATATTTTTGAGTTTCATTGGTTCAGATGATTAGAATGTTATTGTGGCGCCGAACGACCATGTGCGGTAGAACGGATATGTCCACGACATGTTTTCGGGGTCGAAGCCCTTCGGCAGCGATGTGAACGTATGGAGGTTCTCGACCGAGCAGAACAGGCGGAACTGTTCGACGTAGACCTTGCGGGTCAGTTCGGCGGGGAACGTATAGCCGAGGGTTATGTTCTTGATTCGCAGATATGACGCATTCTGGAGATATTTGTCGCTCGTGCGGGTGTTGTAGCCGACGTTGTTTTCCTGGTCGTAGATGCGGAAGAGTCTGGCGTCGGGGTTTGCTGCGACCATATAGTCGGGACTGGTCGGGTCGTAACTTTTCGCAGTCCAGTAGTCGGTCTGGTTATAGTAAATAGGATGGAAGACACCGTCTGCTCCGCCTGCTCCGAAGGGGAAGAGGCTTGAGCCGCCGAGCCAATAGTCACGTTTGCCTACACCCTGGAGCATGATGTCGAGGTCGATGCCTTTCCAGTTGACTCCGGCGTTCACACCGAACTGAAGGCGCGATGTCGAGTTGCCGATGACCTTGCGGTCGCCCGGATTGTCGACGGTGTTTTCGCCGGTTGTGATGATGCCGTCACCATCGAGGTCGACATATTTCATATCACCCGGGCGGACGTTGACACCCTGGACGGAGGTGACGCCGTCTTTGAGTTCCCATACACCGGTCTTTGCTTTTTCGTAGTCGAAGTCGTCGATAGAGTAGTAGCCGTCGCTGATATAGCCCCAGATCTGGTTCAGTTCGCGGCCGGGATACCAGTTGCTCAGGTCGCCGGTCTTGTTGTCGAACTTGGTGATTTTCGAACGGTGGTCATAGAGGTTCAGCCCGACGCGGTAGCCCCAGTCGCCGATACGGTCGCGCCAGCTCAGCGAGAGTTCCCATCCGTCTGTACGCATGTTGGCAACATTCTGAAGCGGTGCGCTCGCGCCGACGGTCGACGGCAGTTCGAGACCTGCGGCAAGCATACCCTCGGTCGAACGGCGGTACCATTCGAACGAACCCTGGAGGCGGGCGTTGAGGAACATGAAGTCGAGACCGGCGTTATAGGTCTTGACGGTTTCCCAGGTGTAGTTCGCGCGAATCAGGCCGGGGACGGTGATGTAGGTGATACGCTCCCCGCCGTCGAGCCAGACGTTCGACTGGGCGACCGACATGTTTGCAACATATCCGTAGGGATCGATGTTCTGGTTGCCAATCGAGCCGTAAGAGAAGCGGACCTTCAGTTCGTCGAGCCAGTCGCGGGTGCCTTCCATGAAACTCTCCTGGCCGATACGCCATGCGCCCGAAGCCGAGGGGAAGAAACCGAAGCGGTTGCTCTTCGGGAACTTCGACGAGCCGTCGTAGCGGCCGCTGAACGATAGAAGGTAGCGTTCGTCGTAGTTATAGTTGATACGGCCGAATCCGCCACGGATCGTATACTGGGAGTAGTTCTCGGTTATGTTCTTCTGGCCTGTACCGCCGCCGAACGAGGGAACCGTCGTGACGGCCTGACCCTGGATGTTCGTGTTGAGCTGGGCCCAGTTGTAGCGTTCCTGGTTGAAACCGAGCATGACTTCGAAGTGGTTTTTCTTCAGGTCGAAGTTATAGTTCGTATAGAGGTTGAACGCGTTGTATTTCGTTGTCTCGCGGTTGATCGTATAGGTGTCCTTCGTCGGGTCTTCAGGATAGGTTTTCTTGGCGAGCTGGACGTCAGCGTAGGTGATGACGCCCGTGTAGTTGCGATAGTCGTAGTTACGCTGGTTGTAGGTGTATTCGGCCGTGATGGTCCAGTTTTTCAGCGGTTTGAGGATCGTGCGTGACTGGATGCGCGGAATCGAGCGGGTTGTTGTCGATGTCGGCGAAACGAGATAGGAGTTGTAGGGGGAGTCGATAATCAGGTCCTCGTCGCTGTTTGTCAGATATTCGGCGGGCATATATCCCTTTGTCGGATAGTAGGAAATCAGACGGAGGGCGAACGGGTCGCGGATGTTGCCCGACAGCGCCGATTGGGTCGTGTTGGTGTAGAACATCGAGAGTTCCTGGGTGAACCAACTCGTGATGTCGCCCGAAACGAACGATGTGATGCCCTTGCGGATAAAGAGGTCTTTGTCCGTGACCATCGGGCCGTTTTCGCGGCTGTAGTTGGCCGAGAGGCGGAAACGGATGCGGTCTGTCGCGCCCGACATCGAGATATTGTGGTTCGACAGGGCGCCGGTTCCGAGAACGGACCCCTGGACGTCGCTTTCTTTCAGGTAGTAGATGCGGCCGTCGGTGTGTTTGTAGATACCGTTGTCGGTCACGCCGGTCAGTTCGCCTGCGCGGTACTGTCCGAGGAGTTCTTCCCAGGTATCGAGGTCACCGTTGCCTGCCCAGTACTGGGCCGAGTAGCCTGCTTCGCGATATGCCTTTATATAGTCTGACAGAGAAGCCTGTTCGGGACGGTTGAGCGAACGTTCCCAGCCCTGGTTGAAGCCGTAGGTGATGTTGAACTTGGCCTGGTCTTTCGGGCGTTTGGTTGTGATCAGGACAACACCGCCGGCAGCGCGTGCACCGTAGATAGCCGATGCCGAGGCGTCTTTCAGAACCGTGACAGATTCGATATCGTCGGGGCTCAACTGGGCGATGTCACCCTCGACGTTGTCAATCAAAACGAGCGGACTGCCGCCGTTGAGCGAAAGGTCGCCGCGGATCTTGAGCGACTTACTCTGGCCGGGACCGGAACCGCCGCTGATCATAAGGCCGGGGATTGCACCCTGGAGGGCGGCGGCGGCGTTGATGACCGGACGGTCACCGACGACATCCTCCATCTTGACCTGCGACACGGCGCCGGTCAGGTCTGCTTTCTTCTGTACACCGAAACCGACGACAACGACCTCGTCGAGCGAGTTGGTTGCCGGGGCGAGAGTGATATTCAGGTTCGAGCCGGTCCATTCGGCGACCGCCTCTTTGTAACCGACATACGAAACGCGTATTTTCGATCCGATTTTGACTTTTGGAATCGTGAATTTACCGTCGATGTTGGTTGAGACACCTTGCTGGGTGCCTTCGACGATAACGGAGGCGCCGATCAGCGGCTCGCCGGTTTCGTCGACGACAGAACCGGAACAGAGGCCTGTTTCCGCCTCCGCAGCCTGCAGAGCCGACGGTTCCGCAGCGTTCGCAGTGCTGGCCGTCGCTTCGGGCGGACAGAGCAGCGATGCGGCGAGCATCAGCGTTGCCGGATAGAAGATTTTTCTCATTTAGATTTAGGATTATTGATTGATTTATAAGCTGGTTTGTTGTTTTCAGATTTTTGTTAGATATGTGCCGACATATCTAACAAACGCAAAATTACCTTAAAAAATCATATCATCCAAATTTTTTTTCAAAAATCCCCCCCCAAAAATATCTAACAGCTTATAGATTAGAGATATGAATTTGGTGTAGTCTGATTTGCGACCTCTGCGGAAGAACCGCGAAAACCACGATTTACGACCGTTTCCATTTTGGAAATAGTCGTGTCACGTTCGAGTTCACCGGATGTTCAGGTGTTTGGAGAATGCACAAAACATAATCATATGCCGCGGCAGTTGAAGATCGCGAAGAGGAGGTCGCGGAGGATGTCGTAGGGGTTCTGGCGCGAACCGACCCCCTTCATCTTCCGGTCGGCGTCGCGAAGGAGCGTGATGATCTCGATCGACTGGCGCGCCGTGTAACTCCGGGCGGCGCGCTCGACCTTCTGGACCTGGAAATTAGACTTGTATTTCAGCGCACCCATAACCGCCGATGGCGACTTGTCGCGCAGAAAATGATAGACCGTCAGGTCGCTGAACGCCGAGAAGAGCCCCGCAACGACGACAATCGCCGGATTGTTCTTCGGATCGGTCCGGAAATGCTCGGCGATACGGATCGCTTTCTGTTTGTTACGCTCCAGGACGGCGTCGCGTAGTTCGAACGAGTTGTAGTCCTTGCTGACTCCGATGTTACGTTCGATCACCTCCGGGGTGACCATCGCTCCGCGCTGGAGAACGACAGCGAGTTTTTCAACCTGGTTGTAGAGCCTCGACAGGTCTGTTCCGACATTTTCGCAGAGCATCGCCAGCCCCTTAGGCTCGATATTCAGGCCGCGCTCCTTCAACAGTTTGGCGACAAGCGGTCCCGCTCCGGCCTCGCGGAGAGGCTTCGACTCGAATTCTTCGCCGCGAATCCCCTGGAGCACCTTCGACAACTCTTTGTTTTTCACTGTCTTTCCGCGCGAGGCGACGACGAGCGTTGTCGACAGAAGCGGATGGGCGAGATACTGCGCAATTATGCCATACTCCTTCGCGCCCCACCCCTGAGCCTCCCTGACTATGACCAGGACACGGTCTGACATCATCGGGAACCCCTGGCATCGGCTGATGACGCTCTGGACCGGCGTGTCGGTCGCGTAGAGTATGTGGAGGTTGAACTCCCGGTCCTCCTCGGGGAGCGCCTCCTCGAAGAGTTTCAGCAGTTCGTCGATAAAGTAGCCCTCCTCGCCGTGGAGGATATAGGCCGGTTTCAGGTCGCCGGAGATAATCTGCCGGCGTAGTTCGTCGTATGTGGCAGCCATAGTTCAGTCAGGGGTTTCTCACCCGGCAAAGTTACGGAAAATCCGGCGAGTGCGACAATATTCCCCGTGAAAACTTTGCCATGTCGGCGAAAATATGTAAATTTGTCGCATAATGGGAGAGTCCCGGCTCTCCCCGCGACAACAGAACTCAAATTCAGCAGAAGATGGCAGAAACCGAAGAAGACGACCTTTTCGCCGGTCCCGATCCCGCCGGGGTCGAGTATACGGACGACGACATAAAGACACTCCCCTGGAACGAACATATCCGGAGGCGCCCCGGCATGTATATCGGCAAACTCGGCGACGGAAGTAGTCCCGACGACGGTATATACGTATTGCTCAAGGAGGTCATCGACAATTCGATCGACGAATATATGATGGGCTACGGTCGCCAGATCATCGTCACGATCATCGACTCGCGGGTCACTGTCCGCGACTACGGCCGCGGCATCCCCCAGGGGAAACTCGTTGAGGCGACATCCTCGCTGATGACCGGCGGAAAATTCGACTCCCCGGCGTTCAAGAAGTCGATCGGGCTGAACGGCGTCGGCATCAAGGCGGTCAACGCGATGTCGACCGAATTCACCGTCCGCTCGATCCGCGACGGAAAGGTCCGCAGCGTGACCTACTCGAAGGGAGTTCTGATCGCCGAGACCGAACTGACCGACACGACCGAAGAGACCGGGACCGAAACTTCGTTCATACCTGACGCCGAACTCTTCCGCGACTTCCAGTTCCGCGAGGAGTTCATCGTCCCGCTGCTGAAGAACTATACCTATCTGAACACCGGCCTGACGATCCTCTTCAACGAAAAGAAATTCTCGTCGCGCAACGGCCTTCGAGACCTGCTGAAAGACTATATGAGCGGCGAACCGCTCTATCCGGTCATCCACTTCCGCGGCGACGACATCGAAATCGCCGTCACCCACGCCCACCAGTACGGCGAGGAATACTACTCCTTCGTCAACGGCCAGCACACGACCCAGGGGGGAACCCACCTGACGGCATTCAAGGACGCCTTTACGCGCACAGTCAAGGATTTCTACGGCAAGAACTTCGAACCCGCCGACATACGTAACGGAATCGTCGCCGCGATTTCGATAAAGGTCCAGGAACCGGTCTTCGAATCGCAGACGAAGACACGCCTCGGCTCGCGCGACATCGGCCCCGAAGGTCCGACCGTCGCCAAATTCATCGGCGACTTCATCAAGAAGGAACTCGACAACTATCTCCACCGCGACCGCGCGACCGCCGACCTGCTCCAGCATATCATCGTCGAGAACGAGAAGGAGCGCAAGGCGATGGCCGGCGTGACGAAAAAGGCGCGCGAACAGGCAAAGCGTACGAACCTCCACAACAAGAAACTCCTCGACTGTCTCGTTCACTACAACGACCCGAAGAAAACAGCCGTCTCCGAGCGCGAACAGCAGAAGGAGGAGGAACGCCAGCGCGAACGGGAGCAGTCGTCGATATTCATAACCGAGGGTGACTCCGCCGCCGGATCGATCACGAAGATCCGCGACGTCAGGACCCAGGCGGTCTTCTCGCTCCGCGGAAAACCGAAGAACACCTACGGAAAGACCAAGAAGATCGTCTACGAAAACGAGGAGTTCAACCTTCTCCAGGCCGCCCTGAATATCGAGGAGGGGATCGACGGCCTTCGCTATAACAAGGTCATCATCGCGACCGACGCCGACGTCGACGGTATGCATATCCGTCTGCTCCTGCTGACCTATTTCCTCCAGTTCTTCCCCGACCTGGTCCGCGAGGGGCATGTCTATATTCTCCAGACGCCGCTATTCCGCGTCCGCGACAAGAACGCTTCGAAACGCGCCGGACGAAAGAGCGCCGACAAGGAGAAGGACAAGACCCGCAACGACCTGTTCTACTGCTACACCGACGAGGAGCGTATCGCCGCAATCAACCGCCTCGGAACGAACGCCGAGATAACGCGGTTCAAAGGTCTCGGGGAAATCTCTCCCGACGAGTTCCGCGAATTCATCGGCGAGAATATGCGCGCCGACCGCGTCGCACTCCACCGCGAAGACGGCCTCGCCGAGATGCTCCGTTTCTATATGGGGAAGAACACGATCGAACGCCAGAATTTCATTATCGACAATCTCGTTGTTGAAGATGACTCGCAGATATCCTGACCCTGTTCCAGCCGGGCGCGTCGCGCTCTTCGCCGGAAGTTTCAACCCATTCACGATAGGCCACCTCTCGGTCGTCGAACGCGCCCTCGGGATATTCGACCGCGTCGTCGTCGCCATCGGGTGTAATTTCGCGAAGACCGGCAGCGGCGAGATCGACCGCCGCCGCGCCCAGGTCGAAGAGGCGGTTGCCCGCTTCGGCAACCGCGTCTCGGTCAGCGTCTACTACGGCCTGACCGTCGACGAAGCCCGCCGCGTCGGTGCGGGTTACCTTCTTAGGGGAGTACGATCGGTCGCCGACTTCGAATACGAGAGAAATCTTGCCGACCTGAACCGGCGGATCGGGCAGATTGAGACCGTTCTGATTATGACCCTGCCGGAACACGCCGCAATCAGTTCGTCGGCCGTCCGCGAACTGATCCACTACGGCCGCGACGTCAGCGATATGCTCCCCTGATTTCCAACTGATAAAAAACACAAACTATGAAAAAAATATCACTCCTTCTGGCCGCCACCGTGGTCTCTATTCTGTCGGTTTTCAACGCCGCAGCCAACGACTTCGATCCGTCGACAAAACTTCGCTACGCCGAAAAGATAATCGAAAACTACTATGTCGACAGCGTCCCGGCCGAAGAGATGGTCGACAAGGCAATCGTCGCGATGCTGAAGACCCTCGATCCCCATTCGACCTACTCCGACCCCTCCGAGACGAAAGCACTGACCGAGCCGCTGCAGGGTAACTTCAGCGGAATCGGTATTCAGTTCAGGATGCAGAACGACACGCTCTATGTCATCGAAACTGTCGCCGGAGGACCCTCAGAACGTGTGGGGATCGTCGCCGGAGACCGTATTCTGACGGCGAACGACACGCTGATCTCCGGTGTCAAAAAAGCGAACGCCGACGTCATCAAACTCCTCCGCGGCCCGAAAGGAACGGTCGTCAATATCGGTGTGCTCCGAAAGGGTGTCGACCGCCCGATCAATTTCCGTATTGTCCGCGACGATATTCCCCTCTACAGCGTCGACGCGAGTTATATGGCCGCTCCCGGCATAGGCTACATAAAAGTTTCCCGCTTCGCCGAGTCGACCCCCGAAGAGGTCTTCGACGCGGTTAAAAAACTGCGTGGCCAGGGGATGAAAGACCTGATTATCGACCTGCAGGACAACGGCGGAGGGTATCTCCAGTCGGCCGTGGCTCTATCTGAGATGCTTCTGTCGAAGGGTGATCCGATTGTCAGCACACGCGGAGACCGCGCCCGCGAGCAGAATTTCGGAGCGGTCCGCGACGGTTCGCTACGCGACGGACGCGTTGTCGTACTCGTCAACCAGTATTCCGCCTCGGCGAGCGAAATTCTCAGCGGTGCGGTCCAGGACAATGACCGCGGGGTCATCGTCGGACGGCGCACGTTCGGCAAGGGGCTCGTCCAGCGTCCGTTCCCTATGCCCGACGGATCGATGATACGTCTGACGATTGCGCGCTACTATACACCCTCGGGCCGCTGTATCCAGAAGCCCTACACCCCCGGCGACGAGGAGGACTACAACCGCGATCTGCTGAACCGCTACAAATCGGGCGAATGGAGTTCGGCCGACAGTATCCACTTCGCCGACTCGCTCCGCTATACGACCCTGCGCAACCGCCGGACAGTCTACGGCGGCGGCGGAATCATGCCCGACCGTTTCGTTCCGATCGACACGACCGGCATGACCACCTACTCTCGCGACATGATTGCCAAAGGGGTCATGAACACCTTCTGTATCGGATATATCGACAAGAACCGGAAAGAACTTAAAAAGCAATATCCCGACATCGAGCGCTTCGTCGAGCGCTTCGAAGTCTCTCCGGCGATGGTAGACGAACTGGTCGCCACCGGGGAGAAAGAGGGTGTCGCGTTCAACGAGGAGCAGTTTGCCGAAAGCCGCGGCTATCTTCTGACAATCGTAAAGGCAATACTCGCCTCCGACCTCTATGGCCACGAAAACTACTACCGCGTCATCAACCCCCTGAATCCCGTCTACAACGAAGGTCTCCGGATCCTGACCGACCCCGACGCCTACCGGACCCTGCTCCGCTAGCGCTATCAGGCGTCTGAACTTTTTCTTTAAACAATAGACCAAACAATTGTCTAATTCGTTATAATTTTATGCCTTTGCATAAATAAATGAACAGATTATGGCAACACCGATAAAAGCAGTACCGATTCTTTCAGGTCAAATAGCAGAAGAGTTAATTAGACGCGCTGAAGAAAATGAACGCAAGCCTCGAAAAGTCATATCCGAAGCTACCGAAAAAAAATCGCTGAAATAATACGTTGCTCTCGTGAATTTGTGCCGTCATGGATGAAGTGAATAAGTTTGGCTATCTTAAATTTCGATTGCACTATTTTCAAACTTAGCAACCTGATTTTGACGAATTGTAAAAAGTTTGACTGTGGCGCAGAAGACTTGAATGACTTCTTTACGAACGATGCAATCGCTTATGAGAAAGATCTAATGGGCAAAACATATTGTTGGCTTATTTTGATTTGCTCGAATTTGTTGATATAGAATCATAAATTTCACTTTCGTTAATTTGTCGCTTAATAAAGCGGAGAGTTCTGCCGCTAGAAGTCGATTCGGAAGCCGGCGCGCAGGATACCCTGGACACCGAAACCGGCGTCGGCAAACAGGTCGAGGTTCTCAAGAACCCGATAGGAGCATCCGACGGGTGTCACCTGGAAGGCGAACTGAGTCCGGTTATAGGTGTCGGCCCACGAGGGCTGCATATAGGAGATAATCACCCCGATTCCGACAACGCCGTAGAGACGCCAGCGCCCGGACCGCCAGTATTCATAGCGGGAGTGGACCATCAGTGAATGCCACGTTATCGCCCCGTCGCGACCCTCCGACGCGTCGTTTGTCGATGCGGACGAGATATTATAGGAGAGTCCGAGCCATAATCCCGGCGCGAACCGATGGTCGAGCGAGACAGTCACTCCCCCCCATGGATCCATATGGTTCCAGCCGTTGCGATAACCGGAGATAAAACGCATCGCCGGGAGCGCATCGTAACTGATACAAACTTCGGTAGCACCCTCGCGTTCGTCGGGAGGGAGCACCAGGTCTGTGTTCTCCGCCTCGGGTGGTTCGCCCGGCGAGGGAATATCGAGATCGGGACGAAAAGTCGAGGGGGAGGAGGCTGCGGCCGGCATCAGCCCGGCGACAACGAGGGCAAGTATCGGAAGGAAAACACGTTTCATATCGGTTTGGAAATTTTCTACACATCGGACGCCGCCATGGTGTCCACATATTATAACAAATCGCGCAACAGAACGGTTTAACTTGTGAAAATTCCCGTCATCATCTTAAAAAAGGAGAAAACAGACAATTTTTCTCCCCCGATTTGTTAGCGGTATTGGCGAAAAAAATATATCTTTGCAGAACCTTAAACAACCAAATTCAAAATGGCAAAATATCCTAAAATTGGCATACGCCCAACGATCGATGGCCGCCAGGGTGGCGTCCGCGAAAGTCTCGAAGAGAAGACAATGGCTCTGGCTAAAGCCGTAGCCGAACTGATCAGCACAAACCTCCGATATCCCGACGGAACCCCTGTTCAGTGTGTAATCGCCGACTCGACCATCGGGCGCGTCGCCGAAACCGCCGCATGCGCCGAGAAATTCGAGCGCGAGGGTGTCGGCGCGACAATCACGGTCACCTCCTGCTGGTGCTACGGCTCGGAGACGATGGACATGCACCCCTACTGGCCGAAGGCTGTCTGGGGTTTCAACGGAACGGAGCGTCCGGGCGCCGTCTATCTCGCCGCCGTCCTCGCCGCCCACAGCCAGAAAGGCCTCCCCGCCTTCGGTATCTATGGCCACGATGTCCAGGATCTCGATGACAACACGATTCCCGCCGATGTCGCCGAGAAACTCCTCCGCTTCGCGCGCGCTTCGGTAGCCGTCGCCCTGATGCGCGGCAAATCCTACCTGTCGGTAGGCAGTGTCGCCATGGGTATCGCCGGCTCGATCGTCAACCCCGACTTCTTCCAGGAATACCTCGGGATGCGCAACGAGAGCGTCGACGAAACCGAGATTCTCCGCCGTATGGACGAAGGTATCTACGACCACGAAGAGTATGAGAAGGCCATGGCATGGACCGAAAAATACTGCAAGCCGAACGAAGGGGAAGACTTCAAGAACCGCCCCGAAAAGCGCAAGACCCGCGAGCAGAAGGACGCCGACTGGGAATTCATCGTCAAGATGACCCTGATCATCCGCGACCTGATGACCGGAAACCCGAAACTGAAGGAGATGGGATTCAAGGAAGAGGCTCTGGGTCACAACGCTATCGCCGGCGGCTTCCAGGGTCAGCGCCAGTGGACCGACTGGAAACCCAACGGCGACTACACCGAGGCCCTGCTGAACACCTCTTTCGACTGGAACGGCATCCGCGAGGCTTTCGTCTTCGCAACCGAAAATGACGCCTGCAACGGCGTCGCCATGCTCTTCGGCCACCTTCTGACCGGCCGCGGCCAGATGTTCTCCGACGTCCGCACCTACTGGAGCCCAGAGGCTGTCAGGCGCGTAACCGGAAAGGAACTGACCGGACGCGCTTCGGGCGGCATCATCCACCTGATCAACTCCGGCGCGACGACCCTCGACGCGACCGGCGCAGCAACAAACGAGGCGGGCGAACCCTGCATGAAACAGTCGTGGGAGATGACCGAAGCCGACGTCGAAGCCTGCCTGAAGGCCACAACCTGGTATCCGGCAGACCGCGACTACTTCCGCGGCGGCGGCTTCTCGTCGAACTTCCTGACAAAGGGTGGCATGCCCGTCACGATGATGCGCCTGAACCTCGTCAAAGGTCTCGGCCCGGTTCTGCAGATCGCCGAAGGCTGGACCGTCGATATCGATCCGGAGATCAACAAGGTACTCGACCAGCGCACGGACCCGACCTGGCCTACGACCTGGTTCGTACCCCGCCTGTGCAACAAGCCCGCGTTCCAGAGCGTCTACGACGTCATGAACAACTGGGGCGCAAACCACGGCGCCATCTCCTACGGCCATATCGGCAAGGACCTGATCACGATGGCTTCTATTCTGCGCATCCCCGTCTGCATGCACAATGTCGAGGATGAGGCGATCTTCCGCCCGTCGGCATGGAACGCCTTCGGCATGGACAAGGAGGGATCCGACTTCCGCGCCTGCAAGAACTACGGCCCCCTCTATAAATAAGCAATCAACAAGATAAACAAACTCAGGCCGGAGGAGAGGCTTTAGAGCACACTCCTCCGGCTTTTAAATTAATAACGACTATGATTATCGAAAGACAGATAGAGAAATTCCTCGAGTATGCCCACCGTGTCGGCGACGCCGGCCTGACAATCTGCAGCAGCGGCAACCTTTCGTGGCGTATCGGCGACGAAGTGCTCGTTTCGGGAACCGGCTCGTGGGTGCCCCGCCTGACCGCCGACCGCGTCTCGATTGTCCGCTTCAGCGACGGAAAAGTCCTGAACGGCGTTAAGCCCTCGATGGAGAGTGTCTTCCATCTCGGCGTCATGCGCGAACGCCCCGACGTTGGCTGTGTGCTCCACTTCCAGTCTCCCTACGCGACCGCTGTCGCATGCATGAAGGAGATCCCCGCCGATTTCAACGTGACGGCCGAAGTGCCGATTCATGTCGGCCGCGAAATCCCCGCGATCCCCTATTTCCGCCCCGGCTCTCCCGAACTCGCCGCCCATGTCATCGAGGCGATGAAGGACCACGACTCGATTCTCCTTCGCAAACATGGCCAGGTCGTCTGCGGAAAGGATTTCGAGCAGGCTTTCGAACGCGCGATGTTCTTCGAGATGGCATGCCGTATCGTCATGCTGAACAACGGAAACCTCGACCCGTTCACCCCCGCCGAAATCGCCGATCTCGACACCTATATCCTCGGTAAGAAACAATGACAAAGGAGGCCTTTATCGCCGTCGACTACGGCGGCGGAAGCGGCCGCGTAATCGCCGGAACGGTCTCCCCTTCGGGGGAGATCACTCTCGACGAAATCCACCGCTTCAAAAACCGCCAGGTTCGCCTCGGACGCCATCTCTACTGGGACTTCCCGGCACTCTTCGCCGAGATGACCGAGGGCTTGCGCAAGGCTGTCGCCAGCGGCTACCGGATTCGCTCCGTCGCCGTCGACACATGGGGCGTCGACTTCGGACTGGTCGACCGTAACGGAAACCTCCTCGGTCTCCCCGTCTGCTATCGCGACGAGGCAACCGCCGTATATCCCGAGCGTTTCGCCGAGACCCACGACATCGAAGCCCACTACCGCTCAACCGGAATCCAGGTAATGGAAATCAACACGCTCTACCGCCTGGCGGCAATGCGCGACGAATTCCCCGAACTCTTCTCCCTGGCCGAACATCTTCTGTTCACCCCGGACCTTTTCAGTTTCTACCTGACCGGGACTCCGAACGTCGAATACACGATCGCATCGACCTCCGAGATGCTCGATGCACGAAGCCGCGACTGGGACCGCACTCTGATCGACAGTCTCGGCCTGCCACAGCGTCTGTTCGGCCAGATCGTTATGCCCGGAACAATTCGCGGATGGCTGACCGAAGAAATCCGCCGCCAGATTGGCGCAGATTACGAAATCCCCGTTCTCGCCTGCGGCTCGCACGACACCGCCAGCGCCGCCCATGCTTCGCAGACCGGAACGAACCCCGACGGAACCTACACAGCCTTCCTCAGTTCGGGAACATGGTCGCTCCTCGGTGTGCGCCTCCCCGAACCAGTTCTGACCGAAAAGGCCCGCCTCGGCGGATTCTCGAACGAAGGGGGTGTCGGCGGAATTCTTCTGCTCCAGAACATCACCGGCCTCTGGCTCCTCCAGCAACTCTCGGCCCAGTGGGAGGCTACCGGACGGGGAGCGGACTTCCCGACGCTCGTCGCCGAGGCGGAAGCCGCCCGGACTGAAGCGATAATCGACGTCGACGATCCGGTCTTCGCGCGCCAGACCGATATGGAGAAGGAGATAACCGGCTGGTGCAGTGCCCGCGGTATCGAACCCCCGAAGGGACGCGGCGAGATGACCCGCTGTGTCGTCCGCTCGCTCGCCCGGCGCTATGCCCGCGGCATCGCCGCGATGAACGAACTGCTTCCGGCGCCGGTCACACGCCTTAATATAATAGGCGGCGGCTCGCTCAACCGTTTCCTGAACGCCGAAACCGCCCGCGAGGCGGGTGTCGAGGTAATAGCCGGCCCCGCCGAAGCGACCGCGATCGGCAGCATCCGCCTCCAGGCCGAATCCCTCCGTTAACCGTTTAACCCAATAAATCGATATGGACCTCGAAAAACCAAAACAGAAGGCGATTGTTCCGAAAAAGTATCTGATACCCTTTATCCTGATCACATCGCTCTTCGCGCTCTGGGGCTTCGCCAACGACATCACAAACCCGATGGTCGCCGCCTTCCAGACCGTTATGGAACTCTCGGCGACCGAAGCGTCGATGGTTCAGTTCGCCTTCTATGGCGGATATGCGACCATGGCAATCCCCGCCGCACTGTTCATCCGCCGCTACAATTACAAAAGCGGCATCCTTCTCGGACTCGCCCTCTATGCCATCGGCGCCTTTATGTTCATCCCCGCCGCGAACCTCGAGAAATTCTCGCTGTTCTGCGTCTCACTCTATGTCCTGACCTTCGGCCTGGCTTTCCTCGAGACTACGGCGAACCCGCTGATTCTCTCCCTCGGCGACAAATCGACCTCGACACGCCGTCTGAACTTCGCCCAGGCGTTCAACCCGATGGGCTCGCTCTGCGGTATGGCGGTCGCCTCGTTTGTCGTTCTCCCGAACCTGTGGTCGGACCAGCGCAACGAGGCCGGCGAGCAGGTCTTCCAGACGCTCGACGCGGCTTCGAAAGCCTCGATTCGCGTCCATGACCTCGCTGTCATCCGCGACCCCTACGTCGCCCTCGGACTCGTTGTCCTCGCGATGTTTATCATTATCGCTCTGGTCAAGATCCCCCGGACTGACACCCACGGCGAAAAAGTTTCGGCCTCGAAGACTCTCTCGAATCTCTGGCACAATGTCGAATACCGTTTCGGCGTGCTGGCCCAGGTCTTCTACGTCGCCGCCCAGATTATGGTCTGGACATTTATTATCCAGTATGCCGACAATCTCGGCATCAACAAAGCTGTCGCCCAGACATGGAATATCGTCGCGATGTGTCTGTTTCTGAGCGGACGATTTATCGGAACATGGATGATGAAATATATCCGTTCGTCGAAACTGATGACCTTCTTCGCCGCCGGAGCGACTGTCTGCGCCCTCGGCGCGATTCTGATTGTCGGTATCCCCGGACTCTGCTGTCTCGTCGGCATCAGCCTCTTTATGTCGATCATGTTCCCGAGCATCTACGGTATCGCCCTCGAGAATGTTCACGAACGTGACACCTCGCTTGGCGCTGCATTCCTCGTGATGGCTATCGTCGGAGGCGCACTGATGCCCCCGCTTCAGGCGATGATTATCGACCAAGGTGTCATCTTCGGACACCCCGCCGTCAACGTCTCGTTCGTACTTCCGCTGATATCGTTCCTGGTCGTCGGCGCCTTCGGCATCTTCGCCACCCGCCGCTACGCCACCAGATAAACCGCTACCGACGCTTCGGGCGGAAGAATTCCTGCATCAGGGCGCGGCAGTCGTCGGCCAGCACACCGCCGACGACTGTCGCCGACGGATGGAACGGCGACCGCGCGGCCCCGAGCGAACGATAGCCCCGCTTCTCCTCCGGCGCCCCGTAGACGATTCGTCCGATCTGGCTCCACCCTATTGCCCCGGCACACATCACGCACGGCTCGATCGTCACGTAGAGTGTCGCCCGGGGCATATATTTCCCTCCCGAGGCGGTCGCCGCCGCCGTCAGCGCAAGCATCTCGGCGTGGGCCGTCACGTCGCAGAGGGCCTCGGTCATATTATGGCCCCGGCCGAGTATCCTCCCTCCGGAGACAACGACAGCCCCGATTGGTATCTCGTCATCAGCGAGCGCCCGCCGGGCCTCCTCGAGCGCAACGCGCATCCAGCGCTCATCTTCGGCCGCCGTCGCGGCCTCGTTAACGATTTCCATTGAATTCATAGTTCAAATCTCTATTCTCATACCCTCACAGGCCAGTTCGGTCGCCGGAAAAACCTCGCGCGCCTCGCGAAGCAACTGCTCTTCGTCTGACGCCTTCGAGAAGTGGCCGAGCAGGAGACGGCCGACACCGGCGAGCCGGGCTATCTCAGCCGCCTGCCGCGCAGTCGAATGGCCACGCGGAGCGGCCTTGGCGAGGTCGACATCTCCGTAGGTCGCTTCGTGGTAGAGCAAGTCGACGCCGTCGACATACTCCGCCGTCCGCTGGTCGAAAGCGGTGTCGGAGCAGTAGGCGTAACTGACCGAGGGGGAGGGGTCGGTTGTCAGGCGCGAATTCGGGATGACGCGGCCGTCGGCGGTCGTGAAGTCCGCGCCGAGTTTGATTGCATTTCGCTGATAGAGGGGAACATTATAGAACTCGAGCATGTCGCCGAGCAGATGGCGCGGTTTCGGTTTCTCGCGGAAGATGAACCCGACGTCCGGAACCCGGTGGCGTAGAGGGAAAGATTCGACGGTCATTCCTTTAGTCTCGAGCAGCAGGGAAGGGGAGTCGGGGTCGATTGTTTCGAAGCGGATATCGAAGTCGGGTTTGCCACAGAAAAAGTCGATCATCCGGCGGAAGATGTCGACACCCTCGGCGAAGGTGTGGATCGTGACGGTTCCCCCCTTCTGGTGGAGCCCCATCGACGACAGCAGCGGAACGAGTCCGAGACAGTGGTCGCCGTGGAGGTGCGACAGAAAGATATGTTGTATTTTGTGAGGCGACAGCCCCATGACGGCCATCTGCTTCTGGGAACCCTCGCCGCAGTCGATCATATAGTATGATCCCCGGTATTCGAGAATCTGTCCGGCGGGGTTGTGTCGGCGCGTCGGCGATGCCGAACCGCATCCGAGAATGTCGAGAGTCATTGTTTCCATAATCCGAGCGTAAAGTTACGAAAAAAATCGGAAGCAGAAAAGAGTCATGCAATAATTCTGAACGGCAATTTGACTATAAAATCGATGCAATTCGATATTTTGTTAATTTTTTCGCGATTTTTATTGTTATTTCAAAATTAATGTCTAATTTTGGCTATAGTTTTTTCAAAGGTTTTTAATTTTAAAGGTTTC
Source organism: Clostridium sp. (assembly GCA_023663805.1). Classification (GTDB taxonomy): domain Bacteria; phylum Bacteroidota; class Bacteroidia; order Bacteroidales; family Muribaculaceae; genus Paramuribaculum. Next base: position 14,299 of record JAMPGR010000004.1, on the reverse strand, counting down.
ACATCTGACGGGACTGTCGAGAGACAGTCCCGTCTACTTTATGGCGCCGGAACAGTTGATTTAGATAGAATAGCTATCTTGGCTATCTTAGCGCTACGCAATAACCGTTCGCCTCCGGCCGTTGTTATTATAGCATGACTGACGAACTGAGACACCAGAAAGTGACGCGCTACATCGCGCCGCTGCGCGAGGGTGGTTCCCTCCCCGCCCTCGCCGAAGCCGACGACGGCTTCCGCTATGTCGTGAAATTCCGCGGCGCCGGCCACGGCCCGAAGGCGCTGATCGCCGAACTGATCGGCGGTCTCGTCGCCCGCCGCCTCGGCCTCCCCCTCCCCGAAATGGTCTTTCTCGACATCGACGAACGCTTCGGCCAGACCGAACCCGACGAGGAGATCCAGGACCTGCTGAAAGCCAGTCGCGGCCTGAATCTCGGGCTCCACTTTCTTTCCGGGGCGATGACTCTCGACCCGTACTCGAACCCCGTCGACGACCGAATGGCCTCGGACATCGTATGGCTCGACGCGTTCCTGACGAACGTCGACCGTACGGTCAAGAACACCAACATGCTCCTCTGGCACGGCCGCGAGACATGGCTGATCGACCACGGCGCCTCGCTCTACTTCCACCACCGCTGGACCGACTGGGAACGCACGGCGACAACCCCATTCCCCTTCATCCGCGACCATGCCCTTCTGCGCCGCGCCTCCGACCTCGAGGGAGCCGACCGCCGCGCCCACGAGCGCCTAGACGACGAATTCTTCCGCGAGATAACCTCGATGATTCCCGATCAGTGGCTCGACTGGGAAGGAGCGCCCGGGACCCCCGGAGAACTCCGCGAAGTCTACCGGCAGTTCCTGACCCTCAGATTCCACAATTCAGAAATCTTCACCCAACAGGCGATCAATGAACGACGACAACTTATATGAATATGCCGTCCTGCGCTACGTTCCGGACATCGAGCGCGGGGAGTTTATCAATGTTGGTCTGGCGATGATGTCGAAGCGGCGTCGGTGGATCCGGCTGCGCTACGGGCTCGATCCGGCGCGTCTGGCAGCGATTGGCGGCGAATTGACCCTCGAGCAGATCTCACGCCAGCTCGACGGATTCCGCGCGGTTGCCGAAGGTGCCTCCGAGGCAGGACCGATCGCCGGCTATCCCGTCGAAGAGCGTTTCCGCTGGCTGACCGCCGCGAAGAGTTGCGTCCTCCAGACCTCGCCCGTCCACCCCGGCCTGAGCTCCGACCTCGACGCGACCTTCGACCGCCTATACGCCCGCCTGGTCGACTGACATAAGGAGGATATTCCCGTCAGGATCCTCCTCCGAACGCCGCTCAGATGTTTTCCAACAGGAACGGGAGCAGGTAGACCGGCAGGTTGATTATGACCTCCTTTGATGAAAGGTCCTTCGGGCTGACACAATATGGCTGACTGATTCTGTCGGAAAACTTACGACAAAATGCCTCCAGGGATGCACACCGCGAATATCCCGATGATTTTACCTCAACAGGCATTACCTTGACACCATCGGAAATCAGGAAATCTTTTCTTCTTCGCTTGGTATCAGTATATCCTTAACGTTTTTGCGTATCGAGATAAGCAATCCGGTCTCTATATAATCATATCTGCCATCCGCTACGTGTACAATGAAACCTTTTTCGCCAAATCCTCACGCACAGACAAATCTTTTTGGCCAAATCCTCACGTACAGACAAATCTTTTTCGCCTAATCCTCACGCACAGACAAATCTTTTTCGACGGACGGGGGGTCAACCGACGGTCAGCGCGCCGAGGCAAGTTGTGTAGTCGGGCGACTTCATCGCCCGGCGGATCGCGTTGACGAAACGGACACTGCGTCCGTCGGGGCCGCGGTCGCGGTATTGCTGCGACCCGAAGACGATGGTGTCGGCCCCGAGGCGGCTGTTGATCCGGTCGAGCGACGACGACAGCGCGTTGTCACGCCGCCGCCCGGCGCTGTCGAAGGTGAAGAGGTCGGGCTGGACGGCGTCACCCTCGGAGATGTCCGAGACCATGACGCCGCCGCGTTTATAGTGGATTCCATCGAGGAAGATATGGTCGAGGACCTCGAGCGCCGCACGGACAATTTCTCCGCTGCCACAGGTCGGCGTCGCGAACGTCGCCGATGCGCTCCGGTCATACTGCGGCAGGTCTTCGCGGAAATGGTTCGACTGGACGAAGACCGTCACCATCGAGCAGGCCGACCCCTGGCGCCGGAGTTTCGCCGCGCAACGGGCGGCATAGTTCGCGACATGGCTCCGCAGGTCGGCGATATCGGTCAGCATCTGCGGGAAACTGCGGCTCGTCACGATCGTCTTCCGCGCCGTCCCCTCCATCGCCTCGATGTCGATTACGTTCTCCCCGTTCAGTTCGCGCCAGGTGCGCTCCCCGGGAAGATGGAAACGCGAGCGGACAAACTGCCGCGGCATCGAGGCGAAATCCCAGGCCGAGCGGACGCCGAACTGCGCCAGCGCCTTCTCGGACCGGTGGCCGATTCCCCAGACATCCCCGACCGGGAAAAGTCTCAGGGCGGTCTCGCGCTGGCGGTCGTTGCCAATCAGGCAGCATTTGTTGTAGGCCGGATAGCGTTTCGCATATTTGCTCGCCATCTTCGCCAGCGTACGGCTCGGGGCAATCCCAAGACTGACAGGCATTCCGGTCGAGCGGAGCACCCTCCGGCAGAGCCGTTCACCCCAGAGTTTCAGGTCGATCCGGTCCATCCCCTCGAGATCGAGAAACGCCTCGTCGATCGAATACTGGATGACGTCAGGTGCCTCCTCGCGCAGGATCGACATAATACGCGCCGACATGTCGCCGTAGAGCGTATAGTTCGACGAGAAGGCAACGATCCCGGCGTCGGGGTAGCGCTGGAGCAACTGGTAGTAAGGGATCCCCTCGGGAATTCCGAGATCCTTGACCTCGCGGGAGCGCGCGACTACACACCCGTCGTTGTTGCTCAGAACGACGACCGGTCTGCGGGCCAGGTCAGGGCGGAACACACGCTCGCAGGAGCAGAAGAAATTGTCGCAGTCGATCAGTCCAACCATAGCACAAATTCGCCTCCTTTCCGCGCCGCTCAGCGCCCCGTCGGGCGACGGCGGTTCGACTTGATCGTATGGAGCACGATGCCCCAGACCGTGAATTCGGTCTCGGCCGTCACGTGGATTGGCTTGTAACGGCGGTTCGAGGGGAGGAGCCAGACCCCCCCGCCCCGTTCGAAGCGGAGCCGCTTCAGGGTAAACTCCCCGTCGAGGCAGCAGACCGCCAGATCCCCCTCCTCCGGTTCGATCGATTTGTCGATGACAAGGATATCACCTTCGGTTATCCCCTCTTCCGACATCGAATCGCCGACGACGCGGGCGTAGAATGTCGCCGCCGGATGGAGTATCAGTTCTCGGTTAAGGTCAATCGATTCGGTTATGTAGTCCTGGGCCGGGCTGGGGAATCCGGCACGCACGCCCCCGTCGGCATACTGCAGTGGCAGATGCGACCGCGTGTCGGCGACATATATCTGAAGCGTAGTTGACATCATTTTCCAGTTTTTCAGTTTCCGGCGTCAAAGTTAGCGCCCCCTTCGGGCCACAATCCCGCCCACCGCCGTTAAACAATCGGAATCGGCAGACGATTTGGGCGTTCACCGGAAAATTCGTAACTTTGTGGCCGTAATCCTTAATTGACTGATAAGAGATGAATATTGCAATCGTGGGCGCCAGCGGTGCCGTCGGACAGGAGTTCCTCCGAGTTCTCCGTCAGCAGAATTTCCCGATCGATAACCTGACCCTCTTCGGGTCGAAACGCTCGGCCGGACGAAAATACCGGTTCCGCGACAAGGAATATACCGTCCGCGAACTGACCCACGACGATCCCGACGCCTTCCGCGACACCGATATCGCCTTTGTCTCCGCCGGAGCCTCGACCTCGCGCGAGTTTGCCGGTCTGATAACCGCCCACGGCGCCATTATGATCGACAACTCGAGCGCCTTCCGCATGGACAGCGATGTTCCGCTGGTCGTCCCCGAAGTGAACGGCGCCGACGCCTTCGACACCCCCCGCAACATTATCGCCAACCCGAACTGCACGACAATCCAGATGGTAGTCGCCCTGAAGCCGATCAACGACCTCAGCCCGATCACGCGCGTACATGTCGCCTCATACCAGGCCGCCAGCGGCGCCGGCGCCGCCGCGATGGATGAACTCGTCGGCCAGTATGGCGAAATCGGCCGCGGCGAGGAGCCGACTGTCAGCAAGTTTGCCCACCAGCTCGCCTATAACGTCATCCCGCACATCGACCAGTTCACTGACAACGGCTACACGAAAGAGGAGATGAAGATGTTCAACGAGACCCGCAAGATCATGCATGCCCCCGGAATCTCGGTCAGCGCCATGTGTGTCCGCGTCCCGGTGCTCAGAGCCCACAGCGAGGCGATCTGGGTCGAAACCGCCGAGCCGCTCGAGATCGGGACTGTCCGCGAGGCGATGCGCCGCGCCGAAGGGCTCGTCGTCGTCGACGAGCCGGAGGCGAACCGCTACCCGATGCCCCTCTATGTCGCCGGAGCCGATCCGGTCTATGTCGGCCGTATACGCCGAGACCTGGCCAACCCCAACGGCATTACGTTCTGGATCGTCGGCGACCAGATTAAGAAAGGCGCCGCGCTGAACGCCGTCCAGATCGCGCAGTATCTGATCAGCCACGGCAAACAGTTCAACCACTGATTATCCCCTTCCGAGACGGTTTGTCACCGCTGCTGCCACTGCTTTCGCTGAGCCCCCTCCTGAGGGTCTTCCCGCTGATCACAGATCCGGTCACAATCTTTCTGGTCGTTCTGCTGATCATCCTCGTCACGCCCATAATCTTCACCCGCCTGAAGATACCCCACATCATCGGCCTGATTGTCGCCGGACTCGCCGTCGGACCCTATGGCTTCAATATCCTCGACCGCGATATGAGTTTCGAAGTGTTCGGACAGGTCGGCATCCTCTGGCTGATGTTTCTGGCGGGTATAGAGATCGATATGTACAACCTCCGCCGGAATATCCGGCGGGGTGTCATCTTCGGAGCATACACGTTCGTCGTGCCGCTGGTTGTCGGTACGCTCGCGTCGCTCTTCATGCTCGGCTTCGACATGCTGACATCGCTGCTTGTCGCCTCGATGTTCTGTGCCCACACCCTGATTGCCTATCCGATTGTCTCGCGATTCGGCCTGACGAAACAGCCCGCGGTCATTATCGCCGTAACGGCGACGATCTTCACCGTCCTCGGCTCGCTGATTGTCCTGGCGGGGGTAACAGGCGTCTACCGCGAGGGGGAATTCTCGGTCGCGAAAATCCTGCGGATCATCGGGTTGCTCGCCCTCTACTGCCTTGTCGTGACCTACGCATATCCGCGCATTACCCGCTGGTTCTTCAAGCACTTCAACGACGGCATTCTCCAGTTCATCTTTATCCTGGCGATGGCCTTCGGCGCCGCGAAGGCCGTCAATCTCGCCGGAGTCGAGAGCGTCTTCGGCGCCTTCTTCGCCGGGCTCGTCCTGAACCGCTATGTTCCGGCCCGGTCGCCACTGATGTCGCGCCTCGAGTTTGTCGGAAACGCAATCTTCATCCCCTACTTCCTGATCGGCGTCGGGATGCTGATTAACATCGGCGTTATCTGGACCGACGAATCGTCGATTTATATCGCCCTGGTCATGTCGGCCGTCGCGATGCTATCGAAATGGATTGCCGCATGGATTGCCCAGAAGACCTTCCGTATGCGCCCGGTCGACCGCTCGATGCTCTACCAGCTGACGAACGCCCACACGGCCGTCGCCCTCGCTGTCGTCACGATCGGCTACAATATGGGGATCTTCGGCGAGACGATCCTGAACGCGACCGTCCTGATGATCCTCGTGACCTGCACAGTCTCCTCGATCGGCACGGCCTCGGCTGCAACGAAGATGAAGACGATGATCGCCTCCGAGACTACCCCCGACACCGTTCAGGCAATCGCCGAGGCGGTCAGCCACCGCCGCCCGACGCGGACACTGATACCTGTCGCCAACCCGATGACCGCCCGCGAGCTGGTCGACCTGGCCCTGCTGATGCGCGGGAAGGTCGCCGACGGCAGCGGAATCTACGCCCTCCATGTCCGCAGCGACAACACGGCGATGTCGCGTTCGCTCGGGCGCAATTCGCTCGATATGGCCGCCAACTCGGCCGCTGCGATGGATGAGGAGATTGAGACGATCGAGCGCTACGACCTGAACTTCGTGACCGGCGTAATCAACACCGTCGAGGAACGCGACATAACCGAACTGTTCATCGGGCTCCACCGCCGCACGGCAGTGATTGACTCCTTCTTCGGCGAAAAACTCGAGCAACTGCTCCGGTCTACAAACCGCATGATTGTCATCTCGCGCTGTTTCATTCCGGTCAACACGGTTACGCGCGTCGTCGTCGCCGTCCCGCCGATGGCGGAGTTCGAGACCGGCTTCCGCCGCTGGGTTGAAGGGGTCGCGAACCTGACGCGCCAGCTCGGCTGCCGCGTCATATTCTGCGCCCACCCCCACACGCGCCAGACCATCCGCGCCGTCATCCGCGCCGGACGCTACGAGATACGCCACGAATACCGCGACGTCGAACATTTCGACGACTTCATCCTGTTGGCCAACCGCGTTCTCGACGACGACCTGTTCATCGTCGTCAACGCCCGCCGCACGTCGATCTCCTTCAACACCGATCTCGACCAGCTCCCGTCGTTCCTCCAGCGCTATTTCTCGTCGAACAACCTGGTCGTCATCTATCCCGAACAGTTCGGCGACGACCCGCTGATCACGGCCAACACCTCGGCCGAAGCCCTGTCGACTGACCTCGCCTCGCGTCCCTCGACCCTCTGGCTGAAAATCATGCAGTATTACCGCGAAGCGGTCAAACTGAAGAAACGCTGGACCCACCGCAACCGCCGCCCCCGAATCGACCTCTGACCCGGATTTCAAGGCAATTCCGGAGATTTATTGCGTTTTCGAAAAAAAACGTTAACTTTGCGGATCGAAACCCCAAAAAATATAAACCAATTCTTAAAATATGACAAAAATTCTACACATTATGCAGCGGATCGCGATGGCCGCCGTACTTGCCGTCATCGCTTTCGGCACGACCGGGACGAACGCCTCCCCGATTCTCTACGGCGTCAAACTCTACTGCGAAGAGGGCGCCAACAGCGGCATCTACCAGTTCCTCGGAGAAGCCGACTCCCAGCCCGAAATCTTCCTCGACAACGGCGACATGATCGGAAACGGCGGCGCCGTCTGCGTCAACGGAACGATGATCGTCGTCTCCTATATGGAATTCTTCGGGACGCTCCATTGGTGGCGCCAGGACTACAACCTCGAATCGACCGACGACAGTTACGAATTACTGTCCGGAATGTCGTACTGGGACGCCGGAAGTGCGCTGGTCTTCGATCCGACAACGGGTAATATCTACTCGATCTGTATCTACGGCGCCGACGGAAAGAGTTTCTCGCTGTCGACGATGGACCAGAAGACAAGCAAAATGACCGTCGTCGCCCAGATCGACGAACGTATGGCCGCGATGGCTGTCGACGCTGCCGGACAACTCTACGGCATCGGCATGGATGGCTTCCTCTACAAAATCGATAAATTTACAGCCGAACTCGAGATCGTCGGCCCGACCGGATTCACACCCGAATATAACCAGAGCGCCGTGATCGACTACGAGACCGGAACGATGTACTGGGCCGCCTTTAACGAAGAATCATCCGGGCTCTATACCGTCGACCTCCAGACCGGCGAGGCAACGCTGATGACAACATTCGAGAAGAAGTTCCAGTTCGTCGGCCTGTCGATTATCCAGAACGAGGTGTCGGCTGGAACCCCCGCGACCCCCGCCGACTTGGCGGTCGACTTCCCGAAAGGGGGCATGGCCGGTACGGTCAATTTCACCGCCCCGACAACCGACGGCGAAAACCATCCGCTGAAATCCGCTGAACTCTCCTATGAGGTACGCCTCGGAACGGAGATCCTCGCTTCGGGAACCGCTGCTCCCGGCCAGAAAGTCTCGGCCCCGGCAACTCTCCCCGCCGGAGGAATGACCCAGCTGTTCGTGACCGTCTCGAACGAAGCCGGAGCCGGCATCCCCGCAACCATCAACTTCTGGGCCGGACCCGACGCTCCCCAGCCTGTCACAGACCTCTTCGTCACAGTCGATGGAACGACCGCGACCCTGACATGGAAAGACCAGCCGACCGGAACTCACGGCGGCTATGTCGACCCCGACGCCCTCCGCCACGAGATCATCCGCGGCCCCTATCCCGCGACGATTGGTTCGGATTTCAAGGGCGAATCCTTCGTCGAAACCCTCGACGTCAAAGGGGTCCAGCCCCTTATGTATGCGGTCATCGCCAGCCACGCCGGACAGGAGTCTGAGGCGGTCTATTCGAACGTCGCAATCATCGGCGACTACTGGGTTCCCCCCTTCACGGAGGATATGACCGACCCGTTCCGCCAACTGGTGTTCACTATCGTCGACGCCAACAGCGACCGCTGTACCTGGCAGTATGACCTCGACCACGGATTCTTCAACTGCATGTGGTCGATCGACGACAACAGCGACGACTGGCTCTTCACCCCCGCCGTATGGCTCGAACCGGGCAAGGAATACGAAGCCCTCTTCACCGTCCGCGGCGAAGGCCGGTGGAACTACGCCGAGCAGTGGTATGAGGATATATACACCGGATACCTCGACGCCGCCATCGGCCGCGAGCCCTCGGTCGAAGCGATGACAACTCCCCTCTTCGACGAGACCGAGATCAACTTCATGGCTCCCGAAGACCTCTCGACCGGAAAAATAACGGTCGAAGAAGCCGGCGTCTACTATCTCGGACTCCACCACTCCGGCATGCGCAGTATCTACACGACGATACTCGAAGCCGTCACAGTCCGAGAACTCGGAACAGGAGCAGTCGAAACCATTTCCAGCGACATCCCGGCGACGATCACCCTCGAGGGCCGCACACTCCGCGTCGAAGGAACCGCTCCGGTCACGGTCGCCGCGACCGACGGCCGTGTCGTTGCCACGTCGGCTGACGGCTGCCTGACCGTCGATCTCCCCGCCGGCATCTACCTCGTCCGCTCCGGCTCGACGACCGCCAAGGTCGCCGTCCGCTGATCCCCCTCGGCAGTCCACGAACCAATACATTCCCGGACAGCACTCCCGCTGTCCGGGAATTTTTATGCTTAGCCACCACATATACCTCCGCGCCGTCGTCGCCGACGGCCAGATCCGCCAGATGACCCTCTACTACCGGACTCCCCTGGGCCGAGACGACCGGCCCGTTGACCCGTCGGCCAACTTCAACAGGTGCAGTTTGTCGGCGAATCGGTTGGCGGGGTCGGGGAAAATGCGTAACTTTGCGGTTTAAAACGTAACCAATCATTTTCCAGTATAGACCCATATGGAACTGACACAACTGACAGCCATCTCTCCGATCGACGGACGCTACCGCCCGAAATGCGAAACCCTCGACAACTACTTCTCCGAATATGCCCTGATACGCTATCGCGTCAAAGTCGAAATCGAATATTTCATCGCCCTCTGCGAAATACCTCTGCCGCAACTCGCCTCGTTCGACCACGCGAAATTCCCCGCTCTCCGCGCGATCTACGAGGATTTCACCGTCGCCGACGCCCTCGAGGTCAAAGAGACCGAAGCCGTAACGAACCACGACGTCAAGGCTGTCGAATATTTCATCAAGAAACGCTTCGACAGCCTCGGGATCGCCGGATCGAAGGAATTTATCCACTTCGGTCTGACCTCGCAGGATATAAACAACACCTCCTTCCCGATGATGCTCGCCGACGCCCTGAACCAGGCATACCTTCCGATGCTCGACCAGACGGTCAGCGCCCTCGAGGAACGCGCCCGCCTCTGGCAGGATATCCCGATGCTCGCCCGGACCCACGGCCAGCCCGCCTCGCCGACCCGCCTCGGAAAGGAATTCGGCGTCTTCGCATACCGCCTGCGCCAGCAGATCGCCCTGCTGAAGGCCGTTCCGGTCAGCGGCAAGTTCGGCGGCGCTACCGGCAACTTCAACGCCCACCGCGCGGCCTATCCCGAAATCGACTGGATCTCCTTCGCAAACCGTTTCCTGGCCGACCGCCTCGGTATCGAGCGAGAACAACTGACGACACAGATCTCGAACTACGACAACTTCGCCGCGATCTTCGACGCCCTGCGCCGGATCAACACAATCCTGATCGACCTCGACCGCGACATCTGGCAGTATATCTCGATGGACTACTTCAAACAGAAGATCAAGGCGGGCGAAGTCGGCTCCTCGGCGATGCCCCACAAAGTCAACCCGATCGACTTCGAGAACTCCGAAGGGAACCTCGGGATGGCCGACGCGATCCTCGGCCACCTCGCCGGAAAACTCCCGGTCTCGCGCCTTCAGCGCGACCTGACTGACTCGACCGTTCTTCGAAATGTCGGCGTTCCGCTGGGCCACATGATGATCGCCCTGGCCTCGACCCTGAAGGGCCTCGGCAAACTGATCCTGAACGAAACGAAGATCTACGAGGACCTCGACGGAATGTGGAGCGTCGTCGCCGAGGGGATCCAGACGATACTCCGCCGCGAGGGCTACCCGAACCCCTACGAGACCCTGAAGGCGCTGACCCGCGTCAACACGAAGGTCACCGCCGAAAGCATCTCCGAGTTCATCGACACCCTCGAGGTCTCCGACAGCGTCAAGGAGGAACTCCGCCGTCTGTCGCCCCACAGTTACACCGGCTACTAATCCCCTCCCCCGCGCCATGGCACGACCGACACGACACTCCGCCGCCGCGACCAACATCCCTGCGGTCGCGATCATCCTCCTTCTGCTGATAGCGGCCGCAGCGTCAGCACTGACGGCGGCTCCCATCGGACCGGAACTCTTCCCCGACAACGGTCCGAGCCGCTACCGCTGGATCTACGACTATCCGGTCTACTACGAGGAACTTCCGGCCGACTCCGTGACCGACGCGATCGAATTCGACGAATGGGGCTTCCCGGCCAATCCGTTCGAATTCCGGAACCTTCCGAAAGCGACCCTCGCCCCGATCGTCTTCGACGGCTACCGCTATTTCGACTCGATCCCGATGGTCCGCCCCGAAAACCCCTCGCGCGATCTGCTCGAGAACCCCGGGCGGATATACGGCTGGCTCGACGACATGGCCCTGGAACATTCGCTCCAGAACAACGCCTCGCGCGCCTTCGAGTCGGAATTCGCCCCGCTGGTCCGCTATAACCTCGACGACCTTCCCGTTCCGCCGAAACACTACCGCGCGGCGATCGAGCCGATGACCTCCCAGCTCGTGCTCCGCGAGAACCCCCGACAGGTTTCGGCGAGCCAGGCGAGCGACATGAATCTGAACATCGGGCGCTACAACTGGCTGAACACCTTCAGCGCATCGCTCCAGTTCTCCCAGGCCTATATCTCGCCGAACTGGTATCAGGGCGGCAACAACAACCTGAACATGATCGCCAATCTCTACTGGAATATCAAACTGAACGAGGCGTTCCACCCGAACACCCTCTTCGAGACAACGGTCCAGTATAAACTCGGCCTCAACAGCGCCCCCGACGATTCGCTGCGAAACTACTCCATCAGCGAGGACCTCTTCCAGATCTCGAGCAAATATGGCTACAAGGCGGTCCGCCACTGGTACTACTCGCTGATGCTCGACTTCCGGACCCAGTTGCTGAACTCCTACGCGTCTAACACCCGGAACCTGACGTCGTCGTTCCTGTCGCCCGGCGACCTGAAGATCGGCGCCGGTATGACCTACGAGATATCGAAGAAGAACTTCTCGTTCAACGCCTCGATCTCGCCGTTGTCGTGGAACATGAAGACATGTCTCAGTTCGCGGCTGAACGAGACAAACTTCGGTATCGAGCCGGGCCATGTCGCGGTCCATTCGTTCGGTTCGAGCACGAACTGCAAGATGACCTGGAAAATCGCCTATAATATCAATTATACATCGACACTGAACGCCTTCACGAACTACGAATATTTCACCGGCGACTGGGAACACACGGTCTCGTTCGATGTCAACCGTTTCCTGACGACCCAGATCTATGTCCATATGCGCTACGACACCCAGACACCGCGCCAGGCCGACAACGACTGGCACAAGTTCCAGGTCAAGGAGATATTCTCGTTCGGTCTGAGTTACCGGTTCAGCACGAAATAAACGCCATGCCCCATCCGATCGAACGAATCACACGCGTCTTTTCCCTCTCGCCCGAAGACCAGCAGACGATCGTCGAACTGATGGAGGAGCGCACGTTCCGCCGCGGGGAGACAATCTCCGGACGGCAGCTCCACAACAACGCCTTCTACGTCGTCTGCGGAATGGCGCGCGTCTATTATCTCGAGAACGGACGGGAACACACCTACTCGTTCGCGATGGAGGACGAATTCGTCGTCCTGTCGCGCGCGCTGATCGACGCCCCCGACGAGAGTTTCACCTCGATCGAATTTCTCGAGCCGACGACCGTCCTCTGCCTTCCGCGGCGTATCTACTCGACGATGGAGGAGATCATCCCCGACCTGCGCGACAAAGTACTCCCCTTCATCATGACCGCCATGACCGACTATATACGCTATCTCGAGGAGCGGCTGGCGATGATGCAGAACACCTCGGCGCGGTCGCGCTACCGATGGCTGCTCAAATGCTATCCGCGTCTGCTCGAGCGGGTCCCGATGACCCAGATCGCCAGTTATCTCGGTCTGACAAAGGAGACCCTCTACCGCATCCGCTCCGGAAAATATACCGGAAAATAAAACCAACAGGAACACCCCGCGCGAAATGGAAAACCTTGAAAATCCGACAACAGAGGCGGCCGACAGCGGACGCCTGAACGAACTGGCGACCGGAAGCGTCGGTCGCCTGCTTCTACGCTACAGTATCCCGGCCGTCGTCGGGATGCTCGTCAATTCGCTCTATAATATCGTCGACCGCATATTCATCGGCCAGGGGGTCGGACCCGAAGCGATCGCCGGTCTCTCGATTACGTTCCCGGTCATGAACATCTCGGCGGCGGTCGGTGTGTTGATCGGCGTCGGCGCCTCGGCGCGGATCTCGATCCTTCTCGGCGCCAAACGCCGGGGCGACGCCGAGCATGTCCTGGGCAACTCGATGACGCTGACCCTGGTCAACGCCCTGGTCTATATCGGCATCTTCGCGATCTTCATCGATCCGGTCCTGAGAGCCTTCGGCGCCAGCGACGTGACCCTCCCCTACGCCCGCGACTATATGGTCTGGCTCCTGCCGGGCCTGCTGCTGACGAACCTGTCGTTCAGTTTCAACAATATCATGCGCGCCTCGGGCTACCCTACCCGTGCGATGGTCACGATGTTCATCGGCGCGGGGGCGAACATAATCCTCGATCCGATTTTCATCTTCTGGCTCGATATGGGGATACGCGGCGCGGCCATAGCGACCAACATCTCGATGGCTGTCTCAGCGCTGTTTGTCATCTCCCACTTCTTCAACCCCCGGTCGACCCTGCGCTTCCGCCGCGGGACCTACGGCCTGCGCTGGTCGATCATCCTGCCGGTAATCGGAATCGGCGCGGCGCCGAGCCTTGTCAACTTCGCCAACTGCTTCATCAACGTCCTGCTGAACCGAAGCCTTTACCACTACGGCGGGGACACGGCAATCGCCGCCGCCGGAATCTTCTCGACCTACGCGTCGCTGCTGACGATGGGCATCATCGGCCTCTGCCAGGGTATGCAGCCGATTATCGGATATAATTACGGCGCCGGACACTACGGACGGCTCCAGCGGACCTACCTGCTGGCGGTTGCAGCGGCATCGGTTGTCTGCGTCGTCGGAGAACTGGCCGGACTGACCGTTCCGAACCTGATTGCCCGGGCATTCACGAAAGATGCCGGACTGATCGCGATGACCGACCACGCGTTCCGGTGTGTGTTCGTCATGTTCTGGGTCGTCGGGTTCCAGATTGTCTCGACGACGCTGTTCCAGTCGCTCGGAAAGGTCGGGCGGTCGATTTTCCTCAGTCTGTCGCGCCAGGTCATCTTCCTGATTCCGCTGTTGCTGTGGCTTCCGGGGATAATGGATCTCGACGGCGTCTGGTATGCGTTCCCGGCGAGCGACGTGATGGCGACGGTTGTGACCGTCATCCTCGTCCTCCCCGAACTGCGCCGTCTGCGCCGCCACAGCGCGGCAGCCTGAGAGCCCCCCGGTCAGAGGTCGCGGCGGAGGCGGGCGACGGGGATG
>JAMPGR010000049.1 GCA_023663805.1 Clostridium sp. | reverse complement strand
CGACGATGTCGACACCGCAGCGTGCATACTGGTTGTCGGTGTAGTGGATCGACGCTGCGGCGTCGGCCTGCATCCTGACGGTGAATCCCTCCTCGACGAGCATTCTCGCCCCCTCGGGGGTCAGCGGAAAACGGAGTTCGTTCGGATCGGAGCATTTTGGCAGTCCGATTGTGATGCCGCGTCGGCGCGAGGCGACCGGCATCTCCTGCGGAAGAGTTGTTGGCGTGGTTGTGCTCAGGGGGTTCATTGTTCTGTCTTTCTAGGAAGGTTGAACATTTCGATAAATCGTTCGGTCGATGCGGCGATCTCTTCGCTGTTTTCGAGCAGATCGGAGGGGAAAGTATGTTGTGCGCGGGAGTAGAACGGCTCCCGTTCGACGGTCATTCGCCGGATGGTCTCGAGGATTTCGTTGTCAGACAACGAGGCAATAGCCGGACGCTTGCGGCGCCCTTTTTTGAGTCGGTCGTGGAGTCGCTCTTCCGAAGCTCGGAGTCTGATGGTCGTTCCGGCATTGTTCATGTAGTCTATATTCCCGGGCTGGCAGGGTGTGCCGCCGCCGCAGGCGACGATGACATCCTCGAATTCGCCGACTTCGGCGAGCATCCGCCGCTCGAGGTCGCGGAAGCGCACCTCACCTTCGGTCGCAAAAATTTCGGGGATAGTACGTCGGAAACGCGCCTCGATATAGTGGTCGAGGTCAATTAGTTGCAGTCCGGTCGCACGGCTGACGGCGCGTCCGAGAGTCGATTTCCCCGAACCCATGAACCCTATGAGGAATATTGGCTTCATGGCTCGGCAGATGCGGTTGTGTCGGCGTTGGAGACCGAGTCTGCAGACGGAGTAGGTATGACTGTCTGGACGGCTGGAGTGGGTTCGGGCTCAGACTGTTTGACAGTCGGTTCCGGCAGTGGAGCAGCCTCCTTCTCCGGTTCGATTTCGGCTGCGGTCACGACCAGGCGCGACGCTCCGCGCCAGGGGAGTATGCCGTAATAGCGCTCATAGGTCAGCGTGACGACCGCCAGGGTATTCTGGACCTTCTGGAGCCGCAGGGCGAGGTCGCGGTCGGGGATGCTGAAAAGCATCGGACGTCCGTCGTAGGTCCGGGAGGTATCGGCCATCGCGTCGATACAGCGCATCTCCCCCTCGTAGGTTTTGAAGACGAGGCCCCGCTTTTCGATATTCGTTATATATCCCCGCTGAACACAGTCTTCGGCATAAGGACTCGCGTAGCGGAACCAGTAGACGGCGGCCAGGGCGACGGCGATGATCAGGATGAACACGGTCCAGAAACATCCGCGCCGCCTGTGGCGCCGCGGAGTTTCGCAGGGGGGCTCTGATCCGTCGCTACCGCCGCCATTTTCGGCGCGGCGCGAATCGAAGTCGATGCGGCGTTCGGGCGTCTGGCCTTCGGCGGCAGAACTGCCGGAGGTCGTCGTGTTGTTGTCGTCCTCGATTGGGAAGTCCTCGAGGGGCAGCGCGATTGCGGCTGTGGGGTTCGATGTGTCGGTCATCGGTTTGTTTCGGTTGTCGGTTTGTTACGCCGTTTGTCGACGGCGATACAGATGAATGTGAAGAGTCCGAGGATAATCAGCAGCAGTGTCTGGATACCGAGGACGAGGTTGGCGAACGACGCCGCATATTCGCGGGTCAGTCCGGGGATTCCGGCCGAGTAGAGACCCAGCCCGAAGATAATCGCCCACTGCCAGGGTCCGATTCCGCCGTTCGAGGGGACACCCATCGAGATACTCGACAGAACGAAGCAGACGAGGATAGCGATAATGCCATAGTGGGTTGCGACCTCGGCTGTCAGCGGGAAGGCGAAGAAGGCCAGGTAGAGCTGGAGGAAGTAGCACCCCCAGATGCAGACCGTCAGCAGGAGCCAGCGGCCGCGGCCGGGCATGCTGGCGATCACGGCGAACCCTTTCCAGAGTCCGTTCCAGATCTCGCGTATCTTCGCGACGACGCGGTTTTCGGGGAAGCGGGCGAAAATCGCCCATATGACGGCGACGACTGCCGCAATGCCGAGCCAGAGCCCTGGGGAGGTCAGCATCGCCAGAATCCGGTCGTAACTTTCCTGATTCTGGGCGAGGTAACTGAGGAGCTGGTTTCCGGCCAGCAGGAAGGTCGCGACCGTCAGCAGGAGTACCGTAATCGTATCGGCGAGACGGTCGGCTACCATCGAACCGAAGACTGTCGTAAAACTCGCGCGCTGGCGGCTGGCGATGTAGCCCGTGCGCCAAAGTTCGCCGAGACGGGGCAAGACGAGGTTTACGGCGTAGGTCCCGAAGATACTGAGAATCGTGTAGAACAGCGGCGGACGGACGTCGAGGGCGCGGAGCTGGATCTGCCAGCGCATCGCCCGGAAGATATGGGAGAAGATGCTGACTACGATGACTGCGCCGAACCAGCGGAAGTCGCAGTCGCGGCGTACGATTTCCATCATCTCGCGGAAGTCGAAGCCGGTGAACAGCAGGTAGCAGAGTCCGACGCTGATTGCCAGCGGAACGCCGTATTTCAGGACGGCGCGCCAGGGCGACGGCCGACCCTTCTGGGGTTCGGCCGTCGCTGCGCTGCGGTCGTTACTCTCTTTTGTCGGAGTCATGGCGTTTCGCTCAGCGGAGATTCATTTTCTTCAGGATGTCGGCGGGGATAGCCTCCTTGTTGACCAGGATATCGAGGGTCTTGGCAAGGAAGTAGGGCTCGGAGACATAGAAGAATCCGCCGTAGAGCTGGTTGGTGTCCCAGGAGTTGCGGACTTTGTAGTAGCGGTTGCCGTTCTGGTCGACAGCCTTGCCGACGATTTCCATACCGTGGTCGTCGGTCGTTTCCTGGCGGTCGAACATCTCCTGGCGCGTCTCGGGGGTGACGGTTATCTCTTCGACCGGACCTTTTATGTCATAGCGCTCGGCTTCGCGGTCGGCATCCGAGAGTTGTACCCAGCGCGAGAGTTCTGTTCCGTCGAGGTCGGCTTCGGTCTTTGCCTTCGGGATGACTGCGTATCCGTTGCGCCATTTGAATCCCTTTTCGCTGACGTCGGCGGCCCATGCGACCGGATATCCTTTTTCGACAGCGTTATCAACGATAGCCTTCAGGTCGGCGAGTTCGACGTTGTTATACTGGCCGAAGAGCCAGTTGTCGGCGACTTCGAGGACGAACGGCTCGTTATAGGGATGGTGGGTCCAGGAGGTGACGGCTACATAGTCGTCGATATCGATCGGGAGCGATTCGGCGAAAGACTTCGGGGTGTAGGTCTTCCCTTCGTAGACGAAGGTCTCGGGGAGTTCGCCGAGGTATGCGTCGAGCACACCCTCGTATCCTTTTTTCCACGCGGTCGACAGACGGCGGTTCGGGTTCGAGACGACGGCATCGGCATACGACTTCAGGACAGCCTCCATCTCGCCGTGGACATGGTTGTCCTCGCCGTAGGAGAGACCGCGGTATGCCTCTTCGGGGACAACGCCGTATTTCTTCCAGACATAGGGAACATCGAGGCCCGAACCACCCTGCGACAGGTTGATTTTACCCTGCATGCGTACATATTTGTCGGCCTTGTCGCTGTAGCAGTGACGGACGGTGAACATCTCCGACAGGTCATATTCCTTTCCGGTCTTGCGGAGTAGTTCGTCCTCGAGGAAGGTGGTCGAGGAGAAGGCCCAGCATGTCCCCGATTTGTTCTGGTCGCGTACCGGGGTCGTCTTGATTACCTTGACATCGGTGAATTTGAAACCGGTGCTGTCCGGAACGACGATTTTGTCGTCGGCGGTGGCGGCAGTGGCCGCGAAGGTCAGAGCTAGGGCTCCACAGATGATTTTTTTCATGTTTGTTATGTTCGTGGTTAGATTATGAACTACAAAATTAAGGAGATTCCGCGAATTTGGCTTAATTTTGCATCAACAATTTTCACACAACCTATGAACAGAATAATCGAAAAGGTCGTTTTTTCGCCTAATGTGGTGAAACTCGTCGTCGAGGCTCCCCTGATTGCCCGCGCCCGCCGCGCCGGTCATTTCGTGATTGTCCGGGTCGGAGAGAAGGGCGAGCGCATACCGCTGACAATCGCAGATGCGGACCCGGAGAGGGGAACCGTAACGCTCGTTGTCCAGAATGTCGGACCCTCGACCGCGCTGATCTGCGCGCTCGAGCCTGGTGGGATGCTGACCGATATGGTCGGGCCGCTCGGACGCGCGACAGAAATCGGTCGGGTAGGGACGGTCGTCTGCTGCGGAGGCGGTGTCGGGGTTGCCCCTCTCCTGCCGATTGCCCGGGCATTCAAGGAGGCGGGGAACCGCGTTGTCAGTGTCCTGGCGGCGCGAAATGAGGGGCTGATCATTCTCGACGAGGAGATGGCCGCCTGCTCCGACGAGGTAATTATCATGACCGACGACGGATCGCGCGGACAGAAAGGGCTGGTGACTGAAGGTGTCCGTGCCGTTATCGAGCGCGAAAAGGTCGACGAGGTCGTCGCCATAGGTCCGGCCGTTATGATGAAGTTCGTCGCCGAACTGACCCGCCCCTACGGAATCCGGACGATCTGTTCGCTCAATACGATAATGGTCGACGGAACAGGGATGTGCGGCGCATGCCGTGTCACCGTCGGCGGGAAGACCCGCTTTGTCTGTATCGACGGTCCGGAATTCGACGCCCACGAGGTCGACTTCGACGGTATGATAAAACGCTTGAAGGCATATAACTAATCCGAAAGAAACCCGACAGATGGAAAACAAAGATATCGAAAAACATAACGGGGAACACGCTGACCGCGAGGCTCCCTGGCGCCGCGCCCTGCGCGATGCAATCCCCGCTGCTGAACGCCGCCGTATTCCCCGCGCGACGATGGCCGAACTTCCCGCCGGATGGCGAACCGGCAGCCGCTCCGAGGAGGTTAACCGCGGCCTCAGTATCGACCAGGCCCGTCTCGAGGCAACCCGCTGTCTCGACTGCCCCTCGCCCCAGTGTGTGACCGGATGTCCGGTTGCGATTGACATTCCCTCGTTCGTCAAGAACATCCAGCGCGGCGACTATGTCGGGGCGGCGACCGTCATCCGCCGGTCGAGTACGCTCCCGGCGGTCTGCGGCCGTGTCTGCCCCCAGGAGCGGCAGTGCGAGTCGAAATGTATCTACCACCGTATGGGCGGCGAGCCTGTCGCGATAGGCTGGCTCGAGCGCTTTGCCGCCGATATGTCGGCGGTTGTCGGCATGCCCGATCCGGTTGTCGCTCCTGAGAACGGCCGCCGCATTGCTGTCGTCGGTTCCGGGCCCGCCGGACTGACTTTCGCCGGCGAAATGGCCCGCCGCGGCTATCGGGTGACGGTCTTCGAGGCTCTCCACGAGATCGGTGGAGTCCTGAAATATGGCATACCCGAATTCCGCCTTCCGAACGCCGTAGTCGACCGCGAGATCGACACCCTGCGCCGCATGGGGGTCGAGTTCCAGACCGATTGTGTCGTCGGGAAGACCCTCAGCCAGGCCGATCTCGCCGCAATCGGTTTCGACGGGGTCTTCGTTGCCTCCGGCGCCGGCTTGCCGCGCTTTATGGGTATCCCCGGAGAGAATCTGGTCGGGATTATGTCGAGCAATGAATACCTGACGCGTGTCAACCTGATGGGAGCCGGACTGCCCGGCTATATGACTCCGGTCCAGCGCGGCCGTGTCGTCGCGGTCATTGGCGGAGGTAACACGGCGATGGATTCGGTTCGCACGGCCCTGCGAATGGGAGCCGAACGGGCGATTATCGTTTACCGCCGCAGCGAGCAGGAGATGCCGGCACGCGTCGAGGAGGTGCGTCATGCGCGCCAGGAGGGTGTCGAGTTCATGACGCTCCATAATCCGGTTGAATATATCGGTGACGAGCAGGGGCGCGTGCGTGCCATGCGTCTGCAGCGGATGGAACTCGGCGAGCCCGATGCCTCCGGGCGCCGCAGTCCGGTTCCGGTCGAGGGCGCGGTCGAGGAGATCGCGGTCGACGAGGTGATTGTCAGTGTCGGTGTCTCGCCGAACCCGATTGTGCCCCGGTCGTTCGACGGAATCGTCGTTTCGCGTCGCGGAACGATAGAGGTCGACGAAGAGACGCTCCGGTCCGACTGTCCGGGACTCTATGCCGGAGGTGACATCGTCCGCGGAGGCGCAACGGTTATTCTCGCCATGGGCGACGGCCGCCGTGCGGCCGCCGCGATGCACCGCTCGCTCTCTGGAGGGGAGGAGGAATGACCCAGATCCCGACTACGATGCCTGCGACGGTCTCGGTCGTTGTCGCTGCCGGAACCGGCAGCCGTTTCGGCTCAGAACTGCCGAAGCAGTTCTGCCCGATGGCTGGGCGTCCTGTTCTGATGCACACGATCGAAGCCCTTCGCCGCGCACTCCCCGACGGGGAGATGCTCCTGGTCGTCAGCCGCGAAAAGGAATTGTTCTGGCTCGATCTCTGCGAAATGTATGGGTTCGACTCCCCCCGGATTGTCTATGGAGGGGCAACTCGCTGGGAGTCGGTCCGAAATGCTGTCATGGCGCTCTCGGCTGTGCCGCCGCAGACGATTGTCGCGGTACACGACGGGGCGCGTCCGCTCCTCCCCGCGGAGGTTGTCCGCGAGGCTGTCGAGGCTGTCGGGGCCGGAGCGGCCGGGGCTATCCCGGCGGTCGCGGTGACCGATTCGCTTAGAGTCGACACCCCCTCGGGCGCGACTGAGGCTGTCGACCGGAGTCTCTACCACTCGGTCCAGACCCCCCAGGTGTTTCGCCTCGAGACGCTCCGGCGGGCCTATTCCGCCCCCTTCTCCGGGAGTTTCACCGACGACGCCTCCGTTGTCGAGGCCGCCGGAGAAAAGGTTGTGCTGACTCCCGGATCGTGGCGCAATATAAAGATTACGAATCCAGCCGACATCGCCGTCGCCGAAACGATATTCGGTCTGCCGTGAAACCGCTGCGCGAGACTGACATAAAATATCTGAAGGGGGTTGGGCCGAAACGCGCCGAACTCCTCGACAAGCAGCTCGGGATAAAGACATTCTTCGATCTGCTCCATCATTTTCCGACCCACTATGTCGACCGGACGACCGTCTGGAAGATACGCTCGTTCGGCGGGGAGATGCCGATGGTGCAGGTCCGCGGTCGTTTCGTGACGTTCACGACCCGTGGCGAGGGTGCGAAACTTCGCCTGGTCGGGTTGTTTACGGATGGTTCGGCGACGATGGAGGTCGTCTGGTTCCGGAGTATCCAGCGAATCAAGGGGCTCTACGACACCCGCTCGGAATATGTTATCTTCGGCAAACCGGCCGAGTTTGCCGGAACCTGGAGTATGGCTCATCCCGAGGTCGACAAGGCAGAGAGCATCCACGGCGAGGCGGGGATGCGCGGTGTATACCCCCTGACCGAACGGCTCCGTACGGCCGGATTCTCTTCGAAGACTTTTTTCACACTGGCAAACCAGATTCTCTCGACCGCCACGGAAATCCCCGACCCGCTTCCGCGGTCGGTTATCGAACGGCTCCGGCTGATGCCGCTGCGCCAGGCGCTCGTGACGGTCCACAATCCCCGCGATCCGCGCGAACTCCAGCGGGCGCGCGAGCGGCTGAAGTTCGACGAACTGTTCATGCTCCAGTTGAACATCCTCCGCTACGCCCGCCGTCGACAGAGTGCGGCCGGGGGATTCCGTTTCAGTCGGATCGGTCGCTACTTTAATGATTTCTACAACCGGCAGTTACCCTTTCCGCTGACCGAGGCACAGAAGCGCGTGATCCGCGAAATCCGAGCCGACATGGGCTCCGGCCGGCAGATGAACCGGCTGCTCCAGGGCGACGTCGGAAGCGGCAAGACGCTGGTCGCCCTGATGACGATGCTGATCGCCCTCGACAACGACACCCAGGCGTGTCTGATGGCCCCGACCGAGATTCTTGCGACCCAGCATTTCGATACCCTCAGCGAACTTGTCGCTCCGCTCGGCGTCAACATAAAACTGCTGACCGGGTCGACTCCGGCGCGCGAACGGGCCGTTATCTCCGAACAACTCCTCGACGGCTCGCTCCATATTCTCGTCGGGACCCACGCCGTCATCGAGGAGAATGTCCGCTTCCGGAACCTCGGTTTCGCCGTGATCGACGAGCAGCA
The DNA here is from genome assembly GCA_023663805.1 of Clostridium sp. GTDB lineage: Bacteria > Bacteroidota > Bacteroidia > Bacteroidales > Muribaculaceae > Paramuribaculum. The sequence continues at coordinate 1,169 of JAMPGR010000049.1, read as the reverse complement.
TCGTTTCGGTGTCGCCCAGCGCGCCAGGATGTGGCGCAAGAACCGGATCCCTCCCCATGTCCTCGTCATGACGGCGACCCCGATTCCGCGCACACTCGCGATGACGGTCTACGGCGACCTCGATGTCTCCGTCATCGACGAACTCCCGCCGGGACGCAAGCCTGTCCATACGCTCCTGCGCTACGACTCCCAGCGTCTGTCGGTCTACCAGGGGATTACCCGCCAGTTGCGCCAGGGTCGCCAGGCCTATATCGTCTATCCGCTGATAAAGGAGAACGAGAAGGTCGACCTCCGTTCCCTCGAGGAGGGCTACGAACAGGTCTGCGAGACCTTCCGCAGTTATCGCGTCGCGTATGTCCACGGCCGCATGCGTCCCGCCGAGAAGGATGAGCAGATGCAGCGCTTCGCCAACCAAGAGGCCGATATCCTCGTCGCGACAACCGTGATCGAGGTCGGTGTCAATGTCCCGAACGCGACAACGATGGTGATCGAGAACGCCGAGCGGTTCGGGCTGTCGCAGCTACATCAGTTGCGCGGACGTGTCGGGCGCGGCGAGGGGCAGAGTTTCTGCGTTCTGATGACGCGCGAGAATATCGCTCCCGAAACTCGCCGCCGCCTCGAGATCATGACCTCGACGACCGATGGCTTCGTTGTCGCCGAGGCCGACCTGAAGATGCGCGGACCGGGCGACCTCGAGGGGACGATGCAAAGCGGTGTCGCGCTCGACCTGAAGATCGCGTCTCTTGTGACCGACGGACAGATTGTCGCCGCTGCGCGCCAGGCTGCCGAGGAATTTCTCGCCGCCGATCCGTCGCTGACCTCCGCGGAGGGGCGTGTGCTTGCCGCCGAACTTGCCGGGACGTTCGACAAAACGGTCGATTGGGGCCGTATCAGTTGACGATCGGTTGACCGAGGGCGGTTTCAGACGTTTTTTTTGCGAAAAATTTGGCGGAATGGAAAAACGGTTGTAACTTTGCACCGCTCAAACGGAGAACGGGCGCTTAGCTCAGCTGGTTCAGAGCGTCTGCCTTACAAGCAGAGGGTCGGGGGTTCGAATCCCTCAGCGCCCACAAAACAGATTCTACGACAAACAGTTCTCCTGATGTGCGACCTCGAGGGCGCTTAGCTCAGCTGGTTCAGAGCGTCTGCCTTACAAGCAGAGGGTCGGG
>JAMPGR010000048.1 GCA_023663805.1 Clostridium sp. | reverse complement strand
CGGCAGCCTCGCGGTCGCGAAGCGAAGCGGCGTTGATCCGGACATTCAGCGAGGCGCCGACGACGGCCGAGCGGACGGCCAGGGCGCCGACTCCGGCATCGCTGACGCTGTTGGGGTTCCCTTCGGAGGCCATTGCCCGCAGAAGCGGGAACGCCTCGGAGGCTGTCTCCATCGTCCGCAGCGGAACCTCGGTCGCGCGGAGCGTCGCGGCCTCGAGGGCTTCGGCGCGGGCGCGGCGCTCCTCTTCGGTCGATTTCGGCATCGAGAAGACCGCCATGATCGCGTTGAATGCCCCGGTGTCTTCGTCGACCAGGCGCAGAAGCCGGTCGGTTATCGCACAACCCTGGTCGGCATAGTCCGAGAACTCGCGCCAGCGGAGGTCCCAGCCAGGCTTGTGAGCCGACAGATTGGCAACCATCGTCGCCAGGGCCGAGCCGAGTGCACCCATATACGCCGATATCGAACCCCCGCCGGGGGCGGGCGATTCGCTGGCGGTTTCGTCGGCGAAGGCGCGGGCGCTCAGGTCGCAGAGGCTCCGGCTCCGGGTGTCGGCGGCGAGCATATATTCGATGACCTTCTCCTCGGGTCGGAACGGTTTCAGGTCGTCGAGTCCCATCGATTTGACTGCGATACGGATTATCTCCTCCTCGGGGATTCCGGTCGAGCGCTGCTGGCGGTGGAGGAAATAGCGTCCGGCTTCGATCAGGGTTCGCTTCGGGATCAGCCCGACAATCTCGGTTCCGGTCACGCGCAGGCCCCTTTCGCGGGCGGCGCGGGAGACCTCCTCGAAAGCGATATGGAGCGGGGTCGCGTTGATGTCGGTTATGTTCATCGAGACCTGGGCGATTCCGTATTCGTCGATATACCATCCGATCGCCTTTGTCCCCTTCAGGGTTCCGGGCTGCATGACCGTCTTCCCGTTCTCGTCCTTGACAACCGGATCGGTCACCAGCGGCCCCTGGCGCAGAGGGCGTCCCTTCTCGCGGACATCGAAGGCGACGGCGTTGGCGCGGCGGGTCGAGGTCGTGTTCAGGTTATAGTTGACGGCGATCAGGAAGTCGCGGGCTCCGACGGCCGTCGCGCCGGTCCGGGCAATCGCCTCGTCGAAGGGGCGGTCTCCGAAATCGGGGGCCTCGCCGGGGGTTCCCATCCGCTCGGGTAGAGCCTCATACTCGCCGCGGCGGCAGACGGCCAGATTCTTTCGCTCGGGGGTGAATGCGGCGGCTTCGTAACTGTAGACCGGTATACGTAGCTCGTCGGCGATACGCCGCCCGAGTTCGCGGGCCATCGCCGCACACTCCTCGAGCGTCACGCCCGATACCGGAATCAGCGGCAGCACATCGGTCGCACCCATTCGCGGGTGGGCGCCGTGGTGGCGGCGCATGTCAATCAGTTCGGCGGCTTTTCTGACGGCGCGGAATGCGGCCTCCACAACATCCTCGGGTGAGCCGACAAACGTGACGACCGTCCGGTTCGTAGCCTCCCCGGGGTCGACATCGAGCAGGCGGACACCTGCGACACTCTCTATCTCGTCTGTAATCTGTTTAATGACAGCCATATCTCGTCCCTCGCTGAAGTTAGGGACACATTCGATTATGCGTTCGGTCATCGGTATGATATATCTAAGGGTTTCAAATTTCGCGTAAATTTACCAATAAATCCCGATATGGAGAAATTTTTTTGACCCGCCACAGCCGCCATCGGTTTTTCGAGCGATTTTAGGCCGGAAAATTTGGTCGTTCCGATAAAAAGTTGTAACTTTGTCGCCACAATTCCGAAACGGAATCGATTAACCAGGGTCCTGCACGTTCTCTCCGCCAGCAGGCTCCTTATTTTTTTTATTGTCGAATTAAAAAAAACAAAAACGCTACAATTATGGCTATCACTTATATGACCCGGGAAGGTTACAAGAAGAAAATGGAAGAGATCGCGTATCTCGAATCGGTCAAACGCCCCGAAATCTCGCGCGCAATCGCCGAAGCCCGCGACAAAGGTGACCTTTCTGAAAACTCCGAGTACGACGCAGCCAAAGAGGCCCAGGGTATGCTCGAAATGAAAATCGCCCAACTGAAAGACCTCGTTGCCAACGCCCGCATTATCGACGAAAGCAACCTGAACACCGACGAGATCCAGATTCTCAACCGCGTCAAAATCCGTAATGTCGCAAACGGGATGGTCGCCGAATATACGATCGTCGCCGACAGCGAGGCGAACCTCCGCGAAAAGAAGATCGGATCAAGCACCCCGATTGCCAAAGGACTTCTCGGCCACAAACTCGGCGAAACAGTCGAGATCAAGGTCCCCGCAGGCCTGATGAAATTCGAAATTGTCGAAATCAGTTTCTAAAACGGCAGACATGGCATCGATCTTCACACGCATCATCAACGGCGAAATCCCCTGCTACAAAATCGCCGAAGACGAAAAGAACTTCGCCTTTATGGACATCAACCCCGTCCAGCCGGGCCATATCCTTGTCGTCCCGAAAAACGAAGTCAGTTATATCTTCGACCTCCCCTACGAAGACTACGCCTCGCTGACCCTCTTCGCCAAGCGGATCGCCACAGCCCTGAAGAAAGCGGTAGACTGCAAGCGCATAGGCGTCGCAGTCATCGGTCTCGAAGTCCCGCACGCCCACATCCACCTCATCCCGATCTCCCGCGAAGGTGACCTCGACTTCAGCAAAAAACAGCAGCTCCCCGCCGACCGCATGCAGCAAATCTTCGACGCCGTCCGCGCCGAACTCTGACCCTCCCCTCCCCCCCCCATTTCGCCGCGATCGCCCGACAGCCCCTCCAGGCCGCCGGGCGATCGCGCTGTTTACACGGTTTCAACCAGACCTTTAAGGCCTTTAAGTGCCACGTCAGGCCAGGAGCAGGACCAGAAGGATACCGAGGATGATCAGAAGGGTATTCGAGATGGCGTAGGTGATCGTGTAGCCGAGGGCGGGGACGGTGCTGCCGAGGCGTTCCTGGACGGCGCCGAGGCCGGCGGTCGTCTTGCGGGCGCCGGCACAACAGCCGAGGGCGATTGCCGGATGGAATTTGAAGACTTTGTAACTCAACACGAGGGCAAGAAACATCGGAACGAGGGTGACAATCATCCCCGCCAGGAAGATCTTCGGACCGACGGCTTCAAACGAACTGACAAACGAGGGGCCGGAGGTAATCCCGACAACAGCGATATACATGTTCAGTCCGAGGTTGTTGAAGACCCAGAGCGACGCCTTCGGGATCGAGCCGTAGACGGGTCGCTTCGACCTCAGCCATCCGAGCAGGAGTCCGGCGACAAGGGCTCCTCCGCTGGTGCCGAGACTGACCGATACATCGCCGAAATGGACAGCAAGAACGCCGAGGAGACCGCCGAGAAAGACACCGAATCCGACGAAGACAAAGTCGGTCGCGTTGGTTCGCCGCTCGGGATAGCCGAGACGGACTGCCGCATCGTCGACCCGTTTCTTTCGTCCGATTATCTTCACGATATCACCCGCCGCGGTTGTCATCTCCGGTCTAGGAGCCTCGGATTTTCCGTCGCGGCTGACTGTCAGGATGTCGACGCCGTCCATCCATGGACGATCGACCAGAGCGCGAAGTGTCGTTCCGGCTGATACGCGCGAGACCGTCACATCGACCGATTCGACCGGAAACGACAGCAGGTCGATATCGGCGACTTCGACGCCGAGCCAGCCATGATCGCCGACAACCATCTCTCGGCGTCCGGAGATGACAATCCGGTCGCCCGGAGCGACAATATCCGAGTCGGTCGCATCGGAAATCGCGCCATCGGCTCCGTGTCTGATACGCTCGACAGTTATCCGTTTGCAGCGGGCGACGAACTCGGCCTCGATCTCCGCGACCTTCCGAGGACGGTCCATCCAGGAACCGTCGGCCTTGTAGGCACGGTAGGTTACGGGGCGGTCGGCGTCGAACTGCGAGGGGTCATCGCCGGCGACCGACGAGGTGTGGGCCAGTTCATATTCGCGGGTCAGTTGCCTGACGCGGTCGATTCCGCCCATCATCGTCGGACCGACATAGCCGAGCAGCCAGACGGCCCCGATGGTGCCGAAAACATAAGTCATCGCGTAGCATACGGGAATCGCATTGATCATCTCGGTTATATGGTCGGTCGGAGCATTGAGACCGCTGACGGCGTCGGAAGCCGCGCCGACAACCGGCGAGGCTGTCGAGGCTCCGGCCATCATTCCGGCGGCCTGCCCCGGATCGAGCCCCATCCATAGAGCCACGCCCCACGACGTCAGCAGAATCATGGCGCAGACAACGACAGCAAACAGAACCTGTTTCAGGCCGTCGCCCCGCATCGCGCTGAAAAACTCCGGCCCGACGCTATAGCCGATACAGAAGAGAAAGAGCATGAAGGACACCATCTGCAACGGTCCCCCGACATCGATATCCATCTGGCCGACGAGCACTCCGACAATCAGCACTGACGTGACCGTCCCGAGCGAGAATCCTTTGAATTTCAGCCGCCCGAGAAGGAACCCGAGTCCGATTGTCAGGAAGACGGCCAGTGCGGGCGTATGGCGTAATGTCTCGACGAACCACATGGCTCTACTGAACTGCTTCGGGTTCGGCGGCGATCGCTTCGGCGAGCGAATCGAGCCGTGATCGAGTCGAGCCATCCATCGCCGACGTTATCGTCACGGTCTCGCCGACCGTCGTCATATTTTTCATTCCGGAGACCATCGAGGTCATCAATCGGGCGGCAGCGGGAGCCCACGAACCGTTCTCGACGAAGGCGACACGGCGGTCGCGCAGCCCCTTGTCGAGGAGATGGTGGATAAAGTCGCGCATCGGGGGGAAAATCCCTCCGTCACACGTCGCCGAGGCGAACACGACGGTTCCGGCGCGGAACGCTTCGGCGACGCCGAACGAGGCGTCCTGGCGACATAGGTCGACCGTGACGACCGGTCGTCCGGCCTGTTCGATACGGCCGGCGAGGTAGAGCGCGGCCGAGGCGGTGTTGCCGTAGATCGAGGCGTAGGTGACCGCAACGAGGGCGGGATCTTCGGGGCGGTACTGGCTCCAGAGGCTGTAGAGCCGCATGGCCTCGTCGATATCCTCTCCGGAGAGAACCGGGCCGTGGAGCGGCGCGATCTTTTCGACAGGGCCGAGCGAAGCCGTTTTCTTCAGCAGGCGGTCAGTCTGGGCGCCGTATTTCCCGACGATGTTCGCGTAGTAGCGCCGGGCCTCGTCGGGCCAGACCTCGCGGGGGGATTCTTCGGTGCCGAAGGTTCCGAAGGCGTCGGCCGTGAAGAGAACCTTGTCGCGACTGTCGTAGGTGACGAAGACTTCGGGCCAATGGACCATCGGGGCGGTCGCGATTCTGAGTTCGCGGCTCCCGACCGTCAGGGTCGAGTTGTCGCCGACCGTGATCGTCCGGCCCTCGAAATCGGCCTCGGGGAAGAACTGCCGGAGCATCTTCAGCCCGACGGCCGAACTGACGACGACAGCCCCGGGGTAGCGCGAGAGGAACTCCCCGATCATGGCCGAATGGTCCGGCTCCATATGCTGGATGACGAGCCAGCCGACAGAGGCGCCTCCGAGGGCTGCCTCGAGATTGGAGAACCACTCGTCGCCGCGGCGGCGGTCGACGGAGTCGATGACGGCTACGGCGTCGCCATCCCTGACAATGTATGAGTTATAGGTTATACCCGATGTCAGAGGGTACTGGTTTTCGAATTTGTCGAGATCGGTGTCGGCGACTCCGACAGCCATAATCCCCTCGGTAATCTTGCGGAACATAATGATTCGGAATTTTCTGGTTCATCAATTAGAACACCGAACCGCGCCGTTTGGTTCCGCCCCCTCCCTGCCGGCTCAGCCTGCTGTCTGGCCCGGTTCGCGGCGGAGGTCGTAGGTGTTCCGGAGGGTTTCGAAGAGGCCGGGATCGCGGCGGAACTGCGCGGTGTCCCGCTCGAGACGAAGCGAGGCCTCGAGGAGATCGGAGGAGGTCAGCGACGGAGGCACCGGCAGCAGCGTCCGGAACTCTTCGGGATATTCGACTTCGAGGCCGAAGAAACGGGCGACGGCGTCGACCGCCATCCTGGTCGCGCGCATCTTCCCCTGGAGCGAATAGCCGGCGACGTGTGGGGTCGCGATCGAGGCGAGCGACAGCAGTTCTCGCGAGACCTCCGGCTCCCCTTCCCAGCAGTCTACGGCCGTGTGGAGCAGTTTCCCATCGCGAATCGCCCCGACGAGTGCCGCAGTGTCGGCGACAGGCCCCCGGGCTGCATTAATCAGCGACTGTCCGCCGCGCATCTCTGCCGCGGCCACGCTGTCGAACATATGGAAAGTCGGACAAGGGGATTCTCCGGCGCGTGTCAGCGGGACATGGTAGGTCACGATGTCGGCCTGGCGGAGTATCGTCTCGTGACTGCAGAACTGCCTCGGATATCCGCCCTGCTCGAGCGGAGGGTCGCAAAGGAGCGTACGCATCCCGATCGAGCGGGCCCACCGTTCGACAATCTGCCCGACATGGCCGTAGCCGACAACTCCGAGCGTCAGCCGCCGCATCGCCGCCGGTGGATACCATGTCGCGACCGCTCCGGCGACATATTGGGCAACAGCCGGAGCGTTACAGCCGGGGGCACTGGCAACGGCGATACCGCGCGAAGCGGCCCAGCCGAGGTCTATATGGTCTGTTCCGATCGTCGCCGTCGCAACAATCCGGCAACGAGAACTGCCGAGGAGCGCCTCGTCGCAGCGCGTACGTGTTCTGACAATCAGTGCATCGGCATCGGCAACCGCCGAGGGGGTTATCTCCTCAGGAGCGAGATAGGCGACCTCGATACCGGCCGCCTCGAATATCCCCCGGATGAAGGGAATATGGCTTTCGATAACGATTTTCAGAGAAGGATTTTCCATAACCACATGGCGGAATAGACCGCCAGCAAAACGAGTATCAGAATATAGGCGCGGCGCTTCTGGTTCATCCGGAAGAAGTGTCCGGTCTGGAACGCGGTCGTCGCGTTAAGGAGGGGTATATAGAATTCGATGTTTGTGAAGTCGACGACAGCCATCAGTCCGGTCGTGATCCCGATAATTCCGAGCAGCCCGTTCAGCGAACGGGTTTGGGCGTTCATCCTCATGAACCGCAGAAGGTTCGCGACACCGGTCACGACGCCGACAAGGAGCGTGAACCCGACGGTCAGGAACAACTGTAGCGAGACCTGCAGATCGACACCGCTGAAGGGGTTGACGATCGGCGGGATATGGAAGTCGTGGGGCGAGCGGACTCCCGCGCCGAAGACAATCCACAGAGGCGTCACGATTCCGAGCAGGGCCGCGACGAATGTCCGGAAGGAGAAGACACGCATCTGGGCACACCCTATCAAGAACACCGCCAGATAGACCGGAAATCCGATCTGGGTCAGCGAGCAGGACGCCAGGAGGCAGAAGACGAGGAAGACACGACGGGTCAGTTCCGGACGGTTGTAGACCGAGAACATGACTCCCATGCAGCCGATAACCGTCAGAGCGGCGACCTGGCCGCCGGAGAACCACATCAGCGACGACGGCGTCGCGCTCTCCATCACGGCATACATCGCGACGAACAGCAGGCTGATCGTTCTCAGAAGGTTGAACCTCCGGTTTATATAGAACATGACGAGGATGACGCCGAGGTTCGCGGCGAGCGCGAGCCAGCGCGATAACTGCGGATCGGCGATCCACCGCGAAGGGGCGGGGAAGAGCGTGCGGTGGTCGGCGAGGGTCAGCGAGATCGGGCGACACTCATCGGGGAAAAACGCCGAGGCGAACGACAGGAGTATCAACAGGATAGCGAACCACCTCGCCCTCAGCATCCGCGTCAGGGCTATCTCTCTCGGTTTCATCGACCAAGGAGGTCGCGGCCGATGTCGCGGCGGTGGTATTCGCCCTCGAACTTGATCTGGTCGACAACAGCGAACGACCGCGCCAGAGCCGAGGGGATATCTTCGGCCAGCGAGGTGACGGCCAGCACGCGTCCGCCGGATGTAACCAGGCGGTCGCCGTCGAGGCGGGTTCCGGCGTGGAAGACGATAGTCGCGCCGTCGGACGGCAGTTCGGGAAGGGTTATCGGGAGTCCTTTCGGGTATGAGCCGGGATAGCCGCCGGAAACCATGATGACCGTCACGGCGGTCAGCGGCGACTGACGGAGCGTCAGCGTCCCGAGGTCGCCGCGGGCGGCGGCAGCGAGCAGTTCGACGAGATCGCTCTCGATACGGGGCATGACGGCCTCGGTCTCCGGGTCGCCCATTCTGACATTGTATTCGATCACCATCGGCTCGCCGCCGACGTTGATCAGCCCGAGGAAGATAAAGCCGCGGTAGGTTATTCCGCGACGGCGCAGACCGTCGACGGTCGGGCGGACGATACGCTCCTCGACTTTCGCCATAAAGGTTTCGTCGGCGAACGGAACGGGGCTGACCGCACCCATGCCGCCGGTATTCAGGCCGGTATCGCCCTCGCCGATACGCTTGTAGTCTTTCGCGACGGGGAGAATACGGTAGCCGCCGTTGCCGTCGGTCAGGACGAACACCGAGCATTCGATTCCGGAAAGGAACTCCTCAATGACGACCTTTTTCGACGATTCGCCGAACATACCGCCGAGCATCTCGCGAAGGGTCGATTTCGCCTCGTCGAGATCCTCGAGAATAATAACACCCTTTCCGGCGGCGAGGCCGTCGGCTTTAAGAACATAGGGAGCCTCGAGAGTCTCGAGGAAGGCGCAGCCGGCGTCGGCTTCGTCGGCGCCGAACGAGCGGTAGCGGGCGGTCGGGATGCCGAATTCGGCCATGAATTCCTTTGCGTAGTCCTTGCTCCCCTCGAGGGCGGCGCCCCGGCGCGAGGGGCCGACGACAAGAAGCTCCGGAAGATGTTCGTTCATATAGTCCCGGATTCCGGCGACGAGCGGGTCTTCGTTGCCGACGACGAGCATGTCGACGGCGTTGTCGCGGACAAATTTTTCGACCGCGGGGAAGTCGAGCGGACTGAGCGAGGCGACATTTTCGCCGTATGCGCCGGTTCCGCCGTTACCGGGGGCGATAAAGAGTTTCGCAGTCAGCGGACTGCGGCTGATTTTCCAGGCGAGCGCACATTCGCGGCCGCCGGAGCCAAGAAGGAGTATATTGTACATATCTGTCGGTCTGTTCTGTTGTTTGTGTTATATCTGTCAGTTGGTTCCGTTCTCTTCGGGGTTACCGTTACGGGCGCCGCCCGGACGGGGCCGGTTTTTTGGGCGGCGTTCGCGCATGAATACCTCTCCGCTGTCGGGGAGCGACGGCTCGGTCGCGCGACGGACGATATCGTCGAGCAGGCGGGTGTTGCGGCGGCGTGCGAGCGGATTCTCGGGATCGGGCTGCGGCTCGCGATCACGGTCGGGGCGGCTGTCGCGGC
>JAMPGR010000047.1 GCA_023663805.1 Clostridium sp. | reverse complement strand
CCACCGCCCCGGCGGCGCGGCTCCCCGGATTCCGAGTCTGACGGCGAAAGGGCAGGGGACGACTCAGGCCGCGGCGGGTAACTCCGGAGCGCCGGCTCCGGCCTCCCCGGCTGTCACCTCCGGCCGCAGGGAACCATTCACGGCCGACCAACTCGACACGGCCTGGACCAGTTATATCGCTTCGCATCCCCGCGACCACGCCCTGGTCAACACGATGCGTGTCCACCGCCCGAAACTCGTCGAGGCGAACCGTTTCGTCGTCATGGTCGACAGCTCGATACAGGTATCGGCGCTGAACGACTCGGCGCCGGACATCCTCTCGATGCTGCGCGACACGCTCCATAACGACCTGGTCACATTCTCGGTCGAGGAGAATGTCGGTGCCCCCTCGCCGCGAACCTGGACCGAACGCGAGGTGTTTCAACACATGAAGGAGAACCATCCGATACTCCAGCAGTTTATCGACGAGTTCCGCCTGACCCTGATCTGACACATACTGAACCATTACTCCAGAAAACAAATCTATGTCCAGAAACCGAACCGCAAACACCCGGCTGTTGCCCGCCGCCCTTGTTGCGTTGCTGGCTCTCTGGGGCTGCTCGCGCCTCAGTCCCGAAGCCCGGAAAATCGTCGGCGATTATTATATCCCGGAAATCTCGGTCGACGAGCCGCTGATCGAACTGAACCCCGACGCGACCTGCCGCATACGCGCCATACGTCCGGCCCTGCTGACCTACAGCCTCGACGGCCGCTGGGATGTCGTCGGCGACAGCCTTGTCGCCCTGCTCGATCCTTCGACCCTGGTCTGGGAGGGTGACTCGACCCTGATAGGGGATATCGAGACGCGCTACAGCCGCCATATCGCCGGTTCGACAGAAACAACCCTGACAATCGAACGCGACGGAATCGAATATGTCTACCACTGCCGCCGCCCAGTCGGAAAAGAATAGAACACGTACAAACACGCACACGCACCTACACACTTTATGAAATCGAACAGTCGAAAACACGGAATCGTCATTCCGCTCTTTGCCTCCCTCCTTCTTCTTCTCGCCTCGGCCTGTTCCGGCGGGGGAACAACCGCGGCGCAGCGCCTCGCCGAGGCTGACTCGCTGATCCAGGTCTCCCACTACGACGACGCCCAGCGGATCTGCGATGAACTCTACGGCGACACCGCCTCGCTGACCCCCGCCGAACTCGGCGAACTCTCGCTGGTCTATATCTCGCTGGCCGACGCCGACGAAAACTCCGACCCGACGGAGAATATCGCCGCCGCGACCGAATGCTTCATGAGGGCCTACACGCTCGACCCCGACTCGGCAGCCGCGTTCTATTCGTCGCTGACGACCCCGGCCCGCCAGCGTATGGCCGCAACCCTTATGTTCTTCGCCAATCCGGGCTACGGACTCCCCGATCTGGCCGACGACGAACCCTCTGACTCAATCGGACAATGACGGCGGCCGACTGGAAGGAACAACTCGGCCGTCTCGCCGCCGACCTCCCCGCCGGGGAGGAGCAGCCGGAAGAGACCGCTCCGGAGGAGGCTGCTCCGGACAAGCAGACACTCCATATCGACTTCGAACGGAAGGGACGCGGCGGCAAACAGGCGACAATCATCTCGGGCTTCACCTGGGGCGACGACGAGATACGCGCCCTGCTGACCCGCCTCCAGCGCTCACTCGGAACCGGCGGAAGCGCCCGCGGCGGCGAGATTCTCCTCCAGGGTGACCGCCGCCAGCAGGCCGCCGACTTCCTGCGCCGCGAGGGCCACCGCGTCAAATGACCCTTCGGTCATCTCAAGAGACCCCGATCAATCACCAATCTGAAACCTCCCCCATGCTTTCGATCTACAAGGCCTCGGCGGGCTCGGGAAAGACCTTTACCCTGACCCGCGAATATATCAAATTCCTCCTCGGCGTAAAAGAGCAGAACGCCGGAGGAAAATATCGCCTCGCCCGCCCCGGCGGACACCGCCACCGCTCTATCCTCGCCATCACCTTCACCAACAAGGCGACCGAGGAGATGAAGCGGCGTATCGTCCACGAACTGGCTGTCCTCGGCCGTTGCGAGCCGGGATGGACCGATCCGAGTCCATACGAAAGTTATTTCACGGGGCTGTTCGGTTGCTCCGCCGATGAACTCGCCGAGGCATCGGCGTCGGCTCTGCGCGATCTCCTCCACGATTTCAACGGCTTCCGGATCTCGACGATCGACTCTTTCTTCCAGATGGTACTCCGCGCTTTTGCCCGCGAGGCGGAACTGACCGGGAACTACGAACTCGAACTGAACCGGAAGTATTCGCTCAATCTCGCGGCCGGACAACTTTTCGTTTCGCTCAACGACGGCGAAAAAGGGGAGGAGAACCGTGTACTCGAATCGTGGCTGCTGATGAAGGTCATGGAGCGTCTGCGCAGCGGGAATGCCTACAATATCTTCGACCGCAACTCGACTCTGTTCAACAGCCTGATCAAGTTTTTGGACAATATGACCGACGAGACCTACCAGGAGAACCGCGAGGCTCTGGCCGGCTATCTGTCGGATATGTCGAAGATATCGGCCTTCGCCTCGCGACTCGAAGAGGTTGTTCCGGAAATGGACAACGGGGTCCGCGCGGCGGCCGTCGACATAAAGACCTATATCGAGGGAATGGGTTTCACGGTCAAGGAGGTGCTCGAAAGCAACTGCGCCAAGTTTGTCTTGAAATTCGCCGATCCGAAGGAGAAGGCTGTCGTCGGGAAGGAAAATAAATCGATTCCGAAGATGAGAGATCTGAATGATGAGGTGTTCAATAGTCAGTCGAAGACAAAAATACCGGTTTTCCGCGACGCGACCCTCGAATCGCTTGTGCAGGCATACGGCGAGTTGAGTAGCGAGGCTATCGCCTATCGGCCGTTGTTCTCCGATATATTGTCGAACACCTTCGCCCTGGGCCTGATCCGCCGCGTCGAAAAGACGATGAACGATATGCTCGCCGAGGAAAATACCCTTCTGCTGGCAGAAACCGGAACGATAATCAAAGAGATTATCGGCGACAGCGCGGCGCCGTTTGTCTACGAACGTATCGGAGCACTGTTGCGCCATTTCTTGATCGACGAGTTCCAGGATACGTCGAAACTGCAGTGGCACAACCTCCGGAAGCTTGTCAAAGAGGGCCTTTCGAACGGTCACGATTCGCTGATTATCGGCGACGAAAAGCAGTGTATCTACCGCTTCCGAAACTCCGAACCCTCGCTACTTGGCAGCGGTGTCGGGCGGGATCTCGCCCCCTATCTGTCGTCCGGGGATGACACCGGCGGGGGGAACACAAACTGGCGCTCGTCGCGCGAGGTCGTCGGGTTCAACAACAGTCTCTTCGCGAAACTCGCCGCAAATCTCGACTTCGGGGATATCTACTCGAACGTTATACAGGATATCGCCGAAAAGAACCGCTCCCGCGGCGGATATGTCTCGGTCACGTCGATCGACAAAAGTGTTAAAACCGAATTCGAGACCGCAGCGTTCGCCAATATGATGGACCATATTGCGCGGCAGATCAAAGCGGGCTACCGTCCGTCGCAGATTGCCGTTCTGGTGCGCAACCGGAAGGAGGGCGCCGCAGCGATCGACTATATCCTCCGCGCCGGCCGGGAGAATCCCGACTGGCCGACGCTCCGCGTTGTCTCCGACGATTCGATGTCGGTCGAGACCTCTCCGGCCGTCTGTCTGATCGTCAGCGTCCTGAAGACTCTGGTCGCCGACACTGCCCCGTCGACCAGCCGCCATATCTCGCGGCGCCATTATGCGCGGCTACTCGGGGATCTCGAGGAACTGGTCAACGCCGGCGAGTCCCGCTCCGAAGCATTGTCGGCCGTGCTGCAGCGCAATGCGGACGGGGAGTATGACGACGAGACGGAGACCGACATCTCCGCCCCCGTCCGACCCGATACGAAGGTAGACCGTATTCTCGATATGAACCTGGTCAATCTGACTTCGATCGTCGAGCGGATTGTCGCGACGATGCTCCCGGCCCAGGTCCGCGACAGCCAGAACGCCTTCATTTCCTGTTTCAGCGACCTGGTCAACGACTACCAGCAGCGCGGGAACTGTGACATCCGATCGTTTCTGAAATGGTGGGAAACGGCCGGCCACAGGACTCTTGTCAATCTCCCCCCGGACGATAACGCCGTGCGTGTCCTGACGATCCACAAATCGAAAGGTCTCGAATTTCCCTGCGTCCATATCCCCTGTGTCTACTGGTCGTTCTATGCTCCGAAAGGTCCCGAATGGTTCTCGCTCAAAGGGCTCCCCAGGGTCGATCCTTCGCTCATTCCTCCGCTCTTTCCGCTGAGACCATCTGAAAAGATGAAAGGCACCTGTCTCGAAAAACAGTATCTCGCGATGAAGAAAGCGGGAACCCTCGACGAACTGAATGTACTGTATGTCGCGATGACGCGGGCAGTCGACGAACTGATTGTCTCTCTTCCAGCGACGACTCTGAGGGTTTCGAATCCTGTTTCTGCAGCGCTCGCCGAGGCGCTCGGCCTGACTCCGGGCCAGACCATGACGTGGGGCGAACCGACCTGCCCGCGCGCCGAAAAACAGGCGCGGCTGACGGCGACAGACCCCGTCGCGATGACCGCGATGCCGGCCTACACCTCGACCGACTCCCCGCGGCTCTGGGAGGACACCCGCCTCGACGACGAGACTTCGCGCTCGGCCCGCCGACGCCAGGGGATCGTCGAACATTCGATTCTCGCTTCCGTTCGAACTCTCGCCGACATTCCGGTTGTCTACGCCCGCGCCGCCTCCTCGGGGATAGAGACTCCGGAGAACGCCGCGATGATGGCCTCCCGTATCGCCGGGCAGATCCGCGACAATGGCGTCGAACGCTGGTTCGAGGGTTATCGGCGAATCTCCTGCGAGCAGGAGTTTGTGCTCGCCGACGGGACTGTCCGCCGGCCGGACCGTATTGTCTGGCTCCCCGACGGCTCGATCGAGATCGTCGACTACAAGACCGGACATGACACCCCGAAGGTCCATTTCCCCCAGTTGGGGGAATATGTCGCGGCGATGCGCCGAATCTGCCCCGAAGCCCCGGATGTCCGCGGCTATATCTGGAACCTGTCGTTCGGAACCGTGACGCGTCTGTAGCCGGAATCCGGGCGGTCTGTCGTGAACCAAGGTTGTCCCCGCGGTGTTATTCTCTCGGAAACATTTCCGAACAACCTATAAACAGACTTACTATGGAATATACAGAAGCTATCCGTACGACCCCGGTTGTATTGGTCGAATTTTATGCCGACTGGTGTCCCCACTGCCGCCGTATGATGCCCGTTGTCGAGGAGCTCAGAGAACTCCTCGCCGGAAGCGTCGATATCTATCAGATCGATATCGAGGCGAACGCCGAACTCGCCGATATCGAGCAGGTTAACTCGACCCCGACCTTCATAATCTATCGCGACGGAAAGCCTGTCTGGCGCGAGAGTGGCGAAATAGACGGCCAGTATCTGCTTTCGAAGATCCAGTCTTTTATGTGACGGGGCTATGGACGGAACGCCTACACTGATCTGTGACTATCTGACCGCGCTCCGTGTGCCCCACACCGAGTCTTATTCGAACCGGCGGTTCCGCGAGATGCCGTTCAAAACGATGTTCGGCCTGTCGAAACTGCTGGAGGAATACGGGATCTGTTCTGAAGGGTACCTGTTGTCGGACCGCAGCGAGATCTCGAAGATTACCCCGCCGTTTCTGGCGCGCACGCCCCGGGGCTATACGATCGTGACGGCCGTCGACGGCGACACGGTCGAATATCTGACCCAGGGTGTCCGCGAGCGTGTCGCGCTGGCGGAGTATATGAAGGGGTGGGACGGGAATGTCCTGCTGTCATATCCGTCGGCCGACGCTGCCGAGCCGGACTACGCCGTGCATGCACGGATCCGCTTCTTTATGAAGGCGAAGAAATGGATCCTGCTCGCCTGCGCCCTGTTTCTCTTCTGTTATTTTCTGATAACCAACGAAATCTACCGGTCAATACCGGCCCTGCTTGTCACGGCGATCGATCTCGCCGGATTGTATTTCACCTATCTGCTCGTCCAGAAATCGATGAATATACATAATGCTGCGGCCGACCGCGTCTGCGGTGTCCTTCAGGCCGGAGGGTGCGACAGTATCCTCGAACTGAAAGCGTCGAAATTCTTCGGTCTCTTCGGCTGGAGCGAGGTAGGGTTCGCCTATTTTTCGGTCAGCCTGCTGACGCTTCTGCTCTTCCCGTCGATGTTGCCCTGGCTTGCGCTCTGCAACGTCTGCTGCCTGCCGTTCACGTTCTGGAGCATCTGGTACCAGCGTTTCCGCGCCCACAAATGGTGTACGCTCTGTGTCTGCGTCCAGGCGTCGCTCTGGTTGCTGTTCTTCAGTTACCTCGCCGGAGGGTGGATCCGCCAGGCATGGCCGCTGTCGGTCGAATTTTTTGTCCTCGGAGCGGCCTATCTCGGTGTTATGCTCGGTGTCAATGCGATCATGCCGCTGATCGAGAAGAACGACGATAAATAACTTAACCCCTGAAAGAGAGGAGGAAAAGACGATGAAGACAAAACCGCTGAAGATAACCTCGCCAGAGTTCGTGAGCGCCAGGAAACTGACGCCGCTCGAACTGAACGCGCTGAAGTATGAGCCGCGCCATACGGTCATCACCCCCGAACTCCTCGAGGAGATCGGCCGTCGGCGCGCCGCGAAGCCTAAGGGAACGGTTGGTGGTTAAATATTGTGAAATTTTGCGTGCCGAACGTTAATAAACGTTTAAAATATGACAGGTTGTTATATTTTAAGGTGCCGGACGATGGCCGAATGACAAAAAAATCGTAAATTTGCATTGAAATTCAACAGTCACGGAGGGGGCAGACGCTTCCTCCATTTTATTTGCCCGAATTATGATAGACAAAGCGAAACTGACAGAATATGTCGAGAAGACCCTGAAGGCGCTGGACGGGGATAATTTCCTCGTTTCGGTCAAGGTCACTCCGGAGAACAGCATAACCGTCGAATTCGACAATATGAAGGGTGCGGACCTCGACACCTGCGCCGCTCTGAACCGTGCGATCGAGACGGAGTTCGACCGCAACGAGGAGGACTATGAACTCGAGGTCGGCTCGGCCGGGCTGACCGCGCCGTTCACTGTTGCCGGACAATATCTGAAGAACATCGGCAATCCGGTCGACCTGCTGACCCGCGACGGTCGGAAACTCCACGGTACGCTCCAGTCGCTTTCGGACGACGCGAAGAGTTTCGTCGTGACGGTCCCGGAGAAGGTCCGCGAACCGGGGAAGAAGCGCCCCGTCGTCGTCGAGACCCCGATGACGTTCAATGTCGAAGATGTCAAGCGGATAACCTATCGGTTCGAATAAACCTCTGAATTAATAACAAACAAACGATATATAGATCAATTTTCGAAAATGGCCAAGAAAGAAGAAACTCCCAGCATGGTTGAACACTTCGCTGAGTTCAAGGAACTGAAAAACATCGACAAGACAACGATGATCAGCGTTCTCGAGGATTCGTTCCGGAAAGTGCTCGCCAATATGTTCGGCACCGATGAGAACTTCGATGTCATCATGAACCCCGACAAAGGGGATGTCCAGATTTTCCAGAATCTCGAAGTTGTGCCCGACGGCGAGGTGACAGACCCGAACAAACAGATCGGTCTGAGCGACGCCCGCGCCGACCAGGATCCCGATGCCGAGATCGGCGAGGACCATACGAAGGAGATTATCTTCGCCGACTTCGGTCGCCGCGCGATTCTGAACCTGCGCCAGACTCTCCAGTCGAAGATTCTCGACCTTCAGAAAGAGGCGATCTATAACAAGTTCAAGGATCTCGAAGGGGAACTCGTCTCGGGAGAGGTCTACCAGACCTGGTCGCGCGAGACTCTTCTGCTCGACGACGAGAAAAACGAACTCCTTCTGCCGAAAAACCAGACGATCCCCGGCGACTTCTTCCACAAGGGGGAGACCGTTCGCGCCGTCATCGTCAGCGTCGACAACAAGAACAACAACCCGAAGATCACCGTCTCGCGCACGAACGAAAACTTCCTGCGCCGTCTCTTCGAACTCGAGGTGCCCGAGATCCACGACGGCCTGATCAACATCCGCGCCGTCGCCCGTATCCCCGGGGAGCGCGCGAAGATCGCCGTCGAAAGTTACGACGACCGTATCGATCCGGTCGGCGCGTGTGTCGGCGTCAAAGGCTCGCGTATCCACGGCATCGTCCGCGAACTCCGTAACGAGAATATTGACGTGATCAACTACACGTCCAACCCCTCGCTGTTTATCCAGCGCGCGCTGAGCCCCGCGAAAATCTCGACCATCCGTCTCGACGAAGAGAACCGCAAGGCCGAGGTCTTCCTCCGCCCCGAGGAGGTCTCGCTCGCGATCGGCAAGAACGGCCAGAACATCAAACTCGCCGGAATGCTGACAGGCTACGAAATCGATGTCTACCGCGACACGGCCGAAAACTATGTCGACGACATCTATCTCGACGAGTTCAAGGACGAGATCGACGGATGGGTGATTGACGTACTGAAAAATATAGGCTGCCTGACGGCCAAGAGCGTCCTGAACGCTCCGCGCCAGATGCTCGTCGACCGCGCCGACCTCGAGGATGAGACCGTCGACCACGTGCTCGAGGTTCTCCGCGCCGAGTTCGACGACGATGAACTCGAGCCCGGCGATTCCGAGCCGAATGAGTAATACCAACCCCACCCACCCCCAGAAAAAGAGTAGAAAACTTAGCAGTATTGTATGCCGAAAATAAAGTTAAGCCAGATAGCAACAAACCTGAACATAGGTGTCCCGACAGTGCTCGAATTCCTTCGGAAGAACGGTTTCGACCTCGGGGAGAACCCGAACCATAACACACGCGTCGAGGAACGGGCCTATGAGATGTTGCTGAAGGAGTACAGCCCGATCAGGAGCGACAAACGCCGCTCCGAACAGCCGGCCGGCGACCGTCAGCAACCCCAGAAGAAAGACACGAAACAAACACCCGCGACAGAACCCGCCGCTCAGTCCGAAGACGCCGCTCCCCGCAAACCGGGGCTGAAGGTCGTCGGCCGTGTCGACGTGACCGACCGTAACGAGCCGGCGCGGCCGATCGCGCCTTCGAAACCCGAACCTGCGCCTTCTCCCGAGCCTGCGCCGAAACCAGCTGTCGAAAAGGCTCCGGAACCTGTCGCGCCTGTTACGGAACCCGCTCCGGCGCCGAAAAAAGAAGATACACCCCGTCCTGCTGAACCGAAGGCCGAAAAGGCTCCGGAGCATAGCGGACCTGATAATAAAACAACAGATAAAAAAGACACAACGCCGAACAACGTGACAAATCAGAAACCGAACAATCCCTCCCAGCCGGCCGAAACGAAGCTGGAAGCCACAAACACGGCTCCCGCCGAGAAACCGGCTGAACCCGAGATTTTCACCCTCGGCACATCCGGCGCCAACCGTCCGACGATCAGTGTCGTCGGCAAAATCGACCTGTCGGCACTGAACCAGTCGACCCGCCCGCGCAAGCGTTCGCGCGACGACCGCCGCGGTGGCCAGCGCCAGGGTGG
>JAMPGR010000046.1 GCA_023663805.1 Clostridium sp. | reverse complement strand
ACCGCGTAGCGGTCGAACAGGGTAGCCGTGGGCGAAGCCCACGGTCCGGTTTCCCGCTGGATCAGACCACGTTAGTGGTCGAATAACAATGCTGGTCTATCGCAGGGGCGCTTCCGACCGAGGGAGCAGATGCCGAAGCGAGACGTCGGCTTCTACAAAGTAGACCCCCCGGTGCGGCCCCAGCCCCCCGGCCCCCTGAAGGGGGTGGCTTTGTTATGTTGTGGATTTTCAATGGATTGCTGTAGGGATGCGGCCTGCTGTGTCCGCCCCTCAGTCAGTAGCAAACCGATATGATGGTTCGTCGCTGGAACTGTGTGGAGGGGGCACTCGGTATTGAAGTAGTTAGCGGGCGTCCCGCCCGCGTCTGCGCCAGGCGTGGTAGCCCCTCTGTTGGGATTAGGCTTCCGGGGATGGAGGCTCAGAAGCGGACGCCGACGGTCAGGTTGGCGGAGGCGACGGAGTTGAAGAAGGTGTAGTTCCGCTTAAAGTAGGTGTGGCCGTAGAAGTTGCCGGTCAGGGCGGCGAAGAGAAATTTGTAGTTATAGACGGCGGCAAGCATCCCGCGGAAATTCAGCGAGAAAAGTTCGAGCGAGTCGTCGTAGACGTTGTCGTAGGTGTGGCGGTAGCCAACGGCCGGCATAAGTCCGACATTTATAAGCCATTTGCGCGGAACAATCGCCCAGTTGTAGGCATACCCTCCCGAGAGATTGTAGGATTTGTAGCGGAAGCGGAACGTCAGGTTGTCGGTCGGGAGTGCCTCGAGCATCTTTTCGGGGAGTGACGAGAAATCCATTCCGATATTCTGGCGTGTATACTGGATTCCGGCGAGCCACGATCCGGCGCTTCGGAGCTGGTATTTCGAGTAGCAGTAGGCCGCGGCCTGGGAGTAGCGGCGGTGGTTAAAGAAATAGTAGATTTCGCCGTTGAACGAGCGGGTCGAGATGTCGTTGAACGGGTAGGGGTGGTGGCGGACGGGCTGGTAGACGCCGAAGCGTCGGATCTTTCCACCCCCCTCGATCGAAGAATAGTGGATGTTGGCGGCGAAGAGGGCGCAGGTGAAGTTGAAGTTGTATCGCTGGCGGTTCTCTTCGGTATGCTGGAAAAGAGTCTTCCCGTTGACGGTGTAACTTAGGCTGACGGCCATAAAACTGACGGTCGCGCCGAGGTCGAAGTAGGGGTTTGTGTCGATACGGACCATTCGGTTGCCCGAGAACTGGAGCAGGAAATTCTGCATCCAGTTTTCGCTATGGACCGTCGCCTTCCAGTTCTTGCCGGAACTGACGACGTAGTCCGGATCGTAACTGTTGAAAGTCCGGTCGCCCCAGTTATAGACATTCAGGCAGAAACGCGCGAAGCGGGGGTAGTTGATTCGCGGGTCGTTCAGCCGGAAATTATACTCGAAGAGCTGGCGCACCCAGTTTCCGCTCCGCGCCCGGGGCATCTGCAGATCCGACAGGGGAACCGCGCTGCCGGGCGACACCGCCGGACGTTCGACCGCTATCCGTCCGATCTCGCCTGAAGGGAGCATTGCACTGTTTTCCAGGCCGGATTCCGAACTCCGCGCATCCATTGATGTTGCTGCGAAAATAAAGCAGATCATCAGGATGACAGCGCGGCGGAGTTTTATGTTCGGGGTCGTCGGGTTCATATGGTTATGTTTCGGAGTGCAAAATTAACATTTTTTTTCGAGCCGTAATCTCCCTCCGGGAGCCAAAGTTCGTTTTTTTGTCGTAACTTTGCGGAGTTGAATAAGATTCATCACACTTATAACATATAGAACACAAAACAGTTTAAACAAATAAACAATCTATTTATGATCAAGAAAGTCTTAAGAGCCGCCATGCTTCTGATGGCCGGAGCGACACTTCTGCCCGCTGCCGGCGTGTCGGCCCAGCAGCTTCCGACTCTGCCCGTCGATACGGTGGTCCGTATCGGCCAGCTCGACAATGGTCTGACCTACTACATCCGTCACAACGAATATCCGAAGGGACAGGCCGATTTCTACATCGCCCAGAAGGTCGGTTCGATCCTCGAGGAGGACAACCAGCGCGGTCTGGCCCACTTCCTGGAGCATATGTGCTTCAACGGAACGAAGAACTTCCCCGCCAACCGGATCGTCGAATGGTGCGAGACCGTCGGCATCAAATTCGGCCAGAATCTGAACGCCTACACTGGCGTCGACCAGACCGTCTACAACATCTCGAACGTCCCCGTCGCCCGCCAGGGTGTCCAGGACTCCTGTCTCATGATTCTCCACGACTGGGCCGACGACCTTCTGCTCGACGGCGAGGAGATCGACAAGGAGCGCGGTGTTATCCACGAAGAGTGGCGCCGTTCGATGACCGGACAGATGCGCATCCTCGAGTCGATGCTTCCGACTCTTTATCCCGACTCACCCTACGGCTACCGTCTGCCGATCGGCACGATGGAGGTCGTCGACAACTTCGACCACCAGGCCCTCCGCGACTACTATGAGAAATGGTATCGTCCCGACCAGCAGGGTGTCATCGTCGTCGGCGACATCGATGTCGACTATATCGAGGCGAAGATAAAGGAACTCTTCTCCCCGATCAGGATGCCGGAGAATCCCGCAGAACGCCGCTACTTCGAAGTTCCCGACACGAAAGGCACGATTGTCGCCGTCGGCCACGACAAAGAGCAGCAGAACAACATCGCCTACCTCGAACTGAAGACCGACGCCTTCCCCGACGAACTGAAGAACACCCCGGCATATTATGCCCAGAGTTATGTTCTCTTTATGATCCAGCATATGCTGAACGCCCGCCTGAGCGAAATCGGCTCGAAGCCCGACGCACCCTTCGCCGCCGCCGGCGTCAACTACGGCAACTATATCCTCGCCAAGACAAAAGACGCGCTGTCGCTCATCGCTATCGCAAAGGACGGCAACGTCAAGGATCCTCTCGCCGCCGTATATCGCGAATTTGTCCGCGCTGCCAAGGGGGGATTCACCCAGACCGAATACGACCGCGCAAAAGAGGAGTATCTCTCGAGCCTCGAACGCGCCTACAACAACCGCAACACCCGCGAGAACAACCAGTTTGTCCAGGCCTACGTCAACAACTTCCTCGACAACGAGCCGATTCCCCCGATCGACATCGAGAAGCAGCTCGGCGACCAGATCGCCGCGATGATCCCCCTGCAGGCAATCAACCAGACAGTCGCCGAATTCTATAAGGAAACCGCGACAGACAACCGCGTCATCTACGCCCTGCTTTCGGACAACGAGACCGGAGTATATGTCACCGAGGATGAGATCCTCAACGCCGTCAACGCCGTCGACGCCGAGGATATCGCCGAGTTTGTCGACAACGTGAAGACCGAACCGCTGATACCGGCGCTCCCTGCAGCCGGAAAGATCGTCAGCGAGAAATCGCTCGACCAGTTCGGAGCAAAGGAATGGACCCTCTCTAACGGAGCGCGCGTCATCCTGAAGCAGACCAGTTACAAAGAGGATGAAATTCTCTTCAGCGCTACCGAAGTAGGCCGCGGCACATCCGATTTCGGCACAGAATATATCAACAGCGTCACCTTCCTCCCGGTAGCCCTCCAGAGCGTCATGGGGCTCGGTGAATACACCTCCTCAGACCTCGAGAAATATCTCTCGGGCAAGCAGGTTTCGTTCAATTTCAGTTTCAACCTCTACCGCGGTACCGCCGGCGGCATGTCGACACCGAAAGACCTGAAGACTCTGATGGAGTTCATCTATATGGGCTTCACCAACTTCACGATCGACCCCGAAGAATATCAGGCTCTCCAGGCAACATATGCCGGACTGCTCCACAATCAGGAGACCAACCCGCAGTATCAGTTCCAGAAGTTCCTGACTTCGAGCCTCTATCCCTCGGGAGCCGTCAAGACTCTCTCGGCAGAGGTTGTCGAGAAGGCCAGCCGCGAGCAGATCGTCGAGATTGTCAGAAACCTGACCGCCAACGCTGCCGATTATACCTTCACATTTGTCGGCAACTTCGACGAAGCGACACTCCGCCAGCTCGCCGAACAGTATATCGCGACGATTCCGGGCAACGCGAAGACCGCTGTCCGCGGCGTCAGGAACTTCTCCCCGAAGTATGAGATCGCCGGAGGAACCGCGACAGACCGCACAGCGATCGCCATGGAAACCCCGACGACCTGGGCCGCCATTATCGAGTGGGCAGAGAACCCATACACCTCGAAGTACGCCAAGGAGGTCAGCGCCATAGGCGATATCCTCGGCACACGCCTGCTCAAGAGTGTCCGCGAAGAGAAGGGCGCCGTCTACTCGATCGGCGCTGACGGATCGGTTGACCGTATCGGAAAGCAGAACACGATGATCCAGACCGCCTTCCCGATGAAGCCGGAAATGGAACAGGAGGTTCTCGATATCATCACGGGCGAACTCCGGAACATGGAGAACGACATAACTGAGGAGGAGCTCGCTCCGGTCCGCGAGTACGAACTGAAGGAGATTGCCAGCAACCGCGAGAAGAACAGTGGATGGCTCGGCTGGATCAACGGCTGGCTTCTTAACGGCGTCAACTCGCTCGACAACGCCGAGAATCTCTGGAACAACATGACGGCGAAAGATCTGATGGAGACGATGAAGAAGATCAACAACCAGAACAATCTCCGCATCGTCGTCGTTTCCCCCGCCAAATAATGCCCGAGATGCCCGAACTGCCAGAAGACCCCGCGATGCTGCTGAGTTTCGTCAACATGCATCTGCGCGACGATTTCGACAATTCGCTCGAGAAACTCTGTGACGACTGGAATGTCGACCGCGGCGAGTTTCTCGCCAGGATGGCGAAGGCCGGATGGGAATGGAACCCCGGCGCCCGCCGCTTCTGGTAGAAAAAATACAATAAATCTGAATGGCCGTCAGCGAAAGCAGACGGCCATTCTTGTAACTAATCGTAAAAAATCGGGTAGAATCTTTTGCTATATTGGAAATAATTCCTACTTTTGCGTTTCAAAAATCAGCCACGACAGGGGGCTGATATTTTATTTTGTTTTTTTAAGGTAAAAAAGAAAAGATTAATGAACAACGACCAGGTTTCAGTAGAATTCGCCAAGCCAGAGCATGCCCGCTTCGCCGAGCAAATCTGCACGCTGATCTACGAGTCGGCCCTGCAGCGGGGAACGGGCATCGCGCGCCGGTCTCCGCAGTATATCGTCGACAAGATCATCGGGGAGAAGGCTGTTGTGGCGATGTACGGCGACCGGCTTATTGGCTTCAGTTATATCGAGAGCTGGGGCCACGGCGACTATGTCGCCACCTCCGGACTGATTGTCGATCCGGAGTTCCGCAAGCTCGGTCTCGCCGGAAAGATCAAGAACAAGACATTCGAACTGGCCCGACGACGATTCCCATACGCCAAGATATTCTCGATCACGACCTCTCTGCCGGTCATGATTCTCAATTCGCGCCTCGGCTACAAGCCGGTGACATTCTCCGAACTGACCCAGGACGAGGAGTTCTGGAAAGGTTGCGAAGGGTGTAAGAACTACGACATCCTCCAGCGCAACAACCGCCGTATGTGTCTCTGCTACGGCATGCTCTACGACCCGAAGGCAGAACTCCGCCATCAGTCGAAACTGACCCCCTATCTGACATGGATTGCAAACCGAATTCGTAAAATATTCCACCTCTCCCGCTAAACAAACACAGACTAACACACCGACCGAAAATGGATAAAAAGAAAAAAGTTGTTCTGGCCTTCAGCGGAGGCCTCGACACATCCTTCTGCGCAAAATATCTCGCCGACGATCTCGGCTATGAAGTGCACACGGCCGTCGCCAACACCGGCGGCTTCTCCGACGGGGAACTCCAGCGGATTGCCGCGAAATCGAAGGCCCTCGGCGCTGCCAGCCATGCGACCCTCGACGTGACCGGCGAATACTACTCGAAGAGCATCCGCTATATGATCGCAGGGAATGTGCTTCGCAACGGGACATACCCGATCAGCGTCTCGTCGGAGCGTATCTTCCAGGCAATCTCCATAATCGAATATGCACGCCGCATAGGGGCCGACGCCGTCGCCCACGGTTCGACCGGCGCCGGAAACGACCAGGTCCGCTTCGACCTGACCTTCCAGATACTCGCTCCCGAGATCGAGATCATCACCCCGACGCGCGACATGACCCTGACGCGCGACTACGAGATCGAATATCTCCGAAGCCGGGGTATAAAGGACGACTTCAAACGGATGGAGTATTCGATCAACAAGGGACTCTGGGGAACGTCGGTCGGCGGCAAGGAGACCCTCGACAGCCGCAAGACTCTCCCCGAGGAGGCCTACCCGAGCCAGGTGACCGCCTCCGGCGAGGAGACCCTGACGATCACCTTCGCCGACGGCGAAATCCGCGCCGTCAACGGAACCGAATACCCCGATCCGGTCGACGCAATCCGCGAGGTCGAGCGTATCGGCTCCCGTTTCGGAATCGGCCGCGACATGCATATCGGCGACACGATTATCGGTATCAAGGGGCGCGTCGGCTTCGAAGCCGCAGGCCCTATCCTGATCATCGCCGCCCACAAGATGCTCGAGAAGCATACGCTGACAAAGTGGCAGCAATACTGGAAAGACCAGATCGGAACCTGGTATGGGATGTTCCTCCACGAGGCGCAGTATCTCGAGCCGGTTATGCGCGACATGGAGCGTTTCCTCGAAAGTTCTCAGCGAAACGTCACCGGAACGGTCGAACTGACCCTCCGCCCCTACAGTTTCACACTCGTTGGCGTCGACTCTCCGTTCGACCTTATGAAGACCGACTTCGGCGAATATGGCGAGGTTAACAAGGCCTGGAGTGCGGACGACGTCAAAGGGTTCACGAAGATTCTCGGCAACCAGATGAAGATCTACTATAACAACCAAAAACGTAACGGACGGTGATCAGGGCAGGTATAATAGGTGGAGCCGGATACACGGCGGGCGAACTGATTCGCCTGCTGATGAACCATCCCGATGTAGAGCTCACGTGGATCCATTCGACCAGCAATGCCGGGCGCCCCGTCGCTGAGATTCATTCGGGGCTGGCAGGGGAGACTGACCTGAGGTTCTCCGAAACGCATCCTCTCGACGACGCAGATGTCGTATTTCTCTGCGCCGGCCACGGCTTCAGCCGCCGTTTTTGGCTGGAGAACGAGATGCCGGCGGGGCTGCGCGTCGTCGACCTGGCCCAGGACTTCCGCGACGAGAGCGAAGGCTATGTCTACGGCCTTCCGGAGATAAATCGCGCCCGAACTATCGGAGCCATGCGGGTTGCCAATCCGGGATGTTTCGCGACCTCGATACAACTCGCCCTGCTCCCGCTGGCCGCGGCGGGACTGCTCGAAGGGGAGGTGTGCATAACCGGTATCACCGGTTCGACTGGTGCGGGCGTGAAGCCGTCGGAAACGACCCATTTCAGCTGGCGCAGCGACAACCTGTCGGTCTACAAACCGTTTGTCCACCAGCACCTCGCCGAGATCTCCATGACCCTCGGGGGTCTCCAGCCAGGTTTCCGTAAAGAGCAGCTTAGTTTCGTTCCGGTACGCGGCGGTTTCGCCCGCGGGATCTTCACAATCTGCAATCTTCCCTGCCGTGTCCGGGAAGATACTGTCCGCGCGCTCTACAATGAATTCTACGCCGGAGAGCCTTTTACCCACCATTTGTCGCGTCCGGTCGATTTGAAACAGGTTGTCAACACAAACAAGGCCCTGATCCAGACCGAACTGCGCGACGGCCGGCTGATGGTTGTCTGCGCGATCGACAATCTCCTGAAGGGCGCTTCGGGCCAGGCGGTCGAGAATATGAATATTATGTTCGGACTTCCGGAATATACGGGTCTGAGGCTCAAGCCCTCGGCTTTTTAAAATAACTGAAAGAAAGAAATCGATGGAACTATTCGACGTATACACCCTCTATCCGATCGAACCGGTCGCCGGAAGCGGCTGCCGGGTCTTTACGGCCGACGGCACCCCCTACCTCGACCTCTACGGCGGTCACGCCGTCATCTCGATCGGCCACGCCCATCCCCGCTACGTCCGGGCGGTCTCCGACCAGGTCGCGCGGCTGGGGTTCTACAGCAATTCTGTCGGGAATTCCCTCCAGCAGAAACTCGCCGGCCTCCTCGGACGCGCCAGCGGATACGACGACTATCGTCTTTTCCTGGTAAACTCCGGTGCGGAAGCGAACGAGAATGCGCTGAAACTCGCCTCGTTCGCGACCGGGCGGCGAAAGATCCTCGCCTTCGGAAAGGCGTTCCACGGCCGTACCTCTGGCGCGGTCGCCGCGACCGACAACCCCTCGATCCAGGCTCCGTTCAACCAGACCGCCAACGTCGAATTCGTCGACCTGAACGATATCGGCGCGGCCGAGGCGAAACTCGCTTCCGGCGAATTCGCCGCAGCGATCGTCGAGGGGATCCAGGGTGTCTCCGGAATCCACGCCCCGACCGACGAGTTTCTCCGCGCTCTCCGCCGGGCGACCGAACAGACCGGAACGCTCCTGATTCTCGACGAGATCCAGAGCGGCTACGGCCGTACGGGACGTTTCTTTGCCCATCAGCACTCCGGCATCCGCCCCGATATCATAACCGCGGCCAAGGGGATCGCCAATGGCTTCCCGATGGGGGCCGTATTGATCTCCCCGGCGATCGAAGCGCGGAAGGGGATGCTCGGAACGACCTTCGGCGGAAACCATCTCGCCTGCGCCGCGGCAATCGCCGTGCTCGAGGTGATCGAGCAGGAGAACCTGATAGAAAATGCCGCAAGGGTCGGGGAGTACCTGCTCGGACGGCTCCGCCAGATCCCCGGGTTGAAGGATGTACGCGGCCGCGGGCTGATGATCGGCGTCGAGATCGACGGTTCTGCTCCCGAACTCCGCCGCCGCCTGCTGTTCGACCACCATATCTTCACCGGCGGCGCCGGCCCTTCGACCGTACGCCTCCTTCCGCCGCTCTGTCTGACTCTCGAGGACGCCGACAGATTCCTGACTGAATTCGAAAAAGCGATAAAAACGACCGACGTAAAATGAATAAATTCACAGATGTACACGACATCGGCGACCTCCGGAAGGCTGTCGCCGAGGCGCTCGAACTAAAGCGCGACCGTTTCGCCCTCGATACGCTGGGGCGAAACAAGACGCTGCTGATGATCTTCTTCAACTCGAGCCTGCGGACGCGCCTGTCGACCCAGAAGGCTGCGATGAACCTCGGAATGAATGTCATGGTGCTCGATGTCAATCAGGGCGCCTGGCGCCTCGAGACCGAGCGCGGTGTCGTCATGGACGGCGACAAGGCGGAGCATCTGCTCGAGGCGATACCGGTCATGGGGTGCTACTGCGACATAATCGGCGTACGCTCCTTCGCCGGGCTGAAGAACAAGGCCGAGGACTACGAGGAGCGTGTCATCAACCAGTTCATCCGCTATTCGGGGCGTCCGGTCTTCAGCATGGAGGCTGCGACGCGCCACCCCCTCCAGAGTTTCGCCGACCTGATCACGATCGAGGAGTTCAAGCGGGTCGAGCGCCCGAAGATTGTCATGACCTGGGCGCCCCATCCCCGTCCGCTCCCCCAGGCGGTTCCGAATTCGTTTGCCGAATGGATAAACGCGACCGGATATGAGTTCGTCATCACCCATCCCCGGGGCTACGAACTCGCGCCGGAATTCGTCGGGAACGCCCGCGTCGAGTACGACCAGCGGCGTGCGCTCGAAGGAGCCGACTTCGTCTATGCCAAGAATTGGAGCGCCTATGCCGACCCGAACTACGGAAAGGTGCTCGAGACTTCGCGCGACTGGACCGTCGACTCCGCGAAGATGGCCCTGACAAACGATGCGTTCTTCATGCACTGTCTTCCGGTGCGTCGCAATATGATCGTGACCGACGAGGTCATCGAATCGCCCCGCAGCATCGTAATCCCCGAGGCCGCCAACCGCGAGATATCCGCCCAGACCGTTTTGAAACGAATGCTCGAGTCGCTATGAAAATATATAAGATTGGTGGGAACGTGATCGACAATCCGGCTTCGCTCGCCCGTTTCGTCGACGAATTCGCCGCGGTCGAAGGGCCGAAAATCCTTGTCCACGGCGGCGGCCGGGAGTCGACACGACTGAGCCGCCGGCTCGGCCTCGAGACCCGTATGATCGACGGCCGCCGTGTGACCGACGAGGCGACGATCGATGTCGTGACGATGGTCTATGCCGGACTGGTCAACAAGCGTATCGTCGCGATGCTCCAGGCGCGCGGTTGCAACGCCGCGGGC
>JAMPGR010000045.1 GCA_023663805.1 Clostridium sp. | reverse complement strand
GCCTTCGCCGGATGCTACTGCTTCTCGTCATACCTGACCCTGGCGGCAAACTGGATCCTCAAACCGGTTCAGGGGATGATCAACCGCCGATACTACAACGACGCGGCGCGGATTCTCCGCTCGATGCCCTCGCTGACGGTCATCGGCGTAACCGGCAGTTACGGAAAGACAAGCACAAAGCACTATCTCCACCGCATTCTCTCCGAAAAGTTCGAGACAGTCATGACCCCGGGAAGTTTCAACACGACTCTCGGCGTCGTCCGGACTGTCCGCGAGTGTCTCCACCCCTACACCGAGGTGTTCATCGCCGAGATGGGCGCAAAACAACGGGGCGACATCCGCGAGATCTGCGATCTTGTCCACCCAACAATCGGCATCGTGACCGCCGTCGGCCCCCAGCATCTCGAGTCGTTCAAGACGATCGAGAACGTACAGGCGACGAAGTTCGAACTGATCGACGCCCTTCCCTCCGACGGTTTCGCAGTCATAAACAACGACTTCGAAATGATTGCCAATCGTCCGGTCGATTCTCCGGCGGCTGTCGTCCGATACGGGATACGCAACCGGAAACAGTCGGCTGCCGTCGCGACCGACATCGTCTCCTCCGCCTCCGGAACCGATTTCACACTGACTTACGACGGCGTCTCCCATCGTTTCCATACGCGCCTCGTCGGCGAATGCAACGTCTCGAACCTGCTGGCGGCGATCGTCACGGCGATCCACCTCGGTGTCGAGCCGAACCTGATCGCCCGCGCCGTCGAACGAATCGAACAGGTCGAACACCGCCTGAACATAAAGCGTACGGCCGGTGGTGTCGTCATAATCGACGACGCGTTCAACTCGAACCCCGCCGGTTCGGCGATGGCTCTCGACCTGCTCGCCGGAATGACCGGCGGAAAGCGTATCGTAATTACTCCCGGGATGATCGAACTCGGCGAGCAGCAGGAGGAACTGAACCGCGAGTTCGGACGACGTATCGCCGCGTCGGCCGATGTCGCTATTGTCGTCGGCGAATACAACCGCCGGGCCATAACCGAAGGTATCGCCGAGGGGGCGAACCCGTCGTTGTCGCTCTACGAGGCCGCAGACTTCGCCGACGCCCAGCGCCACCTCCAGGAGATTGCCCGCCCGGGCGACACGGTACTCTACGAAAACGACCTCCCCGACACATTTAAATAAACGACACAACTACAATATATTACAATCAAGATGAAGACAAACATCGGTGTTTTCTTCGGCGGACGCTCGACCGAACACGAAATCTCGGTCATCTCCGCTTCACAAGCGATGCACGCCATCAACCGCGACATCTACGACGTCACCCCCGTCTATATATCGAAACAGGGAAAATGGTACACGGGCGACGCGCTCTTCGATGTCGCCAACTATCGCGACATACCCTCCCTGCTCCAGCGCTGCGAGGAGGTCTATATGGAACCTGTCTACGGCGACTATAATCTCTACCGCCGTAACAAGCCTGTCTTCGGCAAACGCGAACTGACCCGGCTCGATGTCGCGATTCCGGTGCTCCACGGCTCGAATGGCGAAGACGGTATCTTCGAGGGTGTTCTCGAATCGATCGGGATCCCCTTCGCCGGATGCGACACCCTCGCCTCGGCCAACGGCATGGACAAAATAACGATGAAGATGATTCTCCAGGCCTGCGACATCCCGGTCGTCGACTATGTCTGGTTCACGGACAAACAGTGGTATGACGACCCCGAACGGCTGACCGCACTGGTCGAGGAGAAACTCGGCTACCCGGTCATCGTCAAACCGGCCAACCTCGGATCCAGCGTCGGAATCGGCCGCGCTGCCGACCGCGTCCAGCTCGCCGAGCGCATCGAGGATGCCCAGCGCTACTCCTCCCGGATTATCGTCGAACATATGGTCGAGAACCTGAAGGAGATCAACTGCTCGGTGCTCGGCGACTGCGACGACTACCAGACCTCGGTCTGCGAGGAACCGATCAAATCGGGCGAGATTCTCTCCTATGAGGACAAATACATGGGAGGCTCCAAAGGGGCGAAAGGGATGCAGGCATCCGAGAAGCGTATCCCTGCCGATATCCCCGCGCAGATGAGCGACCGTATCCGATTCCTCGCCGGAGAGACATTCCGCGTGCTTTCGTGCCACGGCGTCAGCCGCGTCGACGTAATCGTCGATGCCGACACCGACGAGATCTACGTCAACGAAATCAACACAATCCCCGGCTCGCTCAGTTTCTATCTCTGGGAAGCGACCGGAATCAGTTTCGAGTCGCTGATGGACCGTCTCGTCAAACTCGCCCTGAAACGCAAACGCGAGCAGGCGATGAAGACCGTTTCCTACGACGCGAACATCTTCAGCCTCGGCGGTGGCCTGAAAGGCGCCAAGGGGACGAAGAGCGCGAAACGATAACTGTCAGAAAATAAAGTTAACCAATTTCATAATCAATAATCATGAACAAACTTTTCTCGTTTGTCATCGCCGCGGCCCTGGCGTGCGCTCCCGCCGCATTCGCCGCCGGATTCGTCAATCTGACTCCGGCTCCCGCGCAGATGACCGTTGGCGACGGCCAGCTGACCCTGACTAAGGGGATGACCATCGGTCTGAAGGGGCAGATCCCCCAGGAAATGAAACATGAGGCCGACAACTTCGTCGCGGCCCTGAACAAAGCAACAGGCCTCGACGCCCACGTCGCCGACGGCGCCGGCCTGATCACCGTCGAACTCGACAAAAAGATCCCCGAAGAGGGCTACAAACTGAAGGTCACCCCCGATGGCGCGACCCTGAAGGCATCGACCGCCGCAGGCCTCTTCTACGGCTTCCAGACAATCCGCAAGATCCTCCCGGCCAACGTTATGGCTGGTGTCGCCGGCCGCGCCGATGCGGTCTACTCCCTCCCGGTTGTCGACATCGCCGACCAGCCACGCTTCCCCTACCGCGGCTATATGCTCGATGTCAGCCGCCATTTCTTCGACGCCGACCAGGTCAAGAAGATGCTCGACGTCATGGCGATGTACAAGATGAACCGCTTCCACTGGCACATCACCGACGACCACGGCTGGCGCCTCCCTATGGATAAATATCCCGAACTGACCGAGAAAGGCGCGACAAGCCAGAACGTACTCCGGACCGACTTCGACACCCAGCGCCAGTGGCGCGACGGCCGCGGCGTTCAGTACGGCCCCTTCTCCTACACCCCCGAGGAGATCCGCGACATCGTCGCCTACGCCGCCGAACGCCATATCGAGGTCATCCCCGAAGTTGACCTTCCCGGCCATATGGTCGCCGCGATCCACACCTATCCCGAATTCTCCACAGACCCGAAGGGAACTATCGCCCGCGGCTTCCCGAAAGATTTCGAACCGATCGGCGCACAGCCGACGACCCATTTCACCCACAACATCTGGAACGTCGGCGGCGTCTCGCGCGATGTCCTCGACGTCTCGAACCCGAAGGTCATGCAGTTCGTCAAGGATGTCGTCGACCAGCTCGCCGTCTACTTCCCCTCGGAGTATATCCATATCGGCGGCGACGAATGCCCGACCTTCGCCTGGGAGCGCAGCGAATCGTGCCAGGCGCTGAAAGAGCAGCTCGGCCTGAAGAGCGACCGCGCCCTCCAGGCATGGTTCAACCGCGAAATCGCCAACTACGCCCGCGAGAACCATGGCAAAAAAATCATGGGGTGGAACGAACTGATCTCCGACGACGGCGCCGACCTCGACATGGTCCGCGAACTCGATCCAGTTATTTTCTGCTGGGTCGGAGCCGACGAAGCAGCCGACCAGTCGCAGAAACTGAAACTGCGCCACATCTATACCCCCCACAACGGCGGCTACTACATCAACCGCTGCTATCGCGGCTTCGACAAAGTCGGCGCTGTCGGCGACGGCTCCCTCGCCCTGACCTACAACACGAATCCCCCCGAGAACTCCCTCTGTATCGGTGTTCAGGGATCGTTCTGGACAGAGCAGGTCGACCGTAACCGCGACCTCGAGTACCTGACCCTCCCTCGCCTCCAGGCGATCGCCGAGCACGGCTGGACCCCCGCCAAAAAGATGGACTTCAACAACTTCGTCGAGCGCATGCGTGAAGACGAGCAGATGATGAACCTCGCCGGCTACAACTACGCCCGCCACCAGATCCGGCCGTAGCCCCCCTGCCCCCTAAAGGGGGAGTTGCTAAACGAATGATTATCAGCGGGGACGCGCCAATAAGGCGCGTCCCCGCTCTGTCTAAACCCTCCACGCGCAGATAAGGTTGTAGTAGCAGACGTGCCCTTCGGCGCAGGGTGCTACTCTGCAGGTCAGTTACAAATGTGAGCACACCATACTCCGCAGCATCAACCAGCGATTTCGCAGTTTAACCAACAAATAATTCTTCCCCGAAACTCATAGTCTCGCCGAAATTTCGTAACTTTGTAAAACAAAATCGACGCATTTATGGCAAAGAAAACAGCAACTAAGAAGAAACAGGAGAAATCGTTTGAGGCGACTTTGTGGGAAACCGCAAATTCGCTTCGCGGTACAGTCGAGCCCTCGGAATACAAGCACGTGGTTCTTGGGCTTATATTCCTCAAATATGCCGGATATAAGTTTGCAAAACAACACGATATGCTCCAGGAACAATACGGCGATATGGCGTGCGAGATGCAAGCGGCCTATGGCAAGGACAATGTTTTCTATCTCCCCGAAAACTGTCGCTGGGAGTATATTATGGAACGTGCCAAGCAAGATGATATAGCTCTGATAGTCGATAAGGCACTTGCCGACATCGAGGCCAACAATCCGGCTCTCGTCGGTGCGCTTCCGTCGAATTATTACAGCACCCTCGGCATGAACCCCGCCGATTTTGCTTCTTGCTTGACACCATCAATGGCATCGAGAGCCATATCTCCGACGACAAGGATTTTATCGGTCGGGTGTACGAATATTGTCTCGGCAAGTTTGCCCTTCAGGAGGGCAAAGGCAAGGGCGAATACTATACCCCCAAGAGTATCGTAAACCTTATTGCCGAAATGATTGAGCCGTTCCGTGGCAAGATTTACGACCCTTGCTGCGGTTCGGGAGGTATGTTCGTTCAGTCGGCTCGCTTCATCGAAGCTCATGGCGGCAACCGTCGCGACATCTCGGTTTACGGCCAGGAACGCACCACCACCACCTACAAACTGGCAAAGATGAACCTCGCCATCCGTGGCATTGCCGCCAATCTTGGCGACAAGCCGGCATCGACATTCCAGGATGACCAGCATAAAGCCGAAAAGTTTGAGTTCATCATGGCAAACCCTCCGTTCAACCAGTCGAGGTGGCGTCAAGAGAATGAACTCACTGATGACCCACGTTGGAAAGGATTTGCCACTCCACCCACATCCAATGCCAATTATGGTTGGATTCTGAATATCTACTCCAAACTGGCCACCGACGGTGTTGCCGGATTCCTTCTTGCCAATGGCGCTCTCAGCGGCGATGGCACTGAGAAAGAAATCCGCGCCCGACTCACGGCTGAAGATATTGATGCAGTCGAGGCAATAGTAATCCTGCCCCGAAAGATGTTCTATACCACCGACATCTCCGTGACACTTTGGATTCTCAACCGCAACAAGAAAGCCCGCACCGTCAACGTCAATGGCGAAATGCGCCACTACCGCGACCGCTCCGGTGAAATTCTATTCATGGATCTCCGCACTTGGGGAGAACCATTTGAAAAGAAATACATCGCTTTCTCCGATGAAGATATTGCTCGCGCCGCCAGGCGCTACCACCAGTGGCAGCGCACTGACTTAGGCGAATATCACGACGAAGCCGAGTTTTGCAAGTCGGTCAAGATTGGCGACTTGAAAGACTCATCGCTCGTGCCGAGCAAATACATCGAATTTGCCACTCGCGACGATGCCGAAGATTATGGCGAGAAGATGACCGCACTGCAAGCCGAACTCCGCGCCCTCTTTGCAGAGGAAGCCGATGCTCGCCGCGAGGTTGAAAACGTTTTCCGTCAACTCGGCTACGAACTTTAGTATGGAGAATAACACCACAATGCGTCGCCTCGGCGACTTCATCCGTCAGGTTGATGTCAGAAATAAAGACTTGGCCGTCACCAACCTTGTAGGTGTAAATCTCGATAAGGAGTTTATGCCTTCGGTTGCAAATACAGTCGGCACGGATATGTCAACATACAAAATTGTTAAATACAATCAATTTGGTTGTAAGTTGATGAGTGTTGAGCGTGATAGGAAAATGCCTATATCCTTAATGAAAAGCATTGAGCCGACTTTAATTTCCTCAGCTTACTATGTTTTTGAAGTCATTGACGAGAATGTATTAGACCCGGATTATTTATTTTTACAAATTAAAAATCCTGAGTTTGACCGTCGACTGTGGTTCTCATCCGGTGGTGATGTCAGAGGTGGTGTAGGTTTTGAAAATCTTGAAGATATGCCAATCTCTGTGCCACCGATAGATGAGCAGCGGGCGATAGTGGCGCGGCATAAAGCCATTGATCATAAGATTGACGTAAACCGCCGACTGATTGCTGCACTCGAAGAAACCGCCCGCACCATCTACCGCCATAACTTCGTTGACAACATCGACCCCGAAAACCTCCCCGAAGGCTGGCGCATGGGCACAATTGGCGAATTATTTGAGCTACAACGTGGATTTGATTTACCATCTCAAAATCGTCGACATGGCTTATTCCCGATATATGCTTCCAATGGGATTGTGGAGTATCATGATGAATATAAAGTAAAAGGTCCAGGGATTGTAACCGGTCGAAGTGGCACCATAGGTGAAGTTTTCTTTGTCGAGGGTGATTTTTGGCCATTAAATACTGCTCTTTGGATTAAGGACTTTAAAATTTCCAATCCTATATTTGCCTTTTACAAATTAAAAGAGCTCGATCTGGGTAAAACAGTCTTGGGATATGCAACCGTCCCCTCCTTGAATAGAAATGACGTACACGCTATGGAGTGCATTATACCATCAAAAGAGGTAATGAGCAATTTCGAAAAGGATATGACCCCAGTTTTATCACTTATTCAGAGATTGGAAAAAGAAACAATAATGCTAAACTCCATAGGCGTATGACCTTCAACGAAGCGACGCTCGAAGCGGCTATAATGGAGCTGTTTGAGCAACAAGGATATACACATAAATTGGGCGAGCAGTTGCACAAAAACCTTGCCGAGGTGCTTCTCGTTGAAGATATTGAGGCGTGGCTGCGCAGTCGGTATACCGATTTATCGGACACGGAGATTGCCCGCACAGTATTTACGCTGAAATCGCCACAGTCGCCGGATCTCTATGAGGAAAACCGCCGACTGCATCAGATGATTGTGGAGGGATTTGCCCTGAAGCGCGATGATGCCACCAAGCAACCGGTGTGGATTCGCCTCATCGACTTCGACAATCCCGATGCCAACGACTTCAAGATTGTCAATCAGGTGGAGATTGTTGAGAAGTGCAATCGCCGGCCCGATGCCGTGGTTTATGTCAATGGTCTGCCGCTCGTAGTACTCGAATTCAAGACTGCTCTCAAAGAGAATGTTACGGTGCTGAACGCACATACCCAACTCTGCACCCGCTACCGCAAGGACATTCCCTCGCTGTTCCGCTACAATGCTTTTGTGGTGATTTCCGATGGCGCGCAAAACAAGTTCGGCACACTGTTCACCCCCTACGAGTATTTCTACGCATGGAAGCGCATAAATCCCGAAGACCGTCCGAGCGACGGCCTCGACTCGCTCACCACAATGATGAACGGCCTGTTCCGCAAAGATCGACTGCTCGAGGTGGTGCGCAACTTCGTGTATTTCCCCGATAGTTCCACCCATGAGGAAAAGATTGTATGCCGCTATCCTCAATATTTTGCCGCCACGCTGCTCTACGACAACATTTTGCGCCACCGCGAGCTTGGTGACGGCAAAGGCGGTACATACTTCGGTGCCACCGGCTGCGGCAAGAGTCTGGCCATGCTGTTTTTGACCCGCAAACTGATGCGCAGCCGCGAGCTTGGCTCTCCGACCATTCTGCTCATCACCGACCGCACCGACCTCGATGACCAGTTGTCGAGCCAGTTTATTCGGGCCAAACGTTTCATAGGCGACAATGTTATCGAACAAATCGACAGCCGCGAAACGCTTGGCGAGAAACTGCGTGGCCGCAAGAGTGGCGGTGTGTTCCTCACCACCATTCAGAAATTTTCGGAAGACATCTCGTTGCTCTCCGACCGCTCCAACATTATCTGCATATCCGACGAAGCCCACCGCTCGCAGACCAACATAGGCGAGACCACCGCTCTTAGTTTTGCCGAAGACGGCAAGGCAGAGGCTATACGCCGCACCTACGGCTTCGCCCAGTATCTGCACCAGTCGCTACCCAACGCCCTGTATGTCGGCTTTACCGGCACCCCGGTCGACTCTACAATCGAGGTGTTTGGCGGCGTAATTGACCGTTACACTATGGTTGACTCGGTGAACGACGGCATCACCGTAAGCATCGTCTACGAAGGACGTGCGGCCAAAGTGGTAGCCGACAATACCAAATTGCAGGAGATTGAGCAATATTATGAGGCTTGCGAAAAGGCCGGAAGCACCGAAGAACAAATCAACAAGAGCAAACAGCAGAGTGCCAACCTCGAAGCCATCATCGGCGACCCGCAACGCCTTGATGCCGTGGCTGCTGACCTCGTCAATCACTACGAACAGCGCATTGCCGAGGGCGCAACGGTGTGCGGCAAGGCAATGGTTGTGTGCACCAACCGCGAGATAGCTTTCGGCCTCTACAAACGCATCATAGCCCTGCGCCCCGAGTGGGCCGGGAAACTGCCTTGCGACCCCGATGCCAACATCAGCGAAGAGGATAAGAAGAAACTTCTGCCTATCGAGCGCGTGAAGATGGTGATGACCTCCAATAGGGACGATTCGGAGGAAATGGCCAAACTGCTCGGCAACAAGGCCGATATGCGCCTGTGGGCTGCGCAGTTCAAGCAGCCCGGCTCCAACTTCAAGATTGTCATTGTCGTTGATATGTGGCTGACCGGTTTCGACGTGCCGTGTCTCGACACGATGTATATCGACAAGCCGCTGCAACGCCACACACTGATTCAGACCATTTCGCGCGTAAACCGCGTATGCCCCGGCAAGGAGAAGGGTCTGGTGGTGGACTACCTCGGCATCAAACGCCGCATGAATGCCGCCCTCAAACAATACGGAGGTGGCAGCGGCAATGACGGAGACGAAGATGACCCGACCAACGATATTTCAGAGTTTGTCAAGATCGTTAAGGACAGCCTCGAATCGCTCGACATAGTCATGCATGGCTTCGACGCAAGCGGATTCTATTCCGGCTCGCCACTTCAACAGGTCGAGACGCTCAACCGCGCGGCTAACTTCGTGCTTGCGAAGGAGGAACGCAAGAATCTGTTCATGGCCTATGCCAAGCGTATTCGTCAGGCGTTCAATATGTGCAGTTCGTCGGAGGAGTTCACAAAGACACAACGCGAGCAAGTTGTGTTCTACTCTGCTGTCCGTGCCGTTGTATCAAAGATGACCAAGGGAGATGCTCCCGATGTCGACGAGATGAACAAGCGCGTCCGCGAACTGATACAGGAGGCTCTGCAAAGCAGCGGGGTTGACGAGGTTGTGAAGATTGTGGAGGATACAAACGGCGACCTCGACATCTTCGACCCCAGACATCTCGAGCGTATAGAAAAGATTGAATTGCCCAACATCCGTCTCAAACTGCTTGAACGACTGCTGCGCCAACAGATTTCGGAACTCGGGAAGATCAACAAAATCAAGGCCGTCGTATTTGCCGAGCGTCTGAAAAATCTGCTTAAAGAATACAACGACCGTTCGGACGATGCGATATTCGCCCAGGAAATCATGAAAGCCCTGACCGACGGTATCAAAGAGTTGATGGAGCAAATCAACAAGGAGCGCACAAGCAACGAAGCCCTCGGAATCGATTATGAAGAAAAGGCATTCTTCGACATCCTGAAATCGATCAGCGAAGAGATGAAGTTCAACTATCCCGACGAGAAGATGATAGACATTGCCAGGGAAATCAAGGCAATGCTGACGAAGAACGCACAATACACCGATGCTTTCCGCCGCGCCGACATTCTGGCCCAGATGCAGTTTGACATCATACTGATCTGCTCGAAATACAAATACCCGCCAGTCACTGAAGCCAAAGAAGCCGAAAAGGTCTACAAAAAAGTAATCGAGCAAGCCGAAAACTTCAAAAAACACCAAAGTGCATAACTACAAAA
>JAMPGR010000044.1 GCA_023663805.1 Clostridium sp. | reverse complement strand
GCCAGTACCACTGTCGTACTTCGATGACACGCTTGCGCTCGAAGCGGCGTACACCGCTATGCTCGAGAATCCGGATATCGTTGTCGACGGCGAAACCGAGGATATGGGTTGCATCGTCGATGACGCTCTGAATCCGTGGAAGACAGCGGGCGGCCGTCGGCTTGTCGGCGACCATCGCCGGGGTGATATGGTGGATGTCGGTCCGCCAGCGGCGGGCGTTCGCGGGTTTGAAATAATGGTGGTAGATCTCGCTGCCGTCGAAGGAGAAGACCGACAGTTCGAGCATCTCGCCGCGGTCTGTCGTCTCCGCGTCCATACAGATTATCTTCATTCTCGTCTGTTGGTTGTTTGCTTGGTTATTTAACAACAGGACAGTCAGTCCAACGGACCTTCAGCCCGGTCACACGGCTATGGAAATCGCCGGCTTTCGCCAGGGGGAACACGAGCGTGTGTGACTCGCCCATCTTCCGGTCGCTTCCGTTGTAACTGACGCGGCGCACACCGAGATCGTCGACAAGGCGTCCGTCGACATAGAGGCGTGTCGAGCGGTTGTCGCCGACGATCCGGATATGGCTCTTTTCGCCGGGGCGGATATTGTGGCGGAACTGATAGAGTTTGTCCTCGCGGCTGAAGGCGAGATTACCGGTAATCGGGTCGGAGATCCAGACCGTGGCCGAGGGTGACTCGAGCAGGACGGTTCCCTTCTTTTCGTCGGCTCCGACGATGTCGAATTCGACGTCGTAGTTATATCCGATTTCCTCGAGTCCGGTTTCGGAGCCGGGGGTCAGAACCGGAATCGAGAGTACCAGACCATCCTCGCCGACAGAGGCCGGACGGCCGAGGTAGTTGACGCCGGGGGCCTCTGACAGACGGCGGCTTTCGACAGCGAACTCCTCGAAGGGGACGGTTATCGAGCCCTCGGGGGTCCAGGTCTTCGTCGCGATCGTCGGGAGGGCCTGCATGACGCGGTGGTGGATATCCTTGACCGTCACTCCGTTGCCGGGATGGTCGTTCCAGAGGGCGAAGGCGCCGCCGAGCAACTGCGGATTCGCCGGATCGACCGTCTGGTCGCCGATGACCGCCGGGGTCCATTTCTCGTAGAGGAAGGGGGTGTTCAGATAGTTGTAGTAGTAGCCTGCTTCGGGAACGATATAGACATATCCGTCGGGGATCGAGACAACCTTGTAGCCCGCCTCGAGCATCTCGGCCGGATCGGCATAGCCGTTATACCAGAGATACATCTCGACGCCGTCGGCCTTGACCGGTGTACGCCCCTTGGCGTGGGTCAGCGCGCCCCAGACGACGGGGGTCTTGCCGTAGCCCTCGGTCTGGCGGATATAGCGGTCTGTCAGATAGCGGAATTTTTCGACGATCAGCGAATCGCGGTTAGAGTATTCGTCGGTCCCGATATGGAAGCGGGGCGATTTGAAAACCGGGTCGTCGCCTCCGAGATATTCGGCCAGAAGCGAGTCGAGAAATTCGTAGGTCGCCTCCTTTGTCAGGTCGAGGTGGTCGCGCCCATACTCGTCGTCGGCGCTGCCGATTTCGGGACGGAAGCGGGTGAAGGCGAGCGAGTGGGCCGGGAAATCGATCTCGGGGATGATTTCGACGCCGCGTGAGGCGGCGTAGTCCTGGAAGTCGCGGAACTCCTGTTTCGTATAGGATCCGTCTCGGGCGGTCAGCCCGGGGAACGTCTCGCTCTCGAGTCGGAAAGCCGCCTGGGTCTTGTCCCAGTCGTCATCATAAAAACACTTGAAGCCGTTATCGTTCAGATGGATATGGAGTTTGTTCATCTTGTAGTAGGCCATGACGTCGACCAGTTTGCGGAGATAATCCATCGGAATATATTTTCGACCACAGTCGATCATAAAGCCGCGGAATCCGAAGGCGGGTATGTCGGTTATCTTTCCGCAGGGGATCGAATCCGATGCCTCGCGAAGTTGCAGGAGGGTTCGCGTCGCCCAGCGGAGCCCGGCCTCGGTCGCGGCGGTCAGTTCGATTTTCTTCGGGGTGACGGAGATTGTGTATCCCTCGTCGCCGAGTTTGCGGTCGCTGGCGAGGCGAAGGGTGATGTTCCCCTTGCGGGAGTCTTTCAGCGAGGGTTTCGTTCCGAACATAGTCGCGTAGTCGTCGGCGAACTGTCCGGCGACAGCCGAGCAGGCCGCGCCGTCGTATGCGACGGTCAGGGAGGACGGGAGGATGTTGAATCCGTCCTGCCCCTTCCATTCGCTGACCTCGGGGACAGTGAACGGTTTGGGGTTCGCGGCGAAAAGGGCCGTGGCGGAGGCGACGGCGAGCGATGCGAGCAATAGATTCAGGCGTTTCATAATCTTCTGTTGTATTTAGAGGCTTGGTTATTGGTTGTCATATTGATGGAATATTGTTCATCGAATCAGATGTTCGATTGTCCGGCCTAGCGCGCCGGCGTCGGCGAGTATCTTCTCAACGAATTCGCGGAAGGCTCCGTGCCCGCCGTGGACTACTCCGGGATAGCGAACCTGGCGGCGGATATACTCCGGGGTGTTCAGCGGCGAGCCGCTGAAGCCGAC
This sequence comes from Clostridium sp., assembly GCA_023663805.1. Lineage (GTDB taxonomy): Bacteria > Bacteroidota > Bacteroidia > Bacteroidales > Muribaculaceae > Paramuribaculum. Next base: position 8,354 of record JAMPGR010000044.1, on the reverse strand, counting down.
TTCGCGCAGCAGGGGCAGGTCGTTCAGGTCGTCGCCGATAAAGGCTACGTCGGCGAGGGTGATGCCGAGTTCGCCGCAGAGTTCGCGGGCGAGCGCGAGTTTGTCGTGGACACCGAGATAACAGCGTCCGATCTTCAGTTTCGCGGCGCGGCGGCTGACGATCTCGGTGTTCTCTCCGGTCATGATCGCGACGGGGATATCCAGGCAGCGGAGCATCGCGACCCCCCAGCCGTCTTTGACGCAGAAACGTTTCATCACGTCGCCGTCGGCCGTATAGTACATTCCGCCGTCGGTCCATACGCCGTCGATGTCGGTTATGACCAGGCGCGGGAGTTTTTTTTCTTCTGGTTTCATATCGGTCGGGATCAGGCTGTTATTGATTCCCGGCGATTTTGTCGGAGTATATGATCTCGTCGGCCTCCATATCGACGGCAAGCGCGCGTCCGACGACCTTGTCACGCTCGACCCAGCGGAAGCCGTCGCCGGGACTTAGCAGATGGATATCCTCCTCGCGGATAATCTCGCCGGCGCGGAGCGGGCGCCGGGTCGCCAGGGAGCGTTCGAGTTTGACCTTCGCGGCGGCAACAGCCGGGTCGATATAGAGATCTTCTCGTCCGAGCCACCGTTCGGCGATACGGATGTCGCGTACCATTCGGTTGACGCCGTCCGGCCCGAGCGACCCCATCTGGTCGGTGCCCTTCATATGGCGGTCGATCGTTATATGTTTCTCGATTATCCGGGCACCCATCCCGACGGCGACAGCCGGGGCGGCGATGCCGATCGTATGGTCCGAGAAACCGATTGTATACCCGGGATAGTGGCGGAGCAGATAGGTTATCGTCCGAAGGTTCAGGTTGTCAGGAAGCGTCGGATACTGGCTGACACAGTGGAGTATCGCGATATCGGAATGATAGCGCGTTATTGTCTCGAGGGCAGCGTCGAGTTCAGCTTTTCCGGCCATACCGGTCGAAAGAATAATCGGAATCTTCGTTTCTGCCATCGCTTCGAGCAGGGGGAGATTCGTCAGGTCGCGGCTGGCGACCTTCAGTCTGTCGGGGGTGAAGAGTTTCAACAGCGACAGGCATCCCTTCGAGCAGAGGGTCTCGACGAAATCGAGACCGAGGCTCTTGGCGTGGCGGTATACCTCGAGGTGGGCCTGGTCGTCGAGTTCGAGGAAGGCACGGTGCTCGCCGTAGGTGCGGCCGAACGAATGGGGCGAGTTGTAAGGGCGGTTCATCTGCGAGGCGGCGAGTTCTTCGCCGAGATCGCGTTTTGTCATCTTGACAGCGTCCATCGGCGCCAGGTCGAGGTTCGATGCCTCGTCGCGCACGGGACGTGCGACGAGATCGACGATCAGTTTCGCGATGTCGACCGAGCCGTTGTGGTTCTGGCCGATTTCGCCGATTATGTATGTATGGTTTTCGGGACTGGTCATTTCGAGTTCTTTTCGATATTTTCTTTCATAATCGCGCCGTAGCGGCTGTCGCTGTCGACCAGGGCGATCAGCGCGTCGAGGCTGCCGGAGGTCTCGTCGCGGTGGCGGCGGTAGAGTTCGCTCAGCAGGGCGAAGTCCGACGGGGTGTCGAGCGTCAGGCGCAGGTCGGTCCGCTCCTTCAGCGTCTCGGGAAGGGGGATCAGGTCGATCGTGAAACGGCCGGGGTTCGAGTAGAGATAGTTCGTGACATGCTCGTGGTAGAGTTTCTCCGGGGTCTCCGAGGCGGCGCAGCGGAGGGCATCGGCGCGGGCGACCTCGGCGAAGAGGCCGAGGTGTGACTTGATCGTCGGGCGACCGTCGGGGAAGGCGAAGGATGTATAGTCCGCTCCCGAACGGTCGTTCGCCTCGAGAAGAGTCAGGAAAGTGTCGGCCTGGAGGAAGGGGTTGTCGGAGCAGACGCGGACAATCCGGTCGAAGCCGAAGCGGTCGGCCGCCCCGATGAAGCGCGCGAGCACATCCTCCTCCGGCCCGCGGAAACAACCGGCGCCATGTTCGGCGGCGATCCGGGCGATCGTGTCGTCGGCGGGGTTCGTTGTTGTCGCGACGACGACCGTGGTCTCCGGGCATAGACGTCCGATATTGTCGAGGATTATGTCGATAATCCTCCGCTGGCCATCGAAGGGCCTGAGGATCTTCGCCGGCATGCGTGTCGAGCCGGAGCGGGCCTGTATTACGATTCCGTCATTCATTGTTTGGTTCGGTTTTTCTGTTTTCGTCGAGATTCATCCGCGGGAAGGCGTCGATGAAACTTCCGGGGGTTATGTTGATGATCTCCTTGCGGAGCGAGGCGGCGTAGTCGCGGAGGGTGAAGTAGGCCTTGAAGGCTACGTGCATGTGGTAGAGTATCGTGTGGAGCCGCGCGGGGTTGAGGTCCTCCTGGCTGACGGTCGCGGCGCGGGAGGTCGCGTTGTCATAGAAATGTTTCTGGTGCATAAGGACCTCGTTGTTCTCCGTGACCGAGATTTCGGGGAGCCACGAATGGTCGGCGCCGGCGAGATAGATTTTCCCGAAGGGCATCCGGAGGGCGGTCGCGATTGAGGGAATCAGGACGTTGTGGGGCCGCGGGACGCCGAGACCGAGCGAGTAGACCTCCGCGGCGAAGCGGGGGAAACCCTCGACGGGGGTCGTGTTGTAGATATGGAGGGTTATGTTAGGGTTCCGCTCGATGATAGGCCGCCAGGTTTTGTCGGACAGAGCGCGGGCCGGCACAAAGAGATGGAGGGGCCAGGAGGTCCGCTCGGCGAGTCCGCCGAAGAGTTGCTCCCGTTTTTCGTCGACAATCCAGAACAGGGGGTCGGCGATAAGGTATAGTTCGGGGCGGAGAGTCTCGAACATCGGGGAGGATACACAAAGGTTGACGGCCAGCAGCGTCTTGTCGGCAAGGAAGTCGCCGTGGTCGGCGACAGTCCGGTTCAGCGAGGGGCCGTTGGCGAGTATGACGAGTTCGCGGGGGTTGCGGAGCCCGGTCGGCAACGGCGACGGGCGCTGCGACATCAGGGCGATCTTGGCGACACTCATCGCTGTCTGCCAGAAGTTCCCCCCCCACTCTTTTATTTTGTCGAGTTTCTGATTCATCGTAACCGCAAAGTTACGAAAATCCCACGAATCAGCCAAGGAAGAACTCCAAACGCTGAAATATTATGAACCGGTCCGCACAAAATGCATTTCTTTTATTTCTTACCTTTGAGTTTCTTCTTTTCTGCTTCAAACGTATCGATAAAGTGAATTTCAACAGGCGAAAGCTGATTTTGTGTGCGTTTTTTGAAACAGTAGTTCATTAAAAAATCAAGTTTAAAATTATGTCACAGAACGCATATAACCATTTAAGCCCTAGCAACTTAAGCAGAATTAAACTTGGCCAGGCAGTTGATTTTTCGTAACTTTATGAGTGGAACTATACCGGCTGGCCGCGGAGGATGACGCGGTCGATGACGGGGGTCGTGTAGGCGTAGGGGAGGAAGGCAAGCGACGGAAGGGGACGGGTGATGAAGAAGTTGGCGAGTTTGCCGACGGTGATTGACCCTGTCTCGTCCTCGACGCCCATAGCCGCGGCTCCGTTGATCGTCACGGCATTCAGGGCCTCCTCCGGCGTCAGTTTCATACGGATTGAGCCGAGCGACATGACGAAACGCATGTCGCCCGACGGCGACGAGCCGGGATTGTAGTCGGAGGCGAGCGCGACCGGGAGTCCGGCGTCGATCATCCGCCGGCCCGGACCATAGGGCATCCCGAGGAAGAAGGAGGCTCCGGGAAGAATCGTCGGAATCGTCCCGGAGGCCGCCAGAACGGCAATCTCCTCGTCGCCGCTCCGCTCGAGGTGGTCGACCGACAGGGCGCCGTGGGCGACCCCGACCTGGACTCCCCCGGACACGTCGAGTTCGTTGGCGTGGATCTTCGGGCGTATTCCGCGGGCGGCGGCGGCCTCGAGGATACGGGCGGTTTCTTCGACCGTGAAGAATCCGCGGTCACAGAAAACATCGACGAAGTCGGCCAGCCCCGCCTCGGCAACAGCCGGAATCATCTCCTCGCAGACATAGTCGACATACTCACGCTGGCGTCCGGCGTAGGGGCGCCCGACGGCATGGGCGCCGAGGAAGGTCGAGCGGACTACGACCGGGGCCGACTGGCGGATACGGCGGATGACGCGTAGCATCTTCAGTTCGTCCTCGGTGTTCAGTCCGTAGCCGCTCTTGATCTCGACCGCACCCGTTCCCTTCGCGATGATCTCGCGGACGCGGGCCATCGCGGTAACATAGAGTTCATCCTCGGAGGTTTCGTGGAGCCGGTCGGCGGAGTTCAGTATCCCTCCGCCGCGGCGTGCTATCTCTTCGTAACTCAAGCCGTTTATTTTGTCGACGAATTCCTGTTCGCGGCTTCCGGCGTAAACAAGGTGGGTGTGGGAGTCGCAGAACGAGGGGAAGATCCATCCCCCCGCGACGTCGACGACACGCGTCGCCCGCTCGAACGGGGGCGGGGTCGGAGGAAGTCCGAACGAGGCGATACGCTCCCCTTCGACAAGGAGCCATGCGTCGCGCCACTGCTCGACCTGGCGCATACGCTCCCCCCTGAGGCGGCCGACTCCCGAGGGGAGTATGCCGCAGAGGGAGCCGATGTTGACATAGAGGGTCGTTTCGATCATATCGTGCATGTCTGGACATATTTGACAGAGGCATCGATCAGGGGGTACATGACCCTGTCGACTTCGACGAACGGAACCGTCTGGCGGAATTCGGCAACCATCTCCTCGAGGGGGGCGGAACTGCGCAGCGGACGGCGGAATTCGATTGCCTGGGCTGCGTTGAGCAGTTCGATCGCCAGGACCCGCTCTGTATTCTCGACAACGCGGCGAAGTTTCGTCGCGGCGTTCGACCCCATGCTGACATGATCCTCCTGGCCCTGCGACGACGGGATTGAGTCACACGATGCCGGCCAGCAGAGTCCCTTGTTCTGGCTGACGATCGAGGCAGCCGTATACTGCGGAATCATAAAGCCGCTGTTCAGACCGGGGATCGCGACCAGAAACGACGGCAGTCCGCGCGAGCCGCTGATCAGTTTATATATGCGGCGCTCGGAGATATTGGCGAGTTCGGCGACAGCGATGGCGAGCGAATCCATCGGGATCGCAATCGGCTGGCCGTGGAAGTTTCCGGCCGAGATGATTGTGTCGTCGTCGGGGAAGACGGTCGGGTTGTCGGTCGCGCTGTTGATCTCGGTCTCGATGACGTTCCAGACGAAGGAGATCGTGTCTTTCGAGGCGCCGTGGACCTGCGGAATACAGCGGAAGGAATAGGGGTCCTGGACATGTTTCTTCGGCTGGCGGATCAGTTCGCTCCCCTCGAGCCAGCCGCGGACGGCGCGGGCCGTGTCGATCTGCCCCTGATGGGGGCGGACCTGCTGGATACGGTCGTCGAATGGCTCGATACGGCCGTCGAAGGCGTCGAGCGACAGAGCCCCAATCTTGTCGGCGAGGAGGCTGAGGCGGCGGGCCTTCAGCAGCGACCAGACGGCGAACGACGACATGAACTGCGTTCCGTTCAGCAGGGCTAGGCCCTCCTTCGATTTCAGACGGATCGGTTCGAGGCCGAAACGGGCGAGCACCTCAGCGGCCGGACGGCGCTCTCCTTCGAACTCGACCTCGCCGAGTCCGAGCAGCGGCAGCGACATATTGGCCAGCGGAGCGAGGTCGCCCGAGGCTCCGAGCGAGCCCTGCTGGAAGACGACGGGAAGGATTCCGTGGTTGAAGAAGAAGACGAGCCGCTCGACCGTCTCGAGCTGGACGCCGGAGTAGCCGTAACTGAGCGACTGGATTTTCGTCAGCAGCATCAGTCTGACAATCTCCGAGGGGACGCGCTCGCCGACGCCGCACGAATGCGACATAACGAGATTCTGCTGTAACTGCTCGAGTTGCTGCTGGTCGACCGAGATGTTGCATAGCGAGCCGAATCCAGTCGTCACGCCGTAGATTGGTTCGCGATGGGTCTCCATTTTCCGGTCGAGATACTCGCGGCAGCGGGTTATGCGCCGCCGAGCCTCGGGGCCGAGTTCGAGGTTGATATGGCGGTCGAGGATCTCCCCGACACGGTCGATTGTCAGTCTTTCAGGCGATATGATATGAGGTTCCATTTCCGGGGTTATGATGATGTGGGATAGATTGGTTTCGGTTTTTCAATGTTTTTTCAAAGCGTCGCGGACAAGGGCGTCATCGGCCAGATTCGGCATCGTCACCCGAAGACCCGGCGTATGCTCCATCTGGCGGCGTATCGCCGACATCGCTCCTTCGTTGCGGGCCCATGAGCGGCGGGCGATTCCGTTGTTGACATCCCAGAAGAGCATCTCCCGGATATTTCGGTCCGCTTCTTCGGAACCGTCGATGACCATACCGAAGCCTCCGTTGATCACCTCGCCCCAACCGACACCGCCGCCGTTGTGGAGCGACACCCATGTCGCGCCGCGGAACGAGTCGCCGATGACGTTCTGGACAGCCATGTCGGCCGTACGGTTCGAGCCGTCGTAGATGTTAGAGGTCTCGCGATAGGGTGAGTCTGTCCCGGAGACGTCGTGGTGGTCGCGCCCGAGGACGACCGGACCGGAGAGTTCGCCGCGGCGAATCGCGTCGTTGAAAGCCAGGGCTATCTTCGTCCGGCCTTCGCAGTCGGCGTAGAGTATGCGCGCCTGCGACCCGACGACGAGATGGTTGCGCGAGGCCTCGCGGATCCAGTGGATGTTGTCGCGCAACTGGCCGCGGATTTCCTCGGGAGCCTCGGCGGCGATCTGTTCGAGGACTTCGGCGGCGATTTCGTCGGTCTTCACCAGGTCGGCTTCGCTGCCGCTGGCGCAAACCCAGCGGAACGGCCCGAAGCCGTAGTCGAAGAACATCGGCCCCATAATATCCTGGACATACGACGGATAGCGCATCGACCCGTCGGGGAGCAGAACATCCGCTCCGGCGCGCGACGACTCGAGAAGGAAGGCGTTTCCGTAGTCGAAGAAATACATTCCCCTTTCGGCGAGGGTATTTATCGCGGCGACCTGGCGGCGGAGCGAGTCGCGGACAAGTTCGCGGAAGCGCTCCGGTTCGTCGACCATCAGACGATTCGACTCTTCGTAACTGACCCCGGCCGGATAGTAGCCTCCGGCCCAGGGGTTATGGAGCGAAGTCTGGTCGCTGCCGAGATCGACGCGGATATCTTCGCGGGCAAGACGCTCCCAGAGATCTACGACATTCCCCTGGTAGGCGAGCGAGACAGCCTCGCGGGCCTCCATCGCGCGGCGGGCGCGGTCGAGCAGCGCGTCGAGGTCGGTGTAGACCTCGTCGACCCACCCCTGGGAGCGGCGTTTCTCGACAGCCATCGGATTGATTTCGGCTGTTATGCTGACGACGCCGGCTATATTGCCAGCTTTCGGCTGGGCACCCGACATTCCGCCGAGTCCGGCCGTCACGAAAAGCATTCCGCCGATTCCGTCGTGGACTCCGGGCTCTGCCTCGATCTTTTTTCGGGCAGCGTTCAGGACGGTAATTGTCGTTCCGTGGACAATCCCCTGCGGCCCGATATACATATATGATCCGGCGGTCATCTGACCATACTGCGAAACTCCGAGGGCGTTGAAGCGCTCCCAGTCATCGGGTTTCGAATAGTTCGGAATGACCATGCCGTTGGTGACGATGATGCGCGGTGCGCTGGGGTGGGAGGGGAAGAGACCGAGGGGATGGCCCGAGTACATGACGAGAGTCTGGTTGTCGGTCATCTCCGAGAGGTATTTCATCGTCAGGCGATACTGGGCCCAGTTCTGGAAGACGGCGCCGTTGCCGCCGTAGGTGATCAGTTCGTGGGGGTGCTGGGCGACGCGTTTGTCGAGGTTGTTCTGGATCATCATCATGATCGCCGCAGCCTTGGCCGAACGGGCCGGATATTGCTCGACCGGACGGGCATACATCTCGTAGTCGGGGCGGAAACGATACATATAGATACGCCCGTAGGCAGCGAGTTCGTCGGCGAATTCGCGGGCGAGTTCGGCATGGTGGCGTTCGGGGAAGTAGCGGAGGGCGTTCTTCAGGGCGAGGACCTTCTCTTCGTCGGTCAGTATATCCTTTCGGCGGGGAGCGTGGCTGACGGTCGGGTCGAGCGGTTTCGGAGCAGGGAGCGTTTCGGGTATCCCCTCGCGTATCTGTTGCTGGAATTCGTTGAGTGTCATATATTCGGAGCGGAGAGAGGTCGTCTATGGTTGTTGATCGGTTATTCGCGTGGGGTTGTGGTCTAAAGTTTCGATTCGACGATACGGAGTATCTCCGCTTCCTCGGCCTGGGCGCGGGCGACGAGCGCGGCGGCGCGGGCCGTCAGTCGTTCGGCAGCCTCGCGGT
>JAMPGR010000043.1 GCA_023663805.1 Clostridium sp. | reverse complement strand
TTAAAGGCTTTTCCGTCGCTGAAGGCGTTCCCGACCCGGCTTCCGAGGCGGATATAGCCGTTGTGGATCGGGTCGAAGGTAATCAGTTCCATCTTTTCGACATCAGGTTTGCCATCTTCGGCAAGAAAGGCTTCGTCGCAGACGATATTGACGATTTCAGCGATCAGGTAGTAGCCTGTCTCCGATTCGTAGAGTTTCTCCTTGACGCGGCATTCGAGCGTCATCGGGAAGCAGTCGAATACAGGAGCGTCGACCGTCGGCCCTTTCGCGGATTTCCAGCCTGTTCGTTCGATTTTGCCGGGTTGATTGCGTCCGCTGACAATCCCAACGTAATCGGCGGCAGCGAGGGTGCCGACGGTAGCGAAGGCGACGGTGAAGTCGGGCAAGCGTTTAAGGTTGTCGGTAGTCGCGTGGCTACCCATCGAAATCATGATTTCGTTCATGTCCCACTGGCCGCCCCAGGCGGCGTTCATGGCGTTCGGCCGGCCGTCGGCGTCGTAGGTTCCGATAATCAGTACGGGCTGCGGCAGCAGCCAGGCCTTAGGTTTGAAGTTCATGGTCATTTCGGTTATCTGTTTGTTTCGGCAAAAATACGATTTAATTTCGGATTATCCGAAGATCAGGCCGAGAATCCAGCTGACAATCGAGAATATGATGCTGTAGAGCAGGGCAGACCAGAAGCCGTCGACATGGAAACAGCCGACGATCCAGCTTGCCAGCAGGATAATAACGGCATTGATGACCAGGAGGAAGAGTCCGAGGGTCAGAACCGTCACCGGGATCGAGATGAACTGCAGGAAGGGTTTGACGAACGTGTCGAGCAGACCGAGGACGAGGGCGAGGATGATTGCTGTCCAGTAGGAGGTAATGTTGACTCCGGGAGTCAGTTTGGCTGCCAGAAATGCGGCCAGGGCCGTCAGCAGCAGTTGAATGATAAACATCATGGTTCTATACGATTTTGTTAGTTAATGTTGATTATACAACAACAGATTGTTTCGAACGGTTTTTTCTAGAAACATTTTCGGGCGGGGAGTTGTTGTATTGGCAGAACAACCAAAAAACTCTAAGTATATGGATAAGCAGAAAAGCATAGATGCCCTGCAGTTCTTCGTTACAGGACTTTCGAACGGTGCCTTCCAGCATCTCGTTCAGAGCCATGTCTTCAAATCGCAAGGCTACATCAAATTCGGCGAACATTTCGCTGATCATGCAAAAGAGGAATACGGCTGGGTCGAGAAATTCATCGACCGTATTCTCGACCTCGACGGCGAAGTCAAGGTCGAAGCACGTCCCGTCGCACCGATTGTCAGCGATCCGGTCGAGTATATGACTGCCGAGATTGACCGCCAGCACAAGGGCCTCGACATCTTGAGAAATTGTATGGAGACGGTCAAGGATGATGTGACGACCTATGATATCCTGAAAGACTACTTCAAGGATGAAGAGCAGGATTTCTACGACGACAAGACCATCCTCGATCTGATGAAGAAACTCGGCATCGAGAATTGGCTGATGACCCAGCTCTGACAAAACTAACCGAACGAGGGGGACTGACACCATGAGTGTGGACAGTCTCCCTTGTCATATCGATTCTGATGAATTATGAATGGATTGATACCAGGAATTCTGATACCCTTTGCCGGAACGGTACTCGGCGCGGCCTCTGTTTTTCTGATGAAGAGGGATATGCCGCCGCTGTTGCGGAAGGGGCTGTCGGGTTTTGCCGCCGGGGTGATGGTAGCGGCGTCGGTCTGGTCGCTGTTGATACCGTCGATCGAGATGACCGGAAAGGAGGGATTTGCCAGCATCATCCCGGCGATAGTCGGATTTCTCGGCGGGATTCTCTTCCTGTTGCTGCTCGATGATGTCGTTCCACACCAGCATATCGACAGCCACCAGAGCGAAGGTCCCCGGTCACATCTGTCGCGAACCTCGAAGCTCGTCTTCGCCATAACGCTCCATAATGTTCCGGAGGGGATGGCGGTCGGCGTTGCGCTTGCGGCCGTTATGGAGAACAATTCATACATTCCTATGGCCGGGGCACTTGCCCTGTCTATAGGAATTGCGATACAGAATTTCCCGGAGGGTGCAATCGTGTCGATGCCGTTGCGTGGCGCCGGGAACTCCCGTATTAAATCGTTTGTAATAGGGGCGCTGAGTGGCGTTGTCGAGCCTGTCGGCGCTGTGCTGACCATCCTGCTGGCCTCGGTCATACTTCCGGTTTTGCCATATTTGCTTGCGTTCGCTGCGGGAGCGATGTTCTATGTCGTTGTAGAGGAGTTGATTCCGGAGACACAACAGGGCCGGCATTCGAATGTCGGAACAATCGGATTTGCGATCGGATTTGTCCTGATGATGTCGCTCGATGTCATGCTCGGTTAACCTGATTATCGCGCCCATTCGGGACGGTTGTCGATGATTTTCTTCTTCGGCTGGATGTTGAGCCGGTACTGTACATGGAACATTATGTAGCGGGGAAGAACGTTTGTGAATGTTATTGTGCGCCCCTGGGCATTGACTGCATAATTTACATTCGACAACTGGTGGAGCAGGTCGAAGCCGTCGAGCATCAGGACGAATTTGCTCCTCGGCGGCGTGTAGGTCAGTCGTGCGTTCCAGACCGGCTCGGTTGTGTCCAGTTCTTCCGAACCATAGCCACGGCGCATATACAGGGTGATGTCGGTAGATATCCCGAAACCTTTCGGAAGATTAAAGACGCCCCGGAGAGAATAGTTAGAATGAGTCGCGGTGATTGCCCGGAAGTCGTCGCGGTTCGAATCAGTGTGGCGGCTGTTTATTTGTCCCATGAACTGGATATTGTTTTTACCGAACTGCCAGTTTAAGTTCAAGGTGTGAGCCTGCCAGTATGTGATGACATCGTAGGGAGTCGGAGTTTCTGCATTAATGCCAATCATATCGGCGGAGTGGATAATGTCGAGACCCCCGTTATAATAGGCTGTAAACTGTTGCTTCGAACCGAATTGAAGACGCGGTTGAACGTGGATTTTCGCTGTCCAGTTCCCTGACGACAAGTTGTAGGTACGGTTCGTGCGAACACCTGTTGATGTGTCGTAGGTATAGCCGTTGACGAGTGCGTTATGGGTATTGGTGAAGATCAATTGTGTGTTATTTGTCAGTATTCGTTCCCCAATCGGGAAATTGGCATACCATTTCAATTCTGCGTTGCAGGTAGTCGCATATGTCAGTCGGTCGTTCCCAACCCAGATATTCATAGGGTCGTTATTGTCTGTGACATCGACCATTCGGACCGGATCAGGCAGTGTATTTTGGACCGACAGATTTAACCCGAGATTGTGGCGTATACGCCCGCGATCGATTCTTCCTAAAGATTTCGATATCTGTCCTTCATAGTTAGCGATGGTAAACATCGTGTGTTTTTGGCAGATTCGGTAGTTGACATCGTTGCGGTAATATCCGAAATTCTGGTCGACGATTTTCAGGCTGGGGCTGAAGTAAATATTGAAACTTCTTGTCCAGTAGGTTATGTTGAGAAGGGGCGTATGTTCGTTCGAAACGGTGTGGGATCTGTAGGAACGTGCCGGGTCGAAAGAACTGAGAAAGTTGGCGGGGAGGGTGCCGATAACGCCCATATCGGTTAGCCGGTCGAGAGCATACATATATGAATCGCGGTGTTTGTCTCCGTGGGTATAATTGTATGATGCCCTGATGTTGAAGTCTTTTGCGATTTGGTAGGTATATGATACGGTGGCGTTCAAGTTTATGTCGCGGTTCGGTGAATTGTCGAAATACTGGTTTTCGCGAATGGCCGGATCTGGGTTGGAGCCGTAGTTGATTGTGTAGTCGCGCCAGACTTCGTTTTTCGATTCAGAACCATCGATTGATACACGAAAACTGACATAGTCCGGTGTCCGGGGTATGTTATAGGTCAGGCCTGTACCGAAACTTCCGTTTGCGCTGTGACCCGAAGAGAGTGTACGGGTCATGGTTCGGTTGACAATGTCGTCGATTTGATCCGGACTGGCTGTATACAGCGAATCAATCATGGAGGCGGTGGCGCCGGGGCGTTCATTGTTGAAAGTCGCAGAAAGCAGTTTGGAGTCGTAGTCATCCTTGTTGTAATTTCCGGTCACCGACGATCTGAGATAAATCTGTTTGTTTTTAAAAATAAAATTGTGGTCGGTGGAGGCGGTCAGTTGCTCGAACCGGTTTCGTGTGAAAGAGTAGTCATAGGTCTGTAGCGACGGAAGAAAATTTATGCGATTGATATCCCGCGTGTCGTTCTGGGTCGAATGGCGAACAGTCGCGTTTCCCGAGACCTTCCATAGTTCGTCGCGGTGCTGGGCGTTGTAGTCGAGAGCCCCCATCTGTGTTCTCATTGTTCCGGTTGTGTTCGTTTCAGGTGTCCAGGTCGATGATTCGCCGGGCTTTCGGTTGTCGTTCAGGTTGTTGACGTTTGCGATAAATGTGATTCGCGAATTGTTTGTGTAACGGTTTATGAAAGCGCGGCCGAGATAGCGTTCCGATGAGCCAGCGCCGGCCTCGAAGTTCATTAGCCAGCCTGAGTTGTATTCCTTCTTCAGTTTGACATCCATGACAAGGTTTTCTTTTCCGTGTGTTCCCTGCCACTGGTCGAGATCCGAATTTTTTTTGTATACTTCGATATTTTTCACGGTGTAGGCGGCGAGGTTGTCGAGCATCAGTTCGTTGTTCCCTTTGAAGAAATCGTTTCCGTTCATCAGGAGGCTTTCGACAAATTCGCCGTTGACATAAATCTGTCCCCCTTCGCGGAGTTCGACGCCCGGAAGTTGTTTGACAAGGGCGTCGAGCATCGAGCCCTCGGCGAGTTCGAAGGCGTCGGCGTTGTAGACGATCGTGTCGCCCCGGTTATAGAATTTGATTTTTGATGCGGTAACCGTGACACCGTCGAGTTTGTGGGGCGCACGTTCGAGATAGAAGTCGGGCAGTTCTCGTTCGAACTCTCTCCGTCCGAATTTGTCGAGGCGAAGTGTGTAATAAAAGTTCTGGTATTCCGGCATGACAACCTCGATATTGTATATCGCCTTCCGACGGGGAACATTGAAACTGAATACAGCCCGTTCCTCGATTGCGCCGGATGCATCTCCCCAAAATGACCCTCCTGTCGTGATTGAATCGACATGGTTCCCAACCGAGTCCGTAATATAGACCTTCGATTTTACGAGATCCTTTCGGCTCATCGCGTCCTTGACTCGTCCGGTAATGGTCATTGTCTTGTCGTCGTCGGCCCGGAGCATAACCGAAGCTGCTGCTATGAAAAACACAGTGATTGTTAGAATCTTCTGAGGTTTTGACATGACTGGTAATTCGTTACGTTGTTTTCGGGGGGGGGTAAACACCCTGGCCCCTGCCGACTATAAATATTTCTGCAAAGGTAACGTAATATTCCGATTAATCAAACTGTTTGTGGAGTTTTTCGAAAATGTTTGTCGATTCGCGAAATTGTTTTATCTTTGCCGGAACAAAACAGAATTGAAATCAATAAAACCATAACCAGAGATGTATAAGAACGACAAACGAATCGTTGCCACCCTCGATGCCGGCGGCACAAATCTCGTCTTCGGCGCCATGCGCGGATGTGAATATATAACCGAACCGCTGACACTCCCGTCGAACGCCGGGGATCTCGACAAATGTCTCGCGACAATCGTCGACGGCTTCACCCGCGTCATCGAATCGCTCGACGAAAAGCCCGTAGCAATCAGTTTCGCTTTTCCCGGTCCGGCCGACTATCCCGCCGGAATTATCGGAGGTTACCTCCCGAACTTCCCCTCGTTCCGCGACGGCGTCGCCCTCGGTCCGATGCTCCGCAAGAAATTCGGCATTCCGGTGTTCATCAACAACGACGGCGACCTATATGCCTTCGGCGAGGCAACCGGCGGTTTTCTTCCCGAACTTAACAAGCGTATCGCCGCCCTCGGCGGACACAAGGTCTACACGAACCTGATCGGCTTCACCTTCGGTACCGGCCTCGGAATCGGCGAGGTTATCAACGGACGCCTCAACACCGGAAACAACTCTTGTGTCGAAGCCTTCTGCCTCCGCCACCGCCGCGACTGCAACATAATAGCCGAGGATGGTGCATCGATACGCGCGATCCGCCGCGAATACGGCCGCCTCGCCGGACAGCCCGACCACGACCTGACTCCGTTCGACATCTTCTTGATTGCCGAAGGGGAGAAAGAGGGCAACCGCGAGGCTGCGGTCCGCGCCTTCGAACTTTTCGGCGAAGTAGCCGGCGATGTCTTCGCTACGGCTGTCACGCTGATCGACGCCGTCGTTGTTGTCGGCGGCGGACTGACCGGAGCGATGAAATATATAAAGCCCGCACTGCTCCGCGAGATGCGTTCGAAACTGAAGACCCTATCGGGAGACGACGTCGACCGCGTCCAGATGCGCGTCTTCGACCTCGAGGACGAAGGGGAGATGGCGACATTTGTCGTCGGCGACTCCCGCGAACTGAAGGTCTACGGAACGGATGACTATGTCATCTACGACCCGATGAAACGTACGGGTCTCGGTGTGACGAAGATCGGTGCTTCGAAGGCAATCTCGATCGGCGCATACAACTATGCCCTCGCCCAGATAGACGCTGCCGGAGAATGAAAATCGCCTCTGATATAACCGAATTGATCGGCTTCACACCCCTTCTGGCGCTCGAACGTCTCTGCGCCGAAGAGGGGTGTGTCGCGAGGATTGTCGCGAAACTCGAGTCGTTCAACCCCGGAGGGTCGGTCAAGGACCGTGTCGCCCTGTCGATGATACGCCGCGCCGAAGAGGATGGCCGGCTGCGCCCCGGAGCGACGATTGTCGAGCCTACCAGCGGGAACACCGGTGTAGGCCTCGCTATGGTCGGAGGTGTGCTCGGCTATCGCGTTGTCTTGACGATGCCCGAGACGATGAGCCTCGAACGTCGCCGGCTTCTCGCCGCCTACGGTGCGGAACTCGTTCTGACACCGGGAAAACTCGGAATGAAGGGAGCGATAGCCGAAGCCGAACGACTTCGCGACGAGACTCCCGGAGCCGTGATTCTCCAGCAGTTCGACAACCCCGCCAACCCCGGGGCTCACTTCGAAACAACCGGCCCGGAAATATGGCGGTCGACCGACGGCGAAGTCGACATCTTCGTGTCGGCAGCCGGAACCGGTGGAACCGTGACCGGGACGGGACGCTATCTGAAGGAACGCAAGCCCGAGGTCGAGATTGTTGCCGTCGAGCCTGCCGAATCACCTGTGCTATCCGGCGGCGAGCCGGGTCCTCACGGAATTCAGGGAATCGGTGCGGGCTTCGTTCCCGGCGCATATGACCCGGAGGTCGTCGACCGTGTCATCGAGGTGACGACCCGGGATGCGTTCGCGATGCGCCGTCGTCTCGCTCTGACCGAAGGTGTGCTTGCCGGAATCAGTTCCGGCGCCGCCGTCGCTGCCGCCGTCAGGCTGGCGAAGGATCCGGAGAATGCCGGAAAACTGATTGTCGCGATACTTCCCGACACCGGCGAACGCTACCTCTCGGTCGAGGATCCCGCGTAGAGAATACAATAACAGACATGTCTCATCGTTATATAGTCACGGGCAGCACGAACCAGAAGTTGCCCGGCTGACTCTGTAACGATGAAATTTTTCTTGAAACGAAACATATCTCTTCTTCTGTCGATACTGCTGTTCGCGACTGGGGTTTTCCCTGTCGCGGCAGCCTCGGTCGACATCCACGGCAAGGTTATCGACGGCGACAACAATCCGATCGAATTCGTAACAGTTCGAGTTGCCGGAACCGCCGTCGGCACCAACACGAACCTCGACGGCGCCTACTCGCTGTCGGTCCCGCAGGCCGACACTCTGACGATCGTCTTCACCTGTCTCGGCTACCGCGAGGAACAGCGGAAACTGATTGACGCCAAAGGAGACGTCACGCTGAATATGAGAATGTATGACAACGCCCGCCAGCTCGGCGAGGTCGAGGTGACCGAGATTCGGAAACAGACCGGATCGATGCAGGCGATCGACCCCGGCAGTTACCGCCTCGCGGCCGACGCGACCGGCGGCAGCATCGAATCGATGCTGACAACGATGGCCGGCGTCAACTCCTCGAACGAGATGTCGTCGCAGTATTCTGTGCGCGGCGGAACCTACGACGAGAACAGCGTTTATATCAACGGTGTCGAACTCTATCGACCCCAACTCGTTTCGTCGGGCCAGCAGGAGGGGCTGAGCGTAATCAACCCCGACCTGGTCGGTGCGGTCGGCTTTTCGACCGGGGGCTTCAACGCCTCCTACGGCGACAAGATGTCGTCGGCGCTCGACATAACCTACCGCGAACCGGAGGCCTTCGAGGGATCCTTTTCGGCGGGACTGATGGGGGGCTCGCTCTCGATCGGACAGGCCTCGGGCCATTTTTCCCAACTACATGGTGTCCGATACAAACGGAACAGTTCGCTTCTCGGTTCGCTTGAAACGAAAGGGGAGTATGACCCGTCGTTCTTCGACTACCAGACCAGCCTCGTCTATCGGATCTCCCCCCGCTGGCGCGTCTCCTTCCTCGGAAACATCGCTCTGAACAACTATAAATTCACACCGACGACGCGCTCGACCAACTTCGGAACCTCGACCGACGCGAAGAATTTCAAAGTCTATTTCGACGGCCACGAAAAGGACAAGTTCGAAACCTGGTTCGGGGCGCTGTCGCTCCAGTTCCGTCCGTCGAAGAAGAGCGAATGGACCCTGCTCGGATCGGGCTATCTGACAAACGAACTGGTGACCTACGACATAACCGGCGAATACTGGCTCGACGAAGCCGGAACGACCGGCGGCATCGGAGGGGAACTCGGCGTCGGCCGCTACCACGAGCATGCCCGCAACCGCCTGAAGGCGTCTGTCCTGTCGCTCGCGTTGAAGGGAGCGACAGGCCTGAAGAACCATACATTGAACTACGGCGTCGAATTCTCGACCCAGAAGATCATGGACCGCAGCCGGGAGTGGGAACTCCGCGACTCGGCCGGATTCTCGCTCCCGACTGACCCCGACCAACTCAAGATGATCTACAACCAGTCGTCACACAACGACATGACATCGACCCGTTTTGCCGCCTTCGTTATGGATTCTTACCGCTTCCAGACCTCGGCCGGATATCTGACGGCCAACGCCGGAATCCGCCTCTCTCACTGGAGTTTCAACGGCGAGACTCTGTTCAGTCCCCGTCTGAACGTCGGGTTCGTGCCGGACCGCAACCCGAGCTGGGCGTTCCGCTTCGCAACGGGGCTCTACTATCAGTCACCATTCTACAAAGAATTCCGGCTTCCGGTAGAAGACCAGAATGGCAACGTCACTATCGTTCTGAACGACAGTATCAAATCGCAGCGAAGTTTCCACCTGATCGGCGGAGCGGACTTCACGTTCCGCGCCATGAACCGCCCGTTTAAATTTTCGGCTGAAATTTACTACAAGGCTCTCAGCAATCTGATTCCATACGAAATAGACAATCTGAAACTCGTCTACTCCGGACGCAACGAGACCTCGGGCTATACTGCCGGAATCGATATGAAACTCTTCGGGCAGTTCGTTCCGGGATCCGATTCGTGGGTCAGTTTCTCGCTGATGAAAACGAACGAGAACCTGCGGGGCGTCAATGTTCCGCGCCCGACCGACCAGCGCTACAGTTTCGCGCTGTTCTTCACAGACTATTTCCCGAAATTTCCGCGACTGAAATTCAGCCTCCGCGGAATCTTCTCCGACGGACTCCCGACGACGGCTCCCCACGGAAGCCGCGACCAGGGCTACTTCCGGACACCGGCCTACAAACGCGTCGACATCGGACTCTCCTACGGTCTGCTGACACCGCTCGCTGACGGCGAGCTCCGCAGTGGGTTCTGGCGCCATTTCAAGAGCGTCTGGCTTTCGGCCGACATCTTTAACCTCTTCGACATCTCGAACGTCAGTTCCTACTACTGGGTCACCGACGTCAACAATATCCAGTATGCCGTCCCGAATTATCTGACCCGCCGCCAGATTAACTTCAAACTGACGGTCGATTTCTGATCGAGGGCTGATACGGAGGGATGATTATCTTTCTAATAAAATAATGTAATACTCGTAGTAGCGGGCGTCCTCGCGTGCGTCTGCGCCAGGCGGTGATTGCACGACCAAATTGCTATGAATGTGTATGGTATTATTCGACCACTAACGTGGTCTGAATAATATTGTTGGGTTGACCATAGGCTTCGTCCACACGCTACCGTGTCGACACCACTAACGTGATGTGTCCCTGTCTGATACGTACCGCGTAGCGGTCGAAACAGAGTGGCGAGACCCACGGACTGGTTTTCCCGCTGGTTCAGACTGCTGTTAGCGAATGCACGACGGTGGACGTCGTTGAACTTGCCGCGGAGAGTCGGGAGATAATCCTCCTGAATCCAGTCGGCCAACTGACGAAGCCGGGGGTCGAGAGCCTGTTCGACCATGTTTATATCGATCTGCATCTTCGCCAACTTCATTCGTCCGTCGGTCATCTTGTTGGCCATATAGATGTACATCAGATTGCCCTGCGTAATCGAGTAGTTGTGTGTGCCGTCGAGATACTTCGCGCTGACTGTTGCGCCTCGTTTCTTTGTCAGTTGGTAGAGGTCGCTCCATCGCTTGAATCCCATCTGCTTCGCCTTCTCGTCGAGAATTGCTTCGTCAGCCTTCACGCTCGCCCATTCGCGGTCACGGCAGTCCATCCATCCCCGGACGAAGTGGTCGAATAGGTAACCTTCACCGTTGGCAGAGCGGGAACCGAACGACCGCATAAACTGTTCGAATGTCGCTATCGGAGCGGTGATCAACTGATAGAGGCCGGAGTTCTTGACCTTCTCCCACATCGACAATCCGTTCCCCCGAGCCTCACTACGCGGGGATGCCGGGATGCCGAGCATATCGGAATTGACGTAGTGGTATATCTGCTCCTTGCGCTCTAGTTGCTCTTCAAGCCACTCCT
>JAMPGR010000042.1 GCA_023663805.1 Clostridium sp. | reverse complement strand
AATAACCATATCCGGAACCATTCTGAAGAAATGTTGTAACTTTGCCGGACGAAACCCCTCTCTCTGCCATCAACACACTGACTGCAATGATTCTGAAAAACATCTTTTCTGCTATTGTAATGCTCGCGGCCCTCCCTGTGGCCCTCCCTGCGGCCGAAACCGCCGATTCGACCCTGACGCTCGGCGAGGTTGTCGTGACAGGCACAAACCGGAGCATTTCGCGCGACCTTCTGCCATATACGGTCTCCGTCGTCGGCGACCGCCGCCTCGAGTCGACCGGATCGACCCAGGTCCTTTCGGCCATCTCCGGAATGGTCCCGAGTCTGTTCGTCACCGAGCGCAGCATATTCGGCTTCGGCGTCAGCAACGGAGGTTCGGGCGGTATCAAACTCCGCGGCGTCGGCAACAACGGTGCGGTTCTGATGATGGTCGACGGACAACCTCAGTATGCCGGAATCTACTCCCACCATATCGCCGACTTCTACGGCAAAGACTATATCGAACGGGTCGAGGTGCTCCGTGGTCCGGGCTCGGTCATCTACGGATCGAACGCGATGGGGGGCGCAATCAACGTCATAACTAGGCATCCAGTCGGACGGGGCGTCCGAACGACCCTTTCGTCGCAGTATGGCTCATACAACACCTGGCTCTCGTCGGCGACCAACACGACACGTTTCGGACGTTTCTGGTCGCTCGCATCCCTCTCCTACGGCCGGACAGACGGAAACATCGACAACTTCGACTATAGCCAGGGTGAGGGCTACGCCAAAGTCGGCTACGATTTTTCCGACAACTGGAAGGCGACGGCCGATTTCACCCTGATGAATTTCCGGGGGAATGACCCGGTTTACGCCCGCCTGTCGGATCCGGCGTCGACTGATATATATCATCAGAACATCACCCGCGGCGAAGCCTCGCTCGCCCTGACCGAATCTTTCGGACGTACGAACGGCTCAGCACGCGTCTACTACAGTTACGGAAACCACTTTATCGACGATCCGCGCCACTTCCACAGCAAGGATGACCGCTTCGGCGTCACCCTCTTCCAGAATTTCACTCCCTGGCGCGGCTCTTCTGCGACAGTCGGTTTCGATTTCGACACATATACCGGCGAGATTCCAGTCTCGGGCGGCACGGCCCACAAGCCGGGAGCCCTCGGCACAATCACACGCAAGAGCGTCACCGAATACTCCCCATACCTGACCCTTTTCCAGACTCTCGCCGGCGAGATTCTGAACCTTAACGGAGGAATCCGCATGGCCAACAGCGACAAATTCGGAACACAGTGGGTCCCGCAGTTCGGCTTCGCCCTGAACCCCGGACGTGGGTTCACGGTCAAGGCAACCCTCGCGATGGGCTACCGCAACCCCTCGTTCCGCGAACTCTATCTCTACAAGAGCGCCAACGCCTCCCTCGCGCCCGAGAAGATGATGAACTACGAAGTGTCGGTCGGAAAGCAGTTCTCCCGCTGGTTGGCCGCAGACCTGACCGCCTATTACAGCCGTGGCCGGAACATGATCCAGATCGTCGACCAGAAGAATGTCAACACCGGCCGCTTCGTCAACAAAGGAATCGAACTGTCGGCTCGCAGCCACCCCATAGACAACCTCTGGCTCTTCGCGACTTACAGTTATCTCCACACCTCGTTAGACAACCTGACGGGCGCCCCGCGGAACCAGTACTACCTCGGCGGGGAACTGATGCTCTGGCACCGCCTGCAGATTGCTCTCGACCTGAAGGGGGTCGGTGACCTCTATGTCGCCGACGACGTCGCCGACCAGAACTATGCCCTTCTGAACGCGAAACTGACCCTGAAGACCTGCCGCTGGCTCGACCTGTTTGTGCGCCTCGAAAACATAACCGACGCACGCTATGTCATAAACCGCGGCTACGATATGCCCGGATTTACGGCTCTCGGCGGATTCAAGCTGAATTTGTAGCGCAGAGTCGGAAAATTTCGTTAATTTTGCAAATCCGTCAGTTAGACCGCCGCAGGATCTGGACGGAGCGATACGTAACGAATAATAAGACTCGAAATTGGAAAATACCGGAAAAAAGAAACCCCGCGGGTTTTGGTGGAAACTGTTTGTTAACATTCTTGCGATGGCCGCTGTCGGCGTGGCCCTTGTTGTCGCTGCGCTCTTCTGGCTCGACTCCTGGACCGGACACGGCGAAGAAGCGATAGTCCCCGATGTCAAAGGGAAATCTTTCGACACCGCCTCGGCCCTTCTGCGCGCCGGCGGATTCGAAGTCGTACTGACCGACTCGGTCTACGACCGGACGTCGCGTCCCGGAACCGTTGTCGAACAGAGCCCCAAAGTCAATACGAAAGTCAAACCCGGACGGACGATCTATCTGACGATCAACGCTCTCTCGCCGAAGACTGTAACCCTCCCGGCGCTTACGGACATCTCGGTCCGCCAGTCGCGCTCGATTCTCGAAGGACTCGGAATAACCCGAATCGACGAGGTATCCGTCCCGTCGGAATTCAAGGATCTCGTCCTCTCGGCCAAGTGTAACGGCCGTGTGCTCCAGCCGGGTGCGCGCGTTCCGGTCAACTCGGTCATCCGCCTCGAAGTCGGCGACGGCCTCCCGGAGGTCAGCGACGGCGAAGACGCCTCGGCCGAGGCCGTTGAGAGTACGACCGAACAACTCGAACTGCTTTGACACCGATGATAGCCGAAACAGATCTGAACCCCGAAGGGATCGACGACGACGAACTCCCCGACACCCTCCCGGACGAAGCCGGCGACGGCTCCGGCGGGGAGATGTTCGAACATTTCCGCTTTGTCGCCGACAAGGGTCAGCAACTGCTCCGCGTCGACAAATTCCTCGTGCTCAGGATGGAGCACGCCTCCCGGAACCGTATCCAGCAGGCCGCCGACGCCGGATGTATCCTTGTCAACGGACGTCCCGTCAAATCGAACTACCGAGTCAAACCCCTCGACGTTGTCTCGATCGTTATGGACCGTCCGCGCTATGAGAACGAAATCATACCGGAGGATATCCCCCTGACGATTGTCTACGAGGATGACGACGTTCTCGTCGTCGACAAACCTGCCGGACTCGTTGTCCATCCCGGCCACGGAAATTGGACCGGGACGCTTGTCAACGCCCTCGCCTGGCACTTCCGCGACAACCCCGATTTCGACGTCAACGATCCCCGGATGGGGCTCGTCCACCGTATCGACAAAGACACCTCCGGACTCCTCGTCATCGCCAAGACCCCCGACGCGAAGACCCGCCTCGGGAAACAGTTCTTCGAGAAAACGACCCGCCGCGAGTATGTCGCCGTCGTCTGGGGACTCCCCGATCCGCCCGCCGGGACAATCACCGGAAACCTTGGCCGGAACCCGAAAGACCGGCTCCAGATGGCCGTTCTGCCCGACGATGACCCTAACGGGAAACACGCCGTGACCCACTACGAGACCCTCGAGCCACTCGGTTATGTCGCCGTTGTCCGCTGCCGCCTCGAAACCGGACGAACCCACCAGATCCGTGTCCATATGAAACATATCGGCCATCCGCTGCTGAACGACTCCCGCTATGGCGGCGACGAGATACTCCGCGGCGAGCGGACAGCCAGTTACCGCCACTTTGTCGCAAACTGCTTCGAGACCTGTCCGCGCCAGGCTCTCCATGCCCGCACGCTCGGCTTCGTCCATCCCCGGACAGGCCGGGAGATGTTTTTCACCTCAGAGATTCCCGCCGACATGACCGCCATGATCGAAAAATGGCGCTCGGTTTTTCACAGCGGCAGATAGACATATCAATCGAGACGGTCAGCCGAAGACAAAAGGCTGCGCGGCAGAGCATAGCCGAACCAGTCAGATCGCCGAAAACCGGACAAAGGAAGTTTCTTGTCATTCTCGTCGAATACGCGGATGTAAAATTCACGCATGGTATCTCGGATTTCGATACGATGATGAATGAGCCGGGCTACACATACGATGCCGTTTCGTTCGGGAGTGTCCGGGATTATTACCTTGAGAATTCCTTCGGACAACTCGATCTGGCAACCGATGTCGTAAGGGTATACACACTGCCGAACACGCGCGAATACTACGGCTCAAACCGTAACGGTAATGACCAGTATGCAATAACGGTTGAGACCGAAAGCGGATATGGTGTCATCAGCGATAACGTTGACTTTACGCTAACCTCATGGAGCAGTTTACTGGAAACGAACTCCGACAGCGTTATGCACGACATATTTCTCTCGACGGAATTCTGCTCGAGCAAAACATTACGATTGAGCAGTTTGCGTCGCGATACCCCAGGGGAATTTATATTGCCGACAACCAAAAGATAGCAAATATACTGAGTCCTGTCATCCCAAATCCCGATATTTTGTTGTAATTTTGCAAATCAATTGATAAAAAGATATAACGACATAAAAGAATGAACGAGTTAGCAACAAAGTACAATCCCGCTGAAGTCGAGGACAAATGGTACGGCTACTGGATGGACCATAAGCTTTTCAGAAGCGTACCCGACAGTCGCGAACCATATACAGTCGTCATTCCCCCGCCAAACGTGACCGGAATGCTCCATATGGGTCATATGCTGAACAATACGATCCAGGATATCCTCGTGCGCCGCGCCCGTATGGATGGCAAAAACGCCCTCTGGGTGCCCGGCACGGACCACGCCTCGATTGCAACCGAAGCGAAGGTCGTTGCGAAACTCGCCGCACAGGGAATCCGCAAGACCGACCTGACCCGCGAGCAGTTCCTCGAACATGCCTGGGAATGGAAGGAAAAACATGGCGGCATCATCCTCGAACAGTTGAAGAAACTCGGCGCTTCGTGCGACTGGGACCGGACGGCCTTCACGATGGACGACATCCGCTCCCGCAGCGTCATCCGCGTCTTCGTCGACCTCTATAACAAAGGGCTGATTTACCGCGGCAAGCGAATGGTCAACTGGGACCCGAAGGCCCGCACGGCCCTGAGCGACATCGAACTCGTCTACAAAGAGGAACACAGCAAACTCTATTATCTCCGCTACCGTATTGTCGGCGAGGATGGCTATGCAATCGTCGCGACGACACGCCCCGAGACAATCATGGGCGACACGGCGATGTGTATCAACCCTAATGACCCGAAGAACCAGCACCTCCGCGGCAAGCGCGTCATCGTTCCGCTCGTCGGCCGCGAGATCCCGGTCATCGAGGATGACTATGTCGACATCGAATTCGGAACGGGCTGCTTGAAGGTCACCCCGGCCCACGACATGAACGACTATATGCTCGGGCAGAAACACAACCTCGAGTCGATCGATATCTTTAACGACGACGCGACCGTCAGCGAGGCCGCCGGAATGTATGTCGGGATGGACCGCTTCGACGTCCGCCGCAAGATCGCCGATGATCTCAAGGCCGCCGGTCTGATCGAGAAAATCGAGGACTACGACAATAAAGTCGCATACTCCGAACGCAACCAGGACACTGTCGTCGAGCCGAGGCTTAGCGACCAGTGGTACCTCTCGATGACCGACCTTGCCCGTCCCGCCCTCGAGGCGGTCGAGAACGACACCGTCCGGTTCATCCCCGAGAAATACAAGACGACCTACAACCGCTGGATGACCGACGTCCGCGACTGGTGTATCTCGCGCCAGTTGTGGTGGGGCCACCGTATTCCGGCCTACTATCTTCCAGATGACACCTTCGTCGTCGCCGAGTCGCGCGAAGATGCGCTCCGTCTCGCCCGAGAGAAAGACCCCTCGCTGACCGATGACGATCTCCGCCAGGACGAAGACAGTCTCGACACCTGGTTCTCGTCGTGGCTCTGGCCCATTTCGCTCTTCAACGGCATCCTCGATCCCGACAACGAAGAGATGCGCTACTACTATCCGACCTCCGACCTCGTGACCGGACCGGACATCATCTTCTTCTGGGTTGCCCGAATGATTGTCGCCGGATATGAATTTGCCGGCAAACAGCCTTTTAATAATGTCTACTTTACCGGAATCGTACGCGACGAAATCGGCCGGAAGATGTCGAAACAACTCGGCAACTCCCCCGACCCCCTCGATCTGATCGCCGAATATGGCGCCGATGGCGTACGCTTCGGAATCATGCTCTCCGCCCCCGCCGGCAACGACATCATGTTCGACAAGAAGATGTGCGAAACCGGACGCAACTTCTGCAACAAAATCTGGAACGCCTTCCGATTAATCCATATGTGGGACGTTGACGACAAGGCCGAACAGCCCGAGACCGCGCGTCTCGCCGTCGAGTGGTTCGGGTCGAAACTGAACGCGACTCTCGCCGAAGTCAACGACATGATGTCGAAATTCCGCATCTCCGAAGCCCTCGTCGCCGTCTACCGCCTGTTTTGGGACGAGTTCTCGTCGTGGTATCTCGAGATGGTCAAGCCCGCCTACGGCACGCCGATCGACCTGAAGACCCTCCGCTCGACCCAGGAGTATCTCGATGCCCTTCTGCGGCTGCTCCACCCCTTCATGCCCTTCATCACCGAGGAACTCTGGCAGCATCTCGCCGACCGCCGCGAGGGTGAGTCAATCATGTACGCCCCGACCCCGTCGGCCGGAGCCTTCGACCGCGCTCTGATTGAAACAATCGAAACGGCCAAGGAAATTGTCGCCGGCGTACGCGGCGTACGCGCCTCGAAGAATATCCCCCCGAAAGAAACGCTCCACCTGAACGAAACCGCCGGAAAAGCCGTGTCGTCGGCAGATCTTCTTATCGCCAAACTCGCCAACCTCGACGGCGTCACCCACGGAGCCGAAAAGGATCCGACGGCTGCGTTGTTTATGGTCGGTACGCTCGAGTTCGAGGTGCCGCTCGCATCGAGCATCGACGTCGAGGCTGAACTGCGGCGTCTCGATAAGGATATCGCCTACTACGAAGGATTCCGCGACAAAGTCAACGCGAAACTTTCGAACGAACGGTTCGTTAACAACGCTCCGGCCACCGTTATCGAAGGAGAGCGCAAGAAACTCGCCGACGCCCTCTCGAAGATTGCCAGTCTGACCGAGGCGCGCAACGCCCTCTCCCGCAACTGATGCTGCTTTTCCCGAACGCCAAAATAAATCTCGGCCTGAACATAACATCGCGCCGCGCCGACGGATACCATGACATCGAAACGGTCATGGTTCCGGTCGGGTGGACCGATCTGCTCGAGATAACCCCTTCGGCCTCAGGGGAGACTACCCTGACGGTGTCGGGGCGCGGCGTCGCGTGTCCGATGGAGAAAAACCTGGTCATCAAGGCCCTGCGCGCCTTCGAGCGCGCAACCGGACGTCCCGCGCGGGTCGACATCTCGCTCCACAAGGTCATCCCCGACGGAGCCGGACTCGGCGGCGGTTCGTCCGACGCCGCCTCGACAATCGTCGCACTGAACCGCCTGACCGGAGCGGGCTTCTCCGACGACGAACTCGCCTCGATAGCCTCCGAAGTCGGCGCCGACTGCCCCTTCTTCATCTACAACCGTCCGATGCTTGCAACCGGAACCGGGACAGATCTCGCCCCGATCGACCTGAGCCTGGCGGGAATGCTCGTCGCGATCGTCAAACCCGAAGGTTCCGTCTCGACCGCTCAGGCCTATGCCGGGGTTACTCCCGGATTGCGCCGCCCGACAGTCGCGGAAGTTGTCGCGATGTCCCCGGCCAAATGGCAGGAACTGCTCTTCAACGACTTCGAAGAATCGGTTTTTCCCTCCTGCCCCGACTCGGCCCGCGTCAAACTCGAACTGCTGAGGATGAATCCGGTCTATGCCTCGATGTCGGGTTCAGGATCGTCGGTCTATGCCCTGTTCGACGGCACACGTTCGGCCCTGCAGGAACTGACAGACGAACTCCGCGGACGGTTTCCCGGAATGGAACTCCATGTCAGCCGCTTCGAATGAACGTTATTTCCTCTTGTTTGTTATGCTTATATATGTCGGGAACTGAGTCGGCCAGGGTGGCCGACGGTTTTTGGCAAAGTTTTTGCAGTAACCAGAGTATAAAAACAAGAGGATAAATATTTATCATCATGGACGACAAGAAGAAGAACTCAACCAAGCCCGAAGGGCAGAAAGACAATAACACAGCCGAAGTATTCGACGACCTCGACCAGGCTGCCGACCAGACATTCGAAACAGCGGCCGAAGGTGAAGCCGATGCTCTCGAAGATGCTGCCGAAGATGATCTGGCGCGTATCTCGCGTCTGACAAAACAACTCGAGGAAGAGAAGGCCAAAGTCGAAAAAGAGAAGAAGGAATATCTTTTCCTGATGGCCGAATTCGATAACTTCCGGAAGCGTACAGTCCGCGAAAAAGCCGATATTATCAAGAATGCATCCGAAAAGGTCCTTTCGGGTCTGCTCCCGATTGTCGACGATTTCGAACGCGGAATCGAGGCGAACAAATCGGTCGGCGACGCCGAGGCTCTCAAAGAAGGTATGGTTCTGATCTATAACAAACTGATCAAATATCTCGAGCAGAACGGTGTGAAGGCTATCGAAAGCACCGGAGCAGACTTCAATCCCGATCTCCACGAGGCGATCGCGATGGTTCCGGTCGAAGATCCCGCGATGAAAGGGAAGGTCATCGACACCCCGACGAAGGGATATACAATAAACGACAAAGTTCTCCGTCATGCCAAGGTGGCCGTCGGACAGTGATCAGAGTGTGAATTCTTCAACAAAAGACCGAAACCGTTATGGCAGAGAATAAAAGAGATTATTATGAAGTGCTCGGCGTCAGCCGGAACGCGACTCCCGAGGAACTGAAGAAAGCATACCGAAAACTTGCGATCAAGTACCACCCCGACAAGAATCCCGGCGACAAAGAAGCCGAGGAGAAGTTCAAGGAGGCTGCCGAGGCCTACGACGTTCTGTCGAACGAGGAGAAACGCAAACTCTACGACCAGTATGGCCACAATATGGGTCCGCAGGGATTCCCCGGCGGCGGTGCGGGCGGATTCGGCGGCGGATTCGGCGGATTCTCCGGCGGAGGAATGTCGATGGACGATATCTTCTCGATGTTCGGCGACATATTCGGAGGCCGATACACCGATATGGGTGGGTTCGGCGGTGCCGGTGGTGGTGCACGACGTCCCCGCCAGCGTCGCGGAACAGATCTTCGCATAACCGTCAAGATGACCCTCGAGGAGATTGCGACGGGTGTCGACAAGACCCTGAAGATTCCGTCGTTCGTCAAGTGTCAGCACTGTAACGGAACCGGCGCGAAGGGTGGAACGGCGATGGGCACTTGCCCGACCTGCCACGGCCACGGCCGCGTTGTCCGGATGCAGAACACCCCCTTCGGACAGATGCAGTCTGAGGCGGTCTGCCCCCAGTGTAACGGCGAGGGAACGGTCATAACCGAGAATTGCGAATACTGTAAAGGGGAAGGAGTCGTCCGCGACAGCCAGACCGTCTCGTTCCATATCCCGGCCGGTGTGCCCGACGGCGTCACCCTGACTAAGCATGGAGCCGGAAACGCAGCCCGCCACGGCGGTACGAACGGCGACCTGCTGATTGTTATCGAGGAATTGCCGCACCCCGAACTGATTCGCGACGGAAACGATGTCATCTACAATCTGATGCTCGATATCCCGACCGCCACCCTCGGCGGTTCGGTCGAGATCCCGACAATCGGCGGACGTGTCCGCATGAAGATCCCCGCCGGAACCCAGCCCGGAAAGGTGCTCCGTCTCCGCGGCAAGGGACTGCCCGACGTCAACAACCCGTCGGCCAAGGGTGACGAGCTGGTAAATGTCATGGTCTATATCCCCGAGACGCTCAATAGCGAGGAGACCGCGATGTTCGAAAAGATGCGCGACATGCCTGGTTTGAAAGCCAGCGAGGCGACAAAGAAGAGTATCTTCAGCAAACTGCGCCACATCTTTGACTGATCGGTTGAAGAAAAAAAACAGACTGCGGGCTGGAAGCCATTTCGATGCTTCCGGCCCGCAGTCTGTATTATCTGTGTATGCGCGCGTCAGACTGTTGTCGGGTAGAAAGGTTTAACCGCCCGGGGCGATTTTTACGGTTATTTAATACGTTGGTTAAAATTACGTTAAAATCGGTGAACCTTTTAAACGTTCGCTCGTTCTCCCAATCAAAGAACCGTAACAAGTAAGAAAACAAAAGACAAACAATAGAAAAATATAAGGAAATTATGAAAAAGAAAATTTTAGGTATTGCTATCCTCGCCATTTCGATCTTCGCTCTCCCCGCCATGGCTCAGAACCCCGCCGGCGCTGACAACGGCCAGTGCCCCGACCAGAAGAACTGCCCCGTCTGTCCCGACAAGAAGAAAGGGGACCGCAAGAAAGCCTTCAACCCCTTCGAGGGCATCACACTGACTGACGCCCAGCAGCAGCAGGTCACCCGGCTCGAGCAGAACCGCAAGGCTGCCCGCGCCGAGAAGGCTAAGCAGGCCAGAGAGAAGAAGGCCGTCAAAGACTCGACCATGCGCCAGGGGCGCCAGACAGCCCGCCGCGACTATCTGAACCAGATGAAGTCGATTCTGACCCCCGACCAGTATGTCGTCTTCCTCGAGAATATCGTCGTCAACCAGCAGCCCCAGATGGGCCAGGGTCCCAAGGGCTCCCACGGTGACCGCGGACAGGCCCAGATGCGCGACGGCAAGAAGCAGAAAAAAGACCACGCCGGACGCCCCGGCGGCCGTAAAGGAGGCCCGAAAGGCCAGCAGCCGAAGAATGACCAGAAGTAATTGATCCCGATAACATCCCTCCCGGAGATTCCGCCGACAGCGGAACCTCCGGGATTTTTTTATCTCCCGATAAATCGCTACCTTTGCGGCGAATCAATAAAACGGAATATGTTCTCAGGAATTGTAGAAGAAGCGGCGACGGTCACGGCCCTGCGCCGCGACGGAGGAAACCTCCACATAACGCTCCACGCATCGTTCGCCAACGAACTGAAAATCGACCAGAGCGTCGCCCACAACGGTGTCTGCCTGACGGTCGTCTCCCTCAGCGAAGACCAGACCTACACGGTCACGGCTATCCGGGAGACCCTCGACCGGTCGAATCTCGGAATGCTCCATGTCGGCGACAAGGTCAATGTCGAGCGATGCATGGTCATGAACGGCCGTCTCGACGGACATATCGTCCAGGGGCATGTCGACACGACGGCGCGATGCACCGAAGTCACGCCGGTCGACGGAAGCACCTACTTCAAATTCGAATATGACGTCCCGGCCGAAATGCTCCGGAAAGGATATCTGACGGTCGAAAAAGGTTCGGTCACGGTCAATGGTGTCAGCCTGACGGTCTGCGACTCCGAGCGCGACTCGTTCCGCGTCGCGATTATCCCCTATACCTTCGAGCATACTAACTTCTGCGAGATTGGTCTCGGAACAGTCGTCAACCTCGAGTTCGACATAATCGGGAAATATATCGCCCGTATCGCCGAGATCTAAAAACCAAAAAAAACGAAGAGCCGTTCTGTCAACAAACTGACAGCCCGGCTCTTCGTTGTGTATGGGGTCGCGACAGCGACAACGAAAACTTGCTGACAGTCTTAGTCCTGGAGGCCCCATTAGCGACTACAGTGCACTTTTGAGGCTTTTTATATAGTCTCACATATAGTGAAAGTTTTATTTAACTCAAGTTCCGGTTTTGGATTATTGTCAATGATTTAATTCCCTAAACGGGGACTCCAGAGCAAAAAAATGTGACATTATTCGACCGCTAACGCGGTCTTTATCAATTCTATACACAGACCGCGGTCTTTCGCCCGCGGCTACCTTATGGCACCGCGACGCGGTGCGTTGTCAGATTAAAACATAAGCGTTCG
>JAMPGR010000041.1 GCA_023663805.1 Clostridium sp. | reverse complement strand
CAGGCCATCTCGGTCAAGCGAACCGAAATTTCCTCGGGAAGACACCGCTTCTGGATTAACGAAAATCAAGGAACGGAGTCTTACTTTGCCAGCGCGGCCGGTGCATCCATGTCGTTGAATGTCTGTACCTGGCCGGGACCGTTATAGAGTTTGATCGGTTCCTCGAGTTCGAGGGCGATGACGGTCATGTCGGGGTCGCAGACTTCGGCGGGAACGTTCAGGTAGTAGACACCCGAGGCGGTGCCCCACGAGACGTCGTTATAGAGTTTCCAGTCGAGTTCCCTGTCGGTTCCGACGACGCGGGCTTTCTTTATGTAACTCTTCAGGCCTTTTATCTCGATCGCTTCGTTCGGCGTATAGGGGACGAAGAGATAGAGTATGTCGCCGGTCGGGTTCAGCGAGGTGTAGGCCTGGACATGTCCGGCGGGGATGCCGGCGCGGGTTCCGTAGATCGCCTCGGCGTGTTTCGAGGTCCAGCGGCCGAGATCTTTCAGGATCTGCACCTGTTCTTCGGGAATCGTGCCGTCGGCTTTCGGGCCGATGTCGAGCAGGAGGTTGCCGCCGAGGTTGATACAGTCGGCGAGCATCTTGATGATCGTCTTCGACGACTTGAAGTTCGTGTCGGCGATGCGGTAGCCCCAGGAGTCGTTCGAGGTCATGCAGGTCTCCCACCATTTCGCTTCGGGGCGCGCGACCGGGACGCCGAGTTCGGGGGTCTCGTAGTCGCCGTTGCCCTGGATTCGGGAGTTGACGATGACGCCGGGGTTGTAGCGGTGGAGCATCGCGATAATCTCGGGAGCCTTCCACTCCTCGGAGGAGTGTTCCCAGTCGCCGTCGAACCAGTAGAGGTCGGGGTTCCAGGTTGTCGAGAGTTCGGTCAGCTGGGCGTTGTTGAAGTCGAGGAAATGCTGCCAGCGTTCGGGCTCGGCCTTGATGTCATATTTCGGGGGTTTGTCGCGGTAGGTCTCGGGATAGTCCTGGCGGGGCCAGTCGATCAGCGAGAAGTAGAATCCGAGTTTCAGCCCCTGGTCGCGGACAGCCTTGGCGAACGGGTCGATCACGTCGCGGCGGGCGGGGGATGACTTGACGGCGGAGACGTCGCCGGCCTTGGTGTCCCAGAGGGCGAAGCCGTCGTGGTGCTTGGTCGTAATGACGGTATATTTCGCGCCGCTTTCCTTTATCAGTTTCGCCCAGTATTCGGGGTCGTAGTTGGCGGCGGTGAAGGCGTCGGCCTGTTTCATGTAGTCCTCGATCGAGATGTAGCCGTTATGGAACGCCCAGCTCTCGGAGGTTTCCCCTTTCGAATAGGGGCCCCAGTGGATGAAGATTCCGAGTTTGGCGTCGCCGAACCATTTCATGCGCTCGGCTTTCTGCTCGGGGGTCTCGACGAAGGGCTTCTCGGCGGCAGAGGCCGCGGCGGTTACGGCGAGAAGCGATGCCGAAAGAATTAAGGTTTTGAGGTTCATAGATATGTTACGGGAAATACTAGTTATTGATTCTAAGGTTACGAAGGAGCGGCCTCTGACGTGGCCGCATTTGTCATTTCGTTTACAAATTTACGAAAAAAAATCCGTCGGCGCAAAAGTCCGCCGGCTGATTTATATTTTTTTGTTATCTGTCAAAACATTTTAAGACTCCTCAGCCCCGGAGGGGCGTTATCGTGATGAAACCCCAGGCAACGCCCGGGGGCGCCCTACAGCGGGGTCATCTCGAGGACACTCTGGAGGAGGTCGACAGCGGTCTCGACGGTCGGGACATCGGCGATCAGGAACGAGCGTTTCCCGTTGCGGTCGCGGAGTGAACAGCGGCGTGGGTTACTCTGGAGGAAATGGAGAAGCCGCCCGAACATCGGCGACTGGTAGTAGGCCTGGTTGGTCTCGTCGACGAAATAGATCATCATGCGTCCCTGTTTCAGGACAACCTTCTCGATTCCGAGCGTGCGCGCAAGCCGACGCAGGCGCGGAACGCGAAGGAGTTCGGCGGCAACCGGGGGGATGGCCCCGAAGCGGTCGGTCAGGCGGTCGCGGAAAGCCAGCAGATCGCTCTCGCGGGTGATACTGTCGAGTTCCTGATACAAGGATATGCGTTCACTCTCACCCGGAACATAATTCCACGGGAAAAGAAGTTCGAGATCAGTCTCGATAACGCAATCGGCGACAAATTCATGTTCGGCCGGATTCTTGGTCGAATCCTCGGTGTCGAGTCCGGCGAACTCCTCGTTACGGAGTTCGGTCACGGCCTCGGCGAGAATCTTCTGGTAGGTCTCGTAGCCGAGGTCGGCGATGAAGCCGCTCTGTTCGGCGCCGAGGAGGTTTCCGGCGCCGCGTATGTCGAGGTCCTGCATCGCGATATGTATTCCGCTGCCGAGGTCGCTGAAACTCTCGATTGCCTGGAGGCGGCGGTGGGCTATGTCGGTCAGCGGTTTTCCGGCGGGGACGGTCAGGTAGCAGAAGGCCTTCCGGGAACTTCGCCCGACGCGGCCGCGAAGCTGGTGGAGTTCGCTGAGGCCGAAGTTCTGGGCATTGTTGACGATGATTGTGTTGACATTCGGCATGTCGACGCCGCTCTCGACGATTGTTGTCGCCAGGAGTATATCGTAGTCGTGGTTCGTAAAATCGAGTATCGCCTTCTCGAGTTTTTCGGGGGGCATCTGGCCGTGGGCAACGAGCGTACGGGCGTCGGGCACGAGACGGCGCACCATCGCCTCGAGGTCGTAGAGACCCTCGATACGGTCGTTAATAACGAATATCTGGCCGTTGCGCGACATCTCGAAATTGACCGCCTCGGAAAGTATCTCGTCGGTCAGGGTCGTAACGGAGGTGACGATCGGATATCGGTTTGCCGGAGGTGTCGTGATCGCCGAGAGGTCGCGGGCACCCATCAGGGAGAACTGGAGCGTGCGCGGAATCGGGGTGGCCGACATCGTCAGGGTGTCGACATTGACCTTCAGTTGTTTCAGTTTCTCTTTTACGGCGACGCCAAACTTCTGCTCCTCGTCGACGACGAGGAGGCCGAGGTCGCGGAATCGGACCGACTTGCCAATCAGTTTGTGGGTCCCGATCAGGATATCTATTTTTCCGGCAGCGAGATCCTCGAGAATAGCCTTGGTCTCCTTCGGAGTCCGGGCGCGCGACAGATAGTCGACGCGGACGGGGAAGTCGCGGAGCCGCTCGGAGAAGGTGTTGAAGTGCTGGTAGGCGAGGACGGTTGTCGGGACGAGTACGGCGGTCTGTTTCCCGTCGGTCGCCGCCTTGAAGGCGGCGCGGACGGCGATTTCGGTTTTGCCGAAGCCTACATCGCCGCAGATCAGGCGGTCCATCGGACGGGGACTCTCCATATCGGCCTTGACGGCAGCCGTGGCCGTCACCTGGTCCGGGGTGTCCTCGTAGATGAACGAGGCCTCGAGTTCCTGCTGGAGATAACTGTCGGGGGAGAAACTGTAGCCTTTCTCCTGCTTTCGGGCGGCGTAGAGTCTGATCAGGTCGCGGGCGATATCTTTCAGTTTCGACTTTGTCCGTTCCTTGACGCGGTTCCATGCGCCGGTTCCGAGTTTGTTGACCTTCGGGGGGACTCCCTCCTTGCCGCGGTATTTGGCAAGTTTGTGGAGGGCATGGATCGGAACCATGATGATGTCGTCGTTTGCGTAGACGAGTTTGATCATCTCCTGGGGCGTACCGTTCATGGTTGTCCGGAGGAGTCCGGCGAAGCGTCCGATGCCGTGGTCGACATGGACGATATAGTCGCCCGGCTCGATCGACCCGAGTTCCTTCAGCGAGAAGGCGAGTTTGCCCGAGCGGGCGCGGTCGCTCCGGAGGTTGTATTTGTGGAAACGGTCGAAGATCTGGTGGTCGGTCAGGAAGCAGACCTTGTTGC
Source organism: Clostridium sp. (assembly GCA_023663805.1). GTDB lineage: Bacteria > Bacteroidota > Bacteroidia > Bacteroidales > Muribaculaceae > Paramuribaculum. Next base: position 8,390 of record JAMPGR010000041.1, on the reverse strand, counting down.
GGTTGTCGATGAATCCTTCGTGGAGGGTACCGTCGACGGCCGTGAAGGTGATCTGGTCACCGCGATCGGCGAAGATATCGCGGAGGCGGTCGGCCTGGCGGGGGGAGTCGGAAAGGATATACAGCCGGTAGCCTTCGCTCTGGTAGCGTCGGAACGAATCGCTGATCAGGTCGAAGTTTTTGTGGTAGACCCCCTGGGGAGAGCAGTCGAAACCGATGGCAGAGGGGGTTCCGGCGAGTTTCGGCGGGAGTGCGCCGGCCGAGAAGCGTATCTGGCGGAAGCGGTCGAGGTCAGCGGCGAACTGTCCGGGGTCGACGACCTTCGACATCGCCTCGGTGTCGAGTTCGGCGGCGGCGATGACGGCGCTGTCCGAGAGTTGCTGCCCGGCGACAGCGACAACGCGGGCGGCGGGGTCTGTCCCGTCGCGCATGGCGATTATCGTCGCGTCGGGGATGAACTGCAGGATCGACTCTCCGCGCGACGATTCGGCGACATTTGCCGAGATAGCGACCGAGTCGAACCGCTGCTCAGAGAGCTGGGTGTCGACGACGAAGGAGCGTATCGAGTCGATGTCGTCGCCGAAAAAGTCGATGCGGTATGGGAGCTCGTTGCTGTAGCCGAAGATGTCGAGAATCGAGCCGCGGAGGGCGAACTGTCCCGGTTCGTAGACATAGTCGGTCTGGGTGAAGCCGTTGTTGCGGAGCCATTTGACGGTCTCGGTCATGTCGGCCGGGGCCGACAGCGAGAGGCGGAGCGTGTGGGTGTCTACCTCCGAGCGGGAGGCGACCTGCTCGGCCATCGCCTCGGGGTAGGTCACGACGAAGAGGGGGGCGTCCGGGGCATGCCAGCGGTTCAGGGCCTCGGTCCGGAGTATCTCCGACGGGGGGTCGGGCTGGCCATATTTAATATGGCGTTTGTAGCCCGAGGGAAAGAATACGACGTCGGTCTCGGAGCCGAGGGCGCGCGTCAGGTCGTGGTAGAGATATCCGGCGTCGTCGGCCGAGTCGCCGACGATCAGTATCGGTGCCGAACCGCGGCGGCGGCGCAGCGAGGCGAACATCAGAGCCGGGGCGCTCCCGGAGAGTCCGTAAAAAGAGAGTCGTTTTGTGCGCGAAGAGAGGAGTTGGCGGAGGCGGTCGCTGAGTTCGGGATCGATAAAGAGCCCGATCGTGTCGGTTACGTTCATTTACGGTCGGCCTCCTCCTTTCGCGGGGCGAGTATGGCGCGGAAGCGCGCCGGGTCGCGGAGAACAGCCTCGGCGGCGTCCATTCCGGGATCGTCGGTATATGAATTCTCGAGTTCGCCGCGCTGGCCGTAGTAGCGTGTCATCAGTTGTGAGGCGATGTAGCGCGAGATCGACCGGCGGTTGAAGTCGAGGTCGTTGCCGAGGTCGTGGCGCAGCAAACCGCGGAGCGCGGCGATCTGGGCGCGGACCGAGTCGTTCATATATCCTTCGGCGCCGGCGACCTCCTCGAGCTGGTCGACCATAATCTCGCAGACCTTGTCATACTCGAATTTGTCGGGGTTGATGAAATCTTTGAACTCGGCGAAGATCGTGTCGGTCACGACGAAGTCGGACGGAGCGGCTGCCTCAGGATGTCCGGCGGCATATTTGGTCGCGAAATCGAAGGCCCAGTTTCCGCGGACAACGTTGTAGACCAGCCGGTTGACATCCGGGTAGGTGATGGTTGTGTCGGGGGTGATCCCTCCGCCGTCGCGGACGGGACGTCCGGCGGCGGTGTAGAAGACGCTGGTCAGGCTGTCGGGGATCCGCTCGACCGAGCCGTCGCTGTTGCGGTGGCTGTAGTCGATCGCCTGTATGAGGCGTCCGCTCGGAATGTAGTATTTTGCCATCGTGACCTTCAACATTCCGTCGTAGGGCAACTGGCGGCTTGTCTGGACCAGGCCCTTGCCGAACGATCGGTTGCCGACGATGACGGCGCGGTCGATATCCTGGAGCGAACCGGCGAGAATCTCCGAGGCGGAGGCTGTCCCGCCGTCAATCAGGACGACGAGCGGAATCTCGGTATCGACCGGAGGGGTCGTCGTCTTGTAGATCTTTTCGTTCATGACCCCTTTGCCACGCATGCGGAGCACCTCCGTTCCCTTCGGGACGAAGTTGCTGACGACTTTGACCGCACTCTCGACAACACCGCCGCCATTGCCGCGGAGATCAATCGCTATGGCCTTTACGCGCGGATCTTTCTTCAGTTCAAGCAGGGCGTCGCGGAATTCATCGGGGGTCTTCTCGCTGAAGGAGGCCAGGTTGATTATCCCGATATCTCCGCGTACGACGCCGTAGAACGGAACCGAGGGGATGTTGATCGTCTGGCGGGTTATCTCGAATGTAAGGATAGAGTCTTCGACATAGGGGCGGTCGACCGTGACCGTCACATTCGTTCCGGCCTGTCCCTTCAGTTTCGAACTGACCGCCGCACTCCCGACACCGCGGACCGTATCGCTGTTGACCATCAGAAGGAGGTCGCCGGCGCGAAGACCGGCGTTCCAGGCGGGGGAACCGACGGTCGGCTCGGAGATGACGACGTCGCCGTTGGCGCGCTCGAGAAGGTAGGACCCGATGCCGCCATATTCGCCGGTCGAAATCGAGGTCAGGCTCTCCTGGTCGTCGAAGGGGTAGTATTCTGTATATGGGTCGAGGTCGGCAAGCATCGCGTTGATGGCGGTCTGGACAGATTTCTCGACGTCGATCGAATCGACATAGAATGTCTGCAGTTCCTTGACAATCGTGTTGAAGATATCGAGATTGTTCGAAACATCGTTCTTCGGACTGCGGGTCTCGGCGGTCGCGCCTGATATGATTGCTGCGGCGAGCAGGGCCGCGGGGAGAACTCTCTTTATCATCTTTTCGGAAACGTGTTTTTTAATTCGAAATGCAAAGTTAATCAAAATCTATAACAAACGGAAACGCCCTGATGTTTTCAGCGCTGACGGTTTGTCGTTTCAGCAGTTTTTATGTAGTTTTGTCGAAAATTTCGCTTTCGAGATGTTAATTGAACTCTTATTCGTGCTGGCGGCCATCGTCGTCGGCGCCCGCCTCGGCGGTATGGGCCTCGGGGTGACCGGTGGTGCAGGTGTCGCTGTCCTGGTGTTTCTCTTCGGGCTGGAGCCGACGTCGCCGCCGGTCGACGTGATGCTGATGATCGCCGCGGTGATCGCCGCAGCCTCGGCGATGCAGGCGGCCGGGGGACTCGACTATCTCGTCGCGCTGGCCGAAAGGCTCCTGCGCCGCCATCCGTCCCATATAACCCTCGTCAGTCCGCTGGTGACCTATACCTTCACTCTTTTCGCCGGAACGGGCCATGTCGCCTACTCGGTCCTGCCGGTGATCGCTGAGGTATCGCGCCAGACCGGGATCCGCCCCGAGCGTCCGCTCGGAATCTCGGTCATAGCCTCCCAGCAGGCAATCACCGCCAGCCCGATCTCCGCCGCGACCGTCGCCCTGCTCGGGCTGCTCTCCGCCAGCGGGGTGACTCTCTTCGACATCCTGGCGATATCGATCCCGGCGACGCTCGCCGGGGTGCTCGCCGGGGCGTTTCTGTCGCGCCGCGTCGGTCGCGAACTGACCGAGGATCCGGTCTATCTGGCCCGCCTCGAGAAGGGGATGGAGCGGGAGAACTCGCGGCCGGTCAATTCGATCCGGAGTCTACAGCGGGCGCGGCTGTCGGTCATACTCTTCCTCCTGGCGGCTGTCGCGGTCGTCCTCTTCGGGTCGGTTCCGTCGCTTCGCCCGGCCTGGGAGGGGAATCCCCTTGCGATGCCGCCGCTGATCGAGATAATCATGCTGACAGCCTCGGCACTGATTCTTCTGCTCTGCCGCGTCGACGGAATCGCCCCGACCCGGGGGAGTATCTTTATCGCGGGGATGCAGGCGGTCGTCGCGATCTTCGGAATCGCCTGGATGGGCGATACCTTTATCAACGGAAACCTCGACGAACTGACTGCTTCGGTCCGCGGCTTTGTCGAAACGATGCCCTGGCTCTTCGCCGTCGCTCTTTTCGCGATGTCGGTCCTGCTCTACAGCCAGGCGGCGACCATCCGCGCCGTCATGCCCCTAGGAATCGCACTCGGCATCGCCCCGCTGACGCTGGTCGCACTGTTCCCCGCCGTCAACGGCTACTTCTTCATCCCGAACTACCCGACGATTGTCGCGGCGATCAACTTCGACCGCACCGGAACGACCCGCATCGGCCGCTGGGTTCTGAACCACTCTTTCATGATGCCCGGCCTGGTCGCCACATCGGTTGCCGTCGCCGTCGGACTCCTCTTCGCATCGCTCTACTGACCGACATTCCATAATCTTTCGAAATCTCCCGATGAACGTTGCAAAACGCATATTGATTTGCCTTGGCGCATTTCTGATAATTACGCTTGTCGGATTTGTGGCCATCATCAACTGGATTATCCACAGCCTCCGTATTCCGGATTATTCCTTCTACAAACACATCTGGAAGTGAGTTTTTACGAAGAGTTAACATATTTTTTCGGGGAGTTCGGATTGTTTTTCGTAACTTTGCAGAAAACCTAAAACCAAACGAATCGTGAATCTCATGACCATTAAGAAAATCACTACCCTTTTACTCGGCCTCGCTGTCTCCGCCGCCGCCTTCGCGGCGAACCCGGAGGTCCCGGCCGCTCCCGAAAACCCGAAAACCGTCCGCTCGCTCGTATTCAGCCCCGGCGACTTCGGTTCGAAATTCTACCGCATACCCGGCATCGCCGTTACGAACGACGGCAATATCATAGCCGTCGCCGACAAACGTATCGACAACAATGCCGACCTCCCGAACCGTATCGACGTCGTCGCCCGGCGCTCGACCGACGGCGGCCGTACGTGGAGCGAATATATAACCGTCGCCGAACATAACGAAGATGGCGGCTACGGCGATCCCGCCGTTGTCGTTGACCGCCGCACGGGCGACATCATCGTCATCTCGACCCACGGCAACGGCCTCTGGCAGGATGCCCCGGGCCACACGGCTATCTCCCGCTCGACCGACGGCGGCCTGACATGGGAGGCTCCCGTCGATGTTGCCGACCAGATTCTGAACGCCCCGGGCGCTCCGTTGCAGAATGTGCTCGGCGCGTTCGCATCGTCGGGCGCCGCGCTCCAGTTGCGCTCGGGCCGGATCATGTTCGTCCTCGTTGTCCGCGAAAAGGACAAGAAGGATTTCAGTTGCTACGCGGTCTACAGCGATGATGGCGGCCGGAAATGGAACGTCTCGAAGAACCCCGGAACATATAACGGCGACGAAGCGAAAGTCGTCGAACTCGCCGACGGAACCGTCATTATGAGCGTCCGCAACCGCTACCGCGGAAAGCATATCTTCTCAATCTCGAAGGACGGCGGCGAAACCTGGGGCGAATCGTTCGAATCGGACCTGACCGACCCGGCCTGCAACGGCGACATTATCGCCGTGACCAACCCCGCAACCGGCGGGGAGGTGCTCCTCCAGTCGATCCCGGCTTCGCCGAACGACCGCGTCAATGTCTCGATCTACAGCGGCACTACCGACGCGCGCCACTGGACCAACCGCTACACCGTCGTCCCCGGCCCCTCGGGCTACTCATCGATTACCCAGCTCCCCGACGGCTCGATTGGAATTCTGACCGAAGAGGACCTCGACCCGGACGCCCAGCGCGGTTCCTGCTACCGGATCTGGTTCAGCAACGTTCCGCTCGAGGATGTCCTCAGAGGTGATCCCCAAACCGCCGGCGAATGAACAACACCGATCCTGAAATCCTGAACGAAAACCGTTTCGCCCGGCCGGTTTACCTTATGTGTAAACCGGCCGGAGCGACATGCAATCTCGCCTGCGAATATTGCTACTATCTCGAGAAGAGCAGACTCTATGACGCGCCCGATTCGCCGACCGCCCAGCGCCGGACGATGACCGACGCGATGCTCGAGACATATATCCGCCGCTATATCGAGGCCGTTCCGGGCCCCGACGTGCTCTTTACGTGGCACGGCGGCGAGACCCTCCTGCGCCCAATCGAGTTCTATGAGCGCGCGATCGAACTCCAGCGGATCTACGGCAACGGCCGGAATATCGACAACTGTATCCAGACGAACGGCACGATGTTGAACGAGCGCTGGTGCCGCTTCTTCCGCCGTAACGGCTGGCTCGTCGGTATCTCGATCGACGGCCCGGAGGAATTCCACGACGAATACCGCCGCAACCGCGGCGGTCAGCCGACTTTCCGGAAGGTCATGGGGGCGATACGCATGCTCCAGGCCCACGGGGTCGAATGGAACGCCCTGGCCGTAGTCAACGACTATAACGCCGACTATCCCGAGGAATTCTACCGGTTCTTCAAGTCGATCGGCTGCAAGTATCTCCAGTTCACCCCGATTGTCGAGCGCATGCGCCCCGACGGAATGCTCGCCTCGGGGGAAGAGACCGAGGGGGAACTGACCCGTTTCTCGGTGACGCCCGAACAGTGGGGGGATTTTCTCTGCCGCGTCTACAATCTCTGGGTTCGCGAAGATGTCGGGAAAATTTATGTCCAGTTGTTCGACTCGACCCTGGCGAACTGGGTCGGCGTCGCCCCGGGGATATGCACCCTCGCCACGACCTGCGGCCATGCGGCTGTCATGGAGTATAACGGCGATGTCTACAGTTGTGACCACTTCGTCTTCCCCGCCTACCGGCTCGGAAACCTGAACGAGACGCCGCTGACCGAAATGATGCAGTCCGAGCGGCAGATCGCCTTCGGAAACGCAAAACGAGACCGACTTCCGGGACAGTGCCGCCGCTGCCGCTGGCTTTTCGCCTGTAACGGCGAATGCCCGAAAAACCGCATCTCGAAGAGCGCCGACGGCGAACCCGGACTTAACTATCTCTGCGAAGGCTACCGCCGTTTCTTCGAACATGTCGCCGAAGATATGGATTTTATGCGCGACGAACTCGCCGCCCATCGTCCTCCGGCAAACATAATGGACCGTAAACGATGACCGAAAACGATCTGCTGATATCCCTGCGCGGTGTCTCGATCGGATGGGACGGCCGGATGGTGCTCGACGATGTCAACCTCGACATCCGCCGCGGAGAGTTTATCCTTATAACCGGACCGAACGGCGGAGGGAAGACAACCTTGCTGCGCATAATCCTCGGACTTGTCAAACCGAACAGCGGAACAGTCACATACGCCGACAGTAAAAGACCCGCGACCGGATATCTCCCCCAGAAAAACATGATCGACTCGCGGTTCCCGATAACAGTCCGCGAGGCTGTCGCGGACGGCCTTCTCGGCGTCGCAGGGCTGTCGCGGGCCGAACGCCGGGCAATGACGGAGCGGACGATCGCCCGCGTCGGGCTGACGGAAAAGGCTTCCTCGACAATCGGCACCCTTTCCGGCGGACAACTCCAGCGGGCGATGCTCGGGCGCGCAATCGTCGCCTCCCCTCCCCTTCTTGTTCTCGACGAGCCCCTCAGTTATGTCGACCGGAACTTCGCCGGACAGTTCAACGAAATAATAGGCCGCGAATCCGTTGGGCGGACCGTCATTATCGTTACACACGAAATGAGCGACCTTCCGCGGCTCGCCACCCGCGAGATCGCCGTCGACCGCCGCATTATCTCCGACACTCCCCTCTGACGGTCAGCAGTCCGGCCGGAACAGCCAGCGCGGCTCCGGCGGTGTCGGCCAGCCAGTCGGCCAGGTCGCCCGAACGGCCGAGTGCCATACCCTCCTGAAGTATCTCGACCGCACCGCCGAGCAACGAGGCAGCGACGGCCGCAACAACGAAGACCGCCAGCGGATTGCAACTCCGGTGACGCTCCCCGCGAACAATAAAGTCAATTCCCGCCAGCCAGGCAATACCCCCGAACATCAATCCGTGGACCAGTTTGTCGGCCCCCGGAAACAGTTCAATATCGTTCTCCGGAAGGGGTTGGGGCGACAGCGTCAGCCAGAGCATCAGCCCGACTGCCAGCACCGTCAGCAGCCACCCGGGACACCAGGCGACGACGCGGAGAATTACGTTGCGTTTTTTTGTTAACATTAACTAAATGTGTTAAAAATAAAGTTGTGACAATTCCGTAACGCAATTGTCACGCAAATTCAGCGCCTTTACCGATTTTCATACGTAATTTTGCACCGGACAATAACCGGAGCCAGTCTTGGCTCTGTCGAAGATATAACATCAATAATCAAGGCAACAATAGATTACCTACCTTCTAGCCAATCAATCATTCTTGCGCATGGCGCAAAATTAGTAATTTTCATCGAAAAATAAACCAATCGATACCACTTCAGGCCGACCCTACCGTCGGCCTGTTCTTTTTAGACTCCGTTCCTTAATTTTCGTTAATCCAGAAGCGGTGTATTCCCGAGGAAATTTCGGTTCGCTTGAGCGAGATGGCCTA
>JAMPGR010000040.1 GCA_023663805.1 Clostridium sp. | reverse complement strand
CTCGCCCGCGTCTGCGCCAGGCGATGCCGGACGCAGGTTTGCTCCCGACTGAGGGTGCAGACGCAGGCGGGGACGCCTGCTACTACGATCAATACATTATCTGTCTGACAGAAGAACATTCCCTCGTAGTAGCGGGTATCTCGCCCGCGTCTGCGCCCTCGGTGGGAGGCCCCCCCCTCCCCCCCACTGAATGGGATGTTGCGAAGTTGTTGGTTACCAGTAGGGGCACGATATATCGCGCCCCTACGGATAATCATCTCGTTTTTTCGTCGGGAATTATTTTTTTTGTTAAAATTTTGGTAGAGATGTTTTTTTGGATTAAATTTGCGGTGCAGATTCAGTCCCTATGCGGACAGATACCTTAAACTAGAACTTAATAATTTACTAATCAATAATTTGTTTAACTAATTTTTCATCATCATGAAAAAACTTTCACTTCTAACGCTGTTAGCGTTTGTGTTGCCGCTGTTCGGCCTCACACTACGCGCCGCGACAGTTGTTGATGTGTTAGAGCCAAGCGATTTCCCACAAGTTATAACCAATGGAAACGTGGTCTACACAACAACAACTGACATCAAGAAGGATGGTGCGACTTACATGGGAAATTCGATTAATCCCAATGCGAAAGATCAAACCATCCAGTTGCGCCAGAAAAACAGTCCTGCTTCTGGCATTATCACAACAGCAACCAATGGTGGTAAGGCCACTAAAGTAGTTCTTTATTGGACAACACATTCGAGCGTAGACGTATCCTCGATGTCCAACAAGGATCGTAGGATTAACTTCTACGCTTCAGATGAGCCTTTTACTAATCTCTCAACTATCTATAGCACTGGCGTTACTCCATTTGTTCAATCCGAAGCGTATACTCTCGGAACTGACGATAATGTAATGACAGTTACTTTCGACGAGCCTAAGGAATATATCGGTTTCCGCCCCGCTTCCGGTACAGTCTACTTCACCAAAATCGAAATCACCTGGGAAGTTGAGGATCCCGTCCCTGCAGAGGTCGAGTATTGCACGCCAACTTATTGCGGAAATGGAACTTCGCGTACAACAACTAACCGTACGGACCGATTTGTCAGGACTTTGACAGCATCCAACGGTACATCATCTATCAATCTGGCCGGGTCGAGCGCATATGGTCGTAATGTCTATTCTGACCATACAGATCAGGTTTTGACAGTTGCACCGGGTGACGAAGTCTCTGTTCGCCCAACTGAAATTTCTATGTGGGCGATGCATTCGTTCGTATATGCAGACTTCGACAATAACGGATTCACAGTTGATGACCGTGTTGTCAACAATCTGACGGACCACAACGGTGGTTCATTCACTGTTCCCAGCAATCTGGCATTTGGTGACTACCGCATTCGCTTTGCAATCGACTGGAATAGTAAGGATCCCTGCTATTTTGCTGATGACCAGACAACAGACAACGGTGAGTTCTACACCGACTTCATCCTCCGCGTTGAGGAGGCTCCGGCTGTCGAAGAGTATGCGCTGACTTACTCGAGGGTCGCTTCGAACTATGTGCTGAATGTCCTTCTCGATGGCGAAGATGTCGAATCCGGCTCGATGGTCGAGGCTGGTACCGAACTGACCCTCAGAGCTCAGCCTGTCGGTGACTACAAGTTCGTTGACTTCCGCGCCAATGGTGAAGTTATCGATGGCGAAACAACGACCGACAACCTCGGCCGTTCGGTCCTGACCTACACCATGCCCGCCGAGGCTGTAACAATCACCGCAACTTTCGAGGAAATTCCCTCTGCAACCGGTCCGTTTACTGTCGCATACCAGATGTTCGATACGGCAGATCCGGATGAAGCAACCTATTTCTTCAATATTGTCGATAATGAATATAGTCCTGTAGATCCTGGTACTCAGGTTGAAGCCGGGACTGAACTTATTCTGTCTGTCTGCCCGTATGAAGGGTATGAAGAGACCTTCCAGTTCGTTGAATTCCGTGCAAATGGTGTCTCGATTGGCGGACAGGCTGACGGCGAAGGAAGCTATATTGTAAACTATACGATGCCCGCCGAGGATGTCACATTCACCGTCGTTACCGGCAATAGTTCTGTCGTTCCTACAACCTCTGCTCTCTACATCGACGAATTCGACAGCAATATCGGTCAGTTCATCGTCCAGATGGGAGGCGCTACTCAGGCTGACGGCGCCCAGATTGAAGCCGGATCCATCCTGACTCTGAACCTCCTGCTGACAAACTCCGATTACCACTTCGTCGCATTCCGTGCAAACGGTGTCGACATCGAGGGCGTTGAGACTATCTCCGAAGGCCAGGCTTACCGCGTCAACTACGCTATGCCTGCCGAAGAAGTTATGCTCGCCGCTGTCGTCGAGAAGAATGCTCCCGAAAAATATACGGTTAGCTACGAGCAGTCCGACGACGATTTCACCTACGCACTGCTTGTTATCGAAGGTGACTATGAAGGCGAATTCTCGGAAGTCGATCCCGGAACAGAAGTTGAGGTCGGAACCGAACTGACCCTCCTAGCTACCCAGGCTAATGAGGGCTACCACTTCGTTGAGTTCCGCGCTAATGGCGAAACCCTCGAGGGTGCCGGAATCCTGGACCTGACCGAAGATGGACTCGGTTTGTTCAACACCGTCAAATATACGATGCCCGCCGAGGATGTAACCTTCACGGTTCTCTTCGAGGCTGACGCTGTCGAACCCGTCCAGAGCAACAAGGCTGTCGAAGTTCCGATCCAGAACGGTCGTACTTCCTATCGTCTCGAAGTACCCGAAGATGTCATCCTCGACCGCACCAACGCCGAGAAAGTTGACAGCGAATGGCCCCTCTTCGACAAATCCTTCACTATGATGGGTTGGTATAAACTGAAAGCCTACTCCGGAGGTACCCAAAGCTCGACTGGCAACGTACTCCTTGGCCATCAGCCTCGTTGCCACGTAAACTACAACGGTGCATTCCTGCTGAAGGCTTCCAGCGATGGTAAGCTTGCTATGGACGGCAAAAACCATCAGGACGGTCACAGCGGCAACTTCACCTCCGATGTTGTCCTCCCGATTGAAGAATGGTTCAACCTTGCGGCTGTATATGACCTCCCCTCGAAGACCATCAAGGTCTACTACAACGGCGAACTTGCCGGAACCCGTACTCTTACTGAGGTTCTCGTCGCTTTCCCCGATAATCCCGGCGTCTTCACCTTCGGCGGTAACAACGCCAACGTATGGGTTGACGAAGCCGTTATCTTCGACCGCGCTCTTGCTGAAGATGAGTTCGAAACTGCTATGAACTGGCCCGCACAGCTCGAGCCTGTAGCTTACTACACCTTCGACGAACCGACCCTCAACGAGGATGGCTCGTATGCTAACCTCGGTTCTGCCGGGGAATATAACGCAGCCCTCTATCTCGGATCTGGTCAGTCGAGCTCCGACGGCGGTATTATCTCCGTCAGCGTACCCGGCGGATTCTCCATTCAGAAAGCCAACACAACCGAAGGCCGCGAAATCCCCAAATACATCGAACCGCAGGATTACTGTACTTACGAAGGCAACTCGACAGAAGATTATGGCCGCTTCACCAGCAAGGTGACAATCAACGACCAGGAAGTTGCCGGTCTGCAGACCCGGGGCAAGGACAAAATCTACTGGGACAAACTCGAAACTGTCCTGACTTTCGCCCCCGGAACTGATATGGAGGTTATGTTCACACATTCCTCGACCCAGTGGATCCACGGTTATGTCTACATCGACTACAACAAGGATGGTGTCTTCACTGTCGATCTCGATGAGAACGAACTCCCGACTGCCAAGTCTGAACTCGTTGCTTTCGGTAACTACAGCGCCGACAACAATAGTTACTGGCACAACTCCAATGGCAAAACCTATGACAACGGTATGAATTCGCTCGGTATAAACGACGGCGCACTGACCTTCACACTCCCCTCGAACCTGAAGCCCGGCGACTACCGCATCCGCTTCAAACTCGACTGGAACAACCTCGACGCTTGTGCTGAAACTATCTGGTATCAGGATGGCCAGATCAAGGATGACATTCAGAAGGATGGTGGTGTGATGATTGACGCTACTCTCCGTATCTCGCTCGATACTCCGCGCGAAGTCAGTGTTGCGGCTAACGACGCCGCTCTCGGTATTGTCGCCATTATCGATCCCGCAACCGAAGACACTTCTGTCAACGTCGTCGGTGACGTAACCGTCAAGGCTACGGTCAACGCCGACGACGAGGCCGCTTACTTCGCTAACTGGACCGACGCAGAAGGCAATATCGTCAGCGAAGAGGCTGAGTTCACCTACACAGCTTCCGACGCTATCGCCCTGACCGCAAACTTCCGCCAGCACTACACCCTGACCGTCAACGATCCCGAAAACGGCACAACCGTCCGCTCCCCGATGGGTGTCGTCGAAAGCGGCTCGCTCGTCGACAAGGGCACGGAACTGACCGTCAAGTGCACCGTCAGCGAGAAGAAACTCGTTTCGCTCCTCGTCAACGGCGAAGAGGTTATCGAGAACTACAGCCCCGTCAACGGATATGTCTTCACACTCGAAGGCCCGACCGTCATCGAGGCCGAGTATGACGTTCCGACCTACAAACTGACAGTCACCGCCAACGAAGGTGGTCAGGTTTACGCTTCGGCTGAACGCGACGTCAACGCTCCCGCCGGCGAAATCTTCAACCTCGAAGAGGCTACCTTCGCTGTCGACGACGTTATCTACGTCGTTGTCGAACCGGCCGAAGGTAAGAAGGTCCAGACCGTCACCGTCGATGACATCCAGTACTACGACGCTAACCCCGACGATCTCTATATCGACGCTGAATATACGACGTTCAACGAAGAGACCGGAATCGTCATGGTTGAGACCTACATCCTCGACTACGACATGACCGTCGATGTCGAATTCTCCGACAAAGAGACCGTCGCACTCGAGACAATCGCAGTCGACGAACTCGGCGACGCAGAGATCTACAACCTCCAGGGTGTCCGCGTAGCCCGCGAGAATGTTGCTGCCGGCATCTACATTGTCCGCAGCGCCAACACCGCCCGCAAGGTCTACATCAACAAGTAATCCCGCTCCATAGCGATAACAACGACAGAGAGCCCGGCCCCCCCCCGAGGGGAGCCGGGCTCTCTGTCTGTTTGTAAAACGGCTTCTATATCAGGCGAAGGTATCAAAGTAGTTAGCAGGCGTCCCCGCCTGCGTCTGCGCCAGGCGATGTTGCACGCAGGGTTGCTCCCGACCGAGAGTGCAGACGCACGCGAGACGCGTGCTAACTACTTGGAATGATTATCTGTCAGTTAGATAATGTATCTTAGTAGTTAGCAGGCGTCCTCGCCTGCGTCTGCGCCAGACGATGCCATGCGATGTTGCACGCAAATTTGCTCCCGACCGAGAGTGCAGACGCACGCGAGACGCGTGCTAACTACTTGGAATGATTATCTGTCAGTTAGATAATGTATCTTAGTAGTTAGCAGGCGTCCTCGCCTGCGTCTGCGCCAGACGATGCCATGCGATGTTGCACGCAAATTTGCTCCCGACCGAGAGTGCAGACGCACGCGAGACGCGTGCTAACTACTTGGAATGATTATCTGTCAGTTAGATAATGTATCTTAGTAGTTAGCAGGCGTCCCCGCCTGCGTCTGCGCCAGGCGATGCCATGCGATGTTGCACGCAAATTTGCTCCCGACCGCTGGCGCAGACGCACGCGAGACGCGTGCTAACTACTTGGAATGATTATCTGTCAGTTAGATAATATATCTTAGTAGTTAGCAGGCGTCCCCGCCTGCGTCTGCGCCAGACGATGCCATGCGATGTTGCACGCAAATTTGCTCCCGACCGAGAGTGCAGACGCACGCGGGACGCGTGCTAACTACTTGGAATGTTCTGTCGCCGGAAATTTTATTCCCAAATTTTACGAATAGGTTTGCTCGTATTTTGATTTTTATTACATTTGGCGCAAAAAAAAAATCATGAGAATTTGTACGGCTCAACGGGGTAATGGTGGGATGGTATCCCACGATGATTGCTTCAGTTATGAATTGCCATTTCGGATCAGCGAGGGTAGGCACTTGCCTCACCTTGAGCAGCCCGGAAAATTGTCGTATATTACGATTCGACTTGGCGATTCGTTACCGAATGAGTGTGTCGACCAGTTTGCCGAAGATATCCGTTTCTGGCTAAGAGAACATCCGATGGCGTCTTGGTCCCGTCAGGACGCTACAGATTACTTCAGACGTCAACAGATCTTCCAAAAATGGCTCGAGGCAGGGCAGGGGGACTGCATTCTGCAGAATGAGGATGCCTATCGAATTGTAGATTCCTCTCTTCGCTATGGAGATGGTTCGAATTACGATCTTTATGAATATGTAATTATGCCGAATCACGTCCATATGATTATTGCGGCCTATGACTATGGTATGAATGACATCATCGGAAGGTTTAAAAGTTTCACATCACATCAGATCAACAAACACTATGGTCGTACGGGTAGTCTTTGGGCGCCGGATTATTTCGATCATATGATACGATCTGTCAAAAGTTACGAGGAGATATCGACATATATCAATCATAATCCCGACCCTCTGACTCGATTCACCTAACCGAACGCCAGGCGGCTGTATCTGAGTAGTTAGCAGGCGTCCCCGCCTGCGTCTGCGCCAGGCGATGTTGCACGCAGGTTTGCTCCTGACTGAGGGCGCAGACGCACGCGAGACGCGTGCTAACTACTTGGAATGACTATCTGTCAGTTGGATAATGTATCTTTCGGGTTATTTGCTGGCGGCGAGCCAGGCTTTCAGGGCGGCCCAGGCGAAGGGGAAGGCGCCGAAAAGGATGAAGACAAGGTCGCCGATTATACGAAGCCACCCGAGTCGCGCCATCAGCGGACTGTTCGTGAACTCGATCGAGCGCGCGTGCCAGTAGCCGTTCTGGAACGAGTCGAACAACTGGACGAATCCTCCCGGGAGCATGCTCAGCACAACCATCAGCGCCAGCCCGATATTAAGCCCCCAGAACGCAACGCGAACCCACCGCATCACAGGCTTCCAGTGCTCGTCGTCGAGATTCTTGCGCATCACGAAGACACACAGCCCGAGCGCCAGGAACCCGAACACACCGAACATCGCCGTGTGGCCGTGGTTCGGCGTCAGCATCGTTCCAATCTCGTAGTAACTGACCAGCGGCGTGTTGATCAGGAAACCGAACACACCCGCGCCAACGAAGTTCCAAAACCCGACGGCCATGAAGTAGTTCAGGGTCCAGCGGTGGTTGTAGGCGACGCCGGGGAGTCCGCCGTGACGCGCCGCGCGCATGAATCCGGAAGCCTCGACACAGAGCAGGACGAGCGGAACGACCTCGAGGGCGGAGAAGCACGACGAGACAGCCATATTGAACTCCGTCTGCCCCTCGAAATACCAGTGGTGGCCCGTACCGATTACGCCACCCATCAGTGTCAGGATAAACTCCAGGAAGATAATACGCATTCCGAGCGAACTGTTGATCAGGCCCATCTCGATAAAGATCAGGGCAACCATTACGGTCGCGAACAGTTCGAAGAACCCTTCGACCCAGAGGTGGATGACCCAGAAACGCCAGGTATCGACGACCGTGAAGTTGGTCGAGCCGTCGAAGAAGACAGCCGGGAGATAGAAGACCGGAATCGCGACCGCCGCAATCATGAAGATGACAGCGAGCGGACGGGTCGAGATACGCCGGAAGGCGGGAATCAGATTCTTTGCCAGAATGACGACCCATACACACAGGCCGACGATCAGCGCATACTGCCATGCACGTCCGAGTTCGATATACTCCCACCCCTGGGAACCGAGCCAGAAGGTCCACTTGTCCCAGAGACCGGCAGCGCCCCCCCAGCAGCATAGAAGCGCACCGAGAATGACGGCGACGAAGGCGAAGAAGAGGATGTTTGTCAACACCTTTATTCCGTCCCATTCGCGGCCGCCGAGGATGCGGGAGATGACGAGGCCGCCGGTGACGAAGCCTGTGGCGATCCAGAAGATCGCCATCTGGAGATGCCATGTGCGCATCAGCGAACTCGGCCAGAGCGAACTCATGTCCCATCCGTAGAAACTCGACGGATCGGCGCGGTAGTGTGCCAGCGCACCCCCGACTAGGGTCTGCCCAAGGAAAAGCACCCCGACGGCGAGACAGAACTTCAGCAGGGCGCGGATCGACGGCGGTGTCTGTCCGTCGGAGATATATTCGTGGGAGGGGAGTGCCATAGGGTTCCAGGAATCCTGGGGGTGGCGTCCGATAAAGTAGAGACATCCGCCGATGCCGAAGAGGAGAAACAGCAGGCTCGCGATACTCCAGACAGCCGTCGAGCCGGTCGGGGCATTCCCGACGAGCGGTTCGGCGGGGAAATTGTTCGTATATGACGCGTCGGTTCCGGGACGGGTCGCGACGGTCGCCCAGGCGGCCCAGGCGAAGTAGGCCGAGAGCTGGCGGAGTTCCTTCTTGTCCGAGATCAGGCCCGCCTTCAGACCGCCGTTTTTCGCCGGGTCGCTGAAATATTCGAGCCAGTAAGCCGGAGCCTCGTTGAAGGTCCGCGTCTCGGTCGGGGTAAAGACCAGGTCACCGTTCGCGGCGTTGTAGCGGTTCTGGCGGGCGACGGAGATCCGGCGGGCCTCGTCGTGGTAGTCTTCGGCATAGTTCAGGGCGAGACGATGGAGCGTCAGGGCCGAGAAGTCGGGGCCGAGATAGGCGCCGTGGCCCCAGATCGAGCCGTTGTCCATCAGTCCGCGGCTCAGGAAGAGTTCCTGACCGGCACGGATGTCGTCGCCGGTGAAAAGTACGCGACCATTATGGTCGGTCACCCGTTCGGGAATCGGAGGTTTGTCGGCATATGCCTTGTAGGTCACGGTTATCAGGGTGGCGAAGCCGTAGATGACGACGCCGACGAGCACAACTACCCACCATCGCGAGAACACAATCCTCGAGGCTATGGTCTCATTGTTACGGATCTCGGAATTCATAATGTGATATTGTTTGCGATAAGTACAACTTTTTCATTTCTTAACGATTCGATGGCGAAAAAGGTTCCCGCCTGTTTCCCCATATCGGGAAAATTATCGTAATTTTGCAAGATAATAGAACAGACAGACAAGATATGGAACAGCACCCGAACAACCTTGACATACACTCCAACGGCGAGCCCCGCCACACACTGACCCTCCGCGAACGTATCGCCCGGACACGCACGACCCGCTGGATTCGCTTCGCCGTCGTCTCGGTCATCTTCTTCCTCTGGGTCGCATGGCTCGGAACATGGTGGGTCGGGCTGTTCTGGTTCCTCCTGCTCGATATTTATATCCTCGGATATATCCCGCTGACATGGTGGAAAAAAAGCAAGAGCGCGACGACGCGCGCGATCATGAGCTGGGTCGACGCGATTGTCTATGCGCTCGTGCTGGTCTACTTCGTCTTCGCCTTCATCGGCCAGAACTATCAGATTCCCTCGTCGTCGCTCGAGAAATCGCTGCTTGTCGGCGACTACCTATGGGTCAACAAGATGGCCTACGGACCCCGCGTTCCGATGACCCCGGTCCATTTCCCCCTTGTCCAGAACACCTTCCCGATAATCAACACGAAGAGTTATCTCGACAACCCGCAGTTGCCCTACCACCGTCTCAAAGGGTTCGGCCAGATCGAGCGCGGCGACATCGTCGTCTTCAATTTCCCCGGCGGCGACACCGTCTCGACGAAGATCACGAACCCCGACTACTATACCCTCGTCAAACTCTATGGCCGCGAACGGGTCAACAACGACCGCGAGACCTTCGGCGAGATTCTCTACCGTCCGGTCGACCGCCGCGAAAACTATGTCAAGCGTGCGGTCGGGCTCCCCGGCGAGATGTTCAGGATCGAGAACGGGGTGATTTATAACGACGGCGTCGCTATGGAGCAGCCCCGGAACGTCCAGTTCAACTACTATATCCAGACAGCGCGCCCCTTCAACGACCGCGACTGGGAGACGCTCGGCATCGCCGTCGACGACCGCCACATGCTGACAATCACCCCCGCCGATCTCCCCTCGCTCCGCGCGACCGGTTTCAGGGTCGACACCGCCACGGCATCGCTTCCGATACTCTATGTCTCGCCGCTGACGGCCGCGATGGTCGAACAACTCGGGCAGAACCCCGACGTGCTCCACACGATGCGTGTCCCCGCCCAGCCGGGTGAATTCCTCTACCCCGAGGGGATTGCCGACCGCTGGACCTCGGTCGACTATGGCGAAATCTGGATCCCCAAAAAAGGGGAGTCGATCGAACTGACTCCGGCCAACTGGCTGATCTACGGCCGCTGTATCCGAAACTACGAGGGGAACGACGCCGAACTCCGCGAGGATGGCCGCGTCTGGATAGACGGCAAGCCCGCCGACCGCTATACCTTCAAGATGGACTACTACTTTATGATGGGGGACAATCGCGACAATTCGCTCGACTCGCGCTACTGGGGCTTCGTCCCCGAGGACCATATCGTCGGACAGCCGATGAGGGTGCTGATTTCCTTCGACAAAGACAAGTCGATCTTCAACGGCGGAATCCGCTGGAACCGTATCCTGAAAAATGCGACCGGAGAGGAGTGAGGCGGCGGCTGAGGAGCCATGGGTCAGGTTCGTGCCGCGGTTTTTCGCCGGAGTGGACTATTATATCCGGATGGCGCGCTGCAACCGTGTCTGGCTCGACACGTCGGCCCCCTACGACAAACGCGAGCGCGGCTATAACCGGACGGAGATTGCCGATACCCGCGGAAGGCTCGAACTGACCGTCCCGCTCGCGCGCCACGGCGCCGACGGCCACCGTCCCCGCCTCTGGCGCGACGTTGTCGTCTCGCGCCACGACGAATGGTGGAACATCCATCGCGTCACCTGGGAGTCGGCCTACGGCCGGACCCCCTTCTTCGAGTTCTGTTTCTACGACGATTTTCTTCCGCTGCTCGGAGAGCCTCCGGCCGACAATCCGCCGCGGATTGTCGACATCGACCTCGCGCTCGACCGCCTGATTCGCAAGATCCTGCTGATCGACGCCGAAGTCACGACGGAGTTGCCCGCCGGAGCGCGCTGGACCGACAGCAGCGAGGTTGCTGTCGAGTCCCCCGGTCCCTACTGGCAGGTCAGGCAGGACCGGTTCGGCTTCATCCCGGGCCTGTCGGTCGCCGACCTGATCTTCAACCTCGGTCCCGAAGCCGCCCGCTACATCCGGGGTGCCCGGCCGGAATGACCGCTTCAGCGCTGGTTGCGGGGGTGGAAGGCGATGATTTCGTCGCGCAGGCGCGTTCGGTCGACATGGAGATAGATTTCGGTCGTCGCGAGACTTTCGTGGCCAAGCATCATCTGGATTGCACGCAGGTTCGCTCCGCCCTCGAGCAAGTGGGTCGCGAAACTGTGGCGGAGGGTGTGGGGGGAGATTGTCCGGTGGATTCCGGCCGCTTCGGCCAGACGTCGGACGATATAGAAAATCATGACGCGCGTCAGTCTGTGGCCCCGCCGGTTCAGAAAAAGGATATTCTCCTCCCCCCTCTTGACCGGGACGCTCCCCCGCTGGTTGCCGACATACTCCCTGATAAGCCTCGCGGCCTCGTCTGAGACCGGGACGATACGTTCCTTGTCACCCTTTCCGCGGACGACGATATATCCTTCGTAGAGATAGAGGCGGCTGATCTCGAGGTTGATCAGTTCGCTGACGCGAAGGCCGCAGCCGTAGAGAGTCTCGACGATCGCGCGGTTCCGCAGCCCCTCGTCGGCCGACATGTCGATTGCCGAGATCATCGCGTCGATCTCCGCCAGCGTCAGGACCTCCGGCAGGTGGAGCCCGGCGCGGGGGGTCTCGAGCAGCAGCGAGGGGTTCGCCCCGATGTATCCCTCCATCGTCAGGTAGGCGAAGAACGACTTGACGCCGGAGACGATGCGCGACTGGGAGCGGCCGGAGATGCCGATGTCGGTCAGCGACGCGACGAAATCCTGGAGGTCGGCGAGCGAGACCTCCGAGAGGCGGCGGCCGCCGGTGGCGCACCACCCGACAAGTTTGTCGACATCGGCCAGATAGGCCGAGCGGGTATTGTCGCTGTTGCCCCGCTCGACGGCGAGAAAGGCCTCATATTCCCCGAGCAACCGCCCGATATCATCGATGCTTCGAATATTCATAGACAAAAGTGCGAAAGTTTGGTATGTAAAAAAACTGGTGCGTCAGGTTGCTTTGGAGTTGTTTGAGAGCCTTTGGCTCGAAACGCCCCGAAGACCCGCGCTCAGAGTTCGAAATCCTGGCGGGGGAGATGGCCGAGATTGACGGCGACGGCGAGGCTCCCGGCGTCGAAGGTCATACCGCAGGCGTCCATCAGCTCCCGCGCCTGTTCGAGCGCTCCGGGGTTGTCGACAAAGAGGATGACCGCCGGGAGCGGACCGTGACAGCCGGTCGCGGCTCCGCGTCCGGCCCAGAGCATCGCCGGG
>JAMPGR010000003.1 GCA_023663805.1 Clostridium sp. | reverse complement strand
GAGGCGCGCAAGGCCGCGAGCGACGCCTCGAGCCCCGCGACGATGTCGGGGCGCGCGGCGAACTCCCTGAGCAGATGCTCGCGGACCGCAATCGACATCCTCAGGCGCTCGGCCGCGTCGGTCAAACTCCACGCGCTTCCCGCCGCCTTGCGGTAGACCCCCATCGGGCGGGGGAAGAAGCGGAGGGTTCCGCGCGCGGCGTAGAACATATGGAACGCATAGTCGGGGGAACGGTCGTCGGCGATCCACTCCGGGAGCGCGTCGAGGTCGACGAGCGCGCGGCGGTAGAGCACGGACGAATTCGTTATGAAATTGCTCCGGCTCAGATCGGCGGCCGTCAGGTCGCGACGGAGACCGCCATTGCTGAGGCTCATCTCGCCCGATGGCTCGTAGAGATTGACAACGCGGTGGAACGCGACGGCGCAGGCAGGATTCGCCTCCATCCAGGTGACCATCCTCGAGAGTTTACGGGAATCGGTCCAATAGTCGTCGGCGTCGCATACAGCCATATATCGACCGGTCGCCCGGCGGAATCCGGCGATATAGTTCCGCTGGAGCCCGAGGTTCCGCTCGTTCCTGACATAGCGGACCCGGTCAGGGCGCCGGTCGGCCCACCGGCGGGCGATCTCGCCGGTGCGGTCGGTCGAGCAGTCGTCCATGACGATCAATTCGACCGGAAAGTCGCATCGCTGTCCGACGACCCCGCGGATCGCCTCGTCGATTTCGCGCTCCTTGTTATATGCGATCATAATGACAGAAACAGAAGGCCCGGCATTCATTGCTGCATCAGATAATCAGTTAGCGAAATCGACGGAGACCCCCATCTGGAAGCGCCGGGGGTTCAACGGGTAATGGGGCATCGAGAAAAAGTCGTTGCCGAAGATTCCCTGGTTGACGTGAGACATCATGACATAGAACCGCGCCTGGCGCAACTTGAAGTTCGCGTAGGCGTTCATAAAGGGGTAGTTGCCGCACATCGTCTCGCGCTGGTTCGTGAACGCCATCGTCGAGGGCTGGTAGCCCGGAGCGTAGTAGCGCGTATAGTAGTCGCAGTCGACGCCGATCTGGCAGTCGAGCACACGGGCGACCTTGAAGCGGATATAGAGATTCGAATAGATCGCGAACTTCGGCAGCGGAATAATCTGGTCGTCGGTCGAAGTCTGATAGGTCAGCGAATTGTCCCAGTTCAGAATACCTGCGCGGAAATTCTGCGACAGCCGTGCAGAGAAGACCTGGACAGACGATCCGTGCTGGCGGGGGAGGAAATCCTCGCCGAAGTATACCAGATTCTGGACATTCTCGACGCCGATGTCGAGATGAGTCCGCGTACGGGGAAAATCGAGGCGGCCGCCGAAGCGGAAGGTGCGTGTCTTCCCGAACTCGTTGTCCCAGATGAAATGGTTCGACACGAACTTCTCGAGCAGATAGGGGACGGCACGGTTGGCGAAGCGGGCATAGCCGGTCACGGCGAGGGTGTCGCGCAGCAGCGGCACGCGCAGCGAAGCCTCGCCGCTCAGGTCGATTTCGCCCGCCGCGCGGCCTATCAAGCCGATTCGGCCCGTCGCTTCGTAACGCACCCACGAACCACGCTGCTTCGTCAGTTGCGCGCCGACCCAGAGCAGATTCTCCGACCCCGACGGGCTCATGCGCGACGCCAGCGGATAGGGGGTCAGATCGGCCGGACGACCGTCGTCGACCGAGAGCGGGATCGTGTCGGCCGCCTGGTTGTAGCGGCGGTATTCGTGGGTCAGGAACGCCGCGAGTCCCGCCTTGGCATATTTGTTGAACCCCTCGAGCAGGGAGATACCGAAGGTATTCCGGATGCTCCAGTAGCGGGTGTTGTCGTGGGTTCCACGCAGGGAGAAATAATGGTTCTCCCAGAACTGCTCCTCCTCGCGGGCGTCTGAGTTGTCGAAGACATGACGCGATCCGATATAGTCGAGAGTCCAGATGAAACTGGCGACCGGGACGAAGCGGCGGTGCTCGACCGAGTCCTCCGGGAGGGTGTCGGGGCGCTCGATGCGCTCATAGAAACCTAGTTTATAGCGGTGGTTCATAAAGAACTCCTGACCTGCAACGCGGTTGTGCGACGCCGACAGGCGAGTCGGTACACTCTTGTAGTTCACCTTTGTCGAGCCCCCCTGGACCTCGGCGGGATCGGTTATGTAGCGGTCGTCGGTTATGCCGCCGTTTGCCTTCTCGACGAGGTTATAGTGGTTGAAGAACGCCTGGAGTTCATAGTGGTCGCTCATATAACTCGTCGAGAGCCCCCAGGCCATATCCTTGGCGGCCTGATAGTTGTAACTTCCCTTAGAGTAGAGATAGTCGAGCATCGCGCCGATCTGGAGTTTAGGGCCGGCGTTGCCGGAGAATATGACCCCGAGGCGGTCCTGGGAGTTGTCGCGCGTACCGCCGGTGTTGTAACTTACAAGTGTCATCGGGATACGCGTGTTGTAGAACGTACAGTTCCCGATCTCGGGTATCCAGGCCGCGACGGCGTCGCGGAAGAAAAAGTCGCTCGTCGCCGGGCGGTTCCACCAGATCGAGTTCCTCCCCGATCCGCCGAGGTTTCCGGTAGTCGCCCACGCCTCCGAGAGGCCCGAGGGGACCGACCGCTGGCCGTAGTCGACGAGCGACGTATCGATCGTCGCCTCCTCGTGGAGCCCGAGGGGCTCGAGCATGCGCCAGGCATACGACGGGGCGACTTCCTGCTTTTTTTTAGCTCCGACGGAGACACAGAAGCAGAAGAGCATCAAAACGGCAAGCACCGCCGGAGCGGAGCGGAAAATGCGGCAGCGAAGGTTCATCATCGCGCGTCAGCCCACTGGCGGCCGGCCGCAGCGAGGTCGACCGTACGCCACGATCCGTCGGCGTCGGCGGGCACGCTGATGTGGGTGTCATCGACATAGGTCATGAAAACAACGGGCTCGTCCATCGCCGGAGTCGAGTAACTCCAAGAGCGGGTCTCGTCGTCGAAATCGAGGCGGACAACCGAGCCGTCGGTCTCCGAGGTTATCGTATATCCGCGGCCGTCGCAGTCGACGATATAGAGGCCGTCGTTCCCTTCGACGACGCTCCGGCCCTGGGCGACAGGCTTGTTTCCACTCCAGAACTCGATCGAGTTGAGCACGAGCAGATCGGCTAGAGCCGAGACCTCGTAGACCGGGAGAATCCAGAAGGCGAAGAAGACGACCTCGTTGACGAACTTGCTGTCGACCTGGCGGTTCCAGTCGAGCAGACGGTTAGTCAGAGAGAACGATCCGATACACGACGACAGAGTCATCGAAGCGATTATCGCAGCACAAAGCGCGGGAAGTATTATCTTACGCATGATGTTTTATGTAAATTTTCGACAAAGTTACAAAATCCCCGTTAAAACACAAACTGCGCGGCGCAAATTTGGCCGGAAGGGAGGAATTGACTATTTTTGCAGAAAAGAAACCGAACAAAAAGTTGAATATGGCAAAATATCAATATCAAACCGAAGGGACATGTTCCCGCCTGATCGAATTCGGAATCGAGAATGGCCGTATCAGCGGCGTGTCATTTCTCGGAGGATGTAACGGAAACCTCCAGGGAATTGCCGCCCTCGTCGAGGGCCGAAAACCGGAAGATGTCATCAGCCGCATTGAAGGGATACGCTGCGGAAACAAAACGACATCCTGCCCCGACCAGCTCGCCCGGGCCCTTCGCGCCGCAATGAACCAGACCGAGGTGTCGTAATGGGACTGTCGGTGCTAATCCTCGCCGGACGCCCCGTCATCGGGGCCGTCATCGGCTATATCACGAACGACATAGCGATCCGCATGCTCTTCCGCCCGCGGACCGAGAAGCGCATCTTCGGCTGGCGCCTCCCCTTCACCCCCGGTCTAATTCCGAAGGAGAAACCGCGCATCGCCGCGTCGATCGGAAAGGCAATCAGCGAGAACCTGATGAACCGCGACGTCATTTCGCGCACACTCCTCTCCGACGAGATGACCTCCCGGCTCGCCGCGTCGATCGACCGCTTCGCCGCCGCCCAGGCCCTCAATCCCGAGCCCCTCGGGCGGTTCCTGGCCGGATATCTCCCCGAGGAGGATATACGCCGGATCGCCACGGCCGTCTCGGGCAACCTCTCGGCCCAGATCGCCGTCGCCCTCGCCTCGTCGCCGCTCGGCGACCGGATAGCCGGGATTGTCGTCGAACACGTCATCGCGAAAACGACCCGCGGCGTCGGCGGAATCATCGGAGCCGACCGGCTTCTTTCGGCCGTCGCCCAGCCGGTCAGGAAACTGCTGGCAAAGAATATCGACGAGATGCTCCGAAACAACTCGGCCGAAATGGCCTCGACCCTGCTCGACGACCAGATCGGCCGCCTGCTCGACACCCCCGTCCGTGATCTCCTGGCCGGACACGCAGAACAGGTCTCCGAACTGCGCGACACCCTTGTCGGCCTCTACCGCACGGTCGTCACCGACCGCCTCCCGCGCATCCTCGACGCCGTCGACATCAGCGCGATAGTCGAACAGCGCATCAACGAAATGGATGTCCGCGAGTCGGAGCGGCTGATTCTCCAGGTCATGCGGCGCGAGCTGAAGGCGATCGTCTGGCTCGGAGCCCTGCTCGGCTTCGTAATGGGGTGTGTCAACCTTTTGTTTTAACCGGAAAGAAACAAGACCAACAGAAATGAAATTCATAGGAATCATCCCCGCGCGCTACGCCTCGACGCGATTCCCGGGGAAACCCCTGGCCGACATGCTCGGCAAACCGATGATCCAGCGCGTCTACGAGCGGGTCGTCGCGGCCCTCGGACCCGACAACGTCGCCGTCGCAACCGACGACCGCCGTATTCTCGAGGCGGTCGAAGCCTTCGGCGGACGCGCCGTCATGACCTCCGAAACCCACCGCAGCGGAACCGACCGCTGCCACGAAGCATACATCCGTCTCGGCTCCGACGCCGACGTCGTCATCAACATCCAGGGGGACGAACCCTTTATCGACCCCGGCCAGATCCGCCAGCTCGCCGGATGTTTCGACGAGACAGGCGAAGTCGAGATCGCGACCCTGATCCGCCCCTTCCCCGCCGACGGAACAATCGACGAACTCCGCGACCCGAACAGGCCGAAGGTCGTCGTCGACAACGAGGGGAACGCCCTGATGTTCAGCCGCTCGGTCATCCCCTACCTGCGCGGCGTCGACGAGCGGCTCTGGCCGTCGTCGTTCGGCTTCCACACCCATATCGGAATGTACGGCTACCGCGCCGCGACGCTCGCCCGCCTCGTCGCGCTCCCACCCTCCCCTCTCGAAACCGCCGAGTCGCTCGAACAACTCCGCTGGCTCTCGAACGGCTTCCGGATCAGGACCGCCGTCTCGACCGCTCCGACAATCGGCATCGACACCCCCGGAGACATGGCCCGCGCAATCGAATATCTGAAGCAAAACAACCTCTGACAACAACATGCCCGACAGAAAGACCCCGCCGCGAACCGGCTCGATCGAACAGATCATCCTCGCTCCCGCAACCCTCCTGACGCTCGACAACGGCACCGAGATCACGATAGTCAACCAGCCGGAATTCGACGAAATCAACCGCGTCACGATCCTGGCCGGGGGAGGAGCGGCCGATGCCCCGTCGAACGCCGTCGCCACACTGTCGACCGCGACCCTGAGCGAAGGAACAACGACGCGGTCGGGAAAAGAGATCGCCGACAGCCTCGAGGAGGCCGGTTCCTGGCTGAAAAACGCCTCTGCCGACACCTCGCGCTTCGTGACGCTCTACTCGCTTAACTCCGAGTTCGACCGGACGATGGATCTCTTCTGCGACATCTTTGCCAATCCGTCGTTCCCCGAAGAGGCGGTCGAACGCGCAAAAACACGACTGGCCAGCCAGACCGAAATCGAAATGACTAAAGTCAGCGTGATCGCCTCTCGCCGCGCCACGAGCCTGCTGCTCGCCCCCGACAATCCCCGCGCACGTTTCAACACCCCCGGACTGATACGCTCCGTCACCCGCGAACAACTCGAGGCGTTCCACTACGCAAACTGCTCGCCGTGCAGGATGAAGATTTTTGTCGCGGGAAACATAACCGACCGTGTCCTCGGAATCCTGACCGACAATCTCTCGCGGCTCCCGGCGGGAGTTCAGGCTGTTGCCGAACCGTACCGCCGCTTCGGGTTCGCCGAATCGTCCGAATCTATCAGGGAGGATATCGCCGTCGAAGGCGCCCGGCAGACGGCGGTCAACATCGCGATACCGACTGTCGGGGTCAATCATCCCGATTTCATTCCCCTGACCTACACCACGATGGCACTCGGAGGCTATTTCGGGTCGCGCCTGATGAAGAACATACGCGAGGAGAAGGGACTGACCTACGGAATCAGCGCCGTGACTACCGGAATGCACGAAAACGGCGTCATCAGAATAACCGCCGAATGTGACCGGGCAAATGTCGACCGGCTGATCGAAGAGACCTTCCGCGAGATCGACCGGCTCGCCGTCGAACCGCCGCGCGGCGAAGAACTCGCCCGCCTCCGCAGCAATATCGTCAGCGGTCTGGCTTCGGTCGTCGACTCCCCGTTCTCCCAGATAATCCATCGAATAAGCCGCGCAATCGAACAACAGAGCGACGACTACTTCGAGCGCCAGGTCGAAGCGGCCCTGCGCCTCGATTCCGATATGATATCACAAATCGCAGAGCGCCATCTCGTCGATGCACGACGCGTGACCGTCACAGCCGGATAGCGCGTCCCCGGCGCCTACTTTTCGAACATCCTGGCAATCGAGCGCTTGTCCTCGCGCTCCTTGATCGACTGGCGTTTGTCATATTCCTTCTTGCCCCGTCCGACGCCGACGACCATCTTTGCCAGTCCGCGCTCGTTGATGAACACCCTGAGGGGCACGAGCGTATTGCCCGCCTCGGAGACAGCCTTTCGGATTTTGTTGATCTCCTTGCGCGTCAACAGGAGTTTACGGTCGCGCCGCGCCGCGTGGTTGTTATACGAGCCGTAGAAATACTCGGCGATATACATATTCTTTACCCATACCTCGCCGTTGATGACATAACAGAATGTGTCGACAAGGCTCGCCTTGCCGTTGCGGAGCGACTTGATCTCCGTGCCGGTCAGGACGATTCCGGCCGTAAAGGTCTCGGTTATCGCATAATCGAAATTTGCCCGGCGGTTTTTTATATTGACATCTTTTGCGTTCATACGTGGTTGGTTTTAAGTTTTAGAGAAGCAGTCCGAAAAGGAAGACAAGCAGAAAGGCCGGAACAAAAATCGAACCGATCGACAGAAACATGAAATGCCCGATACGGTCGCGGTCGACCTTCATAAAGCGCGTCCCCATTCTCATGACAACAATCGAGTAGAGCGGCAGCAGGACGAGAACCGGACTGAACGGAACGAGGTGGACAACGGTCATCATCAGCGCCATGACACTCAGCGTATAGAGGATAAACAAACGGATCCGGCGCTGGTTCAGCGAAGTCGAGATATCGCGGATCAGCAGGAGCGAGAAGAAAAACTCGGCGATATAGACCGTCACGAAGAAGGAAAAGAACAGAACGACAGCCTTCTCGGTCATCATCAGCCACGACTCGTCTGTATGGTAGGCCTTCTGGACAAAACCCGAGAGGGCCGCGACGGTTATCATCGGCAGAAACCCGACGGCATAGACACGGCGCTGGCCGTCACTTTCGACAGCGATATCCTCCCAGCCGTTCTTCGGCGCGAGCAACAACTGGACCAGAAGTTTCAGAAAATGCATCATATCGTTCGGAATCATGTTTCGAACGGCAAAGTTAGTGATTTTTTCGTTAACTTTGCAGAATCATTAAATCAACTACAGACATGAATAAAACACTGATCGCGCTCACGGCCACCCTTCTGGCCCTGCAGCCTGCCGCCGGACAGACCTTCCGCGAATGGCAGGACCAGAAGACCAACGCCGTCAACCGAGCCCCGATGCACACCTCCTACTTCGCCTATGAAAACAGCGAAAAGGCCGCAGAAGGGGTCAAAGAGGAATCCGCCAACTTCATGAGCCTCAACGGCCCGTGGAAATTTTTCTGGGTCAAGGATGCCGACAGCCGGCCGACCGACTTCTTCCGGACCGACTTCAACGACCGCGGCTGGGACACGATCGAAGTCCCGGCGGTCTGGGAACTAAACGGCTACGGCGACCCGATCTACGTCAACATCGGTTATGCATGGCGAAACAACTACGAAAACAACCCCCCGATTGTCCCGACCGAAAACAACCACGTCGGCTCATACCGCCGGACCATAACCGTTCCGGCCGACTGGAAAGGAAAAGATATCATCGCCCACTTCGGCTCCGTCACCTCGAACATCTACCTCTGGGTCAACGGACGCTTCGTCGGCTACGGCGAGGATAGCAAACTCGAGCAGGAATTCGACCTGACTCCATATCTCGTTCCCGGCAAAGAGAACCAAATCGCCTTCCAGGTGTTCCGCTGGAACGACGGAACCTATCTCGAAGACCAGGACTTCTTCCGCTACAGCGGCGTCGGGCGCGACTGCTATCTCTATGCCCGCGACAAAAAGCGTATCGAGGACATACGCGTCACCCCCGACCTCGTCAACGACTACACCGACGGCCTGCTGACGGTCGACGTCAAACTGAAAGGGAGCAACGGCGTGACTGACCTGACCCTCCGCGACGCCGACGGCAAAGAGGTCGCTGCGGCAACCGTCAAAGGGAGCGGCTCGACAGCCATCTCGGTCCCGAACCCCCGTAAATGGACTGCCGAGACGCCTTATCTATACACCCTCGACGCCCGCCTCGCCGGCAGCAACGAAGTGATCCCGGTCAACGTCGGCTTCCGCAAGATCGAACTGAAGGGTGACCAGGTGCTCGTCAACGGACAACCCGTTCTGTTCAAGGGAGCGGACCGACACGAACTCGACCCCGACGGAGGATATGTCGTCTCGCCCGAGCGGATGATCCAGGACATCAAACTGATGAAGGAACACAACATCAACGCCGTCCGAACCTGCCACTACCCCGACGACAACCTCTGGTATGACCTCTGCGACAAATACGGAATCTATGTCGTCGCCGAAGCGAACCTCGAAAGCCACGGCATGGGCTACGGCGACAAGACCCTCGCCAAAGTCGACTCCTGGCGCCAGGCCCATATGGAACGAAACGAACGAAATATCCAGCGCAACTTCAATCACCCGAGCATCATCTTCTGGAGCATGGGCAACGAAGCGGGCGACGGCCCGAACTTCGAGGCTGTCTACGACTGGATCAAAAAAGAGGACCCCTCGCGCCCCGTCCAGTATGAACGCGCCGGATACTCAGACCACACCGACATCTACTGCCCGATGTATGCCGACTACCGCCAGGTCGAGCAATACGGCCGGCGGACTGACGTCACAAAGCCGATGATCCAGTGTGAATATGCCCATGCGATGGGTAACTCCGAGGGTGGCTTCAAGGAATACTGGGACCTGATCCGCAAATATCCGAACCTCCAGGGGGGATTCATCTGGGACTTCGTCGACCAGTCGCCCCGCTGGAAAGGGAAAGACGGCGTCGAGATCTATGCCTACGGCGGCGACTTCAACCGCTTCGACGCCTCGGATGTCAACTTCTGTAACAATGGTCTGATGAGCCCCGACCGCGTTCCGAACCCCCACGCCGCCGAGGTCGCCCGTATTTACCAGAACATATGGACAACGCCGGTCGACGCTCCGAATGGAATCTTCGAAATCTATAACGAAAACTTCTTCCGCGACCTATCCGGCTACACCCTCGACTGGGAACTGCTCCGGAACGGCGAAGCCATACGCTCGGGACAAATCGACCGTCTCGGCGTCGCCCCACAGGGACGATCGAACGTCACAATCGCTTACGGCGACATCACCCCCGAAGACGAATGGCACCTGAACGTCGCATACCGTCTCAAAGACGCCGAACCCCTCCTCCCGGCCGGAACGACCGTAGCACGCCAGCAGTTCCAGTTGACTGACCGCGTCGCCCCGTCGCTCGACGTCTCGAACAGCCGTCTGACGAACCAGAACGTCGTGACACCCTCGGTCGTCGACAACGAAAAGAACTACCTGATTGTGACCGCCCCCGGCGTCGACATCGAATTCAGCCGCACAGACGGATTCCTGAGCAAATATGAGGTAAACGGTCTCGACATGCTCGAGAAGGGCGCCCAACTGACCCCGAACTTCTGGCGTGCACCGACCGACAACGACTACGGCGCAGTACTCCAGTTGAAATTCAAGGCCTGGAAAAACCCGAAATTCGATCTTAAATCGCTCGACGCAGAAAAAACCGCAGACGGCCTCGTCGTCGTCAGGGCCCTCTACCGGATCGAAGCAGTCCAGGCCGACCTCGCGATGACCTACACAATCAACAACCGCGGAGATATCCTCGTCAACGAAAAACTGACCGCGACACCCGGCGCGGAAGTCTCCCATCTGTTCCGTTTCGGAATCCAGATGCCGATGCCGGAGAGTTTCGACCGGATCCAGTATTTCGGACGCGGTCCGGCCGAGAACTATGTCGACCGTCCCCACAGCGCCGACCTCGGAGTCTACAACCAGACTGTCGCCGAGCAGTTCTACCCCTACAACCGCCCCCAGGAAACCGGAACCAAAAGCGACATCCGCTACTGGCGCCAGCTGAACCACGCCGGAAGCGGCCTGGAATTCATCTCCGCCGAGCCCTTCTCTGCCTCGGCGCTGAACTACTCAATCGAATCTCTCGACGAGGGTGACCACAAAGCCCAGGGTCACTCCCAGGAAGTTCCCCAGGTTCCCTACACCAACCTCCTCGTCGACAAAGTCCAGATGGGACTCGGATGTATCGACAGCTGGGGCGCATGGCCTATGGAAAAATATCTCCTCCCCTACGGCGACTACGACTTCACATTCATAATGCGGCCCGTCAGCAACATCCACTGACCTGGCCCCAGACAATAACCGGACGGGCGCGCTTTCCTCTGATCAGGAAGGCGCGCCCGTCCGGTGTTTTGGGGTAGGTTGATCGTTATTTGATACGGTCGGCGAATTCAGAGCCGGCTTTGAACTTGACGTTCTTGCGGGCGGCGATGGTGATCTGCTCTTTCGTGCGGGGATTCAGACCCGTGCGTTCACCCTTCTCGACGACGGAGAAAGTTCCGAAACCGAGGATAGCGACTTTGTCGCCGGCCTCGAGAGCGGCGATAACGGATTCGATAGTTGCGTCGACGGCGGCGCGGGCGTCGGCTTTGGTCAGGTTAGCCTTTTCGGCTACGGCGTTGATCAGTTCTGTTTTGTTCATATTCGGGATAGATTGAAATTCAGACGGCAAATATATTGAATCCTTTCGAATTTTACCGCATATAATCAAAAAAAATTCGAAAAAATGTCACATTTATCTTTTCCAGGGCAGAAAAACGGCCTCCGCAGGCCATGTTAATGAAACAAAAATCGGGAATGGCTAATAAAATTTTTAGTAACTTTGCACTTTATCATAGAAACTCCAACGATATGTTCAATAACTCCCGGGGATCTTTTTTCAGCAACATCCCCCCCGTAACCAAAAATCTGATTATAATCAACCTTATAATCTGGGCGTTCACCTTCTTCAGCGGATCGCTCGGCCAGAAGGTGACATATTACGGCGGACTCCACTATTTCGCTGCCGACGGCTTCAATCCGGCCCAGTTGGTCACCTATATGTTCATCCACGACACACGCTCGCTCGCCCACGTCCTGTTCAATATGTTCGGCCTCTTTATGTTCGGACGCGTCATCGAATCGGTCGTCGGTCCGAAACGCTTCCTGACATACTATATGGTTTGCGGCATTGGCGCGGCTCTGATTCAAGAACTTGTCTGGTGGCTGACAATCGACCAGATTACCTACCCGATGCTCGCGATGATGTATGGCATTCCGGTCAACGAAGTAGGTGACATGATCGCCGCCGGACGTCTCGAAGACCTGCCCCGCGCCCTCGGGATTGCGACAAACACCCTCCTGACCGTCGGAGCTTCCGGCGCGATCTACGGAATCCTTCTCGCCTTCGGCATGATGTTCCCCAACATGCCGATCTACATGATGTTCATCCCGATACCGATAAAAGCGAAATGGATGGTCATCGGCTACGGCGTCTTCGAACTGCTGATCGGAATGAGCAACGCATCCGACGGTGTCGCCCATTTCGCCCACCTCGGCGGTATGATTTTCGGCCTCGCAATGATACTCTGGTGGCGTAAAAAAGGAATCTATCATGGCCCGCTTTACTGACTCCCTCCGTCAGATATGGAGCGGGTGGGACGCAGCCGGGCGTCTGGTCGCCATCAATATCGCCGTATTCATCCTTCTTCATATCTTCGGAGCAGCGAACATCCTGACTGGCGATCGATCGCTCGAAACTGCCGTGCTCCGCTTTGTCGAACTCCCGGCCTCGCCCGAGGCTCTTCTGCGCGCACCCTGGACGATTGTGACATATATGTTCAGCCAGTATGAAATTTTCCATCTGATGTTCAACATCCTGTGGCTCTGGTGGTTCGGGAAATTCTTCCTCGATGCGCGTAGTGGCCGCTCCCTCCTCCGACTCTACCTCGGAGGTGGTATCCTCGGTGGCCTCTGCTTTATCTTCGCCGCCAACATGATTCCGGGGATCGGTTCCGGCGCGGCTCTGATTGGCAGTTCGGCATCGGTTCTGGCAATCGTAACAGCGACCGCTCTAATAATGCCGAACCGAACGATACGACTCTTTCTGATCGGCGATGTCAGGCTGAAATGGCTCGCAATCATAATGATTGCCATCGACCTGCTGAACGGCGGCAACGCCGCCCATATCGGCGGTATCCTCGTCGGCGCGGCCTACTGGTACGCATCGACCCGCACGACCCTTTTCTCCGGCCGTCCCCGGTTCAGGATACGACGCCCCGCGAAGACCTCCCCTGTCGGAACCGCTCCCCTGACCGACCAGGACAAACTAGACCTCCTCCTTGACAAAATACGCCGCTCGGGCTATTCCTCGCTGACACCTGCCGAGCGCGACACCCTCTTCCGCATCAGCAACCGAATCAAACCATAGACAGAGACAATGAAGAAACGAAACCGTTTTCTCAGGGCCGTACAACTGACGGTCAACATGCTGGTCTCGGCCTTCTGCCTGCTGACCGCATACGGCGGCATGGCCGACCCGGTCAGGACAGTCATCCCCGCCCTGGCCGCGATGCTGTTCCCGCTGGCGCTCGCCGCCGTCGTCGTCATTCTGGTGATCGACTTGCTGACATTTCGGAATCAGAGCTGGATTCCGATCGCAGCGCTCGCCCTCTGCGCCTCGCCAATCCGGACCTTCTGCCCCCTGAACTTCGGCGGAGAATCGAGGGTCAGAAAAGCGGTCGAGACAGACTCCGGAAGAGTTTTCTCGCTTACGACCTATAATGTCTGCGACTTCCGCGATTTTACCCGCGACGAACACGACACCAGCGAGGCTCCGAACCCCTCTATCCGGTTCATCCTCGACAGCGGCTCTGATTTCGTCTGTCTCCAGGAGGGACTGAACCTGACCGCGAGCCCCCGTCGCAACCTTCTGAAATCCCAGGTCGACTCGCTCAAGAGGGTATACCCCTACCGGAGCAAGGGGAAAAACATCGTCAGTTTCTTGTCCAGGCACCCCTTCGAGGAAATCCTGGTCCCGAACGAGATCAAACAGATGACCTTCGACGCCGCCTGCTACCGGACCGAGATCGACGGACAGACCCTCCATATCGTCAACCTCCACCTCCAGTCGATCGGACTGAACGACCAGGACCGCGAACTCTACCGCGAGGTGACCCGGGGCGAAGCAACGAACAAACAGGAGATCAAAGAGATCCGCCTAACCCTGATTCGCAAACTCGCCCGCGCGTTCCGAAACCGGTCGGCACAGGCCAAGACCGTTCGCCGTTTTCTCGACACCCTCGATGGGAACGTCATCGTCTGCGGAGACTTCAATGACGTTCCGGGATGTTACGCCTCGCGCGTCATCGCCGGAAAAGATTTCTCCGACGCATACCGCGACGGCGCGACCGGACCCTGCTGGACCTACAACCGCGACCGATTCCTCTTCCGCATCGACCAGGTCTACTGGCGCGGAGA
This sequence comes from Clostridium sp., assembly GCA_023663805.1. GTDB lineage: Bacteria > Bacteroidota > Bacteroidia > Bacteroidales > Muribaculaceae > Paramuribaculum. Next base: position 82,699 of record JAMPGR010000003.1, on the reverse strand, counting down.
AATGGACGTGCTGCGAACCCTTCGCGACTCGAACCGCGGCAGCGACCACTATCCGCTGACCGTCTGGTTCGAACTCGACAAACAGACCCCGATTAAAAACAAACAATAAACAAATATAATCTGACCAAGAATGAAACAACTGATCACATGCACGACCGCAGCATTCGTCGCCGCCATGACGGTCATGGCCCCGGCCGGCGCCGGCGCCGAAACCGCCGGACGACAGAACCCGCTGCTGCTGGAGAACTACGGAACTCCGTTCAATATCCCCCCGTTCGACCAGATCGAGGTGACAGACTATCTTCCAGCCGTCGAAAAGGGGATAGAAATCCACAACCGCGAAATCGAAGCAATCGCCAATAACCCCGAGGAACCGACATTCGAAAACACGATTCTCGCTCTCGAACAGTCGGGGCGTCTTCTGAACCGCGTCGTCACCCTCTTCTCGACCCTCGACGAGGTTCTGTCGTCGCCCGAGATGAGCGCCGTTTCCGAGAAACTCTACCCGATGTCGTCGGCCCACAGCGACGCAATCTCGATGAACTCCCGTCTCTTCGGGCGCATCAAGAACCTATATGACCGCCGCGACCAACTCTCGCTGACAACGCCCCAGAAACGCGCCGTCGAAGAACACTACCGCAACTTCTGCCGCGGCGGCGCCCTGCTCGACGAAAACGGGAAAAAGGAACTCTCGGCGATAAACAGCGAGATGACCGACCTCTATCTCCGCTTCAACAAAAATCTTCTCGACGCGACGAACGCCTTCCAGTATGTCGTCGACGATCCCTCGCGCCTCAAAGGTCTCCCCGAATCGAACATCGCTGTCGCGGCCGACGAGGCCGATGCGCGCGGTCTGAAAGGGAAATGGGTCTTCACGCTCCACGCCCCGAGCCGTCTGCCGCTGCTTCAGTTCGCTGAAGACCGTGACCTTCGGAAAGCGGTCTACGAAGGATATACCTCGCTCGCATCTTCGGGAGAATTCGATAACCGTCCTGTCATCAACCGAATCCTGAAAGCCCGCACAGCGAAAGCCCGTCTGCTCGGATATCCCGACTTCGCCTCCTACATGACCGAAAACGTCATGGCGAAGAACGTCAAGAACGCCGAAGACCTGCTGATGAAAATCTGGCGCCCGGCCGTCAAAAAAGAGGCCGAGGAGGTTGCCGAAATGCAGGCGATCGTCGACAGCGAAGGCGGCGGCTTCAAGATCGCGCCCTGGGACTACTACTTCTACGCCGAGAAAGTCCGTAAAAAGAAATATGACCTGAACGAGGACGAGGTCCGCGCATATTTCGCCGTCGACTCCGTCCGCAAAGGCATCTTCACGATGGCCGAAAAACTCTATGGCGTCACCTTCGCCGAACTCCCCGATGCTCCGAAATACCATCCCGAAGTTAAAGTCTACGAAGTCCGTGACAAACAGGGAGAACATGTCGCCGTCTTCATGACCGACTACTTCCCCCGCGCCTCGAAGCGCCAGGGGGCGTGGATGGGTGAACTCCAGTCGGCCTTCAGCGACCCCGACGGCTCGTCACAGCGCCCTATCGTATATAACGTCGGTAACTTCTCGAAACCGACCGGCGACACCCCCTCGCTGCTGACGCTCGACGAACTCGAAACGATGTTCCACGAATTCGGCCACGGCCTCCACGGCATGCTGACCCGCGCCGAACTCCGCAGCCAGGCCGGAACCAACGTCGACCGCGACTTCGTCGAACTCCCCTCGCAGATCCACGAACACTGGGCTCTCGAACCCGAACTCCTCCGCGACTATGCACGCCACTACCAGACCGGCGAGGTTATCCCCGACGAACTGATTGCAAAACTCGAGGCTGCGTCGACCCACAACCAAGGCTTCACGACAACCGAACTCGCCGGCGCCGCTCTGCTCGACCTGAAATGGGGTCAGTTGAATGTCGACAGCGACATCGACGTCTCAGGCTTCGAATCCTCCGTTGCCCGTGATCTCGGTCTTCCCGCCGAAGTCCAGTTCCGCTACCGCTCCCCCTATTTCCGCCATATCTTCGGCAGCGACGGCTACGCCTCAGGCTACTATACCTATCTCTGGGCCGAAGTCCTCGACACCGACGGATTCGAACTCTTCAAGGAGAAAGGTATCTTCGACCCCGAAACAGCGCGTGCCTTCCGCGAGAATGTCCTCGAAAAGGGTGGTAGCGAGGACCCGATGGAACTCTACATCAAATTCCGCGGCCACGAGCCTAATGTCGACGCCCTTCTCCGAAACCGCGGCCTCGCCCCCGAGACTCCCCAGCCCTCTACAAACTTCGAAAACCCTACGGGCAAGTGAATTCATAATTCATAATTCATAAACAGACATCCCCGTCTCAGAATCGATTCTGAGACGGGGATGTCTGTTTTTTCAAAGGTTCAAAAAAATATTACCGGCGGAAGGGAATCGGAATTATGCAGTAGACCCTGACGGCCGAGCCGCGTAGAAGTCCCGGTTCCCAATCGGGCATCTGCGAAACGATCCGGAGAGCCTCTTCGTTGAGCGACCGCTCGACGCCGCGGACAAGTTCGATATTCGATAGTTCGCCACTCGGCTCGACGACAAAACTGCAGAGGACGCGTCCCTCGACAGCCCGTTCATAGGCCTCGCGGGGATAGCGGCGCTCCGCGTTGATAAATCTCATCATCGCCGCATCGCCGCCGGGGAACGACGGCGGTATGTCGACCGATTCCGAGACATAGACTTCGCTCGAGGATGAAGCGGAAGAGGTGCCGGTCAGCGTGACCCTGACGGGGTTCTGGGCCTGGAGCACCGCTCCGCCGGAGAATAACATCGCCGCGGCCGCGAGAAGAGATGGCAGGAGAGAGAGCCGGGGCGCTGAGGAGTTTTCAGTATTTGGCATAATATGCTGAATTCGATATTCTGAATTGTCGTTTTTCTAAATTCTCCGACAAATGTAGCGGTTCGCCGCGAAACAGCCAAAAATCAGCGCCCCGCAACTGCCCGTTTTAAGGAGATTTATCTTTATTTAAAGATTCCGAACCGAATTGTAAAAAATTCCCAAAATTTAGGGGTGGGAATCTCGACTACGGATAATAACCGGGCCAACACCGACGTTATTCCTTGTGGGTGGACTCCACCCTGACCGGACGGCATACCGCCGCGGTACTAACCTGTTACACGAACGAACAACAACCGAATGATACAACGACCGAACCAAAGTCGGAAAATATATTGTCTGATCGCAACGGTTCTGACCCTCATGGCCGCCGCGACTGGGACACTTGCGGCGTCAGACAGTTCGCCTGCCTATAACTTCTTGAACGTCACGACCTCGTCGCGGATCTACGGACTCGGCGGCGTCAACATTTCGACCGTCGGCGACGATATCAATACCGTCGACCAGAACCCCGCCCTGCTCGGTCCGGAACATGACCGCCGCGCCGAAATCAGTTATATGCGCTACATCGGCTCGTCGAACTTCGCTTCGCTGCGCTATGCTGGCGCGGCTTCGGAGGTCAGCGCATGGTCGGCCGCTATCGACTACTTCGGCTACGGCTCGATTAAAGAAGCCGATATCGAAGGGAACATAACCGGCGACTTTTCGCCGATCGACGTCAGTTTCTCCGGCGCCTACTCCCACAATCTCGGCGAACGCCTTCGCGGGGGGTTCAATCTGAAGTTTCTCTACAGCGCCTACGGCGACTACTCGGCCTTTGCCCTGGCAACCGACCTCGGACTGAACTACTACGACCCCGAACGCGACCTGTCGCTCTCGGCCGTAGTCGCCAACCTCGGCGGCCAAATCAAACGCTTCAACGACTCCTACGACCGCCTGCCGGTCGACGTACGCCTCGGCTGGTCACAGTCGTTCGGGACGCTCCCGATACGCTTCTCTGTCACAGCCTGGAACCTGACCCGATGGTCGCTCCCCTACTATGACGCAGGCGACGGCTCCGCCAGCACGGAACCTGTCGAGAAAAACGGATTCATGTCGAACCTGATGAGACACCTCGTGTTCGCCGCCGACTTAATCCCCTCAGAGAAATTCCATATCGGAATCGGATACAACTACAAGACCCGGACCGACATGTCGACCTACTCGCGAAGTTTCCTCTCCGGCTTTTCGCTCGGAGCCGGAATAAACGTCAGGGCGCTCTCGGTCGGGGTCGCCCTCGCCCAGCCCCACAAAGGGGCGACAACCCTGATGTTCAACCTAGGCCTCGACATCTCCTCTCTTCTATAGAATACATAAACTGAAGCCCCAACAAAAAAAAAGAAATATGATCACCATAGCAATCGACGGATATTCATCATCCGGAAAGAGCAGCATGGCGCGCCAACTGGCCGCCACAACAGGATACAGATATATCGATTCGGGCGCGATGTACCGCGCCGTCACCCTCTGGGCGATGCGCCACGGCATGACCGACCCCGCTTCCGGAACGGTCGACGCCGACAGACTCGTTGCCAGCCTCCCGGAAATCTCGATCGACTTCGCCCCCGACGGCGGCGACGGCCGCCAGCACACGCTCCTGAACGGCGAGGATGTCGAGGAGCGCATACGCCGCATGGATGTCTCGTCGCTCGTCTCGCCGGTCGCCGCAATTCCCGGCGTCCGCCGCGCCCTGGTCGCGATGCAGAAGAAACTCGGCGAATCGAAAGGGATTGTCATGGACGGACGCGACATAGGAACAACCGTCTTCCCCGACGCCGAAATGAAGGTCTTCGTCAACGCCTCGGCCGAGACTCGCGCGATGCGCCGCTTCCGCGAACTCGCCGACAAGGGTGTCGCGACCACCTACGAAGAGGTGCTCGCCAACGTCGTCAGCCGCGACCATATCGACGAGACCCGCGAGGAGAGTCCTCTGCGCCGCGCCGACGACGCTGTTCTGCTCGACAATTCCGATATGACCCCTGAACAGCAGGACCGATGGCTCCTCGATCTGTTCCGGGAAAAGACCGGCCGGAAATGAGCCGTATACCCGTCACAATCGACAGCGGCTCGGGATTCTGCTTCGGAGTCGTCACAGCGATCAACAAAGCAGAGGAACAACTCGGCCAGGGCGACCTCTACTGTCTCGGAGATATCGTCCACAACAGCGACGAGGTCGAGCGGCTCCGTCACAAAGGACTCCGGACAATCTCCCACGCCGACTTCAATACGCTCCGCGACACGCGCGTACTGCTCCGCGCCCACGGCGAACCGCCCGCGACCTACGAAGCAGCCCGCCGCAACTCGATCGAAATTATCGACGCGACATGTCCGGTTGTGCTCCAGCTCCAGCGGCGGATCCACAAAGCCTGGGACTCAATCGCCGGACAGGATCCGGCGACGCGTCCCCAGATTGTTATCTACGGCAAGAACGGTCACGCCGAGGTGAACGGCCTCGTCGGCCAGACCAAGGGGACGGCAATCGTTGTCGAAAGTCTCGACGACCTGGCGGCCATAGACTTCGGACGTGACATCCTTCTCTACTCCCAGACAACCAAATCGCGACAGGGCTACCAGACCCTGACCGAAGAACTGCTGCGGCGTATGGAGCCGGGACACACCGTCGAAGCCTTCGACACGATCTGCCGCCAGGTCAGCAACCGCGCCGATAACATAAAATCGTTCGCCGCCGGACACGACGTCGTTCTCTTCGTCTGCGGAGCGAAGAGCAGCAACGGAAAAGTCCTCTACAACCTCTGCCGCGAAGCGAACGAGTCGGCCCATATGATCGCGAACGCCTCGGAGATCCAGCCCGAATGGCTCGCCGGGCCGCCCCGATCCGTCGGAGTCTGCGGAGCGACATCGACTCCGCTATGGCTGATGGAAGAGGTGCGCGACCGCGCGATCGCGATACTGGACCAGAATTGAAGATAACTTTTGGGAAGAATGAGACATCTGCCAATCGCCATACTCCTGACGGCCGCCGCACTCCTTTGCTGCGGCCGCAGCGGAAACGACTCCTCCGGAACGGCGCGATATCGCGTCGCCCCGGAGGACTCTGTTGCTTTTAAACTCGGCGAGGAACATGGCCGGGCCTTGATCGAGAATTCGAACGACACATCGGCCATCGCCGACGGGCTTCTCGAAATCCGCGCCCGCGAAACCGATATCCGCAGTCGGATACGCCCCTCGGCGGCCGACGCCTATGTCGCCGGCTTCGAACAGTATATCAGGGAACACGCCCCCGACCTTGCCGCAAAACTTTTTTAGGACTTCGGAGCGTCGGGCGTCGGAGCGTCGGGCGTCGGAGCGTCGGGCGATGCGGTGATTTTCGGCGCGGTCTTCGGGGTGACGCGGGTCGAGGCGGGGCTGTCGGGCGCGTCGGGACTCTGGAAAAAGGGATAGGGAACGCCGAAGACTTTGTCGATATCTCCGCCCGGGCTGAGATAGCCGTCGACAACGGTGTCGCGTCCAGAGGGATTCTCGAACGTATAGAGCTGGAAGAACCGGAGCATAGCCGCGAGATTCTCGAAGACGAGATCCTGGATTGCCTCGTAGGGGAACCATTTCGATGTCGCCGTGAAACAGTAGACCTGGAACGGGATTCCGGTCGCCGTCTGGGCCAGGGTCGAGACGAAGCAGTCGCTGTCGTGGGAGATATGCGGGTTCTGGTCGAGCCACATCTTGAAATAGGCGCGGAACATTCCGAGGTTTGTGTCGAGCGAGCCGTCGGCCAGCCCTTCGGGGTTGTCGACGTCGGCGACCTTCCCCGCGGCCCGCTGTTCGAGTTTCTTTGCAATCCACTCCTCCATCAGCGGCACCTTCCGGATATTCTCGATCATCTCGGGAGTCGACGGCAGGACACTGTCGGCATCAATCATATAGGAGCGGCAAATCCGGCGGGTATTGCTCGCCTGCATCGTACGATAGTTCGTGAAACTGCCGCTGATCAGGCTGTATGGCGGAAGCGATGTCATCGTCTTGTCCCAGTTCAGCACCTTGACAGAAACGAGTGTGACCTCCATAACGGTTCCGTTTGCGTTCGTACCCGGAACGACGATCCAGTCGCCTACATGGAGACTGTCGTTCTCCGAGAGCTGCACGCCGGCGACCAGTCCGAGGATACTGTCCTTGAAAATCAACATCAGGACAGACGCGAACACACCGAGTCCGGCAAGCAGCGAGGCAGGAGATTTATTGATAATTATACAGACGATTATAATCGCTGCTATAATCCATATTATACCCTTGACGAGTTGAGCCAGCCCTTTCAGCGGAAGTTTTTTCTTGTTCGCGCGGACATCGATATGTTTCCATATTGCTACGACAAGAGCCGACAGCGCCTGACACGTAAAGAAGACGACGCAGATAAGGGTAATCTTCGTCAGTATTCCGGCAAGTTTGTCGTGGCTCGAAAGGGTGAATTCAATCAGAATCAGGAATACCAGAGCCGGAATCATCCGGCAGAGTTTATGGAAGAACCTGACGTCGGTCAACTCGTGGTAGGTCGCCGAATCCCATTTTTTTGCAATAAATTTCAAGGCCTTGAATATCAGCCACTGTGCAGCCCATCCGACAACAAGAGCAATGCCGAGCACGACAAGCGCATAGAGGAACGTCACAAGGGTCTCGTGCTGCTCGAGTCCGAAGATCCCGAGAATCCAGTCGACGATATCCATGACCCACTGCGCGATATAATAGGAAGTGCCGTTTTCGTCGCCGACAAAATGCCTGACGTCGATCATAGGGGGCTTCGTTGCGTCGAAAATCGAATCGGCCGGAGCCACTGTCTGTGTGGCGGCAATAAACGACAGAATGGATGAACCTGGTGCTGACATAGGATGAATGTTTAGGCGGTTTGTGTGTCTTTTCCTTTTTCAACCATCTGAAGGGGGCAAATGTTCGTAACAGACAACAAAAAAGGAATCATCCGGAAGGAATTACCCCGATGATTCCCGAAATATTGTCGCTTAGCGAAGCGCCGGTCAGCCGAGATTGACGACGACATCCTTGCCGTCGGGCGTGTCTTCGAATTTAACCTTGTCTTCGCGCGAGAGCCATCCGAGAGCAGCGTAGATATCTTTCTCGCGGAGTTTTGTTTCTTTCTTGATCTGTTTGATGGTCAGAGCGCCGTTTTCGTTAAGAACGTTCCAGACTGCTCCGGCCCAGGTTCCGATTGTTTCGTTGTTCATCTCTTTATTGTTCCTTTCTGTTATGTTAGACATCCATTGGAACATTCCAATGTTTTTAGCATAAACAATCGGCGTATAAAAAATGTTTACGACAACGCCGAATCGCGAAAATTCGCTAATTTTGCCACCGATATGGAAGGATTGATAATCAGAAACACCGGAAGCCACTATGTCGCCCTGACCGACAACGGCCGGCAACTCCCCTGCAAAGCGAAGGGGAATTTCCGGATCAAAGGTCTGCGGACGACCAATCCGGTCGCAGTCGGCGACCGCGTCGAACTGAGGGAACCGGACAAGAACAGCGACTATGCCTACATAACCGCCGTCAAACCGCGCCGCAACTATATTATCCGCCGCGCCAGCAACCTGTCGAAAGAAGCCCATATTCTCGCCGCGAATCTCGACCAGGTCATACTCGTCGTCACCCTCGCCCAGCCCGTCACATCGACAACATTCGTCGACCGCTTTCTCGCGACCGCCGAAGCCTACGGCATCCCGGCGACGATTGTCATCAACAAAACCGACCTGCTCGAAGGGGATCCTGAAGCAATCGACCTGCTCGAAGCAGTCGAATATCTCTACCGCTCGATCGGCTACGGGGTCGTTCCGGTCTCGGCACGCGACGGATCGGGAATCGACACCCTCCGCGACCTCCTCGGCGGAAAAACAACTCTGATTTCAGGCAATTCGGGTGTCGGGAAATCGACCCTGATAAACCGTCTGATCCCCGGCCTCAACCTGAAGACCGCACCGATTTCCGAGGTCCACGACACCGGAATGCACACGACGACCTTTTCCGAGATGTATCCCCTCCCCGGAGGCGGCTGGTTAATCGACACCCCCGGCGTCAAAGGATTCGGCACGATCGACTTCGATCCACGCCAGGTCGCCCACTATTTCCCCGAGATATTCGCCATCTCCGAGGGGTGCCGCTACAACGACTGCACCCACACCCACGAACCGGGATGCGCCGTGCTCGAAGCGCTGCGCGACAACCGAATCGCCGAATCGCGCTACAACTCCTACCTCAGTATTCTCGAGGATGACGGCCAGGGCAAATACCGGAAGCCGTTCTGACCGAGTCCCCGACACAATAAGTGCCCCCTCTCCGTCGTTAGATAGAGTATGGAAAGATATCTTCTGAAACTGATATACACGCTGCTGACGCTCGCCGTCCTGCTCCCCGCCGCAGGATGCCGCGGTCCGAAACTCGCGACCGCCGACGAACAGATGGCACGCGGCGAATTCTACGACGCCTCGAAGACATACCGGAAAATATACAACAAACTGAAAGCCCGCGAGGAGAGACCCCTCCGCGGCGAAGTAGCCTTCAAGATGGGGGAGGCCCACCGCCGCCTGAGCCAGAGCGCCCGGGCATCGGCCGCATATCAGAACGCGATACGCTACGGCTACGCCGAAAAAGACACGACGGTCTATCTCCGTCTGGCCCAGATGCTCCATGCCGAGGGGAAATACCAGCCGGCGGTCAAGGCCTACGAGGAGTATCTCGCGCTGGTCCCCGGCTCGGCCGAGGCCGAGACCGGTCTGCGTGGCGCCCGGATGGCGTCGGAACTGAAGGAGAACCGTACGCGCTTCGTCGTCAAACAGTCGAAACTTCTGAACTCGCGGCGGTCTGACTTCGCCCCGATGGTTCTCGACGACGCGATCTACTTCGCGACGACAAACGAGAAGGTGACCGGCGACAAACACTCGGAGATAACCGGGATGAAACGCGCCGATATATGGGTATCGCGGAAAAACGAGCGGGGCGAATGGCAGCGTCCCGAGCCGGTCGAGGGTGAACTGAACACCGAGTTCGACGAAGGGATTGTCAGTTTCACCCCCGACGGATCGACAATGTATCTGACCCGCGCGCGCCGCGCCCCGAACGCCCCGACCGGCGTCGAGATCTACAAATCGTCGCGCGCCGACGCCGCCTGGAGCGCCGCGACGCTCGTCGAGATAACCGCCGACACCATCTCTTCATATGCCCATCCGGCTGTCGACCCCTCGGGCGAGTGGCTCTACTTCGCCAGCGACATGCCCGGGTTCGGCGGAAAGGACATCTGGCGCATCAACCTGAAGGATCAGGTCGGTTCGCTCGAAAACCTCGGCGAATTCATCAATACGTCCGGCGACGAGATGTTCCCCTACATGCTGACCGACAGCGTTATGTATTTCGCCTCCGACGGCCATCCCGGCCTCGGCGGCCTCGACTTGTTCCGCGCCGAGCTTGCGCCCTCCGGAGGATGGAAGGTAGAGAACCTCGGCGTTCCGATGAACTCCGCCGCCGACGATTTCGGGATAACTTTCTTCGACCGCTCGCGGCAGTCGGGCCTCTTCACCTCGAACCGCGGAGACGGCCGAGGCTACGACCACATCTGGACCTTCGACCTGCCCGACCTGAAGATACTCGTCAGCGGATGGGTGCTCGACCGCGACGAGGAGCCTGTTCCGAACGCCGTCATCCGTATCGTCGGCAACGACGGCTCGAACCAGAAGGCCGTGGCCCGCGACGACGGCTCCTTCTCCTTCCCCCTCGAGCGCGGTGTCAGTTATGTCATGCTCGCCGGCGCGAAGGGCTATCTGAATGCCCGCCAGCAGTTCACCTCCGACATCGCCGAGGAGGACGCCGAATATGGCGTCGATTTCATCCTCGCGTCGATCAGCAAACCGAACATCGTCGAAAATATCTTCTTCGACTTCGACAAATCGACGCTCCGTCCCGAATCGAAGACCGCCCTCGACGAACTCGCCCAGATGCTCCGCGACAACCCGAACATAACGATCGAGATGGGAGCCCACACAGACCGCCACGGGACCGACGAATATAACCTCGCTCTCTCAGACCGCCGCGCACAGGCCGTCATCGACTATCTCGTCGACGAGGGTGGCATCGCCGCCGACCGGCTACAGCACCAGGGCTACGGCGAATCGCGGCCAAAGAAGGTTACGAAACGGATTGCCCGCGAATTTCCCCAGTTCGAGGAGGGAACGGAACTGACCGAGGAATTTATACTGACGCTGAGCCCCGAAGACCAGGAGCAGGCCGACCAGATCAACCGCCGAACCGAGTTCCAGGTCCTCAGCATCGACTACCAGATGTATTAAATCAAAATGTCAAATTCGGTCGATTTTCGGCCGGGGGCGCTTGTTATGTCGCGGGGATTGACTAATTTTGCCTTTTGGAACTTTAAGACGAAACCTAAATGGGAATTTTCGACATTTTTTCGCGAAAAAAGAAAAAAGAGACCCTCGACAAAGGCCTCGAACGAACGAAAACCGGTCTGCTCGGAAAAATCAAAAAAGCATTTCTGGGTAAATCGACAATCGACGACGACTTCCTCGACGAACTCGAGGAAATCTTTATCACGTCTGATGTCGGAACAGACACGACCTTGAAAATTATCGATCGTATCCGCGACCGCGTCGCCCGCGACAAATATACCAGTTCGGAAGAACTGAACGACCTCCTCTGTCAGGAAATTTCCGATATGCTCGTCGGAAACGACAGTGACAACACCGACGATGACTTTCAGATTCCCGCCGGTGCCGGAAAACCTTATGTCATTATGGTAGTCGGCGTCAACGGCGTCGGGAAAACAACGACGATCGGAAAACTCGCCTCCCAGTTCAAGAACGCTGGATACTCGGTCGTGCTCGGCGCCGCCGACACCTTCCGCGCCGCCGCCGCCGAACAACTCCAGATCTGGGGCGAACGCGCCGGCGTCCCGGTTGTCCGCCAGGGCCAGGGCGCAGATCCGGCCGCCGTCGCCTTCGACACCCTCCAGAGCGCCAAGTCGAAAGATGCCGATGTAGTCATCATCGACACCGCCGGACGACTCCACAACAAAAAAGGCCTGATGGACGAACTGACGAAAATCAAACGTGTCATGCAGCGTATCGTTCCAGAGGCTCCGCAGGAGATCCTCCTCGTGCTCGACGGCTCGACCGGACAGAACGCCTTCGAACAGGCGAAACAGTTCGTCGCCGCGACCCAGGTCAACGGTCTGGCGATTACGAAACTCGACGGAACGGCCAAAGGTGGCGTAGTTATCGGCATCAGCGACCAGTTCCAGATTCCCGTCCGCTATATCGGCCTCGGAGAGGGAATCGATGACCTCCAGGTTTTCCATAAACGCAGTTTCGTCGAATCGCTCTTCGGAAAGGAGTGACAAAATCGCCATGCAGAAAGATACAAACCGTCGGACAGTCAACGTCGTCTCGTTAGGCTGTTCGAAAAATCTTGTCGATGCCGAGAGGCTGATGAAACAACTCGAGGATCTCGGATTCAAGGTCTCGTTCGAGAAACGTCCTCCGCGTCGCGGACGCCCGTTCGATGCGGTCGTCATCAACACCTGCGGCTTCATAGGCGACGCAAAAGAACAGTCGATCAACGAAATTCTCGAATGGGCCGAAGCGAAGGGGCGCGGCCGCGTCGGGACGGTCTGCGTGATGGGGTGTCTGTCGGAGCGCTATCCCGGCGAACTCCGGGAGTCAATCCCCGAAGTCGACGCCTGGTTCGGCAAATTCGACTGGGGCGGAATCGGCACGCTCCTGAGCCGCAAGGCTCCCGGAGCAGCCCTCTACGACCGTATCCTGACAACGCCGCGCCACCATGCCTACATTAAGATATCCGAAGGATGTAACCGCTTTTGCGCCTTCTGCGCCATACCCCTGATAACCGGACGCCATCACTCCCGCCCCGTCGACGAAATCGTCGACGAAGTCCGCCGTCTCGCCGGGCGCGGCGTCCGAGAATTCAACGTGATCGCCCAGGATCTCTCTGCCTATGGAACAGACCTTCCCGGCGGAGAATCGCGACTCGCAGAACTCGTCGACCGTATCGCCGATGTCGAAGGTGTCGAATGGATCAGGCTCCACTATGCCTACCCTGCCGGATTTCCCCTCGACCTGCTCGATGTCATGGCCCGGAGAAAAAATGTCTGCCGATACCTCGACATCGCTCTCCAGCACGGTTCCGACAAGGTTCTGACCGCGATGAAACGCCACATCACGATCGACCAGACCCGCCGGCTGCTCGCCGAAATCCGGCGTCGTGTCCCGGGAATCCATCTTCGGACAACGATGATGACCGGATTCCCGGGCGAAGACGAGGAGGCGTTCGGCGAGATGCTCGAATTTGTCCGCGAACAGCGCTTCGAGCGGCTCGGCGGATTTACATACTGCGAGGAGGAGGGAACCTTCGCCGCCAACAATCTCCCCGACACTATCCCCCAGGAGGTCAAGGAGGAACGCCTGCGCCGCCTGATGGAACTCCAGGAGGAGATCTCCGCCGAAATCAGCCGCGAAAAAATCGGGAAGAGGCTGCGCGTCGTGATTGACCGGAAGGAGAATGACCGCTGGATTGGCCGTACGGAATGGGACTCTCCCGAAGTCGACCCCGAGGTAATCGTCAGTTCAGACAAACCGCTGCGCGTCGGCTCGTTCTACGATGTAGAGATAACAGACGCGATGCCCTTCGAACTTATCGGTAAAGTCTCAGACTGATGCTGTTCAACCGACAACAACGCGAAACTATCTCCAGACTGGAGCGGCAGCCGGGCCGGAAGGCTCTGCTCTGCGCGTTCCCCGGCGAAGATTTCGTCATGTTCGCCGACGACGCGGCCGGCCTCGGCGGTTTCTCCCTGCGCCATGCAGGAGACAATCTTCTTTTCGGCGATTTCGACGGCCAGACAGCAACGCTGGCCCGCTGCGGCGAACTCGACGGCTTCCCGCTTTCGGAATCGACCCCCCGTGCTGAATATCTCGCGGCAGTCTCGGCTATCGTCGATGACCTCGGCGACGGCGGCGGAAAAACAGTCTACTCGAGAATCGCGGCGGGAACAACCGGGCGGGGAACAGCCGACATCGCCGACGAATATTTCAGCCGCTTTCCCGAGACATTCCGTTTCATACTCTGGACCGGAGAGGCGGTCTGGATCGGGGCTTCGCCCGAACTGCTAGCCGATAATGACATCCCGGAGAACAGACTGCGCACGATGGCCCTGGCCGGAACCCGCCGGAACGGAACTGACGGCAACTGGGACGAAAAGAACCTCGATGAACACCGTATGGTTGTCGATTTCATCGTCGACACACTCGCCGGCGAAGGACTCGATCCGGAGGCCGGAACGACCGGAACGACAGCGTTCGGCGCCGTCGAACACCTGAGGACCCCGATCGTCGCCGACGCCAGCCTCGACATCCGAGAAACCCTCCGCCGGCTCAGCCCGACCCCAGCCCTTTCAGGCTATCCGCGCCCCGAAGCCCTCGGGAGAATCAGACGGCTCGAACACCATCGGCGTGGTCTCTACGGAGGTTTCATCTGCGTCAGCAGCCACAGCCCGGGGCGCTCGACCGCCTACGTCAACCTTCGCTCCGTCCGCCTCCAGCCCGAGCCCGACGGCCGCGGACTCCGCTACAACATCTACGCCGGAGGGGGAATAACCTTCCGGAGCCTCCCCGAAGAGGAATGGGAGGAAACCATAGGCAAAACCGCCATATTAAACAACATTCTAAGACAAACGAACGATCTACATGTCGAATCAAAATAACAATCAGCCTTCAGCGGGCAGAGCGGCCCTTGTCATAGCGGCCGCCGTCGCAGTCGTCGCGGTTCTCAGCCTGATTCCATGGGAGAGGTTGACCGACGGCCGTATGAAGGACTACAATCTTCTGTCTGACATAATCACCGAGGCTCCTGCCCCGGTCGAGGTGATCGAACCGGTTCCGGTTATCGAGGGCCTCGGGTCTGACTCGATTTTTCTGGGCGAGGCGGCGGCCGATTCGCTGCCGGCCGAGGCGGCCGTCGGCCCTGAGAGCGAAAACGGTATCATAGTCGCCGGGACGCTTCCCGAGGTCAGGCCGGCCCGTGTCGGCGAAGAAATCGTAATCGAGGACTACTCGGCCGACCAAAGCGGCATGACCTCGCTGAAGGAGAAAATCACCTCCGGCGGACTCGGCCGTATCGCGGTCGTCGGCGACAGTTATATCGAGGGTGACATAATGACCCAGGACCTCCGCGCGAAACTCCAGAAACAATTCGGCGGATCCGGCGTCGGTTATATGAACCTCCACTCCGATTTCCCCGGCTTCCGCCGCTCGGTCAGACAGTCCGACAACGGGAAATGGACGAACTATACGGCGACCAAACGCGGCAAAGAAAAATACATGGGGCTCTCCGAGCAATACTCGACCCCGTCGGGCGGCGAAGCGACAGCCCGCTACAGGGGGAGCAAGTCGCTCTACGGCACTGACTCCTGGTCGACCGCACGATTCCTTTTTGTCGCTCCCGATCCGGTTGTCATATCGACCAGAACAGACGACGGCGAATGGGTCGGACACGAGGTCGACGGATCGGACCAGGTCCAGTGTATCGCGGTCTCCGGACCGATGTCTGACTTCCAGGTCAAGGTCCCGAACAGCACGGTCGCGGCGCTCGGCGTCTGGCTCGACGGCGAAAGCGGAGTGTCGGTCGACTGCATGTCGTCGCGCGGAGTCCCCGGTTACACTCTGGCGAAACTGAAACCGGAACTCACGGCCGAAATGAGGGATTATATCGATTACGACCTGATCATCCTCGAATTCGGCGTCAACGCAATGTCAGCCAAACAGAAAGACTACTCGGTCTTCGCCCGGAACATGGTCCGCTCGATCGAGAACATACGCCGCTGCTACCCCGGGGCGCAGATCCTGCTGCTCGGTGTCGGAGACCGCGGCGAGAAGATCGCCGGAGAGGTCCATTCGATGTCGACCGTGCAGAACATGGTCGAGGCCCAGCGTTTGGCGGCCCGCACGGCGGGGGTTATGTTCTGGGACACCCGCGAAGCGATGGGGGGCGAAGATGCGATCGTCGAATGGTCGAAAAACGGCTACGCCAACAAAGACTATATCCACCTGACCCACAAAGGCGGGGAGAAACTCGCCGACGAACTCGTCACAGCGATCGAAAATGAACTCGGCCTCTGAGAACGACTGAAACGAAAGGAACAAGCGCATGAACCGACCGAAACAGACAACCCGAAGACTACTGCTGACACTGCTGGCGGCCTGGATCTTCGTGCCTGTTTTCGCCCAGACAAGCGAAACGGATATCCTCGACGAGGAGATCCGCTTCAACCCCGATATCGATATTCCGGCGGTCGACGATGACGACTACGACGACACGGACGTGTTCCCCCGGATTCCGCCGTTCGTGTCGTCCGTTCCGATCGACATGAACGGTGCCGACTGGGAACCGCTGCGCCGCAAACTGATGCTCCCTTCGAGGCGCTTCTCGATTGTTCATATCGGCGACAGCCATCTCCAGGCCGACATCGCGACCCAGCAGGTCCGCGACTGGCTACAGTATGACTTCGGAAACGGCGGACGCGGCCTTGTCGCGCCACTGAAAATCTCCGGGACGAACGAACCGTTCAACTACGCGTTCACAAGCAATATCCCCTGGAAAACAGAGCGTTTTATGAAGCATCCATGGACCCGCGAGATGGGTTTCACGGGATGCTCGCTCTACAACAGCGCCCCGAACGGATATATCGAACTGTCGACCTCCGACAAACTCGACTATAACCCCTTCTGCATTATCCAGTTATATCACAAGGGGCCGATGAACATCACCTCCATAACCGACGAAGAGGGGAGCCCGCTCGGCTTCGCGTTCAACCCGAACACGAACGGGACACAGTTGATTCTCAGCGCCCCGACCCGAAAGGCCCGGATAGAAATCCGCAACTCGTCAGGCGAACCGGTGACGCTATTCGGTGCGTCGCTCGAATCAAACCGTCCGGGGCTGACCTACAATGTTATCGGCAACAACGGCGCGACCTACAGCAGTTACGACCGAATCGACGGGTTCGCCAAAGGTGTCGCCGCTCTCTCCCCTGACCTTATCATACTGTCACTCGGATGTAACGAGGCCTTTGGCGGGAGTTTCAACTCCCTGACATTCATCACCCAGATGGATAACCTTGTCCGTGAACTGCGAGCGGCCAATCCCGCAGCAAGATTCCTGCTGGTGACACCTATCGAATGTGACCGCCGCGCACGTACAACACGCCGGAGCAGAAAGCGTCGGCGAAAGACGACAACAACATCTTTCTCTGTCAACCAAAACATACTGCCGGTTCGCGAAGCAATCGTTTCATACGGCAGAAAGAACCATATTCCGGTCTACGATTTCTACAAGGCCGCCGGAGGAGCCGGCGCCGCAGCGCGATGGGTCGCCAACGGCCTCTACAGTAAAGATCACATCCACCTTAGCGGCGACGGCTACCGACTCCAGGGACGTATGCTCTACGAAGCACTCGCCACGGAACTGAAACCGTCGGCGATAGTTATCCCCAACAAACCCTGACCCCGTTCAGGATAATCAAATCAAACACGATATTAACGATATATATGACAACCTGCTTTCTCGACATTGAAAAAATCCGGTCAGTGCTGGCTCACGATCCCCAGAGTCCGCTGATGTTCAACACCGGACTGTTCATGCTCTTGTTTGTGGCTTTCATTTTTCTTTATCATCTTCTGAGGACCCACGCACGGACGAAGATGATCTTCGTCATCCTATTTTCGCTCTATTTCTATTACAAATCCTCGGCCGAATACTGCTTCATACTGCTCGGGGTCTGTGTGTTCGACTATGTTCTGGGGTGGGTTATGGAACGGTTCGAACCGAAATCGGTTGCGCAGAAAATATGCGTCGCCCTGAACGTGACGATCAACGTCGGGATGCTCGTATGGTTCAAATATTTCAACCTCCTGCTCGAGACCTTCGCGAATTTCTCGTCAAGCGAGTTCGATCCTTTGGACATCGTCCTCCCTGCCGGAATCTCGTTTTTCACATTCCGGTCGATCAGTTACATCGTCGATATCTACCGCGGCGTCATACCCCCCTGCCGTAACTTCCTCGACTATACGTTCTACCTGACCTTCTTCCCCCCGCTGCTGGCCGGCCCCGTTGTCCGCGCAAAGGATATGCTCCCACAGATCAAGGAGAACCCGGTCGCGACCCACGCCATGGTCAGCGAGGGTCTGTTCCTGATTATGTGCGGCCTGGTCAAAAAAGTTGTTGTCGCCGACTTCGTCAGCCAGAATTTCGTCGACCGCGTCTTCGACAATCCCGCGCTCTACAGCGGCTTCGAAAACATGATGGCGGTCTACGGCTTCACAATCCAGCTCTACTGCGATTTCTCGGGCTACAGCGACATGGCAATCGGTATTGCTCTCCTGCTCGGATTCCGGCTCTTCGACAACTTCCAGGCGCCGTTCAAGGCCGAAAGCGCGACCGAGTTCTGGCACCGCTGGCATATCTCGCTGTCGACATGGCTCCGCGACTATGTCTACATCCCCCTGGGCGGAAACCGCTGCTCGAAGACACGCAAGAATATGAACCTGATGGCGACGATGGTCGTCGGCGGGTTGTGGCACGGTGCTTCATGGATGTATGTCATCTGGGGTGCATGGCACGGCGGTCTGCTCGTCGCCCACAAGGAGATGGCGCGCCGCTGGCCCCGGTTGTCGAAGTTCGGCGAAGGAAAATGGTGGCGCCGCGCGCTGAATATCTTTGTTACGTTCAATCTCGTCGCCTTCGCCTTTATGTTCTTCCGGAGCACATCGATGGAAAACGTCGGAATCATGACCGAACAGATTCTGACGAATTTCCATCCCGGTGTAGCCGGACAGTTTCTGGCCGGATATACCCTGATTGTCGTTCTGCTCGCCGGAGCCCTGCTGTTCCACTTCCTCCCGAAATCGTGGTCGACGAAGACCCGCGAACGTTTCGAGGCGGCTCCCCTAATTGTCCAGGCTGTCATTCTCGCCGCCGTCATTCTCCTCTGCATCCAGTTCCGCCAGAGCGACATCGTTCCGTTTATCTATCTCCAGTATTGACCGATGTCCGGCGACACATTGTTCGAAATATCGGGTCCGGATCTGGCAACAAACGGTGTCAGGCTTCGTGTTGACCACCCATTCACTATCCGACGAGGGATTACGGTCGTCATCGGGCCGAACGGAGCCGGAAAATCAGTCTTCGGCAGAATCCTCTCGAAAGGACGAAACTACGGAATCAACCGGATCGCCGGCCTGACCTCAAAAGACCTTGTCTTTTATCTCGAATTCGCCGATATCCATTCCCTGACAGGGGTCAGCGTCGAGAACCGCCAGCAACGCTACGAGGCTTCGGCCAACGACCTTGTGCCGACCGTCGCCGACATCGCCGGCAGTCTGGTCGACTCCCCTCTATGGAGCCGGTTAGCTGATTTGCTCGGCTTCAGGGACTACCGCGACAAGAAACTGAATTTTCTGTCGAGCGGCGAACTGAGAAAATTCCTGTTGATCAACGCGCTCGTCAGGGATCCCGGCCTGTTGATCCTCGACAATCCATTTATAGGCCTCGACGCCGATGCGCGTCGCTCGCTCGGGCAGGCAATCACCTCCCTGCGTAATCAGGGGAGCGCAGTCATGCTGCTTGTCTGCGACCCGGCTGACATACCCGACTGCACCGACACTCTGATTCCGATGCCCGGCGGTCTGACAATCGGAGAACCGATTGACGCAGCCTCCGTCGGCATCGACCGACTCCGCCATACGGCTGCGACGCTGTTTCCGCCGCGCCCCGACATCGACCCCGACAACCTCTTCGACAGTCGGGAGACAGGAGACGCCCACAAAGTCGTCGTCGAGATGCACGACTGCCGGGTCGACACCGTCGACCGCCACATTCTCGGACCGGTCTCCTGGAGGGTCTGCCGCGGCGAAATCCACGCTCTGTCCGGACCGAACGGCTCGGGAAAGTCGACCCTGCTCAGCCTTCTCTACGGCGACCATCCCCAGGCCTATGCCAACGACGTCAGCCTCTTCGGACGGCGCCGCGGCTCGGGCGAGAGCATCTGGGATGTAAAGAAGCGGATCGGCTATCTGTCGTCGGAGTCACATCTCTATTTCCGCGCCGGGACGCAGAGCGGGCTCGAGGTCGTTGCGCGCGGCTTTCTCGATACCCCGGGATGTTTTGTCCGCGTCAGCGACGAATTCCGCGAAACGGCCCGCCGGTGGCTCGCGGCGCTGGAATTAGAGGAATTGACAGACCGTCCGTTCCGAACGCTGTCGGCTGGCGAGCAGCGTCTTCTGCTGCTGGTCCGCGCGATGGTAAAAAATCCCGAACTGCTGATCCTCGACGAACCGATGCACGGCCTCGATCCGGGCCGTAAGCGCCAGATGCTACGGTTGATCGAAACCCTCTGCCGCAGTCAGTCGACAGCCGTTATCTACGTGACCCACTGCCCCTCCGAACTCCCCGGAGGCATAACCGGGACCCTCCGGCTGACAGACACATAAAAATCTCCGGCAAAAAAACCGAAGATTTTTTTGCACGATATCGAAAAGTTCGTAACTTTGCACCCGGAAACAGATGCGGCAGTAGCTCAGTTGGTAGAGCATCAGCTTCCCAAGCTGAGGGTCGCGAGTTCGAGCCTCGTTTGCCGCTCCGAAATTAAAGCACTTCAAACCATCGCGTTACGCGTCGTTTTGAAGTGCTTTTTTTCTATTTCTTCAGGTTCTCTTCTCCGTCCTCCTTGAAGAACGTGATCTCCGGAAGGGGAAAGACCGGTTCAGCATCCCCGACATCGAGCCGTTCCATTTCGGCCTCTTCGTCGACCTCGCCGAACGAGTCGAGAAACCATTTTATTATCTCGCGGTTGAACTCCGGATCCGTTTCGGGCTGGTCGACCCAGGAGACAAGTATGGGACGCCCCTGGGGCTCGTGAATCTGAAATTTCAGACAGGCGCAGTTCCCGCCCGGCAGCGCCACGCCGAGGTCACACCCGCCGCACATCTCGGGATAGACATCGAGATCGATATCGACCGGATAGCGGTTTTTCTTTCTGACGCGTTTTGCGGCCGATATATAAGCAATCCGCCCCGACGGCAACCGGGCGGCGACATCTTCCTTTGGTTCAGTCTTAATTATATCCCAAAGTTGAAAAATTATGTCATTCATATCCTCAGATTTTGTTTACTCGGGCAAAGTTAACAAAATTTATGACACCGACAAACATCTCTATTGCTTTTAGCCGCTTAGCCGTTCCCTATTTTCCAGGTTTCTCATAGGGTCGGTTCCAATTTTTTTCAGTAACTTTGCAGTCGGCGTAAGGTCGGCTACGGCTCGGCGCGCCAATCTGAAAGTTTTTACGATTTAAGATGAAGAATATACGCAACTTCTGCATTATCGCCCATATCGACCACGGCAAAAGCACACTCGCCGACCGTCTGCTGGAATACACCGGAACCGTAGGAGGCAAGGACCTGCAGGATCAGGTGCTCGACGACATGGACCTCGAACGCGAACGCGGGATAACCATAAAAAGCCACGCCATCCAGATGGACTACGACCTCGACGGCGAGCACTATGTCCTGAACCTGATCGACACCCCCGGACACGTCGACTTCTCCTACGAAGTTTCCCGCTCGATTGCCGCCTGCGAGGGTGCGCTCCTGATTGTCGATGCCTCTCAGGGAATCCAGGCCCAGACGATCTCGAACCTCTATATGGCAATCGACAACAATCTCGAAATCATTCCGGTCATCAACAAAGTCGACCTCGAGTCGGCCAACCCCGACGAAGTCGAAGACCAAATTGTCGAACTCCTCGGCTGTGACCGCGACGAGATTATCCGCGCCAGCGGTAAAACCGGCATTGGTGTCGAGGAGATTCTCCGCGCGATAATCGAACGCATACCCGCCTCGAAGGGTGATCCCGATGCACCGCTCCAGGCGCTGATTTTCGACTCGGTCTTCAACCCCTTCCGCGGCATTATCGCCTACTTCAAGATCGTCAACGGAACGATTCGGAAAAACGACTTCGTCAAATTCGTATCGACCGGAAAGGAATACCACGCCGACGAAATCGGCGTCCTGAAACTCGACATGTCACCCCGCGAGGAACTCTCTGCCGGAAACGTCGGGTATATCATCTCCGGCATCAAGACATCGAAGGAGGTCCGCGTCGGCGACACGATAACCCATGTCAACCGCCCCTGCAGCGAGGCAATCGCCGGGTTCGAGGATGTCAAGCCGATGGTCTTCGCCGGTGTCTACCCAATCGAGACCGAAGATTTCGAGAACCTCCGCAGTTCGCTCGAGAAACTCCAGTTGAACGACGCGTCGCTGACCTATCAGCCGGAGTCGTCGGCAGCCCTCGGTTTCGGTTTCCGCTGCGGCTTCCTCGGCCTGCTCCATATGGAGATCATCCAGGAGCGCCTCGGCCGCGAATTCGACATGGATGTCATAACAACCGTCCCGAACGTGTCATACCGCGTCTACGACAAACACGGAAACATGACCGAGGTCCACAACCCCTCCGGTCTCCCCGACCCGACTCTGATTGATCATATCGAGGAGCCCTATATCCGCGCGACGATTATCACAGTCGCTGACTATATCGGCCCGATCATGACGCTCTGTCTCGGAAAACGCGGCGAACTGGTCAAACAGGAGTATATCTCCGGAAACCGTATGGAGATGACCTTCGACATGCCCCTTGGCGAAATCGTCATCGACTTCTACGACAAACTGAAATCGATTTCGAAGGGCTACGCATCGTTCGACTACCATATCCACGATTTCCGCGAGTCGAAACTCGTCAAACTCGATATTCTCCTGAACGGCGAGAGCGTCGACGCCCTGTCGACACTGACCCACGCCGACAACGCCGTCAGTTTCGGCCGACGCATGTGCGAGAAACTGAAGGAACTGATTCCGCGCCAGCAGTTCGACATCGCGATCCAGGCGGCTATCGGAGCGAAGATTATCGCCCGCGAAACAATCAAGGCCGTCAGAAAGGATGTCACGGCGAAATGCTACGGCGGCGACATCTCGCGAAAACGGAAACTTCTCGAAAAGCAGAAGAAGGGTAAGAAGAGAATGAAACAGATCGGTTCGGTCGAGGTGCCCCAGAAGGCCTTCCTCGCCGTCCTGAAACTCGACTGACAGACCGGAAATCGATGGACCGCAATTCGAAGACACGACAGACCGCGGCTTTCACAGCCTATATGGAGCGCCGCGGCATGCGCAAGACCCCCGAGCGTTTTGCGATCTACTCGCGTCTGCTCGAAATGCCCGACCATTTTTCGATCGACGACATCTACGAACGGATGGAGCAGGGCGATTACCATGTCAGCCGCGCGACGATCTACAACACGGTCCGCCTGCTGGTCGACGCAGGGCTGCTGATACGCCATCAGTTCGGCGACGAAGGGGCCGAATATGAACATATAACGGCCGATACGACGCCACACCACCACCTGGTCTGCTCCGTCTGCGGACACGTCCGCGAGATAACCGACCCGGAAATCAACGCGCTGCTCCAGCACAAACAGTTCCGCAACTTCACGCCCCACTACGCCGAGTTGAGCATCCACGGAATCTGCAGCCGCTGTGCGCGGCGCCAGAAACAGGCAGCCCGCCGAGAGGCCGCCCCGAAACAGAACAAAACGAAAGACAAAACAGAAAATCAATAACAATCAAAACGAAATATCCAGATCAATATGAAAGTCGATGTGTTACTCGGCCTCCAGTGGGGGGACGAAGGAAAAGGTAAAGTGGTCGATGTACTGACCCCGCGCTACGACGTTGTCGCACGCTTTCAGGGCGGACCGAACGCCGGACACACCCTCGAATTCGATGGCAAGAAATATGTGCTCCGCTCGATCCCTTCGGGAATCTTCCAGCATGGCCAGACAAACATAATCGGTAACGGCGTCGTACTCGATCCGGTCCTCTTCCGCGAAGAGGCCGAGGCGCTCGAAGCCTCCGGAACGGATCTCCGCAGTGTCCTGAAAGTCTCGAAGAAGGCCCATCTGATCATGCCGACACACCGCCTGCTCGACGCAGCCTACGAAAAGGCCAAGGGGGGCAAGAAGATCGGTACGACCGGAAAAGGTATCGGACCGACTTATACCGACAAGGTCAGCCGCAACGGTCTCCGCCTCGGCGACACACTCCTCCCCGACTTCAAAGCCCGCTACGAGGCCGCCCGTAACCGCCACCTCGAAATACTCCGCTCGCTCGGCGCCGACACCGAAGCACTCCCCGAACTCGAAAAACGCTGGTTCGAGGCGCTCGATTACATGAAGAGTTACGACATCATCGACAGCGAATTCATCGTCAACCGTGCGCTGGCCGACGGAAAACGCGTGCTCTGCGAGGGCGCGCAGGGAACGATGCTCGACGTCGACTTTGGTTCTTATCCGTTCGTGACATCCTCCAACACGATCACTGCCGGAGCCTGCGCCGGCCTCGGGGTCGCACCGAACCGGATAGGTGACGTCTTCGGCATCTTCAAGGCATACTGCACCCGCGTCGGGTCCGGCCCGTTCCCGACCGAACTGTTCGACGAAACCGGAAAGCGCATCCGCGACCTCGGCCACGAATATGGAGCCGTGACCGGCCGCGAACGCCGCTGTGGCTGGATCGATCTCGTTGCCCTGCGCTATGCGATCATGATCAACGGCGTAACCCGTCTGATTATGATGAAGAGCGACGTCCTCGACGACTTCGACGAAATCAAGGCATGTGTTGCCTACGAAATCGACGGCGTCGAGACCCGCGACTTCCCCTACTCGATCGACAGCGAGACGATCCGCCCGGTCTTTGTGACCCTCCCGGGGTGGAAGACTCCGATGTCGTCGATGAAGTCTGCCGACGAATTTCCCGAAAACTTCGTCAATTATATCAAATTCCTCGAAAAGGAACTGGCAACGCCGATCTCAATCGTCAGCGTCGGCCCCGACCGCGAACAGACAATCGAACTCTAAACCTCCCTACGCTATGGCACGAGTCAAACCGTTCCGCGGCATCCGCCCGCCGCGCGAGTTAGTGACCGAGGTCGCTTCGCGCCCCTACGACGTTCTGAACTCCGAAGAGGCCCGAAGCGAGGCCGAAGGTAATGAAAAGTCGCTCTATCATATAATCCGCCCCGAAATCGATTTCGAGCCGGGAACCGACGAACACGACGAGCGGGTCTACGACCGCGCCCGTCGCAACTTCGATATGTTCCGCCAGAAAGGATGGCTCCTCCAGGACGACACAGACCGATACTATATCTACGCCCAGACGATGGAGGGCCGGACACAGTATGGGTTCGTCATCGCCGCCAACGTCGACGACTATATGAATGCCGTGATAAAAAAACACGAACTGACGCGCCGCGACAAGGAGGAGGACCGTATGAAGCATGTCCGGGTCAACAACGCGAACATCGAACCTGTCTTCTTCGCCTTCCCCGACAACGAACGCCTCGAGGAGATCATCCGTCAGGTGACGGCCGCCGAACCGGAGTATGACTTCGTCGCTCCCGACGGGTTCGGCCACCATTTCTGGACAATCGACGACGAAGACCTGATCGGCGAGATAACCTCGCTGTTCGCCGCTATGCCGTCACTCTATATCGCCGATGGACACCACCGCACGGCCGCCGCCGCCCTCGTCGGCCACGAAAAGGCTCTCGCCAATCCGAACCACACCGGCGACGAGGAGTACAACTGGTTCCTCGCCGTCGCCTTCCCGGCCTCACATCTGCGCATCATCGACTATAACCGCGTTGTCCGCGATCTGAACGGCCTGACTCCCGCCGGGTTGATCGAGCGTCTCGAAGAGAACTTCGTCGTCGAACCCCGCGGAAAGGAGATCTACACTCCGTCGGCTCTCCATAATTTCGCGCTCTATGTCGACGGGCAGTGGTATTCGCTGACTGCCCGCGAGGGGCGCTACGACGACTCGGATCCAATCGGCGTACTCGACGTGACGATCTCCTCAGACCTTATCCTGCGCGACATCCTCGGGATCACCGACCTCCGCTCCGACAAACGTATCGATTTCGTCGGCGGAATCCGGGGACTCGGCGAACTGAGCCGCCGCGTCGACTCGGGGGAAATGGCCATGGCTCTCGCCCTCTACCCTGTCTCGATGGACCAGTTGATGGCAATCGCCGACACCGGAAACATCATGCCCCCGAAAACAACCTGGTTCGAACCGAAACTCCGCTCCGGACTCGTTATCCATTCGCTCGACTGATGTCCCCGGTCCGGACCGAAATATACAAGACCGACGCGTCAGCCCTGCTACGGTACTACAGCCGGCGCTGGCTGACACGCCTTCTTCCGTGGCTTCTCGCCGGATTTGTCGCAGTTGTCGCTGCCGGATATTTCGACCTGCGCTATGCGCTGGCGGCTGCGATGCTCGTTGCCGTTCTTTTCCCGATAGCGTGGCTGCTGACAGTCAACCGGTTGCTATCGATGTCGACATCCCTTGCCGCACCCCGCCGGCTGTCGTTCGACAGCGACGGAACCCTGACCGTCGAACTGTTTCGAACAACCAAAGACGACGAAGGGGACATCGGGTTCGTGGCCGACCGTCAGAGCGTCTACAACTGCGAAGAATATAGCGTCGAACGTCGCAAAAGACTATATATCATATCGATCCCCGACGGCGTCATTCTTCTTCCGGACGAACACCTGGTCGCCGAACCAAAAGACCCGCAGTCGCGTTAGATAGGAGTTAAAAACCGAAAACGAAAATGAAACGCCTCCTTTATATCGTCGTAGCGACTACCGCTTTATCGCTTTTCGCCGCCTGCAGCAATCCGGGCCATGTCGAAACCGAAACCGCAACAATCAGCGCCTTGCGCGACTCAATCGATATACTCCGCGCCGAAAACCGCGAACTCCGAACCCACAGCAGCCTGACTCCGGCCGACAGCGCCCAGGCCGTCATTATGCTCCGGGAGGTCGACGCGCTTCTCGGCGAAATCGCTCTATACGGCGACAGCGCCCACCGCTCGGTCGAGCAGGCCCGGACTATGCTGACGAGTGGAGCCGGAAGCGAGACCGCCGGCATCGTCGTCGCCCTCGACGACGCCCACCGCGCCCTCGACAACCTCCGTCTCCTCCTCGGCCAATAAACCTATAACCTCAATCATATCTAATCAACACCTTCTTTTATGTCAATATGGTCACCATTGAGTTGCGAAATGCGCGACTTTAAAAAACTGATGTTCAAACCCGGAGAGGATCGCCACCCATCTATCCGGGCTTGGGGAGAGGCGATTCTCTATCAAGCGGAAAACGAGTATGCCGACTTCAAGCCCCAATTGGTCGACGGGCGAACCGGCTCTCGGTTCATATATATCGTCAGGCGATATGACCGCGAGGGACTGATTATCGTAGACGATGATTATGAACTCGAGGGCAAAATCCCCGAAAAATACAGCGATATTCTCCCGCTGGGCATGCGGAAAGCATGCGCTCTATGCGATCGTTTCAACGAAGAGATTCTTAAAACAGGATTGATGGGCTTCGAAGTCAACCCGAAATGGGACAAACCGATAAACCACGAATATCTGGATAGTATAGGCTGGAAATGGCGGGACTACGTCCGTCTTTTCTTTCTTGATTTCTACTGTTATTATATCCGACGTCCCATTCTACGTCCCAATGCATTCAACGATTACTGACCGGAGCGGTATATTATTAAGGTCATAGCCGTAGGCTTTTCCTGATACTCCGCCTTGAACAACAGGGGCTCATATCCGTCGGCAGAGATACGGACGAAGGCCTCTGGTACAGACCTGCCATCTGACGCCGGCATATTCGGCTCAAAATCTCAGTAAAATCTGAACTGATTTCGGTTTGTGAGCCACGACGGATATATGCGCCCTATTGTTTTGACTTCACCCCGTTCAAAAACGACACGTTCAAAAACGACCTGATCATATCCAATTGGGGTTCCATTTTCGTCAATAATTTCGATATCAAGCACATTTTCGCTATCACCATAATAACTCGTTTCCGAACCGCTTCCGTTCCAACATACAATTGCCGGATAGTTTGAATCAAGTTTAACATCGATAGGAAATTTATCTGTCAATACTATTGTCGATGGTGTATATCCGATGTAAGAAAATTTAATGGAATCTCCGACCTGACAATCCGGCAATCTGAACATCCCCCCTGCACCCGCAGCAACACCACCGCCCCTGGAAAGATTCTGTACGACCGAGCCCGACAATGGATTTTGGATCGGAACAGAATTCTTTAGCGTATCCACGCCCCATATGACGCCGTGCAGGAAAAAACTCGTTACCTTGACGATCTTCTTGGGAGACTCAGCAACCACTCGACTAACGAATAGCCCGACAACAAGCAGTGTTACAATCAAACGCACACCAGTCATCTTCATGGAAGATGTTTCAATTATGATATAGACAACTGCGGAGAGGCAGGTAGAAAACGGTATCTATCATGATGATTAATTTTAGTCAAATTATTGATTTCATAACATGGTATCACACATTCTGATTTTTCTACAAACATACGAAATATCCAGAAATTGCAAAAACTCGCGTGGGTATTTATGCTATTTTTTGACTTTCGACTTGGCGCGGTCGTAGAGGGCGGTGACCGAGCGGACATATTCGGTTGTCTGGCGGCCGCGGAAGTAGCCGTATTTGCAGACCGGATTGTTGTAATACTCCGGATTGGCCTTTAGCAGCAGCGCTGCTTCGACCTGACCGTTCCAGACCTGGGGATCGTGGCCCGTCACTTTCGCCAGTTCGATCGCGTCGTAGATGTGGGCCAGGCCTGAGTTGTAGGCCGCAAGAACAAATTTCTGGCGCTCGGCCGAATCAGGCACCCGCGATTTCAGCGACGAATCGAGCGAACGGATTATCTTCAGCGCCAGCGATATCGAGGTCTCATTGTCGGTCAACTGCGACGGGTCGACCCCGTTGGCGCGGGCTGTCGCCGGCATGATCTGCATGATTCCCCTCGCTCCAGCCCACGATACGACCGTAGGGTCGAACCGGCTCTCGACAAACGCTTGCGACGCAAGCAGACGCCAGTCCCAGAGCTCATCGTCGGCATTATGGCGGAACAGATTGTCGAACGGGGAGATATGACCCTTCGAGAGGTCGAGGGTATAGAGCGTCTGTTCGCCGCGGGCCATTTCGAAATAGCGGCGCAACAACTGGGCCTGCACGCGGCGCGGCTCGGGCTCGCCGGTCCAGGTGTCGATCGTGTCGGCAAGCCATGGTGTATGGCGCGAGACGGCCCAGGAGGATTTCTGGTCGAGGCCGACTTCAACGCTGATGTCGAGGCCGGGATAATAAGTCCGGTTGACTTTCGCGATATCGCTGTCGACGATTGTCAGCGGAATTTTTCCGTCGTTGACCATCTCGATGACCTGCTCGGTTATCAGGGTATCCATGTCGAGGGGATGGATCCGGATACCGCCGCCGAGTTCGGTGTCGAGGTTGACAAGACGATGGTGGTACTTCGAGTTCCGTTCGACGTAGATGTCGCGTCCAATCAGTTGGGTGACATCCGTGATACGATCCTTCGAATTGCGGGGCTGGACGAGAACCTGGCGGGTCACGCTCGTGATTCCGCAGGGTACGACATGGTCGAGATATTCGGTCGTGACCGGCACTTCGTAGGCGATCATGTCGACCAGGCCGGAGTCGAGCATCTCGACGGCAGCCGACAGCGACGGCGCGACAACCAGGTCAATCTCGCGGCCATGCTCCAGGGCCATGTTCGTCACGAGTTCATAGTCGTAGCCCATCCGCTGGTCGCGGAACAAGAAGAAGGAACTCGGAGAATAGAGGGTCGCAACGCGCAGTGTGTCGGGAATAATATGGACTGTATCCTGCGCCTCGCCCCCGGCGCCTCCTCCCGAACAGGAGCCGAACAAAAGATTCCCGCCCGATACTGCGGAAAGCATCAGGAGCGGGAATCCTATTTTTTCGACAAATCGTTTCATCGGGCCGTTGTCCCGGCTGGCTGCGGGTCAGTATTCGAACACTCCCTTTTCTGAGATGATCGTCAGTTTGTTGGCCGGAGCGTTCTCGACGCGCCCTACGATCCGGGCGTCGATACCGAAACGGCCGGCGATGTCAATGACTTCGGCGGCATGCTCGGGACGGAGATAGACTTCGAGACGGTGGCCCATATTGAAGACCTTGTACATCTCCTTCCAGTCTGTCCCTGACTCGCGCTGGATCATCTCGAACAGCGGGGGAACGGGGAAGAGGTTGTCTTTGATGACATGTTTGTTTTCGACGAAGTGCATGACCTTTGTCTGCGCGCCGCCGGAGCAGTGGACCATTCCGTGGATCTCGCCGCGCATTGTCTCGAGCAGTTTCCTGACGACGGGGGCGTAGGTGCGGGTCGGCGACAGAACGAGGCGTCCGGCGTTTATCGGCGCTCCCTCAACGGGATCAGTCAGACGGCGCGAGCCGCTGTAGACAAGTTCGGCGGGGACGGCGCTGTCGTAACTCTCGGGGTAGCGTTCGGCGAGTTCCTTCGAGAAGACGTCGTGGCGGGCCGAGGTCAGGCCGTTGCTCCCCATTCCGCCGTTATATTCCTGTTCGTAGGCAGCGCGACCGTAGGAGGCGAGACCGACGATGACGTCGCCAGCCTTTATGTTCACGTTGTCAATCACATCGGCGCGGCGCATGCGGCATGTGACGGTCGAGTCGACGATGATCGTCCGGACAAGGTCACCGACATCGGCGGTTTCGCCGCCGGTACTGTAGATCTCGATCCCCATCTGGCGCAGGTCGGCGAGGAGTTCTTCGGTTCCGTTTATGATCGCGGCGATAACCTCGCCGGGGATGAGCATCTTGTTGCGACCTATGGTCGAACTGACGAGAATACGGTCGGTCGCGCCAACACAGATCAGGTCGTCGATGTTCATTATCAGCGCATCCTGGGCTATACCCTTCCAGACGCTCATGTCGCCGGTCTCGCGCCAGTAAACATAAGCCAGCGACGATTTCGTGCCGGCGCCGTCGGCGTGCATGATGTTGCACCACTCGGGATCCCCGCCGAGAATATCGGGGATAATCTTGCAGAACGCCTTCGGGTAGAGCCCCTTGTCGACATTCTTTATGGCGTTATGGACATCCTCTTTCGAGGCGGAGACGCCTCGGAGGTCATATCTTTGGTCAGTCATAGGAATATATGGTTGTTGGTCGGAGAATAGTTGGTATGGAGTTATCTGATTATGCCGGTCAGAACGATAAACCAGAATGTCATCGGAGCGACAAAGAGGAGCGAGTCGACGCGGTCGAGGATGCCGCCGTGGCCCGGAAGGATATTCCCGCTGTCTTTGACATGGAGGGCGCGCTTAAACATCGACTCGACGAGGTCGCCGAGGGTCGCGACGACGCTGACAAGGATGCCGAATACGAGCCCACGCCAGGATCCCATCGGGATATGGACAAACAGCATCGGGGCGAAGTATCCGAACAGGGCCGTCACGAAGAGTCCTCCCCAGAATCCCTCCCACGATTTCTTCGGCGATATGCGCTCGAAAAGGCGGTGGCGTCCGAAACGTGATCCGAAACAATAGGCTCCGGTGTCGTTCAGCCAGATCATAATAAACATGACGAGGAGAGTCTGGCGCATCCTGATCCCGCTTTCGATCATCGGCATCAGCAGTTGGAGCATGAACAGCGGAATGACTATCCACCATATCGATACGAACGAGCGGCCTACGTCCGACAGCGGTTTGTCAGTCGCCGGAAGGAACAACTGGAGGACAAAGCGGAGCGGAAAATAAACCAAAAGCGCAGCCATGGCGATGAACACATAGTGTTCGCTGCGGAAAACCGGCGGTAGAACGAGTATCAGGGCGAAGAAGATGTCGAACGCAGTCGACAGGCTGAAACGGAGTTTGTTTTCGCTGTCGACGAGGCGGGCATACTCGAGCAGTCCGAAGATAACGAACAGGAGCATCAGCGCCGGAAAGAGCCAGTCTGTGAATAACAGCGACAGAACGATCGCCGCGACATAGACGGTTCCGGTCAGGGCGCGTTTTATGATTGAAGTCATCGGAGGAGTGTATTATATGGTTGCTGACAACAAAAAAAAGCCGCCATATGGGGATATGACAGCTTGTTTTTTAGATTTCCGGACAATCGCGGAGGGTTATCAGGTTCGTGAAAATCACTTGCCGCCGATCGAGCAGGAGACAGTCAGGCGGAGACGGCCTTTTGCGCGGCGACGTGCGAGCACCTTGCGGCCGTCGGGTGTAGACATTCTTTCACGGAATCCGTGCTTGTTAACTCTCTTTCTGTTAGAAGGTTGATATGTTCTTTTCATTGCCTTTATATGTTATTTTGTTATTTTCGTGGCGTTTTCGAGGTGCAAATTTATGATTTTATTTTGATTTACGCAAACCATTGGCCCTCAAACTTCGCCTAAAGTTTCACTTTTCGTCAGACACCAGCCGTAGTCATTCAGCCATATGATTGAATCCCTGGGCTTTAAGTTCAATTTCCGCACCGTCGCGCGTGATCATCGCGCAGCCGAGGTCTTCGCGGGTGATATGGCCGATTACGCGGATGCCTCCGAGGCGCGAGACCTCCTCGTGTGCGCTGAGCGGGACAGTGAAGAGCAGTTCGTAGTCTTCGCCCCCGTTCATCGCCGCCGTGACTAGGTTCATGCCGAGTTCTTCGGCCATAACTGCGGTCTGGTAGTCGATCGGGATACGGTCTTCGTAGATACGGCAGCCGGTATGGCTCGCGTGGCAGATATGGAGCAGTTCGGAGGAGAGTCCGTCGCTGATATCCATCATCGATGTCGGGCGGATTCCCGCCTCGCGAAGTTCGGCGACAATGTCGCGGCGTGCCTCAGGTTTCAGTTGCCGTTCGACCAGATATTCTTTTCCTTCGAATTTAGGAATGAAATCTGATTGTCCGGCCGAGGCTATTTTCTCGCGCTCGAGCAACTGAAGTCCCATATAGGCCGCGCCGAGGTCACCGGATACGCAGATCAGGTCGGTGTCGCGGGCGCCGTCACGCCCGACGGCCTCCCCTTTCGGAACATCGCCGATGCAGGTCGCGGAGATGACGAGTCCGGAATGGGATCCGGTTGTGTCGCCGCCGACGAGATCAACGCCGTAGACCTCGCAGGCAAGGCGGAGTCCGGCGTAGAGGGCCTCGATATGTTCGACGGTGAAGCGGCTCGATATGCCGAGACCTACGGTCAGTTGGCGGGGGGTGCCGCCCATCGCGTAGATGTCTGAGAAATTGACGACCGCGCTCTTATATCCGAGATGTTTCAGCGGAACGTAGGTCAGGTCGAAATGGACCCCTTCAAGAAGCATATCGGTCGTGACCAGCACATCCGTGTCAGCCGGGAAACGAAGCACGGCGGCATCGTCTCCGACCCCTTTGATTGTCGAGGGGTTGACCGGTTCGATTCCCCCGGTGATACGGTCAATCAGCCCGAATTCGCCTACAGTCGATATTTCTGTCTGTCGTACTTCCATAATGTTCGGGAGGATTACGGGTCAGGCGCGTCCGATCAGTTCCTTCATAATCTCCATCATCCGGGGCTGGGCTGCCTGGGCAGCGAGCTGGACCTCTTCGTGGGTCGGCACGTCGGTCACATCCTTTCCGCCTAGGTCTGTGATGACCGACACGCCGAAGACCTGCATTCCGGCGTGGTTTGCGACGATTACCTCCGGAACTGTCGACATCCCGACGGCGTCACCTCCGATAATCCGGAAATATTCATACTCGGCGGGGGTTTCGAACGTCGGGCCGGGTGTTCCGACATAGACGCCGTGCATCAGCCTGATAGACTTCTCGGCGGCGATCTGGTCGGCGAGGGCAATCAGGCGGTGGTTATAGGCCTCGGTCATCGCCGGGAAACGCGGGCCGAGTTCCTCGTAGTTCTTTCCGCGGAGGGGATTCTCGGGGAAGAGGTTGATATGGTCGGTGATGACCATGATGTCGCCGACACGGAACTCTTTGTTCATTCCGCCGGCTGCGTTGCTGACGAAGAGGGTCTTGACGCCGAGGCGGTGCATGACGCGGACGGGGAACGTTACCTGCTTCATGTCGTAGCCTTCGTAGTAGTGGAAGCGTCCCTGCATCGCCATGACCGGTTTGTCGCCGAGTGTGCCGATAATCAGGTTTCCGCTGTGGCCTTCGACAGTCGAGACGGGGAAGTTAGGAATTTCCTTATAGGGGATATACTGTTTGTTTTCAATGTGATCAACAAGCGCGCCGAGTCCTGTTCCGAGGATAATGGCTGTTGTCGGGATCTCTCCGGCCCGCGAGCGGATATAGTCGGCCGAGCGGTCTATCATTTCGAGCATGTCCATAGTCGTATTTTTATGGTTATGAGATTGTTTTTTTCTTTATAATGGCACGAACTGTCGTACCGAAGTCGACATCGTCTGACGAATCGAGGAAGCGGACGCCGACCGGGATATAGTAAATCAGGCTTTTCAGTTCGTCAGGGAAATCGGGATTCCCCCGCAGACGCATCGCGTCCTTTTCGGTCGTCACGATATAGCGCTGTCTTCCTTTCAGCCGCTGGTAACGTTTGCTGAGGTTCTCGAGGTCTGAGGTGGTAAAGTAATGGTGGTCGGGATAGCGCATGACCTTGACCTTCGCGCGGTGGCGCCGCAGATAGCGCAGCAGCGGCCGGGGGTTCTCGATTCCGGTAAAGGAGATCAGATTGTCGTATTCGGTCAGCGACGCGAGCGACAGCGGCGCCGGGGCGGCGTCGGGGAAGACCGGGACCGGAGCGCCGTATTCGAATGTCGAGAAGAACAGTTTCTGCCAGGGGTAGAGATTCAGATTCTGTCGGACAAGACGCAGATCCATAGGGCGCACATCAGGCGGACATTTCGTCACGACAACTATGTCGGCGCGGTTCAGGGCTCCCATCGGCTCGCGCAGACGGCCGTAAGGGAGCAGGCTGTCGTCGTAGGCCGGACGGGAGAAGTCGGTCAGGACGACGGCGACGGTCGGATGGACATAACGGTGCTGGAACGCGTCGTCGAGGATGACCATGCTGGTTTCGGGTCGTTCCTCGCGCAAGCGGTTGATCCCTTTGACACGTTTTTCGCATACGGCGACTGAAACTGTCCGCCCGAACTTACGATAGATCTGGAGCGGTTCGTCGCCAATCTGGTCGACGGTCGAGTTATTTCCGGCCAGGACGAACCCAGAGGTACGCCGGCGGTATCCGCGCGAGAGGACAGCGACATTGAAACTGTGGCGCATCTGTTCGACAAGATACTCGACGTGGGGGGTCTTTCCGGTGCCGCCGACGGCGATGTTACCGACGACTACAACCGGGATGTCGAAACTCTCGCTCTTCAGGATTCCGCGGTTGAACAGCCAGTTGCGCACGCCGACACACGCTCCGTAGACCAGCGAGGCGGGGGCGAGAATCAGTGCGGACAGTAGTTTATTGCGTGC
Source organism: Clostridium sp. (assembly GCA_023663805.1). Lineage (GTDB taxonomy): Bacteria > Bacteroidota > Bacteroidia > Bacteroidales > Muribaculaceae > Paramuribaculum. The sequence goes on along the minus strand of JAMPGR010000003.1, from coordinate 47,321 downwards.
CATAGGGCTGTTGTTGTCGGGCGTTGTTGATTCGGGGTCTATTCGATAATCATCGGGGTCATGCGGCACTGCAGCGGAGCGGCGTCACGCAGGAGCGCGGCGACTTCGACACACGGGGCCAAATCGCCGAGTTCTCGGCTGACGAATTCGGCTCGTATTCCGCGGAAGGAGCGTTTCATCTCGCGCCAGAAGTTGAAGTCGACGTCGGGATACTCGACGATTTCGCATTTCTCGATGTCGAGCAGTTGTTTCATAGAAGCGATCGCGTCGTCGAGACCGCCGAGGCGGTCGACGAGGCCGATTTCGAGTGCGGTCTGCCCGTCCCAGACGCGGCCTTCGGCAATCATCTTGACAGAATCCTGCGAAATGTGACGTCCCTGAGCGACGCGGCTCGTGAAGAGTTCATAGCCGTTGTTGACCATCTGCTGCAGGGCACCGCGCTGTCCGGGGGTCATCATCGAGTAGAGGGTCGGATATGCTCCGGAGGGATTGGTCGCGACTGTTTCGGCGTTGATTCCGATTTTGTCCTTCATCAGTTTTTCTGCGCAGGGTATCATTCCGAAGATGCCGATCGACCCGGTCAGGGTCAGGGGCTCGGCGAAAATCGAGTCGGCGCCGCAGGAGATGTAGTATCCCCCCGAGGCCGCATAGTCGCTCATCGAGACATAGAACGGATTTCCGGTCTTCTCCTTGTAGCGTTCGAGAGCTTCCCAGATCTGCTCCGAGGCGAAGGCACTGCCTCCGCCGGAGTTGACGCGGAGAATCAGGCCGCAGATGTCATCCTCCTCGGCGAGATCGAAGATCATCGGGACCATGTCCGCCCCGACAATTCCGTCGCCGCTGTCGTCGGTTATTTCGCCGGTCGCGTAGAGAACGGCGATTTTCGAGCGTCCCTTGTTCTCGAATGGCTTTATGTCGCGCGCCGAGATATAGTCGGCAAGGTCGACGTAGCGCGGATCCTCCTGGTCGGTCAGGTCGCTTATGAAGTCACGAAATTCGTGGGCATACATCGCGCGGTCGACCAGACCGTTGTCGAGCAGGAACCCGAGCGGACGGGCATATGCGCAGGAGTCAGCGGCTGAATTAAGTTCGGCAACCGTTATGTCGCGTGCTTCGGCGATTTCGCCCGCGATACGTTTCCACATGCGTCCGAGGAAGACCTCCTGCTGCAGACGGTTGGCCTCGCTCATCGATTCGAGCAGGTAGGGTTCGACTGCGCTCTTGAAGGTTCCGACTTTGACGACCTGGATGTCGATTCCGAGGCGGTCGAGCAGCGATTTGAAATAGAGCGTCGTCGATGACAGGCCATGGACATCGACAGATCCGATCGGGTTGACAAAAATCGAATCTGAGACGGAAGAGACCCAGTAGTTTCCCTGTGTGTAGTTGTCGCCGTAGGAGTAGATCCACTTCCCGCTTTCGCGGAACCGGCGTAACTGGCGGACGAGGGACTCGGTCTGTGCCATGCCGCCACCGCCCCCCGAGGGAACAATCACGATTCCGTCGATATCCCTATCGGTTTCGGCATATCGGATCGCGGCGAGGAGCGTGTTGAGCGGCATCGATTCGCGGCCGTCAGCCATAAACGACGAAAATTCGTCCGAAGCCGAGCGGCGCTCCGAGATCTCGGTGTTCAGGTCGATCCGCAGGACCGAATGTTTCGAGACGGAAGTGACCGCCGATCCAGCCGGAGATGTACCGACCGACGCGACAATTCCGACAAACAGGAAAAACCCGACGATTGCCAGGAAAAAGGAGATCCAGAAACCGGCCAATACGGCCATGAAGTTTATAAAAAACTGACGCATTATGACAAATCTGATTTGTTCGTTTATTTTGCTTTCGGAGTCGGGAATGACAATGCTATCCTCTCCGGAATGCAAAATTACTAAATAGTTTCGAAGTTAGTGGGATTTCTTCGGTTTTCTTTTGAATTTTATCCGACTGAGCATTTGGAAAAACAGCGGCGTAGCAAAAAGTGCAAGAGCACAAACAAGCACGAGAGTCAGAGTCATCAGTACCTCCGGACCGTCGGTGACGATTAGCCCGACGACTCCCGAGGGGTCATAACCACTGCCGTTGTCATCGTCGAGCGACATCGACGAGACAGTCCTTTTCCAGGTGACAATCCCATCTTCGAGACAGACGAGAGCCATGTTTCCGCGGGCGAGTTCCTTAATCAGTGTTGGCTCGGCCGCATAGACCGGATATGAAGCGAGCGAATAGTCTTTCCAGACTTCGACAGCCTCCTCCCCTCCTCCGATCAGGCAAACCATCGACCCGCCCCGCAACTGTTCTCGTTCGTAGATTTCGTTGAGAAGCAGGGTGTAGGATATGTCGGCGCGATTGAACTCAGGTATTGTCAGGATTATCTGTTCCCCTTCGGTCGAGATAATCTCCGGAGCAATGTCATAGCCGTCTTCGACAATAACGAAGTCTGTCCGGGAGCCGGAGGCCATATCTGAACCGACACGGTCGACGAAGGTCCATGTCGAGTCCGGCAGATTGTCGATTGCGAACGCGCGGGTCTCGCCGTCGCGCCTGTAGAGGAACTCGATTTCAGCCTCGTCGTTGTCATCGTCATCGTCAGCCGGAAGCAGTTCGGTTCCGGGAGCGAAACTGCGGAAATCGACCAGCGGCTGGATATTGTATCCGATCAGCCCTACCGCAAGTACATAGACCGAACATAGCACCAGAGGAATCCACTGGATGTATGGATTATAGATATATCCGGCGCGGCGATTATAGACAGCGAGGAAAACGAGTGCAGCCGAAAGGAAAATATTTTTCGCGAAAGTCGCGCCGTTCGACAGAATCAGGAAGTCTCCGAAGCATCCGCAGTCGCTGACCGGGTCGGCAAGATAGATATAGAGTGTCAGCGGAAGCATCCCCGCCATCATAAGAAGCATCCACCAGACGACCGACTTCCGGAACGCGCCGAGCAGCAACATCGCTCCACTGACGAATTCGGTCCCGGCCAATACAACTGCCACAACGAACGACAGCGACCGCCAGACCGGCAGGTTCCATACATCGAGATATTCCTCGATCTTGTAGACGAACCCCCAGAGGTCTATCGATTTGCTCAGGCCTGAGACAACAAAAACCCCGCCGACAACCAGACGCAGGACCCAGACGATCGCTTTCAGCGCGGCAGGATGGCGGTCGGTCCAGGATTCACGCTTCTCCACCATCGCGCTCAGTCAGTTTGATTATGCCGAACACGGCGTAGTTCATTATGTCCATATAGTTTCCGTCGACCCCCTCGGAGATAATGGTTGTTCCGTCGTTATCTTCAATCTGTTTGATCCGGGCAAGTTTTGTCAGAATAAAGTCTGTATAGGATTTGACACGCATCGAACGCCACGCCTCGTTGTAGTCATGGTTCTTGGCGATCATCAGGTCGCGGCTGACGGCGATTGCCCTGTCGTAGGCCTCGAGTGCGGTCTGGTTGTCGATATCGACAGAGTCGGCAGCCCCGCGGGCTGTCTGGATCAGGGCGACAGCCGAGTAGTTGACAATCGCCATGAACTCGGGGAGGATTCCCTCGTCGACGCTCGCCTTGCATCCGCTTTCGAGGGTCCGGATCCGTTTGGCCTTGATATAGAGCTGGTCGGTTATTGACTCGGAACGCATGATGCGCCACGACGCACCGTAATCACTCAGTTTTCTGACAAAAATATCGCGGCACTGTCTGAGCGCCTGATCGAATTGATGGATTGTATCGGCCATGTTGCGATTCTAAGGGTTAAAAAACGGGAACGGACTGACGGTTCCGACACCATGCCAATCCGTTCCCCTTATCAGTCGAGATTAGTTTTCTATCCGGAGGGATATCAGAGATTCTCCCAGTAGGAGGCTTTGTCTTCGTAGCCCGGGCCGAGGCGGTAGTAGAGGCGGTAGAGCGCTCCGGGAACCTGGCTCAGGTTGTCGTCGAGTTCATAGGCTTTTTCGAAATAGCCGGCGGCTTCCTTGAACATCGGGACAGCCCGGGCATCGCGGTCGGCTTCGCTGTCGAGGGTGTCGTCGAGGGCGAGGGCGCGGTTATAGAGAATACGGCCGTAGTCGAAGTATCCCTTCCCGTAGTTGGGGTTCGTTTCGATTGCCTTCTTGAAATATCCGGCAGCCTCGTCGAGGTTCTCGGCGTTCTCGGCGATAGAGCCGAGGATGTCGTAGAGCTGGGCGCGGAGGTCGACTTCCGATTCAGGAGTTGTTTCGAGGGCGTCGTTGACGAGTTTGTTGGCGGCGGTGTAATTCTTGTTGTTCAGTTCGGTGTTGATCAACTGGGCGATGAAGCCGGTCTTCGACTCGTTAGTCTTGGCGTTCTCGAGACCTTTGCGGGCATATTCGTTGGCGAGTTCGTCGTTTCCGACAGCCTGGGCGGCGGTCATAGCGTAGGCATAGTAGTCTTCGGGCATGAAGTTATAGCCTTCCATCTGCTGGAACTTTGCGAGAGCTCCGGCATTGTCGTTAGTCAGAAGACGGGCGATTGCCTGGTTCCACATGATCTCACCCTGGATTGTGTCGACCGCAGCCTTCGGGGCGTTCTTGCCGAGGACCGGGTTGGTCGGGAGAGTCAGATAGAGTTCCCAAATGTTATAGGCGCGGTCGTAGTCCGCGTTCTGCCATGCCATTACGCCGGCGTTACGCAGGTCTTCATATTTCTGATTGATATGTTTTACGATATCTTTCGAGTATTTTGTCTTCGTCTTTCCCTTGGCGTCGACAACGGTGTCGAGGGGCAGGGCGTGGAGGTAGTATCCGAATCCGTCGAGGAGCGCGCCGGCGGCGGCGTCCTGCTGTTCGGGGCTGAGCTGCTGGCCCGTTGCCTGGAGAAGGATCGACTCCTGGTAGACGTCGAATCCGGCGCGTCCGGCGAGGGTCCAGGTCTCGGCGAGTTCGGCGGTCTCGGGGTTGGTCAGCGCGGGCTGGATATCGTTGAGTGCCTGGGTAGCGCTCGCCGACGATTTAAGGCTTCTCTCGACCTCTTTCAGAACGCTCTGCTGGGCCGAAAGGCCCAGGCCGGCGATCAAGGCGAGTCCGATTAACAATGTCTTTTTCATAAAGAGGACAGTTAAAATGGGTTTGTTTGTTTTGGTTTATTTTGGTATTTGTTTGTTTCTTTGGGCGTGGCTCAGAGATCGAGGGTCATCTGGGTGTCTTCGTTGTCTTCGTCTGTGATGTCGTCGGTTTCCTCGACATCCGCCTCGACATCCTCTTCGATCTCTTCCTCAATCTCCTCTTCGGTCTCGAGAGCCTCGTCGATTATGTCGGCGGCATGCTGGGCCTCGGCGTCGATCGCGCTGTTATCGACCTCCTCCTCGGGGTCGGAGTCTACGGAGCAGAACGAGGCAATCGAGTCGTTTCGTTTCTCGAGATTAATCAGGCGGAGTCCCTGGGCATAACGGCCCATGACGCGGAACGCCGAGACGTTAACGCGGAGTGTGATGCCGCTCTTGTTGATGATCATCAGGTCGTTGCTATCGTTGACGCTAGCGATGCCGACGACGAGTCCGGTCTTTTCGGTCACCTTCAGGGTGCAGACACCCTTTCCGCCGCGGTTCGTCACGCGGTATCCGGCCAGAGCCGAACGCTTCCCATAGCCGTTTTCGGTGATGACCATCAGGGTGTTGGCCGATTCCTCCGACATGCAGACCATACCGACGACATAGTCGTCACCCTCGAGGCGCATGCCGCGGACGCCGGTCGAGACGCGTCCCATCTCGCGGACCTTATTCTCGTGGAAGCGAATTGCGCGACCCTGGCGCGAGGCGAGGATGATCTCGGAGTTGCCGTCGGTCAGTTCGACATTGATCAGGCTGTCATCTTCGCGTATGACAATCGCGTTGACACCCTTCGCGCGCGGACGGGAGTATGCCTCGAGCGAAGTTTTTTTGATCACGCCGTTGCGCGTCGAGAAGACAAGGTTGTGGGTCGTGACGAATTCCTTGTCTTCGAGACCCTTGACGCTGATGAAGGCTTTGACGCTGTCTCCCGGCTCGATATTGAGTAGGTTCTGGATTGCGCGACCCTTTGTCTGGCGCGTTCCTTCGGGGAGTTCGTAGACCTTCATCCAGTAGCAGCGGCCGCGCTGGGTGAAGAAGAGCATCGAACTGTGCATCGACGCCATATATATATGTTCGATGAAATCTTCGCTACGGGTGACACTGCCGCGCGAACCGATTCCGCCGCGATTCTGGGCACGGAAATCTTTCAGGGGCGTACGCTTTATGTAGCCCATATGCGAGATTGTGATGACCATATCGTCATCGGCATATTCATCTTCGGCGCGGAATTCGGTTGCCTGCTTAACGATACGTGTCTTTCGTTTGTCGCCGTATTTCTCGCGGACTTCAATCAGTTCGTTCTTGATCAGTTCGCGGCAGACATTGTCGTCGGAGAGGATCAGTTCATATTCGGCGATACGATCCATGACCTCTTTGTATTCGCCGTTCAGTTTGTCCTGTTCGAGTCCGGTCAACTGGCGCAGGCGCATCTCGACGATCGCCGTTGTCTGGGCCTCGCTGAGACCGAACCGCTCGGAGAGGCGGTTGCGGGCATCCTCGGTCGAGGAGGAGGAGCGGATGATCCGTACGACCTCGTCGATATTCTGCGAGGCGAGGATTAGACCCTCGAGAATATGAGCGCGTTCGCGAGCCTTTCCGAGGCGGAACTGCGTCCGGCGTACGACAACCTCGTGGCGGTGCTGAATAAAGGCCGTCAGGATATCCTTCAGATTCAGCGTCCGGGGGCGTCCGTCGACGAGCGCGACGTTGTTGACGCTGAACGACGCCTGGAGCTGGCTGAGTTTGAAGAGTTTGTTCAGGGTGACCTGTGAGTTCGTGTCGCTCTTGAGGTGGATGACGATTCGCATGCCCTCGTAGTCGCTCTCGTCGTTTACGTTGGCGATTCCGTCAATCTTCTTCTCGTTGACGAGGTTCTTTATCTGGTCAATCAGTTCGCGTCGGTTGACGGCGTAGGGAATCTCGGTAACGACGATGTTTTCGTGGCTGTCCTCGACCTCGATCTCTGTTTTGGCGCGGATTATAATCCGGCCGCGTCCTGTCTCGAAGGCGTCGCGGACGCCGGCATAGCCGTAGATGATGCCACCGGTCGGGAAGTCGGGAGCCGGGATAATCTCCATCAGTTCGGGAATCGTCATGTCGGGGTTGTCAATCAGGGCGATTGAGGCGTCGATCGCCTCGGTCATGTTGTGGGGCGCCATATTGGTCGCCATACCGACGGCGATACCTGATGCACCGTTGACCAGCAGGTTCGGGAAACGGGTCGGCAGGACAGTCGGTTCCTTGCGCGAGGCGTCGTAGTTAGGCTGGAAATCGACGGTATCCTCGTCGATGTTGGCGAGCATCTCCTCGCCAATGCGGCGGAGGCGCACCTCGGTGTAACGCATCGCAGCGGGGGAGTCGCCGTCGATCGATCCGAAGTTACCGTTACCGTCGACGAGCGTATAGCGCATGTTCCAGTCCTGGGCCAGACGGGCAACGGTTCCGTAAATCGAGGAGTCGCCGTGGGGGTGGTACTTACCCATGACTTCGCCGACACAGTTAGCCGACTTTTTATAGGGATGATTCGATGTGTTGCCCATCTCGTTCATGCCGTAGAGCACGCGGCGGTGAACCGGCTTCAGTCCGTCGCGCACATCGGGGAGCGCGCGAGAGACAATAACCGACATCGAATAGTCGATGTAGGCCGACTTCATTTCTGAGCCGATATCTATTTTTCTGATGCGGTCACCGCCGTCGGCGACGGGGGTAGTCGTTTCGTCTTCCTGCATTTCTTCAGTCAATTATTTCTTTATCTGTTACTTAAGATTCGATTTTGGTTAGAACTCAGGCGTTGCCCGGATTTCAACAAGCAAAGATACAAAAAATAGACGAAACAACGTTCCGTTCCCCGAAAAATTTCGCCCCCCGCGATGTAGAAATCCGATATCAACAATCTATTTTCGGAGATCACCAAGGCCGAAAGTCGTGTAGAACTCTTTGCCGGAGTATTTGCGCAGACTGGTCGATGGGCCGGTTGTCTCGGCCCAGGGGAGTCCGTAGGGTAGCGGTAGTGGGTCGTCCGCCTCGAATGTCGCAGGAACCTCGCTGTTTTTGCTCCACGCCTGGGCGGACGCGGCAGGCCGCGTCCCTACGATAAATTACTGTATAAAAACTATATATGGCGAATATTCTGCGTCTATATGAGCTAACATATTCTCAAAAAAAATTTCGCCCGCCCCGCAACTAAATGAAGCGGCCGCAGAGGGGTTCTGCGGCCGCTTCGTGATATTTGGTTGTGGATTTGTTTACTTAACAAGGAGTGCGTGGGTCTCGCCGGCGGCATCGACCATATAGAGGCCGGCCGGGAGGCTCAGCGCGGTTGTCTCGGAGCCCGTCAGGGTCGTCGAACGGACGAGGCGCCCGTCGGTAGCGTAGACGGCAACACGGTCACCGGCCGAGAAGCCGCTCAGCAGGATTTCGCCCGTCGAAGCGACTACTGTTCCCCGATTTTCCCCTCCTACACTTTCGATCGAAGTCGATGTCAGCGAGAAAGGTTCCGACAGGGCATATTCGCGCTCTGCGGCTCCGAGACGCGAGGCGATGACGCTGACGTTGTAGACGTTCGTTTCGAAGCCGGGGTCTCGGTCTTCGTAAGTCGTCGTTGTCAGTCGGCTGGCGATAACCGAACCGTTACGGTAGAGGTTGAAGCCGAGGATCTCGAACTTGCGCTCGGCCGGGACATACATGATGTCGTCGATAAACATACCGAACTGGTCGTTGCTGCAGTAGTGGAGCGCGACATAGCGGGTTCCGGCGGGGAGATCGATCATCCGGAGCGTCCACCCCAATTGGGTCTGGTTAATCGTCTGGACGAGGTCGAACGAGTCGAGCTCTCGGTCGGTCGCCGAGGCGTAGACCTCGAGCGTCTCGGGATATTCCGGGGAGATTATGTTGGTCCAGAAGGAGAAGCCGCCGGAGCCGTCGATTTCGGGGGAAATCAACCAGTCGTCGCTGAGCGCCGACTGCGCCGAGAAGACGGCGAGCATCTGCTGTCCTGCATGGGTGTCGAGATTTCCACCCTCGACAGCCGCGACGTTGATGACCTGGAATGCCTTGGGTGTCACGGCGTCGGGCATCGGGACCTCGTCGATTGTCCAGACATTCTTCTGGTCGTAGTCGATATTCAGCCATTCGCCGATTTTCGAACCCATTTCGCCATGGAGATATGCCTCGAAGCCTTCGATGTTCGGAACTTCGTCGGGATGGAGCCACTCGAGAACGACGCCGTCGCCCGAGAGGTTACGCTCGCCCATGAGTTCAAGAACTACGGGGGAGTCGGAGGCGCGCAGGGTGAAGGGTACAGTCGCCGAGTCGTTGGCCGGTTCGTCGTCGCTCTGCGACAGGGTGACATTCAGTTCGAAACTGCGGCCGACGAGTTCGCTCTTAGACAGTTCGAACTGTCCGTTCAGAAGGGCATCTTCGCCGCGGGCGAGCGTCGCTCCGGCGCCGGTCAGTTCTATATCGGCAATCTTCGTGCCACCGAGCGTAATCCATGCCTTCGGAGTCTGGAGCGTCATGTCGCTGACGCCACGGTTACGGACGCGGACTGCGACATCTACCGTGGTGTCGAGCATGACATCCGAGATCGCGACATTTTCGACCGAGAGGTCGCGCTGATAGAGCTGGTGGATCTCATAGGAGGAGAGCATCAGCAGGTAGTCGTAGGACGGGAACTGCGTCTCCAGGACAATCGAGAGCCAGTCGGCCCCGTCAAATTCCGACGGAACGGCAAACTGGAAGTTGACCCAGTCGTTCTTCGACGACGGGTCGATATGGCCGATCTCGATTAAGTCGCGGCCCGGTGCGGCGAGATATACTTTCGTCGGGGCTGTGGCCGCACAGAGATAGACCGTCAGGTCGACGACCATGTCACGAGCCTTCGATGAGTCGAATTTCGGGAACGCCATGCGGCCGTTGGTCGCCGACGACGAGTTCGATATGGAGGCCATGCAGCCGATGTTGTCGAGTCCTTCAATCAGCGTCGATGCGCTGACGAAGCCCCACTGCGCATCGTAACTTCCTTCCTGGGGTGTGTCGACGACATATCCGCCATATTTGATAGCCATCGAGGCGAAATCTTCGGCGACAGGCATCGTCAGGAGTTGTCCGAGACGCTCGTTGATATACGCGCCGTCGCTCTCGCCGCTTTCGTTCTTGGAGGTTATGATAAAGTCGTGGATATCCTGGATCTGGTCGGTTGTCGTGAAGGTGTAACTGCGCTCCGAAAGATCGCGGGCAACGGGGAGCCATCCGGCGGCTACCATTCCGTCGGAGCTCTCTTCGTAGTAGTACTTATAGACGTTATAGAGGATATTGTCCGGGATGACGATTCCGTTGTTCTTTCCGGTCGTCACCTGGTCCCAGGTGATTGTGACCGACATATTGTCTGCGCTGACACTCTTCGACAGAACCGGGTCGGCGGGGATATCGACCGAGGTTCGTACGGTCGTGCGGGCCGCGGCACTCTGTCCGTCGGCGGTAGTTGCGTAGACAGCGATTGTGTTGTCGCCGCTGACGGTCGCTACTCGAGCCGAGAGTGTCTGGCCGGGATGGCCGGTCAGGGTTGTAGTCGAGGCGGGGGTGACGATTGTTGCCGTGACGTCGGCGTTCGCGGGAATTGTCTTTCCGTTGACGGTTCCGGTCGGGAGTGTGAAGGTGACTGTCGCGAAATTGAGCCCTTCGGGGTCTGGCACGGCGGTCAGAGCGGTGACCGGCTGGGGGGCGTTGGCCGACATGTTGGTATAACTGATCTTCAGGTCGCGCATCATCATACGCCAGGCGCTCCGGGGCGACTTTATATGGATTCCGACGCGGTAGTTTCCCGGGGTCATGATTCCGAAGGTCGAGGAGAAGGTCTCGAAGTCGAGGTTGCTGATCGCCGGTTCGTCGAGAATCATCTGGGTCATCTGCGACGGGTCGGCCGACTGTCCGATAAAGATTTCGAACGCCTCGGGAGTCACGAGGTTACTGCCGGCGCGCGCCTCTATCGAGACAGACCAGAGGTTTTCGGTCTCGGTCATTTCGAACGCGGGGGTGATTATCCATTCGTCGGCGTCAGATTCTGTCTTAAGGTTATTGTTATAGTAGATCGGCCAGTCGAGGGTCTGACCATTCATATCGGTCGTGACGCCGTAGACGATCTTGTAGCCGTCATCGTTACGGTCGATGACGGTGCAGGCGTTGAACTCGGCTTCGGTCGGGTGCATCGCGAAGGCAGTCGGGCCAGTCGTGGCGGCTGGAGTTTTCACAGCCGGAGCGGCCGCAGGGCGGCTCTGAGCCTTGAACGGGGTCAGGGGCCGCTGCTGGCGGATCTGGGGCAGATCGCCGCGGCGCGTCGGATATTCGGCAGAGGCCGTCATGGCAGCGCTGAACGACAGAGCCGCAACCGCGGCCATTGTCAGAGTTTTGTTCATATATGATTAGAGTTAGATTATTTTATCGATAAAACAACAACAAGACACACACACATCCCGCCGGACGCGGTATTTGCATTTTGCAAAATTAGGGAATTATCGATTATCACACCGAATTTTTTCTCTTTATTTTCGGAATTTAAGCCTTTTTACGAAATTATTGGTTAACGAAACGGCCCCAAATCAGATTTGCGCCGTTTTGTTTTGGATTATCGCGCGAAATGCCTAATTTTGTAACTTCGAACTGAAACAATCAATCTAAACAAATATCATTATAGAAATGAAAACACCTGTCACCATCCTGACCGGGCTCTGCCTCGGAGCGATGATGAACTCCGCAACGGTATCGGCTGCCGACCTCGGTGCGCCGCTGATCTACGGATTCATGATTGCTAGCGACGAGTGGCGAGATGTAGAGCCGGCCGACGAACGCTACGGCTTCTACACCTATCGCCCCGACAACTCGGAAGGAATCACTCCCGCATCGGCCAACGGGCCGTCGCTGACATGGGCGCTCGACGCCGGCACTCTCGCCGACGGAAAGTACTACTGCTACGGCGTTCCGGTCGGCAACACCTGGATGCGCTATTCGCTCGATTTCCACGTCGTCGACCCGACCGACTGGAAAATTACCGCGAGCAATTCGTTCAGTTACTACCGCTACGACGAGAACTACACCGAGAGCGATGCATATCTGATCCCCTCCGACCTGGCCTACGACCCGATCGAGGGTATTATCTACGCCGCCGCCCGCCGCTACAACAGCCAGGAGGAGTCGCGGCTCTGCACCGTCGACCCCGCGACCGGAAAACTGACACGCCTCGGCCGGATCCCGGCTATGGCCGCGCTGACATCCAACTCCGAGGGACAACTCTACGGAATCGGTCTCGACGGAAATCTATACACCATCACACACACCGGCGAGGCGACCGTCGTTGGCCACACCGGCTTCTACCCCTCCGACGGCCTGAAACAGTCGGCGACCTGCGACTTCCGCGACAACCGGATTTACTGGTCGGCAATGGCTTTCGGTTCTGAGGATGACTTCCGTTACAACCAGAATTCGATCTTCGGCGTTATCGCCATCGATCCGGCAACCGCCGAGTCGGAACTGACAATGGTGTTCCCGCGCGACCAGCGCTTCACCGCCTCGAGTATCGTCAACCCCTACCCCCTGTCGCCGGCCGACATCGCCGACCTCGCCCTGACTCCCGACAGTTTCGAGTCGACTGACGCGACTATCTCGTTAACCGTACCGACCATCACGGCAACCCAGACCGCAATCACCGGTAAGGTCACACTCCGGATATGGCTCGATAACGAACTCGTCGAGACTGCCGAAGCGAACCCCGGAGAACGGTTCACCTACCACCTGGCCGGACTCCCGGCCGGAAGCCACATCGTCGCCGCCGAACCCGAATATAACGGCTACAAGGGGAACCGTATCAGCACGACCGAATTTATCGGTCCGGATCTCCCCGCGAAGGTCGCCAAGGTGCGCCTCGAACGCGACGAGACAGACTTTACAAAAGCGACTGTCACATGGGAGGCTCCGACGACCGGAGAGAACGGATCGGCCTACGATCCGTCGAAAATCCGATACCGCGTTGTCCGCTACCCCGACGAAACGGTTGTCAAACGATCGCTCAACGAAACAACGTTCACCGATAACGTCGACCGGGAATTCACCCGCGTATTCTATGCGGTCATTCCCTACAACATCGACCGTCCGGGTGAACTCGGCCAGACGACAACCTCTAACGGCGCCATGCTCGGAACCGACCTTGAACTTCCATATAAGGAGACATTCGACACAGCCACATCTTTTAATAGTTTCATAGTTATTGACGCCGACGAAAACGGCGACCCCGACTCATGGGGAACACCGATCTGGGTCTACGACGAGACCTACGCATGTGCGTTCTACTACGGCTGGCCCGACACTCCGGCCGATGACTGGCTGATTACGCCCCCGTTCAAATTCGATCCGACGAAACTCTACCGTCTGACCTATAAATATTACGGCTACTACGGCTACGGCAACCATTTCGAGGTCAACATCGGCGCGGAGCCGACCGTCGGCGGCCTGGACCGTACGATCCAGGATGTCGAGAAGGTCACGACTTCGCTCGACTCTCCGGGAATCGAGACCTCCGTTCTCTTCGCTCCCCATCAGGGGGACCGCTTCATCGGATTCCACCATATCTCGGAGACAATGGAACACCTGAGTATAGACGATATCCAGATCGAAGAGGCCGGAGACTCCCGAATCCCCGACAGGGTTACTTTCCTGAACGGCTCGAAGATCGACTCCGAAAGCCTCGTGCTGACCTTCAAGGCTCCGTCTGTCGACGCTGCCGGCAACAAACTCTCTGACGACATGACAATCCGGATTCTCCGGAATCTCTCGGACCAGCCCGTTGCATCGCTGACCGGTATCAAACCGGGGCAGAGCGTCACCTGGACCGATACCGAGGCTGTCAAGGGTCAGAACCACTATGTCATTACCGCCATCAACAGTTACGGCGAGGGTATCGCGGCCGAAATCACAGTCGACCTCTCCGACGCCCTGCCTCAGTCGATCGAACAGGTACTCGTAACCTATATCAACGAACGTCAGGTTGTCCTCGACTGGACTCCGGTCGACTCGAATGTCGGCGCAAATGGTAACGAGGTCGACCCCGACGAAATCCGCTACCTCGTCTTCAAACCGGTCTCGACCGACGACGGTGTCGACTACCACCTGATTGGCCGCGACCTGAAGGATTGTCACTTCGTCGACGAAGAACCGATCAAGTGGCTCTCCGACAAGCAGCAGGTCATTACCTACTATGTCTCGCCGGTCAACGGCGCCGGACAGGGTGTCGCGACACTCTCGAATGGTGCGATTGTCGGTCCCGCATATACTCTCCCCTTCGCTGAGACCTGGTTCCAGCAGACCCAGGACACCGACCCCTGGAATAAGATTATCAACAATCAGGCCGGATGGTATGTACGCCACAAAGGGTATGACCCGGTTTGCGACGGACAGGACGGCTATGGCGTCCTGACATGCGAACTCGACGGATATGAAGGTGAATACACCGAAGGTATGGGTGCTATTATGACCCCGCGCCTCGACCTGACGACGATGCAGAACCCGCAGGTTTCGTTCTACTACTGGCGCTCCCCCGACTATGCTTCCGATGTCGAACTCCGCGTCGCGATGCTCGCCGAGGGCTCGAGCGAGTTCCAGTATTTCGACAACCAGTTCCTCGCCCGTGCCGATCAGGCCGGATGGGAAAAGGTCACGCTCGATCTGACGAAGTTCGCCGACCAGAAGCGCATCTCCGTTGTTCTGATGGCGTTCGTCCGCACCGGCAACCATCTCCATATCGACAACTTCCGCGTCGAGGGTACGGCCAAGCGCCAGGTTGTTCGCGCCGAGACTCTCGCCGGCAAGACCGAATGGCGCGAGAACGAACCGGGCACACTGACGGCGACCGTCGTCAATACCGGCGATACGGACGCTTCGAATGTCGCGGTCACGCTCCGTCTCGGAACCGAGTCTGTCGCTACTGCCACAATCGACCGCGTTCCGGCCAACAGTTCGGCCCAGGCAACACTCACCTACACTCCCGCATCGAACCACACCGGCACCCAGGTTCTCCGCCTCGGCTCGTCGGCTTCGTCAGACCTGGTCGCCAAGGAAATCCATGTCGCTCCCTGGAATCCGGCCTATGTGACCTCGCTGAAGGGAACTGTCGCCGGTGACCGCGTCAACCTCTCGTGGGACGTACCGACCGTAACCGCCGAACCGCAGATCGCAATCGATGACTTCGAACTCTACGAACCCTTCGAAATTGACGGCGCAGGCGAATGGGGTGTCTACGACGGCGACGGATATGTTCCGTTCAAGTTCAGCAACGGGCTGGGGGGAACCTTCGAATGGCCGAACAACAACCGCCCGCAGGCGTTCATGGTCTTCGACCCGACCGGTTTCAGTTCGACTCCGGCTCCCCTCTCCGGAAACCAGTATATGGCTAACTGGGGAACACCCTACGGTGCCAACAACGACTGGCTGATCTCGCCGGAACTCCCGGGTGACAAACAGTTGATGTCGTTCTTCGCCCGCGCTTTCGGCGAAGGAACCGAGACCTTCAACATAATGATTTCCCGCAGCGACCGCGACCCCGAAAGTTTCGTCTCTCTCAACGGTACGACTCCTATCCAGGCCTACTCCGACTGGGAAATTCACCATTTCGCCCTCCCCGAAGGAACGAAGTATTTCGCGATCAACTATGTCGGCGACCGCCAGGATGCGCTCCTGATCGACGACATTCTCTTCTACGGATGGCACAACCCGGTCCGCCCCGACGGTTACAACGTCTACCGTAACGGCCAGCGCGTCAACCAGACTCCGGTCACCTCGACCAGTTTCAGCGACGCCGCCCCGGCCGACGCTTCGACGGCCGTCTACACCGTCCGCGCTGTCTATAACGGACGCGAATCCGACGATTCGAACGAGTTCGACACCGGAATGGCCTCGATCGGTTCGATTGGCGGCGACACCGCGGCTTCGATCGCTGTCGAAGCAGGCGTCGGCACGGTAACCATCACCGGCGCAGCCGGCGAGACCGTCTCGATCTACCGTCCCGACGGATCGCTGATCGCGACCTTCGTCGCCCCGGGCGACACGATGACAACCGAAGTCCCCGCCGGCGTCTGCATAGTCCGCGCCGCCTCGACTGTCGCGAAGGTAGTTGTCCGGTAACCTTCCCCTCCCCGAAACAAAATCCCCCTGTCGGATGGCCGACAGGGGGATTTTGTTTTGTCAAAGTGTCAGATTAACAATTTGTCAATTTGTCAATTTGTCAATTTGTCAATTTGTCTATCGTTAATAGAACCGGCGGATACCCATCGCCTCGCGGACCTCGGCGAGAGTCTTCGCCGCACGCTCGCGGGCGCGCTCGGCCCCCTCGCGGAGCACACGTCCGAGATAGGCTTCGTCGTTCCGGATATCGATGATACGCTCGCGGATCGGCAGGGTGACCTTCAGGATATCTTCGGCCAACTGCTTCTTCATGTCGCCGTAGCGTATCGAACAGTCGGCGTAGGCCTGACGGTAACTCTCGACAACCTCGGGCGACGATGTCAGCGCCATCAGCGTCAGCAGATTGTTGACCGGCTCGGAAATCGGGCTGTTCGGCACCTTCGGTCCCTCGTCGGTCACGGCGCGCATGACCTTCTTGCGGAGAACCTTCTCCTCGTCGATCAGATAGATACAGTTGCCTTCGCTTTTGCCCATCTTGCCGGAGCCGTCGAGCCCCGGCACCTTGACCGGAGCCGCCCCGAAATTGAAGTTCTGTGGTTCGGGGAATAGGTCGACGCCGTAGAACGAATTGAAACGGCGGGCGAAGCGGCGGGTCAGTTCGAGGTGCTGCTCCTGGTCTTTGCCGACCGGCACCTTGCTAGCCTTCTGAATCAGGATATCGACCGCCATCAGCGTCGGATATGTCAGCAGTCCGGCGTTGACACGCTTGTTGCTGTCGTTGCCGAACAACTGCTTCTCGATTTCTTCGTCGTTGTCGTTGTCCGTGCGGGAGATGCCGAGTTGCTTTCGCGCCTTGTCCTTGAACGAGGCCGTACGCATCAGTTCGCCGATTCCGACATGCATGTTAAGCAGCAGATACATCTCCGACACTTCGGGGACATCGCTCTGGACAAAGACAGTCGCTTTCTCCGGATTGATGCCGGCGGCGAGATATTCTGCGACGATGTTCCGGACATTCTGGTGGAGTTGGGCCGGATCGGGGTTGGTTGTCAGGGCGTGGAGGTCGGCGATGAAGAACATGCTGTCGTAGTCCTCCTGCATCTTGACGAAATTACGCAGGGCGCCATAGTAGTTTCCGAGGTGGAGATTTCCGGTGGCGCGGATACCGCTGACCACTATTTCTTTTTTCTGATTATCCATTTTTAAGGTTTATTTTGGCGCAAAAGTAACAATATTTTGCCGAACGACAAAAAATAGTTCTCTGGCACCGGCCCACGCCGACATTAGACGACATGTAGTTTTTCGTCACGGCGGTAATAATTACCGCCATAACAAAAATGTCAGCGGAGGAAGCGGGGGGCGAGGAAGAAGAGGCCGAAGGTCAGGCCGAAGTTCCAGTTGCGGGCGGGCGAGGAGATATAGTTGGCGTAGCCGGAAACGGTCGCGAACGGTAGCGTCACGACTGCCGAAACTTCGCCAAAGAACTCGGGATCCGCAAACCAGCGGCCGTAGCGGGCCCCGAAGCGGCCGTCGTCGGCTGCCTTGATCGCCCTGAAGGGGAGATAGCCCCAGAAGGAGCCGCGGACCTGGACCATCGAACTGAGTTTCAAGACAGGAACGACCGCGGCGGCGGCCCAGGCGTTGGCGTGGAGGGCCGGATTGAACGAGTTGTAACTCGACGGGGTCGGGTTGAACGACGGGGCTTCGACGATTGTCTGGTAGTAGTTCGTCAACAGCCTCCGGCCCGACCACAAAAGGTTCGTCTCGAAGCCGAGGGAGAACCGGCGCGACAGGTCCAGATAGTTGCCCGTCGCCAGTTCGGCCTGGAACCAGTGGCGGCGGCGGTGCTCATGGGTGAACAGCGGCTCGCCGGGGTCGTAGTTATAGTTGCCTGTGACGGCAATCGCTGTTATCTTATATGAAGCGCCGGAGGTCGGGGCCGACAGATTGTCGAGGGTCGAGAATTCATATGCGGCACGGAGTTCGCCGAGATTCTGCGTCGCGATATCGCGGCTGCGGCGGCTGAAGAGGGTCGTGTTGTTATGGTAGAAACGATCCGTCAGATGGCCCCATCCGATTCCAGCCGAAACCCGGCCGCGCTGTCCGGCGGCCCACTCGTAGATTGCGCGGCCGAATATTTCGCTTCGGGTGATGAATACCGGCTCGTTGTCTTCGAAGAACAACTGGTCGTTCTCGTAGAAGCGATGGCGCGTCGCGGCAATCTGGAGGTGGAAGCGCGAGGGGTTGTCGGTTCTGAGGTTCATCTTCGCGTTGAACAGACCGGCGAGATATGACTGCCCTGCCCAGGCGTTCAGGTTCATCTCCGGAGAGTTAAAACTCAGCGTATTGTATCCGGCCGAAAGAAAGAGCATACTGGAGGTTCCGGAGGATACATATCCTCCGAGGCCGATATTGAAATCCTCTTTGGCCGTCGCGCGAAGACAAAGGCGAAATATGCCGGTCGCACTGTCTGGAACGGCGAGCGGTACGAGATTACGGAGGCGTCCCGGGGTCAGCGCGCGGTAGTAGGCGTCGCGGGCGCGGCGGAGTCCAAAAGTGTCAGGCTGGTTGTGGGTGAACAGATAACGGACATATTCGTTCTGGCGCGGCGTCGCCCCCTCGACTTCGACCGAATCGAAGCGTACCCGGGGAGTCGCGGCCTTGAAGGCCAACCGTCGCGAGCGGCGGGTTTCGCCGGAGACGCGTGGCCTGACGCGAGTTTTGATCGAGTCGATCATCGACAGAGCGGTCCGGTAGCCAATCTCATAGATTTCTGCCGCCTTGTCGAAATCGAGCAACCCGAACATCCGAACCGGGACATCGATCTTTATCCCCTCGTCGGCCGGAAGGGAATAGTCGTTGTTCTGGATAATCATATCCTCGAGTTGTCCGAAGAGATTGTCGGGGGTCGGTTTATGGTTCGGGCCTGAGACATTGCTGCCGATCATAATCGACGGGGCGAATTCGTCGTGCATGACGTCGACGGGGAAGTTGTCGTAGATTCCGCCGTCGAAACATAGAACAGAGTCGATTTCGATCGGATGGAACACGACCGGGAAACTCATCGAGGCGCGGATCGCGTCACCGAGCGAACCGGAGCGGAGCACAATCTTATGTTTCTCATAGACATCGGAGGTAACGCAACGGAACGGCACGAACAGCCGGTCGAAGTCGCCGTCACACTGCGCTGAATAGGCCGCGAAAAGATCCATAAAGGCGAAATTCATCGGCAGGGGGCTGATCAGCGAAGACGGCAGGAATGAGGCGAGTTCGGATGTGTCGCGCGAGCCGACAGATATTTTTCCGAGCGCGGGAGTCGGTTCGTTCTCGGAGAAATAATAGAGGAGACGTTTGTCAATCTTCCCGGTCGACCAGTATTGAAAGCCTTCGGAGGTCAGCAGCGCCATCATCTCCTCCGGCGAATAACCGGCGGCATAGAGCCCGCCGACAATCGCCCCCATAGAGGTCCCGGCGATACAGTCGATCGGGATATCGTTCTCCTCGAGGGCTTTGATGACACCGATATGGGCGACACCCTTGGCGCCTCCGCCACTCAGGACGAGTCCGACGCGCGGAGTTTCGCCCCGTAGGGAGACAACAGACAGAATTATGACAACAACGGTCAGCAGTAATCTCGGCAGTTTCATAAAGCAATAATATTCAGTGTTGACAACAGTGATGAACTGGCCGCAGCAGACTCCGGCCGACATAAAAACAACAAAGCGGACGGGGCTGTTGTTGTCTTTATATTAATTTTTTTTATACTTTTGCAACAGACTTTTGAAAAACGAACTTTTGGAAGAAAACGATTCTGACAGATGACAAATGGTTTCGTACGCGTCGCCGCAGCGTGTCCCCGGCTGAATGTAGCCGATGTGGAATTTAATGTGGCAAACATACTGAGAGTCGCCGGCGAACTGTTCGGCCAGGGTGTTGCCGTCGCGGTGTTCCCCGAGCTGTCGCTGACGGGATATACCTGCGGAGACCTGTTCCATCAGCATACACTCCTCGAGGCCGCCGCCGCCGGTCTCCTGAAGATTCGCGAGGCTATGGCCCGCGATTTCGATGGACACGCCATCGTTGTCGGACTGCCCCGCACCGACGCTCTGACTTCGGCCGTCTATAACAGCGCCGCCTTCGTGACGGCGACCGACTGTGTTTTCGTCGACAAGACCTTCCTGCCGAACTACGGCGAATTCTACGAGAAACGATGGTTCCAGCCGGCCGTCGACCAGCAGCCTAAGGTCATCGAATTCGGCGGTGTACGCTACGGAATCGAACTCTGCGAGGATCTCTGGGCTCCGATACCCCCGTCGTCGATGCTCTCGCTCGCCGGAGCGGAGGTCATCCTGAATCTCTCGGCCTCGAACGACCTGATCGGGAAGTATGAATATCTGACAAAACTGATCGGGCAGCAGTCGGCGCGGTGCTGCGGAGGATATGTCTACGCCAGCGCTGGATTCGGCGAATCGACGACAGACCTCGTCTACGACGGAAAAGGGATTGTCGCCGAGCGTGGCCGTATCGTCGCCGAGCGCTCGCGCTGGAGCGACGACGAATCGGTCGTCACCGAACTCGACATCGAGGTCATCCGCCAGGACCGCCTCCGAACCAACACATTCGAAGACAACCGCCGCCTCTACGGCCCGAAGAACGCCGTTCTGGTCAGTCTTCGCGGCGCCGACACAACCGACGCCGAACCCTCACACCGCCGCATCAACCCCGCCCCCTTCATTCCGGCCGACAGCGCGCGCCTCGGCGAATCGGTCAATATCATGACCCTCGCGCTGACCCGCCGCCTCGAGGCGATCCGATGCAGCCGGATTGTCATCGGAATCTCCGGCGGCCTCGACTCGACCCTGGCCCTGCTGATCGCATGCCGCGCCATGGACCGCCTCGGCCTCCCCCGGACCGGAATCACCGCCGTCACCCTCCCCGGCTTCGGCACCTCGGGGCGAACCCACGACAATGCCCTGACGCTGATGAGAGAACTCGGCGTCACATCCCGCGAAATCCCGATCGGCCCCGCCGTTCTCCAGCACTTCAGCGACATCGGCCAGGATCCCGACAACCACGACGTCACCTACGAGAACTCCCAGGCCCGCGAACGGACGCAGATTCTGATGGACATCGCGAACCAGGAAAACGGAATCGTCGTCGGTACAGGCGACATGTCGGAACTCGCCC
This sequence comes from Clostridium sp., assembly GCA_023663805.1. Lineage (GTDB taxonomy): Bacteria > Bacteroidota > Bacteroidia > Bacteroidales > Muribaculaceae > Paramuribaculum. Next base: position 25,902 of record JAMPGR010000003.1, on the reverse strand, counting down.
TCGGATGGGCGACATACAACGGCGACCAGATGTCGATGTATGGTGTCAACGCCGGAATCCCGAAGACGCTCGTCCGCGAACTTGTCCGCTGGTGTGCCGAACAGACTGACAGCGAACAGATCCGCTCGACCCTCCTCGATATCGTCGACACCCCGATCAGCCCCGAACTGACCCCTGCCGACAGCGAAGGACATATCGCCCAGAAAACCGAGGACCTCGTCGGACCCTATGAACTCCACGACTTCTTCCTCTACCATATGCTCCGCCACGGTTCCTCTCCAGAACGAATACGCATGCTCGCCCGACGCGCCTTTGCCGGCGTATACGACGACGCGACAATCGACCGCTGGCTCGACACCTTCATGCGCCGGTTCTTCACCCAGCAGTTCAAGCGCTCGGCGATGCCCGACGGTCCGAAGGTCACCTACGTCGGCCTATCCCCCCGCGGCGACTGGCGCATGCCCTCCGATGCCTCCCGCTCTGCCTGGCTTTAAGCCTCCCGACCCGGCGCGAAGCCTTTCGGGCAAGCGCCGAACTCCAGCGAAGCAAAATATAAGCAACAAAAATTCAAACAGCTATGGTTATCCAACGTATACAAAGTCTCCTCCTCCTGATCGCTGCGGCCCTGACCGTCGCATTCCTCTTCGTCGCCTACGGCTATACATCGATTCTCGAAGATGGGGTTGAGGTACTGACGCCCCTCTACGCCCGCGAGTTTCTCCCGCTGCTGATCCCGGCGTGTATCGCCACCCTGCTTCTGCTTGTCGACATCTTCCTGTTCAAGAACATGGACCTGCAGAAGAACGTCGCACGGATCGCCATCGTCGCGATCCTCGCGACAATCGGCGTAACTGTCTACATACTCGCCAGCGGCTTCCACGACGTGACCGACGGGGCAGTCGTCGAATCGACCGTCTGGGGCGGAGGCGGACTGCTGCTTGTCGGCTCACTCGTCGCGACCATCGCCGCGATTTCCCGCATCTCGACCGACCAGCGCCTCCTCCGGAGCATCGACCGTCTCCGCTAAATCACAGACTGACTCCGGGGCGAGCCACTGGCCTTTGTCTCGGCTGAAACGGCCGTAGAGGACGGCGTGCTGGGGACAGACCTGATAGCAGGCCGTGCAGAAGGCGCAGTCGTCGCCCCAGATGGGACGGCGTTCGACCACCGCGATGTTCTCCATCGGGCAGATCCGTGCGCACGCGCCGCATCCGACACACCGGTCGTCGGTCCGGAATCCGCGCGGCGACACCAGCCGACGCTCGAAAACCCGGCCGAGCACGCGGCTCTTCACCGTCGCCATCGCCCCGGGCGTCACATCGTCGCCCGAGAATCCGGCGACAATCCGGCCGGCAATCTCCCTGACCCTTCCGGGCATCTGTCCCAGTTTCCGCTGAGCGACCGCCGAAGGGTCTGTATCGAATCCGGGAAGGAACACATAGGTGTTCGGCATCGCGACGGAATAGGCTCCGCCGATATCGCGGCATCTCTCTTCGGCGACAAGCCGGCGCCACTCCACGGCAGTCAGCCCGATGTCGTCACCGCATGTGGCGACCATCTCGACGCGTGCGTCGACCGATCCGACCCGGCGGATCGCGCGGCGAACAACCGCCGGCACATGCCATCCGTAGACCGGGAAGACCCATATCAGGCGCCCCGAGGCGGGACGTGGCGGCGCCGACCGAAAGAAATCGGCGTCAATTCTGACGACGGTCTCCCCCGCCAGCATACTAGCGAGCGTCCGGGCAACGAGGAGGCTGTTGCCGCTGCCTGAGAAACAGAATATCATCGGATTGTCACTTGTGTCGCACCGAAGCCATACTCGCGGAACGAGGCGTCCTGGACGTCGTTTCCTTTATAGCGGTGGTTCAACTCCTTCATCAGGGCGTTACGCAGAACGCCCTCACCCTTTCCGTGGATGAAGACGATCCGCTGGCCGTGGTTCCCGCGGTTCTGGTCCATCACGCGGCGGAAGGTCTCGATCTGGTAGTTCAGCATATCGGCCGGAGAGAGTCCGGCGGTCGAGTCGAGGAGTTCGTCGATATGGAGGTCGACCTCGATCAGGTCGCCGTTGCGGCGGGATGTATCGCGGCGCTCAGTTCGTTTGCGGACAGGCTGGCGCAGCGGGCGCATGTCGCTGGTTTTCTTCCGTTTCATTTCCCGCTCGAGTTCGCGCGGGTCGGGCTTCGGCTTGACGCCGGCGACTTTGTCGTCAACGACGATGTCGACGGAGATCACATCCTTCTCGAAGTAGGGATTCGCCCGGAAACTGTGGAGTTTGAAGAATTTCGTGTTGTCGAAGGGCGCTTCGTAGGCTACGGGAGCCTTCAGCGCGTAGTCGCGGCCCGATTTATAGGGGACACACTGGAAGGAGATCCGCTCGATCTCGCCGAGTTTGTCGCGGGTCAGTTCGCCGAGAAACAACTGGATATTCGGCTCGACGACGCCGCTGGCGCGGAGTGTCCAGAGGTCTGAATCCGATTCGCGGGTCGAGAGGACAAACTGGAGATAATAGTTCGAGTCGTTGACAAGATATAGGTCGAACGTCGTGGTCGACAGTTGCTTCGGGTCGTTCGGCTCGAAGCCGAGAACAACATTCATCGTGTCACCCCCCTCGGTTTCCTCGATTTCCAGCGGTTCTTCGACCTGGCGAGGAGCGGGAGCCGTAACCGGGGCAGGCGTCTTCGCGGAAACGGCCGGAGCCGCCGGCATTGTCGCCGAAATCCGTGCAGCATCGGAGGAAGCCTCGGCGACGACTACACACTCGCGGGTCAGCACCGGAACATCAAAGCCGTCTTCGTCTGTCACATACGCAATCTGACCGTCGATGCGCGTCACGCGTCCTCCGCCGGTCGAATTCAGAAATCTTACTATATCGCCAATTTTTATCATAGTTCGCAGTTGTTAGTCGTTATCGATAGTCAAGCAGAACTGCAAAGTTACGTAAATTTTCCGGAAACAATCCTGTCCTTTTCCGGAAACAAAATTTCCGCCGGGTTGTTGCAATAAAACGGCGGGTTGTGCGTTCTGATGATAGAGACTCTCCGCCGCCGAGGGCGACCCCCTCTCTGCGGCGGAATCATGATGTGACGACCTCTTTCGGACAGTGTTCTGTCAGTCAGGACATTCACCTGCCGCCATTCCTGCCGGAAGCCCAACCACGTTGAACCTAAAAAGAAAATATGAAAGCAACAGCCCCTACTGATGCATCGATTATAATAACCTACCGCTGTCCGATGCGGTGCCAGATGTGCAACATCTGGAAAAACCCGACCGACCGCAAGGAAGAGATCAAGGCCGAAGACCTCAGGTCGCTTCCGAGGCTGAAGTTTATCAATATAACAGGTGGCGAACCGTTCATACGCGAAGATCTCGACAAGATCGTCGAGGAATGTTACCGCCACACAGACCGTATCGTCATCTCGACCTCGGGATGGTTCAGCGACCGCGTCATCGCCCTGGCTAAAAAATTTCCGAATATCGGGATCAGAATCTCGATCGAGGGCCTGTCGCGCAAAAACGACGAACTTCGGGGCCAGGAGGGAGGATTCGACAAAGGCCTCCAGACCCTGCTGACGCTGAAAAAGATGGGCCTGAAGGACATAGGTTTCGGTTGCACGGTCTCGAACCATAATTCTAAGGATATGCTCGCCCTCTATGACCTCTCGCGCGAACTCGGCCTCGAATTCGCAACCGCCGCCTTCCACAACTCCTATTATTTCCACAAGGACGACAACCGGATCACCAACCGCGAGGAGGTCTGTCGCGACTTCGAGACCCTCGTGAATCTCCAGTTGAAAGAGAACCACCCGAAATCGTGGTTCCGCGCGTTCTTCAACATGGGCCTGATAAACTATATCGAAGGTGGACGCCGTATGCTCCCCTGCGAAGCCGGCTCGGCCAATTTCTTTATCGACCCCTGGGGGGAGGTCTACCCCTGCAACGGCCTCGAGAAAAAATACTGGCAGGAATCGATGGGCAACATCCATAAAGCCCCGTTCGAAGAGATCTGGAACAGCGAACAGGCCGAAAAGGTTCGTTCGATGGTCAGACGCTGTCCGAAGAACTGCTGGATGGTCGGCACGGCCTCGCCGGTCATGCACAAATATATCAAACATCCTGTAAAATGGGCCGTCACCAACAAACTCCGCTCGCTCCGCGGCCTGAAGGCGTGTCTCGACAAACAGTGGTATGACGTCGGACAGGACCCGCAGCAGGGCGATTTACGCGAAAATTTCTGACACCCGATGCAGACGGACCGAAAACTGAAAATCGTCGTTATCGGGACCCGAGGCATCCCCGAAATCCCCGGGGGCGTCGAAACACACTGCCAGGAACTCTATCCGCGCCTGGCGACGATGGGCCACGACGTCACGGTTATCCGCCGTACGCCATACATAACCGACGAGAACCGGACGGACAACTACCGGGGCGTGAGCCTGGCCGACATCTACGCCCCGAAACGCAAAAGCCTCGAAGCGTTTGTCCACACACTCCTGGCAACCTTGAAGGCCCGCACCCTGAGCCCCGACATTCTCCACATCCACGCCGTCGGCCCCTCGCTGCTCGTTCCGCTCGCACGTCTGCTCGGGATGAAGGTCGTCATGACAAACCACGGCCCGGACTACGACCGCCAGAAATGGGGCCGCCTCGCCAAAACGATGCTCCGCACGGGCGAACGCCTCGGAACCCGCTGGTCGAACCGCGTCATCGCGATTTCCGGCGTCATCGCCGGCATCATCAGCCGCCGCTACGGCCGAACTGAAGGGGTGGACCTCATATATAATGGCGTCACACCCCCGTCAAAATCCACCGCTACCGACTATATCACCTCGCTCGGACTCGAGCCGCGCCGCTACATCGTCGGGATGGGACGATTTGTCGAAGAGAAGGGTTTCCACGACCTGATCGAGGCGCTCCGCCGCTCCCGTCTTCCCGGCGATATCAGACTCGTTCTCGCCGGAGATACCGACCACCCCGACGAATACTCCGAACGCCTGAAACAGACGGCCCGCGACAACGGCGTTGTCATGACCGGCTATATCCGCGGCGAGCGGATGAACCAGCTGATGTCCAACGCCGCCCTCTACGCGATGCCTTCCTACCACGAGGGGCTGCCGATCGCTCTTCTCGAGGCGATGAGTTACGGCCTCGATGTAGCCGTCAGCGACATCCCCGCCAACCGGCTCCCGGAACTCTCCCCCGACGACTTCTTTGCGACCGGCGACTGCGACGCTCTCGCCGCGCTGCTCGAACGGAAAATCGCCGGTCGCCGTCCCGAACGCACCTACGACCTGTCGGCCTACGACTGGGACCGCATCGCCGAAAAAACCGCGGAGACTTATTATCGCGCCGTTGGTCGCTAGACCTGAGTTATTTGTTTTCAAAGATTTGATATAATGGATAGAAAACAGAATTGCTCGCTGACGTTTCTCGTTCTGACACTCTTGTTCTGTGTCTGCCTGATCGCCGCGAATCTTCTCGAGATAAAAATAGTCGGCCTCGGCCCCCTGACAATCACAGCGGGTTTCATTGTCTTTCCCCTCTCCTATATAATAAACGACTGTATCGTCGAAATCTATGGTTTCCGCCGCGCACGCCTTGTCATCTGGCTCGGCTTTGCGATGAATCTCTTCGTGTCGCTGCTGATGCAGGCGGCGATCCTCCTGCCGAACGCCGGTGACGACTCGGTCCAGCAGGCGATGACGACCGTCTACGGCGCCGTCCCCCGGATTTTCGCCGCAAGTTTCGTCGCCTTTCTCTGCGGCTCGATGATGAACGCCTGGATCATGAGCCGCATGAAGCGTACGGCCTCGAACGCCCCGGCGGCGTTCTCGCTCCGCGCGATCGTATCGACCCTCTGGGGCGAAGGGGTCGACTCGGCGATATTTTTCCCGATGGCATTCGGGGGAATTCTCTCCTGGCGCGAAATCGCCGTTCTTGCCGTCACCCAGGCCCTGCTGAAAACCCTCTACGAGATCCTGGTCCTTCCGGTAACGCTCCTTGCCGTACGACGCCTGAGAAAAATCGAAGGGGAGAGCGGCGCGGCCGACGACAACAATCCGTTAACCGAAAACACCGCCGGAGAATGACTGTGACAATTCCGGAAGGAACCCGGTGGGTATGGTTCGATCTCGACAACACCCTGATTGACTTCACGGCCAACGCACGCGACGCTCTCGCGACTCTCTACCGCCGCGAGCATCTCGACCGGTTTTTCGAGTCGTTGCAGCAGTGGACCGACCGCTACGAAGAGTATAACCACGAACTCTGGCGTCTCTACAGCCTCGGCGAAATCGCCCAGGATCGTCTCCGCCTCGACCGCTTCCGCCTCCCCTTCCTGTCGGCCGGCGCCGACGAAGAGACCGCCGTCGCCCTGGCGCGCCGGTTCGACACCGACTATCTCGACCTCCTGGCCGAGGGGAGACGCATGATCGATGGTGCGGTCGAACTCCTGAGTGCAGTCAGCCGCGATCCGGAACTCCATGTCGGAATCATCAGCAACGGCTTCCACGACGTCCAGCACCGCAAGATACGCAACACCGGAATCCTCCCACTGGTCGAACTGATCGTCCTGAGCGACGACATCGGAATCAACAAACCCGACCGCCGTATATTCGACTACGCCGTCGAAAAAAGCGGCGTCGCCGACTCCCGGGCCCACCTGATTATCGGTGACAATCCCGATACTGACATACGCGGCGCCCTCGGCGCCGGATGGCGCGCGATATGGTTTGACCGCGACCTATCGGATGCAGAAACACCCGAAGGTGCAACACGCGTCAGAACCCTCGGCGAAATCGCCGTCAGGAAAAAATGAAGGGAAAAGTTAAAAAACATGACCCCTTATTGTATCTAATTGCAAAAAAATCACGATATTTGCACTTGCAAAACGGCGAAGAAAGCCCTTCGGTTGCATATTCGCTTGTTTTGCAACGAATTAACTCATATCAAACGAAACTAGACAAACGACAATGACCAAAGCCGACATCGTTAAAGAGATCGCGAAGAGTACCGGCATCGACAGAACCGCCGTCCTCGAAATAGTCGAGAAACTGATGGCCTCAGTCAAAGACTCCCTGGCCGAGGGCGAGAATGTCTATCTGCGCGGCTTCGGCAGTTTCATCACGAAAGTTCGCCTCGAGAAAACCGCGAGAAACATCTCGAAGAACACGACGATTATCGTTCCCGAACACCGTATCCCGGCCTTCAAGCCCGCGAAAGTATTTATGGACGCTGTCCGCGGCGGCGAATAATCCCCTCCTCCAGCAGAAACAAATTCCGAAGGAAACAAAAAACCATATTCTTTAACCCAATAAAAACGCTTAACCATGCCTAGTGGAAAGAAAAGAAAAGGCCACAAGATGGCCACACACAAGCGCAAAAAACGCCTGAGAAAGAATCGTCACAAGAAGAAATAATCAAGACGATTCGACACACGCGCGCTACAGAGAACAAACTCGACGTGAGGCGGCCCGACCCCACAAACGGAAAGCACGGCCCCCGCGGAGTTTGTTCTTTCTGTTTGGCGCCCGAACGCCCCGGCAAACAGAAGTAACAAACCTGTAAAAGAAACCATTAACCGAAAACAAATGCGAAGCGAACTGATCGTAGATGTCCAGCCCAAGGAGGTGTCGATCGCCCTCCTGGAGGATTCGCGTCTCGTTTCCCTCCAGAAAGAGGCCCGGAACATCGCATACGCTGTCGGCGACATCTACCTGGCGAAGGTCAAGAAACTGATGCCGGGGCTGAATGCCGCCTTCGTCAACGTCGGCTACGAAAAGGATGCTTTCCTGCATTATCTCGATCTTGGTTCCCAATTTTCGTCCTACCTGGCCTTCCTGAAACAGGCTTTCGAACACAAGGATAAGGTTCCCGACATATCGAAGATGGAACTTCTTCCCGATATCGACAAACACGGCACCGTCTCCGACATTCTCTCCCAGGGCCAGGAACTGCTCGTACAGATCGTCAAGGAGCCTATCTCGTCGAAAGGCCCGAGACTGACAACCGAAATCACCCTGACGGGACGCTATATGGTGCTGATCCCGTTCAGCGACAAAATCTCGATCTCGCAGAAAATCAAAACAACCGAAGAGAAGGTTCGCCTGCGCCAGTTGATCGGCAGCATCCGCCCGAAAAACTTCGGTGTCATTATCCGGACATCCGCCGAAGGGAAGCGCGTCGCCGAGTTGAACCACGAGATGAAGACCCTGCTCGGCTACTGGGAATCGGCCGTCGCCAAAGCCCAGAAATCGACCGCCCCCGCCCTAGTCTTCGAAGAGGAAAGCCGGATTGTCGGGGTCCTGCGCGATATCTTCAACCCCTCGTTCGAAGACATCCATGTCAACGACCGCGAGACATTCGAACAGATCTACAACTATGTCAATCTGATCGCCCCGGACCGGAAGGATATCGTCAAACTCTACACCGACGACCAGCCGATTTTCGACCATTTCAGCATAACCAAACAGATCAAGTCGTCGTTCGGCAAAACTGTGTCGTTCAAAAGCGGCGCCTATCTGATCATCGAACACACCGAGGCTCTCCACGTCATCGACGTCAACAGCGGAAACCGCTCGAAGGCCGCCTCGGACCAGGAAACCAACGCCCTCGAAGTCAACATGCGCGCCGCCGACGAAATCGCCCGGCAACTCCGTCTGCGCGATATGGGGGGTATTATCGTCATCGACTTCATCGACATGAACAAAGCGGAACACCGCCAGACGCTCTTCGAACATATGCGCGAAATTATGGCCAACGACCGCGCCCGCCACAATATTCTGCCGCTCAGCAAATTCGGCCTGATGCAGATAACGCGCCAGCGCGTCCGCCCCGTGCTCGACATAACAACATCCGAGGAGTGCCCGTCGTGCTACGGAAAAGGGAAGGTACAGCCTTCGCTGTTGTTCACCGACCTGCTGAAAGAAAAGATCGATTATCTCGTTAACGACCTGAAAACATCAGGGTTCATCCTCTATGTCCACCCCTTCGTCGATGCCTACCTGAAGAAGGGATTCATCTCGCTATACCGTAAATGGCAGATGGAATATGGCTGGAATTTCAAGATCATGCCCGACCAGTCGCTCGCCTATCTACAGTATCGCGTCGTCGACAAAGATAAAAACGAGATCGACCTGAAGGAGGAACGCGACGTCGAATCCTCCGCGACAAAGACGAAAAAGAAAACCAAAAACCGAAACAAGCAGGAATAAAATCCGCTGACAGACATTTCAGGGGGAGAACCGAAAAAAAAGATTTCGGTTCTCCTCTTTTTTTTGTAACTTTGTAGCGATTCAACCTAAACCGATAACCAAAATGAAAACAATCAACCGTCTGATTATTCTTTCAGCTATGGCGGCGGCCCCGCTGGCTATCCCGGCCGAGACTATCCACATAGCGACCCCCGGAACTTCGCTCGTGCTGGACGCCGAAAAGGGGCAGCCCCTCCGGACACTCTACTACGGAAACCTCCTGAATTCGACCGACATCGACAACCTCCGCGACAGCGGTTTCCGCGGCCATAACGCATATCCGGTCTACGGCCTCTGGCCCGAAGGGGACAACGCCTTCGCCGCCGTCCACGCCGACGGCAACATGACCCTCGACATGGCTGTCACAGACGTCGCCGAACGTACCGACTCCGACGGTTCACACGTAACGACCGTCACGATGACTGACCGCGTCTACCCCTTCACAATCGACGTCAACTACCGGACCTTCCCCGGCGAAGATGTCATCGAGACCTGGACCGAGGCCTCACACAACGAAAAAGGCAGCGTCCGTCTGACCCGCTTCATGTCGGGCTATCTCCCGATACGCCGTGGTGACGTCCATGTCTCGCAACTCTACGGCGCATGGGCCAACGAAGGCCGCGTCGAGGAAGCCCCCCTGCCCCACGGCGTCAAAATCATCAAGAACACCGACGGCGTACGCAACTCCCAGACCTCACACTCCGAAGTCATGATCTCGCTCGACGGCCCCGGCCGCGAACTCGACGGCCCGGTCATCGGCGCCGCTTTATGCTACAGCGGAAACTACAAACTCATGTTCGACACCGATAACAGCGACTACCACCATTTCTTTGCCGGCATCGACGAGGACAATTCCTCCTACAACCTGAAGAAAGGGGAGCGCTTCACGACTCCCCCTCTTGCGCTGACATACTCCGGCGAGGGCCTCAGCGGAGCCAGCCGCAACTTCCACCGCTGGGGGCGCAACCACCGCCTCGCCCACGGAACCGACCTGCGCAAGGTCCTGCTGAACAGTTGGGAAGGTGTCTACTTCAACATAAACGAGGAGGGAATGCGCCAGATGATGACAGACATCGCCGATATGGGTGGTGAACTCTTCGTCATGGACGACGGCTGGTTCGGTGTCAAATATCCCCGCGACAACGATACCTCCCTCGGCGACTGGACGGTCAATACCGACAGACTTCCCGCAGGAATCAAAGGCCTTGTCTCCGACGCCGAAGAGCGCGGAATCAAGTTCGGCATCTGGGTCGAACCCGAGATGGTCAACACCCGCTCCGAACTCTTCGAAAAACACCCCGAATATGTCGTCAAGGCCGCCAACCGCGACCTGCTCCCGACCCGCGGCGGCACACAGGTTGTCCTCGACATGGCCAACCCGAAGGTCCAGGACCTGGTCTTCACCGTCGTCGACACCCTCCTGACCAATTATCCCGGAATCGACTATATCAAATGGGACGCCAACTCGGCCATTACCGAACACGGATCCCAATACCAGACAGCCGACAACCAGAGCCACCTCTATATCGACTACCACCGCGGCCTCGAAAAGACCCTGAAGCGCATACGCGAGAAATATCCCGACGTGACAATCCAGGCCTGCGCCAGCGGCGGCGGCCGCGCCAACTGGGGCGTTCTCCCATGGTTCGACGAATTCTGGGTCAGCGACAACACCGACGCTCTCCAGCGTATCTACATGCAGTGGGGCACGAGTTATTTCTTCCCCGCCGTCGCGATGGCCTCCCACATCTCCGCTTCGCCTAACCATCAGACCGGCCGTCTCGTTCCGCTGAAATTCCGGACCGACGTCGCCATGAGCGGCCGCCTCGGAATGGAGATTCAGCCGAAGGATATGACCGACGAGGAGAAGGACCAGACCCGCCGCGCAATCGCCGACTACAAACGGATCCGCCCCGTCGTCCAGCAGGGTGACATCTACCGCCTCCTCTCCCCCTACGACCGAAAGGGCGCCGCTTCGCTGATGTTCGTCTCTCCGGAGAAAGACAAAGCAGCTTTCTATTGGTGGAAAACCGAGACATTCGTCGACCAGCACCTGCCGCGCGTCAAGATGGCAGGCCTTGACCCCGACAAGACCTACAAGGTGACGGAACTGAACCGGATCGACCGCAATCCCCTCCCCTACGAAGGGAAGTCTTTCACAGGCCGCTTCCTGATGACCAACGGCCTCGAGATACCCCAGGGTCATAACGCTGACCACCACAAACACCTCGGCTACGCATCGCGCGTCCTTCTCCTCGAAGCCGAATAACCGACAGATAACTACACGAGGGGAGACAGACATCGTCTGTCTCCCTTTTTTGGTCTGTTTGATAAATTTCACTATCTTTGTCTACAAACAAAACGAACACGGAGGTTGTATTATAAGCATGAAGAAAACGAAACTTTCCCCGGAATACTTTTCCGCGACAACGACTCTGAACTGCCGGGAGATCTACTGCTCGCGCGACGGCGCTGTCTCCGACATCCAGTCCGCGACCCGCGACATCGAAGAGGATTTCGCCCGGCAACTCGCCGACGAACTGACGGCCGACAACGGCGTCTGCCACCGCGAAGCGCTCGCCTTCGGCCTGACAGTCGGGAACCCCGACTATGAGGAGGGACGCTTCCCGGCCTATGGCTGGCGCGAGGTGACGCTCCCCGGCCGCAGTAAAAAATGCTGGGCTGTCACCCGCACGGTCGACGCTGTCGTCGGCTACGGAATCGCCGACTGCAGCGGTGCGGAAACCCTCTCCCGGACCCGCACCTTCACCCATATCTTCATCTTCGACCAGATTCCGCCGCTGGCCTCGCTGTCGTCGATCGCCGCAGCGAATCTCTGGATGCCCCGCGACTCCGGAGAAGCAGTCGACGGTGCCGGACTCGAGGCGCTGACGACAGACTTCCCCGTCGTGCTTGAACCCCGGGCGGTCACGATCGAACCGCTCCCGCTCGAAGCGGTCTGCTCGGTCGACGGAATGGACCGGATTGTCGCCGGTCTGCTCCAGGCCCGCGACAACCGCCTGGCCGGAAAGGAGACGGCGCTGACAAAACTGATCGTCATCATGCAGGGGGACCGCATCCCCGCCGTCGCCGAAGTTCTCGGCGCGCTCCCGGGCGCACTGACCGCCGGAATGTGGTTCCAGACAAACTACTCCGGAGGCTACAGCGTCCCCGACAGTCTCGGAATGGTCTTCATCGACGAGACACGTCGCGCCGAACTCTTCGCCTCCGACTATCTCGTCGTCGACACGATCGACGGAACGACCCGGAACATCGACAACGAAAACCCGGTCTATCGTCGCGTCGGCGAAGTGATCCGTCAGGGGGATGCCGGTTCGCTTTCGCTCCTTCTCGACTGGTATCTCTCGGCCGGCCCGTCGTCTATCGACAATCCGGAATTCGAAGCCGACCGTCTGATAGCTCTGAACTCAGACCGTCCCCTCGAACTGTCGGTTGCGACAGCGGGATTCGTTCGACGAACTCTTCAGTCGGGTCTGAGCGACCCGGAACTGCGCCGGTTTGTCTCGAAACTGAACGAGATGATAAACAACGAGATCGAGACGACAGACTCGGGCGTTGCGCTGATCCGGACCCTCGCTGTCGCCGATATACTCCGCCAGAGCAATCCGGCCGCACTCGATATCAGCGAAACCTCCGTCGCGAAACTCTCCCGCCTCATCTTCGCCCGCGGAGCCGACGGCTATCTCGGCCGGCTGCTGAGCCAGGAGAACGCCGGAATCGTCAGCCGTATCATCCCCCCGGAGATGATGGGTAACCGCGAAACTTTCTTCGCCGCCCTCTCCCAGAGCCGCGAGCCACAGGTCTGGACCGCGCTGATCTGCACCTACTTCCGCGGGGTCTTCTCGGCCGATATGGACTTTATCCTGACAGCCGTCTACCGCTCGACGATGTCGGCCGGAGAGAAGAACAAAACGGTTTCAGACCTCTTCCCCCTGACCAGCGCTTCGACCTATATCTCGGAGATAGTCGCCTGGTATCGCCGCAATCCGCTGGCAATCGCCGAGATCGACGGGCCGATCCACAATATCTGTATGGCCGCACGCGAGGAGTGCTTCTCCCGCCTCGTCGGTCCCGAGACCCCCCGCGAGATACTCAGCCGCATAGGCTCGGATGTCGTCGCATACTTCTCGCCGAGGATCGCCGAAAATCCGAACATCGCGATGGAACAGGCCTCGCTGATGATCAAACGGATGACTCCCGAAGTATTCTCCCATCTCGACGCCCTCGAGATCTTCACCCTCTATCTCGACCAGGTCTACCGGACACCGTCGGAGAGCGCTATCCGCGTGATCGACAATGTCAAACGTTTCGGGGTCAGACTCCCCGACAAAGTAGTCGACCGGATGAACTCGCTCCAGTGTCTGCTGACCGCCAAAGAGCCCGCCGAGGTTACGGCCGAGGTCATGTCGCTCGCCCTGAGGCTGCCCGAACTGAAAATTTCATATCTCCGCCGGCTCGAACGGCGCTGGATCGACACCGCTCCGCCGGTCGCAGACCTGCGAGAGTTCGTCAGACAGAACCGTCTGAGCGACCCTGATCTGATCGGCGGTCTGATCGATGCGGTCTGGCTGTCGGAGTCGCGCAGCGTCGAGGTCGAGCGCAAAAACTATATCCAGACGATTCTCGACTACGCCCAGTGGAGTTCCGACCAGAAGAAGGCCTATATCTCGGGATGCACTGACACGAAACTGAACGCTCTGCTCCGACAGACAGATTCGGTCGTCGGCAAACTGTTCCGCCGTCTGAGAACATAATCCCCCCGGCGAACGTTCTCAACGGTATAGAGACACAATTTTTTTCGACCAGACTATGAAAACAGTTAAAGAGACGCTCCTCGAGCGCCGAAGCATACGCCGATATGAACGCGACCAGGTTCCAGCCGAATCGATGGAACTGATCTACAACGCGATCCGGAACACCCCGACAAGTTATAACGGACAGCAGTTCTCCGTCGTCGACGTGACGGACCAGAACCTGAAACTCGAACTCTACGAGATGACCGGACAGAAACAGATCAAGACCTGCAACCATTTCCTCGCTTTCTGCTCGGACTTCAACAAGATCGCCGTCGCCGCCAAAGCGAAGGGGCTCGACATGCCGCCGATTACCGATACTCTCGACGGCGAGATTATCGGTACGGTCGATGCGGCCCTGGCGATGATGTCTGCGGTCGTCGCCGCCGAATCCGAAGGTCTCGGAACATGCTGTATCGGATATGCGCGAACGGCCAACCCCGAGGGGATCGCCCAGTTGCTCGGTCTGCCTCGCGGTGTCTTCGTTGTCTGCGGTCTGGCTATAGGCGTCCCGCGCGAACTCCCCGACCTGAAACCGAAGCAGCCCCTGTCGCTGGTCATCCACCACAACCGCTACCGCGACGACGACCTCGCCGAAGACCTGATCCGCTACGACAAAGAGGTCGCGGAATATAACCGCACACGCTCCGGCTCGACGACCGAAAACGACTGGGCCGCCCATATGCTCGGTTACTACCGCGAGGCTCTGAAATATAACCTGCTCGAGGCGCTCCGAAACCGCGGATACGACATCCTCTCCTGATTCTCCCCGCCGATATCGAAGCCGTGGTCTGAAACAGATTCAGACCATGGCTTATTTTTTCTCCCGGCGATTTTCTGATTCAGATTTTTTTTGCGATTTTTGCAATACGAATTCCGAACCGATATCCCTATGAGCGATTTTGAGCAGAAACTGAACGACTGCGCCGACCGCCTCCCCGAGCGGATCCGCGACCGCGCCGACGAAATCCACCGGTCTGTCAACCAGACCTACGGAGATAACCACCCCTATGTCTACCATCTCGATATGGTCGCCCGAAATGTCGCGCGCTACGCCGACGAAATCGGCGTGCCGGACCGGGACATCGTCGCCGTCTGGTTCGGAGCATATTTCCACGACACGATCGAGGATGCCCGTCTGACCTATAACAACGTGATGGCCGAAGCGCGGCGGTTCATGGATGACCGCGCCGCTCTGATTGCTACCGAAATCGCATACGCCCTGACAAACGAAAAGGGGCGGACCCGGAGCGAACGAGCCGACCGGAGATACTACGCCGGGATACGCCAGACCCCCTACGCCCCGATGGTCAAACTCGCCGACCGTCTGGCGAACCTGCGCTACTCGGCGTCGCACGCCGACGACGGCCGCAATCCGGCGATGTTCGCCATCTACCGCGCCGAGATGCCCCATTTTCTCGAGGAGATAACCGCCGGCGACGAAGCCGGCGATCCCCGCCTCCGTCTCCCCCAGGGGATGATAGACGAAATCTTCTCGATACTCTCAGCCTCCGAAAACCGATGAACGACGTAATCAAACTGCTCCCCGACTCCGTCGCGAACCAGATCGCCGCCGGAGAGGTCATCCAGCGACCGGCCTCGGTCGTCAAGGAACTGGTCGAGAATTCAGTGGACGCCGGAGCGACAAATATCGAAATCATTATCCGCGACGCCGGACGGACGCTGATACAGGTCGTCGACAACGGTTGCGGTATGTCAGACACCGACGCCCGGATGTCGTTCGAACGCCACGCGACTTCGAAAATAACAGCCGCATCGGACCTCTTCTCGCTCCAGACAATGGGATTCCGCGGAGAGGCTCTTGCCTCGATCGCCGCCGTAGCCCAAGTCGAACTGAAAACGATGACTCGCGACTCGGCGATCGGAACCCGGCTCGTCATCAGCGGAACCCGCGTCGAAAGCCAGGAGCCCTGCGCATGCACTCCGGGGTCGAACATGATGGTCAAAAATCTGTTCTACACCGTTCCCGCACGCCGCAAGTTCCTGAAGAAAGACTCGGTCGAGTTCGCCAACATCGCCCGCGAGTTCGAACGTCTCGCCCTGGTCAACCCGTCGGTCAACTTCACCCTGATCCACAACGACTCGGTCATCCACCAGATCCGCAAAGGCTCCGTTAAACAACGAATCTGCGACCTCTTCGGCAAGAACCTCGACCGCCAGTTGATTCCGGTCGAGACAGACACCTCAATCGTCCGCATCTCCGGATTCATCGGCCTGCCGGCGAACGCTCGGAAACGGAACCAGCTCCAGTATCTGCTGATCAACGGACGGAACATGCGCCACCCGGCTTTCCACAAGGCCGTAATGGAATGCTACGAAGAACTGATCCCGCGCGACGAGCAGCCCAACTACTTCATCTACTTTACCGTCGCTCCCGAAACAATCGATGTCAACATCCACCCGACCAAGAACGAGATAAAGTTCGAGAACGAGTTTGCAATCCGCCAGATTCTGACCGCCGCAATCCGCGAGTCGCTCGGAAAATTCAGCGCGATGCCCGGCATCGACTTCAACCAGGCCGACGCCCCCGAAATCCCGGTCTTCAACCCCGACGCCGCGGCCTCACACGCCATCGAACTCGACACATCCTACAATCCCTTCACCGCGACCGAAGCCCCCCTCCCCGACAAACCGACAGGAGAAATCGAACGCGACCTGTCGAAAATCGACCGGGGGGCACGTCCGCGTCCGCTCCGGGCGACGGCTTGGGAGAAGGAGGAGGATACGGACACCCGGGAGAGTGTCTCCGCTGCCGTCAACCAGGACTGGGACAAACTCTACGAAGAATTTACCCGCCGAAAGGGTCAGAAAACCGACCCCGGGACACCCTCCGTTGAAATTCCCCTCCCCTCCGCGGCCGCTCCGGAACCGCAGGCTCCTGATCTAGGACTGACTGACTCACCCGCAGGCGGAGATGAAACCACGTTCCCGATCGACCCGGCGAAGAGTTCGGCGATCCAGATTCTGAACCGGTTTATCCTGACCCCCTGCCGCTCGGGAGTCATGGTGATCGACCAGCACCGCGCCCATGTCCGTATCCTCTACGACCGCTATGTCGATCTGATGGGCCGCGAGACCGTCTCGACTCAGGCCCTGATATTCCCCGAGGTACTCCGTCTGAACGCCCCGCAGAACGCCTTGCTCGAGTCAATGACCGCCGATGTCGCCCGTCTCGGTTTCGACCTTTCCCCCCTGGGCGACAACGTATGGAACATCAGTGGCGTTCCCGCCGTCGTCGGCAACCATAACCCCGCTGGGATTCTCCAGCGGATGCTCGAAGAGACCGAAACCGTCGGGGATACGGCCGTCAACGGCGAGACCGTCGTGTCGAAGAGTGCGCTCGCAATGGCGCGGGCCGTGGCGATCCGTAACGGGACGCCGCTGAAACAGCAGGAGATCGACTCGCTGCTGGCCGACCTGATGAAACTCCCTACCCCGAACTACACCCCCGACGGGCGTGCGGTTCTCTCAATCATCAGCCGCGACGAGATTGTCTCGAAATTCACAAGATAACCTTCCAGAACTTCAACCGAATATACCCTATCAATCAATGAGAAAACTCTTTCTAACAGCCCTGACCCTCATGGCCGCGACAGCCTGGGGTGAACAGCCTCAGACCCCCGGCGGAGGTATCTCCCCCAGTATTCTCGAATCGATTCGCAGTTCATATAAGGACACCCCAGAAAACCGCGCTATCTTCAATGCAATCTCGAACAACGACATCAACAAACTCGCCGTCAACACCGCCTCGAAAAACAATTTCGACACCCACTTCAGCCATCGCGTTCCCTCGAAGGGGATCACGGATCAGAAGTCGAGCGGCCGCTGCTGGCTCTTCACCGGGCTGAACGTGCTCCGCGCCGAGGCGATGGCCCGCCACGACCTCCCCGAACTGAAACTCTCCCAGAACTACTGTTTCTTCTGGGACCAGCTCGAGAAAGCGAACCTTTTCCTCCAGGGAATCATCGACACCTCAGACCGTCCGATGGACGACAAAACCGTCGACTGGCTCTTCCGCAATCCGCTGAGCGACGGCGGACTATTCACCGGAATCGCCGACATCATAACGAAGTATGGTGTTGTCCCTGCCGAGGTCATGCTCGAGACAAACAGTTCGAACTCGACCTCGCGGATGAACAATCTGATTGGGCTGAAACTGAAGGAATACGGTCTCGAACTCCGCGATATGGCCGCCGCTCGAAAGAGCCAGAAGCAGATTGCCGGACGGAAGGAGCAGATGCTCTGCGAGGTCTACCGCTTGCTCGCCCTGAATCTCGGCGTTCCGCCGACGGAATTCACCTGGACGCGCCGCGACGCCGACGGAAAGGCTGTCGAGACAAAGACCTATACGCCGCTGTCGTTCTACAACGAGTTTTTCGGGAACGATCTGAAACGTGACTATGTCATGCTGATGAACGACCCGAGCCGCGAATACTGGAAACTCTACGAGATCGAATATGACCGCCATAGTTACGACGGCGAAAACTGGACCTACGTCAACCTCCCGGTCGAAGAAATCAAGAAGATGGCTATTGCATCGATAAAGGATTCGACGGCGATGTATTTCTCCTGCGACGTCGGGAAGTTCTTCGACCGCGACCGCGGTGTGCTCGATGTCGACTACTTCGACTACGGCTCGCTGCTCGGAACAACCTTCGGGATGGACAAGCGCGAGCGAATCCAGACCCACTCGAGCGGATCGAGCCACGCGATGACGCTCGTCGCCGTCGATCTCGACGCCGACGGCGCGCCGGTAAAATGGATGGTCGAGAACAGCTGGGGTCCCGGAGCGAACGACGGCCACCTGATCATGACTGACCGATGGTTCGACGAATATATGTTCCGCCTCGTGGTCGACCGGAAGTATCTGACGCCGGAGGCCGCGGAGATCCTGAAGCAGAAGCCCGAGATGCTTCCGGCATGGGATCCGATGTTCGCCGACGAAGAGTAACCTCCTACAAAAAAGAGCGCCCCGCGGGGCGCTCTTTTTTGTTTCGTCAGTTCAACGTCGGGAGCGTTATAGGGAAATATTCGCTCGGGCGGTGCTCGGCGAGAATGATCCGTACCATCCGGTCGACAAGTTCGGGATGTTCGGCGGCGATGTCGTTGTCTTCGTGGATATCCTCAGCGAGGTTGTAGAGCCGGGGGACTCCGCCGGCAACAACCATCTTCCAGTCGCCCATGCGCAGGCCGATCTGATCGGTCTCGTGGAATTCCCAGTAGATATGCTCGTGGGGCGTCACGGTCGTGTCGCCGGCGAGGGTGCGGGCGAAGGAGATTCCGTCGAAGCCGTCGTCGCGTTTCCGGGTATTCAGATATGCTGCAGGAAACTCTTTGTCTCCGGCAATCTCGGCGAAGGTCGGAACCATGTCGTAGAAGACAATCTGGCGGTCACAGACCGTTCCGGGCTCGGTCACGCCTGGCCAGCTGACGATAAACGGAACGCGGATGCCACCCTCGTAGCACTGGCGCTTCAGGCCGCGCAACTTTCCGTCACGGCCGAAGAAGACCGGGTCGGCACCACCCTCTTCGTGGGGGCCGTTGTCGCTTGTGAAGACGACGATCGTATTGTCGCGCAGGCCCTTCCGGTCGAGCGCCTCCATAATCTCGCCGACGTAGGCGTCGAGACGGGTGATCATTCCGGCAAACTGGGCGTGGGTGTGGGTGACGGGATTGTAGCGCGACCAGGGGCTTCCGTCGAAGGTCTTGTCGTCGGTAAATTCGTCGTAGTAGCCCTGGAGGATGCTGTCGTTAGGCTGGACGAGTTCGGCGTGGGGGAGCGTATAGGTGAACAATCCGAAGAAGGGTGTCTCGCCGTCCTGGCTTTCGATCCAGTCGAGGGCCTCGCGGTGGATCATGTCGGCCGAATACTGGGGGCGTTTTTCGTAGCCTTCGCCATACATCGGATACTTTATGTTCTCTTCGAGAGTCACACGGATCGTCGCCGTGTCCCCCTTCGAACTGCTGTAGCGGTTCAGGAAGTTGGGATAGTAGAGGTGGGCCTGGAACTGGCAGAGATAGCCGTAGTATTCGTCGATTCCGCGTTTGTCAGGTGTCGAAGGTGATCCCTCGTAACCGCCGGCCCACTTTCCGAACATACCGGTCGTATAGCCGTTGCGTTTCATTATTTCGGGGAGAATGACATGAGCCGTGTCGTAGGGATGCTGTCCGACGCGCGAGAAATCTTCGTTCTCGCCATATTTGACCATCGGTACATCGCGCCAGTACTCCTTGTTTCCGCGTACTTCGCCGTGGCCGGAATGCTGTCCGGTCATCAGGGACGCGCGCGACGGGGCGCTGACGGGGCTGCCGGCGTAGGCCTGGGTGAAGCGGACACCTTCGCGGGCGAGCGAATCGATGTTCGGGGTGTGGATATAGGGCTGGCCATAGCAACCGAGGTCGCCGTAACCCATATCGTCACACATGATAAAGATCACGTTAGGTTTCTGATCAGGCAACCCGGCGGCGACAGTGTGGCCGCAGGCAACGGCGGCCAAAGCCGCCATACTGAGAATCGGGGTCTTGTTCATCGTTTCATGGATATTATGTTTCAGACCCTAAAATTACAACATTTATCCGACCCGCGCAAATTTCATTTCTGATCACAGCGCAATTTGTAGCAATTGCAGAGTCAACCATAAATTTGGTAACCAAATTATTTGCGCAGGCTGGCCGACAAGCCGGTTGTCTCGGCCCAGAGGAGTCCGTAGGGGTAGTAGTGGGTAATCTGGCGGATCCGGCCGTCGGCGACGACGGCGCGGATGTCAATCGTGTATATAGGACTACTAACATATTGATAATCAGTAGGGACGCAACCTGCCGCATCTGCCTCGAATGACGCAGTAACCTCGCTGATTTTGCTCCACGCCTGGGCGGATTCGGCAGGCCGCGTTCCTACAGTAAGATATTGTATGTCAACCATCTGAGTGGCGAATATTCTGCGGAGAGGATCCATCGGCCGGAAGGATTGATTGGGTTTATCTGTTCTTCGGCCGTAAAGTTCGTATTACCTTCGATATAGACAAATATTCTGCAAATTCAGGCAAAATATTCGCGAATTTCAACCTAATGTGACGTTGAATTTACGGAGAATTGCCTCGGGATGATAACTCAGTTTGGCCCGACGAAGGCCATCGTCGCCGGTATCCTCTTCGCGGTTGACATAGCGGAGAGTGGGGTGGGCGGCGAGCATTTCCCGGGCGAACATCATACAGATCGTCTCCCCCGAGCCAGCGACTTCGTGGTTCATCTTCTCGATATGGACATAGAGCGTGTCGCCAAGCACCTCCCCCATCGCGAAGGCGACGATCCCCTCCGACGGAGTCGACAGTACGCCCCCTTCGAAGCCGAACGCCTCCGGCCGGGCAAGCACTTCGAGCACCTGAAGCCGCTCGAAGTCGGCAGTCACCGACTTGTCGGGGGCCAGATGCTGCCGATCGAAGAAGCAGCGTACGCCTTCGATATTATGGCTGTCGAGGGGTTCGTATTCCGCTCCGGGGTTGTCGGCGAAGAAGCGATTGACATGGTTTCGTTTCTTCGAGAGTTTCTTTCCGCTGAAGGTCGACATCGCCTTGATATCATAAAGATAGTCGGCCCAATCCTCCAAAGGCTCTATCGAGACAATCGGAGCGACCTCCCCGATTTCCTCTATCATCGATTCCGGGACAGCCGAGAGAACGCAGTCGCTCCCCCTTTCGCGGCAGTACTGCCGTAGGAGCCCGAGCGACTCGGCCAGGGATATCCGGCCGCAAGGGACGGAAAACGCCGTTGTCCGCAGGTCTTTCTCGTTCAGACCGCACAAAAAGAGTGTATCGCCGACGACAGCCATCCGGTAGCGGAAGTAGTCGGTCCACATAAATATTCCTCCGACGGTCAGGTCACACGTCCGCGATCCCGGCGTCCACGCGGTCAGTATTTGTCTTGCCTGCGGGATATCGTCGAGACCGGCGCGGCGGAAAGTCAAAGTCTGTTCCGATATGGTAGATGTGTCGTTCATAGCCCTCGTATATAAAAAAGTTCGAAGCGCTCCATAATAGATGCTTTCCATTAGAACGCTTCGACTGGGGCTTATTGTTCCGAAACGGAATCAGAGGGTGCAGAATTTTTCGAAGTAGGTGTCGAGGACATCCTTCGCTGCCGTGAACGAACTCTGGCGGTTCGACAAGACGCGGAGTTCCTTTTCGGCGAGCATCCGGGAGATGTCGGGGTCGTTGTAGAAGTGGTTGCGTAACTGCTCGTTGATTGTTTCGTACATCCAGTAGCGGGCCTGACGATTGCGCCGTTCCTCGAAATAGCCGTTTGAGATGGCGAACTCGAAGTAGCGGTCGATCATCTCCCAGACTTCGGCGATTCCGAGTTCGTAGTAGCCTGAGTAGGTCAGCACCTCGGGACGCCACCCCGACGGGGTCGGCGGGAAGAGACGCAGGGCGCTGGTGAACTGCGCCTTCGCCAGATTGGCGCGGTCGATGTTGTCGCCGTCGGCTTTGTTGATGACGATACCGTCGGCCATCTCCATAATGCCGCGTTTGATCCCCTGGAGTTCGTCGCCGGTGCCGGCGAGCTGGATCAGCAGGAAGAAGTCGACCATCGAGTGGACGGCGGTCTCGCTCTGCCCGACACCGACGGTCTCGACGAAGATATTGTCGTAGCCGGCGGCCTCGCAGAGAACGATTGTCTCGCGGGTCTTCCGGGCGACGCCGCCGAGGGCTCCGGCCGAGGGGCTGGGGCGGATAAAGGCCGAGGGGTGGACCGAGAGTTTCTCCATCCTCGTCTTGTCGCCGAGGATACTCCCCTTCGTCCGCTCGCTCGAGGGGTCGATCGCGAGGACAGCGAGTTTGCCGCCGCGGCTGAGCACATGGAGCCCGAAGACATCGATCGACGTACTCTTTCCGGCGCCGGGGACGCCGGTGATGCCGATCCTTCGCGATTTGCCCGAGTGTGGGAGACATTTCTCTATGACCTCCTGGGCGAGGGTCTGATGGTCGGGAACGAGGCTTTCGACGAGCGTCACGGCGCGGCTGAGCATCGTGACATTCCCCTTCAGGATCTGTTCGACGAATTCGCCGGCCGACGGCAGGGGCTGTCGTTTGCGGCGTTTCAGGTAGGGGTTGACGGAGGGTGGCTGTACGACACCTGAATTGACGGTCAGTCCGATATATTTCGAGTCGTTTTCGGGATGTTCCATGTGATTTCGGCGGTATGGTTGCGATTGGGTTGGTTTCGAAGTTCGTAAGGAAACAGATTCAGTCTGTAAACTCCCCGACGACGCGGAGTATTGTCGTCGGCTGATCGGGATCGTTGGCGATTATCGTTATACGTGCGTTGATCAGTTCGTCGCTCTGGCTGAGGGAGGGGTCGACAGTGACGGTCAGTTCGGTCGACTTGCCCCCTTTGACCTTGTCGTCGCCGAGCCGCAGCGACAGAGTCGGGTCGGGACTCCATATGCGGCGCAGGTTCAGCATGTTTCGTCCGGTGTTGGAGATTTTGACGCGATAGGTCGAGGGTCCGCTGTCGCGGCTGATGCGTCCGAGGTCGATAACAGCGGGCTCGAGGCTGATGTGGGGAGCGTTCTCGAGTTGGGCCGGAGTCCATTTGCGGAAATTCTCGCGTATTGTCGCCGTAACTGCGACCGGAACTGTCGTCGGGGAATTTTGGTCGGGCCGGAAGGTCAGTGAATCAGTGACGAGTCCCCATTCAGGACACTGGGACGAGAAGAGATTCAGCGAGATGACAAACATCTCTCCGGGGTTGACGACCTTCGGCTCGACGATCGCACTGAGGTATTCCGGCTTGTCGACGACCTCTGGACGGAGCGTATCGGGCGAATTGTTATAGCATTTTATATAAGCGCCGCCGTTGCTCCCCTTCATGATGTCTCCGATGATGGCTGTCGAGGCATGCATACGAACCTTTCCGGCGTCGACGGGATAGCGGCTGGCGACCGTACGGTCGGCGCCGATAACCGTTCCCGAGATCATCAGGGTCTGCTTCTGGGGGTCGGCGTTCGACTGGATCTGTATCTTCTTGGAGAATCGTCCGGGGCGTCCGTCGGCTTTATAGACAATACGGATCTCGATCGAGTCGCCGGGATCGTATTCGTGGCCTGAGTAGCGGTCGGCGACGACGCATCCGCAGTTTGGTCTGACGTCGTAGATGACGAGCGTCTCGTCGCCGTCGTTGATGCCGCGGAAGGTGTATTCGACCTCCATCAAATCTTCGCTGAACGCCCCGAAGTTATGGTTCATCGAGTCCCACTTTATATGCGGCAGGGCCGAGAGGGTCATCAGCGGAAACGCAACCAGCAGGGCCGCGGCAACCGTCTGGGCTTTAGAAGTAAGTTCCATCTCTTCACAGCGTTAGGGAACGACGACACCGGAGAAAGTCAGCGACAGTTTCCCCTTCTTTTTAGCGGCGGCGTAACGAACCTTGACTTCGCGGTTGAACTCCCCCTGACGGCCAGCGGGGCTGAATGTGATCTTGATCGACGCGGATTTGCCCGGTTCGATCGGTTTTTTCGGATATGACGGGGTCGTGCAACCACATCCGCCGTTGGTAACCATCAGTATCGCAACAGGCTCGGAGGAGGTGTTCGTGAATTTAAATTCGTAACTGACCTCACCCTTCGAGGCGTGGACTGTTCCGAAGTCGTGGTTTGTCGTTTCGAAAGTCAGGGGGGAATCCTTTTCGGCCCCCGTCGCCGACAGCGGAAGCCAGAGAAGGGCCGCGAAGGCTGCCAGAATAAAGAGAATACGTTTCATATTTTAATCAATATATTTTACTGTCAGACAGGAGGAGTTCGTCAGATTCGGTATTTACAGACCATAAAAGAGTAACTCCGCTCCTGTTTTTTATGTTCACAAAATTAAAATAATTTTTCCAATTTATACTCCGTTCCCCGATTTTTGTTATCCCTTGTTAACCCGACTCGCATCGATATCCGGGAACAACACAAAAAAACCGGAACGTCCGTCACGGATATTCCGGGAAAGTAGGGATAAAATTATGGGGGTGAACAGTGGGGGTCGAACCCACGACCTTCGGAACCACAATCCGACGCTCTAACCAACTGAGCTATGCTCACCATCTTTCGGTTTTTCGGTGCAAAGTTACGACATGTTTTCGAATCTGCCAAACTTTTCTGCCAAAAAATTTTCCCATTCATCACAGAATACTATCCAGCAGTACTTTAAGATTTCCGAACAGCGTTTAACATATTTTGGTATAATTCCGATTAAACGCACGGAGTAATACGGCGTCCAATAATATTAGCACAATAATAAACCATCGATAAGATAAACCCGACATACATAATGAACAGGAAGTCAATTGCCGCTTTAGCGATAATGGCGCTGATATGCGCATCGTGCGGCAACAAGGGAAAGGTACAAAGACCCGCGGGAGAGTATCCGACGGCCGTGATCGACACAACAAGCCAGGTACTTGAGACTAATTTCTCAGCGACAATCAAGGGACGTCAGACGGTCGAAATCCGTCCGCAGGTACAGGGCCTGCTGTCGCGGATTAATATCTGTGAAGGTGATGCCGTCCGCAAGGGTCGCCCGGCAGACCGAAACGCTCGAAGAGGCTGTCCGGACAACCCGGCTGCTGATGCGCAATACGCCGACAAACTACCTCGAGGTACTGACTGCCCAACAGCGTCTGCTCGAAGCGCGACTCTCGGAGACATCAGACCGTTACGCCGAAATCGAGGCGGTCATAACGTTCTTCCACTCCCTCGGCGGTTGGGCCAATTCGTAATTCATAATTCATAATTCATAATTCATAATTCATAATTCATAATTCATAATTCATAA
>JAMPGR010000039.1 GCA_023663805.1 Clostridium sp. | reverse complement strand
TCGAACCGGCACGGATTGCTCCATCGGTGTTTGAGACCGACGCGTCTACCGATTCCGCCATCCGGGCGTCATTTTCGGGTGCAAAGTTACGCTTTATTTCGCCAACTACCAAGACGCAGGGTTCTTTTTAACGCAAAATTTAGCCCCGACGTCATTTTTTTTGACCCCGATGAACCTTATGCCATTTTTTTTTATTATGTTTGCGAGGTCGTTTCCGAACGGTCGCGACCCGTAACCAAGATTCACGTATACCCAGAAACCGCTATACACATATGGCCAAAAAAGTCAAAAAACTGAACATCATAAAGGATGACCCCTGGCTCGAACCCTTCGCCGAGGCGATCGAAGGACGCCACGAAGATGCCCT
Source organism: Clostridium sp. (assembly GCA_023663805.1). Classification (GTDB taxonomy): domain Bacteria; phylum Bacteroidota; class Bacteroidia; order Bacteroidales; family Muribaculaceae; genus Paramuribaculum. Next base: position 12,113 of record JAMPGR010000039.1, on the reverse strand, counting down.
CCGTAAAGAACAGGAACTCTGCTCCGGCGCCGGTTCACTCGACAACTTCGCCAACGCCCACAACTACTTCGGCATGCACCGCCAGCCCGACGGCTCATGGACATTCCGCGAATGGGCCCCGAACGCGACTGAGATCTATCTGATCGGCGACTTCTCGAACTGGCAGGACATGGCCCGCTACCGTCTGACACGCCTCGACGGAAACAGCGGCGTCTGGGAGATAAACCTCCCCGCCGACGCGCTCCACCACGGCGACTTCTACAAGATGCGCGTGCGCTGGAACGGCGGCGAAGGGGAGCGCATTCCGGCCTACGCGACCCGCGTTGTCCAGGATCCGGTCAGCCATCTCTTCTCGGCCCAGATATGGGATACCGGAGCCTACAACTGGCATATAGACGACTTCCGCCCGAATGTCAAACCGCTGCTGATCTACGAATGCCACATCGGAATGGCCCAGCAGACCGAAGGGGTCGGGACATACGTCGAATTCCGCGACAAGATTCTTCCGCGCATCCACGCCGACGGCTACAACGCAATCCAGATTATGGCGATCCAGGAGCACCCCTACTACGGATCGTTCGGTTATCATGTCTCGAATTTCTTCGCGGCCTCGAGCCGTTTCGGTACACCCGACGAACTGAAATCGCTGATCGACCGCGCCCACGAACTCGGAATCGCCGTCATCATGGACATCGTCCACTCCCATGCCGTCAAGAACGAAGCCGAAGGGCTCGGACGCCTCGACGGCTCCCCCGACCTCTATTTCTACGGCGACGGACGCCGCGAACACCCCGCCTGGGACTCCCTCTGCTTCGACTACGGCAAGGACGAAGTGCTCCACTTCCTTCTGTCGAACTGCAAGTTCTGGCTCGAGGAATACCGCTTCGACGGCTTCCGCTTCGACGGTGTCACCTCGATGCTCTACTACAGCCACGGCCTCGGCGAATCGTTCGGCAGTTACGACGACTACTACAACGGCCACGAAGACACCAACGCCATTACATACCTGACCCTCGCAAACAAACTGATCCACTCGATCAACCCCCACGCGATCACAATCGCCGAGGAGATGAGCGGAATGCCCGGACTCGCACTGCCGTTCCGCGACGGCGGAATCGGCTTCGACTACCGTATGGCGATGGGTATCCCCGACTTCTGGATCAAGACAATCAAAGAGAAGAAAGACGAGGAGTGGCATCCGACGGCGATCTTCTGGGAACTGACAAACCGCCGCGCCGACGAAAAGACGATCTCATATGTCGAAAGCCACGACCAGGCACTTGTCGGCGACAAAACCGTCATATTCCGCCTGATCGACGACCAGATGTACTGGCACATGATGGTCTCCGACGACAACGCAGTTGTCGCCCGCGGTATGGCCCTTCACAAGATAATCCGTCTCGTTACGCTCGCGACCATCAACGGCGGATACCTGAACTTCATGGGGAACGAATTCGGCCATCCCGAGTGGATCGACTTCCCCCGCGAAGGGAACGGATGGAGTTACAAATATGCCCGCCGCCAGTGGAATCTGGTCGACAACCCCGACTTGAAATACAAATTCCTCAACGCCTTCGACAACGCGATGATCCAACTCGTCGGCGGAATCCATAATTTCCAGAACCTCGCCGTCGACAAACTCTGGGAGAAGGATGACGACCAGATACTCGCCTTCATGCGCGGCGACTATGTCTTTGTCTTCAACTTCAGCCCCGTCAACTCCTACAGCGACTATGGTGTCCTTGCCCCTCCGGGAGAATACTCCGTCGTTCTGTCGAGCGACTCCCCGGCGTTCGGAGGCTACGAAAACATCGACGAGAGCGTCCGCCATCTGACGATCCACGACGACCTCTACTCCCCCCTCGGACGCGAATGGCTGAAACTCTACCTGCCGGCGCGCACAGCGATGGTGCTCCGCAAGAAGCGGACTGTCCGACGCCGGAAAGCTTAAGCAGGAGAAACAGCATATTGCGAAGCGAAATCGACCTTCGTTTCAGAATTCTTTGTAAACTTCTGAAATATGTTGTAACTTTGCACAAATTATCGGCCGGCGTGCGGCCGGCCGAACAATTTCGTTACCCATGAAAGTCAAGATACACAGAGAAGGTACGAACATTCTGATCATCCTGATACTGATGCTGGCGGTGATCAACGTTCCCGTGTGGATGTTTACCCGCCCGGTCGCGATACCTGTTGTCTTCTCCGCCATTTCGGCAGTGCTCTACTTCCTGGTGCTCAACTTCTTCCGCTCCCCCCGCCGCGCCTTCCACGGCGACCGCCGCGATGTCGTCGTCTCCTCGGTCGACGGCCGCGTCGTCGCCCTCGAGAAAGTCTACGAACCAGAGTGTCTCCACCGCGAGGCGATCCAGCTCTCGGTCTTCATGTCGGTCCTGAACGTCCACGCCAACTGGTTTCCGGTCGACGGCGTCGTCGAGATTGTCCGCCACCATTCCGGCCGGTTCCTCTCGGCATATCTCCCGAAGGCAAGCACCGAGAACGAGCGGTCGACCGTCCTGATCCGCGCCAATAATGGCCAGCCGATTCTCGTCCGCCAGATTGCCGGGGCGGTTGCCCGCCGGATCGTCACCTACGCCCGTCCCGGCGAGGAAGCGAACATCGAAGACCACATGGGTTTCATCAAATTCGGCTCGCGTGTCGATATCTACCTTCCGCTCGACACCGAGATATTCGTCAAAATCGGCGACACGACAACCGGCGGCGTAACCGAGATCGCCCGGCTCCGCCCCGGAAAATCCTGACCGGACGGACCCGGCAGAAAAACGACAGACAGAAAAAACTATGTGGAAAGCAATAAAATCCCAGATACCTAACACAATCACATGCCTGAACCTCCTGAGCGGCTCGGTCGCAATCATTCTCTCGTTCAGCCAGGCCGACACCTTCGGCTCGCTGACCGGCTACCAATTGGCATTTATCTTTATCGCTGCTGCCGCGGTCTTCGACTTCTGTGACGGCGCGGCCGCCCGCCTTCTGAAGGCCTACTCCGATGTCGGCAAGGAACTCGACTCTCTCTCCGACCTGGTCAGTTTCGGTGTCGCCCCGGCGATGCTGCTGTTCAACCAGATCCGGATTTTCGACCCGGGATCCTGGACAGCATGGACCGCTCTGCTGATTGGGGCCTTCGGAGCCCTGCGCCTCGCCCGCTTCAACGTCGACACACGCCAGACGACCAATTTCATCGGCCTGCCGATTCCGGCCAACGCAATCTTCTGGATCGGCTTTATCGCCTGGAACTACAACCACGGCTACGCCGGCCACGTAGCGACCCCGGTAATCATCCTGATTATGTCGCTGATGATGGTCTCGTCGAACCGTATGTTCTCCCTGAAGTTCAAAAACTTCTCCTGGCGAGAGAACTTCCGCCGCTATGCAATCATCGTCGCTGCGGTCGCCTTTGTCGCCATAGATGGCGTCGAGGGTCTGATGTGGACAATCATTCTCTATATCCTCTTGTCGGCCGTCACAGCCCGTTTCCATCAGGCCGGAGAGTAAATCTCTGTTTGACAACACAACAATTTCCTCTTTTCCCCGTTAAACAATTACTATGGCCCTGTTTCTACTGATTATACTCGCCCTGCTGGTCTATATGGCTTGGCCCCTTATAAAGGTACTCTGGAAGGCATATTCGTTCCAGAGAAAGATGAGAAGTGCGTTTTATTCCTCCCCTTCCGGCAACCGCCAGGGAGGCGAAAGTCGCGGTAACCCGCGTACGCAGACCTCCGGCGAAGCCCGCGACCCGTATACCGGACGCCGTAAGAAAATCGACCGCTCGGTCGGCGAATATGTCGAATTCGAGGAGATCGAGGTTGACTCAGAAGAGGAGATTCGCCGCCAGTATGGTTCGGCCGGGGTCGAATACCGGCGTCAGCAGCAGATCTCCGATGCGGAATGGGAGGAGGTCAGATAATGCGTGCCGACGGTTACTATATGCCGGATCTCTTCCGCTTTCTCGAGGAGATCAGTCGCGACAACTCCCGCGAATTCTTCGCCGCGAACCGCGAACGCTATAACCGGCTGCGCCGGGGATGGTACGCAGACCTCGACCGCCTGATCGGGGCGATGAGCGCCTGGAATCCGGCGATGGCGTCGCAGACCCCTTCGACAGCTACCTACCGATTCAACCGCGATACCCGCTTCAGCCCCGACAAATCGCCCTACAAGACCTTCTTCTCGGCTACCCTGTCGCCATACAGCCGTAAGATCGAACATGCCGGCCACTATATTCAGATTGGCACTCCAGGCAACGAAGACAACGGCCTCTGGGGCGGTATTTACTGCCCCTCGGCCCCACTACTGAATCTCTTGCGCCGCGATATTGTCGACAATATCGACGAGTTCCGTGGAATTCTTTCCGAGCCGTCGCTCCGGAAAAACTACCCCGAATGGGTCGGCCAGCGGCTGAAGACGACCCCGAAGGGATGGCCGAAAGACCATCCCGAAATCGACCTGCTCCGGCTGAAGGAGTACGGAAGGTTCCATCACGTCTCCCCCGAGTTCTTCCTCGATCCCGACTGGCCCCCAAGGGCTTCCGAAATTATGAAATCGCTCCAGCCGCTGATCGACTTTCTGAACTACACGGTCTTCGACCCCCGCGACTAACCCCAGGCCCGAAAAACAAAATCAATAATCACCCCCCCAGACACCTGACCAATCTCCGAATATGATCGAACGAATACTCCGAAATTCTGCCGCGACCCTCCTTCTGGCCGCTACAACCCTGACCGTAAACGGCGTTCCCGCACGCCGCAACGCTGTTTACCCCCTCTGTCAGCCCGACGGGACCGAACTGAATGTCATCTTCCACGGCAACGAGTCGCGCCACTATATGACGACAACCGACGGAATCCCTGTCGTCGAAAACGCCGAAGGGGTCGTCTGTTTCGCCCTCGCCGGCGAGAATGGCGCCCCGGTCGCATCGACAGTCGTCGCTTCCAACCCCGACCGGCGCAGTGCAGCGGCCATCGACTTCATCAGGGCGAATGACCCCGCCAAAATCCGCCTCGCGCTCTCCTCGCGTCCCGCCACCTCGCGCGCCGGAGCTCCACGGCGCAATCCGGGTCTCTCCCCCTCCTCGTTTGTCGCCCGCGGCGAGATGAAAACCCTGGTCGTCCTGGTCGAATTCAAGGACAAACGCTTCACGATTGACGATCCGCTCGATTTTTACACCCGGCTCTTCAACGAAGAGGGATTCTCCGAAATCGACGGAGCATACGGGAGCGTCCGCGACTATTTCGTCGACAACTCCCGCGGCCAGTTCCGCCCTTCGTTCGATGTCTACGGGCCGGTGCGCCTCGACAAACGGATGTCATACTACGGCGAGAACGACTGGAGCGGCAACGACCGCTATGCCCACGAGATGGCGATCGACGCCTGCCGCAAACTCTACGACGAAGAGGGTGTCACCTTCGACATCTATGACTTCGACGAAGATGGAGTCGTCGACAACGTCTACGTCATCTACGCCGGATACCCCGAGTCGGCCGGCGGCGGAAACAATACTGTCTGGCCCCACTCCTGGGACATCTCCGAATCCGGTGGCAAATATGACCTGAAGTTCGGCAAAAAGACAATTGACCACTACGCCTGCTCTTCCGAACTGATCTTCGGAACGAGACCCGACGGAATCGGCACGCCGGTCCACGAGTTCTCCCACGTCATCGGTCTCCCCGACCTCTATTCGACCGTAGATGATTATGCCGAATACACCCCCGGCGACTGGTCGGTCCTCGACCAGGGATGCTATCTCGACGACTCGTGGCGTCCGGCCGGATACGGCATGTTCGAACGCTATGCCCTCGGATGGGACGAGCCGGTCAACCTGAAGCGTGTTCCGGAAGAAATTGTCACGCTCCGTGCTGTCTCCGAAGGCGACGGAGGGATAATCCCGACCGACAATACTAACGAATTCTTCCTCGTCGAAAACCGGCGGTTAACCGGATGGGACGAATATCTTCCGGCCCACGGCATGCTCGCTTGGCATATCGACTACTCGCCGTATGTATGGGAGAACAACGAGGTGAACAACACCAAGAACCATCAGCGCGTCGACATCATCGAGGCCGACGGTAAAGCAACCGTAGCGACCGCCGCCGGCGATGTCTACCCCGGGAGTTCGTTCGTGACGTCGCTCCGTCCGGTCGAATGGAGCGGCAAAGAATCGCCTGTCACCCTGAGCGAAATCGCCGAGAACAGCGACGGAACGATTTCCTTCCGTCTGAACCGCCTGACCGCGATCGAGACTGTCGGGGCCGACAACGCTGCCGAGGCCGAATACTGGACGATCCAGGGGCTCCGCGCCGACCCATCGAACCTCCTCCCGGGCCTCTACATCCGCCGTCGGGGCGCGACCGTCGAGAAGATACTCGTCGACTGACCCTGCTCCGGAACAACCGATAAACGACACCCCGCGTATCCAGTCTCTGTCGACAACTGGGTCCGCGGGGCTTTTCGTATCAAAATCTGCGACGCCTTGACAGATAATTAGCCACGAAAATTTGGGTTGTTGAGGATAAATTAGTAATTTAGCCCCCGATAATAAACACTCACGAAAATGAGCGAGCGACAAGAGACTTTCATAAACATAATGACTGACTTCGGGTTCAAGAGACTGTTCGGCAGCGAGGAATTCAAATCGGTTCTGATCCGTCTGCTGAATATATTCTTTGAGCACGAAGGTGTTCATGTAACCGATGTCGTCTATCACGACAAGGAGATTCTTCCTCAGGATCCAAGCGGAAAGCGGATTATATATGACGTATACTGCACATCGCAGGGCGAAGCGGAGCATTTTATTGTCGAAATGCAGCAGGCCTATCACACCAATCTGGAGAATCGGGTTATGTTCTATGTCGCAAAAGGACTGGCCGGGCAGGGGAAGCGTGGAGAAAAGTATAATTTCAGTCCTGTATATGGAATCTTCTTTTCGAATTTCCAATTCTCCCATCTCTCGGAAAGATTGCTACAGGATATCATGATGTCTGAAAGGACAACACACGAGATATTCTCGAACCTGATGAGGATAATGATTGTTTGTCTTGAACAGGTTAAGCCTACCTGGGAGGAATGTCATACAGATTTGGAAAAAGTTACATTTTTAATAAAGAATATGCATATGATGGACAAGGATTCAAAAGCCTATCAGAGCGGCGAATTTGACGATATGTTTGAGGCCGCGGAACTCGGAAGTCTTGCGAAAGAGGATGTTGTCGCATACAGCGAATCCCAGCGCCGCCTTCAGGATATGGAACTCTATTATGACTGGGCTCATAAGGACGGACATGAGAAAGGGATGCGTGAAGGGAGGGAGCAGGGGCTCCAGCAGGGGCTCCAGCAGGGTCTCCAGCAGGGTCTCCAGCAGGGTCTCCAGCAGGGTCTCCAGCAGGGTGTGGATCAGGAACGTAAAAACAGCATCCGGATTATGGCATCGATGGGTATATCGCTCGACCTGATCGCAGAAAAATATGAGATGAGTCCGGAGCAGATTCGCCGGATTGTTGAATCAGACTGACAGAGTCTGACAGAGACCATTTTTTGCAAATCCGGGGATTTTAAGTAACTTTGCACAAAATTGTCGGCCGGCGGCCGGAGGCCGTTTACCCTCGAAAAACCAATAATTTACCTATAAATCAATCAACAAACCATTTACCACATGAAAAGACGTTATCTTCTTCTTTCCGGTATGGCTGTTCTGGCGATGAATGCGTCGGCTCAGATCCTGCAGGAGGGCTATGTCGAATGGCCCGTCAGCTCGAGCCTCCACACCTACATCAACACCTGGCAGCCCGGACAAGAACTTTTCCCGGACGAAAACTTCTTTATCTCCCGCGTCAAGCCGAAAACCTATTTCCGCAACGCTGCGACGCAGGTCTACGAAACTCTTAACGAGCAAAACGACAAAAAACTCCTTTTCTGGGTTCCCGTGACCTACTCTGAATGGAAGGGGTTCCATGTCGATGCCCTCCCGAACGGCGAATTCGACTCCGAAGTCTTCTCCCTCTGGCCCTATGTCACCCACTACGGTGACTGGACATCTCCCTTCGGATGGGTTCCCGGCGGTTTCGCCGACGCCGCCCACAAACACGGCACCGCCGTCTCCGGCGTCGCTTCCGTTCCGAACGCATCGCTTTCGTCGGCATGGAGCAGCCTGCTCTACGGCATGGGATCCGTCGACAAAGAGAAGGCCGCCAAGTTCCTCCTCTACCACGGTGTTGACGGTCTCGGCTACAACTCCGAATGGACCTCCGGCCCGCAGTCGATCGTCAACGGCCTTAACTCGCTCCACGGCTACCTGATGAAGTACATGGCCGATAAAAACCCGGTGTTCGAAAACATCTGGTACGGCGGCGTCAAAGACGGAGGACACTGTTCCTTCGACGACCAGCTCGGCTACGACAGCAAGAATATCTTCGGAACGAGCGACGAGCCCCGTACGAGTCTCTTCCTGAACTACAACTGGAACACAACCTACAAAATCAACACCTCGGTTAACAACGCTGCCTCATGGGGCCGAGACCTCCGCGATGTCTACGCCGGCATGAACATGCAGGGCGGGTGCAAGACCCCGACCGAATGGCTGACACATCTCGATGTCAACTACTCGATCGGTCTCTGGGGAGCACACAACATGAACTACCTCTGGGAAGGCCGCAACGCAAACGGATCGGCTCCGACCGCTCTTCAGGCGACATATCAGAAACGCCTCGAGCAGTGGTTCACAAACGGTGCCCGCAACCCGATTGCCAAAACCGACGTCTACTCGACGACCTCGCTCCAGCCCTCCGACACCTGGTTCGGCATGTCGCGCTATATGACCGCTCGCTCGACCCTGAGCTGGGATCTCGCGGACGAACCGTTCGTCACCTTCTTCAACCTCGGCAACGGACAGTATTTCAACTACAGAGGCGAACGCCAGCACAACAGCCCCTGGTATAACATCGGTATCCAGGACTATATGCCGACATGGCGCTTCTGGCAGGCCGACAAGTTCCTCGGCAACAACCCTGAGAATATCCCCGCCGACGGTCTCGACGTCGCCTTCTCATGGGACGACGCCTATATGGGAGGCTCCTCGCTCCATATCGGCGGATCTACGACCGACGAATATCTCCACTTGTTCAAAACCCAGTTCCAGCTCGCTACAAACGACGTCATCACCATCCGTTACAAAATGCGCAACGGTTCGGCCGATATCTCCCTCGCACTTTCGATGCTCGGCCAGGAGACCGAACTCGTCAGCGAGAGCGACCTGAAGGTTGTCTCCTCGACCGACGATGTCGACGATGGTGCCTGGATCGAAAAAACTTTCGTTCTGAAACAGAGACTCGGTCAGTCGCTCAAACGCGCGCCGATCGCCATGGTAGCCCTCCACATCCAGAACGCCAAAGACCTCGACCTCTACCTGGGCGAATTCTCGATCTGCCGCGGAACCTATATGACCCCGCAGAAACCGAACGTCACCGGTTCGACTGTCCTGGCCAACAACTACAAAGGTCTCGACGGAAAGATTATCTTCAACATGCCGAACAACAAGGCCGCCGGAGAGCCTTGCTATAACCTCGACGTGAACACCTCCTTCTTCCGGATCTACTTCCAGCAGGAGGGTGGCGAAATCGTCAACATGGGCGCCACAACCTCATGGGCAGCTCTGATCTTCGCCGCACCCTACGACCCGAGCGGATCGAACAAGGTTCGTTTCGGCGTCTCGGCGGTCAACCTCGACTACTCGAGCGAATCGGAAATCGCATGGACCGCATGGCAGACCGCTACCGAGTATAAAGTCGACGAAGCAATCACAATCTCGAAATCGACCATCAAACCGGGCGAGGATTTCGAAATCGGCTACACCGACGCCCAGCATGCCCCCGCAACCTGGACGATCTACAACTCCTCGAACCAGAAGGTCGCCGAATCGACGGGTGATGTCGTCTTCGAAGTTGCCAACGGTCTTCCCGAAGTCGGCTCATATGATGTCGTCGTCAACGAAGGGAAAGAGGGCGAACGCCGCCTCGCATCGTTTATCCAGGTCAGCGCCATAGACAAGGGCGCGCTCCCCCGGATCCTCTCGCTCGCCGTCAACGACACCGACGCCGAAGAAGTTAACGGCATCCGTATCGGCCTGAACGAAACCGCCGAATTCTCCTATACCGGACGCGAAGCCGACGGCTTCGGTTCGCGCGGCATCGAGATCGGCGAGAAACAGGTAGGCGTCAATGTCGGCAACCTTGGGCTCCAGGCCAACCACTCCTTCTCTGTAGCAGCATGGGTGCGCCTCGGAAATCTTTCCGACGGAACCTACTCCTTCATGTCGATCGAGAACCGCGCCGGCACATGGCCGAAGAACAACTGGGGCTTCTTCTGGAGCCGCATCAACCAGGACGGCCAATTCCGCAACAATCTCCACGACGGACCTTTCGGCGGCTCGCTCGACAGCAACTCCGAGGGTGACCGCCTCTACGTCCTCTTCCCCGAAACTACCCGTGTGATTCCCCAGGCATGGACCCATGTATGCTACGTCTTCGAATATAACGAATCGCGTCAGATCCGCTATGCGCTCTATGTCAACGGCATCAAACAGACTATGACCCGCTGGATGCACGCAAGCAAAGGAAGCCGCGAGAGCGCAATCTGCGGAGGCTCCGACTGGAACAACTTCTCGACCAATTTCAGCAACTGCTACTCCTACGGCGACAACGAGACTGAGACAGGCTTCGCTTCGACATCATTCCCCGTCACATCGACCGACTGGATTCTCTTCGGCTCGACTTCGCAGAACATCAACGCGATGAATGCGACGATCGACAACCTCGTTATCTGGAACAAGGCCGTTACCGACGAGGAAGTCACCGCGACCATGAACGGCCTCGATCCGACAGCACTCCCCGACGATGTTCTCGGCTTCTGGAACTTCGACAACGACTGCGATGAGGAATACTACTTCGCCAACCTCGCCAACAACGGACAAGGCAAGGCATGCAAGTATGAACTCGTAAAGGGCGAAAAAGAAGGACAGGGCATACAACACCCGATGAACCCCGACTATACCGCCGGATGTCCCTTCCTCGACGCCAAGACCTACGCGATTACAACCCTCCCGACATGGACCGCACGCAAAGGTAACGTTGTCGAAGCCCAGGGTAACGATACCGAAGGTACGGCCAGAATCTCCTACGACCGCGTCCGCGACTATACCGTCAGCCTGACGCTCGAGAACGCCCTCGGCTCCGACACCCGCGAGTATCCTGTCGTGACCGTCGCCGACCTGACCGCTCTCGAAAGCCTGTCGGCAGGTGATCTCGAAGTCTATACCTGCGACCGCACCCTCTTCGTCGACTTCGCCGAAGAAGGCAACTATGTCATCAACGTCTACAACGCCGCCGGAGCGCTGGTCAACAGCCGCAGCCTCTCAGCCCAAGCCGGACAGAAAGCGACTATCACGATCGCCAATCCGTCGGTCTACGTCGTCGCCGTCACCCGCGACGGTAAGACGCTCCGGAACGTCAAGGTCGTCGTCCGCTGACGCCCCCTCCGGCACACATACCCCTCCATCCCCGGGAACCTGAAGTTCCCGGGGATTTTTTGTTACCATGGTGTTCATTCTTAAAAATCATCGTCCAGAATATTTTGCAAAAACAAAATTTAAAACTATTTTTGCAGAAACTAATTCAAACCGAATCATCCACGAGATCAATAAACGTCAACCTGTTGATAACCGATGGTAATGAACCCAATTTTGGCTAAACAGCTCTAACTCCGGAATTATATGAACGCATCTCTGAATTTATTAATCCTGACACTCGGGGTCATTATCTCTGCTAATACCGCCTTTGCCGTACGTAGAACGCAAAGTTTCGATATACCTTATAACGAAATGGATTTTTCGTTCTCAGTTGATGAAAACGGATATCTAATGATTCATCCGGAAGATTTAATGGCAAGTTACTCCGAGGACAACGAACCTTGTCTGCCGTTTTTCTCTACCGTGATTGCTATACCAAATAACGACAAATATGTTTCTTCATCGGTAGAGTTCACCAAACGACTGATACGTTCGAATATACAACTCGCCCAAAGCCCACTTCCAGTCGCAACTGACC
>JAMPGR010000038.1 GCA_023663805.1 Clostridium sp. | reverse complement strand
AAAGATATTGATTGATTAGGTTTAGATTGATTTATTGATGATGAAAGAATGAGTGGCCTGCCCCGACGAGATGTCGCGGCAGGCCATGATTTTTTATTCCTCGATTGCCCGGAATTATATCCCTGACTGCGCCAAGGAGAGGAGCACGAAACTGTTGCTGACGTTTTCCGTCGGTTTGTTTTTCCAAATATTATTTATAATTTTGCATTGATATCAATTATGAGAGTAGCGTCATTCTTCGCTGGATGCGGAGGTCTCGACCTCGGGTTCCGACAGGCAGGCTTCGACGTGGTTTGGGCTAACGAACTCGAACCGCGGTACCGCGACACATATCTGCGCAATCACCCCGACACAGAACTTGTCATCGGCGACATCCGCCGTATCGATCCCGCGGTCATACCAGACTGTGACGGGTTTATCGGCGCCCCCCCCTGTCAGTCATGGAGTGTCGGGGGGAAAATGAACGGACTGGATGATGACCGGGGAAAGTTATTCCTTAAATATATCGAACTTATCCGCGCGAAACAACCCGGATTTTTTGTGATCGAAAATGTCAAAGGTATGCTTGACGATAAGTTCAGGGCTGTATTTGAAGATTTCATATCCCGACTGGACAGTTCTGGCTATAATGTGCACTGGACATTGCTCGATTCAGTCAAGTTCCGGATACCCCAAAACAGGGAACGAGTCTTCCTTATCGGTTTCAGAAAGGGTATGAAGATAAAATATAATTTCCCGAATCCGACGTGTGATGAGCCTGTATCGCTGGAAAGAGCTATAGGTAATATTCAGGATGAACCGATACGCGTTACGGGAAATGTGAGACGGAGTTCGTATGGTCCGGCCACACCTGTTGGAAAATATCATAACCACGGAGTATTAGACTCGGAATTCGGTCCGTTCTATTATAGAGGAAACAGGCGCAGGGATTGGCACCAGCCATCGTTTACGATAAACGCTACGGCTGAATTCGCCCCGTTACACCCTTCGTCTCCCAAAATGCAGTATTTCGGGCATGAAAATTGGGATTTTCAGAAAAACAAATTATCGCAGTACAGGAGATTAAGCGTCAGGGAATGTGCGAGGATACAGACTTTCCCAGATAGTTTTATATTCGACTACGACGATATAAAAACTGCTTACAGAATGATTGGCAATGCAGTCCCACCGCGTTTGGGTTATGAACTGGCAAGGTCGGTACGCTGTGCATTACAACAAATTGACGAGACATATCAGTATACAACCAGATAATATGAACGCAGAAAGCGAACAGATAACGCTAGACAAAAGTCTAATTGTAGCGCAGGATCAACCTCTTACAAACAAACAGTTGCAAGATTGTATCATAGACGTCCTTGGAAAGGATAAGTGCAGAGTGGTCAAGGTTCCCCCGAGAAAATGGGTATTGGAATATGACGACAACGGTAAGATATACCATCTGTTAGTCAGATCATGCACTTATCTTGGTAGCCCTCATCCTGTTTTCAAGAAAAGGGTTCAGTTACCCAGATGGTTTAACGAGTATGCCCGCTCGGTTATCAGCCAGAATCGCGATATAGATCTCAGATATATTGGAGTATATCACTATGGCGATGAGTTCCACGGGGATAATATAATCTTTATCGATTTCGAAAAGACTACCTATCTGGCAAAGAAAGGTCATAATTCCTCAGCGCATGTATACATTAACGACCTCTTCCAGGCTATGACATATGGCGTCTTTGAGAAAGAGGACTATTACGGCAACATTATAACTACGATTCGAAGAGATAAATTCCCAGAGTATCTGGCTGGACGTGCAAAAGACACAAATTGCCTTTTTGATCTGTTTCGAAAGTTTAACTGCGGTTTTCCTTTCGGAGAATGGCTTAAGGCTCTCGAGGTCATAAAGGAGATGCACGGCAATGGATGGCAACAGTGGCGACAGGCTGAATGGGCGGGCTGGTTCCTGGAATATAAATTCAATAAATTCACTGTCGAGAACGACGTTACGCAGAAAATGCGCTATGTCGGAAGTTCCTTGAAGGCAGAGGGGGATTTGGATTTTGACATACGATTTGAGGACGAAGACTTTTATGGTGACCTTAAAGCCAGTGATGTCAATAAATCCAAATCTCCCGGCAACGATCAGAAAAACCTGATCGAATGTATCTATAAATACGATAGGTTCTGGTATGTCATCTACGAGCATGAGACAATAAAAGACAGCGAAGTGACCGGGTATGAGGCGACAAAAGGTAGAAACAGTTATATCCGGAGCATAGATCCGTCCTATGATAAGGATGAGATGTCATACCATGCCCGGATGAAGAACTTGGTTAAGTTCGTCAGAATGTCAATCGTAGAACTTAACAGGGTAAACTTTCGGGAAGTATTGACGCAGTTCAACCAAGGCAGACAACCCGACGGACACGCAAGAAAGCCCAAATTCAACATAAATAAGAAAGTTCTAGGAAACGACAATTTTGTAGTGTTCAGATATATATATATTTGACCGATGATGGAGACTTTTAGATTTATCGATCTGTTTTGCGGGATCGGAGGATTCCATCAGGCGATGGTACCTCTGGGTGGACGTTGTGTGTTCGCGTGCGATATCGATACTGATTGCCGCAAGACCTATAAGGCAAATTATGGCATCGAACCGGCAGGCGACATAACGAAGGTCAGGGCGGATGAGATACCGGCCCACGATGTATTGTGCGCAGGATTCCCCTGTCAGGCTTTCTCGAAGGCAGGCAAGCGGTTGGGTTTCGAGGATGAGACAAAAGGCACGCTTTTCTTCGATGTCTGCCGAATACTAGAATATCATAAACCGAAATATGCCCTGTTGGAGAATGTACGAAATCTCGCCAGTCATGATAATGGTAACACATGGAGGGTGATTCATGACAAACTGGTTGAGTTGGGCTATAACCTGCTCCCGGAGCCGGTTATATTCAGTCCTCATTATTTCGGAATACCACAACACCGCGAAAGGGTCTATATCATGTGTGTCCGCAGCGATATCGGCGATATCCCTCCGTTCGTATTCGATAAAAAGGAATTTCCAGAATGTTCGATTGATGATATCTTGCAAGAGGATTCCGAAATCCCGGATTTGGAGACCTATCGCATATCTGCCGATCTTGAAAATCTGATTGATCTATGGAATGAATTTCTTCAGAACATCAAGGTTTCGAGACTGCCGGGATTTCCGGTCTGGTCTGACCGCCTGCGGGATCTTGATTCTGATGAAAATCTAAACCAATATCCGGCCTGGAAGAGAAACTTCATTCTGAAAAACAACGATCTGTATATTAAAAACAGAGCTTTCATCGACGAATGGCTTCCGAGAGCCAAGCGAAATCCGATGTTTTTCGGCGCAAAAGCGAAACTCGAATGGCAGGCGGGTCAGACCGCGAATCCCGATATTTGGAAACAGATTTTCCAGTTGCGACCGTCAGGGATCCGCGTGAAAGTAAATTCCTATTTTCCGGCTCTCGTTGCGATTGTACAGACCTCGATTGTCGGCAGCCGCCGCCGATTCCTGACACCGAGGGAATGCGCGAGATTGCAGAGTTTCCCGGAGAGTTTTCAGCCCGATGACAAGTGTGCGCAGGCCTACAAGCAGTTCGGGAACGCCGTCAATGTCAGCGTCGTCAGGTTCTTTGCGGAACACATGTTCGGGCTGCGCTGCAACCGGCAGTAGGCCGGTTTGATTACCGGCCGAAGCGGAGGGGGAGGCCCGCCGGGGTCGGGTCGACGGCGGTGCCGTCGTAGACGCGGCGGCCGTTGACCCAGGTCGAGATGACGCGGCTGTGGAACCGGGCACCGACGTAGGGAGTCCATCCGCAGCGCGAGACGACGTCGGCGTCGCTGACCTCGCGGGGATCGTCGAGTCTGGCGAGGGCCGTCAGGTCGGCGTAGTAGCCCGGACGGATGAATCCGCGACGGTCGATACGGAATGTCCGCGCAGGAGCGTGACTCATCCGCTCGACAACGGTCGTCATCGGAAAGTATCCTTCGAGCGACAGTTCGGTCATTACGGGGAGCGAGAACTGGATTCCGGGCATTCCGGAGGCCGCGTGGAAAAGATCCCCCTCTTTGTCGGAGAGGAGATGGGGGGCATGGTCGGTCGCGATGGTCGCGATACGTCCGTCGGCGACAGCCTCGCGGAGCGCGCGGCGGTCGCCTTCGTTCTTGATCGCCGGGTTGCATTTTATCCGGGCACCGAGCCGGGGATAGTCGGCGGTGGTGAACCATAGATAGTGGGGCGCGGTCTCGCCGGTTATCCGCTCGCTGCCGGGCTCGAGCAGGTCGAGTTCGTCGGCGGTCGAGATATGGCAAAGGTGGAGCCGGGCGCCGTGGCGGCGGGCGAGTTCGACCGCATGACGCGAAGCCTCGACGCAGGCCTCGCGCGACCGGATCTCGCTGTGGAGCGCGACCGGAGCCTCGCGTCCTTCATACTCCCTGCGGGCGCGGGCGAGGTTGTCAGAGACGATACGCTCGCTTTCGGCGTGGACGGCGATCAGCGCCGGAGCCTTCGCGAAGAGCTGGCCGAGCATCGAGTCGGAGTCGACGAGCATGTTCCCGGTCGAGGAGCCGAGGAAGAGTTTGATGCCGGCAACGCGCGAGTAGTCGGCCGCGAGAAGCTGGTCGAGGTTCGAGTTGGTCGCCCCGATGAAGAAGCCGTAGTTGACGACAGATTTCGTCGCGGCGAGCGCCATTTTCTCCTTCCATGCGCTGACCGACACGGTCGCCGGGGATGTATTCGGCATGTCGATGACGGAGGTGATTCCTCCAGCGGCTGCGGCGGCCGATTCGGTCGCCATATCCCCCTTACGAGTCAGGCCGGGGTCGCGGAAATGGACGTGGGTGTCAATCCCCCCCGGCAGGAGCATCGCTCCGGCGAGGTCGACCTTCAGGGAGGGGGCGGAGAGAAGTCCGGCATCGGGCGCGCCGTGTCCGACCATTTCGATTATTTCGCCGTCGACGACGACAAAGCCGTCGAACTGTTCCCCTTCGTTGACGATAGAACAGTTGTATATCAGAGTCTTCATACACAGAAACGTTATTCTTCCAATTTCTTCGGATACTTTCTGAACCAGCTCGAGACCTTAAGGCGTATTACACCGAAGACAGCTTCGCTGAAAATTCCGCTGCTCATCTTGCTTTCGCCGAGCACACGGTTGACGAAAATAATCGGCACCTCGACAATCCGGAAACCCATCATCCAGGCCGTGAACTTCATCTCAATCTGGAAGGCGTAGCCTTTGAAGCGGATATTGTCGAAGTCGAACGAAGCGAGCACGCGGCGGCGGTAACAGACAAATCCGGCGGTCGTGTCGCGGACAGGCATGCGGGTGATCATGCGGACATAGCCTGAGGCGTAGTAAGACATCAGAACGCGGCTCATCGGCCAGTTGACGACGTTGACGCCGGTCACATAGCGGGAGCCAATCGCGACGTCGGCGCCGTCGACAGCCGCCTGACGAAGACGGACAAGGTCTTTCGGGTCGTGTGAGAAATCGGCGTCCATCTCGAAGATGAACTGATATTCGGGGTGGTCCAGCGCCCAGCGGAATCCGGCGATGTAGGCTGTTCCTAGTCCCTGTTTTCCGGGGCGGCTGAGGAGGTGGACCCGGCCGGGATTCACGGCGATGATGCCGCGGACGATCTCGGCCGTGCCGTCGGGGGAGTTGTCGTCGATGACAAGGATGTCGAACCGGGGCTCGAGCGCGAGTACGGCGGCGATGATCGCGGCGATGTTCTCTTTTTCGTTATATGTCGGTATCAGTACGATGCTGTCGGATTTCATACGTGTCAGAATTTACAGGTTACACCGGCGAGACCATGCACCCCCTGGGAGCGCATCATCCCGAGTTCATACCAGCGGCGCCCGAGGAGGTTCTCTCCGCGGAGGAAGACGCTCAGTTTCGGGCCGAACTGCCAGGAGGCTCCGACGCTCAGGTCGGCCGCGACGCCGAGCGGCTGGTTCCCGCGCAGCAGACCGGCCGACGGGCCGGAGGCAGAGTAGTCGAGCGCGTCGACGAGCGCCTCGAAGATATGGCGTCCGTCGCGGAATTCCATCGCGACGTTTATCGCGAGCGGCTCGAGGGGGGTGACAGTCAGCGACCCCCTGACGACCTGGCAGGCGCGGTCGCGCCAGTAGAGCCAGGCATTGTCGTGCGAATCCGACAGCGAGCGGTCGTAACTCAGGCGGAGACTGACCCAGCGGGGGGCGTCGAGGTTCAGGGCGCCGCCGAGGTGGGCTCCGCTGAGCTTCATCGGCTCGAACCGGACGGGGCCGTCGCCGCCGACGGGCATCAGCCAGTCGTGTCCGGTCGCGTAGCCGCCGAAGAGTTCGAGCGACAGACCGTTCCAGGGGCCGACTCGCATTTCCCCTTCGAGATCGAGGTCGACGCGGGAGTTTCCATAGATTGCCCAGGGGGAGCACCATGGGGTCACAGCCGAGAGTTCGGCGAAGGTATTCGCCCTGACGCCGCCGGTCGCGCGGGCGCCGATCGAGAACTGGGCTACAGGGCTCCATTGCAACAGAAGGTCCGGGGCGATGTTGAAGACGCGTCCTGAGTTAAAGGCGACATCTACGCGCGCTCCGATTCTGACCGACCCTTTGCCGGGCGACCAGGTATAATGGGGCTTCAGCGTCAGCAGTCCCCTGTCAGTCGATCCGTTCATTCCGGAGGCGTCGCTTCCGGATGCGGGGAGATAGCGCCTGGACCAGGAGTAGTTGGCATACTCGGCGTCGATGCCCCACGACGAACGGACGCTCCAGTCGCGCGTCGACACGCCGCCGACAACTCTGACGGTCGTTTCGTCGACAGGCTTCAGGAGCATCGCGGTCGCGGCGACCGGAGCCGCTTCGCCGCTGTTGCCGAAGAAACCGAACGATGCACCGGCATACCACCCGAGCCACGAGGCTTCATTACGGTATGTCGCCGACAACGAGGCTCGGTTGACCGTCCGGTGTCCCGTCGCGAACGACGGTTCGGCCGGCCGGGGGAGATTCATACGGTCGTAGGTATAGGCTCCGAGCGCCTCGACCAGGCCGTGGCGCCCCGCCTTCTGATCGAGCGACAGAAAGGCGGAGGCGGTATTGCGGCGTATCTTCCGTTCGGCCTGTTCCCCGTCGGCGAGACTGCGTTTTTCGGTGTAGGCGACACCGTCATACTGGATCCAGCCGCGGAAACGGGTCGAGCCGGTTTCGACGAAACGATAACCGGCCGACAGCGCTGTGTTCCAGATTGGGAAATATCCGGCGGCGGCATATCCGCGCGAGCGGTCGGCGGAGACCGTATCTCCGTCGACGGCCGGAGCGAGGCGCGAGGGGAGAGGCGTGATTCCGACGGAGACACCGTCGGCGTAGATTTTCAGGTCGTGTTGTCTGACCGGGGCGAGGGTGACCGACGGGGTCAGCCCGGGCTTCAGAGCCTCGCGTTTTTCGGTCACAATCTCGTGTTCGACGGTTATCTCCTTCGTCAGGTCCTGAGCCGACAGCCCGAAGGCCGGAGCGACAACGGCCCCGGCGACGGCCAGCAGACTATATATATTTGTGATTCTGTTCATTTTTTTCTTGTCATCTTTTTCAGCGCAGACGCTGGTCGATCATCTGGAAGATATCCTGTTCCGATCCGGGATAGTTGTTCCGGAGGGTCTTCAGGTATTCGTCGGCTTCGAACGTATTGCCCTGGGCGCGCAATATGTCACTCAGAACGATAAAGCCCCGGGCGAGCCAGTATTGTTGCGGCGGATTCGAACTGACGAACTCTTCGATTCCGGAACGGGCCTTCTTCAGTTGTTTTCGGTCGAGGCGAGATTCGGCCAGCGCGACTGCACTCTGAGACGCAAACTGTTCTCCGGGGAACGAGGCGATTACCTCGCTCCAGGTTCGGTCGGCCTCGTCGTGGCGGCCGAGCCGGTCGAGCGCCTGTCCGCGGCTGTAGCCGATTTCGGCGCGGTCACTCTCTCCGGCGGCAGAGGTAGCGGCGAGACGTTCGGTGACCGACAGCAGTTCGTCGTAGTGGCCGAGTCTGAGAGCCAGACGCATTATGCCGAGTCGCGCCTCGCGCTGGAATTCGGAGCCCGACGCGCGGCGTTCAAGTACGGTATAGGTTGCCAGGGCGTCGCGGTCACGGCCGAGTTCGGCCTCGGCGCTCCCCTTCAGCAAAAGGGCATCCTCAGCATATTCAGAGTCTGGGTTTGCGTCGAGCAGACGCGAAGCGAGTTCGAGGGCCCGGCGGGGATTACCTTCGGCGTCGGCCGCCGAAGCCAGACAATAGAGCGCGTTGTCGACGAAGGCCCCGGAAGGGTACTCTTTCAGGTATGCCTCGAGGCGCGAGGTGTCGTCGCCTGAGGAATATGCCTTCTCGGCAGCTTCGAACGTCAGGGCGTCATATTCCGACGGTTCGATTGCCGGAGCATTTGGAACAGAAGTGAGGAAATCGGTGAATTCCCCGAGACGACCCTGGTCGGCGTAGATACGTTTCAGGTCGTCGGCGGCAAGGCGTGCCTCTTCGCTCGTCGGCCAGGTTGTGATGACCTGGCGGTAGGCCCCGACGGCCTCGTCGCGGCGGCCGAGGTCGGCCTGGGTGATTGCCAGTTGGAGCGCGGCTTTACGCCCCTGGAGTGTCGCGGGATATTTCGCGACGACCGACGACAGGGTCGCCAGCGCCCCGCTGTTGTCTCCCGTCGCCGACTGGCTTTCGGCCTTCGCAAGAAGGGCGGCGGCGAGGAGTCCCGAGCCGGGATAGTCTCGCGACAGGCGGTCGATTGCCTCGATCTTTCCGGAGTGGTCGCGCCGGAGACCCTTCATCAGTGCCATCTGGTAGAGGGGATAGTCTCCTGTCCGGCGGTTGGCCTCCAGAGCGTCGGAGTAGAGTGTCTCGGCCGCGGCATAGTCGCCCGTGTAATAAGCGCAGTCGCCGAGGCGGCTGAGAACGTCGGCGCGTGTCGCCGGAGTGATTCCGGAGGCTGTCGAGAGATATTCGCGGAATTCGCGGGCAACTTCGTCGTAGCGGTCGAGGGCGAAGAGGGCGTAGCCGAGATCGTAGCGAGCGAGAGAGAGATTCTCTCCGTCGCGCGGCGAATGGTTGATGAATCGTGTGTAACTGCGGACCGCCGCGTCGTACTGGCCGAGTTGATACTGGCAGTCACCCTGCCAGAGTATCGACTGACGGGCGATCGACTGGTCGGGGCCCGAGGCGGCACTGACGAAACGTTCGAGGGCGCTGCGTCGCTTTCCGTTGGCATATTCGCGCGTTCCGAGCATAAACTCGGCGCGCTGGCGCGAAGCGACCATCTCTTTCGAGGGGTTCTTTATACGCGCGATGGTCTCGAGAGCCGATTCGAAGTCGTTCTCGCGGATATATGTGTCGACGAGATATTGTCCGATCTCCGGGCCGTAGGCCGAGTCGGGGAATCTGCGGAGGAAATCCTCGAGCAATCCGACGCTGCTGTCGAACGGCATCTGGCCGCCATTGAGTTTCGTTACGACATAGTTGTAGAACGCCGCCTCGGTAACCTGGGGGTTGAGGTCCATACGGTATGACTTCTCGAAAGCCAGAAGTGCTGAATTCGTGTTACCGGTCATCGAGTAGGACTGGCCGAGGTAGAGCATCGCGCTCTGAGTCATTGGCGAAGGATCGGCTACCGCCTTCTGCAGGAGTCCGATCGACTCCTTGTAGCGCCCGGCTTCATATTCGGAGATTCCGAGAATATAGAACGCCGACGGAGCGGGGGACTCCGCCTCGGCGGCATATTTCCAGAGGTAGTCGAGGGCCTCGCTGCGCCGGCCGAGTTGCCAGAGCGATTCGCCTGCGATCCGCCGCGCCTCGACTGAGTATCCTTCGAGGCTCCGGTCGGCGAGAACGCTCCGCGCCTCCTTCAGTGCGCCGTCCCAGTCCTTTTCCGTATAGAGAATCTCGGCCATGAACGCCGGAACCGCATTTGCCGGAGCGCTGTTGCGGTCTGTCTCGCGGAAATATTTTTTTGCGGCCGTGTAGTCTTTCTTAGTGTATGCGATATAGCCGAGATAGAACCGCGAGGCGTTCCCATACCTGCGGTCGCCCCGGAGTCCGGCGAAGCCGCGCTCGGCAGCGGCGAGGTCGCCAGTCATCAGCCGGCTGCAGGCCAGACGGTATGAGAGACCGGTGCGGGCGGCGGGGGCGAGTGTCGACAGATCGACCGCGCCCCACGTCTCGAGTGCCCGGCGATAGTCGCCGCTGCCGTAATACCAGTCGCCGACAGCTACGCGCGCCAGGGGAATCCGGGCCGACCCGGGATATTCGGCGATATATTTTTCGAGGAGGCGGAGTGTGTTGTCGTCGCCGCGGCGGAGGGCTGCTATGGCCGAGAGCCACAGGATATCCTCCCCCTGGCGGGGGTCGGGATCGAGAGTCGCGGCAGTTGTCAGTTGGTCGACAGCCGCGCCGTAGAGCCCGACGCCTTCGAGGAGTTCGCCGCGGAGCAGGTAGCCTCCGGCATCGGGGCGATTGACTTCCGAGGGTGTCTGGGAGAAGGCGGACAGCGCAGTCAGTATCGCGGCGACATACAGTTTTATTCGTTTCATAAATCGGTTATGTCGGAAAAAACGAAGTGTCAGTAGGATTTTTATCTGATTATTTTCTTGACAACGCGGCTTCCACTGCGGAGGAGGTAGACACCCGCGGGAAGGTCTGTCATCGAGGGTTCGGTGCCGTCGGCCTCAATCCCGACGCGGCGCAGAAGTTGTCCCGAGGCCGAAAGAATCTCCACAGTGTCGCCGGCGCGGAATCCGCCGTCGGTCGTGTCGTGGTCGGTTATGCCGATCGATGCCGGTTCAGGAACGGTCCGGAATTCGCCGAGTTCGCCGACAATCCGGTTGTTCCCGTCGGTCAGGTAGAGGTCGCCGCCATCGTGGAATGTCCAGTCGAGAGGGTTGCACTCGATTGTTACCTGCTTCGGTGCGGCTCCGGCTGCGAGGCTGAGGCGCGATGTCCGGCCGAGTTCGGTCTCGATGCCGTTATGCTTTATTTTCAGGGAGAAATGACCCGAGTAGTTCGAATATTCGGTTCCGATGCTGAGTGTGCAGTTGAACGTCTCTCCGTCGTAGGTCTCTTCGGGGAGTTCTTCGACATCGACAAGCAGATGAGCCGTCTGCGATTTCGCGTTGTAGAATTCGATATGGTGTTTGCCGATGACGACATTGACCGAGTCGCAGTAGACCTTCGGGAAACGGAACCGGTTCCAGGCTGTTGTAGGGTTGCCATACTGGTTGCATATGGCGACGACCGGGCGGGCGGTGTAGCGTCCTTCGGGGAGTACGCCCTGGGGGATGACGGCGTGGGCCTGCCAGATTCCGTACGTACGGTCGAGACCGTAATATTTCGGGCCCTTCAGGTAGGTGACCGATCCGTCCTCGAGCGATGTCATCTCGAGGCCGGTATTGTAGATCTGCTCTCCCTTGACGGGGGAATAGTTATAGAAGGCGTTATAATCCCCATCGACGCAGTCGAGACCGATTGTCTCGCCGAAAGAGGGGTAGACCGTCGCCGGGGAGAGAGAGCCGTAGGCGACCATGCTGGCGGTCTGTTTGTCACCCTTCGCCGCCGGACGGATTCCGACGACGGCTTCCTGTCCGTCGTTAAAGACATAGGATCCGCCGCCGATTCCGATTGTCGTGCCCGGTTCGAGGGCTGTATAGCGGAACCAGCCGTCGGCCACGCCGCCCCAGCCCCAGTTGTAATGATAGTAGATGTTATCCCCCTGCGGCTGATAGCCGTCGCATACAAAGGCATGGCCTCCTCCGGGGGAGTATCCGGTGTAGAGCACGGGGCGTCCGGCGTTCAGTTCGCCCAGAAGTATGCGGTGCCACTCGTCGGCCGTGAACCACGATGCGTTGAGATACTCCGTCGCGACCGTGTAGCCGAAGTTGCCGGTCATGGCGACCTGTGCGCTCAGGACCGAAACGCCGCTCTCGTTGCCGTCCATCGCATAGTCCATTCCGGCGGCAATTCCGATATGGCTCATCAGTGTCCCGACGGCGTTGCGCTGCGCCGCGGTCTCGTATTCATATGTGTGGAAAGGCATGTTGTCCCAGTCGTAGGTCGTCTCTCCGAAGTTGGCACTCAGAACGACATCGCGCCCCATGATCTCGTCGACATAGGTGTTCGATCCGGTTCCGCGTTCGGGCCAGCGGTGGTAGCGCATGATCTGGGCGACGGCTGTCGCCGTGCATCCGGTGACACACCGTTCGCTGCCGTAGTAGACGGGGCAGAGCGAATTGTACGGGTCATCCTGGTTCCACTGCGACTCGACCAGTATCTCGCCGCTGTGCGACAGGTCGTAGTCCGACAGCGACACTGCGGCGGTCTCAGTAGCCGACGGGACTCCTGCGGCTGCCGCCGCACCGATTTCGGCCGAGCGTGCGGCGAGCCATCCGCGCATCGCCGGGGGAATCGTCCGGCTGTCGAAGCGGCCGGTGTCGCTGTAGCCGAGCAGCGGGAGAGCGACGTCGTCGGCCGAGACGACAGCGTAGCCCCCGCTCTCCGACGAGAAGATATAGAGGGTGTTGAGGCCTGAAGGGTCGCTATAGGTCGTGTCGGGGAGGACGGGGGCCGCGGCGACACGTGCAGCGACGCGTGACGGGCCGCCGGCGCAGCGTCCGAGGGCC
>JAMPGR010000037.1 GCA_023663805.1 Clostridium sp. | reverse complement strand
CAGGATGGGCTTGAACCAACGACCCCCTGATTAACAGTCAGGTGCTCTAACCAACTGAGCTACTGAAGCATTATTAACTCTTTCCGACACTATATCGAGGAAAAGCGTTGCAAAGTTACGGCTAATTTTCCAACTGTGCAAATTTTTCTCGCGTTTTTCTTCAGAAAATTTCAAAACGGAGTCACGCCGTCAGCGGGCGTGGCTCCGTTCTGTTTATCTGTCAGCCCTGTACGACCGGAAGATCGTTTGCAGCGGCCGGTGCGGCAGGAGTCTTGGCCTCCCAGCCGAGCGCACTCGCACCGAGGACAGCGGCGTCGGCCTCTTTCAGTTCGCTCGCGAGAACCTTGACCTTACCCTTCCAGATGCTCAGCATGTTCTTCTCCATCGCCTCGCGGACCGGTTTGAACAGGAGTTCGCCCGACTTGGCGAGTCCGCCGAAGAGGACGAACGCCTCGGGGGCGGTGAAGACGGTGAAGTCGGCGAGGGCTTCGCCGAGGATACGGCCGGTGTAGTTAAAGACATCCTGGGCGAGTTTGTCGCCGGCGATAGCGGCGTCGTAGACATCCTTCGAGGTAATATCCTCGACCGACATCTCGCGGAGGATCGAGGGCTCGTCGCGGATTTCGAGGAACTCGCGGGCCGTGCGGGCTACACCTGTCGCGGAGCAGTAGGTCTCGAGACACCCGGCGCGTCCGCAGCCGCAGAGGCGTCCGTTGCTGCGCTTGACGATACAGTGGCCGAGTTCGCCGGCGAAGCCGTCGTGGCCGTAGACCATCTGACCGTTTACGACGATACCGCTGCCGACACCGGTTCCGAGGGTGATCATGATGAAATCCTTCAGGCCGCGGGCGGCGCCGTAGGTCATCTCGCCGATAGCGGCGGCGTTGGCGTCGTTTGTGATAGCGACGGGGATGCCGAACTTGTCGCTCAGCATGCGGGCCAGGGGTATCGGGGTCGGCCAGGGGAGGTTGACGCCATCCTCGATCATGCCGGTGAAGTAGTTCGCGTTCGGGGCTCCGATGCCGATGCCGTGGATTTTGTCGACGGCGTCATGAGCCTTGACCAGGCGCATTGTCTCCGTATAGAGTTCGTCGATATAATCGTTTATATCGCTGTGTTTCTTTGTTTTGATAGAGTTGCTGGCAATAACTGTGCCGCGGGCGTCGACAATTCCGAAGACGGTGTTCGTACCGCCCATATCGATACCGATAACGTAGGGTTTGCTCATGTTAGATATATATTTTGGTAAGAATTTTCGTTATATTCCGTTTCGTGTCAGCAAAGTTAATCAATTCAGACGGCGAAACAAAGTTTTTCGGCGGCTAATCGAGATTATTTTTTTCGACGGTCGCTCTTGTTCAACAGATTCCGGTCAGCCAGAAAGCCGGCCAGCCGGTCGAAATAGAGGCGGCGGTTCCCATCGAGGTCTTCGCGCCCCTGCATTGTCTTTTTGAACCAGGCGTAGAGATTGGCATAGTCGGCGCGGAGCGGATGTCGGCCTGTTTCCTCGACAACCCGGCGATAACTGCGGCAGTTTTCCAGGAAACGATATTCGAAACCGTTCTGGGGAATCAGCGAATTCTCGGATACAAACCGCTCGAGGCGGTCGAGTTCGTCGGGCGACGCCGCGAGCAGACCGCGCTGGAGGTTCGTGCGCCAGCGCGTCAGGCTGCACTCATATTCGTCGTCGCTCGTAAAAGGCATCCGTCCGTGCTGCCGGACAAACTCCTTCAACTGGCCGAAGCGTTCGTCGAAAGGCCTGCGCATCTGCGACCTCTTCAGCCGCTCCTCCCACCCGGGATAATCGACTCCGGCGAGCCCGTAGTAGCCGTCGGCGAAAGCGACAAACCGGCGCTGTTCGTCGAGCCAGATCAGCGTATGGATCGAACTGGGGGTTGTCGACCGGAAATTCTCGCGCGTCATCTCCGTCAGATAATCGACCGAGAGGGGCTCGCCTGCCTCGGATATCAGTTTGTAGACAAAATCGACCATCGTTCCGGCGAAGAGGTCCCATTCTTTCAGCGCATAGTTGCCGCTCTTTCCGAGAGGGGTCACCTCGGGACTCTGATAGATATAGAGCCGGAAAGACAGCGGCGAGGGGAATTTCGCGTCGGGGAAACGGCTGCGGACCCGCTCGTAGAGCGTCTCGAACGACAGCGGCTTCCCCTCGCGGCGCAGTTCGTCGGCGACCTCTATACGATAGTCGACGCGGCTCGGCAGCAGACGGAGCGATGTCGGACCCGCGGCCTCGACATTCGGCAGTTTCGCCAGTTCGTCGACAAAGAGAGGCGCGACCGACGCGACGCGCGAGTGGAGTTCGATTCCGCCGGTCATGCTCCGGATCCAGTCTATCACATCGAGCGTCTCGGCAACAGCACGGCGGAGCATAACGCGGCGGCGAAGGGTCGTGAAGAGGGTCATGACCGACAGGTGCGTCAACAGTTCGCGACGGACCAGGTAGAGATTTCCCCCGTCAGCGACAGACTCGATCGCATATTCGGGATTTACCGCACAGACAACCGCCATCTTCTGACGGACAGTCAGCCCCATCCGGTCGTCATCCTCCGCCAACAGCGGGGAATAGGAAGGGATACAGTCGTCGGAGAAGATCTCAGTCAGCCGCGCGCCGACCGGCGCCAGCGCAGGAGGGAAACGGAGACCCCCGCTGAGAATCTGGCGGATGCGCTCGCGCGAGACCCCGATTTCCTCGGCCAGGGCGGTCATCTCGGGAGTATTTGCTCCCTCTTCGGCGCCGAAGCCGTAGAATTTCCGCCAGATACTGAAGGATCGTCCCGGCTGGCGCGAGATATATCGTCCGAGCAGATAGAACGGCGGCAGTTCGCCACCCCCTCCGGCAGTCAGTTCGACCAGGGAGTCGATCTCTCCGGGTTCGAGGAAAGGAAAATTGTCTGAATACTCCGAGCGGATATATGACCGCCTCAACTGGTCGGGAGACTTACAGGTCTCGCCGGAGGAGAGGAAGCGTTCGAGCAGTTCGGAGGCAGCCGCGATCAGCGCCTTGAATTCCATGACAGATTTGCGCCCGCCACCTTTGAAATTGACCGACTCGACATCCTGGCGCCCGAGCAGATAGGGGAGCAGGTCCCGGAACCCGGTCATAGATCGGAAGACATTCCGGGCCCTGACGCTGAGCATCCTGACGAAAAGAGATTCATACTCCCGCTGGAGAAGTTTCCGCGCCGACGGGTCGAGCGCGAAATAGCGGTCTTCGACCGCTGTCTCCTCGGCCATTTCGCCGAGCACACGGACCGATTCGGCCAGCAGAACCTGGTGGGCCGGCGTCAGCGATTCGCTGTCGGCCATTCCTCCGAGCAACGCAGCGACCGCACTGCGGTCGCGCGACCGGTTCTCGACCTCCCCGCCGCAGACCGAAGCGAGACAGAGGCGGGTGTTGTCGGCCAGCGCGCCGAAAAAGCGCGGGAGATCTCCGCCGGTCAGTCCGACGGCGAGCGCGATCTCGGCGGGGAGTTCGCCCGAGGGGAGAGTAAGGCGCCGGAGGAGCGCCTCGCAGGCCTCGACAAGGCGGCCGACAAAACTTTCGCGGTCTGAATGCGCGGCTATAATCGGGCGGTTGAAGCCGGAGCCGTCGGAGAAAAGACTCCGGTCGTAGTCCGACTTCAGGTCGAGCAGTTCCATAACGCTCTTCCGTCCGCAGTTTTTCAGGTTCGAAAGACTCTCCTCCGTACAGTCCAGGAGGTCTCGCAGAGTCTCGATGCCGGATGCCCGGCAGATATTTTTAGCCCTGACCGAGAGCAATTCGGCTCCGGGGAGATCAAAAAGGGGGGTGTCTAATGTTGCAATCATAAAAAAGGGTGTCGCGCGACAGAGCGCCACGGAGACAGGGGTTGGAATTCCGGGGCTTATCGCCGTGACAAAATTAGCACACAACCCGGCAAAAAGCAAATTTTTTCCAAACAAAACGACACCGCGTCTCAACTTTTTACATTCTTCGATGGTTTCTACAACAATGAAAACCATAAAACGAAAAATATCGCGGCTCGTTCCCGCGCTGTTGTTTCTTACAGCAGCGATACTCGCCGCGACCTTGCCCGACAGCCGGTCTGTCTCCCACGCGACCGCCGGGACAGACACTATGTTCGAAAAGGCCGTCGAAATCATAAAGAAATATGAGACCATCCACCAGCCGCGCCACTGGCCTTTCGTCGGCTACGGCCACAAGGTTCTTCGCGGCGAGAAATTCAGCCGCCGCAAGGCGATGAACGAGGCCGACGCCGAGGCCCTGCTCCGGAAAGACCTGCTGAAAAACTGCGCCGCATTCCGCGAATACGGCCGCGACTCGCTGATTCTCGGCGTGCTGGCCTACAACATCGGTTCCGGGGCGACAAAGCGATCTTCGATTGTCAAAAAACTCGCTGCCGGAGACCGCGACATACGCGACATCTACCTGGCCCACTGCCGCTACCGCGGAAAAGTCCACAACGGGATCCTGCAACGGCGGACCGAGGAGTTCGACACCCTTTTCGAACCCCTCCTGGCGGCCGGAATGCCGAAGATGACACAACTGACCCCGCTGACACAACAACAATTGACCCAAATCTCCGTTTTTCCGATATGAAACGATACAGTTCACTACTCTTAACCACCCTCGCTCTCTTCGCCGGGATGACATCCTGCGGCAACCGCCCGAAGGCTCCGGCCGAAATCGCCGAAGTCATCGTCTCGATTGACGACCCCGAGGAATTCTCCCGATATGTCAGTTACCCCCTGCGCCGCCCCTACCCTCTCCATGACATCAAGGACCGGGAGGGGATGAAACGCTACTACCGGACAATGGTCGACGACTCGCTGAGGCGTTCGGCCAAGCACGGCCGATGGCAGCAGTTCGGCTGGCGCGGCTGGTCGACCGAAGAGGATCAGTGGATCTGGATTGACGACGGGAAAATATATGCCGTGACGCGCATCTCTCCGGCCGAGCAGGAGCAGATCGACAACCTGCGCCGTGCCGAAAGGGAGAGCCTCTGGAACGAACTCGCCAGCGACGACTGGACACCGGTCGGGTGTATGGTCGGGCGCCACAACCGCCATGTCTACCGTATCGACCAGTCGGGCGACTCGATCTACCGTCTTGTTGTCTACGGTTCGCCCGAGAGGATGCGAAACAAACCCGACACGGTCTATGCCGGACGTGTCGACATCGAGGGGTCGATCGCCCAGGAGATTTTCCGGTTCGGGTCGGCCGACGGGATGGATGCCATAGTATATATTCCCGACACCCCCGACGGGTCGTCGCCCGAACTCGAATACAGCGACAGCACGGTCGAGGTATCGCCGGCCTACTGGCTCGACATCCTCCCGCCCGAGGCTGCCCCGGTTGATTCGGTCATGCAGCAGTAGAGGCATCAACACACCGCGTGTCAATTCAGTCGAACAGCGAAGGCTGGGCGGAGTCGGGGAGAAGGCGGAAACTGAGACGATGGAGCCGACAGGGACCGCAGAGGCGTATAGCCTCGCGGTGGTCGGCCGTCGGGTAACCCTTGTTCCCCTCCCATCCATAGCAGGGGTATTCCCTGCTCAGGCGGGTCATTATCATGTCGCGCTCGGTCTTCGCCAGGACCGATGCGGCCGCAATGTTGGCAAACCTGCCGTCACCCTTGACATAACACTCGGCCGGGACGTCGCGCCACGGCTTGAAACGGTTTCCGTCGACAGCGATCCGCTCCGGCACGACGTCGAGAGCATCGAGGGCGCGGTGCATCGCCAGGATCGAAGCGTTCAGGATATTGATCCGGTCGATTTCGTCGTTTTCGACTATCCCGATCCCCCAGGCGACAGCCTCGGCCATAATCGCCGGACGCAACTCGAGACGCCGCGCCTCGGAGAGTTGTTTCGAGTCGTTAAGGAGGGGATGTGAGAATCCTTCGGGGAGGATCACAGCCGCGGCGACAACTGGCCCGGCGAGACAGCCGCGGCCCGCTTCGTCGCATCCGGCCTCGAGCGGCAGCCCCGAGGCGCAGTCTGGCAACGGGTTGCGCGACGGACGGCTCCGGAGCGGTTTATTCAATGAAGCCGTAGCCATAGCCCTGGCGGTTCACGATGTTCGACCCATACTCGCCGAGTTTCTTCCGCAGGCGTGAGATATTGACGTCGACCGTACGGTCAGAGACCTCGGAATTCTCGTCCCAGGCCTCGAGACGTATTTCGCTCCGGTCGAAGAACTGGTTGCGGTGGCGCAGGAACATCGAGAGCAGATTGTGTTCGATGCGGGTCAGCGAGACCGGCTGTCCGGCGATCGAGGCCAGACCGGCGCCCATGTCGACCTGGAGTTGTTTATAGCGGAGGATATTGCTCAGGCGGCGGTTTGCGAGCATGCGGCGGCGGCGCAGAACCGAGCGCACGCGGGCGACGAGTTCGCGGGCCGAGAAAGGTTTCTGGACATAGTCGTCGGCTCCGGCGTCGAGCCCCGCGACGATATCGTCCTCGTCGGCGCGGGCCGAGATAAAGATAATCGGCACACTCGAGAAGTCGGGGTTACGCTTGACCGCCTCGGTAAATTTCAGACCGTTGAACGGTTTCGACATCAGGTCGACGAGAATCAGGTTATACTCTCCGAGGGGGAGTTTCAGCGCGTCCTCGCCCGAATGGCAGACATCGGTGCGGAACCCCTCCTGCTGCAGTTTGTACTGCAGGAGTTCACACGCGATAACCTCCTCATCTATAACGAGGATAGATTCCGCGGGGGATTGTGTCTGACGTGGATCGTTTGCCATAGACCAACGGGGATGTTCAACAGTAGGTTATCTGAAAAATGTGATGATGATGCGACAAATTTATAGGATAGCCACCGTTTTTGCAAAAGCGAAACGAAATTGTATCAATTTTGCCAACGAATTTTAACAATGCCACACCGTCGTGGTGTCAGGCCGAATGCTGGTGGCGGTATAGGTCCTTGACGGCGTCGACGACGTTGATGACATAGTCGCCGGTCTTCTCGAGGTCCGAGACAAGGTCCATGTAGTAGATGCCGGCCTGGTATTCGTAGTGGCGGTCGTTGATATTCTCGACGTTCGCGGCGCGGAGCTGGTTTCGGAGGTTGTTGATCTCGCGTTCCTGGTTGTAGCAGGAGATAATCTCCTCCTCGTCGGTGTGCTCGAGGTGGTCGAGCAGTTTCAGCATACGGTGCATCGAGCCGTTGACGAGTTCGAACATGCGGTCGATGTTCTGGTATATCTCGTCGTTGAAGTCGACATGGCTCTGCTGTTTCCGGACGAGGATCTTTCCGGCACCGAGACAACCGTCGGCGATACTCTCGATCTCCGAGACGATACGGAGCATGACGGCGATACGGAACTTCGAGTCGTTCGACAGACGCCCTTCGGAGCACCGGTTCAGGTAGTTCGCAATCTCGATCTCCATGCGGTCTGAAATTTCCTCGTATTTCTCGAGGCGGGAGTAGAGGTGGGCAAACTCGGGCGACTCGGCCTTCGTGTGGACCAGGTCCTTCGCCATCGGAATCATCCTTTCGACGCGCTGGGCATAGACGGCAATCTCTTTCTCGGCCTGGGCGATATTCAGTTCGGCGGCGCTCAGCATACCTCCGGAGATGAACTTCAGCTGGAATTCCTCGTCCTCTTTCT
Source organism: Clostridium sp. (assembly GCA_023663805.1). GTDB lineage: Bacteria > Bacteroidota > Bacteroidia > Bacteroidales > Muribaculaceae > Paramuribaculum. Next base: position 5,375 of record JAMPGR010000037.1, on the reverse strand, counting down.
TGCGCGCCGGGACGAGATATTCGACGATCTTGACATAGAGCCCCGTCAGCCAGATCATAATCATGACGTTGACGAGGTTAAAGACCGTGTGGAACACCGACAATCCGATTGAGACACTCGTCTGGAGCTGGGCGAGACGAGCCATAACATGGTGGCCCGCCGGGAGGGAGTTGTCGAACAAGTGGTTATACAGGTCGGGGTCGGTCTGTTCGATCTGATTGACGAAGCCGGAGAGTTCTGTAGGATTCCCCTGGCCGAGTTCTTCGGTCAGCCAGACGTTCAGGTCGACGAAGGGGGAGAATACTGCCAGACACCAAACAGTTCCAAGAACGTTGAAGAGCAGATGGCCCATGGCCGTTCGCTTCGCCGCGACGTTTCCGCTCATCGAGGCGAGCAACGGCGTGATCGTCGTTCCGATGTTCGAGCCGAGAATCAGGGCGCAGGCCAGCGGGAAATCAATCCACCCCTTGCTGCACATGATCAGCGTGATGGCGAACGTCGCCGCCGACGACTGAATAATCATCGTCACGACGATACCTACCAGCAGAAAAATCAGCACCGAAGCGAAGCCCATCGAGGAATAGCGCTGGAGGAAAGCGAACATCTCGGGATTCGACTGGAGATCAGGGACATACTTGCTGATCAAGTTCAGCGACATAAAGAGGAAGGCGAAGCCGATCAGGAATTCGCCAATCGACTTTTTCCGGCTGTTTTTCATAAACAGTAGCGGCACGGCGAAACCGATAATCGGCAGGACGAAGATCGAGGCGTCGACCTTGAAGCCGAACAGGGAGATGACCCAGGCCGTGAAGGTCGTACCGACGTTGGCGCCCATGATGACCGCCATCGACTGTCCGAGCGTCATCAGGCCGGCGTTGACAAAACTGACGACCATGACGGTCGAAGCCGACGAACTCTGGATCAGGGCGGTTATGAGGAACCCGGTCAGAAGTCCGGTGAAGCGATTTCGGGTCATCGCCGAGAGGATGTTTCGGAGGCGGTCGCCTGCAGCCTTCTGCAGACCCTCGCTCATGACTTTCATTCCGTAGAGGAACAAGCCGACCGAACCTAACAGACCGAGGAAGTCTAATAAACTGTATTGCATTGTCGTGCCTTGTGAGGTTAATCCCTTGCGGGCGCTAATTTTCGTATATCGGCCACAAAGTTAATAAAGATTTCCGATTCTTAAAATATCTTAGGCGATTTTTCGCAGTGATTCGCAAAATCTATACGGCGGCGGATTGTAAAAAAATCGTTAACTTTGCCGGAAAATCGGTTTCCCGATTGTTCTACATCCGAAACCGTTATAAAACAAACCAGATTTTATGGAAACAACACGTCAAGCCAAAATCGCCCGTCTCCTCCAGAAGGAACTAAGCGAAATATTCCGCGCACAGACTGCGAAGATGCACGGGGTGCTGGTCTCGGTCAGCACCGTCCGTGTCAGCCCCGACCTCTCGATCGCCCGCGTCTACCTCTCGATATTCCCCTCGGAGCAGGCCCAGACCCAGATCGAAAGCATCAATGCCCAGACAAAGACGATTCGCTACGAACTCGCCCAGCGGGTCCGCCACCAGCTCCGGAAGACCCCCGAACTGTCGTTCTATATCGACGACTCGCTCGACTATATCGAGAACATCGACCATCTCCTGACGAAGTAGCGGCCCGGACGCCCCCCCCGACAGAGGATGCTGACCCTGAAGATTGCCGCGCGCTATCTGCTCGCCCCGAAGAGCCATTCGGCCGTGGGGGTGATTTCGGCCATTTCGCTGGCCGGGATTGCCGTCGCGACCGCAGCCATCGTCTGTGTCCTCTCGGTCTTCAACGGATTCTCCCATATCGCCGCCGAGCGGTTGTCGGCGATCGACCCCGACCTGAAGGTCGTCCCCGCCGTGGGGAAGACTATCGCCGGGGCCGATTCGCTCTGCCGGGCGCTCGAGGCCGACCCCGCAGTCGCCGCGGCGCGCCCGGTCGTCGAGGAGCGCGCTCTGGCGCTCTACGACGGGAGCCAGATGATCATTCATATAAAAGGTGTCGCCGGAGACTACGGTGCCCTTTCCGGCGTCGACAGCCATATCATCGACGGCGAGTTACGCGCCCTCCCCGACTCGGCCTACAGTTACGTGACCCTCGGGGTCGGCACGGCAATCGCCCTGCGCGCCCATCCAGGCTACTACGACTGGTTCCGGATCTACGTCCCGCGACGCACGGGGCGGATCAATCCGGCCGTACCGATGGCGGCGTTCCGCGCCGATTCGCTCGTTGTCAGCGGAGTTTTCCAGCTCGATCAGGCCGAGTATGACGCCGACCTGGCCGTCATCCCGATCGAAACCGCCCGACTCCTGCTCGACTACACCGACGAGGCGACCGCGATCGAACTGACCCTCGCCGACGGAGCCGACCCCGTCGCCATCGCCCGCCGCATACGCCGCGACTACGGCAACAACGGCGCCGTCGCCCCGCTCGAGGCGCTGACCCGCTTCGAACAGCAGTCGGAGATCTTCCGGATGATCGAGGTCGAGAAGTGGATCACGCTCCTTCTGCTTGTCTTTATCCTCGTTATCGCCTCGTTCAACGTCATCTCGACTCTCTCGATGATTGTCCTCGAGAAGCGGTCAGACATCGCTACGCTCCGCGCCCTCGGCGCGCGCCCGACGATGATTCGCAGGATCTTTATGAATCAGGCGACCATGCTGACCGCCGCTGGCGGTGCAGCCGGGCTTGTCGCCGGGGTCGGGCTGTCGCTCGCCCAGCAGTATGGCGGCTTCATCCGCCTCAACGGCGACGAGTCGCAACTGTCGATCGCGGTCTACCCCGTTGTTGTCGAACCGACTGACCTGCTCATCGTCGCCGCCGCTGTCGCGACGGTCGGGTTGATTGTGTCAATGGCTACGCGGATGATTGTCAGGGGTATGGAACCATCTAACACCTAATCAGTTTAAAACAACCAAATACCATACAATAGTATGAAAATCCCAATTCTGTCAGCCGCCATGACGGCCGTCGCGCTTTCCCTCGCCGCCCAGGCGCCTCTCGAGAACGCGAACACAATCAAAATCGAGCCTTCGGACTCCCACGAACAGATCGTCGCCAAGGCTGTACATGTCGTTCCGAACGACCGCCAGACAAAAGCGATGGAAAACGAATTCATCGCGTTCATCCATTTCGGGCCTAACACGTTCAGCCGCCGCGAATGGGGAACAGGCTTCGAGGATCCGAAGGTCTTCGCCCCGACCGGACTGGATACAGACCAGTGGGTCCGCACGATGAAGGATGCCGGGATGAAAATGGTTCTTCTGACGGTCAAACACCACGACGGCTTCGTCCTCTGGCAGAGCCGCTATACGGACCACGGGATTATGTCGTCTGACTTCGAAGGGGGAAAGGGGGACATCCTCCGCGACCTCGCCCGCTCCTGCGAGAAATACGGGATGAAACTCGGGGTCTATCTCTCCCCTGCCGACCTCTATCAGATCGAGAACGAGAAGGGCCTCTACGGGAACCTGAGCGAGAAGACGCTCCGGACGATTCCCCGTCCGGTCGAGGGACGACCCTTCGAACGGACCGACACCTTCCAGTTCAAGGTCGACGACTACAACGAGTATTTCCTTAACCAGCTCTTCGAACTGCTGACCGAATACGGCCCGATCCACGAGGTTTGGTTCGACGGCGCCCACCCGAAGACAAAAGGTGGACAGACCTACGACTATCTCGCCTGGAAACGGCTGATCCACACGCTCGCCCCCGAGGCGGTCATCTTCGGTCGCGAGGATATGCGCTGGTGTGGCAACGAGGCGGGACGAACGCGCGAGAACGAATGGAACGTCATCCCATATCAGGAAAACCCCAACACGATGACCCGCTTCCACGACATTATGGGCGAAGATCTCGGAAGCCGCGAACGCCTCTACGAAGGGAAATATCTCCACTACCAGCCTGCCGAAACCGACGTCTCGATCCGCGACGGATGGTTCTTCCGTGACGACGAGTCGCAGCGCGTCCGCTCGGCCGACGATGTCTTCGACATGTATGAACGCTCGACCGGCGGGAACTCGGTTCTGCTGCTGAATATTCCCCCGAACCGCGACGGCCGCTTCTCGGCGCGCGACTCGAGCGTCCTGGCCGAAGTCGGCCGCCGGATCCGCAACACATATACAGACGACCTTATGAAGAACTCATCGGCTCCGGAAGTCCTGACCGACGGAGACAACCGAACGGCCGTCGATATAACCGCCCCGCTGGTCATCCGCTTCTCCGAACCGATGAGATTCAACCGAATCACACTCCAGGAGCCTGTCGCCGACAGCGGCGAACGGATCGAGGACCACGCTGTCGACGCCTGGATCGACGGCGGATGGGTCCAGATCGCCAACGCCGGGAACATCGGCTACAAACGGACACTCCGCTTCCCCGACGTCACGACCGACAGCATCCGCATACGCGTCGGCTCGTCGCGCGCGACACCGCGTCTGTCGACCGTCGGCGCGTACCGCTACGACGCCTATCCCCCCGAACTGACAGCCCGGCGTTCCCCCGACGGATTTGTCACGATCGAACCTAAACGGGGCAACTTCGGAGACCAGGCTGCCGCGCACCTGAGCAACGGAGCGATCATCCACTACACAACCGACGGCTCCGAGCCAACCATGTCATCGCCGGTCTACACCGAGCCGTTCCGCGCCGACAACGTGACCGTAAAGGCCGTTTCCGAACTCAGCGGGAAGATTTCCCCGGTCGCCGAGTCGCGCTTCGGATTCATCAAGAACGAATGGAAGATAGCCGCCGCCAGCGGCGCAGCCGAGAAATATCCCGCCGAGGCTGTCCTCGACTCCGATCCGCGGACATTCTGGGTCAGCGAGGAGATGCCGGGGGCATGGATCGAGATCAACCTCGGCGGGGTCTATACCCTGCGTGGGTTCACATACACCCCGCAGACTGCCTCACACGGCGAAGGGATGATCGACCGCGGAACCGTATCGGTTAGCAACGACGGAAAGAAATGGAAAAAGGTCTGCCGGTTCGAACTCGGCAACCTGATCAACGACCCGACCCCGCGCGAGGTGCGATTCGACAAGGCAGTCAAGGCCCGCTTCGTCCGCATCGACGCCGACGGCGTCGCCGGCGACAGCAAGGTCGCCTCGATCGCCGAAATCGACCTCTTCTGAGCCGAAGGCCGTCACAACATAATTGTCATGTCGCAAAATTTTCCGTAATTTTGCGACATGATTTATATTTTCTACACAGTTCTCGCCGTCGCGATTGCCGTCGCGGCAACGCTGTTCTACCGCAGCGTCAACCGCGGGCTTTCGTCGAAGGCGCGCCACCAGCAGCTGACCCGTCTCGGCGTCGGCGCGCTGATCGCCGTCGCCCCGCTG
>JAMPGR010000036.1 GCA_023663805.1 Clostridium sp. | reverse complement strand
ATAGACTACCGTGACGACCCGACTGACGCGGTGTGTGTCTGCACCTGCCCGAAACGTAATCGCGACAAGATTCACCGTACGGTCGTCGTGAACTTCTCTGTGTGGTCGGCCGTCGGTGTACGGAAATGGACGACGTAGGTTCCCGGGGGCAACTGGCAGGGAACCGCAATCGAAAACTCTGCTCCCGGCTCATAGCGGCGCGACGGCAGCGAGGCATAGACACGCCCGGCGACATCGGTCAGCAGGAACTCGAAGGTCGAAGCGTCGGCCGACACCGGCGCGATACCCCTGACGGAAACCCCCTCGCCGTCGGCGGCGATATCGACCTCTGTCGGAGCCGCGGCTCCCGACCCGTCGCCCGTCAGCAGACTGTAGCCTTTCCCGGCGCCGACCGCCATCAGGAGTGGTTCCGGCGCGTTTTTGACGATCTCGGCGGGATGGTCGGATGGGAGCGAACGCCACGACTGGTATCCGGCGTAGATCACTCCCGCTCCGGCGACGCTGTCAACTACGACGCGCGTCTCGGCCAGCGGATAGCGGAGGGCGGGATGCTCCCAGGTGTAGAGCGTCTCGCGATGGTGCCACTTCAGGCTGTCGGGCACCTCGCGGCTGCCGCGCTCGACCAGGTCGGGACGATAGCGCTCGGTCACAGCCTCGCGGCGGTAGAGCGTGACCCCATCGAGGGCCATATCCCCCGGAAGCAGAACAGTCCCGGTCATCACCCGGACGAATTCGGCCCTCCCCTCCCCGCGAAGGGAGTCGCACATATACTGCCGTCCGGTTTCGCGCAGCGAACTGCCGAGGGGTCCGGCGAAGGCATAGGGAATCGCACCGTCGCGGAAATCGACGCGGGCACCGTGGGTCTCGGCGCGGACGAGCAGGAGCGTGTCGTTCTGGCGGCGGTAGTCGTAGCGGATTCCGGGGCGGAACTCGCTGAAGAGCGTGTCGCCATACTGTATATAGCGGAATTCGGCGGCGGGGCCTGCGGCCTCGGCGTCGCGGAAGTCCCAGAGGCGGTCGGAGACGGTGTCGGGGGAGAGCATCGTGACCGGCGTATAGAGAACTCGGTCACCCTCGCGCGGGGTTGTTTTCGCGTCGAAGGCTGAGGCGGTCGGAGCGGCCATCAGGGCGGCTGCCAGGGCCGCGAGTATTGTCGGTTTCATTTCGAGCATAGTCATAACGGGTCTGTCTCAGGGCGTAAAGTTACACAATTTTTTGAAAACAGGAATTAACCCCACGACAATAAATCAGCGATTATTGCGTTTTTTCTGCTACTTTCGCCGGGAGGAGAAGGAAAAACCAGGTCGCGACACAGAACGGGGCGGTCAGCGGCGGGAGTCCCGTCATCGCGGCCTGAAGAAGGACCGTCGTGACAACAGCGGCGAGCGTCAGCGCCGCGCCCCGCCGGAAGACCGCACCGAGAGCGATCGCCGTCAGCGCTGGACTGTAGCCGTAGAGTCCCGCCGGAATATCGCCTCCGGATGCTCCGAGCAACAGCGCAACCGACAGTCCGGCTGCCGACCCGACCGCACCCCACAGCGCCGACCGCCACGAGCAGACCGCCAGTCCGGCAAGAAACAGCAATCCGGCAATCCACGAATCGATCAGAAATACCTCCGACAACCCTTTCAGCCAGCCGACAGCGACGGACGCCGCCGTCAGATCCGGGATGGACACCGAGGCAGGTTCCGGAGCCGGAACGAGGGCCGACATCCGCGGCGCGGCCGCAAGAACCAGCCAGGTCAGCGCGACGAAAGGAAATGTCAGCGAATTGAGCCCGGTCCCGCGAAGCAGGCGGTTCAGGACCCGTCGCCCGAAAACCGACTGCACAGCACAAAACGCCAGCGCCCCCCACATCGCGGCATTCGGCGCCAGGAACAGCGGGAACGCACACCCGACGAGCACACCATTGAAGCCGTCGAGACCATCGCGGAATTCGCCGTCGCCGTATATGACCGCACCGGCGGCTGTCGCCGAGGCTAGACCGAGCAGAGCACCGGCCCCGACCGCCGGATTGCCGGCGGCGACCGCGCCGAGGACCACACCCGCGAGGAACAGCCCCCCCGACCATGCGCTTCGCTGGAACATCACCTGCCCCGCACCGCGGAGCAAAATCCTGAGGATCTCGGCGGCGCTGTTGTATCTGTCTGATATTTCTCGGGGTTGTACCATAGGCTTCGGGGGTTTGATTCCGCAAAATTACGAATTTTTACATTCCGATATTTGGCACTGTTGGAAATATTTCGTAATTTAGCGCGCTAACTCGAAACAAACAGACTAATAACGGAGATGATCAACCCCCACAGATACTGCGTCATTATGTGCGGCGGCATCGGAAGCCGATTCTGGCCCTACAGCCGCGCTGACAAACCGAAACAGTTCATCGACTTCCTCGGAACAGGCCGCTCGCTGCTCCAGATGACCTTCGACCGCGTCCTGAACGTCGTGCGCCCCGAAAACATATATATCGTCACGAATGTCCAGTATGCCTCGCTGATCGCCGAGCAGCTCCCCGAGCTTCCGGCCGAATCTATCCTCTGCGAGCCCGCCCGGCGGAACACCGCCCCCTGCATCGCCTGGGCAACCTGGACAATCGCCGCCCGCGATCCCGAGGCCTCGATTCTCGTCACCCCGAGCGACCATATGATCACCCGCGAGAATATCTTCGTCGACTGCCTGGCCCGCGGATTCGAATTCGTCGAGCAGAACGACGCCCTGCTGACCCTCGGAATCCAGCCGACCCGCCCCGAAACCGGCTTCGGCTATATCCAGGAAGGCCCCGAAGCCGCTCCCGGCATACTCCGCGTCAAGACCTTCACGGAGAAGCCGTCGCTCGAGCTGGCGAAAGTCTTTATCGAGAGCGGCGACTTCCTCTGGAATTCGGGGCTCTTCCTCTGGCGCGCGTCGGTCATCAAGGAGGCCTTCCGTCATTATGCTCCAGACTGGATCGGGAAATTCGACGACAACTCCTCCCTGTTCGGCACCCCCGCCGAAGCGGCCTTTATCCGGGAGAACTTCGCCGGATGCCCGAGCATCTCGATCGACTTCGCCATTATGGAAAAGGCCGACAACGTCTATGTCGAACGGGGCAGTTTCGGGTGGACCGACCTCGGGACCTGGAGTGCCCTCTACGACAACTCCCCGAAAAACCAGGAGCAGAACGTCACCCAGAACTGCCAGGTCATGGCCTACAACTCCCGGGGCAATATCTTCGCCGTATCAGACCCCTCGAAACTCGTCGTCGTCTCCGGACTGGACGACTGTATCGTCGCCGACGCCGGAGATGTCCTGCTGATCTGCCCCAAGAGCGAGGAGCAGCGTATCAAACAGTTCGTCAACGACGTCGAAAGCCGCTACGACGACAAATATCTCTGACAATCCCCCCGAGACAGGCGGAGGCGCCCCGGCAGCCTCCGCCTGTCGAATGTTTGACGCCGGGAATATACCCCAGTAAAAATCTTTAAATATTAGAAACCCGTATGAAATTGAAGAAAAACGACCGCGTTGTCGTCAAAGTGACCGGACGCCAACGGTTCACAAACAAAATGATGTATGAAGTCGAGTATGAAAACCGTAAGTTCATGGTCCCGATGTTCGAGTTCCAGAAAGAACTTCCCCTGCCCGAAACGCTCGAATGTCTCGTGTCGCAGGTAAACGGAAACTCGCTTTATTTCAAACAGAATCTCTCGAACCTGATCCGCGAGCGCTACAAGGAGGGACAGACCTGCGATTTCGTCGTCGAACAGGACTACACGGCGACTTCGAACCCCCATTACAAAATCACCGACGGCTCGGGGTTCTTCTTCAAACTCGACCCACAGCCCGGAATCCGTCTGGCGAAAAAGAGCAAAATCCGCTGCCGGATCCGCAAAATACGCGGAATCGACGTAAAACTCGAATGTGTCGGTGCGATCCACGAAATGGTCGAGGGATTCAAAATTCCGGTCCTGACGGCGAAAATCGGCGAACCGGCCGCACGTCTGATCAGCCACTTCTCGTCGATGGAGGGGCTCGACGACATCACTGACCTCTACGACGACGGAAACCCCGAGTGGCTCAACTCGGCCGCCGAATTTATCCTCTCCTACTTCGAGTCGCTGACGGTCTCCGAAGTCAGCGACAAAATTATCGGCCTGGTCAGCGACCTCGAGCGCGTGATCGTCTGGTTCCTCGAAGACTCGGACTATTTCGACAAATTTCCCGAGGAGGAGCGCCGCCGCTGGCAGGCGAACTTCACAGAGGATCTGCGCCGCGCACGCGCCCTCGACGCCGCCTTCCGCGTCATCAACGACAAGGCCCAGGAGGAGGCCGTCAACCGCGTCTTCTCGAAAATCGACGCCTCGGGCTACCTGATCGACGCCGACCACAAACTCCGGACAATCCGGAACATCTTCGCCCTCGACACCGACGCCCTTCGCGACGAAATCGGCCGGATATCGTCGGTTCTGACCGCCCGCCGCGCCGACATCCGCGCCGACGTCTCGTTCCGCCGCGCCTTCGTCGAACTGCTTCAGCTCTATATCGACAACAACCGCCGCGCTCTCGACGAAATGGACCGCGCCGAGACAAACGCTGCCCGCGACCAGCTCGAGATCATGATCAAGGTGATCGCCATGCAGCTTCTGCTGGCCGACCCCGACCAGGACAGCGACATCAGTGACCCTCTGAACCGCACGCGCCTCTACCGCTACCTGACTTTGCGCGACAATAGCGGCAACGACGACGTCATCCACAAGGCTGTCCAGGCACTCTTCGCCTGCGAGAAATGGAAGAACGAATACTCCTGGCGCGATGTCGAGGAGATTATCGCAATCACCTCGCGCCTTCGCCAGGCCCAGAGTTGCGAGACCCTCCCCGCGGTCTACGAAACCCCCTTCTCGACCATATCGGCTTCCGAAACGACCGTCGAGATCAGCCAGACCGGCGGAAATCCCGCATACCAGGTCTATCCCGTCGGAGGGGCGCAACTCTGGAACAATCTCTCGATATTCCTCATATCGCCGCTGCCGGTCAATATGCGCGAGCCGCGTACAATCCCCCAGTTCAGCCGCTTCTGGAAGGAACTCGAACGGCGCCTGACGACCGCCGCGCCCTCGTCGTCTTCGGTAGAGTCGCGCCTCCGCCAGGTCACGACACTGCCTGTCAAGAACCAGAGGGTCGAGATCGAGGTCATCGACGTCGACCCGTCCGAGCACACCCGTCTGCTCTGCCGCATCGTCGAACGCGGACTCCACGGCGAGGGATGGCTCCGCACGACCGACATAAACGGCAGCGACCGCGAACTCCCCCTCGAACTCTTCCGCGACAGCAGCGGCCGCAACCGCGTCTACCCGGCCGTTGTCCGCCGGATTCTCCCCGACGAATCGATCGAATTCTCGATGACCGAGCCGCTCGACGACTTCCACAACAGTTACCTCCAGTTCGACGACATCGAACGCTGTGTCATCCTGAGCCGCCGCGGCGACTCCTGCATGACCCTGAGCGAAAACGGTTTTATCTGTAACGTCGAGATCAGCGAGGATTTCGACCACCTGAAGAAAGGGGATGTCATCGAGGTTACACATATCGCGACGACCGGATCGTGGCGCGAGGGTGAGTTCGTCCGCGCTGTCAGCGGCCGCGTCGACTTCCTCGACGTCATGTCGCGCCTGATGTCTGACTTCTCCCTCTCCGACGACGATGATGACCAGGAGGAAAACGAAAGCGAGGAGAACGCCGACGACGCTCCGGTCCAGGAGGCGAACCGCATGACCGAAGAGGCTGTCCGCGAACTGGCGCGCCTGGTCGAAAGCGTCGGTGCCGGCGAGCCCCAGAACACCGCCGCCTACAACTATTTCGCCTATGCCCGCCTGCTGGCGGTCATTATCGGCGACAGCGCCCTGGCCGAGTACTACAACCGCCGGTGCACCCTGCTTGAGGAACTCGACGACTTCTTCACGAACGGCCACGTCGACCTCCAGCGCCTCGAGACTATGATGCCGGAACTCGCCCGCGAGAACAACTCCCTGTCGACCGACCTGATCAAACTCCGCATCCTCTCGGTCATCGACCACAACGAGAACAACGCGATGCTCTGGAATATCTTCAACTCCGACGCCAACGAGTCGCTCCAGGAACTGGCCCGCCTCGTCCTGGCCTACAACATGCTCGACGGCTTCAAGATGCGCGACGAGCGCCTGAAGATTCGCCAGAAACTCTACTCCCGCCTGAAGATGAACATCGACAAGGAGCCGGAGGTCGTCGCCGGAGGCCTCGAGGGGCTGAAGACCGAATTCAAGACGAGCATCGTCTACCCGGCCAACTCGATGCGCATCGATGTTGCCGAACAGACGAAGGTCATCCTGAAGGTCATCGCCTCGTTCCTCAACACCGTCGGCGGAACGCTCTATATCGGCGTCAGCGACGAGGGATATGTCCGCGGCCTCGAATATGACCTGAAATTCTTCCGCAGCAAAGACCATTTCGACCGCCATATCCACGACAATATCCGCCGCCTGCTGACCTACATCCCGAATCTCTACAACTATATCGCGACCGAATGGGTCGAAACGGCCGGAAAGGATATCTACAAAGTCACGGTCTCGCCGATCAGCGAACCGGTCGCCGTCGACGGCGTCTACTACTACCGCGAGGGATCATCTTGTGTCATGGTCCGCGCAGACCAGGAGAAATCGTTTATCGAGGCTCGGCGCGCCTCGGCCGGAGTCGGCGATGTCGCCGCTGTCGGAGAGGCCGCGGCCGACCAGACCGACCAGGCGCGCGCCGCCGAACGCCCGCGCCAGGTGCGCCGGATCGCGACCTCGCAGTTCCGCAACAATGTCCTCCACGAAACCGACCCCGGATACCAGCCGTCAACCGCGTGGCTCTATGTCGGCGATGACCTCGGGGTCCGTCTCGAGGATGACGACCGCTGGATCGAGGAGAGCTGCTCCCTCGCCCTGGCGCTCCACCCCGGCGAGGAGGAGATCCTGATGGTCTCGGCCGACGGCACGGCCCAGCGTATGGAACTCCGCGCCTTCGAGGAGGGAGCGCAGCATTTCTCGTCGAAACTCGCGCCGGTGTTCATCTCGCCGGTTGGCCCCGGCGACCAGATTGTCCTGATATACCGCGACTCCCGCGGCGACTACTACAAACAGAAATTCGACTGCGCTGACATCCACCGCTGCAAGCCCTCCGAACGGGGCGCCCTGCTGTCGAAGGATATCGCGACGGTTATGTTCTGCGAGGTCGCCGCACCCGAGTCCCAGCAGCCGTTCAAGGCTCTCGGCCGGAAACAGCGTATCGGAAAAGAAACCGCCCAGTTCGAACGCGAACGCCAGGGAATCATCGACCGTATCTCGAAAAAATAACCGTAAAACACATCCGAACCAATGTCATCAACTCTGAAAATCCACTGTGTCAACCTCGGCGAGTATATACCCGTCGAGGGGGGCGAGTCGCTCGAGCAGATCTACCGCCGCGTCGCCCCGCGCATCGGCTTCCGCCCGATCTGCGCGCGCGTCAACAACAAGACCGAAGGCCTGCGCTACTGTGTCTACTCCCCGAAGATGGTCGAGTTTCTCGACCCGGCGGCGCCGACCTCGGAGCGTGTCTATATCCGCTCGCTCTGCATGGTACTCTACAAGGCTGTCAACGATCTCTGCCCCGGCGCCAGGCTGCGTATCGAGCACTCGGTCGCCGGCGGATATTTCTGCCATCTGGCCGGGGCCGAAGTGACGCCCGAACTGATCGGCGAACTCCGCGCCGGAATGAAGCGGATAATCGACGCCGACATGCCTTTCATGCGCTACGAGGAACTGACCGCCGACGCGATCCGCCGCTTCCGCGACCAGGGCCTCGACGACAAGGTTCTCCTTCTCGAGACGCTCCATAATCTCTACACGGTCTTCTACTCCCTCGACGGCCTCTGCGACAGTTACTACAGCGCCCTGGCTCCATCGACCGGCGTGCTCGGGGTCTTCGGCCTCGAGCCCTATTTCGACGGAATGCTCCTGCTCGGGCCCGACCGCGCCGACCGCGCCGTGACCGCCCCGGTGCGCGACCAGAAGAAGATGTTCCGCGCGTTCATGGACCATGTCCGCTTCAACTCGATCATCGGCGTCCGCAATGTCGGCGAACTGAACCGCGCCGTCGACGACCGCGCCTCGGCGATGATTATCAATATCGCCGAAGCGCTCCACAACAAGAGCATCGCCTCGATTGCCGACACGATCGCCGGACGCTACGCCGGGGGGGGTGCACGGATCGTGCTCGTCGCCGGGCCCTCGTCGTCAGGGAAAACGACCTTCACGAAACGCCTGGCGGTCCAGTTGCTGACGAACCTGCTTCAGCCGCGCATGATCTCGCTCGACGACTATTTCGTCAACCGCGACCGTACCCCCCACGACGAAAACGGCGACTACGACTACGAATCGCTCTATGCGCTCGACCTCGAGCGCTTCAATGCCGACCTGAAGACGCTCCTCGAAGGGGGCGAGGTCGAACTCCCCTACTATAACTTCGAGCGTGGCGAGCGCGAATTCCGCGGCAACCGTATCCGCCTCGAGCCGAACAACGTCCTGCTGATCGAGGGTATCCACGGCCTGAACCCCGAACTGACGGCGATGATCCCCGAGGAGATGAAGTTCCGGGTCTATGTCTCGGCGCTGACGTCGATTTCGATCGACGACCACAACTGGATTCCGACGACCGACAACCGCCTTCTGCGGCGCATTATCCGCGACAACAAATACCGCGGGGTCTCGGCGCTCGACACGATCCGACGATGGCCGTCGGTGCGCCGCGGCGAGGAGCGGTGGATTTTCCCCTACCAGGAGAATGCCGACGTCATGTTCAATTCGTCGCTGCTGTTCGAACTGGGAGTCATGAAAGAGCGCGGCGAAGCGATACTCGAGTCGGTTCCGCGCGACGTCCCGGAGTATGCCGAGGCCTACCGTCTTCGCAAGTTCCTCAGTTACTTCGCGCCGATCCCGGAGACCTATATTCCCTCGACCTCGCTGCTGCGCGAATTTCTCGGCGGCAGTTCCTTCCACTATTGAGAAGCCCCCAAGGCCAGCCCCCCAAGGCCGGCCCCCCAACCCCCTGAAGGGAGTGCCACGGGTAATTTGTGGCGTCCCCGCCTGTTTCGGTTGTCGCCGACAGATGTCTGATAGGAATTTTTCTAAAAAAATATTTCGTAAACAACTGTTTTTTTTAACTTTGCAAAATAATTTCAAAATATACGTTATGAAAAACCTAATCAGAACCTCGGCCGCAATCGTCTGTATGCTCTGCATGCTCTCCTGCGCCTCCGGAACCAACAATGCCGAAACAGGCACGCCGTCAACTGACCTCATCGCCGACGCTCCTGTCGTCGGAACGAGAACAGCCGTCGGCGAAGACTCTCTGGTCGTCATCTCCCTCGATCATCAGCCCGAAACGATAACCATCAGAGCCTCCGACCTTGTAGACGACCTGCGGATTGTCAAACTCGAATCGACCGACGACGCTATCGTCGGCCCGGGCAAGGTCTGGACTAACGGCCGCCGAATCATCATCTACGCCAACAATGCCGTCAAGCAGTTCGACACCGATGGAAAATATCTCGGCGAAGTCGGCCGCCGCGGCAACTGCCCCGGAGGATTCACCTTCCCATACTACATCTCGATCGACGAGGAAGCCGGCCGAATCTATATGATGACCTACGGCGCCCGCAACATTATCTGCTACGGCCTCGACGGAAAATACATCGGGGATATCCCCCTGGCCCACGTCGCACAGAAAGGGTTCATGAAGGTCAACAACAGCGAACGGACGGCGACCGTCGCGGCCCTCGTCTTCAGCGGCGTCGACGGCGACGACGTCGTCTGGACCCAGGATTTCGACGGAAACATCCTGTCGTCGGTCAAAAACAAATCGGTCGAGGTCATCCCCGATTTCTCCAACGAGATCTACGGCGGGACATCAACTCTGTCCGACGAGTTCGACTACTCCCTCTTCAACGCCGTATCGAAAGCCGACACGCTCTACCACTACGCCGACGGACGCCTTCTCCCCGAAATGACCGTCGATTTCGGCACCTCCGATATCCCGGCCCACGACTTCCGCGCATTCCCCGGATTCTACATCGTGACGACCTACGGATCCCCCGAGAACGTAGCCGAAAACTCCTATATCTTCCCGGCGAAAGTCCCGTTTGTCGTCGACAAGAGGAGTCTCAGGGGCGCCCCGGTCAAACTGATGCTCGACAACATAGGAACAGTTACCGTCGGCTCCGGATGGCAGTTCCAGGAGTCGCCCGACTACTTCGTCCTGAACTACGGCCCGGACCGCCTGCTCAGTTCGATCGAAAAGGCCCCGGCGGAACATCCGCTGGCGACCGAAGAGGGGCTTCGCCGGATGAACGAACTGAAAGAATCGATAACCGACGAAGACAACAACTATATCGTCATCGGCCGCTGGAAACGCCCCTGACAGGGTGGCGCTCAGTAAAGGAAGCCGAAAATCCACATCGGGATACGGCTGCCGAACCCGGTTTCTTCGTCGGGGGGGCCGCGGGTGGACCTATTTGCCGAGACTCCTGACGATGTCGCGGGCGGCGGTCGGGGCGGCGCGGGAGGTGCCGAGCCGTTGGCGCATTTCGTCGTAACCGGCGAGCATCGCGGTGCGCTCCGGCGAACGGGGGTCGAGAAGCGGGGTCAGTTCGCGGTCGACACGGTCTGCTGTACAGAGATAGACGAGCATCTCCGGGACAATCTCGCGTCCGGCGATCAGATTCGGTAGCGTCACATAGGGGATCTTCAGGATTCGTTTGAACAGTTCGTAGGCGACGCGGCTCCCGTTGGCGCGGTAGCAGGCGACCTGGGGCGTACGGAGCAGGGCGCACTCGAGCACGGCCGTTCCGGACGTAACGAGCGCGGCGTCGGCGAACCTTATCAGGTCGAAGGTCTGTCCGACGACGCGGCTGATGGGGGCGAAGCAGTCGTAGATTGACAGCTCGATTCCGGGCGCCGCAGCGATGACGGGCTGGAACTCGGGATGACGCGCGGCGACTTCTGTCATAACCGGAAGGTTGGCGCGGATCTCGCTCCGGCGGCTTCCGGGAACGAGGGCCAGCAGGGGCCGGCCGTCGAGGCCGTTGGCCTCGCGGAACTGACCGGGGGTCAGGGTCGATCGGGCGAGGATATCGTCGGTCTCCTCGACCGACGGGTTCCCGACATACATGACCTGCGTCATCTGTTTCCGGGCGAAATAAGCCGGTTCGAACGGAAGGATCGAGTAGAGACGCCGGATCAGGCGGCGCATCTTCGGGATTCGCCCCTCCTTCCATGCCCAGACCTTCGGGGAGATATAGGCGAACACCGGGATTCCGAGGCGAGCGGCCTCGGCTGCGAGCCGGAGGTTGAAACTCGGGTAGTCGACGATGATCAGTGCGTCGGGGCGCGAACGGCGCAGGGCCTCGCGGGCCCGGCGTAGGTTTGACAAGACCTTCGGCAGATGGCGCACGACGTCGACAAACCCCATGTAGGCCATGTCGCGATAGTCGATCAGCGGATCGGAACCGGCGGCCGCAACCATCATGTCGCCTCCGAGGAAGACAAACCGCGCCGACGGATCGGCCTGTTTCAGTTCGCCGATCAGCCGCGAGGCGTGGAGGTCACCGGAAGCCTCTCCGGCCGAGATGAAATATTTCATGCCTCGGGGTTGTCTTCGGTCAGGTTGTCGTAGCGCTGGAAGAGGAAGTCGTTGTAGGGGAAGCGCTGCATATGGATCTTCTTGGCCTCTTCATA
The DNA here is from genome assembly GCA_023663805.1 of Clostridium sp. Classification (GTDB taxonomy): domain Bacteria; phylum Bacteroidota; class Bacteroidia; order Bacteroidales; family Muribaculaceae; genus Paramuribaculum. The sequence continues at coordinate 1,622 of JAMPGR010000036.1, read as the reverse complement.
GATCATCTGTTTCAGGTGGTCGATGCCGATTCCCTTTTTCGCCGAGATGAAGGCGCACTGTCCGTCGGTCCGTCGGATCCAGCTTTCGCGCAGTTCGTCGAGCGAGGTGTTCGAGCGGTCGGCCGGGGTCAGGTCGTCCTCGGCCTTCGGGGTGTAGGTAAAGGCGTCGATCTTGTTAAAGACCATGATGACCGGTTTCTGCTGGTCGCCGCAGATGTCGGCCAGGGTCTTGTTGACGACCTCGATCTGCTCCTCGAAGTTCGGGTGGGAGATGTCGACGACATGGAGCAGCAGGTCGGCCTCGCGGACCTCGTCGAGGGTCGACTTGAACGACTCGACCAGGTGGGTCGGGAGTTTGCGGATAAACCCGACGGTATCAGTCAGCAGGAAGGGGAGATTGTCGATAATGACCTTCCGGACTGTCGTGTCGAGGGTCGCGAAAAGTTTGTTCTCGGCGAAGACGTCGCTTTTGCTCAGGAGGTTCATCAGGGTTGACTTCCCGACGTTCGTGTATCCGACCAGGGCGACACGCGTCAGTTTCCCGCGGTTTTTCCGCTGGATTGCCTTCTGGCGGTCGATGTTCCGGAGTTCCTCCTTCAGCCGGGAGATTTTGTCGAGGATTATACGGCGGTCGGTCTCTATCTGAGTCTCGCCGGGGCCGCGCATGCCGATGCCGCCGCGCTGGCGCTCGAGGTGTGTCCATAGGCGCGTCAGGCGCGGCAGGAGATACTGATACTGGGCCAGTTCGACCTGGGTTTTCGCGTTGGCAGTCTGGGCGCGCTTTGCGAAGATGTCGAGGATCAGGGTCGTACGGTCGAGAATCTTGACCTTCAGTTCCCGCTCGATATTAGCGACCTGTTTCGAACTGAGGTCGTCGTCGAAGATGACCATTCCGATCTCGTTCTCCTCGACGAACGCCTTGATCTCCTCGAGTTTCCCTTTCCCGACGTAGGTGTGGGAGTTCGGATAGTCGAGACGCTGGAGGAATTTTTTGACGGTTACCGCCCCGGCCGTGTCGGCCAGGAAGGCGAGTTCGTCGAGATATTCGTTCGCCTTCGACTCGTTCTGGTGCTGTGTGATCAGTCCGACGAGCACGGCGCGTTCCGTTGTTTCTTTATCGATTATGAGATCCTTCATTGTTTCGTCATCTTTGGTTATTCAAATAACTGCGTGTCCTGAGGTTTGGTTTGCAAATTTAGTCAAAAAAAACGGTATCTCGCTGTCAGAGCGATTCGAGATTACGCCGAAGGCCTTCGAATTTCGTCCGCTTGACAGCGCTGCCGCGGAATGTCCGGGAGAACTCCGCCTGGTCCATCCGTTCGAGCCGGTCGCGGTCGAGCGTCATCATCGCCGGACGCGGCTCGAACTCCGGCAGGGCAGGGAAACCCGGGGCGTCGTTCCAGGGGCATACCTCCTGGCAGATGTCGCAGCCGAAGATCCGTCCGCCGAGGTCGACATGCTCCGGGAAGGTGCCGCGGTGTTCGATTGTCAGGTAGGAGCGGCAGCGGCGGGAGTCGAGCGCCTCTCCCTCCGGACTAAGCGCGCGGCCGGGACAGGCGGCGATACAACGGCCGCAGCGGCCGCAGTCCTGCTGTCCGAGGGGCGCGTCGGGCTCGAAATCG
>JAMPGR010000035.1 GCA_023663805.1 Clostridium sp. | reverse complement strand
TTCGAGGTTATGCGCGACCGTGCCCACGGATGTCTCCATCTGATACAGACCCCGAAAGGACATAAAATCGTCCGCTCGATCGAGGGCCGCGACCCGTCGACCGTTGTCGCGAGTGTCGAGGTCGCCGACCGCTTCAAGGCCGAACTCGATTTCCGCCGCATGTTTGCCCGCCGTCGCAGCGCCGAGTCGATGAACCACTACTCTCTCCGACAGTCCGACATTGCCTCCTTCGAGAGTTACACGAACCGTTTTGATATGGCCGAGTCTGACCTCTGCCGCAAACTCCTCGCCGGCCACATCCGCGGCAACGCCAACTTCTCGAACCTGTAGAGTATCGCATTACCGACGACAATGGAATATCTTGTTTCTGCCCTGCCGATCGTCGTTCTGTTCCTCCTGATGCTCGGCCTGAAGGTCTCGGGATGGAAGAGCGCCGTCATCACGTTTCTCCTGACCCTGCTGGTCTCTTTCGGCGGTCTCCGCTCTGGACTGCTGACCCCTCTGATACCCGGCGCTCCGGCCGCCGGAACGATTCTCTGGGCGTCGGTCGAGGGGGTGCTGAAGGGTGTGTTCCCGATATTCCTGATTATCCTGACCGCCATCTTCAGTTACAACATCCTGATCGAATCGCGACAGATTGAGGTCATAAAACGGCAGTTTATCTCGCTGACGACAGACAAAGGAATTCTCGTGCTGCTGATGGTCTGGGGCTTCGGCGGACTCCTCGAGGGTATGGCCGGTTTCGGTACGGCTGTCGCCATACCTGCCGCTATACTGATCGGCCTCGGCTTCCGCCCCTTCTTCTCCGCCTTTGTCGCCCTGCTGGGAAACACGGTCGCGACGGGATTCGCCGCCGTCGGCGTTCCGGTCATAATCCTCTGTAAGGAAGCGGCTCCCGCGGGAGCCGCTTCGGCCGCGATGATCAGCCAGGTGTCGACCGACACCGTCGTCCAGTTGTCGCTGATGTTTTTCTTCATCCCGTTCGCGATACTGACTCTGACATACCGCCGCCCGGTCGTGAAAAATATGCTGCTGTCGCTTTGGGTCGGGGGTGTGTCGTTTGTCGTCCAGTTTGCCTGCGCCTTCTATATGGGGGCGGAGACTCCGGCGATTCTCGGATCGATAGCCGCGATCGTCGCGATGGTTGCCGCGGCCAGAGTGATGAAGACCTCCGGACCGCGAAGCGGAGTGACGCCGCTACAGTCGCTCAGGGCCTGGAGCGTCTATATCGCTATCCTCGCACTGATTCTGCTGACCGGCACCCTCTGCCCGCCGGTCAACGGATTCCTGAAGACCCGCTGCGTCTCGTCGTTCGACCTCCCGGTCATCTCGACGACTTTCCGTTTCGGGTGGATATCGAATGCGGCGCTGATGATACTCGCCGGCAGCGTCGCCGGCGGACTGATCCAGGGGCTGAGCCTCAGACGGCAGGCTCTCCTGCTCTGCCGCACGCTTGTCTCGCTCCGGTTCACGGCTCTGACGATTCTCAGCCTGATCGCGATGGCCTCGGTCATGAACTACACCGGGATGATCGCCACGATGGCGTCCGGACTGGTTGCCCTGACCGGATCCTTCTATCCGCTGTTCGCTCCGCTGATCGGGGCGGTCGGGACGTTCGTGACCGGCAGCGACACCTCCTCGAACATCCTGTTCGCCAAACTCCAGGTCAGCGTCGCCGGCAAACTCGGTCTGACCGGCGGCGACGCCAACTGGCTCCTGGCGGCGAACACAACCGGCGCGACCGGTGGCAAGATGCTGTCGCCCCAGAGCATTGCGGTCGCGACGGCCGCCTGCGACCTGAAGGGGAGCGATGCGGCGATCATGAGGGCGACGATCCCCTATGCGCTTGTCTACGTCCTGGCCGGCGGCCTCGTCGTCTACTTCGGCCTCTGACCTGAAAGTACTTTATGCCTATATTTTTATTGTTTAGACTCATTAATTTTTCTTTTACGTTATTTCTTTGTAATTTTGGTGCAATAATCAAACCATCCGTCAATCAATGTATCTTCAACCCTCCCATATAATCCATCGAGTACGACTTCTGGTGCTGGTCATTATACTGCTGGCCGGATGGTTCGGACTTCGGGCGGATGTTACGGGAGGCGGGGTTCCGCAGATGCTGTCACTGCCAGCCGACAAGGTGACGCAGCCGTCGCCTCAGCCGGCCGAGATGGCGCGCTACAACGACTGCGATGTCTCGTATGCCTCGGGGATTGCGAACGTGTCGGTTCCGCTGGTGCAGTGGTCGGTTGTCAGCGGCTTCCCGCAACAATGCTACAACTACACCTACGACCGTGTCGGCCGGCTTACGGCCGCACGATTGAGCGACGACGGCAGCGGAACCGGCCGCGACTACTCGACCACATACCGCTACGACCTGAACTCGAACATAACCGCCCTGACCCGCCGTGGTTCGCTCTACGCTTTCGGCTACGGCCTGGTCAATGACCTGACGATGGAGTATGACGGCGACCGGGTCACGTGCATCAGCGACGCTGCCGACCACGTCCTGCTCGAAAATTCGCTCGACTTCGATGATGGCGCCGACTGCGCCGACGAAACCGCCTACGACTCCAACTGCAACATGATCCGCGACCTCAAAAAAATTGAAAAATTAGTTATGGCAGATGGTAGACTTCTTTATGTAAATAAAGATAAATCAGCCTGGAGATAATCTTTTGTGGCTGTACGTTCAAAACAGCGCGATGGGAAACAGAAATCGGAAATGTCGTTTTGTATGGGTGCCCTTTGGTGTTGTTGGGTGATGTTTGGGTGATGTTTGGGACTCTTTTATTTGGGACGTTCGGAAGAAAATATTACTTTTGCGGAATAAAGTAAAATGACGCAATGAAACGTATTTTCCGATTTATAATCGCCCCGATTCTCCTCTGCTGCGCCGGCTCCCTCTCTGCCCAGCAGACTCCGGAGACCTATTTCCCCTATCCGATGATCCCCGATTCGATCCAGTCGCTCCAGGGCCGCTGTGACTATCTGGTCGATCATTTCTGGGATTTCTGCGACCTGAAGAAGGCATTCTCCTCCCGCCAGAAAATGGCCCAGGCCTTCGCCGACTATATCTCGTTCATGCCCCACGCCTCGGCCCGCCACGTCCATAACTCGATCAATGTCTTCCTGAAGAAAATCGAGAAGCAGCCCCAGGACCTGCTCTTTATCGCCGAAGAGGCCGAAGCCCAGTTGCTCGGCGATTCGGCCCAGTTTGTCAGCACGGAGGTCTTCCTCCCCTTCGCCAAGGCAGTCGCCGACAACAAGAAACTCGACCGGACAACAAAGATGCGCTACGAACGCCTCGCCCGCATTCTCGAGGGAACGCAGGTCGGTGCCGTCGCCCCCGACCTTGTTTACACCGACCGCGAAGGACGCCGGCAGCACCTGGCCAACGACACCGCCGAAGTCGTCATCATCTTCTTCAGCGACCCGTCCTGCTCAGACTGCTCGCTTGCCCGTGTCCGTCTCGACGCCGACATCCGCGCGACCCAGTTGATCGACGCCGGGGTCCTGAAGGTCGTAGCCCTGACCCCCGACGACCCCTCGGAGGAGTGGCGCGAGGCTGTCGCCCGCTATCCCGCGACATGGAGCGTCGGCGCAGCGCCCGATGCCTACGACATCTACGACATCAAGGAGATCCCCTCGTTCTATATCCTCGACGACAACCGGAAGATTGCGATAAAGAACATAACGATCAACCAGTTGCTCCAGGTCCTGTCGCGTCTCTGAACGGAATAAAACGTAAATCAACAACATCCTATGTCGAAATCTGTCTCGCGCCGGCTCAGCGACCTGTTCATCCGCTTCACCGGCTATACCTACAGCAATATGGCGCGCCTGTTCATGCGACTGTTTGTCGGAGTCATGTTTCTCCAGTTCGGCATCCGTCACCTGGTCAACTTCGACAGCCTCCGCTATGTCTTCCCCTCCGTCCTCGGCATCCCCTCCGAGGCGTCGCTGATAATCATGATATGCGTCGAACTGATCTGCTCGCTATGCATCATGGTCGGGTTCCTGACGCGCCTGTCGTGCATCCCCCCGATTCTTGTCATGATCGCCGCCGAATATTATATCGTCCACGACATGCTCGGCAGCATCCCCCTCGACGGGATCGACAGCACCGATCCCGGCTATCTCCCGATTATGTTTATCGGAATCTATCTTTTCCTGCTGCTCGCAGGACCCGGAAAAATTTCGCTCGACTACTTCTTCTCCCTCTATCTGATCGAGCGCGACAACCGCGACGAACGGACTGAACTCGAAGAGGTATGAGAATAGCCGTATTGATCTCAGGGGGTGTCGACAGCGCCGTCGCCGTCCACCGTCTCGTCGAGCAGGGCCACGACCTCCATCTGTTCTATATCCGCATAGGGCTCGACACCGACGAGGGTGACTGCTCGGCCGAGGAGGATATCGAGATGTGCTCGTTCATCGCCCGCCGCTACGGGCTGCCGTTCGACGTCGTCTCGCTCCACAACGAATACTGGGAGAACGTCATGGAATATGCCCTCCGGAGTGTCCGCGAGGGGCTGACTCCAAACCCCGACATCATGTGTAACAAGATGATCAAGTTCGGATACTTCGAACAGCGGTGGGGCCACGAATTCGACCGCACGGCGACCGGCCACTATGCCCGCCGGATTGACCGCGACGGCCTCGTCTGGCTCGGAACAGGCGTCGATCCGGTTAAAGACCAGACCGACTTTCTGGCGCGGATCAGTTACGACCAGTTGTCACACCTGGTTTTCCCGATCGGCGACCTGCCGAAGCCGCGCGTCCGCGAAATCGCCCTCGAGACCCGGCTCCCGAACGCCTTCCGCCGCGACAGCCAGGGAATCTGCTTCCTCGGAAACATAAACTACAACGACTTCATCCGCCGCCACCTCGGCGAGCGCCCCGGCCCGATCATCGAGATCGAGACCGGACGGAAACTCGGCGAGCACCGCGGTTTCTGGTTCCACACGATCGGCCAGCGCAAAGGGCTCGGACTCAGCGGCGGCCCCTGGTATGTTGTCCGGAAGAATGTCCACGACAACGTCATCTACGTCTCGAACGGATATGACTGCGAGAAACAGTATGGCCATACGCTCGAACTCGACGCGATGCACTGGATCACGCTCGACCCCTGGGATGGCGCGGCCGACAACGCGGCCGTTACCTTCAAGAACCGCCACACCCCCGAATTCCTCGACGGACACCTGACCCGCCTGCCCGACGGCGGATACCGCCTCGAAAGCGACAAGCCGGTCCAGGGGATCGCCCCGGGACAGTTCGCCGTCATCTACACCCCCGACCGGGAGATCTGCCTCGGCAGCGGCGTCATTACGATGCCTCTGAAAAAGAATTGAAGAATATACAGACCTCAACCTCCCTTTAATCCAGCAAGCCCCTATGAACCAACCGCAATCAGGAAACGACGACCGAATCCGTCTGACAGTCCTCGGGCTGAGTTACAGCCAGATCCAGAGCGGAGCCTACGCGCTGATCCTGGCCCAGGCCGACGGCCCGGTCCGCATACCCGTTGTCATCGGACCGTCGGAGGCCCAGTCGATCGCTCTCCGAATGGAGAACATCACCCCGAGCCGCCCGATGACCCACGACCTTTTCGTCAGTTTCTCCCACGCCTTCGGCATCAAACTGACCGAAGTCTTTATCTATAAATTCGAAGATGGCGTCTTCTCGTCGGAACTGACCTTCACCGACGGCGACCGGACCGTCGTCATCGACTCCCGGACATCAGACGCCATCGCGATCGCCATGCGGACCCAGACCCCGATCTACACGACCCGCGAGATCATGGAGAAAACCGGCTTCGTCATGGAGATCCAGGAATCCTCCTCCTCCGACCAGCCGGAGGAGTCGCGTTCCTCCGTCGCCCCCCCGCCGGCCGAACCGAAACTCGAGAACTACGCGATCGAGGAACTCGAGCGCGAACTCGAGCGCTGTATCGAACAGGAGGACTACGAAGCCGCCGCCCGCGTCAGCGACATACTGAACCGTAAGAAACGCGAGCGCGAATAACCTCCTCCTCCACCCCGCCCGACAAAACCAAAATCATTATCATAACCGCTACATATGAATCATTCAACCGATCGGACCGCCGCCGTGCCAAACCTGAAACTGCGGCTGATCCTGATGAACTTCCTGGAATTCGCCGTCTGGGGCGCATACCTGACCTCGATGGGCAACTACCTGGCAAACGCCGGCCTGGCCCAGCAGATCGGATGGTTCTACACGGTCCAGGGGATCGTGTCGCTTTTTATGCCCGCCCTCGTCGGAATCCTCGCCGACCGCTGGCTCCCGGCCCAGAAGATGCTGTCGCTCTGTCAGTTCTTTGCCGGAGCCTTCATGATCGCCGCCGCGACCTACTGCCGCCTCGCCGAGACGGTCAGTTTCGGACCCCTTTTCACGCTCTACGCCCTGTCAATCGCCTTCTTCATGCCGACGATCGGACTCAGCAACTCTGTCGCCTACACGGCCCTGAACCGGATGGGGCTCGACACCGTGACCCATTTTCCCCCGATCCGTATCTTCGGTACGATCGGCTTCATCTGCTCGATGCTTTTCGTCAACTTCGCCAGGATCGACGGGGTCGCCTTCCAGTCGTCCTACTGGCAGCTCTACACCTCCGGCGCCCTAAGCCTCCTGCTGGCGCTCTACGCCCTGACGCTCCCCGCATGCCCGACCTGCAGCCGCGGCTCCGGCGGGAAGAAGAGTCTCTCGCAGGCTCTCGGGCTCGACGCCTTCCGTCTTTTCCGCGATCCTAACATGGCGATGTTCTTCTTTTTCTGTATGTTCCTCGGCGTCTCGCTCCAGATCACCAACGGATATGCCAACCCCTTCATCTCGAGTTTCCGGAATCTGACCGAGTTCCAGGGGGCCTGGGGTGTCGAGAACGCCAACGCCCTGATCGCCCTGTCGCAGATGAGCGAGACGCTCTGTATCCTTCTGATTCCCTTCTGCCTGAAGCGGTTCGGAATCAAAGGGGTTGTCCTGATGTCGATGTTCGCCTGGGTGCTCCGTTTCGGCCTCTTCGGTGTCGGTAATCCCGGCTCGGGGCTGATATTCTTTATCCTCTCGATGATTGTCTACGGTATCGCCTTCGACTTCTTCAACGTCTCCGGCTCGCTCTATGTCGACAAGATGACCGACCCGTCGATCCGCAGTTCGGCCCAGGGGCTGTTCATGATTATGACAAACGGAATCGGCGCGACGATAGGAACCCTTGCCGCCCAGGCCGTTGTCAACCACTTTGTCTATTCCCGCCCCGAGGGGGCTGCCCAGATGGAGGGATGGTCGACATGCTGGTATATCTTCGCCGGATATGCCCTCGTTGTCGCCGTCTGCTTCCTGATCTTCTTCAAGGACCGCTCGCGCGGCCGTAGGACAACCGATGTCGAACCGATCGAAGACGCTACCGCCGGAGATCCCGAGGGTATGGGCGATCCTGTCTGAGAGCCATCATGATACAGTTCTTCGCTCCCGATATCGAGTCGACCCTCGAACTCCCGGCCGAGGAGGCCTCGCATTGTGTCCGTGTGCTCCGCCGCCGTCCCGGCGACGAACTGACCGTCATCGACGGCCGCGGCCACCGTTTCCTCTGTCGCCTGACCGAGGCGACGAACCATCGCGCCGCCGTCGAGATCATCTCGCGCGAGGATATCCCTTCGCCCTGGCGCGGAAGGCTCGTGATAGCCGTCGCCCCGACGAAGAATCTCGACCGAATCGAGTGGCTCGTCGAGAAACTGACCGAAATCGGCATCGACGCCTTCATCCCCCTCGATTGTGAACGCTCGGAGCGGCGCGTCCTGAAGCCGGAGCGCCTGCGTAAAATCGCCGTATCGGCGATGAAGCAGTCGCTCAAGGCGACGCTCCCGGAGATCGCGGAGATGACTCCGATAGAGGAGGTCGTGAACAATTACGCCGGCTACGAACGTTATATAGCATATTGCGACCGCGAGATACCTCGCCGGCTTTTCGCCCGCGAGTATGTTCCGAACCGCGACACGCTCCTGATGATCGGCCCGGAGGGGGATTTCTCCCCGGCGGAGATCCGGGCGGCGCTCGACGCCGGCTTCATGCCGGTCACTCTCGGGCCTTCGCGCCTGAGAACCGAGACTGCCGCCCTCTACGGCGCCGTCGTCGCCCAGGCCGCAAACTCCGCGGCGGAATGACATCCGTCCAGACTGCTGCAGACCGATATTCATCACAACACATAGAAAATAGAAAACAAAACAGATAATGAACCCCTTGACAGCCAGTGACAATTTCTTCCTGATGGCCGGCCCCTGCGTCATCGAGGGTGAACAGATGGCCCTCGACATCGCCGGAAAGATTGTCGAAATAACAAACCGTCTCGGAATCCCCTATGTCTTCAAAGGATCATACCGGAAGGCTAACCGCTCGCGTATCGATTCGTTTTCCGGAATAGGTGACATCCCCGCACTGAAGATCCTCGACAAGGTGCGTCGCGAATTCGGCGTTCCGGTCGTTACGGACATCCACTCTGCCGCCGAGGCCCCGATGGCCGCCGAATATGTCGACATACTCCAGATCCCCGCCTTCCTATGCCGCCAGACCGACATTCTCGTCGCCGCGGCCCGGACCGGAAAGACCGTCAACATAAAGAAGGGACAGTTTCTCTCGCCCGAGGCGATGGAATTCGCTGTCCAGAAGGTGCGCGACGCAGGAAACGACCGGGTCGCCGTGACAGACCGCGGAACATCCTTCGGCTACTCCGACCTGATCGTCGACTATCGCGGAATCCCGGTCATGCAGGCCTTCGGCTGTCCGGTCATCCTCGATTGTACCCACTCGCTCCAGCAGCCTAACCAGAGCAGCGGCGTCACGGGCGGACGCCCCGACCTGATCGAAACGATTGCCCGCGCCGGCGTCGCAGTCGGTGTCGACGGACTTTTCATGGAGACCCACCCCGACCCCTCGAAGGCGAAAAGCGACGGAGCAAACATGCTCCGCCTCGACCTTCTCGAGCCGCTGCTCAGGCGCCTGACCGCTATACGCCGGACGATCCGCTCCTTCAACGACTGATCCGAAAACAGACACCATAAACCAATACTCCCCCCCCGAAACATGAAACTGTCGAAATTCATTGCATCCATAGTATGCTCCGCCGCGTTCGCCGCCGTCGCTCCCCTGAGCGCCACCGCTGCCGGGATCTCCCCGATGAGCCAGGCTGTCATCGACGCCTATACCGAACTGATCGGCCAGGATCCGTCGGACTATATGTCATACTACGCCCGCGCTAACGAATACTACAACGCCGACGACTATATCAAGGCCCTCGACGACATCAACAGCGCCCTGCGCTACACCCCGGCCGAGGAGACCGACATGCGCTACCAGTGTTACGTCACCCGCGCGAACATCTACGACCGGCTCCACCGCTACAGCGATGCCGTGACCGACTTTCAGTCTGCCCTGGCAATCGACCCCGACTGCGTATCCTGTCTCTATCGTCTGGCGACGATGGAGTATGAACTCGGCCACTACGCCAAGGCCCGCGAGACCTACGAGCGCCTTCGCCGCGTCTATCCCCGCAACCCCGACATTCTCTTCGGCCTTGCCCGCGTCGCCGTCAAAGAGAACAACGCCGGCCTCGCCCAGAGTTACGCCGACGAGGCTGTCGACCTGGCGGCGAACAAGAGCGAGGCTTATGTCCAGCGCGCCATGATCCGCTCTCTGATGCAGAACAACGAGGGGGCGGTCGACGACTACATCATGGCTATCTCACAGGACGACACCGCGACACCGCGCGCACTCCGCGCCCTCGTCCGCCTCTCCGAAACGAGTTATCCGGCGGTCATCAACGGCCTGTCGCGCGCGATCAACACCGCGCCGCGCGTCGGCGCGTTCTACTATATCCGCGCCTCGATCGCCCAGGCTCACGGCAACTACCTCTCGGCAATCTCGGACCTTACGACGATCCTGAACGAAAACCTCGACGGCTATTCGGGGCTGAACTATTCGCTGGCACAGTGCTACTACGCCCTGGCCGACTACGACAAGGCCCTGACTAACATCGACTATGCAATCGGCTCGACCGACGCCAACACCGCCTACTACGCGATGAAGGCCCGGATCCGGAACGCGATGAAGGACTACGACGGGGCAGTCTTCGCCGCCGACAAGGCTCTCGCGAAGGATCCCGACTGTACGGATGCGATCGTCGAGAAGGCCCTCGCGATGGTCGGGCTCGACAAACTGAACGAGGCGTCGGTCCTGCTGGCCGAGGCGATCATGAACCAGGCCGACAACGCGATGGTCTACCTTCTGCGCGCCTGGGTCTGCGGCGATCTCCAGAACCAGCCGAGGGTCGCCCAGAGCCTCTATGAGCGTGCGCTCGACATCCCCGCCGACCTCGACAACGTCAACTCCCTCCGCGGCTTCGCCCTGCTCTTCACCGGCGACCAGCCCGGAGCCGAGCGCTGGATGCGCGACATCCTGCTCGTCGACGACAGCGACGGCCTGCTGAACTACTACGCCGCCTGTCTCTACGCCCAGGCCGGCAACACCGAGCGGGCGCTCGACCATATGGAGAAATCGCTTTCCAACGGCTATGCGAACTACCATAACTGGATGGACAACACAGTGGCGCGCGTCAATGTCGCCCCCCTTCGCTCTCTCCCCCGCTTCAAGCAGTTGATCGACCGCTATAGTTCGATATTCGGCCGCTGATCTCCCTCCTCCTTCACAACAACAACAACAACAACAACACACAGACGCTATGAAACACCCGCTGACACTGGCCCTGACCGCCGCGTCCCTGATGCTTCTCTGCGCTCCCGCGGCCCGCGGAGGTGACCCGGAAGCAGTCACCTACGGCGCTGCGCTGATAAACACGATGGGGAAGGGGGACTTCGCCCCCTACTACCTGACGGCGAACCGCCACGGTCTCGTCACCCAGAGCGCCAATGTTCTTCTCGACCTCGGCGCCGTCAAGCCGCTCGATCTCGGCCGGCGCTTCAGTTGGGAAGCGGGCGCGGAATTCGTCGCCGGATGGGACGAGCCGACCAACTATCTCCGCTACAATAGCGGCGAATGGGTCGAGGATGATCTCCACGGGCGCCGCCTACAGATTCAGCAACTCTACGCTGGCGTTAAATTCCGCGGGGTGTTCCTCAGCGGCGGCCTCCGCCACCACGGCTCATCCATACTGAACAACTCGCTCTCGAGCGGCGACCTGATCGAAAGCCCCAACGCGGCACCTCTCCCCGAGGTGCGCGCCGGATTCGTCGATTTCCAGGACATACCGTTCACCAACGGATGGGTCCAGCTCGAGGGGGAGATCTCCTACGGATGGTTCACCGACGGAGACTGGTGGCGCTCCCATTTCAACCGTTTCGAGGGACACACAACCTCCGGTTCGGTCCTGAACTACAAACGATGGTATTTCCGGACGAAACCGTCGGAGCGGTTCAGTGTGACGGTCGGGGCGCAGATGTCGACAATCTTCGGCGGCACGACCGAGTTCTACCGCGACGGCGAGCACTACAGGACGAGCCGTTTCGGAAAACGGCTGAAAGACTACGCCGAGGCGTTCCTCCCGACCTCCGAGAGCGAGGATTTCCGTCTAGGAAACTCAATCGGGTCGTGGGATCTCGCGGCCCGTTACCGTCTTCGCTCCGGCGACGAGGTGAAGGCCTATTTCGAATGGCTCTGGGAGGACGGCTCCGGAATCGGCCGCCGTAACGGTTTCGACGGTCTCTGGGGTGTAGAGTTCACGGCCGCCCGGAAGGGGTGGGTCGACGGCGTGGTCGTCGAATATCTCGACTTCACCAACCAGAGTGGCCCGATCCACTGGGCCCCCGGCGACTTCCCCGGAACCGACCTGACAGCCCAGGCGACCGGAGCCGACGACTACTACAACAACGCCTACTATAACTCCTACGCCAACTACGGTCTCTCGATCGGCACCCCCTTCCTGAAGGCCCCGCTGTTCAATACCGACGGATATATGGGGTTCACGGCGACACGCCTGCGCGGATTCCACGCCGCCCTAACCGGAACCCCCGTCCGCGGACTCCGCTACCGGGCTATGGTCAGTTACCGCAAGGCCTGGGGCAACGGAATGCTGATGCTTCCCTCGCCCCAGCATTCGACCTCGGCCATGGTCGAGGCCTCCTACGACATCGGCCGTCTGCCGGGGCTGAATGTCAAGTTCGCCGTTGCCCTCGACCACGGCAATCTCCTCGGGAACAACTCGGGAGCGGAACTGACCGTCAGTTATACCGGCGAATTCTCCCTCCGTCATAACCGGAAACCTAAAGACACAGCCGAATGAAACACCTCTTGACAAAGATATATCTCCCCGCGCTTCTCTGTATCGCGCTGCTCGCCGTCGCCGCGGGGTGTACGCAGAACGACGGCCGTATAGGCGAACTGTTCGGTATCTGGCGCCTCGAGTCGGTCGAAACCTCGGGCGATAACGCTGCTGCCGACAGCGTGCTGCCGACGCTCGCCGACGGCGAATGGTACGACTGGTTTTTCCAGAGTTCGGTCGTCGATATAAGGCTTTTCGACCCCTACCACCGCTATGTCTCCCATTTCGGTACCTGGCGGCGGGTCGACAACAGACTGATCCTCGACTACACCCACCGCGACGACCAGGATCCCTCGGGCGCAGGGCGCTACTCCCCTCCGACCGGGATTTACTTCCCGGAGGGTCCGGCCGAGATTGACCTTCAGATTGAGCGAATGACTTCGAAGGATATGACCCTTCTTCTCCGCCGCGACGACAACCTGACAGTCACCTACCGCCTCCGGAAACTCTACTGATTCGTTCTTACCATTCTTTTACTCTTTGCAATAACGCCAAACGAATGCGCGAATCCCTCGAACAGACAACCGAACAACGCCTCCAACAGTCGCTCTCGCCGCTACAGTTGACCTATGCCCGCACACTCGAGATGAACGGGCCGGAATTCGACGAGGAGGTACGCCACGTCGTCGACGAGAATCCGGCCCTCGAGGTCGTCGACGAATCGCCGGAGGAATTCAACGAAACATCCGACGAAATGCAGCTCGCCGACTACGCCGACGAGGACGACATCCCCCCGTATCGTCTGAACGCCCGGAACCGTTCGGCCGACGACCCGGTCTGGACCGACTCCAACTATGCCGAACGTGGCGAATCGCTCGGACAGATGCTGACCGGGCAACTCGCCGACTACGACCTCAGTCCGTTCGAGAAGCGTGTCGCCGAGTATGTCATCGGCTGTATCGACGACAACGGCTACCTGAGCCGTTCGGTTCGCCAGATGGCCGACGACCTGGCTGTCTACGGCGGCCTAGATGTCTCGGAGCGCGACCTCGACAACGCGGTCGCACTGATCCGTACGTTCGATCCGCCGGGGGTCGGCGCGACGGACCTTCGCGAAGCCCTGATGCTCCAGCTCGACCGTATCGAGCCCCGGACCGCGGCCGTCGAAAACGCGACCGATATTCTCCGAAACCATTTCCAGACGTTTATCCGGAAGGATTTCAGACATCTCAGCCAGGCCGTATCGAAGCGGATGGACTCAGACCAACTCCGCGAGGCGATCGACCTGCTCCGTTCGCTGAACCCCAAGCCGGGGAGCGTCGCAGACAGCAGCGATGACCGGACCCGTCAGATCACGCCCGACTTCGAAGTCGAGCCCGACGGCGCCGGGGGTGTCACGTTGTCGATGCCGAACACGGTTCCCCAGCTTCGGATCGAGGAGCAGTATAATCTCGACGACCGGACAATCGAGCGGCGGCGGCGGGGTGCGTCGAAAGTTGAGGCCGATGCTCTGACCTTTATCCGCCGGAAGCGCGACGAGGCGACCGACTTCATCCGCGCCGTCTCGATGCGCCAGCAGACGCTATGGAACGTCATGCGGGCGATAATCCGAATCCAGAAAGAATTCTTCACGACCTTCGACCGTTCGTCGCTGAGGCCGATGATCCTGAAGGATGTCGCCTCGCTGACCGGTTACGACCTGTCGGTCATATCGCGCGCGACCTCGGGAAAATATGTCGGGACGCCGCTGGGAATCTATCCGTTGAAGTTCTTTTTCAACGAGAAACCGAAGGAGGATCTCGACGCGTCGGCCCAGCAGATTCTCGACCAGATCACGGAGATCGTCGGCGGCGAGGACAAACACCGCCCGCTCAGCGACGAGGCGATCGCAGCCGAACTGGCCTCGCGCGGCTACGAAATCGCGCGGCGCACGGTCGCGAAATACCGCGAGCGCCTCG
>JAMPGR010000034.1 GCA_023663805.1 Clostridium sp. | reverse complement strand
CTGTCGCTAGCGTTCATCCTGAGCCAGGATCAAACTCTTCGTTGTTGTATATTGTTTTCTTTTTTTTCTTTTTGCTTTCGCATCCGGCTGCTTCCAGCCTCAGACCGAATAAAGAAAACCAACTCCAAAAACGTCGTCCGACTCATTCCGTTTGCTTGATTTCTTGAATTGACAGAGTTGTTTGCTCAGACCCCGAAGGGTCTGGAAACCGTCTCTTGTACTACTTCGTCTATTGCAATTATGTCAATGTTCTCTTGCCGGACTCCCGCCGTCGGGCGGCCCGTCCGAAAGGTTTTGCAAAGTTACAACCAAAATTTGAACCCCGCAAATTTTTAACACTTTTTTCGAACTTTCCGGCCACCGGGAGCGTTTCTCCTTTCGGCTTCGCACCGCCGCTGCGGTGTCGTTCTCAAAAGCGAGTGCAAAATTACTGCCTTTCTCCGAACTGACCAAATATTTTCGCAATTATTTTTCAAGAAAAATTACATCGCATTATTCTACAGCGAAATAAAATTATATCGGCATTTACTTCGGCATTGACACCGCTGAATACTCAGGAATAATATGTATATTTGCACAGATATAAATAATCCAACGGAAGTATGAAAATAGCACTTATAGGATATGGCAAGATGGGCCATATGATCGAGGAAGCCGCCCTCAAACGGGGCCACCAGATCGTCGCCATCATCGACAAGGAGAACAACGCCGAGATCGAATCGGACAATTTCCGCCAGGCGGATGTCGCGATCGAATTCACATCGCCGGCGACGGCCGCCGACAACTGTCTCCGCGCCCTCAGACAAGGCGTACGCGTCGTTTCGGGTTCGACCGGATGGACCGACCGCCTCGGCGAGGTCGAGACCCTATGCGGCGAAAAGCCAGGAACCGCATTCCTCTGGAGTTCGAACTACAGCATCGGAGTCAACCTTTTCTTCGCCATCAACCGCTATGCCGCCCGCCTGCTTGCGCCCTCGGGCTACGACCCGACTGTCAGGGAGATCCACCATATACACAAACTCGACCACCCGAGCGGAACCGCCATCTCGATTGCCCGGCAGATCGTCGACGAGGATCCGCGACTCTCGGGCTGGACAGAAGATGCCGGCGAGGCAAAAGCGCGGGGAGAGATCCTGATCGAACATGAACGCGAAGGAGAGGTCCCCGGAACACATATCGTCACGTGGGACAGCGACGTCGACACCATCACACTCGAACACCGCGCCAAGAGCCGCGCAGGCTTCGCACTCGGAGCCGTCATCGCCGCCGAATGGCTTTCGAAACTGACCGGATACCACACAATGGAGGAGTTCATGGATACACTAATGCCAAAAATCTAAACTATGCCACGCAAGAAACTTGTCATCTCGACCGGCGCAGGAATCAGCGCCGAGAGCGGAATCTCGACGTTCCGCGACGCAAACGGCCTCTGGGAGCAGTATCCCGTCATGGATGTCGCCAGCGCCGACGGCTTCGCCCGGAACCCCGCCCTGATCCACCGCTTCTACAACGAACGCCGCCGCCAACTTCTGACGGTCGAACCGAACGCCGCCCACCGCGGCCTTGTCGAACTCGAAAAATGGTACGACACCTGGGTCATCACCCAGAATGTCGACGACCTCCACGAGCGCGCAGGCTCACACAACATCCTCCATCTCCATGGCGAACTGATGAAGATCCGGTCGATGGCACATCCCGAGCGGGTCTACACCCTGACCCCAGAGACAATCGAGACATCGGTCGAGACACGCGACATCTACGGCGATCCGGTCCGGCCCCACATCGTCTTCTTCCAGGAGGCCGTACCGAACATCGAACCGGCAATCGACCTGGCGATCGAGGCGGATATCTTCGTTGTCATCGGCACCTCGCTGCAGGTCTACCCGGCGGCATCGCTGCTCCACTATGTGCGCCGCGGCGTTCCAGTCTACTATATCGACCCGAATCCGTCGGCCGTGCCGTCGAATGTGACGGTCATCAGAAAAACCGCGACCGAAGGTGTCCGCGAACTGATCGAGATTCTGCGTCCGAAGGATGGGGACAACTGACGTCCTGCGGCTCCTGCGCCCGGCCAACTGGATAAAGAACGCGTTCGTCATCGCGCCGGCTTTCTTCGCCGGCGAGTTGTTCAACGGGTCCGTGATGATCCGTGTGCTACTCGCAGCCACAGCCTTCTGCCTGGGGTCGTCGGCGGTCTACAGCCTCAACGACGTGACCGACGCGGAGTCTGACCGGCGGAACCCCGGGAAATCATTCCGCCCTGTCGCCTCCGGAAAGATCTCCAGAACGGAAGCCCTCGCGATCGGCGGGGCCGCAGCCACCGCGTCTCTTGTTCTTTCATACTTCGCGGGGGGAGCCTCGCTGATCTGCATTATCATCGGCTATCTGCTGTTGAATGCCGGCTATTCGCTGCGGCTCAAGCGGATCGCAATCGCCGACATCACGATTATCGCCTTCGGGTTTATCCTGCGGCTGTATGCGGGGAGTACGGCTGCAGGATGTCCGTTGTCGCAATGGATAGTTATGCTGACCTTCATACTGACACTCTTTCTGGCTCTCGGCAAACGTCGCGAAGATGCATCGCCCCTCTACTCGCGACGCTTCATCGACAGCGCCATGAGCCTTCTCGGAGCGGCCGCCATCACCTCCTACTTCCTCTACACGCTGTTTCCCAACCCCGGGCGCATCGTGACGTCGCCATACCTCTATACAACAGGCATACCGGTCGTGATCGCCATTATCCGCTATCTCCAGATCTGCGTCGACGACAACCGCGGGGCGGTCCACCACCGCGTCATATTCCGCGACCCGCTGATCGCGTCATGCATCGCAATATATATAATCTTGTTCATATCCCTATGGCTACTGGACTCCTGACAAAGCCGGATGATCAGGACAAGCCCGCCGGTTTCGCGCTGACATTCGGGCTGACCCTTCTGCTGACTCTTGTCGCGGCAAGCGTCACCTCCGGAATCATCTTCGCCGCAGGAGGGTCCACAGGCCCATGGGTCTTTCCGGCCGCTTTTGCCGTCGCTGCACTGGCGGCATGGCTGTTGGCCGGCCGGAGCCTCAAGCCTGTCGGCGCCATCGCAACAGCCGCCGCCACGATCGTCGCCGGCATATTTGCCTGCACACCCGTCTACGACTCGACCTTCGACAGCGCCGGCTACCACTACGACATCGTCGTCATGATCTCACGCGGATGGAACCCCTTCGACCAACTCCCGTGGAACGGCAACATCTGGGCCGAGCACTACGCCAAAGGACTCGAAACGATCCAGGCGGCCGTACTGTCGACGACAGGAAATCTCCAGTCGGTCAAGGTCGTTAACCTCGTGCTCGTCATATCTTCTCTGGCCGTCATGTGGCACACCCTGCGCGTCGCGCTTCCGGCCATCGGCCGGAGATGGCGCGCCGGAATCGTCGTTATCGCCGCGCTCAATCCGGTCCAGATCTGGCAGTCGATGTCGGGCTACAACGATTTCGCCCTGTGGCCCGAGACGATAATCCTGCTGAGCGGCTTTCTGCTCGCGACGAAGCAGACACGCCGGTTCACACCATGGCTGCTTGTCGGAGCGGCGGTTCTGCTGGCGGTCAACACGAAATTCACCCACTTTTTCTACATCGGGACCGAATGCATCATATTTGCGATATGGTGTTTGTGTTTGAAACGGTACGACGTTTTCCGGCGCGGACTGCTGACTGTCGTCGCAGCCGTAGCGGCGGGCGTGCTGATCGTTGGCTGGAATCCTTATGTTACGAACACCGTCGGGTTCGGTTCGCCTGTCTATCCGCTCGGGACCGACGAGGTTGACATCATGACCGGGAACACTCCCGAAATGTACCGGGACAACAACCGCGCGGTCAATCTCGCGAAATCGCTGTTGTCGGTCCATGACTCCCCCTGGGGGATGCTGACCGGCAATCTGCCGGTCTCCGGCATCAACCGGGCATATGCCGGCGATATGCGCGTCAACGGCTTCGGCCTGCTGATGGCGCCGACGTTGTTGTTCGGACTGATACTGATGATCTCAGTCCGTCCGCGCCGGCGCTACGTCGCGCTCTACGCCGCCATCTTTCTGCTGACGCTGTGTCTGGAGCAATGCTGGTGGGCCCGCTACGTACCGATTCTGTGGCTTGCCCTGATTCTGCCTGTCATCCTGTCGTTCTATTCGAGCCGGAGTGACGACAGACTGACCCGATTTCTACGCTCGGCCCTGCTGGTTGCCGCCCTGCTGAACGGCGCAGTCTCCATCTGCGCCACAGCAGCCGGAAGACTGTCATACACGCTCTACATAGAATATATATTTCGAAGGGCTTCGGAACAGGGCCGGCCGCTCCGCGTCAGCAACATGACCGGCATATTCCGCCAGCAGTTCGACGAGCGCCGTATTCCCTACATCGAAGTCGAGGAGGATCAGGCCGGCATCGAAAGCGGCAGATGGTTCAGGATATTCGGCGTCGATCACTTCGACTCGATCGTCGAACTGCCTCAGGATATCTATCCTGAGGCATACCGCCAGCCGACGACACTCTCCGAGAAGCTCTGCGCGTTCGCCAACCGCCGCTACAGCGACTGACCGGACGACGACTAATCCTCTAGATAATAGGTCAGGGAGGTTACGACACGGACGGTCTTGATCTGGGGGGTGTAGGGGTCGCGGTCGGTGATTGAGAACTGTCCCTGGCGCGCTGTCTTTATCTTGCCGATCTTGCTCTCGGAGTCGTCGGCGAATTTCTTCGCAGCCTGGCGGGCGTTTTCGGTTGCCTCGGCGATCATTTCCGGTTTGATGTCGTTCAGGGCAGTGTATTCGTAGATTGTCTGGTTCGAATAGTCGTTCGGATTCAGGGCAATCCCCTCTTTCAGCAGTTCCCCCTGGCGTTTTATCAGTTTCGTTACAAGGTCGACGTTGCCGGTCACGACAGTCATAACAACCGAGAGATTATAGCGGTATGGGATCGGGTTGTTGTTATAGCGGTCGGCCTGAAGATCGTTGACCTTAGGGGCATTGACCGAGATTTCAGTTTCAGCAATTCCGTTCGAGGTCAGGAAACGCGAGAGGGTCGCATTGGTCGTGTTCATCCGGTCGTAGAGCGACTGGAGGTCATCGCCGACGAGGGTGTAACTCAGTGGCCATGTTACCTTGTTGGCGGGGACTTCGCGTTCGGCGAGGCCGCGGACATCGACTGTACGTTCGCGCGACGAGATACTGTTCAGGCCGCTTCTGACGGCGAGGCCGAGGAGCGACAGGCCGAGACCGAGGATCAGCGAGGCGAGGATAATTGTCATGCTCTTTTTCATATCATAGAGGATATTTATATGATTTATACGACTTATAAGATTTATATGACTTATAGCGCGGAATTCATCTCGAGGAGGGGGTCGATAACCCGCCGGTCGTTCGATAACCGCGGAACCTTCCGCTGGCCTCCGCGCTTTCCGGTCGCGCCGAGCCAGCGGTCGAACAGCCCGGGACGCGCCTCGACCAGTTCGGGCGGATCGAGGAAGATATTCTTCGAGCGCTTCGCGTCGTAGTCGCTGTTCTCCCTGCGCAGTTCGCGGTCGAGCATCGCGGCAAACTCCCCGGGCGGACAGGAGGGGCGCCTGGTGAACTCGACGAGCCACTGGTGGTGTCCCTTCCGGTTACCCTCGGCGAAGACCGGCGCAACGGTATAGTCGGCGACGGTCGCCGAGGTCGCGGCGCAGACACGCTCGAGAGCGCGGTCGGCGTTATAGACCATCAACTCCTCTCCGAACGCGTTGATAAACGCTTTTGTTCGCCCGGCGATCGTTATCCGGACCGGATCGGCCGTCTCGATTCGGACGGTGTCGCCGATCCGGTAGCGCCAGAGGCCGTTACAAGAACTGATAATCAGTTCGTAGACATCGCCGGTGTGTACCTCCCAGAGCGGCAGGGCCGCACGGGGATCATCCTCACCGAGAGGGAGGAACTCGTAGAACACGCCACAGTCGGCCAGCAAAAGCATTCCCGGCTCTCCCTCCCGGTCCTGAACAGCGAAGAATCCTTCGGAGGCGTTGTAGGTCTCGACATAGTGCATCCTTGAAGGGTCGGTTATCGCCTCATATTCGCGACGGTATGGGCCGAAGGCGATTCCGCCGTGGAAAAACACTTCGAGGCGGGGCCAGACATCGTGAATCGATTCGGTCCCGCGAGCCTTCATGACCTCTTTTATGACCATCAGAAACCAGGAGGGAACACCGGAGATATTCGTTATGTCTGCTTTCGATGAAGCCTCGACAAGCGCAGGGAGTTTCTTCTCCCAGTCGGCCATCAGGGCGACCCGTTTCGAGGGGACCCTGAC
Organism: Clostridium sp.; assembly: GCA_023663805.1. Taxonomy (GTDB): domain Bacteria; phylum Bacteroidota; class Bacteroidia; order Bacteroidales; family Muribaculaceae; genus Paramuribaculum. The sequence goes on along the minus strand of JAMPGR010000034.1, from coordinate 8,246 downwards.
GAGATTGACAAGCGGATTGATCCGGTCGATCAACGTCGCCGACAGATCTCCGACACGTACGCGGGGATCATCGAGACGAAGTTCGTTGGCATAACTTCCGCCGAGGATAAAACTCCGGCCGGAAAAGAGACGGCTTTCGGGGTTCATCGCGAGATAACGGGAGACAACATCCGAGGCCCCGCGGTAGTGGCACTCGCGCAGCGAGTCATCCGTGATCGGGACAAACTTGCTTTTCCCGCCGCTCGTACCCGACGACTGGGCGTAACGGCGCGTCGCACCCGGCCAGAGTACCGACCGTTCGCCCCGAATCATCCGTTCGACCAGCGGACGTATCGCCTCATAGTCGAGCAGCGGCTGGGTCTCGCGGAACCGCTCATACTCCTTTATCGCGGCGAAGCCGCGGTCGCGACCCCAGACCGTATAGGCCCCGCGGCGAAGCAGCCCGGCTAGCATCGCCCGCTGTACCCGCTCGGCACCGTCCCGGTCGAACCATCGTTCGGACTCTCCAATCCGCCGGAGGAACCAGGGTCTTATCAGTTTCGTCAGATTCATCGTAATTTTTTTCATACGATTCGACAGTCGAATCGAACCGCAAATATAGTAAAAGCGTTCAAATAAAAACACACGTTTTAACGAAACGAAACAGAAAATTCACTATTTTTGTCACTTCAAACAGAGAACTATGCAAACTACTGCCACCCGCAACCTGTTGGCCACAACGATTCTGGCCCTGATCTGCGCCGTCGCATTGACCTCCTGCGACTCCGACGACGACTACGATTACGGCTATCTGACAGGACTTTGGGTCTATCAGGGGGATGCCTCCGGGAACTACTTCGCCGGCTACGAAAACGAATTTTTCTTCAGTCCGGACGGAACCGGCACCTACAGTTGCTACTCCGACAGCGGTTCGGGTCCCTGGACGACATACCCGATCAACTGGTGGGCCGACCGCTACAGCCTGACGGTCGAAGTTCTCGGGTGGGCTATATGGCAGTATGACTACGATCTCTCTCCGGGATGGCTATACCTATATCCGGCAGACGGCGGGCCATACCTGATATACAACCGAAACTGATGACCAACCGACGAAGATGACCAATCAGAAAAACAAGGAAAAATGGACCGAAACCGAACTCCTCCCCGAATGGGACGAGGAGTTCTACGACATCTATACCGCCCGAAAATATGGAAAATGGGTGATGTTCAAGGCCTTGAAAGAGAAATATCGCGATGACCCACGCTTCCAGGCGATGATCAGCAAGGAATTCGACGTCAGGTATAACCTGGCCCACCCGAACATCATTATGATCAACGACTTCGAGGAGATCCCCGGGATAGGCATGGCGATTGTCACAGACGATGTCTATGGAACGTCCCTGCGGAAGCTGATTGACCGCCACGAGGTGACCGAGGCAAACATCCGCCAGATTACGACACGCCTGACCGACGCGATCGACTATATCCAGCAGAACCATATCATCCATTTTCCGATCACCCCCGACTCGATCATCTTCACCGAAAACATCGGTAACCTGAAACTGATCAACGTCGGCTTCGACCAGCACTCCCACCTGACTCCCGCCCAGGCCTCAGAGGATATACGCGCTTTCGGACACGTTCTCCGCGAAGCCCTCTCGGGGATGGATGACCCCGACCCGTCGCTCGAACGAATCGCCGACAAATGTCTCGGCGAAAACGGTATGGAACCCTACAAGTCGGTCCACGCCCTCCGGCTTGCTCTCGACAAACGGAGCGACCGAACCTTCTATATCGTCATTATCGCCCTGCTGGCAATCACGATATCGCTCCTGATCTGGTTCGCCACGGGACATGTCGAGGCCCCGGCAACCTGACCTCCGCCCCAAAAAAACAGGAACAGACCAATCATCATCAACCTATATATCATCAGAGAATGTCAATCGAGATAAAAAAACTGAAACCGACCGCGAAAGAACTGAAAGAGTACGTCCGCTTCGGCATCGACCTCTATAAAGGGAACGACTGTTTCGTTCCGCCACTCGTCTCCGACGATATCGAATCGCTCGACCCGGCGAAAAATCCCGCCTTCGAATTCTGCGAGGCACAGTCATTCATGGCTTATAAGGATGGCAAACCCGCCGGGCGGATAACCGCAATCATCAACCGGACCATCAACAGCCGGACCGGACGCCGCCAGGCACGCTTCGGGTGGGTCGACTTCACGGACGACAACGCCGTCGTCGACGCACTATTCGACGCCGCCGAGGGATGGGCCCGCGACCGCGGAATAACCGAGATGGTCGGCCCGATGGGGTTCAGCGATATGGACCACGAAGGGATGCTCGTCGAGGGGTTCAACGAGATGGGCACGATGGCGACAATCTACAACTACCCCTACTACCCAACCCAACTCGAGCGTCGCGGCTACAAGAAGGACGCCGACTGGATCGAATTCCGAATCCAGATTCCGAAAGAGATTCCCGCGAAATATCAGCGCATCGCAAACATCGTCGCCGACCGTTTCGAACTGCGGACTCTGAAGTTCACCTCCCGCAAGAAAATCAAGGAACAATATGGCCGCGCCCTGTTCGACCTGATCAACGAGTCGTACGACAAACTCTACGGCTACTCGCCGCTGACCCCCGCCCAGATAGAATACTATATCGACAAATATCTCGGGATACTGAACCTCGAGTGTATCAGCGTCGTCGTCGACAAGGATGACAAACTCGTCGGGGTCGGAATCTCGATGCCGTCGCTGTCGATGGCCTTGCGCCGTAGCGGCGGAAGGCTCTTCCCTTTCGGATGGTATCACCTTCTGCGTGCGCTCCACGGCCCGAACCAGGTCGTCGACCTGATGCTGATCGGCATCGACCCGAAATACCAGGGCAAGGGGGTCAACGCCATGATCTTCTGCGACCTTATCAAGGCCTACAACAAACTCGGATTCAAAGAAGCCGAAAGCAATATCGAACTCGAAGACAACGCGAACGTCCAGATGCAGTGGCAGTATTTCCCCTACCGCCAGCACCGCCGCCGCCGCGCCTTCCGCCGCGACCTCTGATCCAGGACTTTTATTGAAAAAAAGATGAAACCCAACCAGACAACGACCATATCCGTCCCCAGCCTCCTAATGCCGGTCCTGCTGCTCCTGCTGATGCCGGCCTCGCTCTTCGCGGCAATCCCCGACGGCTACTACTCGCGCCTGACCGGAAAGTCTACCGCCGACCTGAAAACCGAACTCTCGAAAATCATCAACCCCCACGTCGAAATCTCCTCCTACTCTGCCCTCCCCTCCTATTTCGAGCAGACCGATGTCTATCCGGGGACGAAAAGATGGTGGGACATGTACAGCGACATCCCCTTCTACGCGCCGAGTTTCAAGGGCCTTAACCGCGAGCACTCGTTTCCGAAAAGCTGGTGGGGGGGCGCGACCAATATCCCCGCCTATGTCGACTTGTTTCACCTCTATCCCGCCGAAGCCGATGCAAATATGGCCAAAAGCAACTATCCTCTCGGTGTCGTCACCGGAACGCCGACCTTCGACAACGGCATCTCACGCGTCGGGCGCGGTGTCAACAGCGGCGGCGCGGCCTACGTCTACGAACCGGACGACGACTACAAAGGGGACTTCGCCCGCACCTATTTTTATATCGTCACCTGCTACCAGGACCTGACCTGGAAATACCAGTATATGGCCCGAAACGGTGCATACCCGACGCTCCAGACCTGGGCAATCGACCTGTTGCTCGACTGGCACCGCAAGGATCCCGTCAGCCAGAAGGAGATTGACCGAAACGAAACCGTCTACCGAATCCAGAACAACCGTAACCCCTTCATCGATTATCCAGACCTGGCCGAATATATATGGGGTAACAAGATGGGACAGAGTTTCGTCGCGACATCCGGAACGACGCCCTCGGGCGACGCCACGCTGACCGCCCCGGTCCAGGACATGACCCTCGATTTCAACGACGTCGCAGTCAACCACGCGACAACTTCGCGCCTCTACTTCAAAGGGGAGAACCTGACAGGGTCGCTCGAACTGTCGCTCTCCGGAACAGACGCTAAATATTTCCGGCTCGAATCGAACCTGATCAGTGCCTCCGCCGTCAACTCCGAAAGCGGATTCTGGCTCCCGGTTACCTACACCCCGACGGCCACGGGGGAACACTCCGCCCGCCTGCGCGTCCAGGATGGCGGCCTCGCCGGTTCGATCGGTATAGCCCTGCGCGGCAACGCACTCCCGGTTCCCGACCTCGGCGCCCCGACCGCACTCCCCCCGACCGACATTACTTCCGACTCCTACATCGCCAACTGGACCCCGCGCGAGGGGGATGTCGTCGACTACTACCTCGTCACGCGGACAATCTTCCGCAACGGCGCAGCATCGGTCGAAGAACTTCTCGCCGAGGAGAACTCCCTCGAGATCGACGGATTCAACGAGTCGGACAGCGAGACTTACGCCGTCCGGAGCGTGCGCCTCGGAATCGAATCGCCCGAGTCGAACACCGTCGCCGTCACCCATGCCTCTCTTTCGGCCGTCGACGGCGACACGACACCACTCGTTGCCGAATGCTACGAAGGGGGACTTGTCCGCTTTGTCTGCGGCGGGACCTTCCGCGACTGCGCGGTCTACGACGCCGGCGGACGCCTCGCGATGATGCTGCCGGCTATCGACAACGGGACAGAAATCACGCTCGAGCCCGGCGTCTACCTCTTGAAGGTCACCGGTCGTCGCCTCCCGCTGAAAATTATCGTACGCTGAAATAACGCTCCCGACCGACTATGGAATTCCCAGACTGGATCAGTTTCGACAAAGTCAAGAGCATATTCCGCCACGGAAACAACCGCGGCTCCGGACGACGCATCGCCTCGATAGGGATGTTCGACGGGGTCCATCTCGGCCATCGCGCCCTGATTGACTTCCTGCGCGCCGAAGGGGAGAAACGCGGTCTCGTCCCGACCGCCGTGACCTTTGAGCAACATCCCCTTTCGGTTGTCGATCCCCGGCGCGTTCCGCCGATGCTCGGGACGCTCCGCCAGAAGATGGAATGGCTGAGCGACGCGGGGATAGGGGAGTGTGTCCTGCTCCCCTTCTCCGAGAAGATCAGGCGCCTTCCGGCCCGGCAGTTTCTCCGGCGTCTGAAGAAGGACTACGCGGTCGACACCCTTGTCGTCGGCTTCAACAACCATATGGGGAGCGACCGCGTCGGCGACCTCCGTGCCCTTCAGGAGATTGGCGAAAAAATCGGTATGGAGATACTACCGGCTCCGGAATACAATCCCGGAGAAGGTCTCGGGGTCAGTTCGTCGCTGATACGCCAGGCGCTCGCCAACGGCGATCTCGAGCGGGCAAACCAACTCCTCGGCCGGCTCCACACCCTCGAGGGGACAGTCGTCGAAGGACGCAAGATCGGCCGCCGTCTCGGCTTCCCGACGGCCAACATACAGTCCGCCGACCCCGGCCTGCTGATCCCGAAAGAGGGGGTCTACGCCGTCCGGATCAAACTCCCCGACGGAACGCTTCGCAACGGAATGGTCAACATCGGCCACCGCCCGACAATCGAGGGGGGAGACCCCGAACTGTCGATCGAAGTCAATATCTTCGACTATCTCGGCTATCTCTACGGCGAGCAGATCGAAATCAGTTTCCACACCTACATGCGCGGCGAGAAGCGCTTCTCCTCGCTCGAGAAACTGAAAGCGGCGATTGCCGCCGACGAGCAGCATGCCCGCCGCCTCCTCGAACGGAAGATACTGCTGTAGACGCTTACGCGTAAACCAGCAGATAAGGAAATCGCCTGACGCAGACGCGGGCGGGTACAAAAAAGTTCCCCTAAGTCGCGACTTAATGGCTCCCCCTTCAGGGGGTCTGGGGGGCTTCCCCGCCTGACACAGTATCCATCTCTGTCAGCAACTGCTCGAATTCCTGGCCCGGAGGGACGAGTAGTCCCTTGAAGCCGAGAGCCTCGGCGGCGCGGATATTCGCCGCCGAATCGTCGAGGAAAAGAGTTTCAGACGGGACGATTCCGAATTTCGCGACGGCATAGCGGAAAATCTCCGGCGACGGCTTCATCGAACGCGCTTCGAACGACGTAACCATTCCGTCGAAATAATCCTCCCGCTCGAAGCCCTCCTTCCGGAACTCTTCGGCGATCCGCGAATTCCACATAATTGGGTTCGTATTCGAAAGGAGATAGACGCGATACTTCTCCCGCAACCGGCGCAGCGCGGCGAGCCGACCGACCGGAATACCCGTCAGAAACGCGAGGAACGCATTGTCGATTTCGCGGTCGGTCACCCCCGGACGCAGATATGGGCGCATCTGGCGGCGGAACTCTTCGGGGGATATTTCGCCCGCTTCGAGTTTCTGGAACGGGCCCTGCTGGACATACTCCCCGAGCATCGAATCGGGATCCTTCATGCCGAGGCGTCGGTAGGCCTCGACGCAGTCCCGGCGGCGGATATCCATAATGACGCCGCCGAGATCGAAAAGCAGATTCTTTATCATAGTCGTTATAAACGGTCGAAGACCGGTTCCGCCCATAAGCGAAACCGGTCTTCACTATAAATTAACCGGGTTAGTTCAATTTACTTAACGAGGACTTTCTGTACATCCGAACCCTGGCGGCGGATATATACACCATTGCCGAGGTTGTCTCCATTGACCTTCACACCCTGTAGGTTGAAGAACTCAACAGGAGCATTCGAGTTGTCGACTTCGACCTTGCTGACACCGGCAGCCAGATCTTCAAACAATTCTCCGTCGTAGAAAATTACTGCTTGTTCGAATATTTCCGTTTCTTCATTACCCTGTGTATAGGAATAATTTATACCAAACATCGGGAAGACAAGCGCTGTATAGGGTTCCTGGGTATCTGTGTATTTGCCATCCACAACTTCCAGTTCAAAAGTATAACCGTCAAGAGATTCAAAGACACCAAGACCAAACTGCAGGGAACCATATTTCACGGCAACATTCAAGTCAAGAATACCCTGAACATCTACGGTCGCAGTGCGGTTTTCACTGTCAAGCGTAACATAGAACGGCAGAATGAATCCAGAGTCGAGGAAATTCCAGACCTCAAGGCCTTCAGAGGTCAGAGTCGTACGAACTAATCCGCTATAGATATCGTCCTGAGAAGTTGCGCCTTCAGGAACGACCTGATACTGGTTATTAACATAACCAACGGTCAATTCGTAACAGGCAACAGTTGTGGTTCCTATGTTCGTTGTCGGTCCACAGAATAAGGCATCGGCATAGTAATTATCTTCTGTAATGCCGGCCTCCCAGTAGAAGCACTGACTTTCAGGTTCGTACTTTAAAACGATATCCTTGGCTGTATTTGTTATGTAGTCATAGGCATATGTAAACCATTCCGTTCCATTGTTGTCGAAATGCGTATCATCACACTTGATTGTCAGAGTTGAATCTACCGGGTTATAGATACCTTTGCATGTTTCTCCGGTGTAAAGAAGCAGATTGGTTACTTCAACCTCATTTTCAGCTGCCCCGGCAACTATCATACCGTATGTACTGGTTTCGTAGGTCGCATCGCCGAATCCAGTAGTTCCGGCAAATCTGAACAAGCCGTATTCAGAGTACATACCTACGATATCTGCAGAAGTGATCTCAGCAGCATGACGGGGTGCACGCGCGACTTTGTTGACCTTCTGATCAACAATCTGGCTGGCGGGAAGTTTTGCCTGAACCGGCTGAAGGTTCTCAACCTTCATGGGCTTGAGATCCCCGAGTTCGATGCTCTGTCCGGGAACTTTTGCCGTAACAACTGCAACTCCGCAGAGGAGAGCAGCCGCGATTGCGTAGAATTTTTTCATTCTTAAAGTTTTAGATTACTAATGAATGTTGTTTGTTGTTTGTTCTATTTTAATGTAGAGGATATTCAGTTAGATTACTTAATTCGCATTGGAATCTCGTCCTTAAATCGAACACAGATGCAAAATTAATACTTTATTTCAAACCGCGTATCGATAATTTCGTTTTTAACACTAATTAATCAAACTTTTCTCAAAACACTTTCAGAAGAAATTACATTTTGCGACTAAACCCATTCCAAAATTGCCATTTCGCTTACAGCTTAGTTATAATCGGCGATTTACAGAAATTCCGTCACCTATATGAAAGGAAAAAGGCTGTCAACCTATCTTCTTTTGTTTGACAACCTGAATTTTTTCTTCCATAAATCGGTGGGCGCTGAGGGATTCGAACCCCCGACCCTCTGCTTGTAAGGCAGACGCTC
>JAMPGR010000033.1 GCA_023663805.1 Clostridium sp. | reverse complement strand
GTGCAATCACCGCCTGGCGCAGACGCGGGCGTGTACGCCCGCTAACTACTTCGATGCCGAGTGCCCATCCACAGTAACAGCGACGAATCATCATATCGGTTTGCTACTGACCGCGGGGCGGACGCGGCAGGCCGCGTCCCTACGATAACAAATTGAATATATACAACATAACAAAGCCATTCCCTTCAGGGGGCGGGGGGGCTACCTCGTAGCAGCACGCGTTTCCGCGCCCGCTAGCCGCTTAGTGACATTATTTACTTGAGAGACAAATGGCCCACGCAGCGTCTGCTGCGTAGGCCGTTTGTCTTGTTGATCGAGGTTATTCCCACTCGATTGTGGCCGGCGGCTTCGACGAGATGTCGTAACAGACGCGGTTGACTCCCTTGACCTTGTTGATTATCTTATTGGAGACTTCGGCCATGAATTCGTAGGGGAGATGGGCCCAGTCAGCCGTCATCGCGTCCGACGACGTCACGGCGCGAAGGGCGACGGCGCGTTCGTAGGTCCGCTCGTCACCCATGACCCCGACACTCTGGACCGGAAGAAGTATGACGCCTGCCTGCCAGACTTTGTCGTAGAGATCCCAGTCGCGCAGACCCTGGATGAAGATGTCGTCGGCTTCCTGGAGGATGGCGACCTTCTCGGGGGTGATGTCGCCGAGGATACGGACGGCCAGACCAGGTCCGGGGAAGGGGTGGCGCTTGATCAGATGTTCCGGCATCCCGAGTTCGCGGCCGACGGCGCGGACTTCGTCTTTAAAGAGCAGACGGAGCGGCTCACAGAGTTTCAGGTTCATCTTCTCGGGGAGACCGCCGACATTGTGGTGGCTCTTTATGGTCGTGCCGGTTATCGACAGCGACTCGATGCAGTCGGGGTAGATAGTCCCCTGCCCGAGCCAGCGGACATCGGAGATCTTGTGGGCCTCCTGGTCAAAGACATCAATGAATCCCTTGCCAATTATCTTGCGTTTTTTTTCCGGTTCGGTCACTCCGGCGAGTTCAGAAAAAAACTTCGCGGAAGCATCTACACCAATTACATTCAGTCCGAGCCCCTCATAGTCCTTCAGGACATTGGCGAATTCGTTCTTACGGAGCATACCATGGTCAACGAATATACACGTCAGGTTCTTCCCTATCGCCTTGTTCAGGAGCACGGCGGCGACTGACGAGTCGACACCGCCGCTGAGCCCGAGAACAACCTTGTCGTCACCGAGCTGTTCCTTCAGTTGAGCGACCGTCGTCTCGATAAACGATGCGGCGCTCCAGCTCTGGCTGCTTCCGCAGATGTCGACAACGAAATTGCGCAGCAACTGCGTACCGATTTTCGAATGAACGACCTCGGGGTGGAACTGAACACCCCAGAGTTTCTCGTTGTCGGCCTGATAGGCGGCGATCTCGACTTTCTCGGTCGAGGCGATACGGCGGAAATTCGACGGAATCGCCGTTATCGTGTCGCCGTGGCTCATCCAGACCTGCGAACCGTCGGCGATACCCTTGAAGAGGGGGTTGCCAGATTCGATGTCGCGCAGATGGGCGCGGCCATATTCGCGGGTTCCGGCGGCTTCGACGCGACCACCGTTCTCGTAGGCCATCAACTGGGCACCGTAGCAGATGCCGAGCAGCGGATAGTGTCCGATCAGTTTTGTCAGGTCTGTCTTGAACGCCTTGTCGTCATAGACCGAGAAGGGTGAACCGGAGAGGATCACTCCGATAACCGAATCGTCGCCATAGGGGAATTTGTTGTATGGTACGATCTCGCAGTAGGTATTCAACTCTCTGACACGCCGACCGATAAGTTGCGTAGTCTGGGAGCCGAAGTCGAGGATTATGATTTTTTCCTGCATAACTCTTTGTGAGCGGGTTAATATTTTCGCGCGAAGTTAACAAATTTTTGCGACCCGCGAAAATCCCCGCCCCGAAATTTTTTTTGCCGGATTGGAGGGGGTGTTGTATCTTTGTGGTCGGAACCGCGAAAAAATTGCGATATAATGGAACTGAAAACTACAGCTGTCGAGACACCCTGCGGCACGCTGACAATATACTGCAGCGACGGCGCGCTGATGCTCTGCGACTGGCAGAACTCGAAACATCTCGCCGACCATATCAAACAGATCGGGGCGCTCGATACTGTCCCCGACGAAGCGATGACCGAAAAGGCTGTCGGACTCCTTCGGAGATACTTCGACGGCGAACTCCGCGAACTGAACATCCCCTTGCGCCCGGCCGGAACGGAATTCCGCCAGCAGGTGTGGGAAGCACTTCTCGATATCCCCTATGGAACAACGGCGACATACACCGATGTCGCCGTCGCCGTCGGGAAACCCTCGGGGGCACGCGCTGTCGCCACGGCGATCGCCGACAATCCGATATCAATCTTTATCCCATGTCACCGCGTCGTCGGGTCGAACGGGAAAATCACCGGATATGCCGGCGGCGCCGAAGCGAAACGCCATCTTATCGAACTGGAGAAGACCCGTTTACGGTAGCGACATATATGGCGTTATAGACAAGAAGGTCGTGGACGGCGTCACACCGCGCTTCGAGTTCGGGCTGGAGCGTCGACGCGGCTGCCGGATCGTTCATTCGCAGATCGGCATATCGGTCTTCGCCGTTGATAAACCCGATCAGCGACCCGTCGGGGGCAGCGCAGTCGACCGTCAGCGCAGGGGTTGCGGCCGGATCGCGGCGGTAGATCGGCCAGTAGCCCGAGAGAACCGCCTCGCGCTCCTCGACAATCGAATGGCTCATGCCGGTCCGGATTCCGTGGTTGATACAGGGGCAGTAGGCGATCACAATCGATGTGCCGGGATGGCGGTCGGCGGCGACCATCGCATCGATGACCTGCTGGGGATTGGCCCCGAGCGAAACCGAGGCGACATAGACCCCGGGGTAGGTCATCATCATCCGCCCCAGATCCTTCTTATAGGTTCGCTTTCCGTCGGAGGCATATTTTGCGACGGCGCCGAGCGGCGTCGCCTTCGACATCTGTCCGCCGGTGTTGGAGTAGCATTCGGTGTCCATCACGAGTATGTTCAGGTCGATATTCTCCGACATGACATGGTCGAGTCCGGCGAAACCGATGTCGTAGGCCCATCCGTCGCCACCGATGACCCACACGCTCTTCTTCGCCAGCAGATCCTCTGCGGCGAGTATCTCCGCTGAATTCAGAACATCCGGATTCTTACGGAGCAGGTCTGTCAGAGCGGTGCCGGAAGTCGCGCTGGCCACCGGATCTCCCATATTGTCGAGCCAGCGGTTCATTGCCGTTGCAACTTCAGCCGGCGTCGCGCTGTCTGCAGCCGCCTCGCGAACAATTTCAGCGAGCCGGCTGCGGCGTGCCGCAATGGCCGTCGCGATACCGAAGCCGTATTCGGCGTTGTCTTCGAAGAGGGAGTTTCCCCAGGCTGGTCCCTGGCCGCGGCGGTTCGTGCAGTAGGCATTGCTCGGAAAGTTCGCGCCCCAGATCGAGGAGCACCCCGTCGCGTTCGCGATAATCATCCGCTCACCCATCAACTGGGTCAGCAGTTTGACATATGGGGTCTCGCCGCATCCGGCGCAGGCACCCGAAAACTCGAGCATCGGCTCGCACATCTGCGACCCTCGGACCGTCGTCCGCGGCAGAAGACCGTCGCGGACCGGGATATTTTTCTGAGCGAAAGCGAGCATCGCCGACTGCGGAGCGAGTTCTCCGGCGATCGACGACATCGTCAGGGCGTGTCCCGGGCAGATTGTCGCGCAGGAGGCGCAGCCGGTGCAGTCGGCCGGATAGACCTGGATACGGTATTTCATTCCCCCGAGTCCCTTACCCGAGGCGTCGCGGACAGCGAAACCGGCGGGGGCGCCGGCGAGTTCGGTGGCATCGGCGACATAAGGGCGTATCGCCGCGTGGGCGCAGACGAGCGAACACTGCGTACACTCGACACACTTGTCGGGGTCCCATTTCGGGACGAAATCAGCGATACGGCGCTTCTCGTAGGCGGTCGTTCCCATCGGCATCATCCCGTCAGGAGCGAACAGCGATACGGGCAGCGAGTCACCTTTCAGTTCGTTGCAGGGACGGGCAATCTTCCGGACAAAATCCGGAAGGGAGGTATCGTCCGCCGCCGGAGCGTCAGTCGCCTTCAGCCACGCCTCCCGGTCGTAACCTATCTCGACGACCGCGGCGGCCGCGGCCCTGACGGCGGCGATATTTCGGGCGACAACCTCGCCCCCCTCATGGGCGTAGAGTTTCGTTATATACTGCTCGAGTTGGGTCAGCGCCTTGTCGAAGGGGATAATCTGCCGGAGTTTGAAGAAGACGGCGAGCATAATCATATTGATTCTGACCCCGAGGCCGTTCGCACGCGCAATCGACCCTGCGTCGATATTGCAGACCCGTGCCGAACATTCAGCGATCCGGCGCTTCAGCGATCCGGGGAGGCGGCTGTCGAACTCATCGGCCTTCCAGGGGGAATTCACGACGAACACTCCCCCCGGCGCGAGATTCGCCGCCAGGTCGAACCGGCCTACGTATGAACTCTTGTTACACCCGATATAGTCGGCCGATTCAATCTGATAGGCCTGCTCGAGCCGCTCGCGACCGAACCGAAGCTGACAGACGGTATACCCCCCCGATTTCTTGGCTGAATACTCGAAGTAGGCCTGACTGCGGAGTCCGGCGGCGTCGCCGATAATCTGCGCTGCGACGCGTGTTGCCCCGACGGTTCCGTCCGACCCCATTCCGTAGAAAACCGAAGAGGTCACACCCTCGGCCGGAATAATCAGTTTCTCTCCGAGAGGGAGTGACCTTCCGGTCACGTCGTCGTCGATTCCGACCGTAAAATCCCCGATCGGTTTCGCTGAGGCGAGATTATCGTAGACCGCGCGGACCATCGTCGGGTCGAAATTCTTCGACCCGAGGCCATAGCGGCCGCCGATGACCGCGATATCTCGGCCCGACCGCCTGACCGCGGCGATAACGTCGAGCAACAGTGGCTCCCCGGTCGAGCCGGGCTCCTTCGTACGGTCGAGTACGGCGATACGCCTGGTTGTCGCCGGGAGCGCGGCGATAAACGCGTCGACGGGGAATGGCCGGTAAAGTCTGATTTTAACCAGACCGAGCCGCCGTCCTTCGCTCTTGTTCAGATGGCCAATCGTATATTCGATGACATCGGTTGAAGACCCGATCGAGACAATCAGGTCTTCGGCGTCGGGTGCTCCGACATAATCAACGAGGTGGTAGTCGCGGCCGGTCAGGGCGTTTACGCGGTCCATCGCCTCCTGAACGACCGAGGGGAAGCTGTCATAGAAGCGGTTGCGGGCCTCTGTGTTCTGGAAATAGACATCCCAGTTCTGGGCCGAACCGCGAAGCGACGGGTGCTCGGGATTCATCGCCCGGCTGCGGAATCCGGCGATCTCCCCGGCGGGGAGGAGCGGGGCGAGTTCGTCGAACGAGGCGACTTCGATTGTCGCTGTCTCGTTCGAAGTCCGCCATCCGTCGAAGAAGTGGAGAACCGGGACGCGGCCGCGGATCGCGGCGCGGTGGGCGACGACAGCGAGATCGTGGGTCTCCTGGACCGAGGCAGAGGCGAGCATGGCGAAACCGGTCGCGCGGCATGCCATGACATCCTGATGGTCGCCGAAGATACTGAGCGCATGGGTCGCGAGCGAGCGACATCCGACATGGAAGACCGCCGGGAGCAGTTCGCCTGCGATCTTATACATGTTCGGGATCATCAGCATCAGACCCTGCGAGGATGTGAAGGTCGTCGCGAGGGCTCCGCCGCAGAGGGCTCCGTGGGTCGCGCCGGCCGCACCGAGTTCAGATTCCATCTCGCGGACCTCCATCGTCGCCCCGAGCAGATTGCGAAGGCCCGAGGCGTGCCATTTGTCGGCGGTTTCACCCATCGAGGCGATCGGGGTGATCGGATAGATCGTCGCGACTTCGCTGAAGGCGTAGGCGACATATGCGGCGGCGGTACATCCGTCCATGCTCTGTAGTTTCATAGTCGTTTTGTATGGTTACAAAATATATAATCCAAAATCGGGCCCCGATGTTTGGCCGGACGGAAAATATTTTGTAATTTTGGGTATGGGAAGACAGTATATAGCGATAGACCTGAAGTCATTCTATGCTTCGGTTGAGTGTGTCGAGCGCGGACTCGATCCGCTCGACGCCTGCCTCGTTGTCGCCGACTGTTCGCGGACCGACAAGACGATATGTCTCGCGGTGTCGCCGACTCTGAAGTCGTTCGGCATCGGGGGGCGCCCCCGTCTGTTCGAGGTCATCCAGCGTGTCCGCGAGGTCAATTTTCGCCGCGGCCGCCGCGGCCGTTCGACCTCCGGAAAGGAACTGGCATCTCGCCCCGACCTCGCTCTCGACTATATCGTCGCTCCTCCGCGGATGGCCCACTATCTCCGCTATTCGGCCCGGATCTACGGGATCTACCTCCGTCATATCGCGCCGGAGGATATCCATGTCTATTCGATCGACGAGGTGTTTATCGACGCGACATCCTATCTGGCGACATACCGGATGTCGGCCCATGACCTGGCGATGAGGATGATCCGCGAGGTCCTGAAGGAGACCGGGATAACGGCGACGGCCGGAATCGGCACGAACCTCTACCTCGCAAAGATCGCTATGGATATCGTCGCGAAAAAGATGAAGCCCGACAAGGACGGAGTCCGTATCGCCGAACTCGACGAACAGAGTTACCGCCTCCAGCTCTGGGACCACACGCCGCTGACCGATTTCTGGCGTGTCGGGCGGGGAACGGCCGGCCGCCTCGCACAATACGGAATCCAGACGATGGGAGATATCGCCCGTTGGTCCATAGACCGCGAGGCGTTTCTCTACCGTCTGTTCGGCGTCAACGCCGAACTGCTGATCGACCACGCCTGGGGGTGGGAGCCGGTCACGATCGATCTCATCAAGGCCTACCGTCCCGAGACGCGCTCGATCAGCAGCGGCCAGGTACTGACGTCGGCCTACACCGTCGAAAAGGCGAAAGTCGTCGTGCTCGAGATGGTCGACGCGCTATCCCTCGATCTGATCGACAAGGGGCTGGTGACCGACCAGATTGTTCTCGAGATCGGCTACGACGTCGAATCGCTGACCGATCCGTCGATCGCCGGGCGCTACGACGGACGCATCTCGACCGACCGCTACGGCCGGCAGGTTCCGTTCCACGCCCACGGTACGACCAACTTCCCCTCCCCGACATCATCGGCTGCGCAGATGACCGGGAAGGTCGGCGCGCTGTTCGACCGTATCGTCAACCCGATTCTGCTCGTCAGGCGTATCACCCTGTCGGCCAACCGTCTGATCTCCGAGGTCGAGGCTAAGCAACGAGCGGCCGCCGAACCGACCCAGCTCGATCTCTTCGCCGACTACGACGAAATCGGACGCCGTCAGAAGGACGAAGCCGAACGCCTCGAAAAAGAACGCCGCCGCCAGGAGGCGGTCCTTAGCATCAAGAAACGGTTCGGAAAGAACGCGATACTGACCGGACTGAACTACGCCGACGGCGCGACCCAGAAGGATCGCAACCGCCAGATCGGAGGACATCACGAGTAATAGACTATGGGAAAATACGACAACATTATCGACAGGAAATATGAGGGTACGACATCGCGCAGACCGATGAGTCTCGAAAACCGCGCTGCGCAGTTCGCCCCCTTCGCGGCGCTGACCGGCCACGACGAAGCAATCAGCGAGACGGCGCGGCAGACATCGGAGCGCATCGAACTCTCGGAGGAGGAACAGCGGGAGTTGTCCGGGAGAATGAAGATCCTCCTGGAGCATCTTGTCCGGGGGCCTGTCGACGTGACGGTCACGCTCTTCCGGCCCGACCCGTCGAAACCTGGCGGGCGCTACGTTCCGCTTACCAGTACCGTCCGCCGCTACGACGAGTTCAGCCGGACCCTGCTGACAACCTCCGGCCAGACAATCCCCCTGGTCGACATCCTGGCGCTGACGATACTTGTCTAACCTGCCCCCGGCGCAGACGCGGGCGAGACGCCCGCCAAGTTCGGCAAATTTACACACAAGCAATTGATATACTGTAGGGACGTGACCTGTCACGTCCGCCCCTCAAAGGAGACAAGATACCGTCAATAATCGCTGCGTTATGCGTCACCACCCGCGTGTCCGGAAACAAAGCGCCCCCGACTCCTCAAGAATTGGGAGCCGGGGGGGAGTAGGGTTTCAGCGGCCTGCGTCAGCGGACCGATTTCTTTCCGTCGGCCATGACGACCCAGCAGAGGACAGCAACTGCGGCGCCGACGAGCGGACCGACAACCATAATCCAGAAGTCTCCCCACGCATCGGGGCTGAAGACGGCAGGTCCGAAACTGCGGGCGGGATTGACGGAGCAGTTGTCGACCGGAATGCCGACGATATTGACAAGGCCGAGGGCGAGGCCGATCGCCAGACCGGCGAATTTGCCGTATCCTTTACCTTCGTCGGTCGCACCGAGGATGACGAGCACAAAGAAGAAGGTCAGGAGGCATTCAGCCAGAAGGGCCATTCCGCTTGTCGCTCCGGGCTGGAGGACGTTGGCCGCCAGAATATTGTCGGGGGCGGTCGTTCCGCCGAAGTTAAAACCGGCGTCCATATTGACAAACCAGAAGAGGAAGCCCGCACCGATGACGGCGCCGATCAACTGGGCGACGACATAGCCGCAGAACTCCTTCGCGTTCATACGCCCTGCGAGAAGCATGGCGAACGAAACGGCCGGATTGACATGACACCCCGAGATATTGCCTATGCAGTAGCAGAGACAAACGAGTATGAGTCCGAAACAGAGACCGATGCCGAGACCGCCGATAGAGGGGCCGGCAAGCACTGCGCTACCGCAGGCAAGCAGAACGAGGAACATTGTTCCGACACATTCCGCGACTAATTTTTTTAGCATAGTTGAAACAGTTAAGATTATGTAACTGTTTAACGTGTTCAGGGGGCGATTTGTTCGGCTTTTCTACGAATCAGACGAACAAATCGACCAAAACAGCGTCGCTCAAGAGCCAGCCCCGCTCGGTGAAACGCAGCCGTCCCGCTTCGATAGCCATCAGTCCGCGCGACACCGGTCCGCGCGACAGCCGCCCGAGCCTTCCGGCGGCCTCGTCGCCGAATTCGGCGGCGAACTCCGATAGGTCGATTCCGCAGGCGCGGCGCAGGGCGGTCATGACCCGCTCGTTATGGCGCTCGTCAGCGTCAGGGGTCTCGGTCACGATCCCCCCTCCGCGCATATACTCTGCCAGCGAGGCCGGATTCGAACGCCGCGAGATGCCGTCGAACGAATGGGCCGACGCGCCGATGCCGAGATAGGGGATGCCGCGCCAGTAGTTCGTATTATGGACGCTCTCGCGGCCGGGAATGGCGAAGTTCGATATTTCGTAGTGGTGATACCCGTGACGGCGGGCGGTCTCGCAGAGAAGGTCATACATCCCGGCGAGCACCTCGTCGTCCGCCGGCCGGATCTTTCCGGCAGTCATCCGGGCATAGAGACGCGTCCCCGGCTCCCACGACAGCATATAGGCCGAGAAATGTGGCGGGCGGAACTCCATCAGGGTTTCGAGATTGCGGCGCCAAGACTCCGGGGTCTGTCCCGGGAGTCCGAATATCAGGTCGCAGCTATAGTTTCCGGGGCCACGACCGGCGATCTGCCTGAGGGCCTCGAGAGCCTGGGCCGAGGAGTGGGAGCGTCCGACGGCAGAGAGTTCGGCATCGTCGAACGACTGGATGCCGACACTGAGACGGTCGACCGGCGAGGCGGCGATCATATCGAGGAAGCGCGGAGTAATCTGGTCGGGGTTCGCTTCGATCGTATATTCCGCGATTCCCTCCGACGGGAGTGCGTCCCAGATACGACTCAACATAGCGGGAGGGAGCAGGCTCGGTGTCCCACCTCCTATATAGACAGTTCCGAACCTCCCGGAGATTTCACCCCGGCGCCGGCCGAATTCGTCGAGCATGCGGTCGACATAGGCTTCAACCCGCCGCGGATCCCGCTCCGGACGGGAGTAGAAATCGCAGTAGGCGCACTTCGATGCGCAAAACGGGATATGGAGATAAAGTCCGGACATTCGGCAGACAGTCGCGACTGTTTCAGAAATTGTCGTCCTTGGTGTCGGGGCGGTTACAGATCTCCTTAAATTTACAGAACGTACAGTTCTCCGGTTTCCGGGCCTGGGTGAACGGCGTATTCTCGTCGAAGATCTCGCGCAGCAGGTCGTTGACGCGGGAGACGAACTCTTCGTGGACGACATGATAGTCTGTCAGCGGCTGTTTCTGCAGGGTAATCGGCGAAACGGTTCCGGTCAGAATCTCTCGCAGGTTGTAGATAAGGGGCTGTACCGCTGAATCGTCGTTCCGGCCGATCCGATAGAGTTCGCAGTAGAGAAGCACCTGGAATATCGATTTCAGTTTGTTTTCTCCGCCGGCGTCGAACATCTTTTCGAGCGAATCGCCGATCTTGGTCTCTTCGTTGCCGGTCTTGTAGTCGACGATACGGAGGCGCCCGTCGACGCGGTCGAGGCGGTCGATCACCTGATAGAAATTGACCGTCAGCGTGTCGTCTACCTTCCATTTCGGGTCGAGCGGAAGTTCGGCCGCGACGAATTCGAAAGGCATCATCGGCTTTTCAACCTTGAGGATCGTGTTGATAATCTCGCGGATCGCTTTTCCGAGTACGCGCGGCTCCCCGACCAGCGGCGTATCGCAGTCGGCGGGATCGCGTTTCAGATGGAAGAGGTTAATCGCACGGGTGACGAAGCCGTCGACAGGCTGGCGGTTTTTGATCCAGCGTTCAGCCTGGGAGATGGTCAGAACGCCGCTGCCGCCGTCGGCTTTCAGGGTCGAATAGAGTTGCTCGGCGACTTTGTGGACGATCTGTCCGAGGGTCGACGACTCCATATAATCGACGATTTCGTCGTCGCCGCCGAGCTGGAGCAGAAAGCGGAGACAGAAATTCAGCGGACATTCGAGATAGGTCTTCAGTGCGCTCGGCGAGAGCGACCTCGTGCCGCCGGCACGGAATTCGTTCAGTTTCGCGACTATGTGGGGGTCTTTCCTGACGGATATCGTGTCGCCCTGCGGGACGACCCCTTTGAAGTAGGCCGAGGTGTGGGCGATCCGGCGGCCGTCATTGTTGAGATAGAGCAGTTGGGTCAGGAAGCGCGACATTTCGCCGGAGGAGGTCGCGACCGTCCGGCTGTCGTAGAGCAGACAGACGTTCGACGCCCGCGAAAGCAGTCTGAAGAAGTAGTAGGAATACTGGAGTTCGCGGTGTTCGCTTGTCGGCAGTCCATAGGCGTGGCGGATCGCTTCGGGGATGAAGGTCCGGAGTTGGGCCTTCCGGGGGAAGATCTTTTCGTTCATCGACATGACGACAACATTGTCGAAGTCGAGGGCGCGGGTCTCGAGGACACCCATAATCTGGAGTCCGCGGAGCGGTTCCCCGCGGAAGTTTACCGTCGCGAGCGTGAGGGTTCGTTCGACCATATTGAAGAACATGCTCTGGGACATGTCGATTTCGTAGCGGCGGACACAGTCGTAGAAATCGTCGACAGCCTCGAGATAGGATTCGAGGAACAGCACCTCCATGCGGTGGCGCTCCGAAACCGAGAGAATCGAGATCATCGAGTTGAGTATCCGGGTTATATAGTCGTAGGCTCCGCGGGCATCGTTCGCCCCTTCGTCGCAGAAATAGAGCGCGAGCGGCCCGAAACGTTCCTCGATCATCACCGACGAGACCATAAAGAGGCGGCTGCGGCGCATCTCGACCAGCAGTTCCTCGCAGGGGTCGGGCATCATCATCCTGACAAGCGGATTCGATATCAGTGCCTCGACATCCTGATAGAAATAGAGGCGCTCCCCGCCGCTGACGCGCGAGCGCAGATGCATCCCGACGATCACCCCCATCAGTCCGGCGACCGGGGTCAGTTTCATCGGGAATCCCATCGTCACATTCATCGACTCGATCTGCTCCGGAACAGAATGGATCATCGGGATAAACAGGCTTTCGTCGGGGAGGACGACGGCGGTATCGATCGCGTTGGCGGTGTCGGCGATCTTTCCGTCGAAGGCCCACTGACGGAGCGTCTGGCCTGCAACGCGAGCCTGGCCCGTCGAACTCGGAACGGCCGTGACCGTTATCTCCGGAAGCGTCGCAATCCGGGGCTCGTCGAGGGGATAGCGCGGGGGGAAGTCGGAACGGAGCGTCTCGAAGAGACGGGCGATACGGCTGTCGGGATCGCCCGCGACGGGGCTGTTGAAGTCCCAGTAGAAGTCAGCGCGGCCGACACTCTGGAGTTTCCTGAAGACAAAGAGTTCGGATCCGGTCGGGACGTCGAAACCGATGAAGACATATCGCCGGGCGGGAAGGACCGCCGGATCATCCTCCGAGAGAAGGCGGCATGCCTCCCGCTTCAGCATTCCCGGAGTCGCAAGTCCTCGGGCGGCGAGCGAGGTCGTGAAGCGCTCATAGAGCGGATCGAGGATTTCCCAGAGTTTCAGAAATTTGGCGTTCGTATCATTATCGCATTCCTCGAGCGTGTGTTTCCAGAAGCGGTCGACCTCGGCGGTCCCGACCTCGTCGCCCCAGTAGCGGCGGATTATCTCGATCTGCTCCGGAGTCAGATAGAACGACTGGATCTCTTTCCAGCGTTCGACGTTGACGAACAGCGACGAGGCGTCGACGAGGTTCTCGTCGACATCGTTGAAGTCGTCGACCAGCACAGCCCCCCAGAACAGGAACCGTTCGAATTTGACGTCGGCCCCGGATATCTTCCGGTAATTGTCGAAGATATTGAAAAGCATCTCGTCGCGCGAGGCCTCGACCAGCGGGGAGCACTCCGAGACAAGTTCGTTCAGGGTCGCGACGCGGGGTAGCATGAGGTTAAGTCCGGCCGATGCGTTTTTCAGGTAGCGCAGAAAGAAGGCACCGCTCCGGCGGTTCGGGAAAACGAAACAGTATTCTCCGAGGCGGTCGGCTTCGGCTCCGACATATTTTTCAGCGATTTGGGACAGGAAAGACTTCATTTGAGGGGGGGAACAGAATTGGTATGAAAGACTTATGGTTCAGCCGTTTTTAATCAGCAGTATCGTTTTGATCGCGACATCGAAGTTGACCATCTTTGCGTTTGTGTTGGCGGCGATATCGTTCAGGGCTTCGTCGAAGAGCTTCATCAGACTGATCGCGTTGCGCTCGGTTATAAACCTCGCGAAATTACGGCTGAACTCCTCCTCCTCGGTTGTCAGCGCGTTCAACGTCGGCTGTCCGAAATTATAGATAAAGTTCTCGCGGACCTGGCGCATGGCGAATTCGTAGAAT
The DNA here is from genome assembly GCA_023663805.1 of Clostridium sp. Taxonomy (GTDB): domain Bacteria; phylum Bacteroidota; class Bacteroidia; order Bacteroidales; family Muribaculaceae; genus Paramuribaculum. The sequence continues at coordinate 3,064 of JAMPGR010000033.1, read as the reverse complement.
GTCATCTCTTTGTCGCGGCCGTCGGCGGCCAAATCGGCGGCCCAGTCGCGGAGTCGGGCGACGTCTCGCGTATAGGCCAGTCGCATCAGCGACTTGAAGCGTTCAAAATGGGCCTTTCGCGAGGAGTTCGAGGCGAGGTTATGTACCGCCTGGACCATATTCCCCCCGGAGATACGGACGATGTCGAGCGCTTCCTCGAGGGGGAGGTTGTCGTAGCCTTCGACGAGCCATCGGGCGGCCGATTCCGGATCGGGGGGATTGACCTTGATCCGCTGGGCGCGCGAATAGATTGTCGGCAGGATCAGCGCCGGCTGGTCGCTGACCATCAGGAAGAGGGTGTCGGGGAACGGTTCCTCGACGAGTTTCAGGAGTTTGTTTGCAGCGGCGTCATTCAGCCGCTCCGGGAGCCACATGATGACTATCTTATAGCGGTTTCCGTGGGTCGTATAAGCCAGGCGGCGTATCAGCAGGTCGCTTTCGTCGACATATATAACCGGCTTCGTGTTCGTCTTCGACCGGTTCAGGATCTCGCTCCATCGTTCGGAATCGGGATAGATCGACTCGGCGAGGAACTCGCGCCAGTCGTCGATAAAGTCCTCCGAGGTATTCGGCTTCGGGGCCGGGTTACGCTTGACGACGGGGAAGGACCATAGCGTATCGATATGGTTCAGCGACTGATGGAGCCGGCACGACTGGCATTGTCCGCAGCTGTCTCCTTCGGCTGTAGGGTTCGCGCAGTGGAGATATGCTGCGAAGGCGCGGGCGAGCGCGAGTTTGCCGGCTCCGGCCGGACCTTCGAGCAGAAGGGCGTGCGGAATCCTGCCGCTGTCGGCGAGATTACGGAGTCTCTGTTTGACATCTTCCTGTCCGGGTATATCTGAGAATCGCATAAATGGATTTTCTTTCTTGCAAAGTTAAAAAATTTCCGGCAGTTCCGCAAGAGAAAAAGGGAGCCCGACGGCGGAATTGTCGTCAGGCTCCCCAAGCAAGCTGTAAAAAAGGATTGATGATTATTTTCCTACATGCTCATACTGGAGGGTCTTGGTCGGCTGGTCGCAGACTTCGGAGGGACCCCAGTACTGGATCGGGCCGGGATAGACATAACTCGTCACCAGAGCCCAGTCGTCGCGCTTCGAAGCAAAGCGCTGGAAGGGTGCGCCGTCGAGACGGACGAGAGCCTTCTGGATAACGGGCTTCAGTTCGCCGTGGCGGCGTTCCATATTGAACATCTTCGTGATAGGCACACCGCCTGCAAGCCACTGGACCGAAGGTTTCGTCAGGTTTCTGAGGCTCGACAGATAGCCTGTTACGCCGGCGTTAATCAGCATCGCGGCGTTGTAGCCGAGGGCGTAGCAGTAGTCGGCGTCGAAGTTCGACGGAGCGGCGCAGCGTCCCTCGTAGCCGAAGAAATGGTGGAGCGGGGAGAATTTGCCCTTGTACTCACCCTTTTCGGCGAGTTCTTTCAGGCGCTTGCCGACCATTTCGCTAAGCAGTTTTTCGGTCTCGATCAGCGAAACCTGAACGTTGCCGTGGGGGTCGCGGTCGAGGGTCAGCTGGCGTGCGACACCTTCGGGGAGCGAGGAGAAGACCTGGGCGTTCTTGGCCGAGAGGTTGTCGAGGACATACTGGCGCTGTTCGGCGGGGGTCAGCGTCGCGAAGTCACTCTTCTTGGCGAGGAGATCGTTCAGCGAGGCAATAAGGTTCTTCATCGCGGGGATGAATTCGATCAGGCCTTCGGGGATCAGGACCGTACCGAAGTTTTCGCCGCGGGCGGCGCGGGCGGCGACGATGCCGGCGATATAGTTGACGACGTCGTCGAGGCTCATGTTCTTCTCTTCGACCTCCTCGGAGATGATGCAGACGTTAGGCTGGGTCTGGAGCGCGCATTCGAGGGCGATGTGCGAAGCCGAGCGACCCATTAGTTTGATAAAGTGCCAGTATTTCTTGGCCGACATGGCGTCGCGCTGGATGTTGCCGATCAACTCGGAGTAGACCTTCGTCGCGGTGTCGAAGCCGAACGATGCCTCGATCACGTCGTTCTTCAGGTCGCCGTCGATTGTCTTCGGGCAGCCGATGACCTGGACTCCGGCGTTGTGGGCCTTGTAATATTCGGCAAGGACGGCGGCATTAGTGTTCGAGTCGTCGCCGCCGATGATGACGAGGGCTGTGATATTCAGTTCCTTCAGAATCTCGAGACCTTTTTCGAACTGTTCCTCCTTTTCGAGTTTCGTACGTCCGGATCCGATAATGTCGAAACCGCCTGTATTGCGGTATTCGTCGATAATGGCCGAGGTCAGTTCGATATACTTGTGGTCAACGAGTCCGGCGGGGCCCATCAGGAAGCCGTAGAGACGGCTCTCTTTGTTGATTTTCTTCAGGCCGTCGAACAGGCCGGAGATTACGTTGTGGCCGCCGGGAGCCTGACCGCCGGAGAGGATGACGCCGACGTTGATCGGCTTGCCGACTTCGGGATTCGGTTTTTTCTCGAAACGGAGTTCGGGCATTCCGTATGTGTTCGGGAAGAGTCGCTTGATTTCGTCCTGGTCTGCGACGGACTCGGTCGGATCGCCTGCGACAGCCATAACGGCCCCCGTCAGCGAAACGGGGAGCTTGGGCTGGTATGTAGCGCGGGCAGTCTGCAATGCACTTTTCTTCATGCGGTGAAAACTGAATTTTAAGAGGTTATGTTTTGTTCGTTTTAGTCGAATCAATTATTCTCTGCAAATTTCGCTATTTTTTTGTAATATCCAATGATATTGTCCGGAAAAAAATAAATATTTGCGCCAAGGCCGAGAGCGCCCCGAGCGCACGCCGCCCGACGCATACCGAAGCCGGGAGTTACACAAGCCCGCTAACTACTTCGATACCTAATGCCCCCCCCCACAGTCCCAGCGACAAACCATCATATCGGTTTGCTACTGACCGCCAGGCGGACGCAGCAGGCCGCGTCCCTACGATAATATATTGACTATATACAACATAACAAAGCCATTCCCTTCAGGGGGCCGGGGGGGGTCCCTCATAGAAGCGGGCGTCCCCGCCCACTTCTGCGCCCTGCGGTCAG
>JAMPGR010000032.1 GCA_023663805.1 Clostridium sp. | reverse complement strand
AAACGGCCACGAGTGGGTCTACCTGGGACTGAGCGTCAAATGGGCGACCTGCAATGTCGGCGCGACCTCGCCGGAAGACTGCGGCGACTACTTCGCCTGGGGGGAGACAAAGACAAAGTCATCATATGACGAAGAGACCTGTCCTGCCTTCGAGAAATCAGTCTCCCAATTGAAGTCGGCGGGTATAGTAAGCCCGTCGGGGATACTGAGAAAGAAATATGACGCGGCCAGCGCCAACTGGGGCGAAGCATGGCGAATGCCGACAAAGAAGGAGATTGACGAACTCGTCGGCGAATGCGAATGGGAATGGACTTCGCTGGGGGGACGAAACGGCTACAAGGTAACCGGGCAAAACGGCAACTCGATTTTTCTGCCGGCCGCGGGGGATCGCGTTGACTCGTCGACCGGCGATGTCGGGGAGCGTGGCTTTTACTGGAGTTCATCAGCCGACAATGACCGAATGTACTCTTTCAGCCTCTATTTCTACAATGTCGATCACCTGGCGAGCTGTAACCACCGCAGTGTCGGTTTCGCGGTCCGTCCAGTGACAAAATAAGCCGCGGGCGGGGACCGCCGGGACATTTGCTGTAGAAACCCGGCTATTTCATACAGGATGCATCTGGATATTTGGCAGGCGCCGGAGCTGGGGCTAACTTTGCATCAGAAATCAAAAACAAACTAAAAATACCCAGTCATGAAAAAGGAAACTAAAAACGCGATCAAAGAGAATTTAGCAACCGGAGCAAGCACCGCAGCAGGTGCAACAGCAGGCGTCGTCATCGGCGCAGTCCTGACCCCCGAAGAGGCCGCCGCCCAGGAGGTCCCCACCCCCGACAAACCCCAGCCGGAGCGCCCCAGCCAGCCGATGACGGAAGAGCCGAAGCATGAGGAGACGCAGAAACCGGACAATCACAACCAGAACGGCAACGGCCAGAACGGCGGCGGCAACGGCCAGGAGCCGGAAGTCGAGGTCCTCGGCTACGACCGTATCACCAACGAAGATGGCAGCCAGATGGATGTCGCTGTCGTCAGCGTCGACGGCAACGAAGTCGGTTTTATCGATGTAGATCTCGACGGCTCGGCCGACGTAATTTTCTGCGACGTCAACCAGAACGGAGTAATCGAAGAGGGGGAATATGAGATTATCCCCGACGACTCGATCGCTATGCAGCCGCTGGCCGATGCCGCCGGATTCACCCCCCTCTACGCCCAGAACGATATGCCTGACTACGTCAACGACGCTGATGTCGACACCTATATGGCTTAACCCCTCAGGAGAACCGAAAACTATGAACATCAGGACTGCAATAGCCGGAATACTGCTGACAGCGGGTCTCGCGGGATTTGCCCACGATTTCTCCGCGACCATCGACGGTCAGCGCATCTATTTCGACATCACCAGCAAAACCAAGAGAACCGCCGCCGTCACCTACAACGGCAGTATCTCGGAGAAGCGTGAGAACAACATCGCCGGAAAAGTAGAGATTCCTTCGAAAGTCAAACACGACAATGTCGTCTACGAGATCACGGCGATCAACCCGAAGGCCTTCGCCAACGCCAGGCACCTTCGCGGAATCGTAATCCCCTCGGGGGTAGAATCAATCGGCGACTTCGCCTTCGAAGGTTGCGACTCGCTCGAGAGCGTCGTCTTCCCCGGCAATCCGGTTTCGTTCGGCCAGGGGGTGTTCTTCAACTGCCCCGAGATAAGCGACGTAACAATCGGCAGCGACTGGAAAAGTGTCGACTTCACGATGTTCCGCTGGAGCGACAGGCTTACCCGCGTCAGTGTCCCCGCCAAGGTCGAAAAGATCCAGGGGGTCAAGAAACTGAAGGGACTGACGGAGATTACGGTCGACCCGAACAACCGGAAGTTCGCATCGTTCGACGGCATGCTCTACAGCAAGGACGGGAAGAAACTCTATGCATGTCCGAGGGGCTACGCCGGAATCGTCCGGATCAAAGAGGGGACGGAGACCGTCACCCCGGGGGCGTTGATTGACTGCCTCGAAGTTACATACATAGATTTCCCCTCGACCCTGAAGAGCGTTTCCTTCCGCGAGACCTCGAGAATGGAGAAACTGGCGACGATCGTGATGAGTCCGGCCGTACCTCCGGTGACAGCCTATATCGGAGGCCAGGGAAAATTCCTTCTGCAGGTCGCGAACGCGAAAGTGGCGATCGTCGTGCTCTCTTCCTCGAAGAAGAGTTATGAGTCGGAAATGGCCGTTGCCCCCGGAGAGTACTCTGAAACTCCGACAGGTGTTCCCTATATGGTCACCGCCGGGCAGATTCCGACGAAAAAGAATATCAAAGGTGTAAAGAACTTCGAAAAAATCTAATCAAGAGATGAAAAAGATAATAATGGTGTTGGTGGTTGTGGTGGCTTCGTTGCTGGCGGGTCAGGCGATTTCGGCCCAGACCCCGACAAAAAACGATTCGATAACCAATGCTGTCAGGCTGAACTCGCTTCAGCGCAAGAAGGAGTCGCTTCAGAAGGAGATCAAGGTCCAGGACGCAAAACGCAACCAGCAGATCCAGGGGGTCTCCGCCGAAACTATGGAACTGATGAACGACAAACAGGACTCGCTATGTCTCGCCCTGCGTTCCGAGTTGACCGATGTCGTCCTCGAGATAAAGGAACTCTCGGCGGCTGTTACTTCACCCCAGTTGATTGACCAGTACAATAACCTTATCCACCGCTCAGACAGCGTCCAGACAACTTCCGTCCAGCTAGCCGCACCCGCCGGAAGCGGGCCCTCGAAACCGAAAAAATAATTTTATACAGAAATCGGGCCATTTCGTGGAATAGGATTCTGAATCTTTTGACACGACCTCCGGAGGGATTAATTTTGCATCAGAAATAACAAACAAAACCATTTCAGACTATGAATACTTACGATGACGAGGCAACCAGATATCAGGATACTGATAACGAAGCCACACAGTTCGAGAATACGACAACTTCTTCGCAGACCGAAGAGTCCGGTGCAGCGGTTCCTCCCCCTGTTCCCGTAGCCGAAAAGAAAACAAAAGGGAGAACCCTGAAACGTGTCGCGGTCGGCGCTGGATCAGGCCTCCTTATCGGCGGACTCACCGCCGCACTGACCGGGATGAAGACGCCGGATGCAGCAGCCGCTGAAGACAACAAGCCGACTGACAACCATAGGGAGGAACTGACGAACCCTGACTGGGTCGACGACAAGGTCGCCGTCGCTACGACGGTCACCGACGATATGTCGTTCGGCGAAGCGTTCGCCGCCGCACGCGCCGAGGTAGGTCCCGGCGGATGTTTCGAATGGCACGGGAATGTCTACGGAACATACACCGCCGACGAATGGAACAGCATGACCGCCGAACAGCGCGCCGAATGGAGCGACCACTTCAGTTGGAACCATATCGACCACTCCAGCAGCAATGTTGCGCAGCATTCGACCACAGCACAGCATTCGACAACAGCCCAGACAACGGCTCAGACTGACTCGAACGACGACGACATCGAGATCGTATCGGTCGACCACCACGACGGCGCGTCGCAGAACGTCGGCGGAGGGGATGTCGCTGAAGTCGTCATCGACGACGAGCCTGAAATCGAGATTCTCGGCGTTGTCCACGATCCTGAGACCGGCGCCAATATCGGAGCCATGACAATCGACGGACAGGATGTCATCCTGGTCGATGTCGACAACGACAACGGATTCGACTTCATGGCTGTCGACCTCAACAACAACGGCGAACTCGACGATGGCGAACTGATCGATATCCAGTCGCAAAACCTGACGGTCAATGATCTCGGCGGCTTCACGGACCCGACAGGCAATCTCTACGCCGACAACGACGGAGTTGACTACTCGACGGGTGACATCTATGAAGGCTAATATTATAAGAACACTGGTGTCGGCGATTCTGCTGGCCGTATGTCTGGGCGTCAATGCCCGGACATACCTGGTGTCGGTAGGGATTGCCGACTACTCCGGGTTCCCCCAGAAGGTCAACAACCTCCGTCTGACAACGAAGGACGCGCAGACCATAGTCGACCTCTATTCGAACAACACGTCGGTCGACTATTCGATTCTTCTGGACGAAAAGGCTACGAAGGACCGGATTATCCGTGCGATAAAAAAGGTCTTCAACAAGGCATCGGCGAACGATGTCGTCGTCTTCTTTTTCAGCGGCCACGGCTATCCCGGCGGATTCTGCGCCTACGACGGCAACCTCGGTTATGACGAAGTACGCAAGGCGATGTCCGAGAGCAAGTGCAAAAACAAAATGATGTTTGTCGACGCTTGCCGCTCCGGGGGAATGCGCGTCGACGAAACGGCGGCGCAGGGCGCGATTACCGCAGCGAAGCAGGCGAATGTCATGCTGTTCCTGTCGTCGAGAAACAACGAAAACTCAATCGAGCGCCGCGATATGGCAAACGGGTTCTTCACGACTTATCTCCAGAAAGGTCTGAAGGGGGGAGCGGACTCCGACAAAAACCGGGTTATCACCGCCAAGGAGTTGTTCGATTATGTCCACAAGGGTGTCAGCAAGATCTCCGACGGGATGCAGCATCCGGTTATGTGGGGCAACTTCAGCGACAATATGATTGTAATGAAATGGTAAAATAAAGAATCTAAATGGATAAGATAATACAGATCAAGTGTCCGTTCTGTACGGCGGTTCTTTCCGTAAAGTATCAGGCGGGAATCGAGTCGAAGAGGGTCACATGTCCGATATGCAAGCATACATATCCCTTCACGGAGTACAGACAGGTCACGCCGAAATCCGCCAATGAAGATCCTCCGACGGATTACCCCGGACAGAAAGGGGAAGCATCCGGCCAGGAAGAACGGACCAGATATAATGACGACGAGTTGACAGACCTCGGAAACAGACCGAACTATACGTTGGGAGAGATCAGGATAACCAACTCTGGAGTTAGGTTTCGGCTGAAACCGGGACGGAATGTCATCGGACGAAAGGCCCAGCAGTCGGGAGCCGATTGCCAGATTGATACCGGCGACAAACGCTCGATGAGCCGCGAACATATCGTTATCGAGGTCAAAAAGGAACCGTCGAAGGGTTATGTCCATTATATCTCCCTTTATAAGGAGAAGGTCAACAAGACCTTCATTGGTAGCGAACCACTTCTTTACGGCGACAATATCATCCTGAAGGATGGAGATATGATAAAACTTCCGGACGCGACGCTGCGCTTCGAAATTCCGGATGAGGAGGGAACTATAATTTAAAAGCGACTGATATGGAATACAAGATAAGAGTTTTCAGCATATGGGAATTCGGACAACGAAAGGACTCGGATGGAAATCCACATCAGGAGGACTGCACCTATCCGCTCCCGAACGACCTGAAGGATTCCGACAGAACCTTTATTCTTTGCGACGGCATGGGTGGCCATGACGCCGGAGAGGTGGCGAGTGCGACCGTCTGCCAGGCTATGGGCGACTATATCCTGAATGACGGTCACGACGCGGAGGGGATCTTCACCGATGATGACCTGCTCGGCGCTATAAACGCCGCTTTTGCCGCGCTCGACACCAAGGACAACGGGGCGGAGAAGAAGATGGGTACGACAATGACCTTCCTGAAACTGCATAACGAGGGGGCGACGGTCGCCCATATGGGTGACAGTCGCGTCTATCATATCCGTCCCGGAAAGGACGGCGCCTCTACGCAGATTCTTTTCGTATCGGAAGACCACTCGCTCGTCAACGACCTGGTTAAGATCGGGGAACTGACAAGGGAGGAGGCTCGCATGTCGAAACAGCGGAATGTCATAACCCGCGCGATGCAGCCGATGATGGACCGCAAACCGAAGGCCGACATAAAGCATATCAGGGATATCCGGGCCGGTGACTTTTTCTATATGTGTTCCGACGGTATGCTGGAGCAGGAGGAGATGGAAAACGGCGAAAGCATCCGGAACATTTTCTCCAACGCGATCGCTACGGCCGAGGAGAAGGTGAAGATTCTGACGGAGGTCACACAAAACAACAAGGACAACCATACGGCTCTGATTATCCAGATTCTCGAAGTCGAGGGTGGCCTGACAGAAGAGGCTGATTCGACAGCGGTGCCGTCGATAGGAGTAGGCGTTATCGAGGATGATGACCAGACCGGGTCGGATTCTTCCGGAAACGAATCGACAGAGGGCAACTCGCCGGCTGCATCCGGAGAGGCTCCCGCAGCAGAGGCAAAACCTCAGTCAAAGGCTGCCGCAAAAAAACACCTCCGTAAGCCGGGATTACCCCGGCTGGTTATGCGCTGTCTCTATGTTGTCGTAGTTGTCGTGGCTGTTATCCTGTGTGTCAACTTCCTGAAGACTTGTTCCAAGAAGCCGGAGGAGCAGAAAGTCGAACAGCAGGATAGTAACGGAAAGAAAAAACAGAAAAAGGATGAGGGTAAGAGGCGTGAAAATAATCAGTCATCGCAAACTTCTGCCTCTCAGGGTAATGGCCAGTCTGCGGAGAATGCTGCCGGGATCGTAAACCAGGTTTTGGAAGAACAAAATGGTGGTGGAGAGAACAATGAAACTGGATCGACACCCGAAAATGGAACTTCGGTCTCTATACTGGGAAATTCTTCGGGAGAGGTCATAAACAGTGATCAGACAAATTTGAATAATGTAGTAAATCATCACGGGAAATGATTAACAACTTATCTATTGGCTCCACACTGCAGAATGGTAAATATGAGATTGCCAAAGTCCTCGGACAGGGGGGCTTTGGCATCACGTATTTGGCCATTCATACGTTTCTTGACCGAAAAGTCGCGATAAAGGAGTTTTTCCCGAAGGACTTCTGCGACCGAGACGAGACAACGAGCCATGTGACTCTTGGTACGGCCAATACCGCCGAACTGGTTTCGAAACTGAAAGCGAAGTTCCTGAAGGAAGCAAAAAATATAGCCCGACTGAATCATCCGAATATCGTTTCGATCCAGGATATCTTCGAAGAAAACAATACGGCATATTATCTGATGGATTATATCGAAGTGCAGTTGGGAATGGACTGAACAGAGGGGTGTTGGTGGATATAGGATTACGGGAGATAACGGAAATTCTATATTTATTCCATTTAGTGGAGAGAATAAAAACATTTCGTTCAGAATCTCAGGCCGACTTTTTACGAGAGAATCTATGTACGAGGATTCATCCTCTGTAAAATATTATCTGTATTTCTCTCATACAGGATATAAACTCGCGAAATATATGCTGGATTACGAATGTCCGGTTAGATTGATCAAACCTAAAAGATAAAAATGGATATTTTAATTGCTGTCATTGTTTGCATATCCCTGGGAAGTGTGTTTCTCCTCAAAAGTCAAAATGCCATCGGTAACCGGGATAAGGAAACGAATCAGAAGTTTGTCTCAGGAATGACAACGACCCTCCAGGATACGGATAGTGCGGTAACTATTAAAGTCGGATTTCAGTTACTGTATTCCCATCCCGTCCATGGCTCGGTAGGGTCATCCTACCGGGTCGAATATGACAAGAACGCATTCGAACTGTCGTACGATACGATTTACGACAATCCTGACGCAGTCGCCGAGGGAATGTGCGGAGCCGACTCTGCCGTGCAAACCGTTACGCTTCGCGCCTTGAAAAAGGGACAATACACCGTGAAGGTCATACACGAATTCCGTGGCGATGTCGAGAGGGTTGTCACATATAAGATTACAGTTAAATAAATCGGTTATGAACTATACTGACCTGTCGCTAAGGGCAGGCATTCACTTGCAAGGAGGCAAGTATGTGATCAAATCCATTCTCGGACGGGGTGGATTCGGGATAACATATCTGGCTTGTCATACGGTGCTGGAGAAGGATGTCGCGATAAAGGAATTTTTTCCTTCGGATTTTTGTGACAGAAACTCGGACTCCTCCGTACGCTTTTCGGCGACGAAGACCGAGTTTATGCAGAAACTGAAGGGTAAGTTCACCAAAGAGGCAAAATATATCGCGTCGCTCCATCACCCCAACATTATCACGATCTTCGATATATTCGAGGAGAACGGCACCGCCTATTATGTTATGGATTATATCGAGGGGTGCTCGCTCTATGAGATGGTCAGGAAAAACGGTCCGCTACCGCCGGCCAAGATCCTGAAATATATCGGCGAAATCGGTTCGGCGCTCGACTATATCCACTCCAAGAAGATCGGCCATTACGATGTTAAACCGGCCAATATATTGGTTAATGAGAATACGGACAGTTCGGTGCTCATCGACTTCGGCTTGTCGAAGCAGTTCAAGAATGACGGCGAGAATACCTCCTCCCTGATAGGCCACACCGACGGCTATGCCCCGATAGAACAATACGGCCAGTCGGGTGAGTTTGCATTTAGTCCGACAACCGACACCTACTCCCTGACAGCCACGCTGTATTTCCTGTTGTGTGGGTATCGACCTCAGACATCGACGGATATCGTCCATCAGGGGCTGAAAATCCCGGATAATTTTCCGGACAAGGTTAGGAAGATCATCCGTAAGGGCTTGTCGGTTAAGCAAAATGGACGATATGGTTCATGCACAGAGTTGACTCGCGATCTGGAGGTTGCGATAAAATCTAGTTCTATGAAGGAACGGCTTGGCGGTCTGTGGACCGGAGCAAAAAGCGGTATCGCGGGAATACATTCAGGCAAACGGGATGATGTTTCGGTTGTATCAGTGTCCGAGACTGAAGTTGAGATATCGATACGCTCTGGTTCAAGCGCTCAGCCGGTATCGGTAGCGAAAAGTATTGCGTCAAAATCGGGTCCGTTATATAAAAGGGTGCGTGATAAGTTGAAGGGCTGGATGAACAATCATCCTGGAGCAATAAAAAAGGGGATTCTTATTTGCAACATATTGATAGGGATCTTTCTGGCTATTGCTGCGTTTAAATGTGCTGTTTTTGCTTATCATGTTTTATGTTCTTCCGTATATTACTATAACGTAACTAATTTGACTATTAAGTTCTCTTTGCTGATTTTTGCCCTGTTGCTCTGGCGTTATGTTCTGACTGATAGAAAGTCGAAAATATTGATGCGATATATTAGCATCGCATACGCTATGTCTTGGGCTTTTGTTTTATGGGACAATTATGAGTTGTGTATACCTTATATCATGGGAGTCTGTGTTCTATATGCGTTTTATAAACTTCCGAAAAATATCGATACGGTTATGTTAGTTGTATTCTCCTGTATAATGTGCAGTATGATATGAAAATACGTGTGCGAAATAAATTGATTGACTTTATAAGATTTGTCGGAAAGAACATTGTTGTCTTGTTGGTTGTGCTGGCATCTATGACCGGAGTCGGTTATCTATATGTCGGAATAGCATATGCATTGGATAGTCCGAAAATGTTCAGTTATGTTGTCGATGATAGCAGACTTCCGTTCTGTCCTTTTGCTCGAAATCTTTATGCTAAATTATATTGGGATGCGACTCTGACTCAGCCTGAAGATGTCGTTAATCAGAAATATAACTATCGAGAAATACTAGCGAGATGGTATGATAAAAGCCATGAATATGCAGCGGAAAAAGGGAATATGAATGCTCAGTTTTTTGTCGGCAAAAATATAAATGTTCCGGCTTATGGAGCTGTTACGTCGTCGGACCGAGATTATTCCTCGGATGTAAGAAATAAAATCGGATGGCTGACCAAGGCTGTTGAGCAAGGGCATATAGAGGCTCTGGATTCATTAGGATCTCTGTATCAGAAAGGTGCACCTTCGCTTAAACCAGATACAACAAAAGCCTTGATGTACTATTCCCGTGCTTCAGAAAAGGGCGATCTTTCTGCTATGGTTAGACTTGGTACTCTGATGATAGCATCCAAAGATACAACCGGTTTAAAATATTTGAGAACTGCCAGTTCTATTGGATATACTCCCGCGACAATCGAACTGGGAAAATTTTACTACCCAAGAGCGACTCCCACAAATCCATACTCGAACAGTACGAAATCCTTAGCCTTTTTTAAAAAGGCAACAGAAAAAGACAGTACCGGAATTGCTGACTACTATTTGGGATGGCTCTATGGCGAAAGTCGGATTTTCAAAGATACACCGTCGAATAGCATGAAGTCATTCTTGAAGAGTGCGCAAAAAGGCTATAATCCCGCCAAATATATGCTTGGATATCTAACTATTGCCGTAGAGAACTATGGTGCGCTTTTTCTATCAAAACCACCCCATAATTATCAGACGCCGGAATTTGATGAACTCCGCAAAGAAATATACGACAACACACCTATGCCTGAAGCAGATTATGACTATGCAATGTATTGCGGTTGGACATGGATGATTGATGCGGCTGAGGATAGATACGACCGTGCCATAGATTTTATATCAAACCGGAGAGATGACCGTATTTTAGAAAGGGTTCTTTCCTGTAGAAATAGTCCTGCTCAGTATTTCAAAAAACAGAAATCAACAGAATCAAGCACTGCGCCTTTTGAGAATGACAAGACGGTGCAGAGTGGAAAATATACATTTACTAAAAAACATGGCTATGATATACGTAATGGTGATCCCGGTCAAAATGTGCCATACGGAATATAAGTAGGGCGTTATTTAATGTGTTTTGACGTAAACTTCCGGGTCACAGCCCCAAAGCAGCCTGACGGCTTTTTTCACCAGGGCTGGTCTGATTCTTCCGACTGGTCTGACTTGTCCGACTGGTCTGGCTGGTCGGGCTGGCCTGGCTTCGGCTGTTCGAGGCGGACCAGAGGGAGGGGGATCGTCCGGGGGGTCTCGCCGGAAAAGGGGACAACGGCGGTGACGCGGCGGGGGTCGGCGGGGTCGAGGGTCAGCAGGAGCATCGTCCGGAGGCGGCCGCCGATCGCGGCACGCTGGGCGAGGATCCGGTCGCAGCCGGCGGGGAGCCGGGAGGGGTAGGTGATCGTCAGCGGAGGGGTCATTTGTGGTGGAAAAGATACTGCTGGCGGCGCTGGATACCGGTGGCGTCACTGCGCTGGCGCACGAGCGAGAGGGAGTCGATCAGGACCGGGACGGGGTCGAGGCTGACTATGGTCGTGTCGTCGGCGGGGGCAGAGATCGAGGCGTAGACGCTCGAGGCTTTTTTGTCGGTGTCGAGGCAGAGGGTCAGTTGCTGCCAGCCGTCTTCGCGGGTGGTCAGGGTGGCGTAGCGGGTCGTGCCGTCGGGGTAGTCGGCGCTGACGGAGGCGAGGACTGGGCGCGAGGTGTTCAGGGTCTTGAAGCGGAGGGTGTAGATGTCCCCTTCTTCCCAGTTATGGTCGGAGCGGACTTCGTAGGTGATTCGGTCGGTCGACATGTTCGGGGCGAAGGCGCGGGAGCGGATCCCGGACCAGATGTCGACGGAGTCTCCCTCGGCCTGGAAACTGCGTACTTCGAGGATTCGCCCGTCGTTCGCGGCGAGTTCTTTGCTGCGGTCGAGTTCGGTTTGGAGAATCTCGGCGGTCATTGTGTAGACCTCGACATATTTCTCGAGGTTCCGCCCATACCAGAGGAAGGAGGAGTCGACTTCGGCGGAGGTGACGCTGTGTTTGCGGTAGACAGATTCCTTGAAGACCTGCTTGACGGAGTCGTTGGGGAAGTCGGAGCGGCGTTGTTCGACGACAGCTTCGGCGAGGTGGATGTCGGCCATCAGGCGGGCCATCTTCTTCGGGGGGATCACCCCGGAGGGGACCCCCGAACATGCCGAAGCCGCGACTGCGAGAGCCGCGGCGACAAGTGTACGATTCAGTATCTCAGCCGCAGGTCTTTTCATCCTTCGCGTCCTTTCCGGAGCCGGATCCGCTCAGGTAGCGGTTATAGAAAATCAGCATCGCAATCACGCCGACCGATATCGCCGCGTCGGCGAAGTTGAAGACCGGCTGGAAGAAGAGGAACTCCTCCCCTCCGACGAACGGGATCCACGAGGGCCAGACGAAGGAGAACAGCGGAAAGTAGAACATATCGACTACTTTTCCGTAGAACAGCGGGGCATAGCCTCCGCCGTCGGGGAGGAATTCGGCGACGAAGGGGAAGGGGGGATCGTTGAAAATCAGGCCGTAGAAGAGGGAGTCGAAGATGTTTCCGGCGGCCCCGGCGGTTATCAGCGCCAGGCAGACGATAAATCCGGTCGAGGTGCAGCCGCGGCGTATCTGACGGACGATATACCATCCGAGCAACCCGACGGCAACAATCCGGAACAGGGTCAGAAACAGTTTGCCGCCGATTTCCATTCCGAAGGCCATTCCGTTGTTCTCGACGAAGAGGAGGTGGAACCAGTCGGTTATCCTCAGGTCTTCGCCGAGATAGAAATGGGTCTTGACCCAGAACTTCAGGGCCTGGTCGACAAGGATGACGGCGACGATAATGATGACGGCGAGCAGTCCTTTATGTTTTCTCATTCTCAGCGCGGTGTCAGTTCTTTCGGTTCGGGTCTTGTTTCTGGGCGATTCCGAGGGTTGCGTGGGGGACGGCGCGGAGCCGTTCCTTCGGGATCAGTTCGCCGGTTACGCGGTCGATGCCGTAGGTTTTGTTCTCGATTCGGACGAGGGCTGCCTGGAGATGCTGGATGAACTTCCGCTGTCGTTCGGCGAGGTGTCCGGCCTCCTCTCTCGAGAGGGTAGTCGCCCCCTCTTCGAGGACTTTGAAAGTCGGCGATGTGTCGGCGACATCGTTGCCGTTGCCGAAGACGTTCGCCACCAGGAGGTCGTAGTCGTGGCGGGCCTTCTCGAGTTTCTCCAGAATCAGGACTTTGAATTCCTGGAGTTCCTCGTCGGAGTAGCGTGTCTTGTTTTCGCTCATGGCTTTTATGGTATGTGTGTTTTATTTATCCAACACGATTTCGGAAAGGATGTTCAGTCCGGCCAGTTCGCTGACGCCGTCGGCCGCGGGGTCGAGTTCGCCGGTCGAGACCGACGTTGCGAGTACCTGGCGGGCGATGTAGTCGCCGAACTGTCCGATGGCAGCCTCGACTTCGGCCGACGGGGAGAGACGCAGGCGGATACGGTCGGTTATGTTGAAGCCCCGCTCCTTGCGCAGGCGCTGGACGCGGTTGACGATTTCGCGGGCGAGGCCTTCGTTGCGGAGTTCGTCGGTCAGCGTGACGTCGAGGGCGGCGGTCAGGGCGCCGTCGGAGGCGACGAGCCAGCCGGGGATATCCTCCGAGAGGATCTCGACATCGGCGAGTTCGATCACGGCGGGTTCGCCGTTGACGGTCAGTTCATACCGGCCGTCGCGCTCGAAGCGGTTGATTTCGGCGGTTGTCAGGGCGGCAATCGCGGCGGCAACGGCCTTCATCGACTTGCCGAACTTCGGGCCGAGTTTCTTGAAGTCGGGCTTTATACGCTTGACGAGCATCGAGTCGTCGGCGCCGACGAGTTTCAGTTCCTTCACGTTCACCTCGCTCAGCAGCAGGTCTTTCATCGACTCGATAGCCTCGGACTGGGCGCGGTCGATCGCCGGGACCATGACGGCCTGGAGGGGCTGGCGTACGTTCAGGTTCGCCTTGCGTCGCAGGGCTAGCACGAGCGAGGTCAGGCGCTGGGTCAGCGATGTCGCGTTCTCGAGGGCCGGATCAATCAGGCTCTCGTCGGCGACGGGGAAGCGGACGAGGTGGACCGAGCGGCTGTCGGTTGTCGGGTCGGGGGCGGTCAGGTCGCGGTAGAGGCGGTCGGCGTAGAAGGGGGCGACCGGTGCGATCAGCCGGGCGACAGTCAGCAGACAGGTGTAGAGCGTCTGGTAGGCCGCGAGTTTGTCGGGGGTCATCTCGCCGCGCCAGAAGCGGGCGCGGTTAAGGCGCACATACCAGTTCGAGAGGTTGTCTGTCACGAACGCCTGGATTGCGCGGGCGGCTTTCGTCGGCTCGAAGTCGTCGAGGTCGGCAGAGACCTCGCGGATGAGTGAGTTCAGTTCCGATAGAATCCAGCGGTCGATTTCGGGGCGCTCGGCGACGGGAATCTGCGGGGTCTCGGGGTCGAAGCCGTCGACGTTGGCGTAGAGGGCGAAGAAGGAGTAGGTGTTCTGGAGGGTTCCGAAGAACTTTCGGCTGACCTCGGTGATTCCCTCGGGGTCGAACTTCAGGTTGTCCCAGGGCTGGGAGTTCGAGATCATATACCAGCGCAGGGGGTCGGAGCCGAACTCCTCGATTGTCTTGAACGGGTCGACGGTGTTCCCTTTGTGTTTCGACATCTTGTCGCCGTTCTTGTCGAGGACGAGGCCGTTGGAGATGACGGCGCGGTATGCGGGGCTGTCAGCGACCATTCCGGCGATTGTATGGAGCGTGAAGAACCATCCGCGGGTCTGGTCGACACCCTCGGCGATAAAGTCGGCGGGGAAGAGGGTCCCGTTCTCGATCCCCTCGCGGTTCTCGAAGGGATAGTGGTGCTGTGCGAAGGGCATCGCGCCGGAGTCGAACCAGACATCCATCAGGTCGAGTTCGCGTTTCATCGGCCGGCCGGTCGGGCTGACGAGGATGATGTCGTCGACATAGGGGCGGTGGAGGTCGATCCGCTCGTAGTTCCCGCGGGAGTAGTCGCCGGGGACGAATCCTTTGTCCTTCAGCGGATTCGAAGCCATCAGGCCGGCGGCGACCGATTTGTCGATTTCGTTGTAGAGCGACTCGACGCTGTCGATGCAGATTTCCTCGCGTCCGTCCTCGCTGCGCCAGATCGGCAGGGGGGTACCCCAGTAGCGGCTGCGCGAGAGGTTCCAGTCCTGGACATTCTCGAGCCACTTTCCGAAGCGGCCCGTTCCGGTCGACTGCGGTTTCCATTTGATCGTGTTGTTTATTTCGATCAGGCGGTCGCGCACCAGGGGAGTGCGGATGAACCAGCTGTCGAGCGGATAGTAGATGACCGGTTTGTCTGTACGCCAGCAGTGGGGGTAGTTGTGGACATGCTTTTCGATACGGAATGCTTCTCCGGCGCGTTTCATCTCCATCGAGAGGACGACGTTCAGGTCCTCGGCGGCGTTGGCGGCCTTCTCGTCATATTTCCCGTCGACGTTGAAGCGGGGGTCGAAGGCATTCTTGACGGCCGCTCCGGCGTGGCGCGAGTATTCGGCGACGTCGACACAGCGGCTGACGAACTCCGGCGCGAGCTGGTCGAGTTCGTAGTAGCATCCCTGGAAGTTCACCATCGGGCGTGTCTCGCCGCGGAGGTTGATCATATAGAGATGGGGGATCCCGGCGTCGCGGGCAACTTTCGCGTCGTCGGCGCCGAAAGTCGGGGCGATATGGACGATACCGGTTCCGTCCTCGGTCGTCACATAGTCGCCGGGGATGACGCGGAAGGCCTCGTCGGCGATTTCGACGAAGCGGTCGCCGGAGACCTCGAAGACCTTCTCGGGGTTGGCGGCGGCGTAGCTGCGGACAAATTCGGGGGCATTGTCGTCGACCTTCTCGACCGGTTTGACCCAGGGCATCAGCTGGGCGTAGCGCATCCCGACGAGATCCGCGCCCTTCCAGCGTCCGACGACCTGCCAGGGAATCAGTTTGTCGCCCTGTTTGTAGTCTTCGAGGGGGAGGTCGCGGGCCTCGGCCTTGAAATAGGCCGGGAGGAGCACCTCGGCGAGGATAGCCGTAATCGGCTCGCCGGTATAGGGGTTATAGGTCCGGACGGCGACATAATCGAACTTCGGGCCGACACAGAGGGCTGTGTTCGACGGGAGAGTCCATGGGGTGGTTGTCCAGGCCATGATGCATGGGCGTCCCCATCCGGTCATTTCGGGCCGGGGGTCGACGACAGTGAAGAGCGCTGTCGCGGTCGTGTCCTTTACGTCGCGGTAGCATCCCTCCTGGTTCAGTTCGTGGCTGCTGAGGCCGGTGCCGGCGCCGGGGGAGTAGGGCTGGATCGTATAGCCCTTGTAGAGGTAGCCTTTTTTGTAGATCTGGGCCAGGAGCCACCATACCGACTCGATGTAGCGGTTGTCGTAGGTGATATAGGGGTCGGTTGTGTCGACCCAGTAGCCCATCATGTTGGTCAGTTGTTCCCATTCGCGGGTGAAGCGCATGACCTCGCTGCGGCAGGTCGCGTTATATTCGTCGACGGAGATTTTCTTTCCGATATCCTCCTTCGTAATACCGAGCCGTTTCTCGACGCCGAGTTCGACGGGGAGGCCGTGGGTATCCCATCCGGCCTTTCGTCTGACCTGGAATCCCTGCATCGTCTTGTAGCGGCAGAAGACGTCTTTTATCGTACGGGCCATGACATGGTGGATGCCGGGCATACCGTTGGCCGAAGGGGGACCTTCGAAGAAGACGAAAGAGGGAGCGCCTTCGCGCTCGCTGACGCTGGTTTCGAACAGATTGTTTTCGTTCCAGTCGGAGAGAACTTCCTTGTTGATTTCCGAGAGGTCGAACTTCTTGTGTTCGTTGAATTTCTTGCTCATTATTGCGAATATTTGGAGAATCTTGTTAATCGTTGCCGAAGCGTTCGGCAAGCCGACCGCAAAATTACAAAAAATTTCGCAGACGGGGAAAAATTTCGGGCCGGAGGCCCTCACACAACCCCAAAGCAGCCTGGCGCAAACTCCACCCCGGTCTCCCCGGGGGAGCCCGAAGAACCTTAAGAGCCCTAAGAACCCTAAAGCCTCAGGGCCGGCCGAAGAGGAGCAGGGCGGCGCCGGCGAGGATGGCGGTTCCGGCGGCGGCGTAGATCAGGCGGGC
>JAMPGR010000031.1 GCA_023663805.1 Clostridium sp. | reverse complement strand
TAAAAATATGCGGCGAAAAGTTTCTCCGCATATTTTTTTTTCGTAATTTTGCATACAGAACCCCGCGATACGTGGTGCCTCGGAGGAGGGTAAACACCGGGTATTGGGCGGTTCGTTTTTACATACGAAAGGCGTTTACCGACGCTTGATTCTTGGCTCTTCGAAACCTGAGAAATTTTGAATTTGCGACCAGGAATGAAGCAATAGTAGATGCCCCAAGGGTACGTCTATGTACATCCTTCCCATTACTTAGAATTATGGGCGGGAATTTCTGCATATACATACTTCGCGGGGTGACTCTGCCATTGCTCATTCAGTTGCAATGGCAATCTCAGGGCCTCGAAGAGCGGGATGAGCTTGGTGTGGCTCCCCGCCTTTTTTTCATACGACTTTTTCTGCCATATCGGAGTCCGTGGCCATCATATCTAACCGAATGAACGACAACATATCTCCGATATTGAACAACCCTTATGAGGAACCGAAACTCCATTATGACGCGGATCTTAACGGCAACCTCGACTACAGCAAAATCCTGGAGGGACGCCGACCATATTCCGGAAATATCGGTATTGCGCCAAACCGCCCCGAATCTGCTTTATTTACGAACGACGACATAGACTCCGATGACCCGAACGCTCCGTTTATCAACCTGATTCGTAAAGAGGTCAAAAAATGGCGCGAGACCGGCTATCCGCGATCGACCCGGGTTACGCGCGAACTGCTGAATTTCTGGTTCGACAATCCCGAACGACAAAATTTCCACAAACTGTTTTTCTGTCAGCGCGAAGCGGTCGAGACCGCCGTTTATCTGAACGAAATCGCAGACCTTGATCCCAACGTCGGCCGCGACATACTCCGCCAACTGAACGAACGCGTCGCCACAATCTCTGAAAAAAACGAAAACATAATTCCCCGGACAGCCTTCAAGATGGCAACCGGTACGGGCAAGACCGTTGTGATGGCGATGCTTATTCTATATAACTATCTGAATAAGAAAGTCAACCCTCAAGACACCCGTTTTGCCGACCATTTCCTATTGGTCGCTCCCGGAATCACAATCCGCGACCGTCTCGGAGTACTTTATGTCGACGAGAGCCGAACCAACGACCAGTTCAAGACAGACTACTACCATGTCCGCAACCTCATACCCCGCAACTACGAGTCCCATCTCGGAGCTCTGAACAACGCGATCACTATCGTCAACTACCACCAGTTCGAACCGAAAGTCCTGACCGGCAAGAAGGCGAGTCCGATGGATGGCAAACTCGTCTATCGTCCGGGAGAAGGGATGGTTAAACAATCAGACAAAGAGGGGTTCGCATCCGTACTGTCGCGTATCCTCGGCAAGATGCCGAAAAGCAAACGTATCCTCGTAATAAACGACGAGGCCCACCACTGCTACCTCCCCCGCAACACAAAGAGCAAAGGGGATGAGGCCGAACAGAACGAAACCGCTATGGTATGGTACGAGGGTCTGCGCCAACTGAAAGCACTCGGCTATAAACTTCAGCATGTCTACGACCTTTCGGCAACGCCCTATTACCTGAAAGGATCGGGATATGTCGAATATTCCCTTTTCCCCTGGGTCGTAAGCGATTTCGGACTTGTCGACGCGATCGAAAGCGGACTCGTGAAGATTCCTTTTCTTCCGGCTTTCGACGACTCCCACAATCTCGAAGAGCCTGTGCTCCGCAATATCTACGAACGTATTTCGAAAGACCTGCCGAAGAAGGGACAGAAAAAGATGCGTAAAGAGTCGAAGGAGAACAAAGATGATGACTCGAAGGGAGAAAAAGCACCGAATCTTCCGTCGCTCCTCGGGGTCGCTCTCGAACAGTTCGTCAAGGACTATGAATCATATGACCTCGGGATGCGACAGAGCGGCGAGAAAGAAATGGGGCTGTTTTCTACCCCTCCGGTTTTTATCGTCGTGTGTAACAATACGACGGTCAGCAAAGAGGTCTACAAATATATCGCCGGCTATGAAACTGTCGACGCCGACGGCAATACGATCTACGTCGACGGGAAATTCCCCGTTTTCTCGAACTATACAAACGGGATTCCCAAGAAGAAACAACCGTCGCTCCTGATCGACAGCGCGATAATCGACAATGCCGGGGGAATCATCAGCGACGACTTCCGACGGATATTCAACGACGAAATCGAAAATTTCAAAAAGGAATATGCCGCGCTCCACGGCGCCGGAAGCGCCGACTCTCTCTCCGACGAGGATATCCTGCGAGAAGTTGTCAACAGCGTCGGGAAACAGGGCACACTCGGGTCTCATATCCGCTGTGTCGTTTCGGTTTCGATGCTTACCGAAGGGTGGGATGCCAATACGGTCACCCACGTACTCGGCGTTCGCGCGTTCGGATCGCAGTTGCTATGCGAACAGGTCGCTGGCCGGGCGCTCCGTCGGCGCGAGTATAATCTTGTCCCATACAACAAAGATGGGGAGGAAATCGACAGCAGGTATCTGAACCGCTATAAACCGGAAAACGTCGTCTGGAAATTCCCCCCGGAGTATGCCCACATCATCGGCGTCCCCTTCAAGACCTTCAAAGGGGGCGGTACCGGAACACCTCCTCCGTCGAAACCCCGCACATCAATACACGCCGTCGGCGATCGCCGCGCAATGGAGATCCGTTTTCCGAACATAATCGGATACCGGGTCGAGGAGGTCGACGGCGAAATTCCGTTCGACTACACCGGAGTATCGAAATTCCGGATGAATTTCGCCGAAATCCCTACGAAAACCGTCCTCGAGTCAGCCGTGACAGACAAGGAGGGGAACCGGGAGGTTGTTCTGAAGAGTAACTACCGGGACATTCGCGACCAACAGGTCATTTATCAGTTGACACGCGACCTGATAAGGGAAAAATACACCGACCCGGATAACGGCCGTCAATTCCAGAAATTCTCGCGGCTCAAACGAATCGTCGAACACTGGTATTACAACCAGGTCGAAGTTGTCGGGGGCGATGGCTCCGAGGAGTTGCGCCGGCTCGCCGTATTCTTCGATGTCAAGAAGGTCGTAGCGTCGATCTACGAAGGCATAAAAATGGCTAACAGAAGCGAAGCCCACATCACCCCTATACTAAACTACTACAACCCCGAAGGCTCGACGGCATATGTCCGGGGCTTTACGACCAAACCGGTTTACGCGACCGAAAAAAGTCATGTCAACTATGTTGTCTCCGACACCGACACCTGGGAACAGATCGCAGCCAAGACTTTCGACGAAGTCGAAGCGGTTCGGTTCTATGTCAAGAACCATTTTCTCGATTTCCGTATCCCCTATGTCAACGAGGATGAGGAAAAAGAATTCATCCCCGACTTTATCGTCAGGGTGACGACCCCGAAGGGGGAGGAGGTGAACCTGATCGTCGAGATATCGGGGTGGAGCAACGACACGACCGGTCACAAGGCCGAAAAACGGCGTTACACAACCGAATTCTGGATTCCCGCCGCAAATTCGCTGAAACGATACCCGCGCTGGGATTTCCTCGAAATCAACAATATCGATAATATAAAACCAATTCTTCTGCATAAAATAGAATCACTATGATTGACCCGAATAAAAAACCGGTTGATGCGATAAAACATCCGGCCGATTCGCGAACAGTCATACCGACCTCCGAACTCGCCGGCGAAGAAGCAATGAATATCGCCGACACCCCGAGGGAAAGCGTCTACCGGACATTTCTCCACGAAATGTCCCGAGACAAAGATCCCCAACTCTATTGGCTCGGGAAATATGACAACGACGACGAATCGACTGCGACTGCCGACCTGCGCCTCGACATCCGATCGCTCTATGTCCACGAGGATATTCAACCCGAAATGCTCATCAAGCGACTTTTCCAACTCCGGAAAGAGAATCGAAACCCCGACCAACCGATCTTGTTCTCACCCGGGGATATGCGAACACAGGCCGAAGACCAACTCGAACGCACTGCCGAATACTACAAACACTCTACGGGATGGAAGAACCGCCTGATCCAGGGTGACTCGCTGCTCGTCATGAACTCGTTGCTTAACCGCGAGGGGATGGCTGGCAAGGTGCAGACAATCTATATCGATCCCCCATACGGAATCAAGTTCGGTTCGAACTGGCAGATGAAACTCAACAGCCGCGACGTCAAGGACAACGACGAAAGCATCAGCGGCGAGCCGGAGATGATTAAGGCTTTCCGTGACACATGGGAACTCGGCATCCACAGCTACCTTTCCTATCTGCGAGACCGCCTTGTTCTCGCCCGCGAACTGCTGACCCAGTCCGGTTCTGTCTTCGTCCAGATCTCCGACGAAAACGTCCACCTCGTCCGCAACCTCCTCGACGAAGTCTTCGGCAGCGAAAACTTCGTCAGCCAAATCGTATATAAAAAAACAAGTGGAACTGGTGCACCTGCAGCCTTAACATCAATTTCCTCTGTACAAGATTATATTCTTTGGTATGCCAAGGATAAGACTCAATATAAGTTCCGTAAATTGAGTGTTCCAAAGGTTTATGGTGAATTTGGTTCAGATGCGTACAAGTACATTGAACTAACTAATGGCGAGAGAATGTCTATTGCGGATTATGAAAGAAAGACTGGTAATCAATTCAAATACGAAAATCGGCCAAAAGGCTCTAAAATATTTAGATTAGGCGACTTAACATCTCAAACTGGTGCAGATTCCATCAGGTATCCAATTGAATTTGAAGGCCGAATCTTTTCACCAAGTACCACTAGAGGCTGGAGAACACATAAAGAGGGTATGAATAAAGTTATTGCAGCTAATCGTGTGGTTGCGAGCAAAAATACACTTTCATATGTTTTATATTTTGAAGACTATCCCTTTGTCGATCTAACGTCTTTATGGACTGACTCTTCAAGTTCCGTAGGAAGCGAAAAACTCTATGTTGTCCAATCTTCCATCAAGCCTGTTCAGCGCTGCATTTTGATGACGACTGATCCGGGGGATCTAGTGCTTGATCCGACATGCGGTAGCGGAACGACGGCTTATGTAGCCGAGCAATGGGGTCGCCGATGGATTACGATCGACACATCGCGTATCGCCCTCAATATAGCCAAGACTCGTCTGACAACCGCCTTGTTCCCATACTACGAACTCTTCGACAAAGAGAACGGAAACATCCGTCAGGGTTTCATCTACAAGACCGTCCCTCACATCACGCTCAAATCGCTCGCAAACGACCTGGATCCCGATATCGAAACCCTTTACGACCAACCGGTCGAGGACAAAAACCGCCTACGCGTCAGCGGCCCGTTCACAGTCGAGACTCTACAGACTAAGCATGTCGATTCTCCCGAGTCGGTCGACGACCGAAAGGATGAGGCCGAAGAAAACCGTCTGTTCCAGGAGCGTATCTTCAGCCATCTCGAATCTGCCGGGATACGCAACGGAGACAAAACCCAGCACGCCAAATTCCATAATCTCGAGCCTGTTCCCCACCCCTATCTCCACGCCAAAGGCTACTACACCGACGGCGACGGCGAAGAGCGCCTTGTCTATTTCCACATCGGCCCGAAATTCGGTACGGTCAGCCGCTTCGCGGTCAGCGAGGCTGTCAAAGCGATGCGCAGCAAAGCACGAACGGAGGGGGCATCGTGGCTTGTACTTCTCGGCTTCTCGTTTGAGGACTCGATCAACGTCGGTGACTTTAACTTAGGCCTGTATACGGTTAGCAAAGTCCGTATGCACGACGACCTTATGCAGGATGGACTCCTGAAGAAGGACAAGGGCGCCGGATCGTTCATAACAATCGGCGAACCGGATATCGTCCTGGTCGACGACGAGAACGGAAACTGCGTCCATGTCGAAATCCGCGGACTCGACATCTATGACCCTATAAAGGATGATGTCAAAGCGCGCTCCGTCGAGGACATTGCCTACTGGGAAATCGACGACAACTACGACGAAGAACAATTTATCGTCAGCGAAATCCATTTCTGCGGCGGCAACAAAAAAGAGTTTGAAGCCTGGCGAAAGGGTCTCAACTCGATTGCGTCGTCCAAAACGAAGAAAAAAGCCGAGACAACACTTCGACTCGAAATGAACGAAGAGGTCTGGGATACGCTCTACGGGTTCCGCAGTTCGTCGATCGAGAAGAAACCGGGCCGCAAAATCTGTGTCCGCGTCGTCAGCCAGTTCGGCGAAGAAGCCTCAAAAATATTGGAAGTCGAATAACTTGGTTTCCAACGCCTGGCGCAGACGCACGCGCGGACGCGTGCTAACTACCTCGATACATTACCTTACTAACAGATTAACATTCCCTCGTAGTAGCAGGCGTCCCGCCTGCGTCTGCGCCCTCAGTCAGAAGCGACCTCGCCTGATACATGCCCCGCCTGGCGCAGACGAGGGGGTGCGATCAGTGGGTCGTCGCGTCGAGGGAGGCCATGGCTGCCATGGCGAGGATGTCGCGGACGGGGGCGTCGACCGAGATGAAGTGGACCGGCTTGTTCAGACCCATCTGGATCGGGCCGAGGGCCTCGCCGACACCCATCTCGAGCATCAGATGGTAGGCGGTGCTGGCGGTCGACAGGTCGGGGAAGATCAGGGTGTTGACCTCCTTCCCTTTAAGGCGGTTGAAGGGGTAGACCTCGTCTCTCATTTCGCCGTTCAGGGCGTAGTCGACCTGCATCTCGCCGTCGACGGAGAGGTCGGGGTAGAGATTCTGGAGCCGTTCGACAGCGAGACTCGCCTGGCGGCATTCCGGATCTTTCGACGAACCGAAGTTACTATAGGACACGAAGGCCATGACAGGCTCCTGGGAGAAATAGCGGACAGACTCGGCCGTGACGCGGGCGATGTCGACGAGGGTGTCGGTGTCGGGGTGACGGTTGACCTGGGTGTCGGCCAGGTAGTAGGTTCCGCGGCGGGTCTCGATTATATGGAGCGTCGCGAAGGTATTGTAGCCGGGACGGATGCCGATGACCTCGCGGGCGATGTCGCCGACGGAGTTCGAGTCGGAGTAGGTTCCGCCGAGGAAAGCGTCGGCATCGCCCGTCTCGACCATCATCATTCCGAAGTAGTTTCGGTCATACATCTTCTCGAGCGCCTCGCGGATTGTCATACCCGAGCGGGCCTCCTTCCGGGCGAGCACCTCGGCATAGCGCTGGCGGCGGTCGGCTTCGCGGTCGTGGCGGAGGTTGACGATTTCGATGCCGGTCAGGTCGAGGCCGAGACGCTCGGCGCGCTTGGCGATCATCTCCTCGTTTCCGAGCAGGACGGGGCGGAGGACACCCTCGCGGGCGGCGATTGTCGCGGCTTTCAGGGTGTTGTCGGTATTCGCCTCGCCGAAGACGACGCGGCGCTGGCTGCGGCGGGCCTCGGCGAAGATATGGCGCATCAGTTTGTTGTCGTAGCCCATCAGTTTCCGGAGTTTTTCGTTATATGCCTCCCAGTCGGTTATCGGACGGCGGGCGACGCCGCTCTCCATCGCCCCGCGGGCGACAGCCGGGGCAACCGTTGTCAGCAGGCGCGGGTCGAGCGGCTTCGGAAGGATATAGTCCGGACCGAACGAGAGACGGGCGCTGTCGTAGGCCGTCGAGACAACCGGCGGAACGGGCTTCTTCGCCAGAGCGGCGATAGCGTGGACGGCGGCGAGTTTCATCGCCTCGTTGATTTCGGTCGCGCCGCAGTCGAGGGCGCCGCGGAATATGTATGGAAATCCGAGGACATTGTTGATCTGGTTCGGATAGTCGCTGCGGCCTGTGGCGAAAATCAGGTCTTGACGCGAGGCTACGGCGAGGTCATAGGCAATCTCCGGATCGGGGTTAGCCAGAGCGAAGACTATAGGTTTCGGCGCCATCGACCGGAGCATCTCTTCGGTCACGACATCCTTGACCGACAGGCCGAGGAAGACATCGGCGCCGACCATTGCCTCGACAAGAGTCGAGATCGGGCGGGAGGTTATGAATTCCCGTTTCTGGGGGTTCAGGTCGGTACGGGAGGCATTGATGACGCCACGGCTGTCGCACATAACGACATTCTCCTTACGGATTCCGAGGGCGATATAGAGTTTGGTGCAGGACACGGCCGCCGCTCCGGCGCCGTTGACGACGAGACGAACCTCGTCGATTTTCTTCCCCTGGAGTTCGAGGGCGTTCAGCAGTCCGGCGGCCGAGATGATGGCCGTGCCATGCTGGTCGTCGTGCATGACCGGAATGTCACATTCTTTTTTCAGGCGCTGTTCGATTTCGAAGCATTCGGGCGCCTTTATATCCTCGAGGTTGATTCCACCGAAGGTCGGGGATATCGCCTTGACAATCGATATAAACTTCTCCGGATTTTTCTCGTCGACCTCGATATCGAAGCAGTCGAGTCCGGCGAAGATCTTGAACAGAAGCGCCTTACCCTCCATCACAGGTTTCCCGGCCTTCGGGCCGATATTCCCGAGACCGAGCACGGCAGTTCCGTTCGAGATGACGGCGACGAGGTTCCCCTTGTCGGTATAGTCGTAGACTGTTTCGGGGTCTTTTTCGATCTCCTTGCAGGGGTATGCGACACCCGGGGAATAGGCGAGTGCGAGATCGTGTTGCGTACTGTGGGGCTTCGTCGGGATTACTTCGATTTTACCCGGGCGGGGGTAGCGGTGATATTCGAGAGCAGAGTCTTTGTTGACGGAATTTGTCATAATGTCGGAATGTCTATGTGTGTGTTTGTTGAATTTTGGGTGATATACAGATTTAGAACGTCTGTTCGGGCGAGATTGTTATGTTCCGGCTGATAAAAAAAAATCCCCCGGCATCGAAACCGGGGGAATGAAAGGGATGTTATCAGCGGGCGAGATGCCTGTTGAAGAATTCGAGTTGAGGGATAATCGACTTTTCCCAATACTGGCCGTTGTGGGCTCCGGGGCCGGTTATATAGGTGTGGGGCACGCGGCGGGCCGTCAGGATACTGTCGAGGGTGTTGTTGACGGTAAAGAAAAAGTCCTCGGTTCCGCAGTCGAAGATTATGTTCAGCGTCAGGGGCTGGCGGTCGAGGCTGTCGAGCTGGCTCATAACCGAGTGGGAGCGCCATGCCCCGGGATTCTGGGCCTGGGTTCCGATTGCGTCATCGATATTCCAGCGGCCGGGGAAGGGTACGATGTCGACGCCGCCCGATGTGCTGCCGACATTGCCGAAGATATCCTGGTGGCGCAGGGCGAGCCACATCGCGCCGTGGCCTCCCATGCTGAGTCCGGTGATGGCGCGCGACTCGGGTGCGGCGATTGTCCGATAGCGCTCGTCGACGAACGGAACGAGTTCGTCGATAATGAAACTCTCCATCTGGAGATCGGGGCGAAGGGGTGAGTCCCAGTACCAGCTGTTACGGCCGTCGGGCGAAACGAAGATGACCGAATAGACCGAAGCGAGCGAATCGAGCGGAACGAGCCGTCCCCAGTTGTTCTGGTTGCCGCCGTGGCCGTTCAGAAGATAGATAACCGGATAGGAGGCGGTGTCACCCTCGACGAGATACTGCGAGGGAAGGGCAACGTTGAACGTATAGGGGGAGCGGACCAGGGCACTGTTGACCGTCATGGTGTCGACACGTCCCGGTACAGCCGGGGCAGGGCCGGCGGGGGTCGACGAACTGAGCGAAATCTGGGCTGTTATGCCGGCGGCGATAATCGCCGCAATCAATGATGCTTTTTTCATGTCTGCAAAGTTACAACATTTCTTCACACATCCCGCACTTCGAATCCTACATTTTTTCGCTACCTTTGCACTCCGAAAAAAACTTATCGACAGAACACCCCTATGGAATTTCCTAAAACAGATATCGCAATTGTTGTCGCAATGGAGAAGGAACTCGCCCTTCTGCTCCCCCTGATCGAAAACCGCGCCGAGACCACAACCAGCGGAATAACAATCCACTACGGCACGATTGCCGGCCGCCGGGTCGCCGCGATGAAGTGCGGCATCGGAAAAGTCAACGCCGCCCTGCGGGCCCAGCGGCTGATCGACACCTTCAGTCCCGCGGCGGTCATCAACACCGGCGTCGCCGGCGGAACGGGAGCCGGAGCCGGAGTGCTCGACATCGTCGTCGCTGAGCGCGTTACGTACCACGACGTCTGGTGCGGTCCGGGAACGCTCCCCGGCGAAGCCGCCGGATGTCCCCTCTTCTTCGAGGCCGACCCGGCGCTGCTCGAGACCGCCCGCCGCGAACTGGCCGCCGACCCGAAGGTGCGCTTCGGGCTGATCTGCTCCGGCGATATCTTCGTCAGCCGCGCCGACGAAGTCACCCGGATCCGCTCGCTCTTTCCCGGGGCGATGGCTGTCGACATGGAGTCGGGCGCGCTGGCCCAGACCTGCTTTCTGAACTCGGTTCCATTTCTCTGCGCGCGCGTCGTCAGCGATACACCCGGAGCCGCCGACAATATCAGCCAGTATGAATCGTTCTGGGAAGACGCTCCGCGCCATACGTTCGAGTGTGTCAGGACTCTGGTCGAAAACTTCCCGCTGAAGTGAAAGATCTTAAAGCCATCCGCGGCACATATTATATCCATCGTCTGATCGACGAGGGGGAGCACGAGAACCAGGATTTCAAATTCGCCGTCAACGACGCGCGGAAGATTGCCCGGTCTCTTTCGGCCTTCGCCAACCACAGCGGCGGCCGACTCCTGGTCGGCGTCAAGGACAACGGCGTGATCGCAGGAATACGCAACGAGGAGGATATCTATGTGATCGAACAAGCCGCGGAGATGTACTGTCGTCCGGCGCAAACGCTCCGGTTCACGACCTTTATCTGCGACAACGGCCTCGTTGTTCTACGCGCCGAAATCGACGCCGCGGCTGACCGCCCCGTGCTCGCCTCGGAGCCCGACGGAACCTGGCGAGCCTACTACCGCGTAGCCGACGAGAATATCGCCGTTCCGAAACTGATGTCCGACGCCTGGGAACGCCGCAGCCGCGGCGGCGGATCCCTGCTGAGCGTCGGCGAGACCGAACAGCAGTTGCTCGGACATCTCCGCCGCAACCCCGACGGGCTGACATTCGAGCAGTTCGCCACGGGCGCGCTAATCTCCCGAGAGCGCGCCCGCGAGACCCTGCTGGACCTCTACGCGATGGACCTCGTCTCGTTTGCCTACCGCCGTGGCACCTTCCTGATTACCGTCTGACCGACGAACCGTCTGTTTTTGCGGCTCAGAGGCAATAATGGACGCCGGACTGCGTTAATCTCTATGATGAACAATATTGTCCGACATATTCTGACTCCTCTTATTCTGGTTCTGGTCGCCATCGCGGCCACGGCACCCGTCGCGTCGGCCCAATACCGCAACGACAAAATCGCCAACCGTCCCTATGCCGACCTCCGGAAATGGCACCTGGGGTTCTCAATCGGTGTCCACACCGAAAACCTCCTGATGACCCACAACGGCTTCGTCACAGACAACGGCCAGCAGTGGTTCATGGAGCAACCGTCATACTCCCCCGGATTCTGTGTCAACGGCCTGCTGAGCCTCCGTCTGAGCAACTACTTCAGCCTCAGGTTCACCCCCGGCATGTATTTCGGCAACCGCGAGATCCGGATGCGCGAACTCTCGACCGGCGACACCGAGTCGCAGAACATAAAATCGACCTTCGTCGTCCTGCCGGTCGACCTTAAATTCGCGTCGCAGCGGTTCAGGAATGTCCGCCCCTATGTGACGACCGGCGTCATGGGGGCGTTCGATGTCGCAAAGAAACGGAGCGACTTTCTGAAACTCAACTCGAGCGACATGTATCTGTCGGTCGGCTTCGGGTGTGACTTCTACCTCCCCTACTTCAAATTCATTCCGGAGGTCAAATTCTGTTTCGGACTCCGCGACATGCTATGCCACGACCGTCCCGATCTGGCCGACGACCCCGACAAGTTAAAATTCACCCAGTCACTAACCAAGGCAACTTCCCGGATGGTTGTGTTCACCTTCTACTTCGAATGACACACTCAGTATCACGCCAAACTTCACGCCAGATTCTCGCCGGTCTGATTGCCGCAATACTTTTCTGTGTCCTCCCCGCCCGGGCACAGACCGACGCGCAGTTCACACAGTACTATGAGATTCCGGCCTACTACAACCCCTCGGCTCTCGGTCTGACCGACTTTGTACGCATCCGCGGCGGCGCCCGGCTCCAGTGGGTCGGCATCGATAACGCTCCGCAGACCTTCGCCGTCATGGCCGACTCCCCCCTGAAGATTGGAAAGAAGCGTATCGGCGTCGGTGTCGTCATGGAGCAGAACTCCGAGGGACTGTTCAGCAACATGTCGATCCAGGCCCAGGGGGCCTACAAACTGAATCTGCTTAAAGGGAGTCTCTCGATCGGGTTCGGAATCGGATACCGCGACCAGAAATTCCGCGGCTCGAAGGTATTGCTCCCCGACGATGACGACTACCACGAATCGACCGACAACGCGATCCCGACGACCGACCTCAGCGGCAGCGCGATCGACTTCGGTGTCGGGGCGTTCTACACCCACCGTCTCTTCTGGGCCGGCATCTCCTGCACCCACGTCAATTCGCCGACAATCACATTCAGTTCCGGAGAGAACGGCGCCAGCACCTCGGCAGGCAGCGACGCCGAGGGGAATGTTAAGAATTTTGAATTCGAGGCCCGAAGGACACTCTATTTCATGGCCGGTAGCAATATTCAGATAAAAAACTCGTTATTTGAAGTGATGCCGTCGGTGTTTGTCAAGTCTGATCTGACCTTCACACGCGTCGAACTGAACGCGCGGATCCGATATAACAAATTCCTCATCGCCGGCATCGGCTACCGCTACGACGACGCGATAACCGCCACGATCGGCGCCGAGTTCAAGAACTTCTTTCTCGGCTACAGTTTCGATTACCCGACCTCGGCGATTGCAAAGGCGAGCAGCGGAAGCCACGAAATCGTCGCAGGCTACAGCCTGAAACTCGATTTCTCCGAAAAGAACAAAAACAGACACAAGAGTATACGCATAATGTAAGATATGAAAAAACTGACCATCTACTTTCTGACTTTCATCATAAGCGCCCTGATCGCGACATCGTGCGCCTCCGGAAGCCACAGTGCCGCAGGCGGCGAGGTGACCGGCGTCGGCGGATCGTCATGGGCCGAACCGACCCCCTATGGTATGGTTCTCGTCTCACGCGGCTCGATGCAGGTCGGTCCGCAGGAGGCCGACAGCGCATGGAATCTCCGCGCCGACGCGCGCGGCATGTCGGTCGACGCGTTCTGGATGGACGAAACCGAAATCACAAACTCGAAATACAAGCAGTTCGTCTTCTGGGTCCGCGACTCGATTATCCGCGAACGTCTCGCCGATCCGGCCTTCGGCGGCAACGAGGAGTTCAAAATCGAAGAGGACAAGGAAGGTAACCCGATTACCCCCCACCTTAACTGGAACAAACCGATTCCCTGGCGGAACCCGAGCGAGGACGAGGCCCGCGCAATCGAGAGCGTCTACCGTACAAACCCGATCACCGGCGCGCGCGAACTCGACCCCGAGCAGATGAACTACCGCTATGAAATCTATAACCACACCGCCGCCGCCCGCCGCCGCAACCGAGTCAACCGCGAGCGCCGCAACTACAACACCGACGTCGCCGTCGCGACCGACGATCCCGTTATCTCGAAAGATACCGCCTATATAAACGACGACGGCGCAATCATCCGCGAGACAATCTCCCGCAAACTGACCGGCGACTTCGACTTCCTGAACACCTATATCGTCAATGTCTATCCGGACACGACGGCGTGGATCAACGACTTCGAGAACGCCTACAACGAACCCTATGTCCGCCTCTATTTCTCCCACGGCGGATACAACGAATATCCCGTCGTCGGCGTCAGCTGGGAACAGGCCAACGCCTTCGCAAACTGGCGAACCGACTACCTCCGCCGCTCGCTCGGAAAAGAGGGGGTCTATATAGAGCCATACCGTCTGCCGACCGAGGCTGAATGGGAATACGCAGCCCGCGCCGGACGAAACGAAAACAAATATCCCTGGGAGGGTGATCTTCCGCTGACCGAAGACAAGGGTTGCTTCTATGCCAACTTCAAACCCCAGGAGGGAAACTATGTCCAGGACGGACACGTCATTACGGCACGTGTCGGAACCTTCGCCCCAAACGACTTCGGACTCTACGACATGGCCGGCAACGTCAGCGAATGGACCTCGACCGCCTTCACCGAAAGCGTCGGGAAACTGACGAGCGACCTGAACCCCGAATACCGCTACGACGCGGCGAAGGAGGACCCCTACAAGATGAAGCGCAAGATCGTCCGCGGAGGCTCCTGGAAAGATGTCGCCCACAATGTCAGAAGCGACATCCGGATGTGGGAATACCAGAACGAACAGCGCTCCTATATCGGCTTCCGCTGTGTCCGCTCCCAGATTGGCTTCGCAAAGGGTCAAAAAGTCAAGAAATAATCAGAATCCCAATAAAACTCATCATCTAAATTTCAGATTCCTACAGAATTCAGGCTATGGGTAAAATAAAAAGATACAAGAACAGCGTCGAGAAGTTCCTCTCCGGCGAAAACGGACAGCGATTCTTTAACTTCGCCTATTCAATCGGTGCGGCAATCGTCATCTGGGGCGCCCTGTTCAAAATCCTCCACCTCCCCGGAGGAAACACTCTGCTCTCGATCGGTATGGGAACGGAGGTCCTGATGTTCATCCTGACCGCCTTCGACCGTCCCGGGCGGCAGTACCACTGGGAAGAGGTCTTCCCTGTCTTCGAAACCAAGAACCCCGAGGATCGTCCGGACTTCGCCGGCGGCGGAGGGGGAATCATAATCGGCGGAGGCTCCGGTTCCGGCAGCTACGGCGGTTCGGGAACAGCAGGCCGCGTCAGCGAGTCTGACGCCCGCCGCGCCATCGGGCTCCCCGAGGGGATCGACCTGAGCGAGGAGGACTCCCGCTCCCTGAGCGAGAGCATCGCGAAAATGGCCGCCGCGACAGACCAGTTGTCGAAAATGGCCGAACTGACGACCGCAACCCAGGAATATCTCGCGAAAATGGCCTCCATAGCCGCCGAGATGGAACACCTGCGCGACACAACCCACGCTCTCAACACCGTCAGCGACACCCTCCTGTCGAGTTACCGCGCGATCACCGAGAACTCCGAGTCGATTACCGCAAGTTCGGCCGGATATGTCGACCAGATGCAGTCGCTCAACCGAAACATCTCCGGGCTTAACACAATCTACGAAATCCAGCTCAAGAGCGTCTCGTCGCAACTCGACGCGATCGACCGCGTCAACCGCGGCATCAAAGAGATCCGCGACATGTATGAACAGAGTTCGACACGGAGCGCGCAATACTGCGAGGAAACCGAGAAGATGGCCCGCAACATGCAGCAGCTCAACAACGTCTACGAGCAGATGCTCCGCGCGATGACCGTCAATATCGCTACCGCCGCCATGCCCGGCGTCGCCGCGGCTCCCCGTCCCCAGGCTCCCGGAGCGCCCGAGACTCCAGCCGACGAACAACAATAAGGCTTTCTAATTATCTATCCGAACAATCAATCTCTACCGAACCAAATAACAAATGGCAGCATCCAACCAACCTCTGAGCCCGCGTCAGAAGATGATCAACCTGATGTATATCGTCCTGACGGCTATGCTCGCGCTGAACGTCTCGAGCGACGTGCTCGACGGCTTCATGCAGGTGGAGGACGGCCTGGCCCGTACGAACGAGAATGTCGCCCGGCGAAACAACGCGATCTTCTACCAGCTTGAGTCGATCGCCGAGCAGAACCCCGAAAAGGGCGGGCAGTGGCTCCGGCTCGGCCAGGAGGTCAAGAGTCTCTCCGAACAGATGTTCCATATGATCGACTCGCTGAAACTCGAGATCGTCCGCGAGGCCGACGGCAAGAACGCCGACATCAACGACATCCAGCGGCGCGACGACCTCGAATCGGCCGCCGTCGTCATGCTGAATCCCTCGTCGCGCCGCGGCGAGAAACTCCGCGGAGCCGTCGACACCTACCGCCTCTTTATCGGCGGAATCGTGACAGACTCTGTCAAACGCGCGTCGATCGACGCGGCTCTGTCGACCGAACCGATCCAGCGCCGCGGCCTGGCGACACCCCAGCTCTGGGAGGAGGCGAAGTTCGAGAACCAGCCGGTTGTCGCCGCCGTCACCCTTCTGACCAAACTCCAGAACGACATACGCTTCGCCGAAGGGGAAGCGCTCTCGACCCTGCTGAACAACGTCGATGCCGGCGACGTCCGCGTCAACGAACTGAACGCATTTGTCATCCCCCAGTCGCGCCTTGTCATGCGCGGCGGAAAATACTCGGCCAACATCGTTCTGGCCGCCGTCGACACGACAGCCCGCCCGGCGGTCTATGTCAACGGCTCGAAACTCCCCGATGACAACGGTCTCTACGAACTATCGACCTCCTCGACCGGCAATTTCGACTACTCCGGCTATCTCGAGGTCGCCCACGGCGACGGAAGCGTCACACACCACCCCTTCGCCTCGTCATACACCGTCATGGAACCGACCGCTACGGTCTCGGCGACGATGATGAACGTCCTCTACGCCGGGATCTCGAACCCCCTGAGCATTTCGGTTCCGGGCGTCCCGAACTCGGCGATCACCGCCTCGATGACAAACGGGTCGCTGACACGCAACGGCGACAACTGGGTTGCCCATCCGTCGAAGGTTGGCGACAACTCCGTCATAACCGTCACGGCGACCATCGACGGCCGCCCCCAGACAGTCAACACAACAACCTTCCGCGTCCGCAAACTCCCCGATCCGGTCGCCTTCATCGCCTACACCGGAGCGAACAACACCCCCGAACGCTACAAAGGGGGCAAACCAATTGCGAAACAGCAGTTGCTAGCCTCGAAGGGAATTAGTGCGGCAATCGACGACGACATGCTGAACATCGATTTCCGCGTGCTCGGCTTCGAGACAGTCTTCTTCGACTCGATGGGCAACGCGATGCCCGAAGTGTCGGACGGAGCGAATTTCTCCCAGCGCCAGCTCGACTCGTTCAAACGGCTCTCGCGCGGAAAGCGATTCTACATCTCGCGGATACGTGCGATCGGACCCGACGGCGTCGAACGACTCCTCCAGCCTGTCGAAGTCATCGTAAACTGACAATCTCACGCCACACATTCATAATATATCAACGACAATCATCAAAGCAATGAAACAAATATCCCTCAAACGATATATACTGGCCGCAGTCGCACTCCTGGCTGTCGCCGCCGGACTCGAGGCCCAGGACAACGGCGGCTCACAGTCGAGCGCCGTGACCCGCCGCTCGGCCGCCGACCGC
>JAMPGR010000030.1 GCA_023663805.1 Clostridium sp. | reverse complement strand
ATCTAATTAACCTTGTACGGGGTTAGTTTCTCGTTCGTTTAACTTGACGATGCAAAGTTACGCACGAATTTCCCCTTATCAGCCATATTTCGGTTAAGAGATGTTAAAATCGTTACGGAGTTGTTACAGAGATATAGCGGCTCCGGCATAGCCCCCCGATTTTTTCGGACGTTTTTTTTTCGGGATTGGATTATTTTGACTATTTTTGCACCGTTCAATATAATATCCGAACCTAATATGTCAGAAATAAAATGTATCGGCATACTGACCTCGGGTGGCGACGCCCCGGGTATGAACGCCGCAATTCGCGCCGTCACACGCTCGGCCATCTTCAGTGGTTTCCAGGTTAGGGGCATCTACCGCGGCTATCGCGGCCTGATAACCGACGAAATCGTCGAATTCAGAACCCAGAATGTCTCGAACATCATCCAGATGGGGGGTACAATCCTGAAAACGGCCCGTTGTCCGGAGTTCCAGACCCCCGAAGGACGGCAACTCGCCTACGACAACTGTCGACGCCACGGCATCGATGCTCTCGTCGTCATCGGCGGCGACGGATCCCTGACAGGTGCACGCATCTTCGCCAACGAATTTAACTTCCCGATTATCGGCCTTCCCGGAACAATCGACAACGACCTCTACGGAACCGACACAACAATAGGCTACGACACAGCCCTGAACACGATCATGGAGTGTGTCGACAAAATCCGCGACACGGCGACAAGCCACGAGCGCCTTTTCTTCATCGAGGTCATGGGGCGCGACGCCGGCTTCCTTGCCCTTAACGGCGCGATCGCCTCGGGCGCAGAGGCGGCAATCATCCCCGAAATCTCGACCGAGGTCGACCAGTTGGCCGAACTGATCCAGAACGGCTTCCGCAAGAGCAAGAACTCGTCGATCGTGCTGGTCGCCGAAAGCCCCGTGACGGGTGGCGCAATGGCTCTGGCCGAACGCGTCAAGAACGAGTATCCCGGCTATGATGTCCGCGTCTCGATTCTCGGACACCTCCAGCGCGGCGGATCCCCGACGGCACATGACCGCATCCTCGCTTCGAGAATGGGTGCGGCCGCGATTGACGCCCTCCTCGACGACCAGCGCAACGTCATGATCGGCATCAAGAACGACGACATCGTCTACGTCCCCTTCAGCAAGGCGATCAAGAACGACAAACCGATCAACCGCGCCCTGCTCGACACCCTCCGCCGCTTGTCGATCTGATCGCCGGCGGCTTTCAGTCAGACCCCGATACATTCCAGCCCCCCCCGCGATTTGCTCCCGGAAGGTTTCATAGAAATGATCAACTCCTGCGGCGCGTCTCAGTTCGACGGACTGACCGACGCGCTGCAGTCGTCAGACCCGGTTGTCTCCGTCAAGCTGAACCGGGCCCGGGGGATTGTGCGCCCCGCCGGGGCCGACGCCGTTCTCTGGAACGCCGACGGGGTTTATCTGCCGGAGCGCTTCCCCTTCACGTTCGATCCGGCTCTCCACCAGGGTCTCTACTACGTCCAGGACGCCTCGTCGATGTTCATTGCCGAGGCTGTCGGCCAGGTCGTCGGCCGGTTTTTCCCTGAGGGCGCTCCGCTGACGATGCTCGATGCCTGCGCCGCTCCAGGCGGCAAGACCGGAGCGGCGGCGGCGATGCTCCCCCCGGGGTCGCTGACCGTCGCCAACGAGATGTCGCCCCAGCGGGCCCGTGTGCTCGTCGAGAACGCCCGCAAGCAGGGTCTCGACGACCTGATTGTCACCCGCGGCGACGCTGCGCTCTACGGCACAGCGGGCGAAATCTTCGACATTATCCTCGTCGACGCCCCCTGCTCGGGGGAGGGGATGATGAGAAAGGAGCCGGAGGCTGTCGCGCAGTGGTCGCCGGGACTCGTCGACGAGTGCGCCGCCATCCAGCGGCGGCTGACCGCGGCTCTCTGGAACGCCCTGCGCCCCGGCGGAGTCATGATCTACTCGACATGCACCTTCAACCTCCTCGAGGATGAGGCTGTCGCCGAAGCAATCGCTGCGCTCCCCGGCGCCGAGGCTGTCACCGTCGCGACCGACCCGGCCTGGGGTATCCTCGGCGGAATCCGCACGACCCTGCCGGTCCTGCGCTTTATCCCCGGAAAGACACGCGGCGAGGGACTCTTTATGGCTGCTTTCCGAAAAACCGTGTCGGTCGCTCCGTCGGCCGGACGGCGCCGCTGCGCTGCCACCCCGAAACCGGCCGAGGCTCCGGCGCGCACCGCCGATACCCTCCGCCGCTGGCTCAGGCCGGGAGACTACCGTTTCGTCGCGACAGCCGACGGTGCGTGGAGTGCCCTGAGGCCCGAACTGCTCCGGCTCCTGACGGAGATCAGCCAGACCGGGACCGCCCTGACGGCCGCCGGCACCGAGGTCGCCTTCGAGAAGGGGCGCGACCTCGTTCCGGCCCAGGGACTCGCCTTGTCGTTGCGGCTCGGGGAGGGTGTATTCCCGACGCTCGAGACCGATGCCGACACGGCGCTCGCCTACCTCCGCGGCGAGGCGATACGCCCCGACGGACTCGGCGACCTGCCCCGCGGAATTGTACTTCTGAGATACGGCGGCCACCCCCTCGGCTTCGTCAAGAATCTCGGATCGCGCGCAAACAATCTCTACCCACGCGACTGGCGCGTCGTCAGCGACCGCCGTCCAACCTCGCTCCTTTCGACCCTATGACACGACACTCTCTGACACATACAACGCTCTGGCGGCGACTCGCCGCGGCTGTTGCGGCGGCTGTCATGCTGCTGCTCCCGGCGTCGTGCCGGATCAGTTACAAACT
Organism: Clostridium sp.; assembly: GCA_023663805.1. Taxonomy (GTDB): domain Bacteria; phylum Bacteroidota; class Bacteroidia; order Bacteroidales; family Muribaculaceae; genus Paramuribaculum. The sequence goes on along the minus strand of JAMPGR010000030.1, from coordinate 15,522 downwards.
GAACGGCGCGGCCCTCGACTACTCGGTCTACAAGACGATACGCGTCGACAACTTCCCGATCCGCGCGGCCCTTGTATACCCCCCCCTCCAGCAGACCTTCGAGAACGAACTGCTCGACTATATCTCGCGAAACACCCGCCTTCAGACAACCGACGGCAACAGCGACCTTGTCATGGAGGGGGAGATCACCGGCTACAGCCTCTCTCCCCAGGCAGTCACCGAGGACGCCTACGCCTCGAAGACCCGCCTGACGATCAGCGTGCGAGTCAAGTATACCGACACCCGCGCCGAGGGGAACGACGTCGACCAGACCTTCAGCGCCTACCAGGACTTCGACTCGTCGCAGATGCTCAACGACGTCCAGGAGCAACTCTGCCAGCAGATCTGCGAGGAACTTGTCCAGCTGATATTCAACGCGACGCTCGGAAACTGGTAACCTAACGAATCGACGAAAAAAGCCATGCAGAACGAATCAGACTCTCCAATCAGCGATTTCCTCAATCTCCTCGATGATCCCCGTGCTGTCCCCTCGCCGTCGCTGGTCGAGGCGCTCGCCCGGGTCTATCCCTACTTCTACCTCCCGGCGGCCGTTGCCCTCGAACGCTCGGGCGACTCGCTCGAGCAGGCTGTTGCCGAGCGGCTCCGCGCACGCGTCGCCCTGAACAGCGACGACCCCTCGGCGCTCTTCCGTCTGACGACCCCGCTCGGCCAGCGTATCGCCGATGCCCTGGCCGAACCGCGCCCCGAGACCCCGGCGACCGACGACGCGATTTCGACCTTCCTCGAGCGCTACTGCGACACGAACTCGAACGAGAGCGAGAATCTTCTTCTCGAGCGTCTGATCTTCAATCCTGTCCCTCCCGACTACGCCGCCGGACTCGTTGGCGAAGATCCCGGCGGGCCGGATGCCGGGGGGGATGACGGCGTCGACCATCTCGCTTCGCTCCTGAGCGAAATCAACGCTCCGAAGACACCGGAGGAGATCCCCGAAGAGACCCCGGGGGGTGACGCGCCGGCTGCGGAGCCGGAACCAGAGGAACCCGTGCGGGCTGCACTTCAACCCGCTCCCGAACCCTCGCGCGACACGACATTCAGCGAAAGTCTGGCGAAAATCTATGTCCGGCAGCGAAAATATTCGAAGGCTTTGGAGATTATATCGAATTTAAGTTTGAAATTTCCAGAAAAAAGTGTTTACTTTGCAGACCAAATTCGTTTCTTGCGAAAACTGTTAATCAACGAAAATTATAATCAACAAAAATAAACGACAAAAATGTACACAACACTACTCGTTCTGATCATCCTGACAGCCATTCTGCTGATTGGCGTCGTGCTTGTCCAGAAATCGAAAGGTGGCGGTCTCGCCTCATCCTTTGCCGGCGCGAACCAGGTTATGGGCGTGCGCCATACGAACAGCTTCATCGAGAAGATGACATGGTGGCTTATCGGTATCATGTGGCTTCTCTGCGTGCTCGCTACCTTCGCGATGCCCCACGCCGCCTCGACCGACAATATCCGCGTCCAGGACGCCCCGGTCCAGACCATCCCGACCGGCGACTTCAATACGAACGCTCCGGCTCAGCAGGCTCCGGTGGCTCCCGCCGACGGCGAATAATCTCCGGGATAACCCGAAAAAGGGTCGGGATATCCCGGGATATCTCGGGATACCCCGAAAAGGATCTCGAAGGACCTCGGGGAATCCCGGAAATCTCGGAGAATCTCGAAAGAAAAAACAGGCGACCCCCGCGGGGGTCGCCTGTTTTTTCAGACATACATCGCCTCGATCTCGCGGGAGTAGCGGTCAGAGATGACCGGACGCCGGATCTTCAGGGTGTTGGTCAGTTCGCCGGCCTCCATCGTGAAGGCCTGGGGAAGAAGGGTGAATTTCTTGATCTGCTCGAAGCCGGCAAAATTCGACTGAAGCCGGTCTATGCGCTCCTCAATCATCTTGACAATCTCGCTGTTTCGGACCAGTTCGTCGATCGACCGATACTGGATATGCTTCTTGCGGGCATACTCGGCCAGCGCCTCGAAGGCGGGGATGATAATCGCCGTGACATATTTCCGCTGGTCACCGATGACCGCGACCTGTTCGATATATTTGTCTTCGCCGAGACGACTCTCGAGTGCCTGGGGTGCGATATATTTTCCGTTAGAAGTCTTGAACAGGTCCTTCAGTCGTTCGGTCAGAACGAGGGCTCCGCTGTCGTCGATCAGTCCGGCATCGCCCGTGCGGAACCATCCGTCGGCCGTGAACGCCTCGGCCGTAGCTTCCGGTTTGTTATAGTAGCCGCGCATGACAGTCGGACCCTTGACCTGAATCTCGTTATGTTCCCCGATTCGGACCTCTACCCGGGGTATCGGCGTACCGACCGTCCCGATTTCCCAGCCGACCGTCGGGTAGCAGGTAACGGTCGCAGTCGTCTCCGACAGTCCGTAGCCGATCATGACATTTATGCCGCACGCTTGGAAGAACTCGACTATCGAGGGGGAGAGGGGTGCGCCGGCAGTCGGGAATATATTCCCGTTCTCGACGCCGATTGCCCGGCGAATCGGTTCGAAGACCTTCCGGTCGAAGAACCGGTAGAACCGCTCGAGAAGCCAGGGTGTCTTCCGGCCGAGGCGCACATAGTCGATATTTCGGCGGCGGCCAACACGCAGGGCGGCCATCGCCATATGGCGCCTGATGCCGCGCATCGATGAGAGTTTGTCCTGGATCGCCGTATAGGCCTTTTCCCAGAAGCGGGGCACGGAGCACATGCAACTCGGACGCACCTCGCGCAGGGTCTGCTTGATACGATGGGGGTCGCTGTTGACGGCGACATGAATCCCGCGGAACAGGCAGAAGTAGGTCCACGCCTTCTCGAAGATATGGCTCAGCGGGAGGAAGCAGACCGACGTGTCGGCTTCGCTGAGCGACGACAGGCGCTCGCGATGGATCTCGATGGCGGCGGTGAAGCAACTGTGGGGGAGGACGGCGCCTTTCGGTTCGCCGGTAGTCCCGGAGGTGTAGATTATCGTCGCGATGTCGTCGGGGAGTGCGCGCCGTGTTCTTTCGGCGACCTGCCGGCAGCATGCGTCGCTAGCGCTTTCGCCGGTTTTGATAAAACCGGCGAAGGGGATGACGCGGCTGTCGCCGTCGTAGGCTCCGCTGTCGCTGTAGTCGACGACGATCCGGAGTGAGCGGCACTTGTCGAGCAACCCGACGGCAATGTCGAGTTGACGGCGGTCACCGGCGAAGAGTATTGCAGCGGCCGAATCGTTGACGATATATTCGACCTGGCCGGCCGTGCTGGTCGCGTAAATCGAAACAGGAATCGCGCGGTTCAGATATGCCGCGAAGTCGGTCACGAGTATCTCGGGGCGGTTCTGGGAGAATATCGCGACGGTTCCCTGCTCTGCCAGACCGAGAGTCTCCATAGCCCGGGCCGCGCAGTCGACTCTGTCGCTGAAATCGCGCCAGGAGACCTCGCGCCATCCGTCGTTGTCGGTCGGATAACTGTAGGCGGCGCGGCTGCCGTAATTTTCGGACTGCCGGCGAACGAGGTCTGTCAATATATTGTTGTTCTGCATAGGGCTGACGGATTATGTTTCGGAGCGACAAAAGTACTCCTCCTGGTCATATAGAATAACGTCTGCGGCGACGATTCGCTCCTGCCGTCAACAATCGTTAACAGATGATAATCCGTAAAATACAAAATTTAACTGAAAACAGCGAATTGTTAACCTATTTTCACAATAGAAACTCCCCGATCGGTGATCCCCCGGCGCCGAAGCGGAGATGGACGCCGTAGATCAGCCGGAGCAGAGTCCGCTCCCACGTGCCAGAGGCTTCAGCCATAGCCCGGAGGCGGAGTTCGGCGGCGACCTCCGGGGCGGAGGAATCGCCGCTTCGGAGGGCATTGGCGGCAAGGAGCATCCGGCGCGCGCGGACATAGGGGAGCATCCTCTGCAGCCCGGCCCGGAGGATCTCGTGCTCGATCAGATCGAGCGCGAGCGACTTCTCGCGGATGCGGAGGCCGGGGTGAGTGCCGGTGATCGAATTGTCGTGCGGGATGTAGGTCACCTCGGGCGTTCCTTCGAGTTTGACGACCCCGGGGGAGAGCAGTAGCATTCTGACACCGAGTTCATAGTCGTTCCAGGCCGGAAGGGATTCGTTCCATCCCCCGGCGCGGCGTACGAACCCGGTCGATGCGCACCATCGCTGCGTCGCCAGCGAAGCGTGGAACAAATGGTGTTTCAGCGTCGCGACGCGGGGTGTCCGCGGGAACCGTCGCGAGTCGGCGATGGCGCAGTCCCATGTCAGTATGTCTGCCTCGCGGCCATAGCGGCGGATTCCGCGGTTGATCCGACGGATATGAGCGGGAGTAAAGATGTCGTCGGAATCGAAAAACATGACCCACGGGGTCACGACTTCGGCCAGCCCCCTGTTACGGGCGGCGCAGGCTCCCGGCTTCGGCTCGTCGACAAGCAGTGCGCGGCACCCTTCGGCGGCAAACGGAATCAGTTCGTCGGCGATGCGTTGTCGGGCACCGTCGGTCGAACCGTTGTCGACAACAACGAGGTCGAACCGCTCCGACAGCCAGGCGTTCCGGACAGATTCGATCACGCCGTCGAGTATCCCGGCACGGTTGCGCACCGGAATTACTATTGTCAGTATCTTTCCGTCAGTTGTCATCTATGTTTCTGTCCTTTTCCTATTCGTTGGCAAATATACAACAATTTTTTGTCACCGGCGAATCTGTTTGCTCCGTTGCGAAACAATTGTTAATTTTGCATTGTTAAAACGAGAAAACAGAAGATATGCCAGAATCGAACTTTATAGACTACGTCAAGATACTTTGCCGCAGCGGCAAAGGGGGCGCCGGTTCGCGCCACTTCCATCGCGCCAAATATGTCCCGAAAGGTGGGCCCGACGGCGGCGACGGCGGCCGCGGAGGCCATATTATCTTCCGCGGTAACCGCCATATGTGGACCCTCCTCCCCCTGCGCTACACCCGCCATATCTTCGCCGGTAACGGCCAGAGCGGATCGGCCGGGCGATCCTCCGGCAAGGACGGGGAGGATGTCATCGTCGACGTACCCTGCGGAACGGTTATGTTCGACGCCGAAACCGGCGACTACCTCGCCGAGATAACCGAAGACGGTCAGGAGGTCAAACTCCTCCGCGGAGGTCGCGGAGGTCTCGGTAACTGGCACTTCAAGAGTTCGACCAACCGTACGCCCCGTTATGCACAGCCGGGCGAACCCGCAATCGAAAAGAGCATTATTCTCGAACTGAAACTTCTCGCCGATGTCGGTCTCGTCGGCCTGCCGAATGCCGGGAAATCCACCCTTCTTTCCGCAATCTCCTCGGCACGACCGAAAATCGCTGACTATCCCTTCACGACGATGGAACCCCAGCTCGGCATCGTCGAATACCGTAACCGCCAGAGTTTCGTCATGGCCGATATCCCCGGTATCATCGAGGGTGCGAGCGAAGGGAAAGGCCTCGGACTCCGCTTCCTGCGCCATATCGAGCGTAACGCCGTTCTGCTGTTTATGGTTCCGGCAGACGCCGACGATATCGTCGCGCAATATGAACTGCTGCTGAACGAACTGCGACAGTTTAACCCCGAACTGGCCGACAAACAGCGCGTTCTGGCCATATCGAAGTCCGATATGCTCGACGACGAACTGTCCGCCGAAATCGAGAAGACACTCCCCGACGATATCCCGACGGTGTTCATCTCGGCCGTGACCGGCCAGGGTCTGACCGAACTGAAGGATATACTCTGGACGACAATCAATGACGACCGGAACCGGATTGCTACCCCGTCGATCACACACCGCCAGCTCGATGCCGCCCACCGCGTCCGCGAAGAGGACGAGTTTATCTTCGAGAATCTCCCGGGACAGACCCCCGCCGATGACGACGACGATCTCTACCTCGAGGAGGACTGGGACGAAGACTACGATACAGACGGCGACGAAGACACGTGGGGCTACGAAGACTCCGTCAATCCCGAAGGGGACCGCTGAGAGATGCTCTGCGTCAACTATGATCTCGGTCCCGGGGTCGGGGCATTCTCGACCCTGCGCGGTATCGAACCCGGAGACTCGGAATGTCCGTTCGCCGGGTTTTCTGTCTGCGGTTATACCGGAGATGATTCGGCTCATACGGCCTGCTGCCTCGACGAATTCTCTGCGGCCGTGCCCGGTGTCAGACTCCTGCTGCCCCGACAGACCCACAGCACCGCGGTCGCCGTCGTAACTTCCGAAACCGACGCCGGAGATTTCGCCGGAGTCGATGCGCTCGTGACCGCTTCGCCTCGCGTCGCCCTCGGTATCCAGACCGCCGACTGCGTTCCGATACTGCTGGCGGATCCTGAGGCGCGAGTTATCGCCGCGGCTCATGCCGGATGGCGCGGAACCGTCGGCGGGATAGCCGCCGCGACACTCCGTCAGATGATCGAGCTGGGCGCCCGGCCCGGGAGGATCCGCGTCGCTATAGGCCCGTCGATCTGCCGCGACTGCTTCGAAGTCGGCGAGGAGGTCGCCTCCCGGTTCCCCGGTAGTGTCGTCGACCGCTCCGGGGCGAAGCCTCATGTCGATCTCGAGGCTGCAAACCGCGATCAGTTGCTTTCGCTCGGTGTCCTGCCGGAGAACATCGCCTTGCGTCCCGCCTGCAGCCGCTGCAATCCCGCCGGATTCTTCTCGGCCCGCCGTCTCGGAATCTCGTCCGGACGCACTCTCTCCGTCGTCTGGCTCTGCTAACCACCCCGTTTTTTCAGAACCCTCGAGGGGGCTGGGGCGTTTATATGTCATAAAACTGACAATAACCCCCAGGATAATTCATCACACACCCCTCCCGATTATGAAAACAGGATTCTTCGTCCCATGCTACGTCGATATGATTGCCCCGAGGGCGGCCATATCCTCTTTCGAACTGCTGAAAAAACTCGGCGTCGAGCCTGAATTCATCGCCAGCGCGACATGCTGCGGCCTGCCGGTCAAGGATATGGGCTATACGTCGGCAGCCTGCAGGATCGAACGGAACGTAGCCCGCGAACTCGTCGGCTACGACTATATCGTCATGCCCTCGGGGATTTGTGCCGACCAGTTCCTAAACCATTTCGACGATGTCGAACAGACCCCCGAGATAACCGAAATACGCCGGCGGTCGGTCGACATCGTGACCTTCCTCCACGATATTCTCCGCGTCGATGCGCTCCCCTGGGCCCGGTTCCCCCACCGCGTCGCTCTCCATAACGGATGTCACTCGCTCCGCTATCTCAACGAAGCGCGCCCGACCGAACTGATGATACCAGACTTCTCGAAGACCGAGGATCTGCTCCGGCTCGTCGATGGTATCGAGATAGGCTATGCGACGCGGCGCGACGAATGCTGCGGCTTTGGCGGAACATTCGCGATCTGGGACAAAAGTTGTTCGGGACAGCAGGGACTCGACAAGGTCAACGACTACGCCAGCAACGGCTTCCGTTATGTCACGTCGCAGGATATGTCGTGTCTGCTCCACCAGTCGTGTATCGCCCGGAAATTCCGTCTCGACATCCAGTTCCTGTATATAACCGAAATTCTTAACGGCGACGTAATCTAAGAGATATGAGCAAACAAGTCAACCAAGTCAAACTCGGCGCCGAATTTATCGCCGACACCCCCCGTCGTCTGAGCAACGACCGGTGTCTCTGGGCCGCCCGCATGCGCCGCGACCGCGCGGCCTTGAATCTCCCCGAATGGGAGGATATGCGTTCGCTCGCCTCGGAGATAAAGAAGCATACGCTCTCCAATCTCGACCGCTATCTCGAGCAGTTCGAACAGAACCTGACCGGCCGCGGAATCCATGTCCACTGGGCTGAGACCGACACCGACCATAACGACATCGTCCTCGGGATACTGCGCGACCACGGCGTCCGCTCGCTGACAAAAGGGAAGTCGATGGCGATGGATGAGTGCCGGATGAGGGAATATCTCGAGAAGAACGGAATCGAGGTCTATGAATCGGACCTCGGAGAACGGATCCAGCAACTCGACAACCAGCGGGACTCACATATTGTCATGCCGGCAATCCACAAACTCCGTACCGATGTCGCGAAACTTTTTGCACGCGAACTCGGGTCGGATCCCGACAACGATGACCCGAAGTATCTCAACGGGGTGATGCGGCGCGACATGCGCCCGCGCTATATAGCCGCTGGAGCCGGGATGATCGGCTGCAATTTCGCTGTCGCCGAAACGGGGACAATCGTAATGTGCTCGAACGAGGGGGATGTCGATATCTGCGCGACCCTCCCGCCGCTGCTGATCGTGACTGTCGGAATTGAAAAATTGATTCCGCGACAGGATGACCTTTCGGTGTTCATCCGACTGCTTTCGCGTTCGTCGCTCGGCTACGACATAACCCAGTATACCTCCCACATCTCCGCCCCCGCTCCGGGACAGGAGATTCATGTCGTCATGCTCGACAACGGCCGCTCGGAGCGTATCGGGCAGCCCTACTGGGAGATCATGAAATGTATACGCTGCGGGACCTGTATGAATACATGTCCGGTGTTCCGCCGTACGTCCGGAATATCCTACGACGCGAACTATCCCGGGCCACTCGGCCTTGTCCTCGAGCCTTCGTATGACCTCCACCGCTATGCCCAGTTGCCGTTCTCCTGCACCCATTGCGGCTCCTGCGGCAATGTCTGCCCCGTCAAGATCCCCCTGCCCGAACTGATTCTCCGCTGGCGCGAGGTCGTCGTCGCAAACCATGAGTCGCTCCTTTCCCACGACATTGAGGAGGGTCTCGCCGGACTCGCGCTCCGGAATTCGACAAACTTCAGCATGGCCGAGCGTCTCGGTCTGGCGGCCTTGAGAATACTCCCGAAGTCGCTGGCTGAATCGAAACTGAACCCCTGGGCCGAGTGGCACGCCAATCCCGAGGCGCCGGAGCAGACCTTCCGGCAGTGGTATGAATCACAAAAGAACGACAGCGACCAGAACAAGGACAACGAACCGTATAAAGAAACGAACGATGAAAACGACTAGTGACAACTACGCCTCGGCCCGGAACCGTATTCTCGGACGGGTTCGCCGTAATCTTCCTCCACGGACCGCTCTCCCCGCGGTGCCGAAATACGCTGTCTCAGGGGATGTTGAAGAGAATTTCATGGAACATGTCGTTCAGTTCGACGGCGGGGTTGTCCGTTTCGGTTCACGACATGAAGCGGTCGAATGGCTCCGGAATAATGTCGGTGTCGACGGGAGGGAACGCGTCCTGAGCCTCCTGCCTGATTTTGCCGGAAACACGACGATGGCCGACCTCCCGATGGCCGGCGATGCCGACACACTCTCGGCGTGTGTCGCCGAGGCGCGGCTAGGTGTCGGCGAGACAGGAAGCGTTCTGGTGACCCCCGAGACCTTTGGGCGGGCAATCAACGGACTTCTCGCGCTGAACCTCTATATCCTTCTCGACCGCCGGAATCTGGTCGACGGGATTCAGACTTCCTATGCGATGACCGACCTGGCCTCGACCCAGTATTCCTCCTTCTTCTCCGGACCGTCGGCGACGGCCGATATCGAGGCGGTCCACATTACTGGCGCCCAGGGACCTCTGTCGCTGACGGTCCTGCTCTACTGACCCGGGGTCGATTTTCGTCGATTCAGGATCTTTATGGGGAGCCAATGCAGAGACGCCCGGTGTCGAATCCGACACCGGGCGTCTCCGATTGTTATCGTCAGCGCGTGCGGTTATTTCGCGGCGACAGCCTTCGCAAACTGCTTTTTGGCCTTTTCGAGAGCCTTCTGGTAGGCCTTCTCAGCCTTTGCCTTCGCTTTCCCTTCGGCCTTCTGGGCGGCTTCGTAGAGAGCCCAGACATTGTTGTCGGCGACAGCCTGCTTCTGGGCGGCGGTCAGCGCGTCGGCGCGGGCCTCCGTAGCGGCCTCCTCTTCGGGTGTTGCCCAGGCATGCTTGTAGCCCTTGACGTCGTTCCAGTGGTTGCGGGTGAAGTCGGGGAATGCGACCGACGCGGAGTTGTTGTCCATCGAGAGCGAACCGAGTTCGGCGAGGGAGCACCATTCGGCGAGGTCATAGACATCCATGTCGAGAGGCAGACCGTTCTGGAGGCAGTAGATCATGCGGGCATCCATGAAGAAGTCCATGCCGCCGTGTCCGCCGACCTTCTCGGCCATCTCGCCATATTTCTTGATGATCGGGTGGCGATACTGCTCGCGCAGGGCCTCCATCTCCTCCTTCGGCATGAAGGAGTGGGTGTTCAGGTTGTCGACCTTCGGCTGGTGTCCCGAAGCCTTCAGCTGGTCGCCGTCGACAGCGAAACCTTCGACCGGATATTTGTTGGCGAAGCCCTTCGTACCGGTCAACTGATAGAGACGGTTGTAGGGCTGCGGGTTCATGACGTCGTGCTGGATTTCGACGACTTTGCCGTTGGCGGTGCGCATCAGCGTTGTCGTGTGGTCTCCGTTGCGGTATTCGGGGCAGGGTTTTCCGGTTTTGCTCTCGACATATTCCTTGCCGTGGACGCTCTTGGTGTCCATTGCGGTCAGGGTCGTGAAGCGGTCGCCGCGGTGGATGTCGAGCACCTGGGCGACCGGGCCGAGGCCGTGGGTCGCGTAGACATCGCCGCGGTTCTCCATGTTGTATTTCATGCGCCATCCGAGTTTGTCGGGGTCATTCTCGGGGTTGCTCCAGTAGTATCCCCAGAAGTCGTCGAGGTTATGGATATAGGCGCCCTGGGCGCGGAGCACTTCGCCGAACACACCCTGCTGGGCCATGTTCAGGGCGTCGAGTTCGAACCAGTCGTAGCAGCAGTTCTCGAGAATCATACAGTGTTTGCGGTTCTTTTCGGTCAGGTCGATCAGTTCCCAGCACTGCTCGAGGTTCATGGCCGAGGGAACCTCGATTGCGGTATTCTTGCCGTTCTCGAGGGCACATTTTGCGACGGGGAAATGGTGGTCCCAGTCGGTCGCGACATAGACGAGGTCGATGTCGGGGCGGGCGCAGAGTTCCTTGTAGCCTTCGGCGCCGGAGTAGATGTCGGCCGGCATCAGGCCTGCTTCTTTCAGGAAGCGCTGGGAACGTTCGGCGCGTTTTTCGTCATAGTCGCAGAGGGCGACGATCTCGACGCCGGGAATATGGGTGAAGCGGTCGACCGCGCTCGGGCCGCGCATTCCGAGTCCGACGAAAGCGACGCGTACATTGTCGATTTTCGGAACAGTCAGGCCGAGGGCATGTTCCTGGCCGGGTTCGCGCTCGGGAGTGTCGACGACGATCGTCCCCTTGTCCCAGTGCCACTTGGTCGACGGGGAGAGGGACTGGGCGCCGGCTGTCGCGGCCGCTCCGGCCAAAACTACGGCTGCGGCGGCCATAGCGAGGAATTTTCTCATTTTCATAGAGTTTTGTTTAAATGATATGGATTAGGTTATGTTTTTCGCAAAGTTAGCAATTATTATCGACTCCGACAAATTAATTAAATAGAGTTACTGTTTCAGGTCGCGGAGGATTCGGACGCCGGGGCGGTTGGCGAGGGTGAAGGCGGTGAAGTAGCCGGTTGTATCGCTCTCGTAGCGAAGGTGGTAGCGTTCCTGTCCGAGAAAGTCGAGACAGAATTCAGCCATGACACGGCGGTCGAGGCCGCTGTTGCCCGGAACGAGACGCTCTGCGACCGAGATGTCGAAGCCGCTGACCGACACCGCGAGACTGACCGCTCCATCCATCCCGACCATGTCGACGGCGCGGCGGCGAAGGATGACCGTCCGGTCGTCGCGACACTCGATTTCAATCCGCGGTTCGCCCGGTTCGGGGTCCTCCCGGAGGAATCCGGCAAGAAGATGGGTCGCGACCGCCCCTTTCTGCGATGGTTTTATACACGCGGCGACAACGGCCGCGGCGACTACCGCGGCGATGACATAGAACTCCGTCGTCTCGAAAAAGGATGTCAGCAGGATCATTTCCGGGGGAGCGATGCAAGAGGATTGCGCGGCGTTGTCGCCTGGAAATCCTTCAGATAGCGGGGCACGGAGTAGGCCGTGTCGATAAAGTCGCCGGCAAGGAAGGCCTGCTCCGAGAGGGCGAGCATGTCGACCGCGAGAGGCTCTACATCGGCGATATATTCGGCGCGGCCGAGCGACGAGAGTATGCCGGAGGCCTTCTCGGACCCACTGCCGAAATACATGACCGGACGCGAGGCCATCACCTCGCGGATCGGGGCGATATCCTCCCCGCGGTCGAGGATCACGGGACGGGGCGCGACGACCTCGGCGAGAGACCAGTCGTAGACTCCGGCAAAGACCTCCATACGGCGCGCGTCGACCATCGGGAGGAACAGAGCGTCGGGGTCGGCGTCGGGGGAGAACATGACGTGTACGGCCATCAGTTTCAGCGTGTCGACCCCTATGAGCGGCACATCGAGGGCGAAGGCGAGCCCTTTGGCTTCGGATAGACCGATGCGCAGGCCGGTGTAACTTCCGGGACCCGTCGAGACGGCGATAGCGTCGGGGGTAAGCCCCCGTTCGCGGCCCATAGAGAGTGAGCGGCTGATGAAACCGCTGAGGCTCGAGGCATGGTTGCGCCCGCCGAAGTCTTCGAAGTGGTTGAGGATCATTCCGTCGGCGGTCAGCGCGACAGAGCAGACGGTCGCCGATGTTTCTATATTGAGTATTACTGCCATTGGTGAAGTGTCGTTTCAGAGATTTGACGGCAAAAGTAGTCAATTTTCCCGCGATTTTTTATTACTTTTGCCGGAAAATTAAGTTCCGATATGTTGTTATCCATGACCGGCTTCGGCAAATCAGTTGTCGAACACGATGGCAAAAAAATCACTGTTGAGATTAAATCGCTCAACAGCAAACAGATGGATATGAGCGTCAAGCTCCCTCCGATATTCCGCGAAGTCGAACTCGAACTCCGCAACCGGATCGCGCGCCGCCTCGAGCGCGGCAAGGTCGAAGTCAACATCCTTGTCGAAAACCCCGCGTCGGACCATGGCGTCACCCTGAACCTGCCGGTCCTTGCCGGCTACAAGAGCCAGATCGAGTCGATGGCGCGTTCGCTCCAGCTGCCTCTTCCGCAGGACTGGTACGCGACGCTGCTGCGCCTGCCCGACGCCCTGTCGTCCGAGCCGAACAACGAGACCGACGAATCGCTGGCCGAGGCTCTCTCGACGGCGGTCGACGAGGCTGTAGAGAGCCTGATGCAATACCGCTCCTGCGAGGGTAACAAACTCGAGGAATTCTTCAGTCAGCGCATCGACGCAATCACACGCCTGCTGGCCGAGGTGCCCCGCTACGAGACAGAGCGTGTTGCCAAGATAAAAAGTCGCATTCAGGAGAATCTCGAGAAGGTCACCCTCGGAACCTATGACACCGGCCGCCTCGAGCAGGAGATGATCTACTATATCGAGAAACTCGACATCAACGAGGAAAAACAGCGCCTGACCCAGCATCTGCGCTACTTCACCGAGACGATGGAGGGGGCCTACGGCCAGGGGAAAAAACTCGGATTCATCTCCCAGGAGATGGGACGCGAGATCAACACCCTCGGATCGAAGAGCAACCACGCCCAGATGCAGATCATCGTTGTCAAAATGAAGGACGAACTCGAGCAGATTAAGGAGCAGGTGCTGAACGTGATGTAACAATAACAACGACAATCGAAAACCGAAGACCGAACCAATGAAAGAAGGAAAGATCCTGATTGTCTCCGCCCCCTCGGGATGCGGCAAATCGACTATTATCCACGAACTTTTCGACCGCGGGGATCTCGATCTCCAGTTCTCCATCTCGGCCACAACGCGCCAGCCGCGCGGCAGCGAGCAGAATGGCGTAGAATATTATTTTCTGACCGAGGAGGAATTCCGCTCGCGAATCGCCGCCGGAGAGTTCGTCGAATATGAGGAGGTCTATCCAGGCCGATTCTACGGAACGCTCCTGAGCGAGATAAACCGTATCACCGGCGAAGGCCATAACGTCATTCTCGACATCGACGTCGCCGGCGCCGTCAATCTGAAGAGACGTTTCGGCGACCGCGCGATGTCGGTCTTTATCATGCCCCCGTCGGTCGGGGAACTGCGCCGACGCCTTGTCGGCCGCGGCACCGATTCGCCGGAGGCAATCGACGCGCGCGTCGGGAAAGCGGAGAAGGAAATCTCCTTCGCGCCGCAGTTCGATCACACGGTTGTCAACGACCGGCTCGATGTAGCCGTTGAAGAGATCCACACCCTGATCCGCGATTTCGTCAACTCCTGAGCGATGGAACGCCGGCCGGTTCTGACAGGAATAATGGGGGGATCGTTCAATCCCGTCCATGCCGGGCATATGATGGTCGCATCGTGGATGGCGCAGTTCGGCGGCTTCGACGAGGTCTGGCTCTCGCTGTCGCCGCTGAACCCCCTGAAGGAGGGGGAGGCTGCCGCCTCGCTCGCCTCCGACGGCGACCGCCTCGAGATGCTTCGTATAGCGACCGACGAAATCGATCGCGTAGGGTTGACCGACATCGAACTGTCGATGCCCCGCCCGTCCTACACCGCCGCGACACTCCGCGCCCTCTCCGCGCGATACCCCGACCGCCGCTTCCGCCTGATAATCGGCTCCGACAACTGGCTGCTCTTCGACCGCTGGCGCAATCCCGGACTGATTGTCTCGCAGTGGGGCGTGACGGTCTATCCCCGCCCCGGCTATCCGGTCGACACCGCCTCCCTCCCCGAGGGGGTCGAGTTAGTCGAAGCTCCGACCGTCAGTCTGTCGAGTACGCTCGTCCGCGAGAAAATCGCCCTCGGCGCCGACATGACCTGCTTTCTCCCACACGGCGTCTTCCCTTATATCTGCCGGAATCATCTCTATCATAATAAAATTTGACACCAGATTATATGGAAACAAATACGCTCCCGACCAACTCGATCGCCTTCATCGGCCTCTGCAGCGAATTCTGCGGCTCGCTCGAAAATGCCCGCTCCGCGACCCGCGGCGAATTCGTCGCCTCGATGCTGCGCCTGCTCCCGCGGATATATATCTGCGCGACCGACCTGCCCGATGCCTCCGACGAGTTCGACGAATATTATATCGACGGCGTCCTCGACGAAGAGTATTACGAATCGGTTCGCCGTGGCGTCGAGGCGTTGATGGGACCCGACGATATGTATCTCGAGGTTTTCGAGGAGGATATGAAATATTCCGATACCCCGATCGCAGCGAGTATCTCCGAGGGTCTCGCCGACCTCTTCCAGGTCTTCTATAATTTTCTCGAAAATATCCGCCAGGCAACCGACAGCCATACTGCCGGAATGCTCCGTGCGGTCCGCGAAGACTTCGCTTCATATTGGAGCCGGATACTCTGCAACCTTCTCCGCGCCCTGAACCATGTCCGCTACAACGGCGGGGGCGACGGGTTCGAAGATGGGCTGTAACAACTCTGTAACGATTTTAATATTTCTTAACTGAAAAATCGCTATTAAGGGGGAAATCGTGCGTTACTTTGCATCGTAAAGATAAACGAACGAGAAACTAACCTTTCGAAGGTTATTTAGA
>JAMPGR010000002.1 GCA_023663805.1 Clostridium sp. | reverse complement strand
CTTTCGAGCGTGACATACTGGTCGCCCGTCATACTCGGCTGGATATATTTGACCGTCAGATAGCGGTCTCCGTCGACATCGAGCGAAATCAGATAGATCTCCCCGAAAAAGATACTCTCGCGGCTGACCGGCAACTGGCGGAAACCGATCAGATCGCCCGACTGGAGCAACGGATACATCGAATCGCCGCGGACATAGGTCGCCCCGTCACACCGCGGAACGTTCGGGACATGGACCGTTCCGATTATATGCTCCTCGTAGCCCTCGCCGGCCTGGAGCGTATCGAGATTCGCCGAAGCCTCGACTGAATAGACCGGAATCGAATTCTCCGGATCGATGCGGTCCGTGAAACGACCCTGGAGCCGCCGAACAGAGCCGCAGTCTATCGACAGTTCATCCTCCGAAGGAAAGGGATTCCCCTGACCCTCGAGAACCCACGAGGCCGACAATCCGGGGAAGGCGTTCAGAAAATACAGTATCGTGTCGACCGTCAAGTTGACCTCCTCGTTCAACTGGCGCGAGAGGCGCCGCTGGAGAGCCGCGTCGCCGTCGGCCAGACGGTTGACGGTCACACCTTTGTCGCGCAGCAATCCGCGCAGGCGGCTGCGTATCGATTCTAATTTTGTCGGGTCATCGGTCATGTCGATTTTGTTAAGGAAAGTTAATAATTTGGACAGTAAGACATATGTGTCGTAACTTCGCAGTCGAGTTAGACAGAAATGACTAACAATCCATCCTTCGACTACAAAATTAGGAATAACATCAGACATAAACAACAAATCACTCAAAAAAATTATGCTTAACCCTGGAAAACACACACAAACCAATCAGAACCCCGCCCGCCGCCGCCCGAAGACCCGCGTAGTCGATTTCATCGCAGAGCGCGACGCCGAACTCCAGCAGATCTTCTATTCGAAACTGAGCGACCCCGCCTGCGCGAAGATGTCGATGGACGAAATCTGGGAGGCGGTCGTCGCCGAGGGCGCCTCGCGCGTCTGGCTCTCACCCGAGCAGGCCTCGCGCATACTCCACCAGACCCTGCGCGGAACCTTCCGCCCCGTCAACCCCTCCCGTCGCCGTCTGGCCCTCTGGCTGACCAGCCGCTACATCGAAGAGACGGTCA
Source organism: Clostridium sp. (assembly GCA_023663805.1). Lineage (GTDB taxonomy): Bacteria > Bacteroidota > Bacteroidia > Bacteroidales > Muribaculaceae > Paramuribaculum. Next base: position 97,436 of record JAMPGR010000002.1, on the reverse strand, counting down.
GCGGCGCCGTGACGACCGTCAGCCAGTTCATCCGATGGATTTTCCCCGAGTTGACCCCGCCCGAACAGTTCATCTCTGCCGCTACGGCCCGGAAGCGGGTCAGCGGCCTCGTCGGGCGACATACAAATTGATAAATAGATAGTTAAATAGGTAACCTATGTCTAATACACTTCTCGAAATGCTCGCCGAAAACCGGCGAAGAAACACACTCCCCAAATTCGACCCGATCTCCGGCAGCGGCGCGCCCGGAAAACGCGTCCGCGTCAAGATCGAGGGTCTCGAACCTGCGATCCAGTATGTCCCCGTCGAAATGAAACGTGAACAGTGGTTCAAAATCCTGAAGACCCGCGGCTCGGTCGCGACCCACCTGAAGGATATCGGCCGCCCCGACACTCCCCTCGAGCGCGAACCGATTGTCCGCGCCTGGGAGCGGATGCGCTGCCGCTACGACTTCTACTTCTGGGCCGCCCGCTTCGTCAAGATCAAGAACAAGACCGGAAACATCTGCCCCTTTATACTGAATGCGCCACAACGACGCCTGATCGAGAGTTTCGAGCGCCGGCGACGGGCCGGACGGCCTGTACGCCTTGTTCTGCTGAAGGCGCGGCAGTGGGGCGGTTCGACAGCGACACAACTCTACATGGCCTGGATCCAACTGATCCACACCCACGGCTGGAACTCCCTGATCGTCGGCCACCAGAGTTCGTCGACAGCCGAAGTCGCCGGAATGTTCGAACTGATGCTCGAGGAATATCCTCTCTGGCTACTCTTCGACGAAAACCAGGAATATGACCCTAAGGCACAGCGAATCACCGGCGTACACGGAACCAGTTCGATACGCCGCGTTCCGCTTCGTCAGGCAAAGATCAAATTCGGCTCGGCCGAACGGACCCAGGCAGTCCGCGGCGGCGACAGTGCGATGGTCCACTGCACCGAGGTCGCCTTCTGGAAGAACACCCCCGGGGGAACGCCCCAGGAGATGATGAAATCGGCGACATCGGGTGTGCTGAACCGCCCGCTGACGATGATCGTCTATGAATCGTCGGCAAACGGAGTCGGCAACTTCTTCCACGCTGAATACGAGGCCGCCAAGCGCGGCGAATCGCAGTTCGATTCGCTCTTTGTCGCCTGGCACGAAATCGAGACCTACACGCTCCCGTTCACACCCGAGAATGCCCCGGGGGAGGGGAGTTCCGGACTTGTGCCACGTTTCGCGACTGCCGAAGAACTCGCCCGCTGGATGCTCCTTAACCGCTACTGTCCGGAGGCTCTGTCGGACCGCACCGTCTCAGGCCGCTATATCTGGAGCCTATGGGAAAAAGGGGCGACCCTTGAGGCGATCAACTGGTATGTCACCGAGCGGTCGAAATATGCCGACCAGTCTGACATGGCCTCGGAATTCCCCTCCGACGACCTCGAGGCGTTCGCCCACTCCGGCACACGCGTCTTCTCCCTCGACCGCCTCGAGCAGATGCGCGCCGACTGCCGTACGGCTCCTGTCCGCGGAGAACTGGCCGGCCGAGAACTCTCGGGCGAGGATTCGCTCCGCGATATCCGCTTCGAACCCTCCGGAGCCGGACTGCTGAAGGTCTGGGAGCGTCCGGCCGACCCGGCCGAGTTCGCGATCGACAACCGCTATGTCGTCACGGTCGACATTGGCGGACGCTCCGCCAAGGCCGACTGGTCGGTCATCTGGGTCGTCGACCGCTCCCCGCTCTTGTACGGGGCTCCGGCAGCGACGGTAGCGCAGTGGCGCGGCCACACCGATATGGACCTGCTCGCCTGGAAAGCGGCGCAGATCGCTGCCTGGTATAACAACGCCCTGCTCGTCATCGAGAGTAACACGATCGAGACAGCCGAGCGCGACCGTGCCGTCGATGGCGACCAGAGCCCATATCTTCTCAGGATTCTCCGAAGCAGTTACGACAACCTCTACCACCGCCCCGGCGGGCGCCCGGGCTTCCACACAAATGTCGCAACAAAGCCGATGGTCATCTCGACCCTTGTCCGCGCCGTCCGCGAAGGGCTCTTCGTCGAGCGCGACCCTGACTGCATCGACGAACTCGCCTGCTACGAACGCCGTCCCGACGGCAGTTTCGGGGCGATTATCGGGCGCCACGACGACATCCTGATGACCCGCGCAATCGGGCTCCACATCGCCCTGGTCGAACTGACGGCAGAGGCTCCGGTTTCTCCCCGCCGCCGTCGGCCGACCGATCTTTTCGCCGCGATTAACTAACCGACAAATAGACAAACCGACTAATGACTAAGAAGAAAGATTTTCTACTGCAGGCGGGGATGATCGACGGACGTGCCCTGCCGACCACAATCCCTACAGGCGTCCGTCTCCCCCCAGGGACACGCCTGCTGACAACCCACACCTCTCCGACACGAACGACGGTCATCGCGATCAACACCGCAACTTCTCCGGCCGAACTCCTCGGGTTCGACCCCGACTCCCCCGACCTCCCCCCGACTGTCATCGGCCAGATCGACGACCCGGAGATAGGCAGCGCCGCGTCGCTCGGTAATTTCCTTATCGTCGCCGGAAGCCGCGGTATTCATATCTTCCGCCGCGACAGCGGAGGAGACTATGAAACGGTCGGTATTTCAGTCGAGGCACCCCCGATACGATTCCGGCTCGTCAGCGAAGCTATGCCGGTCGTAAACCAGCGGGTCACGATTGACCTCGGCGACCAGGAGACCGCCGCACTGCTCGAGCGACGCCTCGAGAAGGGTGGATCGTTCAATGTCGGCCGGGGGGAGAACATGGCTGCCGCATCCATTTCTCTCTCCGACACTGTTGCCGGCGAGACGCTTCTGGCTATCCGAGACTACATCACATCGCGCGGACGCTTCCACCATCCCTTCCTCGTCCGCTACGCCCTGAGACTCTACGACGGTTCGACCGTCAGCCAGAGCGGGCCGGTTATGATGCTTCCGTCGGCGACGGTTCCGATCGTGACATGTTCCGATCCGTCGATTGACCGAGAGGAGGCAACCCTCGAGGCGACGCTCGGTTTCAGTATGCTGAACCGCTGCCGTCTCGAGATGGAGGTAATCCCCCACGAACTGACCGAGCGAATCGGATCTCTCCGCGCGATTGTACGCGCCGTCGATATCGCTGTTTCGGCTCCGATTCCGATTCTGGACGAGGCTGCCGGTGTCAGCGGTTTCTCCCCGCTGATATCAGCCGCAACCGGAACAGCCGGCAACAACGGCGGCCTGACGGGACAGCGCCCCGGGGCTAACGGTTCCCCCTCGACAGGCGCGACCGAGATCTTCACCGGACATTATGCCCCCTCGGAGACAGAGCCGACCGCAGATCAGTTCCTGAGGATCGAAAGTGGCGACCAGACGAAGGTCTGGAACTTCAAACCGAGAGATACCGGAGATTTCACGCGCGATTTGACCGGACGCGCCCTCTTCTATCACGTTGCATCGATCGAACTCGACAACCTCGGGGAATATACAGGCGCATTCCGGGAGGTTCCGCTGGAGAAAAACTCCCTCCTGACGATTGAGAACCGACAGCGCCTCGACGACGGCGACCGGCCACTCGACCGATATGCCGGAGCCGCCACACCGTTGCTGACCTACAACGGACGGCTCAATATCGTCCCGGAGCGGGTCGTCCACGGTGCGCCGCCACCGGCGCCGACATTTTTTCCCCACGAAGGCCTTCCGACGGGAGGTGATCTGACCGATATCTCGGTCGAGGTCACCCTGGAGAAGGATGGGGAGCAGGGGAGTGTAGTCCGCTTCGACCGCGCGATTGCCGCGGCTCCGGACCCGACGCGGTCAGGCCTCCGATGGTTCTGTTATCCCGACCCCGACGCGACAGGGGCAATACTGACCTACCACACACCCGAGCCTCGGCAGATACGCATCGCGCTGACACCGCATCCATTGTTGAACGCCGCCGTCTGGTTCGGAGGACTCGGGGCGGATGATGGCGCCACAGTCGATATTGTCGGTCTGCCCGGCGCTGATCAGTCGTCGGCAAGAGAGTTCGTCCGCCAGTCGCCCCATCAGCTTCTGACGACTCCTGCATACCAGCCGCTGCTTTTCCCCGCCGGCCTCTCGGTCCGGCTCCCCGGGACGGCGACTGTCGCAATGGCTCCAGCCCTCTCCCCGATGTCTGATGGTCAGTTCGGCGCCTATCCGGTCTATCTGCTGACGGCCGATGCCGGAATACTCGTTGTCGACTGCGCCGCCGACGGCAGTTGGCAGACCCTTCGCCCGCTCGCCCGGATCAACTGCCTCGGCAAGCCCCTGTCGACCCGTGAAGGTCTGATTGTTCAGACCCGCGAAGGGTTGTTCTGCCTCAGCGGTTCGTCGCTTCGGCGACTCGATACCGGTTCTGTCGATGACGTTCCCTGGCTGCTGTCGTCGCTCCCCGGTTTCGACCGGATCGCCGTCTCAGCCGGAATGGCCGGTCTCGACCCCGCCGCACATTACCCCCTCCGGAACTGCCGGAACGAGCAGTCGACGGTATACGATCAGCTCAGGCGCCAACTGACCCTCTTCGAGCCCGACTCCGGGCGATTCGGCGATACATACGACTTCGGTTCGGAGCAATGGGGGATCTCTGCGCTCGGCCCGGGGTGGAACTCTGCGGTCGATACCCCCTCAGGTCCGATAATACTCCGCGGAGACGGAACGGTCTGCCGGTTCGGAGACAACCCCGAACCTCTCAGCCTTCTGGTTGCTATGCCGCGCAACGGTGCAGACGACCTTTCGGGCCGCTATCCGGGGATGGCAGTCGGAGGGAGAGGATTCCCCTCCCGGAAGAAACTCGGGAGTATAACGGTCTATGGCAGCCGCGACGGCGACATCTGGTATCCGGTCGCGTCGGTTGGAGGGGAGCGTCTGGACCGGGTCGACGGCACCCCCTGGCCCCTCTACATCGAGGCGGTCGTCACGGGGCGTCCCCGTCTCGGTTGACCTCCGCGCCCGAAATGGAGGAAATCAGCGGCGCAGATGGGCCGGAGTCAGAACCCAGGGGAAAGGCTCGCGAAGAGTCAGCGATTTGTCGCCTGAGATCCGCTTCAGCGCTGCGGCGGCCTCTTCGGGGGTCGCACACGAGACGGCGACGACATAGTAGAGCGGTTCGCGGGTATTGACGACGAGGGCTCCTTCGTAGCCGGCCCCGATCAGACGCTGGCGCATCTGTCTCGCATTGAAAATCTGCTTGAACTGCCCGACGACGATGTTGTAGCGCAAGACGGTCGAGGCGTCGGCTCCCGAATCCTTCGGGTAGCCGATCGCGACGGTCTGGACCGTCAGCGTGTCGGCTCCGGCGATGACAATCGAGCCGCGCCCCTGGGGGCGCATCGCCGAGTATATCGTCGAGTCGATCCCGCCGGTCTCCTCCTGTTTCTGCCGCGCGGCCTCGTAGGCTGCGCGGTAGTGTTTCTCGCTCGGTTTGCAACCTGCGCCGAGTATCAGCGCGGCCGCGGCTATCGGAATCAGTATACGTTTCATATCGTTTCTCTGTTGTTTGTCGATTCGTCGCGACGACCCGGAGCAAGTTCGATCACCTCGAGATCGCAGACCTTCCCGGAGTCGACCGTGATCCGGACAAGGGTGCGGACCTTCTGCCAGCCGTGCCATCCCGCCGCACCCGGATTGATATGCAACAGGCCGAGTTCGCGGTCGGGCATGACCTTCAGGATATGGCTGTGGCCGGTGACCATCAGGCCGATGCCTTCCTGCCGCAGGAGACGACGAACCCCCGGGGCATACCGGCCCGGATATCCGCCGATATGGGTCATCCAGACCTTCAGCCCCTCGATTTCGAACTCTTCGACCTCGGGACAACGGCGTCGGATCATCGCCCCGTCGATATTCCCGGCAACGGCGCGTACCTTCGGCGCGACCTCTTCGAGGCGCCTGATAATCGATATGTCGCCGATGTCGCCGGCATGCCAGATCTCGTCGCATCCGCTGAAATGGGCCGCATAGCGGTCGTCCCAGACCGAATGGGTGTCGCTCAGAATTCCTATTCGTTTCATCTTCTAATAAATCTAACGTAATCGATCAGCACACGGTTCGCCCCGCCGGCCATATTGTGCCACGCCCCGCCGGGATATTCGACGACAACGGTGTTGCGCCCGCGGTTCAGCCGGACCGAGACCGGATTGCTCATCCCGAAACTCTCCCAGCGTCCAGTGCCCCGCTGGGGCATCACGAGTGTCCCGGCCCTCTGGCCGTTGACCGTCAGCAGTCGCGTAGCGCACTCCGAGCCGCACCACTGTGGCCCGGCTCCGTTTGAGTAGCGGATGTCGACGAAGTAGTCGCCCGGCTGTGAGACGACGACGTCGAAGGTCAGGCGCGCGTTTCGCGTCGTGTCAGACTCGATCAGAGTCCCGGCCAGATTGCGGTCGCGGACCAGGTCGGTTCCGCAGACATCGAAGCGCGAGGCGGGGACGCTGAATGTCGACTCGCGCGGAAAGTAGAATGTCGGTCTCGGACCGAATCCGGCCGTACCGGCGCTGTCGACCGGAACGAAGGTGACGGTCGTGAAATTCCGCGCGTCGAAGAACTCGTAGTGGCCGCGGACGCGCTCCTCGCGCAGGTCGTTGTTCAGATAGACCATATAGCCCGACAGCCCCTTCGGCGTGTCGAGCAGGGCAGAGCAGGGGTCGCTCCAGACCGGTGCGGGGAGGGGAGGCATGCGGTGTGGGTCGACGATGTTCGCCCCGAGCGAATCGAGACGGTTGTCGGCGAGGGTGATCTCGACGCTGTGGGAGCCGGAGATAGTGTCGGGAATCGAGTAGCGGTGGGTCGTCACGCCGTCGAGGCGGAAATTCGCGATACGGTCGCCGGTTCCGCTGACGCTGATGTCGAGCGTCGCACGGCGGTAGCGGAGTCCCGACAGACTCTTCCTCCCCGGCATCGAGCGGGGAATGACCGGATTGAACACCATCCGTTCACCCTCGGTTTCGATTCCGAGCAGACCGCGGAGCACAATCGAGACGAAAGCCGCCGCTTCGGCTTCGCCTGGAAGCGAGTCGGGCGACAACGCCGCGTGGATGACTGCTCCGGCGAGAGCCCGTTCGGTCGCCGTACGGTTCGATTTCGAGGCGGCGGCGCGGAGCCACATCGCCTGGGTCATCGCCGAATAGGGCGCGTCGGCCGACGCCGTGTCGGGGAGTTCAGGATAGAAGCGGGGGATATTGGTCGGGTACTGTGGCGAGCGGGAGAGAATCGAGCGCGACATCTCCTCGGTCGCGACCCCCTCAAGGATCGCGACAGCCTGCGACAGATTGTCGGTCAGCGGAGCCTGGAGCGGGTAGGGCGCACCGTAGAGTAGACCCGAATAGAACCCTTTCTCCGGAATCCAGAAGCGCTCGTTGACAGCGGCTGACAACTCCCTGGCGGCCGACTCATATCCGGCGGGGTTCATCGCCGCGGCGCGGGCTATCCCTGCCGCGGCGCGGTTGGCGGCGACCGCCGCTACGTTGGTCGACAGCGAGAAGCCGGCGTAGATGTCGGCCGGTTCCATCCACCCCGGAAAGTACCATCCGTTGCGGCGGCGGCTCGCGACCGCCGCGCCGTGGAACAGCCCGTACTCCTCGTCGAGCAGGACCGCGCGGTCTGTCGCCGTCACCCTCGGCGCAATCGCGGCTATCTCGGCGAGCCAGAGCGAGTCGCCGGTTGTTTTGAACAGTTCCCAGGCTGCCGGGATCCAGAGCATGCGGTCTGTCATGACAGGCCATGAGCCCCCGACCCCCGGATTCTGGCTGACTGTTCCGCCGGAGATGTCGCGGCGAAGTTCGGCAAGGGTTCTGTCGGGATCGACGAGCGCGAGCGACATCGCCGCGCAGAGCATCCGCGTCGGCTGGTCGGCCCCGAAGCGTCCGCCGCGGGCGAGGGAGGCGGCCGATCGGTTATAGAGCGCGTCGATCAGCGTCTGCTCCGATTCGTAGCGCGGGAATCCGGATTGAACCGACGCCGCGCTCCAGCCGCTGACCGAATCGTCGCCCGCGACAGTGATTTTCAGCGGAGACAGCGCTACGACCCTCCCGCCGGGGAAGACGAGACTGTCGCCATAGAGAGCGAAGCCCCCGTCGCGGAATATCGCGACACCCTCCCCCTGGCGGCGTCCGCATCCGGCCGCCAGAACAGCAGCCAGCAGACAGAACAGGAGCGGCCACCGGAACATAAGGCTCCGGCGGCCACTCGACTTTTCTATTCGGGACGCGCTGGCTGTCAACAGAGTTATTTGTTGACGCGATATTTCGAAACTCCGTCGCGGAGATATCCGACGATCTGGCGGGCGGCGGCGAGGCCGGCGTTTATGTTCGCCTCGGCAGTCTGCGCGCCGGTCTTTTTCGGGGTGAAGAAGACGCGGGCCTGATAGTCCGATTCGAGTTCGGCGGCGTTGTCGGGGCGTACGTCGGCGATATAGCGGAGATCCGGGCGGTCGGCGAGCGCCTGTTTCAGTCCATCCTCGTCGATGACCTCCTTGCGGGCGGTGTTGATCAGCACGGCTCCCTTCGGCATCATCGTCATCAGGGTCCGGGTTACCGAACGGCGGGTTTCGTCGGTTGCGGGAATATGGAGCGAGACGAAATCGTTATCGCGGTAGAGTTCCTCGACCGATTCGACGCGGCGCACACCCGCCTCGTCCATCACGTCGGCGGGGCAGTAGGGGTCGAGTGCCGAGACCTCCATGCCGAAGCCGCGGGCTATACGGGCGACGTTTCGCCCGACCTGTCCGAAGGCGTGGATTCCGAGTCGCTTGCCGAGGAGTTCGGTTCCGGCGGTTCCGTTGAAGCCGTTGCGGATCATCATCATGGTCATTCCGAAGACGAGTTCGGCGACTGCGTTGGCGTTCTGCCCGGGGGTGTTTTCGACAACGATACCCGCTTCGGTCGCGGCCTTCAGGTCGATATTGTCATATCCGGCACCGGCGCGGACAATGATTTTCAGGCGCGGCGCGGCGGCAATCAGGTCGGCGTCGACGATGTCGGAGCGGACAATCAGGGCGTCGGCGTCGGCCGCGGCCTCGAGGAGTTCAGCGCGTGTGCGGTAGCGTTCGAGCAGGACGAGATCCATTCCGGCCTCCTCGACGATCGAGCGGATTCCGTCGACAGCCTTCGCAGCGAACGGTTTTTCAGTAGCGACAAGAACTTTCTGTTTCATAGCGGCGGAGGGTGTTTCAGTGTGATTTCTCGAAATCTTTCATGGCCTCGATCAGAACCTCGACACTCTCGACCGGGAGAGCATTGTAGAGCGAGGCGCGGAAGCCGCCGACGGAGCGGTGGCCCTTGATACCGACGATTCCGCGGGCCGATGCGAAGTCGACGAAATCTTTCTCGAGGTCGCGGTAGTTTTCGGTCATGACGAAGCAGACGTTCATGATCGAACGGTCGGCCGGATCGGTCACGGTTCCTTCGAACATGCGGCTCGAGTCGATCGCGTCGTAGAGGAGCGCGGCCTTCGCGAGGTCTGTCTTCTCGATCGCTGCGACGCCGCCGAGTTCCTTGTAGTAGCGGAGGGTCTGGAGGGCCGAGTAGATCGGGAGCACCGGCGGGGTGTTGAACATCGAGCCCTTCTTGACGTGGGTCCGGTAGTCGAGCATCGTCGGAATCGGGCGGTCGACATGGCCGAGGGCGTCGTCGCGGACGATTACGACCGTGACGCCTGCCGGAGCGAGGTTTTTCTGTGCGCCGGCGTAGATCAGGTCATATTTCGAGATGTCGATCGGGCGGGAGAATATGTCGGACGACATGTCGGCGACCAGGCGTGTCGGCGCGTCGGGGTCGAAGCGCATCTCTGTGCCGTAGATCGTGTTGTTCGATGTGAAGTGGAAGTAGTCGGCGTCTGCCGGGACTGTGTAGTTCTTAGGGATGTATGAGAAGTTGGCGTCCTCGGACGAAGCGACGACGTCGACCTCGCCGAAGAGACGCGCCTCTTTGATTGCGTTCGTAGCCCAGGTTCCGGTCTGGAGATATGCAGCCTTGGTTTTCAGCAGGTTGTAGGGAGCCATGGCGAACTGGAGACTTGCGCCGCCGCCGAGGAACAGAACGCTGTATCCGGCGGGGATGTCGAGGAGTTCCTTGACGAGCGCCTGGGCCTCGTCCATGACAGCGACGAACTCCTTGCTGCGGTGGGAGACCTCGAGGATCGACAGGCCGGTGTCGGCGAAGTTCAGGATTGCATCGGCCGTGTTCCTGATCGTATACTGGCTCAGGATCGACGGTCCGGCGTAGAAATTATGCTTCTTCATATTATGTTGACTTTGGTTACAGGTTAGTCTTTGGTTGCAAAAGTACAAATTATTTCCGTAGTCTGAAGTTTTTTCTATCTTTTTTTCCACCGCGCCTCGGCCGGATTGTCGCAGGGGTGGTAGAACGACATCCCCGCGGCGGCGTCGGGGAGATACTGCTGTTCGACCCAGTGGCCCGGGAAGTCGTGGGGATATTTATAGGAGGCGCCGTAACCGAGTTCCTTCATCAGTTTTGTCGGAGCATTGCGCAGATGGAGCGGAACCGGCAGGTTTCCGGTCTGGCGTACGTAGGCCAGAGCCGCGTCGACAGCCTTGTAGGCCGAGTTGCTCTTCGGGGAGGTCGCCAGGTAGACCGCACACTCCGACAGCGGAATCCTCCCCTCGGGCCAGCCGATTTTGTGGATCGTGTCGAAGGTCGCGTTGGCCAGCAGAAGGGCGTTCGGGTTGGCGAGGCCTACATCCTCGGCGGCGAAGATAACCATCCGCCGGGCGATGAACTCCGGCTGCTCTCCCCCCTCGATCATCCGTGCGAGCCAGTAGACCGCCGCATCGGGGTCGCTGCCGCGCATGCTCTTTATGAACGCCGAGATAATGTCGTAGTGGAGTTCGCCGTTCTTGTCGTAGGCGGCCGGATTTTTCTGGAGTCTTTCGGTGACGACCTTGTCGTCGATGACGATCGGTTCCGTCTCCGGAGTCGACTGCTCGAGCAGGTCGAGGATGTTCAGGAGTTTTCGGGCGTCGCCGCCGGAGTAGCGCAGCAGCGCCGCCGTCTCGCGGATATCGACCTTCCGTCTCGACAGAATCTTGTCGCCTTTGACGGCGCGGTCGAGCAGTTCGAGAAGGTCCTCTTCCGAGAGAGGCTCGAGGGTGTAGACCTGGGCACGCGACAACAGAGGGCGGATCACCTCGAACGAAGGGTTCTCGGTCGTAGCCCCGATCAGGGTGACCGTCCCCCGCTCGACGGCCGCCAGGAGGCTGTCCTGCTGCGACTTGTTGAAACGGTGGATTTCGTCGATGAAAAGAATAGGGCGTCCGGAGGCGAAGAGGCCGCGCCCCTCGGCCTCGCAGCGGTCGAGGAGCTCGCGGACATCCTTGACGCCGGATGTCACGGCGCTCAGCGTGTGGAACGGAATCTTCAGGGTCGAGGCGATCACGTTCGCGAGCGTCGTCTTGCCGACTCCCGGGGGGCCCCATAGTATGAAAGAGGAGACATTGCCGGTGTCGATCATCCGGCGGAGGATCGCTCCGGGAGCCATCAGGTGTTTCTGTCCTATGTAGTCGTCGACCGTGCGCGGGCGCATCCGCTCCGCCAGCGGTCTGAATGGTTCGTTTGTCATAAGAACAAAGTTACGAAAAAAAATCGGATTTTCACCCTTCGATTTGGTTTATTCAGCGAAAAATGCCTAACTTTACACGCCGTTAATCTGCCGCGGCCGGAGAGTCAGTCGATTTTTCCGGCCATCTGCCGAACTAACAGCCCGATTCTGCGTTAAATCTATAGAAATATAGTTTTGACGATTTACCACATAAAACAGATATTTATGAGCAGTTCCAACACTCCGCGCAACGGCTCCGGCGCTCCCCAGAGCATGCGCACACTCTTCGGCATCATTATGATCATCGTCTACATCGGCGTAGGCGTGCTCTTCTTCATCGGGTTCTTCGACCCCCTGTTCGGCGAATGGCCCTGGGTCAAATGGGTCTGCGGCTCGATTCTCGTCGTCTACGGCATCTGGCGCGGCTACCGCCAGTTCGCCGGCCTCGACCCCGAGTATGGTCCCGGCTACCGCCGCGACAAGGAAGATGACGACCAGCAGAAATAACAACAAAACAGGATCCTATTCGAACGATATGAAATTATCCGGAATATTAACAGCAGTGGCGGCGGGGGCGGTTGCGCTCTCCGCCATCACTTCGTGTGGCGGCTCTTCCGATAAAAAGGGTCAGACATCGACTTCGACCTCCGGAATCGCCACCGTCGTCTGCGACGCGACCTTCGAAAATATTATGTCGCAGGAAATAGATGTCTTCGAGTTTCAGTATCGCAACGCGAACATAATCCCCTACTATGCCGACGAACGCGCCTGTATCGACTCTCTGCTCGATTTCAAGACGAAACTGGCGGTTATCACCCGGCCGCTGACTGCGAAGGAGGAAAAGTATCTGAAAGATAATAAGAAGACTGTCCGCCAGTCGAGAATCGCCGTCGACGCGATTGCCCTGATTGTCAACCCGGCCAACCCGGTTACGGTCCTGTCGAAGAAGGAGATCGCCGAGATCCTCTCCGGAAAATTCCGGAAATGGGACGAAATCGAGGTCATGCCGAAAGGGTTCGACTCGATCCGCGTTGTCTTCGACCACCAGGGATCCAGCACCGTCCAGTTTATGCGCGACTCGATCCTCGGCGGGGACGAACTCGGCCCGAACTGCTATGCCCAGCAGAGTCCCGACGGCGTCTTCCAGGCTGTCGCCCGTAACAAGAACGCGGTCGGAGTCATCGGCGTCAGTTGGATCAGCGACGATATGCGAAACCGCGAATACACCCGCGAGGAACTCGCCGCCGCCGTCGAGCGAAACGACGTCGACTCGCTGACCTTCGACAAATCGATAAAGGTTCTGCGCGTCCGTGGAAACGACGAGGTCAAGGCCTATCTTCCTTACCAGCAGTATATCTTCGACGGAAGTTATCCGCTCTACCGCTCGATATGGATGATCAATACCGGCGCCGGCGGAACGCTGAGCCACGGCTTCTACTCCTTCGTGACCGGTTTTAACGGCCAGAAGATAATCCAGATGACCGGAATTCTTCCGGCGACAGTTCGTCCGAGGATGGTCAATGTCTCGGTCGCAGAATAAACGAAAAACAACATATCTGAATTAAACCCGACGAATAAAAACCAATCAATATTAAAAATTTCAATTAACCTTATAAAAATGAAGAGCAAGTTTCTATTTACCCTTTTGGTGGGCTGCGGTCTGACCGCCGCCGCGCAGGGAGGATACCAGGATGGTGTCGACAACTTCAACGCCGGTCGTCTCGACGTTGCGAAAGTCATTCTTGACAACACGATCAACGACCCTTCGACCGACAAGGCTGTTTCCTATTTCTACCTTGGCTCGATCGACATGGCCGAGAACAACGTCGCCGCCGCGAAGGCTAACTTCGAAAGAGGCCTCCAGGCCAACCCGGCAAACGCCTATAATATGATAGGCCTCGGCGAGGTCGCTCTGAAGAACGGCGACAAGGCAACTGCAGAAAAATATTTCAAGGATGCGCTCGCAACCGACAAAAAGAACACAGCGCTTTCTGCCGCTGTCGCCCGCGCATACTATAATGTCGACCCGACACTCTACGCCAAGGAGATTGACAAAAACATCGCGAAGGCCCTGAAGGACTCGAAGAACTCCGAGTCGGCCGTCTATATCCTCCTCGGCGACATGAAGGCTGCCGAAGATCCGGGCGATGCCGCCGGCCAGTATGAAATGGCGATCAGCCAGGACGAGTCGAAGGGTGTCGTCAACCGCGAGGCTTATGTCAAGTATGCGAACACCTACTTCCGAGTCAACCCGAAGTTCGCTATCTCGAAACTCGAGGAACTGAACCAGAAAGAACCGAATTCGGCTCTCGCACAGCGCGAACTCGCCGAGAAATACTACGACAACAACCAGTTCGGCAGTGCTCTCCAGCAGTATCGCAAATATCTGACCAACCCGAACCATTTCCAGAAAGACGAGCAGCGTCTCGCCGGTCTGCTCTACTCGGCCGACGAAAACGACGAGTCGATCAAACTCGCACGGCAGATTCTCGCCAAGGACCCTGACAACGAATATATGTATCGCGTCCTGCTGCTTAACTATGCGAAGCTGAAAGATTATCCCCAGGCAGTCGAAGCCGGTCAGAAACTCTTCGCCGTTCCGGGCGTCAAACCGATTCCGAACGACTATATCGCCTACGGCGACGCGCTGACAGGTCTGAAACTCGACTCCGCCGCTGTCGAAGTCTTCGAGAAGGCTGTCGAACTGAACCCCGACAAGAGCGAACTCCTTCTCCGTCTGTCGACCGCATACGACAAGGCCGGCATGCCCGACAGGGGTGTCGAGACGATGAAGAAATATCTCGCCCTCGGCCAGGCATCGACCAACGATATCTACAATATGGCCCGCCGTCTCCAGTCGCTCGCCCGCACTCTCCCCGAAGGAACTCCCGAACGCCGCGCCGTCAGCGAGGAGGCCCTCGGCTATATCAACCAGGTTATCGAGAAAGTTCCCGACAATCCCCAGGTCTACAACACAAAGGGTGGTATCATCATCTCCGAATTCGGCATCACTCCCGAGGCTGTCGAGACCTACACGAAGATGATCGAACTGTTTGAGGCAGATCCGGCCAATGTCCAGAAGAACGCCAACGCGCTCGGCATCGGCTACTATGTCCTCGGCAGCAATGCCCTCCAGAACGGCGATGACGACCAGGCTAAGGCCTACTACGAGAAGTATGCCGACCTCGTCGCAAACCCCGAACCCAGCATCCTGAAGTTCCTCGGCCGCGAGTAATTCCCCTCGCCATATCCATAACGCCCGGACTGCGCCCCCGCGCAGCCCGGGCGTTATTAACTCTCTGACATTTTGATAATCTGAAGTTTTGATAAATTGACAAATTGACAAATTGACAAATTGACAAATTGACAAATTGACTAATTAACTAATTAACGAATTACCTAACCTAAAAAATAATAGATATGGGAATCTCCTTTAAATCAGCACCCTCATATTTCTGGCTCAACACCTGGGTCCTCGCCAATATCATCGAACTCGCAACCCAGCGATTCTGCGACCGCTTCGTCGACTTCAAGATTGATCCCGGCCACCGGCTCTACGACCAGATGACTCAGGCAGCTCGCTCGATTCGCGCGAATATTGCTGAGGGTTCCGGACGTCACGAGACTTCTATGGAGACCGAAATGAGGCTGACCGATGTCGCAAGAGGAAGCGTACACGAACTTATGGGAGATTTCATAAACTATATGATGAGATTCTCGATCCGGGCATGGGAAATCGAGGATCGTCGTTTCCAAAGTGTTATCAATCTTGTTCTGGACAAGCCGGTATACGGGGCCAATTTTGTTGATGATGCAATGGAACATATAAAAAAACAGAAATCGCGTTTCGATTGCTTCCTCGAGAGGGGTAACGCGGATGATGCCGCCAATTGTCTCGTTGCATTATGTCTGAAAATCATTCGTATGCTGACTAATATGATGTCGGCTCAACTCGATGACTTCAAGCAACGGGGTGGTTTCACCGAGAATCTGACTCAGACGCGTCTCAGCGCACGCCGCGAAGAGGCTGCCCAAAACAATGCTCCTGTCTGTCCGAAATGTGGCAAGACGATGCTTCAGCGGACTATTCAGAAAGGCACCCGGCAGGGTGAGCAATTCTGGGGTTGCTCGGATTATCCGAAGTGTAACGGAACGCGAAGCGTCTGACAAAAAAATACGCCGCAATGGGGTTGCGGCGTTCGTGTTTCGGGGATTTCAAAATTTTCTTTTCCGGGCCGTTACTGTCCGAGATAGGATTTCAGCAGACGGCTCTTCGGCCCTTTCAGACGGCGGATCGCTTTCTCCTTGATCTGGCGGACACGCTCGCGCGTCAGGTCGAATTTCGCACCGATCTCCTCGAGCGTCATCTCCTGGCATCCGATTCCGAAGAACATGCGGAGAATCTCGCGCTCGCGTTCGCCGAGCTGGCGAAGGGTGCGGTCAACCTCTCTGGCGAGCGACTCCTGGTTCAGGGTCGAGTCGGCCATTGGGGAGTCGTCGTTTGTCAGCACATCGAGCAGGCTGTTGTCCTCACCCTCGACAAAGGGGGCGTCGACCGAGATGTGGCGGCCGCTGACCTTCAGGGTGTCGGCGATCTTGTCGACCGGAATGTCGAGCGAGTCAGCGAGTTCTTCGGGCGAGGGGCGGCGTTCGTTCTCCTGTTCGAATTTGCTCAGGGCTTTTGTGATTTTGTTCAGCGAACCGACCTGGTTCAGCGGAAGCCGGACAATACGCGATTGCTCGGCTAGAGCCTGGAGGATCGACTGGCGGATCCACCATACGGCATAGGAGATGAACTTGAAGCCTCGGGTTTCGTCGAATTTACGTGCAGCCTTAATCAGGCCGAGATTACCTTCGTTAATCAGGTCGGAGAGCGACAGACCCTGGTTCTGGTACTGTTTCGCAACCGAGATAACGAATCGTAGATTTGCACGAACCAACTTGTCGAGAGCACGTTCGTCCCCCTCGCGAATCCGGCGCGCCAGCTCGACCTCCTCGTCGACGGAGATCAGTTCTTCGCGTCCGATTTCCTGGAGATACTTGTCGAGAGCCGCGTCGGTGCGGTTTGTGATTGATTTTGAGATTTTTAGTTGTCTCATTCTTCTTATAGTGACTTTTAAGCGCGCAAAGTTAATACTTTATGACGGAATATGCAAACTTTCGGCCTGCAAATTTTTCGTCTCATCCCATAACTAACGCGCGACAGGGGCAAAAAAGTGCGACCTGCCGCGCGTTTTAACGTTTTTTAGGGGTTGGCACCGTTTATTTGTAGCGTGCCCAACGGATCAGGTCCCTGACCGTCGGTTTCTTGCCATACATAAAGATACCGATCCGGTAGATTTTTCCGGCAATCCAGACGAAGAGGATGACCGAGAGGAAGAGGATGACAGCCGAGAGGAGGGTCTCCCAGGTGTCGACTCCGAAGGGGAGGCGCGACATCATGACCATCGGCGATGTCAGCGGGATAAAGGAGGTCCATAGAGACAGCGCCGACCCGGGGTTGGCGGCGGCGGCCTGTCCGAAGACGATGCCGAGGATGATCGGTACGACGGCGAAGGAGGTGAACTGGCTGGCGTCCTGGATATTGTCGACGGCCGAGCCGATTGCGGCGAAAATCGACGCATAGAGCAGGAATCCGCCGACGAGGAAAAGTATCAGCCAACCGAACAGCGACGCGAGCCATCCCGGCTGGGAGAAACGGGCGATCGCGCCGATCATCTCATACTCGTCGCCGTTAAATCCGGCGGGATCGAGGGTTCCGGCCTGCATCGAGGCGACCTGCATCGCGGCCTCCTCGGGCAGCAGAGCCGGGAGAAGAATCATAGCGCCGACAGCAATCAGTATCCCCCAGATCAGCAACTGGGTTACGGCGACAAGCCCGACCCCGGCGATTTTGCCGAGCATCAGCTGGAACGGTTTGACGGAGGTGACGACCAGTTCGAGCACGCGGTTGTTTTTCTCTTCGATAATGCTCGTCATGACCATCTGGCCGTAGATCAGCAGAGACATGTAGAGCAGGAGCGAAAGCCCGATTCCGAGGATGTAACTGAGGGTTGTCGACGATGCCTGCTGATCCTCCTCGGCTTCGGTGTTCTCGAAGGTCTGAAGGCTCAGGTTGCTCTCGATGTCGGCGATCATCTCCTTAAGCCCCGGAACGTCGTAGGAGGAGATGCGGTGTTCGGTTATCAGATGGTTGATCTGATTGTTTATCAACTGTTCGGCCGACATCGATGCCGAGCCGTTGTTGTAGAGCCGGGGCGACGACTTACGGTCAGTCAGGATATCGGAGGGGAAAAAGATGATGCCATCGACGGCGCGGTCTCTCAGGGCGCTGTCGAGCGGAGCCTCGGAGTTGATGAAGGTCAGGTCGCCGCCCGATTCGAGGCCTTCGGCGAAGAGTCGTTCGTCGGTTGTGTCGACGACGAGATAGGTCCGGTCGTCGTCGCCTGCGAAGATCATCAGAAGAGCCGGGAGGCACATCAACGCGACCATCAGGACCGGCATCAGAATGGTTGTTATGATAAAACTTTTTTTCTTTACGCGTTCGGCGAACTCGCGCCAGATTATGATTGATATTTTCGATTTAGCCATATCGGGGTGTTCAGTTTTTGTCAGATTCGGTTTCGGGGTCGGTCGAGCCGACGGTCTGGATGAAGATGTCGTTCATCGAGGTGACAGACTCGGTCAGCGAGCGGATATCGACGATGTCGTTGGCGGCGGCGATGATGTCGCGCAGGCGGCTTCCTTCGGCGAGGTGGAACGACAGAAGGGAGGAGCCGTCGGTGAGCCGTGTCAGTTTCGGATCCTCGTCGGTCAGCGGCATGACCCGCGGAATCAGCGGCGCGCTGTCGCCGGCGAACCTGAGTTCGTAGCGGCCGTCGGCGAATCGTCGGCGGAGTTCGTCGACGTCGCCGGTCAGGACGTTGCGGCTCCGGTTGATCAGGGTGATCCGGTCGCAGAGTTCCTCGACCGACGACATGTTGTGGGTCGAGAATATGACGGTCGTACCCTGGTCGCGGAGTCTGAGGATCTCCTCCTTCAGCAGAGCGGCGTTGACGGGATCGAAGCCGGAGAACGGCTCGTCGAAGATTAGTAGTTTGGGGTGGTGAAGAACCGTGACGATAAACTGGACCTTCTGGGCCATACCTTTCGAGAGTTCCTCGACCTTCCGGTTCCACCACGACGAAATCTCGAAGCGGTCGAACCAGATCTTCAGTTCGCGGACGGCGTCTCCGCGCGACATCCCCTTCAGGCGGGCGAAGAAGACAGCCTGTTCGCCGACGGTCATCTTCTTGTAGAGTCCGCGTTCCTCGGGGAGGTAGCCGATCGACGGCAGATCGTCGTCGGTCAGCGGATGTCCGTCGAAGATGACCTGGCCGCTGTCGGGGGCGGTTATGTGGTTTATGATTCGTATGAGGGTTGTCTTTCCGGCACCGTTCGGGCCGAGCAGACCATAGATTTTACCTTCGGGAACGTCGAGCGAAACGTTGTCAAGGGCGCGGTGGCCCGAGTAGGTTTTCGAGACGTTCTGAACTTTCAACAGATCCATTAGTTGATTGATGTAGGAATTAGATGGTTTGTTTTTTCTTTCGTTTGTCGCCGAAGAAGAAGTCGACGATGACGGCGAGGGCGCCGTCGCCGGTCACGTTGCATGCCGTCCCGAAACTGTCCATCGCGATATAGAGGGCGATCATCATCGCGTTCTGCGCGTCGCTGAAGCCGAGCACCGACGACAGCAGTCCGAGCGAAGCCATGATCGCACCGCCGGGAATCCCCGGGGCGGCCACGATCGTGATGCCGAGCAGGGCGATGAAGTGGATGAACAGGCCGAAGTCGTAGGGGATATGCTGCATGATCATCAGGGCCATGGCGCAGGCGACGATTTTCAGAGTGCTCCCCGACATGTGGATTGTCGCGCAGAGCGGGACGGTGAAACCGGCGATCTCTTCGCTGACACCCATTTTAACGGTCTGGCGGAGTGTCACAGGGATTGTCGCGGCCGACGACTGTGTTCCGAGCGCGGTGAAATAGGCCGGCATCATATTCCAGAGCATCTTCAGGGGGTTACGGTGGTTGAACAGCGAGGCGATGACAAACTGTATGACCAGCACGAGGATGTGTATCAGGAAGATGACGACGATAATCTTCGCGAACGCCGCGAGGATCGCGCCGACCTTTCCGGCGATCGTCATGTTCATGAATATACAGAGGATATAGATGGGGAGCAGGGGAATGACGACGCGGTTGATCGTCTTGACCATAATGGCGCGGAATTCGACAGCGGCGGCGTTAATCGTAGTCGCCCGGCAGTAGGCGATTCCGAGCCCGAGCATAAAGGCTGTCACGAGGGCTGTCATGACAGGCATCAGAGCCGGAATCGGCATCCTGAACCATGGCTGGGGGTCCGTCGGGGAATCCTCGACGGCAACGAGGCCCATGTCGCCGGGGATCAGCGACGGAAAGACGTGGTCGCCGATAAAGTATGAGGTCAGACCGGCGCAGAGAGTCGCGACATAGGCGAGGAGGGCGGTGAAGACCAGCAGTTTTCCGGCCTTGTTGCCCAGTTCGGCGATTGCCGGGGTGACGAATCCGACGATAATCAGCGGCACGAGGTATCCGAGCAGCGAACCGAAGATTTCGTTAAATGTCGCGCCGGCTGCTCCGACCCATGCCGGGGCAATCCAGCCTATGGCGATGCCGGCGACGATCGCTATAATGATTTTCGGAAGCAGTCCGATATGTCGTTTCTTTTTCTTCGGGGGGGTCTCCCCCGTCGTTTCGTCAGCAGTACTCATAGCATTTTTCATCTTGTCGTTCGTTTGAGTTACAAATTTAGCGTAAATAAACGAGACGGACAAGTGTTCGGCTGGATTATGTTGTCGGGAGTGTCGGGGTGAAGCCGTCGGTTCCGATAATCCGGCGCGCGCCGAGAAAGCGCCGGCTGAAATAGCCGTTGTCGGGGAATTTCTGGTAGGCGATCCCCTTCGACGACGATGCGTGGATAAACTCCATATCGCCCGTTTCGGGATCGACCGAGGTGACCATCGCGACATGGCCGACCGACTTGCTGACCTTACGGCCCGAGAAGAACAGAAGGTCGCCCGGCTTGACATCCTTCAGGTCGACCTTTTCCCCCTGGGTGTACTGTGCCCGGGACGTGCGGTTCAGGTCCATGCCGAAGTTGCCGTAGATGTGGCCCATGAATCCCGAGCAGTCGAAGGCCTTCGGGCCTGTCGCGCCGAGGCGGTAACGGGCACCGAGAAACGACGAAGCGAAGTCTGTCATCGCGTCGGTCAGGGCCGCCAGGTCAGTCTGGTCTGGTTCATCTTCGGTGTCAGGAAGGTTTTCGGGGGCGAGGAGCGGGGCTGCCCATAGTCCGGCTGAAACGATACGGGTCGAGTCGGGGGTTGTGGTAATGGAGTCAGCGGGTTCTTCGGCTGTCGCCAGGATGTAAGTCATGGTGGAGGCGAATAGTGTGGCGATGATTTTTATCGAGTGTCTCATTGCTTTGTTCTGAAAATCCATGAGGGTAAACGCCCGGACCGGTCAAAAAGTTGAAAAAAAAGCCGGTCCCGTATAGGACCGGCTTTAATATAGCCTTATGAATTATTCTTTTACAGCAGCAACGCCGGGGAGAACCTTCCCTTCGATTGCCTCGAGGAGGGCGCCGCCGCCGGTCGATACGTAGGATACCTGGTCGGCAAGACCGAACTTGTTGACGCAGGCAACGGAGTCGCCGCCGCCGACGAGCGAGAAGGCGCCGTTTTTGGTTGCTTCGACGATAGCCTCGGCGATAGCGCGGGAACCGGCGCAGAAGTTATCGAATTCGAAGACACCTGCGGGGCCGTTCCAGAGGATTGTCTTGGCCGGGAGGATAACCTCGGTGAAAGCCTTGCGGGTCTCGGGACCTGCGTCGAGGCCTTCCCATCCGTCGGGGATGTCCATGACGGAGCAGATCTGGGTGTTCGCGTCGTTGCTGAACGAATCGGCTGCGACACAGTCGGTTCCGAGCACGAGGTTGACACCTTTTTCTTTTGCTTTTGCGATAATGTCGAGAGCGAGGTCGAGTTTGTCATCTTCGCAGAGCGACTGGCCGATCTTTCCGCCGAGAGCCTTGGCGAAGGTGTAGGTCATGCCGCCGCAGAGAATCAGGTTGTCGACCTTGTCCATCAGGTTTTCGATGATGCCGATCTTGGTCGAGACCTTCGAGCCGCCCATGATCGCGGTGAACGGACGCTTGATGTCGCTCAGGATATTGTCGACAGCCTTGACTTCCTTCTCCATCAGGTAGCCGAGCATCTTGTGGTCTGCATCGAAGTAGTCGGCGATGATCGCTGTCGAGGCGTGGGCGCGGTGTGCGGTTCCGAACGCGTCGTTGACATATACGTCGGCATAGCTGGCAAGTTTCTTTGCGAACTCTTTCTGGCGGGCCTTCATCTCTTTCTTGGCTTCGGCATAGCCGGGGTCGTTCTTGTCGATCCCGACGGGTTTTCCTTCCTCTTCGGGATAGAAGCGTAGGTTCTCGAGAAGGAGAACTTCGCCGGGCTTCAGGGCTGCGGCCTCGGCGGAGGCGTTGGCGCAGTCGGGGGCGAACTTGACCTCGGTGCCGAGCGCTTTGGCAACGGCGTCCTTGATCTGGCCGAGGGAGAGTTTCGGGTTGACTTTCCCTTTCGGTTTGCCCATATGGCTCATGATAATCAGCGCGCCGCCGTCGTTGAGGATCTTCTTCAGGGTCGGGAGCGCACCGCGGATACGGGTGTCGTCTGTGATGTTGCCGTTTTCGTCGAGGGGCACATTGAAGTCAACGCGCACGATCGCCTTCTTGCCGGCGAAATTGAACTGGTCGATTGTCATGACTTTTATCTGTTTGTTTGGTTATATATCGTTATATCTCTTTGTCGTCGGGATATCGAACGCAAATTTACGCAATATTTTCGAACTTCGATACAAACTTCGGCCGAAAAATTTTTCTCAGACGATTCCGCGGGCCTGCAGAAGGGTTGTCATCTGGTCGCGGAGTCCGCGGGCGGCGCGGGCGGCCGCTTCGGCGTAGTCTTCGCCGCGCGAGGCGAAGATGATGCCGCGCGAGGAGTTGACGAGCAGTCCGCAGGTGTCGGTCATGCCGTAGCGGGCGACCTCCTCGAGGCTGCCCCCCTGGGCCCCTACCCCCGGAACGAGCAGGAAACTCTCCGGAGCGACACGGCGGATCTCTTCGAACATGCGTCCCTGGGTCGCGCCGACGACATACATCATATTGTCAGGTCCGGCCCACTGCTGCGATTTCGCGATGACCGATTCCCAGAGCGGAGTCCCCTCTTCGGAGCGGATGAACTGGAAGTCGTGGGAGCCTTTGTTAGAGGTCAGCGCCAGCAGGATCACCCATTTTCCGTCGAACCCGAGGAAGGGGGTGACGCTGTCTTCCCCCATATAGGGTGCGACGGTCACGGCGTCGACATCCATATGCTCGAAGAAGGAGCGGGCATACAGGGCGGCCGTGTTGCCGATGTCGCCGCGCTTTGCGTCGGCGATGATGAAAATCCCGGGGTAGCGGTCGCGGATATAGGCGACGGTCTGCTCGAGTACGCGAAGCCCCTCCGACCCGAGCGCTTCGTAGAAGGCGAGGTTCGGTTTGTAGGCGACGCTGAAGGGGGCGGTCGCGTCGATGATATCCTTGTTGAATTTCAGAACGGCGGCGGCGTCGTGGCCGAGGCAGTCGGGGAGTTTCAGCGGATCGCTGTCGAGCCCGACACACAGGAACGATCCTTTGCGGCGGATCTGTCCGATTAACTCTTCTCTTGTCATATTTCTATGGTTCTTATTAATTTTGTTTGTTTTCGATTATGAATATCTCTCCTGTGACATGGATGCTGCCGATTTGCTCGTGGTCGACATCCCATTCCGATGCAAGTCCGGTAATCGCAAGCTTCAGCGGATCTTTTCCGTTTGCGCGGCTGATTGTGACGCAGTATTCGTTCGACGGGGCGCGTTTGTTGAGCGAGCGGAGTTCGTCGGCGCTGGTTTCCCAGCGGTAGTTGTCGATATAGACCGTTATCTCGCCGTTAGTGCGGCGCATCGCCTTGCACTGCTGCGAGATGTGTTCGACGCCGATTGACCCTTCGGGAACCCCGACGACGATCGGGTCGGTGTCGCCGAAATTGACAAGCCCCCACGGCGGCAGTTCGCCGTTAGAGTAGGTCTTGTCGAGTATAAAGGGATTGCCGTCGTGGTTGTTTATCAGTTCGCTCTCGTCGTAGTCTTCGATGGCATCTCTGGCGCCCGCTTCTGCAATTTTCGACATCACGAACATATTGGCCGCGCAGCCGACAATGAATCCGCCGACAGCGCCGACGATGAGCGCTCCGACGCAGATCAGCACCCAGGCTGTTGTAGAAAGTCCGCGGCGTTCCGGTTTGTGGTAGGGAGGTGGTGTTTCCATTGTCTTTGGTATTGTCAGGGTTAATATTCTGTCTGTTTCTGTCGGCCCGGGGTGTCAGAGGGCCGCCTCCTTCAGTTTCTCGGCGTTCTCGGCGACGATCAGGTGGTCGATGACATCCTGGATGTCTCCGTCGACGAAGGCCTGAAGATTATATATGGTGTAGTTGATGCGGTGGTCAGTGATGCGCCCTTGTGGATAATTATAGGTGCGGATCTTCGCCGAGCGGTCGCCGGTCGAGACGAGTGTACGTCGCCGCGAGGCGATGTCGTCGATATATTTCTGGTGTTCCTTGTCGTATATAAAGGTGCGGAGACGGCTGAGGGCGCGTTCCTTGTTCTTCGGCTGGTCGCGTGTCTCCGTACATTCGATCAGGATCTCCTCGGTCTCGCCGGTATTCGGATTCCGCCAGTTATAGCGGAGACGGACCCCGGATTCGACCTTGTTGACGTTCTGGCCGCCGGCGCCGCCGCTCCGGAAGGTGTCCCATTTGATTTCCCCTTCGTTAATCTCGACATCGAAAGGTTCGGCTTCGGGGAGTACGGCGACGGTTGCCGCCGAGGTGTGGACACGCCCCTGGGTTTCGGTCGCCGGGACGCGCTGAACGCGGTGGACGCCGCTTTCGTATTTCAGCGTACCGTAGACACCTTCG
This sequence comes from Clostridium sp., assembly GCA_023663805.1. Classification (GTDB taxonomy): domain Bacteria; phylum Bacteroidota; class Bacteroidia; order Bacteroidales; family Muribaculaceae; genus Paramuribaculum. Next base: position 72,795 of record JAMPGR010000002.1, on the reverse strand, counting down.
CCCGAGACAGCCATGACAATCTCCTTGTAGCCTCCGGCGGCTCCTTCGCTGGCCGAGGTGACGGCGACGTTCCAGCCGCGCGATTCGCAGTAGCGCGTATACATCTTGAAGAGGTCTCCGGCGAAGAGGGCTGCTTCGTCGCCGCCGGTTCCGCCGCGGATTTCGACGATCGCGTTCCGGGCATCCTCCGGATCCTCGGGGATTAGCAGGAGTTTTATCTCCTCCTCGACCGCGGGGATCCGGGCCGTCGCCTCGTCGAGTTCCTCGCGGGCCAGGGCACGAAGGTCGGCGTCCTGTTCGCCCGAGGCAAGCAGAGCCCGGGCCTCCCCGGCGTTGTCGAGCAGCGATCGGTAGCGGCGCGTCGCCTCGCAGAGCCGCTCGAGTTCCTTATACTCGCGCGACAGGCGGATATATCTTTTCTGGTCGGCGATCACAGCCGGGTCGGTTATCAGGGTCGCGACCTCGTCGAAGCGTGCTTCGATTCCGTCGAGACGTGTTAAAAGTGGTGAATCGGCCATCTTTACGTGTCTGCGGTTTGTTAGTCTGAAGGTGTCTTTCGGGGAGCGTGAGACCCCCTCGGAGACCACCCGGATTTCATGTTGCGAAATTACTAAAAAATATTTTTCGCGCCTTCGATTTTGGGATTAAATTTGTAAGTATTAACTTTGCACTAATTTTCCGAAATGGAATGAACCGAAAACAACGAAAACAACGAAACAGATAAAGAAAAAAATGAACGTAACACTCGACAAGAAAGAGGACGGATGTGCCCTCATGACCGTCTCGATCACCGAAGCGGACTACAAAGAAAAGGTTGACAAGAACCTCCGTAAATTCGGCCGCGACCACACGATTCCCGGATTCCGCAAGGGCCATGTCCCCTTCGGCGAACTGAAGCGCCGCTTCGGCCGCCAGATGACAAGCGACGTGATCAACGAAGAGGTCTACAACGCCGTCATCAACTATATCCGCGACAACGACCTGAAGATCCTCGGCGAACCGGTTCCGGTCGAAGTCAAGGAACTCGACACGGCCACCCAGACCGACTTCACCTTCGAATATGAACTCGCCATGACCCCCGAGATCGATGTCAAGATCGACAAGGACCTCCACCTCCCCTTCTACGAGATCGAGGTGACCGACGAGATGATCGCTGACCAGGACACCCAGTTGCGCAAGCGCTTCGGCGCACAGGTTCCCGGCGAAACCGTCGAACCCGACGCGCTCGTCAAAGGTGTCATGATGGAACTCGATGAAAACGGTGCGATCAAAGAGGGCGAAGGCTCTGTCCAGGTCCTCGACGCGATTGTCGGCCCGATGTTCTTCAAATCGAAGGAGGAGACAGACAAGTTTGTCGGCAAGAAGGTCGACGACAAGGTTGTCTTCAACCCCTCGGCCGCTGCCGGCGACGACACCGCCGAACTCGCCTCGATGCTCCATATCGACAAGGAGGCTGCCGCCGGGATGAAGTCTGACTTTGAATTCACGATCTCCGAAATCATCGTCGTCCGTCCCGCCGAACTCGGCGAAGAATACTACACCAACGTCTTCGGAAAAGACAAGGTCAACAACGAAGAGGAATACCGCCAGGGAATCCGCGATATGATCGCGTCGCAACTCATCGGCAACAGCCGCGCCCTGTTCGCCGCCCAGACCCGCGAGACTCTCCTCGAGAAGTTCGGTGGATTCCAACTCCCCGAGCGTGTCCTGAAGCTCTGGCTGATGCGCCGCAACGACGAACTGAACGAGGAGAATATCGACGAATCGTTCAAATCGATGGAGAAGCACCTCCGCTGGGAACTTCTCTCGACCCGCATCGCCGAGAACCTCGGCGTCAAGATAACGGAGGAGAAACTGAAGGACTTCGCCAAAATGATTGCCGCACGCCAGTTCGCCCAGTATGGCATGACGAACATCCCCGACGAAACAGTTGCCAAATATGCCGAGACGATCCTCGCCGACGAGAAATATCGTCCGCAGCTCTATGACCAGCTCTTCGAGAACGAACTCTTCGGCGCGATCGACAACGCCGTGACCCTCGACAAGGAGACCGTCAGCCTCGACCGCTTTAAAGAGATTGCCCAGGCTGAGTAATCCAGTCTGAAAATAACCGCTGTAGAGAACCACACCGACATCAGCCGGTGTGGTTCTTTGTGGTGAAAAAATATGTCGCAAAAAATTTTTTTTGTGTGTTTGCCGAAAATTTCGTAACTTTGAATAAACATTACGAAAAACAAATATGAACATGAACTCAGATTTTAGAAACTTCGCCGTTCACCACCAGGGTATGAACGGCCTCGCGCTCGACCAGTATACATCATACACTAACGCCCAGCTCCGCTCGAGCTGGATCAACCCGAGTATTATCGAAGAGCGTCAACTTAATGTCGCTCAGATGGATGTCTTCTCGCGACTCATGATGGACCGTATAATTTTCCTCGGAACCGAGGTCGACGAATACTCCTCGTCGGTCATCCAGGCCCAGTTGCTCTACCTCGCGTCGTCGGATCCCGGAAAGGATATCTCGCTCTATCTGAATTCCCCCGGCGGGTCGGTCTACCACGGCCTCGGCATCTACGACACGATGCAGCATGTCGCCTGCGACGTCTCGACAATCTGTACGGGCATCGCCGCCTCGATGGCCGCCGTTCTGCTCGTCGCCGGAACCGACGGGAAACGCTATGCGCTCCCCCATTCGCGCGTCATGATCCACCAGCCCCTTGGCGGCGCCCAGGGACAGGCGACCGACATTCTGATCAGCGCCCGCCAGATCGAAATCCTCCGCCGCGAACTCTACGAAATCATCGCCGAACACTCCGGCCAGCCCTTCGAAAAGGTCGAGCAGGACTCCGAGCGCGACTTCTGGATGACCGCCCGCGAAGCGAAAGAATATGGTATGGTCGACCGCGTCCTCGAAAGAGCGAAACGCTGAAAACCCTGAACCGCAGAAATCTAACAACGTCAGAATTTAAATGGCAAAAAAAACGAAAGAAGAGGTATGCTCGTTCTGCGGCCGCCCCGCGCAGCCCCAGAACGTACTTGTACCTAGCCCCTACGATATCTCGGTGTCGATCTGCTCAGACTGTGTCGAGCAGATCAACGCCCTGGTACAGGACTACTTCGGCGTCAGCAAGAATGACTCCTCCGCTGCTGCCAGAAAAAAAACATCCCGAAGTGCAGATCCGAAAAAGGCACTCGCCGACGTTCCCCGTCCCCGCCAGATTAAAGAGTATCTCGACAAATATGTGATCGGACAGGACGCTGCGAAAATGCAGCTTTCGGTTGCAGTCTATAACCACTACAAACGAATCGAACAGCAGATAGACGACGTCGATATCGAGAAGAGCAATGTAATAATCGTCGGTCCGACCGGTACGGGGAAGACCCTGCTGGCCAAGACGATCGCCCGCCTGCTCGACGTTCCGTTCGCGATCGTCGACGCGACCGTGCTGACCGAGGCCGGATATGTCGGCGAGGATATCGAGAGCCTTCTCGTCCGCCTTCTCCAGTCGGCCGACTACGATGTCGAAAAAGCCCAGCGCGGAATCGTCTTTATCGACGAGATCGACAAGATCGCCCGAAAGGGTGACAACCCGTCGATCACACGCGACGTCAGCGGCGAAGGTGTGCAGCAGGGACTGCTGAAACTCCTCGAGGGTTCGGTCGTCAACGTCCCGCCGCAGGGGGGACGAAAACACCCCGAGCAGCGTATGATCGCTGTCGACACGAAGAATATCCTCTTTGTCTGCGGCGGAGCGTTCGAGGGTATCGAAACGAAAATCGCCCACAGGTTGAACACCCATGTCGTCGGGTTCGCTTCGAACGCCGAGGGACGCAACCGCGTCCGCGAAAACCTGCTCGAATATGTGACGCCCCAGGACCTGAAGTCGTTCGGTCTGATACCCGAGATCGTCGGACGTCTGCCGGTGCTGACCCATCTCGAGCCGCTCGACCGCGACGCCCTGCGCCGCATCCTCGTCGAGCCGAACAACGCGATCGTCAAACAATACGAGAAACTCTTCTCTATGGACGGCATAAAACTCTCCTTCGACGACGATGCCCTCGACCTCATTGTCGACAAGGCCGTCGAGTTCAAACTCGGCGCGCGCGGACTCCGTTCGCTTGTCGAGACGGTCATGATGGAGCCGATGTTCGAACTCCCGTCGACCTCTAAGAAGAAATTCGTTGTGACACGCGATTTCGCCGAAGCGAAGATTAACGCTGCCAACCTGGCCCTGAACCAGTAACCGACAGCGCATTATATTATATACAAGAAACAACCCCGGAAAAAGTAAAGAAAATCCCCCCTCCCGAATGTTTACGAAGACCGAGATAACAGACGCCCTGAAACGGCATTTTGGTTTCGACAGTTTCAAAGGAAACCAACTTGACATCATATCGAGCCTCCTCGAGGGCAACGACACTTTTGTGCTGATGCCGACCGGAGGTGGCAAATCGCTCTGCTATCAACTCCCGGCCCTGCTGATGGAGGGGACCGCGATCGTCGTGTCGCCGCTGATCGCCCTGATGAAAAACCAGGTCGACGCGATGCGTAATTTCAGCGAGACCGACGAAGTCGCCCATTTCCTTAATTCTTCGCTTAACCGCGCGGCCATCGACAAAGTCAAACGCGACATCGTCGACGGACGCACGAAACTTCTCTACGTAGCCCCCGAGTCGCTGACAAAGGATGAGAACGTCGAGTTTCTCCGAAGCGTCAACATCTCCTTCTACGCGATCGACGAGGCGCACTGTATCTCCGAGTGGGGCCACGATTTCCGTCCCGAATACCGACGCATACGCCCGATTATAAATGAGATCGGCGCCCGTCCGGTCATCGCCCTGACGGCGACGGCAACCCCGAAGGTCCAGCACGACATCCAGAAAAACCTCGGGATGCCCCGGGCGCGGGTGTTCCGTTCCTCCTTCAACCGCGAGAACCTCTTCTACGAGGTCCGGTCGAAGACCTCCCAGGTCGACCGCGACATAATCCGTTTTATCCGTAACAACCCCGGAAAATCGGGCATAATCTACTGCCTCAGCCGAAAAAAAGTCGAGGAACTGGCCGAACTGCTGAACCTGAACAATATAAAGGCGCTTCCCTATCACGCAGGGATTGAAAGCCAGCAGCGTTCGGAAAACCAGGATGCCTTCCTGATGGAACGTGTCGACGTGATTGTCGCGACAATCGCCTTCGGAATGGGGATCGACAAGCCCGACGTCCGTTTCGTCATCCACTACGACATCCCGAAGTCGCTCGAGGGTTACTACCAGGAGACCGGACGTGCCGGGCGCGACGGCGGCGAGGGACGCTGCATCGCCTTCTACTCGGCCAAAGACCTCCGGAAGATGGAGAAGTTCATGCAGGGGAAGAAGACCGTCGCCGAGCAGGAGATCGGAAAACAGCTGCTCGCCGAGACCGCCGCCTACGCCGAAAGCAACGTCTGCCGGCGCCGCCTGCTGCTCCATTACTTCGGCGAGGAGTACGGTCAGGAGAATTGTGGAAATTGTGACAATTGTTTAAATCCAACAAAGAAAGTGGAAGCTAAAGACGAGTTATGCGCCGTTATCGAAACGGTTGCTGCCATTAAAGAAGCATACAAGGCCGACAGCGTCATCAATGTTCTGCTCGGTCGTGAGACAATTGAAACCAAAACCGGTCGGCTTGACCAGCTCGATGTCTTCGGAATCGAATCGTCGAGCAACGAGCGTTTCCTCAACGCCGTGATCCGCCAGGCCGTCATCTCGGGCTATCTCGACAAGGATATCGAGAACTACGGCCTGCTGAAACTGACCGAAAAAGGACGTCAGTTCCTCCGCCGTCCGGTCTCGTTCAAGATCGTCGAGGACAGCGAATTCAGCGAAAACGACGAACCTGACGAACCGAAGTCGGGCCAGACCTGCGCCGCCGACCCCGAACTCTTCTCGATCCTGAAGGATCTGCGCCGAAAGAAAGCGAAACAACTCGGACTACCCCCATACGTTATTTTTCAGGACCCGTCGCTCGAGGCGATGGCGACGACATATCCCGTCACGATGGAGGAACTCCAGAATATCCCCGGCGTCGGCGCCGGAAAGGCGAAACGCTATGGCGAGGATTTCCTCGCGGTCATAAAACGCCATGTCGAGGAGAACGAGATCGACCGTCCCGAGGATCTCGTCGTACGCAGTCTCCCCCACCGCAGCAACGAGAAACTCGCCGTCATCTCCTCGATCGACCGCCGCATTCCCCTCGACGAAATCGCCAAGAACAAGAACCTCGAATTCGGCGAACTCCTCGACATAATCGAATCGATCGTCCACTCCGGAACGAAGATTAACCTGACATACTATATCAACCGTATCCTCGACGAAGACCAGCAGCAGGAACTCTTCGACTATTTCCGCGAAAGCGAGAACGGCTCGGTCGACGAGGCTTACAAAGAATTCGACGGGGACTACACCGAGGATGAGATCCGCCTGATGCGAATCAAGTTCTTCTCCGATATGGCTAACTGATCAATCCCCCTGGCGACGATGAGCGGACAGAACCAGAACCGGCCGGACGGGACGTCGCCCCAGGAGGGTGATGCCCCGGCTGTCATCGAATATTCCGGCGTCGAACTTCGGCGCAAGGAGCTGACTGTGCTCCGCGGGGTGACCTTCTCGGTCAGCCCCGGAGAGTTCGTCTATCTGACCGGAAAGGTCGGCAGCGGCAAATCGACCCTCCTGAAGTCGATGTATGCCGAACTCCCCGTCGCGGCGGGTTCGGCGCGTGTGCTCGACTGGCATCTCGAGTCGCTCCGACGCCGGGAGATTCCATGGCTCAGGCGCAGTCTCGGCATCGTCTTCCAGGATTTCCAGTTGCTGCCGGACCGCGATGTCTACGCGAATCTCCGCTTTGTCCTCGACGCGACCGGATGGGACAACCGCGCCGAAATCGACCGCCGTATCAGTCAGGTTCTCTCCGAAGTCGGCATGGCCAACAAGTCATACAAACGCCCCTATGAACTCTCCGGCGGCGAACAACAGCGTATCGCGATCGCACGCGCCCTGCTGAATTCGCCCCGCCTCATACTCGCCGACGAACCGACCGGAAACCTCGACAACGCGACCGCCGACCAGATAATCTGTCGTCTTCGCGAAATAGCCGAAAAGGGGACGGCCGTCGTCATGGCAACCCACAACACGAATTTCATCTCCCGCTATCCGGGACGTGTCGTCCATTGCTCGGACAAAAAACTGACAGTCGAATGAATTCTTTCGTAACCGACATACCGAAAATCGGGCGCCAGACGATCGCGATGGTCGCCGGTCTCGGCAGCGCAAGTCACCGACGGAAAAGTCTGGCATTCAAGGCCGAAGGTGCGAAGTGTGTCGCCGATACTGCAGGCGTTTTCGGACCGCGTATGCTGATAGCCACTGCCGCATGGTTCGTCGAAAATGAAGCCGCCGCTACAGACTTTGTCCGAAGGGGTGGATCCCTTTTGAAAGGGACCTCGGCCGACATGGAGCGTATGAGCGATTTTCGCTGTCCGCCGTCGGTCATCGCTGTCTACAATCTCCCCGCGCCATCGCAACCATCGGCCGATTTCGGTTCAACCCTCGCTGTTGCCCTCGACGGAATCCAGGATCCCGGAAACCTCGGGACAATTCTCCGGACATGCGACTGGTTCGGAATCCGCGATGTTGTATGCTCCCGCGAGACAGTCGACCTCTATAACCCTAAAAGTGTCCAGGCGACCATGGGCGCGATATCGCGTGTCAATTTATCTTATGTCGATTCGCTAGCCGATTTTCTCCGCGGGTGCGCCGGGCGCTCTGTTCCGGTCTACGGCACCTTTCTCGGCGGAGACAACCTCTTCGCGGCCGACTTCCCCGACCCCTGCGCCGGTATCGTCGTCCTGGGGAACGAGGGGCGGGGGATCTCCCCCGAAGTCGCCGCGGCCGTGACACGTCGCCTGACGATTCCGTCGTGGCCTCCGGGAGAACCAACCTCCGAGTCGCTCAATGTCGGCGCGGCGGCGGCCATAGTGCTTGCTTCGTTCCGTGTACCGCTCTTCCGGAACAATACCTCCCAATCCCCGCTAAGATAACAACCGATGGCTAAAGAACGAACACTCTGGTTTTGCTCCGAATGCGGGGCCGAGTCCCCGAAATGGGTCGGGAAATGCCCGTCGTGCGGACAGTGGAACACGATGGTCGAGGAGCGCGTCGCCCCGAAGAAACAGAAAGGTATTGTCGGCGGCGGCCGCGGAGCGAAGAGTGTCCCGCTCCGCGTCTCCGAGATCGACGGCTCGACCGAGCCGCGCATCCCGATGCCGAGCCGCGAACTGAACCGGGTGCTAGGCGGCGGCCTTGTCGCCGGTTCGATTGTTCTGATCGGCGGCGAACCCGGAATCGGAAAGTCGACGCTCGTTCTCCAGAATATATTGTCGATCAAATCGAAACGCGTCCTCTACGTCTCGGGCGAGGAGAGCGCATCGCAACTGAAGATGCGCGCCGACCGGATCGGGAAGGTGACCGACGCGGTCTATATCGTCTGCGAGACATCGCTCGAGACGATCTTCGAACATATCCGCGACGTCGAGCCACAGTTGCTCGTCGTCGACTCGATCCAGACAATCGCCTCCGACGAGATCGAGTCGGCCGCCGGGAGCGTCAGCCAGGTGCGGGAGTGCGCAGCCCGTCTGCTCCGCTACGCCAAGGAATCGGGAGTTCCGGTTCTGCTGATAGGACATATAAACAAGGAGGGGAGTATCGCCGGCCCGAAGGTTCTCGAGCATATCGTCGACGCTGTTCTCCAGTTCGAGGGTGACCGCCACTATATGTACCGTATTCTCCGCTCAATCAAAAACCGCTTCGGCTCGACGAGCGAACTCGGAATCTACGAAATGTGCCAGCGCGGCCTGCGCGAGGTGACGAATCCCTCGGAGATGCTCCTGTCGCAGACCGACGAGGCTCTGTCGGGGTCGGCTGTCGGGAGTGCGCTCGAGGGGATACGTCCCTTCCTGATCGAGGTGCAGGCACTCGTCAGCACCGCCGCCTACGGTACGCCGCAACGCTCTGTGACCGGCTTCGACGCGAAGCGTATGAACATGCTCCTGGCTGTCCTCGAGAAGCGCGTCGGCTTCAAACTCGCCCAGAAGGATGTCTTCCTCAATATTGCCGGAGGCCTGAAGGTCAATGACCCGGCGCTCGATCTGGCAGTCACATGCGCGATCCTTTCGTCGAACGTCGACATGATTATCCCCCGGACCGTCTGCTTCGCCGGCGAAATCGGCCTTTCGGGCGAACTTCGCGCCGTGACGCGTATCGAACAGCGTATCGTCGAGGCCGAAAAACTCGGCATGGAGCGGATCATAATCCCCCGAAACAACCTGAAGGGGATCGACACCTCGCGCTTCCGGATCCGAATCGAGGAGGTCGGGAAGGTCGAGGAGGCGTTCCGCCTGCTTTTCGACTGACTCCGGAAAAAACGTCGCCTGGCGAACCTGCCGGTGAACCTAAATCCTCCACGGAGGTTATAAATTATAAAGATATTTAGTCAGAAATAACCGAAATTCAAAAACCGAACAAGATATGAGACACATTAGTTCCTTCCTGGTGGCCACCCTGCTGATCGTCATCGCCGGCGCCGGATGTAAAACGATAAAGAAAACCGTCGCGACACAACCCGCCGAGACTCCTGTCGAACGCAATATCGCCGACAATATCGCCGAAGTCAACAAGATACTCCACGGCCGCTGGACTGTCCTCTCGGTCAATGGGCAGAACGTAACGGGCGAGGACCGTCCGTATGTCGAGTTCGATTCGGTTGCCTCGAATCCCTTCCTGTCGAAATTCTATGCGTTCAACGGTTGTAACGTCGTGAACGGCCAGGTGTCTGTCACCCCGAAAGGCTCGATGATGAAAGCCTCCGACTATCTGTCGACGCTGAAATACTGCCCCGAGGCCGAATATGAAATCGGCGTTTCGATGGTGCTCGAGACCTTGAAGTCATACCGTATCGAAAAAATCGGAAACGAATATCTTCTCTATATGAACTCATCGGACAAGAACCAGTCGATGGTGCTCCGCCGCGACGACTCATCCTTCTTTAACGGCGCCTGGGCGGTAACCCGCGTCGGCGATGTCGTCTATGACAAGGATGCCGGAATGGAACTCGTCATCGATATCCCCGAAATGAAGATTCACGGCAACACCGGTTGCAACATCCTGAACGGGAAAATCGAAATCGACCCCGACCAGCAGCATTCGCTCCGCTTCGCCGACATAATAACGACCCGGATGGCCTGCGACAATCCCGCCCGTGAACAGGCCTTCCTCGATGCCCTGAACCAAACGGTTACCGCCGAACGCGATGGCGACAACGGAGCGATACTCCGCGACTCGTCGGGTTCGCTCGTAATCGAAATGAAGCGGCTGAAACTAGAACACAACGTCGGAAACGGGGTCGAGTAAGCCCCGATGCCCTGACAGATTGCGCTAATACCTTGATGCTATGTTTATATACAGGATTTATCAGATTTTTGTAATGGTTCCGGTCATGGTCGTCCTGACGATCCTGACCGCATTGGTGACAATCGTCGGCTCTACCTTCGGCGGAGGCCGCTGGTTCGGCTACTACCCCCCGAAGATATGGGCGCGCCTGTGGTGCTGGATGGCGTTCGTACGCGTAACTGTCCGCCGCCGCGGCGATATCGATCCCAAAACAAGTTATGTCTTCGTTGCGAACCACCAGGGGGCCTACGACATCTTCGCGATCTACGGCTGGCTCGGCCACAATTTCCGCTGGATGATGAAGCAGAGCCTGCGTAAGATACCTTTCGTCGGGTATGCATGCTATAAGTGCGGCCAGATATTCGTCGACAAATCGTCGCGCGCCGCGCTGAAGAAAACGATGGAGCGGGCCGAGCAGCAGTTGAGTGGCGGAATGTCGCTCGTCGTCTTCCCCGAAGGCTCCCGGACCCCCGACGGGAAGATCCATCAGTTCCGTCGCGGGGCCTTCCTGCTGGCCGACGAATTCCGTCTGCCGGTCGTTCCGGTGACGATCGACGGTGCCTACCGCGTCATGCCCCGAACGGCGAAACTCCCCCGTCCGGGCCATATCGTCGTGACGATCCACGAGCCAATCCTCCCCCCGGCCGGCGGCTACGACCTCGACACCCTGAAAGAACAGTCCGCCGCCGCAATCGCCTCCGCTCTGATTCCCAATAAATTCAGACCACGTTAGTGGTCGAATAATCTCCCGTTATAACTGTTAGCGCAGTCAAATTCCAGCGATTATCTCTACCGGGGGCTCTCGTCTGGCGGATTATGCGATTTTGCCGGTTTCGATTTCGGATTTGAGAAACTGGAAGATGTAGACCGCCCCCTGAAAATAGAGACCGCATTCGGGATCGTTTAATTTGGTGAAGGTCGATGACTGGTAGAGTTCGTCGAGCGCCCGACGAATGTCCCAGCCATATTCCTCGATCAGCATCCCGGCAAGTTCAGCAGCGAGGCATTCAATCTGAAACTGTATATCCTGCGTCATAAATCAACTCGTGTTAGTAGTTTGATGGCCTGGGGTGTCCCAAAGAAATATTGTACAGCGTGATCCCCTTTGAATTTCAACTCTTCTACAAGCAATGAGGCTGACAGATATCCCATAATGTATCGACGTATCTGAACACCAACCGTGTCATCAGCAATCGGACCTATGACAATATCGTAGGGATGCACCGGAATTTCGGAATTGTTTCGTCGGTTCATAACGACGAATTCAGCCCATTCCTCGGAGTAGTCTGGAAATATTTTTATACGTAGGCCTAACACCTCTGCCGCTTTTTCATCAAAATCAATACATGATAATGTAGGCTGACCTTCGTTTAGAAATCTGGTGGTTCGAACAGCCATTGTCATTGCCTGGTCAGGATTGGCGTTAAGGTAGAAGCCTTTTCCGAAATCCTTCCCTCGCTTACTGAGTGACAGATCGATCTGTCGGATCGCTAAATTTGAACCATAATACAGGCGTGTCATATCTTTCCTCCTTCACGGTGGCAAATTTGTTGGAGATCTGAGACAGCATCGTCGATGGAGAGGGTGTGCTCCGCAGTATAACAGTCAAGTAGGAAATCTATGCCGGTATATCGGCGCAGGTAGGCGTATGCCTGAGGGTTCGACAGATTGTATTTCTGGGCGAACGCGCCGACACATGCAACAACATATTCTAACCGGTCAAAAATTTCTCGTTTATTCATCTATAGTTATACGGTTATGGAAATGGAACATGCCCGAAATCTCATGAAGTTTTCTGGGTGGACCTTACAGGGCGAAGAACTGGCGGAAGGCGCGGGTTATCAAGCGGTGGTCTTCGGCCGAGGCGGTCTCGCGGACCGAATGCATCGCCCAGATTCCGGCACCCATGTCGACGCCGCGAAGCGGAATCTGCGACGTCAGTATGTTCCCGAGGGTCGAGCCTCCGGCGACATCGCTGTGGTTGACGAAGGTCTGGACCGGAACTCCGGCAAGTTCACAGATACGCCTGAAAACCGAGCCGCTTTCGGCGTCGGTCATATACTTGCAGTTCGCGTTATACTTTATGACCGGACCGCCGCCGAGACGGGGATGGTTCGTCGGATCCTGCTTGTCGGCATAGTTCGGATGGATTGCGTGGGCATTGTCGGCCGAGACCATAAAAGATCGGTCGATTGCGCGCATGTAGTCCTCTTCTGTTCCCCCCTGGAGCGCGACGAGACGGCGAAGCAACTGGTCGAGGATCGGTGATGCCGCCCCCTGCTTTGTGCCGCTGCCGGTCTCCTCGTTGTCGAAGATCGCGATGACGCGTGTCATCGCGCAGTCCGTGTCGGCCTCTTCGGTCAGGGCGGTCATCGCCGCGTGGACCATACTGAGGTCGTCGATACGTCCCGAGGTCAGCATCTCGCGTCGGGGTCCGACGAGCATCGCCGGAGTCGTGTCGTAGAGCATCATGTCGAAATCGAGAATCTCCTTCTTGTCGACCCCGAGTTTTTCGGCGATCATCCTGAGCAGGAAATCCTCCGCCTCGAGTTTGTCGTTCAGCAAAGCGATGACCGGGAGCATATCCTTCTGTTTCGAGAGTTTGTTACCGTCGTTGACGGCGCGGTTGAAGTGAATCGCCAGATGGGGAATGGTCAGGAGAGGGTTGTGGAAGCGGACGAGGCGCGTTGTCGGGGCGAGGGGATTGTCGCTGCGGAGTATGACGCGGCCGACGAGCGACAGCGGCCGGTCGAACCAGGTGTAGAGTATCGGGCCGCCGTAGACCTCCGTGTTCAGTCTCAGCGCTCCCCCGACCAGGGGCATCTCCGACTTCGGCTTGACGCGGAAGCCGGGGGAGTCGCTGTGGGCCGATATGATCCGGAATCCGGCGTCGGGGGCGCCGGTGCCGACAATGAATGCGAAGCAGGCGGAGTCGTTCTTGACGATGAACGAGCGCTGTCCCGGGCGCATCTGCGGCCAGGCGTCGCGTTGGTCGAGGCGGTTGAAGCCGCAACTCTTCAGGCGGCGTGTCAGCGAGTCGATGGCGAAAAAGTTGACGGGGGAGTCGTTTAGGAATTCGATCAGGTCTTCGACGACATCTTCGCCGAGGGGAGCGGTCGTTGTATTGTGGTTGTCAGTCATATCGGTTCGGTTAAAAACAGTTTGATCCCCAAAATTACGGATAAACTCCGAATTTCGCAAATCCGCGGGTTGATTATTTGCTTATTTGCTTCTATAATGGCATTTGACCATGAGTTGGCATATCCCAAAGATGGGCATTGTGGCTGTCTGGTCTTTAACATCAGCGGAGCCAGAGGACGGCTGAACTGATGATAAGCCCGACGATTTCGACGCCGATCCATATGAACGATTTCGGACGATAGATACGCCGGATCTCCTGACGCTGGAGATTCGTCCGCCCGTAGGTCTTGTAGACCTGATAGTATTTGCTCTTCACCAGACGTCTGAATATAAACGCAACGATGAAAATCCCGATTCCAATCCAAAACAGTGTGTTGCTCATAGTCACGTTTCAAATGTTTTAATTAATCCCGATGCCGGCGGCAGGTAGATTGCGCCGCCGGCATCGGTCTTCGCTGTTATTTTCCGAAGATACCGCCAATCTTCCCCTTGATCTCATCGATGAGGCTCTCTTTGACGCCGTCGCCGTCGAGATCGCCGATCAGACCGGAATTCTTGACTTTCTCGATTATTTCGGTTATCGAAAGGTTGCCGGTATCGATACCTTTGAGGTGTTCGGTCACTGCCGAGATGTCGAATGAACCGCCGCCGAATCGGGAGGTCAGTTCCGACAGGATGTTCTGTATGTCCATGTTGCTTCGCTGTTTGGATGGTTGATATTCGGGGTTAACTGCCCATATAACAACCGCGTCGGCCCGATTGTTCAGTCGACGATTATCCAGAACGTACCGGAGAAGTCGGGATCGATCGTGACACCCCCGCCCCCGCCGCTGTCGTGCATCGAGAAGAACGGTCCGCGAAGTTCGGTAACCGAGCCCCGGCGAACCGGTATGGTCAGCAGGGGCGTACGGCTGACTGTCTCCCCGCCGGGAGTTGTAATCTCTATACGCAGGCGCGTGACAGTCGAGTCCGAGGCGGTAAACACAGCGTCTTCCGCCAGAAGGTATTCCCCGGAGCCGAGGTCCCGGACTGCCGTCCCGAATTCGGTTATGACGGCGTCGGTCGTAGTGCGTCGGACCGGATCGTAGGCCGACGGGTTGTAGTCGGCGTAGCGGACCGTCACTGTCAGCCCTGTGGCGACGGGCGCTGCATCGGTCGCAATCACGCGGTATTCAGCCATCGCCCGCGGAAGCCGAAGTCCGACCGATTCGCCCTGATCGGTAACCGCGCTCGCTGTGTAAATCTGCTTCAGGTCGCGACGGCCGTGGTGGATGTCGCCGGTCAGTTTTATGTCGCGCATTTCGCTAAGGTCGAAGGGCAGTTCGCCGACGGCGAGTCCGGAGTCGGAGCGCAGACAGACGCCGACGATATCATACGCCTCCCGAGTCCCGGCCGGGTGGTCGAACCGCAGGGTCGCGGTGCTATCGGCCGATGTCAGCGTCTGCCGGCTGACGACCTGGCCCGAGCGGCGGTCGACGAGGGCGGCGGTGAAGTGGTGGAGGGGAGTATTGCCGGAGCGAGATTCGAGCATATGGCGGAGCGTGTCGCGGCGGCTGTCGACGGCGAGACTGACCTCGAGCGGCCGCGACGCGTCGACGCACCCTTCGGGGGGATAATCGTAGATACACCCCTGAAGCGTCAGCGCCGCCGCAGCCAAAACCAGATATATCGCCCGTAGCCGTTCCATTCCGATCGTTTCTATGCTACAAAGATAATGACAAAATCTCGAAAATTTCGTAATTTTGCACAACTAAAATTCGACCGACCGACCGATGAAAACCGACGAACCGACCAAACCGACAACCGACAAGACGCTCCCCCCGGTGATGGCGCGGCTACTGGCTGCCCACGGCGTCAGGCGCGCCATCGTCTCCCCCGGAACCCGCAACGCGCCGGTCATAACAGCCCTCGATGCTGAACCAGCACTCGAACTGACGGTCGTCGCCGACGAACGCTCGGCTGCGTTTGTCGCCCTCGGCGCCGCTTTGGCCTCGGGGTCTCCGGTCGCGCTGGTCTGCACATCCGGGACAGCCCTCTATAACTACGCCCCCGCTGTCGCCGAGGCATACTACCGCCATATCCCGTTGATAGTTATATCGGCCGACCGCCCTGCCGAGTGGATCGGACAGGATGATTCGCAGACGCTCCTGCAGCCCGGCGCATTGTCGAAAATCGTCAAACAGAGTTACGCTCTGACCGAATCCGACACCCCCGACCGCCTTTGGGGCGACACCCGCGACATAAACGACGCCCTCCTGCTTGCGGCCGAGGCTCCGCGCGGTCCGGTCCACCTGAACATCCCTCTCTCGGCTCCACTCAGCGGTCTGACTGACCGGGTTTCGCTCCCGGAGCCGAAACTGATCAGCGCGATTCGCCCCGAATGTCTCTTCCAGGTTCGCGATGTCCGCCGGATGTCTCTCGAACTGGCGTCGCCCGAGCGGGTCCTGATTGTCGCCGGATTTATGGATCCCGACAGTCGCCTTCGCCGGGCGTTGACGCGGCTTGCCGCATTGGAAAATGTCGTCGTTGTCGCAGAGCCTGGTGCGAATCTCGGGGAAGGCCCCTGGCTCGGAAGCGCCGAAGCGCTGGTTGCGCTCGCATCGCGCCAGCCTCTCTGCAACCCCGACCGCCTGATTACTCTTGGCGGCTCTATCGTCTCCGGTCGATTGAAGGCTTGGCTCCGCTCGCAGTCACCGCGGAGCCACTGGCATGTCGGCCTGACTCGCCGGACTGTCGACACCTACCGTTGTCTGACCCTGAGGATCGAAGCCGATCCTTCGCTCTTTATGCCGCAACTCGCCTCGGCCATGCAACCCCACAAAGCCAAGTCACCCTATCAGACGCTCTGGCGTTCACTCGCCAGGAAGGCCCGGAGCGTCATCGACGGCGCGATTGACCAGGGCGGCTGGTCGGCAGTATCGGCTATGAGGATGATAGCGTCACTCGCTCCGGCGTCGACGAATATCCAGTTGTCCAACGGAATGACCGTCCGCTATTTCGACCTTCTCGGACGGCGGCGGTTCCACCGCGTCGACTCGAACCGCGGTGTCAGCGGAATAGACGGTTCGACCTCGACGTCTGTCGGTGCGTCGACAGCCTACGGTGGCGGTAAGACCCTTTTGCTGAGCGGCGACCTTAGTGCGCAATACGACCTCGGCGGACTCTCCTGCGGCCTCGCCGACAACCGATTCCGGATGGTCATCTTCGACAATGGCGGCGGAGCGATTTTCCGCCATATCGCGGCGACACGTTCGCTTCCGACGGTCGCAACGATTCTGGCCGCCAGGCCTTCGGTTTCGTGGCGCGACATCGCCGCGGCTATCGCGATGAGATATTTCGAGGCTGAATCAGGCGAAGCGCTGATCTGTCAACTCGGCTCTTTCTGGCAGGGGGAGACTGCCGCGATCCTGCTGGTCAGGACCGACCCGGAGCGCGATGTCGCCATCCACGACGAAATCTTCAGCCGGCTTAAACAAACAGACATTAACAGATTAAACTGAATATAAATGGAACGAAACTGGGAAACAATCCGAGAATATGAGGATATACTCTTCGAGCGCCACGGCGCGATCGCGAAGATAACGATAAACCGTCCGCAGGTCTACAACGCCTTCCGTCCGCAGACAAACCGCGAAATGCTCGACGCGATGGCCTACTGCCGCGAGTCGCCCGAAATCGGCGTCATCATCCTGACCGGCGCCGGCGACAAGGCGTTCTGCTCCGGTGGCGACCAGAAGGTCAAGGGAATCGGCGGCTATATCGACGAAAATGGTGTTCCGCGCCTGAATGTCCTCGACCTCCACAAAGCAATCCGCTCGATCCCGAAACCGGTCATCGCGATGGTTAACGGCTACGCAATCGGCGGAGGCCATGTGCTCCATGTCGTCTGCGACCTGACGATTGCGTCGGAAAACGCCCGCTTCGGACAGACCGGCCCGAAGGTCGGCAGTTTTGACGCCGGTTTCGGGTCGTCATATCTCGCCCGGTGTGTCGGCCAGAAGAAGGCCCGCGAAATCTGGTTTCTCTGCCGCCAGTATACGGCCCGCGAGGCCGAGGCGATGGGGATGGTCAACAAGGTCGTTCCGTTCGACCGCCTCGAGGATGAGACGGTCGAATGGTGCGAGACGATCCTGAAGCGCAGCCCGATGGCGATCCGTATGATAAAGCGCGCACTGAATGCCGAACTCGATGGCCAGCGCGGTATGATGGAGTTCGCCGGCGATGCGACGCTGATGTACTATCTGATGGAGGAGGCCCAGGAGGGGAAGAACGCGTTCCTCGAGAAGCGTGACCCCGACTTCGGCAAATTCCCGAAATTCCCCGGATAAAAAATGAGGTTCTCATACGCCCGCCTCGATCTTCCGTTATGTTTCGAGGCGCGGACCTCGCGCGGGTCGATGACTTCGAAGGAGACCTTCCTGATACGTATCGACGACCCCGAGACGGGTCGTGAGGGGATCGGCGAATGCGCCCTGTTCCGCGGACTGAGCAGCGAGGATACCCCCGACTACGAAGAGCGTCTCGCCGACCTCTGCCGCTCGCTGAACCGCGGGGAACAGACGGCCGACATCTCGAAGATCAGTTCGCTCCGCTTCGGCCTCGAATGCGCGACGCTCGACTTCGACAATGGTGGCCGCGGAATCCTTTTCCCCTCAGACTTCACCGAAGGGCGCCGCTCCGTCCCGACGAACGGACTGGTCTGGATGGACTCGATCGAACATATGACCGAGCAGGCTGAGGAGAAAATCCGCCAGGGGTTCCGGTGCATCAAGTTCAAGATCGGACAGCACGACTTCAATCGTGAACTCGAGATGATCGACAAATTCCGCCTCCGTTTCGGTCCCGACCGGCTCGAGATCCGTCTCGATGCCAACGGTGCCTACGATGTCGAAGAGGCCCTGGCGAACCTGCGCCGTATCGAGCCGCTCGACATCCACTCGGTCGAACAGCCCATAAAGGCCGGACGGTGGGACCGGATGGCCTATATCTGCGAGAACTCCCCCCAGGCTGTCGCGCTCGACGAGGAGTTGATTGGGGTGACGGATCCGGCCGAAATGGCGAAGATGCTGAAATATATCGCTCCGAAGTATATCGTCCTGAAGCCGTCGCTCTGCGGTGGCCTGACGGGGGCGTCGAAATGGATTGAACTGGCCGCACAGAACGATATCGGCTGGTGGATTACCTCGGCGCTCGAGAGCAATGTCGGGCTGAACGCGCTGGCGCAGTGGGCCGGAGCGCTCCAGGTCGATACCTGTCAGGGTCTCGGGACCGGCGCGCTATATACGCGGATTTTCCCCTCGCCGCTGCGTCTCGCCCGGGGGATGATGTCCTACGATCCAGCCGCCCGGCTCATTGTCGATTCTGTCAGATGGATTCTCCCCGAATAATCGGCAGGCTGACCGATGAACTCGACGGTTTCCTGCGGCAGTGGCGTTCTCCGTCGCCGTTCGTGACAGCCCATACCTCCGGATCTACCGGCGAACCGAAGCAGATCGAACTGCTGAAAGAGGATATGATTCGCTCGGCCGAGTCGACTTGTCGCCGCTTCGCGATCGGGCCCGGTTCTCTCCTCGGACTGCCTCTGTCGGCCGGATATATCGCCGGGAAGATGATGGTTGTCCGGGCGGCTGTTTCCGGAGCGACCCTCTGGGTCGAGGAACCATCGTCGCGCCCGTTCGCCGCCGAGGATGTGCCGCAGAGAATCGATCTTGCGGCCATAGTCCCGGGTCAGGCCGGGGGGATGCTCGAGTCTGTCAGGAAGAACGGGCTGCAGGTATCGACGGCGATAGTCGGCGGTGCGCCGCTTTCGCCCGAGACCGAACGGATGCTGCTCTCTTCCGGCGTAGATTGTTACGCGACCTATGGTATGACCGAGACCTGCAGCAATGTCGCGCTCCGCCCCCTCGGACGAGACCAATACGAAGCCAATCCCGGTATCACGTTCGCGACCGATAGCCGCGGCTGCCTCGTTGTCGAGGCTCCGTCGATGAGTTTCCGGAGGCTCGTGACGAACGACGTCGTCGAACTGGCCGATGAACGCCGGTTCCGCTGGATCGGCAGGGCCGACAATGTAATCAATTCGGGCGGTGTCAAACTCTACCCCGAGGATATCGAGCGGCGTATGAGCCGGTTCCTCCCTGCCGGGCGGTTCTATATAACTTCCCGCCCCGGAGGCCGCTGGGGAGTCGAGGTCATCTGCGTCTGCGAACGCAGTGCAATGCCCGGCGAGGCATTGCGCAACGAAATCGTCGCCTCGCTCAGCCGCTACGAGTGCCCCGTCGACTGGATCGCAGTCGACACTCTTCCGCGCACCTCCAACGGCAAACTCCGCCGCAGGTGATAAATCCGTGAGGCCTTAGGCGAGGGTATCGAAGTAGTTGGCGGGCGTCCAAATTGCTACGTATGTGTATGGCATTATTAGACCACTAACGTGGTCTGAATAATATCATTGGGTGGACCGTGGGCTTCGCCCACGGCTACCGTCTCGACACCACTATCGTGGTGTGTCCAAGCCTAATATGGACCGCGTAGCGGTCAAAACAGAGTAGCCGTGGACGAAGCCCATGGTCCGGTTTTCCCACTGGTTCAGACCACGTTAGTGGTCGAATAACAATGCTAGTCTATCGATGGGGTTTCAGCGGGAGTATTTGTTGCGGAACTGGGTAGGGGTCAGACCGGTGACTTTGGTGAACTGGCGAGTGAAGTAGGCTTGGTCATCGTAGCCCGCCTCGAGGGCGATGTCGCGGAAGGGGAGGGAGGTCAGCACAATACGGCGGGCGGCCCTGAGTATCGATTCGCGGCGGATATAGAGACTGATGTTCTGTCCCATAATACGGCGGAACTTTTCGTTCAGATATGAAGGGGATATCCCGAGGAGCCCGGCGTAGTACGACGGGAATCGTGTCTTCGTGATATCTTTGTCAATCATATGGTAGAGCTGGCCGATCAGTTCGATCTGTCCGATTTTGTCGGGGAATAATTCTCGGGTTCGGCGTTCGAGAGCCTCGAGGATGATAGCGGCGAAGGTGTAGCACATAAGCCGGACGACTCCCGGAGTGTCGCTGCGCGAATTGTCGCTGCGGCGCTCGAGCATATCGAAGATTTTTGTCAGTTCGAATGTCTCGGTCTGATCAAGCGCGATTGGAGAACTGTCGAGCAACAGATATTGGAACGGGCAGTTCTCTGTTTTCGAGAGTTTGTCGGCGGGTAATTTGACGAGCCATCCCTGGGCGTCGTCGGAGACCGACACGACGTTGAACACCTGGCCTGGCGTTATGATTGTCGCAGTCTGGGATTTCATCTCGACATCCTTGAAGTCAAGACTGACTGTTGCATTACCTTTCGAAATGTAGACAAAGATAAAGGATGTGTCGCGCGAATCGATGCCGCGCAGATAGGTGTTGACGATTTCGGCGTCAACACGCGAGGCGGAAAAATTCTCCCCTTCTTCGAAATGTTCGGGGAGCGTTTTGGTCTCTTCCGGTGTTTCCATAAAAGCGTTTTTCAGTGAGTTTTCCGGCGGATTGAAACTGCCTGTGATAGTGATTGTAAACGTGGAGAGAAAGGTTCGGAGAGAAAACAGGGGATATGATACGATAATCGAATGGTCGGTTCTCGGGAAAGGAACATCGGTCCCGTGTATGTGGTGTCAGTGGTGGGAACGATGCGGAGGGGTTGTTCGGGAGGGTGTCTGGAAAAAACAGAAAGCGAAAGGAATAAAGCAGTTCTCCGTTTCGGGAGATATGTTTTGATTCCTTTCGCTTGTGAGTTTTTTTCCTGTAGTAGCGAATCGCTCGGGGCGAAACGCCTCAGAAGCGTCAAATCAAGGGGTGTGGACGCGACGACGGTTATTTCGTCACGCGGCGCTCTTTGATGCGGGCCTTCTTGCCGGTCAGTTTGCGCAGGTAGTAGAGTTTTGCGCGGCGAACCTTGCCGAACTTGTTGACGGTGATCGAGTCGATGAAGGGCGATTCGATCGGGAAGATACGCTCGACGCCGATATTGTCGCTCATCTTGCGGACGGTGAAGCGTTTTTTGTTACCTTCGCCAGAGATGCGAATGACAACGCCGCGATACTGCTGGATACGTTCCTTGTTACCCTCTTTGATGCGGTATGCAACGGTGATGGTGTCGCCCGGGCCGAATTCGGGATGATTTTTCTTTTCGGTTGCGAAAGCCTCTTCGGCTACTTTAATCAAATCCATTTTCGTGATTGATAGTTTAATAGTTAGAAAATATTCGCAACATAACAGGCTGCATGTCCTGCCAGCGATTGCGATATCGGGTGCAAAATTACTCAATATCTCCCTAACCGCCAAAGTTTTTTCAAAAAAAACGAACCAGAGCCGGTTTCGACAAGAAACCGGCTCCGAGTTATATGACTTATACGAGTTATACGACTTATAAGATTTATAAGGGTGGCGTGTCAGAAGTTGTAGCCGAGTGAGAGGTTGAAGAGCCGGTGGCCGCAACTGACGTCGTTGCCCCAGTCGCGGAGCATGTTGCTGCCGATCGATTCGCTGAGCGACAGATAGTAGTGACCAACTTCGACGGCCGCGCCGAAGCGGAAAGCGGCGTTGAATCGCTTCAGGCCTCCATCTTCATAGCAGTTCTCCGATTCGCTGATGTTCGTCGAGCCTGATTTGTAACTGGCCGTTGCGCGTCCGTGGAGCCCGATAGAGAATTCCGGGCCGAGGAAGAGGTGGATGCTGCAGGGGGCAAGGTCGACGTGGTAGCCGACCATGACCGGGATTCGGAGGCCGAACTGTTTGAAGCCGAGTTTCGGCCCAGGCTGTTCAGGGGGGCCGTCGAGAATCTGGACATCGGTGCCGAAGGTGTCGTAGTAGAACAGTGCGCCAGGTTCGAGGTAGAGATTGGCGACGAGTGGCATATTGTAGACAGCGCCGAAGGAGAAGCCGGCTCCGGCGTTGAACATATCGATTGATACCTTGTCGACCGAGAGATCGCCGGGATGGCTGACATCGAGACCGATGCGCGCGCCCCAATGGGGATGGTTATTCCCCGAGTCGAACGGGGTCTGGGCCGAAAGTGTGACGGTTGTCGCGACGATTGCGGCGACCAGCGGGATTAGTTTCTTTCTCATAGCGAATGTTGTTTTAGAGGAATTTCAGACAGACGGGGCGGGGTGTCGCGATGGTCTGACCGGAGCGGGTCAGCAGGCCGGATTCCGGGTCGCGGCTGTAGACCTCGATCTCGTCGGAGTCGCGGCAGGCGACCAGGAGCCACCGGCCGTCGGGCGAGATGACGAAGTTACGTGGGTGGGGACCGGTCGGTTGATATCCGGCGCGGGAGAGGGTGCCGTCATCGGGGTTGACGGCGAAGATAGCGATTCCGTCGGCCTTTAGTCGGTTCGAGGCGTAGAGATATCGGCCGTCGGGGGAGAGGTGTATGTCGCCGCTCCCCTGGGCGCCGACGGTGTCGGCCTGGATATATTGCCGCGCGACGAGCGTCTTTCCGTCGTAGTCGAGCATCGTTACCGCCCCGGAGATTTCGTTAATCAGATATGCGTGGCTTCCGGAGTTGTCGAAGACAATATGGCGCGGGCCGGAGCCGGGCTCGAGGGTGACGTCGGTCATCGCCGAGGGGTCGGTCAGTGTCGAATCGGTTCCGGCCGAGAGTGGGAACATGTGGATCCGGTCGGTTCCGAGGTCGTCGGCGAGCAGGAAGCGCCCGTCGGGGGTGAATTCGACGCAGTGGAGGTGGGGTTGCTCCTGGCGGTCGGTGACCGGTCCGTTTCCGGCGAAGGGGATGACGTCGGGGACTCCGGCGATCGTTCCGGCCGAATCGAGCGGGAAGATGCTGACGCTCCCTCCGAGATAGTTCGCTGTCAGAAGAAATCGTCCGTCGGGGCTTGTATTAATATAACAAGGAGCGCCGCCACCGGTCGCGACGGAGTTGACGAGAGTCATCCGGAGCGAATCGCGGTCGAGGCGGATCGTGTTTGCGGTCGAGGATACGCCGTTCTCCTCGCCGACTGAATAGATTGTCACCTCGTCGTCGCTGATGGCCTGGTATGAAGGGTTCGATATTCCGGCGAGGGAATCGACGAGGGTCATCGCGGCGGTTTCGGGGTCGAAACTGTAGAGTTTTATACCGGCGTGGTCGGCGGGTGAGTAACTGCCGACGAGCAGGAGTTGCCGGCCGTCGGTGTCGGCCGGAGTGTCGGCCGGACCGGTCTGGTTTCCGGTGCAGGAAACTGCGGCTGCGAGTAGCGTGACAGCGGCAATCTGGGCGATATGTCGGTTATTTGCCATTGTTTGTCGGTTTGAATGCCCCAAAGTTAGGAAGTATCGGGGAAAGTAGCAAAAAAAGGAGCAGAAAAATTTCTACTCCTTTTTCCAAATTCCTTTGAATAAAGATCTCACTTTATTTCTTCTTGTTGCGCGCACCGTAGCGGCTCATGAACTTGTCGACGCGGCCTGCGGTGTCGACGAGCTTCTGTTTGCCGGTGAAGAACGGGTGCGAAGAGCTCGTGATTTCGAGTTTCACCAGGGGGTATGTCACGCCGTCGACCTCGATGGTTTCCTTGGTTGCGACGGTTGAACGGGTGATGAAAATCTCTTCGTTCGACATGTCTTTGAACACAACTTCACGATAGTTTGAAGGATGGATCTCTTTTTTCATTTTCGGGTTTGATTTCTTTTGTTATTACTCAGGATTGATCGCGCTGGTAAGGCGCCCTTCTGTAATGGCGTGCAAATTTAGTTATTTTATTTGATGTGGCAAAATAAAACCGAAAAATTTCACTAATTTTGCGGTCTGAAAAATAATGGAAACGTTAAAAGCACATTATCATACCTTCGGCTGCAAGTTGAATTTCTCGGAGACGGCGACAATCGCCGATATGCTCGCCGGGAAAGGGATTGTCGCGGCCTTGCCCGGCGAACAGCCCGATCTGGTTGTCGTCAACACATGCAGCGTAACGGAACTCGCTGACAAGAAATGCCGCCAGACTATCCGCTCGTACGCTCGCCGATGGCCTTCGGCGGCTATCGTCGCGACCGGATGCTACGCCCAGTTGAAACCCGAGGAGGTCGCCCAACTTCCCGGCGTCGCGATTGTTGCCGGGAACGACCGTAAACTCCTGATAGCCGAATATGTCGACCGATGGCTCGCCAACCGTGAGGCGGTCAGCCGCGTCACCCCGACGAAGGATATCCGCGAATTCTCCCCCTCCTGCTCGCGCGGAGACCGGACGCGCTACTTCCTGAAGGTCCAGGACGGCTGTGACTACTTCTGCAGTTATTGTACGATCCCCTTCGCCCGCGGTCGAAGCCGCTCGGGGACAATTGCCGAGATGGCCGACGCAGCCCGGCGCGTCGCCGACGAAGGTGGACGCGAAATCGTTATCACAGGCGTCAATATCGGTGACTTCGGAAAACAGACCGGCGAGCGGTTTATCGACCTCGTCCGCGCCCTCGACCTCGTCGACGGAATCGACCGCTACCGTATCTCCTCGATTGAGCCGAACCTGCTGACCGACGAGACCATCGACTTCGTCGCCTCGTCGCGGCGGTTCATGCCCCACTTCCACATCCCCCTCCAGGCCGGTGATGACGAGGTGCTGCGTCTGATGCGGCGCCACTACGACACCGCACTCTTCCGCCAGCGTATCGAACGGATACGCCGCGAGATACCCGACGCATTCATCGGAGTCGATGTGATCGCCGGAGCCCGCGGCGAAACTCCCGGGCGGTTCGAAAACTCCCTCTCGTTTATCGATAGCCTCGACATCACCCGTCTCCATGTCTTCCCCTATAGCGAGCGACCCGGAACGCGCGCACTCGCGATAACCCCGGTCGTCTCCCAGGAGGAGAAACACTGCCGCGCCGCGCGCCTGACTGAACTCTCGGCCCGGAAATTCAGCCGCTTCGTCAACCGCTACAGCGGAACCGAGCGTCCCGTCCTGGTAGAGCATTCGATCCACGACGGCGAGATCAGCGGCTTTACCGACAACTATATCCGCGTCGCCCTTCCGGCCGACGAGTCGCTGGCCAACAAGATCGTCGCGGTCCGCCTCTCCGGCCAGGTCGAAGAGGAGGATGACTCGCTGAAAGGAGTGGTTGCCGGATGAAGTGGAGCCGTGTCGTCATCTGGTTTCTCGAGCAGGTAGCCCGGCTCGACTACGAGGTGCTGTACCTTCTGTCGGATTTTCTGACGCCGATTATCCACTATGTTGTCCGCTACCGACTGAAGATTGTCCGGAAGAATCTCGCAGAGTCGTTTCCCGAGAAGAGCCGGAAGGAACTGAGACGGATCGAGCGGGAGTTCTACCGCAATTTCTCCGACTATATTTTCGAGACAATCAAACTCGCCGACGTGACAGACCGAGAGATGGAAAACCGTATGGTCTTCGACAATGTCGAGGAGGTCGACTGCACGATGATCCAGCGCCGATCGATTGTCTGCTACTTCGCCCACTGCGGGAACTGGGAGTACGCCCCGTCGATCACACTCTGGAGCGCATTCCGGACTGACGGCCCCGGGATCCGTTTCTGCCAGGTCTACCGCCCTCTGAAGAACAAATGGCTCGACGAGTGGTTCCTGAAACTCCGCTCCCGCTTCGGGTCGCTGTCGTTCCAGAAACGGACAGTGTTCCTCAGTCTGATGAGGCTGCGCCGCGACGGAATCACCTCAATCACAGGCTTCATGAGCGACCAGAAACCGAGCCACGGTGACCCTACGCTCGTCGTCAACTTCCTGAACCATCCGACGGCGATGATCACCGGAACCGAGACCGTCGCGCGGAAACTGAACGACGCAGTCATGTATATGGATATGTACAAGATCTCGCGCGGACGCTACCGGATCGTCATGCGGATGATCACCGAGGACCCGCAGTCGCTCCCCCCGATGGAGATAACGCGCCGATATGCCCAGATGCTCGAGGAGACAATACGCCGCGACCCGGCGATATGGCTCTGGACCCACAAACGCTGGAAACACCCCGTGACGCTCCCCGAAAACGAACCGACAGAACCGACAGCCGATGGAAAATAACGACCGAATCATCTGCGACCGCCCGGTCGCCGTCATAATCCTGAACTGGAACGGACGCGCCCTGATGGAGAAGTATCTTCCGTCGGTCGTCGCCCATACCGACCCGGAGATCGGTCGCGTCATCGTCGCCGATAACGGCAGCGACGACGACAGTGTCGCGATGCTTCGCGAACGTTTCCCCGAAGTCGAACTGCTCCCCTTCGACCGCAACCACGGTTTCGCCGAAGGCTACAATCTCGCGATTGGGCTGGTCGAATCGAAGTATACCCTCCTGCTGAACTCCGATGTCGAAGTCCGCGACAACTGGCTCCGGCCCCTCTACGACCATATGGAGCGCTGCCCGCGTTGCGGAGCTTGCCAGCCGAAAATCCGTTCGCTCCTGGAACCGGAAAAGTTCGAGTATGCTGGCGCTGCCGGAGGCTTCCTCGACCTGAACGGCTATCCCTACTGCCGTGGGCGACTGTTCGGCGATGTCGAGACAGACTGCGGGCAGTATGACGATCCGTCGGGGAGTTCGCCGGTGTTCTGGGCGAGCGGGGCGGCCCTGATGGTGCGACGCGAGGTCTATCTCTCGACCGGCGGTCTCGACGCGTCGTTCTTTGCCCATATGGAGGAGATCGACCTCTGCTGGCGTATACGGCTCGCGGGCTACGGAGTCGATGTCGTGACCGGTTCGGCCGTATACCATCTCGGCGGAGGGAGCCTCCCGGCGTCGAATCCGCGGAAGACCTATCTGAATTTCCGTAACAACCTGCTGATGATGGATAAAAACCTGCCCGACAACTGCCGGCGGCGGGTTCTCTTCCGTCGTCGTCTGCTCGACGCCGTCGCCTGGCTTAAGTTTGTCGCGACGTTCGATTTCGGCAATGCCGCGGCAGTCCTGCGCGCCCACCGCGACTACCGCCATATGGCACGTTCTATCGAGCGTACCGCCGTCAGTCTGAATCTGCTCGAAGAGGACCCTTGCGCCGGAGTCGACATCCTGATCCAGTACTACCTCCTTCGTCGCCGCCGCTTCAGCGACCTCTCCTTCCCGAAGTAGAGTAAATCAACTGGCTAATCGGCAAATAAACACTCATCGATCATACGGTTGATATATAGTGGCTTACCGTAGGGACTCGGCCTGCCGCGTCCGCCCAGACGTGGAACAAATCCATTAGTCGTTTAACATACACGACTGACATCCGCGCCGTCGTTGCCGACGGCCGGATCCGCCATATCCGCCGGATGACACATTAGTGTATTAAAGCGGTAGAGAACAAAAGCGGTGGGAGAGGGTGTTATATTGTCATGAATGACACGACACCGAAAAAATCCCCTGCGCCCGCGTCGGCTCCGTCGCGAATTGAACGGCTGAAAACGAAAGCACTGAATATCTATGACTACTGTGTCGACGGGGTCTGGACCGACACCCGCCGAAACTGGAAAGTCACAATCGTCAAGACCGTCAACCTGACGGTCCGCTCCTTTATGAATCCCGATTTTCAGAATCTCTCGGCGGCGATGACCTACCGGACTGTCCTGGCCGTCGTCCCGATGCTCGCACTGTTGTTCGCCGTCTGCCGCGGGTTCGGATTCGAGAGTCTGCTGACGTCGGAACTGACAACACTCGTTCCGTCGCAGGAGAAAGCGATGTCGACGGCGATGCGTTTCGTCGACTCCTATCTCGAGCAGGCCTCGGAGGGGGTCTTCGTTGGGGTCGGCATCGTCTTCCTTTTGTGGACAGTCATCTCGCTGCTCGGGAGTGTCGAGGAGTCGTTCAATATAATCTGGAATGTCAAACAGGGCCGGACGCTCTGGCGCAAGGTGACCGACTATCTCGGAATCTTCATCGTCCTTCCTACACTGATAATCTGCAGCAGCGGCATAATGATTATCCTCGATACGACCCTGAAGAAACTCCTGCCGTTCGAAGGACTGACCCCGGCGATTTCGTTCGGGTTCGAGTGCCTGTCGGTCGTATTGACATGGCTCTTCTTCGCCGGAGCGTATATGCTGATACCTTGTACGAAGGTGAAGTTCAAGAACGCGTTTTTCGCCGGGGCGCTCGCCGGTACGGCCTATCTCGTTCTCCAGTGGCTCTTCGTCAGCGGCCAGGTCTATGTCTCGAAATATAACGCGATCTACGGCAGTTTCTCATTCCTTCCGTTGCTGCTCATCTGGCTCCAGCTTGTCTGGATGTTCACCTTCACCGGCGCGACCGTCTGCTACGCCTCCCAGAATTTCGACCGGTTCAATTTCCAGAAACAGGTCGACGGGATCTCGCTCGACTACTACCACAAATGTGTCGTTGCCGTCACGGCGATAGTGGCCAAACGCTTCCAGCGCGGGCTTCCCGACCTGAACAGCCTGAAAATCAGCCAGCGTTACCATCTTCCGCTGACGCTGACCGAGCGGATTGTCAACCGCCTGATCGCCGACGGCATTCTCGTCAATGTCGCCGGAACGGGGAGTCCGGACGGGGTCAAAATAACCGGCGTACAACCCGCTGTCGACCTCGCCTCGCTGACCCTCGGATTCCTTCTCGACAAGATTTACCACAAAGGCTACCGCGGATTCATCCCCGATTTCCAGGTTCATTTTCCCGGCGTTGTCGTCCGTCTCGACCAACTAGAGACCAGCCTGATCGGATCCGCGTCGGACATTCTGCTGACCGACCTCGATCTCGAAGGATTCGAGGATCCGGCGTCCGACAACTCCTGACTGGTATCTTCATAATTTCTCCAACCACATTCATCTGCAGACCATTATGTTTTCCCGCCCATTCACACTCGACCGCGTCGTCCGGCTCTTCCTCGCAGCCGCCGCAATCTTTGCCGCCATATGGCTGATTGACATCCTGAAGGATGTCCTGTTGCCTTTTTGCGTCGCCTGTCTGCTGGCCTATATTCTCGAACCGCTGGTCGAACTGAATCAGTCGGTTCTCCGTCTGAAGCGCCGCGGACTCGCGATCTTCCTGACGCTCTCGGAGGTAGCCTTTCTCGTTGCGCTGATAGCGTATTTCATCGTGCCGTCGATCACGTCGGAAATCAGCCAGATGTCAGATTTAATAAACAAGGCATCGAAGTCGGGTGGGGGAGCGGCCGTTCCGTTTATCCCGAAGGAGGTCCACGATTTCATCTATAACAACCTGAACGCCGAGCAACTGAAAGAGATGTTGTCGGGCTCGCGCCTCGAAACGATCCTGAACAAGGGAACGACCCTGATATCGACCTCGGTCGGGTTAGTCATGCATACGATCGAATGGCTTCTGACCTTTATCTATGTCATATTTATCCTGATTGACTACCGGAAACTGATGCGCGGATTCCGCAAACTCGTGCCGCCGAAATACCGCAAGCAGACCTACCGCGTCTTCGACGACATAAAAGACAGCATGAACCGCTATTTCCGCGGCCAGGCGCTGATCGCCCTCTGCGCGGCGGTGTTCTACTGTATCGGTTTCTCGATTGTCGGGATTCCGCTGGCGCTGGTCATGGGTGTCATTGTCGGTGTGCTTTATATGATTCCCTATTTCCAGTATGTTACGCTGATACCGATTATCGCGATCTGCTATATCACATCGATGGACGGTTCGGTAGAGTTCTGGCCCGAACTCGGGAAGTGTATCCTGGTCTATGTAATCAGTCAGTGTGTCTGCGACTATGTCCTGACTCCGAAAATCATGGGGAAGGCACTCGGGCTGAATCCGGCGATTATCCTTCTGTCGCTGTCGGTCTGGGGCACGCTGCTCGGTCTGCTCGGCATGATTATCGCCCTGCCGATGACGACCCTGATTCTGTCATACTACGAACGCTATATCCTCCACGACGACCCGGCCGCGCCCGAAGCAAGCCCCAGTCCCAGCCCCCCAACCCCCTGAAGGTGGTGATTGGTCAGTAGTAAACCGATATGATGATCCGTTGCTGGAACTGTTGAGGGGCGCTCGGTATCGAAGTAGTTAGCGGGCGTCCCCGCCCGCGTCTGCGCCAGGCGTGGGTTCCCACTGCGGTCGGAAACAACCTCGTTCTACACAGACATGCGCTATGTGTGTTGTTATTCGACCACTAACGTGGTCTGAATCATATCGGTATGAAAGCCGTGGGCTTTGCCCACGGCTACTGTCTTGACACCGCTAACGTGGTGTGTAGCAGCGGAATATAGACCGCATAGGCGGACCGCATAAGCGCGTCCCCCTATGGATTATCAGCAATATGGCAACTCTCCCATCAGGGGGTCGGGGGGCTGATAGGGGGGGCGGGAGACCGGTTACTTCAGGATCTGGCGCCAGAAGGCGATGAAGCGCCTGGTCTGGTAGTCGCGTGGTTGCCCATAGGCTTTCTCGCGGTGTTTGATGGTCTTGATGAACTTGTCGTAGGTCTCGCGGACCAGGCCCTTAGAGTCTTTTTCGGCGACCGGGCGCCAGAGATCGATATAGCGGCGGTTGTTGAATTTCTCAAACAGAAGACCGTTGACGACGAAGTCGGGGTAGATAATCATACTGCGGAAAATCATTTTCAGGTGCTTCGGTTCGAGATTGCCGCCTGTATAACTTGCGACGGCTTTGTCGTAGTCGGTCGTCGAGGCGATCTGCTCGAGCAGATTGCCAAAGGCAGTGCTGTCGGAAAGTCCGCGGCCGTGGAGGGCGAAATACTCCAGGCTCGAATCGACCGACGCCCCGCGACGGTATCTGAGCAGCCCCATCAGGACATCGTCGCCGACCGCCGCCGAATCGTCGGCCTTCGAATCGAGAACCGGCATGACGCGTTCCATAATCTGATGGCGCACTTTCGGCTCGCATTTCCCCATAGCCTTCATCAGCGCCTGGAGTTCCATGCTTGTCATATTGCCGAACAGATGTGACAGCGTCCCGTAGTCTGAAAGGGATCTGACGGCATGAAGAAGAAAATAGCGGCGCTCGTTGTCGAGACGGTAGTCGGGGAGCGAGTCGATGAACCGGAGGATTGAATCGACCGACTCATTCCGGTCATTCGTCATACGCTTTATAACCGCGTCCCAGAATCGGTTCGTACGGTGTACACGTATTCTGTTCATCTTCTCGTAGACATCTATTTCCTCTTCAGCCTCAGCGACGGTTATCTCATCGGCATGGAGCCGGAGAGCGATATCCTTGATTATGGAATAGTTTTTCGCAATTAGGTATATATTCGTGTTGCGAAGTCCCTGTTTGTCAAAACTCTTACGAAGTTTGATAAACCGTTTGTGGTCGATATAGGTCTTCGTCCGGAAAGCTTTGTCGACGATATCGCGGATCGCTTGCGCAGGATTATCGGAATTCTCGAGGGCGTCGGTCAGAAGATTTTCGAGGTGGTAGGGATGGAGCAGAGCGTGGTCCAGCATATTGCGGGCGAAGCGCCGGGGCGTGGTTGTCATGACGGTCAGTTCCCCATCGTCGTTGAAGAGTGGGAAATCTGATTTGCTTTCGTCCCGGACCCAGCCTGAAGGAGAGTTGTTGCCGCAGGCCATGATTCTGATTTTAACAGCACGCCGCGCTCTTTCGAGACTCCCTCCGGCATTTCGGATAACCAGGCGGTTAATCATTTCGACAGTTTCGGGTCGATTTGCCAACTCCGGTTCGTCGACGATACGTTCCATCAGTGCAAATTCCGGAAAGCCTTCGAGCGAAAAGGTCGGGAAGGTGGATGTCAGACGGCCGACGAATTGCTGCACTTCTGTGATTGTCGGGAAGATTGTCCGGTTTTGGATTATCTTCGTTACGATGTGGTTCTCGACGTTCGACAGTAAAGGTTCGCCGGGATCTTCCTGCTCGAAAAGGCGGTCGAGCAGCGATAATGCGCTGATTCTTTCATCCGGAGTCCTTGCCTTGTCGAAAAGATTCGAGATAGCGATTGGGTTGTAGCGAAGTTCGCGTTGTTCGGCCGGAGTCAGGAACGACGGGCATGTGTCTGAGAAAATCAGATCGCGGGTCGAATCGAATCCATCGACGAATTTGACTATCGGTACATAGGTTGGCTGAGGTCTGACCGATTCGGGATCGGCCGGACGGTGGCGGCGGAGTATTTCTGTCTTTGTATGGAATGAAACGAAATCCAAATTGACAATCGTCCCCTGTAGATATGGGTCGGGAATCGAGAAAAGGTCTTCACCAGGCCTTATCTTTCCGTATCGGCGGTAAATTTCGGTGCATTCCAGACGGTCTTTCTCTGTCGAGCATCGTCCGAGAAGCGTATTCAGAACTTCACGGTTCAGAACCGTATCTTTCCCTTGTTCGCTCTCGAGAAAGGTGTCGATAATTCCTTTTGCCTGGGGAAAGTCGCATGATTTATCGACGATACTCCTGAGAGAGAAGGAATCCTGGAGCGGTCCGAGTTCATCCCATGCCACGCGGGCGTCGACCTCTTCCATCTTGTTCATCAGGGCGTTCAGACACGCAGACTTCTGGATCATATAGTTTTCCCGGTCGAACTCCGATCCGGCATCGCGATCGGAACTCCGGAGTTCGCGGAAAAGAGCCAGAAGCGCCGATGACGGCAGTCGTCCGGCGATTGTCTTCCAGGTTCCCTTGCCGATTATGTCGAAGTAGAGTTCGGCCTTCGAACCGAAGAGCGCGTTGCTGTACTTCCGGTTCATTTCGTCGGCCAGCGATATGACCCGGTCGAATTCGCCGGTTGTCTGGACCCTCGAGACGAGCTGGCGGATTGTCCATCCGGCGAAGGTTTTATGGCGTCTGGCTATGTAGAACTGGTTCTCTTCGTCGGACTTCGAGTCATCTGTGACAGAATTACAATCTGCCACCCTCCGGAAGTCAATGCTTCCGATAATCTGGAGAGCCTGGGAGAAGGGGAGCGCAGTAGCGATTTCGTTAATAAGCCGGTAGTTTGCTGTCGCAGCGAAATGCTGCTCTAACAGGCTGTCGCGATTGCGCAAATACCGGAGGGTTTCGGAAATATCTCCGCGCTGGCGGGCCATCTTCAGGAGAGGCTCAAGTACCTGGTCGAGACGCGTACGCTCCCAGAGGTCGCGGACCTCGTCGAACGCTCCGGTCTCGGCCTTCACGGTTGCTATTGCGCCGAGAAAATTGGCAACCCAGTCGAGAGGAACATCCCCGAAAGTCTGCTCCTCCTCGCGAAGACCTTCGCTGACAATTCGGTCAATCGGGAACAGCTCGAGAATATATCCGGCGGCTGTGGCCGCCAGATTCTGTCGTCCGCGGGTGGCGAGCCGCGTCAGCAGTTTGGTATAGTTCTCGAACGGATTCGACAGGTTGTCTCGAATATAGTCGACGATACGCCTGATGGCCTTGAACTCGTCGTTACCCTTCGAGAAGCGGAACACCTCGTCGACGAGAATATCCTCAATCGAGAAGGAGAAATCGTCGCCGTCACCTTCGACCGTGACGAACTCCGCAATCAGATGGAACATCTCCCATAGACGGTCGGCATCGATTGGCTCCGCTGCGGCAGGGGCGTTTTTCAGATGCTTCGGCCTCGGCGGGGCGGGATAGGCATTGTTATAGAAGTCAATCAACTGCCATATGTCGCCGCGCGACTCGACCTTCCATATCCACAGGGTCTTGACCGCGTCTGACAGCCGCGCCATCCAGGAGTACTCCCTCAGGGCGGTCTCGTAGAGATTCCTCATCTTGTCGAGGTCGATGAAGATCGCGCCGAGGGGCATTCCGTTGGCGATCTTCAGCCCGTTTGTCTGACCGATTATCCCCGCGCGGCGCAGACGCCCGACCAGCAAGCGGATATCCTTGGTTGATAGCGGCGGGATCGTCAGGTAGCGGCTCTGGCGGGTCCACCGGTCGGCGCTCCCCTCGTCGAGCAGGCGCTCGCGGAACGCCTCCCCGGGGAGTATCGAGGTCGCGACGACTGTCAGCCGCCGGGGGTCGCGGGCAGCCAGCCGGCATATTTCGATGAATTTGTGGGTCACTTCGGGGTTACGGGTGATACGGTCGACCTCGTCGATAAAGAAGATGTTGCGGAACTCCCGTCGGAACTGGAGTTCGGGATTCAGGTCGAGCAGCGCTGCGGCGGAGCCGGCGTGATACTGCATCAGGTGGACATGCACCCCGGGCTCGTCGATCTGCCGGATCGCCTCAGTCACGGCGCGTGTCTTTCCCGCCAGGGATGTGCCGCTGACGAGCACCAGCGGCACACCCGCATCCCCGGCCAGCGCAACGGCCAGGTCGTCGTCGATCTGGCGGCGGTAGTAGAACGAGGTCGCGTCGCGGTATTCTGTCTGGCCGTCGGAGATGACTTTCCGGTATTCGAGCATCGGGGGATAGAGTTCGGCGATCGTCTTGCCGCGGAGTTCGCGGGCGATTGCGCGGGCCTTCTCTTCGATATTGTCGAGAACGAATTTCTTCCGTTCTTCGGGGTCTGTCATGCCCTCGGGGACGGGGCGCAGATTGGTCGCATACTGTTTCAGCGGGGTTCCTTCGAGATATGGACGCTCGAATCCATCGAAATAGTCGGCATAGCGCGAGGAGTCGGCCGAGTCGGGGAGGATTCCCGGCTGGTGGACGACATAGAGGAACTTGAAGAGCGAGCGGGCGCTGGAGACTTCATGATTGAACTCCTCGATTGTCGCGGCGCCGATTTTGTCTCCGGCGAAGAGTATGAACGCGTCGCATCCGAGCGCGGCGGCGTTAATCGCCACCTGTGAGTCGGATCCGACGGTGATGGCCATTACGCCGTTCTCTTCGTGGATATAGAGGTTGAAGCGCAGGTCGTCGGTCTCCTCGGCTTTGAAGCCGCGGAGAAAGGCCTGGCGCTCGTCGGGGTGTTTGAGCGACGACGAGAGGAATATCGAGATGGTTCTCATAGCGTTCAGATAAATTGGCTGTAAATTATCGTTTTATTATGCGGGCTGTCAGAGGAGTGCCTTCTGATGTCGAGGCCCGGAGGATATAGTGGCCCGACGGCAGAGCCCGCAGGTCTATCGTTGCAGTCGAGCCGTCGCAGGAGATATGCCGCAGGGGCGCTCCGGTCAGATTGTAGAGCGTCAGGTCTCGGAGTCCGGTGCCGGACATCCAGACCTCGGCGAAGTCAGCCGCCGGGTTCGGCGACACGACAAGGCGGGGGGTGACTGCGACTTCGGCGACGGAACTGATTCCGGTTGCCCGGTCGACGAGGCTGAAGTAGTAGCCCGAGGCGTTGATCCACTGTCCCCGGGTGGAGTTATAGATAAGGAAAACATAGGTGTGTCCGGCGTCGAGTTTCGAGACCTCGCCGGAGAAACGGATTGTCTCGCTGTGTCCGGCGTCGAACGGATCGAAGCGTCCGTTGATACCGAGAATCGGCGAATCGATTCCCGGGTTGTAGACCCAAGCCGTCACGCCGTCGTCGAAGTAACCGCTGTTGCAACGCATCGTCAGGTCGAAGTCGACGATGTCGCGATAGAGGATATAAGGATCCTCGCGGGTGCCTGTTCCGCCGAGAGCGTCGGGGAACTTGATACTCTCGATCGAAACCGATGCCGCTCCCTGCGGTTCGGGATTGATATGGACGGGAACCAGTTCGGAAATCAACTGCCGGCGGTTGTCGAACACTCCGGCGAGATAGTCTCCTGCCGAAAGGCCGCGGATTGTACCGCGGAGCGAGACTTCGGCCGTCTCTCCCCCGAGGATATCGATGCTCGCCGTGTTTTCGAAGAGCAGAAGGATATTTTCGGCGCGGGTGTCGCCCGGAGCGACGAATCCGAGTTTGATTTCTCCATAGTATTCAGCCCCGGCGTTCGAAACTGTCGCGGTCGCTATCGCGCTTTTACCGACATACAGAGGCGTTATGAATTCAGGGTCGGTCGCCGCTATTTCCGACCGGTTGGTTACCGGGGTGAAAGTCAGACGCTCCGGCGTGCATTCGACAGTCATCGCCGAGGCGCATCCGAGCGGCGCGGGAACCGGAACAATCCGGCCGTTGCAGCGAATGACCATCGTTGCACGATAAGTCCCTTCGGCCGGGAAAGATGAGGCGTTGAAATCGAGTCCTGTGTAGCCGTAATAGGCTTCGAGTCCGAGGGGGGCGTAGACCGACCATACATAGGAGATGTTTCCGGTCGCGTCGGTCAGTTCGAGACCGAACTCATATTTCAGCGACTCGACCGAGTAACTGTAGATTCCGGTGTTTGTCTCTCCGCCGAGGAGGGTGACGCTCCGGTCGCGTGTATAAACCGGTTCGTTGGTCGTCAGGTCGTTGTTCAGCACGAGATACGGAGTCGGCTCGGACCCTTCGACAGGCTTACGGAGGCTGAAAACAGCGATCTGGCTGTTGCTGTATCCGGCGGTGCTTCCGCCGATCCCCTGCGATCCCGGTTCGAGAGTCGTGATCTGGAAATAGCCGTTGCTCGACCCGCCCCATCC
The DNA here is from genome assembly GCA_023663805.1 of Clostridium sp. Taxonomy (GTDB): domain Bacteria; phylum Bacteroidota; class Bacteroidia; order Bacteroidales; family Muribaculaceae; genus Paramuribaculum. Next base: position 35,825 of record JAMPGR010000002.1, on the reverse strand, counting down.
CCAGTTGACATGGAAGAATCCGGTCTCGGCGTCATATCCGTCGAGAACAAAGGCGTGGGTGCCGGTTCCGGAGCCTTCGTAGTAGACGGGATACCCGGCCGACAGTTCGTCGTGGAGCATCGAGCGCCACTGTTCGAGCGGATAGTAGTTCCGCATCTTCATGTTGAGCGACCGGTCGTAGCCGAAGTTGCGTATCAGGGCGCGGCATAGGTTGATTGTCGTCGCGCCGCTCGCCGAGGGGGAATAGTTCATATTCGAAGCGACGCCGATCGCGTACATCAGGGTCGCGACGGCGGTTTTCTGGTTGTTCGTCGACGTTTCGTCGTAGGTGTCGGTCATCTGAGACCAGTGGAAGGTTGTCTTGTCGTAGTCGAAACTGAGTGTGGTACCGTTCCAATCGTAACTGTAACTGCCTTCTCCGCGGGTCGGGTATTCATAGGTCTTCAGAATCTGGGCAGCAGCCGTCGCGACACACCCCGTGTAACTCCGTGCGTCGCCGACCTTCGGGCAACGGTTGTTGTAGGGCGCATCCTGGTTCCACTTTGTTGTCATTATCGGCACGACCGATTCGAGAAGGTCTGTCGGCAGGGATGAACCGACCGTTCTACCCTCCGCAGCGGCAGTCGAGATCTGACGGCCTGTTTCGTCGAGCCATGCCTCGAAATTCGGCGGGAGATTGTCGGGGTCTACAGGCGTGTCGGCGTCGGTGTAGCCAAGCAGCGCGTCGGCGCAGTCGTCGGCAGCGACTAAAAAGTATCTTCCCGACTGTCGTTCAGCGAAGAGATAGACACTCGGCTGGCCGGCAGTAGTTTCGGTGTAGACCAGTTCGGGACGCATCGCCGGAGCGCGGGCGACGGTCGACGTTATTGCGGATTTCGTCTCGGCAAGGCGGCTCCAGGCTTCCGCGGGGTCGAGCGTACGGGCCCCGGCTTCGGTTCCGGTCAGCAGGAACGCGAGAAGCGAAGGTATGATGAATCGGGCGGTTCTCATGATTATTAGGATGATTATATTGACGGTATTGAGTGTCAGCGGTCGAGAGGGCGGAAGCGCGGGATTGTATCGACGACGATGACCCCGAGGGCGCGGAGCGCCCCGGCGGCCTGACGGCGTGCGTGTTCCGGGAGGCCGCGGCGGCGTATGCCGGCTTCGAATTCTCTGACGGCCGAGTCTTTAATAGCATTCTCTTCGGCGGCGGTCAGATGGCGTGTGAAGAGTCGGCGGCGGGAGTCCCATGTGTCGTGGATACGCCAGGCGCCAGGCTCAGCCGATTCGAGAATCTCGATTCGCGGTTCCGGCAGGCGCACCCATATCGAATCTTCGGCGACACCGACAACGGCGATGCTGTCGAGGTCGAAGAAGATGCGTCCCTTCATTCGCGAGGTCGCGAAGATCCCTTTTCCGTCGATTTCTCCAGAAACCGGGACATCCTCTATAATCTCGACCGTCGAGAGTCGGGCGACCTCTTTCAGAGCTGTCACCCTCGCCGGTTCGAGCGTGAACTGCCGCGGAAGTGGATCCGAGGTTGTCGGTCTAAGCCAGAGCCAGAGTCCCGCTGCGGCCAGCAGGATGACGATAATGATGATGACTGGATATTTCGTTTTGAATTTCATTGTGATTCCGCAATTAGTTGTCGTCGAACGAAACTTCGGCCGAATAGCCGCGGGCGACCGCCATTGCCGTCACCAGGGCGCGCGCCTTCGACTCGGCCGTCAGTTTCAGCCGGTTCAGCAACGCACTGTCGCCTCGGATCTCTTCGAGAAGCCGGGCACTCATCTGCTCCTTCAGCAAGGCGCGCTCCTCGGGAGTCAGTTCCGAGCGGAGGCCGCTGACGCGATGGTGGAGTTCGGTCAGGGTCGCGTCGCGGCCGTCGATCGAGACACTGACCGGCGGAAGGATGACGCGCAAGGCCCGTGCGGCGGTGTCGAGATCGACATCGCCCGGCCTGAGCGTTGTCAGGTCGATGTAGGCCGAGATATGGGTGTCGAAAGAGTAGACTCCGATTCGGTCGCCGATTTTCAGTTTGTTCATCAGCGTCCGGGCCCGTTCGCCGAAACTGCGTGCATCCTCCGGGCGAAGATCGCTGATAGTCCCGACTTTGTTGACGGTCATGCTCGCCAGCTCGAGACGCTGGATGTCGTGGAGTTCGCTGAAGAGTTCGATAGGGCTGTCGGGGGTGGATTCCGGCTCCTTCGAACTGGAACATGAGGCGCCGGAAAGCAAACCGGCAAGCATTATCAAAGGCAGCAGGCGTCTCATCGTTTTCTCTTGACCTCGTCGACGCCGGGGGTCGCGAGGATATGGCGGATGATCGACTGGAGTTCGTCGGCGGAGTGGACCGAGAAGGAGATAGTGATCGTGACGATCGAATCGACTGTCGATGTGTTGAAACTGTCCATCGAGAGATTCAGGTCGTTCGTAATCCGGTCGACAAGGTCGATAAACAGATGGTAGCGGTCGACGGCCTTGATCTCGATCGTGACGGGATAGAGCGTGTCGTCGGCCTGGAAGTCGACAGAGGTGATGTTGTCGCCCATCTGCGACGCCAGGCGTATCGCCGTCGGACACTCCCGCTTGTGGACTATGATCCGGTCTGTGCCGTCTTTGAAGCCGATCACCTCGTCGCCGGGAATCGGGTCGCAGCAGTCGCAGAGGCGGAACGGCGAGCGGGGGAGGGTGTCGAGATAGTTACGGATCGCGTTCTTGGCTTTGAACGTGACGACGCTCTCGAGCCAGTCGGGGCGGGGATGGCATTCGTCGTCTGTAAATATCTCGACGACGTCGCCGCGGCGCAGGGGCGATTTGATTGTCGCGAGGAAGTTGTTGATACGCGCATACTTCGCCTTTTCGCCGAGCTCGGGGGAGACCTCGTAGGCGAAGTCGAGCACGGTCGACTTCTGGGGTAGCACGACCGGGCGGCCTTTCGGGGTGAAAGTCATGATGTCGTCGTTGTAGAACGACGTGACGACATTTTCGAAATAGTTCGAACCGTTAGGGTTGTTCGAGTCGATGTCGCGGAGCACCCCGCGGAATTTCTCGATCCAGCGCTGGATGTTGTCGTCGGAGCGTTCGGCCAGACAGCCGAGCTGGGAGTCGCGGACCATCTGTTCGCTGCTGATGTGGACCTCCTGCCAGCGGCCGAAGTCGGCGAGGAGTTTCAGGTGGAAACTGCGGTAGCCGTTCTCCTTCGGGGAGTCGATATAGTTCGTGATGCCGCCCGGTTTCTCCTTGAAGTGGTCGGTCAGGAGCGAGTAGATCTCGAGCGCGCGCTGCTTCTCGGTCATACCCTCGGGAGTATGGAAGGTGATTTCGGTGAAGTGGCGGTATTTCAGGTGGTTGAAGTCGTCGCCGAATTTGTGCATCTTCCGCCAGATATTGTAGGGGTGGCGATATTCTATCTCGATCTTTGCCTCGATGCCTCCGTCGGCGAGCACCTTTCTGATCTGGTCGCAGAAACGCTGGAGGCGTTCGCGCTGCGCCTCCTCGTCGCGGGCAGTCAGGGTCGCGAGTTCCTCGTAGTCGTGGGGGCAGCGGAAGCGGAAACTGAGATTCTCGAGTTCGGTCTTGACGTTGTAGAACCCGAGGCGGTTGGCCAGCGGAGCGTAGAAATAGTCGGTTTCTCCGGCGATCTTCATCTGTTTGTCGGGGCGCATCGACGAGAGTGTCCGCATATTGTGGAGCCGGTCGGCGAGTTTGACGAGGAGCGGGCGGATGTCGCGCTGGACCGACTCGAGCATCTGTTTGAAATTGTCGAGCTGGCGCGACATAACGTAATGGTCTTTTTTCTTTTTCGTCACGACGTCGACAAGGAAAGCGACATCGTCGCCGAACCGCTCGCGGATTTCGTCGAGTGTATGGTCGGTGTCTTCGACGACATCGTGGAGGAAGGCAGCGATGACGGGATTTGTCCCGAGCATCAGTTCTTCGCCGGCGATGGTTGCGACCGCTATGGGGTGGAGAATATAAGGTTCGCCGGTTCTACGTTTCTGGGGGGCGTGGGCTTCGCGGGCGAGTTCGAAAGCGTCGCGCAGGCGCCGGAGGTCCTCGTCGGAGACGCGCCGGGCCATCACCTCGAAGAGGTGTTCTGCCTGCTGTTCGATTATTTTGTCGTAGTTCTTTTCCATAATTGTCGTCGTTTGTCTTTTTCTTTGCGAATAAACCGCAAATTTAGCAAATTTCCCTGATTTCTCCAAAAATAACTAGTCAGAGCAAAATTTTTAATCGCAAATTACGCAAATTACGCAAACCCGGTAGGCGTAATTTGCGTAATTTGCGTAATTTGCGATTTTATTTATCTGCGTAATCTGGGATTGGAATGCGTTCCGGCGGTCGATTTTTTTTGACGTGTCGCGAAAATTCGCTAATTTTGTCGCTCAAACGATAGAACGAACAAAACAAAAAGAGAACTTTGTCATATGATAAACCGAGTGCTGATCCGAATCAAGGTAGTCCAGATGCTCTACAGTTATCTGTTGAACCGCAGCGAATTCCGTATCGACGCCGCGACGGATGAAACTTCGAAAGACAGCCGGTATGCCCGGCGGATGTATATCGACCTGCTGCTGATTATCCTCGAGCTTTCGGGCTACGATGTTCGCCCCGTTCGCCCCGGAGCTGTCTCCGGAACCGTCTCGCGCAACCCGCGACTCGCCGACAACAAGATGGTCAAGGCTCTGCTAGCCAGCGACGACATGCGCCTGATTATCAACCGCGAAAACAACGACTCGGCCCGCTTCGCCGCCGTGCTCCCCGCGTTGCTCGAAAAAATCGAATCGTCGGCAGTCTACCGCAGTTATGTCCGCACGAAGAACCACGATCTGAAGAGCGATTCGGCTTTCTGGACCGTCATCATCGAATCGATTCTCGCCCGCGACGCAGACCTGCTCGAGGCCGCCCGCACCAGCGACGAATTCACCCACGCCGGATATGAGCGCGCATTCGCGATGGCGTGCCGCTCGCTCGATGGATTCTCGGAGAACCGCTCCCTCCTGGCCGAAAGTCTCAAGGCTCTTGACCATTCGTTCGACAAAGCCTACGAACTCTATAACCGCTTGCTCTGGCTGATGGTCGAACTGACCGACCTCCACGACCGCCGCCTCGACAACGCCCGCCACAAATATATCCCGACTGTCGACGACCTGAATCCGAACATGCGCCTTGTCGACAACCGTTTCGTTGCCGCCCTCCGGGCCAACAGCGAACTGGCTGACTACATCGAAGCGAATCCCCGCAATCTGACCCACGAGGACGAGGTGCTCCTCCGCCGTCTGCTCGACAGCATCCTTGGCAGCGAGATCTACCGCGACTACTGCGACTCCCCGGCCGACGACTGGGCGACCGACTGCGACTTCTGGCGACGGGCGTTCAAGAATATCATACTCCCCTCCGACGAACTTGCCGAGGCACTCGAATCGAAGTCGGTCTACTGGAACGACGACCTCGACATCGTCGGCGATTTCGTTGTCAAGACAATCAAGCGCTTCGCCGCAACCCCCGAAGGAAAGAAGGTTGCGCTGATGCCGAAATTCAAGGATGACGAGGATCGCCGCTTCGGGCCCGCCCTGCTGAAAGACGCCGTAGCGAACTACGAGACCTACCGACGTCTGGTCGATTCGATGATCAGCGAGACATGGGAGCCGGAGCGTCTGGCTCTGATGGATGTGGTCGTCATCTGCATCGCGATTTCCGAACTCCTCGGTTTCCCCGAGATTCCGGTCGCCGTGACCGTCAACGAATATGTCGAGATCGCCAACTGCTACAGTACGGCGAAAAGCGGCCAGTTCGTCAACGGAATGCTTTCGTCGATCGTCAGAAAACTGAACGAGGAGGGCAAACTCCTGAAAAAATAACTTATAACCCAAAAAAATAATCCATAGACATGAACACAGCGTTTATTATGCTCGAGGCTGCGGCCGGAGGAAGCGGCTGGGAAACGATTATCATGATCGTGGCGCTTTTCGCCATCTTCTATTTCCTGATGATCCGCCCCCAGCAGAAGAAACAGAAAGAACTCCAGAAACAGCGCGACGCAATCACCCGCGGCGACCGCGTCGTCACCGCCGGCGGAATCTACGGCACAGTCCGCCAGACAAAAGAAAATTCGTTCGTCATCGAAGTCGACAAGAATGTCCATCTCGAAGTCGACCGTAACTCGGTCTATCCCCGCGAAGGCGGGAAGGCTGACAACCGCCAGCAACCCTCGCAGGAGGAGTCTCCGAAAACCGAGGCATGATCACCGGGCGACGGCGCTCCCCCTTCCGGACGGAACGCCGCCGCCGAACTCTCTCCCTTAACAAACGGCCATAACAAACACAAAGCGATATGCTGTCTGAACAATCCGAACAACCGAAAACATTCTCCGCCTGGCTCAGTGACCTGAAGCGGCGCATCTCGGGCGCGGTCCATTCGTCGCGCGGAAAGGATGTGCTGCTCTATCTTCTCTTTGTCTGTATCGCTTTTGTGTTCTGGCTCCTTCTGTCGCTCGACACCGAGGTTCAGCGCGACTACGACGTTCCGCTGGCGATCGAGAATGTTCCGGACAGCGTCACGTTTATCAGCACCGTCCCCCCGACGATCAATGTCGGCGTCCAGGCGAAGGGATCGCAGTTGCTCCAGTATTCGTGGGGCCACCTCGGAACGATGAAGATCAACTTCGAGGACTATGTCGTCGACGACAACGACTGGAAACTCCCTCCGAACAAACTCGAGTCGCGCGTCCGCGACTACTTCGGAAACGGCGTGATGATCAATTCGATCCGTCCCGATTCGCTTAATGTCGTCTACACGACCCTCCCGGGCGAGCGCGTAAAGGTCAATATCGTCTCGGACATTACGACCAATCTCGAGTATATCTTGAGCGGCGATCTGACCGCGAACTTCGACTCGGTCTTCGCCTACTCTCCCGAGCAGACCGCTCCGCTCTCCTCGGTCGAGACCGACCGTATCGTCAGGCGCGACCTGAAGGACACGACCTATGTCGAGGTAAAACTCCGTTCGGTTCCCGGTGTGCGTCTGATTCCCGACCGCGTCCGCGTATGTATCCCTGTCGAAGCGCTGACGCTGAAGAAACAGGAGATAAGGATCGAGACCGAAAATGTCCCGGAGAACTGCAACCTGCTGACGTTCCCTTCGAAAGTCGAGATCTCATATCTCGTTCCGATCAGCCGCTTCAAGGACAACGATCCGGTCGAAGCCTATGTCGACTACAACGAGATCCGTTCCGGACGGTCACACCTCAGGGTGCATCTCTCGCTGCTGCCCCACTCGATGCAGCATGTAACCCTCTCCCAGGACAGTGTCGAATATATAATTGACCGCGACTGACGTACACTGGCGATGAGACTGACAGCGATAGCCGGAGGAATCGGATCGGGCAAAAGTTTTGTCGCGCGGATAGTCGCGTCGATGGGCTATCCGGTCTACGACTGCGACAGCCGGGCGAAACAGCTGATGGACCATAGCGACGCGATAAAACGCCGGATCGCCGACGAAATCGACCTGGAGTCGATATGCCGTGACGGCTCGATCGACCGTCGGCGCCTCTCGAAGGTCGTGTTTGCCGACGCCGCGGCGCTGGCGCGACTGAACGGGATAGTCCACGGCGCTGTCCGGGAGGATATCCTCCGCTGGGTCTCCGGCGAGGAGACCGGCGGCGCGAACCGCGTGTTTGTCGAGACGGCGATACTCTATGAGAGCGGGCTCGACCGTATGGTCGACGACGTGTGGCTCGTCACGGCGCCCGAGGAGGTCCGCGTCGGGCGGATCGTCAGCCGCAGCGGCGGAGCGATGACACCCTCCGAGGCCCGCGCCCGCATCGAGGCGCAGCGGCGTACAGTCACCTCGACTCCGCATCCCCATATCGAACTTATCCCGAACGACGGTGTCGCTCCGCTCCTCCCCCGGATTCTCGAGTTGCTCCGATGAAATCCAGATATTCGCTTTCGCGTGTGTCTAATTGCAAGGATAATGCAGTTCCACCGACAAGGACATCTAGCCATTGCCGCCATCTAAAATTGTAAAACGAGGCTGCGCATGGCAACCCCGTGTCGTTTCCACGATTTCAGCTTGGCGGATGAGTCTATTGCTGGCGAGTTGCTCCTCAGCAGAGCTCGCTTCCTCTTCGACCCACGGGGCAAAGTTAACCATAATCCTTGAATCTACAATCGAATTCCGACCTTGGCATTGCACTTCGATCTGGAATCATCAGAGTTCGTCGACATAGATAAAGCGGGGATGGAGAGCTTCGCGGATGCTGTCGGCCTGGTGCCGGTCGCGGGCAGTGTAGACAGCCAGCGGTCGGTTCAGCAGGGCGTTCACCAGACGGAACTTCCGCTGCGAGGTCAGGCTGAGCGGAACGGTCACCGTCCGCTCCTTGTAATACTCTTCATTCATAAAGATCAGGGCGTGAATCAGATCTTTCTCCGGCCCGCGCGTATTGATCATCCCTTCCCGGCAGGGCGATGCGTCGATCGAGAGACATGCCGTATCGGAAAAGGTCTCGACAATCATTCGATTACGGGTCGGCACCCAGAAGAACTGTTTCAGCAGTTTTGCGTCGTCGGTCTTGTCGGTCACCAGCGTCAGCGATGGATTTTCGGCCATAATCGTATCGATCATCTCCGCTGTCACCGGAGTATACTTCCCGAGAATCGGAGTCGCGAGGAACTCGGCGAGGGTCGGCGGCGGGGTGCCGGCCGGACGACCGGTGTACTCGTTGTAGGTCTCCCAGTCGTGGCAGGCGACCAGCGCCGAGTCGGCAGTCAGAATCAGGTCGAGTTCTATGTAGTCATATCCTTTCCGGATCGCGTTCTCGATCGCTTCGAGGACATTGGTCTGTGTGTAGCCGTCGATCGCGCCTCCGGCGTGGGCGATATAGATTGTCTCCTCGAACTCGGGGCGATCGTAGTGGATTCTGTCGTAGACGACGAGACAGAGGATGCCGATCAGGATTACAATGATTGTTATTCGTTTCATATCGCGTGGCAGATTTTTATCGGAAATATCCCCCGCGGACAATCAGGTCGGATATCCGGCGGCCAGTGTCTCCGGATATCTCCGGAGCATCGGGATCAAAAAGATTACGGCCTACTCCGGGCCAGGAATAATCGCCCCGGCCAGTCGCATGGAGCAGCGTCGGATAGAGATCGGCCTGTACGACTATGCCTTCGGCACTCCCGCCGCGCGGACCGTTCAGGATAATGAAGGCGATATCATCGGCAGTTTCTGAGTCTGTCAGACGAAGCGGAGCGTTATGATCCGAAGCAATCGCGACGACGCAGGAGTCGAGCAGATCTGTCGACCGGAGATGGTCGAGAAACCTACCAAGATGGCGGTCGAAGTAGTTGACAGACTCGAGATAATAGGTCTTCTCGCTATTGCCGAGCGCGCGGCGCAGGGCTCCGGGAGTATAATCGCTTTCGAGGTAGGGCTGGTGCATCGACAGGGTTGTAATCTCGAGCATAAATGGCTGCCTTACAGTATCGACAAATGCGATCGCCCGGTCGAAGATAACGCTGTCGGCCACAGGCTTACGGTAGTCGGGGAGTTCGCGGATGTCGTGGAGAGCGTCGTAGCCGAAACTGAGGGATGTCGCGTTGTGGTTCCAGAGCGATGCCCCCTCGCCGATAATCTCCTCGGCCCTGTGGCCGAATGCCTTCGCCAGCGACGGATAATCGGCCGGGACGTAGGTGAACGCCGTGACACGGTCTTCGGTCGGGAGCAACCCCGTGTTGTAGATGAACTGGCCGTCGCTGGATCGTCCGATTCCGATCTGAGGCTTGACATTCAGGGCGCGGAACACGCCGGCGGTGTCGGCGAGCAGCCGACGGAGGTTCGGAGCGGCTGAGGTCAGAGCGTCTGAATTGAGCGACTCGACGATAATCAGAATCAGATTCGGCGGCGCAGTCCGGCAACTGTCGGTCCCGTCCCGGAGGAGTTCGCGCTGACGGTCTGTAAACCGGGCGATTTCGGCCAGTTCGCTGTCGTTCAGCTGACGGTATGGCGATTTTAGCGAGTTACGCAGGTCGGAGAGGAGGAACTGGAGATAGCCATAGGAGCGTATGTAGCCGCTTCGGCTTGTCCGGGCGAACTCCCCGGCGTGTTCTCTCGGCAGGATCCCGTCGCGGAAGTCGCGGAAGAAGAGGAACCCTTGCCAGAGAATCGCGACAAATGCTGTAGCCGCCAGGGCGGCTACCCTGGTCCGGCGTCTGAACCGCGTCCGGGGAGCCGTGACCCTCCGGCCGAAACAGAACGGGTAGATCAAGGCGAGAACAACGGTCGGCATAAACAGAAGTAGGTCGCAGGGGCGGAACGAGTTGACTGCACTGTCGACGACAATCCGTCCGAGGTTGTCGGTCATACCGAATGCATCGACTGACAGCACATCGCCGAAATTCCGGAAATAGAGGCTGTTGGCCAGAAGCCAGAGAGCCGACAGGGAGAGCGGTATGAAAATCGTCGGGCGCAGGCGCGGCGTGATCAGCCAGTAGGGGAGAAGCAGAATCAGCGTCTCGGGGAATCCGGCGGCGAAGAGTGTCCAGGGGCGATAGTCTGGAGCGGGGCAGAGTTTCAGGAACGCGAGCCACTGCAGGGCGAGACACGCCAGGGCGGCGAAAAAGAATGTCACGCTCCGGTCCGGAGGCGACATATGATTCGAGCGATTCATAACAAGCCGTTGTGTTTATGATTATTGCAAAGTTAATTATTATTTTTATAATAATTGCGTTGCAAGGCAAAAAAACGCGCCGGAAAACTGATGGCGCTTTCCGGCGTTGAAAGGTCGGAGTCAGAATTCGAACGACTTTTTAAGTCGAATCAAATCTCACTAATGGGGGCTTTTGAAATACAAATTTTTGTTTCGTTTTTGTCCTCCTTAAGAGATATTATATGGCCCGTTTTATCTATTGTGAATGGTGCATCAATCGACATAGTAGGCCTGATTGTAGAGATTAAATTCAGATTAAGGTCATATTCTAATATGACAATTCCGTCTTGTTCCGTTTCTTGAAATGGCAGATAGATTTTACCATCGTAATAAACAAGTCCGACAGTCGTCCCCGGACTATATCCGGTTTTTAGTGTTGTTATAGCAGAGTGGGTTGATGTTGAGCCTTCATAATCATATTCATATGGGGCAATTGCTATTTCTTTCGCGAGGCTATAACCCTCTGGGGAATCTTCATAGATGCTCAGAACATGAGATGTAACGACAGCGAAACTGCTGTTCGGCAGTTCTGTAAAGCCACGAACTTGGTGGAATTGAGCCAATATTTCAGGGTTGCTGTGATTATCCGAATTACTTAAATTAGGGTATTCTCCAAAATGATATAAAATCGAATCTCCAGCCATAATTGCAAATCTGGCAGATGCCAATTCTTTGTCTTTTACGCCGAATGGAATCTTTGAAACTAATAGATTTCCATTATCAAAAGGAAAAACCTTAGTAACCCAAAATGGCAAGATGTCAGCGTAAGGTATTAGAGTATCACATCTAAAGTCTGATTTAAATAGTTGAAATCTCGGCTTGTCATAAATCAAAAGACTGTCAGAAAACTTGCTTACTTTTAATGGACCGATCATTTCGTTTTTACCGTCCCCTTTTGGAATTGCGTTTTTAAGAAGTTTCCCGTTATCTATGGAGAACCAACAAAGAAATGTTTCTCCATAAGATTGATTGACCAGAAGCGAATCTTCATAAAGAATTATATCTGATGGGATGCCTACAATATTGTTTGTGGCGATTATGTCAAAATCCAGATACTTTGCTTCCCGGGCGAGTTCTTCGCGACAACTGCTTGCCCCAAGGACTAAAACTCCGATAATTGCTCTTAATATCAATAAACAAATTGTTCGCATTTGATCAAAGATGAATCATGCTGAATATGATATTTGACGGAGTATATTCCATCAAATATCATATCATACAATGGTTGTCTATTTCCGGTAGAAAATATGAACAGTATTGCCTTGAAGAATACGGGCACATTCGATATCGTTTCCCGGAGGGCAATCGATAATTGGGGATTCTGTCTGGCTCAGTGCCTCGATATTAGCGAGTACAAGGTCTGATTTTTGAGCACTCAATTTGTTATATTCTAGTAAGGCAATTATGGCCATAATAGAAATACAAAAAGATAATGTGAAAAATTTAATTTTCATATATGAGATGCTTTTGATTGATGTCTGGAACTTTTGTTTGTGTTGCAAAATTAATAATAATTTTTCTATTTCAATAAAATTAAGGATAGATTCTGTTGTTGAGTTTAGCGGAGGGTTTTACGCGTTGTCAGACCGTCGGTCTCGATTGTGATGGAGCCCGTGGCCGGGGCGAGGAGTTCAGCGCCGCTGAGGTCGAAATAACGAACCGTACGGCCCCCGGTTCCGGTCCGGACCCGGTCGATCGCAGTCGTTCCCGCGACCGTGAAACGGACCTCGATACGGTCGTTGTGGCGACCTTCGGCGAAACCGCTGGTTTCATATTCCTCGTTACCGAATACACCCTCTTCGCAGACAAAGCGATACTCGCCCGGAGCGATCGCCGCAGAGGAGTCGGCGGGGACAAACTCAATACGGCTCATCTGGCCTGCCATCGCCTCGCCGCCGTAGAGATTCTCCTAGCCGTAGACACGGTAGAAGAACGGGCGGTACCAGTCGCAGGAGCCCGGTTCGTTGAAGTTGCGCCAGAATGTTCCGGGGCCGTCGTCGGTCGCGTCGGTGTTTGTCGATATGACCAGTTCGCCGCTGCGCGACAGAGCCGGATGGAGATTAAGCATATAGAGGAAACGGTATTTGTCGCCATATTTGTCGTGCTGGAGTTCGTCGAGCGGATTCGGGAAGGAGATCAGGACGCGGCGGTCGACGAACGGACCCCAGGGATTTTCTGAGCGCATGATTATCATCTCCTGGCCGAAGGGGAAGGACTGGGCGCACATATAGTACATATCCCCCTTTCGGAAGACCCAGGGCATCGTGTAGTTGTCGTCGCCCGGGGCGATCGAAGCCTTTCGGACCTGTTCGAGGGTCGGGTATTCGCTCTGCCAGGGGTCCGGGCTGACGCGGCGAGAGCGCAGGCAGCCAGTAGCGGGATATGGCAGATATGTTTCATCGATATATTTCTGTTTAGATTGCGAAGTTCGCAATTTGCCGACGAACAATCTGTTCAAAATGTATCAATATTCGATCGAGAAACGGTCGGCGTCGTGCCAGACCGGGAAGTGGTTCCGGTATTTCTCGAGGCGGACCGGATCTAGGGTTGCGCGGACAATTCCGCCGTCGTCGGTTCCGACGGGGGTTCCCGCCTGGTCGTAGATGACGGTGTCGGCGGGGGCATACGACCCGTAGACGTCGCTGCCGGAGCGGTCGGCGCCGACGACACACACCTGGTTCTCAATCGCGCGGGCAATCAGCATCTGGCGCCAGGCGTAACTGCGCGAGACGGGCCAGTTGGCCGGAACGATCAGCAGGTCGTAGTCATCGGGACCCGAGGCGACGCGGCGGTTCCAGACCGGGAAGCGGATGTCGTAGCAGATCGACAGCCTGAGGCGCCACGAGCGGAATCCGACGACCGGAGCCAGAGCCGTTCCGGCTGTCAGAACCTTCCGCTCCCCTCCGATAATAAAGAGATGGCGTTTGTCGTAGAAGGAGACCGGGCCGTCGGGGAGACGGATGAATCCGCGGTTATAGAGCCGGCCGGTCGCTGGGTCGACAGCCGTGAAACTTCCGGCAACGGCCAGGTCGAACTCGGCGGCGAGTCCGGCGACGGCGGTCATCGTCGGGCCGTCATCGGGCTCGGCGATACGGCGGAGGAACGCCTCGTTTTCGGTAAAGGCGGAGTTGAACATCTCCGGGAGGACGGCGAGGTCGCATCCGTCGGCGGCGGCGCGGGCGACTGCCTCGCGTGCGGCGGCGAGATTAAGATCGACCTCCCCTTCAGCCGGGGCAAGCGGGATGGCGGCGACGCGCAGAGGTTCTGAAGGCATATGGGGATGTGGTGATGTCAGTCGGTTGTGAATTTGTCGGGATACCGACCCTCATATCCGCGGTAGTATTCCTTGACGCGGCGGAGATCGGCCTCGATATCGCCGGTCAGTTCGAGACGGTCGCGGATAATGACGCGCCGGTTTCGGAAGTCGAGAACGCCGAGAGCGACAGGAACGCCGGCCTCGGCGGCGATGCGCAGGAAGCCGGTGTGCCAGCGTGATGTCCGTGAGCGCGTCCCCTCGGGGGTGATTGCCAGAACGAGATGGTCTGAACTACGGAACCGTTCGACAAGATATTCGACGAGCGAACCGCGCGAATCGCGGCTGCGGCCGCGGGGCACGGGAACCCCGCCTATTGCCCGGAACAGAATTCCGAGCGGAAAGAAGAACCAGGTCTCCTTCATCAGGAATCCGGCCTTCCTTCCGACTGAGGCATAGGCCAACTTCCCGATTATGAAGTCCCAGTTGCTCGTGTGTGGCGCGACACAGATAATGCACTTTGGGTAATCGGGAAGCGTAATATCGACTTTCCAGCCGAAGAGTTTCAGTATCCAGCGACAGAAGTTCATTCCGGAGTCTTAGCGGGCAGCCTTTTTGTTGGCCTCTTTCTGGGCCTGGGGCAACTGCTCGTTCATCTCCTTAACAATCGCGGCGAGCGAATTGTTGAATTCCCCGCGAAGTTTTCCGTAGGCCTGGCGGCGGAATGCGCGGAGTGCCTTGCGGTATTCGTGGCGGTTGGCGAAGTCGGAGGGGACGTGGTCGAACGACACGGAGCAGTGGGGGAGCGTTTTGGTCTGGAGATCGGCGAGTTTGCAGATGATCGCGTTCATCGCATCGGCGTCGATGTTTTCGACGTAGTTACGGGCGATCAGACACTCGGCTGCAACGTCGCCGCAGGTGTAGCGGATCGCTTTTTTGAGATTACGTTTGCTTGACATGGCTTTTATATATTTGGTTATTGGGGTTTCTGTTTCGACGGGATTGCCAGGGCGTGGAGAGTCTTCAGCGCGGCGGTTTCGTCGGCCATCCCGACGACGGCGGCGACATTGCTCCCCGAGGTTCCCTCGGTCGAGGCGATGACGCGGATTCCGGCGCCGGCGAGGGCGCGGCAGACCGACTCGTGGAGCGACGCCTGGTCGGTCAGGTTCTCGCCGACGGCGGCGATGATTGCCAGGTCGGTCGTCGGCTCGGGGAGGGTCAAGGCTCCGCTCTGGAGTTCGGGCTGGAATTCGAGCGTCAGTTCCTCGACGGCGGATGTCAGGTCGGCGCTGCGAACCGTCAGTCCGATCGTGTCGTCATCCGGAGTGTTCCCCGACAGGTAGATGTCGATTCCCTTGCGCGCCAGGGCGTTAAAGGCGCGACCGGCGAAGGATGACGCGCCGCTGCCGCAGACCGGGATCATCGCGCAGGCGTTCAGCGACGATATTCCGGTCACCCCGCCGAGGGGGTGGCGGCAGTCGCGCGAGTCGTAGATACGCGTTCCGGGGGCCGATGGGTTGAATGTGTTCCGGATGTCAATCGGAATCGATTTGTGGAAAACCGGATAGATCGTCGGGGGATAGACAACCTTCGCGCCGAAGTTACAGAGTTCCATCGCCTCGACGAAGGTCATCTCGTCGATGATCGACGCTTCGGGGATTTTTCGCGGGTCGGCGGTCATGAAACCGTCGACATCGGTCCATATCTCGAGGAGGTCGGCGTCGAAGGCGGCGGCGAGGATTGCCGCAGTGTAGTCGCTGCCGCCGCGGCCGAGGTTTGTGATCGTTCCGTCGGCGTCGGCCGAGATGAATCCGGCGGTCAGAATCAGAGATCCATCGCGGTCGGCTCCTTCGAGACAGCGGGCAATAAGAGCGTCGGTCGCCGCGCTGTCGAGGCGGTTGCGGCCGTAGCGGCGCACGGTCCGGATAAAGTCGGGGGAGTAGACGCGGCGTATTCCTTCGATAATCGAGCCGACAATTGCCGTCGACATCCGTTCGCCGAAACTGACGATTCGGTCGAGAACCTTTTCGGAGAGGTCGTTCAGGAGGGCGACGCCGGTGTAGAGCCGTTCGAGTTCGGCCAGCAGAACGTCGACTTCGGCCGTAACGGCGGGCTGTTTAGCTTCGGGGACGATGCCGCTGATGACGCTGTGGTGGCGTTCGGTTATGAAGCCGAATTCGCCGCGCCAGTCTTCGCCGGCTTCGGCCAGGCGGGCTGCGGCAATCAGGCGGTCTGTTATTCCGCCGAGGGCCGAGACGACAACAATCGCGGGTTCGTCGACCGCTTCGACTATTTTCTTAACATTCGCGAGACTCTCGGCTGTGCCGACAGAGGTCCCGCCGAATTTCATGACTTTCATTCTCTGTGGTTGTTGGCAGGGAGGGGAGGGGTTGATGGTTCAACAGGTTGTCCGGGTCAGAATTCGCTGGTGAAGTGGAACCGGATGTCGGGGAAGTCGTTCTGGGCCATCTGGAGAACATAGTTCGAGTCGGCCAGAAAGACGTCGCGCCCCTCGCGGTCGGTCGCCATGAACTGGTATTTCCGTTTCTTGAAGGCGTCGAGCGCGGCCTGGTTGTCGCTTTCGATCCAGCACGCCTTGTAAAGCGAAATCGGTTCCCAGCGGCACTGCGCCCCGTATTCGTGGAGCAGCCTGTACTGGATCACCTCGAACTGGAGCTGGCCGACCGTGCCGATCAGTTTCCGTCCGTTGAACTGGTTGGTGAACAACTGCGCGACACCCTCGTCCATCAGTTGCTGGATACCCTTTTCGAGTTGTTTCGACTTCATCGGGTCTGTATTCTCGATATACTTGAACATCTCCGGGGAGAAACTCGGGAGCCCTTTGAAATGGATCAGTTCGCCGGAGGTCAGTGTGTCGCCGATCTTGAAGTTGCCGGTGTCGGGGATTCCGACGATGTCGCCGGGGTATGCCTCGTCGACGATGTTCTTTTTCTGGGCCATGAAGGCGGTCGGGGCGGCGAATTTCAGGGTCTTCCCCGAGCGGATATGGCGATAGGGGGCGTTGCGCTCGAATTTGCCGGAGCAAATCTTGACGAAGGCTATGCAGGAGCGGTGGTTCGGGTCCATATTGGCGTGGATCTTGAAGACGAAGCCGCTGAAGGCTTCCTCCTCGGGGCGAATTTCCCGCTCTTCGGCGACGGTCGGGCGCGGCGCGGGGGCAATCTTGACGAAACAGTCGAGCAGTTCCTTGACGCCGAAGGTGTTCAGGGCCGAGCCGAAGAAGACCGGCGCGACCCGCCCGGCGAGATACTCATCGACGTCGAAGTCGGGGTAGACCCCCTCGATCAGTTCGAGATCCTCGCGGAGTTTGGCGGCGTCGGCCTCGCCGACGCTGGCGTCGATCGCCGGGTCGTCGATATCGGTTATTTCGATTCGTTCGGTTACTTTCTGCTTGTTCGGGGTGAAGAGGTCGAGCGAGTGCTCGTAGATATTGTAGACCCCTTTGAATTTCTCGCCGATGTTGATCGGCCAGCTCAGGGGGCGAACGCTGATTTTCAGTTCCTGCTCGAGTTCGTCGAGGATATCGAAGGGGTCGCGCCCCTCGCGGTCGAGCTTGTTGACGAAGATGATTACCGGGGTGTTGCGCATGCGGCAGACTTCCATCAGTTTGCGCGTCTGCATCTCGACACCCTTGGCGACGTCGACGACGATGATGACACTGTCGACGGCGGTCAGCGTCCGATATGTGTCTTCGGCGAAGTCCTGGTGGCCAGGGGTGTCGAGGATGTTGATTTTATAGTCGCCGTAGTTGAAACCCATGACGGAGGTCGCGACGGAGATTCCGCGCTGTTTCTCGATCTCCATCCAGTCGCTCGTCGCCGTCTTCTTTATCTTGTTCGATTTGACAGCCCCGGCGACATGTATCGCGCCGCCGAACAGCAGGAGTTTCTCGGTCAGGGTCGTCTTGCCTGCGTCGGGGTGTGATATGATGGCGAATGTGCGCCGGCGCGCTATTTCATCGGTCAGTTGGCTCATTTCTTTCTATTCGTTCTGTTACATTCTTTTTGCAAAGTTACATATTTTTTCGGACACGGCCACCCGGGCGTTTGCCGATTAGCGGAGAATTTGCTACTTTTGTTCCCCGAATAAGACATACTGCTATGTGGAACCCCTTCAGAAAGACCCGAAAAGAGCCGCCGCGGCTCTTCTTCACGACCGACATCCACTGCCATATCCTCCCCGCGATCGACGACGGATCGCCCGATCTGGCGACTTCGCTCGAACTGATCGGGCGGATGCGCTCATGGGGGCTGGAACGGATTGTCGCCTCCCCCCATGTGACCGACGAGGTCTATCTGAACGAACCGGCGACGATCGAGCCCGCTCTCGCCGCCGTCAACGATGCTCTGGCCGACGCCGGCGACGACTTCCGCGTTGAATACTGGGCCGAGAACCGTATCGACGACCTGTTCCTCCAGCGTTTCGCCGACGGAGCACTCGTCGCCATGCCTGACCGCCGCATCCTCGTCGAGAATTCCTTCTATATGGAGCCGCTGGGGCTCGATTCGCTTCTCTACGAACTGAGGCTTAAGGGGTACACGCCGGTCATGGCCCATCCCGAGCGCTACGGCTACTACCATAACCGCTTCTCCCGCTACGAGGAACTCCACGGCCGGGGTCTGTTGTTCCAGTGTAACATACTGAGTTTCGCGGGCTACTACGGAAAGCGTGAGCGCAATGTCGCCGAAAAACTTCTTGAACGGGGTATGGTCGATTTTGTCGCCACGGATCTCCACAACCACCGCCACGCCGACGCGATCGAGGCCTTCATGTCGACGAAAACCTACCGCCGTCTCGCCAATCAAATGGGCAGAATGCGGTGAATTCGGGGCCTATTCGCCGTAAATTTGCGGTGAATATTTGCTTTTTTCGCCGCAAACCGCTAATTTTGCGCCATGAGACGCACGGAAAATCACAGAACATATATATGGCAGCGAAGCGACTGGCCTGAATTCCGATGGGATTCAGAGTCGCTCCTCGAGCCTTTTGGACGACTCGCGATGCTCCACGGGCAGTTGACCGGCCGGATGTCGATGCTCGGGTTCGACCAGCGCGGACAGTATGAACGCGTTTGATTGACTGGTGCAACACGGCCCGGCTGTCGCCTGTTGTAATGGCTGCAGTTGTCCATCTGTGGTTTGTCACGATCCATCCCTTCGACGACGGCAACGGCCGGACAAGCCGGACCCTGGCGGATATGCTCCTTTCGCGTATGGATGATGGATCGCCCCGTTATTACAGCATGTCGGCTGAGATAAACCGTAATAAAAAAGGGTATTACGATATTCTCGAACGAACCCAGAAAGGAAATCTCGATATAACCGAATGGATACTATGGTTTCTCGGGACGCTGGAAGATGCAGTCGTCAGAACGTCAGCGACCATCGAGCGTATACTTCGGAAAGCGGCCTGGTGGGACCGCTTCCGTGCTGTCGCCGTAAACGAGCGCCAGCGTAAGGTTTTGAACCGTCTTTGGGACGGGTTCGAAGGGAAGTTGACAACCTCCAAATGGGCGAAAATTTGCCGCTGTTCCCAGGATACAGCCCTGCGCGACATAAACGATCTGATCCGAAAGGGAATGCTTCGCGACAGCGGCGAAGGTGGCAGAAGTGCGAATTATCTGTTGATTGAGTAACAACAATGTTGTTTGTCAGAAGTAGCCCTAAAAAATCTCCCCGGCGCCACAGCGCCGGGGAGAAAATGGGGGGGGTATGGCGATGTCGTTGTGTCAGCCTTCAGCTTCGACGTCGGGGGCAATCAGTTTGTAGCCCTTGCCGTGGATGTTGATGATCTCGATCGAAGGGTCATCCTTCAGGTGCTTGCGCAGTTTCGTGATGTAGACATCCATGCTGCGGGCGTTGAAGTAGTTGTCGTCGATCCAGATTGTCTTCAGGGCGAAGTTGCGTTCGAGGATTTCGTTGACATGGGCGCAGAGAAGGCTCAGGAGTTCCGACTCCTTTGTTGTCAGTTTCGTTACCTTGTCGTCGATCATCAGAACCTGTTTCTGGGTGTCGAAGGTGAACTTTCCGATCTTGTACATCGTGATTTCTTTACCTTTCTTACCTTTGACACGGCGCAGGATCGCTTCGATACGGAACACGAGTTCCTCCATCGAGAAGGGCTTCGTGATGTAGTCGTCGGCTCCGATCTTGAACCCCTCGAGGATGTCGTCTTTGAGCGACTTGGCCGTCAGGAAGATGATCGGCACTTCGGAGTTGACTGTGCGGATTTCCTGGGCCAGAGCGAAGCCGTCTTTCTTCGGCATCATGACATCGAGCACACAGAGGTCGTATTTTCCTTTCAGGAAAGCCTTGTAGCCACTGTCACCGTCGGCGAAGAGATCGGCGTTGTAGCCTTTCGCCTGGAGATATTCGCGGAGGAGCATGCCGAGATTTTCGTCATCCTCACACAACAATATACGCAAACGGTCTTCCATAATTTTCAGTTTTTAGTGAGTGGTAGTATGATTTTGAATTTTGTTCCGACATTGAGTTCGCTTTCGACCGAGATTTCGCCGCCGAGTTCGCCGACCATCTTCCTGACATAAGCCAGGCCGAGGCCGAATCCTTTGACATCGTGGCGGTTCCCAGTCGGGACGCGATAGAATTTCTCGAATATTTTTTTCAGGTCATCCTTCCGGATTCCGATTCCGTTGTCTTCGATTGTGATCTGGAGACGGCGGTCGGGGAGGTCCCTGGAGGTGACGACCAGTTTCAGGGGGACATCCTCGCGGCGATATTTGACGGCGTTGTCGAGGAGGTTGAAGATAACGTTCGTAAAGTGCATCTCGTCGACGTTGACCTCGGCATCCTCGGCGTCGAGAACTGCGTCGATGCTGCCGCCGTATTTTTCGACTTTCAGTTTGAAGGTGTGGGTTATGTTCGCGATCGCGACGTTGGCGTCGATGACCTGGAGGCGCAGGGTCGCCCTCTGGCGGTCGAACATCGACATCTGGAGGACCTTCTCGACCTGGAACCGCAGGCGTTTCGTCTCGTCGTTGATGACCGTCGAGATATGCTGGAGCATCGCCGGCGATTTCCTGACAGAGTTGTCCTCGAGCATCTGGGCGGCGAGCGATATGCTCGATATCGGGGTCTTGAACTCGTGGGTCATGTTGTTGATGAAGTCGTTCTTCATCTCGGTCAGTTTCTTCTGGCGGAAAGCGACGACGATCGTGTAGATGAACATCAGCAGGAGGATGAAACTGAACAGGAACGACGGAATCATGAAGCGGATCGACGAGTAGATATAGTCTTTCTTCGTCGGGAACCAGATTCGCAGGGAGTTCAGGCGGGGTTGGACGTCGTTCGGGAAGAGGGTCTGGGTGTAGACCTCGCTGCGGGTTGCGGCGGCCTGGTCGTAGCCGGCGGTCTGGTAGAAGGGGGTTCCGTTCCGGCTGACTACCGCAAACTCGAAGGGGATGTCGAGGCCGTTGTTCGAGAGGGCCTCCTCGAGATAGTGTTCGACGCTGGCAGAGTCGGCGCGTTCGCGAACCGGGCGGTTGCGCGACTGGTTCAGTATATTCAGGATAACTTCGTTCAACAACCCGCGCTGGTAGAGATACTGGCTCCGGAGCACATCCTGCATCGAGCGGTAGCGGGCGGCCGAACGGTCGAGCGACAGTTCGGGAGAATTTGTCCGGGAGTTGTCGATTCCTCCGATTCCGGGGGCCTCGATTTTCGGCAGGACGCTGGTCTCGAGCATCGAGAAGTCGGTCTCGAGATAGTGTTTCGTCTCGTCCTGCTCGAGCGACGACACGACCATCCACAGACTGCGCCGGACCCCTTCGGTGAATTGGTCCTCGCGCATCCTGATCATGTTCTTCATGTAACTGATCTGCATATAAAGCAGGCCGGTCAGCGTCAGAGCCATGATTACGGTTAAAAACCAGATTGTCGATTTCTTCATTATCAGTCGTTTCGCAGGCTACGTCGAGCCGTTAAAAATTATTATACTATGTTAACGCCCGGAGGGGGTCAATTGTTGGGTCGGAATGCCGCTTTCGGCATCCTTTCCAATTCAAAGGTCAAAATTAACAAAAAATTGTGATAAAATTAACATTTCGCCCTGTTATTTGTTGTTAAAACTTCAGTCTTCGGGTTCGACCTGGGGTTCGCGAGGCAGAAAACGGTTCAGAAGAACGAACCCGCCGACCCCGGCGAGAAGCGATCCGACGATAATTCCGAGTTTGGCCTGGCCGAGGAGCGCAGCCGCTGCCGCGCCACCGGAGACGAACGTCAGGTTCGCGATGAACAGCGAGACCGTGAAGCCGATGCCGCCGAGAAGGGAGACGGATGCCATCATCCGCCAGTCGCAGCGCTCGGGCATCGGAGCCCATCCGAGGCGGACCGTCAGCCAGGAGAATCCGAGAATCCCGACGAATTTCCCGACGACGAGGCCGAGGATAATCGCCAGCGAGATTCCCTCGACGATCGACGCCGGGTCGAGACCGGCGAGGCAGATTCCGGCGTTGGCGAAGGCGAAGAGGGGGACAATCAGATAGTTGACAACCGGATGGAGCGTGTCTTCCATGTCCTGGAGCGGGGAGATCACCTTGTCGGAAGCCGATTCGATCTGTTTCAGCCAGTCGAGTTTGTTCTTGTCGAGAATTGTCAGTGCGCTGAGGCTCTCGTCGTCGTCTGACCGGAAATTAGAGATAGCCCGGCGAATTTTTTTTATGTATTTTTTCGGGGGATAGACCGGCGTTGCCGGGACGCAGAGGGCAACGAGGACGCCGGCTATCGTCGGGTGGATTCCGCTGTTGAGGAAGAGAAACCAGATGACACCGCCGATCCCGACGTAGAACATCTTGCTCTTTATCTTCATGCGCGACCCGAGCAGGAGAACGCCGAACAGTCCGGCGGCGACAAGGAGGTAGAGGGCGTTGATATGGCCCGAGTAGAACAGGGCGATCACGATTATTCCGCCGATGTCGTCAACGACCGCAAGGGTCGTCAGGAACACCTTCAGGCTGACCGGAACGCGGCTGCCGAGAATCGCCAGAACACCGAGGGAGAAGGCGATGTCGGTCGCCATCGGAATTGCCGCTCCGTCGGAATAGTCGGTTCCGCTGCTCATCATAAAGAAGATCGCGACCGGGAGGACCATGCCGCCGAACGCACCCATGATCGGCAACAGTGCCTGGCGGAACGAGGCGAGTTCGCCGACGAGAATCTCGCGTTTGATCTCGAGGCCGATCGAAAAAAAGAATATCGCCATCAGGGCGTCGTTGATGAACGCGAGCATCGACATCGGATGGCCGTCGTGGCTGAAGAGGTTGAACGACCCGACCTGGAGGCGGATCTCCTGCTGCCAGAAGTCGTCGTAGAGGGTGTTCAGGCCGGGAATGTTCGCTACGATCAGGGCCAGCAGTGTTGCGGCCATCAATACATTGCCTCCCGAGGCATAGTGGCGCAGGGTCTGGCGGGCAGCGTAGAAAATGCTGTGCTCTGGCTCCCGGGCCGAAGGTGTGTTGTGTTCGGTATCGTGCATAGTCGTGTTGAAACATGGGGTCACAGATAGAACAATCTGTCTGCGACTATGGTTCGTCACGACGACCGGCGTGCTCTCCGCCTGAGCAGAAGTATTGTCGCGGCGAAGGCGGCGACACTGGCGCACACCGTCAGGATGTCGGCCGACGACCCGCCGGTTCCGATTGTGTCGACAGCGTTAGTGCCGTCGGCTCCGGCTGTGAATTCGCCGATGATGACCATCGTGTTGTTCAGGGCGTGGATCGCGACGGGAAGCCAGACCGACCCGCTCCACCAGAGCAGATAGCCGAAGTAGGCTCCGAGCAGAAGGCGGGGGACGAAGCCGTAGAACTGCATGTGGATCGCGCTGAAGATGAACGCCGTCAGCCAGATGGCAACGTGGGGGTTGACCGGTCCGGTCGAGAGCAGACGCTGGATTCCGGCGCGGAAGAAGAGTTCCTCGCTCAGTCCGGCCATGATCCCCATAATCAGCACGGCCATTATGAACGATCCGGCGTTATGGTCACCCATCAGAAGAAGGACCGCGTCGCGGGCGGCTTCTTCCATCGCGCGCAACCGCTCCTCGAGGCCGGCTAGCGACTCGGGAAGCGTCAGCGATTCGTTCCATTCGACGATCATGTTCATCGCCGGAATCGAGACAATCAGTCCGGCGGCAGCCAGCAGCAGCGTCAGGGGGCCGACGCCGCGGTCGACGGCCAGTAGCGACGCCGGGCGGCGCGAGATGACAACGGCTGTCGCGACCGGGGGGAGGATAAAGAGGAAAAGATCCTGGATGACGGTCATGACGCGGAGCGACCGGACCGTAGTCTCCCCGGCGAAGGGGATCATTGCCAGGGCCATGACAAGCAGCGAGGCGGCGGCAATCAGGATGAAAAAGAGGATTCGTCTGGCGAACGGGACGGTAAAACAATACGGGCCGGAGGTCGCGGCGGGCCCGGGCTGCAGAAGCGGATTATTGTTGTTCATAATTTGAGATAGAATTCGTTACACAATTGGTGGTATCTGTCGGAGAAAGAACCGTCGGCGAGGCGGATTGTCAGGGTCTCTTCGGCCGCGGCGATCGCGACCGCGCTCTTCCGGAATTCGATCAGGACCCGACGCGCGGGTTTCCCTTCGGTCGTCACGACGCGGGCGATCCGCTCGGGGCGGAGCCTCGAGAGTTCCGCTTCGAAAACGAGGTCGTCGAGCCGGCGGAAGGGGGCGGCGAGGGAGAGGCGTCCCCCCTCCGGGAGCCGCTGGCCGGCAGCACGGAAAATGTCGGCGAAGGTCAGGCTCCCCTCGTGACGTGCGGCGGCTCGGCCGGGGTCTGGGGAGCGGAGAGCCTCGTCGAAGAAGGGGGGATTGCTGACAATCAGACCGGGCGCGGGCAGTTCGTGCCAGAGACGTCGGAAGTCACCTTCGACTGACAGGATTCTTCCGGGCCACGGGGAGGCGGCGGCGTTGTCGCGAAGGTCGGCTGCCGCTCCGGGGTCGATCTCGACGGCAGTGACCGTGGCAGCCCCGCGCTGGGCCAGCATCAGGGAGATTACACCAGAACCCGCGCCGACATCCCAGGCCTCGACACCCTCTTCGACCGTCGCCCAGGCGCCGAGCAGGACGCCGTCTGTCCCGATCTTCATCGCCGAACGGCTGTCGGCGACGGCGAACCGTTTGAAGCGGAACGAAGTCTGTCGGCGGTTGTCAGAGGCGTCCTTCATCGGCATAGCTGTAGTATCCCTCTTCCGTGACGATCAGATGGTCGAAGAGGCGCATGTCGAGGAGTTTGGCCGCATCGGCTGCGCGGCGTGTCAGGCGGTCATCCTCGGGGCTGGGGCGCAGGTTGCCGGAGGGGTGGTTGTGGACGAGAATGATTCCGTTGGCGAGGTGGTCGAGCGCGTGGGCGAAAATGACTTTCATGTCGACAACGGTCGCTGCTGTGCCGCCTCGGCTGATCATCTCGCGCCGGATCAGACGGTTACGCCGGTCGAGCAGTAGGGCCCACATCTCCTCTACCGGTTTGTTGCCGTTCGCCTGCATGATTGCGTGGATATCTTTCGACGAACTGATAGGGCGGAAACTCTCGTAGGAGGCTCTCGACTGGACGCGAACGCCGAGCTCGATTGCGGCCAGAAGCTGGACTGCCTTTGCCGGACCGATTCCCTTGAACTGTTTCTGGAGTTTCTGGAGTGTCATGCGGCGGAGCAGGGCGGGATTGTCGCCGACCGAGGCGAGTATCTCGCGGCTGACATCGATAACAGATTTGCCGACGATTCCGCTTCCGAGAGCAATCGCTATCAGTTCGGTATCGGTCAGCGACTCGACACCGTATTGGAGGGCCTTTTCGCGCGGACGGTCGTCCGAGGCCATGTCGGAGACGCGGCGGGGTGTTTCAGAGTTGTTCATTTTTCCCTTTTCGGATTTCAATTTCTTCTTCGATGTCGCGGCCCCGGCCGAGGAGTATCTTCCGGGTGAAGGCGTTGATGAATCCGAGGCCGTAGCCTCCAATCTGGATCACGGATGCCGGAACCGCTTTCAACGCAATCGTCAGCGAGCGAGACTCGGCGAGGGCCGAGACAAAGATTGCGAGTATCCACAGTCCGAAGGGCAGGAGCCACCAGGGCGACACCGCCAGAGCCATCGCGAGCATCGCGACTGCGGCGATGACGGCGAAAGCCGGGAGCATATGGACCGGCTTCATCGAGCCTGGATAGAGCAGGTGGAGCGATATGCGCGACATCCCGAAGACATAGACCTGGCGGAAGAATTTCCGGAAACCGACGCGGCGTTTGTGGTAGACGAAGGCGTCGCGGACGAGGCCTGTGCGGAATCCGGCCAGACGTATGCGGGTCGACATGTCGATATCCTCGCTGAACATCTCGCGGAATCCGCCGACCCGTTCGTAGACCCTCCGCGAGAACCCCATGTTGAAGGTCCGCGGGGTGAATTTCTCCATACTGACCTTTCCGCCTCGGATTCCGCCTGTCGTCAGAAAGGAGGTCATCGCGAAGTTGATCGCCTTCTGGGTCGTCGTGAACGAATCGTTGGCCGCGTCGGGGCCGCCGAAACAGTCGAGCGGTTCGGCGTCGAGGCGGGTGCCGAGGCGTCGGAAATATCCGTCGGGGATGACACAGTCGCTGTCGAAGAAGAGGAGCCAGTCGGCGTCGCAGCGTTCGATTCCGTAGTTGCGGGCGATTGATCGCCCCTCGTTCTCCTTATAGTAGTAGCGGACGTCGAGTCCCCGGCAGCGGTATTGTTCGCAGATCTCGCCGCAGGGCTGGCTCGAGCCGTCCTCGACAATGATGACCTCGAAGTCGTCATCCTTCTGCCCGAGGAGGCTCTCGAGAAGGTCGCGGACTTCGTCGACGCGGTTGTAGACCGGGACGATCACGCCGAAACGGCGGGGGCGGGGGGAGGTGTTGTCTGGTTGCGGGTTCATGACATTCTCGATTTGTAGTCTTCGAAGGTGTATTCTCTCAGCAGGCGGACTTCTCCGCGGCTGTCGACCAGATAGATCGACGGATGCTGGATTCCGTTGAACATCGTTGTCTTGACGGTTGTGTAGTGGTTCATATCCTCGAGCGTCAGGCGCCGGCCCGGCTCGAGGGCGCGGTCGAAGACCCAGTCGCCGACCCAGTCGCCGCTGAGGCAGGAATTCCCCCCGAGGCGGTAGCGGAAGGGGGTGTCGGACGTGTCGTCGGGGAGCGCTTCGGTGATCGCCGGTTTGTAGGGCATCTCGAGGCAGTCGGGCATATGGCAGGCGAAGGAGGCGTCGATGACGGCCGTCCGGATTCCGTCGTTCTCGACGAGGTCGAGAACCGAGACATGGAGGTCGCCTGTCCGCCAGGTCCATGCGCTTCCCGGCTCGAGAATGACCTCGACGCCGGGGTGACGCTCCTTGAACGAGGTCAGCAGGGCGACAAGGTGACCGGTGTCATATCCCCGGCGCGTCATCAGGTGGCCTCCGCCCATGTTGACCCAGCGTATCCGGCCGCTGTCGATAACCGCGCCGAACTGTTGTTCGAATGCTCCGAGTACGCGTTCGAGATCGTGGCTGTCTGACTCGCAGAGGGCGTGGAAGTGGAGTCCCTCGATGTCTTCGGGAAGTGTCTCGACGGAGAGACGGTCAGCTCTCACCCCGAAGCGCGATCCGGGGAGGGCAGGGTTGTAGATGTCTGTCTCGATGACCGAGCAGCGGGGGTTGACCCTGAGTCCGCAGGATACTCCGGCTGCCGCGGCGCGGGTGCCGTAGCGGTGTGCCTGGTCGAGCGAGTTGAAGGTGATGTGGGAGCTTCGCGAGATAAACTCGTCGATCGTCGCGTCGGTGTAGACGGGGCAGTAACTGTGGGCCTCGCCGCCGAGGGTCTCGTTTCCGAGGCGGAGTTCGTTTAGCGAACTGGCGGTGAAGTCGCGGTTATATTCGGCGATGATTCCGAATGTCCGCCAGAGGGCGTTGGCCTTGAAGGCCATGATTATCCGGACTCCGGCGCGGCGGGCGACGTCCGTGATCAGTTCGAGATTGCGGCGCAGGCGCTCTTCGTAGACGATATAGCAGGGGGTCGGTGGGAGGGTGTTCACTTCGGGATGATTTGAAAACGTGAGAAACTGAGGATCAGGACCTTCGTGTCGCTGTTGTCGAAAGCGACCGTGATTCGCGCCGGGGTCAGGTCGGGGTCGAGACTGAGGATCGTTCCGGCGCCGAAGCGGTTGTGGATGATCCGCATGTCCGGGGCCAGTTCGCTGATGTCGTGGATTTCGAAGCGGCCGCCGCCTATCGGTTCGGGAGCGGGCATCGAGGGTGCGGCGGGTGCGGCGGGGAGGGGGTTGTGTACCGGTTCGGGGAACCGGATCCGGGGTCCGGATGAGAAGCCGCCGGAGGAGTGTCGCAGCGGGGCGGTCCGGCCTTCTCTTCCGAGATTCCGCGGAGCGTCGAGCAGACTGCGGTCGATGTCTGTCAGGAAGCGCGAGGGATTGGCTTCGACGATCTGTCCGTTCCGGCTTCGTTTCGTCGTGTAGGTCATCATGCAGTATTTCTTCGCGCGGGTCATCGCGACGTAGAGCAACCGCCTTTCCTCCTCGATCGCCGCGATCGAATCCCAGCTCATCAGCGAGGGGAAGTATTCGTCCTCGACCCCGACGATATAGACGTTGGTGAACTCGAGTCCTTTTGCGGCGTGGACGGTCATCAGGGTAATCCGCTCACCCTGCTGGCCGTCGGTGTCCTGGTCGGTCGCGAGCGATGCCTGGCCGAGGAATCCTGCGAGGGTCGTGTCTTCGGTCGCGGGGTTGTCGACATACTGGCGGACGCCGTTCAGAAGTTCCGAGAGATTCTCGCGGCGGGAGATGTTCTCGGGCGTTGTTTCTGAATCGAACTCCTGGATCATTCCGCTGTGGTCGAGGATATCTTTTGCGAGTTCGAAGGCATCCCCGCCGTCGGCTCCGGCGCGGGACGAGAGCCGGGAGATCATGTCGCGGAAGGGGGTGATCTTTCGCCATGCGGCCTGCCGTATTCCCGCCCAGTCATATTTCGCGGGATCGGAGATGACGCTCCATATCGAGACCCGGTTTTCGACGGCCGCTTCGCCGAGCCGCCCGAGGGTCGTGTCGCCGATTCCGCGCAGGGGGTAGTTGATTATCCGCCGGAGCGACTCGTCGTCGTCGGGGTTGACAACGAGGCGGAAATAGGCGAGCGCGTCCTTGATCTCCTTTCGCTGGTAGAAGGATGTGCCCCCCCAGATCCTGTAGGGAAGGTTCAGGTTCCGGAGATTCTCCTCGAGCATGCGGCTCTGGGCGTTCGTACGGTAGAGGATGGCGAACTCGTCGAGCGAGTCGTGGGTCTGGTGGCGGCGGCGGAATATCGCGTTGGCGACGGTCTCGCTCTCCTCGATGTCGTTCGTACAACGGACGACGCGTATCTTCTCGCCGACGTCGTTCCGGGAGAAAATCGTTTTGCGAATCTGGTCTTTATTTTTGTCGATCAGGGAGTTGGCGGCGTTGATGATATTCTGGGTCGAGCGGTAGTTCTGTTCGAGTTTGAACTGCTTCAACTCGGGGTAAAGGCGTTCCATGTCGAGGATGTTCCGGATGTTCGCCCCGCGGAAGGAGTAGATGCTCTGGGCGTCGTCGCCGACGACGCAGAGGTTGCGGCGCCCCTCGGTCAGCTGGGCGATAATCTGGCTCTGGGCGTAGTTCGTGTCCTGGTATTCGTCGACGAGGACATAGCGGAAGTGGGTCCGGTATTGCTCGAGAATGTCGGGGTTGTCGCGGAAGAGTTTCCAGGTGTAGAGCAGCAGGTCGTCGAAATCGAGAGAGTCGGCGACATGACAGCGTTCGGCATACATAGCGTAGATTTCGGCCATTCGTGGACGGCGCGCTTTAGCGTCGACGCGGGCGCAGTCGGCCGAGGCGGCGTAGTCGGCGGGGGTGACGAGGCGGTTTTTTGCCTTCGAGATCGTCGAGTGGACGGCCGAGACCGGATAGGTCTTTATGTCGAGGCCGAGTTCGCGGAGAATTATCTTTATCAGCGAGCGGCTGTCGGCGGTGTCGTAGATCGTAAAGGTCGGTTTGAAACCGAGACGGTCGGCGTGGGCGCGGAGAATGCGGGCGAAGACCGAGTGGAACGTCCCCATCCAGATGTTGCGGGCGGTGTTCGGGCCGAGCATCGCTTCGATTCGTTCGCGGATTTCGCGGGCGGCTTTGTTCGTGAATGTCAGCGCGAGGATACGCCAGGGTTCGTAGCCCTGGTGTAGCAGGTGGAGTATCTTGTAGGTCAGCACGCGGGTCTTTCCCGAGCCCGCCCCTGCGATGACGAGTTCGGCGCCGTCGAGATATTCGACTGCCTCGCGTTGCTGCTGATTCAGTTGGTCGAGATAATTTTCCATTGGTGATGCAAAAGTAGCGATTTTTTTGCGTGACGACAAAAAAAGTTCCTGCTTCGACTGCCGGCCGGCTGTCGAAGCAGGAACGCCTTCGTTATTTAATCAAGAGATGTAATTTGTCTTTCTTTGAAATTGCGCTTTTTGTGCTTGGTTGTGTGTTTTTCATCAGATATGGCGCCCGGCGTCAGTCTTCGATCGTACAGATCGAAACGCGGTTCCATGATTCTTCGGCGAACATATTTCCTATGCCTTCGCCCTCGGCTGTGATACGGTCGGCCTTGATTCCATATTTCTTGATCAGGGAGTTCTTGACCGATTCGGCACGTGCGGCAGCGAGTTTGACATTGAAATCATAGTTTCCGTCGGGCGATGCATAACCCTTGACGACGACCTTCGAGTTCGGGTGGTTCTTCAGATATGCGGCGACCATCTCGACGTTAGGCATCTGGTCAGCCGTGATCTTCGACGATCCGATCTTGAAGAAGACATAGCGGACGCTGCTCAGGGTGTTGGTTGTCTCTTTGACGACAGTGGTCGGACGGCTCTGGCATGCCTGGAGTTGTGCGGCGAGTGCGGCGGCCTCGGCCTGGCTTGCGGCGAGGGCTGCGACAGAAGCGTCGACGTCGCCGCGGAGTTCGTTGATTCGGGCATTCAGGGCGTCGATTTCAGCCTGGTTGTATGGTTCGACACACTGGAAACCGTCGCCGAAGCGATATTTCAGGCCGACCATGACTTCGAATGCGGCGTTGTTGCGGTTATAGCCTGCGGAAGTCTGCTTGATTCCGTCGAAGTTGTAGCCGTGGCTGGTCATGGCCCATACGACAGCGGGTTTGACGGCGATTGTCAGGTTCTGCGAGACGTTGAAGTTGAAGTTGAGACCCGTACGGGTTGCGAAGTAGTTGTCGTCTGTACCCGCACCCTTGTTGTAGTAGTCGTGGCCCCATCCTGCGCCGGCAACGAGATCGATGTCGAAGACACGTCCGCCGCACTGATATCCTCCGAAGAGGTTGAAGAGGTTGGCTGTTCCATAAAGCCCTACGTAACTGGCGTCAAACGCCGTCGAACTCTTGACGGGTGACCACGACGAGGTGTTGATTCCGAACTGTCCCTCGACGCCGAGGCCGAAGGTCGGTGATATCTGTTTGTGGACGTTCACACCGACGACTCCTCTCATCGAGCCGAAGAAAGCATGGTGGCTCATCGGGGTTGCGACACCGCCTTCAACGCCGACTGACCAGTTAGATCCGAAGTTCGTGCGCGCTAACGCTTCCTGTTGTGCGCTGGCCGAGAAGATACCGACCATGACTGCTGCACCTAAAACAAATAGTTTTTTCATCTTGAATAGTTTTTTAACGTTGATAAATGACCAAGTTAAGTCTGAAACGCGGAGGTTGCAGTAAATAACTATCTCTCTCTTGTTAAATTGTGTTTTTCTTTCTGTCGTTGTTCTATGTCATAAATGTGTTTTTTAGTAGCCGGGGTGGCAATCCGTCCCGTTGTTTGAAAATATAACGCCTGTCTCGCGAAAAGGTTTTCGCCGTCAGGTTCGGCCGTTCCAGAGTCGCCACGATGCGACAGCCTGCTGTCGGAGCATTTCGAGTCCGTTCGAGACTACGGCGCCTTCGGCCGCGCATAGTTCCATAAAGCGGGTGACCTCCGGGTTGTAGACGAGGTCGAAGCAGATGTGGGGTCGCCCGGAAAGGAGCGGGTAGGGGAAGGGGGGTGCGGTCTCCGTGTCGGGCCACATCCCGCAGGGAGTCGTGTTGACGACGAGCCCACAGCGGTCAACAGTCCCGGGGTCGATCGAGTCATATCCGGTCTGTCCGGCGCGGGGCATCCGCGAAACGACGGCCGACTTGATACCGGACTGCGCCAGGGCATATACGACCGCTTTCGAGGCGCCGCCGGAGCCTAGTACGATTGCTTCGGCGGGCGTGAATCCCGCTTCTAAGATAATTTTTTTCAGTGCGATACGGAACCCGGTGATGTCGGTGTTGTCGCCGCAAAGACTGATTTCTCCGTCAGACTTCCGGTCAATTATTATCGTGTTGACGGCACCTACGCGCCGGGCCGTTTCGCTGAGCGAATCGAGATATGGGATGACCGTCTCCTTGTATGGGATCGTTACGTTCAGCCCCGAAAGCGAGGGGTCAGACGCGACGAGATTCCTGACAGAAGAGATATCCCCGAGTTCGAAATTCAGATAGCGTGCGTCGATATTTTCGCGGCGGAATTTGTCAGCGAAGAACCGGCGGGAGAAGGAGTGGCCGAGTTTGCGGCCCAGGAGGCCGTAGGTCTTTTGGTTATGGTCCATAGATTGTCGATAGGGTTGCGAAATTACATCTTTTTTGTTTATTTTGCAAAATAAAACAGAAACGACAATAGAATGGAACAGGAAGAAACGACGATCCGGGAGTTGTGTGGCCAGGCGGGCCTGACCCTCAGCCACGGCCCGATCTGTTCGATAGAGAAAATCAGTCAGGCGGGATCATCCCGCCGCTACCGCCGTGTCGCGCTGGCCGACGGAACGACCGTCGTGGCGACATTCGGCGACAATTTCGAGGAGAACGGGGCGTTTATCCGCCTCAGCCGCCATTTCCGGTCGAAACAGTTGCCGGTGCCGGAAGTGCTGGCAGTGTCGGCCGACGGCCGGGCATATCTCCAGACCGATGCCGGACGACGCTCGCTCTTCGACCTGATCGAGGAGGCGCGCCGTGGCGGCGACTCCGCTCTGGAGGGTATCCGGCCCCTGCTGAGGGACGCTGTCGCGATGCTCCCGCGATTTCAGTTCGACGGCCTCGACGGTCTCGACACGAGCCTCTGCTATCCCCGCGAGGCGATGGACAATCGGTGTGTTATGTGGGACCTGAATTATTTCAAATATGAGTTCCTGAAGGTCTTCGACGACGGCTTCGACGAGGATGACCTCGAAAACGAGTTCTCCCGCCTGGCCGATATGCTTGCAGACGACTATGCGCCGAAGTCGCTGATCATGCGCGACTATCAGAGCCGTAACCTGATGGTCGGTGACGACGGACGCCTGACGCTGATTGACTTCCAGGGGGCGCGCCTGGGCTCGCCGTTCTACGACGCCGTTTCGTTTGTCTTCCAGACCCGCGCGGCGTTCCCCGGGGCGTTGCGCCGCGAGTTGATGGAAACCTACCGCGACGCTCTGGCTGAATATCTGCCTGGAATGACCGAAGGGGAGTTCCGCGCCGGTGTCGGTCTGAACCGTCTCTTCCGGACGCTCCAGGTGCTCGGTGCCTACGGCTTCCGCGGCCTGGTCGAGCGGAAGGCGCGTTTCCTGTCGGTCATACCCGCGGCCGTCGGGTCGCTCGCGTCGCTCCCGGCCGATGTGCTCGGTCATTTTCCGATCGTGCGGGGGGCTCTGGAACGTGTCGCGGAGAACTTCCGGCGCCGCAACCCCCAGGCCGTTCCTCCGGCCGATTCCGTCGGGCTGACGGTCGACGTCATCAGTTTCTCCTATAGAAAAGGTGTCCCGGTCGATTTCTCCGGAAACGGAGGAGGGTTTGTGTTCGACTGCCGGGCGATGCACAATCCGGGCCGCTACGACCGTTTCAAACCGCTGACCGGACGCGACAGCGAGGTCATCGCGTTCCTGTGTGACAACGGCGAGTGTGACCGCTTCGTCGACGGCGCCCTGGCTATGGTTTCCCCGTCGGTCGAACGCTATCTCGAACGGGGTTTCACAAGACTTCAGATTGCTTTCGGCTGTACGGGCGGACGCCACCGCTCGGTCTACTGCGCCGACCTGCTCGCCCGCCGTCTAGCCCGGGCGGTCAGCGGACGCCGTGTCTCGGTCCGCCTGATCCATCGTGAACAAGATATATTCGAACTGCTGTGAAAGCAATGGTTTTTGCCGCCGGGGTCGGGTCGCGCCTGCGTCCGCTGACCGACACCTGTCCGAAGGCTCTGATCGAAGTCGGCGGAGAGCCCGTGCTCGGACATGTTCTCCGGAATCTTAGAGATGCCGGAATTACAGAGGCGGTCGTCAATGTCCACCACCACGGCCAGATGATCCGCGACTGGCTCGACAGCAACCGTTTTACGGGTCTGAAGGTCACCGTCAGCGACGAGACAGACCGTCTTCTCGATACCGGCGGGGGACTCGCAGCCGCCGCCCCGCTGTTCCGCGGCGAATATGGCCCGATACTGCTCCACAACGCCGACATCCTGACCGATGTCTCGTTGCGCGAAATGATCCGCGCCCACGAAACGGAACTCTGTCGCGACGTGACCCTCCTTGTCGATTCACGCGATTCCTCCCGCCGTCTGTTGTTCGAGATTCCGAACCGGATGCGCGGCTGGAAAAACATGACAACCTCAGAGGTGCGTCCCCCGACGCTGACCGACACTTCGCGACTGACCCCCTGGGCTTTCGGCGGTGTTCATATAATCAACCGCGATGTGCTCGACAAGATCGCGTTGTGGAAGCCGGGGGAGGCGTTCTCGATAATGGACTTCTATATCGCGAATTGCAACAGTCTGATAATCGGCAGTTACCTGCAGTGGTGGGAGCGCTACCGCTGGTTCGATATCGGCCGCCCGGAGTCGCTCAGGGCGGCGCGCGAGGCGTGCGAACAATAGCGCGGTTTCGATTGTTGGTAATATATAAAAAAATACCACCGGTATGAAACACAACGATTTCGATATTTTTTTCAACCTGAACGCCGAGGATACCTACCTCGTTTCGTATATCTCGCAGTATCTCCGCGACCGCGGCATGACAACTTTCGACCGCAGTGTCGACCGTCTGCCGGTGACCGACGCCGAAACGCTGTCGGAAGATGATGCTCTGGCCGCCAGCCGCCAGATGGTCTATGTCCTGACAGAGAATTCGCTCCGCGATCCCTCTGACGAGGAACTCCTCGCGAAAGCATGCCGCTCGGGCAAGAAGATTGTCGTCATGCGTTTCGACGGAGTCGACCTCCCCGAAACGCTGAAAGAGTGCGTCGTCATCGACGCCGACCGTGCCCGTCTCGATCCCTCCCTCCGCCGTCTCGAGTCGGTCGTCACCGCCTGACCCTACATCCTGAAAAACGATTTCGAAGGCATGTTCCCATTCTGGTGGAACATGCCTGTTTAATCGCGAATTGGTCTAAATTTCGCAAACAATTTTCTGCGTAATCTGCGATTAAAGACTCGCTGCTATCTGTGTTATCATTCCGGTGCTGAATGATAACCTCATTGCTATCTGCGAGAAATATGGCTACAACATACCGAAAGCCAACGAGCAAGTGCTGAACCGATATATCAAAGGGATTTTGAAAGATTTGTCTGAGACAGTGCCGACGCTGAAAGAGAAGGTGGTGACCAAGCTGACAATGAAGCAGAAGGAGGCATTTATGAAAGCCGGCAAAGAACCCGAATACGACTTGAACGGCAATGTGATAGTGCCGCGCTACGAATGTGTCACGAGCCACACTGCCCGGCGCACCGGAATCACCAACATGTATCTCAGCCACAAATACAACACTCTCCAGATG
>JAMPGR010000029.1 GCA_023663805.1 Clostridium sp. | reverse complement strand
CCGTGCTTATCATCTGGTCGATATAGCCGGTTTTGTCCACATAGAGGTATCCCTCTTCCCTGATTTCAGAGAAGGTCTGTATGCCAATCGGGTATTTGATTCTTGCCATTGTCGGGTCATTTATGTGTCAGATGCAAAAGTAACTATTTTTGTTCAATTTGGCAAATTCTCCACTATATACTAATTTTGCAACCGGATTCAAGACCAAGGGAACCGGGTGAGACTCCCGGACAGACCCGCTGCTGTGATTTCCATACAAAACCCGGCCATAACTGAACGTCACTGCCGCATCTGCGCGGCGGGAAGGCGATGGAAGGGGCGGAATAAGTCAGAAGACCTGTCTGAATCGCTTATGTTACAACGAGTTTTCGGGAGACAGAACTCAACATGACCAGACTGACTGTATCCAGACATATATTAGCATCAATCGCTGTCGTCATTTCGGCCGTCGGAGCATATCCGGCCGAACCGACCGACTCAGTGTCGCTACTGCTCGACACTGTCGTCGTATCGGCCCGGCGATCTCCGGTCAGGGTCGTCACAGCGATGCCGGTCCAGACCGTGACCGCCTCGACGATTGCCAATCTCGGCATTCAGGATATGGCCGACGCCGTCAGACGTTTCGCTGGCACAACAGTCAGGGACTACGGCGGTATCGGGGGGCTGAAGACCGTGTCGGTCCGGAATATGGGAGCCGCACATACCGGCGTCAGTTACGACGGCCTCCCCGTCAGCAACTGCCAGGGAGGACAGATCGATATCGGACGATTCTCGCTCGACAATGTCGCTGCTCTTTCGCTTTCGATCGGGGGGAGCGACGACATGCTCCAGCCAGCGTCTCTCTACGCCGCCGGTGCAACCCTGAGTATCACGACCGCCACCGCCGAGTTCGACAACGGCCGCCGCAATGCATTTCTTGCCGGAATCAAAGGGGGCTCGTTCGGCTTTGTCAATCCTTCGTTCCGATGGTGGAACAAGCCCTCAGAAAGAACGTCAGTCGCGCTGAACAGTGATTATCTACGCGCCGACGGAAACTACCCGTTCACTCTTGTCAACGGAACCCAGACCTCGCGCGAAAAACGATACAATTCGGCTATCGATTCATGGCACGCCGAGGGCAATTTCTCATATGATTTTTCCGACGACTCCCGTCTGCAGGTAAAAGCCTACTGGTTCAACTCGCTCCGCGGACTTCCGGGCGCCGTTACGCTCTACAATCCTGTCTCGACCGAGACCCTTCGCGACCGGAACATTTTCGTTCAGGCACGCTGGCGCGCGCGGCTTTCCGGAAAATGGTCGGTTCAAGCCGCCGCAAAGTACAACTACGGCTGGAACCGCGACCGGGAGAAAAGTCCGCAGTATACCGGCGGAATCTATCAGGCAACTCATCGCCAGGATGAATATTATCTGACCGCCACCGCCTCATATCAGCCAATCTCCGGTCTGACTCTCGCGCTGGCTGAGGACGCAGTCGTCAACAAACTCGAAAGCACCCTCCCCTCCTGCCCCTTTCCGCGACGGATCAGTTCGCTGACCTCCCTGGCGGCTCGATGGCGCCGGGGTATCCTGACCGCCAACGCCTCCCTGCTCGCGACCGTCATATCGGAAAGTGTCCGCCAGGGCAAGGCTCCGGAAGATATCCGTCGTCTCAGCCCCGCGGCTTCGATTAGCGTCCAGCCCTGGCGTTCGGAAATGTTCTTCCTCCGTGCGCTCTATAAAAACACATTCCGGACTCCCTCGTTCAACGATCTCTACTACGAACGCGCCGGCAACCGCACTCTCCGCCCCGAGCGTGCCAACGAATTCGGCGTCGGGCTGACCTGGAACCACCGGTTCTTCCCCCTGATGGAGTATTTCGCCCTGACTGTCGACGGCTACTATAATCTTGTCAGCGACAAGATCGTCGCGTTCCCGACCCCGTACACCTGGAAGATGGTCAACTACGGCCGCGTCAAGGTCCACGGCATCGACCTGACAGCTGCGACCGCCCTGAGGCTTCCGTGGCGGTCGTCGGTCGAACTGACCGCTGCATGGTCGTGGCAACGGGCCCGGAATCTCTCCGACCCGAACGCAAAGGAATATGGCGGCCAACTCCCATACACCCCGGTCCACAGCGGCAATTTCTCCGTTGCGCTCCAGACTCCGATTGTCCGTATCGGCTACTCTGGCGTTGCCGTCGGGCGGCGCTATTATATGGCCGAAAATATCACGGCAAACGAGATCCCCGGATATTTCGAACAGACCCTGACCGTCGGCCGGTCTCTCCGGCTCGGCCCGACACGGCTCGACCTCCGCGGCGAAATCGTCAATCTCGGCAACGTCAGTTACGAGGTCATCCGTTATTATCCGATGCCGGGGCGGTCATGGCGTCTGGTTGCATCCATGAAATTTTAGAAACAAACAGTATAAAACCAAAATGAAAGTAAAGTCTATTCTAAAAATGATGGCGGCCGTCGCCCTTTGCTTCGGCGCCTCTGCCTGCTCCGACGACAAACCCGACATCCCGGAAAACGGCGGCCAGGTCAAACTCCCGCGCCAGCGCATGTTCGTTCTCAACCAGGGTATCTGGAACGCCAACAACGCGACCCTGGCGTTCATCGACCCCGACGATCCGACAAAATCGATCGGGGACATCTATCTCGCCCAGAACGGCACGAATCTCGGCGACACCGGACAACAGGTGATTGAATACGACGGAGCGATGTATATCGCGATGAGCACCTCGAACTATCTGGTCAGAACCAATTCGGCGGCCGTCATTGAGTCGTCGATTTCGTTTGTCGACGATCCCGACCTCCAGGCCGGAATCCGCTATATCGCCGCCGACGACAAGCATATCTTCGCGACGTTCTACGGCGGCTGGCTCCTGAAAATCCGGTGCTCTGACCTGACCGTCGTCAAGAAGGTCAAGACCGAAGCCGCTAACCTCGAGGGTGTCGCCGTCGCCGACGGTAACGTCTATGTCTCGGATGCCTACGAGATGGTTTTCGGCGCGGGAGCAAACAGCGGATACCACTACCACGACCAAGTTCTCGTCTATAAGACCTCAGACCTTTCGAAGGTCGGCGCTGTAACCGTCGGCGTCAACCCGAACAAGATTGTCGAAGAGGATGACCGGCTTTTCGTTATGTGTCTCGGAAACTATGCCGACAAGGGGTATACAGCCTATATGATTGACACCGGGAACAACAATGCCGTATCCTATATAGGAGATGCGACCGAGGTCGCCGTCGATAACGGAAAGGCCTATTTCGTCAATTCGGTAACTGACTGGCTGACGATGACAACGACAAACAGTTTCTTCAGTTACGACATCAAATCGGGTAAGACCTCTTCGTCCTCGTTCCTCAGCGGTGCTCCCGACGAACTCTCTTCCGCGACTATTTCGATGATCAGCGTCAACCCCGAGACCCATGAGTTCTATATCGGCGTCAGCTTCTACGCCTCGAGCGACGGCGACATCTACCGCTTCGACCGCAGCGGCCGCTATGTCTCGAAATTCAGTTCGAAGGGACAGCATCCGGTCGATGCGGTCTATTTCGACTGACAATACCGAAAAAAAACAGAAATTGATTGTTCGCGCGCAGTTGTCGGGTTATCCGGCTGCTGCGCGCTTTGTCCTGTCGATTTTTTTTTGACAATTCCGCGATTTATTTTTATATTTGCAGAAAATAAATCGGAAATCTATGGAAACTTGGATTATTTGGCTTATCGCCGCTGCTGTTCTCGTTATAGTCGAGGTCATGTCTCAGATGATTTGGACCCTCTGTCTCGCCGTCGGGTGTATCGTTGCGCTCGTCCTGTCTCTTTTCGATGTCGCGCTGATATGGCAGATTGTTGCGCTGGCCGTCGCATCGGTCGTCGCGTTTCTCTGGTTCATGCCTGTCTTCCGCCGCTGGCATCTCGACAGCAACCGTCGCGAAAACCGCGATGACCGAACCGGTATGGATGCCTTGCTCGGACGCCGCGCTATCGTGACCGAGGAGATTCGTCCCGGCAAACTCGGCCGCGCCCGTATCGACGGAGACAACTGGCAGGTCTGCGCCTCGACCGACTCGACGATCCATCGCGGCAGCGAGGTTGTCGTAACCTCCTACGACAGTATCGTTCTCCACGTCCAACCCGTTAATTCATAACCCAACAGTTATACCGATATGTCAACCGTATCTATCATCCTCGCGATTGTCATCGTCCTGCTGGCGATCGCTATTATCTCGGCCGGCGTCAAAGTCGTGCCGCAGTCCGAAACGCGCGTGATTGAACGCCTCGGTCGCTTCCACAGCGTTCTGTCGCCCGGTCTGAATTTTATCGTTCCGTTCGTCGACCGCCCGAAGACAATCTATACCCGAAGGATTGAAAACTCAATCGGAAACCGGACTGTCGTACGTATGACCGCAACGACCGTGATCGACCTGCGCGAACAGGTCTACGATTTTCCCTCCCAGCAGGTCATCACCCGCGACAACGTAACGACCGAAATCAATGCGCTTATCTACTTCCAGATCACAGATCCGAAGAAGGCCGTCTACGAAATCGACAATCTCCCGAACGCAATCGAGAAACTGACCCAGACTTCGCTTCGTAACGTCATCGGCGAACTCGAACTCGACGAAACTCTGTCGTCGCGCGACACGATCAACTCGCGCCTTCAGACAATCCTCGACGACGCGACAAACAAATGGGGCGTAAAGGTCAACCGCGTCGAACTCCAGGACATCACGCCTCCGGAAAGTGTTCGCGTTGCGATGGAGAAGCAGATGCAGGCCGAGCGTAACCGCCGCGCCGAGATTCTGAACGCCGAGGGTGAGAAGCAGTCACAGATTCTCCGCTCGGAGGGTGAACGGACTTCGCGCATCAACCAGGCCGAGGCAATCAAGCAGTCGGAGATTCTCCGCGCCGAGGGTGAGGCTCGCGCGATTATTCTGAACGCCGAGGCTGAAGCTGAGGCTATACGCCGCGTTGCCGAAGCTGTCGCTTCGACCCAGACCGATCCGGCGACCTATATGCTCGCGATGAAATATATCGAGACGATAAAGGATATGTCGTCGGGCAACGGTTCGAAAACTGTCTTTATGCCCTACGAAGCGACGTCGGTCCTCTCGTCGATCGGTTCGATCAAAAATCTCTTTAACCAGCAGTAAAAAAGGGTTGACCTGACAGAGACCATAACAGAATGAGTACACCGCGGAGCGGTGTCAAGAAAGTAGCCGCGGGCGAAAGCCCGCGGTTGTATTTTTAATTGTTATAGACCGCGTTAGCGGTCGGATAACGACCAGCAATAATGGATTATATTCGACCACTAACGTGGTCTGAATCTATGGGATATTCGGTCCGGGGGCTTTCGCCCCCGTCTACGTTATTACACCGCTACCGCGGTGATTCCTGCGATTCTGTCACGCAGATGTCACCTCCTGATGGACTATGCCAACTTAACTGAATTAGCCTTCCGGCTGGCGTTTTCCATATACATGCATAAAAAAGAAAGAGTTAAATCTAAGTAACTTAACTCTTTCAAAACGTTGTCTTGGAGGGATTCGAACCCCCACAGGCGGAACCAGAATCCGACGTGCTACCATTACACCACAAGACAATCTGTATTGTCCGGAAGACGATTGTTTCCGTTTTCCGAGTGCAAAGTTACGACCTTTTTCGAAACTGACAAAATTTTTTTCTCTTTTTTTTGTTATTATTTTAGTCGAACGGGCCAGGGCCCACAAAAACCAAACGAGTATATGTTTATAGCCTCACAAAAACGCAAAGAGAATATCGCTGAATATCTGATCTATATGTGGCATATCGAGGACCTGATCCGTGCCAACGGCCTCGATATCGACCGAATCAAAAAAAATATCATCGAGCCGATGAATCTCCCCGATGCCGAACGTCGAAAACTTGTCGAATGGTATGAATCGCTGATTGACATGATGCGCCGCGAAGGGGTCGTCGAAAAGGGGCATCTCCAGATTAACCGGAACATCCTCTCCCAACTCGTCGAACTCCACCAGACCCTGCTCCGGGATCCGAAGTTCCCGGAATATTCGGCGGAGTTCTACCGCACGCTCCCCTATATCGTCGATTTGCGCTCGAAAGCTGGCGACAACCGGGTCGGCGAAATCGAGACGTGCTTCACGGCGCTCTACGGCGCTCTCCTGCTCAGACTCCAGCACAAAGAGATTACCCCCCAGACCGCCGACGCTCTGAAACAAATTTCACATTTCATCGCTCTGCTCGCCCACGACTTCAAACTCGACGAGGAGGACCGTCTTTTTGACAACGACGACAAGTAGACTCGGAACTATCCGCACCAACAACTTGTTGAATTAGGAAAAACGTATATTATGAAGAGTCTAAGACACCTGATACTGGCTGTCGCTGTCATTCTCGGTTTTGCATCGCGGGCCGACGCGCAGTATGTCCAGATCGCCAACGCGATTCCGTCGATTATTTCTCCCGCGCTGTCGGGCTCGGTTGCCTACAAGGGGTTCGTCGAACTGTCCGGCATCGCCGGAATCGGCGAAACACGATGCAATTTCGTCGAACTGTCGACGTCGCAGGGGTTCCGCTACGCGTCGTGGTTCTTCATGGGGGTCGGCATCGGAATCGACGCGGCAATCGCGCCCGAGACCGACGTCCTGACCGATCCGGGACCCAATTATTATCCCGGAACGACCCGTACGGCCTGTATGATTCCTGTTTTTACGGATTTTCGCTTTAACATCGGGCCTTCTGCCGGACTGTCGGCCTATCTCGGGGCGAAAGTCGGCGCGGCGTGGTTGCTCGGTGACGACTATCTGTCGGTGAATTACCATCTGATCGGCCACGGGACGCAGTTCTATTTCCAGCCCTCGGTCGGAGTCCGTATTCCGGTCAGTTCGTCGAGTCAGTCGCAGGCGGTCAACATCGGTTTGACCTATCGCCTGCTGACATCGAACAACGGCTGGCGGTCAATGTCGACGACGCTAAACGGCATCGGCGCCTCGATCAGTTTCGAATGGTAATCTCCCGGCCCGCTCAGAGTCTTTCGACTTTGATTCCGAGCGTGCGGTTCTTGATTTTCGGAGTTCCGAGATAGTAGACCTTGCCGGTTCCGAGACCTTTGACCGAGAGTTCTTCGGTCGCGTTGCAACCTATCGTCCCGGTTCCGCCGAGGCGGCAGTTGACTTTGCGTGCGGTCAGTTCGTCGGCCGTTATCGATCCGGTTCCGGCGAGATAGAGTTTCGCGATTTCGCAGCGTCCGAAGACGACGATTGA
The DNA here is from genome assembly GCA_023663805.1 of Clostridium sp. Classification (GTDB taxonomy): domain Bacteria; phylum Bacteroidota; class Bacteroidia; order Bacteroidales; family Muribaculaceae; genus Paramuribaculum. The sequence continues at coordinate 11,709 of JAMPGR010000029.1, read as the reverse complement.
GCCGTTGCCGGTCATCAGATTGGCAGTCAGTTCGTTCGTGTCGATATCGCGAACCGAAAGGCGTCCGTTTCCTTCGAGTTTCGCTTTGAATTTCGGTCCGGGGGCGACGTTGAGCACACGTACAAGCGAGTCGCCGTCGTTCTCGACCGATGCCAAATAGCGCGAATAGACGCGGACGGTCGGGAGGTTCTGCGGGATATTGTCGCGCGAGGCGAGTTGTATTGTCAGTTTGCCGTCCGACGGAGTGAACATAATGGCCGAACTGAGTTCCGGCTCGGCGTCGAAAACGACATAGCCTGCCGAGTCGCTCTGGCAGTAGTAGTCGACGTTGATTCCGTCGACGACTTTCAGTTCGGAGAAATCTTTGACATCGAGGGTGAAATGCTGTTTCTGTTGACTGTTGGCAGCGACAATGGCAGCGACCGCCGTTAGAATTGAGAGGATTGTTCGTTTCATTTTATCTTGTTTCGTTTATTTTTATTGCGCGGGGGAGCCAGTCGGTCTCGATCGACGACAGGATCGTGTCGAGTTCGCCGGCGGTCGAGGCCCGGAGCATCGCGATACGGGTCTCGCGGAAGTTCGGTATACATTTGAACAGGGGCGAGGCGGCGAGATGGCGGCGTATATGAAGTATGCCGCGGTATTCGTCGATCCGGTCGATACTCTCGGCTATCTGGCGGCGAAGCAGGCCGATTTTTTCCGAAACGGTCAGTTCGGGGAGTTGTTCTTCGGGGTGGAGGTGGCGGCGTATGTCCCGGAAGATCCAGGGGGCGCCGATCGATGCGCGCCCGACCATGACTCCATCGACACCGTAGCGGCTGAAGGCTTCGGCGGCGAGTTCCGGTGTCGTTATGTCGCCGTTGCCGATCAGTGGAATCCGGAGGCGGGGATTTTCCTTGACGCGGGCAATCATCTCCCAGTCGGCGTGTCCGGTGTACATCTGGGAGCGTGTGCGGCCGTGGATGGTCAGCGCGGCGATGCCGCAGTCCTGGAGTTGTTCGGCGAGGTCAACGATAATCCGGCTGTCGTGGTCCCACCCCAGGCGGGTCTTGACCGTCACAGGAATCCGGACGGCGTCGACGACGGCGCGGGTAATCTCGAGCATCTTCGGGATATCGCGGAGCATTCCTGCCCCCGCTCCCTTGCCGGCGACTTTCTTGACCGGACAGCCGAAGTTGATGTCGAGTATGTCCGGACCGGCCTCCTCGACTATTCTGGCTGCTTCGACCATCGGACCGACTTCGCGACCGTAGATCTGGATTGCGGTCGGGCGCTCTCCGCTGTCGATATTCAGTTTTCGGGTGGTCGCGGCGATATTGCGTATCAACGCGTCGGCTGACACAAATTCGGTATAGACCATATCAGCCCCCTGTTCCTTGCAGATCAGGCGGAACGAGCGGTCTGTCACATCCTCCATCGGGGCGAGCATGACGGGACGGTCTCCCAGGTCTATGTCGGCTATCTTCATTGGTCTGTCTTATATGATTTCTATAATTCAGGTCAGATGATCGTATGGACCGAGAATCGGCCGGGGTCGAGCCACTCCGAGGCGACGCGTCCGAGCGACGCGGGTGTCAGAGAGGCGATTTCCGAAGCTGTCTCGCCGCTTTCGGTCGGCCGTCCGCGATAGAGCATCGAGCGGGCCTGACGGAAGGCGAGCGACTCGCGGTTGTCGCTCGAGACGGTCAGCTGGCCGAGATATTGTTTGATGGCAGCACTGACCCGGCGGGGGGTCAGAAAGTCGTGGAGACGATTGCGGAGCACCTTCCTGACAAGATCGCGGCACCGGCGGTCATCTTCGGGGTCACAGCCGTAGGCAACCGCGAACATTCCGCAGTCGCTGTAGAGCGTCATCGAAGCGTCGACGCTGTAGACCAGTCCGCGACGTTCGCGCAGTTCGTAGTTCAGAAGGGAGTTCATTCCGGGTCCGCCGACGATATTGGTCAGCAGCGCCAGGGCTGCCCTGTCGCTGCTATCGCGTCCGGGAAGCCGGCAGCCGATGACCGTGTTGGCCTGATGGCTGTCGTGTCGCTCGACGGTGTCGAAGCGGGTGACTTCGGGGGGCGAATGACGCTGCAACGGATTTTCCGGCCGATTGATTAACGAGAACGCGCTTTCTGCCTGACGGAGGAATCGTGACGGTCCTGTCCGGCCTATATGGAAAGCGACCATCCGCCCGGGGGTGTAGAAGATGTCGATAAACCGGCGGCAATCCTCGCTGGTAATCTCCGAGACGCTGTCGCGGGTCCCGAGGATGTTGTGTCCGAGCGATGATCCGGCGAAAAGCCGGTCTTCGAAGTCGTCGTAGACGGCGTCGGCGGGGGTGTCGCGGTAGGAGTCGATCTCGTCGCAGATGACGGAGCGCTCGATGTCGATCTCGCGTCCGGGGAAGGTCGCGTTGGCAATCAGGTCGGCTACGAGTTCAGTTGCTCTGGCCGAGGTTCCGGCTGGACCGACAGCGTAGACGAAAGTTTCCTCTTTCGAGGTGAAGGCATTCAATTCGCCGCCGACCGCTTCCATCCGGTTGTTGATTGCCCAGGCTCGGCGGCGGGTCGTTCCTTTGAAGATTGTGTGTTCGACAAAATGGGCGAGCCCGTGACGGCTCTCAGGCTCGTCACGGGTTCCGGCGCCGATAAAGACGCCGCAGAGGTCGGTGGCCGATTCCGGCGCAGCGATGTCTATGACACGCATGCCGTTCGGAAGGGTCGCCGTCGTTATCTCGGGTTGTCGGATCACTGGCGTCCGCTTGTCTGGACGTCGCGACTGATCTTCGCAACGAGCCCCTGAAGGACTTTGCCCGGGCCGAGTTCGATAAATTCGTCGGCTCCGTCTTCGATCATTGCCTGGACAGACTGGGTCCAGCGTACGGCGCCGGTCAGCTGTGCGACGAGGTTGCGTTTGATTTCGGCGGGGTCGGTGTGGGGCTTGCCGTCGACGTTCTGATAGACCGGGCACGACGGGGTATGGATCTCGGTGGCTTCGATTGCCTTGGCGAGTTCGGCGCGGGCGGGTTCCATACAGGGGGAGTGGAACGCACCGCCGACCTTCAGTTTCAGGGCGCGGCGCGCACCGGCCTCGAGGGCCTTGGCGCAGGCGGCGTCGATTGCTTCGACCTCGCCGGAGATGACGACCTGGCCGGGGCAGTTATAGTTGGCGCAGACAACGACGCCGTCGACCGAATCGCAGATCTCTTCGACTTTTTCGTCGGGAAGGGCAAGCACGGCAGCCATTGTCGAAGGTTTCAGTTCGCAGGCCTTCTGCATAGCCTGTGCGCGTGCCGAGACGAGGCGGAGTCCATCCTCGAAACTGAGAGCTCCGGCAGCAACCAGCGCCGAGAATTCTCCGAGAGAGTGTCCGGCGGTCATGTCGGGCTGGAATTCGTCGCCGAGGGTCTTGGCGAGGATGACAGAGTGGAGGAAGATGGCGGGCTGGGTCACCTTTGTCTGGCGCAGGTCCTCGTCTGTCCCGGAGAACATCAGGTCGGTTATGCGAAAACCGAGAATATCGTTGGCTTTTTCAAACATTTCGCGGGCAACGGGGTTATTATCGTAGAGATCTTTACCCATGCCGACAAACTGAGCTCCCTGTCCGGGGAAAACGAATGCTTTCATTTCTTTAGTCGGTTTGTTTGTTATGGTTTATTATCGCTGTATTCTGTTTCAGGGTGCAAAGATAGTGAAAATTTCGCGTTTCAAGCCTTTTAGGTTCCAACAATATTTCGTAACTTCGCAATTCGAAGTCGTTTTACTAACTGATATACACAAAAAATTATGAATACGACCGCACTTGTCCCGGCTTTCCTGAATCTCGGCACCGGGGAAATCATACTGATCTGTTTCGTCATCCTGCTCCTGTTCGGCGGCCGGAAGATTCCCGAACTTATGCGCGGAATCGGCAAAGGGGTCAAAGGGTTCCGTCAGGGAATGAACGAGATAACCGACGAAATCAACCGTCCGGAGTCAGACGGCGCCGGAAAGCCCGCGCCCGCCCCTAAAAAAGATCAGGAATAACAACGCACAAACGCTGTCGTTCGCCGATGGGTTCTGCGAAAAATAGTTCAGAGACATTGCCCCAGATGTCTTTCTGGGACCACGTCGAGGCCCTGCGCGGTGTTCTGCTCCGTGCCGGAGGGGTTGTCGTGCTCTTCACGATCTTTTTTTTCGCAATAATGTCATGGTTTTTCGACCGGGTCATTATGGCTCCATGCGACGGCAGTTTTCCGCTCTACAGGTTCTTCGAAACCCTGTCGGGACGTATCCCCGGTTTTCCGGCTTTCGAGGCCGAAGGCTTCCATGTCGAACTGATTAACATCCGTCTGGCCTCGCAGTTTTTTATCCATATGTCGGTGTCGTTCTGGCTCGGACTCGCCGCGGCGTTCCCGGTCATCATCTATCTGCTCTGGAATTTTATACGCCCGGCGCTCTACTCGTCGGAGAAGCGCGGCATGCGGACGGCATTCCTGCTCGGGAACATAATGTTCTATATCGGCGTCGCCGTCGGCTATTTCGTCGTCTTCCCGCTGACGCTCCGTTTTTTGGCCGAATACCAGGTCAGCGAGATTGTCCCGAACCAGATTTCGCTCGACAGTTATATCGACAATTTCATCGCGCTGATCTTGACGATGGGGGTTGTTTTCGAACTTCCTTTATTAGCGTGGTTGCTCGGACTCTTCGGCCTGCTGAAGCGTGGCTTCTTCCGGAAATACCGGCGTCAGGCGGTAGTTGTCCTGCTGATTCTCGCGGCGGTCATAACCCCGACGGGAGACCCGTTCACCCTGATGGTCGTTTTCCTTCCGCTCTATATGCTCTGGGAGTTTAGCGCGCTGCTTGTCCCGAAACGGGCGAAGGAGCCGGATTCCGAAGCAGAGGATTCTGACAGCGGCGACGGCTCGGTTCTAGCCGCGGAATACATCCCCTCATACCGCCGACGCACCCCGGCATCTTGACACCTTGACATTTTGACATTTTGACAAATAATCGTTCAACAATCTAACAAAAATGATTCGAACAATATACCTTGCCGGAGGCTGTTTCTGGGGAACAGAACACCTCTTTTCGCTCGTCCCGGGCGTCGCGTCGACTACCGTCGGCTTCGCCAACTCACGCGTCGAATCTCCATCCTACAAACTTGTCTGCACCGGCGCGACAGGAGCCGCCGAGACTGTCCGTGTCGACTACGACGACACGATGGTCTCCCTGACCGATCTGCTGCGGCTCTATTTCCGCAGCATCGATCCCATCGCCGTCAACCGTCAGGGGAACGACATCGGAACCCAATACCGAACCGGGATCTACTGGACCGACCCCGCCGACCGAGAGGTTGTCGAGGCCGAGGTCGCGACAATCCAGCGGCGCCACCGCGAGCCGCTCGCCGTCGAATTCGGCCCGCTCGAGAATTTCTATCCCGCTGAGGATTACCACCAGGACTACCTAATCAACAATCCCGGGGGATACTGCCACCTCGATCCGGCCTTGTTCCGCGAGGCTCCAAATGTCGGACGGCGCGAGCCGGCCGACGACCGCAGTGACCTGCGCCGGAGGCTGACGCCGCTGCAGTGGGAGGTCACCCAGAACGGTGCGACCGAGCGTCCGTTCGACAACGAGTACAACGGCGAATTCCGCCGCGGAATCTATGTCGACATCGTCGATGGTACGCCGCTGTTTGTCTCTTCGGCGAAGTTCGAGTCGGGGTGTGGCTGGCCGGCTTTCAGCCGCCCGATTGACGACGCGTTGATCAGCGAACTGACCGACAGATCCTACGGCCGGATCCGTACCGAAGTACGATCCGCCACCTCCGGGGCCCATCTGGGTCACGTTTTCCCCGACGGGCCGGCCGAAAGCGGCGGTCTGCGCTATTGTATCAACTCGGCAGCCCTGCGCTTCATCCCCGTCGAGCGGATGGAACAGGAGGGCTACGGAGAGTGGATTCCGCTCTGTCGCTAAACTGTTACGAAAGTTTGTGCATCTTGTAACCGAGACGGTAGAGTTCGGTTGCCATTCCGGCGAGATAGAGCTGGTGGACGGCGGCAATGTAACATTTCATCGCCTCGGGAGTTCCCGGCTCTTCGCCGCAGGTCAGCAGGGCATGGTGGGCGAGTGCCGCACACCGCGCAGCCATATTGCTGACTTTTTCAGCCTTCTCCCCTTCGAGCCCGAGTATCTTCCCGACGACATAGTCGTCGAGGTTGTCGAAACCTTCGGTGTCGCGCAGTTCGCCGTAGATTTCGCCGGGGGATGTCTTCGACCATTTCTCCCAGTCGATGTCCCAGAAATTTGCCAGGGCCATACCGATAAACATCGGCCAGCCGAGCGAAACCGTCGGGTAGTCGCGATATTCGCGGACGCCGTCGGGCAGATATGCCTCGGCGATTCCGGGCCAGAGTTCCTCGACGTCGGGACACTGCGGGACGATCCGGTCCATCTCGTCGTTGGCAACAAGATAACGGGTCAGGTCTTCATGGAGTTTTTTTTCGAATTCTTCTGTTTTCATATTTTTTCGATGTTGTTTGTCTATTATCTATAACAACGCGAACCTCCCGATAGATTTGAAAGAGGCCGGAATCCGACATCGGATTCCGGCCTCTTCAAGTATTATTCCGGGTCAGCGGATTACCAGTTCGGGTTCTGCTGCCATCTGTAGGTGTTGACCATATCGTCGCTGATCGGAAGCAGGTAGTCCTGGTTCGGACGGAACTGCCAGCCGGTCTCGTAGCCTGCCATGCTGACGGGGAGGATGTAGCGATACTCGTCGCCGGGCTTGCCCGAAAGGTGGAGGTTGTTGCCCGAAGCCTGGTCGTAGACCAGACCGGTGTAGGCATTCTCGAGGTTAGAGCCGGTGAAGAGTGCGCCCTGATCCCATTTGCCGATAATCAGTTCGTCGGCGGCGGCCCAGCGGAGGATATCCTCGAAGCGGCGGCCTTCGCAGGCCTTCTCGACGCGGCGTTCGCGACGGACAGCCTGGATATATTTGTCGAGGCCTGCGAACGGATAGCTCGGGTCGTTGTTGAACTCGCGGTCGAAGTCCATGTCGGGCATCCCGACGCGCTCGCGCAACGGGTGGATTGCGTCGATGATCTTCTGGGAGTTTCCTGCGCCGTCGAGTTCGGCGAGAGCTTCGGCATAGTTCAGGAGAACGTCGGCATAACGGAACTGGATAGCGGGGGTAGCGCCCTTGTATTCAGCGTCGAGGCTGCCGGTGTAGTTGATCTGGACATGCTTAAGGAGCGAGTAGCCGGTTGTGTTGGCGTTGTAGGCCGACGTACCGATCAGCGGCGGAAGAGTATACGGGCCTTCGTCGGGACGGAGCTGCTGGCCGGGAGTCGCGACGGTCTGTGCGAGACGCGGGTCGCGGACGGTCGGGAGGAGTTCGTTGCCCCAGACTTTCTTCGCTTCGAAACGTTCGTTGCCGACGAACGGACGGCCGTCGATCGTCAGATAGTCGTCGACGAGCGAAGCGCAGACGCCGGCGCTGCCGCCGCCCTGGTTGAGGTAACGGTCGACGCAGTTGCCGATTTCGTCGCCGTCATATTTCTTGAACCACATGACCTCGGAATTGTTGCTCAGGTCTGTCGTCTCGAAGATAATACGGTAGTCGTTGTTCGGGTTGCCGGTGTTGTGGATGCGCCATACACCGCGGTCCATGACCTCTTTTGCGGCTGCTGCGGCCTGGGTGAAGTAGTCGTTGATTTTCTGGTCCGTAACGGCCGGATCGAAGAAGGGGTCGTTCTTTGCTTTGTGGTATTTCTCCCAGGTTCCTTCGAACAGGGCGACTTCGCTCTTGAGGGCGCGGGCGATGTCGCGGTGGACGCGGAACGAGCCGCTGTTCTTCTTTTCCGACATGAGGCTGATCGCCTGGTCGAGGTCCGCGAGGATATGGTCGGCGGTCGACATGCGGTTTTCGCGCTGGAGCGTCATGATCGTCGTGTCGGGATCCATCGGGGTGTCGACCCATGCGACGCCACCGTAGCTGATCAGCATCTGGTAATAATACCATGCGCGGAAGTAGTAGGCTTCGCCGACAGCCTGGTTATAGGCGGTCGAACCTTTCTGGTCGCAGTTGTCGAGGTTCGTCAGCAGGAAGTTGACCTTGCGGATGTTGTTATACTGGGTCAGGCTGTATCCGTTCCCTTTCGACGATTTGCCAGCGAGGCGCTGGTTGACTGAACTGCCGCACATGTTGTCGCTGTTGACATCGGCGCCGGCAATACCGCCGCCGCCGCCGGCTGCGAAGTCCTGGTTACGGACGGCGTTCTGATAGAACTGGTTGAGGTAATTCTCCATCTCGGCCGTTGTCTTGAACGGAACGGCCGAACTGAGGACACCCTGCGGCTCGCGGTCGAGGTCATAGCACGACGACATGCCGACGGCCATACCGAGAGCGAGAGCTAATAATGATATTTTTTTCATTGTTGAGTTTTCGTAATTAGAGGTTGACGGTCAGACCGAAAGAGATGACTTTGTTCATAGGATAGTTCTTGCCGCCTTCGCTTGTGTAACCGTTGCTGGTGAAGATTGCTTCGGGGTCGAACATCTTGGCGAGATTGGTGCTTGTCCAGAGGTTTTCGCCGGTGAAGAACACCTGTACTTTCTGGAGGCCGATGTGGTTGATCCACTGTTTCGGGAGTTCATAAGCGAGGGTGATGTTCTTCAGACGGATATATGCTGCGCTCTGGAGATAGCGGTCAGAGGTCTGCATGTTGCGGTTCTGGTAGATACCGATACCGCCGGCGGTGTGGAGATAAGGCTTCGGATAGTAGGCGCCGGTGTTCTCCGGGGTCCAGTAGTCGGTGTGCTGTTTGAAGAAGGTAGCCTGTGCGTAGGATCCCCAGCCCCAGAAGTAGGGCATCGTGCCGGGGTTCCAGTCGCGCTTGCCGACACCCTGGAACATCAGGTTCAGGCTGAGGCCCTTCCATGCGATCGATCCGTTGATAGTATACTGGTAGCGAGGGGTCGTGTTGCCGATTACGGTGTAGTCGCCCATGTCTTCCATGTTGTTGCTGCCGCGGTTGATCTTGCCGTCGCCGTTGAGGTCTTTGTATTTGTGGTCGCCGATTGTCCAGATGTTGCCGTTCAAGTAGCTAAGGTCGAGGGCATTGAAGGCGTCGGCTTCTTCCTGGGTCTGGATGATGCCGTCCGATTTGTAGCCCCAGATTTCGCCGACCGTACGGCCGGGATACCACTGCGACGAGGGGTTGATGCCGAGTCGGGTCGACTCTTTGCTCAGGTCGAGGTTGGCATATTCGGTAACTTCGGCTGTTGCGTCGGCGACAGATCCGCCGATGCTGAAGGTGATGTCCTTGCCGATGCGGCCGTTCCAGTTGACCTGGAGTTCCCATCCGCGGTTACGCATGTTCGCGTTGTTCGACTGGGGTGCGCTTGCGCCGAAGTAGTCGGGGAAGTTGTAGCCCGGGCCGAGCATGTCCTTGGTGTCGCGCTGGAAGATTTCGAACGTACCGGTGATCGCGCTGTTGAGGAATCCGAAGTCGAGACCGAGGTTCTTCGATTCGACCTTTTCCCAGGTGACGGTCGGGTCGATGACGCCGGGGGCGTTTATGTAGCCGAGGCGGGTGTCGCCGAACCAGTAGTTGCCCTTCGTTGTGTAGCCCATGGTCGACGCGAAGGTGTAGAGGTCTGCGCCTGCCTGGTTACCCATCTTGCCCCACGATGCACGGAGTTTCAGGTTGTTTGCGATATGGTTGAACGGTTCCCAGAATTTTTCGCGGGCGATGTTCCAGCCGAGCGATACCGAGGGGAAGAAGCCCCAGCGGTTGTCTTTCGCGAAGCGGGAGGTTCCGTCGTAGCGCATGTTGACCTCGAGCAGGTAGCGGCCGTCGAAGTCGTAGTTGAATCGTCCGAACCATCCGCGGGTCGACCAACTCGTGCGGCTTTCTCCGGCGGTCAGGTCGCCCGAACCGAGGCTGAGGCCCGGTGTCGCGGTCGAGTAGAGACCGGTGATGTAGTTCTGGAGGTAGTTGTACTGGTTGAGTTCCGACTGATAACCGGCCATGATCGAGAAGTTGTGGGCATCGGCGACGGTTATGCTGTAGTTCGTATAGGCGTTGAAGTTCTGGTAGCGGGTCGTGGCTGCCTGGCGGAGATAGAGACCGTCGGCCTGGATGCCGAGTTCGCCTCGCACACCCTTCGAGGTCGTGACGCCGTCGGAAGCATAGATGTCGGGAGCGACATTCTCAGCCTCGTAGTCGAGTCCCATATAACGGTAGGTGTAGTCGACATTGATGTGCCAGTTCTTCAGCGGCTGGATGTCGGCGCCCATCGTGATGTTGATGCGGTCGCGTTTTGTCTTCGTGTATGTTCCGCTCTGGAGATACGGAATCATCGTCAGTTCGGTGAAGTTGCCGTTCATGTCCTGATAGTGGACTGTCGGGCGGAAACGTGCGAGCGAGTGGTAGAAGCCTTCGCTCAAACCGCCGTTACCGAAGGGGGTGTCGGTGTCGGAGTGCATGAACTTCGTGTTGGCGCGGACGGTCAGCCAATTTGTGATCTCCGATTTGATATTGGCTGCGAAGTTATAGCGGGTATAGCCCATGTCGGCGTAGCGGAGGATGCCATCTTCGTCGTAGTAGCCGAGCGAGAGGTAATATTGTGCGCGCTTGCCGCCGCCGGTTGCGCTGATATTGTGGCTTTGTTTGAAGGCCCAGTCTTTGTAGTGGAGGTCGAAGTAGTCGGTGTTACCGATACCCGATTCGGAGTTTTCGAACTGGGGGTTCATAGAGGAGACGCCGGTGACTTCCTGCCAGGGATCGACGCTCGAGGGGTTGTCGCGGAACTGGCGGAGGAGTTCGAGTTTCTCGTCGGAATAGAGGCGGGCGGTCCCGGCGTTCGTACAGCCGGCGTTCCACATCTTCGCGAATTCATAGCCGTCGAGCATTTCGGGGAGTTTTGTCGGGGCGTTCCAGCCGACTGTTCCCTGATAACTGATTCGCATCTTTCCCTCTTCGCCATGTTTTGTCGTGACGAGGATGACACCGTAGGCGGCACGTGCACCATAGATGGCCGATGCGCCTGCGTCCTTCAGGACCGAGATGCTTTCGATATCGTTCGGGTTGACGTCTGAGAGATTCATTTCGACACCATCGACGAGGATATAGGGGGATCCGGTTCCGGAGAGGTTGCCCTGACCGCGGAGCTGGAGCGTGGCCGATCCGCCAGGTCGGCCTGCGTTGCTGTTCGAAACGAACAGACCGGGGACCATACCCTGGAGCATCTGGGCCGCGTCTGCAACGGGGTGCATCGCGAGATCGTCACCCTTGACCTGCGAAACAGCGCCGGTCAGGTTGACTTTCTTCTGCACGCCGTAACCGACAACGACAACTTCGTCGAGGTTCGTTGCCGACGAGGTCATGACGATTTCGAGAGGACCGCCGTTCCAGACGATCTCCTTGGCGGCATAACCGACATAGGTGACGCGGAGTGTAGACCCTGTTTTGACTTTGGCAAACATGAATTTACCGTCGATATTAGTGGCTGCAGCCTGGGATGTGCCGACAACCTGGACGGTCGCACCGATCAACGGCTCGCCGTCGTCGTCAACAACCGTACCCTGACAGCGTTCTTCGGCTGCGTTAGCCGAAGTCTGCTCTGCTGAAGCCGTAGTTGTTGCGTCAGCGGCGCTTGCGGAGAAACCGCCTGCAACCGTCAGTATCGACGCAACAGCCAAACTCGTAAGATAACGCTTCTTCATAGAGTTTTA
>JAMPGR010000028.1 GCA_023663805.1 Clostridium sp. | reverse complement strand
GTTCTTCGGTGTCCGAGATTCCGCCTAATCCATGCAAAATTTAACGAACTATTGATTCATTCGAAGTCTGAAAAAAACTGATGCCGACTCACAACTTATTCCATTTGGATACCATATTTTTGCCACATTTTCCCTAACTTTGTGGCCGGAACATCGAGACAAGTTTCGGGAGAGAATCCGAAACGAATCGATAATAATGACTTAGTGAGAATTATATGCCACAGAACAAGACATTTGGTGCCTGGTGTAAACGATATATAAAGTTGCCGTTCCTGATAACAATCGGGGCGATTGCGACGCTGTATTTCTTCAACGACAACTCTGCCCTGACCTACTACGACTACGAAGTCCGTATCTCGAACCTCAGGGCGCAGATACGCGAAAACCAGGATACGCTCGAATATTATCAGGCCCTCAACCGGAGCCTCGATACCGACCGCGAGGCGCTCGAGCGGATCGTCCGCGAGCGCTATCATATGCAGCGGACCGACGAGGAGGTCTATCTCATAGGCGACTGAAAAAACGGAAGAATATGAAACAGAAAGGGAATCTAAACAAGATAGTGTTCGACCCGGCGTCGTGCCGCCCGTCGACGGCGGTCGTCTGGACCGTCAATATCGGCCTGCTTCTCGTCGCGGTCGGGACGCTCCTGCCGATCATCCACTGGGGCCTCGACTTCTACCGCTATATCTATGGCGCCGGAGCGATCGTCGCGATCGTCGGGCGCATACTCTCGTTCGGGACCTACCGCGCAGCGCCCCTGCGTGTCCGTCGCCTGAGCCGCACTGAATTCTGGGCGTCGGTCATGTTCGGCGTCGCGACATTCTTTATGTTCTATCCCCGCGCCGGAGCGACCGACTGGCTCGCCTTCACCCTCGCCGGAGCGGCCCTTCAGGCCTATGCCTCGCTGATGCTTCCGAGGACCCTGTCGAAGGCCCAGGCTGAAAAAGAAGACTAAAAAGGGAAAAAACTCGACCGGATATAGCCTCTGTTTTTTGAGTTATTAGTAATTTTGTCGCCAAATGGCTTATAACCTAACTGTCGATCTTGGAAACACGGCCGCGAAGGTGGCGGTGTGGAGCGGCTCCGAACTGAAGGCGCTCACGATTGTCGAACAACTCAGTGCGTTGACAATCAGCGACGTCGTGTCGAAACTCGACGGACCGGTCGAGGCCGCAATTTTCTGCTCGGTTACCCGTCCGGGCGAGGAAATCGCCGCGATGCTCGAGCCTTTCGTCGGAAAGGTAATCCATCTGACCTCGACCCTCCCGCTCCCGATCAAAATCGACTATGGTACCCCCGGCACCCTCGGCGAGGACCGAATAGCCGCTGCTGCAGGAGCCTACATGCTATATCCCGGCGAGAACCTGCTGGTTGTCGATGCGGGAACCTGCGTCACGTTTGACGCCGTGACCCCCGACGGCCGCTTCGCCGGAGGGAACATCGCCCCCGGCACGAGGATGCGTCTACAGGCGCTCCACCATTTCACGGCGCGTCTCCCCGAACTCGAGATGCCCCGCAGTTTCGATCGTAACCGTCTTTTCGGCAACGACACCCGCAGCGCGATGATACTCGGCACGGTCTACGGGATCGTCGGGTCGATCGCCTACTACCGCTCGCGCATGCCCCGCGGGACGCGCGTCATCCTGACAGGCGGCTGGGCCAGCGCGCTTGTCGAATTGTGTGATTTTCCGGTCGAGGTCGATGCCGACCTTGCCAGCAAAGGACTAAACAGCATATTGTTATATAATGAAACAAAATAAAACGAACATTCTGAGAACTCTTCTCGCACTGCTGCTGATAACGACCGGCGGTGTCGCCCAGATTATGGCCCAGGACGCGATGACCCCCTATTCGCGCTTCGGCTACGGCATACTCCGCGGCAACGCGACCTCAGCCCAGCGCCAGATGGGCGGGGTCGGCTACGCGATGAGCGGGGGCCGGCAGATCAACGTGATGAACCCCGCGTCGTATGCGGCGATTGACTCGCTGACCTTCCTCTTCGACATGGGGATGGACTTTACGACCCTGAAATCGACAGAGAACGGAGACAAAGACCGACAGTTCGGCGGTGGTCTCGACTATATCACGATGCAGTTCCCGCTGGGGAAACGGATGGGTATGTCGATTGGTCTTCTGCCCTATTCCTCCGTCGGCTACTCCTTCGGCAGCGAAATCGACAACGGAACCGACACCCGTCAGGGCCTCGGAGGTATCAACCAGTTGTATGCCGGTGTCAGCGGCCGCCTGTTCAAAGGGTTCAGTGTCGGCGTCAACTTCTCCTATCTGTTTGGAACGACGACGAACGACACATATGTCACATCGGACTATTCGACCTCGCTGTTCGAACAGTTGATCGAAGTCCGCGACTGGCACTTCGAGGCTGGTATCCAGTATAACGTTGCCCTGAGCCGTCGCAACCGACTCGGTTTCGGCCTCGTCTACTCCCCTGGAAAGACACTGCTCGGGAATGCGCGTGTAATCAAATATGACCTTAACTCAGACGAAAAGCGCGATACGGTCGCGACAAGCCGTCTGCGCAATAATTTCTCCCTCCCCGACACTTGGGGCGCCGGCGTCAGCTGGGAATGGAACAACTCGCTGACTGTCGAGGCCGACTTCACCTACCAGCCCTGGTCGAAGGCGAAGTTCCGCGAAATGGACAACTTTATCGCGACCCGCTTCGAAGACCGCTGGCAGGTAGGGCTCGGCGCGCAGTTCGTCCCGAAGGAACGCGGCGGTTATCTCGAACGCGTCGCATATCGCCTCGGCGGATTCTACAACCACGACTATATGCGTGTTGCCGACAACTCAGTCCGCGAATACGGCCTGTCGCTCGGTTTCGGACTGCCGACCAACACGACCAAGACAGTCATCAACCTCGGCTTCGAATGGCGCCATCGTCAGGCTCATCCGAATCCGCTGCTGAAGGAGAACTACTTCAGCGTGACCCTCGGCATCAACTTCAACGAACTCTGGTTCTACCAGAACAAGATCCGCTGATGGGCCGACGAACGGGTCGCCATCTGTCTCCGGCGGCTCTCGGCCGCCTGGCCGGGGCTGTCGCCTCGGTTCTGGCTGTCGCGTCTCCGCTCCTCGTCGGGTCATCCTGCTCGAAGGATAACAAACTGACCCTCGACCTGACGGTCGAGCCGGAAACGACCCCGACGATGCTGACCCACGATGTCTCGACGCTGATCTCCGATTCGGGAATTACGCGCTATCATATCAAGGCGCCTGTCTGGTATGTCTTCGGCGAGGCCAAGTCTCCCCGCTGGACCTTCCCCGACGGGCTATATGTCGAGAAATTCGACGACGCGATGAAACAGGAAGCGACGATCGAGTGTGACTCCGCTACCTACTTCGAACAACAGAAACTCTGGCGTCTTGACGGAAATGTCCGGATCAGGAATGTCCAGAACGAAAAATTCCTGACCGAACAACTCTTCTGGGACCAGCGTTACCAGAAAGTGTACTCCGACTCGTTCATACATATCGAACGCTCCGACCGGATTATCGAGGGGTACGGCTTTACGTCGAACGACCGTATGACCGACTATGTCGTCAACCGCGTCTCGGGGATATTCCCCGTCAGCCAGTTTGTCAACCGCGACTCGACCTCCGGCGGGATGTCGCGACGCGAGACACCCGAACCTGAGGCACCAACGGCGTCTACGGCCGACCTCCCCGAGCCGGTCGCGACAGGTGCACCGACAGCTCCGGCTGCTGTCCACCGGCCCGACACCGCCGAAATGGCCCGGCGGCGGCAGGCAGCCCGGCTACGCCGCCAGCAGCGTCTCGAACAGCGCGATTCGGCGGCTGTTAAAAACGAAAACGAAACAGATCAATAGATATGGATTCAATGCTGATACTGACGATAGTCTCGCTGTTGTTCTCGGCTGTCTTCTCCGGCGTCGAGATCGCGTTCGTCACGTCTGACCGCGTCCGCGTCGAACTAGACATCAAACAGGGGGGGCTGATCGGCTCGATCCTAAATATGTTCTACGGCAACCGCGACTTCTTTATCTCGACAATCCTGGTCGGGAACAACGTCGTACTGGTCATCTATGGTCTCGGGGCGGCCGCTCTGCTCGAACCATGGATTGCGACATGGTGTGACAATCCGGCAGGTGTCCTGATCGTCCAGACCCTGATATCGACCGCCGTCATACTCCTGACCGGAGAGTTCTTTCCGAAGACGATTTTCCGTATAAACCCGAACGCGTCGATAAAGATCATGGCCCTTCCGATCGCGATCTTCTATATCCTGCTCTACCCGGTCTCGCTGTTGTCGACCTGGATTTCGCAGGGACTGATGAAACTATGTGGCATAAAGCCCGAGAACGGAGCGTTCGGACTGCTGTCGGTCGGCGATCTGAATCAGTATATCGAGCGGACGATTGACGACAACAAACAGCAGGATCCGGTTGAGCGCGAAGTCGAGATTTTCCATAATGCCCTCGATTTTTCGACGACCCATTTGCGCGACTGCATGATACCGCGAAACGAGATGGTCGCCGTCGATATCGACGACACATCGCGCGAGACGCTGTCGGCGCTGTTCACCTCGTCGGGGCGGTCGAAGATCGTCGTCTACCGCGAGGATATCGACAATGTGATCGGATATATTCATGTCAGCGAACTGTTCGATCCGGAGGCCGACTGGAAGACGAGAGTGAAGCCTGTCGTTTTCGCTCCGGAGACTCTACTGGCCAACAAGATGATGCGCCGTCTGCTCGGCGAAAAGCGGTCGATGGCGGTCGTCGTCGACGAGTTCGGGGGGACGGCAGGACTCGTGACGCTCGAGGACCTGGTCGAGGAGATATTCGGCGATATCCAGGATGAGCACGACAAGAACAAACTGACAGCCAAAGAGATTGAACCGGGAGTTTACCTGTTTTCGGGACGGACGGAGATCGAGTCGATACGCGACACCTTTGATCTCGACATCCCCGAGTCTGACGATTATCAGACCCTGGCGGGGTATATCCTGACCGAGACGGGTACGCTGCCCCAGCAGGGGGAGACAATCGAGATTGGCGGGATGCTGTTCACGATCGAGAAGCGCGCGGCGACGCGTCTCGAGTTGATTCGTGTCGAGAAGAAGCCCGCATCGTCCGGTGACGAAAGTGAGTGAGTGTCTGTTTGCCTCGCCCTTCGGGCTGAAAACGTCTGATTATTCGACTACTAACGTGGTCTGAATTATTGGGCTGTTCAGTCCGGGGGCTTTCGCCCCCGGCTATGATATTACACCGCTAAAGCGGTGATCTATTTTATTTTTAACGTTACAGCAGTCGGTATGGTTTTCGGGTTATATGCCGGACTGGCGGAGGCGCAGGGCTGTCTTTTCGTCGGCTTCGGCCTCGGCGTTGCGCAGGGTCAGACGGTTCAGCGTCGCGCGCAGGTCGTAGAAAGCGGGGTTGTCGGGGTCGAGTTCGAGTCCGTGCGAGATATCCTCGGCGGCCTCGGTGAACTCCTCGGTCATCAGCCGGCAGAAGGCGCGGTTCAGATAGTAGAGTGGCTCGGGGGTGTCGTCGATCAGGCGCGTGAACCAGCCTGCGGCCTCGGCGTAGCGGCCTGTTGCGTTACAGACCGATGCCTGTGCCAGCCAGGTGTTCCGGTCGTCGGGGGCGACGCGCAGGAGCCGGTCGAAGTCATTCGTGGCCGACGGAAGATTCCCGCGGGAGAGCGACAGCATGCCGTGGTTGAACAGCGCGCCGCGATGGAGCGAATCGATCGAGAGAATCGCCGTATAGTCGCGCAGAGCCTCATCGTCGCGACCGAGAGCAACGAGAACCTGGGCGCGGTTGTCGAGGACAACAACGGCGCGGGGTGCCATACGGTTGGCGTCGTCGAGGGCGCGTAGCGCCTCGTCGGTCTTTCCGTTGCGGAAACGGACGATTCCGAGGTTCGACAGCAGGAGGACGTTGCCCGGGGACGAAGGTTCGAGGCGCATCGCCCGGTCGAGAAACAGTTCGGCGCGGTCGAGATCGTCGGCTGCGATACAGGTCTCGGCACTGTCGACCATAGCGAGATATTCTGGCGACTGAGCCGCCAGGGGAAGCATGCTGCCGAGTAGAAGGATGGCGGCGGAGAGTATGCGAGTCAGAGGTTGTTTCATTATAATCTTTGTTGGAATGCAAAATTAGACAAAAAATCGGGATTTTTTGCGTACCTTTGCGACCGGATCATCATCAGACCTTAAAATCAATGGAAAAATTCGACTTCGACCAGGCAATAGACCGCCACGACACCGGTTGCATCAAATATGACGCCCTGAGCAAATTCTTCGGGCGCACAGACCTGACCCCCCTCTGGATTGCCGATATGGATTTCGCTGTCCATCCCGCTATCATCGACGCCCTTCGCCGCCAGACCTCTCATCCGGTTATCGGCTACGCCGAAATCTCGGAGAGTTACTATCAGTCTGTTCTCGACTGGCTCCGTCGACGCCACGCGATGACGGTCGCCCGCGATGAGATCGCCTATGTCCCCGGAGTCGTCAAGGGGATAGCCCTATCGGTCATGCACTTTACGCGGCCGGGCGACGGTGTCGTTATCCAGCCCCCGGTCTATCCCCCCTTCCGCCGCGTTGTCGAAGGAAACGGCCGCCGCTGTCTGACCAACCCCCTGCTGACCGACCCTCACAGCGGTCGCTTCCGTTTCGATTTCGGGGGACTCGAGCGACTTGTTGAGCGGGAGAAACCGAAGATGTTGATTCTCTGCAATCCCCACAATCCCGGCGGGCGCCAGTGGAATGCCGACGAACTCCGTCGCCTCGCCGCGATATGCCACCGCGCCGGAATGGTCGTCGTCAGCGACGAAATCCACGGCGACCTGATGATCGGGTCGACCCGCCATATCCCCTTCGCTACTGTCAGTCCCGAGGCAGAGGCGATAACCGTTATGCTCGGCGCTCCGTCGAAGACGTTCAATATTCCGGGGCTTGTCAGTTCGTGGGCTGTCGTGAAGAATCCGGCCCTGCGCGAGGGGTTCTTCCAGTGGCTCGAGACGAACGAATTCAGTACGCCGACCCTCTGGGCCGCCATCGGAGCCGAGGCAGCCTACACCCATGCCGAGGGATGGCTCTCGCAGGCCCTCGAGTATATCACGGACAATATCGCGATGGCGGTCGAATATCTCGGGGTTCATCTCCCCGGTGTCAGGGTGATGACCCCCGAGGCGTCGTTCCTGCTCTGGATCGACTGCCGCTCGCTCGGATATGGCCATGAGGAACTTAACCGCCGTCTGATCGAGCGGGGGCACCTTGCCCTGAACCCCGGCGAGAGTTTCGGCGTCGAAGGGGAGGGCTGGGTTCGTCTGAATGTCGCGACGCGCCGTAAGGTGCTCCGCGAAGCCCTCGGACAGATGGTTGAGGCTCTGCAGTGACATTTTTTCTGTTGTTTTGATTGAAATTGTAGAGAATCTTGCTAAATTTGCAGAAATTTTCAATCGATACAATTTCTTTCAATGAAAAAACACTACTTAATGCTTTCGTCTCTGCTGCTCTCCGGCGCCCTGACTCTCGGTGCCGAGCCGTTCGAGACGCTCTATGATTTCGATAACCAGCCCGAAGGTTCGATACTGCCCGAGGGGTGGCTCAACGACGGCTCCCAGTTCGGGCGCTACGCCGGAACCTATTTTGGTATGCCCGCGAAATCGGGAGAATATGTGCTCGGCCGCTCGTCGGCGAATTTCGACGAGGTGTTATACACTCCGCTTGTCTCCCTCGAGGGGGGAAAGCCCTGTCAGATCGAATTCTGGTATTACGCTCCGGGCGGGACACCCGCTCTGCGCTGCACCGGCCTGAATGTCGGCTTCGGGCAGTCGCAGGAGCAGTCGACCCACACACAGATCCTCGCTGTCGAGCCGAAGGCCTATGGCGAATGGACCCGCTTCGTCGCCGAAGCAACTCCGGAGACCGACGGTGACTACTGCTTCTCTATCGCGACCGTCCGCGGCCAGTTGCCAGGCGACTGCGGCGTTGTCCTGCTCGACGACGTAATCGTCAGTGGATTGGCCCCCTCCGCCGGCGGTCTCCCCGAGTTTGAGCCCGATCCGGAGAATATCCCCCACTGCCAGGAACTCCCGATGGTCGAAAACTTCTCCGATCCGACCCATTTCGCCGAATACATGAACTATCCCGACGGTTGGGCGTCGACGGGCTCGAATATATTCCGCGTCGCCAGCATCGCTACACTCGACGCGCAGTCGGGCCAATGGTATCTGATCTCCCCCGAAAGCAGCGTCAGCCGCGACGAGGCGGCCTACACCCCCTTCTTCAACCTCGAAGCCGGAACGACCTACACGATGAGTTTCTACACCTTCATCCAGGGGCGCGAGGAGGATGGCGTAACCGCCATGCCGACTCTCGATGTGACTGTCGGAACACAGCAGGACGGAGACTTCCACGCCCCGCTGCTGACCGTCAGTGACTATCGGAACATGCGTCCGGTATGGGATCGCCGCGAGGTCACCTTCACCCCCGCCGTCTCCGGACCCTATTGCTTCTCGTTCCGTCTGTCGGGCCAGGCCTATTCAGGCTTTGTCGCAATCGACAATGTCCATCTCTCGGCCCCCGGCCTGATCGACCGCGTCGAGCCCGGCTTTGCTCCGCAGACGATGTACAACCTGATGGATTCCCATATGACAGTCTTCGCCGGCGATCCTGTTCCCTTCGCCAACACGACCAGGTATGCCGACGAATATCTCTGGGTCGCCGAGGGTGCGACACCCGGGAGTTCGACCGAATTCGAGCCCTCTTTTGTATTCCTGGCCGACGGAACATACACCGTCTCGCTGACGGCCTCGAATTCGCGCGGAAGCCGCACGGTCGAGCACACCTATGACATCAGGATTGCCCGCGACGGACAGACCTACGCGATGACCATGACAAACGAGAGCGCCGACCGCGCCCTCGACCGCGGCGAGGTCCCGGCCTTCTCGACCGATCCGGCCGACTACATAACCGGCTATAACCACTACTACCATACCTACGCCCAGCGCTACGACCTCTCTCCGCTTCAGAGGTTCGAACTCCGTTCGCTGTCGTTCCGTATCGCCGAGCGCCGCTTCCGCAATATGACGACCTATCTCGACGACCAGCGTATCAAACCGATGGCTGTCGTTGTCTACGGCTCGGCCGAAGACGGGTCGATCGATCCCGAAAAGGTCCTCGCCCGCTACGAAGGGACGATCGGCGACTTCCTCGGTTCGTCGGGTCTCGGCGGAAACTACGGCGATCCCCGCCAGATCGATTTCCCGACTCCGGCGACGGTCAGCGGAACGGTCTATGTCGCTCTGGAATTCAGCCCGGAGATGACGGTCGATCCCGAGGATGAGTTCCTCGGCCGGTCATATGTCGCGACCGGAGCGGTCCGCTTTGCCTCGGGCGTTACGACGCTCTATGCCCTGGCTGAGCGTGTCGCCGAGGCTTCCGGGGCGGAACCGGGACAATGGCTTCCGCTCGACCAAATCGATCCCGAAATGGCGGGCTACGGAGCCGACTGGCAGTTATGGATGGTGCCCGACGGCGGTCTGGCATCGATAGCGGTCAATCCGGCAGGAGAGCAGTGCTTCGCCGCGCGTTTCGATGGCGACTGCCTGACGGTCAGCGGAACCACTGCGGGGCAGACCATCTCGGTCTGTGACGCCTCGGGGCGAGTTGTCGCCAGCGTTGCCGCCGGAGAAGACTCGACCGTCGTCGGGCGTTTCCCGCGCGGTCTCTATATCGTCTCGATACCCTGCTCGGCCGCCGTCAAGGTAGCCCGTTGATTTCCGGCCCTGTAAAACGAGACAGGCTCCGCCAATCGGCGGAGCCTGTCTCGTTTCTGTCAAAATGACGTAGGGAGTGGGTCAGCGGGCGTCGGCGTGGCCTTCGTAGTAATTCGTGTAGGCGCGGTTGACCAGGCGGGTTCCGCCAGGGGTCGGGTAGTTGCCCGAGAAATACCAGTCGCCTGGATGGCCGGGGACGGCTCGGTGGAGTCCCTCGAGAGTCTGGTAGATGATCTCTACTTCGGCATGGGTATCCTCCGGGGTCAGCATCTCGGCAATCTTTCGGGAGATCTCTTCGTCGCTGAAGGGGGCGTAGATCGCTTTGACGCAGTTCTCGATCTGGTCGTCGGGGAGGTCGGCTTGTGCGAGACATGCGCGGTAGGTATCCTCGAGGACATCCTCGCGTCCGGTTTCGCGAAGTAGTTCGACGGCGGCGCGGAAGGCGATGAATTCTCCCATACGCGACATATCGATGCCGTAGCAGTCGGGGTAGCGCACCTGGGGCGCCGAAGAGACGATGACGATCTTTCGAGGGTGGAGACGGTCGAGGATTCGGATAATCGACTGTCGCAGGGTCGTGCCGCGGACGATTGAGTCGTCGATGACGACGAGCGTGTCGCGGTCGTTTTCGATACAGCCGTAGGTGACGTCGTAGACGTGAGAGGCGAGGTCGTTTCGTGTTTCCCCCTCGGCTATGAAGGTCCGGAGTTTGATATCTTTGATTGCGACTTTTTCGACGCGCAGACGCGGCGACATAACGCGGCGGAGCGTTTCGGCATCGAGTCGGCCCTCGCTCTGGAGACGGAGTATCTCCTCCATTTTGCGGCGTTCGAATTCGCGTGTCAGACCCTCGACCATACCGATGAAGGCGACCTCGGCGGTGTTCGGGATGAAGGAGAAGACAGAGTGGGCGAAGTCGTAGCCGCAGGCACGGAGGATAGGTTCGGTCAGATTGTAACCGAGTTGTTTGCGCTCGCGGTAGATGTCGGCGTCGCTGCCGCGCGAAAAATAGATCCGCTCGAACGAACAGCGGCGGTTTTCGACCGGACCGAGTATCGGGGCGATGCTCAGGTCGCCCCGGCGGTTGACAATCAGGGCCGAACCGGGGTCGAGTTCGTTGACATCTGTCCGGCGGACATTCATGACCGTCTGGATGACGGGACGTTCGGAGGCGACGACGACGATTTCGTCGTCGGCATACCAGAACGCGGGGCGGATACCGCGGCGGTCCCGCAGGGCGAACATATCGCCCGATCCGGTTGCTCCGCAGATGACGAAGCCGCCGTCCCAGGTGTCGGCGACCCCCGAGAGTACATTCCGCATATCCATATTGTCCTCGATTGCGCGGGTCAGGGCGGGCTCGTCGAGCGAGTCGCGAAACTGGCGGTAGAGCCGGTGGTTTTCCTTGTCGAGCGAGTATCCGAGTTGTTCGAGAAGCAGGACGGTGTCGCTGTAGAGCCTCGGATGCTGCCCCATGGCGACGACGTGTTCGAAGATTTCGTCGACGTTCGTCATATTGAAGTTGCCGCAGAGCAGCAGGTTTCGCGAACGCCAGTTGTTGCGGCGGAGGAATGGGTGGACATAGGCGCTGCCGCTTCGTCCGGTCGTCGAGTAGCGGAGGTGACCCATATAAATTTCCCCGACGTAGGGAGCCTCGCGGCGCACCTCGTCGGGGGTCATGTGTTCGATGTCGGCCTGTTCGAGAGCCGGTTTGATCGAGTCGAAGATTTCCTGGATTGCCGAGGCTCCCTCGGCCCTCTCGCGGAAGAGATATTCCGATCCGGGGAGAGCGCCCTGTTTGACGACGCCGATTCCGGCGGCTTCCTGACCGCGGTTGTGCTGTTTCTCCATCAGCAGATAGAGTTTGGCAAGCCCGTAGCCGTAGGTTCCGTATTTCTCCTTGTAGTATTCAATCGGCTTCAGGAGCCTGATCAGAGCGATTCCGCATTCATGCTTTATAATTTCCATAGCAGTTCCGAAAATTAAGGCGCAAAGATACGAAATTTTTCCGGAACTGTCAATTCTTTCCGCGGCTTCGGCGCAGAATATTCTGCATGTCGAAGACGACGGCCGGATTTTCGAGGGCGACGTCCTCCTGTTCGTAGAGCGATTTGCGCATGTCGTAGAGCTGGGGGAGGGGACGGTTGCCGGTTTCGATCTCCGGGCCCCACTGGATCATCTCCGGCCCGTCGTTAGGCTCGATATATTTCCAGTCTTTCGTACGGACGCTGAGCGTATGGTTCGAAGCGAGTTCGATGACGTAGGGGGTATCCTCGTCGGAGGTGCCGATCAGGATTCCGAGTTCGTCTCGGCTGTCGGGGGCGGCTCCTTTCGGGAGTTTCGCGCTAATCAGCGAGCCGAGCGAAGCCATCCAGTCGATCTGCGACATCAGTTGGTCCGATTCCTGTCCGGCGGCGACTTTCGCGGGCCAGCGCACGATCGCCGGGACCATCGTTCCACCCTCGAAGGCGCTGTATTTGTTGCCGCGGTATGGACCGGCGGGGGAATGGCCTCCGAGCAGTTCCTTGGCGCGGTCGTCATAGCCGTCATCTACAACCGGGCCGTTGTCGCTCGAAAGGATAACGAGGGTGTTGTCGGCGATACCGAGTTCGTCGAGGGTCTCCATGATTTGGCCGACCGACCAGTCGAACTGGGCGATTGCATCGCCGCGAAGCCCCATCGTGCTCTTGCCGAGGAACCGGGGGTGGGGGAAGCGGGGAACGTGTACGTCGTTCGTGCAGAAATACATGAAGAAGGGTTCGTCGGCGTTCTGGCGGATGAAGTCGACGGCGTGGGTTGTTATCGAGTCGGCGATGTTCTCGTCTTTCCAGAGAGCCTTACCCCCACCTTTCATGTAGCCGATACGGCTGATGCCGTTGACGATAGACATGTCATGGCCGTGGGACGGGCGGAGATTGTAGAGGAGTTCGGGGTTGTCCTTTCCGGTCGGTTCGCCGGGGAAATTCTGGCGGTATGAGACGTAGATCGGGTTCTCGGGGTCGTAGTTTGCGACCTGGCCGTTCTCGATGAAGACACAGGGAACGCGGTCGGCGGTGGCGGCCATTATATAGTGGTAGTCGAAGCCGATGTCCGAAAGGGAGGCGGGAAGGGGGGAGTTCCAGTCCTGCTGGCCGGTTTTGTCGCCGAGGCCGAGGTGCCATTTTCCTATTGCGGCTGTCGTGTAGCCGTTGTTGCGAAACATGTCGGCCATTGTGTACATCTCGGGGCGGATGATCATTCCGGCATCGCCGGGGGCGACATCGGTTCCGGGGCGGCGCCAGGCATATTCGCCGGTCAGGAGAGAATAGCGCGAGGGGGTGCTGGTCGAGGCGACGGCGTGGGTGTTGGTGAAGCGGATACCCTGGCGGGCGAGGGAGTCGACGTTCGGGGTTTCGACGTTTCGGGCGCCGTAGCATCCGAGGTCGCCGTAGCCGAGGTCATCGGCGAGGATGACGATTACGTTCGGCTGGCGCGATTCGTTGTTGGCTGCGTCTGTCGCGGCATATGTTGCGGCGGAGGAGGCCAGGAGGGTCGGAAGGAGCAGTGAGGCTGTCGCGAGCCTGTTGTCGGGAAGATTTTTCATGAGTTGTTCGAGGTTGGTTAGGGATTTACAAAGTTACGAAAAAAACAGATGACCGGGCGTGTTCTTTTCCGTGAAAAAGAACCCCGGTCCCCGTCCGGCGGAGACCGGGGATACCCGGATTAATATTAAGGTGTTAGGTAGTCTGACAATTTTTCGGTTCGAGATTCGCTCAACTGCGCCGTCCAATACTCTTAGTAAGAGATTTGGATGCAACAGAATGAATTGATATTTAATGATATATGAGGGGGGGGGTAGGCCCGTTTGCCAAACAAATGTGAAAATTGTTCGGGCAAAGAGGAAGGACGAGAAATTTTTTTTCTGAAAAATTGTCTAAATATGAAAAAGATTCGTAATTTTGCATAGTGCATCCAAATCTCTTACTAAGAGTATTGGACAGCCACAGCGAACAGAATAACCAGATTTCCGACCATAAATATTAGCGAATAAATTAGTTAACATATACCTTAATTTAATCAACTTTCAAAGCATGTATCACTATCTTCGTGAAGCAGGCAAGAAGTTGGGCGGTCTGACCGCAGTGCTTCTTGTATTCTGTCTTTTGACCGGCTTGTCGTTCCAGGCAGCCGCTCAGTCCGGAGGCGACACCGCCACCGGTATAGTGAAGGACTCGACAGGCGAGCCGCTGATCGGCGCGTCGGTTCTTGTCCTCGGTACTACGAACGGAGGCGCCACGAACTTCGACGGCGAATTCTCCATCAAGAATGTCAAAGTTGGCTCGACACTCCGCGTTTCGTACGTCGGCTGTGTCCCCCAGGACATCAAATGGCAGGGCACGCCCCTCGAGGTTACCCTCCAGGATGACTCGAACACCCTCGACGAAGTCGTCGTTGTCGGTTTCGGTACTCAGAAAAAGGTCAACCTGACCGGTGCCGTCTCGACCGTCTCGTCCAAGGAACTCGCCAACCGTCCCGTCACCTCGGTTGCCGAAGCACTCCAGGGTCTCGCTCCCGGTCTCGACGTTCTCGGTTCGTCTCTCGGTGGCCAGCTGAACGGAACGCAAACGATGAACATCCGTGGCACCGGTACGATCGGCAGCGGATCGAACGTTACGCCCCTTGTTCTTGTCGACGGTATGGAGGGTGACCTGAACACCCTGAATCCCGAGGATGTAGAGAACATCTCGATTCTGAAGGACGCTGCAGCCTCGTCAATCTACGGTTCACGCGCTGCCGGTGGTGTCATCCTCGTGACAACCAAGAAAGGCAAAGAAGGAACAGTAATGGTCAACTACAGCGACTCGTTCCGCTGGCGCCACGTTATCCGTATGCCGAAGATGATGGACTCCTACACCTGGGCAAACTATATGAACCGCGCGATGATGAACGCCGGTCAGTCCGCATGGTGGACAGAAGATCATCTTGAACTTTTGAAACAAGCTCAGACCGATCCCTCGATTCCTAAAATGTATGAAAACGCCTCCGGAAACTGGGAGGTATGGGATGACACCCCGATCCTTCCGCTGGGCAATACAGACTGGCTTCAGGAACACTTCGGCCAGACTTCATTCGGCCAGGAACATAATGTCTCGCTGACAGGGGGCACAGAGAAGTATAACTACTACTTCTCCGGTAACCTCCAGACCCAGGAGGGCATTCTCCGCCACGGCGATGACAACTCGAAGCGCTATACGATCAACGCGAAGATCAATATCAAGATCACCGACTGGCTGACATTCGGCTACAGCGGACGCTGGAGCCGTAACCAGTACGATGCACCTTCGATTATCTATGGCGAAAACGCTTCGAACGTGTTTTACCACAACGTTATGCGTTACTGGCCTATTATCCCGACTCATGACCCGAACGGATATCCTGTCCGCGAGTCTTACATCGACGCACTCGAAAACGGCGGTCGCTACAAGACAACCAAAGACCGTATGGATCACCAGTTTACCTTCCGAGTCAACCCGATTGAAGGCCTGAACCTAAACGCCGAGTTCAACTACAGCAGCCGTCACAACTACGAAAAAACCTACTTCCTGCAGACTTATGCATGGAACGCAGCCGGTAATCCTGTCGCGTGGAACCCCGACAACTGGCCAATGGGCAACACCGGTTCTTATGTAGGAGAATCCAGCACACGAGCAAACTACTTCAACCCGAACATCTACGGTGACTACAGCCGCACATTCGCCGAAGTTCACAACTTCAAGATTATGCTCGGCTACCAGAGCGAATGGTACCATCAGGATTATTTCTCGGCTGAGCGCGAAGGTATCATCAACAATCTCCCGTTCCTGAATACAACGACAAAGAACCCGGGAGTAGACGGCGGTGCCGACACATGGACCACCGCCGGTATCTTCGGTCGTCTGAACTATGACTACGACGGACGCTACCTCGTCGAAGGCAACCTCCGCTACGACGCATCGTCGCGTTTCCGCAAGGGTTCGCGCTGGACATGGTCACCCTCGTTCTCTCTCGGCTGGAATGTAGCGAATGAGAAATTCTGGGAAGATTTTGTCGGTGTCTGCAACACCCTGAAGGTCCGCTACTCCTGGGGTAAACTCGGTAACCAGAATACAAGCTCCTTGTATCCGACCTACGCAACCCTCGGCTTCAACTCGAATGAGTATACTGGCTGGCTGACCGGCGTCACACAGGGTACATCCTCGATGCCCGGCCTGATCGCTACATCGCTGACATGGGAAAAGAACCGCACATGGGACATCGGTCTCGACTGGGGTCTGTTCAACAACCGCTTCACCGGAACAATCGACTACTACAACCGCAAGACCATCGATATGGTCGGCCCGGGCCCGGTTCTCCCCGACGTCCTCGGCGCAACGTCGCCCAAAATCAACAACCTCGCCATGACCTCGAAGGGCTGGGAGTTGACAGTCACATGGCGCGACCGCATCGGCGAATTCAACTACGGCATCACAGCTAACCTCTATGACCACACGACAACAGTCGACGAATATCCGAACCCGACCAAGAACCTCGGCAGTTATTTCGCAGGTCGCAAACTCGGCGATATCTACGGCTTCGAGGCTATCGGTCTGGCAAAAACCGATGCCCAGATGCAGGAACACCTCGCCGCTATGGACGAAGCCTACACCGAATTCAACGGCCACGCACCCGCAAATCCGAACCAGGGTCAGAATATTCTCGGATCAGGATGGACCGCAGGCGACGTTATGTTCAAGGATATCGACGGCGACGGACGAATCACCCAGGGTGAATATCTCGATGGAAATTCCGGCGACTACAAGGTTATCGGTAACTCGACCCCGCGCTACAACTTCGGTCTGAATCTCGACGCCAGCTGGCGCGGTTTCGATGTCCGCGTCTTCTTCCAGGGCACCGCAAAACGCGACTACTATGCAAACGATGTTGTCATGTTCGGCGCTACACACTCCGGCAAGTGGCAGGCAATCGGTCTGACCGAGCACCTCGACTACTTCCGTCCGGCCGACACGACCGATCCCCTCGGTCCGAATGTCGACGGCTACTATCCCCGCCTTATGTTCGGCGGCCCGAACAACGTATACTCCAACACGCTCTATCTCCAGAACGCAGCATACTGCCGACTGAAGAACGTCACAATCGGTTATACTCTTCCGCAGTCGTTGACCCGCAAGGCCTATATCGAACGCTGCCGCATCTATGTCTCGGGAGAAAATCTCGCGACAATCACCAGCTTCACCAAGACCGGCGATCCCGAGCTGATCGAAGCATATAACGCCGGATATGGCTACGGAAAGGTTTATCCTCTGTCGCGTGTATTCTCTTTCGGTCTTAACGTAACCTTCTAATTGATCAAACATAAAATGAAAACTTATATAAAGGCACTTGTGCTCGGAGCCGCCATCGCAGGTCTGACTTCCTGCGACGACTTCCTCGACAGAATGCCCGAGTCGTCGCTAACCGGCGAGGGTTTCTTCAACGATGCTTCCGAACTTGCCACATACTCAATCAAGTATTATGCCAACTTCCCCGTCAGCACCGGATATGACTACGGAACGTTCGCTTCCGACAACGGAACCGACACCCAGGCCGGCATTTCGGCGTCGACAGCCTATATGCCCGGCGAATGGAAGGTTGGCAGCGGCGCATGGAGTTTCACAACAATCCGCCAGATCAACTATTTCTTCGACATGGTTCAGCCGAAGTATGACGCCGGCGCTATCACCGGTTCGAAGGAGGAAATCGATCAGTATATGGGCGAAATGCACTTCTTCCGCGCCTGGAACTTTTTCAGCGGATACAACACCTATGGCGACTACCCGATCTATAAGGTTCTCCCCTCGGAAAACAAGGAGGAACTGCTCCAGCTGTCACACCGCTACCCCCGCAACAAGGTCGCCCGCTTCATCCTCGACGAACTGACGGAGGCAATTCGTCTTCTCCCCGAGACAAGCAAATATGGCAAGCAGGGTCTTAACAAAGACTGCGCCCGTCTGTTCCGTTCGCGTGTCGCTCTGTTCGAAGGCACATGGCTGAAATACCACAAAGGTACGGCCCTCGTCCCCGGCGGTCCCGGATGGCCCGGCGACCAGGCTGATCTCGAAGGCTTCAATATCGACGACGAAATCCAGTATTTCCTCGGCGAGGCAATGACTTCGGCCAAGGAGGTCGCTGACAAAATCGCCGGTGATCTCGTCGAGAATACCGACACTCCGGAGGGTATGGACGCGAACCTCAATTCACTCAACCCCTACTATACGATGTTCTGCGACGTTGATATGAACGGCTACAACGAGGTTCTTCTTTGGAAGAAGTTCGACCTCGGCAAGCAGGTTACGACTAATGTCCAGATGCAGATGATGCGTAATGGCGGCAATACTGGCTGGACACGCGGTATGGTCAATTCGTTCCTGATGCGCAACGGTCTGCCGATTTATGCCGCCGGTTCGGGTTACGATTCGAACTGGGAAAACGACGGTGTCAGCGCAACTCTTCAGGGTCGTGACTCACGTCTTCAGATCTTCACAAAGGGTGATCACAGCGTCGATTACTACCTCAACGGCGATACCGCTTACTGGCGCGAAGGCTGGCTCCTCGAGGGCGCAAGCGACAACACCCGTGCGGTTACCGGTTATTGCATCAAGAAAGGAAAGCACTACAACGGCGAATGGGCCAACGTCCACTATGTCGGTCTGAGCGGTTCGATTGTATTCCGCGCAACCGAGGCCATGCTGAACTATATGGAGGCTCAGTATGAGCATGACGGCAACATCAACTCGACAACCGAAAACTACTGGAAGGCTCTCCGCCGCCGTGCAAAGGTCGACGAGGACTATACGAAGACCATCGCCAACACGAACATGTCGGAAGAGGCTAAATGGGACTGGGGTGCATACTCCCACGGCAACCTGATCAACACGACTCTCTACAACATCCGTCGCGAGCGTCGTAACGAACTCTGCGCCGAGGCACACCGCTATGACGACCTCCGCCGCTGGTGTGCAATGGACCAGTTGATGACCAACCCCTATCAGATCGAAGGTATCAAATACTGGGGTACGGTCTATGCCGATCCGAACAACACTATGTGTCTGAAGCGTTCGAACGGCGAAGTACTGCTGCCGACCGTCAACCTGACCGACGGTGGCGATATGTCTGACGAGGCTATCTCCGGCCCGTATGTCCGTCCCTATCAGATCACCCGCGTCCAGAACCTCGCGTTCGACGGTCTGCGCTGGACCCGCGCCCACTATCTGAGCCCGATTCCGCAGAAGAGTTTCTCCGATGCGTCGCCCGACGAGACTCTCGCAAACTCGGTTATCTATCAGAATCCGGGTTGGTCGAAGATTTCGGGAGAGGCTGCCGAAAGTCTTGATTGATTTAGA
>JAMPGR010000027.1 GCA_023663805.1 Clostridium sp. | reverse complement strand
GATACCGCTCCGCGGTGTGTTGCAGGATGAGAGCCACGGAACATCCGAGTTCATCACTGCCAGAGGACGATGGGTTGTCGAGCGGACATTTTCGTGGTTGTCATCTTACCGCAGAATGAACCGCAACTACGAGAAACCGCTGAGTGTCTCGTGCCATATGGCCGTACTCGCCTGCTGCGTATGATCGGAAAGTTACCCTCGCCTCGGGAATACACCGCTCCTGGCGAAAGGAAAATTAAGGAACGGAGTCTAAGTCTCAAACATCGCCCGAGAGCATCTAAATAGTCATAGATAAGAAGCCGCAGATTTTGACTGGCGACAGGGGCGCCCGCGTCAGAAACCGACGCGGGGGCGGGAGGCGTTGTCGAGACGCTCGAGGCGGCAGGAGGCGGCGAGTTCGTCGAGATCGATTGCGTCGCGGCCGCTCAGGATCGCGTTAATCGAATGACGCCGGGCGACGTTCTCGATTTCGCCCCCCGAGAGGTCGAACTGCGCGGCAATCGCGCGGGCGTCATTCTCCGACAACCCGCGCAGCATCGTCTGCCAGATGCGCGCCCGGGCCTGGAGCGTCGGTTTGTCGAAGCGGACCTTGTAGAGGAAACGTCGTTCGAACGCCTTGTCGAGGTTGGTCGTCAGGTTGGTCGTGGCGATCATGATCCCTTCGAGCGACTCCATCTCCTGGAGGATAATGTTCTGGATCGAATTTTCCATCTTGTCGACCGCACGAGCCGCGCCCTCCATACGGACACCGAGAACGGCGTCGGCCTCGTTGAAGAGCAGAATCGGCGCCAGAGAGGCGTTGCGGCAGATATTGCGGTAGCGGTCGAAGAGCGACTTTATGTTCTTCTCGCTCTCGCCGACCCAGCAACTCTTTATCTTGTCGACATCGACGCGAAGGATGTCGCGTCCGGTCTGACGCGCCAACTGGTAGACGGTCTCTGTCTTGCCCGTCCCGGGCGCACCGTAGAAGATACAGCAGAACCCCTGGCGCATCCCGGCGTCGCGGAGGCGGGCCTGGATTTCCGCGAACCGTCCGGCCGACAGAATCGAGGCGAGCTCGGCGATCTGTCCCGACTCTGTCTCGTTGTAGATCAACGTCTTTTCCGACAGCGATCTGGCCGTGACCAGATCCTTCGGCGACTCCCCTGCTCGATTGAAATCCAACTCGGCGAGGAGTTCGGTCTTCGACTTGTCGGTCAACTTGAACGCGTCGCTCCGGGCCATACCGTTCTCGTGGACATTCTCGATCAGGCCCTTGTCGAACAGAGCCGATTCACGCGTCCGGAACTCGCGCTTGACCCAGCCGGGTATCTCGTTGTTGTCGAAGATATCATCGATGTCACAGAAGCAGATACAGTCGTCGTTGTTCTCGACAAAGAGATGAGCCATGAAGATGAACAGAAGCGTATCCTCGTCGTCGAGATCCTCGCGGCGAACTCCCGTCGCGAAGACCGTTTCGCGAATCTCCCCGAGGAGTTCGAGGGTCTCGGACCGGAGGGAATCGTGGGTCAGTTCGTTGTCGTCCATCTCGTTCATCAGCCGGTCGAACCGGTCGAAGAACGACTGTGTGTCTGCGACGGCTTCGGCCTGCCGGACGTAAGGCCGTCCCTGCCTGACAGCCTCAAGGACATCCGACGGCACATGGTATGTGACCGACTTGCGGCTTCGCGACACGCGAAGATAATTCTTCTTTTCGAGCACATCGATGTCGTCAGACAGGCGAAGGATCCTCGTTGTCCGGCAACCGACATATTTGGCGATTTCCGATATCATGATCCGGTTGTCCTCGCTCCGGTCGACGAACAACGCCAGCAACACGATCTGACCCCGGGTCAGTTTCAGCCTTCGCGACGCGTAGCGTATATGCCTGTCGGCCTTGGCGTAGAACTCCTCGTCGAGGTTCGAATTCTCGGCCAGTTCGACGATATATTCGAACGCTTCGAGCACACTCCCGGGGCGCGCTGTCAGCGCGGCGTCCTTCGTCTTTGTATTCTCCTTCTCGTTTTGTTCTGCTGGATTTTTCATACTCTTTTTGACATTTTTCGGTTCGTAGTGCAAAATTAAGGTCCGGGATGTATCATTAGCCGATACACCTTCCAGAAAATTCAGAGCGGGCCGCTGAATTTCCTGACCGGATTGCCCCGCTGGAGCGAATCGTGGGCGAGCCACCGCTTGTTCCGGGCTGCGGCCTCCAGCTCGGAATTCTGCTGGCGAAGCCTGAGCAGGAGTCGTTCGCGGGCGAGAGCGCGGTTACGCGTCTGGGAGCGCTCGTCGGAGCTTCGGACCGCAAGACCGGTCGGACGGTGGATGGCGCGGACGGTGGTTTCGACCTTGTTGACATTCTGTCCCCCTTTGCCCCCCGATCGGCAGGTCTCGTAGACGATGTCGGAGTCGGAGACTGCGGGGAGATCCGGTTCGTCGAAGAAGTTTATCCCGACGAACCAGTTGGAACGCCGGTGGGTCGGCCTGTAAGGGTTACGGGTCGAGCGCCAGAGAACCGTACCGCGCCACTGTTCGGCCACTGTCTCCGGAATCGGTTCGTCGCTGGCGAACGTAAGCGACATATAGCAGTTCGGAGCGTCGTCTGACGCTTCCTCGTCGACGAGTCTCAGCGACGGAATCGCACGGAGCAATTCACGCCCGAGCAGGGTGACAGCCCTGGCACATTCGACCGGACCCCGTCCGGCCGTTATCTGAACGTATTGTTTCATCCTTTGTCCTTTATATTCAGTTTCGGTTTGACAATCGAGACGACTTCGACCGTCGGCTCGATCTGTCTGAGGATTTCTTCGGTGTCCTTGTATGCCATCGGAGATTCGTCGAGAGTCGCCGCGCAGACCGACGTCGAGAAAATCCCCTCCATCGACGTCTCGAATTCGGCGACGCCGATCTGCTTCCTCGCCTGGGCGCGGCTCATCAGCCGTCCGGCGCCGTGGGGCGCCGTATTGAGCCAAAGCGCGTTTCCTTTGCCGCGGCAGAGGGCCATCCCGTCGCGCATATTGAACGGTATGACCAGGTCTAGCCCCTCCCCTGCATCTACAGACCCCTTCCGGAGCATCGGTTGCGCGGCGCAGAGGTCGATATAGTTGTGGGTGGTCACAATCGACCCCGCCGGCTTCGCCTTCGACAGTTTCCCGAGAATCCCGAAGATACGGTCGTGGATCGTCTGGTGGTTATAGAGCGCGTATGACTGTGCGACAACCATATCCGAGAGATAGCCGCGGAGCAATTCGCCCGAGAGCCAGCCGGGAAGTTCGGCGCGGCGGGGGTTCAGGGCGACATTGTGCCAGTAGGCGGCGACCTTCGCTCCGAGATTGCGCGAGCCGCAGTGGACCGAGACCCACCCGTCGCCCGAGGCCGTGTCCTCGCCATATTCTATAAAGTGGTTGCCGCCGCCGAGCGTCCCGAGGCTCTTGTAGAACAAACCTTCCTGGAGTTTGATACGGCGGCAGAGGTCGGAGACGAAACGGGCGTCGATCCGCGCCACTTCGCTGACAAGATCCGGAGCGCAGGAGCGAGCCCGCTGATACTGGCCGCTTAAGAACCTGAACAGATCCTTCTCGTTGATCTGGTTGCGGGCGCAGACCTCTGCGCCGGTCGGGACAGCCTCGCGGATGCGGTGGTCGAGCAGGGGGAAGTCGCCGGGGCTGACGGGGCGCGAGAGCCGATGGGCGGAGATTGTGCAGCCGATGTCGACGCCGACATGGTCGGGGTTGACGAATCGTCCGACGGGATATGCCGTCCCGACGTTGCAGGATGTCCCGGCGTGGACGTCGGGCATCTGAACGACCGGTATCCCCTCCATCGCGGGTTCATCACAGAGGTTACGGACCCAGTCGAGGGCCGCCGGGTCGATATTTTCGGCGAAAATTTCAGCCGATGTTGTTTGTCCATTCAATTTCATGGTGCAAAGTTCCGACGTCAGTGCGCAAAAGATTTGCGCACTTCTGAAAAAAATTATATTTTTGCTGAAAAAATTCGATTATGCCCCTGAACCGAGCCACACTGATACGCATTTCGACAATCGACCGATGTCTCCAGAACCATTACCGCCGCTGGACGCTGAACGACCTGATCGAGGCGTGCACCGATGCGCTGGCCGAATACGAAGGGCGCATCGATCCGGTCAGCCGCCGTACAATCCAGAATGATCTCGCGCTGATGCGCAGCGAGCGACTCGGATATAACGCTCCGATTGTTGTCCGCGACAAGAAATACTACGAATATGAGGATCCGTCGTTCAGTATCACCCATCTTCCGCTGAACGACGACGGACTCGATGCGCTGAGCTCCGCTCTCGACATTCTCCGTCAACTCCAGGGATTCCCCCAACTGGCCTCCTCGATCGACACTATCAGCAAACTGAACGAGCAGATCTCGCGCCACACCGGGTCGACCGCCCCGGCCATGGACATGGAGACCGTCGAAGGATATACAGGCGCGAGGTTTATCGGCGAAATTTACGACGCTGTCCGGAAACGGCATACCGTCCGTATCGAATACCAGTCGTTCAAGGCCCGCCAGTCCGATACGATAGTCGTTTACCCCTACCTGCTGAAAGAATACCGTAACCGCTGGTTCCTTATAGGAGAAAAAGCGACGAACCGCGTTCCCCAGGTCAACATCTTTGCTCTCGACCGGATCCACTCGGTCGAAATCGAGCGGGAGGTCCCATTCAAAGAGTGTGTCGACTTCGATCCGGCCCACTATTTCGACGACACGATCGGCGTCACCCGTCTGATCGGCGACAAAGCGCGCCGCGTTGTTGTCCTTGTTGACCGTAACCAGACTCCCTACGTCGAATCGAAGCCGTTCCACCACTCCCAGAAGGTCGAGCGCCGATACCGTAATGGCAGCATCCGGATATCCCTGAAGGTTGTCATCAACTTCGAACTCGAAAGGCTTCTGCTCGGCTTCGGCGGCCACGTCGAGGTGATTGCTCCTCCCGAACTCCGCGAACGTATCGCCTCGAGCGTGCGCCTCGCCGCCTCCCGCTACGACAAACCTGTCTGACGGGACAATCGCCGGATCGCCGGATATTTTTCCAGGATTTTCGAATCTGAATAGTCAGATATCGGAATAAATTAGTAAATTTGCGAATTATATGATTACAAGAGTGCGACCTGAATGTGTTTCGGGCCGAACGGAGTCTAATATGAACAGAATCTAAACTCTAATAAATACCAGTCCAAAATGAAAAAAAACCTCGCAGGCCTGATTGCGCTGACGATGTCTCTCGCGATGTCGGCACAGAATCCCGCGGCTGACCCCGCCGCGGTCTTTATCGACGGGAACGCCCGGTTCACGGTGCTGACCCCCGAGATGATCCGAATCGAATACAGCCCGACAGCGACATTCGAAGACAACGCGACTTTCGCCGTTATTAACCGGAACCTCCCCGTTCCGAACCACGAAACCAGCCGGACCAAAGACACTTTCAGCCTGACGACCGACAAACTGACCCTCAACTACCGCTCCGGCGCCGACCTGCGCTCGAACCCCGAGGCCCTGACAATCTCCTTCGACCTCGGCGGCGACTGCGTCGAATGGCATCCCGGAATGGAAGACCCCCTGAACCTCAAGGGAACCTACCGGACTCTCGACGGAAACAACGGCGACAGCCACCGCAAACTGCTCGAGAACGGAATCATCTCCCGATCAGGCTGGGCCGTCATCGACGACTCACCCTCGACGTTGCGCGCCGACGGCAGCCGCTCGCTCGCCCTCGTCCCTTCCGACAACGCAATCGACTGGGTCGCTCCCCGCGCCGACTCCGACGCCCTCGACCTCTACTTCCTCGGATACGGCCACGACTACAAGCGCGCACTGAAAGACTTCACCCGGATCGCCGGCAATATCCCCCTGCCGCCGGACTATGTCTTCGGCTACTGGTACAGCAAGTATGAGAACTACACCGCCGATGACTTCCGCCGTATCGTCCGCTCGCTCCGCGACAACGACATCAACGCCGACGTCATGATCCTCGACATGGACTGGCACTGGAACGGCGAGAAGGAGGTCTCCGACGGCCGCGGCGGATGGACCGGATGGAGCTGGAACACGAAACTGATCCCCGATCCCGACGCCCTGCTCAGCGACATCCACGCCGAGAAGATGCATATCGCCCTTAATCTTCACCCCGCCGACGGTGTCAACGCCGGCGAGGATATCTACAACGATGTCGCGTCCCGAATGAGCCTCGACCCGGCGACCCGCCAGACAATCCCCTGGAAACTCGAGGACAAGAACTTCAAACAGGGATTCTTCGACAGTTTCATCCGTTCGTTCGAGAAACAGGGGGTCGACTTCTGGTGGCTCGACTGGCAGCAGCATCTCGTCAGCCCATACACCGACGGCTTAGGCGAAACATTCTGGTGTAACCACGTCTTTTTCAACGATATGAAATATAACCGCCCGGACCACCGCCCGCTGATCTTCCACCGCTGGGGCGGTCTCGGCAGCCACCGTTACCAGGTCGGGTTCTCGGGCGACACCTTCATCAACTACCCGACCCTCGCCTTCCTCCCATACTTCACGGCGACAGCCTCGAACGTAGGCTACGGCTACTGGGGCCACGACATCGGCGGCCACCAGAGCGACGGCCAGCAGGATGTCAACGATCCCGAACTACTCCAGCGCTGGATCCAGGCCGGCGTCTTCACCCCGATTTTCCGCACACATGCGACCAAAGGCACCTATATCAACCGTATGATCTGGACCTACGACAACTTCGCCCAGATGAACGACGCCGTCAAACTCCGTTACGCCCTCTTCCCCTACCTCTACACGATGGCCCGCAAGAGCCACGACACCGGCGTCGGTATCTGTCGTCCGCTCTACTACGAATATCCCGAACTCGACCAGGCATACACGAACGAGAACGAATATTTCTTCGGCGACGACATACTCGTCGCTCCGGTCGTCGAGCCTTCGGTCAACGGCGTCAGCACGAAGCGTGTCTGGCTCCCGGAAGGACAGTGGTGGTCCGTCGCACACAGCCGGATGATCGGCGGTGGCGAGCATACACTCGACTACACCCTCGAGCAGATCCCATACTTCTACCGCAGCGGCGCGATTATCGTCAACAATCCCCCCGAGGCCAAAAGCACGACTGACCGTCCCGGACGAATGATACTACACGTTGTCGCCGGAGCCGACGGCGCGACCGACCACTACGAAGACGCCGGCGACTCTAACAACTACGAGACCGAACACGCCTTCACCCATATCGCCCAGACCACAAAAAAAGGGAAGACCACCGTCACGATCGGTCCCCGCCGCGGATCCTACGCCGGCATGCCCCAGTCACGCGCCTGGACGATGAAAATCTTCAACACCGACTCTCCCCGCCAGGTCAAGGTCAACGGTCGCAAAGCCCCAGCCGACTACGACTCCGCGACCCGATGCACGACTGTCGAACTCCCCGCGGCCGACCCGTCAAAGAGCCAGAAAGTCGAGATCGCCATCTGACACCATCCCCCGGCCCCCCCCGACAAGGACCGGGGGATTTTTTTGTTGTATTGACCCGGGAATTTCGCTACCTTTGCGCCAAAGAACCTTTTTAGAGACAAAATAGACCCGAGATTACCTACTATTTCTCCCATAAGTTTCTCGTTCGGGGCGACCGTACGATCGATCAGATGGTTCAAGCCGCCCGGAGCGGTAAACAAAACATCATCGAGGGATGCGCCGCGACACCAACATCGATAAAAACCGGCATCAAACTGCTGAACGTCACGAAAGCGAGTTTGAAGGAATTGCTCGAGGATTTTGAAGACTATCAGAAAGTAAACAAAAAGAGCCAGTGGCAGAAAGGAAGCACAGAATTTGAAATTATGAGTAACTTGGGCCGGAACCACAACGATTATGATTTTTTCAGGCCGATTGTAGAGAGCCGTCCGCCAGAGACAATAGCGAATATGGCGATTATTCTAATCAATCAAGCCGACTATCTTCTCTACCGTCAGATTCAGAGTCTATCGGAGAGGTTTCTGAGGGTAGGAGGATTCTCGGAGAGAATGTCAGCCGAAAGAAGAAAATCGAGGGGTTATTAAGGTTTTTAAGGTTTTAAGGTAATTAGGGTCTTTAAATTCATTAAGAACTTTAAGAACATTAATTCTCTTAAAGAGGGGTGGATCAGACTTGGTCGAGGGGGGTCCGTGAACCGCCGCGGAGGCGGAAGTCGCTGAGGGTCACGCCGGTCACTTTCTTGAATGTTGACGACAGATGGGCGACACTCGAGAAACCGGTCTCATCGGCGATCTCGGCAAGGGTCTGACGGTCGTCGAGCAACAATTCCTTGACATACTCGATCCGCTGAAGCATCAGGTAGCGCTGAATCGTCCTTCCTTCGAGCGAGGAGAACAGGCGGCTGACAGCCCAGAAATCCTCGCCGGTCGACTCGCCTATATATGCCGATAGTTTCAGCGACCGGTCGCGACTGCTGCGGGCATATGTGCGGACGAGGGCCTTGACTTTCTCGAGCAGAACAAGTTCGCCCGACTCGAGCGGTTCGAACCCGACATCTTCGAGACGGTCATACAATAGCGAAAGTGTCTGGTCTGCCGGCTTTTCTTCAAATTCGACCGAACCCAGAGAAACCTTCGCTCCCCCGATCCCGAGGTCGCGACAGATATCTTCGACCGTCATCACACATCGACGACAGACCATATTCTTTATATGCAGCGTATATTTCTCCATTTCGTGTTGCAAAATTAGCATATTATTCCCGATTTGGAACATCGTAGAGCGGTTTTCATACAGTCGCCGCCGGATTGTATGGGCCGAATCCGGCGAAATGTTGTAAATTTGCACTGCAATTATGGGAAAAGGACTTTTATTCTATACCTCGGCGGAACTCATTCGCGTCCCTGCCGATGCCGTCGTCCACATAACGGCTAACGGGAACTACTCCACCATCACGATGGCGGACGGAAGCACCTATGTCCTGACCCTGCAACTCGGCCAGATCGAACGACGTATCTCCGAGATGGTCGAAAAAGATGACAATCGGTTTATCCGAATCGGAAAGAGCCTGATTGTCAATCGAGAATACATAACGTTCATCAATCCCGCACGCCAGAAACTGACGCTGTCGGACAGCCGGTCGTTCCGCCACGACGTGACGGCCTCGCGCGAAGCCCTGAAGGCGCTGAAGGAGTTAATAGAAAATGGAGGATGTTAAAAAATGAGTAAGGACCAACACGATATAGATGACAACGAGATCCGGATTATCTCGTCTGACCAGGTCAGCCAGAACAAACATTCGACTCGTCAGCCTAAGAAGCCGCTGAAGAAGATTATCGTTATCGCCATAGTTGCGGCCGCGATTCTCGGCGCGATTCTCTGGCTGTCGTCGGGCGACGAAGACAGCGAAGAGAATCCCGCCCGGCTCGAACTGGTGACCGATTCCGCAGAACCAGTTGAAACAGATTCCCCGCGAGACTCGACGGAAACGGATCTGGCGGCACCGAAGGGGTATGTCTCAATCAGTGACACAGTCGTATGCGGTGTCGAACTGACCCTGTTCACCCCCGTCGGGCTGACCCCGGTGCTCAGCATCGGAACAGATGTACTCGATGATACGACGGCGATGTTCGTCGTTCAGGCCGCAGATGTCCGCGGCGACAACGGTGGAATCGTCGGAGCCTATGTCCTCGGCGGGGAGTTGCTCGGAAAGGGTCAGGCGAAGGCTGGCTTCTGCGCGATCGTCGACGGACAGATGACCGTCGGTGTGGCCGACTCAACGCCGCTTCTCGAAAAAGCACTCGAAAACGACGGCTTCTTTTTCCGCCAGTATCCCCTCGTTGTCGGCAACCAGATTGTCGAAAACCGCCCGAAGGGCGAATCGCTCCGAAAGGCGCTGACCGAGATTAACGGACATCCCGTTGTCGTTATGAGTCGCGAGCCTATGACTTTTCATGATTTCTCGCAGAGTCTGGTCGACCTCGGCGTCTCAAACGCAATCTATATCGTCGGCGGAAAAAGTTACGGATTTGCAATCGGTCCGAACGGTGAAAAAACCGAATTCGGCCGCAAAATCCGGAATCCGCTCCCGAACACGAACTACCTCGTATGGAGATAGCCTCAGGCGAAGATTTCATACAACGGAAAGAGGTTTCATACAACGTCCGGCAAAATCCTTTGCCGGACGTTGTCTTTAGACGAACTTTGTCGCCGGAAAACCAAAATTACAACAATGAGGCTACACGTTCGTTCAACTATCCGACGCACTACTGCGTTCGTCGCGGCTGCCATCATTCTGGCAACCGCAGCCATCCTGGCGGTCTGTTCCTGCAATCGGAAGACCATGGCCGACGAAGAGGCGGCACAATGGATTGCCGCCTACACCCCCGCCCACATCGACATGGACTCGAAAATCCGTATCGAGACAACCGAAGCGCTCCGCCGTCAGCCCGACCTTGTCCGTCTCGGCGACAACTGCTTCGAGTTCTCCCCTTCGGTCAAAGGCCGGGCGGTTATGTCTGCTGACCGCCGGTTCATCGACTTCATCCCCGACCACAGCCTCGAACAGGGAAGGCGCTACCACTGCCGTCTCAGGATGGATTGCCTGACCGGAATCGACTCGCTAGCAGACTTCGGGTTCTCGTTCGTCGTCGACCGCCGCGAGATACGTCTGGCCGACATCAGGGCAGAGGTCGATCCGGACGATGTCTCGATGATGACGGTCACCGGACGTATCGAATATA
Source organism: Clostridium sp. (assembly GCA_023663805.1). GTDB lineage: Bacteria > Bacteroidota > Bacteroidia > Bacteroidales > Muribaculaceae > Paramuribaculum. Next base: position 10,208 of record JAMPGR010000027.1, on the reverse strand, counting down.
ACGTCCGTGCCGGCGACTCGCTGACCGCCGGAGCGATCCTCGTCTGCGACAGCCCTGCCGCGAAGATAACTCTCGACAAACAAGCCTCCTCGAGAAACCGCCGGTTCCGGATTTCCGGAATCCGGAGGCTCGAAAAGCCGTCGGCCATAACGATCTCGACCAATCCGCTCGGCGGATTCTCCCGGGCTGAAGCGAAAGTCGACATTCCGGCACTCGCCGATTTCTCCCTTCTGTCGGCCGAACGCGTCGAGGCTGCCGAACCGTTTGTCGAACTGAGATTCAGCGCGCCGCTCTCCTCGACCCAGGAACTCGACGGGCTGATCACAATCGACGGCCTCGACGACCTGGCGATCGAACGCGACGGATGCAACGTCCGCGTCCGCTATCCCCGCAACAGCCTGACCGACCTGACGCTCCGCGTCTCCGACCTGGTCAGGAACCGTGAGGGACGCGCGCTCGACAGCGAGATCGAACAGCATTTCGCACAGGAGGTCATACCCCCGGCTATCGAGATCCCGATCGAGGGATCCATACTTCCCGACAACCGGAACCTCCGGCTTCCGTTCCGCGCCGTCAATCTCGCGGCCGTCGATGTCGAGGTCATCAAGATATTCCCCGGAAACGTCATGGCATTCCTCCAGGAAAACGACCTCGACTCCTATAACGAACTGCGCCGCTTCGGCCGGCTGATTTTCCACAAAACCGTGCGCCTCGACCGCGACAGGAACATAGACCTCCGCCAGTGGCAGAATTTCTCGATCGACCTCGAAGGTCTCTTCCGGAAAGAACGCGGGGCGGTCTACAATATCCGTCTGTCGTTCCGGAGGGCATATTCGCTCTACGACCGGGCCGAACCCGAGAAGTTCGACGAGATCGACGGACTGACCGCACAGGACAGGCAGTCGTGGGACCGGAGCCGTTCATGGATCTACCGCGAGGCTCCCGACTCCGACTGGCGTCTCTACGACTGGCACGAAGCCAACGATCCTTCTAAACCTTCATACTATATGGACGACTCGAGGATGCCGGAACGCAACCTCGTCGCCTCAGACCTCGGCATAATCGCCAAACAGGGTCAGGACAACCGCTTTGTCGTCGCCGTCACCAACCTGATCGCCGCCTCACCCGCGCCCGGCATATCCGTCACGGCATGGAACTACCAGATGCAGCCGGTCGGCAGGGCGACAACCGACGCCTCTGGCTTCGCAACGATCGAGCCGGCGAACCGGCCGTTCATGCTGACGGCGACCGACGGGCAGAGCACAACCTACCTGAAAGTCCGCCCCGATTATGAACTGTCGACGAGCAGTTTCGACGTCTCGGGCCGCGAGGTGACCGACGGTGTCAAAGGCTTCGTCTATGGCGACCGGGGCGTATGGCGGCCGGGCGATGACATCCATCTGACGCTGATTCTCGAGGATAAACAACGGAACCTGCCGAAAAACCATCCGGTCGCGCTCGAATTCTACAACCCCTCGGAACAACTCGTCCTGAGCCGGACGATGACCGAAAGTGTCGACGGATTCTACCATTTCGCCATCCCGACAGACCCGCAGGCTCCGACCGGACTCTGGGAGGCGCGTTTCAAAGTCGGCAACCAGACCTTCGGCCAGAAAGTCCGCGTCGAGACTATCAAACCGAACCGTCTGAAGGTCAACATCGACGTACCCGAGGTCCTGCAGGCCGACCGACGCCTTCCAATCGGACTCGACGCCCGCTGGCTGACCGGCCCGGCCGCCGTCGGCATGCAGGCCGCGCTCGACATGACGCTCTACAACGACCCGGCGCCGTTCCCCGGGTTTAAGACCTACTCGTTCTCGAACCCGCTCGTCTCGTTCGAATCGTCCGAAACACGTCTCTTCGCCGACCGTCTCGACAGCGTCGGGGCGATACGGAAAATCTGCACAATCGGTGTCAACCCGAACACCCCCGGCATGCTCCGTGCCAACCTGACGGCTAAAGTGACCGAGCCCGGGGGCGACGCAAGCATGACGTCGCTTTCGCTCCCCCTCTCTCCGTTCGGCGTCTATGTCGGGATCGACCTGTCGGCCCAGGACTATCTGACCGACACCGACCTCGGCTTTCCCGTTGTCGTCGTCAACCAGAAGGGACAGCGGATGAAAACCCGCGAACTCGACTACAAGATCTACCGTCTCGGTTCGGAATGGTGGTGGGAGACCAGCGCAGAGTATCTCAACCGCTACATCCTGAGCAGTTATGCCGACCTGGTTGCCGATGGACGGGTCACGGCGACAAACGGCCGCGCGTCGATACCCTTCCGCATCGACTATCCCGACTGGGGCAAATTTCTCCTGCTCGTCCGCGACACAAAGGGTGGACACGCGACCGGAGGTGTCGTCCGGATCGACTGGCCCGACTGGCGCGGCCGTGCCGACCGCGACGAGGAAGGAGCCGACACACGCCTGTCGTTCACCCTCGACAAAAAGAGTTACGAGGCGGGGGAGACGGCCAATGTCTATCTGCCAGAATGCGGGGGTGGACGCGCACTGCTCTCGGTCGAGAACGGCTCGGGGGTACTGAAACGCTACTGGATCGCGACAAAAGCGGGCTCCGAGACTTGCTTCAAACTTCCGGTCGACGGCTCGATGGCGCCGAATTTCTACGTCACAGCCACCCTCCTGCGCCCCCACCGCGCGACCACAGGGGATCTCCCGATCCGCCTCTTCGGAATCCAGTGTGCATCGGTCATCGACCGCCGGACGATACTCACTCCGGAGATCACGATGCCCGACGAACTCCATCCCGGCGAGCCGTTTTCAATCAGAATCCGCGAACGCGACAACCGGCCGATGACCTATACCGTCGCGATCGTCGACGAGGGTCTGCTCGACATAACCGGCTTCAGGACCCCGCGCCCCTGGCAGGAGATGAACCAGCGCGAGGCCCTCGGAGTCCGCACATGGGACATGTATGACGATGTCTTCGGCGCCTTCGGCTCGCAGTTCCGTCCGGTCCTGAGCATCGGCGGCGACGAGGCGCTCCGGAAATCTGCCGGAAAGGAGAAGCGCTTCAACCCGGTCGTCCGCTTCCTCGGCCCTTTCACCCTCCCCGCCGGATCGAAGACCCACCGCCTGACCCTTCCGAACTACGTCGGGTCGGTCCGCGTCATGGTTGTCGCGGCCCACGACGGCTGCTACGGCAACAGCGACAAGACTGTCCCGGTCACATCGCCGCTGATGCTTCTGACAACGCTTCCGCGCCAGCTAAGTTGCGGCGACGAGGCGACGATGCCGGTCAATCTGTTCGCCATGAGAGACGACATCCGCGACGTGACCGTCACGGTCGAGACCTCCGGCCCGGTCAGAATCTCATCAGACGCCTCGAGGAGAGTCACCTTCGACTCGAACGGCGACAAACTCGTCGGCTTCAGACTCGCCTGCGACAACTCCCGCGAGGGGACGGGACGCGTCGTCGTGACGGCGTCGTGCGGACAAGAACGGATGTCGGACACAACCTGGATTGCCGTGTCGAACCCTATGCCGGCCGTTATCTCGACGACCGAACGCACCCTCGCCGCGGGGGAAAGCGCGACTCTCCCCCGCTTCCCGAAAGGGACCGAATCGGTCTCGCTCCAGGTCGCTGCGATGCCGGCGATCAGTTTCGGCGGAGCGATGGATTTCTTCGAAGGCTACTCCCACCTTTGCTCTGAACAGTTGTCGTCGAAGGGAATCTTCATGCTGACCGGCAGGGAGTTCCTCGACGAAAAGGGGAAAAGTTCATGCGAAATCCAACTGCCGGAACTGATAAAGACCCTCTGCTCGCGCCAGACGTCCGACGGAGGATTCACCTACTGGCCCGGAGCGGCCGATAGCGACCCGTGGGTCACCTCGATGGCCGGTGTCGTCCTGGCCGAGGCTGACCGCCAGGGGTTCCGAATCGGCCGCGGATCTCTCGAAAACTGGATTTCATTCCAGGAATCCGCCGCGCGCAACTACCGCCAGAGTTCCGGAACCGACCTCGACCAGGCGTTCAGGCTCTATTCCCTCGCCCTGGCAGGCAAGCCGTCGAAACCGGCGATGAACCGCCTGCGCGAATCGAAGCGTCTGTCGCAGACAGCCGCCTACTGCCTCGCGTCGGCCTATGCCCTGGCCGGACGGAGCGATGTCGCCACGGCCCTGGCCGAACGAGCCGGACGAACCGAATACACCCCTTCCGACGGCCTCTTCGCTTCCGACCTGCGCGACCAGGCTATTCGCCTGGAGTCCCTCTCTCTCTGCGGCCTGACTGCTGAGGCGACGCGTGAGGCCACTGATCTCGCCGGCCGTTTCGGCTCGGGCGGCTATGTCACCCAGGAGACCGCCTTCGCCACCCTCGCCTTCAGGGCGCTCGGACAGAAAACCGGAACCGGCGCGAAATCGGTCTCTCTCGCCGTCGGCGGGAAATCGCCGGTGTCGTTACGAAACTTCGGCGGAATACGCGTCGTCGATATCGATCCGGCGGTATCCTCTGCCGAGATAACGAACACCGGAAACGGAAGCGTCGTCATCTCCGTCGCGACCACAGTCCGCCCGGAGGCGAAAGAGCCCTTCAAAGGACGCCATAACAACCTGAGGCTCAGCGTTGTTTACACCGACCTCGACGGACACCCTGTCCGGACTGAAAACCTCAGGCAGGACGCCGAATTCCAGGCCCGCATCACGGTTGTCAACGACGACGGCGACATCGGCCGGATGGCGCTGACCTACATGATCCCGGCGGGGTGGGAGATCTGGAACACACGGCTCTTCGGCCGCTCGGCCTACGAAGACGACTACTACGACCTCCGTGACAACCGTGTCTCGTTCTACGCGCCGCTACACGCCGGAGGGAAACTGACTTACACCGTCCGCCTTCGCGCGGCCTACGCCGGAAAATATCTTCTTCCGCCGACGGTCTGCGAAGACATGTATAACCCTTCGTCGCGGGCTTTGACCGGAAGTTCATGGGTGTCGGTCGTCAAATAAAGAGGTGGACAAACCGGTCGGCAGCCCTGGCGGCGGTGACTCTCTTGCTGCTCTGGCTCTTCTGCCTTCCGCGCGAACTCTTCTCTGGGGTCCCCTGCTCGACCGTCGTCACGGCGGCTGACGGCACCCTCCTCGGGGCACGCGTCGCCGACGACGGACAGTGGCGTTTCCCACCCTGCGATTCCGTCCCCGAAAAATTCGCCAGGGCGCTGATCGAGTATGAAGACCGCGGATTCCGCTCCCACTGCGGCGTCAGCCCCGGCGCGGTCGCACGTGCGCTCTGGCAGAATCTGACCAGCGGACGGGTCGTCAGCGGCGCGAGCACGATAACGATGCAGACGATCCGTCTCCACCGCCGCGGGCCGCGCAACCTGCCGGAGAAAATCGTCGAGATGTTTATGGCGACGCGCCTCGAACTGCGCTGCTCGAAAGAGGAGATTCTCCGTCTCTACGCCTCCCACGCCCCCTTCGGCGGGAACATCGTCGGGATCGACGCCGCCCTCTGGCGCTATCTCGGCGACGACGGAAACGACATGTCGTGGGCCGAGGCAGCGACGCTCGCCGTGCTCCAGAACGCCCCCGCGACTGTCCATCTCTCAAAAAACCGCGACCGGCTCCTCGAGAAGCGCAACAGCCTGCTCAGGCGGCTCCGCGACCGAGGTGAACTGACCGACGAGGAGTATGAACTCGCCGTCGACGAACCGCTGATCGGGCGTCCCTGTCCGATGCCTGTCGCCGCCCCCCATCTTGTCGAGCACTACAACCAGACTCGACACGGTCTCCTGACACGCACGACCATCGACCCCCGGCTCCAGCGGCGGGTCGAATCGGCCGCGGCCTGCTGGCGGGATGAACTGTCCCGGTCGGGGATACGCGACCTGGCGGTCGTCGTCGCCGACGTCGCCTCGGGCGAGATCGCCGCCTACTGCGGCAACGCCGATATTGCCGCCGAACGCGACGGTCGCTGGGTCGACATCGCCCGCGCACCCCGTTCGTCGGGAAGCATCCTGAAGCCTCTGCTCTACTGCGCCGCCCTCCAGGAGGGACAGATTCTCGCCGGCTCGCTCCTTCCCGACGTTCCGACCAATTTCGGCGGATTCACCCCGAAGAATTTCGACGGGAACTACAGCGGCGTTGTCGCGGCCGACGAGGCTCTGGCGCTGTCGCTGAATGTCCCGAACGTCGCGCTGCTGAAGGAATTCGGGGTCTCGCGCTTCGCCTCGATACTCCAGAAGGCGGGGCTGACGACCCTGAACCGCCCCGCCCACGAATACGGACTTTCGCTGATTCTCGGCGGAGCGGAGGTATCGCTCGCCGACATCGTCGGCTGCTATACGAAACTGGCCCGGGGAGAACGCGATTTCCCGCTGAACGATTCGGTCGCAGTCTACGCGATGTTCGACGCGATGCGCCGCGTCAACCGCCCCGACCAACTCGACTACAGCCGCGTCAGCGACATCCAGAACATCGCCTGGAAAACCGGAACGAGTTACGGCGCCCGCGACGGCTGGGCCGTCGGCGTGACGCCGGGATATGTCGTCGGCGTATGGGCCGGAAATGCCGACGGCAGCGGCGTCGCCGACCTGACCGGAGCGCGCACAGCCGGACCCGTCATGTTCGATATCTTCGATCTCCTCCCCCGGTCGGGATGGTTCCGACGCCCTGCGGGACGACGCGTCAGCGTATGCCGCCGGTCGGGACACCTGGCCGGTCCGGCCTGCGGCGACACGGAGATTCAGACCGTCTGCGCCAACGCCCTGAAAAGCAGCGTCTGCCCCTACTGCCGCGAGATCGCGGTCTCGCTCGACGGACTCCGCCGGGTGACCGACTGTTCGGAGCCGTCGCAGAGAGTGTCCTGGTTCATTCTCTCCCCGCTCCAGAGCCATTTCTACCGTCTGCAGCACGCCGATTATGTCGAACCGCCGGCCGACACCTCAGTCTCGGCAGACCATATCCGGTTTCTCTATCCCTCGGCCGGAGCGGTCATCGCCTTCCCCGGGGAGGCGGGGAACGCGATGACCTGCAAGGCGACCCACACCGACGCCTCGGCGACCCTTTTCTGGCATCTCGACAACAGTTTCATCGGTTCGACCCGCGACATCCACCAGTTACGCATCGCCCCCCGGCCCGGGTTCCACCGCCTGACCATCGTCGACGACCGCGGCGCGTCCGAAACGGTCGGATTCATCGTCCGCCGCTGACGTCCCGGCCGAGGGTACAATCAATTATCCGTCGCGGATTATGAATTGTGGATTTTAAATGCTAACTTTGCAGTACCAAAACCGAAAGAGAATGAGATTTTCCCTTCTGACCGCAATCATGACCGCCGCGATGCTTTGTCCGACAGTCATTTCCGCAGACAACATCTCCGACCTGCCCGTCAAAACCGTCAACGGGCAGAGTTACCACTATTATGTCGTCAAACCTAAGGAAACAGTCTACTCGCTGACCCGTCGCTTCGGTATCACCTCTGAGGAACTCTACCGCAACAACCCGAAAGTTCGCGATGGTTTGAAAGCCGACGACACCCTTCTTTTCCCGGCCGGACACCTCGCCGTCCAGGCCGCTGAATCGTCAGCCCCCTCCGCCCGTCAGAACCAGTCGGCGACCCATCTTGTCGTCAAAGGGGAAACGATTATCGGAATCGCCCGGAAATATGGACTGAAAACCGCCCAGTTGTTCGAGTGGAACCCCTCGGCCCGCGACGGAATCCGCGCCGGACAGCGTCTGATTGTCTCAGACCCGAACAACTCGACCGAATACGACACTGCGGCCGTCGAAACTCCTTCGGAGACAGTTTATGAAACTGCTCCGCAGACTGTGTCGACTGTCGTCCCTTCCGATAGTCCGGCATACCGCGAATACACCGTCCGGGAAAAGGAAACATTCTATTCGATTGCACGCGCGAACGGGCTGACGATTGATCAACTCGAAGCCGCCAATCCCGATGTCGGCGTACTCCACACGGGCGACATTATCCGGATTCCGGTTAATCGCGAGCCGCTCGATCCGGAAACAACGGAGTATGCCGGCGTGACTGACCGGAATCCAGACAGCGCGTCGGGCCCGAGCGATATCCGGGAGGAGAATCCCTCCGACAACACCCCCGGCCTCTTCCGCCGCAACACGGTCGACATCGCCGTCGTTCTTCCGCTGATGCACACAACCGACCCGCAGCCCAAGCAGGCACAGCTCCACACCGAGTTCCTGAAGGGCCTGCTGATCGCCGCCGACTCGCTCCGCAACAGCGGTGCGACAATTAACCTCGCCGTCTTCGACACATACGGATCGACCGACACGATCCAGGCGCTGATCGATTCAGACCGCCTGGCCGGCTCGAAGGTCATCATCGCCCCCGACAGCGAGACCCATCTCTCGATTCTCGCCGACTACGCCCGCCGCAGCGGCTCCTATGTCTTCAATCCGTTCGTTGTCCGCGACGAGACCTGGATGTCGAACCCCGCGCTGATGCAGGCCAATATCCCCCAGCAGATGATGTACGACAAGGCGATCGAGGGACTGATCACCCGCTACGCCCATTTCCGACCGGTCTTCATCAGCCGCGAGGATTCGCCGAACGACAAGGAGGCCTTCGTCGCCGCGCTGAAAAAACGCCTCGACGAGACCGGCATCGAATATCTCGACATAAACTTCGCCGGCAGCAAACTCGGCCGGGACGAACTGAACGCCCTCCCCTCCGACAAACCGCTGCTGTTCATCCCGACGAGCGGACGCCAGGCCGAGGCGAACCGTATCTTCCCCGTCCTTGTCGACTTCAAAAACGACGGCAACGATGTGATGGTCTTCGGATATCCGGAGTGGACAACCTTCCGCGGCGAGACGCTCGACAACATGTCGGCGCTGAACACCATTGTCTACTCCCGGTTCTTCATGACCCCCGACGATTCCGAAGCGTCGCTGCTCGACGGCCGGTTTGTCTACTGGTTCGGAGCGCCGATGAACAATGTCCTTCCGCGCCAGGGGCTCCTCGGCTTCGACTCGGGGATGTATCTGATCCGGACCCTGAGCGACAACGGCGGCGATTTCTCCGTCGCGACGCCGGTCAGCGAAGGGATCCAGAACAGTTTCCATTTCGTCGTTCCCGACGGCAGCCTCGGACTCGTCAACGACGCCCTCTATCTGATCAACTACCGCCCCGGCGGAGCGGTCGACTCGACGCTCCTATGAACCGCACACTGAAACTGAAGGCGGTCGCGCTGCTCCTGCTGATAGTCGCGACAGCCGGCCGCGCGGCGGCCCAACGCTACTACTCCCCCGAATTCTACGTCGGGGTCAAGGGGGGTGCAACCCTTTCGCAGATGTCGTTCACGCCGTCGGTCAAACAGAAGATGACCCAGGGTCTGGTCGGCGGTGTCGTCCTGCGCTACACCGAGGAGAAGATCTTCGGCCTGATCGGCGAGATCAATGTCGAGCAGCGCGGATGGAAAGAGGATTTCGAGGCGACGCCGCAGTTCAATTACGACCGCACGCTGACCTACATCCAGATTCCAGTTATGACCCATATCTATTTCGGGCGTAAGGTCAAGGGGTTCGTCAACCTCGGGCCGTCGGTCGGATATATGCTCTCGTCGAAGATCAACGCGAACTTCGACTACCGCGACCCGAAGTCGGTCGCCGGTTTCCCTATCCAGAACCGTACGACCGAGCAGATGGCCCTTGAGGTGAAGAACCGGTTCGACTACGGCATCTGCGGCGGCCTCGGCGTCGAGATGACCTTCGCGCGGCGCCATTCGCTGATGCTCGAGGGGCGCTACTACTTCGGCATCGGAAACATCTACCCCTCGGCGAAGAAAGATATCTTCTCTGCCTCGCGCGGCATGTCGATCCAGGTCTCCCTCGCCTACCTCTTCCGCGTCAAATAAGACAACGTTCCTTAATTTTCGTTAACCCAGAAGCCGCAGATTTTGGAGGATTTTTGGCGTTTTGACGATAGAACATAGCTGTAGCTATGTGACTGAGTCAAAGCGTCAAAAAGACCCAAAAGATGCGCACTGAGGTAACTTTCATCCATCAAATTTGGCCCATACATTTAGTCGAATGATACTATGTATCAACTAATTGACTACATCGTAACGTTTCTGTTCTAAAACTAAGACATGGATTTGAACGAAACGATAGATATACAGTTGATTGAACGCAGCCTTGGCAAGTTGACCAGGCGAGAGTTCCAGACAATGTCAAAATAGATTTGTGCATTCTCAACACCACATAAAGATAGCCAAA
>JAMPGR010000026.1 GCA_023663805.1 Clostridium sp. | reverse complement strand
AGAGCAGACCCTTCGGGAGGGGATACTGGCGGATCCGGACGACCGGGAACGGAACTCCGGCGGGGAAGATTTCGTCGAGGTAGTTTGCGGCGATGCCTGTGACGACGATTCCGAGCGAGCGGTCGGCGGCGTCGGTCAGACTGTTCCAGGGGGAGCGGTCAGAGGCTTCAGCGAGAGCCTCGTAGTCGCGAATCAGTTCGGGGTAGCGTCTCTTTGAGTTTCCGGGCATGAGGACCCACTGGCGTGTCTTCTTCGGATAAGACAGCGGATTCTGTTCACCCGGCTCTTCGGCGGCTGAGACAACGCCGCGGGAGTGGGACAGACGAGTGACGAAACGTATCATGACCGGGAGTCCGGCCTCTTCCGAAAGACGGAATCCGTATTCGGCCATGTCATAGGCATCCTGTTGCGAGGCAGGTTCGAGGACCGGAACCATCGCGAAGTCGGCATAGAAGCGGGAGTCCTGCTCGTTCTGGGAGGAGTGCATCGACGGATCGTCGGCGGCGCAGACAAGCAGTCCGCCGTTGGCGCCGGTCATGGCTGAATTGACGAACGCGTCGGCCGCGACGTTCATCCCGACATGTTTCATAGCGACAATCGCCCTTTTTCCGCAGAATGACATGCCGAGGGCTTCTTCCATCGCTGTCTTTTCGTTCGATGACCAGTGGGAGTGGATTTTCCTTTCGGCGGTCAGGGGGTGAGCCTGGATGAATTCGGTTATTTCGGTCGAGGGAGTGCCGGGGTAGGCATAGGCCCCCGAGAGGCCGGCGTCGAGGGCGCCGAGAGCGAAAGCTTCGTCTCCGAGAAGCAGGAGTTTACGTTTCATATCAGAGGTATTGCAGATTAGGTTTCGGACCGATTTTTGTTTCGGCCCTCTAAATTACATCAAAACGGCGACATGACAAAGTCATGCCGCCGTTTTTCGATATTTTTTGTAAAAAAATTCAGTTTCGGGGTGCTCAGCGGAGCACTTTCGTGACCGCCGGACCGCATTTCACGATTGAAATCGAGTGGAGAGGGAGACTGACAGTCAGGGTCGCGCCGTCGTGGACATTCCCCTGATAGAGGAGTGAGCCGGAGGGTGCGAAGCATTCGACAGTCTGTTCGCTGCCTGAATGGTTTATGACCTCGAGTCCCTCGGGAACAGTGATGAACGAGATTCCGGAGTCATCGCCCACCTCTTCGATTGCCGTGGCCTGTCCGGTTGTGACGGCTATTTCGTTACTGACGAGCGAACGGAGATCGCCGTCGATGCCGCAGACGGTATAGTAGTAGGTCGTGTTGGGCGTGAGGCCTTCGATATGCTCTGATATGGCGAGGCCGACATTTCGTGGCGCATAGCCCGGGAAATAGACCGGGTTGAACCGGCCTCCGGCGCCGACTTTGACATCGTCGACACAGAGGCTTGTTGCCTCGTCGGTGTAGAAGCGCAGACGGACAGACTTGACGCCGACCGGCATTGCAACATCGAAATCAGGACCGATGCCGGCTGTAGTTCCGGCCGTTGCGCTGATCGGATTGACGATCATCAGGTTCTGCCATGCAAAATCGACCAGACCGTCGATTTCGACACGGTCTGCTTCGACGGTCGAGTTTCCGCGGAGCCACATCGAGAAATAGTTTATGTCGTCGTTAAAGACCGGCGTTTGGAGTTGGGCCCGGTTCGACATCTTCAGCGACGGACGTGCATCGCCGAAATAACCGCTGCGGCTGTCGGTAGCCGTCGCCGTAGTCGACCATCCCTCGGGGAGAATGCTGCCGCCGACGTTCGTGAAGTCGGCCTTGTAGACAGTCGGGTCGACAATCTCCTTTGTGTAGACCGAGAGTTCGTATGAGTCGGCTCCGTCGAGCGACTCCCAGGCGGCCGTAAATTCCGTTCCGGCGACATTGGTTGCCGGGAGGGCTGTCGCGCGGAGCATATCGAAAGTCGGGTCGGCGGTTGTCAGGGTTATTTCGTTCGAGTCGCCCGACTTGCGGTCTCCGTCGACGGCGCGTACAGTGTAGCGGTATTGGGTCGACGGCTCGAGATTGTCGAAACTGACGGAGGTTGCCGAGCGGACGGTAACGGTCCGGAACGGAACGACCTCGAGGCCGCGGCATAGATCGACCTCGTAAAGAGCGATTTCGGGGCGGCCGGTCCAGTTGGCCGTGAAGGATGTAGCGGTTATATCGGTTGCGTCGACGGCGGTAATCGGATCGATCCGCTCTCCGCCCCCCTTGACCTTGAAGGTGATGACGCCGTCAGTCTCGCGGATATCGGTCAGGGGCATGTCGGGGTCGATACCGATCCAGGTCTTCATCGAAGGAATCGATGTGCTGGTGAAGGAAGTCGCGTGTGAATTTCCGGGGAATGGGTCGCCGCCGCGGGTTTCGGACGTCGGGATGCCATCGGCCTCGACGATGTCGACACCCTGGTGTGACGTGTTGTTGTTGACGGAGTTTGACGACCATGTCGAGGGGTTGTAGTCGATATGCCAGACGAGCATGCCGTGACCTTCTATATATGTGTCCCATCCGGTTTGCTGGCGGTTTTCGAGGAGGAAGAACTCTTCGTCCTTCGCCGTCGGGATTCTCAGGGCCTCGTTGTGGCCGATGCTGCGAAGCGTGACGGTTTCCGGACCCGAGAGATCGCGGACCTTCAGCCAGCCGACCGACATGCGGTCGTAGGCGCTCATCAGCGGAGGAGTGTTGCAGTTGTTGTTGTAGGGGCCGATATCCATCAGTTCGTATGTTCCGGGGGTGAAGGCTCCCGAGCCGTTGGTCGGGTAGAGGTCGGGCAGGCCGAGGATATGGCTGAATTCGTGGCAGAACGTTCCGATACCGGTCAGGACGGTTCCGGAGGTGCCCTTCAGTTCGTTTGTACAGAAGTAGTTCCCGAGTTTGACGCCGTCGTAGGTGTCGTTGACGCCGTAGTAGGTATAGAGATTAGCGGCGTGTGGCCATATGCGCCATGATTCGGCCCCTTCGTTCTGGCCGTAACCGGCGTAGTAGACAGCGATGTTGTCGACGAAGCCGTCGCCGTCGTTGTCGAACTGCGAGAAATCGAGTTCGGGATGCATCTGGCGGAGTTTCGCACATCCCTCCTGAACCATCTTCCAGGCCTGGCGGTCATACTGCAGCCCTTCGGGGGTGCCGTAGTATGCCTCGTTATTGTCGAGGGTAATCGGGCCGTAGATGTGGAAATTCGGGGAGAAGAGTCCGCCGGAGTTTTCGCGGAAATAGTCGAGAGCGCTTCCGGTCGCGCCGTTGTGGTCATATCCGGGGAGATTCGTCAGATTGTCGAAACTTTTCAGAGGGTCGGGTGTCTGGAATTTCACGTCGGAGAACTCTATCAGAAGGACGAGCGCGTCGGGGGATCCGATTGTCGGATATGATGTGATTAGTTCGACCCCCTTGGCCGAGGCTTCGCGGCGTTTTGCGCGGGCGGCGGCGCGGGTCTCGGCGTCGGCGTTTCGGACAGCGGTGAGGACCTCGTTCTTGTCGATCGCTTCGATAAAGCGGATCTCGCTGACCGGACGGCGCCCGGCCTGGGTCGCCTTGACCTTCGAACGCGCCGGGGCGCCGTTGCGAAGAGTGACGTAGCAGAGGTCGCCGCGGGAATCGGGGAGTAGAACGTAGCCGTCGACTGTAGTGTAATACGACGAATGCTCGTCGCCGTGGAGTATGACATCGACGGTTGAGCCGTCGCGCATAGGATATTCGAGGATGCCGGGTTTGGCGGGAATCGCCAGAGCGGTCGCGCATCCGGCCAGAGCCAGAGTTACGCCCAGAAGCATCCGTTTCGTATTCCGGAGTATCATAGAAAAATCGTTAGGTTTCGGTTTCAGACCGCAAAATTACTGAAAAAAACTGATATTTCGATAATTGATAATAATAAAAAGTGTTAATAATAGTTCTCGTTCGGCTGAAATTGATTAATTTTGCACTTTAAGTCAGGCCGGATGCAATCCACGGCCGATGTTCATCATATGTGAAATATAATATCAAAACCTATACAATCCTCATTTACTGAAAGATGAAGAAAATCTTTACGTTTGCGGCTGTTACGGCGGCCGTCGCTTCGGCCGGAATCATTTCGGCTCTGAGCGGAGAGGCGCCGACAGTCCTTCCGGTAGCCCCGGCAGGTGCTGCTGCGACCGACGACGAGACCGTTATCCATGCTATCCTCGATGGTAGCGATGACTGGGTCAACGAATCGGGCGACGCCGTCGTCAAGGCGGGTGTCTACTCGACGACTTTCGACCCGATGGCGAAATTCAAGGCCTGTAGCGCTACACAGACCCATCTGCTGGCCGACTTCGGCGGATTCTACGCCGACGGCTACCTCTACTACCTCTCAGGAACGGTCAACTCGATGACTCTGTCGTCGACCTTCCACAAGATGGATGTCTCGACCTGGCGCGAAGTCGCCTCCAGCGGCCACACGAAGCCGACCCTCTCTGTCGCTGTCGACATGACCTATGACTACACAACCTCGACGGCCTACGCCGTTTCTCCGGTCTACACCGGCGAGTCGAATGTTTTTTCAGGCTACGCCCTGCGCACCGTCGACCTCGAGAGCGGCGAATTCACAGATGTCGCCCCTCTGCAGAACAAATACACCGCGATCGCGTGCGACGGCGAAGGACAACTCTGGGCGATCGCCAATTCGACCGCATATCCCTATGCCGCGACTCTCTACCGGATCGACAAAACAAACGGCGCGGAGACCCGCGTCGGGGATCTCGGTCTTAACCTGAAGACGACCTACTCGGCCGCTGCGTTCGATCTGAGGACAGGTAAACTCTACTGGTCGGCCCGCACCTTTACCTTTAACGAATTCTACGAGGAATCATACGCCAACGCCCTCTATGAGGTCAATCTGGCCGACGGCTCGGCGACTGTTGCCAAAGAGTACATCTCGAACGACCTCGTTTCGACACTATTCTTCATCGACAACAACCCGAAGGCACCCGATGCTCCCTCCGGAATCAAATTCATTCCTGCCGCCGGATCGACAACCCGCGGCTCTATGACTGCAACACTTCCGACAACGACCTACGACGGCTCGCCCCTGACCGGCAAACTCTCTGTCGAGGTCATAGTCGACAGCGAGACTGTCGCCACAGCCTCCGGACAGAATCCCGGCGCGACCTATACGACCCCTGCTATCGACTTCGCCGAGGGGATCCACACCGTCGCGATGACCGTTACCGGCGACAACGGCCTCCGGAGCCTCAAGGCAGAGACAAACGTCTACTCCGGCTTCGACACCCCCGCGGCTGTCGGTTCGCTGGCAACCGCGACGAACACCCGTGGCAACGAGGTGACCGTCAGCTGGACCGCTCCGACAGCCGGTTCCAACGGCGGATATGTCGATCCGGCGGCAATCCGCTACGAGGTGGTTCGCCGTCCCGACGGCCTCGTTGTTGCCAGCGATCTGGCCGAGACCAGTTATACCGACCATATCGACCGCGATATGGGTGTCACCCAGTATGAGGTCAGGGCCTCGGTCAACGGCGCGGCAGGCCCGTCGGCCTACACGAAGACGATCGTCGCCGGTGCGCCCCATTCGGTTCCATATCTCGAAACATTCGATTCGAACACGGCGTTCATGTCGTTCGTCACGATCGACGCCAACAACGACGCCGTCGAGGATGGAAACTACTGGATGTACTATGCCGCGACCCGCGAGGCTATCTGGTGGATGAGTTATTCGGCCGCACATCCCGTCGCCGACGACTGGATGATTGCCCCGGCAATCGACTTCCAGCCCGGCCGCGTCTATACTGTCGAGTTCGATACCCACGGTTATTCGTCGGGTGTCACACCGAGGACAACGTTCGACGTCTGCATCGGCCGGGAGCCGGATGCCGCCTCGATGAAGAGTGTCTTCCGCCGTACGATCACATCGCTGCAGAATATCCAGACCCGTATCCGCGGCCAGTTCGCGGCGACCGACGAAGATGCGATCCGCCTCGGCTTCCACGCGACCAATGACGGTCTCGACCATATTACTCTCGACAATATCCATGTCTCCGACTACGGTCCTGCTTCGATTGCAAAGGCCCCGGAGGTCGCTTCCTGCGTCAGAAACGACGACGGAAATGTCGAAATCGCCCTGACCCTCCCGACCGAACAGGTCGACGGCAAGGCTCTCTCTTCGATTAAGGCTCTCCTGGTCTACGGCAACAACAACCGCCTGGCCGGACGCGTCGACAACCCCGCCAAGGGACAGACACTCTCCGTGGTCGACACCAAGGCCGCCAACGGTCTGAACAGTTATGTCATCCTTGTCGTAACGGATGAGGGGGAAGGAATGGAGGCATACACCTCGATTGATATCCTCCCCGGCAAACCGAAGGCGGTAACCAACCTGAAGGCCTTCTCCGACGACAACTCTGCGACTCTGACATGGGAATATCCCTCTGACATGCTCGACGCAGACGGAAAGAAACTTCTTCCGCGCGATCTTTCTTATAATATATATGTCACCCGCGGCAGCAGCAATACTGTCGTCGCCGAAGGCGTCACCGGAACGACCTATGTCGACGAGGATGCCGTGCGGCGTCTCGGCGGTGCGCGCCAGGGCCAGTTGATCTATCGTGTCGTGGCAGTCACCGAGGGTGGCGTATCGCTCCAGACGCAGACCTCCGTTGTAGTCGGCGAGGCTTTCGACCTGCCGTATATCCAGCATTTTATGCCATATGACGATATGTGGACCGGTTCGAACTTCCGCGTCGACGTGAGCGGCTACGACCCGATGTGCCGCGCCGGAGTAGATGACACCCGCTTCATGTCGCTATACTCCTCCGGTTCGATGGCTGTCACCCCTCTGCTCGACTTCAGCAGCCTGATTTCGCCGAAACTGTCGTTCTGGGTCTACAAGACATCGCAGTCGAAATATAACAAATCGACCTTCTCCGTAGCGATCCAGTCGACCGACGGATATGGCAATACGGTGACCGAAGGACTTCCCCTCCAGTACCAGTCGATCGCGGCCGACGCCGACGGCTGGGTCCAGATAGAGGTCGATCTCTCGGACTACAGCAACGTGACCCGCGGATCGGTCTGCTTCATCGGCTATAACAACGGCGGATGGATCCACCTCGACGACGTCGAGGTCACCGGAACCCGCGCCCCGAACGATATCCGTATCGTCTCGATCCAGGGTCCGTCGAAACTGGTCAACGGTCGCGATAATGTCTATACAGTGACTGTCAACAATAACGGAACCGAACGCGCCGAAGGATTCGAGGTTTCGTTTGCCGTAGACGGAGAAGCCGCCGGAACCGAAACCGGCTCGCTCGACGCCGGCGAATCGCTCGATGTCACCTTCACGGTCGCTCCCGCTGTCAACGTTCCCGAGCAGCCGGTTGTTCTGACCGCCACTGTCGCCCAGAAAGAGGAAGACTACAACGAGACGAACAACACCCGTTCGCTCGAAGTCGCCCGGACACTTCCTGATCTGCCCTATATCACGACCCTTCGCGCCCGCCGCGATGCCAATCGTGTTGAACTGACATGGGACGACGCCGAAGAGTATCCCCATTCGATCAGCGTAACCGACGATTTCGAACGCTATTCGAACTTCATCATCGACGGAATCGGCTCATGGAAGACGATTGACGGCGACGGCTCGCCGACAATCAGCGGCATCTCGTCGTCATACGGAACCTATACATGGAAGAACTGCGGTAACCCCCAGGCGTTCATCCTCTTCAACCCGACCAACATCGGCGTTCAGTCGCTGGCGACAGCCCACAGCGGTGACCGCTGCCTCGTCTCGTTCGCCAGCCTCAGCGGCTCGAACGACGACTGGCTGATTTCGCCGCAGTTGCTCGGCGGACGCCAGACAATCTCCTTCTGGGCCCGCGCGATGCATCCTTCCTATCTCGCAGAGACAGTCGAGATCGCCGTGTCATACTCCGGCAATGAGGTCGAGGATTTCGAGGATACGATGACCCGCATCCGCGTCAACTCGGCGACATGGCGCCGCTATACGGTCGATCTCCCCGCCGGCAGCCGCTACTTCGCCTTCCACTGCGTATCGAGCGAACAGTTCGGCCTAATGCTCGACGACATCGAATATATCCCGGTCCAGCCGTCAGTTGAACTCTGGGGCTATAATGTCTACCGCGACGGCCAGCGTATCGCGATCGAACACCCCGAGAACAGTTATACCGATACCGAGGGTGCACCCGACCAGGTCTACGACTATAACGTTACGGCAGTCTATGCCGAGGGTGAGTCGGCCTTCTCGAACACGGTCAACACCGGTCGCAGCGAGATTGACGAAGTCGGTTCCGATACTGACGGAGTGATTATCGCTCCGGTCGTCGGCGGCGTAGTCGTCAAGGGTGCCGAAGGGCTGATGCTGACGGTCCACACGATCGACGGCAAGCAGATCTACGGCTATCGTGCGGCCGCTCTCGAGACCCTGAGCCTCGAGCCCGGCATCTACGTTGTCAGCGCAGGCCGGACAACAGCCAAGGTCAGCGTCCGCTGATCCCCCATTTCCCAGAATGATCTCGTCAGCCCGGCTCGTCAGAGTCGGGCTGACGCTGTTTTTGCCGGGCGAAACAATTTCGGCGTGCGCGGGGTTGTATTATTATAAATACAACCGTTATGATACGCTTCAACTCGACTTATTGTGCTGCGGCCACACTTCTGGCCTGTATTGCCCTGCTGACTTCATGTAAGAACCACGACAAACCCGTCGGGGCCGGACCGGTCCGTGTCGGGGTCGTTGTTGTCGACCCGTCCAGCGGAGACAGCCGGGCCACCGGGGTCTATTCCGGGACTGTCGGCTCCGGCAACGAATCGACGGTCAGTTTCTCTGTCCCCGGGACGATCACGAATGTTTATGTCAAAGAGGGGGAGGCCGTCCGTAAAGGGCAGGTTCTCGCGAAAGTCAAGACCGAGAGTCTCGACGACGAGCGGAACATCGCAGTCGCTGAACTCGAACAGGTGCGTGACCTCTACAACCGTCTGAAGCAACTCCACGACCAGAATGCACTCCCCGAAGTCAAATGGGTAGAGATTCAGGCCAAACTGAAACAGGCAGAGAACGCCGTGTCGCTCGCAAACCGCGCTGTCGCCGACGCAACGATTACATCGCCCATCTCAGGCTATGTCTCCGCGAAACTCGCCGACGAGGGACAGAGTGTCATTCCCGCCCAGCCGATTGTCAGTATCGTCGGGCTCGACAATCTCCAGATTGCCATATCGGTTCCCGAGGGGGATGTTAACCTATTCGACCGGAATACATCGGCATCAGTCTCGTTCGAATCGCTCGGCGACCTGACAGTTCCGGGCCGGTTCGCGACAAAAGAGATAGTCGCCGATCCGCTGACACGCTCCTATCGTGTCAAATTCGATATAGACGATAACGGCGGGCGGATACTCCCCGGGATGATCGGGAATGTAACGGTCGGGAATCTCGGCCAGACTGCCGATTCCCTCTCTTCGCAGCGAGTTTTCGTCGTTCCGTCGAAAGCGGTCCAACTCGCGGCCGACAACCGGCAGTTTGTATGGATCGTCAAAAACGGGAAGGCTGAAAGAATCTTTGTGAGGGCCGACGAACTGCTGGCGGATGGAGTCGCGATCGAGAGTGGTCTTCAGCCGGGGGATACACTGATTGTCTCCGGCATGCAGAAAGTCAGTACGGGCACGATTGTAGAGTCTGTCGTTGCCACCGGAAAATAACCACCCACCCCCTAACATCACACCTGCTATGGCTACTGACACGAACAATAACCCCAAACAACCGGCGTTCCGTACGAACCCGATTGTCGCGGCCGGTATGAAATACAGCAAGATTGTCATACTGCTCGTATGCGTCCTGATCGCGTTCGGCATCTATGCCCTGAAGATGATGGACAAGAATGAATTCCCGTCGTTCACGATACGCGAGGGAGTCGTCGCCGCTGTCTATCCGGGCGCGACTGTCGAACAGATCGAACAGGAAGTGCTAAAGCCGCTCGAAGACTATATCTTCTCCTACAAGGAGGTCAACAAAAAGAAGACCCATTCTCGTGTCACCTCGGGAATGGTCATCATATTCGTCGAACTCGACAACGACGTCGAGGACACTAAGTCGTTCTGGAACGAATTCAAGATCGGGATGGAACAGACGAAGATAAAACTTCCGGCGGGGGTGCTTGCGGTCGAAACGAAGAGCAACTTCGGCGACACGTCGGCCCTGCTGATCACGATGCAGAGTAACGACAAGACCTATCGCGAACTGAAATCCTTTATGGATGACCTGAAAGACAGACTCCGCACGGTCGAAAGTGTCGGCACAATGGATGTAACCGGAATGCAGAACGAGGAGATCGCCGTCTATCTCGATCCGGAAAAACTGAAACACTACGCCATCTCGGAAACTACCGTCGGCGCGACGCTGCTCGCCCAGGGATTTCAGACAACAGGAGGTTCGCTGCGCAGCGGCGAATTCACGACC
The DNA here is from genome assembly GCA_023663805.1 of Clostridium sp. GTDB lineage: Bacteria > Bacteroidota > Bacteroidia > Bacteroidales > Muribaculaceae > Paramuribaculum. The sequence continues at coordinate 10,624 of JAMPGR010000026.1, read as the reverse complement.
CCTATTATCGTCAGCCGTTCGGTAGGGTCGATCGCCGATGTCGCCGAAATGATTGTATTCTCGACCCCCGACGGCGGTGTTGTCCGCCTCGGACAGGTCGCCGACATCCGCAGGGAATATCCCGCCCCCGACAGTTACATAACGAACAACTTCGAGAAATGCATACTTCTGTCGGTTCAGATGAAAGAGGGGTATAACATTGTCGAAATGGGGAAGCAGGTCGACCGCCAGATCGAGGCGTTCCAGAGCGAACTCCCCGAGAGTGTCACTCTGTTCAAGATTACGGACCAGCCGGTTGTCGTCAACAGTTCGGTCAATTATTTCCTTGTCGAACTCCTTGTCGCGATTATAGCTGTCGTTATAGTCATTATGATTCTTCTGCCGCTCAATGTCGCCCTGATTGCCGCCTCGACGATTCCGATAGCGATTTTCATATCGCTCGGACTATTCTACCTGTTCGGAATCGAACTGAACACGGTCACGCTCGCCTGCCTGATTGTCACCCTCGGAATGATTGTCGACAACTCGGTCGTCATTATCGATGACTATGTCGAACTGATCTCCGAAGGGGTTGACCACCAGACGGCGACACTCCGCGCCGGAACCGAATTTTTCAAGGCAATCTTTTCGGCGACGCTCGCTATATCTGTCACCTTCTTCCCATTCCTGATAACCGTCAAAGGGATGTTCCGCGACTTCCTGACAGATTTTCCCTGGGGTATGACGATCATACTGCTTGTTTCGCTTGTCGTCGCCGAACTGCTCGTTCCCTATCTCCAGTATAAACTGATCCGCAAGCCAATCTACAAACTCCAGCAGGAAGCCCTCGCTTCGGGAAAGAAGAGATTCAGTTTCTTCAACTCGATGCAGAAAGGCTACAACAAACTGATCGATCTCTGCTTCCGCTATCCGAAGACAACGATTGTCCTGGGTCTCGTCTGTGTCGTCGTCGGGGCATGGCTGTTCGTCACCCGCCCGATGCAGCTGATGCCGATCGCCGAGCGGAACCAGTTTGCCGTCGAAATTTTTCTCCCGACAGGATCGTCGGTCGAACGTACAACGGCTGTTGCCGATTCGCTCGAGGCTGTTCTCGCAAAAGATCCGCGCGTCGTCTCGATCGCGTCGTTCCACGGCTGCTCCTCCCCGCGCTTCCAGACTACCTATGCGCCCCAGGTCGGAGGTCCGAACTATGCCCAGTTTATCGTCAACACCGAAAGCAACCAGGCGACCGTCGATGTCCTGAACGAATATACCGAACGCTACGAAAGTTACTTCCCCGACGCGTTTGTCCGCTTCAAACAGTTGAGTTACTCGATGGCCGACTATCCGATAGAGATCCGCTTCTCGGGCGCTCCGGCCGGGACCCTCGCCGCGGTCTGCGACACGGTCGCCTCGGTTGCACGGCGTGTTCCGGGGCTAAGGAACGTCAGGCTGTCGCTCGACAATCCGCTCGCCTCGGCCCTTGTCGAACCGGACAACACCCGCGCCGAACGTCTCGGTCTGACCTCGACTCTGATCGAAACGACCCTGGCGATGCGCTATTCGGCGGGACTTCCGGTCGCTACGGTCTGGGAAGGGGACTACAGCCTGCCGGTCACCCTGAAGACCGCGACCGCCTCGCGGAGCAACGTCGCCCAACTCGAGCGGGAACCGATGCCGGTCGTCGGACTCGGAACCGTCCCCCTGAGCCAGGTCTCGGAGGTCAAAGCCGAGTGGCATCCCGGAATGCTGATCCACTACAATGGCGTCCCGACCATCTCGGTTATCGGAGAAGTACAGCGCAACGTCAACGTAATCGACCGGACCGAGGCGCTTATGGACAGCATCGCCCGTTTAAACCTTCCCTCCGGTGTCGAGATCACGCGCGGCGGGGAATGGGAGCAGGAGATGGACACCCTTCCCGAAATTCTTGCCGGACTGGCGCTCGCCGTCGTTGTCATCTTCTTTATTCTTCTTCTCCACTACAGCGACGCCGGCACATCGATAATGCTCGTTCTGTCGCTTATGCTTTGTATTCCAGGAGCAGCGTTTGGTCTGATTGTCCAGAACACAGCCTTGTCGCTGACTTGTGTGCTCGGCATCGTCTCGCTGATGGGTATCCTCGTCCGTAACGCGATCGTCCTGCTCGACTATGCCGAGGAGTTGCGAAACCAGGGCCAGACCGTTCTGGACGCTGTTCTGAACGCCTCGAAGAGGCGAATGCGCCCGATATTCCTGACATCGGCCGCCGCGACGATGGGTGTGATTCCGATGGTTATGGGCGACAGCGCACTTTGGAAACCGATGGGGGTCGTTATCTTCTGGGGAACACCGATCACGATGATATTCATCCTGACTGTCATACCGGTTGCCTACGCGATCGTAAAAGGCCACCGCAAGGGAGCCGACAAACCCCTTGCCGAACCGCTCGAGACTCATATGCTTTAACGAAAAAACAACTGACGATTATGAAGATAAAGATCTATATGCTCGCTTTCTTGCTGACAATTATGACAGTATCTGTCTCCGGCGCCGAACCCGATGGCGCGGTCTATACGCTCGAGCAGTGCCGCGAACTGACGCTCCGTAACAATGCTGCCGCCACGATCGCCGGCAACGATGTCCGGGGGGCAGCTGCGGTCAAAAACGAAGCCTTCACGAAATATTTCCCCGAAATCCAGGCCGGAGCAACAGCATATTGGGCCAACCACGACATGCTCCAGTATACCCTGTTCGACAAACTGACCCTCGGACTGCTTAAGAACGGAAAAGCCGCCGGTGTATGGGCCGTCCAGCCGGTGTTTATGGGTGGGGAGATTGTCAATGGAAACAAACTCGCGAAAGTAGGCGAGGATGTCGCCCGGCTCCGGCAACAGCAGACCCTCGACAATCTTATGCTCCAGACCGACAATATCTACTGGAACCTGACTTCGCTGAAGGCTACGCGAAATGCGGTTGTCAGTGCGGTCGAGATGCTCGACAGCCTCGAATCGACTGTACGTGCGGCAGTCGACGCCGGGATGGTTGTTCAGAACGACCTGCTGAAGGTCGAAATAAAGAGAAACGAATACCGCAACACTCTCGTCGACCTCGACAATGGGATAGACCTGATGCGCATGTTGCTGGCCCAGCAGATGGGGCTCGGGGCGACAACGGCGGTCGAAATTTCCGATGTTGTTCCCGATACGGTTCCGGAGTTCCCGTATGCGCTTTTCGTCGACTCGGTCAGGGCTCTGCCGCAGACCGTAGACCATCGTCTTTTGTTGAAAAATGTCGAGGCTAAGAAACTCGAGAAGCGAATGGCTGTCGGGAGTAATCTGCCGAAAGTCGGCGTTGGTGCCGGATGGTTCTACCACGACATCTTCGACCAGAACCATAATTTCGGTGCTGTCATGGTGACGGTCTCTGTTCCGATTTCGGGCTGGTGGGGAGGATCCTACACGATAAAAAAGAAGAATCTCGAACTAGAGAACGCCCGGGCCGAACTGTCGGATCTTGGTCAGAAACTCGAGATCGAGATGACCGACAAATGGAACAACCTGACCGGTGCCTACCGGAAGATGACGACCTCGCGTATGGATATCGACCAGAGCCGCGAGAACCTGCGGATCACCCGTGCCTATTACGAAGCCGGAATGAACACGATAACCGACCTTCTCGACGCCCAGACCCTCTACGTCGAGTCGCAGAGCAACTATATCTCGGCCTACGGCAACTACCGGCTGTCAATCTCCCAATACCGCAAGGCGACCGGCCAGCTCTGAGCCGGCCTCGTGGTTGTCATTACAAAGATACTTTCCGAAAAAGTGTTATTACAATAATTCTTTTAGAAAAAGTGTCTTTGTAATGATATTTGCTGTTTTTCAGCCCGGATAGTTATACCCAGAGTAAACGTATGCAAACGAGCATTACGATTTTGCCTGCAGTAGTAAGTGGATGTAATTTTGAGAACTTGATTGACAATCCCCCCCACCTAATCATATAGATAAGTTCAGCGAACTGCTGGTTCAACTGTTCAAACGGGATCAGGGTTTCAGGGCGAAGGTGAACATCCATTTGTTCAGGCGGACGCCCGGAGTCGCGACGTAGGGGAGTTTGACTATGACATTGGTGCGGAAGTTGTTCTTGAATTATTCCCAAAGAGGTTGCTTCTGCCAATCGGAGTGAAAACCCATTGCATTCAGGTCTATTTCGGGATGACCGGACATAAGTGTAATTATATTCTGCATAAGGGAACTATTGGGGTGTATCGATTGCTCAAGATATGCAAGACAACAAAGCTGTCCATATAGTTTCTCTGGTCGGCGTAGAGGTGTCGAAATCCATGCTCCCGGTAAGTTTGCCGGATATTTCGGTATAATGGAAAAACGTCTGTTCCAAAGCCTGGCATGGTGAGCGCAGCAGTTACGAAGCACGGCGGCGCATTTCATCCAATTCTCAAGAAACAAATATGAAGGTAGTCTAAAACTGCGTGATATGACTCTCTTTATATCGCTATCAGCGATATTGCTGTATAATTTTGACAAAGTACCAAACGATGCTACCTCCAGAGTTTTCCAAGACGGAGGATATTCAGGCTCATCATACTTATCGTTATGCTCTTTGATAAAATCCTCATGAGACCCCCCAATTTCCTCTTTCAGTTTCTCGACGCAGGATTTATGGATGTCTTCATCTTTGAAAAGCGACGGGTCAAGAAACCAGAACGCACCATATTTCATCGAAAGAAAGTGGCTGACACGAGTTCTGAAAGCAATTTCTATATTTTGAATAGCCGAAAATATAATGTTACGCAACTGTTGGTCAAAAGCATACAACTTCAAAACATCGTCAAATCTTGCATTCGTATCAAACAGACGAGTCTTACGATATTCAAGATGCCTCCAGTAGCTTGCAAGGCGGAAATAACTGATAGAGAACAGCCCTTCAAGGGCTTTGTCTTCATCTGTAAATATCATTCCCCTCTTTTTGAGCAAAGCAATCTGAGCAGGGAAATCTATTGGCAGTTTGTCGTATTTCATTATGTATATAAAAACCGAAGTCCCACCGTGGTACGCGTCAGAGAGAGGCGTGGTGGGAACTGTTGCTGCAAAGTTAGACAAAATTTTTTATATAACCAAATATTCTTTTTCTGCTTGCTAATTGTCGCATACAGACAAGTTCGGCGAACTGCTGGTTCAACTGTTCAAACGGGATCAGGGTTTCAGGGCGAAGGTGAACATCCATTTGTTCAGGCGGACGCCCGGAGTCGCGACATAGGGGAGTTTGACCATGACATGGTTCGCCCCCTTGCGGAGTCTGAGCGGGACAGCCGGACGCGCCGGGAAGTTCTCGTTTAGGAGCGGTATCTCGTTGGTGATCTCCAGGCCGGAGTTGTCCCAGACCGGCGGCTCGATCTCGACGCCGTTCAGCCAGATGCGCGACCCCTTGCGGTCCCATGTTCCGCGGTCGGGCGCGAGGTCGCGCTCTGAGCGGCTGTAGTTCTGGAACTCAATCAGGGCCTCGACGGTCTGCTCTTCGGGTGATTCGATCGTCGTGAACGCATAGACGGTGTTGTCGAGGCCGGGACCGTCGGTGCCGAACACGCCCGGCACGATCGTCGGCCAGGTGTGGCGCAGGTAGACTCCCGCTCCGGCGACCTCGCGCGACGGAATCCCGTCGAACGACTCGAGCGACTCCTCCGGCGGAAATACCGCCCCGGGGTCCCCGCCGTTAGGGTAGGGGTCGGAGACGAGCCAGCGCATGTCGGTCTGGCGCACATAGGGAATCGGTTCGGAGGCCAGGGAGTGATCCTTGTGGAAAAGGAACCGGCGCTCCCAGTCGGCGAACTCCTCGAACTCGGGGCCTTCGGTCGGGAGAACCGCTCCCCCCTCTTCGATATACTGTTGTCCGCCGCCGATCCAGCCCCGTTCGGCCGAGGCGAGTACGTTGGCGAAGAAATTGTTCTGGTTGATGATCTCGCGGTAGTCCTCGAGGAGACGGTCGTTCCAGGGGGCGGAGATTGTTCCGGCTACCTCGGGGGTTCCCTGCGGCGTGTAGTAGATCGAACTTCGGTAGATTCCGGCGAGGTCGGCGAAGACATCGAAATGGTTCGTATAGTTGTAGCGGCAGTCGATGTTCGGGATTCCGGGGACGACGCGACCCGCCGTGCTCCACATCTGGGTCATGTCGAAACCGTCGTCGGCCGAGATTCTGACGCCGTGGATCGGGTTCCAGCAGACGACCATCTTTCCGAAATCGTGGACGCGGTCGGTCATCGTTTGCAGGAATGTCGTGTCGGTTATCTCCTTTTCGTCACCCCCGATATGTATATAAGGTGACTCGGAGAACACTTCGGCGACCTCGCCGAGAACATCGAGGAGCACCTGCTTCCCCTCGGGAGTCTGCATCTCGAATCCCATCGCCCGCTCGAACGCAGCGCTGTGGCCCGGCATGTCGATTTCGGGAATGACGGTCATCCCCTGGCGGGCGGCTGCCTCCATGATGCGACGTATATCTTCGCGCGTATAGTACATCCCCGGGAAGCGGGTCATCGACGCGGAGTCTGTCAGCGCCGGATATTTTTCGACCTCGAAGCGCCAGGCCTGGTTCTCGGTCAGGTGCCAGTGGAAGGTATTGACCTTGAACCGTCCGAGGAGTTCGACATGACGAACGAGTTCGTCGGCCGGGATAAACGAACGGCCGACGTCGTGCATATACCCGCGGAGGCGGAAGGCAGGCCAGTCGGTCAGGGTGACCGCCTCCAGGGAGGGTGTTCCCTCCCATCCTTCGGCCATCTGCCGGAGAGTCTGGGCGGCGCGGATTGCGCCGGTCGGGGTGACAGCCTCGATTCTGACTTCCCCGGGGGTGACCTCAAGGCGGTACGCCTCCGAGGGATACCCCTTCAGGTCATGCTCGAAGGCTCCGGCAACGGAGTCGACCAGGGTGACGCGGACTGATCGCGAGGCTTCGGGCGAGATGGAGCATCCCGCTTCGGTCAGCAGGTCGCGGAGCAAGGCCGACCCTGTCGGGTCGTCGAGCGCGACCTCGCCCGAGAGAACGAAAGGCTTTTCGGCGGGGTGGAGATCGATCTGCTGTGGGCGGGGGAGGATATGTTCGGTTTTTGCCGCAACCGTCAGAGCAACAGAAGCGGCGAATATGGCAGTCAGGATATTTTTCATGGGTGAGGTGGAATTGTATGGTTTTCAGGATTGCTTCCGTTCGAAGGTCCAGTAGTTCAGTCCGAGGCCGCTGCGGGAGTCGACAACACGGCCTGAGTCGGAGACGAGGTCCCAGAGTTCGCGGCTGACTTCGGGGAAAAAGGTGTCGGCGTCGTCGACTTCGGCGTCGATAAGCGTCAGTTCGATCCGGTCGGCGACAGCGATCGCTTCGCGGTAGATTTCTCCGCCGCCGATAATCATGATCTCCGGTTCGTCAGCGCAGAGCGTCAGCGCCTCGAATAGAGAGTCGGCGGTCTCAGCCCCCTCGAAACGACGCGATGGGTCGCGGGTGATGACGATATTACGCCGTCCGGGGAGCGCGCCGCCGGGAAGCGACTCGAAGGTCTTGCGCCCCATGACGACGGGGTGGCCCATTGTGATGCGGCGGAAGTGGCGCAGGTCGTCCGGGATATGGAACAGCATGTCGCCTCCGCGGCCGATCGCCCCGTTGCGGGTGACGGCGACAACTATTGTGACGACGGGCAGGGGGGCCGGCGGCGTCATACAGACACCTCCCCTCTGATGTGCGGCAGCGGATCGTAGTCCTCGAGAGAGAAATCCTCGTAGTTGAAATCGAAGATATTATCGACCGCCGGGTTGAGGCGCATCTTCGGGAGAGCGCGGGGCGTGCGGGAGAGTTGTTCGCGGACCTGGTCGAAATGGTTGCGGTAGATATGTGCGTCGCCGAGGGTGTGGATAAATTCGCCCGGCTCCAAGCCGGTCACATGGGCGACCATCATCATCAGCAGAGCATAACTCGCGATATTGAACGGAACGCCAAGGAAGCAGTCGGCCGAGCGCTGGTAGAGTTGGAGGCTAAGGCGCCCGTCGGCGACATAGAACTGGAAGAGCGCATGACACGGCGGAAGATTCATCTGCGGGATATCGGCGACATTCCATGCGCTGACGATCAGTCGCCGCGAGTCGGGGTTGCGTCTGATCTGGTCGACTACTTCGGCAATTTGGTCGATATGCCCCCCGTCGGGGGCGGGCCAGGAGCGCCACTGATAGCCGTAGACATGACCGAGGTCGCCGTTGGCGTCGGCCCATTCGTTCCAGATCCGGACGCCATGCTCCTGGAGCCAGCGTACGTTCGTGTCGCCGCGGAGGAACCAGAGCAGTTCGTAGATGATCGATTTGAGGTGGAGTTTCTTCGTCGTCAGCAGGGGGAAACCGTCGGCGAGGTCGAAGCGCATCTGGTGGCCGAAGACGCTGCGTGTGCCGGTACCGGTGCGGTCGGACTTGTCGGTTCCTTCGGTCATTATGCGGTTCAGGAGTTCGAGATATTGTTTCATTGTCGTTTGATTTGTTGTTGAGGGCCGCAGGCCCGGGTTGTTGCGGAGGCCGATCCGGCGCTGTCGCCGACGCGTTGCATCAGCGTGTCCGACAGGCGCTTGCGGCTCGCCGTATATCGGATGGCGCGCTCGGGGCAGACCGCCAGACAGTCGAAGCAGGCAACGCAGCGGGCGCCGTCGACGACGTTCAGTGTCAGGTCGATACACTGCGCCTTGCAGGCCTCGGCGCAACGACCGCAGTGGGTACAGAGGTCGGTGTCGATATCGACCTGCCAGATCGAGTAGCGGCTGATCAGCCCGAGGGTTGTCCCGACGGGGCATACGGTGTTGCAAATCAGTCGTCCGCTTCGGGCAGCGACGGCGGCGACAATCGCTCCGACGGCGACGGCGACGATTCCGCCGAGTAGCGAACCGACGGCCGCTTCGGCGACCGGCAGACCGACCCATCCGGCCAGAGTCGCAATCATGTCGGAGTAGACCCGGAAGGGGTCGAGAATCATAACGGCTACACCGATTCCGGCCATCAGAAGGATGACCGTCACAAGGAGCATCGTGTACTGCACCTTCGGCGAGGGGTTGCGCCATCCGTAGCAGCGAGGTTTTCGGGAGAGGCGTCCGGCGCGCGCCGCCAGGTCCTGGAACGCCCCGAGGGGGCAGACCGTCGAGCAGTATATGCGTCCGAATAGCAGCGTTAGAATCAGCCAGATAACAAAGGTTATCAGAGCGAACGACATAACCGCCGGAAAAATCTGGACAGATTCGAGCCATCGGCCCAGGGGTGCGACGACCGAGGCGATGCCCGCAATCGACATCGTCATGACCGCGGCGCATAGCGCTTCGGCGGCTGTTCGTACTATTCTCAGCAACGGTCCGGTCATTTCTATCGGCAAAGTTACAAAAATTCGCGGTTTTATCGCTTTTTTACGAGCCGGATGTAGACGATTTGTTATACTGTTTCAAATTAAGGAACGGAGTCTAAATTAGGTTCATAAGGAAGTTCCTGAGGCTATCTGACTTGACTTGTCTATAATTTTTGCATTATCCATTATTTTGTCCACTATATCCTTAAAAATGATAGGAACTTTATCTACAAGTATTTTTATAGACAATGTTTGATAGTCGTCGAACCTGCAATAAAATCCATCATACTCCGATTGACTTGATTCTCCCCTAACGTCATTTGTCGATTTGATTTCAGTCCTGGATGCCTTACCGGGTACATTATATGAAAATTGACATCCATTTACTACAGCAAGAGTCCCGATGTATATATCACTCCGAAAAGATTCTGATGATATCAATATCATATGGTATTGATGAATTATGAACTCTTCATTAGGAATACTACCGATATAAATACAAGCGACCGAATCGGGTATTTGGAATGATACACACGGGGTAGTACATGCTGTTGGACCTGGTGTATCATATGTATACGCATTCACGTAAAATATAATGCATTGAAAGATCAGAACTAAGAGTAACTTTTTTCTTTTCATATGTTGATTTGTAGATTGTCAAGAATTGAGTCGGTTAACGATTTTAATTCCACAGGCGCGTAATCAACGGAGATATACATCGATTCTGAAGGGTAATAATCTTGTCTGTAATATTTTTCATTGTTAATGTATCTTTTTGAGCAACCCTTTATACCGTTAATTGAAAAGATATCGAATATCTGTACTTTTGCATTTTCCGGTATATAGTAGCATAAATATGATGACTTCGAAAATGCTAAGGTCATATAAAGTCCATCTAAATGGGATGTTTCAGGATAAACCATGACTACTGTTGAATTGGAATAATTGCTATATTCAAGTCCTTGGTACGTAATCGTTTTATAGCCGTTGGGAATCCTAAATTTAACGAGTTCTTTTTGAGCATTGTATGGATCAACGATGCTGTATTGGCTGTCGGTATTTTCAATATAAGATTCAGTCTCATCTTCGTGTGATTCATGACTTTTACAACTAAAGATGAACACTATGACCACAAACATCACGGCCTGAATTGCCGAAGTTTTCAAATTACTACTCATACCATATATCAATAGTTCGTTAAAAATGGCAAGTTGAAAAGCATGTTGTAAAACATATTCAACTCTTTGAATTTTAGTAAAATAAATGCTTGAAAAATTTGGCCGAGTGGCGG
>JAMPGR010000025.1 GCA_023663805.1 Clostridium sp. | reverse complement strand
TGGCGGCACGGTCGGTCGGGAGGCCGGCGGCGGTGTCGCTTGCTTCGCCGCCGTGGCATCCGCAGGCGCAGCCTGTCGTCTTGATTTTGTCGGCGGCTTTCTCGTTTATGTTCGGGAACTGGTTTGTTCCGAGGAGAATCTCCTTGCGGCGGGCGACGTCGGTATGGCGTTTTTCGGAGGTTTCGCGGATTGTTTTCTGGATTTCGCCGTTGTTGATTTCAGCGAGGAATCCACCTTTTTCCTCGACTTCGAGGAAGAGTTTCCAGGCTTCTTTGGCGATCGAGACAGTCAGGGTCTCGACGTAGTATGAACCGCCGGCAGGGTCAACGACCTTGTCGAGGTGGCTCTCCTCCTTCAGCAGAAGCTGCTGGTTGCGGGCGATCCTTTCCGAGAAATCGTCCGGGGTCTGGTAGCATGCGTCGAAGGGGGTGACGGTGATCGAGTCGACGCCGGCGAGGGCTGCCGACATGGCTTCTGTCTGGCTGCGGAGCAGGTTGACGTGGGCGTCGTAGATTGTCTGGTTGAAGGTCGATGTTGTCGCGTGGATATGGAGTTTGCAGGAGTTGGTCGAGGCCGGCTTGTAGCTTTCGGCGATATGGGCCCAGAGCATGCGCGCGGCGCGGAACTTGGCGAGTTCCATAAAGTAGTTCGAACTGATTCCCATATTGAACTTAATCCGGTTGCATACCTCGTCGGCCGCGATTCCGGCTTCGGTCAGCAGGGTCAGCCATTCGGCTCCCCAGGCCAGGGCATAGCCGAGTTCCTGGTAGATGTATGCTCCGGCGTTGGAGAGCATGTCGGAGTCGACGGAGAGAACGCGGATGTTCCTGATCGGTCGGACCGTTTCGACGATTTCTTTTGCTGTGGCGGCGATGTCGCCGGCGAAGGGTTCGCCGTGGCGGAGGGCGCGTTTCATCGGGTTGAAGTCGATCGAACCGCGGAACGTGTCGGCGGCGCCGGCCTTGACGAGATATTCGGTCAGGTTTTTGGCGAGATCGAGAGCATGGCGGGGGCAGCACTTGAAGTTGACTTCGACAGCAGCAAGGTCGATTCCGGCGAGGAGTGCGGCGATTTCATCGGCCGAGCAATCGGCACATTTGAAACCGAGCGAGTTAGCACCGCGTGCGAGAACTTCGAGAGCCTTTTTGTTAGCCTCGGCGGGAGTTTCGGCGATAATCTCCTGGCGGGTCAGCCAGTCGTTGTCGCAGCGTGTCCCTCTGACGAAGGGGAACTCTCCGGGAAGGGATCCTGTAGTTGTGAAGTCGGCGATATCCTCAGCGCGGTACATCGGCTGAAGGTTGAAGCCTTCGTTCGTACGCCAGACCAGTTTTTTGTCGAAGGGAGCGCCTTTGAGGTCGGCTTCGACTTTCGCGCGCCATTCTTCGGTAGAGACTGGCGGGAACTGATCGAACAGTTTTTCTTTATTTTCTGCCATTTTAGTTATAAGATGATGATTTTCTGTGACTTTGCTTTTCACGGGCGGCCGGCTCGGGGCGGGCCGCACCGACTGCTCCGCAAAGTTACAAATAATCCTCCGAACAGCGAACGTTTTGTGGCAAAAAAGCGTAAGACAACCCCGGCCGAGCCCCGGGCCCAGCCCCGGGCTCGGCCCCCCGGCCCCCTGAAGGGGTGTTTGTGATGTAACAGCGACTGTCGGGTGCAGACGACAGGGATGTCCCTCTGGCGTTGGCGTCTGCGTAAAATATTGATGTCAAGTAGCAATGCGGCTTGCCAGGGGCAGACGTGGCAGGCTGCGTCCTTGCGATAATATACTGTATATCAATCGGAAGCGCTGCTTCTGATGACGCCCCCTTCAGGGGGTTGGGGGACTACTCTTGCGCCGGCCGCGGGCGATGTAGACCGCACTGAAGAGTCCGAGGGCGACGAGCGTGGCCGCCTGGAAACTCCAGCAGATCAGCGAATAGGCCGCTCCGTCGCTGTCGCTGATCCCGAAGAGACTCAGGGCGAACATAACCGCCAGGTTCCATGCGCCGAGTCCGCCGTTCGACGGGACAGCCATGCTGCACGACCCGAAGACGAAGACAACCAGTCCGGGCAGAAGACCGAGGGCGTAGCCGTGGGCCGACGTGATCAGTTCGCGTGTGAAGGGGAATGCGAAGAAACAGAGATAGGTCTCGAGATAGTAGCAGATCCAGATTCCGAAGGTCAGCAGGATATAGAGTCCGGTTCCTTTCATATGGAAGAGGACGGCGAAACCCTGCCAGATTCTGCGGGCGCTCGTCTCGACTCCTTCGACAAAGCGGGTGTTCCGGAATATGCGTCCGGCGACGGCGAGCATCATCAGGGCGACAACAATCCATAGCCAGAAGAAACCGTCGGTCAGATGGCGCTCGATTGCTTCCCCGACCGGATAGCGGTCGAGGAAACTGTTCAGTTCCGGACGGGCGACGATGACGCTCAGTATGACCAGCGCGAGAATCATCAGGCCGTCCGACGCGCGGTCGCCGAGGTCAGTCCCGACGACGGTCGAGAGTTTTACGTTCTCGCGGCGGGAGATGTAGACACATCGCCACGCTTCCCCGATGTAGGGGACGACGAGATTCAGAGCGTAGGCGCTGTAGATCGAGACACATTCGGCCATCGTCGGAATCCGCGGGATACCGGCGGCGCGGAGCTGTATGCCCCAGCGGATGCCGCGGATTGTGTGTGACAGGATCGTGACGATCATCATCGCGACGATGAAGCGGTAGTCGACACCCTGGTGGATGACCTGGCTTATCTGGTGGAGGTCAATCTTGTGGAAGAGCCATACGACCAACCCCCCGGAGATTCCGAGGGGCAGGATTATCTTGGCGGCCTTCGAGGCCAGTTGGCGCGGTTTCATTGTTTCGGTGTTTGTGTCGGATCAGTTCCGGGTGCGGGCGAAGGCGACGGAGCGACGGGTTTTTCCGGGGTAACCGGAGTGACGGTGACGCCGTCGACCGGTATGTCCGGACTGCTTTTCGACGGGTTAAAGAATCCGGCGAGGTATTTCTCCTGGAAGCGCTGGAGCAGTTCCCAGAAGTTCGGGACAAAGAGGGTGCCGACGATTGCGTTGACGAACATGCCGAAGACAACGGCCGTACCGAGCGACACACGGCTCGCGGCGCCGGCGCCTGTGGCGAACAACATCGGCATGACTCCGAAGACGAAAGCCAGGGCGGTCATCATGATCGGGCGGAAACGGATTTCGCCGGCGTTCAGGGCCGAGTCGCGGATAGACATCCCCTGTTTCCGGAAGTCGACCGCATATTCGACAATCAGGATCGCGTTCTTCGCCGACAGACCGAGCAGAAGTATAATGCCGATCTGGGTGTAGATGCTGATGCTCTGCTGCATGAAGATACATCCGATGATTGTTCCGAGTATGGCTGTCGGCATCGAAATGACGACTGCGATCGGGTCGGTCCAACTCTCATACTGGGCCGAGAGGACGAGGATTGTGATGACAATCGCGAAGATCAGAACCATCGAAATTGTCGTTCCTGACTGTGTCTCCTGGTAGGCCTCGCCGGTCCAGGCGTAACTGTAGTTCTTTCCGAAATTCTGCTCGACGAGTTCCTCCATCGCACGGATTCCCTCGCTGCTGCTGACGCCGTGGGCCGGTGTTGCCGTGACCGATGCGGTCTGATACATATTGTAGCGGCTGACCGACGGCTGGCCCATGACCGGTTCGACAGTCGTGAAGGCCGAGAAGGGGACCATCTCGCCGTCGGCGTTTGCGACGCTAAGATTCAGTACATCTTCTGGATTGGCACGCGAATCGCCGAGACCGCTGAGCGTGACATCATACATGCGGCCGAATTCGATGAAGTCGTTGACATACGACGAGCCGGTGAAGGAGGTCAGCGTCGAGTAGACACTTTCGAGGGTCAGTCCGTGGAATTTGACCTTGTTGCGGTCGATTTTCAGGTTATACTGCGGGACGACACCTTCGTAGAGAGATGTCAGCGACGCCAGACGGGGATCTTCGGCGACGGCCTTGCGAAGGGTCGCGATTGCGTTGAGCATCTCCTCGGGGCCGAGGTTGTTTATGTCGAGCAACTGCATCTCGAGACCCGAGCTCATACCGAGGCCTGGGATCGACGGCGGGTTGACGGCGAAGGAGATTGCTTCCTGGTTCGAGGCGGCCATCTCTTCGAATTTCGCTATCACGGCGTTTACAGACTCCGATTTCTTCCGGCGGTCTTTCCAGGGCTGCATAACGACGAACATCGATCCGAGGTTCGAGCCCGCACCGCCCCCCATGAACGACTGCCCCGATATCGAGATGACATCCTTGACTTCGGGCATCTTCCGGAGTTCGGTCGTCAGGTCGTTGACGACTTTTTCGGTTCGTTCGAGCGACGCTCCGGTCGGGAGCTGGACAGAGGTGATGAAGTAGCCCATATCCTCGGAGGGAACATATGATGTCGGCCATTTCAGGAAGCCCCAGAAGGCTGCCGCGGTCAGGATGACATAGATTCCGATGGCGACCCAGGGACGACGGAGAAAGTTTCCGACGATCCGCATATAGAGGCGTAGGGTCGCATTGAAACCTTTTTCGAAGCCGCGGTAGATGAAAAAGTTCGACGGTTTGGTCGGTCGCAGGAAGAGAGCGCACATCGCCGGGGTGAAGGTCAGTGCATTGAATCCGGAGAAGGCTGTCGAGACGGCGATCGTCAGGGCGAACTGTTTGTAGAGTTCGCCGGTGATGCCGGAGATGAAGGCGGTCGGGATGAAGACCGAGAGCAATACGAGCACCTCGCCGATAACCGGACCCTGGAGTTCGACCATTGCCTTCTCGGCGGCCTGGCGCGGGGTCAGTTTTCCTTTGTCGACGATTCGCGAACAGTCTTCGACGACGACAATCGCGTCGTCGACGACGATCGCAATAGCCAGCACAAGTCCGAAGAGGGTCAGTGTGTTCAGCGTGAAGCCGAGTAGTTTCATAACGGCGAAGGTCGCGATCAGCGAGACCGGAATTGTCAGCATCGGGATGACGACCGCACGCCAGTTCTGGAGGAACAGAAGAATTACGAGCATGACGAGCAGCGAAGTCTCGACGAAGGTGACGACGAGTTCCTCGAGCGATGCCTCGACGAAGTCGGAGGTGTTCAGCAGGACGCGGTAGTGGATTCCCTCGGGAAGGTATTCCGAGAGGCGTTCCATCTCTTTCTGGACGGCGTCCGTAACCTTGATTGCGTTGGCGCCAGGCAACTGGTAGATGCCGATCAGCGCTGCCTGACCGCCGTCGACGGTCGCTTTCTGGGTGTAACTGTCGCTGCCGAGGTCGATGCTCGCGATGTCGCGCAGGCGCAGCATACCTCCGTCGGAGTCAGCGCGAAGCACGATGTTGCCGAATTCTTCTGGCGAACTGAGTCCTCCCTGAGTCGTCAGGGTCAGCTGGAACTGAGCGTCGTTGTTCTCGGGGGGTGCACCGACAGTTCCGGCCGAAACGAGTTTGTTCTGCGATTCGATCATCGCGGCGACCTCCTGGGGAGTCACGCCGCGCACGCGCATCTTCTCGGGGTCGAGCCATATTCTCATCGAGTATTCTCCGGCGCCGAACGCTCCGACGCCGCCGACGCCGTCGATTCGCGACAGTGCGTCGACCAGGTTGAGTTTCGCATAGTTTGTCAGAAACAGAGCGTTATAGCGGTCGGGATCGTCGGTTTCGAGAGCCATAAACAGGATGATGTTGGTCGACTGGGTCATGACCGACACCCCCTGTTGCTTGACCGACGAGGGGAGCTGTGGTTCTGCCATCGAAACGCGGTTCTGGACCTTGACGGCGGCCATATCGAGGTCGGTTCCGTTTTCGAATGTGATTGTCAGCGAATAACTGCCGTCGCTGCCGGAGTTGGAACTCATATACATCATTCCTTCGACTCCGTTGACCTGCTCCTCGATTGGCACACCGACCGCTTCGGCGACAGTTTTCGCGTCGGCGCCGGGATAGGAGGCGGAGACCATGACGGTCGGCGGGGTGATGTCGGGATATTGTGCGAGCGGAAGGGTTGTGACCGTGACGAGTCCGACGAGCACCATCATGACGGCGATGACGATCGAGAATATCGGACGGTCTATGAAAAATCGTGAAAACATAGTGTTGTCGTGTTGTCGGTTTTTTTTGTCGTGTTTCTTCAGCGGGTCATAACCGGTTTGACGGTCATTCCGTCGCGCACCTTCAGGAGTGCCTTCGTGACATACCGGTCTCCCGGATTGATTCCGGAGAGGATTACGCGAAGTGTGTCCTGATAGAGATCCCCGACCTCGACGGGCGTATAGACGACTTTGTCGGAGTCGCTGACGATATAGAGATATTTTCCGAGTTGGTCGGTCGAAATGGCCGCGTCTTTGACGAGCATGGCCTTCGGGTCATCTTCCCAGGGGAGGCTGACTTCGGTGTACATTCCGTCGCGGAGTTCGTTATATTCGTTTCGTATCTTTGCCTGGACGAGCAGGGTTCCGGTCGATGAGTCGACCGAAGGAGCCATATAGGTCATGTCGCCGGTGTAGTCGTGGGGGAGGGATTCGCTGAAACGGATTGGGATCGCCTTGAAGTTCAGCCCGTGGCTATACTCGGGGTGGGTGAACATCTCGAGCAGCGAGACATCTTCGATATAGAAGTTCGCGTTGACGTAGGCGTCATCGTAGATTGTTGCCAGAACGACCGGAGCCCCCCCCCCTTCGATCCATGTCCCGACCGATTCGGTGTTGGTTGAGATATGGCCGGTTATCGGGGCGCGGACAACGCAGTTGTTCAGGTCGATGCGGGCGGTGCTGAGCGCGGCTTCAGCCTCTTTGATAGCGGCCGCACTCGATTCCATGCTGTTCTTGGCCGACAGAACCTCCATCTGGGAGACGGCGTCGCTCTCGAGGGCCTTTTTCATCGCCGCATACTGTTTTGTCGAGTATTCGTTCTGGCTCCGGGCCGTAGCGAGCTGGGCCTCGGCCTGGGCGACGGCGTCGCGGTATGTCTGGTCTTCGATTGTGAACAATATCTGCCCTTTTTTGACGAGGTCTCCCCCCTCATATTGTTTTGTCAGCAGTGTTCCGTTGACGCGCCCGACGACATCGACGCTGTTGTCGGCGCAGATACGTCCGGGATAGGTCTTGTAGATGGTGACAGAGTCGGTCATGACTTCGGCGACGTCAATCTCGGGGACTGTCGCGTCGGCGGTTTTCTCTTTTTTGCTGCATGATGTTGTCGCGAGGGCTGTCAGGATGACTGCTGCGGTCGCTGCTCGGTATGTTTTCGTTGCCATATCGTAGGGGTGTGTTTTTTTATCTATATATAACAGGTGTGTTCATTCAATATTCTCCATCCCAGCCTCCCCCAAGCGAGCGGTAGAGATTAACGAGCGATGTCAGGGCGTTTCCTTCGGCCGAAATCAGTTCGTTTGTGTAGGTCAGGAATGATATTTGTGCGTCGGCGACGTTGGTGAAGTCGGAGTTGCCGCTGGTGTAGAGGTCTGTCGAGAGTTTCAGGCTCCGTTCGCTTTCGTTGACAACATCCCGGAGCATTTCGACTGTTCGGGTCGCCCTGTTGTATGAGTCCATCGCGTTGTCGACTTCGGTAACGGCGTTCATAACCGTCAGGTTGTAACTGTCGATCTGGGCTTCCATCTCGGCGCGGGCTTCGGTGACGGCTGCTTTGCGTGAGAATCCCGAGAAGAGGGTCCAACTGAGGGTCGGCGCGACGGTGAAACCGAAACTGCGGCTGGTGAAGAGGTCCCCGGCGCGGTGGGCGTCTGTCCCGGCTTGGGCGCTGAGCGAGAGGGTAGGGAGGAAGTCTTTTCTAGCGATTCCGACTGCTGCGGCTGTCGCGGCGAGGTTAGCTTCGGCTTCGGCCAGGTCTGGACGGCGGCGGAGCAGGTCGGCGGGGATGCCGATAGCGATAGCCGAGTCGCACTGTGGCAGGCGTTTGCCGTTGCGGACCGATGCCGGGAGTTGGTCGGCGTAGATGCCGAGGAGAGTGGCGATGGCGTTCAGGTCTGTGTGGATCTGGTTCTCGAGCGAGGGGACGGTCGAGAGGGTCGAGTAGTAGACTGAGCGGGCCTGGGCAACGTCGAGAGCCGAGACGAGTCCGGTTTCGTGGCGTGCCTCGGCGATTTTGACGACCCGCTCCTGTGAGGCGATATGGTCGCGGGCAACGGCGAGTTGGGCCTGGGCGACGCGCAGGTCGATATAGTTTGTCGCAATTTCTGCCGCGACGCTGACCTGCATTGCGGCATATTCGGCGCGTGATGCCCTCCACGCGGCCTTCTTCTGGCGTACACCCTCGCGAACCTTGCCGAAGATGTCGATTTCCCAGCTTGCGCTGGCTCCGACGGAGAAATAGTCGGTCGTCGTCGCAGGTCCGCGGTGGGTAGTGACGACCCCCGAGGTGCGTGTCTTCTGCCAGGAGGCGTCGATTGTGATTGTCGGGTAGTAGCCGGAGCGGGCCATGGCGACCTGGGCGCGGGCGGCTTCGATACGGTGGAGGGCGGCGCTGACGTCGAAGTTGTTCCTGACGCCGGTGTCGATTAGCGAGTCGAGCGTCTCGTCTCCGAGCAGTTTCCACCATGTGTCGTCGTCCGGGGTCTGCTGGACGAATTCGCTCGTGTATTCCCACCGCTCCGGAACCGCCTGGCACAGGTAGTTCGAATCGTCGGAATATATTTTTGTGGATGCCGCGGCGGCGGTCAGTCCGAGGGTCAGTAGTGTGATGGCACGTGTGTTCATCTCTCCTTATATATAATGTGAATTCTGTTGAAACGTCATGTTATTATTCCAACAACGCTTCGAGTCGGTTTGTTCCCCTTCGTGTTGCGATTGTGTGTGTCGGAACGCTCCGCGTAAAGCCATAAAGCATTTTCTACATATTTTAGGCTACGTTAACATTCGCGGATGCGCTTTGTCTCCCCGTCTGGGAGAATCGATATCATTAAATGGATTTTACTAATTTTAACTTAACAGTCGAATACTAAAATTGACATCTGTTAACTAAATTCCGGCTCACATCTCCCGAATGTGTGCAAGACTTACGGGTCAGACGTGAGGGGCCGATTTTTCCAGCCGGAAGTTTCTTTGTATTTTTGCATCGGAAATAAATCAAACCAAACCGACAGACATCCGAAATGCGACACTTTATTCTTTCGATTATAATCATGGCAGGCGCGGTCTTCTCGACCAAGGCGCTCTCTACGCCCGAGCCCGCCGCGACTATTGAATTCGAGGCTTCCGCTTCGGATGATTTCCTGATGCCTTCGCTTGCCGAAATGCTCGGCGAGAAGGTCGATGACTTTGGCGAATTCGACATCAATGCCGAACTGAAGGAGAGTCTTGTCGACTACGCCAAGAAATATGTCGGAACACGTTATCGCCGCGGCGCGAAGGGTCCGACGGCGTTCGACTGCTCTGGCTTCACGAGTTACATCTTCCGCAACTTCGGCTATACACTCTCCCCCGCCTCGAGTCTCCAGGGGATCCAGGGTGAGCCGGTCAGTATGAGCGAGGTTGAAGTCGGTGATCTGATGTTCTTCAGCGGCCGCCGCGGCGGAAAGACCGTCGGACATGTCGGTATGGTTGTTGATGTCGACCGCGAGACCGGAGCTGTCAAGTTTATCCACGCATCGACCTCGCGCGGAGTTGTGATTGACAATTACCCCGACGGCGGCTACTACAGCAAGCGGTTCCTCCACGCCCGCCGCGTCCTCGGTGAAGCCGAAGAACTTGCTTCGGCCGAGTAATTCCCCCCGGAACACACATTTTATATAGGTATATACATTTTGCTGCGTCGAGCGGCGGCCATTGTTGTCTGGCAACAACGGCCGCCGCCGCAAATTTTTGTGGGGTCGGACAAGCCGGACATGTCGGACGGGTCGGACAGGACGGATTTCCCTAAAATCTATTAACAATCTTTAACGCTAGAGCGGGGGCTATTTCTTAAATAGTGTTTACCTTTGCAAAAGTATATTTCAAAATGAATGCGATTTTATCAGTTAGATTACTCTAACCCATTAATTATCATAATCAATAACCTAAAAATTCTAACATGAAAAGAAAACTTCTGTTGTTTTTGACATGTTTGTCGCTTATGGCAGGCGTAGCCATGGCACGCACCGTGCGTGGCACCGTTATCGAAGCGACCACCGACGACCCGATTGTCGGCGCAACCGTTAAGTGCAAAGAGAAGCCGACTATCGGTACGGCTACTGACTTCGACGGTAACTTCACCCTCAACGTCCCCGATGACGCAAAGGAACTCGTTGTTTCCTACATCGGCATGCAGACCCAGGACGTTGCAATCACCTCCGGCGAAATCATCGTAAAGATGCTCGACGCCACAACGAACCTCGACGAAGTCGTCGTTATCGGTTACGGTACGACTTCGAAACGTAAAACAACTTCTTCTGTGTCGGTCATCAAGGCCAGCGACATCGAGCAGGTTCCTGTTCCGAACGTATCGCAGGCTCTCGCCGGTCGCGCTGCAGGTCTTATCGTCCAGCAGTCTGGCGGCGGTCTTGATGTCGGCTCTTCGATCTCGATCCGCGGTGGTGGTACACCCCTCTTCGTTATCGACAACATCATCAGCGAACAGCGCGAGTTCAACAACCTGAACCCCTCCGACATCGAATCGATCTCGGTCCTGAAGGATGCCTCCGCAACGGCTATCTACGGTGCGCGTGCTGCTAACGGTATTATCATCGTTACGACCAAGGGCGGCCAGGCCGGCAAGGTCAACGTGAACTACCAGTTCAGCTTCTCGCTCAGCCAGCCCGCCGACCTCCCGAAGAAACTCAATGCCTACAATGCAGCCGTCGCACAGAATCTCGGCTACATCTACGACGGCATGCAGCCTACGTGGAGCGACGAGGATCTCCGTCTCTTCCAGGACGGCACCGATCCCCAGGGTCACCCCGATACCAACTGGCAGAAAGTCGCCATGCGCGGTGCAGCCCCCGAGCAGCGCCACATGCTGACAATCAGCGGCGGATCTGACGTAGTCAAGGCCTACACCGCCCTGAGTTACTACGACCAGGAATCGATCTACCGCACTAACTCGAACACCTACAAGCGCTTCAACGCCCGCACGAACATCACCGTTAACCTGAAGGAAATCGGTCTGACCGTCAACACCGGTCTCGAAGCCTACGTAACCAACCGTCGCGACCCGTCGTCGAGTTACTACTATGTCTGGTCACACATCCAGAACAAGAAGCCGATGGAAGCCGCTATGAACCCCTTCGGACAGCCCTATAGCGGAACCGTCGACAACCCGCTGGTCGACATCTCGAGCGAAGGTGGCTATGTCAAACAGAACAACGCTAACGTCCGCGGTACGATCAACGCACGCTGGGAACTCCCCTGGGTCAAGGGTCTCTCGATCACCGGTATCGCCAGCTACGCGTTTCTGAACGAACGTAACAAAACATGGAACAAGGCTGCTCACGCCTACGACTGGGAAGGCAAACCGAACACAATCACTCCCCCGTCGCTCTCGAAGTCGGCCAACTTCTATGACTTCTACAACACCCAGTTGCTCGCCAACTATGTACGCGACTTCGGCAAGAACAACGTCGACGTAACTCTCGGTATCGAGGCTTCCGGCTCGGGCTACGACCAGAACTCCCTCAGCCGCAGCAACTATGTCCTCGACGTCGACCAGATTGCCGCAGGTCCTGTCAGCTCGACGAAGGCTTCGGCCGAAAACGGCGTTCAGTGGCGCCGCGCTTCGGTTGTCTTCCGCGCCCACTACGACTACGACGCCCGCTATATGGCTGAGTTCGCCCTGCGTCACGACGGTACGGACAACCTCCCGCGCGACCACCGCTGGGGAACGTTCTTCTCCGGTTCGCTCGGATGGAGCGTCTCGGAAGAAAACTTCTGGAAAGAGAGCGCAATCAACGGCTGGTTCAACAACCTGAAGATCCGCGGATCATATGGCCAGATCGGTCTCGACAGTGTCAGCCGTTATGCTTACCTGACCTCCTACGGCCTCGAAGCAACCGGCGCTTACCTCGGCGGCCAGTGGTATCAGACATTCTCGGAAGGTGCACTTCCTTCGCCCGACCTGAAATGGTATACCCAGAATGACTTCAACATCGGTCTCGACTTCGCTATGTTCAACAACGCCTTCTCCGGATCTGTCGACTACTTCTACAAATCGACCGAAGGCTACCTCGCTTCCCCTTCGAACGTCGGCTATACCGCTCCCCTCGGCCTCTCGCTCCCGATGGTCAAGTCTGACGGCGAACTCCGCCGCCGCGGTTTCGACTTCACCCTGATGTACAACGGCCGCGTTGGCGAAGTTACCTACCAGATCGGCGGTAACGCAACCTTCTACGACGAACGCTGGAACATCAACCCGAACGAATCGGAATCTTCGCTGAAGAACCCCTACACCCGTCAGACCCAGGTCGCTGACTACTACGGCAACCTCTACAAGAACCTCGGCTACTACACCGACTACGAGGATGTCCTGAACTCGCCGAAGCGCAACTCTTCGGTCAACATTATGGCTGGTGACCTGAAGTTCTACGACTTCAACGGCGACGGTAAAATCGACGGCAACGACCAGTATCGTCTCGGCAAGGGCTCCGCTCCCCAGTGTAACTACGGTATCAACGCGAGCGTCAACTGGCGCGGCTTCAACCTGAGTATGCTCTGGCAGGGCGCCACGAGCTACGACATGTACCTCGACGCTATCCTGATGGGTGGTAACTCGAACTACCTCCCCTATATCTACGAGTTCCAGACAGACATCTGGTCGCCGACAAACCGCGATGCCCTCTATCCTCGTCCCCATCAGGCCGCAGGTATGAACGGCAACAACAACTTCGTCGGAACCGACTTCTGGCTCGTCGACGCGAAGTATATCCGTCTGAAGAACCTCTCGATCGGCTACGACTTCAAGCACAAACTGCTGAAGAACACCAAGTGGCTCTCGACCCTCTACCTGAGCTTCACCGGCTACAACCTGCTGACATTCAGCCCCGCCAAGAAGTGGGGTCTCGATCCGGAGTCTGGTTCGGCCAACGGCTACACCTACCCCGTTTCGCGTGTCTACACAATGAATCTTAACATTGGCTTCTAAAAAACTCAAGACATTTCAAATATGAAAACCAAATATATTCTGCCCCTGGCTATCTGCTGCTTAGGCGTAGCCACACAGAGCTGCGGTGACTTCCTCGACACCGATCCGGCCGCTATCTATAGCGAGGATCTCGTCTGGGGCAGCGCTTCGAATGTCGAGGCTTTCGTCATGGGCCGTTACAATACCGCGTTCGGTTACCTGAACGATCCGGCTCTTTCGGACCGCACCTTATCCAACAACATGGTCAACTGTCGTGCGGCTTGCCCCGGTGAGGCCCGTGGTCTGATGGAGAACACCTATAATGTCGGTCTGAACAACCGTTTCGGCTTCATCCGCGCCTGCAATATGATTATCGAGCGCTGCGGCGAAAGCACTGTCCTCGCTGAAAGCGACAAAACCCAGTATGTTGCCCTCGGCAAGTTCATGCGCGCAATGTGCTACTACGACTTCGCCCGCAAAACCGGCAAGTTCATCTGGGTCGACAAGGTTCTCAGCGCCGACGACAAGGATTTCAACCTCCCGCTGACAAAGAGCCTCGAGGAAAGTTACAAACTCGTCCTGACCGACATGCGCGAGGCTGTTCCCAATCTGCCTCTGAATGTCAAGGCTGGCGCAATCGGCCGCAACTACGGCTACGCTCTCCTTTCGGAAGTCCTGCTGACCGCCGCTGCCTACACCAACGATGCCGCTTCGCTCCAGGTCGGCGGCAAGAGCCTCTATCAGGAAGCGATCGACGCTGTCGACGCTATCCAGGGCGCTTCGCTCGACCCGAACTTCGGTGACATCTTCAACGAGAACGGTGCCTACAGTTCGTCGGAAATCCTCGCTGCACGCTACTACGACAAGGACTACACGACGGTTTCCGGCACCAATATGATCAACCTGATTGCCAACGTCGTCAACACGAACCTCGAACTTCAGAACTGCTCCCCGCTCTGGAACAGCGCCGATATCTTCGAGGCCTGGCTCGACTACTCCCCGTCGCAGAACCTCGTCGACGCATTCCTCGTTATCGACGAACAGGATGGCACGGCTAAAAAATGGAACGAAACTTCGCAGTTCGTCAACAACACGAAGGTCATCGACCAGGCTACCGCTTTCACTCTGATTGAACACAAGGATGACGACCAGGTTCAGACCGCATACCAGGTCACTACCGCCGGCAAGAGCATCAGCGACCTGATGTACGAAGGCCGCGACGCCCGTTTCGACGAGTCGATCCTCCGCGACAATTCGGTCTTCTACGGCGAAAAGATCGCTATGTTCAACCGTGGCAACATGACCCGCTGGTCGGGTGCCAACTATGGTGCTAACCATATTCCGTTGACAAACTACTGTACCCGTAAGACGATCTACACGAACATCTCGCCCCGTCCGTTCTACAACGTCTCGACCGCATGGCACCAGGTCTACTACCGCTATGGCCGCGCCCTGCTGAACAAGGCTGAAGCCCAGCTCCGCCTCAACAAGGTCTCCGACGCTGTCGCTACGTTCAACCAGACCCGTACGACCCACGGCCAGCTCCCCGCTTCGACCGCATCGTCTCTCGCCGAGGCCTGGAACGACTACAAGATCGAACGCCGTGTCGAACTCTTCTGGGAAAGCGACTTCTACTGGAGCCTTCTCCGCTGGGGTAAATATGGCTATGAAGCAAACGACGGCGTGGCTCCTTCTGGCAACATCCAGGAACTCTGCAACCCGGCTACCTTCATCGAAATCAACCGTGACCGCGACGCTGCCTTCGTCGGTATCGTTCAGTTCCAGAACAACGCCCGCACATTCAATCCCAACCGCGCTTACCTCTTCCCGATTCCTCAGAGCCTGATCAACGCCAACAGCGCTGTGACCGCCGCTGACCAGAACCCGGGTTGGGAATAATTCATCAACTCTTCAAACATGAAAATAATGCTTAAGAATATCAAATGGCTGGTCTGCTTCCTCCTGCTCCCGCTTTTCGCTGCCTGCAGCTGGGAAGACCTCCCCGCATACGAAGAAGCTGAAATCACCGGCGTTCAGTTCTACTACCGCTGGGCCAGCTCGACAGACAAAGACCCGATCACCGGCGAGCCTGTTGTCAAAGAAAAGTCGCTCGACGTTAAAGCCACACGTGACGCCGATGCCGGCACAATCAATGTGGAAATCACGCTCCCCGGAACGAACAGCACCTTCACCCAGGCTGTCCGTGATGGAGTCACAGTCAACAACCTCGTCGGTCAGGTCACGCTCTCGACCGCAGCCCGTCTGTCGGTAGCCGACGGACACAAGGTCCTCGGTGTTCCCGACGACTGGTCGACCCCCCACACTTTCGTGGTTATGGCCGCCAACGGCGAGAAGAAGAACTGGACAATCACTGTCACAGGACTGAACAAGTAATCCCCCCGAAAGGATAATCCACTCCGAGGGTCCGCCTTCCCCAGCGAAGGCGGATCCTCGCGCTATTTTAGGGCGCATAAAAAAAGACCTTAAGGTCTTTAAGGTCTTTAAGGTGTTTAAGGTGTTTAAGGTCTTTAGGGTCTTTAAGGTCTTTAAGGAGGATGTTAGGAATTTGATGCTTTACCCTTTGTATTTCTGGATCGGTAACTGGCCGGTCAGGGCGCACATCGCGTTGTAGGCCAGCGACTGGACCTCATCCTCGCCGGGGCGTACGACGATTGGCGCCAGATAGTCGATCCACTCCTTCAGGCGGTCGACACAGTAACGGCTGTAGGCAATGCCGCCGGTCACAATAATCGCATCGACATGGCCCCGGAGCGAGACATAGCGCGCCCCAACCTCGCGGGCAACGCTATAGATCATCGCGTCGAGCACGCTGCGATACGGCTCCTCGCCAGCCTCGGCTCTTTCAGCAATCTGTCGCACATCGTTCAGCCCGAGATGAGCGGCCAGACCCCCGCGGCCGTTGATCATTTTTTTGATTTCGCGCAGAGTGTATTTTCCGCTGAAGCAGAGTTCGGCGAACTGGTCGGCGGGGAGCGTTCCGGCCCGCTCGGGGCTGAAGGGGCCGTCGCCGTTCAGGGCGTTGTTGACATCGATTACCCGGCCATGGCGGTGGGCGCCGACAGATATACCCCCGCCCATATGAACGACAATCAGGTCGAGATCCTCATAGCGGCGCCCGATCGAGGCGGCATACTGGCGCGATGCCGCCTTGCTGTTCAGCGCGTGGAAAATCGAGTGGCGCGGCAGTTCGGGGAGTCCCGAGAGGCGTGCCTCCGGCATGAACTCGTCGACAACCTCCGGGTCGGCGATGAAGGCCCTCGAGCCGCACTGCGACGCCAGATCCTCGGCGAGTAGTCCGCCGAGATTGCAGACATGCTCCATCTCGGCGTTGACGAGGTCGCGGCGAATCAGTTCGTCGACCTCGTAGACACCTCCGGGGGTAGGTTTCAGGAGGCCGCCGCGACCGATGACGGCATCGAATTCCGGCGGAATCTGCGCCTCGCGGATTGCGTCGTACATCGCCTTGCGGCGATATTCGAACTGCTCGTTAGGGTGAAGAAAATGGGCGAGTTCGTCGACGGGATGGAGCGTCGTATGTTTCCAGAGTTCGCGGTCGCCGTCGTAGAGGGCGAATTTCGTTGAGGTCGAGCCCGGATTGATGACGAAGATTTTCACAATAATGGTTTATTTATATGGTGGAGGTTCACAGTCAGGCCAGAACGCAGGCCAGCGCAAGACTGAAGAATTTCGACTCGGAACTGTCTGCACGCGACGGGACGACAACCGGAGCGTCTGTTCCGGTCACGACGCCGGCCATACGAGCCCGTCCGAAGAGTGACATCGTCTTGTAGAAAGTGTTTCCCGCCTCGAGGTTCGGGAAAACAAGGATGTCGGCGTCGCCGCAGACCGGCGAGACGATACCCTTGACCTGTCCGCTATGGGGGTCGCAGGCGGTCTTGACATCCATCGGTCCCCCGATTGTCACGCTGGCGCCGTATGCGCTGTCGGTCGTCTGGCGTTCGAGAATCGTCTGGTAGTCGAGTGTGTGGGGAAACTTCGGGTTGATTTTTTCCGTAAAATGAATCAGCGCGACCTTCGGGCAGGCGACGCCGAGTTTCGCGGCGGCCGCGATGTCGTAGCGGATCATCGCCTCGAACTGTTCGAGAGTCGGGCGGGGAATGACGGCCGCGTCGGAGAAGAGGATCAGTTTGTCGTAGAGCGGAGTGTCGACGATGGTCAGATGGCTCATGATTCTTCCGGGCTGGAGCAGGGCGTGATCCTTCAGGATAGCGCGGAGGAGGTTGTCGGTGTTGATGTTGCCCTTCATGATAACATCAGCCTGACCCTTGCGGACCATGTCGACAGCGGTAGCGGCGGCCTCGTCGGGGGTCGCCGCCGTCAGCGACAGCGCCACCTTCGACGCGTCGCAGGGCAGCGGACGTCCGGCGACGGAGACGAGGATTATTTCGGCGAGATTTTCGGCCATGCAACGGCCTATCACTTCGGCGGTGTGTTCGTCGTCGGGGCATACGAATACAACGCGCCGTTTGCGGTTATGAGAGCGGAAGAGGTTGAGCAGCTCTTCGAAGTTTTTAATCTGGTTCATTTTTCAAGGCTCAAGGTTCACGTGACCGCAAATATCCGAAAAAAAATCGAACCGCCCAAAGAATTCTGCACATTTTTCCAAAAAATGTTCCCTCGGTTCAAGTTTAGGCATGGAAGTAAGGACCTTAAGGACTTTAAGGACCTTAAGGAGTTTTGTGGCGGCGGTGGCGGATCAGGGGATAGCGCGGCGGAATGAACATCAGACGGAGCGACGAGTTGTAGGTGAAGTAGGCCCAGGTCCAGTTGATCAGCACCGTCAGTTTGTTGCGCGCTCCGAGGAGCGACATCAGGTGGACAAACATCCAGGTCAGCCATGCGAACCATCCTCCGTATTTCCACCGTCCGAGTTCGACGACGGCTCGGTTACGGCCGATCGTAGCCATCGTTCCGAGGTCGCGGTAGACAAACTCTTTTGTGAACCGACCGCGGTTCAACTGTTCGGCAAGCAGCCTCGCCTGTTGAATCGCGACCTGGGCCAGTTGTGGCAAGCCACGGGGATAGCGCTCACACTCGCATATCGCCGTGTCGCCGATTGCATAGACTCCTTCGAATCCCGGAACGCGGTTCTGCTGGTCGACAACAATCCGGTTTCCTCGTCCGCGAGCCGGCTCCGGCCCGACTGCTTCGAACGATTCGGCGGTCACTCCGGCAGTCCAGATGATCATTCCGGCGCAGATGGTCGAACCATCCTTGAATGCGACCGTGTCTCCTTCGTAACTTTCCATCAGGGTCGACAGGCGGATGTCGACCAACAGTTGGGAGAGATATCGCGCGGCTCGTTCCGACGAAGCGGGTGCCATCGAGCCCAGGAGACGGTCTGTCCCCTCGACAATCGTGATCGACATATCGTCGGCCGACAACTCGGGATACTCGCGCGATATCACGTAGCGTTTCAGTTCGCCTATCGCTCCGGCGATTTCGACACCGGTCGCCCCTCCGCCTATGACGACGAAACTGAGCAGCCGGCGACGCTCGCTTTTGTCGGCGGTGTTCGATGCCCTTTCGAGGCGGTCGAGAATCTCGTCGCGGCAGCGAATTCCTTCGGAGGTGCTCTTCAAGGTGAAGACCCGCTCTCGGAGCCGGTCGTTGCCGAAGAAGTTGTTGGTTGTCCCGGCGGCGATGACGAGATGGTCGTAGGGAACGTCGCCGTCGTCGGTCGAGACAATGCGGCGGGTATAGTCGATTCGTTCGACCTCACCCATATGGTAGTTAACCCCTTTGACCCGGCGGCGGCGCATCTCGCGGCGGAAGGGGAAGGAGATCGACCCCGGCTCGAGGCCACCGGAAGCGACCTGGTAGAAGAGTGGCGGGAAACTATGGTAGTTGTTGCGGTCGACGAGCGTGACGTCGAATTTCCTTTTGTCGAGACGCTGTATCATATTTATCCCGGCGAATCCACCGCCGATGACTACTATACGTTCTTTTCGATTTTTATCCTCCATAATGATTCGGAATCTGTTTTCTCTTCAAACAAAAAAACGGCCGCGAAGGTTGCCTCGGTCGGAAAAAGAGAAAAAGTGAGCGTAAATTCAGAGAAAATGTTTAATTTTGTCGCTTATTCATCGATAATACTTAACAGCCTATGAAGAAATATCTGCTTCTGACCATCCCGGCCGCACTCGCCGCGACACTCGCAGCGCAGGCCGAAACATTCATCCCCTCGCCCGGTGCGGGGACAGAACTCGACCCGTCGTGGACCGTCATCGACGGCGGCGCAATCGGTTCCCCCTATAAATTCCACTACGAACCCGACGGTGCCGACCCCGCCGCCGTCTATCAGGAAAGCAAGGACAAAAATGCCGACGACTGGCTGATTACAGCCGCATTCCCGGTCCGCAGCGGTCGCGAATACAGCGTCGCGGTCGAGGCCCGCAGCAATTCCTCCTTTACTTCCGACAAACAGGTCTTCTCGATCTATGTCGGAACCGAACCGACCGAGGCACTCGCCTCCGCCACCCGCGTCTACTCGACCGACAACTTCACCTCCCAGACCTACACCGAAGTCGGCGGGACGTTCACGGCGACCGAAGCAGGCGACTACTACGTCGGACTCCATCTGACGACCAACGCCTGGTCGGGCGGGCTGAACGTCCGCCGTATAACTGTTACCGAACTCGGTTCGGGCGAGGAGACCGTCGTCGAACTCCCCTACAGCGAGAACCTCGACACGAAGGAGCAGTTCGAGACCCTGACACTCTTCCACGGCCCCGAGGGTGACCGCGACTGGTCATACTATGCAAACTACGGCTGCATGCAGTTCTGGGGAGGCGACCGCGCCGATGCCTGGGTCGCCACGCCGAAGTTCCACCTCCTCCCCGGAACGGCCTACCAACTGACTTACAGCGCCTCGATCCAGAACGACGGCGAGCAGCACCGCAAAGACCTCTACATTCATGTCGCGGGCGAAGTCAGCGCCGAAGGCTTTGCCGACGGACTGATTTTCAGCGAGACCGTCGACTCCTCGACCCCGTCGACACGCTCGGTTATCTTCTCGGTCGAGACCGAGGGTAACTACGCCGTCGGGTTCCACTGCTACGGTCCGAGCAGTTTCTACCCCCTGATGGTCGATGACCTGACCCTCGCAGAGGTCGAGGCCGCCCCGAACCCTGCAGCCGAAGCGACGGCGACAGCCGCCCCCGCGGGGGAACTGAGCGTCGAGATCGCCTGGACGAATCCGTCGCTTAACTCCGCGGGCATCCCGCTGACCGCGATCGAGGGTGTCGATGTCCGCTGTGGCGACCGCCTCGTCGCGACCGTCGACAACGCGCTCCCGGGCGGGATGTCGAAAGTGACCGACAACGGGCTTACCGAAGCCGGAACCTATACCTATCAGATCGTTGTCCGTGCCCTCGGCCAGAGTTCGACCACGGCCGAAGCGACTGTCGCATGGGTCGGTGCAGACACCCCGACAGCCCCGACCGCAGTCACTGCGACCTCCGGCGAAGGAGTCGTGACAATCACCTTCGACCATGACGGACTCGGGCAGCACGGCGGATATGTCGATGGCGAACAACTCGGCTTCGACATCGCGATGCTCCCCGGCGGAACCCTGATTGCCGAAGGTATTCGCGAGCACAGTTTTGTCTGGACCCCCGACGAGATGCCCTCTCTGAATCTCTATACATTCGTCGTCACACCCCGCGTCGGCGAGACCACCGGAGAGAGCGCTTCGAGCGAACCGCTGATGCTCGGCAACCCTCTCGGACTTCCCTATCAGCCCGACTTCACCTCGGCCGAGGCCTTCGCAATCTGGACCCTGACGGCGGTTCCCGAGACAGGAAAGACCTGGAACTACAACCCGACGAAACAGACCCTCGAGGCTGCCTTCACGTCGCCGGCCGGCGCGCCATGGGCCTTCACACCCCCGCTGGCAATCGACGAAGCGGGAAAATACACCGTCACACACCGGACCACCTGCTACTACGCCCCCTATCCCGAGACCTTCGAGATCTGGCTCTGCCGCAGCGACGATCCGGCCAACGAGACAAAGGAACTGATCGCCTCCTGCTCGGCGACCGAGACGGAGAATCCGACCCCGGTCGTCACGGAGTTCGAGGTTGCCGAGCCGGGAAGTTACCGTCTGGCTTTCCACTGTACGACCACCGGAATGCAGATGACCCTGTCGCTCGTCGACCTGCTTGTCGAGAAGATTCAGACGACATCGCTCGGACAGACCGACGCGGACCTCGCATGGTTCGATCCGTCGACGGGAGTCGTAACGCTACCTGAAGGTATGTCAGCCGAGGCCTACAGTGCGACCGGACAACTTGTCGCCGCCGGAGCCGGTTCGGTTGACCTCACGGCCGTCGGACGCGGCCTCTATCTGATTGTCGTCTGCGACGCCGCCGGACAGCGGACAACCCTGAAGGTACGCTACTAAGCGAGCCCTCTGACAAACTAAATCAGGCGGATGCGCAAAAGCGCATCCGCCTGATTTAGCTTAAGGACCTTAAATCCTTGTGTCCCCGGTTCGATTCCTGGTGGCACCACCATGTAAATCGCTAAGTTACTGAAAATCAGAAACTTAGCGATTTTTCATTCAACTCGAATTTTGTAAAGTCACTACAAAAGTCACTATAAGACCACAGTCTAAACCGGTCTGAATCGACCTCTACCGAACCGCATGAATGCAATCTGAATCTTTTAACATTTTTTAATATAGTTACGGCGGTATTACGACTTTGGTTTGCTCCCTCTCTTCTTGTAGTCATCTACGTTCAGCCCATGTTCATCCAACAATCTGTTGAGTGTCGGACGACTCTTGCCTATTGCCAAAGCCACTTCTGTTTTCTTCCCGTTATAACGTATGAGGTAGAATTCAAGCAATCCTCTCTGGTCTGTTGGCAGAGGTGCCTCCTCTGCGGTTTCAGTGATATTGAGGTCATGCTCGGTGATGACATTACCTGAACGCCTTGCTACGGCACTTTCAATGCAACTTTTCAACTCTCTGTAATTTCCCGGCCAGCAATGGGTGTATAGTTTAATCTGCGCACTTATATCCAACACCGGTGCTTCGATAATATGTTCCTTGATACAGTAATCGTGAATAATCATCTCCGCCGTCGGGATAATATCCGCTTTTGAGTCTCTCAAAGGCGGCAGCTTGATTACATTGTAACTGAGCAGTTCATACAGCTTTTGGTTGAATGTTCCATCTTGCAGTTGCTCAATGCCATCACAAGAGGCCACTATGTGAGCCGAGAAATCCTTTGAGTCCATTCCATCCACAGGTGTATATTTTCCGGTCTCGATAAGTTTCACCATCAATGTTTGGAGAGCCTCCGGCATTTTCTGTATATGCTCCAGATAGAGAAGGCCCTTCTTGTTTGCTTTGTCAAGTATTCCCAGCCTCTCCTTCTTTATAGTGCCACCAAGTGCATTTCTTGCCAGTCCGAGAAACTTGGCGAGACCGTCCTCTCCTTCCAACGAACTACAATCAAATTCCTCGTATGTAAAACTTCTCCCGGTTTTCTCATTCAATACGTGTTCGGCAAGATAACTTTTGCCACAGCCGGACTCGCCAGTAATCAGTACTGGCCTATTATGGTTAATCAGTCCACTGAGATCATTGATACATTTCATGAATACCGTAGAGCTGTGTGGAAAAATCTGAGGCATAGAGACCCTGACGATATATCGTTCAATAATTTCATCCAGAGCCGACAACTTTCCGTTCTTGATGTCGAAAATCTTTTGAGAACCAAGTCGGGAGGCTTCAAAGCCATTCTCCGTATTTTGATGGCTGTATAGTGATATGCAGAGTGGTTTGTAGCCATTGGTAAAGATTTGACGTATCAGTTCTATACCTCTGCTGGGCACGGAATCAGCGATTTCAATTAGGTCAACTCCATAGGTATTGTCCTCAAGGTCTCTCATAGCACCAAGGTAGTCTGTGACCCATGTAACGTCGAATCCGACCTTCTCCAAGCCGGACTTCACTGCTTCGCCTAATCCTCTGTCATTTTCTTATAAAAGAATTTTGGTCATATTCTCATTTTTGTATTACGTTTCTATAATGTAAGTAAAGGAAGCCATAAGCCTCCTAAATTTTTAA
The DNA here is from genome assembly GCA_023663805.1 of Clostridium sp. Lineage (GTDB taxonomy): Bacteria > Bacteroidota > Bacteroidia > Bacteroidales > Muribaculaceae > Paramuribaculum. The sequence goes on along the minus strand of JAMPGR010000025.1, from coordinate 2,609 downwards.
GGATTAACGATTATCCGGCTTGAAAGGTTTGCATTAATAATGCCGAAGCTATTATGTTATTATGCCCATAAAAAGTAAAATCTGACATCAGAATGTAAAGCCACTTTACAAAATACTTTACAATTTAACATCTTGCCATATAGCGCATTACAGCATTATCTTTCATATATACAATAAATTACAACTTTTTGAAAAATTTTATGAACCATTATGATGCCCATAAGTTATGAGGTCAAAAACATAATTAATAACCCCTTAATCCCAAATAACAACTGTTAGCATATGGAAAACAGCTACGCCACCATCGGTGAGGAATTTGTCCAGCTCCTGCATATCAGAGAGCTGGAATCATACGGGACCGCCTTCGTCGAGTTCTCGCAAAAGGTAATCGAGTTTATCCACAAGCCCTTCCGCTGGACGGAGAAGCACTCATGCCTCGTGAGGCTCAAAGCGGCTCTCCACAACATCAAGATCAAGAGCGAGACCTGCATCGACACACAGACCTATGCAGAACTTGGCCTCTCGCTCATCGCCACAATGAAGGGCTTGTTGCTCAAAGCACAAGGTGCCAACCCCGACTCCCTCACCTCTGAGGAGTCACCCTACATCTGCCGCAACGGAGAACCTCTGACGTGGACTGACGGCGACAGCGGTCTCTACGAAGTCATCAATGTGTTGTTGGCGAAGAAAGCGTTCAACAATGGGAACGCCACGATGGAGGATTTGACCGAGGCCTTCGGTCACATGTGTAACCGCAACCTCACTGCCGAAGGTGGCTACGAGACCGGACGCTGTATGCGCCAGCGGAAGGGGAAAGCCGACAACCCCAAATACAGCGAAAAGAATAACATTCCGGTACGTGACTACTACTTGTGGGAAGCCCACAAGTGTATCAACGACAAGCTCATCAAACAGGATGCAGTTGGAGACGCACGTAAGAACAAGAAGAAAGAAGAGAAGAAGTAATGTTTGTCATATAATAACCGTAAGACTACATACGGCAATAGCCGACACCCTCGTGATGAAGGAGTCGGCTATTTGCGTTTATTTGCTTCGTCTTATCAGAAGTTCCTGAACGTCCCCTTGGCGGTAGTGGATTTTGCGACCGACTTTTACGGGGACGAGTACGCCGGCTTTGTTCCAGTTGTGGAGAGTGGTATGGCACACACCGAATTTCTCCATTACCTCTTGCTTGGTCATGAGTCGCTCAACTGCGTTTTCACCGGCGACGGGTACGACTTCATCAAGGACACGTTCGATGATGCGGTCGGTAAAACTGAGGAGGTCTTGATATTTTATGGTGACGTTGAAGTCGGTGATACCGCTTTCAACAAGAGTTTTGAGGTCTAACATAGGCAGTTTTGTCCTGTCGGATTGTTGAGGATACCAGCTACTGACAGGTTTTGTGGCTGGTATCCTTTGGAATTAGAATTTGATGCCGGAATTTCTGATGCCAGTTGGCTGGATGATGTTGGCACTGGCAACGAATCGTCCGGGCTGAGGCTGACGGATGTCGTGGTCGTAGCTCGGTGTCGGTTCTGCCACCATAGATTTTTTCTGACCGGCAGATTGTGTCGGAGCATTGACAATTTTTCTTTCATCGTGCTTGACTTCCTCACCGTCTTTTTCATCGTGCTTCGGAGCGAGGGCTGCGGCAATTTTGCGGTCGAGGGCGGCTAACTCACTCTTGAGTTGCTTCAGCTCGTCCTCCTTGCCCCACGTCTTGGCTACGATGCCTTGGAGGATGGGAACGTCTGCTTTGAGTTTGGCGGTACGCTCCTCATGTTGGGCGATAATATTTGGCAATCGCTCCAGAGCATTGACAAAGTTCATACAGGCAGCATGGGTATCACTCATGGCAATGAAGCCATTGTTATACTTGTACTTGTATGAGCCTTCGACAACGAAGCGGTTCTGCACCCCCTCCCGTCCATCAACCAAAGTCCTTTCGGATATGATTGAGATTGGGAAGCCATAGACTTCACCCACACGGACATACTGGCCGTGAGTGTCGGTGCGTTGAGCCAATCCTTGCAGGTGGATACCCATATTCTGCTCATCCTTGAATTTGCAGTTGTCAAGAATGAGGTTGTTTATGGGATTACCGTCCTTGTCTCGCTGAACTGCGGCAGAATATTTTTCATAGTCTGCCTTCATCCTTGCGACAGCCGCCTCATTGTTCTGAATATCATGCTGGATGGTATTCAGACGAAACTCTGAATCGGCTTTGCCTTTTCCGAATGATTTTCGCTCACTCTCCAGTGACGCGATGCGCTTCTCCAACTTGGCTTTATCCAACAGATCGGTATTGCCGGAGAGGATAGCCATGTATTCGGAGAAATTCATGCCGTTCTTCTCGTCCATAGAGCCTTCGTCGATGGTTCTTGCTCCCAATGCTCCGCATTTCAGCTGACTGATAAAGGTCTGCTTGCAGTGAAGTAGATTGAATTTGTAGGAATCCAACGATTTCTCTACTGCATAGATGATTACATCCACCTTGTTGTCAGCATACAACTTGGCAATCTCGTTGCCGGCGCGGATAGCGCGGCCTTCTCGTTGTTCAAGGTCACTTGGGCGCCAGGGGCATTCAAGTTCATGAACCGCAACGG
>JAMPGR010000024.1 GCA_023663805.1 Clostridium sp. | reverse complement strand
CCCTCCACCTGCCAGGCGGGATCGCAGGCCAGGAACGCCGCCAGGCTCAGGCCCGCAACTACGACCGGGAGACCTCCGCAGGCTCGGAGATTGCGGCCGATCCGGTCATTCCATACATGAACCGCAACGAACTCGAACGGAATATCGCCCGCCAGCGCCAGGAGATGCTCGACGCGGCCAAGCGTATGGATTTCATGGAGGCCGCCCGCCTTCGCGACGAGGTCATACGCCTCGAGGACTATATGAACACGAAATTCCCCGCCGGCGGGGATACAGGGGAGGCGTAGAAATGAACCGCAACGAGCATTCCGCCCCGCGGCGGCACGACACCCGCCCCTGGCTCCCGACCTCGGTCAAGGAGATGGAACTCCTCGGCTGGGACTCGGTCGATGTCATCCTCTTCAGCGGCGACGCCTATGTCGACCACCCTTCGTTCGGCGCGGCCGTCATAGGCCGTACGCTCGAGGCGGCGGGATGGCGTGTTGCGATTGTTCCGCAGCCGAACTGGCGCGACGACCTCCGCGATTTCCGCAAATTCGGCGTGCCGCGTCTCTTCTTCGGGATATCCCCCGGGGCGATGGATTCGATGGTCAACCACTATACCGCGAACCGCCGCCGGCGCAGCGATGACGCCTATACGCCCGACGGCCGCCCCGGAATGCGCCCCGACTACCCTACGATTGTCTACTCGCGAATCCTGAAGAATCTGTTCCCCGATGTCCCGGTCATCGCCGGCGGAATCGAGGCTTCGCTGCGCCGCGTCTCCCACTACGACTACTGGCAGGACCGCCTCCGCCCGTCGATTCTCGTCGACGCGAGCGCCGACATGATCGTCTACGGCATGGGGGAGATTCCGATCGTCGAACTGGCGCATCGGCTGGCCGCGGGGGAGAAAATCGGGGAGATAACCGACATACCGCAGACGGCGATGCTCCGCCCACTCGGCGAGATGCCCGAGGCCGACGACCGCAACATCATCCTCGCTCCGTTCGAGCGGTGCCTGGCCGACAAACGTCTTCAGGCGGCCAATTTCCGCCACGTCGAGGAGGAGTCGAACCGAATCGAGGGGGCGACCCTATGGCAGCCCCACGGGGCGGACCGCGTTGTCCGCATCAACCCTATGCTCCCGCCGATGACGACCGAACAGATCGACCGCTCGTTCGACCTCCCCTACACCCGCCTCCCACACCCCCGCTATCGCGGGAAACGGATTCCGGCCTACGAGATGATACGCCATTCGGTCAATCTCCACCGCGGCTGTTTCGGCGGCTGCGCCTTCTGTACGATCTCGGCCCACCAGGGGAAATTCATCGCCTCGCGAAGCCGCGAATCGATCCTGAGGGAGGTACGCCAGGTGACGGAAATGGAGGATTTCAAAGGGTATATCAGCGATCTCGGCGGTCCGTCGGCCAATATGTACTCGATGGGGGGCCGCGACCGGGAAATCTGCCGCAAATGCCGCCGGCCGTCGTGTCTCCATCCCCGTCCCTGTCCGAATCTCGACAACGACCATCGTCCGCTGCTCGAGATCTACCACGCCGTCGACGCGCTCCCCGCCGTCAAGAAGTCATTCATTGGCAGCGGCGTACGCTACGACCTGTCGATGCACCCGAATCCCGACCCGAAGATCGCGCAGGCAAACCGGCGCTACAACGAGGAGTTGATCCGCGACCATGTCTCGGGGCGCCTGAAGGTCGCGCCGGAGCATACAGCACCCCACGTCCTCGACATCATGCGGAAACCGTCGTTCGATCTGTTCTACGATTTCAAGCAGATCTTCGACAGCGTCAACCAGCGCTATGACCTTCGCCAGCAGTTGATCCCCTATTTCATCTCGTCGCATCCCGGCTGCCGCGAGGTCGACATGGCTGAACTGGCCGCGATAACGAAGGATCTCGACATGCATCTCGAACAGGTTCAGGATTTTACGCCGACACCGATGACCGTCGCGACCGAGATCTACTACACAGGGATCCACCCATACACCGGCCAGCGGATCTACACCCCCCGCACGCCTCAGGAGAAACTCGCCCAGCGAAAATATTTCTTCTGGTATGACCGCCAGTATGCCGGCGATATTGTCCGCTCGCTCCATCGGCTCCACCGCCCCGACCTGATCGCCCGCCTCTTCCCCCGCCGCCGATAGATATCCGTCAGCGCAGGGAATGGAGTCCTGTTTTCAGGATTCGGACAACGGTCGGAAAATATAGAAAACGGAATTTTCGGCCGATGGCGAATAGCCGACGATATCGCCAGAATCATTACATCTTATCGACACGACAGGCTTGTTCAAAGAAATTATCCCAAAAGGTTGTGCATCCAAAACATCATATACTTCAACGACATTTCCCCACTCACCACCATCGACAGACTTCAGACAATATAACTTATTGTCGCATATATATGCCGACAAATAATCATATTTTAAATCATTATAATCTACTATTTTCGATTGATCTTCAAGCCTGCCATAACCAGCACGAAACTCCGGCCCGCCAGAAGAGGATATGTCATATAGGATTATCAACGGTATGTATCGATAAACAGCCGCGAAGATATTTTCTCCGGCTACCTGAATAAAATCATAGGGGGTATAACTTTTCGCATTATCTCTTATAGGATTTTCATATTCCCATACGACTTTTCCTTCTACCAGATTTGCCAAATGCCATACACTCTTGTCATACTGATCCATTTTAAGCAAGAATACAGAGTCGGTAATTTGAGTTATATAAGTGTATGGATAAGCCAATCCGTCCCTGTCGACTAACAATGCATACTCATCTGTCTTATCAAATGAGTCATCCCGTACATCATAAAGATCAATTTGCCGACGCATTATATCATACAACAGAATATGACCCTCATCCTTTGCGTCTCCAGGATTAACAACTATCATCTCTCCTTCCCCTTGTCCGAGAGAAACACCCGAAGACAATAATTTTCCATTATCACAATCGTAAATCCTGATAATACTGTCGATGTCGTTACATTGCAGGCTCAATTTATGGTCAGAAATATTCCAATTAAGCAAATCAAAAACATCGCCAATAACAATACTGTCGCATACTACCACGTCAACAGTCTTGTAGAATTCCGGAATTACAGGGGTATCATCATGACATGTTTCAGATACTCTGCGACATCCCGTATATAACGATGCCAGGACAATAACTATAGCATACGCTGTTATATTAAACATCTTGCCATTCATCATCCTTATTACTGTATTTGGAGCATTAGCAATCTGTTTTGTCTTTCCTATCAATGACAACGACCCTCGTTAGTGTTGGGAGCCTTGCTGACCCAGTTTTTACAGCAATCATATGCGCCTCCACTTTTGTTCGTAAAGGCTAAATAGCCATTTTTATAGTTACAATCGTCATCTTCCTCCTCAGCCAATGCTTCAACATTTTCTAGTTGAATGCCACTAAGTTCTTCATACTGGTTAGTGCGAGTCAACATCAGACAACCAAAGGCGAAAGCAATAAAAGCGATCGCAATTAAATCAAATAAAATCTTTTTTCTCATCAAATTATTATTTTGAAATTAAGTAAAGTCCACAGGAAAACATCTGTAGGCATTCTAATGTCACAAATTTAAACAAAATAGCGAAACCTATCATCCGCGCTATTCCAAAATGCCATAATACTCCCCAAAAAAAGAATAATCGGCGAATTATACTACGTTTTCTTGTTCGCTCGACAACCCAGCATCCGCCGACGGGAACATTCGATCGCCTGCCTCTTCCCCCGCCGCCGATAGATATCCGTCAGCGCAGGGAATCAATCGAATTTTATCAGATATCCCTGACGTTAATGGCTAAAGGAGGGTCGGAGTCGCCGTTGTAGAGAATGGTCGATTTTGTTTTACATCCGATTGATGATGACAATTTTTTCATATTGTCTGCGAAGTCAGGCTGGAGAGTTTTTGATGACTTGACCTCATATATTTGTATTGAGCCATCCCCTTCGGCTACCAGAAGATCGACCTCCAGACCCCGGTTCTTGCGGTAGAAGTACATATTCGGTCTGTTAGTTTCATTCATACGTTTCTTCATCACCGAAAACACCGCAAGATTTTCAAAAATTGCACCACGTAGAGGACTTGTATCTAACATCGACGGGGATGTAATCGAGAGCAGGATTAGTACTTAGCAAATTGTATGTTTGCTTAGACTCGCCTGAATAGCGTTCCTCTGCATAACTTCCGCATGAAAGCGAGTCTATCGAGTTTCAGGGTGTCGCGCCGTCTGATTATTCGACCACTAACGTGGTCTGAATCTTTGGGCTATTCAGTCCGGGGGCTTTCGCCCCAGGCTACGATATTACACCGCTAACACGGTGATTTTTTATATAATAAGCACATCGAAGGCAATCCATGGCAAACGCTTATGTTTAAATCCGACAATGCACCGCGTCGCGGTGCCATAACGTAGCCGCGGGCGAAAGCCCGCGGTTTGTGTATGCAATTAATAAAGACCGCGTTAGCGGTCGAATAATGTCACATTTTTTTGCTCTGGAGTCCCCGTTTAGTTATCGCCAAATATGCTTTGGGGCTTAAATCATAGACAAAAGTCCAAAACCGAAACTTGAGTTGTAATAACCGGAAAATGCTTTATTGCTTCCTCAATCCGGGGAGTTATACTGCGATTTACGTAAGTCACAGTTTGAATATTTTAAAGTTCAACTTTGATTTTTGCAAAAGTTAATAATTAAATCTTGACCAACCAAAATATAAATAGAAAATATACAAATGTTCACAGGACCACTATGTCAAAGCGCCAAAAATCCTCCAAATCTGCGGCTCATGGCGAAAGAATTAAGGAACGGAGTCTTAGATTTATACACTGTATACTTTTATATCTAATTATATTTTCTTATATTTGCAACTAAATAAAGAGAACGGAAGGCGGCCGAAATATCGAGTCGCAGTCCACCATTTATAATTGTAGAGAAAAACAATCAATAAACTTCAAAATCATGAAATCGAAAATCATATTGCTTTCAGTAGTTGTTACAGCAACTATATGTCTTGCATTATTGGTTTCCCTGTCGGAAACAAAATCCCTAAGCACTCTTGAAATGGCCAATATCGAGGCATTATCCACCGGTGAGGATAACTGGGACGATTGCCAAGATGGATGTAGCACATCTAACGACGGAGAATACTGTTGTACTCTTTTAGGGCATAAACTATATTTGCCCAGAAAGGAATAATATAATCTTGACAAGCAGATTCCAATGATGAAAACGAACATTTGTGGCGTATTAGTCTGCCTGTTCACCTCTATGCTCATCGTATCCTGCGATCGTATTCATAGAGATGTCTCGATACCCTCATATGTAGAGACAAATGAAATACAACATATAAAAGGTGACACAATCCTCGAAAACGCAATGAGCCAAATGTACCGGCCTTATGACTTCTGGTTATTTGGCGATTCGATTGTTTTTCTCGATTTTGATGGACAATTCGTCTATTCTTTGGTATCCGTCAGCGGTGACAGCCTGATTGGCAGACTTATATCCAAAGGGGATGGTCCCGGTCAGTTAATCAGATCGGAGAGTCTTCAGGTTGACTCCGAAGACAAAGTCTATCTGTTCGACGATGTAAAAAATAAAATATATAATGATCTGAGTCTCGCAAATCTGATTAACGGTCTCGATACTGTCGAAGCGCTTCGTTTCGAAGAGGTTACCGGAAGCAAACTGTGGAAGACGGAGAGAGGATATGTCGGAGATAACCTTTATGGCGACGGACATATCATGACACTGTTCGATAACAACGGTAATGTTCGCTCCAGATTCGGACTGGTGCCGGGCACACATTCAGCAGACGACCTCTATCCCGATTTCTATATGGCATATCAGATTAAGTCTGCTGTATCTCCCGACAAAAAATATCTCTGTGCTGCCGGGGCGTACCACGACTGGCTGGCGTTTTTCGATGTATCAGGCGACACGCCAAAACTTATCCGAGAGTATTACTCTTCGGCTCCGGTTTTAGAAACCGGCGAAAAAGACGGAAATTTCCATTCGAACAGACTCCCGGAAACAATCCATCAATATTCATCTGTAAACCCGACAAAAAAAGGTGTACTTCTAGACTATCTTGGGGTCTCCGACCAAGTTCTCAAAGCAGGAAAATCGACCCATCAGATATTGTATTATGACTGGGATGGCAATTTGAAAAATGTTTTCAGTATCGACGAAAAGATCTACGATATGACCTTTGAGCCGGACGGCAGCATTCTGGCTACATTCAAATCAGACAACGACGAAATACGACTGATCAGATACACTATCCCATCAATCCATATTCAAGAAATCGCGGAGTGAAAGCATTTTGATGCCGTTAAGGGTGTTCGGGGCAGAGTCGCGGAGCGTGATAACCAACTTCTCATAATTGTCGCCAATCGATTCGAGATTGCCAAACTCGCGGTCAGCCGTAGCTCTGTCATATACATTTACCGCAACCTGGATGTATTTTCGCTCCCCGTCTTTTTCCGCTATAAAATCGATTTCCCGGTTGTTCTGAAGCATTCCAATCTTGATATCGTAACCGTCAGCTGCCAGTTTACCGTAAACGGTATTCTCAAGTATTGCTCCGATATCCACAGGTCTATAACCGATAATGGAATTTCGTATTCCAAGATCTTCGAAATAATATTTTTCGCCTATCTCAAAGAATTTCTTTCCTTCGATATCATATCTGCGTACCTTGTTTACTATATAGGCATCACATATATAATCGGAGTATGCCTGAACACTGTTTACTGTTCCGGATACGCGTTGCGACTTCAGATAGTCGGCTATGCGTTTTGCCGTAAAAATCTGCCCCGTATTATCGGCCAGGAAAAGCAGCAACCGCTGCAGGAAGTCGTTGTTGCGTATGGAATGTCGACTTACGATGTCGCGGTAAACCAGAGCATCAGTAATTCCGGACAGATATTCATTCCATGTCTCACGAAGCGGAAGGTTTCTCAAATAAGGCATTCCTCCAAATCTCAGATAAAGATCTAAATTTTCCTCTGAATCTTCAAGCGAATGGAACCGAAGAAACTCTCCGTAACACAGCGGATGCACCCTGACCTCTATGCTTCGGCCGGCAAGACGAGAGGCAACTTCGGACGACAGCATCGACAAATTGCTCCCTGTGACATAAATGTCGTTACGCGCGTCGAGACACAGCGAGCGAATAACTTTGTCGAAATCCTCAATCTCCTGAATTTCATCTATAAATATATAGTTCACTGATGAATCTGACAGATGACTGACTATTTCCGCGTTTAAGTCAGATGCGTTTCTGATATGGGAAAAAGCAAAATCCTCCAGGTTGATGCGAATGAAATTCGCAGTCGGCGATGACTGACGGAGTTTCTCTTCAACGGAATTCAATATGAAACTCTTTCCTACACGCCGTTGGCCCGTCAGCACTTTTATCACACCTTTCCCTTCATATCTCAGGATTCTGTCGAGGTATTTTGGTCTCGGTATATTCTCGTTTGTTTTAATCATATTCAAAACTTTTTGCAAATGTAGCAATTATTTTGAATATACCCAAAACCGCACGAATACAAACATCAGGCCGGACTACAAAGAAAGCGGAGTGTAATCGTCGGGATTACACTCCGCTTAGATATTATTCTACGTCGGACCTGTTGTTACTTGACTTCTTCGAAGTCGACATCGGTCACGTGGTCGTCGTTCGAGCCGGGCTGCTGTGCGCCGGGCTGGGGACCAGCCTGCTGCTGCTGAGCCTGGGCCTGGGCATTTATGATGTCCTGCTGGGCGGCTCCGAAGGCGGCCTCGAGTTCCTTGGTCGCACTGTCGATTCCGGCGATGTCCTGACTCTTGTGGGCCTCTTTCAGCTTCGTCAGGGCCGATTCGATCGATGCCTTGCGGTCGGCGGGAAGTTTGTCGCCGAGTTCGCTGATCTGCTTCTCGGTCTGGAAGATCAGGGCGTCGGCGTGGTTCAGTTTGTCGACACGCTCTTTCTCCTTGGCGTCGGCAGCGGCGTTAGCCTCGGCTTCGGCCTTCATACGCTTGATTTCTTCGTCGGTCAGGCCGCTCGATGCCTCGATACGGATGCTCTGCTCCTTGCCGGTCGCTTTGTCTTTCGCGGATACGTTCAGGATACCGTTCGCGTCGATTTCGAAGGTAACCTCGATCTGCGGGATGCCGCGGGGCGCGGGTGCGATTCCGTCGAGGTGGAACTTGCCGAGGGTCTTGTCATCTTTGGCCATCGGACGTTCGCCCTGAAGGACGTGGATTTCGACCGAAGGCTGGTTGTCGACCGCTGTCGAGAAGGTCTCGCTCTTGCGGACAGGAATCGTCGTGTTAGCCTCGATCAGTTTCGTCATGACACCGCCGAGGGTCTCGATACCGACCGACAGAGGAACGACGTCGAGCAGAAGAACATCCTTGACGTCGCCCGAGAGGACACCGCCCTGGATTGCCGCGCCGACAGCAACGACTTCGTCGGGGTTGACACCCTTCGAGGGAGCCTTGCCGAAGAATTTCTCGACGACCTCCTGGATAGCGGGGATACGGGTCGAACCGCCGACGAGGATGACTTCGTCGATATCCTTTGCGGTCAGGCCTGCATCCTTGAGGGCCTGTTCGCAAGGCTTGATCGTTGCCTGGATCAGTTTGTCGGAAAGCTGCTCGAATTTAGCGCGGGTCAGCGTCTTGACAAGGTGTTTGGGCACACCGTTAACCGGCATGATATACGGAAGGTTAATCTCGGTCGAGGTCGTGCTCGAAAGTTCGATCTTGGCCTTTTCAGCAGCCTCTTTCAGACGCTGGAGAGCCATCGGGTCCTGACGGAGGTCGACACCCTCGTCTTTCTGGAATTCGTCGGCGAGCCAGTCGATGATGACATGGTCGAAGTCATCGCCGCCGAGGTGGGTGTCGCCGTTGGTCGACTTGACTTCGAAGACACCATCGCCGAGTTCGAGAATCGAGATATCGAATGTACCGCCGCCGAGGTCGAAGACTGCGATCTTCTGGTCTTTGTCAGACTTGTCGAGACCGTAGGCGAGAGCCGCTGCGGTAGGTTCGTTGACGATACGCGCGACCTTCAGGCCGGCGATTTCGCCTGCTTCCTTCGTAGCCTGGCGCTGCGAGTCGTTAAAGTATGCAGGGACGGTTATGACCGCTTCAGTGACAGCCTGTCCGAGATAGTCCTCGGCGGTTTTCTTCATCTTCTGGAGGATCATCGCGGAGATCTCCTGGGGGGTGTATTCTCGGCCGTCGATATCGACACGCGGGGTGTCGTTAGCGGCACGCACGACTTTGTAGGGTACGCGTTCGATTTCTTTTTCGACCTGCTCGTAGCGTTCGCCCATGAAGCGCTTGATCGAGTAGATCGTTCGTTTCGGGTTGGTGATAGCCTGGCGTTTTGCGGGGTCACCGACCTTTCTTTCGCCGCCGTCGACAAAAGCGACGATCGACGGGGTTGTGTTGCGTCCTTCGCTGTTAGGAATGACGACGGGATCCTTGCCCTCGAGTACTGCGACACAGGAATTGGTTGTTCCAAGGTCGATGCCAATGATTTTTCCCATAATACTTGAATAGTTTTATATATTGTTTTTATTTATTCTTTGTCCGACGCTCCGGCCATCGCCTCGGCGTCCGTTCAAGAGATAAACAAAAGATGTGCCAAAAAAGTTGTGTTGACATTTTGTCAACCCGTTGCAGGGATTGCTTTTTTCCGTAATTTTGTAAGACAAAGTTCAAAACAACATTGATATTCATGCGAAAACTACTGTTTGCGGCTTTTGCCGCGATTCTCCTGACAGGTGCGGCGATCGCTGACAGCGGACGCCCGTGGCATCTGGCCTGGAGCGAGGATTTCGATTCGGCCCGACTCGACACCGCAATCTGGAGCCGCATACCCCGCGGTCCGTACGACTGGAAAAATACCCAATCTGACACCGCTCCGGATCTCGTCGGCTTCCGCGACGGAAAACTCGTTCTGCGCGGCATCGCCAACCCCGACCGCAGTCGCGACACCGCCGGTTACCTGACCGGCGGGATCTACACACTCGGCAAGCGGCGTCTGGCGACACCCTGCCGTATCGAAGTCCGCGCCCGCTTCGATGCCGCCCGGGGCGCATGGCCCGCCATCTGGCTCCTGCCGTACGATACCGGCCGTTTCCCCTGGCCGACCGGCGGAGAGATTGACATCATGGAGCGTCTGAACAACGACACGTTTGTCTATCAGACGGTCCACTCGACCTGGACCCACACACTCGGCCACAACGACACACCCCCGAATTCGGCGACCGCCCCCATTGACCCCGACGAATTCAACACCTACGGCGTCGACATCGAGCCTGACCGGGTCAGATTTTCCGTGAACGGACAGACGACTATGGTCTACCCCCGGGTCGACTCGCTCGGGCCGGAACAGTTCCCCTTTATGACCGGCCAGTATCTTCTGCTCGACATGCAACTCGGAGGTTCGTGGGTCGGGCCGGTCGACAAGTCAGATCTTCCGGTCGAGATGGAGATCGACTGGGTCCGCCACTACACGCGATAAAATACCCAGTTACACTCATAAAGGGCGGGATGCTCGCGCACCCCGCCCTCCTTCTTATATCACTCTTTTCTATATACTGTGTCTCTTATTCTTCAGCATTCTTTTCCTGGTATTCCTTCAGGAGTTTGTCCTGGACGTCGCCGGGAACGAGTTCGTAGCCCTGGAAGTTCATCGTGAACGACGAGCGTCCGCCGGTAATCGAACTGAGTGCGGTCGAGTAGCTCGACATCTCTTTCAGCGGAACGCGGGCGGTGATCTTCTCGAAGCCGTTCTCGCTCTCCATACCCATGATGATCGCACGGCGTCCCTGAAGGTCGCTCATGACGTCACCCATGACATCGGCCGGGACGAGAACCTCGACGTTATAGACCGGTTCGAGGATCTTCGGGTTGGCGTTGCGGAAGGCTTCGCTGAAGGCGTTGCGGCCGGCGAGGCGGAACGAGATTTCGTTCGAGTCGACCGGGTGCATCTTTCCGTCGTAGATACAGACGCGGACGTCGCGGGCATAGGATCCGGTCAGCGGACCCTGCTCCATACGGTCCATCAGACCCTTGACGATTGCCGGGATAAAGCGGGCATCGATCGCGCCGCCGACGATACAGTCGCAGACAACGAGTTTGCCACCCCATTCGAGGGGTATTTCCTGGGTGTCGCGGACCTTCATGACATACTCCTGGTTGCCAAAGCGGTAGCTCGTCGGGGCGGGCATACCTTCGGTGTAGGGCTCGATGATCAGATGGACCTCGCCGAACTGGCCTGCGCCGCCCGACTGTTTTTTGTGGCGGTAGTCGGCGCGTGCGGCCTTCGTGATCGTCTCGCGATAGGGGATCTTCGGTTCCTCGAAGACAATCGGGAGTTTGTCGTTGTTCTCGACGCGCCATTTCAGGGTGCGGAGGTGGAATTCGCCCTGGCCCGAGAGGATCGTCTGCTTCAGTTCCTTCGACTGTTCGATCTGCCATGTCGGATCCTCTTCGTGCATACGGGTCAGGATCTGCATCAGTTTTTCGGAGTCGCTCTCGGTTACGGGACGGATTGCGCGCTGGTATTTGGGCGCGGGATATTTTATGAAATCGAACTGGTAGTCACATCCCTTTGCATCGAGTGTGTTGCCGGTCCGGACATCTTTCAGTTTGACGGAGGCGCCGATATCGCCGGCGCAGAGGGTGTCGACCTGTGTGCGGATCTGGCCGCAGACACAGAATAACTGGGCGAGGCGTTCGCGGGAACCGCGGCTAACGTTGTCGAGGTCGTCACCGGCCTTGAGGGTTCCGGACATGACCTTGAAGTAACTGACCTCGCCGATATGGGGTTCGACAGTTGTCTTGAAAACGAAGAGGCTGAGGGGGCCGTTCGAGTCGGGCTTGACCTCGACGCCTGTCGTCGTTTCGGGCGCGGGCATGTCGTTGACGAAGGGAACGACGTTGCCGAGGAATTCCATCATTCGGCGGACACCCATGTCCTTCGCGGCGCTGACACAGAAGACCGGGAAGATCGAGCGGTCTTCGAGACCCTTGCGGATTCCCTCGCGCATCTCGTCCTCGGTCAGGTGGCCCTGGTCGAAGAATTTTTCCATCAAGGTCTCGTCGTTTTCGGCGGCTGCCTCGACGAGCTGCTGGTGGAGTTCGTTTGCCTTGTCCATCTCTTCGGCAGGAATCTCCTCGATTGTCGGGACACCACCTTCGGGACCCCAGGAGTATTTCTTCATCAGCAGGACGTCGATCATCGCGTTGAAGCCGGGGCCGACGGAGAGTGGATACTGGATCGGCACGACCTTCTTGCCGAAGATTTCGCGCATCTGCTCGAGGACATTCTCGTAGTCGGCTTTCTCGCCGTCGAGCTGGTTCATCGCGAAGATGACCGGTTTGCCAAGTTGGGCGGTCGTGCGGAAGATATTCTGTGTGCCGACTTCGACACCATACTGCGCGTCGACGAGGATGACACCGGTGTCGGTCACGTTGAGGGCGGTAATCGCGTTACCGACGAAGTCGTCGCCTCCGGGGCAGTCGATAACATTCAGTTTACGTCCGAGGAATTCGGCGTAGAAGATTGTCGAGAAGACTGAATAGCCATATTCCTTTTCGACGGGGAAGTAGTCGCAGACGGTGTTTTTGGCCTCGACTGTCCCGCGGCGTTTTATAACTCCACACTCGTAGAGCATAGCCTCGGCGAGTGTGGTTTTACCGGAGCCCTTGCTTCCGAGCAGGGCGATGTTTTTGATTTCGTTAGTCTGGTAAACCTTCATGTTATTAGAGAAGTTTGTTTGGGTTTTACAATGGTCGAGGGAGAGGGCGAAACACTATTTCAAATTTCACGGCCGAAAAGTAGCAATTTTTTTTCGACTGACAACACAAAAGAAATATGTTACACAACATAAAATCGTTTTTTTTGCGTAATTTTGCAAATGAACTGTAAAATCAACGCTGAAACCGAACCCACATAACCGAGCAACAATGGCCCAGAAACCTTCCATACCGAAAGGTACGCGCGACTTCACCCCCGTCGAGATGGAGCGCCGCAATTATATTTTCGATACTATTAAAGATGTGTTCAATCTCTTCGGCTTCCGCCAGATCGAGACCCCCGCGATGGAGAATCTCTCGACGCTTATGGGGAAATATGGCGAAGAGGGCGACAAACTTCTCTTCAAAATTCTGAACTCCGGAGATTTTCTCCGCGGCGCCGACCTCGCTCTCGCCGAGCAGGGAAATTACACCCGTCTGACGACCCAGATCGCCGAGAAGGGACTCAGATATGACCTGACGGTTCCGTTCGCCCGCTTCGTAGTCCAGCACCGCAACGAACTCCAGATGCCTTTCAAACGCTATCAGATACAGCCTGTCTGGCGTGCAGACCGCCCCCAGAAAGGCCGCTACCGTGAGTTCTACCAGTGTGACGCCGATGTCGTCGGAACCGATTCGCTGACCTGCGAGGTCGAACTGATCCAGATGATCGACGAGGTCTTCCGCCGTCTGCGTATCCCCGTTGCAATCAAACTGAACAACCGGAAGGTGCTCGCCGGAATCGCCGAGGTTATCGGCGAGCCCGACCGCCTGACCGACATCACAGTCGCTATCGACAAAATCGACAAAATCGGTATGGAAAATGTATGCGCCGAACTGGCCGAACGGGGTGTCCCGGCCGATGCGGTCGAACGGCTGAAGCCTTTCCTGGCGATGACCGGTACGCCGGCCGAACTGCTGGACCGTCTCTCGGAACTGCTCGCCGAGAGCCAGACCGGAATGAAAGGTATCGCAGAACTGCGGACCATCTTCGAGGCAACAGACGCGATAGGCCTCGACGCTCCCCTCGAACTCGATGTCTCGCTCGCCCGCGGCCTGAACTACTACACCGGGGCAATCCTCGAGGTCAAGGCGACGACCTACCCGATCGGCAGCATCAGCGGCGGAGGCCGGTATGACAATCTGACAGGTGTGTTCGGGGTTTCGGGGCTTTCGGGGGTCGGCATCTCCTTCGGTGCGGACCGTATCTACGACGTCCTGAACGGCCTCGATCTCTATCCCGACACCGCCAGCGGACGTATCGATGTTCTCTTCGTCAATTTCGGCGAGAAGGAGGCTCTCGCCTCTCTACGCGCGATCAAGTCGCTACGCGCCGCCGGACTGAGCGCCGAACTCTACCCCGACGCCTCGAAGATGAAAAAACAGATGGGTTACGCCGACTGGCTCGGTGCGCGCTATGTCGCGATTATCGGCGAATCGGAACTCGCCGAAGGTACCGCGACACTGAAAAATATGGCGACCGGCGAACAGAAGTCTGTCCCGCTCGCCGAACTCGCCGAGGCTGTCCGTGCCGGAAAATAGAATCCGGCTACACCTTATTATATACAGATAACAGACCGAAACGACGATGACAGATTCCCAGGCCCTCGAGCGGATGCTTCTTCTCCGCGACGAACTGAACCGGTTTAACCACGAATACTACGTCCTGAACGCCCCGACGGTCAGCGACCAGGAGTTCGACACGAAGATGAAGGAACTCGAGCATCTCGAGCAGCAGTTCCCCGAATATGACGACCCCTACTCCCCGACCCACCGCGTCGGCAGCGACCTGACCCGCGGGTTCGAACAGGTCCGGCATGTATATCCGATGCTGTCGCTGGCGAACACCTACTCGATCGGCGAGGTCGACGAATATGTCAGCCGGTGCCGCGACGCGCTGATGGGTGAGGAAATAACGTTCGTCGGAGAGATGAAGTTCGACGGCACCTCGATCTCGCTGATCTACGAGAAGGGCCGCCTCGTCCGCGCCGTCACCCGCGGCGACGGCGAGAAGGGTGACGATGTGACGGCGAATGTCATAACAATCCGTAGCATCCCCCTGCAACTCAGCGGCCGGGGATGGCCCGACATGTTCGAAATCCGCGGCGAAATCGTCCTCCCATGGAAGGAGTTCGACCGTCTGAATGCCGAAAGGGAACTGAACGGCGAACCGCTGTTCGCCAATCCCCGGAATGCCGCCTCCGGAACACTAAAACTCCAGAATTCAGCTGAAGTTGCCCGACGCGGCCTCGACGCCTATTTCTACTATCTCCTCGGCGAGAATCTCCCCGCCGATAACCATTACGACAATATGCAGCACGCGCGCAGCTGGGGTTTCAAGGTCTCCGACGCGATGACCCGCCTCTACTCCCTCCGCGAAGTCGACGACTATATCAACCACTGGGACACAGCGCGAAAGGAACTCCCCGTCGCGACCGACGGCCTTGTCTTCAAGGTCAATTCGCTCCGACAGCAATTGAACCTCGGTTTCACGGCGAAGTCGCCCCGCTGGGCGATCGCCTATAAATTCGCGGCAGAACGCGCTCTGACTCTCCTGCGCTTCGTCTCGTTCGAGACAGGCCGGACGGGTGTAGTCACCCCGGTCGCAAATCTCGAACCAGTTTTGCTGTCGGGCACGATTGTCAAACGCGCTTCGCTCCACAACGAGGATGTCATGCGGCAACTCGGAATCCACGAGGGTGATATGGTCTACGTCGAAAAGGGGGGCGAAATTATCCCGAAGATAACCGGGGTCGACACCGCCGCACGTCGTCCCGGTTCAGCCCCGGTCGGGTTCGTCAAGGTCTGCCAGTCGTGCGGAACGCCGCTGGTTCGCGTCGAGGGGGAGGCCGCATGGTACTGCCCGAACCGCTACGGATGCCCGCCGCAGATATGCGGCCGTATCGAACATTTCGCCGGGCGCCGGATGATGGATATCGACGGAATCGGCGAGGAAACGACCCAGGTTCTCTACGACCGGGGACTCGTCCGCGACATCGCCGACCTCTACGACCTGACTCGCGAGCAACTCGTTGTCCTCGACCGATTTGCCGACCGCAGTGCCGAGCGTATCCTCGAGGGTATCGAAGCGTCGAAGAGCGTCGGTTTCGAACGGGTCGTCTACGCCCTGTCGATTCCGTTCGTCGGCGAGACTGTCTCGAAAAAACTCGCCCGCGCCACGGGGGATATCGACCGCCTGATGAACGCATCGGCCGACGAGTTGACCGCCATCGACGACATCGGCCCGCGCATCGCCGCCTCGGTAATCGACTATTTCTCCCTCCCTTCCAACCGCGAGATTGTCGAGCGGCTCCGCCGCGCTGGAGTCCAGATGTCGATGCCGGAACAGCCAGAGCGGGAGACGACTGATCTGCTCGCCGGAAAAACAATTGTCATCAGCGGCACTTTCACGCGCCATTCGCGAGACCAGTACAAAGAGATAATCGAAGCCAACGGCGGAAAGAATTCCGGAAGTATTTCTAAGAAAACCAGTTTCATCCTGGCTGGGGAGAATATGGGTCCGGCGAAACTCGAGAAAGCGGGTAAACTCGGGGTTCCGATTGTCTCGGAAGATCAGTTCCTCGCTATGCTTGCCGAAGAACCCGAAGGGGAGGCAGCGGAATGAGAGCGACTGCCGCTTTCGTCCGCGACCGCTTCGACAGGTTCAACCGTGAATTATTCGGGGGGATACTCCCCCCGATAGCGATACGAATCAGCAGGTCGAAACGTACGCTCGGGACCTTTGTTTTCCCCGCCGGAACCGATAACCCCGCCGCGCCGCGCGACCCGTCCCGATGCACCCTGACGGTCAGTTCAGTGATGGATTTCCCGGAGAATGAGATAGAGGATACAATAATCCACGAGATGATCCACTACTATATCTGGTTCAGGCGCATCGCTGACAACGGTGCACATGGTCTGCGCTTCCGCGCCCTGATGGATCGAATCAACCGCGAGACCGGACGGACGATCGGCGTCAGACGCCGGCTGACTGACGAAGAGAGAGACACCGACACATCGCGGCGCCACAACTACATCATCTCGCTCCGCTACAACGGTCGCCGGGCAATCGCCGTATGCGCCCGGACGAAGATCTTCGAATTCCACAAGGCTTTCAGCCAGGCGGGTGCAGCGACGGATATCGAATGGTTCTGGAGTTGCGACCCCTGGTTCAACCGTTTTCCGCAGTTCCGGACCCCGAAATTCATCTATCTGAATGAAGACGACTACGCCCGCTTCCTGAGCGTCGACAAGACCCCATGCACCTGCGACGGCCGCCGTTTCGCCCCCGTCCGGAAGTAAGGCGAACGGCTGCAGGGGCGTCGCGCTTACGTCTGCGCCCCGGGGTCGAATAATGCCATACGCATTCGTAGCAATTTGGACGCGAGTATCGCCTGGCGCAGACGCGGGCGGGACGCCCGCTACTACGAAAGAATGCACCAGCGCGAATTATCAGATTATTATTCAGTAAATTATCGCAGGTACGCGGCCTGCCGCGTCCGCCTGAGCGATACCTGACCGAGTCTAGACAATGAGAAGCATACGCCCGATGCTCAGAGATAAATCTCCGGGGGATAGGTGACGTCGGCCAGGAAGAGCGCCTGGGGGGGCATCGACGTCCCGGCCGCGCAACGGTCCATCCGCTCCATCACGGCGCGAAATCCTTCGACCGACATTTTTCCACGACCGACTTCGACAAGCGTCCCGACAACCGCACGAACCATGTTGCGCAGGAAACGGTCGGCAGTTATAACAAACCGCCAGCGGCCCGGGATGTCGCCGTCGACCGGTTCCCAGAGAGCGCGGGTGACAGTACAGATATTCGTCCGGGCGTCGCTGTGGAGTTTGGCGAAGGAGGTGAAGTCATGCCGTCCGACAAGTTCGGCCGCCACGCGGTTCATCGCCCCGAAATCGAGCGTCGGCGCGCACTGCCAGCTCCGGTCGTAGAGAAACGGCGACTTCGAGGTGTGGGCGAAGTAGTGATAAGTCCGGGAGGTCGCGTCGAAACGGGCGTGGGCATCGGGACGCACCTCCCTGAGTTCCCTGACTGCGATGTCGCGCCTGACGAGCGCATTTACGCCGCGGAGAAACCGCGCCGGATCGTCGATCGGCCCGGCTGTGTCGAAATGAGCGACCATTGTCGAGGCGTTTACTCCGGCATCGGTCCGTCCGGCGCCGACAACCGGGGTCGGACGGCGAAGGACCTTCGACAGCGCCTCTTCGATGACTTGCTGGACCGAGATGTCGCCGGGCTGTATCTGCCAGCCATGGTACGGCCCCCCGTTGTAGGCAAGGGTCATGAACCACCGCCGCATTCCGGTCTCCGCGTCAGTCACGTTCGAGATATGTATAACTCGACAGTCCCGAACTGTAGTTGCTCAGGAATTCCTTTCCTTCGCCGGCAGTGATCTTTCCGGCAGCGACCGAAGCCTTGACCCATGCCTCGACGTTGCGGACCAGTTCCTTCGGGTTGAACTGGACATAGTCGAGCACCTCGGCGACAGTCTCGCCGTCGATGACGCGGTCGATCTCGTAGTGGTCGTCGTAGACGCTGATATGGACGGCGTTAGTGTCGCCGAAAAGATTGTGCATATCGCCGAGGATCTCCTGGTAGGCGCCGACGAGGAACACCCCGAGGTAGTAGGGCTCGTTGTGGCGGACAGTGTGGACCGGAAGCGATCCGGAGGTTCCATGGGCGGTAATGAAATTTGCAATCTTTCCGTCGCTGTCGCAGGTGATGTCCTGGATTGTGCAGTTTCGGGTCGGTTTCTCGTCGAGACGCTGGATCGGGACGATCGGGAAGACCTGGTCGATCGCCCAGGAGTCTGTCAGCGACTGGAAGAGGGAGAAATTACAGAAATATTTGTCGGAGACGAGGCGCGCGATCTTCTTTAGGTCGTCGGAGGCGTGCTTGATATTCTGGACCATATTACCGACTTCGCGGGCAATCGACCAGAACAACTGTTCGATCTGGGCGCGGGTCGTCAGGTCGAGCATCCCGAGGCTGAACCGGTCGAGAGCCTCTTCGCGGATCTGCAGGGCGTCGTGCCAGCTTTCGAGCAGGCGGGGCTGGTTCAGGCGGTCGTAGATCTCATACATCTCGCGGGCGAGTTCGTGGGCATCCTCCCCGATTTCCTTTTCGTCGTCCCATTCCGGCAGGGCCGTTGTCTCGAGCACCTCGAAGACGAGGACCGAATGGTGGGCGGTCAGCGAGCGGCCGCTTTCGGTTATGATGTTCGGCTGATGGAGGCCGTTCTTGACACAGACATCGACCAGGGCAGAGACAGCGTCGTTCGCATACTCCTGGATCGAATAGTTCATCGAACTTTCGGAGGCCGACGTGCGGGTTCCGTCGTAGTCGACACCGAGGCCGCCGCCGATGTCGACGAAATCGATATTGAAGCCCATCTTCGACAACTGGACATAGAACTGCATCGCCTCGCGAAGGGCATTCTTGATGCGGCGGATTTTCGTCACCTGGCTTCCGATATGGAAATGAATCAGTTTAAGACAGTCGGCCATCCCGTTGTCGCGGATAAAGTCGAGGGCCTCGAGCAGTTCGCTCGAATTGAGGCCGAACTTCGACTGGTCGCCCCCCGACTCCTCCCATTTTCCTGAGCCGACCGAGGAGAGTTTGATCCGGATTCCGATATTCGGGCGCACATCGAGTTTGCGTCCGGCCTCGGCGATCAGAGCGAGTTCGTTCAGTTTCTCGACGACCAGAAAGATACGGCGTCCCATCTTCTGGGCGAGCAGGGCGAGTTCGACGAATTTTTCGTCTTTATATCCGTTACAGATAATCAGGGCGTTCTCGTCGATGTTTGTCGCCAGAACGGCGTGGAGTTCCGGTTTCGATCCGGCCTCGAGACCGATGTTGAACTTCTGGCCGTGGGTGACGATTTCTTCGACGACCGGACGCATCTGGTTGACCTTGATCGGATAGATAATGAAGTTCTTGGCCTGGTAGCCATATTCGCGGGCAGCTTTTTTGAAGCATCGCGAGATTTTCTCGATTCGGTTGTCGAGAATGTCGGGGAAACGGAGCAGGACGGGTGATTTGACCTTCCGGACGGCGAGTTCGTCCATAACCTCTTTTATATCGACAGCAGCGCAGCCTACCCTCGGCGTGACCGAGATGTGACCCTTGTCGTTCACCTTGAAATAGGTCAGTCCCCATCCGGGGATATTGTAGAGTTCTTCGCTGTCTTCAATTCGCCATTTACGCATCTTTCGTTATCTGTTCTAATCGGGTTTTGTTCTGAAAAAAACGGCCCGGCAGAAGTCGTTCGACAACCGGACGTGCAAAAGTACACAAAAATTTTTGAATATTTTTAACCAGAAGTTTTATAGTACGGAAAATTAGGCTTATCTTTGCAACGTGAACGCTCAGACCGCGTCCGCGACCGCTAAAAACAGAGACAAGGATTATAAAAACCAATATTCATATTTCTACAATGACATTGAAAAACTGCTTTCCGCTTATCGCATGCGGAGCACTGGTTCTGACCAGCTGCAGCAAAAAGATGGGTGATTTCAAGGCCGACTATTTCTCGACCAACCCGAATCCCCTCGAAGTCGTCGGTACTGTTGTCCCCGGAACCGTAACCGGCAACATCCCCGCCAAGTTCTTCAACAAAAACGCCCAGGTCACGGTTGTCCCCGTTCTGGTCTACAACGGTCAGGAGACCCAGTCGGCCCCCTATTCGTTCCAGGGCGAAAAGGTCCGCGGCAACAACCCGACAATCAGTTACAACAACGGCGGCTACATGACGATCCCCGTCGGGTTCGTCTACAACCCCGAGATGCTCAAGAGCGAACTCTATCTGACATTCGATGTCGAGCAGGGTAACAAACACTATGTTCTTCCCCGCGTCAAAGTCGCCGACGGTGTTCTCGCAACAGCCGCTCTGGCCGACGCCTCGACCGTCAACCCGGCTCTCGCCCCCGACAAGTTCCAGAGAATCATTAACGAAAAATACAGCGCCGACATCCACTTCCTGATCAACCAGGCAAACCTCCGCCAGAGCGAACTCGAATCGGGCGCCGTTCGCGCTTTCAACGCCGACCTCGTAAACGCAAACGCCGACACCTCGCGCGTCATCGAAGAGATCAACATCATGTCGTACGCTTCGCCCGACGGCTCGCTCGACTTCAACACCCGCCTCGCCGCCGACCGCGAAAAGAACACGAAGGGTTATCTCTCGAACCAGTTGAAGAAAGACAAGATCACCGAATTCGGCGAACTGACCGCCCAGTTCACTCCCGAAGACTGGGAAGGCTTCCAGAAACTCGTCGCCGCCAGCAACATCCAGGACAAGGACCTGATCCTCTCCGTCCTCTCGATCTACAAGGATCCGGAAGTACGCGAGGCTGAAATCCGCAAACTCTCGAGCGTCTTCGAAGAACTCGCCGACATCATCCTCCCCCAGCTCCGCTACTCCCGTCTGACCGCCTCGGTCAACGTAATCGGCAAGAGCGACGCCGAAATCAACCGTCTGATCGACGAAAATCCCTCGGCCCTGACCGTCGACGAACTCCTCTACGGCGCAACCCTGACCGACGACAACGCCCGCCGCAAACAGATCTACCAGGCCGCTATCCGCCAGTATCCGAACGATGCGCGCGCATACAACAACCTCGGTATGGTCCAGTATCAGGAGAAAGACTACAACGCCGCTCTCGCAAGCTTCCGCCAGGCCGCCAAAATCGACCCGACCTCGGCTGAAGCCCAGATGAACCAGGGTCTCGTTTCTCTCCTCAACAAAGACTACGACCAGGCAAACACCCTCTTCGGCAAGGCCGCCGGCCTCCCCGAACTCGGCGATGCTCTCGGAGTCTACTACCTCCAGAAGGGTGACCTCCCCGCCGCTGTCCGCGCTTTCGGCGACGCCAAGACAAACAACGCCGCCCTCGCCCAGATTCTCAGCAAGGACTACAACAAGGCTAAGAACACCCTCTCGGCTATCCCCGAACCCGATGCCATGAGCTACTACCTGATGGCTATCGTCGGCGCACGCACCGGCAACAACCCGATGATCGTCTCGAACCTGCGCCACGCGATCAAACTCGATCCGTCGCTCGCCACCCGCGCCACCAACGACCTCGAATTCTCGAAGGTCAACCTCTCGGGCGTTTTCAACTGATACTCCAAATCCAACCGACATACGGCCCCGCCACGAAAAGGCGGGGCCGTTTTTTTCTATACCGCTGGAAAACATTCGGCGCCGAAACGGTGTTTCAAATCTGTAAAAACACAAACATGAACAACTATTCACCAACAAACACACATCTATGAAAAAACTGTTTTTCGCTCTGATTGCCATCGTCGGCATGACAACTATGGCCGCACAGGCTCAGAAAACCGAACTCTCGCTCAGTTACGGCGGATATACACAGATGGACGCCTGCGACATGCACGACGGCGGAAAGGTCAACACAGCCTGGGGTGCCGTCAACGTCGGCGTCAACTTCCGCGTCGCGCCGAAACTCTGGATCGGCCCCTCCTACACCTTCTCCTCGACCAGTTTCAAGCACTCCGACGTCAACGCCTACTATCATGTCATCATGCTCAACGGACGATATGAATACTGGCGCAACTCGATCGTGACGCTCTACGGCCACCTCGGCATCGGCGCTGACATAACCCACATCTCCTACGACGGCGACGCCGAGAACAAAGGCTACTTCGCCGTTCAGGTATCGCCCCTCGGAGCCCAGGTCGGCATCTCGCACGCATTCACCCTCTTCGGCGAACTCGGCTTCGGAGCCCAGGGTCTCCTCCAGGTCGGTTTCCGCCTTAACCTCTGACATTCTGCCACACTATGACTGACCGACTGAACACCGAAGAGCGCCGCGAACTCCCCGACGATGTCTACGGACTTCCCGAACGCCGCGAATATCCGATGCCCGACGCGGCCCATGTTCGCGCCGCCGAGGCCTACTTCCGCTACTGTCCGGAGGACCTGAAACCGAAACTCGCCCGAGCCATCATCGCTAAGGCACACCGTTTCGGGGTCGACGTCGAAAGCCCGACTGTCCTCTCCTACGCCGAACAGTAGATCCCCACTATCGACAATTATTCCATTCTCCCCCGCCCCACACCCCGCCGCGACACCCCGCCGGCGGGGCGTTTTCCTTTTTACCGGAATTTTCGCTAATTTTGCAGAACAAAACTTAGAAAAACAAAACAGACAGATGATATCCGAATTCATACCCCTGGCGATATTCGATGTCGCCGAACTCTTCCAGTGGGTCGCTGACAACGCGAGCTACTGGCTCGTTTTCGCCCTGATGGTCGTCGAAAGTTCCTTCATTCCCTTCCCATCGGAAGTCGTCGTCCCCCCGGCCGCATACCTGGCGTGCACGCGGTCAGACGATATGAACGTATGGCTCGTCGTCCTGGTCGCCACGGCCGGAGCCGTCGGCGGAGCCCTGATAAACTACTACCTGTCGATGTGGATTGGACGGCCGATTGTCTACAAATTCGCTTCGAGCCGGCTGGGCCACATGTGCCTGATTACACCCGAAAAGGTCGAGAACGCCGAGCGATACTTCGACCGCAACGGTGCGGTCTCGACCTTCATCGGGCGCCTTATTCCCGCCGTCCGTCAGTTGATCTCAATCCCGGCCGGCCTGGCGCGGATGAATATCGGGGTGTTCGTCCTCTTCACCTTCCTCGGAGCCCTCGTCTGGAACGGAGTTCTCGGCGCACTCGGCTGGTGGCTCGGCCAGACAATCCCCTACGACCAGCTCTTCGCCAAAGTCGAGCAGTATAACGACTATCTAACCTATGCCGGACTTGCCATCGGCCTCTGCTGCGTCGCCTATATAGTCTGGAACGGATTCTTCCGAAACAAGAAATCAACCGAAAAGAAATGATACAAGTAGCACCCTCAATGCTCTCGGCCGACTTCGCCCGCCTCGGCGAAGAGGTCGAGATGATCAACCGGAGCGAGGCGGCGATGTTCCACCTCGACGTCATGGACGGCGTCTTCGTCCCGAACATCTCCTTCGGATTCCCGGTAATCAGCGCTTTGGCCCGGACCGCCCGGAAACCTCTCGATGTCCACCTGATGATCGTCAATCCCGGAAACTATGTCTCGCAGGTACGCGACTGCGGCGCGACCTACATGAATGTCCACCTCGAGGCCTGCAACCACCTCCATCGCGTCGTCTCCCAGATCCACGATGCCGGAATGCGCGCCGGCGTGACACTGAATCCCGCGACCCCCGTGTCTTTGCTGACCGACATAATCGAAGACCTCGACATGGTCCTGCTGATGTCCGTCAATCCAGGCTTCGGCGGACAGAAATATATCCCCCACACCGCCCGGAAACTCGCCGACCTGCGCGACCTGATCGGACGGACCGGTTCGAAGGCCCTGGTCGAGATCGACGGCGGTGTCGACCTGACGACCGCACCTGAACTGATTGCCGGCGGCGCCGACATCCTCGTCGCCGGAAGTTATGTATTCCGCGCGGCAGATCCGGCCAAGGCTATTTCCGACCTCGCCCACTGCGGCGAATAATCCCGCCACGAGATAATGGAAACGACCGATATGCAGTGGGCCGAGGAAACGAACTCGGCCGTGACGGTCTGCGACACCGAAGGAGTCATACTCTATATGAACCGCAAGGCGCGCGAAACCTTCGCGCGCCACGGCGACCTGATTGGAAAGAATCTGTTCGACTGTCACTCCGAGGCCTCGCGCCAGAAGATACGCCACATGCTCGCCACGGGCGAGAGCAACGCCTACACGATCTCTAAAAACGATCAGCGCAAGATGATCTACCAGACCCCCTGGCGCCGCGACGGCGTGGTTGCCGGTCTGGTCGAATTCTCGATGGTCATCCCCGACGAAATGCCCCACTACATCAGGTAACCGAATATATATTAAATTTGGATCTAAATCCAAATCATCACCATATGGTCATTGCTCCTTATAATATTATCTGTCGAATCAGACTTCTGTTGCTGGCCGTCATACTACTGTCCGGGCAGTTCGGACTGAGGGCGGATGTAACGGGAGGCGCGGTACCGCAGATGCTGGCGCTGCCGGCCGACAAGGTGACGCAGCCGTCGCCTCAGCCGGCCGAGATGGCGCGCTACAACGACTGCGATGTCTCGTATGCCTCGGGGATTGCCAGCGTATCGGTTCCGCTGGTGCAGTGGTCGGTCGGCAGTTATCCGCTGTCGGTCTCGCTTGAGTACCAGACCGGCGGGATACAGGTCGGGCGCAACGAGGGCCCGGTCGGCGTCGGCTGGACGCTGAACGCCGGAGGGTGCATCTCCCGCGCGGTAGTCGGTTTGCCCGACCAGCCGGGAACGCCGAAGGAGAGTGACTGGAGCCGGTCGGAGACAAAGAGTGTACAACTGCTCGCCGACATAAACCGGAACACGGTCGACAGCGGTGCCGACCGCTACACGCTCTCCCTTCCGGGGTTGAGCGTTGTCTTTTTTATAGACAATACAGACAAGATAATCCTGACGAACAACGAGAAGTGCCGGATCGAGCGCGACGATGACGGCGACTTTGTTGTCACCGACTTTCAGGGTAACCGCTACGAATTCAAACAGCGCGAGAACCGCCGCTTCAAACTGTCGGAGGGGAGCCTGTCTGGGTCGACCGGATCAGGCACGGAATATGACTACGTCGCCTCGTGGCATCTGACCGCCGTCGAACCGACTATGTCGGCCGACCGTGTCACCTTCGAGTACGGGACACTCCCGTCAGTTTCTACAATACTGGAAGCAAGCAGCGGAGTCGGCGTGTCAATCAGCAACCACCACGTCTCATCAGGCTCTGAGGTCTACGCCCCGACAACCCGCTCGGTGACCATCAGCGACGAGCCGTACCTGACACGCATCGTCTCCCGGACCGGAACCGCTGAACTGTCGTGGAATATAACCGGACTGAACGACGCGAAGGTCTCGTGCCGCACCCACCTGAGCCAGGTCACCCTCCGCAACCATACCGGACGGGAAATCCGCCGGGCTGAACTTAACCAGCGAAAAACCGGACGTCGCTACAAACTCCGCTCCGTCACCATAACCGCCGACGATAAAACCGTCGACCAGCGCAATTTCACATACATCAACGAAAACTCCGACACCCGCGAGACAGCCGACTTCTGGGGCTACCCCTCGTCGCGCAGCAACCGGGCGTCGAACATTCTCG
>JAMPGR010000023.1 GCA_023663805.1 Clostridium sp. | reverse complement strand
CTACCGCAATTAATCGTATTTCTATAATTTACACCAATAAATAGTCATTTATTCATAGCAGCAGGCGTCCTGCCTGCTGCTACTGTGCGCGGGAGGCGTCCGTCAGAAGATTATCTGGAGACGGGCTTCGAGGATATTGACATGGCGCGAAGGGAGAAGATCCTCGACGCGGCGATCGCGGACGTGGGTGTAGGAATAGCGGAGACGGGCAATCATCCAGCCATTGATGTAGTAGTTCAGTGTCGCGTTGGCGTCGTTCGTAATACCGCCCCAAACCATCGCCTTCGAATCCGATGCGTTCGTGTAGTTGTAACCGAGAACGAGTTCGAGAGTACCCTTTCCGGGAGTGGCAACGCCGCCGTCGGCATGGTTGTAGCAGTACTGAGAGCCAATCAGCATCGTACGGAGCATGCCGTAGACACCCTGTGCGCGGTAATTCTTATATCCGTTTTTGCGGAAGACATTGAGATAGTAATACTGTGCCTCGAAAGCGACACGGCTCTTGATCAGCAGAAGTTCTGGCGAAAGTTTGAACATTCCGCGGGCGTTCGAGACGTTAGCCTCGAGATTGGTTACCTGCGAGACACGCGTCGGGAAGTTTGCCGAGAAACTGAAGCCGGTATGGTCGTCGGCGTTCGGCGAGGAATAGTTCAGCGAAATACCGGTCTGGACGACATTGCCGTCGACGTGGCGCGGGCGCCATACGAGACGCGTCTCGGCACCCCATCCCTGGCGGCGCATCGTGTTCGACTTCTGGGTCATCGCCGCCGCTTCGGCGAAGACCGATGTTCCGGTCAGGAACTGCCCCTTGTCGTATTCCCACATCAGAGCGAGCACGCGCGGGTTGGCATAGAAGAACTCGTTGGACGAAGGCTCCTCATATGAAGGTTTCATCGAGGAACTGGTCTCGGAATTCAGACCCCACTGCGGTACGAAATAGCCGCCGCGAAGGAAATTGGCATCATCGAAATCATATTCGAAGTAGACATCCTTCAGGCCAACTTTGCCGTAGGCGAAACCGACGTCGATCTTGCCGCGCCATTTTCCGTAGGATGCCTTTGCGCCGAGGCGTATGTCGGGGATTGCAACGCCGCTGACGAAGCGCTGGTCGCCGGCATCGGCGGCGCCGTCGTTGCCGCCCATATAGACAGCGCCGTCCATCAGGATTCGGCCTGTCGGTTTGATAGTGAATTTCGGGGCATCGCTGTCCTGGGCCATTACCTGCACGCTCGAGAGTGCGAGAGCCGCGGCCACGGCTAATGCTATAGCTTTCATAGTTGAAACGGTTTAATCAGTGTTGAAACGTGTGTGCGTGTATTTGAAACGTGTGTTTTTATGGTGTTCGCGATAGTGGCTCAGTCGGCAGTCGTCTTGGTAGGCAGAGGCGTGCCGGGGGCTACTTTGCCCGCTTTCTTGAGGCGGCGGAACTCATCTTTCGCTTTCTTCAACTGGGCCTGGAAGGCGGGATCTGCATGGAGTCGGGCAACGATGACCGAACCGGTCAGACGTCCGGCGTCGACGTCGCTCTGGAAGTGGTAACCGCAGATGACGCGGCTCTGTCCCATCTCATAGCCGCGCTCGAGAATCTCGTTCTGGCGTTCGGGGTTGATTTCGGAGAGGACAAGCGCGGTCGCCCATCCGATCGAGGTATGGCCCGAAGGGTAGGAGCCGTTAGTCGAGAGTTCCTGCTGCTGCTCTGGGTTGCAGGTGTCTTCGCCGTAGAATGAGAAGGGGCGCTGGCGGTTGTAGAAATTCTTCGCTTCGCGGGTCGCGAGATCGCCGGCATCCTCGCGCATCCCGACGACGAGACGGTGGATTTCGGGGGTTGTTTCGGAATCTATTTCGATACCGAATGCTTCGGAGAAAGCGCGGGGAACGCCGTCGCCACCGACGCGGGCATCTTCGACAGCCTGGTCGCCGCGCGGGGTGTTGCGCATAGTCTTGCCCCAGTTGTAGCGGGCCTGGTCATTGAGGAATACAATCGACATCGCATCGGGAGGAGCCGGGAGGAGCATGTAACTGTTCGGGGCGTCACCCTCCTGAAGGAAGAAGACGTCGGGCTGGGTGCGGTGGTCTTTGATTTCGGAGGCCCTGGTTGCAGGGGCAGTAGTGGTTTCGGCAGTCTGTGCGAAAGCGACAGAAGCAGTTGCTGCGATGAATAACGCGCCGAAGAGAGCGCGCAGGTTCGAATGGGTGTTGCTCATAGGGAACGTGGGTGTTTAACGTGGTTTGTGAATGAGTGAATGAATTATGGTCTGTGTGCGTGTGTGTTTCGCAGGCCTCGTAATTCTAACATTCCGTCGTCGCCGCAGGTTCCCCCGAAAAATATGTTCTACAACATGAATTCGCCGATTCGTCTGTTAAATTCATCGTCGGGAAGATCCCAGTCGAGCCATTCGATATGGAAACCGCGCCGTTCCATCCCCCTGAACCAGGTCATCTGTCGCTTGGCAAACTGATGGATTGCGATTTCGAGTCCGCCGTACATCTCCTCGCGCGATATTTGTCCGGTCAGATAGAGGGTCATGAATTTATATTCGAGGCCATAGTAAATCAGGTCCTCTGGCGCTATGCCGCTGCGGAGCAGACGGGCGACCTCGTCGAGCATACCCTCGTCGAAGCGCTGGCGCAGGCGGGCCGAGATACGGCTCCGGCGCGATTCGCGGTCGATATTGACCCCGACTATGACGGCGTTTTCGACCGGATGCTTTTCGGCCGAGGCAGCCTCGCCGGGGTGTTCGCGGTAGTATTCGGCGATCTCTATCGCGCGTATGGCACGCTTGGCCGTGTCGATGTCGGTTGTGTTATGGAGCGTCTTCATCGAGGCAAGAATCCCCGTCAGTTCATCGAGCGACAGCGGAGCGAGGCGCCGGCGCAGTTCGGGATTCTCCGGGACTTCGGGAAGACGCAGACCGTTCAGGACCGACTCGACATAAAGCCCTGTCCCGCCGCATAGAACCGGGAGGCGTCCGCGGTGGCGTATATCGTCAATCGCGGCGTTGGCGTCGCTCAGATATTCATAGAGATTGTATTTATATCCCGCCGGACAGATGTCGAGCATATGAACCGGAGTGTCTCCATATTCGTCGAGATCTTTTCCGGTTCCGAGATCCATGCCGCGGTAGACCTGACGGGAGTCGGCGCTGACGATTTCACCGTCGAAGAGTCGCGCAGCCGAAACCGCACGGTGGGTTTTGCCCGATGCAGTCGGACCTGTTATAACAAGCAGTTCAGTCATTTATACCACTGACATATCGACGCCATAGACGGCGCACGTTGTAGAACATCGAATCTTCGTTGTTTTCGGCGATCCAGAGCCAGTGGGAGTCGCCGAAGTCGACATTCCATTTCCGGATATCGGAAACGCGGAATGTCGGCCGATAGTGTTTTATCTTATAGAGGCGGTGTCCGTCGCGGCTGTAGGTCTTCCATGCCATGGCAATCGTATAGAGGCGGTGGATCTCGGCCGCGAGCATCGGGGAGCATGTCCGGTTACGCATCATCTCGCTGATCTGGTAGAGTGTGAACCACTGTCCCCGTAACGCACTCTTTTCGACGAGGTCGCGGGAGTCGGCGAAGGCGAGATAATGGAACGTATTGTTGTCGCGCGCGGCGCTGTCGCTCTGATACATCCGGCGGATTTCGATTCCGCGTGAGTTCGGGAAACGACCGAGATTCAGAAACCATTCCATCGCGTCGCTCCAGTTGACATTGCGCCGGTATCCGAGCGTCAGTCGCGCCGGGGTGTCTGTCTTCTTCTCCGTCGGCATCAGGTCCTCGTTTTCATCGGGGACGCGCAGGAAAATTTCGTCGCCGCAGATGACGATATATCTGACGACGGTCGAAGCCCCCTGGCGCAGAACCGCCCCCTCGACGTCACGGCTATAGTAAAACCACATTGTCGAGTAACGGATTGCCAGATAGAGCGCAGCGAGCAGAAAAGCCGCAGCGGGCATCAGCGAATAGAACAGGATATCGCCGCGCATCGTCCCGTCCGGATCGAAGAACAAAAAGGTGTAGACCCCGGTGACAACCGACAGCACAGCCGACATCGCGAGCATCAGCCGCC
This sequence comes from Clostridium sp., assembly GCA_023663805.1. Classification (GTDB taxonomy): domain Bacteria; phylum Bacteroidota; class Bacteroidia; order Bacteroidales; family Muribaculaceae; genus Paramuribaculum. Next base: position 22,058 of record JAMPGR010000023.1, on the reverse strand, counting down.
GTTGGAACAACCCCTCCTGACTGTACATAATTCCGAAAAAGCCGCGTTCGGCGGGTGTGCCGAAGCGGATGTGGCAGTCGCGGCAATACGGAAGACGGTAGCGCATCAGCGTCCCCCAGAGGCTGAAGAGCAGCGCCAGCGGATAGAGGGTCATCGCCCCGAGCCAGGGAACAGTCGGCCCGACCAGCATTGCTGGAAGACGGTGGGCCGGAAAGAGCGACGGAGAGTACCATACATTAAGAACCGCGATAAATGTCGCGCCCCAACCGAGAACATAGATGTTCAGGAAGGGGACGACATAACATTTCGGAAGGCTCGCCATCCGGTTACGGCGCACCATCGTGTAGATGACCATGGCTGAAGCAAAAGCGATGACCGCCAGCCATGTCCGCCCGACCCACGGCGACAGAGCCGCCACCAGCGTCACGAAAAAAGCCGGCGCGACCCACCCCTTCCACATCGCTGTGAACGGTTCCGTATCGATTGTCGGTGTCGTGTCGTAGTTCATGTCTGGTTCGAGGTCGTTCTTTGTTCCGGTCTTTCCCCGGCTGAAGGTCAGCGGAGACTGGCGTTGAAGTAGTCGAGCATGCGGGCGTAGACAACCTTTCGGATGCCGCACCCGTTGATCGAGTGGTTCATATTAGGAAACAACAAAAGGTCGCAATAGTTGCCTGCGCCCTCGAGTTCCGCGACTAGAGCGACGGAATTTTCGGGGTGGACATTGTCGTCGGCGGTTCCGTACATGACAAGGAGCGGACATTTTATGTTGGCGACGCGGCCGAGGACCGACGACGACTTATAGCCGTCGGCGTTCTCGCCGGGGGTCAGCATATAGCGCTCGGCATAGATTGTGTCGTAGAAGCGCCAGTCGGTCACCGGAGCGACCGAGACACCCGCGGCGAAGGGTGACTCGGGGTCGGAGACACACATCAGGGTCTCGTAGCCGCCGAAGCTCCAGCCATGGATTCCGATATGGTCGCCGTCGACCCAGGGCTGGGAGGCGAGCCAGCGGGCCGAACTGATCATGTCGCGCGTCTCCCAGTAGCCGAGATTCCGGTAGACGACATCCTGGAACTCGCGGCCGCGGAAGCCGGTTCCACGCCCGTCGACACAGGCGATGACATAGCCCTGGGTCGCGTAGTAGTTCATCCAGTCGACAGACCAGGAGTCGGCGACCTGTTGTGAGCCGGGGCCGCTGTACTGGTAGATGATGACCGGATAGCGCCGGGAGGGATTAAAGTCTGTCGGCTTGATCAGATAGGCGTTCAGCATGACACCGCCGTCGGCGGGAATCTGGAGAAATTCGCGGCGGGGGATCGAACTGTAGCGGGCGGCATAATCCCCTTTTGTGTTATCGGCCAGAACGCGAAGTTGCTTCCCGGTCCGGGCATCGGCGACAGAGATGACCGGCGGAGTCGAGGCGTTGCTGTAGGAGAGAACCATACGGTCCATCGTCGGGGTGAAGCGGGCATTGGCAGTTCCGGCTGCGGGGGTTATGTCGGTTACCTTCCCCTTTCGGTCGATACGGCTGATGACGCGGTTGATCGATCCGGTCGAGGTCGACTGGTAGTAGTGGTCATCCTGACGCGGGTCGAAACCGTAGTAGGCCGTTACGTCGAAGTTGCCCGAAGTCAGTTGGCCGAGGAGGGCTCCGGTGTAGGAGTAGCGGTAGAGATGGTCATAGCCCGAGCGGCCCGAAAGGATGACGAAGGAGTCGTCCTGCCATGTTATATCCTCGTAGGTCGACGGGTTCAGCCAGGCCGACGACTGCTCGACCAGGAGACTCTTGGCGACGGCCGAGCGGGGATTGACCGAGAAGATCTCCATACGGTTCTGGGCGCGGTTCAGGGTGACGGCCATCATCTGGTCCGGGTTTCCGGCGAAGGCGATCCGGGGGATATACTCTGTCGGGCCGGCCGGGAGGGGGAGATCCTTCGTTTTCCGGTTGTCGACATCGTAACTGTGGATCGAGACAGTCGAGTTCTTTTCGCCGGCGACGGGATATTTATAGGTATACTGTCCGGGATAGAGGGCGAACTCGGTCCGGGGATCGCAGGAGCCTTCGTAGAGGGTCAGCGAATAGGTCGGGACCTCACTCTCGTCGTAGCGGATATAGCAGAGGGTCCGGCTGTCGGGGGCCCAGGCCATCGACGACGCGGTCGTGAATTCCTCCTCGTAGGTCCAGTCGGGGACGCCGTTGATGATCTGGTTGACGGCGCCGTCGGTCGTGACGGCCACCTCGGTCCAGTAGTTCAGTTTCTTCAGGTAGATATTGTTGTCCGTTCCGACAAAGGCGACCATCATTCCGTCGGGAGAGAAAAGCGGCGCGCGCTGGGGCGAATGCTCCTCGGAGAGGGGGCGGAGAATCCGGCTCCGGGTCTCGTAGAGATAGTGGACGGCGGTCGTGCTGCGGCGGTAGATCGGGGTGACGGAGGTCGCGACGAGGATCATCGCGCCGTTGTCGCTGATTGTGAAATTATCGATCCGTTCAATCTTGTTTTCGCGCGTTGTCGCAACATCGAGCAGGGTCGCGATCTCGTTGCCGGTCGCCATGTCGATCTGGACGATTTTCTTCCGGTCGGGGGTCAGGGCGGCGTAACTCTTCCCGTCGTTCATAAAGGTCATCGCCGGAGCCGACGCGGGAATTCGTTGCGAGCCGACATACGGCTCGAGAGCGTCGGGGTTTGTGCGGGGAAGCGCGCTGGAGGCTGTCGCCGCGCCGACAAGCAGGAGGAGAGCGGTTATGAGTGATTTCTGTTTGATAGACATTTCGTTTCTGTAATATTTTTGTTTTTTCGGTATGTCACCAGAGCGACAACTGGTCGTCGCTGGGTGTGATCTGTTTTTTCTGGGGTTCGCGATATCCGAAGGTGTCTTCGGCTTGGGCTTTCTGGGCGAGGGCACTACGTTGTTCCTCCTCGGGACTCGGAGCGCCGAACCATTCGCCGTTGTCCATAAACTCGTCGATCGCCGAAATCTTCGGCTGGGATTTTTTTCTTCCCCGTTTTTTCGGGGCGGGACTCTCCTCCGGACGGATCAGCCGGAAGTCGCCGTCGGCCGGGGTTTCCGCGGGCGCCGGGGCCTCGGCGGCATAGGGGGGAAGTTCAGGCTCGTCTGTGACGACCGGGGGCGCAACAGGCTCCGTCGGCAACGCCGCAGACTGCCGGAGTTCTGCCGCCGCCGGAGCGCCGCGCAGGGTCTCAAGTTCCGCTTTCAGCAGGCGGTTCTCGCTCTTCAGGTCGGCGATACGCTGGTCGAGGCGGCTCTTGACCGCTTCGAAGCCCGAGAGTTTCTTTTCGATATCGTCGTAGACCGCACGGTCTTCGGCGTCGCGCCGCGCCAGTTCCTGTTTCAGGCCGGTCAGCGCCTTGTCGGCTTCGGCACGCCGGGCCCGTTCGCCGGCGAGTTCGTCGCGGGCGGCGGCGAGTTCGCTCTCGAGGGCCTCGTGGCGGCCGGCCGTATCGCCTATTTTCCGCTCGGTCTCCTCGCGGAGTTGTTTTTCTCGCCGGGCCTCCTCGCGGGCCTCGGAGGCGGTTGTTTGCAGGCCGTTGATCATCGCGTCGGAGACACTCTGTTTCGCGCGGGCCTGTTCGAGAGCCGCGTTCAGTTTTTCGATCTCGGATGTCAGCCGTTCGGCCGCGGCATCCGAGTCGCTCAGGCGCCGGCGGGCGTCGGTCAGTTCAACTCGTAGCGCCTCGGCTTCGCCCGGATTGGCTGAGGGTGCGGAGGCTGTCGCCTCGCCGGTCGCCGAAACGCCGGCCGCACGCATACGGCTCATCATACTCCTGGCCTCGAGTTCGAACTGCTCCTTCTCGGCCTCGAGTTTCGAAACCTGGTTTTCGAGATCGTGGACGCGGTCGGTCAGAGCGCGTTTCTGGCGCTCGGCGCTCAGACGGGCGGCGTTCGTTTCGTTACGTCGTTCGTCGAGGCGGCGGTTTGTCTCGCGCAGGCGCTGGAGTTCGCGGTCGGCGCGCGCACGGTCGCTCTCGATCTCGCGCAGGCCCTTCTCGCGCGCCCCGACTGTCGCGGCTGCAAGACGGTCGCGCAGGGCCTTGTCGAGCGAGGCGAGCAACTGGCTCCGCTGGTTGTCGCGGTCGATGCAGCGTTCGACGAAATCCGGAAGCGCCGCGTTGAACACGGCTATCACGCCGTCGAAGAGATCTCCGGCGAGATTCGGGTCCGCGTCGGCCTCCGAAGACTCGGGCGACGGTTTCTCTCCGCCACTGTCGGCCCGGGAGGCAGCGGAATCTCCGGAGGGGGTCCGGTCAGCGGGTTCGGCCGATTCGGCCGGAGCGGGCGCGACGGAGGTGTCGTCGGCGAATTCCTCTTCGTCCTCGACGGGATCTTCCCCGAAGCCAAATGCGCGTTTTATCGATCCAAAAAAACTCATGGTTCTATATCTTTAAGATTATCGTTATCTGATTTGGGCATCAACGGTTTGGCGACAACTCCCTGGCCGTGGATTCCGTCGATTCCGATTGCCAGAGGGGTGTCGAAGCAGACGATACGGACCGCCTCCGACTCGTAGACCGCCGGCTGGGAGTCGAGCCAGCCGGAGTCGAACAGCCCGCGCCCTGCGACCTGGTCAACCGTGAAGTAACCGACACCGAACGACGTCAGGTTCTGGAAGAAATGGGTTCCCTGGCTCGGCTCGATGCGGTAGCCCGGGAGTGATGACTCGACGATCAGCCGGGCCGAGGCAATCTGGGGCCAGCGGACAGGGATGCCGAGGGCTTCGTCGCTCGATCCCCAGCGCCCGGGACCGATCAGGACATATCCCTCGGAGCGGGCTGTGAATTCGCCGTTGATACGGTCGATTTCGGCGGCGACGGCGCGGTTGTTCAGCGAAGAGAAGTTTCCGGGACGGACATAGACAATATGACGGACGTTGTCGATATTTCCGTGACCGAGGGCGGTGTCGCTCCGGATGATCAGGTCGTCGTCGGGAAGTTCGAGCAGATGGGGGTCGATCAGTTCCTTGCGGTCGACAATCGGACGAATCTGGAGCCAGTAGATATGTCCCTTTACACCGTTGGCCGGCGAGGGCTCGACCATCCCGGCGAATTCGATCTCGACCGGGCGGCACATCTCCGCCTGGCCGTTTGTCAGCATGAAGTCTACGGCGCGCGCCAGAGGGAATGCGTCGTGTTTCAGCATGTTGTTGAAAGTCACAACGCGGCGTCCCTGGCCGAAGTCGGAGTCGCGGAGCATTCCGTCGTTGACGTCGTAGGTCGAGGCGATGAATTTCAAGGCTCCTGTCGAGGCGAGCTTCTGGACAGGCTCGTTCAGGAGATTGAAACTGTCGTCGGGGAGGAATGTCCCGGGACGATGGCTCGTGTCGAGGGCGTAGAAGCGGCGCTGGGTGTCGCGCAGGGCGAGTTTCAATTCCGAGGTCTGGAGGGCCGATGCGGGATTGCGGGGGGAGAAGCGGAGTCCGCGTCCGCCGTCGACGATATATTTTCCGAGCCCGACGGCTACTTCGGCTACGCCCTCCTCGGCTTTTTCGCGGCCGGTCGGGTAGTAGTTGACCGAGCGCCCTACTCCGGAGAACGACGGGAGCCACAGGTTGCCGCAGTATTCGCTGCCGACAACCTCCTGGAGTATGACGGCCATCTTCTCCTGGTCGATCACGTTGCTGGTCGCGGTCATATAGGCCTTCGAGTCGCGGTAGAAGACCGAGGCATATACCCCTTTGATCGCGCCGCTGACCATCTCGAGCATCCCCGCGGGATCGGGGTGCTTCGGGATCATATAGGTCGCGTAGATGCCGGCGAAGGGCTGGTAGTGGGAGTCCTCGAGCAGCGACGAGGAGCGGACCGCCAGCGGTCGGTCGACGACGTCGAACAGTGCGAGCAGGTCGTCGTTGAGCCGCTCGGGGAGTTTCGCTTCGAGGAAGCGGGCGAGAATCTCGGCGTCGGGTATGTCGCTCAGGGCGACCGGATAGAGGTTGTTCGAGGCCATGAACTCGTCGAAGATGTCCGTACAGAGCACGACCGTACGGGGTATCGTTATCTGGATTCCGTCGAAGGCGTCACACTCGGGGTGCTTCTTGATGATCGAGTCGATGAACGCCAGGCCGCGTCCTTTTCCGCCGAGCGAGCCGTCGCCGATGCGGGCGAAGTTAGAGTAGTGGTCGAAACGGTCTTTGCGGAAAACGGCGACAACACCGCGGTTTTTCATCCGGCGGTATTTGACAATCAGGTCGAAGAAGAGGCGGCGGACGGCCGGGACCTCCTCGACGGTGTAGAAGCGGTGGCGCTTGATGACGTTCGCTAGCGGAAAGAGGGCGCGCGAATAGAGCCAGCGCGATATGTCGTTCTGGGAGGCGTAGTGGAGCAGCGCCTCGGAGGGGATGTCGAAGATATGATACTGGAGGTCCTTCAGGGAGCGGAGGCGGATCGTCTCGCGTCCGGTCATCGGGTCGTGCATAACGAAGTCGCCGAAGCGGAATTTCTCGCGCATGGCGGCTCCGAGGTCGACCGGGAGTTTCTTCGAGTTTTTGTCGAGGAACGTACATCCGAGTTCGGCGGCCGGAACGGCGTTGGCCATCTCGGACGATTCGATGATGATCGGCAGGAACGGATCGCGTTCGCGCAGGAAGCGCGCCAGGCGTAGTCCCGCCTTCTGGTCTTTCACGCCGCCGCTGCGGAACGAGACGTCGCTTATTACCCCGAGAAGATTGTCGCCATAGCGTTCGTAGAGGAGCATCGCCTCGTCGTAGTCGCGGGCCATCAGGACCTTCGGGCGGCCGCGCATGCGGAGCATCTGCTCGTGCTCGTTCAGGGCCTCGGTCGCCGCCTCGCGCGACTGTTTCAGCAGTTTTTTGTAGATATGCGGCAGGACCGAGGAGTAGAACCGGACGGAGTCCTCGACGAGCATGATCATCTGGACGCCGACTTCGTTTATGTCGCGGTCGGCGTTCATGCGGTCCTCGAGGAGTTTAATGATCGCCAGCAGAAGGTCGACATTCCCGAGCCAGCTGAAGACATAGTCGACGCCCGAGAGGTCCATGTTCTCGAGCACACGCGAGACCTCCTTCGAGAAGGGGGTCAGGACGACGACCGGAAGCGACCGGCGGATCTCTTTAATCCGTCGTGCGCCGGAAAAGGTCTCGCTGATCTCGCCGCCGGGCATCATGATGACCAGGTCGTAGTGTTTCTCGCGCATCGAGGCGAGGGCGCTGTCGGTGTCGCTGACGCGGGTGACTCGCGGCGGCGAACTGAGGTTCAGGGCGACATACTCGAAATAGAGCTGTTCCTCGATACGGCCGTCCTCCTCCATCATAAAGGCGTCGTATGGCGACGCGACCAGGAGCACATTGAATATGCGCTTCTGCATAAGGTTCTGAAATGCCGTATCCTTCAGGTACAGCTGACTTAGAGCATCCTCGTTCATCGCGGGTGATTGATATGGTTCAGACCCCCGTAAACGGGGGCAAAATGACTTTCAACACGCGAAAATACAAAAAAAGACGCGAAGAACGAAAAATATGTTGTAAATTTGCAAAACCTTGTCGGAAGAGCCGGAAAAACCAGCTCCGAGAACAACCCCTGAAACAGTAAAACCAATAACCAACCATTTCATGGCAACTACTGCTGATTTTAAAAACGGAATGTGCCTCGACATCGACGGCAACTATTTCTTCATCGTCGAATTCCTCCACGTCAAGCCCGGCAAAGGCCCCGCTTTCGTGCGTACAAAACTTAAGAACGTCAAGACAGGCCGCGTCATCGACAAGACCTGGAACTCCGGCGTCAAGGTGAACGAGGTCCGTATCGAACGCCGCCCCTACCAGTTCCTCTATCGCGACGACATGGGCTACAACTTCATGCACACCGAGACATTCGAACAGGTCGCCATCCCCGGCGAATCGATTGACGGCGTCCAGTTCCTCAAGGACGGCGACATCTGCGAAGCGATGGTCCACGCCGAGAGCGAAACGATCCTGACCTGCGAAATGCCCCAGAACGTCGTTCTCGAGATTACCTACACCGAGCCCGGCATCAAGGGTGACACCGCGACAAACACCCTGAAGCCCGCGACAGTCGAGACCGGCGCCGAAGTCCGCGTTCCCCTCTTCTGCAACATCGGCGACAAGGTCCGTGTCGATACCCGGACCGGCAACTACATCGAGCGCGTCAAAGCCTGACCGGCTTCCTTCGCCGTATAACGACAAATCATCCCCCGCCGACGGGCTGCATGAACCATGCGGCCCGCGGCGGGGTTTATCTTTTATGACACCGACACCGAAAGACAACGAATCCTTCCTCGAGCGGCACCCCTTCGGGGCGTTTGTCCCCGAGGGGGCGCGCGTGCTGATAATGGGCACCTTCCCGCCGCAACCGAAGCGGTGGGCAATGGAGTTTTTCTACCCGAACCGAACGAACGATTTCTGGAAAATCATGGGACTGATCTTCTACGGCGACCAGTTCCGCTTCTACAACCCGAAGACAAAGGCCTACGACGAGGCATCGATACGCCGGTTTCTCGCCGGGAAGCATATCGCCCTGAGCGACACCGGCGCGGCGGTCAGGCGACTGCGCGACAACGCCTCCGACAAATTCCTCGAAATCGTCGAGCCGGTCGACCTCGGGGCTCTGCTGGCGCGGATGCCTGACTGCACGACGATCGCAACAACCGGCGAAAAAGCCGCCGGAGTCGTCGCCTCGCTGACCGGCAGCGAACCGCCGCGGCTCGGCCAGTCGGTCGCGATTGACTGGAACGGCCGCCGGCTGCTCCACTGGCGCATGCCGTCGACCTCGCGGGCCTATCCCCTCCCCATCGAACAGAAGGCCGACTTCTACCGCCGCATCTTCGTCAGCGCCCCGACACCATCGCGATGACAAACGGGCGCAGGACAACTCATTGGCTCTTAAGCAAAATTACACTTTTATTGGGGAATAACAAAGCGTAATCCACACTTTTGTGGAGGAATGTTCGGCTATTATCAACATTTTTATGGGGGAATAACTGGCAATCACCTACATTTTTATTGGGGAATACCCCTTCTGCCTGGACCACATTCAGGGGTCTGCAGAACTAACATCGCCTGGCGCAGACGCGGGAGGCCGCACTCATACAGCATTTTATTGTATTTCTATATTTTACCCCTTCGGATAATCATTTTCTCGTAGTAGCCGATGTCCCCGTAGAAAAAGCCCCCGCGCCGGAAGACACGGGGGCTTCGTTGTATCTCTTGATCCGATTTGAAACGGATCATCTGGGGGCTTTGCCGCTCAGTCGGCGATCACCTCGAATTCGGCGCCGGAGGCGTAGTCCTGGCCGTTCTGTGAGTTAAGGGCCTTGAAGCGGATGTAGCGGCCATTGACGGGCTTGTCGAACATGACGCGCTTTGTCTGTTTGTTGCGCTCAAAGGTCCCCTTTGCGACCGGGGTGCCCCAGTCGGCGGGGTCGTTGGTGACATAGATCTCGTAGTCCTTGACGTCGCCATGTTCGTTCCGGTCCTGGCGGGGCTGGTAGGCGATACCTTTGATCAGTTTCGTCTCGCCGGCGTCGAAGTCGACCCAGTGGGGATACTGGGCGACGGTGACGGAATACATCGTGTGCCACAGCGAGTTCGGGTTACCGTCGACGAGGTTCGCCGCTTCGCCGTAGCCGGGTTCCTCGCTCGAAGTGTGGATGACCTGGGTCGTGATTGTCTCGATGCGGGGGAAGAAGGCTGTCGCGCTGACTTTCGGGGACGACTTCAGCCATGCCTTTACTTCGCCCCCCTCGCGGAGTTGGAAGGGCCCGGAATAGACAGTCGGTTTCTTCGCGCCGTCGACAGTATAAAGAACCGTTTCGGCCGAGTCGGGGGTGTTGACCGTCACGAGGCCGGCGCGGTCGCGAGAGATTCCGAGCGGACGGATTCCTGCGCCGCTGACCTTCGCACCCTCGCCTGGATTAACGGCTGAAGTTGGACGTATAATAAAGGTGAAGCGGTGTTCGCCGGCATATACGCGGTCCTCCTTCAGCGGACCACCCTGGCCGCAGCTTGCGCCGCCGAGGCCCGTCACACCGAGGTCGATATGGAGCGTCGTCGACTTGCTCTCGGGGAGTTTATAGGGATGGTTGGCACGGAAGAGTTCCATTTCGGTATAGGGGATCGCCGTGACCGACATCAGTTCGGGAGCGACAAAGAGTGCTCCGGAGGTCTTGTCGGTCAGCGCGGCCCAGCGGACCTCTTCGCGATTACCGTTGCTCTGTGGGCGGGTATAGGGGGTCAACAGGTCGGAGACCTTCGCGGAGTATTCGCCGACGAACTGTCCGGTCAGACGGTCGTTGTAGTTCTCCTCGGGACCGCGGCCGAAGTAGGTCAGCGTGTCGAGTCCGGCGGGGATCTCCATCGTGTAGCCGAGGCGGGGAAGGATAACGCTCGGTTTGTTCGAGTTGATCACGGCGTTCAGTTCGATCGAGCCGTCGGGGTAGACGGTCCAGGTCTGGTTCGTCGTGAAGTGGAAGTCTTCTTCGCCGAAGGGTTTGGCATCGGTCTCGTCGATCGAGTATTCGCCGCGGGAGTTGCCGTTGCCGCCGACCATACGGCCGCCGTTCGGAGCCTGCGAGACGATCGTGAAGGACAGAACGAAATTGCCGGCGGCGTCGGTGAAGGTCTCGGCCGAGGTGACACGGTGGCGCAGGTTATAGAGGCCGTTTTCGAACCACTGGGTGTAGACCCATGTGTCGTTGTTCAGGAAGGCGCGGAAGGCGTCGAGTTGCGGACCGTGGCCGGGAACGATGACCTCGCGGCCATTGTAGGTCAGGGCCTGGATCGTTCCGGTGTTCATATTGAACAGGGCGTCGAATCCCTCGCCGGAGATATTGCAGAGGGTGTCGGCTGGGGCGGTGACGGTCATCGCAGCGCCCTTCGGAGCAATCGGCGCATAGGGTTCGGCACTCTTGACGGGGATCTGCTCCGCCATCTGGACATATCCCGCTTCGGCCCACGGTTTGTCTTCCCGGAGGCGGAACTCGACATTGACGTGATATTCACTGCCGGGGAGAAGGGTCGTGTAGTCGTAGGGAATCGTGTAGGTCAGTCGTTCGCGGGGTCCGAGGACCTTTCGGGGTCCACCGATGACGTTGCTTTCCTGGATCTTCCGGCCGTCCTGCCAGAGGCTCCAGACGATATCGTAGCCGGCCAACGGCGTAAAGTAGTTCTTGTTGAAGATCTCGATCTTTCCGGTCTTCACGTCGAGCGGAGTGACACCGACATTCTGATAGACCTTCTTGACTTCGTAATACTGTGGCTTCGGGGTCATATCGCCGAAGACGATGCCGTTCATGACAAACTGGCCGTCGGAGGGGTTGTCGCCGAAGTCACCGCCGAAGGCGAGGTAGCAGTCGCCGGTCACGGGATCGTAGTTGTAGAGCGACTGGTCGATCCAGTCCCAGATTGCGCCGCCGATGAAGTGGTTGGTGCTTTCGATTGCGTCCCAGTAGTCGACGAGGTTGCCGACGGCGTTCCCCATCGAGTGGGCATACTCGGAGATATGGAAGGGATATTTGATATCCATGTTTCCTTTGACTGCCTCGCGGGTCCAGGCGATCGAGGGATACTGGTTCGAGCCGATGTCGACGATGTCGTTGTTTCGTTCATACTGGACCGGGCGGGAGGTGTCGAACTCCTTGATCGCGTTGTAGGCCGTGACGAAATTCTTGCCGGGGCCGGCCTCGTTTCCGAGCGACCAGATGACGACCGAGGGGCTGTTGACGGTCGAGTGGACCAGTTCCATGTCGCGGGCGACATGGGCGGCCTCGAGTTCGGGGACATGCGAAAGGGATTCGTCCCAGTAGTAGTATTCGTGTGACTCGAGGTTCGCCTCGTCCTCGAGATAGATTCCGTATTTGTCGCAGAGGTAATACCAGTAGGGGGCGTCGGGATAGTGGGAATTACGAACATGGTTGATATTGGCGCGTTTCATCATCATGACCTCCTGTTCCATCCAGTCGCGCGTAACGGCATGTCCTGCCGACGGGTTGGTTTCGTGGCGGTTGACACCCTTCAGTTTGACAGGCTGGCCGTTGACATAGAAGTAGCGTCCGGCGAGTCCGAATTCATCCTCCTCGGCGGGGGTGTCGCGGAGTTCGACTTTCCGGAAGCCGGTGTAGATACTGACGGTCTCGAGGGTGTTCCCTTTCTTGTCCTGAAGCTGGCCGACAAGGGTGTATCGCCAGGGTTCTTCGGCGCTCCATAAACGGGGATTGTCGAGCGGCACGAGGGTAGTTACGGTTGCTTCCTCCCCTTTTCCGACCGAGACCGGGGTCGAGGCGACAGGCTGCCCGTCGACCGGGGTGTTTTCGTCGCTATAGAGATCGTTGGCATAGAGCGTGTAGACCATCTTCAGGTCTTTGGCGTTCTTCTTTCCGAGGTTACGTATCGAGGCCGTGACGGCGAGTTCGCCATTGGTATAGTTATCCTTCAGATCGGGGATGGCGACGAGGTCGCGCACCTGGAGCGGCGAGGTCGAGTAGAGCGAAACGGAACGGAATATGCCGGGAAGGCGGAACATATCCTGCGCCTCGAAGAAGGAGCCGTCGGAGTTGCGGTAGACCTCGACGGCGACGGTGTTCTTCCCTTTGACAAGATAGGGGGTTATATTGAAACGTGCGGCGTTTCGTGAGTTTTTGCTGAAGCCGACGTAGCGGCCGTTGATCCAGAGATAGAAGAAAGAGTCGACACCGTCGAAGTTGATATAGACTTCGCGTCCTTTCCAATCGGCGGGGATTTCGAACGTGCGGCGGTAGGAACCGACTTCGTTACGGAATTCATAGGTCGTCCAGTCTTCGGGGGGTGTACGCATGACGCCGCCGCGCCAGTCATCGACCTTGACCTGATGCCAGAAAATGACCGGCTGGTTTACATAAATCGGCTTTCCGTAGCGCTGGGAGCCGTCGGGCTGGATTCCGGCGATATTCCAGTTCGACGGGACGCTGATCATGTCCCATGAAGAGTCGTCGTAGCCCGGTTCGAAGAAGTCGGCGGGACGGAGATCGGGGGTTTTTACACAGTTGAAGCGCCACTGTCCGTCGAGCGACATCCAGTAGCGGGAGTTTTCAGGAAGCACCTTTCGGGCGCTTTCGACCCCCTCGAAGGCATAGAATGTTGCGCGGGGTTGCTCTTTGTTGTAGGCGAGCGAGTCGGGCGACTGCCATTCATGGCCGCCGGGGGCAGCGTCATTGCCGTAGAAGAACCCCTTCAGCGGAGCGGAGGCGGAGACCGGCACAGCCGCTGCGGCGAGCAGGGCGACGCCTGCGATAAGTCGTTTCATATATATACAGGTGGTTGATTAATTGGTTATCAAGGTAAGTTCAGCAAAGTTACGAATTTTCCGGATAAACCGCCCTATCGAATTCTATAAAAAACAAGAAAAAAAGGTCACGCCAAAGTAGCGAAAAGGGAAGTCTCACGACTTCCCCTTAAGCTTCAAATACACAATTATCTATAAAACAACTATTTTCTTTGGTAATTACTAACCATATAAAATTCATTGCCTATGCGATGTCTCCATTATAGAACAATAGCGTTTTATAAACCTCGCGGAAAAAATTCATCTTCAATCGTCCAATCAGCCAAGCTTCATGCTACTGCCCCGGGACAATCGCTGTCGCTGTAGAGCAGTAAATCTATGCAGTCCGGAAACCTCACCCTCTGGTTCGGTCCGGCTTCCGCGAGGGGTGATCTAACTTACACCTATTAACGATGCAAAATTAGGAACTTCCCGCGAATCGGACAATATTTGTGAATATTTTTATACACTTTTTAACGTAATTTCTTATATTTTAGCGATAGCATTTTAACCATTCTCCCCACAGATTTTCGAAATTAAGACTGAACGCCAGCATCCGCAGTAGCACGGGCGCTGGCGTTCGGTTTATGTGGGACAGGATCAGTATTTGTTCTCCGAACTGGCCATCTCGGCCGGCGTCAGTTTCTTACGGTCCATCGAGTGCCAGACATAGGCGATGTATCCGGCGACAAACGGGATTATCAGCGAAACCCACGACATGACCTCGAGCGTGAACAGGCTCGACGAACTGTTGTTGATCGTCAGCGAACTGTCGGGCGACAGAAGCGAAGGATAATATGGGGTCGAGTTGAACCCGGCGACGAAGAAGAGGCTCAGGACGACAACGATTGTGCCGATGCCTGTGAACCAGATACCGTGGGTCCAGTGGCTGGCGAAGGAGGCGCGGATGATGCCGTAGAGAACGGCGACGACACCGACGAGAAGCATCGCCAGACACCACCACATCTCGACATAGTTCCAGAAATATTTGAACCGGACGGGCTCGAAACTGTTAGGCAGAGCCGGAATCGAGTCTTTCGACAGCGACTGGAGTCCGGTCGCAGTCAGCAGAAGGACGAGGAAGCCGAGGAACAAGACGACGAAGATCGCCCCGTTGACCAGCACACTCCGCTTTTCGCGGGCGAAGAGTCTCGGGTCCTGGTCGATGTTCGACATGAAATAGAGCGACGCCTGGGTGCGCGCCAGAAAGAGCACGGCGAAGCCGAGCACGAGGTTGCGCCAGTTGAAGATCGCCTCGAAACCGTGGGTCGGAGCCCACTGCGAGATGACCGGCGCGGCAGTGTCGACGAGATTCGTTTTCGTAACGGTAAATTCCGCGCCGAAGAAGAACATCGAGACGGCGACCCCGAGGAGTACACATCCGACACATCCGTTGATAAACAGAAACATGTCATAGACCTCCGTCCCGAAGAGGTTGCCCGGTTTCGAACGGAATTCATAACTGACAGCCTGGAAGATAAAACTGAAGAGGATCAGCATCCAGAGCCAGTAGGCTCCGCCGAAACTGGTCGAGTAGAACAGCGGGAAGGAGGCGAAGAAGGCTCCGCCGAACACAACGAGGGTCGTGAAGGTCAGTTCCCATTTGCGGCCGAGCGAGTTGACCATCAGCGTCCGGTCCATCTCGCTGCCGCGCCAGAGCATTGTCTGTCCGCCCTGAACGAAAAGAAGAAATACGAGGACGGCGCCGAGCACCGAGATCAGCACCCACCAGTAGGCTTGGAGGAATTCATATAGTGTCATGGCAGTATAGGTCTTAATCGGTTTGTTTGTTTTCGGGGATTGACGGGCCGAGCTTGATTTCGTGGATCATGATGCCGATTTCGGCAACGAGCAGGGCCGTGAAGACGGCAGCGAACATCCAGAAGGTCGTGACGACGGTCGCGGTCGTGATGTCGGAGATCGCGGCGCGTCCGGGGAGGATACCTTCGATCAGCCAGGGCTGGCGGCCGACTTCGGCCGTCACCCATCCCGCCTCGGAGCAGACATAGACAACCAGAATCGAGAGCATCGCAATCCACTGGAACCAGCGTTTCTGCTCGATCCACGACGGACGGCGGTAGACAAGGAAGAGTACGACGGCGTAGAACAGGAAGAGATATCCTCCGCAGAGAACCATGATATGGAACGCATAGAAGGTCGTCGCGACCGGCGGGATCGCTTCGGCGGGGGTGTCGAGGTAGCCGTAACCGAAGTAGCGGTAGTTCGCCCGGATGACGGCGGCGGCGCTGTCCATCGCCTCGCTGTCGCGGCGGGCGCTTGCCTGGTCGAAGGCGCGGAGCCCTTCGTGGGCTGCGCGCCCGATGGCTATACGGTCGGCGTAGGTCTCGCGGCTGACGGTGTCGCCAGCCTCGTTGATTTCGACACCGTTGACAAGGTCGGCGATACCGGGGACAAAGGCGTTGAAGTCGTGGGTCGCCAGGAACGACAGACCCTTCGGGATCGAGACATGGAAGAGGTATGGATCTTCGTCGTTGTCGTAGCGTTTGTCGGGGTTCAGGATTCCGAAGGCGACGATAGACTGGCCGCGGTGTCCGTCATAGAGCCCCTCCATTGCCGCGAGTTTCATCGGCTGGACGCGCGCGACGTCGACAGCCGAACCGTCGCCGGTCCAGAGGGTCATCAACAGGCCGAACATCCCCATCCATCCGGCTACCTTGATCGAGCGGACGGCGAAGTCGCGCTGGCGCTTTCTCATCAGGAACCAGCAGCTGACGCCGATAACAAAGACTCCGGCGAGGGCCCAGCCGCTCATGACCGCATGGAAGAATTTATGGATCGCGACGGGGGAGAGAACGACGTCGGCGAAACTGTCCATCACGTTGCGCATCTGCGCCGGGTCGAACTCCATCCCGACGGGATACTGCATCCAGGCGTTTGCGATCAGGATCCAGAGAGCCGAGATCGTCGCGCCGATACCTGTCAGCCAGGTAGAGACGAGGTGGAACGTCGGGCTGACCTTTTTCCATCCGAAGAACATGACGGCGACGAAAGTCGATTCCATAAAGAATGCCAGGAGTCCCTCGATCGCCAGGGGGGCGCCGAAGATGTCGCCGACAAACCAGCTGTAGTTCGACCAGTTTGTTCCGAACTCGAATTCGAGGATGATGCCGGTCGCGACGCCGATGGCGAAGTTGATGCCGAACAGTTTCATCCAGAACTTTGTGATCGCGAGCCAGCGCTGATCACGCGTACGAAAATAAATCGTCTCCATTACCGCGACGATCATCGACAGACCGAGCGTCAGCGGAACGAAGAGCCAGTGATACATGGCGGTCAGCGCAAACTGCGCCCGCGACCAGTCCAGAACGCTCATCAAATCATTCATAAGCAGTTGTGATTTTTATGGTTTGGTTATCTGTTGTTTTATCTCTCGCTGTTTTGTTTCTGTCAGGGTCTAGTCGTCAGCGACTGACGGACTGCCTCGGCGCGTTCGGCGTCGGTCGCGTAGCGGCTCTCGAGTATGTCGGGGAAGAAAAAGAGTTTGAAAACGAAAAACATAACGAACAGTTTGATCAGAATGATCAACCAGAGTTTACGGCCGACGGTCATCGACCGGAAGCCGTCGACATAGAGGTCGACGATTCGCCGGAGCACCCCCGGCCGGTCGTTGTCGCGACAGTTATTTTCGATACAATTCTTTTCCATAAGGATGGAACAATGAATTACCGGAGTTTGTTCCGCCCCGGTTCAGAATTCCCGGTCAACAAGGTCTAGAATCTGGTCGGGAGAGGTGACGATATTGTCGGCATAGTGGGCCCGGAGCTCCTTGACGCTCCGAAAGCCCCAGTTGACTCCGGCCGACTCGACGCAGGCGCGGCGAGCGGTATCCATGTCGACCCCCGAGTCGCCGACATAGAGCACGTCTGACTTCGCCGTCGGGCAGGCCGAGAGTATCGAGAAGACAATCGACGGATCGGGCTTGACCGGGACGTCGGGCTTCTGACCCTCGACCGCCGCCCATTCTATATCGCCGAAGAAATGACTGATCAGACGGGTCACAGCCTCCTGGTATTTGTTCGAGGCGACAGCGAGCGAAACGCCCCGGCTGCGCAGGTTGCGCAAGAGTTCGGGTACGCCGGGATAGGGGACGGTTCGGTCTGTCAGATGCTCGCCGTAGTAGGCCATGAACTTCTCGCGCAGACGGGCGACATTCGCGTCATTGCGCTGGTCTTCGGGCAGTACACGTTCGAGCAGGCGGGTTATCCCGTTCCCGACGAAGTAGGGGTAGGAGGTGATGTAATGGGTCGGGTAGCCCGACTGTTCGAGGGCGTAGTTCGCGGCGTTGCCGAGGTCCTCGATTGTGTTCAGAAGAGTGCCGTCGAGATCGAATATAACCAGTTTTTTCATGATCTTAATGTTTATGGGGTTTGACGGAGGATATCAGAAGGGATAACCGACGGAGAAGTGAAAAGTTGCGTCGCGGTGCCAACGCGGATGGATGATCGGCCATGGCTCCTGTCCCTGCGCCGGATTATGGGCCTTCAGACCGAGGTCGAGACGGACGAGGAAATAGGTGAAGTCGAGACGCAGACCGGCGCCGTAGGCCAGCGCAATCTGTTTCCAGAAACTGTCAAAACGGAAGACTCCGCCGGGCTGAGAGGGATAGTCGCGGATTGTCCAGATGTTTCCGGCGTCGACGAAGAGGGCACCCTCGAGCACCCAGAAGAGTTTCACGCGATACTCGACGTTCAGGTCGAGGCGGATGTCGCCACACTGGTTGATGAAGTCGACCATGCTGTTGCGCGAATCGTAACTGCCGGGGCCGAGTGTGCGGACTCCCCAGCCTCGGACACCGTTTGCGCCGCCTGCATAGAAGCGCTTCTCGAACGGGAGTACCTCGGAGTTGCCGTAGGGGACGCCGATACCGGCTCCGGCGTGGAAGGCGAGGGCGTGGCGTGTGTTGTAGTTGTGGGTGACTCCGTAGTCGACCTCCCCTTTGACATACTGCGAATAGGCGATCCCGAAGAGTCGGTAAACTCCGTCGTGGCGTTTCTGGCCGTCGAGCGAGGAGATTGCGTAGAGGATGTTTCCAGCAGTCTCGGCCGAGGCGCGGAAGGAGTAGACCGTGCGCTGCCAGGGGGCTGCTCCCCCCGGCATGGACGCGGAGGTTGTCCGGCGGTTTGTCAGATTGATCGTGTAGCCCATGCGCATGATGAAGTGGTCTTCATAACTGTAGCGCAGCAGGGGGTTGTCGGGGGCGATTTCGTTGATGAAGTCGATGGTGCTCTCGGGGAGGTAGACATAGTTGATGTCGACCAGGTCGAAGGTGCGCCGCCGACGGCCGTTGAGCGAGGTCCATTTGTATTTCCATCCCGCTCCGGCTATAATACGGGTGTATTCCGGACGCTCCTGGTAGTTGAACGAGAGGGCGAGTTCGCTCGATGCCTTGACGCGGCGCTTGTAACTGTCGGAGAGGAACGGAAAGACGAATTTCGGGAAGGTCAGTCCGGTTTCGGCGGCATATTCCGTATAGCGGTTGTTGATCAGGCCGTTGAAGTTGCCCGAGAGACTTTCGTAGTTGAGGCGGGCCTTGGCTGTGAAGGTGTTAGATGCCTTCGAGACGTTGCGGTGCTGGTAACTGACGCCGATTCCGAAGCCGAGATCCCCCTCGGAGTTCGTCCCCTCGACCTCGAGGGTGATCCCCTGGAGTTTGTTGCGGGTCAGCAGGACATAGGCGTCGAGCATCTCGACCGATTCCCCGCCGGGGAGGGCAACCCGGCCGGCACGGCGCATGTCGATGTTGATCGAGCGGAGTATCCCGAGGCGGCTGAGCGATTCGTAGGTGCGGCTGACATCCTGTTCGTTATAGAGTTCGCCGGGCTGGAGAAACGATTTGCTGACGAGGGTCTGCGGAGTCAGGTAGCGGTCGCGGCCACAGACGATATAGACGTTGTCGGAGATAGGGAGCGTGTCGGAGCGGGCCTCGGTTCCGGGCGACGCTGTCGGGTTATAGTCAGTCACATAGTAGATCTTCCGGAGAATATAGCGGCTGTGGGCGTCGAGGGTGTCGAGGCCGCCGGAGACGCGTGTGACCGGACGCTTGATGACGACCGTCAGGTCGACATCGTTAGACCCGGCGGCAGTGTCGGCCAGGAAGGCGATGTGCTCTTTGCCGAAGCCGTAGTAGCCGCGGTGGCGGAGGCGTTCGCTGATCAGCTGGCGTTCTGCGTCGAGATTGTTGCGGTCGAGCAGAGCGCCGGGATGGACGGTGAAGCGCGACGAGTCGGCCATGACGACGCGGCGGAGCGAGGTGTCGTCGAACTCATAGCCGACGGAGCCGATGCGGTGGGGCTGTCGGCTGGTGACGCGGTATGTGACGCTTGCTTTCTTTTTTCGCGGATCGAAAACCGTGTCAACATCGACTGTTGTCGAGAGATAGCCGCGGTTGATCATCGCCTGGCGCAACTGGCGGGCCGAGGCGTCAGTCAGTCCGCTGTCGTAGATGACCGGGGGTTGTCCCATGCGGCGTATCCAGCGGTTGTACCACCGCGCTGTGTCGCGCCCCGAGAGGTTGTAGGTCGCGAGCTGGAGTTTGGCGAAACCGAGAACTTTGTGGTTCGGTTGCTGACGTAGATAGTTGACAAGTTGCGACGCCTTGACATCGTCGCGGTTGTCTTCAATCCGGATGTCGACCTTGTCGAGCAGATATCGTCCTTCGGGGACAAATTTCGTCGAGGAACAGGAACAGAGCAGGATGGCGGCGACGAAGGCGAGTGCCACGGCGGCGCGGCGGAGTATCGCGTGATACTTCGCCTGACGGCTGCTGCGATGCAGGAGGATATGTCGCCGGTCTGTTCTGCTCATCGGTCGGAAGGGGATGTTCAACTTTTTCGTTGTGCAAAATTACATCCAAACGATGGATTTCGCAACTATGTCGGCAAATTGTCGTAACTTTGCAGTCAAATTTAAAAAACCACATTTGTCCACATTAATTTCTTGACGTTTCCTATGGAATGGTTAACTGACCTTATCGGACCTCACAACGTCAGCCTGGCGAGTACAATCGTGCTGTATTCCTTTGTGATCGCCGCAGGCATCTGGCTGGGCAAACTGAAAATCGGGGGGATTTCGCTCGGCGTGACGTTCGTTCTGTTCGTCGGAATCCTGATGGGTCACTTCGGCTACGAAGTGAACCCCGAAGTGCTTAAGTTTGTCCGTGAGTTCGGTCTGATTCTCTTTATTTTCTCGATCGGCATCCAGGTCGGTCCGGGCTTTTTCGCCTCCTTCAAAAAGGGTGGAGTCCGTCTGAACATGCTCGCTGCGATCGGCGTCGCCCTTAATGTCGCGATCGTCCTCTGTATCTACTACTGCAGCGGCAACACAACGATGGAAGCCCTCGTCGGCGTTATGTCCGGCGCCGTCACCAACACCCCCGGCCTCGCCGCCGCCCAACAGGCAATAGACACCCCCGCAGCGATCAACGTCATGTCGATGGGCTACGCCGCGGCCTATCCCCTCGGCGTGCTCGGCATCATCCTCGCGATGTTCGTCATCAAGGGGCTCTTCCGAATCAACACCGCCGACGAAATCCGCGCGATGGACACCGAGAACGACAACGCACAGTCGAAACCGGCCCACCTGACCGTCGAGGTCGCCAACCGCCTGATCGAGGGAAAATCTCTCCTGCAACTCCACGACATCATCAAGATTGACTATGTCATATCCCGCCTGATCACCCCCGCCGGTGACCTGATCATCCCGACCTCGAAGACCCAGCTCCGTGTCGGCGACAAACTCTATGTCGTCCTGTCTCAGAACGACGTCGAGAGCTTCGAATCGGTCGTCGGTCCGGAGACACAGTATGACTGGGAAGAGGTGACTCCCGGCTCGGTCGTTTCGCGCCGCATCGTGATTACCCAGAGCAAATACGACGGAACGTCGCTCGCCCAACTCCATCTCCACACCGCCTACCAGCTCAACGCGACCCGCGTCAACCGCGCCGGCGTCGACCTGCTCGCCGCCCCGAACCTGCGCCTCCAGATGGGCGACCGCCTGACGGTTGTCGGCGACCTGAACGACATCGAGCGTCTCGCTTCGAAACTCGGCAACTCGATGAAGCGCCTGAACGAACCGAACCTGATTACGATCTTCGTCGGCATACTCTTCGGTATAATCCTCGGCTCGATCAACGTCGGCTTCGGTATGAAACTCGGCCTCGCCGGAGGTCCGCTCGTCGTCGCGATCCTGCTGAGCCGCTTCGGCTACCGCTTCAAACTCGTGACCTACACCTCGTCGTCGGCGTCGCTGATGCTCCGCGAACTCGGCATCTGCCTCTTCCTCGCCTCGGTCGGCATCGGCGCCGGCAAAGGGTTCTACGAGACCGTATTTAACGAAACAGGAATGTGGTGGGTCATCTGGGGTTTCCTAATCACCTTCATCCCCCTGCTGATCACCGGCTGCATCGCCCGCGGCGTCTACAAGATAAACTTCCTGACAATCATGGGTATGTTTGCCGGCGGCTACACCGATCCCCCTGCCCTGGCCTACGCCGGCAACTCGACCGGCCACGACACCCCCGCCGTCGCCTACTCGACCGTCTACCCGCTGACGATGTTCCTGCGCGTCGTCGCCGCCCAGGGCCTGATCCTCGCCTTCTGTATGTAGGGGCATCCCCCCCTGGTTCCCTAAAAGGAAAATAAAGACATTTTATTGATATTCAAGGCGGACGCGCAGAAGCGCGTCCGCCTTGAAAGTCTAAATCAACCCTGTGTGCCCCGCCTGACTAACAACAAAATTCATGGCCTGCCGCGA
>JAMPGR010000022.1 GCA_023663805.1 Clostridium sp. | reverse complement strand
GACAGGTATGGGTCGGCAGGGCTTGCTATTGCCTTTTCAGTCCGGAATAAAATGGCAATGGCAAACGGCATACGGCAGAGAAACCGTCCATCTGTCGCAAAGCCATAGATAATCGGACGGTAAAACCCAAAACCCGACAAAAAAATGCAAAACATCCCACTGTACTCTCTGTTGGACTCGCTCAGCCGCGATGCCAACGCCCCGAACATCGTTCTCAACGTCACCCTCGCTGACCTTCGTCAGCTGATGGTTGATACAATTGACGACGTGCGTGAACGTCTCCTCCCCATCTTCATCAAGGCCGAGGAAGACAAACTGCTCACTCCCAAAGAGGTTGCCGACAAACTCGGCATATGCAGTACATCCGTCCACAATCTAAAGGTGAAATGCTCGCTCACACCAGTCAAGGTTGGCCGTAGCACTCGCTACCGCCTCCGCGAGGTAAATGAATTGTTGAACGCCAAAAATTCAATATTATGACAAAACCAGTTTCAAAACCAAACAATGCCACCTATCCAACTCAGTTGGATGGTGCCGCTGACAAGACCTCCAAGAAGTCGAAATCAGCAAAACGTGTGAATCAACCGCAGTCTGACAACACTGCCAACTCATCCGACTCTCTAAATTCAGAGAATCCGATGAAAACAGTGAAATCAAGGAATGTGGCAATTGACCCTAATCTGTTCGCTGATGAACTTACGCCATCCGCAACACCGGAAGGAGCAAGTGAACAGAGTGGTATCAGTTCCACCGATTCCAAGAATGAATCCGTGGAACTGAGTCCAGCAAATTCATCTGGTGAGAAAAAATCATCAGATGGTGAGGTTGCCCTCGACCTTGCACCGCCTATACAACAGAATGAATCCATTTCGATGAGAGAATTGGATTCAAACATAGAAATCACCAATACGGAAGAATCCACAGAATCGGTTGAACTGAACGAACTCAACAAATCGGAAGAATCCAATTCCGACGTGCAGACTACTCCGGCAAGCGAATTGACTCCATTGAATGAATCCAAGCCAAATTATGCGAGTCGTGATGGTATTTTATTCAATTCGGACATTGATGAATTGATTATTTTTCCAGTCAATCATTCAGGGTCGGAATATGTAGTACCGGAAGGGGTTAATAAGATATCGTCTTATGCCTTTGTCAGTGCCAAAGGACTTACATCGGTTAATTTACCCTCATCATTATCGACGATTGGTCAAGATGCTTTTGTTGGATGCGTAAATCTAAATACGTTGAAGGTTCAGGCGCTCACACCTCCGACATGTCAAAATGATTGCTTTGATAACATCAGCAAGACACGTTGTGAACTGCAAGTACCAATTGGATGCCGCTCATATTATTGGGTAGCCCCTGTATGGTCGGAGTTCAACAAAATTGTTGAAACCGATTTCAGTGGAATCGAAGACGTTTACTATGATAATCTGCAAGTTGGAATAATTAATGGTAAGATTTCAGTTAGTGGATGTCCTGATAATATGACAGTTCGAATTTATCAAATCAATGGTACGCTAATATATCAAGAGCAAGCGAACAAAGGTGAAATCGAATTTGAGCCTGCTTCTCAAGGTATGTACATCGTTATGATAGAAAATAAGGCCTTCAAGTTGATGGTAAAATAACGAACAATACAATACAGATTGCGACCTCGGTTATATGCCGGGGTCGTTTCATAAAATGGTTAATCCATAATCCGGCTATATTGAGAGATGAATGTGGCGGTTGAAAGCAAGGGCGCGACCTTGAAGATTGTTAAACTTATAATGAAAAGAAAGGAGGTAATATGAAAAAGTAGAAAGCATTATAGTTTGCCAAGGTAGCTATAAAAGCGTCAATAAGTATCGCATGTGGATTCTATTTGGACCCCATCACTGGGTTGGTTGTAGAATATTGTGCAGATGAACTTGTAGATTGGGCATTCGCTCGCTACTGTGGCGCATGATAAAATGAGCGTTCTACTCTTTGACAACGAACGATTGATAGCCGATGTGGATTCGCGCAAAGCACCGGCTATCGCAAGTCCAAATCGAGAGCGGCAACGCTCATAAATTTAACATCTGGATGTGGTGACTTAGCCTAAAACTCGGCTCAAGTCACCACATTTTTGCCCTTGTCGGATAGTTAAAGTAAGTTAAAGTATGCAGTTTTGAAGCGATGAGGTGGTGTTGAATGTCGGTGAATGAAAATGAATGCTGATGAAATTGTTATTGATAATCAGTATATTAGCAATCAGAACAAAGACTTTCGGTGTTGCCACTGCATATATAACATATTATACTACAATAAATTAAATGATGCGTGGTGACTTTTGTGGTGACTTTGAGGTGTGAAGGTGAAAGAAAGACCGCTAACTCGATGAGAATTAGCGGTCATCTGTGGTGCCACCAGGAACTGAACCCGACGTTCCAGCCGCCGGTTCCGACGCCGACGGTCGTGTAGACCGGGCCACCGTCGACGGCGTCGTCGAGCATCATGTCGCACGACGCGAACGCCAGCGCTGTTGCCGAAAGTGCCGCCAGAGAGGCAATATATGACATTATCCGTTTCATAGCCATTAATTTTTTCTTATTATACTTATGCCCGAGAGGAGCGGTTTGTTCACTTCTTTTCCCCGGATATTTCCATATTTCGGGGGAATTTAATAACTTTGCAGAAATATCATAGTCTTCCCCCTAACTCAAGTCAATCGATGAACAACCCGAACATCCTGCTATCCTCCGCGACGCTGATTCTCGGCGGAGCGGCTCTGATTGCCTCCTCATGCTCCTCGAAGAAAATCGAATATCCGAAGGCCCCGTCTGACGACACCGTCGACGAATATTTCGGAACGTCGGTCCCCGACCCGTACCGCCCCCTCGAGAACGACACCAGCGCCGAAACCGCCCGATGGGTCGAGGAGGAGAACGCCGTGACACGCGCCTACCTCGACCGCATCCCCTTCCGCGGCCAGATCCACGACCGCCTGACCTCCCTGAACAACTACGTCAAGAGCCGAACCCCATGGAAAGGCCGCGACGGAAAATACTATTACTCCGAGAACAACGGCCTCCAGAACCAGTTCGTCGTCTTCCGGACCGACTCCCTCGGCGGCGAGGCCGAGGTATTCCTCGACCCGAACACCCTGAGCGAGGACGGTACCGTCGCCCTGACCGGTCTCTTCCCCTCGAACAACGGGAAGTATGTCGCATACACAATCTCGCGCAGCGGCTCCGACTGGACCGAAATCTATCTTCTCGACGCGAAAACGAAAGAACTCCTCCCTGACCATATCGAATGGGCCAAGTTCACCGGCGCGTCATGGTATGGCGACGGCTTCTTCTACAGCGCATATCCCCGCCCCAAAGCCGGCAAGGAGTTCTCCAACGCGAACGAAAACCATCAGATCTACTACCACAAGATCGGAACCCCGCAGAGCGACGATATCCTCGTGTTCGAGGACAAGGCCAACCCGCTCCATTTCCATAGCGCCGAGGTCCCCGAGTCTGAAGACTACCTCTTCATTACAGTCGGCGGTCAGGGGGTCGGTAACGGCCTGATGGTCCGCGACCTCCGAAAGGGCTTCGACTCCCCGCTGACCGTCATCGAGCCCTCGCAGGACTACGAAATCAGCGTCATCGATGTCCGCGACGGGAAGATATTTATGGCGACTTCGGCCGACGCCCCGAACAAACAGATCGTCGTCGCCGACGCCGCCCGTCCGCAGCGCGCCAACTGGAAGACCCTCGTCGCCGAGGCTCCCGAGGTGCTCGCCTCGGCCCAGTTCGCCGGAAACGACCATCTCCTGCTCGGCTACGAGAAGGATGCATCGTCACATCTCTATCTCCACAATCTCGACGGCTCGCGCCTGCGCGAGGTCGAACTCCCCGGCTACGGCTCTGTATCGGCATGGTCTGACCGCTCAACCGACGAGGTCTTCTACAATTTCTCGGGTTTCACAACTCCCGGCGCCATCTACGCCTACAATCTCGCCGACGGAACAAGCACTCTCGTCCGCGAGGCCCGCATCGATGGCTTCAACCCCGACGACTATGTCACGGAGCAGGTATTCTACCCCTCTTCCGACGGAACGAAAATCCCGATGTTCCTGACCTACAAGAAGGGTCTCCAGCGCGACGGTTCGAATCCGGTCTTCCTCTACGGCTACGGCGGCTTCAACATCTCCCTACCCCCGTCGTTCAGCGCAAACCGTCTCCTCTGGCTCGAAAACGGCGGAATTTATGCCCAGGCAAATCTCCGCGGCGGATCGGAATACGGCGAGAAATGGCACGAAGCCGGAACTAAGATGAACAAGATGAATGTATTCAACGACTTCATCGCCGCTGCGGAATATCTCGTCGACGAAAACTGGACATCCCCCGAGCATATCGCAATCAACGGCGGCAGCAACGGCGGGCTCCTCGTCGGAGCCGTCACCAACCTCCGCCCCGACCTCTTCGCCGTCGCCGTCCCGCAGGTCGGAGTGATGGATATGATGCGTTACCACCTGTTCACAATCGGCTGGAACTGGGCCTCGGACTACGGCACCAGCGCCGACTCGAAGGAGATGGCAGACTATCTGCTCTCATACTCGCCGGTCCACACCATCCGCAACGACGGGACCCCCTATCCGGCTATCCTCGTGACAACCGCTGACCACGACGACCGCGTCGTCCCGGCCCATTCGTTCAAGTATGCTGCGACGCTCCAGGCCGCCGACACCGGCGACAAACCGAAACTGATCCGTATCGACAGCAAGGCGGGCCACGGCGCCGGAAAACCGATGAGCAAGGTGATCGATGAGCAGACCGACATCTACTCCTTTATATTCGAAAACCTCGGAATGACCCCTGAGAAATATTGAGATTCCCCGATTTCATATTGAGAAAACTGATCCCCGGAGCCGCGCTGACAATCTGCGCGGCTCTCGGCGGATGTTTCACCGGGGTCGACTCGACCCCGAAGATTACGGCTTCGGACGTGCGCCGCGCTTCTGCCGCCGAGCCGCGTCCGGAGGAATCATACCTCGACTCTGCTGCGCCCGAAACGCTCGGAGAGTGGCGGCAGGGCAAGGTGTTTGTCGTGACCGACCCGAAGATTTCACTCGTTTTCAACGACTACAACACCGCCAAAGCCCCCGCTGTCGGTTCACACCTGCGCTACACCGGCTCACGCGAGGTCACCGACTTCGCCGGACGGCGCGTCACGGAAATCCACCTGGCCGACTCGCTCGCGCTTCCCTATGTCTACACCGTCGTCGAACAGCGCGACTCGCTCCTCGGACGGCAGGTCGCCATCCCCTGCACGGTCGACCTCGACATGGTCGGGCAGGCCTCCGCCCTCCTGCTCGGCAAGACCTTCTACGTCATGACCTCGACCTGGCGCGACAACCGGGGCCAGACTGTCCCCGGCCGGAAATATATCCCCGTCGAGATCACGGCTGTCGGACCCGCGACGGAGGTGTCGCCCGTCGCCGTCGAATTCCACGCCGTCGACGAGGACGCACGCGGGATAGTTATGCTCGATCCGCGCCGCCACGGGGGCGACCCGCGGGCTTTCGCCAGTCTCTTCAGTTTCTCCGACCCGCGGAAGCGCTATCCGGCGATACGCGACGAGGCCTGGCGCAACATAACCTTCGGAATGGTCGCGCCGGGAATGACACGCGACGAATGCCGCCTCTCGCTCGGTTCTCCCGCCGACGTCACCCGCAGCGCCGGCTACAGTTATCTCCACGAAGCCTGGCGATACGACACCGGAATGTACCTCATTTTCGAAGATGGGATCCTGACCTCTATAAAACGATGAGACTGATTTTTCTCGGAACCGGAACCTCGACGGGTGTACCGCAGATCGGATGCCGCTGCCGGGTCTGCACCTCGGCTGACCCGCGCGACAACCGGATGAGGACCTCGGCTATCGTCGAAAACGACAACGGTCGACGCCTGCTGATCGACTGCGGACCCGATTTCCGTTCCCAGGCCCTGCGCGCCGGATCCCCGGAAATCGAGGCGCTCGCCGTCACCCACTCCCACTACGACCATGTCGGCGGAATCGACGACCTGCGCCCCTACTGCTATACCCCCGTCGACCTCCGCGACGGATTCCCGATCTACTGCCGCACCGATGTCGCCGATGACCTCCGCGCACATATGCCCTACTGCTTCGCCGAGCACCCCTACCCCGGCGTTCCGAAACTCGGACTCCACATCGTCGCCGACGGCGACCGTTTCGAAGCGGCCGGAATGGAGGTCGAGGTCGTCGAGTCGCTCCATCTGCGCCTGCCGGTCCTCGGATTCCGCATAGGCCCGCTGGCCTACCTGACAGACTGCAAGACGATTCCACAGTCGACCATCGACCGCCTCCGCGGGGTCGACACGCTCGTCATCAACGCCCTTCGCGACGAGCCCCACCCCTCCCATATGAACCTTCGGGAGGCTCTGGACGTTATTCATACGATCGGTCCGAAACGCGCCTTCCTGACCCACCTGAGCCATCAGGCCGGACTCCACCGGGATCTCAACCGCCGACTCCCCGATGGTGTCGCGACGGCGTTCGACGGACTGACTGTCGATCTATGAATAACAAACCGGAAAATACTATGACACGAATCAGTTATCTCGAAAACAGCGGTTTCGCTGTCGTTACAGACGACGCCATCCTCGTCTTCGACGACTTCCGAGACCCGTCGAACAAACTCCATCACCTTCTCGACAACAACCCCGACAAGAAGGTCGTATTCTTTATCTCACACCGCCACCCCGACCATTATAATCATGCAATCTTCGAAATGGCGCAGAACCACGACCGGACATATGTCGTCTCGAACGATGTCCCGGCCCGCGACATCCCCTCGACCCTGCGAGTCGCCGGTATGAGTCCGGGCGATGTCGTCGAGGATATCCCCGGATGCCGCAGCGTGAAGGCCTTCGGGTCTACCGACGCGGGCGTTTCGTTCCTGGTGACGCTCAGCGACGGCCAGACTATCTTCCACGCCGGCGACCTGAACAACTGGCACTGGAAAGACCGCTCCAGCGAGCGCGAGGTCCGGAAGGCGGAGAATGACTTCCACAAGGTCCTTAACCGTATCGTCGAGGAGGCTCCGCAGATCGATATCGCGATGTTCCCCGTCGAGCCGCGTATGGGCATCGATTTCGCCATCGGCGCCCAGGAGTTCCTGCATGCCGTCAAGGTCGGCGACTTCTTCCCGATGCATTTCGGTGCCGACTGGGAGGTTGTCGAGGATTTCATCTCGAACGAACGCAACGTCGAGAAAGACACCCGCTTCCACCTGATCCACACCCCCGGCAAAACCGTAACGATCGGCTGATCCCGCCGGGAAGCCCCCCAGCCCCCTGAAGGGCGGGGTAGTTCCTGACCGCAGGGCGCAGACGCCGACGGGGACGTCGGCTACTACAAGCCTCGCTACAAGCGACAATAAACTGCGCGACAGCGCAAAAAAGCGGCTCCCGGTTTCGGGAGCCGCTTTTTTGCGCTGTCGCGTATTGATTAGCGGAGTACGACCTTGACAGCCTTGCCGGCGGCTCGGACAATATAGATGCCCGGGGCGGCGGCGGCCAGTGTCGTCGTTCCGGCGGCCGGAGCCGTCGCGACGCAGAGACCCGATGCGCTGTAGAGTTCGACCGTTCCTTCGTCGACACCGGCGACAGTCACGTTCAGACCCTCGGTCGTCACAAAGATCTGCTCAGCCTCAGCCGATTCGATTCCGGCCAGACCGGCCGTAACCTCGACCGGATCGCTCAGGCGCGACTCGCCGCGTTTCCAGACCGCGGTGACGGCATAGGTGTAGGACTCTCCCTCTTCGACGTCGGTGTCGACATAGTTCGTCGAAGCGACCGGAGTCTTCGTCAGGCGAACACCGTCGCGGTAGACATGGTAACCGACGAGGGTGACATCCTCGTGGGTATACCCGACGGGGGAGAAGGTCACATCATCGACCAGGACGGCGAGTTTGTTGAACGAACGGTGGACAATCGCGAAGTAGCGGGTTCCGGCGGGGAGATCGAATGTGAACTCTACCCAGTCGCTCGCATATGGAACCTCGATACCCTCGCCACCTTCGACCGTGTCGAAATCGCCGGTATCCTTTCCGGTTGTCGAGTAGAGTATATCGAGCACCTCGGGAGCGTATGAACTCTGTCCGGCGCGGGCGAAGAAACTGATCCGCTGGGCGCTGCCGTTCAGTTCGGGGGAGATCAGCCAGTCTTCAGACTCGACATCGCGGGCTCCGTCGAAGCATGCCT
The DNA here is from genome assembly GCA_023663805.1 of Clostridium sp. Classification (GTDB taxonomy): domain Bacteria; phylum Bacteroidota; class Bacteroidia; order Bacteroidales; family Muribaculaceae; genus Paramuribaculum. Next base: position 18,000 of record JAMPGR010000022.1, on the reverse strand, counting down.
GGAAACTTGCGAGGAACTGACCGCCGGAGCGGGCATACCACGCGCCGTCCCATACCATCGCTGCGCTCGGGTCGAAGACCTGCCATGCCATCGGCTCGCCAACATGGGGATAAGTCAGCGGACCCATCCATGTCGCCATGATGACGGTCGGGCGTCCGTCGGCGTCGACTGTCGTCCAGTCGCCGAATCCTTCGGTCAGGAACGCATCGTAGGTGTCGAAGGTCTCGGTCACCTTGACCATCGGAATCAGTTCGGGATCAGGCTCAGTCCAGGTCAGAGTGACGCCATTCTCGGCCGTTGCCGCCAGCGAGCGGGGCTCGGGATAGTCGGTCGTAGTGACCTCGACTGTCAGGTCGTCGCTCTCGTTGTTGTCGGCGAAACTGTCGTCGGCATAGTCGAGAGTGACGCTGTAGATCGCCGAGGGTGCGTCGGCGGGGGTCGTTGTGTCGTCGAGGGTGACGGTCAGGTTACCAAACGGAGCGATACGCAGGCCGGTCAGAGTCTCGATCGGTTCGCCGTTCTTGTGGAGCGTGACGCTGTAGTCGCCGCGGGCAACTTCGCTGGCGGTGAAGTTACGCAGTTTTGCGTTGACCGAGACTATCGCGTTGGCGGCGACACGCGACGGGCCGCTGACCGAAAGGATCGCGATTTCGCGGTCGACCTTGTCGAAGAGGTTGAAGTTGTCGACCCCGACGAAATAGTCGGCAGGAGACTTGGCGTAGCCTGTCAGACCGAACTGGATATATTTCGCATCCTTGAATTCCGACAGGGGTATCTCAACCGGAATCCATGTCTGGTGTCTGGCCGGATCTATCTCAATCTTGCGTAGAACCCTCATCGGCTGATCCTCGACTGCAATCTCGACATAGAAGTCGCGGGTCTCAGCCGTATGAATCAAATAAAAGAAAAGCGTAGGATTCTCGGTTCCGGCGAGAGTGACTCGGGGTGTGCGCATACGATAGCCACCGTCGCTCTCGCGCAATGTCGACAGCATCAGCATATATCCGTCGCCATCCTGAGACGAGCCGGCTGCGAAACCGCCGACACCATAGTCCCACATCGATTCGAATACTTCCTCATCCTCGATGACCGATTCTCCCGACCAAATTCCGCTTGCATTACGCGAGCCTTCCCACGATTCGAACAGCGGAAGTTCGAGCGCCGGGCCGACATAGGTCGAGTAGGTCTGTGCGCTCGACGGTGTGGTCGACATCGAAATCGATGCGGTTTTTACTGTAATGGCAATCAAATCCTGAACAGCGCGATATTCGGCGGGGATATCGAGTTCGATACTTGTCTGTTGTCCTATTGATTCGGTTCCGTTGATTGTATATGATGCATTGACATACTTGACCGTATAGGATACGTCAGACGGATTGACATATCCGCCATTTTTGCCCTTCAGCGGCGCCTCCCAGGTCGCATATACGTGGCCCGGACGGGAGGCATCTTCCCAGACTCGCATATTGTGGACCTGGCCTGGAATGTCCGGTCCGACATAGGCGCTGACCGTCGCAGGCTGTCCCTCGCCGGACGAGCCTATAGCTGTGAAGGTGTAACGGTGGGAGCCTTTTTCCGCCTTGCTGCGGTCGACATAGTTCAGAGTCTTTCCGTCGGCTACACCCTCGGTCAGTTCGGCGAGGGGCTCGCCGTCGCGGGAGATTGTCAGTTTCGTGACGTTGGCCTTCCCTGCCCCGCCGATTGTTGTCGTCGGAAGGGTTACGTCGAACGACGGGCCTTCGGCCGTCGGCGTTACGACAACAGCCGGTGCGGCCGGAGCCTCCGACGAGGCGCCGACAACCTTGACCTCATAGATATAGAGATTCGAGTTTGTCTTCCCTTCGGCCTTGATGCCGAAATAGTACTCGCCGGTTTCGTCCGGAACGAAACTTGCCTCGGGCGACACGGTTCCGATCGAGGGGTTGACCTTTGTCGAGGGAATCAGTTCGTGGTTGAAGGTCGCCGCATCGTCCGGATTTGTCCCGACATGGACCGAGAAGGTCTCGACGGTCGAGTGGCCGTCGGCTGTCAGCGAGAAACTGTATAGGTTCCCGGCGACGAGCGTGAAGGGACCGACGCAGAGGTAGTCGTCGGCTGTAACCGAACCGTGGGAGTAGACGGCCGCGCCGCGTTTCGTATCGACCCACCATGTTATTCCGTCGCCGTTGTTATCGATTGCGGGATACTGGTTGAAGAGTAACTCGCTGGTAAAGTCATCTGTGTGGGGAAGTCCGAATTCGGTTCCGGCGTAGAGTTGACGGGTTTCGGAAGAATCCCCTTCGGTTGTTCCGGCTATCGGGGTTACAATATAAGAATAGAGGGTCTTGAATTTCGATGGAACGACATCTTCGACCCAGAGTTCGGTCGTTGCCTCGGCGACGACGGTATTGTCGGGCTTGCGGACAACGCGATAGGTCAGCGGATCGAGATTACCGCCGTTACGGGCGTCGGCCTTTTCCCAGTCGACTGTGATGGTCGAGCCCTCGGCGAAGGCGTTCGGCAGGCGATAGAGATAGGGGGTGTCGCAGCCGACGAAGAGTTTCGTCGACTTGGGCTGTCCGGCCGCGGAGCCCGCTTTGGCGACGACATCGATTGTCGTCTGGCCGGCGGCGGGGATCGGGGCGATGGCCGAGACATGCTCCCCGGCCTGTGCCGTTCCGGTCGCGACGGTCTGTTCGGCGACTATGATCTCCCATGTCAGAGCCGAGGAGAATGCAGAGCCGTCGGTCGCGTCGGCGGGCATGTCGAACGAGACTTCGGCCTTCAGTTCTGTCCCGACAGCCTCGGCGGTCAGATTCTCTACCGCGCGGGGTGTTCCGGCGGCGACGTCGGCCTTCTGCTTGAAGAAGATCGCGGAGAAAATATCGCAGGTCTCCGTTCCGACTGACCAATAACCAAGGTCGGCGACATATTCGACCGAGCCATCATTCGGATCGATTGTCACAATAAACGGATCGGCTTCGCTATCATTATAATGGAAATATATCAATCCGGTTTCCCAATCAATTTCTGCAGATTCCCAGCCGCGATATAATGAATCGAATGGATCTCCCTGATTACAATCGCCCCACTCGACATAGTCCGGATCCGTACGACTTTCCAGTTGTATATCTGCGACTTTAGTCAATGCTGCGGTATTCTTGTTGATTGTATAGAGAACGCCATCCTCGCCGATGCCGTAGAGGACGCCATCCTTGTTCGCAGCGATTCCGCGCATAGGGACATCGAGCGGTCCGACAACCTTCGACGGGTCGAACGCATCGTCGAAGTCAATCCACGCAAGGACAGCATCTGAATTGAAGACATCGTCGGACTCTTTGAACATAGCGCCATAGATACGCCGTGTCTCAGGGTCATACGTAGCGTCGAAAGGAAGCATATTGGGCGACGAGAACGTATAACTTCCTGTCGCTCCGGCCGGTTCCCAAGTCTCTGCGTCGAAAGTCATATAACTAACCGTACTCGATGATTCGTTATAACTTACTCCGAAGAAATAGCCGTCGAAGTAGCAGCCCGACATAATATTGGCGGGGAGATTGTTTTTAACAACAGTATGGTCTCCGTCGGGATGAATCTCAACGACTCCTTCGAGCCCCGAAAGAGGAGAGTAATCGTTGAGATATGAGGAGAACACGCCGTAGAGCTGTTTGTCTCCGGCGATCCCCCCTTTGATGCGCTGGGGCGCGCGGACCTTCTTCGCGGCCGAGGGATCGGCCTGGCGCCGGGCCATCGACGCCTCTTTCCGGGCCTTGACCGCCTCGCGTTTCTGCTGGAGGTCGGCCATCGTCGGCTCTCCGGCTCCGACAAGCGCATACGACGCCGACGCGCCGATTGCCAGGGCCGCAGCCAGTGATAAGTAGAATTTCTTCATACTGATTAGGTAAAAAATCTGATTATTATTTTAGTTTTTTTCGTTTTCTGTCGATATTCCGCCGCGTTTCCTGCGCCGAAAACACTGAAATCGGAATTAAACTTCAAAATTACGCTAATTTCCGTAACCATCTTCCGCGCCCACCGTTAAAGAATGTTAACCCGGATGTTTTTCCATAATTCAATGGGTTATTTAGCGTCAGATTGTTGTAATTTTGCACCAAGAAAAACCTAATCTACCTTTAAAAGTATGCACCGACTGAAAATTCCGGCTCTGGCATCGGCCCTGATGATGACTGTCTCGGCATCGGCTGCCGGCCCGCTACTCCCCGCCTACTCACCCCTCTCTCCACAGCGCGGCGAGATAAAGGGTGAGGGCAACCTCTCGATACCCGCTCCCGCCCGCACTGCCCCGCGCACCCCGCAACGCCTCGGCGAAAATTCTCCGCTGAAGCCTCCGTTCTGCGAAACTTTCGACAATTTCCGCAGCGGAATGGAACACGACGACTTCCCCCACTATTTCCAGGTCATCGACTCCAACGATGACGACCGCACCTGGGGTCTGTATAACTACAACGACACCGCCCGCTCCGGTCGCTCGGCCTACCTTCTGTTCGTCATCGACAAACCGAAGGCCGACGACTGGCTCGTCACACGAGCCATCCGTCTCGAACGGGGAAAATACTACAACGTCAGCCTCGACGCCGGACTATACCAGGATGGCTCCAGCGCAACACCCGAGACCTTCGAGGTCTTTATGGGCCGGTATAACGACGCCGAGGGGCTCAATATGCCGGTCATCGGCGAAACGAAAATCCACCAGCGCCTTTACCGCCGCGTCGACGGATGGTTCACCCCCTCCGTCTCCGGGAACTACTATATCGGAATCCACGCTACCTCTCCCCGATATAACAACTATTATAATTATCTCTGCATCGACAATATCGCCGTGTCGGCCCCGAAGGAGGGAACCGAACCGGTCGCTCCGTCGGAACTGACCGCGACTCTCGACCCGACCGACCAGCTCGGACTGAACACCTTCGTCAGTTTTGTCGTCCCATCTGTAGCCCTTAACGGCTCGCCACTCGAAACGGTCACGAAGGTGACGGTCAAACGCGACAACGACATCATCCGCGTTTTCGACAACCCGGTTCCGGGCGAAACGCTGACCCTCGAGGATAATCCCGGACGCGACGGCGACTATGTCTACTCCGTCGTTGCCAGCGGCCCTGACGGCGACGGCGCCGAGGCTCAGATCAACCACCACGCCGGACTGACCACCCCGCTCGCTCCCGTCGTAACCGAGTTCCGCGAACTCGCCGACGGAGATGTCTTTATCAAATGGGACGCCCCGGCGACAGACCTCAACGGAAACCCGATCGCGCCGTCGCTGCTGACCTATAATGTCTACCAGTATGTCGAGAATATCTTCGTGCCCCACGAAGTCCAGTTCTCCGGAACAGAGTGCTCCTTCTCCCCGATCCTGACCTCCGGCGACCAGGACCTTGTTGTCGCCGTCGTCACAGCCGAACTGAACGGCCGCGAGTCGACCGAGTCGGCCTCGGACTATATCGCCGTCGGAACCCCCTACCCTCTCCCCTACCATAATTCGTTCACCTATAACGACTACGAACGCTACGTGCTCCAGGTCCAGGTCGACGATGACGTGACCTGGCGTATGCTCGACGATTTCTCTGATCCCGACTCCCAGGACCTCGACAACGGATATGTCTGCATGATCGGAAGCCAGCCCGGGCAGAACTGCGAGTTATGGACCGGCAAGATCGACCTGACCACGGCCACGGCTCCCTCGATGAGTTTCTACACCTTCGTCTACAGCGGCGACGAGAACCAGATCGTTCCTATCGTCCGCGACTGCGAGACCGGCGCAGCCATAGAACTCCCGGCCGTCAAACTCGAGTCGTTCGTCAACGGCGGCTGGCAGAAGGCGGTCGTCCCGCTGACCGACTTCGCCGGCAAGGTTGTACGCATCGGTCTCCGCGGCGTCATCGTGACCCATGGCTACATCCCCGTCGATAACTTCCTCGTTGACGACACCCCCGCCGTCGATCTTTCGATCGGCTACGTCAGCGCGCCTTCGCGCACCGCGGTCGGCGCGCCCTTCGACATCTACGCCCGAATCGAAAATGTCGGCTCCGGAGTCGCCGACGGCTATACGATTTCGCTCGTCGCCGACGGCGTGACACTCGAATCGATCGATGGACCCGGAATCGAGCCGTTCTCCTCGGAACTGGTCGAACTGACGGCGGCTTTCACGGCCGTCACCCCCGAGATGACTGATGTCGAACTCGTCGTCGACATCGACGGCGACGCCAACACCGCCGACAACCGCTATCGGTTCCGGATGTTCTGCGTCCGCGACCAGAATCCGACCGTCACCGACCTGACAGGCGAGGAATCTCCCGAGGGGCAGGTATCGCTCCGCTGGAGCGCTCCCGATCTGTCGAAGGCCGCCCCCGAGGAGATCCTCGAGGATTTCGAAGCCTATCCGGCTTTCGCGACGTCGTTCGGCGACTGGACCTGCCGCGACCTCGACGGCGGTCTCGTCGGGGCGTTCTCGAATATCGACATGCCTGTCAGCGGAACAGCCCAGGCATTCTGGATCTGCGAGTCGGCTGGGTCGCTCAGTTTTATCCCGACCGTCTCCGGCGACAAGGTCGTCATGGGTATGTATAACACGCAGACTCCGAACGACGACTGGCTGATCTCCCCCGAACTCTACGGCGGGCCGCAGATCGCCGGATTCTGGGCTCGCTCAGCCCAGCCCGACTATGGTCTCGAGTCGATCGAGATCTACTGGTCCGAGGGCTCGACCGATCCGGCCGATTTCGTTCTGCTGGAGCGGATCTACGATATCCCCGTCGAGTGGACCGCTGTCAATATCGCACTCCCCGAGGGGGCGAAACGCTTCGCCGTCCGTTATACGTCGAACGACTGCTACTTCCTTGTGATGGACGACTTCTCGTTCATCCCCGCCGGAGCGCCGCGACAGATCGAACTAAAGGGATACAACGTCTACCGCAACGGCTCGCTGCTGACTTCCTCGCCGGTCAGCAGTACCTCGTTCGAGACAACTCGCCAGACAGGCGGCGACACCTATGTCGTCACGGCCGTCTATGACCGTGGCGAATCGGCGCCGTCGAACGTCGTTGCCTTCGGCTACGCCGAGATCGATCGTGTCGACGCCGACACCCCCGCCGCTGATGCCGAATACTGGACCATCCAGGGCCGCCGCGTCGACAGCCGCGACCTCCTCCCCGGAGTCTACCTCCGCCGCCAGGGCTCCAAAGTCCGCAAAATCATCATCCGCTAGAATAGCATTTAGCTAAGTTATACGTAATTACAGTAGGGACGTGGCCTGCTACGTCCGCCTATGAACCGCAACATCAGATTCGGATGTATGCATATTAGGCGGAGCGGACGCGGCAGGCCGCGTCCCTACTGGTTATCAGCATTTTAACAAACCTAGAGTTATGAACGAATATATACCGATGCCGGCGGATACGAGCAGTGTCGAACTTCCCGCCGAACTGATGCCTCTGATCGAGGAAATGGCCAGGAATGTCCACGAAGTCTGGGCACGGAACCGTATAAATGACGGTTGGACCTGGGGGCCCGTGCGCGACGACGCCACGAAGAAGCACCCCTGCCTCGTACCCTACGACCAGCTCCCCGAGAGCGAAAAGGAGTATGACCGCGCGACCTCCCAGGAAACCCTCAAACTGATCCTCAAACTCGGTTTCCATATCTCGAATAATTGATGTAACTTTGTCAGCGTAAAAGCCAGAATAGTTATCACACACTCACATCCCCAATGGAATCATATATCGAAACACTCTGCCGCGAAAAAGAGCAGGAACTCCTCGACAAATATTTCGGTAACCTCGACTATGAGGAGAATGTCCTGCGCCCCGAAACGATTGGCGACTACTCCCCCGACCTCCCCCTGAAGATCGAGGAAGAATTCCGCGAATTCCTCGCCGGAGAGTGGAAACGCTACTCCGATGAGCCTCTTGTACTGGAGGAACAGCATCTGCGCTGGCTGATGACCGAGGATGACCGCGAGGCGGTCGAGATTGCGCTCGACAACGCCGAGAGACGGACCCTCTGGGAACGTGTCACCCGGTCGAACCACGAGGATGTAGCCCTCTACAAACGCGCCCTTCGCGACTACACCAGAGAACTCCTGACGGTCATGCGCGTCGACTTCCTCGAAGAAATAACCGGCAACAAAATCAACTGCAAAAACTTCTGACCCCCCGCAGCCGTCCACCTATGAGCAGAAAATTCAACACAAAGACATTCCTCAAAGATATCTTCAACGACAAATATGCTCTTGTCATCGGAAACGAAATAATTCTTGACTCAAGTATTGAGCCGACACATGACGTGCATAATTTCTTCCTAAGGAAAGTTAACGATACGACAAAGCAAAAGTTTTATCATTATAACGATATTGCCCTTGATATAACCGAAAGGAAAAATCCCGTTCGCCAACTAATTGAGGATGGGGAGATTACATTTACACCATCCTTTGTATCTCACGATCTAAAATCGCTTCTTGCGACAAAGTTATTCACCACAATCTTAACAACGACAACTGACGAATTTTTAGAATCTGCGCTTCGAGAGATTTGGGGAGATGAACTTAGAGTCGTAAATGTTTATGACAAGGAAAGCGTTGACGAATTTCAGAATTCATTAAAAATTTGTAGACGAGGACAACGATATAACCAGCCAACTCTTATATATGTTTTTGGGAAACTTGTCCCAAACGACCTCAAAATGAGATACGTCAAGACAGACGCTGATGCTATTCTATTAATTGAGAAATGGATGCGAATGGATATTGAAGCGAATAACGCTTTGCTTGATTTCATTCGAAGCAAACGACTACTGGCATTAGGATGTAAATATGACAATTGGTATTTCCGTTTTTTCTGGTATGTTTTGACTGGCGTAACCAAAAGTGAGGAAAACGACTATGATGGTCGCGGTGAAGTTGCGTTTTCTCTTGATAAAACGGATAATAGCGAAATTAAACTTCTTCAATTTCTAGATCGAACAGATATTTGTATTCTTGGAGATGCAAAGTCTTTTATACAGAGCATCTCAAACATCTTTTCTCAAGATAGTCAAGATTCTATATTTCGCCAGCAAGTTATAGAGTCCAGGAGCAGAGGGGGGATATTTATTTCTTATTGTAGTAAAGACGCCCTATCGGCTTGTCAATTATTTTTCCAACTTAAGGAGAGAAAATTTAACGTATGGCTGGATAATGCAAGATTATATGGAGGAGATAACTATGAAAATGAAATAGCGGATGCTATCAGTTCTTCAAGTGTAGTAATCACAATGCTTTCCCCCTATGTTGCTGACGACTTAAAAAAAGAAATTACAGATCGCTACTACCAGAAAGAATGGAAGATGGCCCAGCAGTTCGGAGACAAACGAATAATTCCATTAGCGATCAATGGTTATGACCTACGATCTCCATATCATATTAACTACGAAAAACTCATCGGAAGTCAATCATCCGGTATAAATCTTATGGATGCTGATGGATTTTCGAAACTCATCACATCTATATTAGAAAATTCTTAGTTATGAGAAATCTATTTACCTGGTTTAAGAAAGACCCTAAAATTGAACTACCCCAAAAGCCTAATCCATGGGCCGGACTTGCATCATATGAGGACCCGTTTCAAAAAAACAGTTCACTAAAGTTCTACGGACGTGATAATGAAATCTATGATGTCACAAAACTAATCTCGAGAAATATCATTGTAACTCTTTATGGACGAAGTGGCATTGGCAAAACATCGCTGTTAAATGCCGGAGTATTTCCGGAACTTCGTATTGAAAATTTTGTGCCGATAAATATTAGATTAGGCATTCTGGATAAATCTACAACTCCGATATCTTTTCAGGCCAAAATCATCTCATCAATAGAAAATCAAATTGCCAATATAGTCAACATAGATATTCTAGAACCTCAAAACGACCATAACGCAGTCGATTTTCTATGGAATTACTTCGCTAGACATCGATTCTACAATACGGATGGAGAAGAATTAACACCCGTATTGGTTTTTGATCAGTTTGAAGAACTTCTAAATTCATATAGCGACGAAACCGTAGTTCTCCTACGTCAACTTGACTTTATCAATGATAAGGATAACATAATTGATGGCTGTTTCATTAATGGAGTGAATTATTCCTACAAAAGAAATTATCGTTTTGTATTATCCATACGGGAAGATGACCTCTATAAATTAGAAGATCGTTTAGACAACTGCTTTTTGCCCTCCTTGAAAAAATCACGCTATAGATTAAAAGGACTTTCGATCAATGGGGCTAAAGAGGTTATTCTAATCCCATGTCAGAACGAGAAACTTTTTGACAAGGAATCCGAAAATTCAATTGCTGACAAAATTATAACTATTTGTAGCGATCGCAATAACAATGTCAACACCATAATGTTATCGCTTCTTTGTTATGAATTATATAACGACTATATTTTTCATAATAAAGCCATTAGAATAGAAGATTTAGATGACTACAAAAACATTATCCTGAAATATTATATCAAGCAAATAACACAGATTCCAGAAAAACAAAGAAAATATCTGGAGAATAATTTGGTCGATGGACAAGGTAGACGTAAATTCATATACCTATCAGATTTAAAAGCAAATGCGCCTAAAGCGGAAATTTTCACCAAAGATTCTTCGGTTCGACTGCTTACCGTTAACAACGATAGAGTAGAACTTATACATGACCAATTAGCTGCTATCATCCAATCTCTTAAGGATCAAAGATTCGATAACCAAAGAACTAAGTCTGTCACAATTGCCCTAATCTCTTTTTATATTATTGCTACATACGTCATTTGGCATCTTCTACCATACATACTTTATGTGTCAAAGGCCTACATCTCTCCTCAATCTGCCCTGGATTATATTCAAAGCATCGCAGGAAATATTTCCGCTTACGGAATGTCTATGAATGACATCAAAATTTTAATGTTTTCACAAATATTGTCATTTCTGGTTCTTATTTTCATTATAGCATTCGAAATACCAAAGTTTATATGTGAATACTTCTACTCAAAACTAAAACCAATAAAGATGATCTTCCTAATTTTGGGTACAGGCATTTCTGCTTTATTATGTTCAGAGTGGATTATCGGGTTTTCAATAGAATCAAATTCATTTGCAAACTCGTTCATAGGTTGGGCAATTCTATTTACATCATTAGTATTAAGTAATTTACAGACAAATGAAAACTAAACCCAACTGGCTTAACAAACTCTTCTTTCCCGGAGCGACGGTTCTGTATCCGCTTCTCGCTCTTGTGTGCCTGTTCATCTATTTCTTCTTTTTCGGTACGGGTCAGGAGTATGGAATTTCAGACATCAAACCGGTAGACTTTGTCGGCTGGTACATCCCGGCAATTCTCGCTTTTATCCTTTGCGCCCTCTGGGGAATCATAAAAAAATGGTGGGGAACAAGACTTTTTTCGATAGGCACGATAATCCTGATATTCTCATTCCTATCGCTTCAAAGGAGCTTGTATCATCGTCCGTCAGACTCCGTTATCATTGCGGTGTTTGCCATATTGGTTTCCTTAGTCTGCATCGTCAAGATCGTTCGCAACAACACAACCGGAAGGATCTTATGGGCACTTCCGCTGCTGGTCTTCTGCGTCTATTATTTACTCCGTAATCCGCTTTGGACCCTGTCAGCATGTACGGTCAGCCTTTTGGTTCTCACTATCCTGGATGCCGCCAAGAAGCCGAAATTGTTAAAGCCTGTTGTGGCTGCAGTTGTTCTGTTGTTTTACAGTCTGACAACATTCACATACTTTCCAATTAACCCATTGCTGTATCTGAAAGATACTAAAACAATCAGCAGCTCGTTCCATCCGAGAATAACAAGCGTGGTTGTCGAGAAAGACAACAAATTTATGGTCGTAGACGGTTATCCGCTAACCGGAGGCTCTCCGCTTAACACTCAATTTGACTGCTGGAAAGACATTCCCCCATATACTTGCTCGTTCGTTGGAATAATGACTGCGACAGCCTACGATTCAAGCCCAAGGTTATTACCCGACATACTCCACAGCATGTTCCCTATAATTCAAACCGACAGTTGCACTTACTTCACCTCGGACATACTCGTTTATCAGGTTCTCGAGGACTCTTTAAAGTCACAGAATGAGTCAGTCCGGCTTACATCTATGATCTTCAACGATTTTATCGACCTGCTACAGAATAACGACTCTACCAGTATTGAAACTCTGCGGAACCACCAGTCTGCACTTCAAGACATAATCGAGAAAGAGACGACAGACTCCCTGAACTTTTGCGGAAACGGAATCGATATCGAAAACTCACTGCGGCGATTCGCCAAAACGTCGACTCTGGGGATGCTGAACGCGCTATGTTCCGATCTGGTCATCAACCGGGACATCAACACAGCCGTCACGGTCTTCTCTTATCAGTTCTTCCTTACGTTCCTCAAATCGAGCATTTATGACCACATCGATACGAATTTCAACATTACCATTAATAAAGAATATGGCATAAGTACTCACAGCCATAATTACAGGATTATTGATACGGAATTAAAAAGAAATGATGCCTTCGAGCCATGGGTCAAAATGTTCTCTATGAGCGTTGCCCTAAGCGAGCAATTTATCAACAATGCCCAAAAAGAGTATTTGAATAAAACACTGAGCGACATCAGAAGTCTGAATGACAATATAAAAAATTACCGTCCTCAAGAGGCTAAAGACCAGATCCAGAATATCAAATCCCAACTGGAAAGTTATGAGGCGGCAACGAACATAAAACGATATGCAACCTCGACACAAAAGTTCCTGTATCAATGTGTACTGCGCGACTATATCCCCGACTATAATTCTTTCTTCCTGAACAGATTCAACGAAATCACCCCGTTAGTTCCGATGAATCCCGAATCTGTTTCAGCCTACGAGGCAATGTCCGAATTATATGCGTCGCGCTTTAGCCGGGACATCGAATACGTCAAAGAATTACGTTCAAAGATGAAAGATATGGACGTTGCGCTTGACCGTTCCATAGCCTTGCAAGACTCCCTCAAGAAACAAATTCTCCGCATCACAACTGCTCTTAAATAATCCCCCCTCTATTTCACACACTATGAACAGACTGACAATGACAGTCATCGGCGCCGCCGATGCCGCGATTTTCGCGGCATCGGCCGACGGCCCCGGCAGTTGGAACAGCAGCGAATCGGGCCACCCCCACCTCTTCGACGACCCGCAGTCGGGCCGCACGTTCCTCTTCTACCAGGGGAACAACCCCCGCGGCCAGAACCGGGGCATCTCGAAACGCGAACTCCTCCGGAACTGACCCGTTAATCAATCAGGAGGCAACCGCCCGGCAGAACAGCGACACTCTGGATTCCGGCCCCTGGCCTGGAGTAGTTAACCAGGACAGACTATTTCCGTCCGCGGTGATTACAGCCGCTGCGGTCATCATATTTCATCATATTTTCCATAGCCGTGAAACCACATTCGCCGTAGAGGGGTCTTGCCATTTCCGTAGATTCGAGATAAATCTTTCCGCATCCGCGCTCTTTCGCAATATCCACAAGATGACCGACGATCTTCTTCGCCACCCCTTGATTGCGGTATTGCCAGCGCACATAGATATTCATCAGAAAGGCACATTTGCCTGTCGGGTTGTCGGGCGATGGCAATTCCTCATAAAAGCAGACAGCCCCGACCCCGACATCCCTGCCCTCTATCGATGCAACAAATGCCTGATGGGTTCCATCCGGAACGTGACGGCTGTAATATTCTCTGTTGGCTTCAAGCAACGTATCGGTCGCGCCGACGCCGAAGACGTTGGATATCACCTCTCTGCGCCATTCCACCAGCGCGTCGATATCCTTCTCTCTTCGCAGTCCGGCCATCATACGCCTCCCTCCTTCATAACAACAGGCAGCGCGTCGATGTCAACCTTGCCATGCTGGTTGATCGGAATTTCCCTGACCTCGACAAAGAATTCCGGTATCATAAAATCTGTCAGTTCCGACTTCAGATATTCTTTGATTTTATGGAGTGTACACTCCTTTTTATCGACTGGGATAAAATAGGCGACAAGATAGGCCAGACCGAAGTCGTCCGTAAAGGCCCGTACAATACCGCGCTCGACACACGGACAGGTATTAAGCACATTCTCAACCTCCTCGGGTTCGACCCTCTTGCCCAGAATCATCACTTGGTCATCGCGGCGGTGAAGGAAAACAAGGTTGCCGTCGGGCAGGAAATATCCAAGGTCACCGCTGCGATACATCCTGGTTCCGTCAGCGAGGGTGACAAAATTCCTGCTTTCGGGCGGATTCCCGACATAGCCCCTCGACACACCCTCGCCGAAGATGCTGATTTCGCCGGTCTCCCCCGCCGGCAGTTCGTTCAATCCGTCGTCCAGCACTTTGACCGACACACCCCTGACCGAATGCCCCACGGGGAACGTCCCGTCGGCGAGCGGCTCTGCATTGTCGCAGCGGTAGTAGTTCGAGCAAACAGTCGTTTCCGACGGACCGTATGTATTGTAGATCTCGGGGCCCATATTGCGCAAATGGTCAATATACGCCCCGCGAATCACATCGCCGCCGCTGATGAGAAGTCGCAGTGACTTCGGCAACGATTCCAGTTTGTTCATCCCGGCGAGAAGATAGGGAAATCCACTGATTTCCGTCACGCCATGCCTGTCAACAAATTCCATCAGGGCCGTCAGGCCGCCGCCCATAGTTTCAGCCGACGGAATCGCAAGGGTCGCACCATTGAGCAGGGTTGTGAACACCTCCTCGACAAAAATGTCGAAGGAGCAGACTGTATACTGCAGCATGACATCGCCGGACCCGACATGAAACTCAGCCTCGAAAGCCTCCGCGTAGTTCACAACACTGTGGTTTTCCACCTCGACACCTTTCGGCCGGCCTGTCGTGCCTGACGTATAGAGGATGTAAGCCAGACCGTCGGGCGATGAACGGTCAGCCAGAGATCCGTCAAAAGGTGTCAGGTCCTCGCAAAATCCGTCATCTATTATGAGTTCCACCCCGGCTGTCTTCATCATATATTTCTTACGGTCTTCAGGCAGCGATTTTTCGGCAGGGACATATGCGGCCCCGCTCTTGAGCACAGCAAGCATCGAGGCTATCATCTCTGCGCCATGCGACATGACAATGCCTACAAACCGATAGTGTTTGTCATAGAACTTCAAGAGTATGGCATCTGCCAGTCTGTCGAGTTCACGGTATGTCACCGCCCGGCCATCCTCCGTAATCGCAATGGCGTCGGGACGGACACCGACCTGCTGCCTGAAACGGCTGTAAATCGTATCTTCCATATCCTGTTACCCGCTGTCAGAGACCGATTGATTCGCGTGTCTTTTCAGGCAACTTTTCCACGATCAGTTTGTAGCCGTCCCCGACAAGTTGCCTAATAACCGAATCCGGCACGTCTGATTCGAGTTTTATGCCGAACCAGTGCTCCTTGTTCATGTGCCATGCAGGGAAAGCACCCTCGTAGCGGCTTTGCATCCCGGCAATCGTCTCCGGCTCACATTTGACATCGATGAACTTCTTGTCGGGGTCCTCGAGCATGAACCACTTGCCCCCCACCTTATAGGTGATCAGCATTTCATACCGGGGCTCGGTCCAGGGCTGGTTTTCTTCCACTTTCGGAAGCGAGAGCGCATATTCTCTGAGTTCTTCTACGTTCATAGTTTCTGTCTTGGTTTTGTTGTGAAAACAAAGTTTGTTCAGGATTAGTTGCGTATGGCGGCAGCACAAAACGTGACAATAACAGGAACTGCGACCAATCCGGCGACAAAAAGGGGGTGTTTTGTGCTGTTTGGTCGCCATTAGATGTTACTCAAGTTTCGGGTTTGGCAATATAATTAATTCATAGTCCCTCTGGATAACCGTTCATGCAAGCGAGTCTATCGAGTTTCAAGGTGTCACGCCGTCTGATTATTCGACCACTAACGTGGTCTGAATCATTGGGCTATTCGTCCGGGGGCCTTCGCCCCCGGCTGCGATATTACACCGCTTAAGCGGTGATCTCTATATAATAAGCACTGCGAAGGCAATCCATGACAAACGCTTATGTTTAAATCAGACAATGCACCGCGTCTCGGTGCCATAAGGTAGCGGGCGAAAGCCCGCGGTTTGTGTATAAAATTGAAAAAGACCGCGTTAGCGGTCGAATAATGTCACATTTTTTTGCTCTGGAGTCCCCGTTTAGGGAATTATAGTTCACGCACAAATCTTTTGTGCGTGAACTATAGCTCGCTGCAACTCGATTGCAGCAAAAAACCTCGGACTATCTGATAGTCCGAGGTTTCTTTGCGGAGCAAAGCGCCCAAAGGGCGATGAGTCTCGTGTTGTCCGATTTAGGTCGGATGCCATAAGTGGAGCTGGAGGGACTTGTCCCTAACGCTCCAAATATACTCATGTCAAGCAGTTACGCTTTGCTAATTTCTCTTAGTGCCTTGTTAGTGCCTGAAAAACGTTTTGGCGTTTTTCGACTCAACTTGCCTGTCTCCACAAGCGTTCAAGCCATATGCAAAATTACAAATTTTCAACCACCTACACAAGTCTTCAAGTGGACTTTAACGATTTTTCAGAATGAATTTCCATGCCGGAATGACCTCGATTTTAAGGCCGTCCTTTTCGATCACCCCTTCGTCTTCAAACGTGACGATGATGTTTCGCCGCGTCTTAATCCTGTCTTTGAGTTTAACGAGAGCCGATGTTTCCCGCTCGAACGTTCCTTCAGAGTCATTCATCGTGTAGCACACCTGCACTGCCGTTTCAGCATCAGGTATCACAAAGTCAACCTCGATGCCATGATTATAATGATAGACCGCATCCTTTACTCCATATCTTCGGAATAACGTTAGCGCGACAAGATTTTCCAACAATGAGGTTCGTATGTCCATTGCAAGTAACGATATTATTCCATTGTCAATGAAGTAATATTTAGGATTAGTCATTCTGTCGGTAAGGGTATCCGCAATATTGGGAACAGTCAGGAGAAGATATGCGTCCGAAGCATATCCGATGTAATTTATGACAGTGGCCTTGCCTATTTTCGTTCCGGTGGATGCCACGATATTGGTGGCCCTTGTAAAGGAAATAGGCTGTTTTACGCTCTCAGCCATTTTTCTGAAAAGAATCCTTAGTGCGAAAAGGTTTTCAATCTTGTTTCTCGCAACTATGTCACCCAAAAATATTTTCTGATAAAGACTCGTCAGATAATCCCGTTTGACCGGGAGCGTGGCACATTCTGGGAATCCTCCGAACTGGAAATATTCCTCAAAGTGCCGCATGAGTTTAGAACGGTCGGCTGTCGTGGCAGTCAACAGCTCATTATGGGGATCTATCCCGTTTATTTCAAGATATTCATCAAAGGAGAACGGGAAGACATCGCGGGTTATATATCTTCCACCCAACACTGAAGCCACATCCTTTGAGAGCATCTTTGCATTGCTGCCGGTAATCACTACCTTGTATTTATTGTCAGCTATCCGTCGGGCAAATTTCTCCCAGCCGTCAATATTCTGAATCTCGTCAAGGAACAACATCGGACGCTTGTCGCTCAACTGACCATGCACCTCCAGAATTTTGTTAAGGTCTTCCACAGTCATTCCGGCAAGACGTTCATCTTCAAAATTAAGATATATTATTTCATCCCATGTATGTCCGTTGGCTATCAACTGCTGTATTCTGCCATAGAGGATGTATGATTTACCTGCACGGCGAACACCGACAAGAACCTGCCTGTCGAAATTTTCAAGGTTTATGTTGCGGGGAATGACAGTGTGCATCATCACTTCAGCACGGTTTTCAAGCATAACCTCGCGTAGAGTTTCATTACTTATCATATCATTGCTGTTCTATTCACAGAACAAAATTAGTCATTTTTTGTTTCACACACAAAACAACATACAAATTTCTTCAAAAAAAGCGGTGAAAGGTGGAGCGGTTGTCGGTCAGGTTCCGGTCAGGGTTTACAGACTTCTCCATTTCCGTGACACTATCTGATACAAAG
>JAMPGR010000021.1 GCA_023663805.1 Clostridium sp. | reverse complement strand
TAGAGCACCTGACTGTTAATCAGGGGGTCGTTGGTTCAAGCCCATCCTGGAGCGCAAAACGCGGTCCTGCTTTCGCGAGAAAGCAGGACCGCGTTTTGCGTAGACGCTCCGAGATTAATTCTCCTTGTCGATATAAGAACCTGTCCGACCCGTCCGACTAGTCCGACCCGACACTGCCCAGCGCCCGGCCGTAGCAGTCTACCAGCGACGAGGCGAAACGCTCGGGCGAAAAAGCGCGGATATGCTCCCGTCCGGCGGCGACAAGCCGGCGGCGTTCCCCGGCCGAGTCGAGAATCGACAGCGCGGCAGCCGCATACTCCTCCGGCGCGTCGGGGTCGACATATATCGCTCCGCCCCCGCCGGCCTCTTCGAGACACGATCCGGTCGCGGCAATCACGGGTGCTCCGGCCGACAACGCTTCGACGACCGGAAGCCCGAATCCTTCGTAGCGCGAGGTGTAACTGGCTGCCTCGGCAGCGGAGTAGAGCGGACGGAGGTCTGCGAACGGTACGCCGGTCAGCACCGTTACTCGCTCTGCGAGTCCCAGGCGGCTGATTTCGCGGAGGACCTCAGCGCCGTAATTTCGCTCGAGACGTCCGACGACGACGAGCCCTACATCCTTCGGAAGCCGCTCCAGGGCGCGGATCGCGAGCAACTGGTTCTTGCGCCGCTCGACCGTTCCGACCGCGACGATATATCTTTCCGGCAGGCTATATCTAAGGCGTACGCTCGCGATCTCGGCAGGTTCGGCGGGGACAGCGAACGCCGGGTCGCACCCCTGGTAGATTACGTCGATCTTTCCGGGGTCGATTCCGTAGAGTTCGACGATGTCGTCGCGGGTGCGGCGGCTGATGGCGATGATGCGGGTCGAGTTGACGCAGGCGCGGCGGAATTTCAGGTCGTAGATCTCGCGGTCGGCGGGTTTGTAGCAGCAGGGGAGGCGGCGGAAAATCAGGTCGTGGATCGTAACGACCGTGGCCGACGGCGCGCGGCGGATGTCGAGCGGGAGTTCGTTGCTGAGGCCGTGGAAGAGGTCGAGACGGTCGCGGATGATCCGGTCGGTCATCCCGCGCCATACGCGCCAGAGTCCCCGCGCGGCGCGCCACGCTCCCCCGGGGGTCTCGATCGAGACATTCGGGCGCGCGGCTAATTGCTCCGCCCGGTTGCCGGGGTGGGCCGTCGGGGCGTAGAGGCGGTAGTCGTTGTCGGGATAGAGCGACGACAGCAGGTCGACAACCAGTCGGCTGTAGTTGCCGAGGCCTGTGGCGTTCGAGAGGGCGCGTTTCGCGTCGAAACCGATTTTCAGATTTTCCATACACAAAATTACACAGATTTTCACGGAAACTGACTAACTTTGCCGGGAAATGAACAGAATGGTCTACGAAATAGCTCCCGGCATGGAGTCGGCCGAGGCGTTTGTCCGCCGGCTGATCGACAGCGGCGTCCCCGTTTCGGCGCGACGTATCTACGACGGCCGGCGCAACAAGGTCTATGCCCTCGGGGCTCCCGTCGGCGTGGGGTTCGAGGAACTGAACGTCAAGGCGTTCCGTGTGCCGGTATTGATAAACCGTTTCGTCTACGGCCGACTGCGCCGTGGCAAGGCCCGCCGTGCCTTCGACAACGCCCGTCGCCTGACCGCGATGGGGATCCGCACGGCCGCGCCCGTTGCATTCGTCGAGGAACGCGGCCTCCTCTACGGCCGGAGTTATTTCGTCAGCGAACAGTTACCGGCTCAGTGGCGAGTCATCCGCGGGGTTGAGCAGTGGGACGGCTTCGACGGTCTTCTCCGCGACCTCGCTCGGTTCCTGCTGTCGCTCCACCGCCGTCAGGTCTGGATGAAGGATTTCTCTCCGGGGAATGTACTGATGCGTGTCGGCGAAGATGGTTCGCGGGAGTTCGCGATCATAGATATCAACCGGATGGAGTTCGGTGTAACCGACTGGAAGAAGTTCGTGACGAATTTCCAGGCAATCTTCGACACCCCCGAGGCCACAGCCCGCTTCGCCCGCAGTTATGCCGAAGTCGCGGAGATGGGTCAGGAGGCGGCCGACCGTCTGGTTGCCGACGCCGTCGAGGCCTTCCGGGCGAAGCACCGCCAGATCGAGCGGAAACGTCGCCTGAGACAGCTTTTCCGCTGACGAAACGGCGTGTGAGATCGAAAAACGTCTCGTTTTTGCCAAAAATTAACCAAAAATCCATTTTTATTTTCGAAATGCTAATATTTCTTTCGAAAATCGTATCGTCGTATCGTTTTAATGACTAACTTTGCCGGATATAATTTCTCAGAGAACAACTATCTGTACTGACAAATTTCATAATTTTCTAATTTCAATATCTACAAATCAATTTTCTTATGCGTATTAACAGATTGTTTAAGTCGGCACTGCCCGCACTTCTCCTTGCCGGAGGAATGCTCGTCTCGTCCGACGCGTCTGCAGAACGCCTGTTGACAGAGAATTTCGACTATGAAGTCGGAAATCTCGCAGGTCAGGGGAATTGGCTGAAGTTCGGCAACAGTTCGTATAACAACACGCCGATTCAGATTGTCAATGCTCCGATGACCTATCCGGGCTATCAAGACGAAGCGAAAGGTAATGCTGTGTCACTCAGTTACTCCGACAATGGCAAGGATCAGTGCCTTATGAAGGCATTCGCCGATGCCCCTATGCCTGCCAGCGGCACCTATTATTATTCGGCTATAGTATCGATAGAGTCGTGTAAAGGTTCGGCAACGAATGGAGTTCCTATTATTGGCTTCTTGCAGGGAGCAAGCGCGACGGCACTTGTCAGCGCTGAGGGTAATCCCGTGACTAACAGTAAATATGTGAGTGGCGGATTTTGTGTATATGGTGACAACTACGGCTGGTATCCCGGTCTGACAAAAACGTCAACATCGAGTTCCGGATATCAGACATCTATTTCATACAAGCAGTCTTTCTCTTCTCAGCGTCTTAGTTGGAACACGCCGTATCTTTTTGTCGTTAAGTATGAATTCGTTAGCGGTAGTTATAATGACAAGGTGTCCTTGTTTATTAATCCTACAAATTTCTCAGAGGAGCCGGCAGCTAGTTTTGAGTTTGCTGGATCCTATGTAAATGATGCTACCAACGGCTTCGGCCAGCTGATAATCAATCAGCGTCTGCTCTCGAGCGTCTATTCGCCGAATGGTTCGATCGACGCGGTCCGCGTCGCTACATCCTGGGCCGACCTCTTCACTGACGAGGCTGAGACTCCCGCCGAGCCGTCGCTCGAGGTCTCGGAAACTTTCCTCGAATTCGATGAAATTCAGGTCGGCACGACCTCCTCGCAGGCTGTCCATATCTCCGGCCAGAACCTGACCGAGGATATCGCCGTGACAGTCCCGGATCAATTCACCGTGAACGCCACGACCATCACGACCGCCCAGGCTGCCGAAGGTTTTGACCTCGTCGTCACCTACGCCCCGAAGTCGGTCAGTTCGGTGTTTGGAGCATTGACTCTCAAGAGTGGTGATCTGACTCAGATTGTCAGCCTGTCGGCAAGTTCATTCGGCAATCCGACTGTGACCTTCTCGACAAAGAGCATTACTTTTAATGATGTCCCCGTAGGTACGACCGCTGAACAGACATTCAATATCAAGGCCGCCGACCTCTCGGCAAATCTGATCCTTATGGCAGATGAGTCGGTGTTCACTATGGAACCCGATGCTATTGCCCCGGAGTTGGCTATGAGTCCTGAAGGTTGTGACGTAACAGTTAAGTTTACGCCGACAAAAAATAAGACGATTGCATCCCGTATCTATGTGTACCATCAGGGTAATCAATTTAAAAATTATATCGACCTAAAAGGTTCCGGTATTGCAGTAACTCCCGAACTGACCGTCGACGTCGAGTCGATTGACTTCGGTTCGACCCATGTCGGCGGCAACCCCGTTACTCGCGTTGTCCACCTTAAGGGTAAGAACCTCGCAGGCGACATCGAAATCTCCGGCAACGAGGCTCCCTTCACAACAGGCGTCACTTCAATCGCGAAGGACAAGGCCGAAAACGTCAACGGCTACGACCTGGCTGTCACCTTCACTCCGACCTCTGTCGGCGTCCAGACCGCTACGCTGACCCTGACCTGCGGCACCTTGACCTACAATGTCGCTCTGACCGGCGAGGGTCTTAAGGCGCTTTCTCCCAGCATCACGAGCGTCAACCCGAGTAGGCCTAAAATTGATAATGTTCCTCTGGGCACGACCGGCGAGACAATTGTCAATATCAAGGCCAAGGATCTTACCTATCCTCTGACTGTGACTTTCGACGATGCCGAATTCAGCGCGACCGAGACTACGATTCCCGCAGAGGCTGCAATGAGTGCCGAGGGTTACAATCTGACTCTTACGTTCACTCCGACCAAGGCCAAGCAGATTTCGTGCCGCATGTTTATATTCCACCAGGATACGCAGTTGAAGTTTGTTGACATCACCGGTATCGGTGTCGATCTGACTCCCGAACTGACCGTCGATGTCGAGTCGATTGACTTCGGTTCGACCCACGTTGGCGGCAATCCGGTTACCCGCGTTGTCCACCTTAAGGGTAAGAACCTCGCTGGTGACATAGAGATCTCCGGCATCGAGGCTCCCTTCACGACAGGCGTCACTTCGATCGCGAAGGACAAGGCAGAGAACGTCAACGGCTACGACCTGGCCGTCACCTTCACTCCGACCTCTGTCGGCGTCCAGACCGCTACGCTGACCCTGACCTGCGGCACCTTGACCTACAATGTCGCTCTGACCGGCGAGGGTCTTAAGGCGCTTTCTCCCAGCATCACGAGCGTCAACCCGAGTAGGCCTAAAATTGATAATGTTCCTCTGGGCACGACCGGCGAGACAATTGTCAATATCAAGGCCAAGGATCTTACCTATCCTCTGACTGTGACTTTCGACGATGCCGAATTCAGCGCGACCGAGACTACGATTCCCGCAGAGGCTGCAATGAGTGCCGAGGGTTACAATCTGACTCTTACGTTCACTCCGACCAAGGCCAAGCAGATTTCGTGCCGCATGTTTATATTCCACCAGGATACGCAGTTGAAGTTTGTTGACATCACCGGTATCGGTGTCGATCTGACTCCCGAACTGACCGTCGATGTCGAGTCGATTGACTTCGGGTCGGCCTATGTCGGCGGCAACCCCGTTACCCGCGTTGTCCACCTGAAGGGGAAGAACCTCGCTGGCGACATCGAAATCTCCGGCAGCGAGGCTCCCTTCACGACAGGCGTCACTTCGATCGCCAAGGACAAGGCTGAGAATGTCAACGGCTACGACCTGGCTGTCACCTTTGCCCCGACCGAGGCTGGCGTCCAGACCGGTATGCTGACCCTGACCTGCGGCGAACTGACCTGTAATATCGCCCTGACCGGCGAAGGCCTGCGCAATCTCGAACCGGCCGTTACGACTGTCGAAGAATTCGACTTCGGCAAAGTAGTCCTCGGCGAAACTTCCGAGCATGTCATTAATATCAAGGCTGTCGACCTGACCTATCCGCTGACCGTCTCCTTCAACGACGACCAGTTCTCGACCGAGGACCGCACGATCCCGATGGATGAGGCGCAGAGTACTGCCGGATATGATCTCATCGTCGCGTTCACCCCGACCGACAAGGAGACCCTCGAAAGCAAGATGACAATCATGCACCAGGGTGTGCCGCTCGCGACTGTCAAACTCTCCGGCACCGGTATCCAGCCGGAAATCGCAACCGAATTCGCCGAGAAGCAGATCGAGGCTGTCCAGGGTGTCGAGACCGTCGTGACGTTCGGCGTAACCGGTACGGATCTCCTCTCGGAGATCTCGATCGAAGTCGAGGGTGAGAATGCCGACTGTGTTACCGTCGCTCCCGAGACGCTCCCGGCCGAGGGCGGAACCGTGACTGTCACGTTCCTTTCCGATAAAGTCGGCGAACACACCGTGACACTGATCTTCGGTTCCTTCAAGGCTGACGACGCCGTTGTCGAACTGACCTTCGACAACCAGCAGTCGACCGCACTCGAATTTATCGAGGCTGCCGACCAGGCTAAGGCCTACGTCGAAGGCGGACGTATACTCGTTGTCGCTCCGACGGAAATCGCCGCTGTCAGCGTCCACAATCTCGCCGGCACGCTCCTGACGAAGGTCGCTCCCGAGGCTGACCGCGTCGCGATCGACGCCGCAGGCTTCGGCAAGGGCACGCTGATCGTCACGGTCACCACGACCGACGGCGCTGTCAAGCCGATCAAGCTCCAGCTCTGACCTGTAAATCACTACAGATAACTCCAAGGGACCCGTCCGAAAGGACGGGTCCCTTTTCGATATATCGCGTCCGCCCCCTCGGTTGGGCCTCGTCTGGGCAGACGCGGCAGGCCGCGCCCGGGGTCGCTTCCGACCGAGGGTGCAGACGCCGGCGGGAACGTCGGCTGTTGCAATTAGTATGACCGGCAACCATTGCGGAACACTCGTCGCGAAAAAAAATATTAAAATTGTTGGCAGTCTGAAGATTAATTTGTAATTTTGCAACGCTTTTAGGCACGAAGTGCGCCTCGATGTGGCTCAACGGGTTGATACTCAGAGTCTTGTCGCGGCGGGTTGGAGTACCCCGAAAGTGCTTGCAAGAAAATATCAGAACATAAAAATATAACTTTAAAGAAACAAAACATCAAAAGATGCCTACGATTCAGCAATTAGTAAGAAAAGGCCGCGTTGCTCTGAACGACAAGAGTAAATCGCCGGCTCTCGACTCTTGCCCCCAGCGCCGTGGTGTTTGCGTTCGCGTTTACACAACAACCCCCAAGAAGCCTAACTCGGCTATGCGTAAGGTTGCGCGTGTCCGCCTCACAAACGGCAAGGAAGTCAACTCCTACATCCCCGGAGAAGGTCACAACCTCCAGGAGCACTCGATCGTGCTCGTTCGCGGCGGTCGTGTCAAGGATCTCCCCGGCGTTCGCTATCATATCGTTCGCGGCACGCTCGACACCAGCGGTGTCAAGGATCGTACGCAGCGTCGCTCGAAATACGGTGCGAAGCGTCCGAAGGCTGCCAAGAAGAAATAAGAGAGACGAACTTTTCTTGCAGAATCAAACAAACCCCGGGGCAGCGGCCTGAGCCGCAGATTTCGCCCGAACCGCCCCGCCGGGCCTAACCCAAGTCAACAAACAAAACGTTTTTGACGATTGGACCGCTAATTCGAAAAGGTTGAGTAAATGACCGGAGAGCCGGTCGTTGAAGAATGAAAGAAGCAGCAACCAAGCAACAAAAACAAAAAAACGAAAAACCGAAATGAGAAAGGCCAAGCCTAAAAAACGGATCGTTCTGCCTGATCCCGTTTATCACGATGTCCGCGTGTCGAAATTCGTCAACCACCTGATGTATGACGGAAAGAAGAACACTGCCTACACCATATTCTACTCCGCTCTCGACATCGTGAAGACTAAGCTTCCCAACGAAGAGCTTTCCTCGCTCGAAATCTGGAAAAAAGCTCTCGAAAACGTAACACCTCATGTTGAGGTTAAATCTCGTCGCGTCGGCGGCGCTACCTTCCAGGTGCCTACCGAAATCCGCCCCGACCGCAAGGAATCTATCTCGATGAAAAACCTGATCCTCTATGCCCGCAAACGCGGCGGCAAGACCATGGCCGACAAACTCGCAGCCGAAATCGTCGACGCTTTCAATGACCAGGGCGGCGCTTTCAAACGCAAAGAGGATATGCACAAGATGGCCGAGGCTAACCGCGCCTTCGCACACTTCCGCTTCTAACCGGATCTTTAACACCTTTATATAATAGATTCCTAATATTACCATATCGCGTAAATTATGGCTCACGAACATTTGCAACTTACCCGTAATATCGGTATTATGGCTCACATCGACGCCGGAAAGACTACGACGTCGGAGCGTATACTCTTTTACACGGGTCTGACTCATAAAATCGGTGAGGTTCACGACGGCGCCGCCACCATGGACTGGATGGAACAGGAGCAGGAACGTGGCATCACCATCACCTCTGCCGCTACAACAACTTTCTGGAAATACGACGGGGAGAAATATAAGATCAACCTGATTGACACCCCCGGACACGTCGACTTCACTGTCGAGGTCGAACGTTCGCTCCGCGTCCTCGACGGCGCTGTCGCTACGTTCTGCGCCGTCGGCGGTGTAGAGCCCCAGTCGGAAACCGTCTGGCGCCAGGCCGACAAATATAACGTTCCGCGTATCGGCTACGTCAACAAGATGGACCGCTCGGGCGCCAACTTCTTCGAAGTCGTCCGCCAGCTCAAGGATGTGCTCGGCGCAAATCCCTGCCCGATCCAGATTCCGATCGGCGCCGAGGAAACTTTCAAAGGGGTCGTCGACTTGATCATCATGAAGGCCATCTTCTGGCACGACGAATCGATGGGCGCCGACTACTCGATCGAGGATATCCCCTCGAACCTCGTTGCCGAAGCCGAGGAATGGCGAGACAAGATGCTCGAGAAGATTGCCGAATTCGACGACGCTCTGATGGAGAAATATTTCGACGATCCTTCGACAATAACCGAAGATGAGATCCGCCGCGCTCTCCGCAAGGGTACGCTCGCTATGGAGATCGTCCCGATGATCTGCGGCTCGTCGTTCAAGAACAAAGGCGTTCAGTGTCTGCTCGACGCTGTCTGCGCATACCTCCCCAGCCCCGTCGACTCGGGGGCCGTCGAAGGAACCGTTCCCGGAACCGACGAGGTCGTGACCCGTCAGCCCTCTCCCGAGGCTCCGATGTGCTCGCTGGCATTCAAGATCGCTACCGACCCCTATGTCGGCCGTCTGACTTTCTTCCGCGTCTACTCCGGAAACGTCATCGCCGGCAGTTATGTCCTGAACAGCCGCTCGGGCAAGAAGGAACGCGTCAGTCGACTGTTCCAGATGCACTCGAACAAACAGAACGCCAAGGAGCAGATCGACTGCGGCGATATCGGCGCAGGCGTAGGCTTCAAGGATATCCGCACCGGTGACACCCTCTGCGACGAACAGCACCCAATCGTTCTCGAGGCAATGGAATTCCCCGATCCCGTTATCGGTATCGCCGTCGAGCCGAAGACCCAGAAAGACCTCGACAAACTCGGCGTCGGTCTCCAGAAACTCGCCGAAGAGGACCCGACCTTCCGTGTCGAGACAAACGAGGAGACAGGCCAGACGGTCATCTCCGGTATGGGTGAGCTCCACCTCGACATCATCATCGACCGTCTCCGCCGCGAGTTCAAGGTCGAGTGTAACCAGGGCCGTCCCCAGGTTACTTACAAGGAATCGATCACACAGCCTGTCGAGCTCCGCGAGGTCTTCAAGAAGCAGACCGGTGGCCGCGGTAAATTCGCTGACATCATCGTACGCGTCGAACCGGTCGACGAAGGCTTCGAAGGCAGCCTCCAGTTTGTCGATGAGGTCAAGGGCGGCAACATTCCGAAGGAATACATCCCCTCGATCCAGAAGGGTTTCCAGACCGCTATGAAGAACGGTGTCCTCGCCGGCTTCCCCGTCGAGCAGCTGAAGGTCACGGTCATCGACGGTTCGTTCCACCCGGTCGACTCCGACCAGCTTTCGTTCGAACTCTGCGCGATCCAGGCCTTCAAGAAGGCTTCGGAAAAGGCAGGTCCCGTTCTGCTCGAGCCGATCATGAAGATCGAAGTCGTTACTCCCGAAGAGAGCATGGGCGATGTCATCAGCGACCTTAACAAGCGTCGCGGCCAGGTCGAAGGTATGGAAACAAGCCGCAGCGGCGCCCGCGTCGTCAAAGCAAAGGCTCCTCTGGCCGAAATGTTCGGCTATGTAACAGCCCTCCGTACGATCACCTCCGGACGTGCAACCTCGACGATGACCTTCTCGCACTACAGCGAAGTTTCGAACTCGATCGCCCGCAACGTCCTGACCGAATGCCAGGGCCGCGTCGACCTCCTGAAGTAATCAGAAAACAGCCAAACGAATCAAAATATCCAAAACAATATATGAGCCAAAAAATCAGAATCAAACTGAAGTCTTACGACCACAATCTCGTCGACAAGTCGGCCGAGAAGATCGTCAAGACTGTGAAGGCTACAGGTGCGGTGATCAGCGGCCCGATTCCGCTGCCCACCCACAAGCGCATCTTCACCGTCAATCGTTCGACGTTCGTCAACAAGAAGAGCCGCGAGCAGTTCCAGCTGTCGGCCTACAAACGTCTGATCGACATCTACAACTCGACCGCAAAGACCGTCGACGCTCTCATGAAGCTCGAACTCCCCAGCGGTGTCGAAGTAGAAATCAAAGTCTAATCAATCAATCGATGTTTTTTAAATCTTAGAGAAATGCCAGGTTTAATTGGAAAAAAAATCGGAATGACATCCGTTTTCAGTGCCGACGGGAAGAACGTACCGTGCACTGTTATCGAAGTAGGACCCTGCGTCGTTACTCAGATCAAGACTCTCGAAAAGGACGGCTATGAGGCTCTCCAGCTCGGTTTCGGCCAGCGCAAGGAGAAGCACACAACCCAGCCTATGGCCGGTCACTTCAAGAAAGCCGGGGTCGAGCCGCAGCGTCACTTGGCCGAGTTCAAGGGATTTGATGGCGAGTTCAAGCTCGGTGACACGATCACCGTCGACGGTATCTTCAGCGACAGCGACTTCGTCGATGTCCAGGGTACCTCGAAAGGCAAGGGCTACCAGGGCGTTGTCAAGCGTCATGGCTTCGGCGGCGTCGGTCAGAGCACCCACGGTCAGCACAACCGCCTCCGCGCTCCCGGTTCGGTAGGCGCCTGCTCCTATCCCGCAAAGGTCTTCAAGGGTATGCGCATGGCTGGTCAGACCGGTAACGAAACCGTTACGGTCCAGAACCTCCAGGTACTCAAGGTCGTCGCAGACCACAATCTTCTTCTGATCAAGGGTTCTATCCCCGGTAGCAAAGGTTCAATCGTTTTAATTGAGAAATAATGGAACTCAAAATCTATAACATCAACGGAACCGAGACCGGCCGTATGGCTGAGCTCAACGACCAGGTTTTCGGCGTCGACATCAATGAGCACGCCATATATCTCGATGTCAAACAGTTCCTCGCAAACCAGCGTCAGGGAACACACAAGTCGAAGGAGCGCAGCGAGGTCTCTGGCTCGACCCGCAAACTCCACAAACAGAAGGGCGGCGGCGGAAGCCGTATCGGCGACATCAACTCGCCGGTCCTCGTCGGCGGTGGCCGCGTTTTCGGTCCCCGTCCCCGCGACTATCGCTTCAAACTGAACAAAAAGATGAAGCAGCTCGCCCGCAAGTCGGCTCTGACCCTGAAGGCTCAGGAAAACCAGATCACCGTCGTCGACGCTATCTCGTTCGACGAGCCGAAGACAAAAGCATTCATGAAGATGGCTCAGGATCTGAATGTTAACGGAAAAAAGATCCTCGTCGTTTTGCCGTCTCAGAATAATAATGTATATTTGTCGGCTCGAAACGTGCCCTACGCCGAAGTCATCTTCGCATCGGACGTCAACACGTACACCCTGATGAACCACAACGCTATCCTCATCGCTGAGGAGAGCCTCGACGTAATTAACAAACTTTAATCCCTTTACGGACAGAAACAGTTATGGAACTCTCAATCGAACCGATCGTAACGGAAAAGGCAACGAAGCTGACCGAAAAGCTCAACCGCTATACTTTCCGCGTTTCGCCCGATGCTAACAAGCATCAGATCAAGATGCTCGTCGAAAAGCTCTACGGGGTCAAAGTCGCAAGCGTCAACACAACTCTCGTGCGCTCGAAGAACAAATCGCGCTGGACCAAGTCGGGTCTGCTCCGCGGTCGTTCCGAGGCCTACAAAAAGGCTTTCGTCACTCTCGCCGAGGGTCAAACTATCGACTATTATAGCAATATCTGATAACAATGGCAGTAAGAAAATTCAAGCCCACAACTCCGGGCCAACGTCACAAAGTTATTGGTGTCTTCAAAGGTACGATCACTGCTACGACACCAGAAAAATCTCTTACAGTCGGCAAAAAGTCCACCGGAGGTCGTAACGCCGAGGGACACCTGACCAACCGCTATATGGGCGGCGGTCACAAGCGCAAATACCGTATCATCGACTTCAAACGTCAGAAAGACGGTGTGCCTGCTGTAGTCAAGTCCATTGAATATGATCCCAACCGCTCGGCCCGTATCGCCCTCCTCTACTATGTCGACGGCGCGAAGGCCTACATCATCGCTCCGAACGGCCTGACCGTCGGCCAGCAGGTGGTTTCGGGCGCCGACGCCGCTCCTGAGGTGGGCAACGCTCTCCCTCTGGGCAAGATCCCCGTCGGTACTTTGATTCACAACATCGAGCTCCGTCCCGGACAGGGCGCCTTCATGGCACGTTCGGCCGGCACTTTCGCCCAGCTCGTATCGCGTGAGGGTGATTATGCGATTATCAAACTCCCTTCCGGCGAAACCCGCAAGGTCCTCTGTGCATGCAAGGCAACGGTCGGTGTCGTCGGTAACAGCGAGCACTCGCTCGAACGCTCCGGCAAGGCCGGCCGCTCGCGCTGGCTCGGCCGCCGTCCCCGCAACCGCGGTGTCGTCATGAACCCGGTCGATCACCCGATGGGTGGTGGCGAAGGCCGCGCTTCAGGCGGACACCCCCGTTCGCGCAAGGGTCTCTACTCGAAGGGTCTGAAGACTCGCGCTCCGAAGAAGCAGTCGTCGAAGTATATTATCGAACGACGCAAAAAGTAATCGCTTAATCATTTAAATCTCTTATGAGTCGTTCATTAAAAAAAGGTCCGTTCATCAGCGTCAAACTCGAAAAGAAGGTCGCTGACATGGAACAGTCTGGCAAAAAGGCCGTTATCAAGACCTGGAGCCGCGCCTCGATGATTGCTCCCGAATTCGTCGGCCACACTTTCGCTGTCCACAACGGCAACAAGTTCATCCCCGTTTATGTGACCGAAAACATGGTAGGCCACAAACTCGGCGAATTCGCTCCGACACGCAACTTCCGCGGCCACGCCGGCAACAAGAAATAACAGAGGCTGTCAGACGAACTATTCTTTGAATAACTAAGAACAAAGTATCGAAATGGGAAAAAGAAAACAAGAATCGGCAAACGCGATCAAAGCGGCACGCAAGAACGTCGCTTTCGCCAAGCTGACAAATATTCCTTCCTCGCCCCGCAAAATGCGCCTGGTCGCTGACATGGTACGCGGCGTCGAGGTTTTCCGCGCTCTCGGCATCCTCAAGTTCTCCAACAAGAGCGCTGCCGCCGACCTCGAGAAACTTCTCCGCTCGGCCATCGCTAACTGGGAGGCCAAGAATGACCGCAAGGCCGAAAGCGGCGAACTCTGCATCAGCACAATCTTCGTGAACTGCGCTCCGATGCTCAAACGTCTCCGTCCCGCTCCCCAGGGCCGCGGCTACCGTATCCGCAAACGCTCGAACCACGTCACTCTCGTGGTCGACACCATCGATAACGCTAAAAACGCTTAACCTAAAATGGGACAGAAAGTAAATCCTATCAGCAACCGTCTCGGTGTCATCCGCGGCTGGGATTCGAACTGGTATTTCGGTAAGAAATATGGCGACATCCTCCTCGAAGACGCCAAGCTGCGCAAGTATCTCAACGTCCGTCTCGCAAATTCGAGCGTTTCACGTATTGTCATCGAGCGCACACTCAAACTCATAACAATCACAATCTGCACCTCCCGCCCCGGTCTGATCATCGGCAAGGCTGGCGCAGAAGTCGAAAAACTCAAGGAGGAGCTCCAGAAAATCACCGACAAGGATGTCCAGATCAACATCTACGAGGTGAAGCGCCCCGAACTCGACGCACAGAACGTCGCCGCTAACATCGCCCGCCAGATCGAAGGCAAGATCGCTTACCGCCGCGCTGTCAAAACCGCGATCGCCGCTACGATGCGCTCCGGCGCCGAGGGTATCAAGATCCAGGTCAGCGGACGTCTGAACGGCGCCGAAATGGCCCGCTCGGAGATGTTCAAGGAAGGCCGCACGCCGCTCCACACTCTCCGCGCCGATATCGACTACGCTCTTGTCGAGGCCCACACAAAGGTCGGCGTCATCGGCGTCAAGGTTTGGATCTGCCGCGGCGAAGTCTACGGTAAACGCGACCTCGCTCCCGCTTATACCAACAACAACAAGGAACCTCGCTCGAACGGCAACAACGAAGGCCGCAACCGTCGCGGCAACGGTTTCCGCAAAGGTAAAAACAACCGCTAATCTTTCGACTGAAAATGCTACAACCCAAGAAAACCAAATTCCGTCGCGCCCAGAAAGGCCGCATGAAAGGAAACGCCATGCGCGGCAACCAGCTCGCATTCGGCTCCTTCGGAATCAAGACACTCGAATCGAAGTGGATTACAGGTCGTCAGATCGAGGCCGCCCGTATCGCCGTGACACGCTATATGCAGCGTCAGGGTCAGATCTGGATCCGTATCTTCCCCGACAAGCCTATCACCAAGAAGCCTGCCGAAGTCCGAATGGGTAAAGGTAAAGGTAACCCCGAAGGCTATGTCGCTCCCGTAACTCCCGGACGCATCATCATCGAGGTCGAGGGCGTTTCCTACGACATCGCAAAGGAAGCACTCCGCCTCGCCGCCCAGAAGCTCCCGGTCACCACGAAGTTCATCGTGCGCCGCGACTATGATCCCTCTCAAAATGTTTAAGCCCCTATGAAGAAAGAAGAAATCAAAGAGATGACCACTCAGGACCTCAAAGAGCGTCTTGAACAGATGGAGAAGGAGTATCTTCAGCTCAAAGTCAACCATTCTATTTCTCCGGTCGACAACCCCGCAAAGATTACGGCTGACCGCCGCATGATCGCCCGCGTCAAAACCGAACTCCGCAAACGCGAACTCGAAAACAAATAAGACATCAAATGGAAACAAGAAACTTACGTAAAGAACGAATCGGGGTCGTGTCGAGCAACAAGGGTGACAAGACAATCACCGTGACCGTCAAATGGAAGGAGAAGCACCCGATCTACGGCAAGTTCGTCAACAAGACGAAGAAATACCACGCCCACGATGAAAAGAACGAGTGCAGCGTCGGCGACACCGTTCGTCTCATGGAGACTCGTCCCCTGAGCAAAACCAAAAGATGGAGACTCGTTGAAATAATCGAAAAAGTTAAGTAATATATGATTCAGACAGAAAGTCGTTTGACTGTCGCTGACAACAGCGGTGCTAAAGAAGCGCTCTGCATCCATGTACTCGGTGGAACTGGCCGTCGCTATGCGTCGGTCGGTGACATCATCGTGGTCTCGATCAAGAGCGTCATCCCCTCTTCCGACGTGAAGAAGGGTACAGTCTCGAAGGCGGTTGTCGTTCGCACGAAAAAGGAAATCCGCCGTCCCGACGGAAGCTATATCCGTTTCGACGACAACGCTTGTGTGCTCCTCAACAACGCTGGTGAACTTCGCGGCACGCGTATCTTCGGGCCGGTTGCACGCGAACTCCGCGCAACCAACATGAAAATTGTCTCGCTCGCTCCCGAAGTGCTTTAATGTTATCCACCACCCAACACTCAAGTTAGTAAGATTATGAGCAAGATACATATCAAAAAAGGTGACATGGTCTACGTCCTCTCGGGCGACGACCGCGGTACGACCGGCCGCGTCCTGAAGGTCATCCCTTCGAAGGGCCGCGCCATCGTCGAGGGTGTCAACATCGTTACCAAAGCAACGAAGCCCTCCGCCAAGCATCCCCAGGGCGGCCTTGTCAAGATGGAAGCCCCTATCAATATTTCGAATCTTAACCTCGTCGATCCGAAGACCGGAAAGCCTACTCGTATCGCTATCCGCCGCGAGAACGGCAAGGTCGTGCGTATCGCTAAAAAATCCGGTGAGGAAATCAAATAAAAATGAGCTATACACAGATTAAAAACGATTACCAGGAACGTATTGTTCCGGCACTGACCAAGCAGTTCGGTTACACTACCGTCATGCAGGTGCCCCGCCTCGAGAAGATCGTCATCAACCAGGGCCTCGGCGAAGCTACCCAGGACAAGAAGATCATCGAAACCGCGATCAACGAACTGACCGCCATCACCGGCCAGAAGGCTGTCGCTACTCTTTCGAAGAAGGACATCTCGAACTTCAAGCTCCGTAAGAAAATGCCCGTCGGTGTCATGGTGACGCTCCGTCGCGAGAGAATGTATGAGTTCCTCGAACGTCTGATCCGCGTCGCTCTTCCCCGCATCCGCGACTTCAAGGGTATCGAAAGCCGTCTCGACGGCCGCGGCAACTACACCCTCGGCATCAACGAGCAGATCATCTTCCCGGAAATCAACATCGACAGCATCTCCAAACTGCTCGGTATGAACATCACCTTCGTCACCTCTGCCAACACCGACGAAGAGGGTTATGCCCTGCTGAAGGAGTTCGGTCTTCCTTTCAAGAACGCAAAAAAGAACTAATCCCCTCCTATGGCAAAAGAATCAATGAAGGCACGCGAAGTCAAGCGTGCGAAACTTGCAGCCAAATATGCCCAGAAACGCGCCGAATTGAAGAAAATCGTCAACGCCGGCGTCGATGAGGACAAGCGCGAGGAGGCATACGAAGCTGCCCAGCAGCTCCAGAAGCTCCCCAAGAACTCGAACCCCATCCGCAAGCACAACCGCTGCAGCATCACAGGCCGCCCGAAAGGGTATATGCGCCAGTTCGGCCTCTCGCGTATCCAGTTCCGCGAAATGGCTTCCGCAGGCCTGATCCCCGGCGTGAAGAAGGCCAGCTGGTAATCCCCTCTATCTCTCATGCCATCAACTCCCAACATCAAGAGAGTATTAAATATTGTTCGGTTTCCCGAATCAATTTAAACAAATAAAAAAATGACTGATCCTATTGCAGATTATTTGACAAGATTGAGGAATGCGATCAAGGCCAACCACCGTGTTGTCGAGATTCCCGCCTCAAACTTGAAAAAAGAAATCACCAAGATTCTCTTCGAACAGGGTTACATCCTCAACTACAAATTCCTCGAGGGTGAGACTCCTGCGGGCACAATCAAGATTGCCCTCAAGTATGACCCCGTTGACAAGGTCAACGCCATCAAGGCGCTCCGCCGCGTCTCCCGCCCGGGTCTCCGCCAGTATACTGGCTACAAAGATATGCCCCGTGTCCTCAACGGTCTGGGCATCGCCATCCTCTCGACCTCCAAGGGTGTCATGACTAACAAACAGGCCCTTCAGGAAAAGGTCGGCGGCGAAGTTCTCTGCTATGTTTATTAATCTTTAAGGAAATTCTGTATTATGTCAAGAATCGGTAAAGCCCCTATTGAAATTCCCGCAGGTGTTTCCGTCAAGATCGATAACAACACCCACACTCTGACCGTCAAAGGTCCGAAAGGAGAACTCTCCCAGACTTTCAACCCCGACCTGACCGTCAAGGAAGAAGACGGACACCTCGTCGTCACACGCCCCTCCGACGACCGCGAACACCGTGCCCAGCACGGTCTCTATCGCGCTCTGTTCCACAACATGATTGTCGGCGTATCGACAGGCTATCGCAAGGAAATGGAACTGGTTGGCGTCGGTTACCGCGCAAACGCATCGGGCCAGGTGCTCGAACTTTCGCTCGGCTACTCCCACGCAATCTATATCAAGCTTCCCCCCGAAGTAAAGGTCGAAGCTAAGAGCGAACGTAACAAAAACCCGCTCATCATCCTCGAAAGCGACGACAAGCAGCTCCTTGGCCAGGTTTGCGCCAAGATCCGCTCGCTCCGCAAGCCCGAACCCTACAAGGGCAAAGGTATCAAGTTCGTCGGAGAGGTTATCCGTCGCAAGTCCGGCAAGTCTGCTAGTGCTAAATAATTAAACTGACTTTATCATGGTATCCAAGATACAAAGACGCAACAAGATCAAAACCCGCATCCGCGGTAAAGTATCCGGCACCGCAGCACGTCCCCGCATGACCGTGTTCCGCTCTAACAAGCAGATCTACGTTCAGCTCGTCGACGACCTCGCCGGCAAGACTCTCGTCTCGGCTTCCTCAAAAGGTATCGAAGAGGGTAACAAGTGCGAAATAGCCGCAAAGGTCGGCGACAATGTAGCCAAAAAGGCTCTCGAAGCCGGTATCACTGAAGTTGTCTTCGACCGTAACGGTTATCTCTTCCACGGTCGTGTTAAATCGCTGGCTGACGCCGCTCGTCAGGCTGGCCTCAAATTCTAATCAATCATGGCTAAGAGAAATAACAGAGTTAAATCGACCAACGATCTCGAACTGAAGGATCGTCTCGTAGCAATAAACCGCGTTACCAAGGTCACAAAGGGCGGTCGTACGTTCACCTTCGCCGCTATCGTCGTCGTCGGTAACGAAAACGGCATCGTCGGCTGGGGTCTCGGAAAGGCTAACGAAGTCCAGGCCGCCATCGC
Organism: Clostridium sp.; assembly: GCA_023663805.1. GTDB lineage: Bacteria > Bacteroidota > Bacteroidia > Bacteroidales > Muribaculaceae > Paramuribaculum. The sequence continues at coordinate 9,308 of JAMPGR010000021.1, read as the reverse complement.
AAAGGGTGTCGAGGCCGCAAAGAAGAACCTCATCCGCGTTCCGGTCCACAAAGGTACAATCCCCCACGAACAGATTGCAAAGTTCGGCGGTTCGCAGATCATCCTCAAACCCGCATCGAGCGGTACGGGTGTAAAGGCCGGTGGCGCTATGCGTGCCGTCCTCGAAAGCGTCGGCATCAAAGACGTGCTCGCCAAGTCTAAAGGTTCGTCGAACCCCCACAACCTCGTGAAGGCTACCATCGCCGCTCTCGACGAGATGCGCTCCCCGGCCATCGTCGCCCAGAATCGTGGTATCTCTGTCGACAAAGTGTTCAACGGTTAATTCCCCCGAAGAAATGGCACAAATCAAAATCAAACAGATCAAAAGCCGCATCAACTGCCCTGCTGTGCAGAAGCGCACTCTCGATGCTCTCGGACTGAAGAAAATGAACCACACGGTTGTCAAGGAAGACACCCCTTCGGTCATGGGCATGGTTAACAAAGTACGTCACCTCGTCGAGGTAACTAACGCTTAAATTTTCGAACTAAAACTATGGAATTGAATAATCTCAAACCCGCTTGCGGATCCGTCACCCGCGACACCCGCATCGGTCGCGGTCCCGGTTCGGGCAAGGGAGGTACATCGACCCGCGGTCACAAGGGCGCAAAGTCCCGCTCGGGCTACAGCCGCAAGGTTGGCTTCGAAGGCGGTCAGATGCCGCTCCAGCGCCGTCTCCCGAAGTTCGGCTTCAAGAACATCAACCGCGTTGAGTACAAGGCTATCAATCTCTCCCTCCTTGAAACCCTCGCTACTGCTAAAAATCTCGAAAAGATCGGATTGGAAGAGCTCAGAAACGCTGGCTTTATCAACCGCAAGCAGTTGGTCAAAATCCTCGCCAACGGCGCCATCTCGCGTCCGCTCCAGGTCGAGGCTAACGCTTTCTCCAAGGCTGCTGAAAAGGCTATCGTTGAAGCCGGCGGTTCAATCACTAAAATCTGATCATAATGCGCTTCTTCCAAACTCTTAAAAACATTTGGACAATCACGGAGCTGCGCGAACGCATCCTCATCACACTCCTGTTGGTATTGATTTACCGACTGGGGTGTTATGTGGTTCTGCCCGGCATCAGCCCGGCTGACCTGGATGCCCTCTCTTCTTTCACCAACAAATCCGGTCTGATGCAACTGCTCGACATGTTCTCCGGAGGCGCCTTCTCACAGGCTTCGATTTTCGCCCTCGGTATCATGCCCTACATTACCGCATCGATTGTGATCCAGCTTCTCGGAATGGTTTATCCCCCGTTCCAGAAGATGGCCCGCGAAGGTGAAAGCGGACGCCAGAAGATGAACCAGTACACCCGTTATCTGACTGTCCTGATTCTTCTCCTCCAGGGTCCCGCTTACCTGATGAACCTTAACTATCAGGTCATGCACGCCGCCACGGGCAATGTCGCTCCCCTCGGCATATGGGCGGTCATCTCGCTTACCATTATCCTCGCCGCCGGCTCGATGTTCGTCATGTGGCTCGGCGAGAGAATTACTGACCGCGGTATCGGAAACGGTATCTCGTTCATAATCCTCGTCGGTATCATCGCTCGTCTTCCCGTCGCGCTCTTCTACGAATTCACCAGCCGTATGCCCGGTTCGACAGGATCCCAGGGCGGTCTGATCATGTTCGTCGTCGAGATCATCATCCTCTTCGCCGTGACTGTCGGTGCGGTCCTCCTGGTCCAGGGAACCCGCAAAGTCCCCGTCCAGTATGCCAAGAGAATCGTCGGCAACCGCCAGTATGGCGGCGCTCGCCAGTACATCCCCTTGAAGGTCAATGCCGCAGGTGTCATGCCGATCATCTTCGCCCAGGCGATCATGTTCGTACCGATCACCCTCGCCGGCTTCGGCGCCGACGGCGCGACCGGCGGATTCTTCGGAGCAATGTCCGACATCAACGGATTCTGGTATAACTTCGTTTACTTCATCCTGATTGTCGCCTTCACATATTTCTATACCGCCGTGACGGTTCGCCCGAACGATATGGCAGAGAATATGAAGCGCAACAACGGATATATCCCCGGAATCAAGCCCGGAAAGAAAACCGCCGAGTATCTCGACTCGATCATGTCGCGTATAACCCTCCCCGGTTCGATTTTCCTCGGCATCGTCGCTATCCTCCCGGCTTTTGCCCGCTTCCTGGGCATCAGCCAGAATTTCGCCCAGTTCTTCGGCGGCACGTCGTTGCTGATTCTCGTCGGCGTCGTCCTCGATACGCTCCAGCAGATCGAGTCACACCTGATGATGCACCACTACGACGGCCTGATGCGCGAGGGCAAAATCAAGGGTCGTACGACCGGTTCCGCTTATTAAGCCTGTTTGTGAATAGTCATAACAATGATTTATATTAAGACACCTGAGGAACTTGAACTCATGCGTCGTGCATGTGATCTCATGAGCCGCACACTTGGCGAAGTCGCCAAGTGGGTGGCCCCGGGGGTCACGACCCTGAAACTCGACACCATCGCCCGCGAATTCATAACCGACAACGGCGGCATCCCCGCCTGCCTCGGATATGGCGGATTCCCCGCGACCCTCTGTATCGAAGTCAACGATACCGTTGTCCACGGCTTCCCGTCGAACTATGCCCTCCGCGAGGGCGATATCGTCGGAATCGATTCGGTAGTCGAACTCGACGGATTCTGCGGCGACTCCTGCTACACCTTCCCCGTCGGGGAAGTAAGCCCCGAAGTCATGCAGCTCTGTCGTGTCACGAAAGAGTCGCTCTACAAAGGTATCGCGGCATGCCGTGTCGGGCATCGGATCGGAGATATCTCGAACGCCGTCCAGACCTACTGCGAACAGCGCGGCTACACGGTTGTACGCGAAATGTGCGGACACGGTATCGGACGGAAGATGCACGAAGATCCCGAGGTCCCGAACTACGGACGCCGTGGCGTCGGCCCGCTGATCAAAAACGGAATGTGTCTCTGCATCGAGCCCATGATCAACCTCGGTAGCCGCAACATCCGTATCGGCGACGACGGCTGGACATGCCGCACGAAGGACCACAAGCCTTCGGCCCACTACGAACACACCGTCGCGATCGTCAACGACGAGACCGAGATACTGACCACATTCGACTATATCGAGGAGGTTCTGAAGGAACGTTTTATCTAAAATTATTCACCTATGGCAAAACAGGCAGCAATCGAACAGGACGGCACGATCGTCGAGGCCCTTTCGAACGCGATGTTCCGCGTCGAACTCGAAAACGGTCACGAAATCACGGCCCACATCTCCGGCAAGATGCGCATGCACTATATCCGCATCCTCCCGGGCGACCGTGTGCGTGTCGAGATGTCTCCCTACGATCTTTCGAAGGGACGCATCGCCTTCCGATACAAAAACTAACATAACAAACATCCAAATAAAACCCCATGAAAGTAAGAGCTTCTGTCAAAAAACGCACTCCGGACAGCAAAATTGTCCGTCGCAAAGGCCGTTTGTACGTTATTAACAAGAAAAATCCGAAGTACAAGCAGCGTCAAGGCTAATTTTTTATTACTTTTGCAAAAAATTTAGAGAACCAATATATGGCAGTAAGAATTGTGGGAGTCGACCTCCCTCAGAACAAACAGGGTCAGATTGCCCTGACATACATCTTCGGCATCGGCCGAAGCGCTGCGAAGACCATCCTCGAGAAGGCCGGCATAGCCCCTGAGATCAAGGTCCAGGACTGGACCGACGCCCAGGCCGCCAAGGTTCGCGAGGTCATCGGCGAGGACTACAAGGTCGAAGGCGACCTGCGCAGCGAAATCCAGCTCAACATCAAGCGCCTGATGGATATCGGTTGCTACCGCGGTATCCGTCACCGTATCGGCCTTCCCGTCCGCGGACAGTCGACCAAGAACAACGCGCGTACGCGCAAGGGCCGCAAGAAAACGGTTGCTAACAAGAAGAAAGCTACTAAATAATAACTTAATATGGCAAAAAAGACAGTCGCAGCTAAGAAGAGAAATGTCAAAGTTGACGCCAACGGTCAGCTCCACGTTCATTCTTCGTTCAACAACATCATCGTCTGCCTCGCCAACAGCGAAGGCCAGGTTATCTCCTGGTCGAGTGCAGGCAAGATGGGCTTCCGCGGTTCCAAGAAGAACACTCCCTATGCCGCCCAGATGGCCGCTGAGGATTGTGCGAAGGTCGCTTACGACCTCGGACTCCGCAAAGTGAAGGCCTACGTCAAAGGTCCCGGCAACGGTCGCGAATCCGCTATCCGTACGGTCCACGGCGCAGGTATCGAAGTGTCCGAGATCATCGACGTGACCCCGCTGCCCCACAACGGTTGCCGTCCTCCGAAGAGAAGACGCGTCTGATTTTATTCATTTTCTCTGTTTAGCGACAAATTAATTCTTTAATTGAACTGCGTCCCCGGATTAGAACCCGATTGTGAAATTTGACCATAAATCAAGCACCTCTCTATGGTCGCGGCTGTCACTAAGGGTTTGATGTCCGGCGGGATACGAGTTCGAAATTCAACCAATTGAACAAACAAAATGGCTAGATACATAGGTCCTAAGTCAAAAATCGCCCGTAAATTCGGCGAGCCCATCTTCGGCGCAGACAAGGTTCTGTCAAAGAGAAACTTCCCCCCGGGCCAGCACGGTGCTAACAAAAGAAGAAAAACCTCCGAATATGGCGTTCAGCTCCGCGAGAAGCAGAAAGTCAAATATACCTACGGCGTACTCGAAAAACAGTTCCACAATCTGTTTGACCGTGCATCGCGCACAAAGGGTATCACCGGTGAGGTGCTCCTCCAACTCCTCGAAAGCCGTCTCGACAACGTCGTTTATCGTCTCGGCATCGCCCCGACACGCGCTGCCGCACGCCAGATCGTGCTCCATCGCCACATCACCGTCAACGGCGAAGTTGTGAACATCCCGTCCTACTCCGTCAAGGCTGGTGACGTCGTCGGTGTCCGCGAAAAATCAAAGTCTCTCGAAGTTATCTCCGACGCTCTCGCCGGCTTCAACCACAGCAAATATCCCTGGATCGAATGGGATGAGGCTGCGAAGTCCGGCAAGTTCCTTCATGTCCCCGCCCGCGAGGATATCCCCGAGAACATCCATGAGCAGTTGATCGTCGAGTTGTATTCTAAATAATAACTGACAAGTTCCACATGGCTATATTAGCATTTCAGAAACCTGACAAGGTCCTTATGTTGGAGGCCGACAACCGATTCGGCAAGTTCGAGTTCAAGCCATTGGAGCCTGGATATGGAATCACAATCGGTAACGCCCTCCGCCGTATCCTCCTTTCGTCGCTCGAAGGCTATGCTATCTCCTCGATCAAAATCGACGGCGTAAAGCATGAGTTCGATACCATACCGGGTGTCAAGGAAGATGTCACCAACATCATCCTGAACCTCAAGAAGGTTGACCTCAAGCAGATTGTCGACGACACCGACGAAGAGAAGGCTGTCATAACCGTCGCCCAGAAAGAAGTCTTCACCGCCGGAGACATCAGCAAGGTTCTTACCGGTTTCGAAGTCCTCAATCCCGATCTTGTCATCTGTCATCTCGATCCCGACGCACAGTTCACCCTCGAACTGACGATCAACAAGGGGCGCGGATGGGTTCCCGCCGACGAAAACGAGGTGCCGACAGACGATGTCAACGTGATTGCCATCGACTCGATCTACACCCCGATCAAAAACGTCAAGTATACCGTCGACAACTTCCGCGTCGACCAGAAGACCGACTACGACAAACTGACCCTCGAAATCACGACCAACGGGTCGATCCTCCCGAAGGAAGCGCTCAAGGAAGCCGCCAAGATCCTGATCCATCATTTCATGCTCTTCTCCGACGAGAAGATCACCCTCGAAACTCCCGAGGCTGAAGGAAATGAGGAATTCGACGAAGAGGTTCTCCACATGCGCCAGCTCCTGAAGACAAAACTCGTCGACATGAACCTCTCGGTTCGCGCCCTGAACTGTCTGAAGAGCGCCGAGGTCGAAACAATCGGCGAACTCGTCGTTTTCAACAAGAACGACCTGTTGAAGTTCCGCAACTTCGGCCGCAAGTCGCTGACCGAGCTCGACGACCTTCTCGCCCAGCTCAACCTTTCCTTCGGAATGGACATTTCAAAATACAAATTAGACAAAGAGTAACCAACGATGAGACATAATAAGAAATTCAACCACTTAGGTCGCACCAAGGCTCACCGCGATGCACTCCTGGCCAACCTGACCATCTCGCTGATCATGCACAAGCGCATCTTCACGACCCTGGCCAAGGCCAAAGCACTCCGCATCTATGCCGAGCCTCTGATCAACCGCGCAAAGGAGGACAGCATGAACAACCGCCGTCTGGTTTTCAGCTATCTCCAGAACAAACAGGCCGTTACGGAACTCTTCCGTGGCGTCGCCGAGAAGATCGCCGGCCGTAACGGCGGCTACACACGTATCCTGAAAACCGGCAACCGTCTGGGCGACAACGCCAAGATGTGTATGATCGAACTCGTCGACTACAACGAGAACCTCCTGAAGGACAACAGCGCCGCCAAGAAGACAACCCGCCGCCGCACCCGCCGCGGCACCGCCAAGGCCGCAGCCGAAGCTCCCGCAGCCGAAACAACCGCTACGGAAGCCGCAGAGTAACGTTCCCGAAGCGATAACCATTATAGAAAAAGCGGAACCCCTCGCGGGTCTTCCGCTTTTTTCGTTTTTTTAAACTCTTTTTTATCGTAGTTTCGGCCGAAATTACTAATTTTGTGGTGGCCTCAGCGAGGCCGTTCCGAAACAGATTGAAATTACTAATCTATAACCAAGTTTTAAGCTTATAAAGTTATGAAAATCGAAAAAATCATCGGTCGTGAGGTTCTCGACTCGCGCGGCAACCCTACCGTAGAGGTTGACGTTATCCTCGAAAGCGGCGCATTCGGCCGCGCATCTGTTCCCTCGGGCGCATCGACAGGCGTCAACGAAGCCCTCGAGCTTCGCGACGGCGACAAATCGCGCTATATGGGCAAAGGTGTCCTGAAGGCTGTCGCCAACGTCAACGGCCCGATCGCCGATGCCCTCGTCGGCATGAGCGCCCTCGACCAGATCAAGATCGACGAAACGATGCTCGCTCTCGACGGAACCGACACCAAGAGCAATCTCGGCGCCAACGCGATCCTCGGCGTATCGCTCGCCGTCGCAAAGGCCGCTGCGAACTATCTCGATCTTCCCCTCTACAAATATATCGGTGGCTGCAACAGCTACGCTCTTCCCGTTCCGATGATGAACATCATCAACGGCGGCGCGCACTCCGACGCCCCGATCTGCTTCCAGGAATTCATGATTCGCCCGATCGGCGCATGCTGCTTCCACGAAGGTATCCGCATGGGTACCGAGGTCTTCCACAACCTGAAGAAGGTCCTCCACGACCGCGGCCTCTCGACCGCCGTCGGCGACGAAGGCGGTTTCGCTCCGACTCTCGACGGAACAGAAGATGCCCTTTCGGTCATCATCAAGGCTATCGAACTCGCCGGATACGTTCCCGGAAAGGATGTCACGATCGGTCTCGACTGCGCCGCTTCCGAGTTCGCAAAAGAGCAGCCCGACGGCTCGTTCATCTATGACTACACCTGGAAACAGGGTCCCGACGCTCCGAAACTGAATAGCAAGGAGCAGGCCGAATTCCTCAAGAGCCTCGTCGAAAAATACCCGATCGACTCGATTGAGGATGGTATGGGCGAAAACGACTGGGCAGGCTGGAAGGTTCTGACCGACATGATCGGTGACCGCTGCCAGCTCGTCGGCGACGACCTCTTCGTTACTAACGTCAAGTATCTCCAGCGCGGTATCAACGAAGGTTGCGCCAACTCGATCCTTGTCAAGGTCAACCAGATCGGTTCGCTGACCGAAACCCTCCGCGCTGTCGAACTCGCACAGCGCAACGGCTACACCGCTGTCATCTCCCACCGTTCGGGCGAAACCGAAGACGCTACGATCGCCGACATCGCCGTCGCTACGAACGCCGGACAGATCAAGACCGGTTCCGCTTCGCGTTCCGACCGTATGGCCAAATACAACCAGCTTCTCCGCATCGAGGAGGAACTCGGCCAGGCCGCGCAGTATGGCTGGGGCAAGCGTACAAAACGCCCCGAGGCATAATTCCGCCCCATATAAGACGAAAAAAAAGAGGCCCGTCACCGACGGGCCTCTTTTTTTCGTCGTTGTTTGTCAGCCGTCAGTTTTTCAGACGGATAACGCGGATGCCTGAGAGTGACTGATTCCGCTTCATGTATGTCTCCAGCGACAGGTTGTCGACGACGACACGACCCTCCTTCGAAGAGGCGTGGAGCAAATGAGGAACCCCGTCGACAAGTTTGATGAACCCGACGTGGCTGACATCCAGCCCTTCGGTCTTCGTAGTCAGCATGACAAAATCTCCGTCGCGCAGGGTAGTCCGCTGTAGATCCCTCCTCTTTATATAAGGGAAGCGGTGGAGCCGGTATCCGATCTCGCGGTCCTTGAGCCGCGCGAGATTCGTGCTGTCGGCCAGGGCAGGGTAGGATGACGCATGGCGGGACATGTAGTCGAGCGTCTTGACCTCGTAACTCTCCGGCCCGACGAGTCTCGATACATCCTCGACCGTTCCGCGGTGGACGTTGTCGATGACCCAGTCGCTCATATAGTGGAGGCGAGAGGCATATCCGTCGACCTCCCCGCCGCGATAGCGCAGACGCTCGAGATTGTAGGCGAAATCGCGCCACGACTCCCGATGCTCATCCAGCGTCATAGTCAGTGCGAGGACCGTCTCTGCGAAAGTCGTGCAGTCGAACTCCTCCATGTTGATTGTCAATTGCTCGGGGGAGCCCTCGAGCGTACCCCCTTTGTATGGAGTGTTGACGAGTCGCTCGGCTATCAGGGCGGGGTTGATATTGTCTCGGCCGGTAAATTCGGCGAGAATCGAGTTGATTGCGGTCGTGTCGCGGTCGATATCGTTGAAGCGGATGTCGGCCAGACTGACTGCGCCGGCCGAAGATACGGCCGCCAGAGCCGTTACGGCCAGAGTGAATATTTGTTTTGTCGGCAATTTCATAATCGTTTTGACGAACTATTTTTCTTTTTCGCGAAATTACAAAAAAAATGTCTTTCAGCCAACCTTCTCTGGCAACTATTACTGGTATAAAAGGGAAGCGACTTAAATTGTTAAATTTATATTGTTGAAGGTCAGTATAGACACGATTTTTCTTGAAAAATAATTGCGAAAATATTTGGTCGGTTCGGGAAAAAGCAGTAATTTTGCACTCGCTTTTGAGAACGACACCGCAGCGGCGGTGCGAGGCCG
>JAMPGR010000020.1 GCA_023663805.1 Clostridium sp. | reverse complement strand
TTGCCGACGGCGGCGAGTCTGTTGAAAACTTCTCTTTGAAAAGGCATCGCTTCCATTTTGTTCATGTTTTTAATTGTGTATATCCACTGGTCGAGCCAGGTCTCGCAGTTGCTTGCGCTCTTGTCGAAACAAGGCAGTTGTATGAAGATTAAACGCAAGGCCCGGCCCGTTCGTTCATTCGTTTCCTCATCGGAAAGGCTTATGTAGGTTATCTCCTTTTTCGACAGTTCATCGAGTGTGAAATTGCAGAAACATAACGTAACGATAGGAACTACTTTATAATCCCATACCTGATCATCTGGCAGTTTTCCCTTGTATCCCTGCTCTGCAACAGCCCGGCAGCAATAGTAGACCGCACGGTCGAAGAAATTTGCCTGACCTTCGCGTTGCATTTCGACGATATATCGATGGCCTGTCGATGTCTCGCAGAAGATATCGTAGTTTATTCCGCGGCCGTCGATACGCTCGCGGTTTCGTTCGGAGTTCAGATACTTCAGGCTGACGATATTTCCGTAGACAGGGTCATCCTGAAACAGAGCGTTCAGGAAATCCATCAGGATTTCGTTCGAGACATTCTCTTTTCCGAAGATAATCTTGAAGCCGATGTCGGTCAGCGGATTTATGAATTCAGCCATAACTGCGGGATTTGGTTTCTGCAAATTTACGGAATAATTTCTTTTTCTCAAAATTTTCGATGCTCTTGTATGCCGTGTGTATGCCGTGTATGCCGGCCGTACTCCGGTCTTATGAACTACTCGAAGTAGGCGTTCAGGACGGAGTCGATAGGTTGCTCGCGGTAGCGGTCGAGTACACTTGCGCGAGGGTCGGCGACAATGACGGATTCGGAGACGCTGTCTGTGGCCGCGACGAGGATTGGTTGTTCAGGGGAGTTTTCGGGGGCGGTCGGGAGGGCTACGGGCGCGGATATGCGGGGTAGCGAGGCTGTATCGACCATCGCGTAGTAGGAACCGACGCGGCCGGCGCCTTTGAAGTGCCGGCGGTAGTAGTCGCTCGTAATCGCGCTGACAGTCACGCCGCGGCTCGACGAGGCGTGGACCATCATATCGTCGCCGACGTAGATCCCGACATGACCAATCGACTTCGACGAGGGGGTAGAGAAGAAGACAAGGTCACCGGGAATCAGGTCCTTTCGGTCAATACGATCACAGAATTCATACTGCTTCAGCGAGTTTCGGGGCACGCGGATACTGAGCGAGCGGCCGTAGATCTGGAGGACGAGGGCCGAGCAGTCGATCCCGCTGCGGTCTTCGCCGCCGTAGCGGTAGGGGACGCCGAGCCAGGTGTCTGCTTCGGACAGGAGCTGGACTGTCGGGGCAGACATCGACGACGGATCGATTGGGATGTGTGAAGGAACCGGTTTCTGCCCGGTACGGGATGTTGTCGCGATTCCGTGGCGGCGGGTGCCGCATCCGGTCGCGACCGCCAGCATAAATAGTGCGGCGGCTATCAGCAGCAGTATGTTCATCGGTTTCGTTCCCATATTACAAAAGTACAAAAAAACTCCGGAGTCTGTTCGGCTCCGGAGTCGTAAAATTTATCGAAACTTGCGATCAGATGTTCGAGAAGCGGTATGCGCAGTGGCTGCGGTATGTTTCGCCGGGACGGACGACGACCGAAGGCCACTGGGGTTTGTTCGGGCTGTCGGGGTAGTGCTGCGACTCGAGGCAGATGGCCGAACGGCGCGGATAGGCGATACCCTTCTTTCCTTTGACGGTTCCGTCGAGGAAGTTGCCGACATAGAACTGGATGCCCGGTTCGGTCGTGATGACCTCCATGCGGATGCCGGAGTTCGGATCGGTCACGATTGCTGCGGGGGCGGTCAGGTCGCGGTCAGCGCGGAGCACGATATTGTGGTCGTAGCCGAGGCCGTTGTGGAGTTGTTCGTTGTCAGCCTCGATATCTCGGCCGACAGCCTTCGGGGTTGTGAAATCGAAGGGAGTACCCTCGACGGCGAGGATTTCTCCGGTCGTCATGAAGGTCGAGTCGATCGGGGTGAATCCTTCGGCGTCGAACCATACCTCTTCGGCGAGGATGTCGCGCGAGGGGTCGCCGCTCAGGTTGAAATAGGAGTGGTTCGTCAGGTTCAGGATAGTGGCTGAGTCGGTCGTTGCCTCGTAGTCGATTGTGATTGCGTTGTCGGGGGTCAGGGCATATGTGACGGTTACGTCGACATTGCCGGGGAATCCGGCATATCCGTCGGGGGTGAAGAGTTTCAGACGGAGCGTCGAGTCGTTGGGCTGGTCGGCATCCCAGACGGCGTTGTGGAAGCCGGTCGGGCCTCCGTGGAGGCAGTGGCCGTAGTTGTTCTGGGGGAGCTGGTACTCCTTGCCGTCGAGGGTGAATCGACCCTGGTTGATACGGTTTCCGTAGCGGCCGATCAGGGCGCCGAAGTTGCCGTCGATATTGATATAGTCGGCGATCGAGTCGTGGCCGAGGACAACGTCAGTCATATTTCCCGATGCGTCGGGGACCATCAGCGAGACGATTCGTCCGCCGAAGTTCGTGATGCAGGCTTCCATACCGTTATGGTTCGTCAGGGTGTAGAGGGCAGTTGTCTTGCCGTCGACCTCTGCGACGAAGTTCTCGGGATCGAGCCCGGAGGCGGTCAGTTTGTTTTCCTTTTCGCCCGAGCCGCTGCAGCCGCTGAGAACGAGGGCTGCGGAGCAGAGCGTCATAAAAAGATTCGAAGTTTTCATATATGGAATAATGATTGATTCAGTAGTTAAAGAACGGATTGTCCGCTCGGTTTATTTTTTTGCAAAGAAATTATCGATACGGTCAGGCGAGAGCATCTGCCAGAGCGAGGCGACGGTCCATCCCGGAGCGAAGATATCGTTGTAGAAACCTTTGCCGTTGCGGCCATAGTCCCAGGCGGTGTGCTGGACGACTTCGGGATAGTATCCTTTCAGGGCGATGTCGAACATATTGTCGGTCCGGGGCATCAACTGGAGCATCGAGGTCTTGATGACGCCGGAGAAGTCGGAGAAAGAATTGTCGCCATATTCGCGGGCGAGTTCATCGAGAACCGTCGCGAATTCGAAGATATAGACGTCGATATGGTTGTTCTCGACCGATACGTTGCCCCATCCGCGCGACTTGAATCCGACCTCGCCGAGCATCTGGCCCGGAGCGAAGGGAACGTCCCAGGTGTAGTACCACGACAGGCAGAAGTATGCCGACTTGCGGCAGAGATCCATATAGCGGGCGCGTTCCTTCCCCTTCGAGACCTTCGTCAGGTAGTAGAGGGCTGTCGAGGCGTAGAACGACGCCTCCTTGTCCTCGCAGTTCGCGTCGAGGGTCGACGAGAAGTAGTCGGCCTTGTCGATTATCTCCTTCTCGAGATAGTCGGCTGTCAGGCGGGCGCTTTCGAGATAGCGTTTGTCGTTGAAATATTTATAGGCCATCGTCAGGGGGAGTGTTGCCGAGGGTGTCGATCCGCCGGTCGGGTCGACGATCGTGCCGTCGGCGCGGAATTTGCGGGGGAAACTGCCGTCGGGGTTCTGGAAGCCGAGCAGAAGGTCGAGGTTAGTCCTGACGGCTGTCTCCCAGTCCTGGTGGCGGCGACCCTGCTTCCGCTCGTATTCGAGCCAGTTCAGAGCGGCGAAGAGCCCTTCAGACTGGCGGCGGATGCTGAGATTCTGTTCGATGGTGCCCCGTTCGAGGTTGCGGGCTTCGATCATGTATCCTTCGGGGGTGAAGCCGTGCTCGAGGGTCGTACGATAAATTGCTTCGCCGTCGGCAACGAGTTTGTCGCGGCCGGTCTGGCGGCCGTATTCCTGGGCGTTGAAGGCGTTCAGCAGGACGCGTCCGACAAAGCCAATCTGATAATCGCCGTGGTCGAGGCAGTCGTCGCAACGCATGCCGCAGGAGGCGTAGTATTTCAAGTCTTTGTCGCCGACGTAACTTGTTTCGAAGTATGAGGCGAGGTATTCTTTCGCGGCGGCGTTGTCGATTCCGGTTTCGACCGGGGCCGGCCGAAGGGTCTCGTAGGTATAGTGCCAGGTCGAGGCGACGAAGTCAGAGAAATCGGCTGCATCGACCGTCCTGACCTGCCAGGCGATTGTCCGTGACTCTCCGGGGAGGAGTTTCTCGAAGGTGCGTACGGCGGGAATCAGGGTCAGTTTGCGGATATAGCGTTTCGGAGCTTCGGAGTAGGGGTATGCGACGGTCAGTTCGGGGTGTCCGCCGACGTTGCGGAATCCGGTCGAGCCGAGTGATGTGTGGCCCGTCAGGTTGATGTCGCCCGAGAGGTTCTGGAGGACACAGTCTGATGCGTCGGCCGGGTCGACGAGCCGGAGTACGGTTGTCGCGCGTCGCGATGCCGGGTCGTATACGCCGGTCAGCGGCGAACTGAGGCGGTCTTCGCGAACCATCCAGGAGTCGGATGTGTGGAACGACGGGGCTTTCTCCGGGGAGCGGAGGTTGTGGTGATACCAGAAACCGGGCATGTAGAATTCACACGCCTGGTGTTCCGGTTGCCCCTCGACGGCGAAGGTCTCCTCTAGATTGAACCAGCAGGGGGCGGTTGCTGTCACGGTGAATGTCACGTTTGTCACGCCGTCGGCGACAGCCTCGGTCGTGCGGGTTACGCGGACGGGGAGCGCGGCGCCATCTTTGGCGCGGAGTTCGCTTCCGTTGCCGGCGACGAGCGTATGGTCGGCGGCGGCTCCTCCCGGCTGTTTCAGCGAGAGGGTTGTTTCGGCCGATGCCCAGGAACATGCGGCGAGGCAGAGAAGGGCGGCGGCGGTCAGTTTCGTTTTTCCGGTCATTTTATTACAGGTTTGATTATTGACGTTGTGTCGACAGATATTTCGACCGGAGCCTCGGGGTTGCCGGTCGGGGTCATGTTGAGTGAGACGATACGTGTGCGTCGGGGCGAGACGACGGAGTCTGAGTTGTGGACGTGGTAGACATAGCGGAGACGCTGTTCGTTGTCGCGGAAGAGGTCGCCATGGCCTGAGCCGTTCTCGCCGACAATCGAGCGGTGGATAATCGGATTTTTATCGTATTTCGTCCAGGGACCGAAGGGTGTCGGTGCCGTTGCGTAGCCGACGGCGTAGTCGCGGCTCATGAAATGGTTGGCGGAATAGAACAGATAGTAGACCCCGTCGAATTTGACGACGGTCGGGCCCTCCATGATCGGGTCTGAAGGGTAGTCGGGGGTGTTTTCCCAGTCCTGGGTGTTCGCGAAGCATCGCTGGAGGGTTTCGGGGTTGATACGGCCGGTCGCGGGGTCGAATTCGGCGACCCAGAGGAAATTGCCGTGGTCGAAGCGGACATGATAAAGATACATCTTTCCGTCGTCGTCGACGAAAATGAAGGGGTCGATGTTCTTCTCGGTCGAGTCGATCGGCGCGGCTGCGGGATTCGAGAATCTCGCGAGAAGGTCGCCGGAGCAGGCGAGGGCGGTCTGCTCGTTGGCGGTGTATGCCAGGGTGTAGGTGCTGTCGCTGTTGTGGAGAACCTGCGGCGCCCAGAAACCTTTGGTTCCGTAGACATCCTCCGCCGGGGTCAGCATCATCGAGTCTCCTCCGGCAGCCGGCTGCCAGGTTTCGAGATCATCGGATTCGAGCAGAATGAACCCGAGGGGGTCGGCGTTACGGGTTCCGACAAGATAATATTTCCCATCCTCGACGAAGATAGTCGGGTCGGCGTAAAAGATTTCCTGAGTCTCTGAGGACGTCTCGCTTTTCGGGGT
Organism: Clostridium sp.; assembly: GCA_023663805.1. GTDB lineage: Bacteria > Bacteroidota > Bacteroidia > Bacteroidales > Muribaculaceae > Paramuribaculum. The sequence goes on along the minus strand of JAMPGR010000020.1, from coordinate 22,717 downwards.
GCAGGCGCCGGCCAGGGCGAGCAGTGCCGTCGCGGCCATCAGGCCGAGTTGTCTCTTTTTCGGGGTAAACGATAGATTGGTCATGGGGTGATGAAAATTGGTTTGGTTTATACAATGCAAATTTATATTTAAGATGTGTGTCGCGCGGGGATGAATTGTCCCGAATAAGGGTAGGATTGTGTAAAACGACCGAAAACAGCACAAAATCGACCTGTTTTGGACAATTTTCCCTTATCCGAACACAATTCTACCCACCTCCGGAGGTTAAGGCGAGTAACTTTGCCTTCGAAAACAAAACAGCCATGAAACGACCCTCATGGAAAACCACATCAACTAAAATCGAACTATCCCGATATAATCCGATCATGAAAAAATTCCTCCTGCCTTTGGGCATGCTGATGATGGCGCTTGCCGCCAACGCCGATGGGAACACCTCCGTTCCCCGTCCCGAATATCCCCGTCCCCAGTTCGAACGATCCGAATGGGTCAACCTGAACGGCGATGACTGGACCTGTCATTTCGACTTCGGCATGAGCGGAAAGGAACGCGATCTCTCGAAGTCCGAAGGATTCGAGCAGAAGATAACGGTGCCGTTCTGTCCCGAGAGTCCTCTGTCTGGAATCGGCCACAAGGATTTTATCAACGCGATGTGGTACCACCGCAAACTCGACATCCCCGCCGGCTGGACCGGAAAACAGATTATGCTTAACTTCGGCGGTGTCGACTACCGCGCCGAGGTCTTTGTCAACGGGCGTTCGCTGTTCACCCACTTCGGCGGAGGCGCTTCGTTCGGCGTCGATATCTCGTCGGCCGTCAAGCCGGGCGAAACTGCCGATCTCGTCGTCTATGTCGAGGACGATGTCCGCTCCTGGCAGCAGCCCCTCGGAAAGCAGTCGCGCCGCCTGAATTCATATGAATGCCTCTATACACGCGTGACCGGAATCTGGCAGACCGTCTGGCTCGAGGCGCTGAACCACGGCAGCCTCTCTTCCTGCCGGATCACCCCCGACCTCGACAACAGCCAGTTTGTCTTCGAGCCGAAATTCGGCGACAATGTCGACGGCAACAAACTCCGCGTCATCATAAAAGATGGCAACCGCGTCGTCAGCGACCGGCAGATTACCGCCAGCAGCAACGCCTTCCTTGTCGCGCCGCTGAAGAACGCGAAGACCTGGAGTCCCGAGAATCCGTTCCTCTACGATATCGAGATGACCGTCACGGACCGCGACGGAAAGGTTGTCGACCAGGTCCGCTCCTACGCCGGAATGCGCAAAGCCGAACTCCGCGGCACGGTATTCTATCTGAACAACGAACCATACTACCAGCGCCTCGTCCTCGACCAGGGCTACTACCCCGACGGCCAGTGGACCGCCCCGACCGACGACCAGCTCCGCCGCGACATCGAACTGGCGAAGGAGGCCGGCTTCAACGGAGCCCGGCTCCACCAGAAGGTCTTCGAACCCCGCTACTTCTACTGGGCCGACCATCTCGGCTATCTGACCTGGGGCGAATCGGCCTCGTGGGGAATGAACTGGACCGACCGCGTCGCCGCCCGAAATATGATCGCCGAATGGCAGGAATGTGTCAACCGCGACTATAACGTGACGTCGCTGATTGCCTGGTCGCCGCTGAACGAGACATGGATCGCAGATGTCGACGGACAGCGCGCCCGCCTGACAAACGACCTCTACTTCATGACGAAGAATCTCGACCGAACCCGTCCGGTTGTCACGGTCAGCGGCGGCTACCACGCCGGCTTTACAGACATCTACGCCGAGCACACCTACACCCAGGATCCCGTCGCGCTCTACGACCAGCTCCGGCTGAAAGACGGCCTGCCCTATACGTTCCGTCCCGAACACAGCGCCCTGTACAAAGGCGAATGCTATGTGATCGACGAATTCGGCGGAATCCAGTGGAACGTCAAAATGGATGCTCCCGAAGTCGCTGCCGAAGAGGCCTTCTGGGGCTACGGCGTTCCTCCGCGTTCGCTCGAAGAATATTATCAGCGCCTTGAGGAGCAGGTCAATGTGATCCTCAGCCTCGACCATATCGCCGGATTCTGCTATACACAGATTGTCGACGTCGAACTCGAGAAGAACGGAATCTATACCTACGACCGCTCCCGCAAATTCGACATGGCCCGGATTAACCGAATATTCTCCAAAGACCGCGCCCAGGCGAAGGCCGAAACGGAGAAACTGCTTAACGAACGTCGCGAGACATCCGAGAACTAAGATGATTTTTACTCATACACATACACAGACACACACACACTGAGATTAGGTATTTTAAGGTATCAAAACAGGTTAGGTTTTTATTTGGTACGATACTAAGGTAGAAAAGAATTGTTTTATAGGTTTTTAATTTAAAGTCGAACTGTACTGAAACCAAGTATATTTACCAACCCATTAATCAATCAACTATCATGAAGAAGGAATTTTTACTTCTCGCTGCCGCCGGCCTGACCGCCGGGATGCTCGGAGCACAAACGCTCCCGACAGGCATGACAGCGCTCCTCCCCGCAGGCGTGACTGTCAATCTCGACCAGAACAAGAAGTTCTATGCCCAGAAGAACCTCTGTGTCGCCGGATCCCCCGAAAAAGGCTACTATGCTTTCTTCCAGGCTGCTGACGCCGACCACGGCGAAGAACTCTGGATCACCGACGGTACGCCCGAAGGAACCCGTATGGTCAAGGACATCCACCCCGGTGTCTCAACTTCGAACATCCAGTATCTGACCCGCTTCAACGACAAAGTCGTTTTCGGCGCTGACGACGGCGAGTACGGTATGGAACTCTGGATCTCCGACGGTACGGAGGATGGTACCTACATGCTGAAGGATATCCACGAACTCGAAAGTTCAAATCCTCTGGGCTTCCAGCAACTCGACGAGACTCATGTAATCTTCTACGCTACCAATATGGACAGCGAGAATGCCGGCGAAACTGCCCAGCAGTGGCTCTGGGTTACTGACGGAACCGAGGATGGCACGCAACTCGTCGCCGAAGTCGACTATATATTCCCCGGATCGGAAGAAGGTGACAACCGCTGGGGTGCAAACATGCGCGTTGGCCGCAAGGTCTTCTTCAAAGGTGAGGAATCCGACAAGACAGGCATAACCCACGGTATCGAACTCTGGGTTACCGACGGTACGACCGAAGGTACCCATATGGTCAAGGATATCAACACCGAAGAGAACGTTTCGAAAGGTGATGGCTCGACAAATGGCTCTTCCCTCGCCCATATGCAGAACTTCTACAACGAGAAACTGTTCTTCAAGGCCTGGTCAATCGAATCGGGTAATGAACCCTGGGCTTACGACGTTAAAACCGGCGAATGCTATGAAATCTTCAACACAATCGACCGCGTCAACGAGGCCGGACTTGGTGTTGGTGGTGGTGTCACAATGGTAGGCGAACCCTACAACGGCGAAATCTGCTTCCGTTCACGCAACGATATCTATGGTGACGAACTCGGCGTAACCAACTGTGAGAAAGGCAACTTTAGGATTTTCGATGTCTTTACTGAAGAACCCAGCCAGGATCACAACTCCTACCCCGACTGCGGTGCTGTCTTCGACAATCTCTACATCTTCTGCGCAGCCGATGGATTCGACGCTGCCAAACCCGATAACCACGGTGGTGAGCTCCGTTGCTATGACGGCGAAAAAGTCTGGATGCAGTGTGACTGGGCTCCCGGTGCACTCTGTGACTGGGTCAAAGAACCCCTCGTAGTCGGTGGCTCGATGTACTGGTGGTGTGAACAGGGTATCGATGGTACCAATGCTACGAAGACCGTTCTCTGTCGCCTCGACAAATGGAACGGCACGCCTGAAATCGTCACGAACTTCGATCCGAACGGCGACCTGATTTACGCTCTCCGTAATCTCGATGGCAAACTGCTGTTCACCTCGGGCGTAACCAAAAACCTCTACATCTACAGCTATCGCTCGGATGTCTGCGACCTCGAACTGAACCCCGACGTCATGGAACCTGTTTTCGCTACCCGCGAAGAACTCGCCGCCATCGAGAATATCGAGGCTGAAAAGGCCGGTTATGGAAATGTCGTCAACGTTATGCCTAACCCGGTTGTCGATTCGTTCGAAATCGATGTTGTCGGACAGGTTGAAATCGCAACGCTCTACAGCCTCTCCGGCTCGAAGGTTCTCAGCGTCGACGCTCCCGAGGCTAACACCGTCAGTGTCAAAGGTCTCGCCGCAGGTCTCTACCTGCTGACTGTCGAAGTCGAGGGCAAGATCCTGACAGGCAAAGTTATCGTAAAATAATCGAACACTCTCGAATACGGGAGGGGGACACCCCGGCGGCGTCCCTCTCCCGGCTATCTCTCTTCCGAACGACGCCTCTCCTCCTTCCCTTTCATCAAAACTATCCAACCATTCAATATGCTCCAGTCATCATTCATGCGGCTGTCGGCCTTTCTGCTGCTGGCCTTCATCAATCTAACTATGCTGGCCCAGAACATCACTGTCACCGGTACGGTCACCGACAGTTCCGACGGTGAACCGGTCATCGGAGCCAGCATACGTGCCAAAGGCACGAACATAGGTGTCGCAACAAACATCGACGGCGAATTCTCGATTGTCGTGGCGCCGAACGCAACGCTGACCGTCAACTGTGTCGGCTACAAACCGGTCGAACTGAAAGTCGACGGCCGGACAAAAATCGATATCACCCTGTCGACCGACGCCGAAGTCCTCGACGAGGTCATCGTCATCGGCTACGGCACACAGCGTAAAAGCGACGTGACCGGCGCTATATCCTCGGTCTCCGGAAAGGATATCAACAATGTCCCTGTCTCCTCGGCCCTCCAGGCCCTTCAGGGCAAGGCTTCGGGTGTCAACATCATCCAGAACAGTGGTGCCCCCGGCGGCGCGACGACGATCAAAATCCGCGGTACGGGTACGATCAACGACGCCGACCCCCTCTATGTTGTCGACGGATTTATCGTCGATGATATCACCCACATCAACCCGAACGACATCGCGAACATCGAGATCTTCAAAGACGCGGCGTCATCGGCTGTCTACGGTGCGCGTGCCGCAAACGGCGTCGTCAGCATCACGACAAAAAGCGGCGAGAAAGGAAAAGTATCAGTCACTTTCGACGGCTTCTTCGGTTTCTCGAATCCTTGGAAAAAAATCGACGTCATGGGCACGGAAGACTACGCCTTGATGCTTGACTATATAAATGGTACGAACCTTTACTCGACTGACGGACGTATCTATCAGACAAAGGATGCTTCGGGAGCATATACCTTCGACCCCCACATGAAATTCCTTGTCGACACAATCGCCCAGAACTCCCCCGCAAACTGGTGGGACGCCATTACCCGCACCGGTACCAAACAGCAGTACAACGTTTCGGTCAGCGGCGGCAACGACAACACCCAGTATATGGCCTCCGGAAGTTACTACAACGAAAAAGGTATCGTCCGCGGTTCGGACTACACCCGTTTCAACTTCCGCCTCAGCCTGAACCAGAAACTATCTTCATGGCTGAAGATGATGGCCAACTTCTCTTATTCTAACGAAGACCGCGACCTCGTCCCCGAAGGATCAGGCTCGGTCCTTAAGCGTGCCCTCTACCAGAGCCCGATGGTTATGACCTACAACTCCGTCGGATACTGGAGCGAGGATCACCCCCTGGCACAGATTGCCCGCTACCACCGCAGCATCAAGCGTGACCGTCTCGACATGAACCTGACCCTCTCGGCCGACTTCCTGAAATATTTCAACTACCAGTTGAAGGGGTCATATTATGTCCTCCCCCAGACAACGAAACAGTTCACCGAAGTCGGAAAACTCGAAGAGGACTTCTCGATGACAGACCTGACTTCTCTCTACCAGTATAAGAACCAGATCGGAAAATGGGAGGTCAACAACCTTCTGACTTTCGACTGGGACAACGAATACAACAGCATTACGGCCCTGGTCGGCCAGACTGCCGAAGGCTACAAGAACTCCTATCAGGAGTCGAACAAGAAAGGTGCTCCCTCGAACTCCGAAGACAACTGGTTCCTCTCGAGCGGCTTTACCGGCGACAAGACCTACGGCCTCGACCGCAAATGGACAGCCGTCGGCTTCATCGGACGTGTCAACTACAGTTTCCGTGACCGCTATCTCCTTCAGGTCAATATGCGTATCGACGGTTCGTCGATGTTCGACAAGAAGAACCGCTGGGGCTACTTCCCCTCGGTTTCGCTCGGCTGGAAATTCTCTTCCGAATCGTTCCTGCGCGACCAGACCTGGCTGACCCTCGGCAAACTCCGTCTCGGCTGGGGTAAACTCGGTAACAACCGAATCGACGAACTCTCGCGCTACACCTACCTCGTCAGCCAGTACAACTACCCCTACGGCCAGGGATCCCATGTCCTCCAGCCCGGTTACACCGCCCTGACTATCGGCAACAAGGACATCAAATGGGAGAAGACCGAGACCTACAACGTCGGTGTCGACTTCGCCTTCCTGAACAACTCGATCCAGTTCGGCGCCGAGTATTTCTACAAGCGTACGACCGACATGCTCCTCGCCGTTCCGACCGTCGCTTCGGCCGGTCTGAACACCTCGCCGATGACCAACGCCGGCGCCGTCCGTAACAACGGTGTCGAAATAACAGCGAAATACCAGCACACATTCGGCAAGTTCAGTTTCGATATCGGCGCGAATGTCTCCTGGATCAAGAACAAGGTCACATCGCTCGGAACCGGCAACGAACCGATCTACGGCTCGTACCTCTCCGAGGGCTCGATTGTCGACTATGTCACAAAGACCGCTGTCGGACGTCCAATCGGCTCCTTCTTCGGATATGTCACCGACGGTATCTTCCAGACCTACGACGAAGTCCGCGCCAGCGCACAGTACGAACCGGGCAAACTCGACTCCGAGCAGACAACCCGCGTCGGCGACTTCCGCTTCAAAGACCTCAACGGAGATGGAAAAATAACGGCCGAGGACCGTACTTATCTCGGCTCCCCTCTTCCCGACTTTGTCTTCGGTATTCCGCTGAACTTCCAGTATGACGGCATCGGTCTGAGCCTCTTCTTCCAGGGACAGACCGGCAACAAACTCTATAACGTCATGGACTACTACCTCTATAACGCCGCAAACGGAAACGTCTATGCCGACATCCGTACGCAGCACTGGAGCGGACAGGTCTCCGACAACCGAAAGTTCTTCCCCCTGAACACCTCGGCCACCGTGCCCGACCTTGACTCTGACGACGCCGCCCGCAACTTCCGCTCCTCCGACTTCCTCGTCAAGGATGGCGACTATATCCGCCTCAAGGAGGTTCGTCTGTTCTATGACTTCCCGACGCGGCTGATCAAACGTATCGGTCTGAGCAGCCTCCAGGTTTCCGCTACGGCCTACAACCTCTTCACGTGGACCAAATACGACGGCTTTGACCCCGAAGTCGGCAAGGTCAGCGGAACCGAGGGTAACAACCTCTCGATGGGTGTCGACCATGGCAACTATCCCCAGGCTCGTTCCTTCACATTCGGAATCAAGTTCGGAATCTGATTCCGTCCGTCATCCCTAAACTCTGAAACAACCGAATTAAGATGAAATCTTCGATTATAAATAACATCCCCGCAGGTCTGCGCCGGATCGGTCATCTCGCGATGACCGGAGCAATCTCCCTGACTCTGGCCGCCAGTTTCACAGCCTGCAATGATTTCCTCGACGTCAAGCCCCAGGGCAACAACCTCGAAGAGGATTTCTACGACACGAAATACAAACTACAGGCCGCTCTGAACGCGACCTACGACATCCTCCAGAGCGATGGTTTCCAGGACACCGACTGGCGCTTCGGCGAAGCTATGGGCGACGACGTGATTGGCTCTGACGAAGGTCTCTCGTCTCATATGGGACAACTCGTCAACTTCCGGTTCACAACCTCGAACACCTATATCCTGAACCGCTGGACTCTATATTACCAGGGTATCCACCGTGCAAACCAGGTCATCGCGAACATCCACCGCTGCCGACTGTCGACCGACTCCTACTCGAACTATCGTGAAGTCCGTGAAATCTACGGTCAGGCGAAATTCCTCCGCGCGCTCTTCTACTTCAGCCTCGTCAAGACCTTCGGCGGTGTGCCGATCCGTCCCGAGGTCGAGACTGTAGAGAACCTCGTTATCCCGCGCAGCACGAAAGAGGAGTGCTACGCCTATATCGAAAAAGATCTCCGCGAGGCTGCAATCATGCTCCAGAGCCGATATACCTCGAGCAACAGCGGCAAGGCCAGTGCAGGCGCAGCCGTCGGTCTGCTGATGAAGGTCCTGATGTATCAGGCAACTCCGGGTGTCTACTCCGAGAAATGGGAACAGGCAGCCGAACTCGGCGACTACTTCGTCAAGGGTATGCCGATGACTTTCGCCGAGATGCTCCGCTTCGACGAACGATACCCCGACACCGACTGGGAGACCCTCCGCGAGGAACTCTGGTTCAAGCCCCTGTCGCTGAACGGCCCGAGCGATCCGGTCGAGACTCTCGAATCGACATGCCCCCAGTTGAACAATGCCTATGGTCTCGAATATGCCGACGCCTACGGCAACAAACTGACCTACGACGAGCAGTTCTACTCGCAGGGAGAATTCTGCAAGGGCTCCGTCTTCGAAATCGTTTTCAAGGAATCGGGCGACGGAACAACCGGCGACACCAACGAGGGTACCGGAATCTACTCGACCCTCTTCCCGATCAATAACTTCTACCAGCCGATCTACGCCGACGACGCAATCCGCACGCGTGTGTTCGGAAGCGACGTCCGCACCCGCTTCACCATCGGCCACCACGAGTTCACCCCCGACCACGAGAACACCGAAATCGGATCGGGCCATATCCTCTCGCTGAAGAACTACACCCCGGTCAAGGACCGCCCGATCTATGATGGCGACAGCCAGAAAAACCGCCGCTACATGCGTTTCGCCGAGGTTGTCCTGACTTATGCCGAGGCTCTCAACGAGGTTGGCCGCGGCGCCGACGCTCTCGAACAGCTCAATAGTAACAAGGCCCAGGCAAACACAATCAACAACGGTACGACCCTATATGTCGGCGGCGGCTACGGATACCTCCGCGACCAGATCTGGAAAGAGCGCGAAATCGAACTCTTCCATGAATGGGACCGCTTTTTCGACATCGTCCGCCAGGGCCGCGCACGCGAATGTCTCCAGACTTTTGCCGCAACCCGTTCGAACCACCGCGGTGTCTACTTCCGCGAAGGGGTCAACGAGATCTTCCCAATTCCGCAGACCGAAATCGACATCTCTAACGGCGTCGTCACCCAGAACCCCGGTTATTAATTCCAAGCCATCCAAGTGAACAACAATATGAACAAGAATATATTATTCCTGCCGCTCGCTCTGGTCGCCCTCTCTGTCGCAACCTCCTGCAGCGACAACGACACTGCCGAACCCGCCAAGGCGGCCATCAGCGTCGACCAGACCGAACTCGAGGTCAACCAGTCGATGACGATCCATTTCGTCGGCCAGGCCGACAATGTCGTCATCTATCCCGGCGACGAAAGCCATGTCTACGAACTCCGCGACTCCTCCAATTCAGGTCTGGTCGTCAACAAGGGACTCTTCACCTACTCCTACTCCCTCCCGGGAATCTACAAGGTCGTCTGCGTTGCGACGAACCACGAGGATATGGGCCGGTCGCTCTCGCGCGACACCTGCTCGGTCTATATCCACGTAACCGACGACATCACGGCAATCGACAAACTCTCGGCTCCCGCCGTCCTCTACGACGAGGTCTATGCGACAGCCGTCAACGACCGCGACTGGGTTCTCCCGATTCCCCGGAAGATCCACTACAAGACTTCCGACGCAACGGTCAACCTTAAGAAGCAGAAACTGAAATTCTATATCGAGTCTCAGTCGACGACCGTCGGACTCCGGATTCTCGGCAGCGAGGCGGATTTCAACCCGTTTGTCTCGACAAAGCAGTATGATCTGACCTCCCCCTGGGAGATTCGTACGACCTCCAGCATGGGCTCTACCCGCGACTATCGTCTCTATACGCTGAACTACGGCGAATTCAAGACGTTCAAGGCTGCCGGCGTGACCGCCAAGATTGTCCGCACAGAGTATGACTATACCTACTACTCGATTGACCTCGAGGTTCCCGCCGGAACAGACCTCGCAACTATCGCTCCCGTGTTCACCCTCTACGATACCAACGAACATGTCTACCTCCCCGACGGTTCCGAGGCTGTCAGCGGCCAGCCGGTCGACTTCACCTCGCCGGTTACCTACCGTTTCGTCGTGACCTCCCCCGAAAATCCCGAAGTAAAGGTCGAATCGACATGTGTCGTGACGATCAAAACAAAATGATTTCGTAATTTTGTATAGCAATATAACGGAGAAATATCCATGAATCTCAGACTATCGACTATCGCAGGCATCGCTGCCATTCTCCTCGCGGGAATGGCGGCGATCCCTGTCTCTGCCAAATACCACGCGCCGGACAACACGACCCGCGTCCTCTGGGACCTAAATTCGAAAAAGGTCATCTTCGGCTCCGGTAACTACGCCCGTATTATCCCCCTGCAGGATGGCCGACTGATGGCTGCCGCCGAAAGTGGTGCCGGAATTTCGGTCTGCTACAGTTCCGACGAAGGGGTCAACTGGACAACCCAGGAGCGTATCATCCAGAACGCCTCCGGAGTTCCCTATGCCGTTCCCGACCTCGTCCAGCTCGCCGACGGAACAATCCTCGTCGGGTTCAATCCCCGCCCCTCCTCCCCCTATTCGGAGGAGCGCCGTTTCGGAATCCGGACAATGCGCTCGACCGACAACGGAAAGACCTGGGAGGGCCCGATCTTTATCTACGACGCTTCGTATACGTTCAGCGACGGATGCTGGGAACCCTCTTTCCTCGAAATCCCCGGAACCGGAGAGGTCCACTGCTACTTCGCCAACGAATATCCCTATCAGACCAACAACGACCAGGAAATCTCGCTCTGCCGCTCGTTCGACGGCGGACTAACCTGGGGCGCCGCCGAACGCGTGTGCTACCGCGCCGGACACCGCGACGGCATGCCTTCGGCAATCATAACCGACGCCGGCGAGATTGTTGTTATCGTCGAGGACAACGGATATCCCCGCGGTTTCCGCGCGACGACGATGCGCTGTACTCTCGAGCAGAACTGGCACGACTGCTGGGTCGATGCCAACAGCCCGAACCGCCATACAATCTGGTCCGACAGCGACACCGACAATATGAGCTGGATCAGCGCCGCCCCCTATATCCGTAAACTCCGCTCGGGCGAGACTATCGCATCCTGGCAGGGTGACCACTGGGGTCGTCCCGGAGCCGAGGCGAATTTCGACATGTTCGTGGCCGTCGGCGATCCCGATGCACGGAACTTCACCCAGGTCTCCGAGCCCTTCGGCCTCCCGCAGACATCCCACGCCCTCTGGAACTCGATCAACATCGGCAACGGCGACGACATCTTCGCCCTCGCCTCGATCGGATCTCCGAGCGATGGGAACGCGATCAACCTGATGAAGGGCTACGCGATGCGCGGCGTCGTCTGCGACTTCGGCACGCCGACCGTCAACGCCTCGGTCTCCCGCGAGAACTGGACCTTCAAGAACGCTACCCAGATTTTCCTCGGCGCGACAAACACCCGTAAGCGCGCTATCGCCGACTTCCTCTACGACAACGACAACCTCTATTTCTATACCCGAGTTGTCGACAGCGATATCTATACCGACAAGATCGATAACGACGGTGTCTATATCTACCTCGACATGAACAACGCCTGCGACACATATCCCCAGGACGGCGAATTCCGCATCTTTATGAATGTCGACGGAACGGTCGACTGGTGCTACGGCGCAAACAACCGCTGGACAACAGCCGAGGAAGTCCCCGAAGGGGTCGACTACGAGGTTGCCGTCTCGAAGACCTATTACCAGATGGAGATCGCCATTCCCTGGCGTGCACTCGGTTTCTCGGGTCCGGTCGATGCAGACCACACGATGCGCTGCAACGTCGAGGTGCGTGACCGCCGCGAAGGTGCGCTCCTCTATGAGCCGATACCCCAGACAGCGAAGAACGCCTCCTGGACCTGGCCCGAGTTCCACCTGAACGAAGATCCCCGCGCAACGGCGATTCCGACTGTCGCAGCCGATGGCGACGCCACTTCGTCGGCCCTGACTGTCCGGGCTCTCGGCTCGGGCGAAGTCTCGGTTGAGAGCGCAGGCGCCCCGGTTGCTTCGCTGTCGGTCTTCTCGGCCGACGGAAAGGCGCTTGGCAACTTCGATTGCGGCGGCGCGGCGTCGGCCACCGTCCATACCGGTCTGACTGGTCTTGTAATCCTCCGCGCGGCCTTCGCCGACGGGTCGTTCCAAACCTGTAAACTCCAGATTCGCTGAAATCCATACCCTCTCTGACTGACATATGATCCGTAGGTTCATACTCTCCATACTCCTTATCGCATCGGCGCTCCCTTGGTGGGGCGCCTTTGCTCAACTTCCCCACAACTATCATTTCTCTCATCTGAAGAGCGCCGACGGACTTCCCCACCAGCAGGTCGAGGCACTCGCCTTCGACCGCATGGGGCGCCTCTGGGTCGGGACACGCAACGGGCTTGCCTGCTACGACGGATACTCCTTCAAGACCTACTACCGCACCCCCGGCGACTCGACCTCTCTCCCCTATAACTTCGTCAAACGACTCCTCGTCTCCTCCGACAATACGCTCTGGATCGGGTCGGAGCGCGGTCTCTGCCGCTACCGTCCCGAATCGAACGACTTCAAACGCTACCCCGAGATGTCGCGACGTGTGTCGTCGATTCTCGAGGCGGCCGACGGAAAGGTCTATTGCTTCGGCGACCTGATCGCTGTCTATGACCCCGCGGCCGACTGCTTCCGCCCCATCGACGCCCAGCCCGACAGTTATGCCGTCGGCGCAGCAATCTCCCCCGACGGAAGAATCTATGTCTCGACTAACAACGGAATCAACATAATAGATCCCGCTTCGGGCCAGCGCACTGTGATGGACCCCGATATCTACGCCGACTTCCTTAACGGTGCCGACGGGATCATTCCCCTCGCGTTCGACCGCGGCGGACATCTGTGGATTGGCCGTAACGGCCATGGTGTCATGTCGGTCGACCTCCTCTCGGGCAACCGTCGTATCTACGACGATTCGGAACTTCCAGCCGGAACCGTGCGCGCCATCTCCGAGGATCGTGCCGGGATGATATGGCTCGGAACCGAAGGGGGCCTGCGCGTGATCGATCCGGCGACCGGACATATCTCTGTCGTACGGCAGGACCTCGTCAACTCGAACCGCCTGAACGACAACGCAATCTACTGTATCGAACCCGATGCCGCCGGAAACCTTTGGATCGGAACATACTTCGGCGGGATCAATGTCTTGAAAAACAGTTATTCGAACTTTATGTGGGTCCAGCCCGGCTACGACGGCCAGTCGCTCCGCGGCAAGGCAGTCCGCCGTCTCGCCGAGCCGGTCCGCGGCCAGTTGTGGCTCGCGACCGAAGATGGCGGTATCAACCTGATGGATCTGCAGACCGGCGTTGTCTCCCAGTTCGACCGTATCCCCGCGACCGGCGTGAATGTCCATGAACTCTACTACGACCCCGACTCCCGGGAGATGTGGATCGGTACGTTCCGAAACGGCCTGTTCCGCTACGACCTCTCCAGCGGCTCGTCGCGACGCTATACGGCCGGAGGCTCCGGCCGGATTCCCTCCGACGCTGTCTTCTGTATGGCCCGCCAGACACTCCCCTCCGGACGGCGGCGCCTCTGGGTCGGTACGACCCAGGGTCTGCGGTGGTATGACCCCGAAACCGATTCGTTCCGCCCGACCAACTACGCCGTGCTCGACGGTGACTTCATCTATACGCTCCTGGCCGACCACAGCGGGAACCTCTGGGTCGGTACGGTCAACAACGGCCTCCTCCGCATCGACGTCGCCTCCGGCGAAGTCCGTACCTGGAACAACCTCTCCGGAAAAGGTCTGTCGAGTCTCGACGACCACTATGTCACGACCCTCTTCGAAGACTCCGGGGGACGTATCTTCGTCGGAACCAATACCGGCGGGCTCCACTATATCGACCCGAAGACCCATTCGCTCCACTCCTTCGCCGACGGCGCACGCCGCTTCGGCACCATCTGTATGATCACCCAGGACGCCGCCCGCGACCTCTGGGTCAGCACCTCGAGCGGCCTGTTCCGTATCGACGGCGACAATCTCGGTGTACGCCAATTCACCGTCGCCGACGGCCTCCCCGAGAATCAGTTCAACTTCTCGTCGGCCCTGCTCGCCTCCGACGGCCGCCTCTATTTCGGGACGGTCAACGGACTCGTTTCCTTCCTCCCCGAGGAGGTCGGTGTCGGCGGTAAGCCCCAGGATGTCCACCTATGGCGCCTCGTCGCCAGCAACCGCGAGATTGCTCCCGGCGACCCCGACGGAGTCCTCGACCGCCCGCTCGACGATATGGCCGAGATCGACCTCGACTACGAGATGAGCCGTACGTTCTCGATCGACTACGGCATCGTCAACCCCGGCGCCGCGACTGCCGCGAGTTACCAGGTGTGGCTCGACGGGGTCGACCGCGGATGGCGCGATGTCGGTTCCCTGCGCCAGTTCTCCGCAATGGAACTCGCCCCGGGGATCCACCGCCTCCGCCTCCGCTCGGCGACGAACCCCGATGACTGGGACCGCGCGCCGGTCCGCGAACTGCTGATACGTATCTCTCCCCCCTGGTATCTTTCGGTCTGGGCCTTCCTGGCCTACCTCCTGCTGCTGGCCGTAGCCGTCTGGTTCGCCGTGCGCTATACCCGCGAGCGTGTACGCCAGAAGGAGGCGATGAAACTCGCCCGCATGGAAAAGGAGAAGAGCGACGAACTGAACCGCGACAAGATGGAGTTCTTCACGATTATCTCCCACGAGCTGAAGACCCCCCTGAGCCTGATACTCGCCCCGCTGAAGTTCCTGTCACACAACGAATCGCTCAGCGACACCGCCCGAAAGCGACTCGGAATCGCTATTACGAACACGAACAAGATGGTCGGGATGATCGACGAACTCGTGATCTTTAACCGTGTCGAGACCGGCAACTTCCAGTTCTATCTCCAGAAAGGAAACCCCCTGACGATGATCGAGGATCTGACCGACTACTTCCGCGAGTCGGCCGCCGAGAAGAACATAACCGTCAACGTCCGGACTGAAAACAACGGCGAGGAGGTGTGGTTCTCGACGACCTACCTCGAACGGATCGTCAACAACCTGATGTCGAACGCCGTCAAGTATACCTCCGAAGGGGGCACGATTGACGTCCGCGCCGCGATTGTCGAAGAGGATGACCGGATCTATCTGTCGCTCGAAGTCCGCGACAACGGAATCGGCATCGCCCCCGAGGAGACAACCAATATCTTCCGGAAATACTACCAGACCCGCCGCGGATACAACACCGACCATTCCGGCTGGGGCATCGGCCTGGCGACCGTCCGCAAACTCGTCGAGGCTCATAAAGGAAGCATATCGGTCGACAGCGTCATGGGCGAAGGAAGCACATTCCGCGTCCGCCTTCTCGTTTCTCCCGAAGCCTTCGACCCCGCCTCGGTCAACACCGAGACTATGGCGAAGACCCCCGAGCAGTCCTATCTCCGCAGCGGCCTGCCCGAGTCGGCAACCTCCTCGCGCAACGCGACCCGCAGCCCCGAGCGCACCTCGATACTCCTTGTCGAGGACAATCCCGAACTTCTCGCCTTCCTCTCCGACGAATTCTCAGCCAACTATAACGTCTACACCGCGACCAATGGCCTCGAAGCCCTGAAAGTCGCCGAAGAGAACCCGATCGACATCGTCGTCTCCGACGTCATGATGCCCGAAATGGACGGAATCGAACTCTGCGCCAAACTGAAAGGAAACCTCGCGACCTCCCATATACCCGTCATCCTCCTGACAGCCAAGACCGACGACATCAGCGTCATGCAGGGCTACGAAAGCGGCGCCGAAGCCTACGTCGCCAAACCCTTCGACCCCCAGATCCTCGAACTCCGCGTCCGGAACATACTCCGCGCCCGCCGAAAATTCCTCCGCTCCGTCATGGAAGCCGGCGAGACTCCCGACACGACCGCCACCGAAGACACCCCCCAGTTCACGAAATTTGACAAAGACTTCATGACCAGGATCAACACCCTGATCGAAGAGAACATCGACAACTCCCAGTTCTCCATCGCCGACATAACCCGCGAATTCGGCATCTCCCGCTCCCTGCTCCACACGAAGATGAAGAGTTTCGTCAACTGCTCCATGACCGACTACATCCGCCGCCGCCGCATCGAGCGCGCCTGCCGCCTCCTCCGCGAAGGCTACAACGTCAGCGAGACCGCCTACCGCACCGGCTTCTCCGACCCCAACTACTTCTCGAAAGTCTTCAAAAAAGAGATCGGCATGACCCCCACCGAATTCACCAACGACCGCCCCAGCCCTAATTACCCCCCCCTAATGGGGACTAAAATACTGAAATATAGATATATAAAGGGAGAATGCTTGCCGATTCCGCATAGTTGTCGACGTCAATCACGTCCGCCTCACCCCGCCACCCCATTAACTCAGTTTGTAGTAGCCGACGACCCCGTCTGCGTCAGCGACATCAGTCGGGAACGACGCCTCCTCGCTATGTGAAATAACTAAGTATCTCTTGGGAAGAGTTTTGGACGAATCGTAACGCTCATAAAACTAACAACATATCGCAGGCGTCAATTCCTTTTTGCTAAACGAAAACGTTAAAAAACCCAGATCCCTTATAAATTTACGCCAAACATCAGCTCTATATTTCAATTCTTTTCGTACCTTTGTCCCCAAACTAAGTAACTCTTCCCAAGAGATACCAACCTAATCAATCTATGACAATCAATGAAACTCGAAATTAATACCCGAATCGCAAGTAAAAATTGCAAATACCTAATAAAAAAGGAATTTGCCCCCTCATGCTATTTGGGAACGGCAATTCTATCCGGTGGATTGGGAGATATTGAATCCAGCGATACTATACTTGTGGTCGCGAATCAGGGGGTGGTCAGCGGTATCCTTAACAGTAATCACAGAGCATCTGTTATGGAATTTATTTCGTATTCTGGTGAGAAGTTGTTGATTCTGTCTGATTCAGATGAAAACAGACAGTTCATAACCTCGCAGTCTCGCACACATACTGATACCCCGACAAATTTCGGCACCAACAGATATCAGGGAGGAACCCTGAATGGTCGTCCCCATGGACAGGGCGTGATGCGTTACGGCGATGGGAAAGTCTATATTGGAACCTTCGTTAATGGCCTCCGCCATGGTAACGGCAAGTTGGTTATGCCTTCCGGCGAATACTTCGAAGGACAGTTCCAGAACGATTCCATCACAGAAAACGGAACATACTACGATGAGAACGGCAGGCCCAGAAATGTCCGGAAGACGAATAAGAAAACTGTAGGGACTATAATCTGGGAGAAGACCTGGCGTTTGTGGGCCTCAATAGCCTGCTTTGCCTTGGCCGCATTATTGGTTTGGCTGATTGTTGAATTCTTCACTTCGAAAAAAGGTGGCATCATAAGAGTCGGTATCTTTATCGCTCCGCTGGCGTTGGCTTGGTGGGGGCTAAAGAGTTTTGTCGGTTTCTTCACTCATTTGTTCCCGTCCCAAACCGAATAATCAATTAACGAAATATGGCTAAACCTATTGAACAATTCGTAATCAATCCTGATGATATCCAAATCCCCGATGAGGGACTGGGAGAATTCGTAAACGGCTATACCGAAGAACGTATACCTTTTAGTAAGGACATGATTCTCTGGAATCTCCTGCCTGGAGTCGGACAATTATTTTTTATCGGGTACCTGGTGAAATACTGGATGATCAAGAAAAATGCCGAACGTATTTTGCTCTATCAGAGCGGGTTTATTCACCAGAACCTCGATGGAAAGAGGCTTGTAAGGAAAGAAAATGTTGTTAACTTCGATGATCTCAATGGTGTTCTTGTTGAACGATCCCGACAATATCAGGTAATCTATGGCATCCGGAAATATGTCAGAACAGATGTCTGCCTCTGGGTTTCATTTAAAAACAATACGAAGAAACGAATCCTTTCCGGCTCATATCGTAACGAACACGAGGTAGACGGCTATTACAATTTCGAAGGATTCGCATGTAATGCAATAAATAATGCATGGATGCAGTTCGCCTTCAAGAGATTCAATGATGAATTCGCCGCGAAGGGCTATGGCTCGTTCACGACGCCTTCCGGCGAGGAGGTTCTCGTCGGTTCTGATTTCATAAAGATAGGAGATACCGTTGTCAGTTCCGGCTTTAAATATTCGTTTGATAACGGAACATTGTATCTCTATCCTAACGCAGCGGAGGGGGGACATTTCAAAACGAAATCCAAGCCGGTTTCCATATATGTGGCCGAAATGTTCAATAAGGAAGTATTTTTGACTGCAATTGCTCATCTACATGGAATAAAATAATGCCCCAGAAAGCGGAAGTAAAAGGACTTAAGAAGGACACAATTCTTAAGGGCAAAACACATAGTTATCGTATCATTAAGATTCTCGGAAGTGGTAGTTTCGGAATAACCTATCTGGCTGATGTAATCTTCGCCGACTCTCTGTCGAATTCCTCTTCACTAAAGGTGACCATAAAGGAATTTTTTATGAGAGACGTGAATGGTCGCGAAGGTTCTTCCGTTACCGCCGGGAGCAGGGATGGCCTTTTCGGCAAATATCTTTCGAAATTCAATCAGGAGGCAAACAAACTCTCGACAGTAAACTCCGACGGTGTTGTCAAGGTTCTGGAATTGTTCCAGGCTAATAACACGTCGTATTATGTTATGCAGTATCTGTCGGGAGGCAGTCTCGACAATCTGATATCGAATCGGGGACATATTCCGGAAAAGTATGCTCTCCAGATTGGGCTCCAGATTGCAAACGCATTGAGTGACATCCACGAAAAGTTGATGCTCCATCTTGATCTGAAGCCTTCTAATGTAATGTTATCTGCTACGGGAAATGCGGTTCTGATTGATTTCGGATTGTCAAAACAATACACCGAGGAGGGGGAGCCTGAGTCGAGTACAACCGTAGGAGCCGGCACGAAAGGATATGCACCTATCGAACAGGCTCAGTATCGCGATGGACATGATTTCCCCGCGACTATGGATATCTACGCCTTTGGCGGGACGTTGTTCAAGATGCTTACCGGTCAGACGCCACCGGCGTCGTCATACATTCTGAACGACGGATTCCCAACAGACCTCTTCAAGCAGGCCGGTGTATCGTCTATTGTGACCTCCTTTGTCGAGCGTCTGATGTCCCCGACGAAAAAGGGAAGGCCTCAGGATATGAGCCAGGTCATTTCAGAGATTCAGTCGATTGGTTCGAGAATCAATATGGCTGACGAGGAGGAATTGTCCGGGTGGATAACCAAACCGGTAAAGACAGAGATCAGTAGCAACAACGAGACAAAGGTTGAAGAGACTGATATCGAGATTGTGTCCGTTTCAGAAAAGAAAATTGAGTCGAGAAGAGAAGCATCTTTTGATCCGGCAATAGATAAACTGGAAATCAAAGTAATCCCTGATCCGGAAACTGCTTCCGATTATAGTTGGTTTTCAATTACAGCCACACCGAGCCAGTTTATGCTCGTCAAGTCGAAAAGGGGAGAGCAACATCAGCAGAAAAAGAAATTCTTCTTTTCCAAAGAGAAATTTGATCTTTTAAAGCAACAGTTATCGAAGTTCGAACTCCGGTGTGAGCCAAACGCCATTTCTGCGCTGAGGCCGTCATATGGAGTAAGTCTGGAAACTTATAAGGGCAACCAGCTCGATTTCTATGCGTCCTCCTACGACGACGGTTTGTTATCGGGTTTATTGTCCGGAAAAATTTCCGAACTCGAATCCTTTGCTTGGAGGGAGTCCGGTCTCGAAAACACGACTCCGAAAGAGGTAAAGACTGGACCGCTCGCCAAGATAAAAAGATTTGTCTGCTCTCCTTTGAACTGGATTGGCTACCTCGCAGTTTTCGGTGTCGTCTTGTTTTTTTATGTAATCAGCGATCCGTTAGATGAATATATTGACACATACAAAACTGACGTTTATAACACATGGCGTAGTACCTACGATTATCAACTGAGAGCGGCTCAGGGAGGAAAGGGAGGTATTCTGTATATCCCGGCAAAACAGTGGGTCGTTTCACCTAATTATGTCAGATCCAATCCAGAAGATATATATGTTTCAAATAATTCTTTCACTCTCGACGGGGTGAAATTGTATGGACAGCAGAATGGATATGCTCTGATTAGACAGGATAGTACAACAAAACTTTTTTTCAAGGGTAATCTAATCGCCGAATTTCCTTACAGCGGTTTTGGGGATGTTTCAAAGGTCCACAGACATCTTTATAGTGTTGACTACTATGATGAAGACGCTAGGGATATGTTTTATGCAATCTATGATGAGAATGGAGAAGTAGTCATACCTGTTACGGACAAGACCGTGCGGGTAATAGCGGATAACGTAATTAGAGTTGAAGATTATTTTAACACGGATTACTACGATATTACCGGACGGCCGATTACCTCGTTTAATATTGTCGTCCTATACGATAAACATAAATTCCTGATGGATCTTGTCGCTTATTTGGTACTCTCGATTATAATGTGTGTTCTGGCTCGTTTTGGCTACAAGGCAATCAGAAAGAAATATGCTGGCAAATCGAAAAATAAATTGGCATGGAACTAAAGTCGGGCACAATCCTCCAGGGAGGTAAATAGTAGGAAATTATGAATAAGACAAAATATTTGTATTTGAACTCGCGCGACGAGTTTTTCCGGGTTGACATCTCGAAGATCGTTTACTTCGAGTCCGAGGGCAACTATACGAACATTATCCTGAACAACAAGATGAAAGGGACGGTATGCATGAATCTGGCCCAGATGCAGAGCATTCTGAGCGACAGTCTGAAGGATGCCGCCGGAACTTTCGCAAGAATCGGTAAGCGCCATATCGTCAATCTGAACTTTATCTACCAGATTGCGATACTCCGACAGCGGCTGACTCTCAGCGACGGCGAAAACTTTGAGTATCAGATCAGCGTCTCGAAAGACGCCCTGAAAAGGCTTCGGGATATGTATGTCTCGGGGCTGAGTATCAACTCCGAGAAAGAATCTGAAGTTGTAACACAATAACAATCGAATATACAAACTATGGAAAGACTTAAAGGCAAGACTATCCTGATCGGCAAGGAACCGGGACAAGGGAGACTCCTCGTTTCGGTTGCCGGAAAGACCGCAGCGATAGGCTCCGTAAATAGTGTGCCGGGTTGCGTCAGCCGCTGCAAGGTGGCTGAGGGTGTGGCGCACGCAAAAATAACTGTCGACCAGAACGGCACGATGATTCTGACAAACATGAAGTCACAGAATGTCACCTACGTCAACGGCTCCGAGATCGTTTCAAAGCGTATCCAGCCGACCAGCACCGTCGAACTCGGCAAAGACCACTTCAACATCAACCTCCCCGTAGTTATCGAAGCGGCAAAGAAATTAGGAACAGTAGCGTCTGTGAATCCTGGTACGCCGGGCGGTCACAGCGGAGGTGGCGGTAGCGCGGTAACCGTAAAGAAATTCAGGATATCGCACCTCGAGCATGTCTGGAATGACTACCATGACAGTAATCTGGAAATCAAACAACGGCAACGTCATCAAGCCTTGATGGGACGTATACCGATGTTCTTTACGATGGGTAGCGGTGCGATTTCGGCGGTCGCGGTTGCGCTCAGTTGGCCGGAATATGTTAAGACGTTGTGTGTCGCACTGACTGTTATAGGCGTTATCTTTATGGTATATACCTTCGTCAAGAGCAAGAACGACACCTCGCTCGAAGATTCCGAAAAACTCCTCGAGGATTTCCAGGAGCGATATACCTGCCCGAATCCCGATTGCAACAAGTTCCTTGGCAACATGAGTTACAGACTCTTTAAGAAACAATACTCGATGCACTGCCCCTACTGCAAATGCGAATACGTTGAATGACGATACGATGCAAGGACTGAAGCAGGGCGCGATGTTGCGCCACGACACATACCGGATCGAGCGGACGCTCGGGCAGGGAGGATTCGGAATAACCTACCTCGCTACAGATCTGTCTCTCGACCGGCTCGTCGCAATCAAGGAATTCTTCCCTAAGGACTACTGCGACCGAGAGGCCTCGACCAGCCATGTAACCATCGGGACGCAGAACTCGGTCGATCTGGTCAACCGGCTGAAGGGGAAGTTCCTCAAAGAGGCGCGCAATATCGCCAAACTCGACCATCCCGGTATTATAAAAATCCACGCCGCCTTCGAGGAGAACAATACCGCCTACTACGTCATGGACTATATCGAAGGGGAATCCCTCTCCGAGATGGTCAGGCGCGGGGGACCGCTGACCGAGTCGAGAGCAATCGGATATATCGAAAAGGTCGGTGAGGCCCTCGAATATGTCCACGCCCAGCGAATCAACCACCTCGACATCAAACCGGCTAACATAATGGTGCGCCGAAGCGACGATACCCCGATACTGATCGACTTCGGCCTGTCGAAGCAGTATGACACCGAGGGCAACCAGACCTCGACAACCCCGGTCGGGATCAGCCACGGCTACGCCCCGATGGAGCAGTACAACGACGG
>JAMPGR010000001.1:999806-1104065 GCA_023663805.1 Clostridium sp. | reverse complement strand
TAAACAGACTATTTATATATGCTTATAAACACTGCCCGATTCGTCGTCAGTAACAGCGACGTCGCGAAATGTCCCGGAGGAATGCTCCACGAATATGCCTTTATCGGACGCTCCAATGTCGGCAAATCTTCGCTGATCAACATGCTGCTTCAGCGCCGTAACCTCGCCAAAACCTCTTCGACCCCGGGTAAAACTCTTCTGATCAACCATTTTCTGGTTAACGACCAGTGGTATATCGTCGACCTTCCGGGCTACGGTTACGCCCGCCGTGACAAGGCGAGCCGCGACCAATTGGACCGGATCATAAAGGGATATATCCTCGGCCGTCCCCAGATGACTAATCTCTTCCTGCTGATTGATTCCCGCCACGAGCCTCAGAAAATCGACCTCGAATTTATGGAATGGCTCGGAGAAAACGAGGTGCCGTTCAGCATTGTCTTCACAAAAATCGACAAGAACGGGCCGGAGGCCGGACGGCGAAAGGTAGCCGACTATTGCGCTCGGCTTCTGGAACAGTGGGAGGAACTTCCCCCGGTCTTTATGACTTCGAGCGAGGATGGGCGCGGACGCGAGGAACTGCTCGATTATATCGAGCAGATGAATCGGTTGTAGGTCGTGGGGTTTTGTCGTTTCGGCTGAATTCGCTAACTTTGTAGCGCAAAATAATAAAGAAACGAGAATATGCTCATCATAGGTATCGCCGGCGGAACCGGTTCTGGAAAAACGACCGTCGTCAACAAGATAATCAGCAGCCTGCCGGCCGGAGAGGTTGCCGTGCTCCCCCAGGATTCATACTACAAAGACTCCAGCCATATCCCCCCCGAGGATCGCAGCAAGATCAACTTCGACGAACCCGCCGCAATCGAATGGACTCTGCTGGTCAGCCAGTTGCGCGACTTGAAAGAAGGAAAGACAATCGAGATGCCGACCTACAGTTACCTGACCTGCACGCGCCAGTCGGAGACAGTCAGGGTCGCGCCCCGCGACGTCGTGATCGTCGAGGGAATCCTTGTTCTGAACGATCCGGTTCTGCGCGACATGATGGATGTCAAGGTCTTCGTCGATGCCGAGCCCGACGAGCGCCTGATACGCGTCATCGCCCGCGACTGTATCGAGCGCGGCCGCACGCCACAGATGGTCATCGACCGCTATCAGGATGTACTGAAGCCGATGCACTCGATGTATATCGAACCATCGAAGCGATATGCAGATCTGATTATCCCCCAGGGGGGTAACAACAAGGTAGCGATCGGTCTGCTGACCGACTATATCGAGGGGCGGCTTCGTAAAGCGAAACATAACGACTGAATCCTATGGCAATATCCGAAGAAGAACGATTCCTGGCCGAAGAATTGATCGATGCGGAACTGAATCCTGAAGTTCCCGAATCGACGCCAGACTCGATGGTTCTCCGAACCGACAACCTCGTCAAAAAATATCGCCAGCGTACGGTTGTCAACCATGTTTCAATCAATGTCCGGCAGGGTGAGATTGTCGGGTTGCTCGGCCCGAACGGAGCGGGGAAGACTACGACATTCTATATGACCGTCGGACTGATCACCCCTAACGAGGGTCGTAT
The DNA here is from genome assembly GCA_023663805.1 of Clostridium sp. GTDB lineage: Bacteria > Bacteroidota > Bacteroidia > Bacteroidales > Muribaculaceae > Paramuribaculum. The sequence continues at coordinate 1,102,486 of JAMPGR010000001.1, read as the reverse complement.
TTTTCTCGACAACGAGGATATAACGAAATTCCCCGTCTATAAACGGGCTCAGAAAGGTATCGGTTATCTAGCCCAGGAGGCCTCGGTTTTCCGCAAGATGACCGTCGAGGACAATATCCGTTCCGTTCTCGAGATGCAAAAGAATATCAGCCCCGACGAGCAGCGGCGAATGCTTGAAGACCTGATTGCGGAATTTCGTCTCCAGAAGGTGCGCCGCAATCTCGGCGACCAACTTTCCGGAGGCGAACGGCGTCGAACGGAGATCGCCCGCTGTCTGGCGATAAACCCCAGGTTCATTATGCTCGACGAGCCTTTCGCCGGAGTCGACCCGATTGCAGTCGAAGATATCCAGTATATCGTCTACAAACTGAAAGAAAAGAATATCGGTATCCTGATTACCGACCACAACGCCCCCGAGACCCTGAGCATCACAGACCGTGCCTATCTCCTTTTCGAGGGGAAGATACTTTTCCAGGGAACCAGCGAGGAACTCGCCGAGAATCCTATCGTGCGCGAAAAATACCTCGGCCGTAACTTTGTCTTTAACCGAAAGAAATTCAACTGAAACATACCGATATGAGCGAACATCGATTCACACGGCGTCAACTCCCTGTTGTCGGCGCGATATGCGGGGATATTCTCGGCTCGAAATTATAAATCGGATTGTGTAATCGTTGCCCGTCAGTAGATCGGATCATCGAGACGGGTCTCTTTTAGGCGACGCTTTCGATAGGCATCGAGGTCAGGGTTATCGCGCATGAACTTTAGCAGGGCAATTCGAAAACGGGTCGATTCGCTTTGATTGTCATTCGTGAAAACCAAAGGGGGCAGAAGGGGATCGTCGAGCATCGCGACAGATGCGATATATGCGTCGCCGTGGCCACGCCATTCCATAAATCTGTAGGCGACAATATCGGCCTCGATTTCTAGTTCGTCGCTGAATGGAAAATAATAAGCGGCTGACTCTGCCTCGATATTTTCGAGATACTGACGGTCTGGGTAAAGCATCCGGAGGTCATCGATGTATTCTTCGCGGTCATACTGTCGCATTATTTCGCGCGAAACCCGTCCTGAGACCAAGCCGGCAATCGCGCTCCATAGCGCGAATCGGTCGAGTTTGCGCTCGCGGGCGACAAACTCGCGCAGATGGTGGGCCATGACGCCATGGGCATATGCTCGCGCCATCGCAGCCTCGAGCATCAGGGAGGCCGTGTCGGCCCCGAAGGATTCACATCGTTCGAGCAGGCCGTCGTTAACGAGCAGATAAGTAATTCCGCCGTCACCTTCCGCAATCGTCGCCGTCGCCCAGGGGTGGCGAAGCACGACAGCACGAGCATGGCTCGAGATGCCGAGCATTCTCTGAGCCAGCGAATCAATCCATGACTGTAGCAAATCGATTCGCGCAATCGAGCGGGATGGAGAGTAGCGGTGTAGGCCGTGCAGACGTTTTATTCCCGCCATCGTTGCCGGATCGCGGCGAGCGACGGCCTCGCGCAGTGAGGACAGTTCAGGAGATCCAGCCGATACTCGTTCCCAGAATACTTCCGGTAAAGCCCCGCTGTCGATTGCGGCAACCGATTCGCGAATATCATATCGTTCGATCAGCGACAGGAATGTCTTGATTGAATCGGGAAATGGCTCCGCGCCCCGACACAAGAACGCCGTCATCCAGCATCCCAGAATGACCGCAAGACGTAGCGGCCAAGCCTGGATCCGGACAACGGCGTAACTGTTTGACGCGATTTTCACGTTCTTCGGTTCGGAAGGTGGTTATTTCGCGGCGTCGAGTTTCTTCATCAGATGGTTGACCGCACCCTCGATCTGGCTGTCGCGCCCTTCGATAACATCGCCGGGATTATTGTAAATCAGAACATCGGGGGTCAACTGATGATTCTCGAGGATATTCCCCTCGAGATCCATCGACGTGACCTGGGGGATTCCGAAGTAGATCGAAGGGTCGATCTGGGTCTCCCACCATACGGCTGTCATCGTGCCCGGAACGGGTGCGCCGACGACATCGCCTATGCCGAGAGTCTGGTATGTGAACGGTGTGCCGTGGGCGTCGCTGTAGTTGCTTTCGTTGACGAGCATAACCGAAGGCTTGGTCCACTGCGAGAACGGCTCGCTGCCTATATACTGTCCGCGGGGTACGAAGCGCACATATTCGCGGCCGCTCAGGAGTTGGGCGACATCGTTATGGAGCCAGCCGCCGCCGTTCCAGCGGGTGTCGACGATGACAGCTTCGCGGTTTCGGTATTTGCCTAGCAATTGGTCGTAGATTGTCTGGAAACTTTCGGTGTTCATTCCTTCGATATGGACGTAGCCGAGACGACCGCCCGAGAGGGAGTCGACCATCGCCTGGTTACGTTCGACCCAGCGCTGGTAGAGCACGGAGTTGACCTGTCCGGCATTCATCGGCTTCAGGGTGACCTCCTCTTCGTGGCCGTTCTGTCGGCGTACGCCGACGCGGACATTCCGGCCGGCTTTACCCTCGAGAAGGGGATAGTAGTCGTGGCCTCTGACGATCTTTTCACCGTCGATCGAGAGAATCAGATCGCCCGGGCGGACATCGACGCTCTTGGCCGACAGCGGCGAACGGGGAAGAATCTCGGCGACCATCAGTCCGTCACCGTCGTAGGTCTCATCGTAGAACGCTCCGAGGTCAGACATCTGGAGACTGGCCCAGCCCGATGAGGTGCCGGAGCCTGTATGACTGGCGTTCAGTTCGCCGAGGATTTCGCTCAGCAGTATCGCGAAGTCGCGATTGTTGTCGATATAGGGGAGCAGTTCGCGATAGTGCTGTCCATATCCCTCCCAGTCGACGCCATGGAGGTTCGCGTCGTAGAATTTGTCCTTAACCTGTTTCCACATATGGTCGAAGATATATTCGCGCTCGCCCGAGGGGGTCCGTTCATAAAGTGCCTCGAATTTGACCGGTTCGATTTCTCCCGAAGGAAGTTTGACGCGTTTGATTCCGCCACCGCTGAGATAGAAGAGATTCTCCCCCTTCTTGTCGGGAAGCAGACCGCCGCTGACGCCGCGAGCAAGCACTTTCGTCTCCTCTTTCCTCAGATCGCGGACGAGGAGGTTTGCACCCCCCTCGGTGGCCGTCGCGACATAGTAGAACTTGTCAGCCTCGGGCGAGAGGTAGTAGTCGCCGACGAAGGCCGACGAGGGTGTCAGGCGTGACATGCGGTATTTTCGGTTCCGGAGATCGAACTCGAGCGGCTTGACGTCGGGTTCCGAAGCCTCTTCCCCTTTTTTCTTCTTTTTGTCTTTCTTTTTCGAATTGTGTTCGTCAGACTTGGCCGAGTCCTCGTCTTTTTTCTTCTTGTCGAGGAGTTCCTTCTCCTCTTCGGAGATACGGTAGTTGTCCCATCCCTCGGTATCGAGGAACATAACGATCACGTCGCTCTGGTTACCCCAGCTTCCGTGGCTCTTCATGCCGTATTTGCCCGTCGTGTAGGTCAGAGCCTTGCCGCCGACGCCCCATTTCGGGTTGCTGTCAGCGTAGCCGCTTTCGGTAAGGTCAATGACCTCCGAGCCGTCTGCACGGCAGAGGGCGATATCGGTGTTGTTCCATCCGCCGATGCCGATATAGTCGGCCAGAAGCCAGCGGCTGTCCGGACTCCATGCGAAGGAGATGTCTCCGTCGGTATAACTGTAGTTGAATTTGCCGTCGAGCGCTGTTGTGACCTCTTTGGTGTCGAGGTCTATGACGCGCAGGGCTGTGCGGTTTTCGAGGAAGGCGACCTTCTTGCCGTCAGGGCTGAATTCGGGCTGCTGTGCGGCAGTCTCGCAGCGGTAGAGAGGTTCCTCGACGATATCGGTAGCGTAGGCGAACTGCTTTTCGTCGGGGCTGACGATTTTCGTCGTGAAGAGTTGCCAGACACCGTCGCGCTCGCTGTCGTAGACAAGTGTCCGTCCGTCGGGAGAGAAACTGACACAGCGTTCCTGGCCGGGGGTGTTTGTAATCCGCTTGGTTGTTTCGTATTTCGTATTCGTGACATACAGATCGCCGCGGAGAATAAAGGCGACCTCGTCGCCCGAGGGGGAGACCGCGATGTTGCTGGCACCGCCGCTGACATAGCGTTTGACCTGGTCGGCATCGTAGTCGTCGGTGATAATCTCGACATTCAGTTTCTGAGGTTCTTCTCCGGGGGTCATTGTCCATATCTCGCCGTCCCAGCTGAACGCAAGGTTACGCCCGGCTGCATCGGCCGAGAGGGAGCGGACAGGATGCTTCGAGAAGTGTGTAAGTTGACGCTTCTGTTTCCCGTCGAGGGTCGAGGAGAATATGTTCAGGGTGTTGTCTCCCTCTTCGCTGACATAGAAGAACGTGTCGCCGCCGTTCCAGACCGGGTTGAGGTCGTGGCCGTTGAAGGTGGTGATCTTCGTGAATTTTCCGTCGTCGGGGGTGATCATCCAGATATCCGAGGTTCCGGAGGAGCGTTCATGCTTTCTCCAGATGTTCTCGAATCCTTTCTTGTCCTGGTAGAGGAGACGTCCGTCGGACGAGAAGGCTGCGGCACCCATCGGGACTGACAGATACATCCGTGGACGTGGATTGACGCTGTCGACATCGATTGTGTAGGTCTGCATCGCGAACGGACCCTGGATCGCTTCGCGTCCCGGCGCAATGTTCGCGCTGAAAAGGAGCGTCGAATTGTCCTTGAAGGTCAGCGGGGTCTCCTGGCCGCTGTGGGTCGTCAGACGGCGAGCCGTTCCGCCGACTGCGGGGATGATATAGAGGTCGTCGGAGCCGTTGCGGTTGCTGCGGAAGACAATCTGCTTGCCGTCGGGTCGCCAGACGGGGGCTGAGTCGTAGGCGCTGTTGGTTGTCAACTGGGAGGCATGTCCGCCGGCGGAGGGAACCGTATAGATGTCCCCTTTGTAGGTGAACGCGATTGTTTTTCCGTCGGGAGAGATCGCCACATCGCGAAGCCATCGCGGAGCGTCGTTAGCCGCCGCCGAAAGCGACACGACACCTCCGAGAAGGAGCGCTGTCGTCAGAAGATTTTTCATATCTTGGTCTTGTATTGATGATAATGACTGCAAAATTACGATTTCTCGGTTATAATCGCTAATTTTGTCGGAAAGAAATGAAAAAAAAAGATGGCACGACACAACGAACTCGGAGCATGGGGTGAGCAACTGGCCGCGGAGCATATGATCAAACTCGGCTGGGCGATTGCCGAACGAAACATCCGCGTCGGAAAGTATGAAATCGATATCGTCGCAACGCGCGGAAGTGACATCGCTTTCGTCGAAGTCAAGACTCGTTCCGACGATTTTATCGATCCGGTCGATGTGATTGATGACAAGAAGATACGCCATATGGCTCGCGCTGCCGATTCCTTCATGCGTATCCACGATGTGCTGGCGAATCCCCGTTTCGATGTCATAACCGTTATCGGCACTCCCGAAGCCGGCTATCGCCTGACCCACTATCCCGACTCGATAATACCTCCGCTCGACGCGCTCTGACCTCCTGAAAAACGGACGTGTTCTATCTTTTGTATCGGAGAAGGCCGTAGATATAACGGCGGAAGCCGGGGCGGTAGGCTAGGACGCGGTCAAACCAGCCAATGCGGCGGTCGGTTATGCGGACAACGATGCCGACAAAGATCATCGCGAAGAGTGTTCCCGGACCGATGACATTGATCAGCCAGCGTCCGAAAAAGATATACCCGAGCGCGACGGCGATGACAACGAGGGTTATGTCTGTCGCGATTTTCGCTTTCGCAAAGGGTACACCTGTCAGACGGTTTATAGCCGCCGGGACACCTTCGCCCGGCATCGTGACCGATCCACAGCGTATCTCGAAGGCGATAGCGACCCCAAGAACAATACAACCGGTCAATTGGGCGAGAGCCTGCGCCGGGAGTGTTTCGGGGGTGACGAACGACGTCAGGTACATACTGAGGTCAAGGAACCATCCGAAAATCGTTCCTATTACTAGTTGGAACAACTGAACCTTTTCGAAACGGCGCCGGAGAATCAGTATCTGTGTAGCGACCAGAACGCAGTTCATCAGGTTTGTATAGTCGCCGACCGACAGCGCAGGGACTTTTCCGGCACCCCCGGCGAGGGTCATCGCCATCGGGATCGAGGAAATCACACTGCTTCCGAGATTCGAGCGGATTGTCAGTGCAACCCCTATGGTCATCGCAAGCAACGACATAAGCAGCAGAACGTGCTGCCAAATAAACGATTGTATACGTATTTTCAGAGTTTGCCTGGTTGATAGAGTGATAGTTTGAGTGGAATTCTGGTTGTTCATTCAATCTCCTTTCTGTTTTACAATGCAAAATTACGAAAAATCGTCCGGATGAACTATATTTCCTGCAGGGTGTTATACTGATGTATCAAAAATCCGTAGAAAGATGAAAACAAACAGATTGTTAGCCGCTGTGGCGGCACTGATAATCGGAATGGCGACACCGTCGTTCGTCGCCGAGGCGCAGTTTGTCGGCGGAGGTCCGGGTATCGCCGTTGCCGGCTCAACCGATGTTTCGCAACTTCCCTCGAAGGCAAAGTCGTTTATCGACAAACACTTCAAAGGTGTCGCAGTCCGCAGTTGCGAAAAATATTTCGCGAAAGGGAAGTATGAGGTTGAACTCTCGAACGGTGTCGACCTCGAGTTCAACACAAAGGGTGAGATCGTCGAAATCGACGCGCCCGACAATATGGTTCTTCTTTCTTCGGTAGTCAAGGATTTTCTCCCGAAGAAAGCATATGAGCGTCTGGAAAAGGACGGAATGGCCGGTTCTGTCGAATCAATCGAGTTCCGAAAGGGGAAGGTCTACGAAGTCGATCTCCGGATTCCGGGCCCAGACACCTATCTCTTTACCCCCGAAGGGATATTTATCGCCATCGAAGACTAATAATACGGCTTGACGGCCGTAGTTTATTGTACGGCTTCGCCGTAGTTTATTATACGGCCTGTCGGTCGTAGTTTAAGTTGCAAACTGCGCCGCAGGCGCACAATAAACTGAGGCGAAGCCTCACAATAAACTGCGCCGCAGGCGCATAACAGGCGCATTAAACTGCTTTGAAACTCATGTCGAGGCCTTTGACCGAATGGGTTAGGGCTCCGACAGAGATATAGTCGACGCCGCACTCGCCATACTGGCGGAGCGTGTCTAACGTAATGCCCCCCGAAGATTCGATTTCGGTGCGTCCGTCTATGTGGCGGACAGCCTCGAGGGTGCGCTCTGGTGTGAAGTTATCGAGCATAATCCGGTCTACGCGTGCTTCCAGCGCCTGGTCGATCTCCTCGAGATTGCGGACTTCGACTTCGATCTTCAGATCCTTGCCCCGTTCGGCAAGGTATTTTTTTGCCGAAGCGACAGCCTGGGGAATTCCTCCGGCGAAATCGACATGGTTGTCTTTAATAAGAATCATGTCAAAAAGGCCGATACGATGGTTCTCGCCGCCACCGATGCGGACCGCCTCCTTCTCGAGCAGACGCATTCCGGGGGTTGTTTTGCGGGTATCGAGCACCTTTGTTTTCAGACCGGCGAGACGCTGCTGATAGCGGTCGGTCATCGTCGCAATCCCGCTCATGCGCTGCATGATGTTCAGCATCGTCCGTTCGGTCTGGAGAAGCGAGCGAACGGATCCCTCGACCTCGAAAGCGATGTCGCCCGGTTTGACATGGGCTCCGTCGTTGATGAACACGGTCATTTTCAGATCGGAATCGAATTTCTCGAAAACTTTTCGGGCGATGTCGACTCCTGCGAGGATACCCTCCTCTTTGATTATAAGCCGTTGTTTTCCGCGGGCATCGGCGGGAATCGTGCTGAGAGTCGTATGGTCGCCGTCGCCGACATCCTCGGCGAACGACAGCGTCAGAAGATCGTCGATCAGTTCATCCTTTGTTTTCATCTTTCGGTTATGTTTTGTTATCGCCTGCAAAAGTACATAAAAAATCCCGATTTTTATGTACTTTTGCAGATACAAAACTAAATCAACAGTATGGGAGAACTTATCCGTCAAACTGCGAACTATAAAAATCTTTTGAGTTATCAAAAGTCAGATGTGATATATCAGATAACATATGATTTTTGCACACGCTTTCTGACAAAAGGAGACCGCACAATCGATCAGATGATCCATGCTGCCCGCAGTGGCAAACAAAATATTATCGAGGGGTGTGCAACTTCTGCGACTTCGGCGAAAACAGAAATAAAATTAGTCAATGTCGCCAAAGCGAGTCTGAGAGAATTTTTGGAAGATTATGAAGATTATTTGAAGACACGACATTACAGACAGTGGGAGAAGGGCAGTATAGAGTATGAGACTATGCGAAGATTAGGCCGGGAACAAAACGATGCAGAATATTTTATGACACTGACTTCAACCAGGCCTCCGGAGACTATAGCCAATATGGCAATCATTCTGATAAATCAGGCAGACTATCTTCTTTACAGACAGTTAGAGAGACTTGAAAAAGATTTTATCGAGACTGGAGGCTTTTCAGAAAGAATGACAGCACTAAGAAAGAAAAATAGAGGCTTCTAATCCCCTAAAGAACCTAAAGACCTTAAACCCCTTCGAGAAGATGAAAATATCGCTTGTAGTCGTCGGGCGTACACAGACCGACTATATCAGCCAGGGTATCGGAGAGTATCTCCGGCGGCTGAAACACTATATCCAGTTCGAAATCATCGAACTCCCCGACCTTCGTCGGACCCGCTCTCTGACCGAAGCCCAGCAAAAGGAGAAAGAGGGTGAGCAGATACTCCAGGCGCTCGCGCCTACGGACAATGTCGTCCTGCTCGACGAGCGCGGCACCCAGTTGACCTCGCGGGGTTTCGCCGAAATGCTCCAGCAGCGCATGTCGGCCGGACTGAAACGGCTCGTCTTTGTCGTCGGAGGCCCATACGGCTTCTCCGATGCGGTCTATGCTCGCGCCGACTCGAAGTTGTCTTTCTCGAAAATGACTTTCTCCCACGAAATGATACGCCTCTTTATGGTCGAGCAACTCTACCGCGCCATGACAATCCTCCGCGGAGAACCATACCATCACGACTAATAACCGAAACGATACACTACTTACCATAATGACACAGGAAGAAATCCAGTTTTTCGATCGCCTCGCACCCGAATGGGACAGCCGCGAGATATTGTCGACCCCGGAGAAGGTCCGGGATATAACAGATCGCTTCGGAATCGAGGAAGGAATGCGAGTGCTGGACCTCGGAACAGGAACAGGCGTTCTTTTGTCGGAACTCTGCCGCAGGGTCGGGCGCGACGGTCAGGTTGTCGCTGTCGATGCCTCGCCTGGTATGCTGGCCGAAGCCCGCCGGAAAAGTTCCAGCCTCTCGAATCTCCGTCTTCTCGAGCGGGATTTCGAGTCGGAAACGATTGGATGCGGGCGTTTCGACGTCGCGATTCTTTATTGTGTCTATCCACATCTCCACGAACCCCGGCAGACTTTCGAGCGCCTGTTTCGTGAGTCGCTGACGGAGCATGGCGTTATCTATGTTGCGTTCCCGACCGACGAACAGTTTATCAACAACATCCATCGAACAAACAGGGCGCCGGGGGATTTTCTCCCTTCGGCGCCCCGTTTGGCTGAGCGTTTCGAGTCGTGGGGGCTGATTGCCTCCTGCCCCCGCGAAGGGGGTGACTATGTGGTTGCGGTTAGACGAACGCTTCGGTCGTTATGACAGACCGTACGGCATCGCGATATTTATCAAGTTGGGCGGTGTACTGGTCGATGACGGAGTCCGAGAGGTCAGACTGCTTGCTGCCGGAGATGGCGCGTGCGACGGGTATCGCAGCCAGCAGGGGGAGAGCGGTCCAGAGCGTCATACCGAGCGTCGTGTTGAACCATATCTTCGCGATCCCGAAACCGACACCGCCGGCGCAGACCGGCAGAACCCAGTTAACGGCGCTTCCGCCGCCTTTAGGAGTCTCGACTTCGGTCAGTTTCATGTCGTCGCAGAGTATCCCGCGGATCTGGCCGGCGAGACGGGGATTCTCCCCCTCTAGTTTTTTCAGCCAGCGTCCTTCAGCGTGGATGTCGCTTTCCCAACACCCTTTCGTGTCTTCGAAAACCAGTTTGACAACCGGGAATTTCAGCGGCTGACGGCGGGCCATCGTCATCAGGGTTCCACGGAACTGGTCTGCGAATTTTTTCCAGTATTTATTGAAATCTTGTTCTATCATATCGGTTGGTTTAAACATTTATATGGTTCTGGATATCCTCGAGTGTGCGGCGTCGGCTTGCCATACCGGTTTTCTCCTCTTCGATTTTCTCGATTCGTTCGTTCAGTTTCCGTTTCTCCCACTGAACTCTCATTGCCTCCTGGTTGACGCGTTCCTGATAGGTGTCGCGGTAGCGGTTGATCTCTTTGTCGACTTGATTAACAAGATCCGTAACATTATCGTCAAAGACTTTTGTCGCCTTACGCATAACTGTATTGAAATGTCTGGTCAGCGAAGGACGAACAGAATCGAGAACTTCCTTGCGGACTCTATCCGTCTGATCACCCATAAACAGAGCCGCGATACCTCCGATTACCCCTCCGATAACAGTTCCGATTCCGGGAGCAATGAAAGTGCCGATAACAGCACCCGTAGCCAAACCGCCGTCAGTCCATCGCGACTCGCTTTTGGCTCCTTGGGCGGCATATTCGGCAGCCTGGCTGATTCCAGAACTTTCGATAGACATCGTTTTCGGTGCTTCCGGTTTTATAGATTTGAAGTCTGTTTCGAGCAGTTGAAGATTCCTGAATTCTTCCTCGAATAGTTTGCAGAATGTTTCTATCTCTTTTTTGAATAACTTCGAAAGTTTCTGATTGTGTTTTTTTGCAATCTTTATTAATTTCTTGGTTGATTCATCGACATCATCCTGAATTTCATTATCGACATACTCTTTTATCTTCGATGTTGAATGCAGATGGTCAAAGACATCCAGAATTTCGGTTTTTTCTTGTTCTATTGTTTTCTCGAGTTCGTCGCGGAGTTTACCTCGGATTATATCTGTGTTGAAGCGGAGTTCGCGTTTGCGCTCGGTTTTCTGGGCGTCGAGGAAGGGGGTAAGGACAGTCGTGCGCGTGCGGTTCAGCGTCTCGAGACGTTCGTTGAGCGACTGCGACATCCGGGCCATCGATGCGTCGAGGTCGGCGTAGAGGGTCGTGATCAACGAGGTCAGTTTGTGGGCCTGCACCTTGACGCGGTGGGCCGACATGTGGTCGTGAATCTGTTTCTCGTTCTCGAGCGACATCCCGACATACTTCTCTTCAGCAGGCTCGCCGTGGACTTTCTTCAGGACTTCTGTCGAGACATAGGGAACGACCATCGGGTCGTGGCCGAGGATGCCCTTCAGTTTTCGGGTAACGAAGGTTATCATTCTCTTGTGTTCCCTTTCGGGGATCATATCGATTCGCGTGATAACGAAGGCGCAGCGGTGGAGCACCGGAGCGATCGCCGTGCTCTGGATGAAATTCAGCAGAGTTTCCGGAAGGGGCTGGTTGGCGTCGACAAGGATAATCGAAAGGTCGGAGAGATTCGTCAGGGCTTCGCGGGTGACATCTTCGTGCCATGCCTCGAGCGAGTTCGTCCCGGGAGTGTCGATAATCCGGATGCCGGCCTTCAGGTTCTCCGAGGGGACGCCGAGTCTGACATATTTGACACCGCGGGCCGTCTCGGTAGTCGCCGTATATTCGCGTATCGCCTCTTTCATCTCCGGTAGCGATTCGAAGACGAGAGTCTTCTGGCTTCCATCCTTTAGGTAGACAAGCATCGAATGTTTCGGCGCATACTCGATTATCGTGTTGGAGACGGTAGTCCCCTGTATGACCGACGAGACGAGCAGTTCCTCACGGACAAGCGCATTGATGAATGTGCTCTTTCCGGTCGAAAACTCGCCGATTACGCTGAGATTCAACGCGCGGTCGTTCTGTTTCGTTTTGATGACGTCGATTTTGCGCCGGTAGCGTTCGAGTGTCTCTTCGGGCCAGGGATGGTTTTCGATAATCCCCGAGACATATTCGAGGTGATCGCCTATGCGGGCGATCTCCCCGAAGTTGTCCCAGGAGAAATAGTTCGTATCCATTCTCGGAGAATTATCAGATTTCAGCGAGTTCGAAAATAAGGTCGTTCAGACGCTTGTTAAGGTTGTGGGTGCGGTGTTCGACATCGTCGAGAGCAGCCTTGCGCTGGTCGACAGCCTGCTGGCCGCGGTTGATTTCGTCGAGGATCGCCTGGAGCTGTTCCTCGGTCTGTCCGACCTCGCGGTCGAGAGCCGTCGCGATACCTGAGGCAATCTCCCGGAGTTTCTCCGCAATCTTGTTGGCGGTCTCCTCGGCCTGTCCCTCGGAGGTGTTGACCATGTCGTCGACGATACGTTCCGTGACCTTCTGTTTGACATTCTTCATCGCGTTGTCCGCGCCCTTAATCAGATTCCATATAACGCTTCCGAGGAGTACCGGAATGACCGTGAACGGGTTGAAGATGCCGAAGAAGCCGAGCAGGAAGCCGGCGCCGAGGTTGAAGGCGAGCGTCTTGACTAGTTCCTTCGAGAAACCGTTGACACCGCCGGAGATGGCGAGCGAGAGGTCGCCGATCAGAAGACCGACACCGACCGAACTGAGACGTTCCCAGGTCTTGACCTTCGAAGGCTCGGTGTCCTCCAGTCCAGCGACATCGAAACTGACGCGGTCGATATCCTGGAGAATACTCTGGATATCTGGTTCGGCCGAATCGAAGATAATCGACGCGCGGTCGGAGATCAGCGGCTCGAGCACCTCTTTCTGCCATTCGATATGATTCTCCTGAATCTTCTCGGTCACGATCGAGAGCAGTTCGCTGATGACGGCCTTACCCTGCGACTTCGTCGGAATGGCCGAGAATTTCGACTTCGTGCGGGCCTGTTCGATCCAGACCGGAACAGACTGGATAATCTCGGAGATGTGTGCCTTCACGGCGCGGCGGAATTCGTTTCGGCTCTGCTCGATACGCAGTTCCATACGCTGCATGACCGTGGCCTTCCGGTTACGGATCTCGTCGAGTTTCGGGCGGGCGGCGTTGTAGCGCATCCGCGCCTCGCCGAGCGACTGGCCGAGCATCGAGCGCTGGGTCGGGATAGCCTTTTCGAGCACTTCGGCCGTCAGGATACGGTTCAGTTCACGGGCAGGAGCAGTCAGTTTGGCCTTACCCTTCTGGGTTGTCAGATAGGACTGGAGAGCCTCTTCGAATTCGATGAAACCCGACTCGGCGAGGAGCGCGTTGTCGTGTTTCTCTTTTCCGTCGAGGGCTTTGATTGCCGAGGTATAGAAGACTTTGTGCTTCGTGTAGGGGCGGACCTTCGGGTCAATATAGCGGTGGAGCATGGCGCGTTCCCGCTCGGGGACCATGTCGATCTTGTTGACGATTATGAACGGATCCTCGAAGCCGAGAGCGGCGAGGTCGTTTTCGAGGAATGAGATCTCGGTCTGAGCGCAGGCGGCCGTGGCGTTCAGGACGAAGAGGATCGCGTCGGCTTTGCTTAGATATTCCATCGTGACCTTCGTGCGGGTCGTATGCTCGTTCAGTCCGGGGGAGTCGATAATCTCGACACCCTCCTTCAGAATCGGGCAGGGGTAGAAGACCTCGGCCTTCTCGAAGGGGGATTCGAGGATAGACTCCTCGGAATCCTCGCCGACGGGAATCGTCACATACGACTCCAATTCGTCGTAGGGGATTTCGAGCGGCGGTATATCTTTCATGCCGTGTGACTCCATATAGCGGAGCGTAGCTTCCGGGAGTGTTCCGGCGATACGGTCGGGCAGGGGATTCTGGAAGTGGAGGACGACGCGCTTCTCCTCGCCGTATTTGACTTCGCTGATGACGGCGGTGCAGGGGACGGAGTAGGAGGGGAGGACATATTCGCCGAGGATTGCGTTGATGAAGGCCGACTTGCCGTTTTTGAATGTTCCGGTGACCATCAGGCGGAAACTGTCGTTGTTGACCTTCCGGCCGAGTCCGGCGAGGGTCTCGGAGACGAGGCGCATATTCATCTCGTCGACGACCTTCGACGATTCGCCGAGCAGTCCGGCGAGTTGTTCGCGTTTTGTTTTGAACCAGGTATATTGATCGTAGTTGCTCATTTGATTGATTCGGTGAGTGCGTTAATATGATTTTCGATTTTTCCGAGTCCTTCGAGGTTTTGTTTGACGGCAGCGCGGCGCTGTTCGGTGTTCTCGTCGCGGGCGGCGGCGATGATTGCCTTGCGCTGGGCGTCGGTCCAGGCCGATTCCGAGGTGAAACTTTCGCTCGCGATGTTGTTGTAAATCGTTCGGAGACGGAGACCGGCATCGGCCGAAGCCTCGCGTATGATTTCCGGAACGCGCGTTGCGATATATCCCTTGACCTCCTGGCGTTGTTCTTCGATCTTCTTCTTGAAGAACTGCTGGTTGAATATTCCGGCGGTTGTGCCGAAGCCGAGTGTACCGAGAATGCCGAGACCTCCGGTCGTGCAGGCCAGGGCGATTGTCACTGCAGCCGTCGTCGCGGCTGTCAGGACCTGGCGTTTAATCCTCTTCTTCTCGAGGTTCTCGACCTCAGGTTTCTGACGGACATCCGGCGCGATTTCCTCCTCGTTGGGGCGTACATGCTCCGGAAGAGTGACCCCTTCGAAACGTGCTCCCTTGAATTCGCTCGATATCTGGGTGGCGAGCCAGCGCATGTCGGCCTGGATCTGCTGGTTGGCGTAGTTGTCGATCGCCGAAGAGATGTTGGCCAGCTGGACTTTGATTCGGTAGGGGTAGATTTCGTTGAGCCATTTCGGGATGTCGCCGACGCCGCTGATTTCGACCTGGAGTTGCTCGACAAGATTCTCGGCGAGTTCCGAGGCCTTGGCAAGCACCTTGTGTTCGCAGACATCGGCGCGGTTGTTCATCTCGGCGCGGAGTTTCTGCCAGCGGCTGTTCTGGGCGGTCAGTTCGTTGATTTTCTCCTGGGCGAGCTGGCGGCGGCGGTCATCGCTGGCGTCGAGCACCTCGAGCTGTGCCTCGAGCGCCCCGCGGGCCGATTTGATTGTCTCGAGGAGGCGTCCGGCGAGCCAGAGTTCGATCAACTGGCCGCGCGAGGTGTCGCGCGACCAGGAGGTCATTAGTTCGCGGATACGGTCGTCGCCGCAGATGGCTGAATATTTTTCGGGGAGCGAATCGGACGCGCCGGCAACGAGTACCGGGACATCGTGGCCCCACACTTTCAGACGCTGTTTGACGAACTCGACGAGGCGCTCGCGTTCCCGCTCCGGTATCTGGTCAATACGGGTGATGACGAGCGCGACGTAGGGGATGCGGCGCGATATGATCCGCTGTTCCATAAAGACACGCTCGGTCATGCTCATCGGGCTTGTCGCCGAAATCGTAATCAATGCTCCGTCGCAACCCATCAGCGCCTGGCCGATCACACGGGCGCGGGAGTCGTCGAGATCGCCAGCTCCGGGGGTGTCGATGATTTCGATGCCGGTCCGGCGGAGCCATGTGTCGTTGACGGTGACGTAGGCCTGTCCGTCGGCTGCCGCTCCCGAGCCTTCACCTTCGGCTGTCTTGAACGGTTCCCAGGCCGCGAGACTGAGGGTCGTGTCGGCGACTTTACGCCCATCCTTGTTGACGACAATCAGTTTTTCGGGCGAGCCGTAGCGAACGCGGGTCAGCATCGTTGTCGTCGGGAGCATCCCGAGCGGAAGCGCCTCGCGGTCTACAAGGCGGTTGATCATCGAACTCTTGCCGCGGTTGAATTCGCCGACGACAGCGATCGAGAAACGTTCGCGGCGTACACTCTGCCAGGCGCGGGCGACCTCGTTTGCGAGCGATTTGAACCCCATCTTTTCGAGGGCGTTCCCGGTTGTGTCGACTGCGTTCTTAATTTTCGCGCGGATCTCTATCGCGGCGGGTTTGCGGGGTTCGGGTGCTGTCTCTCCCTTCTCTTGCCCGGCAGTCCCGGCGGCTGCCTTGGGCGCTTCGGGTGCGGCTTCAGGCGCCGGGGTGCTGAAAAAATTGCTGTTTTTTATGCGTCTCATCTTTCGGTGATATATTTGTTGTAGAAATCGGGATCGAGAACCTCGTAGATCGGTTTGAGCGAAGGTTCGACGATACGCTGCAGGTGTGCTCTCATTTCGGCGTCATCTTCGGCGGTGTAGGGGGCCTCGTCGAGCAGGGCGGCGATGACGCGGTCGTAGTCGGCAAAGACGGCGGCCTTCAGCGCGGCATACTGGTTGCGGTCGAGGTCGGCGATCGCTTTGTGGCGGAAAAGTCCGCAGGCCGATCCGAAATTCAGGCTGGCGAATTCCGGCAGGTAGGCCAGGTCGTTGAAGCCGACGATGCGTCCGTCGGGAAGGTTCAGGTCGATGACATAGCGGATCGGATAGACGAGGGTCTTGTCTTTTTCGCCCGTCACTTTATAGCGGAGGAATGGTACCGACATGACGAGCATGTCGTTGACGATCGACAGGATCGGGAAGCCGGGGACATACCCCATCGGGATCTCCTCTTTGGCCAGGTATGACTCGGCGGCTTTGCGGATCAGTCCTGCGGTGGTCTGGGTTGTTGTTTCCATATATTCGGATTATTTTCGTTGATTCGGATTAAATTCGGTTCTGACCGTTCTCAGGCATAGCAGACGATCATCTGGTTGTCACCGGCGCTCCAGGCGTCCTCGAACACATCGAGGGGAACCATTTCGCCGCAGCCGTCGGGTGAGCCTGAGTCGTTCAGGATAGCCATCGGATGCTCCGGGTCGGAATAGTCGATACCGATAATCTGAACGGCGTGGTTCGCGCCCGAGGCGGGGCTGAAGATGTCGGGGTCGGAACCATACCAGATCTGGTCTGCGTCGATGCTGACGATGACCTTGTTGCCGTTCCGGAGTTCTTCTTCGAGTCCGGCGAGGTCGTTGTGGAACGACATGTCGTTGTCGATACCGTAGTAGTCGAGCAGTTTGTTCATGTTCAGCGCGGTCGTTCCGCTGCCGTTCTCCGGACCCATGCTCTCGTCGAACCAGCCGTTCTCCTCGGCGACCTCGACGAGTTCGTCGATCGTCACGTCGCCGCCCGTTATACCCTCGATGACAAACAGCTGGGAGTAGATCGCACAGCGGTTCGTGTGGCCCTGGCATTCCCAGTTATCCATATCGGAGGCAGGGTCTCCGGCTACCTTTTCGGGGTCGGTCGTCGGATCGAAGTTCGTCAGATCCTCCGCCCGGGTTCCCGAAATCGACGAGGAGTAGTAGAGTCCGTCGAAGAGCGGAGTCAGGTCACCTTCGGGGGTGATTTCGTAGGCCATCTCGGTGTCGAACACGCCTGAGGCGGTCGAGTCAATCCGGACAATCTGGGTGTCGGCGACGCCGTCGCCGGTTGTGTCATACTGATCGATGCGTGTATAACTGTCGGGTTGGCCGTTGCCTGTCGAGTCGTGATAGATCTCGGAGGTGAAGACCGGATTTTCGGTGCCGGAGCCGTCGGTGTGTGTATAGCTCTTGATGACGGTGTCGAAGTTGCCCGTGCCGGTTGTGTCGGCGTATGTTGTCGTGCTGTCGACGATGCCGTCCTGGTTGTAGTCCTGGCTCTTGACAACGGAGTCGGCGATGCCGTCGAGGTTCTCGTCGGTTACGGTGACGAAGTTGTCGTAGGTTCCGTTGTTGTCGGTGTCGACGGCGGTCGTCATGTTGCCGTATTCGTCGACGACTGTCATCTGTTCGATGTTTCCGTCGTGGTCGAAGTCGGAGTAGATTTCGGTTGTGTCATACCATCCGTCGCCGTCCGTGTCGGTGAAGAAGGCGGTCGAGTCTTCGATTCCGTCGCCATCCATGTCGAGAATAATGTAGTCAAGCATATGTTCTGAAATTTTTTGTTATCTGGATTGTTCGTTCGGTTTGCTTTACACCGATAGAGATACCGCCCGGGGGGAGAATCTGTCGGTTAGAAACAATTTTTTTTAAAGAATCGGATCGTCGGGGAATTCCTCCGTAAAATCCTCGGGAATTTCGGGGTCGAAGGTGTCTCCGGGGTCGAACGTGTCGTCGTCGGACAGGGGGACAATCTCTTCGGGGTTGGTCTTTATGTCGATTATATCGATAGTGTCATCGTCATCAATTGGATTGGACATACAAAAATTGATGTTCGGTTCGATCAGATCCTCCTTGATTGATAGGCCTGAATCGACTTCCATAAAGGTAAATTCGACATCCTGCAGTTCCGAAGTCTCGGCGACAAATTCGTCGACATCGGGCAGGTCGGGGAGCCACTGCTGGTCCGAAGGGTCGGTGTCGTCATAGACTACGACCGGTTCCGAGGCCAGGTCTGTCAGAAAAGATCCAAATTCCGGATCGACTTTCGATATCATTTCGATTGAATGGGCTTCGACCGAATCGTCGGCGAGCGTTCCCTCGAGATAGGCGCCGACAGCCTCTTCGTCGATGCCGGCTTCGTCGACAAGGCGGAATTTCGAGTATAGATCGATATATTCGCGTTTCATAACAGTCCCTCCTTTCTCAGCATCGAGCAGAACTGCTCTTTCGCAAGACGGTGTTTGTTATAGTAATTGGCCATAGTCATATCGAGCATTCCGGCCGTTTCTTCGTTTGTCATTTCTTTAAGATATCGAAGTTCGATCAGCCGGCGATATCGCTGGTTCGGCATCATTTCGAGAAGTTTGTATACGTCGTTCATATCGAGATTTCGTGTGTTTTCCATTAGAGATTCATCCGATGGAAGAATTCTGTCACCGCTCTCCGTGGAAATTTCGTCGGTTTCGATACGCTGTCTGTAGAGCCGACGGCAGTAGTTCTCCGTGACGACCTTCAGCCACATCATCAGGGAGCACCGGAACTCGAACCGTTCGAGTTTCGACAGCCCCGATCCGGGCGAAGGAGTCATTATATAGAGGTATATTTCGTTAGCGAGTTCGACCGGGGTGTCGCAGTCTGTATGGTAGCGGGAGTGGATCGAACGGAACAGAGGGTAGCATTTCCTGTAGAGGAACTCCCTTGTTGTCCGCGTGTCCCGGTTCAGTATGGCCGATACGAGCCGCCGGTCTTCGTTATGTGTGTCCTGGTCCATTGTTTGATTGATTTCTCTATCGTGCAAAGTTAAGAATATTATTCTGAAATTCGTGGACTGAAATCGAAAAAAAATCGTTTCCGAATTTGATTTGCGATTGTTCGGAAAATAGATTAACTTTGCGGAAAATATACCTAAGAACCTCATACCATTTCAATTCATGAGAAAATCAATTATCTGCGGAGCACTTGCGGCGATTACGCTCGCCTCCTGCTCCACCCCCTCGGAACAGACAGCCGTCTATTCCGTCATTCCCGCCCCTCAGGAGATTACTCTCGGCGAGGGCGAAGGTTTCCACATGACAGACAAAACTGTCATCGTCGCGGGCGAGAACGACTCGCTCCAGCGCTATGCAGCCTTCCTGAGCGACTACATCGCCGATCTGACCGGCACCCGCCTGAAAATCGTCGGCGAAAATCCCGGACGCGACGCGATTCTGCTCGAACGTAACCTCCGGTCTGAGAACCCCGAAGCCTACACGCTGACGGTCAACGACAGCCTCGTGACAATCGACGGCGCGACCGCTGCCGGTACGTTCTACGGCATTCAGACACTACGCAAGTCGATTCCCGCAAAGGAACGCAGTACGGTTCTCTTCCCTGCCGTGACAATCAACGACTATCCCCGCTTCGCCTACCGCGGTGCACATTTCGACGTATCCCGCCATTTCTTCCCGACCGACTCTGTCAAGTCGTTCATCGATATGCTCGCTCTCCACAATATCAACCGACTCCACTGGCACCTTACTGACGACCAGGGATGGCGCGTCGAGATAAAGAAATATCCGAAACTGACCGAAATCAGTTCGAAACGGGGCGGAACGGTTATCGGGCACAACTCGGGTGTATATGACTCGATCCCCTACGAAGGATTCTATACCCAGGATGAAATCCGCGACATAGTCAAGTATGCGTCGGACCGCAACATCGTAATCGTTCCCGAAATCGACCTTCCCGGCCATATGGTAGCCGCACTCGCCGCGTATCCCGAACTCGGCTGTACAGGTGGTCCGTATGATGTATGGCAGCAGTGGGGCGTTTCGGAGGATCTCCTCTGCGCCGGCAACGACTCGACCCTCGAGTTTATCGATGGCGTTCTCGAAGAGATAGTCGAACTCTTCCCCTCGGAATATGTTCACCTCGGCGGCGACGAATGTCCGAAGGTCCGCTGGGAGGAGTGCGAGAAATGCCAGGCACGTATCGCTGCGCTTGGCCTGAAGAACGACTCTCACAGCACGAAGGAACAGAAACTCCAGAGTTTTGTTATGGAACACGCGACCAACTTCCTTGCATCGAAAGGACGCCGTATGATCGGCTGGGATGAAATTATGGAAGGCGGAATGGATCCGAACGCAGTTGTCATGTCGTGGCGTGGCGAATCGGGTGGAATACAGGGCGCCAAACTCGGCCACGATGTCATCATGACCCCGAACACCTATCTCTATTTCGACTACTACCAGACCCTTGACCGCACGGATGAACCCGATGCCATCGGTGGTTATCTGCCAATCGAAAAGGTCTACAGTTATGAACCCTATCCCGAATCGCTGACTCCCGATGAGCAGAAACATATTATCGGCGTTCAGGCCAACCTCTGGACAGAATATATGCCGACCTACGCCCAGGTCCAGTATATGGAACTTCCCCGTATGGCCGCGTTGAGCGAGGTCCAGTGGACTATGCCCGAAAAGAAGGATTATAACAATTTTGCCCACCGGTTGCCGCAACTTGTAAACCACTACGACGCCCTCGGCTACAACTACGCCCGCCATATCTATAACGTCACCCCCTCGCTGACGCTCGATCCCGCGAAGCACGCGATCGTCGCGACGTTCTCGACCGTCGATGACGCACCAGTCCATTACACCCTCGATGGTACCGAACCGACCGAGGAGTCGCCCCTCTACGAATCTCCGATCGAAATCACGGAGAGCGGCAAGATAATGGCCGCTGCATTCCGCCCCTCGGGACGCAGTAAAATCTATGTCGACAGCGTTTCCTTCAACAAGGCGACTGCACGCGAGGTCACCCTGCTTACACCACCGAGCAACCAGTATCGCGCCAAACTCGGAGCAACACTTTCGGACGGCAAGTTCGGCGCCGAAAGTTTTAACACCGGCGACTGGGTCGCATGGGTCGGCAACAATATGGAAATTCTCGTCGACCTCGGCGAGGAGGAGACCGTCAGCACCGTATCGTTCAACGCGAACGTCAACACCGACAACTGGATCTTCGACTTCCGCTCGATCGACGTTCTCCTCTCCGAGGATGGAAAGAATTTCACGAGCGTCGCCCGCGAGGATAATCCGACTCTCGAAAGTCCCCTCAACGAAATCGTCAACCATACTCTGACTTTCCCCGCCCGGAAGGCCCGCTACGTAAAGATTGTCGGTGTCCCCGAAAACAAGATTCCGTCGTGGCATATCGGAAAGGGTAACACTGCCTTCGTATTCGTCGACGAAATCGTTATCGACTGATCCGCACCATGATGCTTAACCCTAAATCGATATTCCTGACTGTTGCCCTGTCGCTTATGGGCGCCGCTTCGCTGCCCTCTCAGGCCGCCCGGCCGAAAGATGGCGTCAAGGTGAATTTTCCGGTAATGGTCAAGGAAAAGGCCTACAATTCGATCAACCGCCAGACTGCCGAAGCCCACATCGGCTTTCTGGCGAGCGACGAATTGCGTGGTCGCGAAGCAGGTTACGAAAGCGGACGGGTTGCCGGCAACTACTGCGCATCGCAGTTGATGGCTCTCGGAATCCAGCCCTGGAATGACTCGACCTATTTCCAGCCTTTCGACGCATATCATACGGAACGTCAGAAACGCGGACGCTGGCAGGTCCACCCCGATTCGATCGCTGCGCTGAAAGAACAGGTCCATCAGAAGATCTCCCTTCGTAACGTTCTCGGCAAGATCGAGGGGAAGAACCCCGACGAGATCGTAATCATCGGAGCCCACTACGACCATCTCGGCGTCGATCCGCTTCTCGACGGTGACCAGATCTATAACGGCGCCGACGACAACGCCTCGGGCGTGGCTGCCGTGCTTCAGATCGCACGCGCATTCGTCGAAAGCGGTGTGCAGCCGGAGCGTACGGTTATCTTCGCTCTCTGGGACGGAGAGGAGAAGGGTCTTCTCGGCTCGGAACATTTCGTCCTGAATTTCCCCGACCTGTCGAAGATCAAGGGATATCTCAACTTCGATATGATCGGCCGGAACAACCGGGAGGACAACCCCGAGCATGTCGTCTATTTCTATACGGAAGCCTATCCTGTCTTCGAACAGTGGCTTCGCAACGACATCGCCGAACGTGGGCTCCACCTCGATCCCGACTATCGTGCCTGGGACCGCCCGGTTGGAGGAGGTGACCAGGGGTCGTTCGCCAAACGCGATATCCCGATTATCTGGTACCACACCGACTGGCACCCGGACTACCACCAGCCTTCTGACCACGCCGACCGGATCAACTGGGACAAAACGGTCGACATAACCCGCGCCGCCTTCCTGAATCTCTGGAATCTGGCAAACGAAAAATTCTAAAAAAATCGCTGACTGCGAAAGTAGTCAGCGATTTTTTTTCATAGCGTCGAGGTCTTCGCGGTCGAGGAGGCCGGAGTCGAGGGGAACTGCTTCGTTCAGATCGGTCAGGTAGAGGAGGGGAGAGTCGAGGCAGTACCCGGCCGAAGCAACTGACTCTGCGGGGCGTGAGATTCGGCTCCGTATTCCGGCCATATCGGTCAGAGTCTGGCTGAAACTCCGGCTCGACGAGACATCCTTCGACCGGTTGGCCGATAGCGCTTCGGCTTTCCCGGGCCACAGTTCGCCGTAGGAAGCGGAACTCCATACGAGGAAGGGGACATGGACCTGCCAGTAACTCGGGACGGGGGAGGCGTGGAGAAACAGTCCGCGGCTGTCGTCGAAGATATCCTCGCCGTGGTCGCTCGTGTAGACCATCGCAGCGGGACACCCCTCGGCCTCGAGACGGTCGATTATCCCGGCCAGCAGCGAATCGGTCTTGACGATCGTGTTGTCGTAGGCGTTGATCAGTTCCGTACGGCGGCGCGCCTCGGCGTCGATCTGGGAGTCGGGGGTGAAACGCCTGAATCGGTCGTCATAGCGGTCGGCGTAGTTGTAGTGTGACCCGTAGGTGTGGAGGACGACAAAGAGTTTCCGCCATCCGCGCTGGCAGAGAATACGGTCGAGTTCGCCGAGCAGGCGCAGGTCTCGGTCCTTTTCCCCGGAGACCGGATTGTCAGTGTCGGCGAGGAACAGGGCCGTGTCAGCCTGCTCTCCGAAGAAGTCGATATAGGAGCCGTTATGCTGCTGGGCCGAGACGAAGCGTGTCGCGAATCCGGCGTCGGAGAAGGTTCGGAGCACGCTGGTCACGTAGTTCAGCGAGTCGGCGAAGGTCCGGGCGTCGAGATGGGACAGCAGCATCGGAACGCTCTTGTGGGTCGTGTTCGATTCGGTCAGCGCGTTCGGAAAATAGACGACGCGGTCGCGGCGCGAGAGCGCCGTATTTGTCGGCCGGCCGTAACCCCCGAGTTGCCAGTTGTCGCCGCGGGATGTCTCGCCGACGACGGCGACATAGACCTCGCGGACCGAGTCGGGGTGGGTCGCGGTGGCTCCGGATCGGAATCCGGCCGAGGTCGAAAGATAGTTTTCCGACTCGGAGACACGCCGGGCCGCCGTCATGGCGTTCGACACGGCGTTGACCGGAAACAGGTCGCGGCTCGGGCGGCTACCGAGGATCATGGCGACGGTGAAGGCGGCGACGCCTGCTATCGCCGTCAGGGCCGACAGACGGCGCTGGTAAATCATAAATCTTTCCGGCAGACGCCATCCCCGGCAGAGCCCGATGACCGCCCCGACAAGGGGAACAACATAGAGAACGACAATCTGGCCCATCGACGGGAGCATGTTGGACAGGAGTTCTCCCGCTTCGGTCGGGTTGGTCGTCACGAGGTTGAGAAACATGTCGACGGCGATGACCGAGCGGCCGTAGAGATTCAGTAGAACAAGCTGGAACGCGGCGAGAAACGCGAAAGGGAGCATCAGCAGGACGGTTCGCCCGACATTGCGGCTCAGCGAGAGCAGAAGCCAGAAGACCCCGAGCGGCAGCAGTATGTTCGCTATGGCTGCCGCGATTCCGAAATGTTCGGTCAGCGACAGCCAGACGTTCGGCACGACGAGCGCGGCGAGATACCAGAGGAAGAGGGTGACCGGCAGCACGGTGCTGGCGGATTTCGATCGGTTTGACGGGTTAGAATGCTTCATTGATATTGAATACGAATCCGGTCTCGCCGCGGCCGAAGCCAAAGTCGATACGGACATTGGTGTTACGTTTGAATTCCCAGCGGTAGCCGATTCCGGCGTTCGGAAGAATACGGCGGATCCTCATGGATGAAAATTTCGGAAAAACGGTCGCAGCGCCGACCCAGAGGGCGACACCGCTGCGGCGGAAGACGCGCTGTCGCAGTTCGACCGTCAGGTCCATCTCGTTTTTGTCGATGAATCGTCCGTCGAAGTAGCCCCGCATGAAACTGCTGCCGCCGAAGGTCGGCATCATCGTCCAGGGGGTCTCTCCGCAACTCATCGAGGCATGGAACCGCATCGCCAGGATGCCGCGGTGCCAGAACCTCCGGTAGTGGTTAATATAGCCTTCGAGCAGCAGGAACGAATGGGTCGCGTTTCCGAACAACTGCGGGAAGGTCTGCGCCGTCAACCCGACGTTTGTGCCGCGGCGGGGCGCCGTCATGTTGTCGCGCGAGTCGTAGGTCAGGGTGATTCCGGCGCCCATAGAGGCGGTGTGGGTAGTTTGTCCGTTCCATATTTCGCGGTTGGCAATCCTGTTCGAGGCGACAGTCCGGACCGTCACCGACGGACCTACGAAGACATCGTCCCTGACGCGCCATTGGTATGACGCCTGGAAGTTCAGCGACAGACGTTTGTATTTCGTGTAGCGGTCAGCGAACTTTCCATATTCGAAGCCGACGCCCCAGTAGCGTGACGGTTCGTAGGCGAAGGAGATGTCATAGGGGATGCGGCGGCGGTCTTCAGGGAAGATATGCGTTCCGTTGATTCCGATCTTGACGCTCCCGGAGGTCGTGAAGTCGCTGTAGAGGGCGACGTCGGAGTGGAGGTCTATATCTCCGTCGGTGATTGTTTTTCCGTAGTGGGCGGCGGCAACAAGTCCGATGCCGAATTTTTCCTCCGAAGAGTAGTGCGGACCGCCGATAACCGAAATGTCGATCTTTCCGTCCTCCTTCGGAACGTTCGCTTTGGCGAAATAGTCGATGACGCGCTGAATCAGACCTGAACGATGATTGGCCGAATCGGTCGTTGCCGAATCGGTCTGCTCCGGTCTCGCGAAGGAAGTCTGGACTGTAAGCAGCATAAGACCGGTCGTTGTGATGAATTTCAGTCGTCTCGTCGCTCTCATATAAATAGCAACGCAAAATTAGCGAAAAAGGTTGAGGAGAACCGAAAAGTGGAATTTTCGAAAAAAAAAAAAGAGTTAACGGCAGATACAAAAGCGTTACGAACGTGTTACAATGTCAGAAATATACACGTAACAACTATGAAAATGAGCACAACTGACATAAAGAGGCTCATTGGATGCCTTTCGGCATTCATCGCATTCGCATTGACACTGGACGCTGAGCCTAACGGGGAGATCGACAATCAGACCGGCCCCGAAGAAATACAGATCGAAAAAATGACGGTTCTCCTGACTGATACGGCGATGACCGCCGTGACCGGGACTGCCGTCGAAAAGCCGTCGAAGAAAAAGAAACCGAATATCTATGACATGCCCTATTCGATGACCGAATCCTACGCCAACTGGGGGCGTCTGATGGGGAACACCGGTGTGCTGGTCGCCGGAGGGGCCGCGACTCTCGTGATCCTCGAACTTCTGCCGGAGGAGTCAACAGCCTGGAGCCGCTCGGAGCAGAAACACAACAGTATGTGGGAACGCTACCGGAAACATTTCCACGAGGGACCGGTCTGGGACGGCGACAAATTTATTTTCAACGGGATACTCCACCCCTACGGAGGCGCGGCCTATTATATGAGCGCACGTTCTTGCGGCTTCAATGTCTGGGGGTCGTTCCTCTACAGTTTCTGTATATCGACATTCTTCTGGGAGTATGGTGTCGAGTGCTTTATGGAGATTCCGTCGGTCCAGGATCTTGTTGTCACCCCGGTCATCGGTTCGATCTTCGGC
The DNA here is from genome assembly GCA_023663805.1 of Clostridium sp. GTDB lineage: Bacteria > Bacteroidota > Bacteroidia > Bacteroidales > Muribaculaceae > Paramuribaculum. The sequence goes on along the minus strand of JAMPGR010000001.1, from coordinate 1,076,198 downwards.
GAGGGGTTCTATCTGGCCAAGAGGGCAATTCTCCGGAACAACTATCGGGTTCTCGGGTCGAAATTCCTCGGTTATTTCCTCGCCTTCCTCGTTGATCCGGTTAACGAATTGATAGGCTACTTCCGCGGCGACCAGCGCCACTGGTGTCGCGACCACGAATTGGACAAAACGTCGACAACCGTCAACCTGTCGCCGCAATTTGGCGGAGGATACGCTGGTTTAGCCCTGACGGTTACATTCTAAACATATTTTTAGTTAATTTTGCATCACGATTATGAAAAGAAAGGTATATGCAATCATATCGGCGGCTCTCCTGGCCGCGATAGGCACCCGCGGCGCGACTCCCGGATTCGAACCGATTCCGTTCGGCGATTTCAACAACTGGGTGACCCGAACGCTCCACGAATCGTTCATCATCGGCGGTCACGACAAAACGGTCTACGCAATCGGGCCGACAAGGACAATAGATGGGAACAAAGCCTACGTCCCTTCAGGCGGTTCACCATGGGCAACGAGCAATGTCTACGCCCATGTCTCGGGCGTTACTAAAGGGTCCAATGCCGTCTACCCCGAAGTTCGCTCCGGTTCAGACAAATGCGCCAAACTGTGTTCGGAATTGGAACGGGTCAAGGCTCTCGGAATAATTAATATGGACGTTATGGTCGCCGGATCGGTCTTTCTCGGGAAGATGAACGAGCCAATCAGTTCGACGAAAAATCCATACTCGAAGATGGAGGTCGGGATGCCCTACACCAAGCGTCCAAAGGCTCTGGTTTTCGACTATAAAGTCGATATGCCGACAGAGAACACCCGCATAAAATCCTCAGGGTTCGGCGGCAAGAAGACACTGCAGGGACGAGATACTCCGGTTGCTTTCGTTCTGCTTCAGCGTCGCTGGGAGACCCCTGACGGCAATCTCCACGCGAAGCGTGTCGCAACTGGCGGAGAAATCTTCACGAAGGGGACTTCTTCGTGGGTCAACGGCCATCAGGTGCCGCTTGTCTACGGCGATGTCTCAGCCGACAAGAATCTCTCATGGCTTGGACTTAGGACTGATAACGCCTATTGGGCACGCAACTCCCATGGCGAAATGAAACCGGTTGTCGAGGAGGGGTGGGATTCGCCCGACGCCGTCCCGACCCATGTTGTCGTTATGTTCAGCGCCGGAAACGGGGAGCCATATATCGGAACACCCGGACTGACGTTCTACGTCGACAACGCTGGTTTTTTGGTTAAATAATGTTAAGCGATGCGATTTTTTTAGCCCCGTAATATTCCGATACCGAAAAAAACAGTAATTTTGCACCGTGTTTTTCATGGTATTAGATTTAAGGTTAACGAAGATTGGTTGTCGCGAAGACAATCAATTTTTTTTGTACCCGCTCCAATAGTTTAACTCTCTGATATCCAATAATCCCTTCGGTTGTTTATACTACAACAAAGCCCCGGGCCGTGTCAGCCCGGGGCCTGGAGACCGTTAGGCGGGTCTCAATGCTATTTTGTAGAGTGTCTGTTTTATGCGCCCGGTTCGATTGCGTCGTTGGGGCAAACTTCAGCGCAGCTGCCGCATTCGATGCAGGTATCGGGGTCGATGTGGTAGATATCACCTTCGGAGATAGCCTCTACCGGGCAGACGGGAAGACAGGTGCCGCAAGCGATGCAGCGGTCGGTAATAACGTAAGCCATAGTTTTTCTTTTGTTTGGATATTGTTACAAATGTTTGGATAGAATAATTACGGTGCAAATGTACGGAAGTTTTTTGAATTACGGACTTTTTAGGCCAAAAAATGTCAAAAAACGTCTTTATTCCCCGACGAGCGACATCCCCTTCATGATCGCCTCGCGGTTGAGCGGGAGAAGATGATGATGGCGTTCGGGGAGAGTCTTCTTCAGACCGGCCATGACCGCATCGACCGGAACGACCGGACGAACCTTCAGAAGAGCCCCGAGCAGAACCATATTGTAGGTCTTCGAACTCTTCATTTCGAAGGTGGCTTCCATCGCGTTGACCGGAACGACGCGGATGTCGGTTCGGGTCGGGAGATGATGGATACCGTAGGGGTCATAGATCAGCGTCCCGCCGGGCTTGACTTTCGACTCGAATTTGTCGAGGCTCTGCTGGTTCAGGATGACGGCCGTGTCGAACGAATCGAGCACGGGCGAACTGATCTGCTGGTCGCTCAGAATGACGGTTACGTTGGCTGTTCCGCCGCGTTGCTCGGGGCCGTAGGAGGGCATCCAGGTTATCTCGAGATTGTCCATCAGTCCTGCGTAGGCCAGGATCTTGCCCATCGACAGGACACCCTGTCCGCCGAAACCGGCTATGATAATTTCTTCCTTCATTTCGTTGTGTTTTTAAGATCGCCGATCGGATAGTGTTCGAACATATGCTCCGCCATCCATTCGTTTGCTTTTTCGGGCGTCATTTTCCACCCGGAATTACATGTCGAGACAACTTCGATGACCGAGGTTCCGCAGCCGTTCATCGAGTTTTCGAATGCCTGACGGATTGCCTTTTTCGCCTTGCGGACGGCCGCGGGGGTGTGGACAGACTGGCGGGTTACGTAGCATGTTCCGTCGAGTTCGGCCAGGAGATTGCTGATTCTGATCGGATAGCCGTTTAGGTCGACTCGGCGTCCGTATGGGGTTGTAGCCGTTTTCTGTCCCTCGAGGGTAGTCGGGGCCATTTGACCGCCGGTCATGCCGTAGATCGCGTTGTTGATGAAGATGATCGTTATGTTTTCGCCGCGGTTTGCCGCGTGGATTGTCTCGGCCGTTCCAATCGCGGCGAGGTCGCCGTCACCCTGGTAGGTGAAGACCAGACGGTCGGGGCGCAAGCGTTTGACTGCCGTCGCGACGGCGGGGGCTCGACCATGGGCAGCCTCGACCCAGTCGACGTCGATATAGTTATAGGCGAACACGGCGCAACCGACCGGAGCGACTCCGATCGATTTGTCGGCCATGCCCATCTCTTCGAGCACCTCGGCCACAAGTTTGTGGACAACGCCGTGGGAACATCCCGGGCAGTAGTGCATGTGTCGGTCGTTCAGAAGCGCGGGCTTGCAGGCAACGACTTCTCCTTTTTGTTTTATTTCTTCAGGTGTCATGATGATTTTCGAAAAAAGGTTCGGGGGATCAATCCTGCGGGAAATGTTTTTTGAAAGCGTCGAGAATCTCTGTCGGGTTCGGAACGATTCCGCCCATGCGGCCGTAGTGGTAGATCGGCAGCGAATCGCTCGTCGCGAGGCGTACATCCTGGATCATCTGTCCGGCGTTCAGTTCGACGACGAGGATACCCTTCTTTCCGGCGGCGAGACTGCGGATCTCTTTGGTCGGGAAGGGCCAGAGGGTGATCGGGCGGATCAGGCCGATTTTGATTCCTTGCTCGCGGGCGTCTTCGATCGTCTTGAGACAGATTCGCGCGATCGAGCCGAATGCGACGATCAGATAGTCGGCATCGTCCGTGAAGCGGGTCTCGAAGCGGACTTCGTTCTCTTCGATCAGGCGGTAGGTTTCCTGGAAGCGGATGTTGTTCTGTTCCATCATGGCGCTGTCGAGTTCGAGCGAGGTGACGACGTTCCGCTCGCGCGAGGCCGGGCGTCCGGTGACGGCCCAGGGACACTGGCGGGCGATCTCCTCGTCGGTCCGCCTCGGGCGGAACGGGGGGAGGACGACCTTCTCCATCATCTGACCGACGACACCGTCGGCGAGCATCAGCGCCGGAGTCCGGTATTTAAAGGCGAGATCGAAGCCGAGGGCGACAAAGTCAGCCATCTCCTGGACGGTCGACGGGGCGAGGACAATATAGTGGTAGTCGCCGTGTCCGCCGCCGCGGGTCGCCTGAAAATAGTCGCTCTGCGAGGGGTGGATTGTGCCGAGACCGGGGCCGCCGCGCATGACGTTGACAACCAGGGCGGGAAGTTCGGAGGCGGCGATGTAACTCATTCCCTCCTGCATCAGGCTGATGCCGGGACTCGAGGAGGAGGTCATAACCGCTTTGCCGCAGGCGGCGCCGCCGTAGACCATATTGATCGATGCAACCTCGCTCTCGGCCTGTAGGACAACCATGCCGGTCGTTTCCCAGGGCATCTGCTCTTCGAGCGTCTCGAGCACTTCGCTCTGGGGGGTGATGGGATAGCCGAAATATCCGTCGGCGCCATATCGGATTGCGGCATGGGCAATCGCCTCGTTGCCTTTCATCAGGCGCACTTCTTCTTGTTCTTTCATTTTCGGTCAGTTGGATGTGGTTTTATTTTTCAACTACACGATAGACTGTTATGCACGCGTCGGGGCAGACTGCCGCACACGAAGCGCATCCGATGCATTTTTCCGGCGCGGCCGCGAAAGCGTAGTGATATCCGCGGTCGTTGACCTCTTTTGGCTGAAGTTGGAGAACGTCAACCGGGCAGGCAACCACGCAGAGGTTGCACCCCTTGCATCTGACATCGTTGATGTCAACAGCTCCTTGTATTTTTGGCATAATTCTTGGTTCGTTAATTAACTTTACAGGTTTCTATCCGCAAATGTAATGAAAGATTTTTAACAATTCGACAATTTAACATCCATTTAACGATTCGCACAGTTGACGGCCGTTTGTGCAGTTTGTATCTATCTTTAAGTCTGAAAGCGATCTATAACTTCAGTATCGACATTCTGACCCTTTGACCCTTCAGTTTCGCCCCGCCACACCGGGCCAGGATCGCGTCCGCTTCGTCGGCCGGAATAGCCGCGAGGGAGCTGTGGTCGCGCAGCGCGATGCGCCCTACGCGTCCGGCGGTCGAAGGGGCGTTTGCGTTGAGGAAGCCGACAATATCTCCGCGCGAGATTTTCTCTTTTTTCCCGAGATTGAACCAGATCGTTCGGTTCGGAGCAGGTTCGGGACTGAGTCCTTCGGGGTTCGGGATATAGTTCCGGTCCCACTCGACATACTCCGGCAGCGTCTCGTCGTCGCGGACGATCAAGTAGATGTTGCCCGAGGCTCCCATACGGGCCGTACGACCGTTTCGGTGGGTCCACGATTCAGCGGTTGGGGGGATATGATAGTGGACGATGTTGGCGACATCGTCGATATCGAGGCCCCGGGCAGCGAGGTCTGTCGCGACGAGTATGTTGGCCGAGCCGTTAGCGAATAGTTCGAGGGCGTTTTCGCGGTCGCGCTGTTCGATTCCGCCGTGGAACATTGTCGCTGTGAAACCGTCGCGGCAGAGCGACTCGTGGAGACGTTCGGCACTCTCGCGGTGGTTGACGAAGATGATCGTCCGCCCCCGAGGAAGGGTGAAGAGAAGGTCCTCGAGCAGAGGAAGTTTGTCGCGCGTATAGCAGTCGATGCGATAGATATCTGTCTTCGCCCGCGGATCGGGGTCGGAGTTTCCATCGCCGACTGTCGTGTCGATCTCTATGCGGTCGCGGCCGGGGAGCCATTCGGGCCACAGGGCGAGGTGTGTGGCCGAGGTAACGACTGTGTGGCGTAGAGATTTGAGCCTGCGGACAATCCGCTTCATATCCTGTTCGAAGCCGAGTTCGAGCGCCTTGTCGTATTCGTCGATCACGAGGGTCGCGACCCGGGCGGGATCGAGGGTCGAGCGGTTCGAGTGGTCGAGCAGGCGACCCGGAGTCCCGACGACGATGTCGGCTCCGGCCGCGAGCGAGCGCTCCTCTTCGGCGAAGGGGTGGCCGCCGTAGCAGACCGTCAGGCGGAATTGGCCGTCGGCTGCGGCGCGGACGACCTCGCCGATCTGCAACGCAAGTTCGCGCGTCGGGGCAATCACGAGCGAACGGGGTGTCGTTTCGTTCCCCTTTTTCATCGACAGGAGCAAATTGAGGGCGAACGCGACGGTTTTGCCCGATCCGGTCGGTGCGGTAAGGACGACTGTCGGATTGTCGACCAGCGTGGCCATACGCTGCTGTACCGGGGTCAGGCTGTCGATTCCGAGCCGCAGACGGAGATTTTCGGTTATCTGTTGTAGTTTCATAACGCTATATATAACAAAACCGGAGGTCTGTTTGTTAGATGGGTATATAAATGTACAGTTTACTATGAAAAAGATAATAATGTTACGCCACGGCCAGAGCCAGTGGAATCTCGAAAACCGCTTCACGGGCTGGACCGATGTTCCCCTTTCGGACAAGGGGCGCGAGGAGGCACGCAATGCCGGGAAACTGATGCTCCGCGCTGGTCTCGAGCCGGGGATGTATTTCACGTCGGTCCTTAAACGGGCAATCCAGACACTCCAGTTGGCAGCCGGAGAGATGGATCGCGAATGGATTCCGGTTGTCAAGGACTGGCACCTGAACGAACGTCACTACGGCGCCCTCCAGGGGCTCAACAAGGCGGAGACCGCTGAGAAATACGGCGCAGAGCAGGTTCACCAGTGGCGCCGGAGTTTCGACATCATTCCACCGCTGCTGACTCCCGACGATCCCCGCTGGCCCGGCAACGACCCGCGTTACGCGTCGCTTTCGGCCGATGAACTTCCTCTGGCCGAGTCTCTGAAGGACACGATCGCGAGAGTCCGCTGCTGCTGGGAGGAACAGATCGTTCCGTCGTTCCGACAGACCGACACCGTTCTTATTGCCGCCCACGGCAACAGCCTGCGCGGTCTGGCGATGATGCTGCTCCATATGACCGCCGACGAGGTTGTCAGTCTCGAGATCCCTACCGGAACCCCGTGGGTCTTCACCTGCGACGATCGTCTCGAAGTCAAGTCGGAGGTGCGTCTGAGTTAGCATCCGCCGTGGTCTGACTTGTCCGACCAGTCCGACTCGTCTGACCGGTCCGACTACCCGATATAGGAGTCCTTGAAGCCGATGAAATAGAGGATGCCGTCAAGTCCGATCGTATTGATCGACTGTTCGGCAGTCTGGCGCACCTTCGGCTTGGCGTGGAAAGCGATGCCGAGTCCGGCGGTAGCCAGCATCGGCAAGTCGTTCGCTCCGTCGCCGACGGCGATTGTCTGGGCGATGTCGATGTTCTCGAACTGGGCGATCAGTTTGAGCATCTCCGCCTTGCGGCGTCCGTCGACGACTTCGCCGAGATAGCGTCCGGTCAGTTTCCCGTCGACGATCTCGAGTTCGTTGGCGTAGACATAGTCGAATCCGAATTTCTGCTTCAGGTAATTGCCGAAATAGTTGAAGCCGCCCGAGAGAATAGCCGTCTTGAATCCGGCGCGTTTAAGGACGGTCATCATCCGGTCGACCCCTTCGGTCACCGGCAGATTCTCGGCAATCTCCTTCATGACGCTCTCGTCGAGTCCCTTCAGAAGGGCGACGCGCTCTCGGAAACTCTCCTGGAAATTCAGCTCGCCCCTCATAGCCCGCTCGGTTATCTCGCGGACCTGCGGCCCGACTCCGGCGCGGTCGGCGAGTTCGTCGATAACCTCCGTGCCAATCAGTGTCGAGTCCATATCGAAGCAGACCAGGCGGCGGCAGCGGCGGAAGATCGTATCCTCCTGGAGCGAGATGTCGACCTCTTCGTCGGAGGAGATTTTCATCAGACGTTCCTGCATCCCCCGATAGTCGGCCGGGGTTCCGCGGACAGAGAATTCGACACATGACTTCGTCCGCGACTCCTCGGTGTCCTCGAGAGGCATGCGTCCGGTCAGGCGCTGGATGCTGTCGATATTGAGGTTCTGTTCGGCGACGACGCGGCTGACAAGGGCGATGTTGCGTGAGGTCAGACGGCGTCCGAGAATCGTGATAATCCAGCGGTTTTTCCCTTGGCGGTCGACCCATTCGCGGTATTCCGAAGGCTCGACCGGCTGGAATTTGATCTTGACGTTCATCTCGTAGGCCTTGAAAAGAAGGTCCTTCATTATGTCGCCCGAGACATCGGCCGGCGTCTTGATCAGGAAGCCGAGCGAAAGGTTATGGTGGATGTCGGCCTGGCCGATGTCGAGTATGGTCGCGTTGTGTTCGGCGAGAATCTCCGAGAGCGAGGCTGTGACACCCGGGCGGTCGTGGCCCGAGATGTTGACGAGTATCAGTTCGAAACTCTTCTCAGATTTTTTGCTCATTACAATATATATGGGTTCTATCGGTTTACTTGACGAACTGGATATATTCCGGAGCGACTTCGACCGCCGCGGTCAAGAATCCGGGGAGTTCGACAAGAAGTCGTTTAACGCGCATTCCGCGGATCGACAGAAGGCGTCCTTCGTAGCCGTCGAGTGGCCCGCCGACGATTCGGACCGTGCGCCCGATCATATCGGGGGTCAGTTCGCCGTTGGCGTAGTAGAGCGTGTCACGCTCCGCCCCGTTAACAGCGCGGATAAACCGCTCCATCTCGGCTGTCGGAATCGTCAGGGGCTCGCGGTAACCGCCACCTTTGACGAAGCGATACTGGATAGTCGTCAGATCTTCGACAACCGGATCGAGCAACGGGCGCGTCGATCGGGCGAAAAGGAGGTCGTGGATGACCGGCACATGCTTACGGACAGATTTGCCGTTTTTCTCGACAATCCGCCATTTCATCGGTGTGAAGATCTCGATTCCGGGAATATCCGAAATCAGCATATAGCCCGGTTTCAGCGCGTTCGGACGGCTCAAGTCGCGCAGTGCGAACCATTTAGGCTCGTCTGCGGCAGGTGTCGCGCCGGATATGTTTTCTCCGCTGTTCATTTAAATTCCGTTTATCGGGCACAAAGTTAAGAAAAAATGGTTAAATTTGCGACATGGCAACGATAATAGAACTGACTGACATATCAGACCGGCGAGTCGACATCTTCGCCCGGCTGACCGAAGCGCAACTCCGCAGCCGTCTCGATCCGGCGGCCGGATTGTTTGTCGCCGAGAGTCCGAAAGTCATTTCGGTCGCTCTCGACGCCGGTTGCGAGCCTGTCGCGATGCTGACCGAGCGGCGCCATATCGAGGGGGATGCAGCCGCGGTAATCGCCCGCTGTCCCGCGGCGATGCCTCTCTACACGGCGCCTCGCGAGCGGCTGGCGTCGCTGACCGGATATACCCTGACGCGCGGAGTCCTCTGCGCGATGCGCCGCCCTGCGCTCCTTTCTGTCGACGAAGTCTGTTCCCCCGGCGCGCGTCTTCTCGCCGTGATCGACGGCGTGACGGACACAACAAATATCGGAGCGATCTTCCGCTCGGCCGCGGCGCTCGGTGTCGACGGGGTTCTGCTGACCCCGACTTCTTGTGACCCTCTTAACCGCCGCTCGGTCCGCGTCTCGATGGGATCGGTGTTCCTCCTCCCATGGGGATGGCTCGAACCGGGCGACCCGACTGCCCAATTGAACCGCCGCGGCTTCCGCACAGCGGCGATGGCGCTGACCGACAAATCGGTCCCGGTTGATGATCCGCGGCTCGCCCGCGAACAGCGGCTGGCGCTGATTCTCGGAACAGAAGGGGAGGGTCTCGAACAGCGGGTGATCGACCACGCTGACTGGACCGTCCGGATTCCGATGTCACACAATGTCGACTCGCTCAATGTCGCAGCAGCTTCGGCCGTTGCGTTCTGGCAACTTCGAACAAACACATTTTCAAATACAATCCATGACTAACAAAACGAAAACAATTCTGAAACGGATCGGCGCCTGGTCTTTCGCGGCGTCGGTTCTCGCGCTCTCTGCCCTCCCGGCCGGGGCGAAGGAGAAGATCGACTACACAGACGGTCACGCCATCTGGTTCGACACCCCGACCTCTTCGACCCAGGGCGCCGCGCTCTGGAAGAAAACCGGAGCAAACGTCCCCTATGACAACCCCGACAAAGAGTGGGAGCAACTTTCGCTCCCGATCGGGAACGGCTCGTTCGGCGCCAACATCCTAGGGTCGGTCGCCCGCGAACGTATCGTCCTGAACGAGAAAACGCTCTGGACCGGCGGACCCGGCTCAGGAGTAGAGTCATACTGGAACATGAACCGCCAGGTGCCCGATTCGGTCCTCCCCATGATCCGCGAGGCTCTCGTCGCCGGTGACAACAGAAAAGCGGCAGAACTGACCTCTAAATACTACCGCGGCAATATCGGCTACGAAAACGGCTCGCAGTTCGGCAGTTTCACGATGCTGGGCGAGGCCCTAATCACGACCGGAATCAACGAATCGAAGATCAGCAACTACCGCCGGATCCTGAATGTCGACCGCTCGCTCGCCGTCGTCGAGTTCAACGTCGGGAAGACCCGCTACGAACGCCAGTATTTCGCCTCGTATCCCGACAGCGTCATGGTCTGGCGCTTCAGTGCAGACGCGAAACAGAACCTCGCCCTGGCTTTCGACACTCCGCAGAGTATCAAGTCTGTGACCCGGAAAGGTAATGGTCTGCTCTTCGTCGGCGAGGTCGCCGACAACCATATGAAATGGGCCATGGAAGTCTTCGCGCGCGTTAACGGAAAGGGTACAATCGAGGTCGATCCCGAAACACGGACGATAACCGTCTCCGGCGCCCGCGACGTCGAGTTCCTGCTCGCCGCTGACACCGACTACCGTATGAACTTCGACCCCGACACGACAGACCCGAAGGCTTATGTCGGCGCCGACCCGACGCCGAATGTCGAGAAGACCATCGCCGCGGCCCTGCGTCTTCCCTATGAGAAACTCTATATGCGCCATCTCGAGGACTACAAGTCTCTCTACGACCGCGTCAGGCTGACGGTCAACCCTGCCCATCAGTTCCCCAACCTCCCGACCCCGAAGCGTCTGGCAAACTACCGGAAGGGAATTCTAGACCACGGTCTCGAACAGACCTACTATCAGTTCGGCCGCTACCTGCTGATCTCCTCGTCGCGCCCCGGGTCGATGCCGGCTAATCTCCAGGGTCTCTGGATGAACAATGTCGACGGTCCCTGGCATGTCGACTACCATAACAACATCAACCTCCAGATGAACTACTGGCCCGCGATCTCGACGAACCTGACCGAATGTTTCATTCCGCTGAACGACTATGTCCGCGGTATCGTCAAGCCAGGAGAACGGACCGCGCAGGCCTACTACGGCGCGCGCGGATGGACCGCCCCGATCTCGACAAACATCTTCGGCTTCACCGCTCCGCTGAACAACGGCGAGATGTCCTGGAACTACAATCCCCAGGCCGGCCCCTGGCTCGCCGCTCAGATCTGGGAATACTACGACTATACGCGCGATCTCGACTGGCTCCGCGAAGTCGGTTATCCGATCATCAAGGGGAGCGCCGATTTCGCTTCCGATCTGCTGTTCAAGCACAATGGCTACTACACGACCGCTCCATCCTATTCCCCCGAGCACGGCACTGCCGACCTTGGAACAACCTACGCCAACGCCGTCGCCCGCGAAATTTTCATCGACGCAATCAAGGCCGCCGAGATCCTCGGCGTCGATCCCGAAAGCCGCGCAGAATGGCAGGAACGCCTCGACCATATGACCCCTTACAAGATCGGCCAGTATGGCCAGTTGCAGGAATGGTATGAGGATATCGACGATCCCGAAGACCACCACCGCCATACCAACCATCTATACGGTCTCCACCCCGGAACAACACTCTCGCCGCTGACAACACCCGAACTCGCCGAAGCCGCCAAGACAACCCTCCGCCAGCGCGGAGACGAAGCGACCGGTTGGAGCATGGGCTGGAAAATGAACCACTGGGCCCGTCTCCACGACGGCGATCACGCCTACAAGCTCTTCCAGAACCTGCTGAAACAGGGTACAGCCGACAATCTCTGGGACATGCACCCGCCGTTCCAGATCGATGGTAACTTCGGCGGTACAGCCGGTGTGACCGAGATGTTCCTCCAGAGCCATATGGGTGTGCTCCACCTGCTCCCTGCTCTTCCGTCGGCATGGACCGAGGGTGAAATCGACGGACTGCTCGCCCGCGGAGGTTTCGAGGTCGATATCCGCTTCGGCTCCGGCAAACTTATCTCCGCGACGATCCGTTCGCTGAAGGGGGAGGAATGCCGTGTGCTCTACGACGGCCGCGAGATAAAATTCCCGACCAAGGCCGGCGATACCTACACCCTGACCCCCGCCGACTTCAAGTAAGACTCCGTAAACTACCGATGAAAAACCGGGCGGATGCGATCGATTGCATCTGCCCGGTTTGCTGTGTATGACCCGGAATAACTCGGGTTGCTTTACGAAGGAAGGTTGACCCAGGTGGAGTCGTGTCCGGTCGCTGGTATGACGCGCGTCAGGAGGTCATCGAGAGTCAGGGCGACGCTCGCAGTGTTGACGCAGGGGTGGCAGGCATAGACAGCGGTGTCGCGAAGGTCGCTGTCGACAATCAGACGAACATGACCTCCGGTATCGTTTATCAGACCGAGGGGCGAAACGGCGCCGGGATGAATTCCGAGATACTCCTCCATTCTTTCGGCAGGAGCAAAGGACAGACGCGCACACCCGAGTTGTGATGACAGATATTTTGTCTTGAACGGTTTGTCGGCTGGAATCATCAGCAGAAAGAACAGTGTCTGCTGTTTGTTTGTCAGAAAGAGATTCTTGAAGACCGGTGCACCGATTTCACGGCGGACTGCCGCGCACTCCTCCATCGTGAAGGCCGCGGGGTGGGACAAGGTCCGGTATTGAATCCCGACCGAATCGAGGAAGTCATAGACAGCGGTCTCGACTGCCGAGCGCCCCGTGCAGTCCGGACGACCTTCTGTCAGGATTGTCTTGAACTCGGCATCCATCTCTCAGAAGTGCAGGACAAGTTCGGCGACGGCCATGTTTCCGGTATTGGCGCTCTGTCTGACATCGTGCTGCATAAAATACTGCTCGTAGTTCAGTTTCAAGTCGGCCCAGACGGGACCCGCCTTGTAACTCAGCGTCGCGCCGAGTGTCAGGCGGTTACGGCCGTGGTCCGTAAAGGCGGCCTCGCCGGAGCCGTCCCAGTTGTCGGTCAGACCGTCGAGACGCGCCTGCAGCGACATCTGGTTCAGGTCTGTCCAGCGGAGAGGAATCCGGTAGTTAACCATCAGGTTGTAGCCGTGGACGTTTCGGAACGATTTGTTCGTATAATGCTTATAGCCATACTCCCCTTCGGCCATCCATCGTCCTGAGTTCCAGCGGAGTCCGGCGTTGGCCTGGTTGATACGTGTTTCTCCGGGGCGGAGCGACTCGAAGCCGGTTATCAGCGTGACGTTCAAGCAGGTATACAGGGTCTTGGCTGCATAGGCGAGTTCGCGCTGCCAGACTGCGTGGTTTCCCTTCGAGGTCGCGTTGAACACGCCTGCTTCCAGTGTCAGAGGGGTCGCCGGACAGTTGTAGATCAGTTTGACCCCGACATTACGGGGTCCTATAATCTGCTTGTCGAGAAAGGGACGGTTTGCGAAAAGATAGTTGGCCGGCGCAACCGCACTGCCGAAACTGAACGGCATACGCATCTGTCCGGCCTGTACCTTGAACCCGCGTGCGATATTCGTTCTGATCCAGACATCGGTGACAACCACTTGCCCACGGTCGCAAAGATCGAGTTCAGCGCGGTAACTGAACGCGGGTGTGACATCTCCCTGAATCCCGACGCGGCCCGTGCGCACCTGGAAGCGATAGTTTCCAGTTGCTGTGCTCCATTCGGCACGCGAGCGGAGGGTTGCATAGATGGTCGGGACGTAGTTCAGGTCTCCGGTATCAATCAGTTTGTCGGCCGCGGTAGTCTCGAAGAGAAAAGCAGTGGCGAGGGCTACTGTTGCGAAACTCCTCGGCATATTTCGGAATATATTCATTCAGGCCGCGGGATTATCTTTTCCTTTTCTTTTTAGCTTTGGCTTTGGCTTTGGCTTTGGCTTTGGCGGCCGGAATCTTCAGGGTCTGGCCGATATTGATGCGCGAGTCGCTGGCTGCCATGCCGTTGGCCGAACGGATTGCGGCGGCTGTCGTGCCGTAGAGACGTGCGATCTTGTCGAGGGTGTCACCTTTCTTGACTTTGTGGGTCCGCGGCGTAGAAGCCGCCTGTGACTGCTTCGGTTTCGACGGCGCAGTTGTCTCGGTCGTAGTCTGAGACTTCTGCTGTTGTGCTTGCTCGGTAGCCTGGGGTGACTGGCGGGTCGATCTGGAGGCGGCTGAGGCAGTCGTTGTCGCGGCAGTCGTAGCGGGGCGGTCGTAGATTTCGATAGTCAGGCGCTGTCCGGCCTGGACTTTGCCGCGGCGAAGGTTGTTGGTTCTCTTTATATCAGTAGCACTAACATTATATCTTTTTGCAATGTCGCGAAGGTTCTCTCCTCGTTTGACAACATGGTGGACGATGCGCGGCTGGCTGGCCAGGAGAGCGGAATCGGGATTGGCAGAGCGGTCGAAGGGGGTTCCGGGTTCGACATAGGTGCGTCGGGCATATTGAACAGAGTCGTAGTTCAGAATGTCGCGTTCGCTCATAATGTAACTGAGACACTGCTGCGAAGGGAGCACGAGCGCATAGGGATGGTTGTCGCCGGGGATAATATCCTTTCGGAACTGAGGGTTAAGCATACGGATTTCGTCGACCGGAATATTCAGGATGTCGGCGATCTGGTTGAAGTGGACCCGCTGGTCGACCAGGACGGTGTCGGTCACGAGGTGGCGGCTGACAACGGTCGGGGAGATGCCATGGCGGTTATGGTAGTTCATGACGTAGTTTGCGGCGATGAACGCGGGGAGATAGCCGCGGGTCTCCTGGGGAAGGTAGGTGTAGATCTCCCAGAAATCTTTCTTGCCGCCACCGGCACGGCGGAGAGCCTTGTTGACATTTCCGGGGCCGCAGTTATAGGCGGCGATCGCGAGCGACCATTCGCCGTAGATGTCATATAGTTGCTTAAGATATTGGACTGCATAGCGGGTTGACAGCCGCGGGTCACGCCGCTGGTCGACGAGCGAGTTTATCTCGAGGCCGAGGCCGGTCGCCGTCGCCGGCATCATCTGCCAGAGACCTGTCGCGCCGGCTTTCGACACGGCGTTAGGGTTGATTGCCGATTCGATGACCGGGAGATACTGGAGTTCGAGTGGCATCTTCTCGCGGAGGAGTTCCTCGACGAAGATATTGCCGTAGTAGTTATGAAGAGCAAGCATGTCGGCGACAAGGCCCCGGCGTTTTCCGAGATACATGTCGATGAACTTCCCGACAATCGGGTTATAGGGAAGTTCGATTTCGGCCGGAAGCGCGGCCAGACGCTGCTCATATTGCTCGGGGGTTCCGTTGACAGCCTCACCCATCCGCTCCGAGCGGCGGGCATAGTTGTTCAGATAGAAGTTTTCGTCGAGTTCGCGGGATTTCGTCTCGAAACTTTCGGGAACCATCACGTTCGGGTCCGAGATGGTGTGTTTTATGTCGAGGATGTTCGCACCTCTGAGAAGAGCCGCGGAGGAGAACATCAGGATTGTGGTCAGAAGGAATTTATTCATATCGTTCAGTGCGGTTTTAACGGGAGATCAGAAATGGAAGGCCCATTGCAGTCCGAGACTCGGCAGGCGGTCGCGCGAGTCGGGGATAACGGCGGGTCCGATATCGAGGGATAGATCTTCGGAGATGTCGAAATGGGCGAGCGATGCGTCGACATAGGCGTCGACCATCGCAACGAGATAAACGCCGATCATCGAGATTATACAGAGATCGCGGTTTCGGCGGAAATAATCCTTTCGGTGTTTGAGCGTCTGGGTAAGCCAGGATTTGTCGAGGTCCTCCTCGCGGGTTGTCGAGGGGTAGAAATCCATGTAACTCTTTGTCGTCGGGTCGTTGTCGGTTATGTCGTTATAGGCGCGGGTGTAGTCGCGGAGCATCCCGTTGTTCCAGGATGTGCCGTATGCGAGTCCCATAAACGCGCCGACGACAATCGGCAGTTTCCAGTAGCGTCGGTTGTAGACCTGGCCGAGGCCTGGACAGAGAGCCGAGAGCCACACCGCCCTGATCGGGTCCGGATCGAAGACGCGGATCGGCGACCGGGCGACTCCGGCGCTGTCAAGCGAGGCCTGGGCCGAAGCCGAGTTAAGGATCAGGAGCGTGTCGGCCGGGACCAGTTCCGGACGGCCCGAAGCAGCGTTGAGCGAGTCTACAGCGACCATGTCGTCGACAGCGACGGCCGGGACGGGCAGGGGAATCGAGTCGGGGAGCGACCCGACAGTTTGCGCGGCCCGACGAAGAGAATCGCGGTGGGCACGGCGTTCCATTGCGCGGGCGCGTCGTTCGCTGACAGTCAGCGAGTCGGGAGACGAAATGTCAACAGAACTAAAAGTTGACGAAAAAATGTTAAACGGGGAGAGGAGAACCCACAAAACGACCGCGAGCCTGACAATCCGGGCGATTTTCAGGCCTGACGACGGGTTTTGTGGCTGTTTCCTTTGTTGGTCCATATCTATCATTCCGACAGTGCGTTGTTCCGTCCGGAACGGCCTGCCGGTCCACGATGTTCAGTTTTCTGATTGATTAATCGCATCAAAGATAGTAATTAATCTCGCAAGTTCGTCCTCGTTTCGGAACGGAAAGGTTATTTTACCCTTCCCCTTGTTGTCGCAGGCGAACTGGACCGGGGTTCCGAAGCGGGCCGAGAGGTGGTGTTTCAGCAGGTCGAAATCGTGGGTTGGCTGGCGGTCGGGCTTCGATTCGCCGCTGCCGGAGGCCGCCTCCTGGAGTTGTTTGACCATCTCCTCGACCTTTCTGACCGACAGGCCGTCGCGGACAATCCGCTCATAGAGTTTCAGTTGCTGCTGGGGGTTGTCGAGCGAGAGGAGGGCGCGAGCGTGGCCCATATCGACTTTTTTGTCGCGGAGTCCGAGCTGGATTTCGGCCGGGAGTTTCAGGAGGCGGAGGAAGTTGGCGATCGTCGCGCGTTTCTTTCCGATACGCTGGCTGAGACGTTCCTGGGTCAGGTTATACTGGTCGATCAGTTTCTTGAATGTCAGGGCGATTTCGATTGCGTTCAGGTCCTCGCGCTGGATATTCTCGATCAGGGCCATTTCGGTCAGTTCGGCGTCGTTTGCTTCGCGGACATAGGCCGGAACCGTTGTCAGTCCGGCCATGCGTGCGGCGCGGTAGCGCCGTTCGCCGGCTATGATCTGGTAGGAGTCCGGGCCGGTTTTCCGGAGCGACAGGGGCTGGATGATTCCGATTTCGCGGATCGAGGCGGCGAGGTCGTCGAGGGTCGATTCGTCGAAGTCGATGCGGGGTTGTTCGGGGTTTGGGGAGATCTGCGAAAGGTCGATCTCGTTTATTGCGGAGGAGCCGGCCGCCGGGGTGTCGTCCATCGAGATGAGCGAGTCGAGGCCGCGTCCGAGTGCGTTTCTTCTTGGGAGTGCCATTTTGGGGTTGGTGTCGTTGGGTAAAGAGTCGTTGTCAGACTGCCTTCTGGTCGGAGGCGGAGTGCTGGTGCTGCGAACTGAAGTGGCGGTTTCGGTTGATGATTTCCTTGGCCAGGGCGATATGTGACGTCGCGCCGCGGCTGAGAGGGTCGTAGAGGATCGCGGGAAGGCCGTGGGAGGGTGCTTCGCTAAGGCGTATGTTCCGGGGTATGACTGAGTTGAAGACCATGTCGCCGAAGTGGCCCTTCAATTCCTCGAAGATCTGGTTGGCGAGGCGGAGGCGCGCGTCGTACATCGTCAGAAGGAATCCTTCGATTTCGAGCGATCGGTTCAGTTTCGACTTTATGATACGGATTGTGTTCAGCAGTTTCGAGATTCCTTCGAGAGCGAAATATTCGGCCTGGACGGGGATGATGACCGAGTCGGCGGCGGTCAGGGCGTTGACGGTGATCAGTCCGAGCGACGGCGAGCAGTCGATTATGATATAGTCATATTTGTCGCGGATTCCGCTAAGGAGGTTCGCGAGGATATTCTCGCGGTTCGGGCGGGGGATCAGTTCGATTTCAGCACCGGCCAGGTCGATGCGCGACCCGACAAGGTCGAGACCTTCGATACAGGTCTTGACCTGCGAACCGTCGATCGGATAGTCGTCGACAAGACATTCGTAGATCGATGACGACATCGAGCGGGGATCGATACCATAGCCTGATGTCGAGTTGGCCTGGGGATCGGCGTCGATGATCAGTACTTTCTTACCCTCGTTGGCGAGAGAGGCGGCCAGATTGATGGTTGTCGTCGTTTTGCCGACCCCGCCTTTCTGGTTTGCGATTGCGATTATTTTACCCATTGTTATCGGTCAGAATAAAAATTCACGCAAATATAGTGACTATCGCCGACATGCGAAAATATTGCGGAGGGAAAAACGGACCGATTGTTGATAAGTCGGGGTTAGTGTCGAAAACTTCGTGGAACGCAGGGCAGGGGATGTTCCACGGCCCCTGCCGCTTAACGCATCAGAAGATTCGCGTCGCCGTAACTCAGAAAACGGTAGCCCGAAACGAGGGCGTGGTCGTAGATGCGCCGCCAGTCGCCGCCGGTGAAGGCCGAAACGAGCAGGAGGAGGGTCGATTTGGGCTGGTGGAAGTTCGTGATGATTCCGTCGACAATCCTGAATGTGTAGCCCGGGGCGATCATAAGGCGGGTCGAGGCGACGAGACGGTCCATCCCGTCTTCTTTCATCAGCCGGAGCAGGGCGGATAGTGCCGTTTTCCGGTCGGGGAAACATGCTTCGGGGTCATAGGGACGCCACTGGGGAAGTTCCGCAGGAATCACTCCCGTCTCGGCTGCCATGCTGGCCAGGTGATAGAGCGATTCGAGCGTACGGACAGAGGTTGTCCCGACGGCGAAAACCGGGCGTTCCGTGTCGGCCAGTTCGCGGATCAGCGCGACGGGAACAGAGATAAACTCGCTGTGCATCGCGTGGTCGCCGATGCGGTCTGACTTGACAGGCTGGAACGTACCAGCCCCTACGTGGAGCGTCAGTTCGCGCCTGAGGATTCCGCGCCGGTCGATTTCGCGGAGCAGGTGATTGGTGAAGTGGAGTCCGGCGGTCGGAGCGGCAACAGACCCTTCGATGTGCGAGAAAACCGTCTGATAATCAGTCGAATCAGACTGCTCGGTAGAGCGGTTGAGATAAGGCGGGATCGGGATTTCGCCAGCCATTTCGATAATTTCCGAGAAACTGACGGAGCGACCCTGGCGATCGGACGACCACGAGAACCTGACGACTGAACTGTTGTCGTCGCGGCTGACGCGTTCGGCATTGAGCGTCAGCGCAGTACCGTCGTCGAGCCGAAGATCCATCGACAGCAGACCATCCTTCCAGCGCTTCGAATTTCCGACAAAACAGCGCCATGAGGTCGCTTCCGTTGCCGCAAACGACAGCGCGTAATCAGCCGGCTCGACCGGTTCGAGGCAGAAAACCTCGATCAGGGCGCCGTCGTGGTTCTCTCCCTTTCGGAAGCGCAGACGTGCGTTAATGACGCGCGTATTGTTATATACGAGCATAGCGTCGGAGGGGAGGAGACCGGGTAGATCGTCAAAGCGGCGGTCATCGATCGGCTGTCCCGGTCGGAAACAGAGCAGGCGGCATTTGTCGCGGTCAGCGAGAGGATGCCGGGCAATCAGTCCGTCGGGCAGAGGATAGTCGAAGTCGTTGATTTCAATATCTTTTATCATCATTCTCAGTTATAGGCCTGCAAAGTTACGAAAAAATACCGGAATCCCGAGCCCCCGCAACATCCCGAGAACCGCGAGAGAAACTCAGAGAACCCAGAGAACCCAGAGAACCCAGAGAACCCAGAGAACCCAGAGAACCCAGAGAACCCAGATTGTCAATTTGACTAAAGGGCGAGGGGGCTTTCCATATCCTATTTAACATAATCCTGCTTATGAAATTTCTGGCGTTTAAACGGAATTTTAACTCGTTTAAAGTTGTGTTTCATCTGCCAGAACAATATCTTTGTAGAATCGGTTTGTTATTTATGACAAAGTTATGTACTTTTGCGGTAAATTACGTTTCTATAATTTCATTTATGAAAACAAAACACATCTGCGCTGTTATCGCAGCATTCCTTTTGTCAACGGCGTCGCTCCACGCATGGGACCTGAAAGACCTTAAAAATGTTCTCGGCGGATCTGGTTCGTCGGATTCGCCCATAGGCAACATAATCTCCGGCCTCCTCCAGAAAGAGAGCCTGACGGTCGAAGACCTCTGCGGAACCTGGAGTTACTCGGCTCCGGCTGTTACATTCAAAAGCGAGAATTTACTACAGAAGGCCGGCGGTGCTGCCGCTTCGTCGGCGATCGTCTGCAAACTCGAGCCATACTACAAAACAACCGGCCTCGACCAGGTTGTCATGACCGTCAACCCCGACTCGACCTTTACGATGACCGTTCGCAGTATCATACTGAAAGGTACAGTCGAGACTCTCGCAGAAGAGGGTTCGGAGGCGAACTTCACCTTCAATTTCACAGCACTGGGCAAAATCAAACTCGGCAAGATGAACGCCTACGTCACCCAAAGCGGCAACTCGACCAACGTCATGTTCGACGTCACTAAACTGATCGAAATTGCCGAAAAAGTCAGTTCCGTTGCGAAAAGTTCGACTATCACAACGGCTGTTAACCTCCTGAAGTCATACGACGGCGTCTGCGTCGGCTTCGAACTCGAGAAAACTGCCGATCCGGAAACCAAATAATCAGATGAGATAATTCTTGTAAATATGTATGTATCACGCGTTTTCGCCATAGCAATACTGGCGGTTTCAGTCTCGACAATCGCCGCCGGACGGCTCTCGGCGGCCGATCCGACCGCTACGGACTACACGTTCGAACAATGCTGCGGGAGTGCGATGCCCTACCCTGCGCCCGCCTCCCCGAGCGACTGTCCCGACTCGCTCAAACCGGTCATGATCAGCCATGTCGGACGGCACGGGGCGCGTTTTCCGGCTTCGGCGAAACATGCGCTGACGGTCAAATCGGCCCTGCAGGCGGCCGATTCGCTCGGAACAATCACTCCCGACGGCCGCGACCTCCTCGCTCTGACCGAAAGGGTCATCTCGCTCTCCGCAGGCCGCTGGGGTGCACTCGATTCGCTCGGACAGGCTGAACAGCGCGGGATCGCCTCACGAATGTATGCCAACTATCCGATGCTCTTTAACGGACGCGTAGACGCGATATCGTCCTACTCTCCGCGTTGCGTTATGAGTATGTATACATTTCTCCATCAGTTGTGCCGACTTAACAATCGGGTCGAGATGACTGCGTCGTCGGGCAGAGAATACTCTCCCCTGCTCCGTTTTTTCGACGATGACCGCGAATATACAGACTTCAGCAAGGGGGATACATGGCGTGAGGCATACGACAATCAACTTTCGCGCGTCGATGTCGAAGGAATTCTCTCGCGGGTGCTCGGAAAAGGTTTCCCGTTCGGAGAAATCGACGGGGCGGAGACTGCGATGGCCGAATATTCGCTCCTGGCCGGCACGGCAGCTATGGGGATCGACGGCCTGCCGTCGCGTTTCCTGACCCTGGAGCAGATGAATTCCCTCTGGCAGTGTTTCAACCTCCGCCAGTATCTGCTCCGATCGTTCTCGGTTTTGTCGTCGGTCCCGGCTGAGATTGCCGCGCCGCTGCTGAAGGAGATTGTCGACGAGGCCGACATGGCAGTCTCCGGAATAGAGGCCGGAACATCCTATGTTCCGGTTCGTCTCCGATTCGGCCATGCCGAAACGCTGATGCCGCTGCTGTCGCTGATGAGGCTCCGCGGAGCATATTATCTGACCAACTATTTCGACACCGTCGGGCTCCACTGGCTCGACTTCACGCTCGTTCCGATGGCAGCCAATCTCCAGATGGTGTTATTCCAGTCTGATTCGGGACAGATCTATCTCCGCTGCGACCTAAACGAGACGCCGGTCCCGCTGATGGCTGGCGATGACCGTCTCTACCTGCCATGGGGAGAGGCCCGCGCTTATTTAATAAGGTGTATTCCGCTATGGGCGCAATAGCGATTTGCGGGAACCGCAGAAAAATGCTATCTTTGCAATCTGAAACAGAATAACCAAACAGCATGGATATAAACACCTCCCTCTCCGAACTCTTCGAGCAAACTATCAGAAACCACTGGGACATGCCCGCACTGACGGATATCGACGGCGTATCGCTGCAGTTCAAGGATGTCGCACGAAAGGTAGCCAAACTCCACCTTCTGTTCCGCGAGAGCGGTGTCCGCCCCGGCGACAAGATCGCCCTCTGCGGAAAGAACTCGGCCCACTGGGGAGTTGTCTTTATCGCGGCCGTGTCATACGGAGCCGTGATCGTTCCGATTCTCCACGAATTCAAGAGTGACAACATCCACCATCTTGTCAACCACTCCGAATCGCTCCTTCTCTTCGCCGACGAGGCTATTTTTGAGAACCTCGATCCCGACTTGATGCCCGCCCTGCGAGGCATTCTGTCGACCAACGGATTCTTCCTCCTCTTCTCGCGCCACGAAGGTCTGGCCGTTGCCCGAGCCCACCTGAACGAACTTTTCGGCCGCGAATTCCCCGAGCGTTTCGAGGCGAAGGATGTCCGCTATGCCCGGACCAAGCCAGAAGAGACGATCCTGATCAGTTACACCTCCGGATCGACCGGATTCTCCAAAGGGGTCATGCTGCCGGACCGGGCAATGGTCTCGAATGTCATCTTCGCCTGCGAACATATCCCCTACCTTAAAGCCGGCGATCCGCTTGTCCTGATGCTCCCGATGGCCCATATGTACGGCCTTTCGATCGAATTCCTCCATCCGTTCGTCAAGGGGTGTCAGATCTGGTTCCTAAACCGGACCCCTTCGCCGCGGGTGCTGACGGCCGTATTCGAACGTATACGCCCGAAACTGATTGTCGCCGTTCCGCTGATTCTCGAGAAGATCATCAGGACACGCATCTTCCCTCTGCTCGACAAGCCGCTGATGAAACTGATGCTCCGCGTCCCGTTCCTCGACAACCGCCTGCTGTCGCGCGTCAAGGAGAAACTGACCGTGAGTTTCGGCGGCCAGTTATGCGAAATTATTATCGGCGGCGCCAGCCTGAACAAAGAGGTCGAGATATTCCTCCGAAAAATATCATTCCCATTCACTGTCGGCTATGGCATGACTGAATGCGGTCCGCTGATATCATATGCCAATTGGACAGAGTCTCGCCAGGGATCGTGCGGACGCGTTGTCGACCGCATGGAGGTTCGCGTAGACTCCCCATCCCCGTCGACTGTCCCCGGAGTCATCTACACGCGCGGAGACAACGTCATGACCGGTTATTATAAAAATCCGGAGGCTACACGCGCGGCCATTGACAACGACAGATGGCTCAACACGGGCGACATCGGGTGTGTCGACGCAGACAATTTCATCTACCTTCGCGGCCGCGACAAAAATATGATTCTCGGAGCATCGGGACAGAATATTTACCCCGAAGAGATTGAAGACCAGTTGAACAATATGCCATATGTCAACGAATCGCTGATTATCGAGGAGGACGGGCGGCTTGTCGCGCTTATCTATCCCGACATGGACAACGCGAACCTACAGGGTATGTCGACCGACGACATCCAGGCTACAATGGACGAAAATATCGCGACACTGAACCAGGCTCTTCCGAGTTATTCGCGTATCGCAAAAGCCCGAATCTTCAACGAAGAATTCGAGAAGACTCCGAAAAAATCGATTAAACGCTATCTCTATCAACCAGCAAAATAAGTTTCCGAATAAGTATGATACTAAAGAAAACACCCGTCGCGGCCGTCATTCTGGCCGCCACGATAGTTATAACATCCTGCAGCGGCGGAAACAAGGCTGACGACGCTCAGACGGCTATGGATTCGACTGAGACCGTCGCTGAATCCGCCCCCCTCCCCGCCCAGAATGTCAAAGCGGGCGATGACCAGACGCTCTTCGCCGACGACCTCTCTCCGGAACAAGCCGCCGGAATACTCTATGGATTCTACGATCTTTACAACCAGCAGATCTCCTCCGGCAACCACCGCGGAGCGATGGCGACGATGCGGGACTTTGTCGACATCTACGATATAGTTCGTGGAAACCACGGCGACAAATTTCTCGCCGCTGCATCGCGCCCCGACAATAATCATCCAGACACTGACCTCCAGGAGGTCTATAGCCGCTTCCAGGAGCGGTTGTCGCAGTATGACGGCTATGGACCAGCCGCTCCCTCCGAAGAGAGCGATTCGACCGGAACAGACTCTGTCGCCGCCCAGCCTTCCGACGAACTTCCCCCGGAACTTCGCCCGGCCGAGTGACCATACATAAAACAAAAAAGGCATCCGAATCGGATGCCTTTTTTGTTTTATGTGGGAGACAGGATCAGAATCTGATTTTGAGCGACGATTCAACACCATCGGGATCGACTGCCTTGACGATATAGACATCGGGGGTAAGGGAGCCGAGACGGAGCGAGGTCGAATTATCAACCGAAGCAGCCAGCGATCCGGCGACGGTGTAGACTGCTATCGATTTTGCGACGGCGCCATTGGCTGTGCATACCGTTCGGGATATCGAATCGTAGACTATGCCGGCCTGTGTGCCGTCGACTGCAGTCAGACGTGTCGTACCATTACCCTCATAGAGACTCTTTACATCTTCGGCACTCAAGAGACCGCGGTAAAAATAGAGTTCGTCGATCTTGCCGTTCCAGTAGTCCTTGTCGGCCTTGTGGCCGCCGATTCTGAAGCCGCCGACGCAGGCCTCGAAACGAGGTGTCGTGACCGTTCGGTCGCGCTGGCCGTTTACATAGAATGTAACAGTCTGGTCGGCCGGGTTGCAGGCGACGACGACATGCTGCCATTTGCCCCGTTCGGCGGCTCCGGCCGAGGAGTAGTTACGGTTGTTGCCGAGGAAGTTGACGTAATAGTTCTCGACTTCGCCGCCTGACTCTGGACGTTCGAGGCGTGAATAGAGGATTATTCGTCCTGTCCCGGCGTTGTCGCGCTGGGCGAAGATGACCTGGTCGCGAAAATAACTTCCGTCCTGGGTCGAGGCGTTGTCCGGATCCGGTTCGAGGGTTTCATCGTCATAGACCCATGCGGCAATAGTGAACTGTGTGTTTTCAGTCTGGATAAGATTCGGATGTAGAAAGTCGAGCGACTGGTTGACGCCATTCAGTTTCAGTGCCTGTCCGACGACACCCTCCTCGAATGTATACCCGTTGTTCGGAGTCACGGCGCGACCCTGTTCCATCTCATCCAGACTTCCGTCAAAAGGGAGATAGAAAACCAGCTCCTTCTCTGTTTCGTCGATCTCGGCGGGCACACTGAGCCCGACGCTCTTTGCCCATTCATTCCACATCGCGCGGAGTTCGCGAACAATCTCGGGGTGTTCGGCGGCGACATTGTCAGTCTCGGAATAGTCAGTCGACATATCGAAGAGCTGCCATGCGCCGTTGTCGGTGTGGGCGGTCATTTTCCAGTCACCCTTGCGGACAGCTTTGCCGTTTTCATGCTCCCAGAACATCGTGCGCTCCGTATCCCAGTCGTTACCCTCGAGCAGCGGAAGGAAACTGCGCCCTTCGGCGACGAGCGGAATAATATTGTTGCCGTTGTAGGTCTCGGGATATTCCGCCCCGGCGAGTTCGATGCAGGTCGGCATCAGGTCGATAAAGTGGCATGGCTGGTCGGTGATGCTCCCCTTCTCAGCCTTCATCCCCCCGGGCCAGACGACGATGGTCGGTGCGGCCGTTCCGCCGTGGAACGACTGGCGTTTCCAGTAGCGGAACGGCGTGTTGACGGCGCCGGCCCAGCCGGTATCGAGATAATTGTAGGAGAGTTCGTCGCCCGGGGTCCGGGAGTTGCGGACAACCTGGCGTCCGTCGCGCGTCTGATTATGGCGGTCGAAGTTGCCGATCGTGTAGTTTTCCGAGGATGCGCCGTTGTCGGAGGTAAAGATGATAACCGTATTGTCATATTCGCCGGTCTCCTTCAGTTTCGCGATAATGCGACCGATACCCTGATCGACGCAGTCAATCATCGCGGCATGAACCTCCATATTCGCAGCCTGCCAAGCCTTGTCTGATTCGTTCTCCCATTTTCGGTTGCTCTCGTTTCGACAGACCGGAACCTGTTCGGGTGAGATCAGACCGAGTTCGACCATACGTGCATAGCGGTTCTCGCGCATGACGTCCCATCCCTGGTCGTAGACCCCCTTGTATTTCGCAATATCTTCAGGTTTGGCGTGGAGGGGCCAGTGGGGAGCGTTATAGGAGACATACATAAAGAAAGGCTTGTCGTCATCGTCGGTCTGATATCCGTCGAGCATATCGATTGCTTTCTCGGTGATGAAGTCGGTCGAGTAGAAACCCTCGGGGAGTTCCTCCTGACCGTTATGGCCGGTGTAGATCGGCGTCTCGTTGTGTACGAGCGAGAACGGGTCGAAATGGTCTACGACACCCCATATGGTTCCCCAGTGTTCTTCGAAACCGCGGTTACAGGGGTAGGTGTCGAGCGCCGAGAAGTTGCGGTCGAACGACCCCTGGTGGTTCAGCCAGCGGAGTTGGTCGGTGCCGCCGTTGTTGTTGTTGATACTCTGGGTCAACGAGAGGTGCCATTTGCCGCTCATCGAGGTGTGGTAGCCGGCCTGGCGGAGCACCTCGGGAATCGTTACACACTGCCTGTTCATACTCAGGCCCATGGCCGTGATGCCGGTCTGGTGGGCGTAGAGTCCGGTCAGGAGCGATGCGCGCGACGGACAACTGCGGCCCGAGTTGAAGAATTGGGTAAAGCGGACACCGTCGCGGGCGAGACCGTCGATATTCGGGGTGTTAATTTCTCCGCCGAAGCAACCGGGGTCTGAGTAGCCCATGTCGTCGACGACAATCAGCATGATGTTCGGATGGCGCGCCTCCTGCTGGGCCCAGGACATCACCGGAACCAGCGCAGCCGCCGACATCAGAATCTGTTTTGATGTCTTCATGTTCTGAAGTTGTTGTGGGGTTAGAATTGATTATGTTATTGTTTTGTAAAACAAAATTAACAATCTGTCTTTTATGAAAAAAAATCTGACCTGAATTTACTCTTAATTGGTCAGATATTGCTCCGTTAAACAGTTCTCTGCCCCCGAATGAAAATCTGTTTTTGGAAATTTCATAAAATTAGTGTAATTTTGCAGACTGACAAAGGCGCCAACTGTGGCGCATCCTATCTAAAAGAGATTATCGAAAAGAAAAAATGGCAAAGGAACTTAAAGATCTGACAAAACGAAGCGAAAACTATTCGCAGTGGTATAACGACCTTGTCGTCAAGGCCGATCTCGCCGAGCAGTCGGCTGTCCGGGGATGTATGGTCATCAAGCCCTACGGCTATGCCATCTGGGAGAAGATGCAGCAGCAACTCGACCGTATGTTCAAGGAAACGGGTCACCAGAACGCATATTTCCCCCTCCTGATTCCGAAATCATTCCTCTGTCGCGAGGCCGAGCATGTCGAAGGTTTCGCCAAGGAATGTGCCGTCGTTACACACTATCGTTTGAAGAACGATCCGGACGGAAACGGTGTCGTTGTCGACCCCGACGCCTGCCTCGAGGAGGAACTGATTATCCGCCCGACCTCCGAGACGATCATCTGGAACACATATAAAAACTGGATCCAGAGTTACCGCGATCTTCCGCTGCTGATCAACCAGTGGGCCAACGTTCTCCGCTGGGAGATGCGTACGCGCATGTTCCTCCGTACAGCCGAATTCCTCTGGCAGGAGGGTCACACCGCCCACGCAACACGCGAAGAGGCGCTCGAAGAGGCTGTCCGGATGCTGAACGTCTACGCCGAATTCGCCGAGAAATATATGGCCGTACCGGTCATCAAGGGTGTCAAGAGCGCCAACGAACGATTCGCCGGTGCAATCGAAACCTTCACGATTGAAGCGATGATGCAGGACGGAAAGGCCCTTCAGAGCGGTACGTCCCACTTCCTCGGCCAGAACTTTGCAAAGGCGTTCGATGTCACATTTATTAATAAGGAAAACAAGCCTGAATATGTCTGGGCAACGTCGTGGGGCGTCTCGACCCGTCTGATGGGTGCGCTGATAATGACCCACTCCGACGACAACGGCCTCGTGCTCCCTCCCCACCTCGCTCCGATTCAGGTCGTCATCGTTCCGATCTACAAGAGTGCCGAACAACTCCGGCAGGTATCCGAAAAGGTCGAGCCACTTGTCAAGGAACTCCGCCAGATGGGCATCAGCGTCAAGTATGACGACGCCGACAACCGCCGCCCCGGCTTCAAGTTCGCCGACTACGAACTGAAGGGTGTGCCCGTACGTCTCGCCCTCGGCATGCGCGACATCGAAAACGGAACCGTCGAAGTCATGCGCCGCGACACCCTCGAGAAACAGAGCGAACCCTGGGACGGAATCGCACAGCGCGTCGCCGACCTGCTCGAGGATATCCAGGCCAATATCTACGACAAAGCCCTCAGACACCGCGAGGAGATGATCGTCGAAGTCGACACCTACGAAGAATTCAAGGAGCAGATCGAAAAGGGAGGTTTCATCCTGGCCCACTGGGACGGAACCCCCGAGACCGAAGAGAAGATCAAAGCCGAGACGAAGGCGACGATACGCTGTATTCCGCTCGACGGCGACAAGACACCGGGCGTTTGTATGGTGACCGGAAAGCCCTCGGCCCAGCGCGTCATTTTCGCTAGAAACTATTGATCCCGAACCGTGACTGGCACCACTTCCCTACCCCGTCTGGCAATCGTCATCCCCTGCTATAACGAAGAGGAGGCACTCCCGCACACGGCCAAAGCACTCGAAGAGCTGATCGACCGGATGGTCGGTTCAGCTCTCGTTGCACCTTCGAGTTATATCCTCTGTTGTGACGACGGAAGCCGCGACGCGACATGGGAAGTAATCGGCCGGCTCCACGAAAAATCGCCGCGGGTCAAAGGAATCGCCCTGGCCCACAACCGCGGCCATCAGTATGCACTCCTTGCCGGACTGATGACCGCGCGCGAAAACTGCGACATCGCCGTATCGATCGACGCCGACCTCCAGGACGATCCCGAAGCGATTGTCGCGATGGTCAGAAAATATCTCGAGGGGTATGAGATTGTCTACGGCGTCCGCGACAACCGCGACACCGACACCTGGTTCAAACGAACCTCTGCCCACGCGTTCTATTCCCTCCAGAAGAACATGGGTCTCGAGACTGTCTACGACCATGCCGACTTCCGTCTGATGAGCAGCCGCGCCCTCGAACTGCTGTCACACTACAACGAAAGCAACCTGTTCCTGCGGGGTATAGTCCCGCAGATCGGACTCCGCACAACAACCGTCGGCTACACCCGCAATCAGCGCGTCGCCGGCGAATCGAAATATCCGCTGAAAAAGATGCTCAGTTTTTCGATCGACGGCATAACATCCTTCTCCGCCAAACCGATACGCATAATCTTCTTTCTCGGACTGATTCTCCTCTGCCTCGATCTGCTGACGGTCATCTATGTCCTGCTATCCTACTTCGGCGGAGAGACAATCGCCGGATGGGCATCGCTGATGCTCTCGGTCT
The DNA here is from genome assembly GCA_023663805.1 of Clostridium sp. Classification (GTDB taxonomy): domain Bacteria; phylum Bacteroidota; class Bacteroidia; order Bacteroidales; family Muribaculaceae; genus Paramuribaculum. Next base: position 1,046,908 of record JAMPGR010000001.1, on the reverse strand, counting down.
GGTTCCTCGGGAGTCTGATACTGATGAGCATCGGTGTCGTCGGCGAATATATAGGAAAAATCTTCGTGGAGGTCAAACACCGCCCGCGCTACGAAATTAAGGATACACTCTTCTGAAAAATCAGATCCCTCCCATAACCGAATTTCACTCCAGACCCAATGGACGACAACAAACTGACAGAACTGTTCGCTGACGAAATCCGAGCCCAGCTGTCTCAACTCAATTCGATCGCCGTTCCCGGGTTCGGCACCTTCTCTGCCGAAAAGTCGGACGAACATATCGAGACCGACCCCGCAAGCGGACAACAGCGCCTTTGCCCCCCGCGAATCGACATCCGTTTCAAACCGAGCGTTCTGCTCAGAAAACGTATCGGCGATGAATGAAAAAATAAATTTTCAGCAAATCAGCGCTCTCGTCGCCCGCCGTGCCTCGATGGAGCCGCAAGAGGTCGAGACCGCTCTGAGAAACATCTTCGCCAGACTGGCCGACAACCTCGTCGCACATTCCGCCGCGACACTCGATGGTATCGGTTCGTTCAGCGTAACCGGCCGTGGGGTCATCTTCACCCCCGACGAACACCTCGCACATAGTGTCAACGCCCCCTTCGCGATGTTCGAAGCGGTCGAACTGAATCCCGGTGTTACCGCCGACATGCTCGAACAGCCTGACGAAGATCCCGCCTCAGAGCCCGAACCTGTTTTCGAACAGGCGGCTATTGCAGAGCCGGAACCGGAAACAGAGCCCTTTGCCGAGCCGGAACCAGTAGCCGAGCCGGAACCGGGGCCAGTCTTCGGACCGGAACCGGAGCCAGTCGCCGAACTGGATCCGGTGCCGGATCCGGTGCCGGATCCGGCAATCCCGATCGTCCCCGATTATTGTCCCGAGCCTGAACCAGTTGACGATCCCGCTGAGCCGGATATCGAAGAGGTCGGGGAAGCCGAAGAGGAAGATGCACGCTCAACCGCAGGATGGCAGATGTTCATCATCGGCCTGATTACAGGTCTGGCCCTTGGCGCAGCAATTTCATTCTTTGTTTTTTCGACCCTGACCGGATCGCCCGAAAAGCATGAAGACACCGCGACAGTATGGAAAGAACGACTTGAGAATTTTTGAAAATCCGCAGGGATTTAAAAGAGTTAAACCTAAAATAATTAAATTTAACATAAACCATTAACCGGGGTTCTGTTGTTAATATATAAATTTGTATTCGATTTCGCGACGACCATATGCCGCGGATATAACAACGCATAAGAAACACTCAAAATCTCATGAGCGACGCAGTAAATATCAAACAGTTAAACGATCTGATTGCCAGCAAGAGCAACTTTATCGGTCTTCTGACCCGCGGCATGGATCAGACAATCGTCGGCCAGAAACACCTGGTCGAATCGCTATTAATCGCACTCCTCTCGAACGGACACATTCTCCTCGAAGGTGTTCCGGGTCTTGCGAAAACACTCGCCATCAAAACACTCGCCCAACTGATCGACGCGAAATACAGCCGCATTCAGTTTACCCCTGACCTTCTTCCGGCCGACGTAATCGGCACGATGATCTACAGCGTCCAGAAGGAACAGTTCCAGATCAAGCGCGGCCCGATTTTCGCCAACTTCGTCCTCGCCGACGAAATCAACCGCGCCCCGGCAAAAGTCCAGAGCGCACTCCTCGAGGCGATGCAGGAACGCCAGGTCACAATCGGCGAATCGACCTTCAAACTCGACGATCCGTTCCTCGTCATGGCAACCCAGAACCCGATCGAACAGGAGGGTACCTATCCCCTCCCCGAGGCCCAGGTCGACCGTTTCCTCCTGAAGGTAGTCATCGGATACCCGACCCGCGAAGAGGAGAAACTTATTATCCGCCAGAATCTCTCGCGCGTCAGCCCGGTCATAACTCCGGTTCTCCGTCCCGAGGAGATTATCGAGGCACAGGAGGTCGTCGAACAGATCTATATCGACGAAAAGATCGAGCGCTATATCGTCGACATCGTCTACGCGACGCGTGTCCCCGGCGAATACGGCCTGAATGACCTGACCAACCTGATTTCGTTCGGAGCGTCGCCGCGCGCCTCGATCAGCCTCGCAAAGGCTGCCCGAGCCTACGCATTCCTCCACAGCCGCGGTTATGTCATCCCCGAAGATATCCGCGCCGTCTGCCACGATGTGCTCCGCCACCGCATCGGCCTCTCCTACGAAGCCGAAGCAAACAATATCACAACCGACGAAGTCATAACCGAAATTCTCGACAAGGTAGAGGTTCCCTGATCCATGGATGCAAACGAACTGTTACGCAAGGTCCGCAAAATCGAAATCAAAACCCGCGGGCTCTCCAGCAATATTTTTGCCGGCGAATACCACACGGCCTTCAAAGGTCGCGGTATGACCTTTGCGGAAGTGCGTGAGTATCAATACGGCGACGACGTGCGCGACATCGACTGGAACGTCACCGCTCGCCACAACCACCCCTATGTCAAAGTCTACGAAGAGGAGCGCGAACTGACCGTCATGCTTCTGGTCGATGTCTCCGGCAGCCGGAACTTCGGAGCCGTCGGCGAAATCAAGCGCGAATATGTCGCGGAACTCGCGGCGACAATCGCTTTCTCGGCGATACAGAACAACGACAAGATCGGTGTCATATTCTTTTCGGGAAAAATCGAGAAATTCATTCCCCCGAAAAAAGGAAGACGCCATATCCTCTATATCATCCGCGAACTTCTCGACTTCAAACCCGAGGACAACGGAACCGACATCGCCCAGGCCCTGAAATATTTCACTGATGCCCTGAAGAAACGGTGTACGACCTTCCTGATCTCCGATTTCATCGATCCGAACGACTACTACAAGTCGCTGTCGGTCGCCTCGAGCAAGCACGACGTCATCGCCGTCCAGGTCTATGACAAGCGCGACACACAGTTGCCCGACATCGGGCTGATGCGCGTCCGTGACCTCGAGTCCGGAGCCGAGCGCTGGATCGACACCTCGTCGCAGACTGTCCGGAAAGCCTACGGAAAATGGTGGTACGACCGCCAGCAGTTCATGACAAACACCTTCTCGAGATGCCGCGTCGACCACACGTGTATCTCGACCGATGAAGACTATGTCAAATCGCTAATATCTCTGTTCAAACAACGCAGTTCACGATGACCATTATCGACAAACATATCAGACGTCCGTTTCTCGCCGCAGCCCTGCTTCTGGCTTTCTCCGGAGGTCAGGAGGTCGGCGCCCAGACCCGCGCGACCGCGAGCCTCGATTCTGCCTATATCCTGATGGGGAAACAGACGACCCTCCACCTCGAGACGAATTCCCCCGAGGGGCAGCCGGTCGAACTTCTGCTTCCGGCAGCCGACACCCTGATAAAAGAGGTCGAGGTCATCCGGACCGTCATCGCCGACAGTTCGGTCGCCAACGGTCGCCTCGTCGTGCGACGCGACATAACGATCCAGTCGTTCGACTCGGGCCTCTACACGATTCCGCCGCTGAAGGTCCTGATCGGACAGGATACGGTTCTGTCGAACCACACGGTCCTGAAGGTCGTCCCCGCCAACGTCGACTCGCTCCAGGGGAGAATCCATGACTACGCCGGTGTCGAGGAACCATCCCGCCATTTCCTCGACTTCATCCCCGGCTCGGTCTATAACTACCTGTTCTGGATTCTCTGCGCCCTGGCTGTCATTGGTCTCGGCATCTGGGCATGGCTCTACTGGAAACGAAACCTCGGGAAAGCGGCGGTCGAGACCGTACGCCAGGTACCCCCATACGACGAAGCAATCGGCGCACTCCGGGAACTCCGCGAGGAGAAACTCTGCGAAAAAGGACACGAACGAGAGTTTTATACTCGTCTGACCGATATCCTTCGAAACTACCTCTACCGCCGCTTCGGTATCTCGGCCATGGAGATGACATCGACCGAGATCCTCCGCGCCCTGAGCGAAAACAGCGAGACTCGGCTGACACGCAAACAGATGCAGGAGATTCTCAGCATGGCCGACTTCGTCAAATTCGCGAAACTCCGCCCGCTCCCCGACGACAACGTCCGGACATGGAACCAGTCGGTCGAATTCGTCGAATCGACCCGTCCCGCTCCCGAACCCGCCGAGTCAGAAACCGCCGCCGAAGGAGAGAAAAAAGAAAATGTCGAACAGTAATTATTCCCTGAATATATTATGATGAATTTCGCACATCCGGCATATCTCTGGCTCCTGTTGCTGCTGATACCCTGTGTCGTCTGGTATATCTACTCGGTCCGCCGCCGCCACGCCTCGATCGGACTGTCGACAACCCTGCCGTTCGCTAAAATCGGTGTCTCGTTCCGCGAGATACTCCTCCACGCCCTGTTCGCCCTCCAGATGGTTGTCGTCGCCCTGCTTATAGTGATCCTCGCCCGGCCACAGATGCGCGACAAATGGAGCACATCGTCGACCCTCGGAACCGATATCGTCATCAGCATGGATATCTCCTCGAGCATGCTCGCCCGCGACTTCACGCCGAACCGTTTCGAGGCTGCCAAAAAGGTCGCGTCGCAGTTCGTCGCCGGTCGCGAGAACGACAATATCGGTATCGTCATATTTGCCCAGGAAAGTTTCACCGGACTCCCGATGACGACTGACCGCGCCCTGGTCAGCAGTTATATCAACGATATCGAGATGGGGATGCTCGCCGACGGCACTGCGATCGGCGACGGCCTCGGAACGGCAATCAACCGTATCAAGGATGGAAAAGCCAAATCGAAGAGCATCATCCTGATAACCGACGGCACGAACAACACCGGCATCGTCACCCCCGCGACCGCTGCCGAAATCGCTAAAAAAGAGGGTATAAAGGTCTATACGATCGGCATCGGAACCCAGGGAACAGCCCCATACCCCGTCGAAAACGAATTCGGTCGCATCGAATACCGTAACCTGCCGGTCACGATCGACGAAACAACCTTGAAGGATATTGCCCGCGTCACCGGCGGAAAATACTACCGCGCAACCGGCAACACCGTCCTTTCGGATATCTTCAAGGAGATCGACTCGCTCGAAAAAACCCAGATGGATGTCCGGAATTTTTCGCGGACCGAAGATAGTTACGAACCTCTGGCCCTGATCGCGCTCGCGATTCTGATCCTCGTCGGCGTCCTGAGACAGACCCTTCTGAGGACAATTCCCTGATACATACGGCCCATTGTAATGTTGAATTAAATATCAGAACGATATGTTTAGTTTCGCACATCCCGAATATCTCTATCTTCTGTTGGTCATCCCCCTGCTGGCCGGCCTCTTCTTCCTCGGCCGCATCGCCCGGAAAAAGAAACTTCAGCGCTTCGGCCGGATGGTGTCCGAACAGGAACTGATGCCGCTCAGTTCGAAATATCTCCCGGCGGTCAAACTGACGGTCGAACTGATCGCGATCGCGGCAGTCATCGTAGCCGTCGCACGCCCCCGTATGGCTGCGACCGAAACGTCCGGCGAGGAAACCGAAACTGTCCGCGGCATGGAGATAATGCTGTGTGTCGATGTGTCGAACTCGATGCTCGCCTCGTCGACCTCCGACCCCGAGGGTGTCTCGAGAATGGCCCGTGCAAAACTCCTGATCGAAAAATTCCTTAACTCGATGCAGAACGACAAGGTAGGCCTGATTGTCTTCGCCGGAGAGGCCTACACCCAGGTTCCCATCACCTCCGACATCGTCTCGGCCAAGATGTTCGTCAACTCTCTCAGCCCCGGCATGGTCGCGACTCAGGGAACGGCGATTGGCGCTGCCCTCGAAATGGCCGCTAACTCCTTTACCCCCGATTCGCCGTTCGACAAGGCGATCGTCCTGGTGACCGACGCCGAAAACTTCGAGGACAACGCGATCGAGGCCGCCCGCCATATCGCCGGAAACGGAATCCAGATCGAGGTCATCGGCCTCGGCACGGAACACGGTGTTCCAATTCCCGTACGTCGCCAAAACGGCGAGAAAGGCTTGATGACCGACGCCGAGGGAAATATCGTGAAGACCGCCCTGAACGAAAAAGAGGCCCGCGAGATCGCGAAGGTCGGAAAGGGAATCTATGTCAACGGCGCCGACTCCGATGCTGCCGTCCAGCTCGACCGCCAGCTCGACACGATGTCGAAAACCGAATATCAGCGTGTCTCCTTCTCCCCCGAGGCCGAGCAGTTCCCGGTCTTCGTCTGGATCGCGCTGATAATGATGGTCGTCAATGTGTTCCTCCCCTACAGGAAGATTATCTGGCTGACCCGATACACATTCTTTAAAAAATAAGACAACGATGAAAATCTTCGACAAGAATACAATGCTGATTTCGGCAGTGGCTTTCGTCGCGGCGATTTTCACGGCCTCTCCCGCGGCATCGGCCGAGGAGACTCTCGAGCGCGAAACCCGTCTGACGATAATCGAAGGAAACAAACTCTATAACCAGGGACGCTACGCCGACGCCGAGATTCTCTACAAGAAGGCCCTCGAACAGATGCCCGGGAGCGAACTTGCCCGCTATAACCTCGCCGCCGCATATCTCCGCCAGGGCAACGGCTCGAACGAAAAGGTCGACCTCGTCAAGGATGCGACCCAGATTCTGAACGACCTGAGCCGTAACGCCTCGAGCGACCGTCTTCGCGAACTCGCCGCCTATAATTCGGGAAACATCCTGTTCAATGCCGACCAGTATGGCCCCGCGATCGAATACTACAAGATGGCCCTTCGTGTCAACCCCGACAACGACGAGGCCCGCGACAACCTCCGTATCGCCCAGTTGAAGCAGCAGGAACAGCAGAACCAGGATCAGAACCAGGACCAGAACCAGGACCAGAACCAGGATCAGAACCAGGACCAGAACCAGGACCAGCAGCAGAATCAGGACCAGAATCAGGACCAGAATCAGCAACAGGACCAGAACCAGGATCAGCAACAGCAGCAGCAACAGCAGCCCCAGCATCAGCAGATCAACGAGCAGAACATGGACCAGATCCTGAAGACTCTCCAGAATCAGGAGAACCGGACCCGCGAAAAGATCGAAAAAGGAAAACCACGTGACCACGCCCGCAAGCGCGTGACCAACCCCTGGTAATTCCTGCGCTTACATTGACACACCCATAACCAAACCCCAAGATACAGCGAATGAAACGCTCGATAACATATATCCTGATGATTGTTATGATCGGAGTCGCCGCGGCCACCGCCCAGGTGTCCTTCTCCGTCTCCGTCCCACATCGCGTCAAACAGGGTGACAAATTCCCGGTTACATACCGTCTGAAGAACGCCCAGGGATCGGGCCTGAAGGTGCGGGAACTCCCCGGTTGCACGCTCCTCTACGGCCCGTCGGTCTCGACAAGCCAGAGCACCCAGATCGTCAACGGCCAGATGTCGTCGTCGATGACCCAGGACTTCACATATTACTACCGCGCCGACAAAGCCGGAAAATGTGAGATCGGCGAGGCCACGATCCAGGCCGACGGAAAGACACTCCGATCGAACACAACGAGTTTCACGATTGTCGAGTCAACTGATCCGCAGGGTCAGCAGGGGGGTGGCGGACGTCAGTCGCGCCCCAGTGTCGAGTATGACGATGTGTCGACACAGTCGTCAGACCGCGCCGTGTCGGCCAGCGATGTCTTCGTCCGTATCATCCTCTCGAAGAGCAGCGTCTACGAACAGGAAGCGCTCGAATGCGAGATAAAACTCTACACAAAATACGGAATCAGCACACTGATTCCGACAAAACAGCCTGCATTCGACAACTTCCTGATCGAGGAACTCGACATCTCGAACCAGATGAATGTCGAAGAAGTCTACAACGGCCAGCGCTATATGACCGCGCTGATGAAAAAATGTATCCTCTATCCCCAGAAAACCGGTACGCTCTCGATCAACTCCGGAAACTACGATCTGACCGTCGTCCAGTATGACAACGTCAATATGGGACTGTTCCAGGTCCAGCAGCCCCGCGAACGCCAGATAAAGATCTCCTCGAACAGCGCGTCGCTGACCGTCAAACCGCTCCCCGAACCCCGCCCCGAGGGATTCGACGGCGCTGTCGGTCGTTTTACCGCCGAGAGCCATCTCGTCGGGACCAGTTTCCGGACCGGCGAGCCCGCGAGCCTGATGCTGACCGTCAAGGGAACGGGCAATATCAAATACCTGACCGAGCCGAAGATCGACTTCCCGACCCAGTTCGAGGTCTACACTCCGTCGTCGAACACAAACGCCTCCGTCTCCGGAAACAACATGACCGGAACGATGAGCGTCGACTATACATTCGTTCCGCAGGCCGTCGGCGACTTCATGATCCCGGCTCTCCCCTTCAGTTTCTTCGACCCTTCGACCGGAAAATACGAGACCATCGAACTTCCGGCCTATACGCTGAAGGTTGCCAAAGGGAAAGAGACCGTCGGGACGGCGACCCAGACCGACATCGATGCCCAGGTCAAGGATATACGCTTTATCGACAGCACATCTGACGAAACGCTCCGCCGGTCCCACACCCCGGTCATCCGCTCGGCAGGCTACTGGATAGGACTCCTCTCTCCCGCCCTGCTGCTCGTCATCGCCGTCATCGCCATGCGACGACGCATCCGCTTCAACGCCGACATCAACAATGTTCGTCTCGCGAAGGCCAACAAGATCGCCCGCCGCCGCCTCAAATCGGCCCGCGAAGCGATCGCCGGCAACAATTCGGAGAAGTTCTTCGACGAAATGCTCCGCGCGATCTGGGGCTACCTGAGCGACAAACTGACGATCCCCTCCTCGCAGTTGAGCCGGACAAACATCGCCGAAGTCATGACCGGAAAAGGATACGGCGAAGAAACAATCAACGCGACGATCGGCCTGATCGACGAATGTGAACTCGCGAAATATGCCCCCGCGCAGTCAACCGAACATCTCGACGAAGTCTACCGCCGCGGCTGCGACGTGATCGACAATATCGAACGGAGCCGAACCCGCTGACAAACCAACCATTCCAACCCAAACCAACGAAACAGTTATGAAGCGACTGACTATCCTTTTGATCATCATATCGCAGGTTCTCACCCCCCTCTTCGCTGCCGACGGCGGGGATTACGGCCGGGAACTGATGGCCGCGGGCGACTCGGCCTATATCGCCGAGGATTATCCCCAGGCCGTCGCATGCTACGAACAGGCGCTCCGAAGCGTCGGTTCCTCAAGCCAGCTCTACTACAACCTCGGAAATGCCTTCTACCGCGACGGCAAACTCGGCAACGCTGTGATCGCCTACGAACGCGCCCTGAAGATCGATCCGTCGAACTCCGACGCCCGTTTCAATCTCGATTTCGTCAAGACGCGCCTCGTCGACCGGCAGTCGCCGAACCCCGACACACTCGGCGTCCTCCTCGACACCGTGACCGGATGGATGAGTCCGAACGCATGGGCAACCGTGACGCTCGTTCTGTTTGTCATCGCCGTCGGTCTCGCTGCACTCTATATCTTCACGACCCCGGTGACCCTCCGGAAAATCGGCTTTTTCGGCGGTTTCGTCTCGCTGCTGCTCTCGATCATGTGCGTTGTCATCGCCTTCCGCGCCGCCGATATCTCGACGCGCCATAACGAAGGGGTCATCGTCTCCTCGTCGGTCATTATCAGCAGCGCACCCCGCCTCCCGAAAGACCGTGTCGAGGAGGTCGCCCTCGTCCACGAAGGAACGAAACTCTCGATTCTCGATTCGCTGACAAACCGCGTCGACAGCCTCGAAACGCGATGGTACAAAGTCGAACTCGACCATACCCATCAGGGATGGATCCAGTCACAGAATATCGAAATCATCTGAAATATTGTCAGTTCAGATGCCGTGTTTGAAAACAATGTTTTATAACATATCACAAATTCAGACATTTTTTTGGCCATATTCCAAATTATGTCTATTTTAGTCACACGAAAAATAGTAACCCAAAAATACCGATAGAATCATGACAAAGACAATCACCTTCAACGAACTCCGTCGCCTGAAAGACAGTCTGCCCGACGGATCTCTCCATAAAATCGCCGACAAACTGAATATCACCGTCCAGACCGTCCGCAACTACTTCGGCGGAAGTAACTACGAGTTCGGAAAAAACTGCGGCGTACATATCGAGCCGGGACCCGACGGCGGTATCGTCGTTCTCGATGACACGACGATCTACGATATGGCGATTGACATCCTCCAGGGAGAGCAGGCCTAAGCCCCTCCACACGACTTCTGACAAAACAGACCAGACTCATTCTCCTTTCTCCTCTTTATATCCATTCCTGCGATACACGACGATGGACGAAGCAACCCCGACATACATAACCGTCGCGATTCACACCTACGGAAAGGCGCTTGAGTTGAAATCGGTTCTTGAAGCCGAGGGAATCGAGACGATTCTCCAGAACATCAACTTGAAAAACCCTTGTGTCGGTGCGGGTGTCAGGGTGCGTATCAAGGAAACCGACCTTCCGGCTGCGCTCCGCGTGATCGAAAATCCCGATGCGTTCTCCTCCCATGAAGGATCCGGCGACGGCGACCGGCGGAAACGGACGATCCTCGTCCCCGTCGATTTCTCCGACCATTCTATGAAAGCCTGCGAGGCGGCCTTCAGTATCGCAACCGCGCAACACGCCTCGATCCACCTCCTTCATACCTATACCGACCCCTATCTGACCGACTCTCTCCAGTTGTCCGAATCCCTGACCTACGAGGTCGAAGAGACCTTCAACCGCCGGAACATGCAGTTGCTGGCCGACCGGCAGATGGACCACTGCAAGTCGACTCTCCGCGACCGGATCAAAAAGGGTGAACTCCCTCCGGTCAATATCTCCTCGACCGTCGTCGAGGGTATCCCCGAAGAAGCAATCATAAAAGCCACGAAAGACCTCAGCCCGATTCTTGTCGTTATGGGAACCCGCGGCGCCGACGCGAAAGAGCGCGACCTGATCGGCAGTGTAACCGCCGAAGTGCTCGACTCGTCGCGCGTGCCGGTCTTCACGGTTCCCCCGCTCGAAAAACGCTCTGCCGACCTGCTGGGCAACGTGATGAATCTGATGATGTTCGTCAACTTCGATCAGGAAGACTTTATCGCGCTCGACCTGCTCCATCGCTTCCTACCCCCGAGCCGCGACGGGAAGATTTCGTTTATCAGCCTGAAAAGCCCGAAATCGGCCGCAAACTTCAACGCCCAGTCCTACCACGGCCTGCTGAACTATGCCGAGCGCCACTATCCCGAGTCACACTTCTCCGTCTCGTGCGCGACAGCCGACGAACTGCTCGCCTCATTTTCGAACGTGACACCCGGTTCGATCCCCGACCTGATCGCCGTCCCGAGCCGTCACCGAAACCTTTTCGCCCGCCTCTTCAACCCCGGCATGGCCCACAAACTCCTCTTCCACACAGACATCCCGATGATCGTCATCCCAGTCTGATACCCTCCCTCCATCCGGCGCGGTCCTTATTTTTTGAACAAACTGCCATGTAGGTTTGTTACTACACAGAACAATTAATGACTGGAATATGAAGAAAATGTTTATCGTAGCCGCTATATCTTTAGTCGGCATATTCGCCTCCTGTTCATCGACCGAGCGCTCGAAAGTCGAGGATATCGACCCCGTCGGCCTCGCCGAAAAAATCAAGACCACAAAAAACGCCGACAGCCTGAAACTCTATATCGAGGCCGCCAAAATCCACGCCGCCCAACTCGCCGACGAGAACAAACTCGACTCCGCCCGGGCCTACCTCGACCAGGTCATGCCCGTCGTCCAGGAACGCGACCCCGGCATGCTCGACAGTTTCAAATCAGTCGAGGGTGTGATCAAGAGTGCGGCCGCTACCGCCGTTGAATCCTCCGAATCGTTTGTATCGGAAGTCGGAGACAGCGTTGTATCGAAGAGCGACACGATTGTGTCGCGTACAAAAGATGCGGTCTCCGGCGCGGTTCAGACCGGCAGGGAAAAAGTCTCCGACGCCGTCCAGACCGGTAAAGATGCCGTCAAAGGTGCCGCCGAAAAAGTAGGCGACAAAGCCTCCGACGCCGCCCGCAGCGTAGGCGACAAAGCGAAAGAAATTTTCAACTGACAGAAAAGCCATATCATAATCGATCCCGACCTGTCTCCCGGTTGTTTCCGGGAGATTTTTTCGTATATTTGCGGTGTTTAACCTGAAACTCCGCAAAAATGAAAATACTCCACACCTCCGACTGGCACCTCGGTCAGCAGTTCTACGGCTACGACCGCCGCGACGAGTTCGCCGACATGCTCGACCAGATCGGCCGCATCGCCGGGGAAGCCGATGTCGACGCGATGGTCGTCAGCGGCGACCTCTTCGACATCTCCTCCCCTTCGGCGTCGATCTCGCGCATGTTCAAGGAATGGCTCCTCGACCTCCACTCCCGACTTCCCCGAATGACTATCGTCGTCACAGCCGGAAACCACGACAGCGCTTCGCGAATCGACATCGACCGGCGTCTCTGGAGGTCGATGGGGGTTTATGTGCTCGGCGGTGTCAGCCGCGGTGCCGACGGCCGCTGCGACTTCAGCGACCATATTGTCGCCGTCGGAGACAAAGGATATATCGCGGCTGTCCCCTTCGTCAACCGCGCCTTCATGCCAAAACCGGCCCGGGAGGAGGTCAGTCCGGAGAAAGCCTTCTTCGATCAGATTGCGGAGCAAGTGGCGGAAATCAATACCGACGACCGGCCGGTCGTCGTGATGGCCCATCTGACCGTCGCCGGAACCGACTCGACCGGCCACCGCATCTTCGCCGCCGGCGGAGTCGACGCGACGGACCGCGACACCTTCGGTCGCGAGTTCGACTATGTCGCCCTCGGACATATCCACCGCTGGCAGTCCTTCGACCGGGGGCGTATCTCATACTGCGGAACACCGATCGCTGTCGGCTTCGACGAGGGTGACAGCCACGGCGTCAACATCGTCTCGGTCACCCGTCGCGCCGATCCCGTAATCGAGCGGGTCGAAATCTGCGGGATTCGTCCGATGGTGACCTTCCCCGACGAGGCTGCCGACTTCAAGACCGCCCTGAAGCGGCTCTCGAAGTTCGACCCCGAAAAGGAATGCTACCTCCGCCTGAATGTCGCCCAGGAGGATGACCTGCCGCTTGACGCGACCGAGCAGGCCGCCGCGAAGGCGAGAGACAAGCGCTGCCGGTTCTCGACGATAAAATATACGAGGCTCCAGGAGGAACCGGCCGAAGGCACTACTGTCAGAGCGGTGACAACCGCCGAATTCGTCGAGGCCTCCCCTCTCGAGATCGTCGGTCGATTTTTCCGCTCGCGCGGATACAGCGAAGAGAAAACTGCCGGAATGACGGCGCTTATAGAAAGCATTCTGTCGGAAATTAACGAAGAAAAAGGTGAATAGGATGAAACTGAAACAACTGACTATAAAGAACCTCGCCTCGATCGAAGAGGCTGATATCGATTTCTCTGGCGAAATACTCGGTGGCGCACCTATATTCCTGATCTGCGGCGAGACCGGCGCGGGGAAAAGCACGATCCTCGACGCGATATGTCTGGCACTCTATGGGAAGACACCCCGAATGGACTCGACACCGAAAGAGGAAATCGACCTCTACGATTCGACGGTCAGCGCCCGCGACAAACAGTATTCCTCCGATAACGGCCAGTTGCTTCGCCGCGGTGCCGGTCAGGGAGGTGTCACCCTGACATTCGATGCCGACGATGGCAGAGAATATCTTGCCAAGTGGCACATCCACCGCTCTCATAACAAACCCGACAAACGGCTTCAGGACGAAGAACGGTCTCTGAGCGAGACCTCCGGCAGTTATTCCGAAACGCGCAAAGGGGAAATTGATCGTAAGATTGTCGAGCTGACCGGTCTGAGTTACGATCAATTCTGTCGTACAATTATGCTCGCCCAGGGGGAGTTCACTAAATTTCTAAAGAGCCAGCGACGCGACAAATCGGCCATTCTCGAGAAACTGACCGGTACGGAAATCTACTCCGAAATCGGACGGCGGATTGCCGTGCGATACAACACCCTGTCGCGAATCTACGAAGAGAAAAAAAGCGAAGTCGCTTCGGTTACACTCCTGAGTGAGGGATTGCGCGAGGAAACACTCCGGCAGATACGCGAAAAAAATGAGTTGAAGAGAACTCTGACTGACCGTCGCGCGGAAACGGCCGAGGCAGCCGGATGGCTCGAAACACGCCTTAATATGGCTGCCAGTCTTGAAAAGAAGAACGAAGAATTGCAGGATATCGTCCGCAGACTAACCTCCCCGGAATTTATCGCCAGCCGCGACGAACTCGACCGCTATGAACGCTCGGCCGACGGACGTCGTTTCCTGTCCGAAAAATTCGCCGCCGAAAAACGCGTTGCCGGCCATCGGCGCCTCGAACAGTCGCTCTCGTCGCGTCTCGATGAAGCCCGCGCTGTAGAAAAGATTGCGGCCGAAGAACTCCGAAAGTCGGCCGAAATGGTCGACGCTCTCGCCGGAGAACTCGAGCAGATTGGCCGCCCGCTGCTTATAGCCGATTCGAAGAAATTCAACGAAGAGGATCGTAAACTCGGCGAACTCCAGAGCAGTCTTACTCTTCTCGAATCGAACCGACGGAACCTCGGAGAGAACGAAGCATCACGCAGTCGTCAGGAAAACGATCTCCGGCAGATCGACGCGAAAATCGACAGTCTGACAGAACCGATTCGTAAAGCCGAAGAGGAATGGCTCAAGGCTAAGGAGGCATATGAAAAGGCAGAACTGTCTGTCGACCAGCATGTGTCCGAGATCCGTGCCCGTCTCAGCGCCGGCGATATCTGCCCGGTTTGCGGTTCGCAGATTGTCGGAGTCGTCCGCGATGAATTTTTCCAGTCGATTCTCGAGCCTCGGCGTCTCGAAAAAGAACGGGCCGAAGCGCTGAGAAACGAACTCGTCGTCGAACTGAAATCGCTGAAGAAAACCCGTATATCGGCCGCTAAACAGTTGGCTGAGACTGTCACACGAATTGAAACCATCCGTAAACAAAATGAGAAATCGGCATCTTCTGTTGCTAAACAGATCGAAGAAGCCGGATTCTCCGGCCAACCAGACATCCCCGCTCTCGTCGCCGGACGCCGTGCCGAACTGAAGAAACTTATAGAGGCAGTCAACCAGCGCCTCGACCAGGCAGAAACGCTCGACAAACAACTGAAAAAAGTCCGGAAGGACCATCAAAACAAAACAACACAGTCGACAACCGCCAGCGCCGCGACAGTTGAAGCGGAGAAGAAAATGGCGGCTTGGCAATCGAATCTCGTTGTTTTCGAGGAGAATCTCCGTCAAATAGCCGAATTGCTCGACAGTTATCTCCAGTCGGCTGAAGGGATGACTGAAGAAACTCTCGCATTGCTCGCATCGCTCGACCAGGCGGAGATGATCAGGCGGCGGTCGGCGGTCGACGCGATTCTCGACAGCGAGAAACGTGTTCGTATCGAAATCGAGACCTTCTCTGCCCAACTGAAGGAACATCTCTCGAAAAAGCCCGCTATCGAACCGGAGGTGACAATCATACAATTGAAAGAAACCATCGCAGAATTCGACCGTCAAATCTCTGATACGGCCGAGGCAATCGGCAAACTAGTCGGTATTCTCGACGAGGATAAAAAGAAACAGTCTGAGTTCTCCTTCCGGATGGCAGCCGCAGAGAAAGCGGCTGCAGATCTCGAAAAGTGGACATCAATCTATCAGTTGCTTGGAGATCAGGAAGGTGCGAAATTCCGCGCCGTCGCCCAGAGTTTCATCCTCGAGGCGCTCCTTGTCAGCGCCAACCGCTACCTGACCTGCTTCACCGACCGCTACCAACTGACGAGCAATCCCGGCAGCCTCGTTATTATGGTCAGGGACAGTTATCGCCCCAGCGAGCCCCAGCCCTCGTCGATCCTCTCCGGCGGCGAAAGTTTCATGGCGTCGCTCGCGCTGGCTCTCGCCCTCGCCGATCTCCGTGGCGGCGACGATGGCTCCGACATACTCTTTATCGACGAGGGATTCGGCACACTCTCCCCGGAGATCCTGGCAAATGTCATGGACACCCTCGAGAGGCTCCACAGCATCGGCCGCGGGCGCGTAGGCCTGATCAGCCATGTCGCCGAACTCCGCGAGCGTATCCCCTGCCACATCAACGTCGTCCGCGAATCCCCCGCCCTCTCGCGCGTCATAGTCCATACACAATAATTAACATCTTTTAATCAACCCTTTGGTCTTCATGGTTGTTCCTATAGCGAACCAAAATTCAAACAACTATGACAACGAATACACAAGACCTTCAACAGCAGGCTCAGGTTGCGGCCCAGATAAGTAAAGAAGCAGCCAAAGTCAGTGCGGAAGCCGCCAGAACCTCCGTACAGGATGCCGCCGAGAGCGCTCGCCAGACCGTCAACGCCAAGGTAGCCGACCTGAAAGACCAGGCTTCTGACCGCATTGCCGACATGAAGTCACAGGCCAACACCCTTCGCGACCAGGCTTCCGACCGCCTGGCCGATCTGAAAGACCGGGCTGCCGATCAACTCGATGTCGCGAAAGATCGTGCCTCAGACCTGAAAGACCAGGCCGTCGAGAAAGGATCCGAAATCCTCGACCGCGTCAAAGGCTTTACGGCCGACGCTCTCGAAAAAGGAGCGAACGCCGCCCATAACCTCGCCGATCGTCTGAAAAGTTGACCGGCAACGCCGACAGACGCAACAAAAAAGACCATGAGACACACATAACAACAAGTCAAATCATCTTACCTTCCTGCCCCGGAGCCCGTCCCCGTCCCGACGCCCCTCCGGGGCAGTTTCGTATAATTTTGTTCGCACACTCTAATCAGCAACTAATTGTTTCATAAACTGTATACCGATACGTTCCACTATGCCCGTGACCAAAGCGTTTCCCATAAGAAATGCTCGACGCATATCGGATGCACCCTCGGTATGGTTGTCCGGAAACATATTAAGTCTTTCTAGTTCTATTGGGACAAGCCTGCGATATCTACCTGACTCTGTTAATATCACATGTTTGAATCGGGATGGGGCCGCTCCCCCTTCACCAGTTATAATTGTACGTGAAGGTTTATCAAGGCTATCAGGGAAAGCCATAGCTCCCTCTGAGTAGTTATATTCATAGCCTGTTGTCTTATTTACACGTTTTTCTGACTTTCCGCCCTTAGCATACTGCCATTTTGTTACATCTGAATCATTAATGAAAAATTCATCAGGAACATTCGAGTCAGGTACCAAGATATCACCAAGAGTAACGTATGGACCATTATAATTTGGCGTTGACTGTATTGTGTATACCTCTCGATTAATCATTATACCACTATTTTTGAAAGGGGATATAGATTTTCCTTTATTAAAGGAGTCAGAAACCTGTTTCAAATCCCCATTGATTGTAAAATGAGATGGAGTAATGTTATCTTGAACAATTGGAAACGCTTGCGCCATCACACCATCTTTATAAAGCCAATCTTTCGGCCTTTCTAACATATCAGAAAAAGTGGTATATTCTTTGAATGCAAACATATATGTTCTACGACGGCGTTGAGGCATACCATACTCTGCTGCATTAATAACTCGCCATTCGACGCGATAGCCTAAATCCGATAATGATGCCAGAATAATTGCAAAATCTCTGCCACGCTGAGAAGCAGGAGAGCCAAGCAGACGATCGACATTCTCGAGTATAAGATATTTAGGGGGATTTCTATGATCCTTCAGAATACGATGAATCTGCCACCAAAGGACACCTTTTTTACCTTCTATACCCCCTGACCGTTTAAGTGTTGTGGCAATCGAATAGTCCTGACAAGGAAATCCGCCAACTAAAATATCTGAGTCCGGGATATCTTCAGCATCAACTGTGGCTATATCTGTATTGGAATGTCCTGCTGAGCCAAACCTCTTGCTATAGATGTTCGATGCGTCTTGACGTTTTGTTGAAGGTTCCCATTGATTACTCCAAACAGTTTTAAAATGGTTAGAGGCACGTTCAAGTCCTATTCTAAATCCACCTACACCTGCAAATAATTCAATAACCCTAAGGTCACCGTCTGTAACGGCTATTGGCTCATCTGGGAACAAGGAAAGTTGGTGGCATTTTCTACTATACGCCACCAGGGGTTCACATAAAACGTTATCTGAAATTTCAATATATTCGCTCATTTTACGCTGTTTGAATCAATTATTTCTTTAACATATTCTGCATTAAACCAATAACAATATTTATCGCATAATCCACCATTAGGATTAACTGCCTTGTCGCTTTTCAACTTTGCTTTAGACCTTACATGGAATTTTTTATGGTCTCCAATGCACCAAAACGCCTCGGGTATAATATTGTTTGAAAGTACGGCATGTCTGATGCTTTCCCAATATTCTTTGGCTAAAGTTAAATCTTCTGGAGGCATAGTCCAAAAGAATACTGAATCAAGAATATAGGATTGTTCAGATACCTCGCGTTTTGTTTTATAATTATAGTAGGTAATATCTTCTCCCAAAACCGGCTTAAATACTACAAACATAAACCTATTTGTAAAGACTTCATATGTTTCAGAGTCAGTCCAGTTATCATTATCATATATTTCGATATAATCTATATTTTTGAAAGACATTGATTCCTTTGGCATTCCATTCTTCTGGAGACGAATAGTTTTCATAATAATTCCAGATTTAATAAATTCCTCTGAAGTATTTAATCGCTTGCTAACCGAATTGGAAGCGATTAAAGAACTGACATCAGCATATTTACTTTTTGATTGGTACGCATCTATACCAAGCATATCGCAAATTTGAACATAGTTTTTACCTATATAGGGTTCAAATCGCTTTAAGAGAATATCTTCAAGAGTATTTTGAAGCAATTCTTCACTTGAAACAAGTTCAAATTTCGGTTTTTCAACTTCGATATAATTAGTATAATGACTCTTGCCTGATTCTATGACGTGACTAAGTATGTAACGCATATATGACTGCTTAAGGCTGAATGCCCGTTTGTTCGCCTTAATTTCAGAGTATGGCTGACTTTGAAGTTTATCACCCTTACGACCCTTACGACACGCTCCCAAATATATCGTATCACCTTCAGAGAGTAAATGAGCTTCGCCACGTCTTACCTTATCAGCAATCGTTTCGTAGTCTTTCTTTATCAAAATTAAATCTTTCTCTGGTAGTTGCCAAAGAATTCTAAAAATGAATTCGTAATCATATATTGCATTTCCACTAACATGTAGATAGAACAACAATAGCATTAATTGGCATTTTGAAATTAAATGAGAATCTTCAAAAGGCGTATTCACTATCTCAAAATAGTCTATCATAGTACAGACGAGTCGTTCTTTAATACGGAATGAACTGTCTTCTTTTGACTTTAATAAAGGAGTACATTTAAGTTCTACATGTGCGTCAGCGAAGTCTGCGTCTCTATTGGAATTTATTTCATATTTGAAAAATAAGTCTTCGACCATTTGACCAAGACCACCTTTTCCTTTCCGCATATGATCTACAACCATTTCCCCCAATAAAGAATGCAATGACTGCCCAATCAAATGTCTACTATAATTGTAGATTGATATTGGGTTCTGCTTATCAAAAGAATCATCATAATATTCAACGTTTTTCATTATTAACGATTACTTAAATTTTACATGCTGACAACTAATCAAACCTGTCAAAAACTGCGTTGGGGATATCTGTTAGTTTGCATCTGATGTTGAGTCTAATTAAAGGGCAATGCTTCTAGAGTCTTTTATTTCGTGCAAAGTTACATATTTTTTTGATTGGCGTCATATAACTTCGAAGAAAGATTGGTCCATAATATGCTAATGATTAAGTATAGTGCACTTTTAGTATTATCATTTGATTTTGCCGCCGTCGCGGAGGGCTTGGCCGAGCCAGGCGACGAAACAGACTGCTGCCAACAGGATACTCATATCTGTCTGGGTTTTTAAGGGGTTACTATGGGGAACGACTGTCGTTTCCGGGGGCAAAGTTAATGGAGATATGGGCGGGATTTTGATACTGCGATGTTAATTTGTGTGAAGTAGGGTCAACCTCAGCCCCCCCTTCAGGGCAATACTGTTATGTTAGCGTGAAACTGCTCCGTTGTGTTTACAGTTGCAAACGGGAACACCAACAGAGCCTCGCAGAGGCGATATTGTCAGAAACCCCAGGCGGAGCCTCGTGGGGTCAGGCGATGGTATCGAAGTCAATGGCAAGCGTCTGCGCCAGGCGATTCCTCCCTATTTGCTTTCGACAGAGGAGCCGACGCGGCAGGCCGCGACCCTACGCTTTTTATCAACAACTTAGAAGTATGACACTTTGTTGCAACAATTGCTCGCTAATTTTGCAACGTAAAAATCAAAACGAGTTACAACAATGTGTAAACACTGCCACGATAACGAACACAGCCACAGCCATACTCACAATCACGGCCACAGTCATACTCATGACCACAATCACAACGAGGGCGCCAGCCGAAACCAGTGGATTGCTCCGGCAATATCTCTTCTGATGCTGGCCGCGGGAATGATTATGTCACACCTCGGCCTCGCGCTTTTCTCCGACAACCGGACTCTCCAACTCGTATGGTATATCCTGGCATTCCTTCCCGTCGGGCTTCCTGTCGTCAGAGAGGCGGTCGAAGGATTCGCCAGCCGCGATTTCTTCAACGAGTTCTCCCTTATGGTCATCGCCTGTATCGGTGCGTTCTTTATCGGGGAGTATCCCGAGGCGGTCGGAGTCATGCTCTTCTACTCGATCGGCGAGTCGCTCCAGGATGCGGCCGTCGACAGCGCGACCCGAAACATCTCGAAACTGCTCGATGTACGCGGAGAACATGCCAGCCTGCTCCGCAACGGACAAGTCGTTTCGGTCGACCCGAAGAACGTCGTTATCGGGGATATTATAGAGGTGAAACCGGGTGAGCGCGTGCCGCTCGACGGTATGCTCGAGAGCGACAATGGCGTCTTCGACACCTCAGCCCTGACAGGCGAAAGCCTACCGAAAGAAATCGACCGCGGTGGCGAAGTACTCGCCGGTATGATCTCCTCAACCTCGACCGTCAGAATTCGGGTAGCGAAAGAATATGGCCAGAGCGCCCTGTCGCGTATTCTCGAACTGGTCAACAACGCCTCGTCGCGCAAGGCCCACGCCGAACTGTTCATCACGAAATTCGCCCGAATCTATACGCCGGTCGTCATCGCGCTGGCCGTCATCGTCGTTGTCGCCCCCTGGCTATGGTCGCTCGCCGACGCCTCGTTCAACTACCATTTCAACGACTGGCTCTACCGCGCGCTTGTCTTCCTGGTCATCTCCTGTCCGTGCGCACTCGTCATCAGCGTTCCCCTCGGTTATTTCGCCGGAATCGGCGCCGCCTCCCGTCTCGGTGTCCTCTTCAAAGGCGGTAACTACCTCGAAGCCATCACCCATATCAACACCATCGCCTTCGACAAGACTGGAACCCTGACAACCGGCCGCTTCCATGTGGCCCGCGTCGAGACGGCGGGAACCACCGAAGAAGAACTTCTCTCGCTGGCGGCTTCGGCCGAGGCTGACAGCAGCCATCCGCTGGCGAAGGCCCTGGTCGAGTATGCCCGCGACAGCCATGTCGACATACGCCGTCCGGAGTCGGTCTCCGAAATCGCCGGATTCGGAACGACAGCCCGCGTCGGAGGCCGCAACGTTGCCGTCGGAAACCTAAAACTGATCGAACGTGAAGGGATCACATTCCCCTCCGGTCTCGAACACTCCGACAAGACGATAATCGCCTGCGCGGTCGACGGCTCTTTCGCCGGATATTTCCTGCTGGAGGACACGCTGAAGCCCGATTCAGCCGAGGCTGTCGAAGACCTGAAGCATCTCGGCATCGAGCGGACAGTCATGCTTTCGGGCGACACCGAAGCTACCGTCGCCGACTACGCCTCGCGCCTCGGCATAACTGAGTATCACGGCGGGCTCCTTCCGCAGGACAAGGCCGAATATGTCAGCCGGATGTCGAAGACGCCCGGCGTCAATATCGCCTTCGTTGGCGACGGCATAAACGATGCGCCGGTTCTGGCGCTCAGCGATGTCGGTATCGCTATGGGTGGTCTCGGGTCCGACGCCGCGATCGAGAGTGCGGATGTCGTTATCCAGACCGACTCCCCTTCGCGTGTCGCGACGGCTATCAGAATAGGCCGGACGACCCACACGATCGTGACCGAGAATATCGTCGGTGCGATCGCCGTCAAACTGATCGTCCTTGTGCTCGGTGCAGCAGGCTACGCATCGCTCTGGGCTGCGGTCTTCGCCGACGTCGGTGTCGCCCTGCTGGCAGTCATGAACTCGATGCGCATCATGCTGAAAAAATACTGAAACAGAGACGGTGCGACTCCTAACGACGAGGGAATGATTATCTGCTTGGAACCGAGCGAAATTGTTGTAGTAGCCGACGTCCCCGTCGGCGTCTGCGCCAGGCGGGGTTGCTACTGACCGCAGGGCGCAGACGCATCCCGCCCGGCCCGTCGCTCAAATCTGGAATCCGGCCTGACGGATAAAGTCGGCGTAGACACGCGAGAAATATTCGTTGTCTTCGCGGCGGTAGCGTATGTCGGTAAACACTTCGGCCAGGTTACTCTTGTTGTTCTCTTCGACGAAGCGGCGGCTGTCGCTCCGCTCCTCCTTTTCGCGATAAATCTCGTCGATCTGTTCGGGGGTGTAGTCACGGTAGCGTTCGCGGTGGAGAATTCCGCCGACGGGGAGGCGGCCGCAGTCTTCAGGCTGTTCGGCCGGATATCCGACGGTCAGGGTCGTGACGGGCACAACCAGTTCAGGCAGTTCGAGCAGTTCTGCAATTTGTGGAGCATTATAGGTCGTCGTTCCGAGATAGCAGCATCCGAGTCCGGCCGTCTCGGCGGCGACGCAAAACTGCTGGGCAAACAGGGCTGTGTCGAGAAGTGCCCAGGTGAATGCCTGGAAATTGTCGTAGCCTGGTTGAGCACCACGGAGTTCACACCACCGGACGAATCGGTTCAGATCGGCGCAGAAGGTCAATACAACCGATGCACCTTCGACCGAAGGCTGGCCGAAATGGGCCGGCGCGAGGCGGCGTTTCATCTCCGGGTCGCGGGTCGCGACGACGCTGTAGAGTTGCATGTTCCCGGTAGTCGGAGCGTGGGACGCCTTTTCGATCAGTTCCTCGAGGAGCGAATCGCTGACCGGGCGTGAGATATATCGGCGGACGGTCCGCCGGTCGAGAAAATAGTTATCTTCCATTAGTCTGGTTTTAGAATAAGTTTTTCAAAATTAGACATATTCGGCGAGATACACAATAGCGGCAAAAAATTTTTGGAAAACTTTCAACACCCCCTCGGATAGCCATATCGCTGTGGCCCAACAACTAAGCCGGTTTAATCGGAAAACTTTTCAACAATCGGCAATTTCTTCGGTAAAAAATTTTGTCACTACGGGGGAATTTCCCAATTTTGCAACCGCAAACCCCTAAGCACCGGTCGGAGCGACTTCGGCGGTTGTCTTTTCCGCTTTTGTCTTTTTCATTTCATTGTCGCCGCATCGCTCCGGCCGCCGGGGGTTTCCATAAATCCGCTAATACTTCATAAATGGAACCCAAGACATACACCTACGACGAGGCCTATGATGCCACGCTCGAATATTTCGGCGGCGACGAACTGTCGGCCAGAGTATGGGTAAGCAAATATGCCCTGAAAGACTCCTACGGCAATATCTATGAGAAAACTCCCGCGGATATGCACCGCCGTATCGCCTCGGAAATCGCACGTATCGAGAAGAAATACCCGAACCCGATGTCGGAGGAGGAGATACTCGGTCTGCTCGACCATTTCCGATATATCGTTCCGCAGGGGAGCCCGATGACCGGAATCGGCAACAACTACCAGGTTGCCTCGCTGTCGAACTGTTTCGTCATCGGACTCGACGGAAAGCCCGACTCCTACGGCGGCGTCATCCGTATCGACGAGGAACAGGTCCAGTTGATGAAACGCCGCGGCGGCGTCGGCCACGACCTTTCGCACATCCGCCCGAAAGGCACCCCGGTCAAGAACTCGGCGCTGACATCGACCGGGCTCGTTCCGTTCATGGAACGATACTCCGACTCGACCCGCGAGGTCGCCCAGGACGGACGCCGCGGAGCCCTGATGCTGACCGTCAGCATAAAGCACCCCGACTCCGAAGCGTTTATCGACGCCAAGATGACCGAAGGAAAAGTCACCGGCGCGAACGTCTCGGTCCGTATCGACGACGCGTTTATGAAATCAGCCGTCGAAGGCACCCCCTATCGCCAGCAGTTTCCGGTTGTCTCAGACGACCCGAAGATCGTCAAGGAAATCGATGCGAAAGCGCTTTGGCGCAAGATTGTCCATAACGCATGGAAATCGGCTGAACCGGGCGTCTTGTTCTGGGACACGATCCTGAGGGAGTCTCTCCCCGACTGCTATGCCGACCTCGGGTTCCAGACAATCTCGACAAACCCCTGCGGCGAGATACCTCTCTGCCCCTACGACAGTTGCCGCCTGCTGGCGATCAATCTCTTCGGCTATGTCGAAAACCCCTTTACGGCGAACGCCCGCTTCAATTTCGAACTCTTCCGCGAGCATGTCGCAAAGGCCCAGCGGATCATGGACGACATAATCGATCTCGAATCGGAGAAAATCGACCTGATCCTCGAAAAGATCGAAAGCGACCCCGAAACCGAGGAGGTCAAGTTCGCCGAGCGTAACCTCTGGAACAAAATCCGCGAGAAAACCCTCCGCGGCCGCCGGACAGGGGTCGGGACGACAGCCGAGGGCGACATGCTCGCCTCGCTCGGCTACCGCTACGGAACAAAAGAGGCGACCGATTTCTCCGAGAAAGTCCATCGCGAACTCGCTCTCGCGGCCTACGGGTCGTCGGTCACGATGGCCGCCGAACGCGGTGCTTTCGAGGTCTACGATGCAGCGCGGGAGGAGAACAATCCGTTTGTCGCCCGCCTTCGCGAGGCCGATCCCGCGCTCTACGAGCGGATGAAACGCGACGGACGCCGCAACATCGCCTGCCTGACAATCGCTCCGACAGGAACGACAAGCCTGATGACCCGGACGACTTCGGGGATCGAACCGGTATTCATGCCGGTCTACAAACGACGCCGCAAGGTCAACCCCAACGATGTCAACGTCCGCGTCGACTATACAGACGAGAACGGCGACGCGTTCGAGGAATATATCGTCTACCATCCCCGCTTCATCGACTGGATGAACGTCAACGAAATCGAGATCCGCGACAATTACACCCAGGAAGAGATAGACGACCTCGTCGCCCGGTCGCCATACTACAAGGCCACGGCCAACGATATCGACTGGCTCGAGAAGGTCCGGATGCAGGGACGTGTCCAGAAATGGGTCGACCACTCGATTTCGGTCACAATCAACCTCCCGGCCGATGTGACCGAGGATCTCGTCAACGATCTCTATGTCGAGGCGTGGCGCTGCGGATGCAAGGGTTGCACGGTCTATCGCGACGGCTCCCGCTCGGGGGTTCTTGTCGCCGTCGAGAAAAATAAGGAAAAGGACAAGGAGAAGGAAACCGAGACGAGGCCGATCCCGGCCGGCGAGGACCATGCGATCCTGACGAAGCGCCCGATCGAACTCGAGGCCGACGTCGTCCGCTTCCAGAACAACAAAGAGAAATGGATAGCTTTCGTCGGTCTGGCCAACGGACGCCCCTACGAGATCTTCACCGGCCTGGCCGACGACGAAGACGGCATCTTCATACCGAAGTCAGTCTCCCACGGAAAGATTATCAAGGCAATCGACGAACACGGCTCGAAGCGCTACGATTTCCAGTTTATCAACAAACGGGGCCACAAGACGACTATCGAGGGACTCAGCGACAAGTTCAACCCCGAATACTGGAACTACGCGAAACTGATCTCGGGCGTTCTCCGCTACGGCATGCCGATCGACAAGGTCCTGAAACTCGTCGGCTCGCTCGAACTCGACAGCAAGTCGATCAACTCCTGGAAGATGGGGGTCGAACGCGCCCTGAAGAAATATATCCCGAGCGGAACGAAGGCAAGCGGACAGCGTTGTCCGAACTGCGGCAACGAAACGCTGGTCTATCAGGAAGGTTGTCTGATCTGCACCTCGTGCGGCTCCTCAAGATGCGGATAAAGCCATGAACGTCACACTGACCGTCAACTACCACACCCGCTGGGGTGAGATGCTCGCTGTCGAGACCGCCGGTCGCGATGGCTCCGCGACAACCCGCAGAATGCACCCCTCGGGGAGCGACGGCGACTGGACTGCTTCGTTCCTGACCGACCTCTCCGCCGGTTCTGTCGCCTATAGATACCTGCTGATCGACGCCGACAGCGGAAGAATTCTCCGCCGTGAAGAAGGGGAACCACACACGCTCCGCTTCGAGGGTGACATCCCCGAACTTGTTCTCCGCGACCGCTGGCACGACCGGCCGTCGGACATCCCGTTCCGTTCGACCGCCTTCACCGACTGTATCTTCCGCCGCGGCGAGCAGGAGGAACCCCTCGTGCTCCGCGCCGGAACGACTGCACTGAAGACCATCTTCCCCGACATCCTACCCGATCAGGAACTGGTTGTCTGCGGATCCAATCCGGCTCTCGGACAATGGGATCCGGAGAAGGCTCCGTCGATGAACTGCGCCGGATTCCCCCTCTGGCAGTTACCGCTCCCGGCGTCGATGGCCGACACAGACCGGCTGGAATTCAAGTTCGTTGTCCGAGATCTCCGGACCAAAAGGGCGCTTCGCTGGGAAGAGGGCGAGAACCGCGTTCTCTACGGTGCCTCCCAGGCATATAACCGCCTGACGGTCATCGACTGCGACCGGCTCGCTCTTCCCGCGACCGAATGGCGGGGATCGGGTACGGCGATCCCGGTGTTTTCGATCAGGACTGAAAATGACTTCGGCGTCGGCGACTTCCGCTCGCTGATGAAGATGGCCGACTGGTGTGCCGAGACCGGCCAGCGTCTGCTCCAGATTCTTCCGGTCAACGACACGACGATGACCGGGACATGGACCGACTGCTACCCCTACAACGCGAACTCGACCTTCGCCCTCCACCCGATCTATCTCGACGTCTGGGCGGCCGGTACGCTCCGGGATCCGGCCCGTATGGACCATTTCCGCCGAATCGCCGAAACCCTCCGCACGCTCCCGGCGCTCGATTACGAAAAGGTCTCGCGCGCCAAGGAGGCCTATATGCGAGAACTCTATGCCGAGCAGGGTCTGCCGGTCGTCGAATCAGATGATTTCAAACGGTTTGTCGTCGAAAACAGCGAATGGTTGCGCCCCTATGCAGCATTCTGTGTGCTTCGCGACCGTTTCCAAACAGCCGATATGTCGATGTGGGGCGAATATGCCCTCTACGACGAGGATCTCGTCGGCCGGTTCAGCGAAAACAACCGCAGCGAGACAAACTACCACCTCTATATCCAGTATCTGCTCGACCTCCAGTTGCGCGAGGCGGTCCGCTATGCTCACGGCCGCGGTGTCGCGCTCAAAGGCGATATCCCGATCGGCATCTCCCCCACGAGCGTCGACGCATGGGTCCACCCCGAACTGTTTAATCTCGGAATGACGGCGGGCGCACCCCCCGACGCCTTCGCCGTCATGGGCCAGAACTGGGGATTTCCGACCTACAACTGGCCTGTTATGAAACGTGATGGCTACCGGTGGTGGAAGGCGCGCTTCCGGAAGATGGCCGACTATTTCGACGCCTACCGTATCGACCACGTTCTCGGATTCTTCCGCATCTGGCAGATTCCGACCGACACGTTCCACGGTTTGCTCGGAACTTTCAGCCCGGCGCTCCCCTTCACTCCCGATGAACTCCGTGACCGATACGGGTTCACGATGGATCCGGAGAAATGGAGCCGCCCGTATATCACCCGTGAGACACTCGCGGCGACCCTCGGCGACCTCGCCGGAGAGGCAGCTGCGGAATACCTGATCGAAGAGGATGATGCCGGAAGGATCTACCCTCGCAGCGGACTGACGACCCAGCGCGCCATAGCCGACCTTTTTGCGACGCTCCCCGAGAGCGACCGGAACAACCGGCTCTGCAGTGGCCTGATCGACCTGCTCGACGACGTTCTCTTTATCGGGGACCCGGTCGAGAAAGGGAAATACCATCCGCGAATCAACGCCCAGTTCACAAACGCCTACCACGCGCTGCCTCAGCCGGCCAAAGACGCTTTCAACAGGGCATACAACGACTTTTTCTACCATCGCCACAACGACTTCTGGGCTCGCTCGGCGATGGAGAAACTTCCTGAACTGACTGGTTCGGCCAGAATGCTCGCTTGCGCCGAAGACCTCGGAATGATACCCGACTGCGTCCCCGATGTCCTTCGCCGGCTCGAGATTCTTTCGCTCGAAATCGAAAGGATGCCGAAGCGGTTCGGGGTCGACTTCGACGACACGACGCGCTATCCCTATTATTCGGTATGCTCGACATCGACCCACGATATGGGAGGTATTCGTCTGTGGTGGGAGGAAAACAGATCGATGACACAAGAGTATTTCAACGAGATTCTCAGACTGCCGGGGGAGTCTCCACGCGAGGCGGAACCCTGGATATGCGACCGGATTGTCACCCGTCACCTCGAATCTCCATCGATGTTCTGCATCCTGCCGCTACAGGACTGGCTGTCAATCAACGGCGCCCTACGTCGCGACAACCCGGCCGACGAGCAGATCAACATCCCGGCCGACCCACACCACTACTGGCGCTACAGGATGCATCTGACGGTCGAGAAACTACTGTCAGACAGCGAATTCACTGATTATCTCCGCACGAAGAACGCTGTCCGTAACGTCTGAAAGGACTGTCTCGACAGATTCTACGAACCATTTTTTTCGAGAGATTGTTTTCGATGTTGGAGGGTTTTGATTAACTTTGCATAAAAGTTTTCAAACGAACACGAACTATTTACTGACAAATTTCCACATATGCCATCTGTCTCACAACGCGGCGAAATGATGCCCGCCTCCCCGATCCGGAAACTTGTGCCGCTGGCCAACGAGGCCAAGGCAAGAGGCGTGAAGGTCTACCATCTGAATATCGGACAGCCCGATCTCCCGACACCTCCCGAAGGTCTCGAGGCGCTGAAGCATATCGATCGCGAAGTGCTTGAATACAGCCCGTCGGAGGGTCTATACTCCCTTCGGAAAAAACTTGAGAGTTACTACCACCGTTTCAATATCAAGGTCGATGTCGACGACATAATCGTCACGGCCGGCGGATCCGAAGCGGTTCTCTTCGCCTTTATGGCCTGCCTCGATCCGGGCGACGAGATAATCGTTCCCGAACCGGCCTATGCGAATTATATGGCCTTTGCGATTTCGGCCGGGGCGAAAATCGTGACCGTTCCGTCGAACATCGACAGCGGCTTCGCCCTACCTCCGGTCGAGGAATTCGAGAAACTGATCACACCGCGGACCAAAGGTATCCTGATCTGCAACCCGAACAACCCGACAGGATATCTCTACACACGCCGCGAGATGGACCAGATCCGCGACATCGTGAAGAAATATGATCTCTTCCTCTTCTCCGACGAGGTCTATCGCGAGTTCTGTTACACCGGCGCCCCCTACATCTCCGCCTTCCATCTTCCGGGGATCGAGGAGCAGGTTGTCCTGATCGACTCCGTTTCGAAGCGATACAGCGAATGCGGAATACGTATCGGCGCGATTATTACGAAGCACAAGGAACTGAAAAAAAACGTCATGAAGTTCTGTCAGGCGCGGCTCAGTCCCCCTCTGCTCGGCCAGATTGTCGCCGAGGCGTCTATCGATGCGACTCCGGAGTATATGCTGATGACCTACAACGAGTATGTCGAACGCCGTAAGTTCCTGATCGACGGGCTGAACAAGATCGACGGATGCTATTCGCCGATTCCGATGGGGGCGTTCTACACGGTTGTCAAACTGCCGGTCGACGACGCCGAGCGCTTCTGCGCGTGGTGTCTCGAGGAGTTCAGTTATGAGGGGCAGACGGTCTTTATGGCTCCGGCTTCGGGTTTCTACACAACCCCCGGCATCGGCCACAACGAGGTACGTATGGCCTACGTCCTGAACCGCGAGGATCTTGCCGCGGCGCTGAAGGTGCTCGCCGAAGCCCTGAAGGCATATCCGGGGCGAACACGCGAGTGTAACCCCTGATCCTGCTTCGAAGGAGAATGGATTTCAGTTTCTACGTCTCGAAGCGGCTTTCGCTCGGCGTTCCCGGACGGAAAGTTCCGCTCGGGATCCGCATAGGCATAGCCGGTGTGGCGCTGGCATATGTTGTTATGCTCGTCTCGCTATCGGTTGTCGGAGGCTTCAAGAACGAAATACGCTCGAAGTTGCTCGGATTCGAGGCCCCGTTTCTGATTACGCCCTCGACTTCGACCTCCGGATACATCGGCGATCAACTCCTTCGCTTCGGACCGAACCAGACCGATGCAATCGAGAGGGCTCTCCCTGGAGCTGCAATCCATCCGCTCGGAGATTGTCATGTCCTTCTGAAGACCGACAGTGCGTTCACGACAGTCAATCTACGCTGTGTCGGAGAGGACTACGACCTGTCGTTCATCGACGGCTCGATCGTCGACGGCCATCTCCCCCCGGCCGATTCGCTGGCGGCAGACAAATCGGCCGCCGTCATCTCCGCCATAACCGCCGGCGAACTCGGACTGAAAGCGGGTGACAAGTTCTATATCCACCTGTTCCGGAACTCGACCGTCGTGACCCGGCGCCTGCGCGTCGCGGCAATCTTCGACACGAGTTTCCGCGACTACGACCGGAACATGGCCTTCGGCGGGCTCGCCCTTTTCCGCGACGTCACCTCGACCGAGGATGACCCCGCGGCATTTACGGCGGTCGAGATTCGCGATATCGCGATCGACCGGGTCGCGGAGGCGTATCCCCTGCTCCAGAACGCGCTTTTCGAGACCGCGGTCGAAGACGGAGCCGAACAGTTCGCCTACCCGGCAGTCTCGACGATTTCCGAACGCGCCGCTCCATATCTCAACTGGCTCGATTTGCTCGACACGAACGTCGCGGTCATTCTGATTCTTATGGCAGTCGTCTCCGGTTTCGCAATCGTCTCATCGCTTTTTATCCTGATTCTCGAACGGGTCAATCTGATCGGGGTTCTGAAGTCGATGGGGTGCCGCGACGGCGCAATCGGCCGGATATTCATCTACATGGCTCTCCGGATCGTCGCGATCGGGCTTCTGCTCGGGAACCTGACCGGACTGACCCTGCTGCTTCTCCAGCATACGTTCCATATCATACCGCTCGATCCGGCATCGTACTATCTGACCTATGTCCCGACCGAACTGAACATTCCTGTCATCGTCGCGCTGAACGCAGGCGTTTTTCTCCTGTCGATGCTCATTCTTGTCGTTCCGGCACGGACGATATCGAGGATGTCGCCGGTCGAATCGATCCGCTATAACGACGGCGCGATAAAATAATCAGCGGAGGACAGACCTTTTTCAGTAAAATTTTGTTAATACTGCATAGGGGAGACCATCATTCACCGCATCATCATCCCCTAAAAGAAGAATTATCATTAAATTTGCAAAACAAAATAACCGCTTTTCCCCATATATGACAGGAAACAACGAATTGATCAGACTCATCACAGATGGAATCCAGGACCGGAAGGGTCGCTCTATCACGCTTGTCGACATGAGCGACATCGAATCGGCCGGGGTTTCGACTTTTGTCATCTGCGAAGGCTCATCGACAATGCAGGTATCGGCCATCGCCGACAGCGTTCGCGAGAGCATCCAGGAAAAATCCGGCATCAAACCATATAACTACGACGGATACCGTAACTCGCAGTGGATCGTCATCGACTACGGCGACATTCTCGTCCATATCTTCCTCCCCGACGAACGTCGCCGCTATAACCTCGAGGAACTCTGGAGCGACGCGCAGATTACCGAAATCCCCGACCTTGACTGACAGACAATGGAACAACAGAATAACCCGAACACCCCGAAGAAACCGAAGAAGCCGAAAAACG
This sequence comes from Clostridium sp., assembly GCA_023663805.1. Taxonomy (GTDB): domain Bacteria; phylum Bacteroidota; class Bacteroidia; order Bacteroidales; family Muribaculaceae; genus Paramuribaculum. Next base: position 1,014,922 of record JAMPGR010000001.1, on the reverse strand, counting down.
GCTTTACTGTCGGCTTCAGCATGTACTGGATGTATGCGATTGTCATCGCATTCCTCCTCGCCCTGCTCTATATCGACGACAATTCCCTCCGCAAAGAGGTCGACATAACCCAGTTCGAAAAGTATGTCGAGGATGGCGGCGTCAGCAAGATCGTTGTCATAACGAACAAAAAGATAGCCGAAGGAACCCTGACAGCGAAATACGCAGACAAGGTCTTCGGCGACAAACACGCCGACACCGGCGGAGAGGCAGTCATCTCGACCGCGATCCCCTCGGCCGACAAATTCTACGACAAGATCGAGAAATGGCAGAGCGAGGGGAAATTTACCGGCAAGGTCGAATACCAGCAGGGGAGCGACTGGACCGGAATGCTCTGGACCTTCGGCCCGATCATCCTGCTGATCGCTTTCTGGATCTTTATGATGAGGCGCATGTCGGGCCGCGGTGGCGGCGACGGCGGAGTTTTCAGCGTCGGCAAATCGAAAGCGAAGATTTTCGACAAGGACGGTGATATTCAGGTGACATTCAAGGATGTCGCCGGGCTCTCCGAAGCGAAAACCGAAGTCGAGGAGATCGTCGAGTTCCTGAAGAACCCCCAGCGCTATACCAACCTCGGCGGAAAGATCCCGAAGGGGGCCCTCCTCGTAGGCCCTCCCGGAACAGGCAAGACTCTTCTGGCGAAGGCAGTCGCCGGAGAGGCGAACGTTCCGTTCTTCTCGCTGTCGGGGTCGGATTTCGTCGAGATGTTTGTCGGCGTCGGCGCTTCGCGCGTCCGCGACCTCTTCCGCCAGGCGAAGGAGAAAGCCCCCTGTATAGTCTTTATCGACGAAATCGACGCCGTCGGGCGTGCACGCGGAAAGAACCCGAACATGGGGTCGAACGACGAACGCGAGAACACCCTGAACCAGTTGCTGACCGAAATGGACGGCTTCGGGACAAACAGCGGTGTCATTATCCTCGCCGCGACAAACCGCGCCGACATCCTCGACAAGGCGCTTCTGCGTGCCGGCCGTTTCGACCGCCAGATCTATGTCGAACTCCCCGATCTGAACGACCGCGTCGCGATCTTCAACGTCCACCTGCGACGGATCAAGACCGACGACACGGTCGATGTCGACCTTCTCGCGCGACAGACTCCGGGGTTCTCCGGAGCGGATATCGCGAACGTCTGTAACGAGGCGGCGCTGATTGCCGCCCGCCACAACAAGGAGGCCGTCGGACGCGAAGATTTCATCGCTGCGGTCGACCGTATCATCGGCGGCCTCGAGAAGCGTTCGAAGATAACGACCGAAGAGGAGAAGCGGACTATCGCGATCCACGAAGGAGGCCACGCGACCGTTTCGTGGCATCTCCAGTATGCAAACCCGCTGATAAAGGTAACGATCGTACCGCGCGGAAAGGCTCTCGGTGCAGCATGGTATCTCCCCGAAGAGCGCCAGATCACACCCTCCCAGGCTATACTCGACGAGATGTGCGCAACCCTCGGAGGCCGCGCAGCCGAAGAACTTTTCCTCGGGCGTATCTCGACCGGAGCGGCAAACGACCTCGAACGCGTCACCAAGCAGGCCTATGCGATGGTCGTATACTACGGTATGAGCGACAAACTCCCGAACCTCTGCTACTACGACTCGACCGGTCAGGACTACGGATTCTCGAAGCCCTACAGCGATGAACGCGCCAAACTGATCGACGAAGAGGTCTCGCGGATTATAAACGAGCAGTATGAACGCGCGAAGGCGATCCTGCGCGAGCATGCCGAAGGCCACGCCGCGCTGTCGGATATCCTGATCAAACGCGAGGTGATCTTTACCGAAGATGTCGAGAAAATCTTCGGCAAACGGAAATGGACCTCGCGTACCGACGAAATTCTCTCGGCCGAACGCGAACGCGACTCGGCGTCCGCTACGCCAGTCGCGACCGGACCGGCCGAACCAGCGGCAGAACCGGCTGCCTCATCGGAGCCTGCCCCATCGGCCGAAGCCCCGGAAAGCCCCGACGATCCCCAGACACCTCCTCCCTACACCGGTCCGAAATGACCCCTTCAAGGAGATATGACACAATCGAAGGCCATGCGAGATTTCTCATGGCTTTCTTTTTGTCGCTCTTCTTTTTCTTCCCTGGAAACGCATACGGCATTCTCCGGCCTGAAAAGCCCGACACGGTCATCGTCGAATATTTCGACGACGACTATCCCGAGATCCCGGCTCCGGCATCTACTGACACCGAACTCCGTGTCGTTTCGTACACCCCGATTACAGATCCCGGCCAGTTCCTCCAGCTCAACGCCGATTCGCTTCCGCTGTTGAACCGCTTCCCCCGGTGGGCCCGCCGGTTCATCAACTCCTGGACCCAGCCCGGAATCGACCGTACGCGCCAGCGCCGATTCGACGTCAGTTTCGCCGTCAGCCCCTCATACACCCGCGAGGCGTCGTTCGGGATCGGAGGGGCAATAACAGGCCTTTATCGTCTGAACCGCCGCGACTCGCTACCGCAGCCTTCGCTGATGTTCGCCTCGGTCAACGCCTCGGTCAACGGTTTCTATGTATTCCGGACGCGAGGTAATATCTATTTCCCCGACGCTGTCCACCGTATCAACTACCGCGCCGAAGTCAGCCGGAAATCGCTCGATTTCTGGGGTATCTCGGCCTACGACACATACCGTAACCCGAAATCGGCCTATGTCCGCAACCAGATCAGTCTCTACGCCGAATTCATCCGCCGGATCCACGCCGACCTCTATGTCGGGCCCGCAGTCAACCTGAACTACACGAACGGCCGACATTTCCGAAACCGCGAATACCTCGCCGGAGAACGTCCGGAATATTTCGTTGCAGGAGTCGGCATGACGTTTCAGTATGATACCCGCGACGTCGCGACCGCCCCAAGCCGCGGACTCCACATCTCCTACTCGCCGACCTTCTACCCGAAATGTTTCGGCAACGCTCCGCGATTTTTCCAGAGCCACTCGCTGACCGTCGACCTTTACCGGACGATCTGGCCCGGAGGTGTACTCGGCATAGACCTACACGGGGTGTTCAACTCTCGGTCGACCCCCTGGACGATGAAGGAGATGGTCGCCTCGGACGGAATCCGCATGCGCGGCTACTATATGGGATCCTATATCGACAACAACCAGATCAGCGCCCAGGTCGAACTGCGCCAGCATCTGATTGACCGAATCGGTGTCGCTATCTGGGCCGGCGGTGCGACAATCTTTTCACGTATCGGCCACGACCGTTCCCCATGGACACGCCAGTTATGGCTACCCAACGCGGGTCTTGGTCTCAGAGTCCAGTTCAAACCGCGCGTCAGCGGTCGTATCGACTGCGGCTTCGGCCGCAACACGATGGGTGTCCTCTTCTCGATCGGCGAAGCTTTCTGACAGACGCCGATGAACTGATTCCGGCAATGTTTGAACGGAGATTCGTCGTAAAGGCGTTGCAGAATTCGTAATTTTGCAACATCTGACCAAATCAATTTATATTCATATGAGACGATTTCTGATTTCATTACTACTCGCTTTCCAATTCATTACTCTCCATGCCCAGCAACAGGCCTACACGCTCGACGATGTATGGAACGCATACGACTCGTTCAACGGCGTCTATCTCGACACCGACAAGATGATCTACCGCAACACATCGGCCGACCCCCGGGCAACGGACCGCTTCCACGGCGCTGCTGCGATATGGTGCCAGCCGATGTATGTCGACATGGCCCTGAACGCCGCCTCTCTCGCAAAGGAAAACGGCGACAAAACGCTAACAAAAAAATACAGCAAACTCGCCGGACAGATAATCGACGGCAACATCCACCACTATCTCAATTTCGACTTCGACAACAACGACACGAATCTCGGATGGTTTATCTACGATGACATCCAGTGGTGGACAATCACGCTGTCCCGGGCATATCTCCAGACCGGAAACAAGAAGTATCTCGGTCTGGCTCAGCGGAGTTTCGCCCGCGTATGGTACGGTTCGCCGAAGGTCGGCGATATCGGCAGTTACGCCGACCCCGAAAAAGGCCTCGGCGGAGGGATGTTCTGGCAGTGGCAGCCACTCGAAAATCCAAAGGCCCACAAACCGACCGACGGAAAAATGTCGTGTATTAATTTCCCGACCGTATGCGCCGCCATGCTTCTCCACCAGGCAACACCCGAGAACACAAAAGCGGATACAAAGCCGACAGTCTGGCGAAACCGCTACGGAGAATTCCGGCGTCCGGAGCACGAGACGCGCGACCGCTATCTAGAAATGGCCATAGAGATTTACGAATGGGGAGTTGATTCGCTCGTCGACCTTTCGACCGGAATGGTCCACGACCATTTCAGCGGCCATTCTCCCCGCGGACATGCTCTCCTTTATAATCAAGGAACCTTTATTGGCGCATCAGTCCTGCTATATCTGGCGACAGGCAATACGGAGTATCTCGACAACGCGGTTAAAGGAGCAGAATATTCTATTGATGTGCTGTCGGCTGAACATGGTCTCCTTCCGTGGGCTCACAATCGTCGGAACCCAATGGATCAGGGGGGGCTCGAACAGGGAATCTATCCTGCGATTTGGGCCCAGTATATGAAAATACTTGTCGAACAGTGTGGTCAGGAACAATTCCGCCCCTTTATCGAGCGTAATATCGCCGAAGGTTGGTCGCGACGCGACCGTTCGCGCGATATCGCCGACGGCGAATCGTGGAGCCAGACCCCCGAGGGGGCGGTCATCGGCAGTTATACCGCTTCGTCCATCCCCTCGCTGATGCTTCTCTTCCCCCCGAAAAACCAGTAAATCACCGAATATGAACAAATCAATCATTCTATCGCTCGTTGCAGCTGGCTTACTGGCATGTCCGGCTGTCGCGCAGGAACCGGTAAAGACTAGGAAGGTCTACGCGGTCTCGGACGCACATCTCGACACGCAGTGGAACTGGGATATCCAGACAACAATCCGTGATCATGTATGGAAAACACTCGACCGGAACCTCTTCCTCCTCGGCCAGTATCCCGACTATATCTTCAACTTCGAAGGTGCAGTCAAATATAACTGGATGAAGGAGTACTACCCCCGCGATTACGAACTGATGAAGCACTACATCGCCGACGGCCGCTGGCATATCAGCGGCGCGAGTTGGGACGCAAACGACGTCGTCGTTCCTTCGGTCGAATCCCAGATAAGAAACATCATGCTCGGACAGAATTATTGCGCTAACCGATGGCGGTGCGATTCCGTTTAATCTTCCGGCTAACGGAATCGCAACCATTCGTCTGTCGTTTTCTGGTTCTTCTGAAAGAACTGACGCAGAAACTACATGCATCGAACTTCCTTACAGCCGTAAGACTTTTACCCTAATGAATTAAGGTTGTCGCCTGGTTGGGCTTCGTAAACCGGAACGAGAGTCCGCAGAAGATCGCCGACGGCGACGAATCGACAAAATGGTGCGACGTCACTGGTGTCCCCTCGACAATCGACTTCGACCTCGGGAAACCGACCTCCCTGGTCGGGTGGCGTATGGTCAATGCTGCCGTCGAAGAGTTCGGTTATGTCACCGCCGAAGCAACACTACTCGGACGTAAATTGGAGGAGGAGGAATGGAAACCGATTGATACACTCGCCGCGAACCGCCGAAACATCGTGAAACGTATCTTCGACCCGACTGATCCGGTCCGCTATGTCCTTCTGATGGTGACCCAGCCGACACAGCATCCCTCGGCCAAGGAACCCCGAATCTACGAACTCGAAATCTACGAGTGATCCCATCGCTTCCGCAGAAAATGACATATCCCGGCACTGGATGTCAGTGCCGGGCAACTCCAAAGGAAAACCGGGTATCAGAACGATACCGGACCTATAAATCAATCATAATCCGTTACAGATTTATCACATCCAACAAATAGTCTACTTCAATGTGTGTTACACATGATGAACATCCTAATCTTGGTACAACAACAACGGTATCTACAGTACTTATCCGAGAATCAGAAATGAGATCAGACAATTGAGTCTGCATGAAGGCCTTGTAATCAAGTTCCTTGTTTCTGCAGGAAAACATCAGCATAAGATAAATCAGTAATAATGAGATGATTGTAAGTCTCATAAATCGACCGGTTTAAATGTGGCAAATTCCATAATGTCGTCATCATCCGAAACAGCCTGAATATTCAAGCCCTCATTGGTGACAAATACATTGCTTGCATAATATAATTTGTCAGGCAGTATTGTTTCACCTACTTTATTGAATTCATTATCCAGAATAACAATTGATACGGGCTTCTTTCTACATTCTTCTCTCAAATTCTCTGCATCATAATTGGGATAGGGATGCAAGACTATTCTGTAGTAGAGTTGTCGGTATCGGTCATAGACTATGCCTGAATACTGGTAGTTGATGATAAAGTTAATGAATATATCTTCATAACTCTTGTTTTCATGTGGCTTTATTTCAATTGGCTCAGTCAATCCGGCAAAATATGATTTACGACTCCCTGTAAATGGATTGTAAACGTATAGACTGTCGGAGGCCGGGAAATTGGTCGTTATCTCACCATTGTCGTTGACGACAATGGATGTCAGTCTGTAAGCAAACATACCCCAGTTTAATGTAATCGAATTATAATCTCCATAACATTGGGGATATACATTGCCCATCATGACTGAATCGGACTCCCAATCGTAAACAATCGATGTCCCAGGTTTTGATTTCTCAATTTCCGGACCATTCACGCCTTGTAGATAATGGTATTTACTCTTAACAATATATGGCGTAATCGTCTGAGGATATGGAGCAACAGAATATTCTCCATTGATTGGTATATGTATATCACGGGTATCAACCAATTCCCCCTTCGCGTTGATTAATTATATTCTGTTACCCCAAGAGGCATACAGCCATATTGAATCATCGTTTTGGTAGAAGAACGATTCGATACCGGGACTGGCATTCGGCCCATCCTTGAATAGTTTTATTCGGTTGGTCAGCAGACAACTGTCAAGATTGTAGAATTCTATCTCATAATTTGCTCCGTTTAGAAAAGCTAATTTTATAGAATCATAAATCTGGAAATATGTTGCATTTTGGGTCGTTAACGAATCTACCGGAAGTTTTAAACTTTCCGTTTGAATCAGTTCAACCCTCTTGTTTCCAGATCTTCTGGTTTCCCCCTGATTGCATGATATTATGGACACTGCTATCCATAACATCATGCATATCAAAGGAAACTAGAAGACACAGCATCTTCTTTTTTCCATAGTTCAAATCTATTCTATATTGCCACTGCAACGTACGGATGCAGGATCTCCTTTTACTGTACATACATCTCCCACAGAACCCAGTTTCGGAGAGCAATATCCAACGTTCTCTGAAGCATTGGATGAGACCTCACATGCAGCAAGACTCTCTACGTCTTCGAGGCATACGGTAGTTTCGGAGTCGCGGCTTTCATTGTTTGCAAAGGCCACTGTTCCCAGAATTCCAATTGCAACTATTAGTGTAATAAATGTTTTTTTTCATGTCTAAATTTAATTATGCGTTATGTTTGAGTCTTTTGGATAACATTCTGTTATTTCATATTATTTTACTCGCGTTGAACTTTTGTTTCATTGACGTCAAGTTTGGATTAGTTATGATTGAAAAGATACAAACATTATTATATATAGAGAAAAGATTATCATACAATTTTCGCATTACACTTCAAAAATGATCGAGTAGGAGATAAACACCATATGATTAGTGTTTACCTCCTACTCGATTATTTTGTTTTCAGAATTCAGGACGTTGGGCGGCAACCGAAGGTGTCCCCCCTTTGACCGTCGGCCATCCATCCACGGTCCAATAGACGCGGTCGAGCATCAACTTCCGGCTGTCGGGATCGCTTACCTGGAACGCATGATACAGAATCCAGTCATGTCCTGCTTTGTCGGTGACAATCTCGGAGTTGTGGCCCGTGCCGACGAAACTGCTGTTTTTTCGGATAACGACCTCGTGGTTGTTCTCCAGCATAGGTCTCCCTTCGCGGTCGACATAGGGTCCGGTCAATTCGTCAGCACGCCCGACGACAGTCGAGTATGTACTGTTGATCCCTTCACAGCATGTCCCGACCGATGCAAAGAGATAATACTTCCCGTCGCGTTTGTGGATATATGTCCCCTCATAGGCTCTTCCGGCAATTTGGACCGGCTTCGAACCGGGCTTGACCTCGAGTCCGTCGTCGGTCAGTTCGAGCATATAGATTCCGCTGAAACTGCCGAAGAAGATATAGTTCTTCCCATCCTCTTCGATAAAGAAGGGGTCAATGCAGTTCTGGACATTAATCTCATTGCTGATAAACATCTTTCGCGCGTCGTGGAACGGACCCTCCGGCGAATCAGACCATGCACTGCCGATTCCGCAGGTCCACTCCCCTCCCCATTTCGACATCGAAAAGTGGAGCAGATATTTGTCGCCGACTCTGGTAATATCCGGAGCCCATATCCCGGCACCTTCGACGAAATCCGGGCGTTCCTCGGGAGTGAAGGCCGCGGCGACATATTCCCAGTCGGTCAGATTCTTCGACCGGTAGATCGGAAGTTCGCGGTTCGATTCGGTCGCCAGAACATAAAACCATCCGTCGTCACCCTCGACAATCGTCGGGTCGGGCATATTGCCGTCGATGACCGGATTGACATACTTAGGGTTTGTCGGCTTGGGAGTTTCAGACTGGAGTCCTTCATCTTCCTTTGGTTCGGGATTCTGCCCGTTGCAGGCTGCCGGAGCGACGGCGCAGAGAAGCGCACAGAACACTCCCGTAAGATATTTGATTCTCATAACTGAATAGGTTTAGATGTTATTTCAGTTGCAAATTTACAAAACAATATCCTGTCCCCGGGTAATTCTGTTCACAAAACGGGTAGAATCTTCCCGGCCTGGTCAATTTTAGTCAATTTCCGGTCTTAAAACTGATTTTACCCTCGCATAATATAATTCTACCCTTTTCGACAAAATCCTGACTTTAATTTTGTAACTGAAAAATCAGTTCAAACCCTATCAATTACCTTAATGAAAAAGTTAATCTGCCAACTGGCAATGTTGCTGCCTTGCGTATCAGCATGGGGTTTCGACGCATATTTTTATAGCGCCGGAACAGACACACCCATACTTTCGGCTGTCAACACTGAGTCGATCCTGTTCAATCCGACTTCAACGGTCATTGTCTACAGCGACTTCACAACTTCAGAAATCGATAACGCTGATCTCGGCTACATGTTGTTCCGAAACAAGACAACGACAGCAATCAATCTCGTTCAAGCATCAGAGGCTCCGACAGTCATTGTCCGCGACGGCCAGATATTCGTCGAGGCCAACGTCCCGATCGAGTCTGTCACGGTCTATTCTGCAAGTGGCACCACAGTTGCGTCAGGAACTCCGGCAACGATCCGCGCATCGATTCCGGCCGGCCATCTTGCCGGTGGTGTCTATCTCGTCGAGACCCGTTCGGCTGGCCTGACATATACCGTTAAAATCGTCAAGTGAACCCCCAACAAGTCTTTGAAATGACAAACCTTACAAAACTGACCTTTGCAGGTATTCTCGCCGCATGTATGATGAATCAGGCAGCGGCTCAGACTGTAGACCCCACGAAACTCTATCTCTACAGCAATAACAGTATCGTGTTCGTCACCGATACAGAACAACTCGACAGCATTGCCTGGAGCAACGAAGGCACACAGGTGACACTCTTCGATACGGACCATAACGTCATCTTCAGTTCGACAACCGAAAAAATCGATAGCATGACTCAGAGAATTCACACTCCGAAGGCCGCGCTTCTCGATGTTGTCTTCAACTACGACGGCTCGGCGACAGATATTTCTCCGATGAAGAACATGGTCGAAATCGGCAACTCAGAAAAAACATCAATCTACTGGAACAACGACTTCGGGCGGTATGTGGCCCACTTCGACAACCCCTGGGCCGGAGCGGCCGCAGGTTACTATAAAGTGGACTATTCGTCGAATAACGAATTTAAGGCGGCTCTCGCCGCCGGACACTCTTTCGAATGTGTCGTTATGGCTGACGAAGTAAACAACTCCGAGGCGAAGTTCTTCTCCTCCCATCAGGCCGGCGGCACAGGGCTGATGATCTGTAACAAAAACGATGGCCGCCAGTATAACTCCTTTACCTTTCTTCCAAATATTTCCGATAACGGAAAAAGTACATGGCGCTGGGCCAACAGTAATGTCCAGCCCGAGCTGAAGCAGTTCTACCATCTTGTCGGTGTCTACGACCGCGAAGGCCAGAAGGCGCGTATTTATGTCGATGGAGAACTGAGAGGCGAAGTCGATGCTCCCGGTGATATGATCCAGGCTGCGGCTGACTGCCAGTGGTTCGGAATCGGCTGTGACCCGGGTGTCAACAAGGGTGAGCAGGCATGGCACGGCGATGTCGTCATGGCCCGCATCTACGACATCGCTCTGACAGAGTATGATGTCGATGCGCTCTATGCCGAGGCCGCCAACTCAGCCGCCGAAGAACCCGAAAGACCCGCTGAACCGGTCGCACTTCCCCCCGCCAACATTCTCGACATCCGTTTCAATGAAGACGGTACGGCAACTGATCTTTCGGCCATGGCCAACGAGGTCATAACCGTCGCTTCCGACAAACTCCACACCTACTATAACGAAAGCCTCGGACGCTACATCGCCCACTTCGACAACGACTATGCCGGGCTTGCCGGTGGATACTACCGCGTTGATTATCAAGACAACCAGGAGATCAAGAGTGCACTCGAGGCGGGTCACTCGTTCGAATGTATCGTTATGACCGACATCTCGATTTCCGACACCGAAGCCAAATTCTTCTCTACACATGGCGGAGGCGGTACGGGTCTGATGATCTGCAACACCGGAGGCGGCCGCGGCGTCAACAGTTTCACGTTCCTCCCGAATGTCAGCGAATCAGGTTCAAGCACATGGCGCTGGGCGACCAGCGGTGTCAAACCCGAGCCCGAACAGTTCTACCACGTCATCGGAATATATGACAAGGACAACGAAAAGGCCGAAATATATGTCAACGGTGAACTGAAATGCTCTGTCGATGCCCCTGGATCGTATCTCCACCCTAACGACGTCCGTCTCCACTGGTTCGGTATCGGTTGCGATCCCGGAACTCGTGATGGCAATGCCGTCGGCGAACAATCGTGGCACGGCGATGTTGCTCTGGCCCGAATCTACGACAAACCGCTGTCGGCCGATGAGGTCGCAGACCTCTGGGGCGTTGCCTCAGAAGAACTCGATATTCTGAACGCCATACCCGAGATCCCCGAAGAACCTGTCGAACTTCCGGTTGCAAATCTCCTCGACATCCGCTTCAACGCCGACGGAACGGCTACGGACATCTCCCCGATGGGCAACAACGTCGTAACCATCGCCTCCGACAAACTCTATACATACCATAACTCAGCATTCGACACATACGTCGCACACTTCGACAATCCCTGGGCCGGCGCTGCTTCTGGCTACTATAAGGTCGACTATTCGTCGAATGACGAAATGAAGTCTGCTCTCGCTGCCGGACATTCGATCGAATGTATCGTTATGGCTGAAGAGGTCAACAACTCTGAAGCAAAGTTCTTCTCCTCACACCAGGCCGGCGGCACCGGCTTCCTGATCTGCAACAAGAACGACGGACGCCAATATAACTCTTTTACCTTCCTCCCGAATATATCCGAAACTGGAAACAGCACATGGCGCTGGGCCAATAGTAACGTTCAGCCCGAGCCAAAACAGTTCTATCATCTCGTCGGAGTTTACGACAAGGACAGTAAGAAGGCGCGAATATATGTCAATGGTCGTATGAGAAGCGAGGTTGATGCTCCGGGCGAAATGGTCCAAGCCGCCGCTGCAAGCCAGTGGTTCGGCATCGGATGCGACCCGGGTGGCGCAAATGGGGAGCAGGCCTGGCACGGCGAAGTCGCCGCAGCGCGTATCTACGACAAACCCCTGACCGAAGAGGAAATCACCTCGCTCTGGAGCGTGGCCTCAAAGGGCATCGACTATGAGGAGCCCGAATTGATCACCGAAGCCCGGCTCTACAACCTGCCGGTTGTCGCCGGAAAGACATATACGATCTTCGGAGACGGCTTCGAGGCCGACGACGAAATCGTCATGTCGGGCAATGGCCTCGAGGAAACTGCCGTAACTGCTACTCCGAGCGAACGCGGCGTCTCCGTCGCTCTTCCCGCCGATTTTAAATTAGGTCAGTATCAGTTCGTCCTCCAGCGCGGCGAGCAGAAACAAACTCTCGGCAATGTCAACCTGACTGTTGTCAATCAGATGCCTGCTTCTTCAGAAATCATCGCCCATCGTGGCCACTGGAATGTCAACGGTTCCTCCCAAAACTCGCGCGCCTCGCTCCAGAACGCAATCGACCTCAACCTTTGGGGTTCGGAGACCGACATCTGGATTACCAAGGATGACCACTTGATGATCAACCACGACCGTTCTTTCGGCGGTGTGACACTCTGCGAATCGACCTACGACCAGTGTAAAAATCTGACCCTCGGCAATGGCGAGAAGATGCCCGAACTCTATGAACTTCTCGACATCGTCAAGGCATCCCCTGAGACTCAGACTCGCATTGTTCTCGAAATAAAGGACCACGGCACCATCGAACTCGACACCCGTGCAGCGAACGCGACCCTCGAGGCTGTCGAGGCAGCCGGACTGACCGGAAACGAGAAAATCAAATATATCTCCTTCAGCCGTACGGCATGCGAGCGCATTATCGAACTGCAACCTGAAGCCGACGTACAGTTTCTCAGTTCGAACGCAAACACCGCTCTTCAGCCCGCACAGTTGAAAGAAAAGGGATATGCCGGACTCGATTATGAGATTGGCCTGCTACGTAACAACTTGAACTGGATAAATCTCGCCCATACATACGGCCTGAAGGTCAATGTCTGGACTGTCGACGGACCATCAGACATGATCGAGATGATGAACCGCGGTGTCGATTTCATCACGACCAACAACCCCGTAGCCGGACTCGACATAAAGTGGCATTACGACCACTCGGCCGAATAAACCGAGCAGCATCAACCGAAATATAAAAGACCGGGCTTCTTCAGTCCGGTCTTTTATTTTTCGATCATTCGACGACTCCGCGTCAATCCTCCTCTTTGTCTTTTCTGATATCCTCGCCGTGGGTATCAACGCGATAGAAATGAAAGAGGAAATCCATATTGTCCTGTACTATCTTTTTGCCGAATCGTTTCCCCTGGTGTGCATACATATATGCCGACGGAAGCAAATTATTCGCGACTATATATTCGATCAGGTCATCCGGAAGTCGGCTCTTGACGATGAATTCCATCGCCTCATCCCCGACATAGTCCCCGCCATGCTTTATATAGTAGGGATTCTTCTTATCACGGAAAATACCACACGCATTCGGCTTGACCCGGATTCCATCCGTATTGCTCAGCGTAACAAGGTAGTTTGTGATAGACTCGTCGTCAGCAAACGTTTCCGCATTGACTGGCAATTCTCTTTCTCTTGTCGATAAGGCCTGGGAAACCTCCTTTAAATTGCCGCAGTAGAATATACGCCGACCACCTTTCTCAGCGACCACCTTATCGATGAATTCGCTCATATGCCTGTTATTCTTGGTCGCGAAGTTAGTCTCTGTTTCGGTCAGTTCGGACAGTGTCATAGTGAATCCATTGACGTAATACCGGTCGCCGATATTAGTCAGCGGCAGATACATCCTTTTCGTATCGTGAACACCAGAATCCGGCCGGAAAGAATCCTTGGCCACATTGTAAAAATCTCCGAATTTATCTCTCAGAACAACAGTTTCTTTATCGACCGACTCAACTTTGTACTCTTCAGCCGGCTGATACTTAGCCGTCCGCAGTTTTTCGGCGAGTTCATAGTAGCCGGAGGCCCGGGCTATTTCCGAGAGCAGTTCTCCAGTCGAACACCCTACGAGGCTGACATATTCCAGCCAGGATTGCTCCATCTCGCAGTTGTATTTCATCGCCGTTATTACATTGGGCGGCAATTCCGAGTATTTCTCAGAATATGTATCCCCGAGTTCTTCGGCAGAATTCTCAATATATTCGGCGATAAACGGAGACGCCGTAAGCGGATTGCGGATATTCATCCATAGCGCCAGCGAGCGCAGTTCGAAGAACCATCCGCGTCGTAATATACGGTCAATTATATCCCGGATACGAGTTGCTTCAGGCGCCTTGTCGTAATTCTCGACAAGTATATCGAACGCCTGTTCTGCCAGTATGTCGACTCCGGCGCTATAAGGCGAGAATATCCTATCGTCGTAACTGCCGCATCGATTGAATGCCTGCCAGATAAGAACTTTTATATCTTCGATATTGATATCGTCATCGTAGTATTCCTCGGTTGTTTCGTAAAATGGAAGTTTCTTTCCATAACGAGCCTGATAAAGCGATCTGACCGCACTCCAGACTCCGGTCTCAGATTTCAAATCTTCGAGATATGCAGTAATGCTCATTGCCGCTACCCTGACGAATCTGTATGGCGGCAACTGCTCGAATAAATTTTCGCTGAAAGTGGCCTGCAGTTTGTTTGTCAGGTCAGCGTAAAACCTGTCAGAACCGCATCGAGTCGAATCTGGATGCGTCTCCGACCATTCCATATCGGAAATTTTCCTGAACCCCAAGACCTCACGATACATATCGCGGATAAATTCCTTTCGCTCATCATTAGTCATGTTCTTCACGACATCATCAAATAGATCACTTATTTGACTTTCAAATTCCGATAAAATTTTCGGATTAATATCTTCATCGTTTTCTGCCATATGCTACATTTTATATTGCAAATTTACGAAATTCGCAGAGAACTCAGAGAACTGTAATCAAAATAAAAATGGTATTTGAAAAAAAATTTGGTCATATTAAAAAAAACATCTAATTTTGCACCACGTAAACCGACAACACACGAGAAAAGGAGAGATGGCAGAGTGGTCGATTGCGGCGGTCTTGAAAACCGTTGAGGGTAACACCTCCGGGGGTTCGAATCCCTCTCTCTCCGCAACCTAAGGTTGACAAAGCCTGTAAATCATTGATTTACAGGCTTTAATTTTATCTACTTTTGTCTCCG
>JAMPGR010000001.1:978596-999706 GCA_023663805.1 Clostridium sp. | reverse complement strand
CCTTCAGTGATCCGCCTGGGGCTCGAACCCAGGACCCCAACATTAAAAGTGTTGTGCTCTACCAGCTGAGCTAGCGAATCATCCTTTGTTGCTCTTAGGGGTTGTTCCTCAAAAGCGATGCAAAATTACTGCTTATTTTTGAACCGTGCAAATATTTTTAGGACTTTTTGCTGAAAAAATGAATCCGCAATCATATTTAATTATTATTCAGTTGGCTTTGTTGGCGGTGTATCGGGAGAGAAAATATGTTTCAGGTCTGTCCGGATGTCGGTGATCAGCGACTGGACGGGGGTCAGCAGCGGTTTGAAAGGTTTGTCCTTGACCGGGGCGAAGAGGCGCAACTGGCCTTTGTGGCATTTGACATCAATCCGCTTTCGGTCTGCGGTCAGCGGCTCGCCGTCGATATGGATCGGCTCGTGGCCGTTCAGGTGGATCGTCAGGGCGTCGGTGCGGAAGGTGTCAATCAGTATGTTGCGGTCGATGAATCCGGTCAGTAGATCGATTCCGACGAGTGCGGTCGTCAGTGGGGAACCGGAGTGGACGATTGTAACGTCGAGGAGGCCGTCGGTGATCGACGCGCGGGGAGCGATGTAGGCGTTGTTGCCATATTGCGAGGCGTTGCAGACCGCTACGAGGAAGGCTTTCTCGGTCAGGATGCGTCCGTCGGGGAGGGTAATGCGGTAACTTTTCGGGGCGTAGTGGAGGAATTCACGGAGCGCACTGAGGATATAGGTTGTTTTGCCGCGACGTGGCTGGCGGGCAAAGCGCTGGCTGACGGCTGCGTCGAACCCGACGCCAAAGGTGCAGAGAAACGGACGGTCGTCGACGGTTCCGTAGTCGACGTCGACGATGTTGTCGGCACTGACGATGTCGAGTCCGGCGTTGACCTCGACAGCCATTCCGAGATGGCGAGCCAGGCCGTTGCCCGAGCCGCAGGGGAGAATTCCGAGGGCAACGGCGGATCCGGTCAGGCCGCGTGCTGTTTCGTTGACGGTTCCGTCACCTCCGGCAACGAGAACGCCGTAGAAGTTTTCGGCGACTGCTTCGCGCGCGAAAAGAGTCGCATCGCCGCGGGCGGCGGTCCATCGGGTTTCGACGGAGAATCCGGCCGGGGCGAGGCGGTCGGCTGCGTAGCGGCCGATGTCGTTTTTCTCGTGTGTCCCGGAGACGGGGTTTATGATAAGCAGAAGTCGTTTCGGTTCCATTCTGTTGCAAAATTAGTCAATTTTTTCCAAATTGTGTCTGTTCGTGGCTTTGGGATTGCTGTTTGGGGCGTAAAAGTTTGGCATTTAGCGAAGATTTTTATAATTTTGTCGAAAATATAAACTACAAGAGAATGAACAACTCTCGAAATACAACAGCGACATCGGTCGTTTTGTTGCTGATGATGGCCGCCTTGTTTATATATTACGCTGCGGTAACCCTCTTCAATACGAAAGGGGAGCCGCGCGAGGCGCTGGTCGCCGTCTCGATGCTTCAGAGCGGCGACTGGATCCTTCCGGTCAGTTTCGGGGGTGACATACCCTACAAGCCCCCCTTCATGGCCTGGTGTATCGCGGCGCTGTCGTGGCTCTTCGGCGGGGAGGTTACGGAACTGACCTCGAGGCTTCCATCGCTACTGTCGGCGGCGATACTTGTCGTTTCGACCTGTGTGTTCTTTTCGCGACGGTCGGCCGACAGCGTCATAGGGTTCATGACCGCCTTTATAACGATGACTTCGGTTGAGGTCTTCCGTAACGCGGCGGCCTGCCGCGTCGACATGATGCTGACGATGTTTGTCGTGACAGCGCTCTATGCCCTCTACGAGTGGGTTTCGGGGGGGTGCCGCGGGATTCCCTGGCTTGCTGTCCTGCTGATGTCGGGAGGGACGCTGACGAAGGGTCCCGTCGGGATTGCGCTTCCCTGTCTCGTTGCAGGGATCTATCTGGTGATGAGCGGCGAACGCCATAAACTTCTGGCGCTGTTGAAACTGGTTGTCGCGGCGTTGCTGGCATGTGTGCTGCCGGCGCTATGGTATGCGGCAGCGATATGGAAGGGCGACGATATGTTCCTGTCGCTGATGCTCGAGGAGAATTTCGGACGCTTCACCGGGACGATGTCATATGACTCCCATGTCAATCCGTTCTATTATAACTTTCTGACGTTGCTGGCGGGTATGGCGCCCTATACGCTTCTTGCGCTGATGTCGTTGCTGGCGATCCGCAGTCGCCGCCGTTCGGGCCATGTCGCCTCGGTCAGCGGACGGCGCCGTTTCTCCGACGTCGGCCGCTATGCGCTGACCGCCGCGATTGTTATTCTCCTCTTCTATTGTATACCGAAGAGCAAGCGGAGTGTCTATCTGCTTCCGATGTATCCGTTTATCAGTTATTTCGTCGCGCAACTGGTCTTCTGGCTCGGTTCGAGGGTCGGGGGAGGAAAGGGGGGCGTCCTCCGGGGTTTCACTGTTGTCATGGGGTGTGTCGGCGTTCTGATTGCCGCGGCCTATGGAGCGCTGGTTTCCGGCCTGCTCGATAATGTCGAATCGGTTGCCCGATTCGGATTCGCGCAGACCACTACGGAGATTGTCGTGTTTTCCTCGATCGCCCTGCTGACTGCTCTCTTCGGAGTATACGCGATGTTTTCGCCGGCGCGATTCGACGAACTGACCAAGCGTATGATGGCCACGATTTTCATGTCGTATGTCCTGGTCAACACGGCTGTTCTTCCGACTGTTTTGTCGGCCAAGTCTGACCGCTGGATGGCCCGGCGGATTGAAAAGGAGGTCGCCGCCGCTCCGGCAGAGGTCTACAGTTATGTCTCGGTTCCGATGTTGCGGTTCTATACGACCGGATTTTACACCTCCGATGGAATTTTGCAGATTGACGATCCGAACAAGATTGCCCGGACAATCGGATCGAGTGGTTATCTGCTGGTCAGTGCCGATGATCTCGGCAGGCTCGAGTCTGAGGGTTTTCTCGACGGCTATCGTGTGGAGAAGCGGTTAGAGGGGAAGAGAAAAAGTTGCGATACACGCCGGGTGGCGGTATTTGTCCGCCTTGTCAAAAAAGGCTGAACAATCCTCCGGCGGGGAGCGTTAATAACAAAGAACCAAAATTCACAAACTTTTACGATATGAAATTCAAGAAATTCACATTCGCAACCATGGCTGCCGGTCTGATGGCCCTGGCGGCCTGCGGCGGTAACGCGAAGGCTTCGGCCGAGAACACCGAAGAAACTGTCACGGCCGAGGAGACGACAGTTGTCGACGAGAGTTCAGCCGACAATGCTGTTATCGAACTTCAGTCCGGCCAGACTCTCGCGGCGCGCGATCTTCCTGTCATAATCGATTTCGGCGCAACATGGTGTGGTCCCTGCCGAATGTTCAAGCCTGTCTACCACGCCGCTGCGGCCAGGAACGTGGGAAAGGCCTATTTCTATGCGGTCGATGTCGACCAGTTCCCCGATCTGGCGCGTCAGTATTCGGTGTCGAGCATACCGGTTGTCGCGGTCCTCTATCCCGACGGGACTGTCAGGATAAACGAGCCGGGGGCAATGGATGAGGCCGAGTTCGATCAGTTTCTGACGACTGTCCTCTGAGGCAGATCCTCATGAGTGATATTCCGGAGGCCTGTGGAGATATTCTGCAGGCCTCCGCTTATATAAAGTAGTAGATCAGGACGATGGCGATCAGGACGGGAGCAATCCAGCGGATTTGGAAGCGTATGATCGGGGTGAGCCAGGTATGGACCTTTCCGTTGTTCGACATCTGCTGGTCGAGCAGGCCTTTTGGCGCGAACCATCCGACGTAGACACAGAGGAATATCGAAACGACCGGTAGGAGGATGTTTGTCGCAACGGCGTCGAGGAAGTCGAAGATGTTCAGGTTGAAAATATGTATTCCGGAAAGAGGGCCCAGGGAGAGGGCGCAGACGGTCGAGAAAAACAAAAGCGGCAGGACCACACACGATACGGCCTTGATCCGCGAAAGGCGGAAGCGATCGGCAAGGAAGGCGACCGTTACTTCGGCGATCGATATCGTCGAAGTCAGCGCGGCGACCAGGAGCAGAAGGAAGAACAGCGACGACCAGAGGCGTGTCGCCGGAATCTGGGAGAAGAATTCCGGGAGAGTCACGAAGACGAGAGTCGCTCCTTCGAGACCTTCGCCGTCGAGGTTGAACGACATGACGGCCGGGAAGATTATTATGCCCATCAGGACGGCGACCAGCAGGTCGAGCAACGAGACGGTCATCGCCGTACGGGTCAGGCGGGTGTTGTTTCGGAAATAGGAGGCATAGGTGGTCAGGATGCCCATGCCGAGACTGAGGGAGAAGAAACTCTGTCCGAGGGCGTTAATCAGCGTCGCCGGCGTGATCGCGCGGAAATCGGGTTTGAAAAAGTAGTTCAGCCCTTCGCTGGCCTTCGGGAGGGTCATCGACAGGCCGCATAGCAGAAGAAGAATCGCGAAGAGTGCCGGCATCAGGATGTTCGACATCCGCTCGATTCCTTTCTGGACTCCGGCGACGAGGATTCCGAAGGTGACGGCGATCATGACGAAGGTGTTCAGCACGGAGTTCGACGGATTTGCGATATAGGTCTGCATCTTCGACGAGAACTGCTGCCCGAGGGTCAGGACTGTTCCGTCGGCGCTGTCGATCGGGGCGTATAAGGCGCCGCTGACAGACTGCCAGAGATATTCGAAGGTCCAGCCGGTCACGACCATATAGAACATCAGAATCATATAACTCGCGATAATCGACAGGCCGCCGACGGCCCACCACGGGCGCCGGGCGCCGAGATTCTTGAATGCACCGACAGCGTCGCTGCCTCCGGCACGACCTAGCGAAAACTCGGCTATCATAACCGGTATCCCCAGGAGGAATATGCAGGCGATATATACTAGAAGGAACGCCCCGCCGCCGTTGGCCTGGGCCTCGGCGGGAAATCGCCAGATGTTGCCCAGCCCGACGGCCGAGCCGACAGTTGCAGCGATTACGCCCACTTTTGATGCGAATTTTGCTTTCTTTGACATAGTATCGGTTTCGATTTGGCTGCAAAGTTAATGATTTTATTCGAAACCATCTTGCCTGATGCGAAAAATAACGTCGGCGACTGTCTATTCAGACAGTCGCCGACGGTTGGATCGTTTGCGGAGAGGGGGGAGTCAGCGGTTGATCGCTCCGCGCAGGTCGTTGATGTCGGTGATGCCGTGGCGTTCGCAGTAGTCCTCGATCCAGGCGATCGCTTCGACCGGAGCTGGGGGGTTGACGAAGTTGGCCGTGCCGAACTGGACGGCTGTCGCTCCGGCGAGGATGAATTCGACAACGTCGCGTCCGTTCATGATGCCGCCTAGTCCGATGACCGGAATGTCGAGGGCCTTGGCACATTGCCAAACCATCCTGACGGCGACGGGTCTGACGGCCGGCCCGGAAAGTCCGCCGGTCACTGTCGACAGGCAGGGGCGCTGGCGCTCGACATCGATTGCCATCCCCATCATTGTGTTGATCATCGAAACGGCGTCGGCTCCGGCCTCCTGGGCTGCGAGCCCGATCGAAACGATGTCAGTCACGTTCGGCGAGAGCTTTATAATCAGCGTGCGGGGGAAAGCCTCGCGGGTGACGCGGGTGATGGTTGCTGCGCCTTCGGGTGTCGTGCCGAAGGCCATGCCGCCCTGACGGACGTTCGGACATGAGATGTTGATTTCGACGGCCTTGATGGCGGGCAGGGGGGCGAGGCGGCGGCATACTTCGGCGTAGTCTTCGGGGGATGCTCCGGAGACGTTGACGATCAGGTTCGAATCGACAGTGCAGATACGGGGATAGATATGTTCGATAAAATAGTCGACACCCTTGTTCTGGAGACCTACGGCGTTAAGCATTCCCGAGGGGGTTTCGGCCATGCGGGGGTAGGGGTTTCCCTGGCGCGGCTCGAGGGTCGTGCCTTTCACGATATAACCGCCGAGACGCGAAAGGTCATAGAAGTCGGCGAATTCCTCGCCGTATCCGAAGGTGCCGGATGCGGTCATGATCGGGTTCTTCAGTTCGAGATCGCCGATCTTTACGTTTAAGTTCACCATGTCAGTTCTTCGATATTGAATACGGGTCCTTCCGTACAGACACATACATTTCCTCTAATGGTTTTCTCGACGCAGCAGAGGCAGGCGCCGACACCGCACGCCATCATGTTCTCGAGCGAGACGTAGCAGGGGATTCCATTCCGGCGGGCCAGAGCGGCGACAGCCTTCATCATCGGTGCCGGCCCGCAGCAGTAGACGGCGTCGAACGCCTTGACGGCTTCGCCGGCGACAACGGGGTGGGCCGTTACGACACCATGGTGGCCGAGCGAACCGTCGTCGGTCGTGACATGGAGTTCGCCGACGGCGGCGAACTCGTCGCGGAGAAGATGGATCGCGGCGTTTCGCGCTCCGGTCAGGAAGGTCGGCTTCGATCCGCGGCGGGCGAGTTCCTCGCCGAGCATCAGGAGCGGGGCGACCCCGACGCCTCCGCCTATTAATACAGGTCTCTGAGGCAGCGGGTCGAGAGGAAAGCCGTTGCCGAGCGGAACGATCATGTTGACGATGCCACCTTCGGCCAGAGCGCAGAGATGGGCAGTCCCTTCGCCGGCATTGCGTATCAGCAGAGAGATTCGACCGGACGGGCGGTCGTAGCGGTAGATCGAGATCGGACGGCGGAGGAATGTCGCGGGGGAGTCTGAGACCCGTACCTGCACGAACTGCCCCGGTTTGGCCTCCGGCAGTATCGCGTCAACTCCGAGGGCCTCCATTTCGAGGATCGAAAACCCGGGGGCGGGGGAGGTGTTGGCCACGACGCGGAAATTAAGGATTTTTTTCATCAGGCGATAATAGTTGGTCGTTTCGTTGACAAAATTAATGATTTTAGCCCGAAAAACCAAGACGATACTATCCGACAGTCGGCCGGACTCCAGATTGTTGCCTGAAAAGGATTGTTTTGGCTGTGATAACGGATTGTTGAATAGTTGGTTGGCACTATTTTGACCTTCTGAGGTTGCGGCGAAAATCTTTTTCGGGAAAGTGTATGGCGAAAATTCGATTCTCGATCAGTTCAGGGGACCGAACGACTCGTAACTGTTGTCGCTGTAGTAGACGATTATGTTGACGATCCGTTTCGAGTTCGATGTCTCGAAAGAGATTGTCTTCGGCTGGGATGGGGAGTCGATATCTTCCTCCGTCTGGAATCCGTCGCGAAAGTCGACGGTCTGATCCTCTCTGGCGATCTCGGACGGTTGGTTGTCTGTTGGCTCTGATTCCGGTTCTGGTTCCTGATCGTCGGTGATCGGGGAGAAGTCGAATGTCATCTCGTGCTGGCTGAGTTGGACGACCGAGTTATTATCTTCCGGTTGCGTATGAGTGACTGCGTTTTGCGCTCCGGCCTTCGCCGGAGCGTCGACGAGCATTTGGCCTTCACCGAACATAAGCCACATGACCGACAAGTCGGGATATGAATCATGGATCTTTCTGATTAGTTCATCGCTGACCTTCTTGTTCCGGCCGTTAAGCAGTTGCGAGACGGTAGGGCGGGGTATGCCGCAAGTGTCGGCGAAGGCTGTGACGGCGATCCCTTTCAGGTTCAGAAATTGTTTGATTCGGCTTACGATATCCATGGTTGTTCTGTTTTAGAATGCAAATTTAGGAAACAAAATTCAGTCTACCAAATTTCGATAGGAGAATTTACGTATGATAATATGAAATTTACCTTTGTATCGTTTGCGATTGTGAATTCATCGAGTTACTGATGCAAATACCGATATGATTTACAAAACTTAATTCCGGGAATTCGGGATCGGTCCTGTCCAGGTGTTGATATGCGCCACAATCCGAGTGTACTATTAAGGGGGAAAAGCGCGTGATATATGCGATCTAAACCTATACTGTAGATAAGTGCGCATCCGCTACGATATTTAAATCAACGTTACAAGTATATTGCGTAAAATGCTATTTATTATCGATATGGCGTTGAAAACAATAAATGTTAATAAGCGTTTTGAGGTGATCTGATGTGATTTTGGAATGTAAACTCAGAGGTGTTTTCGAATTTAATCTCACACTAACGGCTGACGCTGTTGTAATTGTAAACCTTCAAAATTCTCTCTGATTTGCTGTTTGCGAAATTGAATCCTATGATTTGCGATTTTAAATAGTGTTAGTTCGTAAACTAAGAATTACAAGTATAAATTCGGTTTGCAAATCGAAATTACTTGATATTTGCTATTATAACAAATGGGAACTACCCTATGGTCGTTAATTTATTTCCGTTAACTGTGTTAAATGCGTAAAAAAATGCTAACGGCCCGATCAGGCCGTTAGCATGATGACTTGCTGCAATTTGCCGTTGGCTTCACACTGCACCAAAAACCGCAATCTGCCGTTTTTATCTCTCTGAGGTTTCGAAAATAGTCAGAAGGTCGTCGTACGTATCGATATAATGGAACGTCAGGCCGTCGAGAAGCGACGGTTCGATATCCTCGATGTGGCGGCGGTTGCGGCGGCTCAGATAGATGTCGGTTATGCCGATTCGTTTCGCCGCGAGGATTTTCTCCTTTATACCCCCGACCGGAAGCACCTTGCCGCGCAGTGTCATCTCCCCTGTCATAGCGATTCCGCGGCGGATAGGCCGTCCGGTCAGCAGCGAAACGAGGGCCGAGGTTATCGTTATGCCGGCCGACGGACCGTCTTTCGGGACTGCCCCTTCGGGAACGTGGATATGGATTTCGTTGTTTTCGAAGACTCCGGAATCGATTCCGAGCAGTTCGGCATTGGCGCGGATATACTGTAGGGAGATCATCGCCGACTCCTTCATGATATTGCCGAGGTTGCCGGTCAGGGTCAGTTTCGGGGCCTTCGCCTGAGATATGGATGTCTCGATCTGGAGGGTTTCGCCTCCGACAGCGGTCCATGCAAGGCCTGTGGCGACTCCGAGAGGGGTCTTCGTGTCGTCATCTTCGGGGGTATAGGTCTCGAGGCCGAGAATCTCTCTGACAGCCTGAGCGTCCATCGGCATCGCCGCGGGTCCGTCTTCGCCCGACATTTTTCTGAGCAGGGTTTTACGGGCGGCTTCCGCGAGGCGTTTTTCGAGTTGGCGGACGCCGCTTTCGGCGGTGTAATGGCGAATTATGTAGTCGATTGCATTGTCGCCGAGGTCGAACTCCGACTGGTCTAGCGAGTAGCGTCCGCGTATCTTCGGGATCAGGTGGCGCCGGGCGATCTCGATCTTCTCTTCGGGGAGGTATCCGGGCATCTCGATGATCTCCATGCGGTCGAGCAGAGGGCGCGGCAGGGTGTCGAGCGTATTGGCTGTCGCTACGAAAAGAACGTCCGAGAGGTCGAAGTCGATGTCGATATAGTTGTCGTGGAAGGTGCTGTTCTGTTCGGGATCGAGCACCTCGAGGAGGGCGGCGGCGGGATCTCCCTTTATGTCGCGGCTCAGTTTGTCGATCTCGTCGAGCATCAGAAGGGGGTTGTTGACTCCGGACTTCTGGATGGCGGCCATGATGCGCCCCATCATCGCTCCGATATAGGTCCGGCGGTGTCCGCGGATTTCAGATTCGTCGTGGACTCCGCCGAGGGATATGCGCTGGTATTTGCGGCCGGTCGCCTCGGCCATTGCGCGGCCGATCGAGGTCTTGCCGACGCCGGGGGCGCCGACGAGGCAGACAATCGGCGAATGTACGCCGCGGTTACGCATGACCAGGGCGAGTTGTTCGAGGATGCGCTCCTTGACCGCCTTCATGCCGTAGTGGTCGCTG
The DNA here is from genome assembly GCA_023663805.1 of Clostridium sp. GTDB lineage: Bacteria > Bacteroidota > Bacteroidia > Bacteroidales > Muribaculaceae > Paramuribaculum. Next base: position 989,947 of record JAMPGR010000001.1, on the reverse strand, counting down.
TCGAGGATCTCGCGGGCGCGGGCGAAGTCGGTGTTCAGTTCGGTCTTCCGGTTCCATGGGAGGGAGGCGACCGTGTCGAGATATGACTGGAGAATCGCGTAGTCGGGGTTCGAGGGGGAGAAGCGGTCGAGTTTCTTCAGTTCCCGGTCGAAGATCTCGCGGGCGTGGGTGGGCATCGAGGCATCATCGGCCTTCTGGCTGAGGGTCTGGATATCGTCGGTGTCGTCGCCGAAGAGTTCGCGGTGCATCGCGTCGTAGTGGTGCTGGAGGATCGTCCTGCGCTGGTTTTCCGACAGCGATTCGCGAGCCTGGTCTTTTATGTGCTGGAGAACACCAGACATTTCGTCATACTGATAGAGATATTCGAGCAGGCGGTTTGCGCGTTGTTTCAGCGTGTTGTCGCTGAGTAACGCGATTTTTTGGCCGAGTTGCAGCGACGACTGCGTGCAGATGAAGTTGATGCGTGCTTCGTTGTCTGGTAGCTGCGTGATCTGGTCTGTCCAGTTTGGCATTCCGTCGTTGTCGCCGTTGTCGAGTCTCTTGATGATCTGGAAGATCTCGTTACAGACAATCGGGAAATTCTTGTCGGTCACGCTTGCCTTTCGTTCGGGAAGGATCGTGACGCGGGCCGAGAGCATTCCGTCGACGCGCTCTGATGCGGGACGGAGTTCGTCGATCTTGAAGCGCTGGCGTGGAAGCGCGCTGATCAGGGCAGTTTCCGTATCGCCGAATATTTTTGCCAGATGGGCGACCTGACAGACAGTGCCGATCGAAAGCAGTTCGTCGGCCGAATCGGGATAGCGGTCGCCGGCTTTCGGCGACTGGCATATGACTCCGATCGGGAGATTGTTTTCGTAGGCATACTTCGCCAGTTGTTTCGATTCCGGGCGCGACATGGTGATCGGGATTGCGACGCCAGGGAAGATGACGGTTTCGAGGGCGGGGAGGATCAGCAGGTTTTCGGGGTCGGTTTTCCGGACGGGCCGGTCCGAGATGTCGACTTTTCCGATAGATACAATCTTTGGGAATTCCATCTGGGGTTGTCAAAAAGAAAGGGGAAGGGGCGTTTGAATTTCGTTGATGCGGCCCGTTGTCTGACGCGCGGTCTGGCAACGGGCCGGAAAAGTTTGTTCAGCCTTGTCAGGCTGTTCGGTTCTTACATGTTCATGCCGCCGTCGACCTGAATGACCTGACCGGTCACGTAGCTCGACAAATCGGAGGCGAGGAAGGTCGCGACGTTCGCGATATCTTCGGCTTTGCCGCCGCGGCGCAGTGGAATTTTCTTCTTCCATTCCTCGCGGACGTTGTCGGGGAGGGCGGCAGTCATGGCTGTCTCGATGAAGCCCGGGGCGATCGCGTTGGCGCGGATACTGCGTGAGCCGACTTCCTGGGCGATGCTCTTTGCGAGGGCGATCAGGCCGGCCTTCGATGCGGCATAGTTGGCCTGGCCGGCGTTTCCGTGGACGCCGACGACTGATGCCATATTGATGATACTGCCCGAGCGCTGACGGAGCATGACGGGGAGAACGGCATTGATGAAATTGAAGGCGCTCTTGAGGTTGACGGTGATGACGCGGTCCCACTGTTCCTCGGTCATTCTCATCATCAGGCCGTCTTTTGTGATGCCGGCGTTATTGACGAGGATGTCGATGCGGCCGAAGTCGGCGACAACCTTGGCGACGACCTCCTGGGTCTGTGCGAAGTTCGAAGCGTCCGATGCGTAGGCCTTGACCTCTACTCCGAGGGCGGCGATTTCGCTGCGGGTTTCTTCGGCGTTTTCGTCGATATTAAGGTCTGTGAATGCGATGTTTGCGCCTTCCTGGGCGAATTTGATAGCGATCGCCTTGCCGATGCCGCGGGCGGCGCCGGTGATCAGAGCGGTCTTTCCTTCCAAGAGTTTCATACGTTCTAATAGGTATATGTTTGTGTTGAAAATTGGTTGTTCTTTCTGATTAATCCGTTGATGAAGAAACTGATCATCGGCTCGCGGACTTCGGCAATCGACTTTTCGGTCGAGTCGAAATCGGTCCGCGTACTGGCCATCCCAATCATTTCGAATATGAACGATTCGATTTTCGGAAGCCGTTCAGACTGATCGGGGTCGAAGTCGCCGCTTTTGACCCCCTCGGAGATGACCGAGCGGAAGAGGTCGCGTTCTTTTGCCTGGGCGAGACGGCGGGCTCGGGCGATTTTTCGTCCGTCGGGAGTAAAGATCGACCAGAATCCGTCCTGGCCTCCGGCGAGTTGGGCAAGGATCTCGAAGCGCAGTTTCAGGTATCGTTCGAGTTTTTCGACCGGCGAAATCGTCAGCGAAGCCACCTCGCGGAGCCGGGCGAGAAGATTTTCGCTTTCTTTCTCGATGACTGCGTTGTAGATGTCGCGTTTGTTCTTAAAATAGGTGTAGACCGTTCGCCTGCCTTTGTCCGAGGCTTCGGCGATGTCGTTCATCGTCGTGTTCTCGACTCCTTTTCTGGCAAACAGCCGCCGGGCCACATCTATCAGTTTTTCGCGGGTCTTCAGAACCATTGTTTCTTCTTTTATCAGGGACAAAATTACAAAAAATGTCCCGACCGACCAAACCCGCGCCGAAATTTGTATGAAATTAGATGAAAATGTTCGTGTTACATCCTGAGAGAGGATCTCGGCTCTGGAGGTCAGGCGAGACTGACGGTTCTCGACAGCGACCAGCCGTTGTCGATATTGCGAAGATTTATGGTCACGAGGCCGCGGACGGCCGGTGTGATGCTGCGGAGGATGTGGGTCAGCAGCGCTTTGATGCTGGAGAAACCCGTGACTCTGATCGAGCCGATCAGATTGCCGCGGCAGACTACCATAGCCTGGAATATTTCGGAGGATGAGAATGTGGACATATCAGATTCGTATTTATCGTTTATATGCCACAAAATTACGACGAGGGTGGGCAATGCCCTTGCCCACCCTCGGTAAAGTATCCTAAAACGACCTGTTTTAGAGTTCGGCGTCAACGATTTCGGCCGTTTCGACTTCGGGATTTTCCGGAGCTTTGATGTTCGGTTCTTCGAGTCCGAGGTTCCGTTTTTTGTTAATCACCTGGAGTACGAGGCCGAGGATTAGCGCGGCGGCGCCCAGGGCGGCGAGCATCAGCAGGGGAGCCGTGTAGTCGTAACTGACGGCAGCCTCCTCGGGGGTCAGCGTACCGTTGTTAAGGCCTTCGACGATCTGGGGGTTGGTGTTGTCGAGGATCTTGCCGATCAGAAGCGGGAAGAGCCAGAGGCCGATATTCTGGATCCAGAAAATCAGGGCGTAGGCCGAACCGATGATCTTCGCGTCGACGAGTTTCGGGACGCTCGGCCATAGCGAAGCGGGAACGAGCGAGAAGGAGGCTCCGAGGACAAGGATCGTGACGTAGGCGACGATGACGCCTGCGGCGGGGCTGTCCTTGAACTGCGGGAGGACGAAGGCGAAGGTCAGGTGGCAGATGATCAGTAGAAGCGAGCCGAAGACGAGCATCGAGGCGGCCTTGCCTTTATGGTCGACGAAGTTACCGAGAATTGGTGTGATTCCGACGGCGAGGAGAGGGAAGACTGCGAATATTGTGCTGGCCGACTGGCGCATATAGCCCATATAACAGAAAACGACGAGCGCGACGACGGCGAGGGTCATCAGGCCGTATTTTCTGGCGGGCTTCTTCGAGAAGTTGCTGGCGAAGGCGGCGATAGCGACAACGATCATGATGACATACTGTACGATTGTGACCGCATCCGAGGCCCAGAACGAGTCGGGGGCGACATCGGTGAAGGCGAGGTTACACTGGAGCATGTTGACAGCGTATTTCTGGAAGGGGAAGATCGCAGAGTAGTAGAGTACGCAGAGGAGGGCGACGAGCCAGAATCCGAGTGAACTGAGGATCTTGCCGAGGTCTGAGATTTTGAAGGGGTCATCCTTTTCCTCCCCCTCGCCTGTCTGGCTGTCGAGTTTCTTGTCCATAAAGAAGTAGACGACGAACATGATCAGGGCGATCATCAGGAGGACGACGCCGAAGGCGACCGAGCGCGAGACGCTGATGTCGCCGCCGAGGGTTGCGAACACCGGCGAGAAGATCATGCAGGTCGCGACGCCGAGGCGCGCCAGAGCCATCTCGGATCCCATCGCCATCGCCATCTCGCGCCCTTTGAACCATTTGACGATACCGCGGCTGACGGTTATGCCGGCCATTTCGACACCACATCCGAAGATCATGAATCCGACGGCCGAGAACTTGGCCGAAGCGGGCATCCCCTGGTAGAACGGGGAGATTCCGAGTTCGTCGAAGACTGGGATATAGTTCAGATGGACAGTGAACCACTGTTCGAGTCCCGAGCCGATAAAATAGTCGGTCAGCGCATACCAGTTTATGACCGCGCCGACGAGCATGACAGCTCCGGAGAGGAGGGCCGTGAACCGGACGCCCATCTTGTCGAGAATAATTCCAGCGAAGATCAGGAAGAAGATAAAGACGTTCAGGAAGGTCTCCGAGCCCTGCATCGTACCGAAGGCCAGCGAGTCCCATCCGCGGGTCGACTGGAGAAGGTCCTTGATCGGGGAGAGGATATCCATAAAGATATAACTGCAGAACATCGCGAAGGCGAGCAACCCGAGGGCTGTCCATCTCAGCGCGGGATTGTCGCGCATCGTCTGGGGATGGGTGACAGCAGCGGCGCTGTCAGTTTTTTTTGATTGGTTCATTTAAGTTGGTTATATTGATGATTCTTGTTTTGAATTGCAAAATTAGACAAAAATCCGATAGTATGCGTTGTATTTGCCGGACAATTATTATTTTTGCGACTCGAAACCCTTAACCAGATCAATCTTTACGATTTCCCCGTTATGCCATATTCAAGAAAACCATATACTTTCGACCGCGTTGTCCGGATTGTTGTAACAATAGTTTCACTGATTGCTGTCTTTCTGCTTGTCAAGGCTTTGAAGAGCGTCCTGCTGCCGTTTTGCGTCGCCTGTCTGATCGCCTATATCTTCGAGCCGTTCGTCCAGTACAACCGCCGGCTGCTGCGGCTGAAGGGACGCGCCGCGGCTGTGTTCGTGACGCTGTTCGAGTCGGCCTTCCTGCTGGCGCTGGTGCTCTATCTGATTGTTCCGGTTCTGGTCGGAGAGGTTGTCTCGATGGCTGGGATCTTGCGCCACTACGCCGAGACCGAGACCAACATCCCCTATATACCCCAGCAGCTCCACCAGTTTATCAAGCGGAATCTCGATCTGTCGGTTATTTCGAACTATGTCTCCCAGGACCAGATTGCCTCGCTGGTCGAGAACACCCTCTCGACGACATGGTCGATTATCTCGGGGAGCATCTCGATGGTCATCTCGATGGTCAGCTGGTTGATTGTCATTCTCTATGTCGTGTTCATCATGCTCGACTACGACCGCCTCGCCCTGAGTCTGCGGGCGATGGTGCCGCCGCGCTACCGGATGAGGGTGCTCCGTCTCGGGCGTGACGTCGAAATTTCGATGAATCACTATTTCCGAGGCCAGGCGCTGGTCGCCTTTATCGTCGGCGTCCTGTTCTCGATCGGCTTCAGTCTGATCGGACTGCCGATGGCAATCATTCTCGGAATGTTCATCGGCCTGCTGAATCTTGTTCCCTACCTCCAGTTGATCTCCTTCCCGATCACGGCGTTTCTCTGTCTGGTCTATACGGCGGCAGGAAGCGGCGACTTCTGGCCGATTTTCTGGGAGAGCATGGCGGTCTATGTCGTAGTCCAGGCGATTCAGGATCTCTGGCTGACGCCGAAAATAATGGGCAAGGCGATGGGGCTGAATCCGGCGATCATCCTTCTGTCGCTGTCGGTCTGGGGTTCGCTTCTAGGCTTCATCGGGCTGATAATCGCCCTGCCACTGACGACCCTGATTCTGGCCTACTACGAACGGTATATTTCGAAGCAGGAGCGAGCCCACGGCTATTCCCGCCGCCGTATCGCCGCCGACCGCCGCGCGATTGAGCGTGCGACGGAATCTCCGGCACCGGCACCGGCCCCCCGGCCCCCTAAAGGGGGAGCAAAGAGACAACCGCCAGCCGCACAATAAACTGACGGCGCCAGCCGTCACAATAAACTGCGGCGCCAGCCGCATTATAAAGGATAGATATTCTGGAGAACGTAGGGGAACTGCCGCCGCCACCAGGGCCAGTCGTGGTCCGAATCGTAGCCCCAGTAGTCGAACCACGCCGGGACATGCTTTTCGGCTAGAATGCGGTTGAGTTCGCGCGTCGACCACAGCGTGTCCTCCTCCCAGCGTCCCTGTCCGACGACGACGATTATCCGCCGGCGGCGATAGAGTTCAATCCAGGGATGATCTTCCGGCATATTCTGCAGAAAGTCCTGCGGGGAATTGGCATAGGTCAGGTCGTCGTGGTAGAAGGGGAAACTGTAGTTTGAGTGATACAGTCCTGAGAACGCAATCAGCGTGTCGAAAAGGTCGGGACGGCGGAAGAAGAAGTTCGCGGCGTGGAGCGCGCCGAGCGAGCACCCCGTGACCATAAACGTCTCGTTCTCCCAGAAACGGATGTTCGGCAGCAGTTCGCCGACGATATAGTTGAACCAGTGTTCGTGATGTTCGATCCGCCAGCGTGGATCCCCGCCGAAATTGCTCCAGGTCTCCGGGTCGATGCTGTCGACACAGATGACGCGTACCTTTCCCGCCTCGATCCAGTGGGCGATCGCGCCAATCATTCCCCGGTCGGCGAAGTCGTAGAAGCGCCCGTCCTGCGACGGGAAGGCGATGATCCCGTGGCCGGCGTGGCCGTAGATCTTATATTCCATGTCGCGACCGAGTTCGCGGCTGTACCATTTGACGTATTCCTCTTTCATCGCTCAATTCTGTCGCATGCGTCTGCAATAAATTCGTTCATAGCCTCTTCTGTCTCGAAAGTCGCGATAAACGACTGGTTTCCCATCGCTCCGGAGAGCGCATCGGGAACGCGGTCCCACTGTTTCAGCGCCACGCTGTATTTCTCCATCAGCTCCGCCGTGTCGAGTCGGTAGCGAATCCCGTCGCGGCGACCGACGAAGACACAATAGTAGTCCGGACCGTTCACCGGCAGGGTCGACCGGTCGAAGGCAATCATGTCGGCCCAGATCTTGTAGACATCGGTCGAGTGGGCGTAGTTGATCATGTCGGGAGTGTAGCCTCCGCCGGGACGCATGTTGACTTCGAGGGCGACGAAGTCTCCGGCGTTGCCGAGCCCTTTGTGGGGATGGTCGAGACGGAAGAATTCGAGGTGGACGAAACGGCTTTTGACCCCGAAGGCCCTGACGGTCTGCCGTCCCCAGAAACGGAGGTTTTCGTTTATATGCTTCATGACATGGTACTCCGAGTCGAGATTCTGCTCGACGACATCGGCGATCGACGGCGGGCAGACGCTCATCGATTCGACCAGCGGCTCGCCGCGGGAGTCGACAATCGCGTCGTAGACACAGATGTTTCCCGTGACGAACTCCTCGATGACATAGTGGTCGCGGTGGTCGGTCCGCGCGAAGAACTCCTCGAGGCTACGGCGGTCGGCAATCTTGAACGTATCGGCGGCTCCGACCCCGACGTCGGGCTTGGCAAACAGCGGATAGCCGGCATCCTCGGCGAACCGCAGGACTGCCTCGAGCCCCTCGGAGGAGCGGATCTGTCGGGCTGTGCGTATTCCCCCGGCGGCATAGTATTTCTTCATCTCGGATTTCTCCTTGATCGCGTCGATCCGGTCGAGGCGTATCCCGTTCGGGACGTTGAAGTCTGTCCGCAGACGGGCGTCGAGTTCGAGCCAGTATTCGTTGTTCGACTCGACCCAGTCGACCGGGCCGTATTTCCATATGAACCAGGCGGCGCCGCGGCGGACCTCGTCGTAATTCTCGAGGTCGCTGACTTTGTAGTATTCGGTCAGGGCCTCTTTCAGTTCGGGACGGAGTTCGTCGTAGGGCTGGTCGCCGATGCCGAGAACCGTTACGCCGTTGGCGTTCAGGGCGTCGACGAATTTCCATGCCGCATCGGGGAAGTTCGGAGAAATGTAAATGAAGTTCATCTGTCTGTGTGTTTTTTTTGTAACAAATATTTGATTGGTTTTGATCAGTCGGAGAACTGGAGCAGACGTCCGGTCGGCGAAATCAGTTTCCTCTCGCCGTCGGCGCAGATCTTCCGGAGGATTCCGCGGCTGAGACGGTAGGTTTCGCCGCAGAGTATCGTGCGTTCCGGGGTGACTTTCAGGTAGGATCCGTCGTTGAGGCAGTAAATCGGATGGCTGTAACTGTGGGGCACGAGCAGGTCACGCAAAAGACGGAATCCGTCGACGCGCATCGACCGGAGATCCTGAAAGTGGGGCATGATATTTATGTCGGTCAGTCCGAGACCTTCGTAGTATTCGACATAGGTCGGATCGACAGCCTCCCCCTCGAGTTCCGGGGGAGCGAAGACTCTCGAGGCGCAGTTCATCGACCCGGCGCTGATACCCATGATGACCCCCGGATAGTCGGCGAGCAGCTGGCGCAGTCCGATATGGTTGAAGAAGTTGTTCTCTGTCGGGACATGTCCGCCGCAGAGGATGACGAAATTCGACTCGCCGACGATACGCGGCGCCTGCGAAGCTGTGCGCCGGTCGATGACCTCGAAGTGGTCGAATCCGATTCCGGCCTCTTCGAAGCATTCGCGCAGTTCCCAGGCCATACGGTCTGTGATCGCGACGTCGTCGGGGTAGGAACTGACCATGGCTGTGTGTATCGGCCGCCTGAGCGAGCCGCGCAACTGGTCGATGAAGCCGTTTGCCGGATTCAGAGGTCCTGCCCATCCGATCGTAGGGCTGCTTGTTATGAATAATGTCATATTGCGGACTATTTCGAATTTGAACTGCAAAGTTATGCTGTTTTCGTGGTTATAACAAAAAAAATACATATAAAATTGAAAAACCGCGACAGATCGTTTCTGTCGCGGTGTTTCTTCGGGCTCTCCGGCCGGGCTATACGATCGTAGTCTTTCCAGAGGAGAAAACGTTGATTCCGAGTCGGTTTGCGATATACCTTATAGCGTGGGCGGCTCTGGTCGAGAACCCTTTCGCGTTGAGCCGCGGCGAATATGCGGCGATACCCATAACGCCCGGAACGACGCCGACCATCCCGCCGCCGAAACCGGCCAGGGCGGGCACGCCCGAGGAGATCAGCCAGCCGTGGGCATGGTGAGCCGGGCCGAAAGATGCCATCATCGCGACGAGCCGCGGCGAATTCGAAGCATCGAAGACCCCAGTCTGTGTGACGGGGTTGAAACCGTCGGCGGCGATCGTGGCGCCCATCGTCGCGAGTTGTTCGGTTGTGGCGGTCAGCGACTGGAGCCTCGAGGTGATGTCGACGGCGATTCCGGCCGAGTCGTAGAGATAGAACCCCGATTCTGCGATCAGGTTCTCCGTGTCCTGTTCTTTCGCCTTGTCGATGGTCTGCCTGTAGATCTGGTCGTCGAGAATGGCCGCGGAGCCGAGCAGGGAGGTCAGGTTGGCGACGATCAGATCCATCTTCCCGTCGGGGTCGCCGGTCGGTTCGATCGCGCTGACGGCGCGGAGCAGGCGCGGCTGGAGTTCGAGATGTTTGAGACGGTGGTGGAGATTGTGGTCTTTCGGCTCCGGCTTTTCGCATTTTCCGCCGGGGCATGCGCCCGATTTCTTCAGCAGTTCTTCGGGGGTGTTGTCCTGGAGCAGTTCGGCGGCGACGGGGAGTTGGGAGATATTGCCGAGCGGGGAGGGGACGTTCGTGTCGCCGGCGTTGATAACCGTGCCGTCGGTCAGGACAACAGAAATCCCGAACTGGTCGGCGGGAGCCGTGATCCGCGGGTCGGCGGATCCTTCGTTCTCTTTCTTGAATTTTTTGTAAGCCTCGTTGACCGCGGTCTCGAGGTCAGACAGTTTGATTTCGATATCCATATATACTGAAATTTTGGGTTTCGCTTCACTATGGATAACCGAACTCCGGGCGGAAAGTTCAAATTCTTTTCTATCTCCCGGAAAATTCATACCTTTGTAATATTAACTGAAACCGACGATTGTATGAATATCTGTTTATCCTTGATTATATCGTTGATAGCCTATATCGGGACATTGACCCAGTCAGTCACCGAATATTTCAATGCCGGAAATCCCATAGAATTTTGCGACACTAAGTTCTATCTGGCCTGGAGCGACCATCCCCGCGACATCTACTACGTCCAGGAATATCTTCCGAAAGGGGAGACCCTCGACCATTTCAACCAGATGTTCACCGTGAACGTCGTTTTCTGGGACCGCACACCCGCTGAGGCCGTTCAGAAGAAAATCGCCGAACTCGAAGAGCGGAAGAAAACCGACCCTGTTATTAACTATATGTCGTTCAACAACGAAGAGGAAACCGAATACATTCTCGACTTTGTTGTCAGCGATACGAAGGGGGAAGAGATTCATACGGTCGAGTTCAATGTCTACCACTATAAGCAGATGACGATCGACGGCCGCAAGGCAATGATCCTCGAGTTCTATTCGGCCCGCGCCTACGACGATGACATAACCGCCTTCTTCCAGACACTCCCGTAGAAAAGATTCGAATGTATCAAAGAGATGATCTCATTTAACCTCGACCCGAAGTTCCCGAAAAAATAGACAGGCAGGAACTTTGCTGTCTCCCTCAGATTAAATTCGACTGACTGTACGTTAGCGATAATGTATTGCTTGTGAAAACGGTATGTGGCAAGCAAGAGGCCAATTTCCACGACTGAATTTCGATTTGATATTTAAGAGATGAGCGACTACGGAGAGTATAATGGCGACACCGTCCACGATATGTGGGTAGACCACTCATATGAGATGTGGACTGGTGAAAATGTGACCGGAGGTTATAACTGTGTAACTTTCAGGCGCAGCATAAGTTTTATGTTGTCGCACCATCAAAAAAGAAGAAGTTGCAACGTGAAATAAACGTCTGTAAAAGTCGTATTGGCAGTCATAAAGCTCGATTATTGCAGATCGAAATTGAAATCGAGCAGATTGAATCTGAACTTAAAAATTCCAATCTTCCGACCAAGCAAATCGCCCGTCTACAGGCCTTGCTTGCAGCTCAGAAAAAAAAGTATGACACCTGCGTCGAGAAACTACGCATACAGGAAGATAAACTTAAATCCTTGCTCGCTGAAGCAGACATAAAGGCTATCAAAAGCCGCAATCTCAAAGTTGCCGCTTGTTGCCTGGTCGCTCTTTTACTGGCATTTCTTTTATTCTTTTGCATCTACTAATACTCCCCTCCATAGTAGAAATATAAATCTTCTTCGTTGTCATAATAACAATAGTTCGTTAAAAATGGCAAGTTGAAAAGCATGTTGTAAAACAT
>JAMPGR010000001.1:946956-978496 GCA_023663805.1 Clostridium sp. | reverse complement strand
CTGGTTCAGACCACGTTAGTGGTCGAATAACAATGCTGGTCTGTCGGGTAGTTGTATTCCGACTGAGGGCGCAGACGCACGCGAGACGCGTGCTACTACGAGGGAATCACTTTCTGTCTGATAGATAATGTATCTGTAGCGGCACGCGTCCTCGCGTGCATCTGCATCAGGCGATGATGTGCGATAGTTGCTTCCGACTGTGGGGACAGATGCTGATGGTGAATCTTAGTGAAACATATGGGTGCTACCGGAGTCAACTAAATAGAATGGCTGAAAGATTCTGTCTTTCAGCCATTTCATAGTTGTCGGGGTGAAAGGATTCGAACCTTCGACCCCCTGCTCCCAAAGCAGGTGCGCTAACCGGACTGCGCTACGCCCCGATTTTTCGTCTGCAAAGTTATTGCTTTTTTTTCAGTCGCGCAAATCATTTTCGCGGAATTTGCATTATCTTTGCCTCATCATATTCTTTAACAATCGATCAATGAAATATCTTTTGCTTATGCTCGCGCTGATCGGACTCGCTTTCATCGGTGCTGCAATATATCTGCTCGTCAGCGACTGTCTCTATGTCGCGGCGGCTCTGGCCGCAATGGTCGGTGTCTCTAATCTCTTCGGAGCGCGTTTCCTCGCGCTCCGCGCCCGCCGCTGACAAACGGTCTATTCTCCGTCGGCGGCCTTGTGGCGTCGGTAGGCCTGTGCCAGCCGGGTGTGGTAACCCCGTTTTGCATAGGATGCTCCGTTATATCCGCGCGCGAATGCGCTCCAGTTTTTGTCGCGGATATGCTTTACGAGGCCGGTGTTGGTTATGAACTGTGCGAACAGTTCGAGTTGTTCACGTTCCGAAAGACTCATCCGTTCGACAAACTCTTCGATGCTCGACGCTCCGCATTTTTTCCAGTTGAATCCTCCGATCTGGAACATGCCCCAGAATGTACCTTCGATAGCGGTGTGATTGTGGATTTCGCGTGCGGCTTTCAGGCGTGACTGCTGTCCGGCCTGATATGACTGACGGTTCGGGCGGGTGAAAACAGTAGGATGGGATTTATAGAATTTCGACAAGGTTATTCCGCGCCGTGCGGCGAATCGTTTGAACATCGTCAGGTCGAAATTGACGAGAGGTTGCCCCGGCGCGAAGAAGCCCTGGTGGGATTTTCCAGCTTCGATGTCGATTACGGCTTTTATCGCGGCGACCTCGACACCGAGTTCATCGGCGACCTCGCGGAGATCCTGTTCGGTCAGACGGTGGATTGTCGGTTCGATCGAATCAAGCGCGAGGATCGAATCGACGGCATGTTGCCGCGGCGAGACGGCTTCGACCGAGGCAGTTACGCTGTCGGCGGGCTCAGCGGCAATCGTTGCAATCAGCGGAAGACTCACTATCGGCAGGAAGATGACAGCCAGTTTTTTCATGGTGGCGGGGGACGAATATTTCGATGAGGAAAGGAGGAAAGCCGGAGTCGGCGGAATACCGCAGACTCCGGCTGTCTGGTAATTACTTCTTCAGGTCGGCGACCTTCCGGAGGGTCAGTTTAAGTTGCTCCCAGAAACGGTCGACTGCGGGGATATACATCCGTTCCGACGGAGAGTGGACATCCTTCAGGGTCGGGCCGAAGGAGACCATATCGAGGTGGGGATACTTCTCGAGGAAGAGGCCGCACTCGAGACCTGCGTGGATTGCTTTGATTGCGGGGGTGATACCGTAGAGTTCCTTGTAAGCATCGCTGGCAAGATGCATGATCGTCGAGTTCATGTTCGGTTTCCACCCGGGGTATCCTTCGCCGTGGACGACTTCGGCTCCGGCGAGCAGGAAGACGGCCTCGACCTGGTTTGCGATGTCCCATTTGCGGGAATCGACCGAACTGCGCTGAGAGGTCGTCACGACAATCTTGTCCTGACCGGCCATCTTGACCGAAGCGAGGTTTGTCGAGGTCTCGACGAGGCCCTCGAGTTCGCGGCTCATCGAAACGACACCGTGGGGGGCGCAGTAGAGCGAGCGGATCAGGTTTAGCGACGTTGTCGAGTCGATACAGAATTCGGGGGCGTCGGCTGTCTGTAGGTCGAGGCATAGGGTCGGCTCGAGACCGGCATATTCGTCGGCGATACGGGCGGCGTAGATATTGAAGGCCTCGACGATTTCCTCCTTCTTCGAGGTGTGGACTCCGAAGACGGCGTGGGCGGCGCGGGGAATCGCGTTGCGGAGGTTACCGCCGTCGATGTCGCAGACAGAGATTTCGTTCTTCTTCGACAGGTCGAAGAGGAAGCGGGCGATCAGTTTGTTCGCGTTGGCGCGTCCGAGGTGGATGTCGCCGCCGGAGTGTCCCCCCTGTCCGCCGCTGACGGCGAGGCGGAAGTAGTGGAAGTCGGTCGGAGCCTGCGAGCGTTTATAGGTAAAGGTGCAAACGGTGTCGACGCCGCCGGCGCATCCGACGAAGAGTTCGGCATCATCCTCGGAGTCGAGGTTAATCAGGATATCGCCGTTCAGCATCCCCTGGCCGATATTGAAGGCGCCGGTCATGCCGGTCTCTTCGTCCATCGTGAAGAGCGCCTCGAGCGGACCATGCACGAGGTCAGGGTCGGTCAGCGCGGCCAGCGAGGCGGCAACGCCGATTCCGTTGTCGGCGCCGAGGGTCGTACCGTGGGTCTTGACCCAGTCCCCGTCGACATAAGCGGGAATCGGCATCGTATTGAAGTCGAAGTTCTTGTCGTTGCTTTCGCAGACCATGTCCATATGGCCCTGGAGGGTCACTTTCGGGGCGTTTTCGTGGCCGGGTGTCGCGGGAACAGTCAGCAGGACGTTCCCGATGGCGTCGGTCTTGGCCTCGATCGAATGGGCGGCGGCGAAGTCGAGGATGAATTTACGTATTTTCTCCTCCTTTTTCGAAGGGCGAGGTACCTTCGTGATCTCGTCGAAGATCTCGAAGACGCGGGTAGGTTTCAGTTCCTTGATTGTCATATCGGTTATGATATTTTGGTTAGTTTATATGTTAATTGTTTGCCTGACAGCGGGAAGCCGCGACAAGGCGTCCCCCGGAGGCGTCGCGGAGCCGGAGGGATCCGTTTTCCGGTTGCTAATTTACAAAAATAAATCGAGAATTGGCCGAAAAATTTAAATTCATTTCCTATATTTGCAGAACGAAAACGTGAAGGACCATGAAATTGATTCTTTTGACAGCCGGACTGCTCCTTGCCGCCGTGGTTATGCTCGGTGTTAAGGTTCTGTTTGTCAGGGGTGGACGGTTTCCGTCGGGCCATGCATCGTCGATCCCGGCGCTACATAGGCGCGGTATCGGGTGTGCACACGCCGACGAGCCTGAAATGCGTTCCGGAGGCAGTCGGAAGGGTCGCTGAGGGTTCACGAATCGTTAAAAAAATGAAAAAGTAATTCATCAATAACGAAACAAAACCAGTAATGAAAAAAACGGCTTTATTCGCCTACGCTCTCCTTCTCGCTGCAGGTTTCGCGACGAGCTCCTGCGACAGCAAGCAGGGGACAGCTGCCGAACCTGCCGCTGTCGCAGCCTCGACAGACGCCGCAACGCTCCCTAACATCCGTTATGTCGACGGCGATTCGATCATGGCCAACTACAATCTCGCCAAGGATATCCAGGAGTTCATTCTCCGGACCCATTCGAAACTCGACAACGCCCAGCAGGCTCGCGCGACCGAGATCCAGCGTTTCGCCGCCCAGATCGAGGAGAAGGGACGTAATAACGGTTATCTGACCCAGGACAGTTATAACGCCGATATGCAGCGTCTTCAGAAGATGCAGGCCGACGCCGAGAACCAGCTCGGAGCGATGCAGCGCAGCGCGGCCCAGGAAGTCGACGCCCAGCAGCGCCAGTTGAACGACTCGATCGAGACCTTCATCAAGGAATATAACAGGACGAAGGGCTACGACGCGATTCTCCTGAAGACATCGGGTCTCTATTTCAATCCCGCGCTCGACATCACCAGCGAGGTCATCGAGGGCCTTAACAAACGCTACAACAAGGTAGAGAAGTAAGAGCCCCCCCCGGCCCAGCCCCCCGGCCCCCTAAAGAGGGTGAAAATGAAATATAAATTAAAAGGAGCGCTTCAGCAGAAGCGCTCCTTTTAATTTCTGTTCCGGGAACGCTGCGGCATGTTGTTGACCACTGACGTGGTCGGATAGCCGAGATAGCCGGTATCGAAGTAGTTAGCGGGCGTCTCGCCTGCGTCTGCGCCAGACGGGGTTTGCGTCCAAATCGCTACGTACGTGTATGGCATTATTCAACCACTAGCGTGGTCTTAATAATATTGTTGGGTTGACCGTGGGCTTTGCCCACGGCTACTGTATCGACACCACTAACGTGGTGTGTCCCTGTTGGATATGGACCGCATGGCGGTCGAAACAGGGTAGCCCTGGGCGAAACCCGCGGCCCGGTTTCCCCGGTTCAGACCACGTTAGTGGTCGAATAACAATGCTGGTCTGTCGGGTCGTTATATTCCGACTGAGGGCGCAGACGCACGCGGGGACCATGTTAACTACTTTGGATGTAGCGGTCAAGTAACAAAAAAGCCGCAAACTCGCGGGGAGTATGCGGCTCTCTTTAAGAGAGAAGTTTCTTCGACGTTTACGCTTCGACGGGGGTTACGTTGATGAAGCGGCGGCCGTTGCGGCCCTGTGTGAAGACGACGATGCCGTCGATCAGGGCGTAGATCGTGTGATCCTTGCCAAGGCCGGTGTTCAGACCGGGGTGGTGGACTGTGCCGCGCTGGCGTTTGATGATGCTGCCGGCTTTGGCGAACTGTCCGCCGAAAATCTTAACTCCGAGTCGTTTGCTTTCTGATTCACGACCGTTCTTCGAGCTACCTACACCTTTTTTATGTGCCATTGTTCTTTCGTTTTTTTGGGGTTAAGCAACTACTTCTTTAATTAACACTTTGGTGAAGTACTGGCGATGGCCGTTTTTGCGGCGATAGCCTTTGCGGCGTTTCTTCTTGAAGACGATGACCTTGTCGCCTTTTACGAGCGGGGTCAGAACCTCGCATACGACCTTGGCGCCTTCGACTGTAGGAGCGCCTACTTTGACTTCCGTGTCGGTGTCAGCGAGAAGAACACGGTCGAATTCGACGGTTTCTCCTTCTTTGACGGCTTCACCGAGATAGTTTACATACAAGAACTTGTCAGCTTCTGCTTTGAACTGCTGTCCTTGGATTTCTACGATAGCGTACATCTGTAGTTAATATAGATTTACTGGTTAATCCGGCAGGCGGAACCCGCTGAGCGTCAGCGCGTTCGCTTTCTTCTTGCCTGTTGCGGCTTCATTTGTGGTTGCAAAGTTACGAATTTCAATCGGTTTCGCAAAATTTTCCGGCAATTATTTTTTCTCTGCGCGTTCTTGTTCGATCCGGGCGATATGTTTCTTCAGGATATAGAACGCCGGGTCGGTCATGTCGTGGCCGTAGCCGTCGAGTTCGTAGATGTGTACATCGGGGTGCCCGGCGAGTTTCATCATCCGCCAGAGGTAGGCGTTCTCTTCGTAGCGTCCGTAGAGTTCGAGTTCGCGGTCGCCGGTTATGATGATGTAGGGGGGCGCGTCGGGGCGGACGTGAAAGAGCGGCGCGGTCGCGTCGATTGTCGGTGTCAGTTCCGACAGCCCCTGCTGGCGGCGGTGGTTGAAGTGGGTGACGGCCTGACCGCTCATCGGGATCAGTCCGGCGATCGAGTCGGGCGATTTTCCGTATGGCTCGAGGCGGCTGCGGTCGAGACCGACCATGCTGGTCAAGTAGCCTCCGGCCGAGTGGCCCGTCAGGTAGATGCGCGACGGGTCTCCACCGTATGCTGCTATGCTGTCTATGACCCAGGCAACTGCGGCAGCAGCATCGTCGATACATTCGTCGACGCCGACCTGGGGGAGGAGGCGGTAGCCGGGGCCGACGACGACGTAGCCTGCCTCGCGGAGCCGGGCGGGGATTTCGCGTTCGCCTGCCATCAGGCCTCCGCCGTGGAACCATACGACAACGGGCAGCGAGGCCGAGCGGTCGGCGGGGTGGTGGATGTCGAGGAGACAGCGGTCGCCGTGGTCGCTGTATCGTATGGCTGTAGTCGTTTCGTAGTCGGCGGCCGTGGCTGCCAGGGCCGTCAGCGCCAGGATTGACGCGATAATGTTCCGTAGTTTCATATTCGGTTATAAGGCTTGTTTCAGTTTTTCGCGAAGATACCGGCCGGTGTGTGAGGCGGGGCATGCGGCAATCTCCTCCGGGGTTCCTGTCGCGACGATGTTCCCGCCGGCATCGCCCCCTTCGGGGCCGATGTCGATGACGTGGTCGGCAGACTTGATGACATCCATGTTGTGTTCGATGATAACGAGTGTGTGGCCCTTGTCGATCAGTCGGTTGAACGAATCCATCAGGCGGTTGATGTCGTGGAAATGGAGTCCGGTAGTCGGTTCGTCGAAGATGAACATCGTCGGTTCGCTCTTGTCCATCGCCAGGTAACTCGCGAGTTTGACGCGCTGGTTTTCACCACCCGACAGAGTCGACGAACTCTGGCCGAGTTTGATATAACCGAGGCCTACGTCGGCCAGAGGCTGGAGCCGGCGGACAATCCGCTGGCAGACACCCTGGCTGTCCTGGCCGAAGAAGATGATCGCCTCCTCGACGGTCATGTCGAGGATATCGCTGATGTTCCGGCCGCGGTAGGTCACTTCGAGAACATCGCGTTTGAATCGCTTTCCGTGACACGCCTCGCAGACCATCGTTATATCGGCCATAAATTGCATCTCGACCGTTATTGTTCCTTCCCCTTTGCACTCCTCGCAGCGGCCGCCGTCGGTGTTGAAAGAGAAGTGGGCCGGAGTCAGACCGAGCTGGCGCGAGCCCTGCTGGGCGGCGAAGAGGGCGCGGATTTCGTCGTAGGCCTTCAGGTAGGTCGCCGGGTTGCTTCGCGAGGACTTCCCGATCGGGTTCTGGTCGACGAATTCGACCCCGGCGATTCGCGACAGATTTCCGCGAAGGCCGCGGAAGGCTCCGGGTGCGTCGCCCGACTCTCCGATATGGCGCATCAGCGCCTTATAGAGAATGTCGCGGACGAGGGTCGATTTCCCGCTGCCGCTGACACCCGTGACGACCGTCATGACCCCGAGGGGAAATTTCGCGTCGATGTTCTTCAGATTGTGCTCCGATGCTCCGATGACGCTGATCGAGTCGCGCCAGGGGCGGCGCTGGGTCGGGACTGGGATCGACATCGCCCCGGTCAGGTACGGGAGAGTGTAGCCGGGGAGGGGGGAGGGGAGCGGTTCGGGCCGAGCCGGGCCGGACCATATAATCTCGCCGCCGAGGCGCCCGGCATTGGGGCCTACGTCGACGATCCAGTCGGCGGCATCCATGATCTCCTCGTCATGTTCGACGACGATCACGGTGTTTCCGATGTCGCGGAGTTTTTTCAAGACCGAAATGAGCCGGGCTGTGTCGCG
This sequence comes from Clostridium sp., assembly GCA_023663805.1. GTDB lineage: Bacteria > Bacteroidota > Bacteroidia > Bacteroidales > Muribaculaceae > Paramuribaculum. The sequence goes on along the minus strand of JAMPGR010000001.1, from coordinate 971,060 downwards.
CGAATGGAGCCCGATGCTCGGCTCGTCGAGGATATAGAGCGAGCCCATCAGGCTGCTGCCGAGCGACGTCGCGAGATTGATTCGCTGGCTTTCGCCTCCCGAAAGCGAGTTCGATAGGCGGTCGAGAGTCAGGTAGCCAAGCCCGACGTCGGAGAGGAAGCCGAGACGGTTACGGATTTCGACGAGCAGACGGCGGGCGATTTCGGCGTCGGTCGGGGAGAGTTCGATATTGTTGAAGAACCGGAGCAGGTCGTCGACAGACTGGGTGACGAGTTCCGTTATAGTCTTGCCGGCGACTTTGACGTAGTTGACCTCGGGGCGAAGGCGCGAGCCGTGGCAGACGGGGCAGAGAGTCTTTCCGCGGTATCGCGAGGCCATGACGCGATACTGTATCTTGACCGAATTCTGCTCGACCATGCGGAAGAAGCCGTCGATACCCTCGAACGAGGCGTTGCCGTGCCATAGGAAATCGCGCTGGGCCGGGGTCAGTTCCTCGTAGGGGCGGTGGATCGGGAAGTCGTTTTCGGCGGCGACGGCAATCAGATTCTTTTTCCACTGGCTCATCTTCTCGCCGCGCCAGCAGACGACGGCGTCTTCGTAGACCGACAGCGCCGGATTCGGAACGACGAGACGTTCGTCGATTCCGATTGTCTTGCCGAACCCTTCGCAACGGGGGCAGGCGCCGTAGGGGTTGTTGAAGTTGAACATCTGGTCGTTCGGCTCGGTAAAGGTGATGCCGTCGGCCTCGAAGCGTTTCGAGAATTCGATCCGCTCCATCGGCTTTCCCTTTTCCCAGACAAGGAGCACGGCCGAGTCGTGGCCTTCGAAGAAAGCGGTCTCGGTCGAGTCGGCCATGCGGCTCCGCTCGTCGTCGCTGTCGCTGACGGCGAGGCGGTCTACGAGGAGCATCCATCCGTCGCCGGCTTCGTCGGCTGCCTCCCCGATCGGAACGAAGCGTCCGTCGGGGGCGACGAGGCGGCTGAAGCCCTCCTTGGCGTAGACATCGAGTTGCTGGGGGAGGGTTCTCCCCTCGGGGAGAACTATCGGGGCGGCTACGGCGAGGCGCGTTCCGGCGGGGCGGGAGAAGGCGGCGCTGACGACGTCGTCGGCGCTGTGGCGTCTGACTTCGCGTCCGCTGACCGGAGAGATTGTCCGGCCTATCCGGGCGAATAGAAGGCGGAGATAGTCGTAGATTTCGGTCGATGTGCCGACTGTGCTCCGGGGGTTGCGCGTGTTGACGCGCTGTTCGATAGCGATCGCCGGCGGGAGGCCGCTGATTTTGTCGACCTCCGGTTTAGCCATGCGGCCGAGAAACTGTCGGGCGTAAGCGCTCAGACTTTCGACGTAGCGGCGCTGTCCTTCGGCGTAGAGGGTGTCGAAGGCGAGAGATGATTTGCCGGATCCGCTCAGTCCGGTTATGACGATCAGACGGTTGCGGGGAAATTCAACGTCGATGTTTTTCAGATTGTTGACCCTTGCACCCTTGACGATTATGTTGTTGTTTTCGTTACTGTCCATATCTTAGATATAAACGTCGCGAAGGGGCGGATATTGTCTGGCTGAACTGCTGCACGGCAAAAAAAGACGTCCATATCGGCTGGGCGATACGGACGTCGGTTTTCGTTGTGTTTGCTCGGAAGGAAACTCCGCGATTACTTCATGTTGGCAACCTGTTCCTTGAAGGTCTTGACAGGCTTGAAGGCCGGGATATTGTGGGCCGGAACGATGATCGAGGTGTTCTTTGTGATGTTGCGGGCTGTCTTCTCAGCGCGGGTCTTGATGATGAAGCTGCCGAAGCCGCGGAGATAGACATTTTCGCCGTGGGCGAGCGAATCTTTAACAACTTCCATGAAGCGTTCGATAACGGTAACAACTTCAGCTCGATCCAGTCCTGTCGACTTGGAGATTTCCTGAGCGATTTCTGCTTTGGTCATTTTATCTCTTGTTTAAATGGTTTTCTGAGTGCAAAATTAGTGAAAAATCCTATACCACAATAAAAATTACTGATTTTTTTTATTTTGACCCCGAAAAAAACTGTTTTTAGCGGAGACTGACCGTGACGGTCACCGGAAAATGGTCCGACGGAGTCCGGGCGCGTGCCGGATAGAGGTTTGTGTCGGCGGGAAAGTTCGGCGTGTTTTCCCGCTCGGCGTCGTCGAGCGGGGTGCGGTAGGTATCAGTCAGGATTCCGTAGCGGCTGACTTCGACATCGGGGGTCGCGAAGATATGGTCGATTCGCGAGGTTGTCCAGCTCTGGGTCGAATAGTTGTTGAAGGTGCCGTTCGGTTCGTAGACTATCGGGGCGACATCGTGGGTGTCGACGAGTTTGGCGCCGTCGGTGATTGTCGCGTATGAGGGGGAGGTCTGGTCGACGTTGAAGTCTCCGGTCAGGAATGTCGGGAGATCGCTGCCGAATTCGTCGATCTTCTGTTTGATCAGTTTTGCACTCTCGACGCGGGCCGTCGTACCGACATGGTCCATATGGAGGTTGAAGAAGAGGAACTCGCGGCCGGAGGGGCGGTGGCGGAAATGTCCCCAGGTGCAGATACGGACACAGGCCGCGTCCCAGCCGAGACCTGGACGATCCGGAGTCTCCGACAGCCAGAAGTCGCCGTGGTCAACCAGGTCGAAGAGGTCAGTCCGGTAGAATATGGCTGAGTGCTCACCCTCTTCCAGGCCGTCATCTCGCCCTACACCTATATAATTATAGCCGGGGAGTTCGCCGAGCAGGTCGTTCAACTGGGTTCGGAACCCCTCCTGGGTTCCGAATATGTCGAACTGATGGAACCGTATGAGGTTGCCGACGACCGGACAACGCCGACTCCATCCGTCGCCGCGGTTGTTGTCTCCGTCGTTCAGCTGGCGGATGTTATAGGTCGCGACATTGAAGGTCGCGACATCGGTTTCGGCGGCGGAGACAGGCAGCAAAGTAGCCACCAAGAGCGCTCCGGCAAAAATTTTTTGAATCATTCCCATATCTGTTTCGTTTTTCTTCCGACAAAAGTACGAAAAAATCATAAATAAGAATATAAAACCAATCAAAATGGCTTCAATCAAAGTGAAATACCGGCTGTCGACGGTGCCCGGGCGCGACGGTTCGATCTTCTATCAGATTATAATCGACGGACGCGTCGCCCAGTTAAGCGCGAATCTGTCTGTTCGTCCGAACGAATGGGATGCATCCCGGTCGACAGTTGTCGCAGGCCATGACCGGAACCGCCATCCGTTCGTCAGGTCGGTTCGGGAGGCTATCCGCCGGGATGTCGACCGCCTCTGCCGGATTGTCCGTAAATTCGAAACAGATGATATCGCCTTTACTACCGCCGATATTGTCGACGCGTATCTCCTATAAAAAGATGAGTATTCGCTCTTCTGTTATATGGAGCGTCTTATTGCCAGACTAAAGCATAGCGGGCGTATCCGCACATCCGAGACCTATACCCGGGCGCTCAACAGTTTCCGTAAATTTCGAAAAAATCAGGATATCATGCTCGATAGTCTGACACCGGAGATAATGGAGGAGTATGAGGTGTGGCATCGTCCGCGCGGTAACACGCCGAACACCATCTCGTTCTATATGCGCGTTCTTCGTGCGGCCTATAACCGGGCTGTGGACGAAGATGCTATCGAATCGCGGAACCCTTTCAGAAGGGTCTATACCGGAATCGACAAAACTACGAAGAGAGCCCTCCCTTTGGCAACTATTCGGAAAATCAAGATGCTCGATCTGTCGCAGACCCCCTCGATCGAATATGCCCGGGATATGTTTCTGATGAGTTTCTACCTCCGTGGGGATGAGTTTTGTCGACATGGCCTATCTGAAGAAGACAGACCTCTGCAGCGGCTCGATTGTCTATCGACGCCACTCGACACCGCTGTTGTCGACGAAGCAAATTCCATGATAATCGGTTCGCTATAAAATAATTAAGCCTCGGTTTCGCATCGTCGAACCGGGGCATTTTTCACTAAAACAAATAAGTAATTCTAAACAAGAGTTACTTATTCGGAGTGCAAAATCAGTCAATTTGTTCATTCAGACCAAATTTCACACATTCCACGGCAACACCTCCGACCACAAGGTCTCGCAGTATGTGACGAACGAGGATGTGACGAACGAGTTGGGTTCGGTCACGCTTGTCAACGGAAATGTCACACATAATGTCGTTACATTCCATTCGAACAACAGCAGCACGACTGAGGAGACCAGTACGCAGAATATCGTGACATCGACTAACAGCCGGATTGAAGCACCGACGTTTACCCGCACGGGCTGCCGACTCGTCGGGTGGAACACGCGTCCCGGAGGCAACGGGACGAACTACAGCGACGGACAGGTCATGAATATCTCGCGTGATATCCATCTCTATGCGCGCTGGGCCCCGATTGTTCAATAAGTTGAACTGAATTCGGGTTATCGCGAAAAAATGTGTAACTTTGTAGCGGGGGAACAGCGGTTTCCCCGCTACAGTTATGTCTAACTATCAATCTCCAGATAAATTATGACCCGAAAACTCGTTATTTCGGCGGCTTTGGCCGCGGCTTCGTTGGCCGCGTCGGCCGTGACCCCGCTCTGGGTCAGGGATATCGCGATTTCCCCCGACGGACGCCAGCTGGCGTTCACTTATCGCGGCGATATCTATCTCTCGGGAGCCGACGGCTCTAATCCGCGTTGCCTGACGCCGGGTGATTCCCGCGAATGGCGTCCTGTATGGTCGCCCGACGGTTCGGAGATCGCATTCGCAAGTGACCGTGAAGGTGGTGCCGATATCTTTGTCATCCCGGCCGCGGGGGGCGCCGCACGGCGTCTGACCTACAACTCCGCATCGGAGTTTCCGGAGACTTTCACGCCCGACGGAAAATCTGTTATCTTTTCGGCGGCAATCCAGGACCAGGCAGCGAGCGCTGCATTTCCGGCACGAAGCCAGACCGAACTCTACTCGGTTCCTGTCGCCGGCGGAGTCTACCGCCAGATTGCTCCGGTTTCGGCGACAAATATCTTCTACCTTCCGTCGGCCGACGGATCCTATCTCTACGAGGATGTCAAGGGCTCCGAGGACCGCTGGCGCAAGCACCATGTCTCTTCGATTGCGCGCGATCTCTGGCGCTTCGATGCGCCGACCGGCCGCTACACGAAACTGACAACCAATGTCGGGGAGGACCGAAACGCGGTCACATCGCCCGACGGCCATACGATCTATTTTCTCTCGGAGCGCGACGGGGGCTCGTTCAATGTCTACAGCGCTCCGGCCGATAACCCCGAGAAGGTCACGCGCCTGACCGATTTCACCGACCATCCTGTCCGCTTCCTCTCTGTCGCATCAGACGGAACGCTCTCGTTCGGATATAACGGCGAGGCATACACGATGCGCCCGGGCGAGGCCCCCCGGAAAGTCGCGCTCGACATTGCCACGCGAGAGTATCCCTCGGAGAAGCGTATCGCCGTCAGCGGACCCGACACCGACGGCGCCGTATCGGCTTCCGGCAAACAGTTCGCCTTCACGAACCGCGGCGAGGTGTTCGTAACCTCGGTCAAATATCCCTCGATCAAACAGGTCACTCATACTCCCGAGGCAGAGAGCCATCTGTCATGGGGCAAGGATGACCGCGAACTCTACTACGACTCGCGCCGCGACGGCGCCTGGAATATCTACCGTGCGACAATCAACCGCGACGCCGACCCCGATTTCTCGAATGCGACAATCGTCGACGAACTGCGCATCTTCCCGAACGACGGTGTCGACCGCAGTTACCCGAAGGTCTCGCCCGACGGAAAGAAACTGGCCTATGTCAAGGACCGCGTCAATCTCTGGGTCTTCGACATCGCCTCGGGGGAGGAGCATCAGCTGACCGAGACATCGACCGCACACCGTAACGGCGGCTTCGATGTCGAATGGTCGCCCGACAGCCGCTGGCTGACCTTCGCCGAACTGACTCCGATCCACGATCCCTACAGCGATATCGCCGTTGTCAACGCCGAGACCGGCGAAAAGCATCTGATCACCAACACCGGCTATTTCGACGAGAACCCCCACTGGGCTTTCGACGGCGATGCTATTATCTTCCTCTCGGAGCGCTACGGTATGCGCAACCATGCTTCCTGGGGATCGCAGTATGACGTCATGGTTACGTTCCTGACCCAGGATGCCTACGACCGGTTTATTCTTTCCGAAGAGGACTACGCCCTGCTGAAGGATGTAGAACGGGAGCAGAAGAATTCCGCGAAGAAGAACGACTCTGCCGGCGATTCGAAGAAAAAGGGGAAAAAGAAGACCGAAGAGAAGAAGGCCGAGGAGACCGCGCCGAAGGCCTACGACTTCGCGAATCTCGAGGACCGTACGGTTCGCCTGACTCCCGGTTCGGCCGACATCTCCGACGCGATCGTCTCTTCCGACGGCTCGAAACTCTACTATATGGCCCGCTTCGAGGATGACTATGACCTATGGAAGAAGGACCTGAGGAAGGGGGATGTCTCGCTCGTCTCCCACCAGAAGAACGGAACGACTGCTCTTCGGTCTGACGACGACGGAAACATCTATATGATTGGCCGCGAGGTCAAGAAGTTCGACACCGGAAACGAACGTCCGAAGAATATCACGACCTCGACCCGGATGAAGGTCGACCCGCAGGCCGAACGACGCTATATGTTCGACTATGTCGAGCGCGAGGAACGGGAACGTTTCTACGACAAGGGGATGCACGGGGTCGACTGGGATGCGCTGACCGCCAACTACCGCCGTTTCCTGCCTCATATCGACAACAATGCCGACTTCTCCGATATGTTGAGCGAACTGCTCGGCGAACTGAACGTCTCCCACACCGGTTCGCGTTACTACGGGCCGTCGGCCACGGATCCGACTGCATCGCTCGGCCTGCTCTACGACATGACCTACGGCGGCCCGGGACTGCGCGTCGACGAGGTCGTTGCGCGCGGTCCGTTCGACCGCGCTTCGACCGCGCTGAAGCCGGGAATGATTATCACGGCGATCAACGGCGTTGTCCTGACCGACTCGGTCGACAACGACCGTGCTCTGGCTAACATCGCCCGCCAGAAGACACTCGTTTCGTTCACCGATCCGTCGACCGGCCGCTACTTCGAGGAGGTCGTACTCCCGATTTCGCAGAGCGCCCTTTCGTCGCTGCTCTACGACCGCTGGGTTGCTCAGCGCGAGGCTGATGTCGACCGTCTCTCAGGTGGACGGCTCGGCTATGTCCACCTCCAGTCGATGGACGACGCCAGTTTCCGCCGTGTCTACGCGAAACTGCTCGGCGAGTTCAAAGGGAAAGAAGGGGTCGTCATCGATACACGCTGGAACGGCGGTGGTCGTCTCCACGAGGATATCGAGGTCCTGTTCAGCGGCGACAAGTATCTCCAGCAGATTGTACACGGCGTTCCGACTTCAGAGATGCCGAGCCGACGCTGGAACAAACCGAGTATCATGCTGATTGGCGAGGCGAACTACAGCAACGCCCACGGAACACCCTGGGTCTACAAGCACACCGGGCTCGGCAAACTTGTCGGTATGCCGGTCCCGGGGACTATGACGAGCGTCAACTGGCAGCGTCAGCAGGATCCGTCGCTCGTGTTCGGAATTCCCGTGACGGGCTATCTGACCGACGAGGGCAAATATCTCGAGAACTCGCAACTCGAGCCTGACTATAAGATTGCCAACACTCCCGAGCGCCTCGCAGCCGGCGAGGATGAGCAACTCGAAAAGGCTGTCGAGGTTCTGCTCCGCGACCTCGACGCGAAGTGACCAATTATTTGAAACGACCGCGGGCCGCGAACGAGTTTCGTTCGCGGCCCGCGGTCGTTTCTGCGCCAGGTGACTTTGCTACTGACTGCGCCAGGCGATGCCCTGTGACGTCCAGCGTGCGTCTGCGCTCTGCGGTCGGATGCAACCATATCGGTTTGCTACTGACCACAGGGGCGGAGGCGGCAGGACGCACCCCTATGGCAATGCATTGGATACCAATGTTGTAGTATGGGTGTTCTTCTTTGGGGGATTGGGGCGGAGCCGCTTACAAACTGGTCAGGATAATCGTCAGAACCGTACCGAAAAGGACGGCGAAAAAGAGGTCGGTGTGGCGGACGCGGATCGTCGTCGCGCGCAGCAGTGGCGAAAGATAGCCCGCAGGGGTCACGAACAGCACCTCCGACGAAGTTTCGCGGCTCAGTATCGTACGGACCGGACGCAGTCCGCCGAATCCGGCATATTTGACCCCCTTGTAGCAGAGCCAGCCGAAGAATGCACCGACGAGAGCCCCAACCAGCAGGTCGCCGGGATAGTGTACTCCGAGACAGATTCTCGAATATGAGTTCAGGAAGGCCCATGAGAAGATTGCCGGATTGAATTTCCGGAGCCGGAATATGAGTGACATAAATGTTGCCAGGGCGAAGGAATTGGCGGCGTGGCACGACGGAAATCCGTAGGCACCGCCGCGGTATCCGTCGACGATATGGGTCAGTTCCGACAGCGGGTTGGCGAGGTTCGAGGGTCTGAGCCGTTCGAAGAAGGGACGAATCAGCGAGGCACAGGTCTGGTCGGTCAGCGCGATCGCCGCTGCTACGCCGACTACGATGACGGCGGCCTTGCGCAGGGGGAAAGCCTTCAGGACCATGACGAGCAGAGTCGCGTACATCGGAATCCAGATAAAGCGTCCGGAGAAGGCCTTCATGAAGGAGTCGGAGAAACCGGTATGGAGCCCGTTGAAGAAGAGAAATATTTCGGTGTCGATCGTGTTGAGGAGTTCGAACATATCGTTATTGCTGGTTTAGAGATTATTCAGATAGTCGTAGATTGTCTGGATGATGGCCCGGGCTTTGTTGGCGCCTGTCGTGTCGCCCTCGCATGTCGTTTCGAGTGTCTCGCCGGTCTCGAGGCTGACAACCGTATGACTGCCGTCGGCGTCGACGAATCCCATAAACGGCGGCTCGGAGAAAAAAGCGTTTTTCGGAGCCGAAGGGTCGAACAGATTGCGTCCGAATGTGAACTCCGAGCCGTCGAGACCGACCATCGCCAGGAGTGTCGGAGCGATGTCGACCTGGGAGCCGACGGTACGGACCGTCGCGCCGTGGCTTCGCAGGGCTCCGCCGGTCAGAATCAGCGGAATATGGTGGCGGCGCAGCGGATCGCGCAGGTCGCGCGGCCAGGCGCCCCAGTGGTCGGGGACGAGGACAATGAGTTGGCGGTCGGCGCGCGGCAGGGTCGCGAGCGAATCGACGAAGGCGGCCGTGCAACTGTCGGTGTAGGCGAAGGCATTCTGGCGTTCGTCGGCCAGGCGGGCAAAACCGGGAACCTCGAAAGGCTCGTGGCTGCTCGAGGTCTGGACGACGCGGAACTGCGGCGGAGCGTCGTCCGGAGTCTGTCGTGCCTCGTCGAGAACGCGGGCGAAGAGGAGATGGTCGTGCGCGCCCCATTTTCCGGTTTTCTCCATCAGCGGAAAATCCTTGTCGGAGAGAGTCGAGGAAAAGCCGGTGTTGATCAGATAGGCGAGCATATTGGTGAAGTTTATATCCCCGCCGTAGTAGTAGCGGTTCTCCCATCCCGCCGAGGCTAGCGCCGAGGCAATCGAGGGGAGGGAAGCGGTCTTCCGGGCGAACTTCATGACGCTGGCTGTCGGTGCACCGGGGAAGCCGCTCAGTACGGCCGGTATTCCGCGGTCTGTCCGGAAACTGTTGGAGTAGAAGCGGGTGAAGAGCATTCCGTCGCGAGCAACGGAGTCGAGGCGTGTCGCGACCGGTTCTCCGCCGAGCGACGGGAACAGTTCGGCCGAGAAACTCTCGAGGAGTATCAGGTAGATGTCGGGGCGGCGGGTTGTCAGAAGGGTGTCGGCTCGGGAGATGATGGTGCTGTCCGGTCTGTCAGCAACGGGGCGTGTCGCCTCAGCGAAGAGCCTGGCGGCTTCGTCGGCAGGCATATATCGGAACTGCGAGGCGAAATCCTGCTGGTGGGTCGCTGAGTAGAAGAGGCTGAAGAAAGGGTTGACGGCGGCGTGGTTGAGGAACTGGTTATGGCTGTAGTAGACGCGGCTGAGGTTCATCGTCGAGACTGTCACCCCTCCGCGGACAGCGAGCAAGGTCAGAGACGTAAGCAGTATGACGGTCAGCGTGGCGGCAATCCGGGGGCGGGGCTGCATGGCGCCAAACGCCAGGGGAAGTCGTCCGGCGGCGAAGCGGAGCGCCAGAAATATGGCGGCGGCGAAGATAAGGAATCCGGCGGCTCCGGCGGCGGCCTGTCCGGCGGTTATGGAGGCGAGAGCCGCGCGGGGCGATGTCGAGAAGTAAAATACCGGAGACATATCGAGGCGGAAGCCCCAGGCTGAGTAAAGGCCGAGGTCGAGAATCGTTACGGCCGACAGAATCATAGCCGAGAGTGCGAACCAGACGGTCAGCGCGGCCGAGAGACCCTTCTGCCATCGGGGGAGGAGGATTGCGGCGAGAATCAGCAGGGCAGGGAGGATCATGAAATATCCGGCGACGGAGAGGTCCATCGGAAGGCCGTGGGCGATGACGTCGAACCAGTCGGGGGCGGTCAGCGCCTCTGCGGATGCAGCGTTGTGTGCGAGCATAAAGATCGGCTTCTGGACGACACCGACCAGAACGTAGACGATATATATCGCGGCGAACTTCAGAAGGGCTTTGAGCATCAGCGTATAAGGTTAGATTATACAAAATTAGTCAATTTTCTTCGTTCGCAACGAATCTATAACATAATTTAAGAGTCAATAACGGGGGTGCTACAGTCCGCCGGGCGCAGATGCTGACGTGGCGCGTGATAAGATTGAAGGATTATCTACTCAAGTTTCGGGTTTGGACTATTGTCAATGATTTAAGTTCCATAGCATATTTGGCGGCAACTAAACGGGGACTCCAGAGCAAAAAATGTGATATTATTCGACCGCTAACGCGGTCTTTATCAATTTTATGCACAAACCGCGGGCTTTCGCCCGCTACCTTATGGCACCGCGACGCGGTGCATTGTCGGATTTAAACATAAGCGTTTGCCATGGATTGCCTTCGCAGTGCTTATTATATATAGATCACCGATTTAGCGGTGTAATATCGCAGCCGGGGGCGAAAGCCCCCGGACGAATAGCCCAATGATTCAGACCACGTTAGTGGTCGAATAATCAGACGGCATGACACCCTGAAACTCGACAGACTCGCTTGCATGCGGAAGTTATGTAGAGGAACGCTATTCGGGCGAGTCTAAGCAAACATACAATTTGCTAAGTACTAATCAATTTACCAAACCCGAAACTTGAGTTATCTATCAGACAGATAGCGTATCGAAGTAGTTAGCGGGCGTCCCCGCCCGCGTCTGCGTCAGGCGGTCGGAAGCAACGCCGCCCGACGCAGACAGTGTGTAACGTTAACGTGGTCTGAATCAAATCGGAATGAGAACCGTGGGCTTCGCCCACGGCTACCGTGTCGATGCCACTAACATGGTGTGTCCAGTCCGATATCGACCGCGCATCCCGCGCTTTTATTTCTTCTTCGCGGGGTCGCAGGTCAGTCCGACGCCGAGTTTCTTGAAGATCTTGTGGTCGACTTCGCCGAGCATGACGGTCGAATGGACCTGACATCCCTGGAGTTCGGGGAGTTTCTCGAGCGCGCGGCGGCAGTTTTCGTCGTGGGGCGACAGGACGGAGAGGGCGACGAGGACCTCGTCGGTGTGGAGCCGGGGGTTGTGGCTGCGGAGGTATGCGGTCTTCGTGTGCTGGATCGGTTCGATCAGCGCCTGTGGAATCAGTTTGACCGAGTGGTCGATGTCGGCCAGGTGCTTGACGGCGTTGAGTATCAGCGCGGCGCTCGGACCGAGCAGGTCGCTCGATTCGGCCGTTATGATCGTTCCGTCCTGGAGTTCGATCGCCGAGCAGTGTTTTCCGCTGTGGGCGGCGCGTTCGCGGGCGGCGACAACCGGACGACGGTAGAGGGGGGAGATCTTCGCCTGGTTCATCAGGAGGTTGATCTTGTTGACTTCGCTGTCGTTGGTCGTTCCCTGGGCGAACTGGTTCAGGGCGGTAAAGTAGCGCCGGATGATCTCCATCTTGGCCGCCTCGCGGCAGATTTCGTCGTTGTCGATACAGAATCCGACCATGTTGACTCCCATGTCGGTCGGCGACTTGTAGGGGTTGTGGCCGTAGATTCCTTCGAAGAGGGCGTTCAGGACAGGGAAGATTTCGATGTCGCGGTTATAGTTGATCGCCAGTTTCGCATAGGCCTCGAGGTGGAACGGGTCGATCATGTTGATGTCGTTCAGGTCGGCGGTCGCTGCTTCGTAGGCGATGTTGACCGGATGGTTCAGCGGGAGGTTCCAGACGGGGAAGGTCTCGAATTTTGCGTATCCTGCGACGATACCGCGTTTGTGTTCGTTATAGAGCTGGCTGAGGCATACGGCCATTTTGCCGCTGCCGGGGCCGGGGGCTGTGACGATCACGAGCGGCCGCGTCGTCTCGACATAGTCGTTACGGCCGAAGCCGTCGTCGGAGTCGATCAGGGCGACGTTGTTCGGGTATCCGTCGATGGTGTAGTGGAGATAGGTCGTAATCTCCTGGCGCTCGAGGCGCTCGCGGAAGGCGTCGGCGCTACTCTGGCCGTTATAGTGGGTTATCACGACCGAACTGACCAGGAAGCCGCGGTTCTGGAATTCGCGGCGAAGGCGGAGAACATCCATATCGTAGGTTATCCCGAGGTCGCTCCGGACTTTGTTCTTCTCGATATCGATCGCACTGATGACGATGACGATTTCGGCGTGGTCGCTCAGCTGGCTGAGCATACGGAGTTTGCTGTCGGGCTGGAAACCGGGGAGTACGCGGCTCGCATGGTGGTCGTCGAACAACTTACCGCCAAGTTCCAGATAGAGTTTGTTGCCGAACTGGGCGATACGCTCGCGGATATGTTCGGACTGGATTTTGAGATACTTCTCGTTATTAAAACCGTTGATCATAACGGGATGCAAAGTTACGAAAAGAATCTGGAAAAATTCCGGTTATCGGCGAAAAAATCTCAGTTAATTTTTCCGGCGCAGACGGGCGGCGAGGCGGGTGCGGAGCGGTTCGTCGTAGTATTTCAGCGAGAGCCAGGCGACGAGGATGACGGCCGGGACCATAGCGACCATGACGGGGATTGTCTGCGAACTGTCGGGGTGTGTGTTCCACAGCCAGAAGTAGAAGAGATACATAAACGGATAGTGGACGATATAGACCGGATAGGATATCTGGCCGAGGAATTCGCAGATCTGTCCGCTGCGGCGGTCTGTTGTCTGTCCCGACGCGCCGATATAGACGATCAGCGGGAAGAGCAGGAGCGTGCAGACTGCGTCGTAGATTCCGTTGGCGACCGAGGGTTCGCCCGGGCCGACGTAGGGAACCGACAGCAGGGCGACAATCAGCGCCGTGCAGACCCAGAAGGCGCCGCGGATCCGCCGGGGCCTGAAGTTGCGCGACATCAGCAGACCGACCGAGAACGAGAAGGTCATCCGGGCGAGACCTAGCCAGAAGCCGTAGTCGGCGGCGGTCCACCCGAAGCCGATATGGAAAGCGCCGGAGGCGTTGCCGATTGAGGCGGCGGCGAGCACGAGCCCCGACAGGGCAGTGAAGGCGACGAGCCAGCGTGTCGAAAAGCGGTGGAGGAACAGGGCGTAGAATACGCTGCCGATATATTCGAAGAAGAGCGACCACGACGGGCCGTTCAGCGGAAACATCTCGCCGTAGCCGCGGACGTCGGGGAGCGTGCCGGGCAGGGAGGGGAGCATCAGCAGGCCGAAAATGAGCGATAGAATGATGGCGGTTGTCGAGACCGGCGTTCCGTCCCATTTCTCGCACCCCTGGATCGCGAAGGAGACGACGCCGAGCAGGACGCCGACGATGACCATCGGCTGGAGGCGGATGACGCGTCGCAGCAGGAAGTCGCCGGCCGTCATCCCTTTCTTCCAGCGCCCGTCGTAGGCGTAGCCGATGACGAAGCCCGAGAGGACGAAGAAGAAGTCGACGGCGAGGTAGCCGTGGTTGATCTGCTGGTCGACGGGCGATGTGGCGAATCCTTCGCCGAAATGATAGAAGATGACCATCAGGGCGGCGACGCCGCGGAGGCCGTCGAGCAGTTCGTAGCGGGGCTTTTGCGGGAGGGGTGCGGTGGTGTGCATTGATGTGCTGTTTTCGGTTTCAGTCGGTGTACAACATAACCACCCTGTTTTCAGCCCCGGGGCGCAGGTCTGAAAATAGGATGGTCGATCCTTTATGGGTGGTACCGGCGATCAATACTGCGACCAGGGGGTGATCGAGATCTCTTCGACCGGCTTGTGCATCGCGGCCTTGACGAAAGCGCTCGCCAGGCGGGCGTTCGTGATCAGCGGAATGTTGTGGTCGATTGCCGAGCGGCGAATCCGGTAGCCGTTGGTCAGTTCGCGCTTGGTGTGGTTCTTCGGGATGTTGATGACCATGTCGACCTCGTGGTTCGCAATCAGGTCGAGTACGTTCGGGCTGTCAGTATCCTTTTCGTCGGGCCATCCGGCGACGGTCGCGTCGATGCCGTTCTCGCGCAGGAACAGGGCTGTTCCCTTGGTCGCGTAGAGTTTGTGGCCGTTCTCGGCGAGGGTCCGGCAGGCGTCGAGCATGTCGACTTTTCCGCGGACGTCGCCCGAACTGACGAGCACGGCAACCTTCGGAGCCTTGTGGCCGACGGAGAGCATCGCGTTCAGCAGGGCTTCGTCGAAGTCCTTGCCGAGGCAGCCGACTTCTCCGGTCGACGACATGTCGACACCGAGAACGGGGTCGGCCTTGTGGAGCCGGGCGAAGGAGAACTGAGAGGCCTTGACGCCGATATAGTCGATGTCGAAGGTCGACGAGTCGATCTTCTCTACCTTTTCGCCGAGCATGATGCGCGTAGCCGTCTCGATGAAGTTCTGTTTAAGGACCTTCGAGACGAAGGGGAACGAGCGCGAGGCGCGGAGGTTACATTCGATGACCTTGACTTCGTTGTCTTTCGCGAGATACTGGATGTTGAACGGTCCGGAGATGTTCAGTTCGCGGGCGATCTTCGCGCTGATCTGCTTGATGCGGCGGGCGGTCGCGAGATAGATCTTCTGGGCGGGGAACACGAGGGTCGCGTCGCCCGAGTGGACTCCGGCGAACTCGATGTGCTCCGAGATCGCATATTCGACGATCTGGCCGTTACGGGCGACGGCGTCGAACTCGATCTCTTTGGCGTTCTGCATGAAGACCGAGACGACGACCGGATATTCCTTCGAGACCTTCGCGGCCTGGGCCAGGAAGCGGTGCATCTGGTCGTAGTCGTAGCAGACATTCATCGCGGCGCCCGACAGGACGTAACTCGGGCGGATCAGCACGGGGAATCCGACTTCGTCGACGAATTTATGGATATCCTCTTCGGTTGTCAGTTCCTTCCAGCGGGGCTGGTCGATGCCGAGCTGGTCGAGCATGGCTGAGAATTTGTTTCGGTTTTCGGCGCGGTCGATCGAGACGGGCGATGTGCCGAGAATCGGAACGTGGCGGCGGTAGAGTTTCATCGCGAGGTTGTTCGGGATCTGGCCGCCGACACTGACGATGACGCCGCGGGGCTGCTCGAGGTCGATGATGTCCATGACGCGTTCGAAACTGAGTTCGTCGAAGTAGAGACGGTCACACATGTCGTAGTCAGTCGAGACCGTCTCGGGGTTGTAGTTGATCATGACCGACTTGTAGCCGAGTTTGCGGCAGGTGTTAGCGGCGTTGACCGAGCACCAGTCGAACTCGACCGACGAGCCGATACGGTATGCGCCCGATCCGAGGACGATAATGTTGTTGCCGCTGTTGAGGCCGTAGGGGATGGCGTTCTTTTCGGCGCCGTAGGTGACGTAGAGATAGTTCGTCAGGTCGGGATACTCGGAGGCGACTGTATTGATCCGGCAGACTTTCGGGGTGACGTCGAGGCTCTTGCGGTGGGCGCGTGTGCGCAGCACTTCGTTCTCCATCGACCCCGCCGGGTTTTCGACGTAGCGGGCGATCTGGAAGTCGGAGAAGCCGAGGCGTTTCGCCTCGAGCATCGTGACGCGGTCGATATCTTCGATCGACTTGAACTCCCTCAGGCGCCGGGCGAAGCCGACGATGTTCTCGAGTCGGTTGATGAACCAGACGTCGATCTTCGTCAGTTCGGAGATCCGCTCGGGGGTGTAGCCCTGCTCAAGGGCCTGGGCAATGGCGAAGATGCGGAGGTCGGTCGGGTGCTGGAGCGCATGGTCGAGGTCGTCGAAGTGGATGTCGTTGTTCCCGACGAAGCCGTGCATTCCCTGGCCGATCATACGGAGGCCTTTCTGCATGATCTCCTCGAACGACTTGCCGATCGACATGATTTCGCCGACCGATTTCATCGACGATCCGATCTCGCGGTCGACCCCCTGGAATTTCGTGAGGTCCCAGCGGGGAATCTTTACGATGATATAGTCGACCGACGGGGCGACGTAGGCTGAGTTCGGCGTGCCCATCTCGCCGATCTGGTCGAGGGTGTATCCGAGGGCGAGTTTGGCGGCGACGAATGCCAGGGGGTAGCCCGAGGCCTTCGAGGCCAGAGCCGACGAGCGGCTGAGGCGGGCGTTGATTTCGATGATGCGGTAGTCGTTTGTCTCGGCGTTGAACGCATACTGGATGTTACATTCGCCGACGATCCCTATGTGACGCACGACACGGGTCGCGATCTCCTCGAGCATCTTGATCTGATCGGGGCTGAGCGAGACAATCGGGGCGACGACAATCGATTCGCCGGTGTGGATCCCGAGCGGGTCGAAGTTCTCCATCGGGACGACGGTGAAGCAATGGTCGTTCGCGTCGCGGATGACTTCGAATTCGATTTCTTTCCATCCCTTCAGCGATTCTTCGACCAGTATCTGCTTCGAGTAGGCGAGGGCGCTCTCGCAGTGGCGGCGGAATTCCTCGGGGTTCGTGCAGATTCCAGATCCGAGGCCGCCGAGGGCGTAGCCCGAGCGGACCATGACGGGGAAACCGATTCGCTCGGCGACAGCGACGGCGTCATCGATGTTCTCGACCGCCTGCGAGACAGGGGTCTTTATGTCGATCTCGTCGAGTTTGCGGACAAACAGGTCGCGGTCTTCCGTGATCATGATTGCCTCGACGGAGGTTCCGAGTACCTTTACGCCGTATTTCTCGAGCGTGCCGTTCAGATAGAGTTCCGTGCCGCAGTTCAGGGCGGTCTGTCCGCCGAAGGCGAGCAGAATCCCGTCGGGACGTTCCTTCTTGATTACTTCCTCGACGAAATAGGGGGTGATCGGGAGGAAATAGACCTGGTCGGCGACACCTTCCGATGTCTGGATTGTCGCGATGTTCGGATTGATCAGAACCGAAGAGATCCCCTCTTCGCGAAGGGCTTTCAGCGCCTGCGAGCCGGAGTAGTCGAACTCGCCGGCCTGACCGATCTTGAGGGCTCCCGAGCCCAGCAAAAGTACTTTTTTCATATCTGACATTGTCGGTTTGATTTTCTGGTTGCAAAATTAGAAAAATTTTCGCGAATATGAAGGTAATTTAAGTTTGACCGCTTTTTCCATGAAAGTTACGACCACTTCCAGGGACGGCTACAAAGTTAATCAAATCGTCCCGATTATGCAAGAGTAGCCTGCTGAAACGATAAAAAATCGAGGGGGGCTAGGCGAATAATTGCTAAAAGTTTCGTAAATTTGCCATCGGCATTTCTCCCGACAAAACCGATGCTCTGAAATTTATGTTAAAACAACTGGTTCTTAAAAAACTTCTACGCCTTTAAAGGCGAACATACAATCGACCTTAATCCCGGAGTCAATATACTTCTCGGAATTAACGGTAGCGGTAAGACATCGTTAATAAACAGTCTTACGATGCTCTATGAAGGAGTTTGCGGAGTCGGTATGTCGGAGTATATACGAAAAAATGGCAGTTTCAATGCGATTCTGAATGCTCTCGGCGATGAAAAGCCCGAATGTTTCAGCCTGTCATTTCTCTTCGATTCGAAATCCCTGAAAGAAAAATTCCCCAGGTCACCCTTTACGAGCGACGTCCGTTATACCGTGACCGTTTTCCCCGTGGGTAATGGTTCGGGATTTACATTGAGCGAATCTCTGTATTCGATCGACGAGAGGAGAAAAAACGGGGGCTTTACTTATCTCGAATTCCGCAATGGTGTCGGATTTATAACGAAGCGGTCAGACGACGGAAAAGTTGTCCGCGAAAACTACGAAGCCGGAGTCCTTTCTACGCAGGAACTCGCACTGAGACAGATAACCGATCCACAGGACTATCTCCCGACATATATAATCAGGGAAGCAATCGCGTCGATGTCGATTTATGGAAAGTTCAACATCGACAGTGTCAGAAAAGGTTCCGAATCAGACCTCGGAATTAGACTTTCGACTACGGGAGACAATATCGCATATCTCTTTAACCGTTTGCAAAACAACCACTCGCTGGTTTTTAATAAAATCGGACGGGAACTGAACACAATCAACCCAAACTACCTAGGTCTTGTCTTCTCCTACTTCGGAAACCGGTTTTATCTCCATTTGACTGAACGGAATCTGAACCGCACGATCGATATGCTCCATATTTCGGACGGAACGATTAAACTTATGCTACTGATGGCCATCCTGTACAACCCCGACAGAGGAAGCCTCTGCGGAATCGACGAACCGGAGTCATATCTCCATCCCGATATGATCCGGTCAGTTGTAAGGATGATAAAAGATGCATCGAGGCAGACACAACTGGTCATTGCGACACATTCCCCCTTGTTGCTCAACGGATTCAAACTTCGCGATATACTGGTCTTTCAGAAAGATGCAGAAAACGATACGATTGTCAGGCGGGGTGACGAGACATACGTTGGCGAAGACCCGGAGACCGTCTTGCCCGGACAACTATGGCTTAACGGAGAAATCGGCGGAACCCGATGGTAATACGTATCTATGCCGAAGGTGGCGTTCTCGGCAATAACGAAAACGCGGCGACAATGGCTAACAGCGCCGCGCTCAGAGAAGAATTGAACCGGTTTATGTCGGAGGCGCTCGGACGCAGTGACCTGAGAATCATCGTCCAAATGTCTGGTGGTTTCAAGAGCGCAGCATCTCTTTATTCGAAGTTAGACGGGGAAAACACTTACCTCTATGTCGATCTCGACCACAGACCAGAACACCGCGACCACTGGTTTACTGAACTATCCGAAGATGGAATTGTTTTGGAAGGGCCGAAGGAAGCGAACGTATTCTTTTGGATCCAGGAAATGGAGGCCTGGTTCCTGAAGCAACCCGATGCAATCGAATCATGGGCCGAAAGTGAAGGCCTGATTAGAAAACCGAGAGCGGTTCCCCATCTGTCGGAACATCCGTCGATAAAAGGTAAGAATGTAGAACTTCTGCCGCACAAGGCTTCCGTCGTATTGGAAAACATCTTGAAACAGACCTATTTGTCTCCGGAAACCGATAAAAATGGCAAACCTGCGAAAGTCGAATATGGCAAACTGCGTCATGCCCCCGATATGATAGCACGGTTGGATGTCCCGGTACTGATTGCCTGCGACAACGAACTCAGAGCCTTCGTCACCCGGGTCCTCACCTCCAGCAAATAACGCAAATTGTAATCGCAGATTACGCAGATTACGCCGGAAAAAATAGAAGAAGGGGAAGATAAACTGCGCCAAGCGCACAATAAACGTCGGCACCAGCCGACAGATAAACTGAGGCGAAGCCTCACAATAAACAGCGGCCCGTCAGGGACGCTTAATCTAAGCGCAAATTATACGAATTTAAATCGTAGTAGCAGGCGTCTCGCCTGCGTCTGCGCCCTCAGTCGGAAGATACTTGGCCAAACGAAGCATGGCGTCCCGCCTGGCGCAGACGCAGGCGGGACGCCTGCTAACTACAAAGGAATGATCGTCTGTCTGTTATGCTGCATAAACTGCGCCGCAGGCGCACAATAAACGTCGGCGCTAGCCGACAGATAAACTGAGGGCGCAAGCCCTCAAAATAAACTGAGGCGGAGCCTCACAATAAACGTCGGCGTCAGCCGACAGATAAACTGAGGGCTCGTGCCCTCACAATAAACTGCGCCGAGGGCGCATTAATGTGTATGAAGGAGTATTTCAATATAAATTATGAGTTTGACCGGGAGGAGGTCGAGGCGGCGATCGAACGGCGTCTCGACGAGCCCGGCGGGGATTATATTTGTGTGGCCGACGGGGTCGTGCTCGACCGGGCGAACCGCGACAGCCGCTATCTGGCGGCGGTCAACGGGGGGATGTTCTCGGTCTGCGACAGCAGTTACGTGCCGCTCTACATTCGCTGGCTCTATGGCGTCAACTACGAGCAGTATGCGGGGAGCGAGTTGTTCAGGCGAATCGTCACGGTCTCGCCGCGGCGGATGATCTTCATGGGGACTCACCAGGGGATTCTCGACGGGCTGAAGCGGCGGGTCGCGGAGTGGAACCCGGCGACGGCGTCGATGCGTATCGTCGAGCTGCCGTTCCTCGGGGTCGATGAGTTCGACTACCGGGGGATCGCGGAGATGATCGAGCGCGACGGTGCGGAGATTGTCTGGGTTGCGCTCGGTGCGCCGAAGCAGGAGTTGTTTATGGAGCGGTTGAAGCCGTGGCTGTCGAGCGGGGTTATGATTGCGGTCGGGGCGGCGTTCAAGTTCTACAGCGGCGTAGCGGCACGGCGTGCGCCGGACTGGATGGTCCGTGCCCACCTGGAGTTTGTCTACCGGCTTGCGCGGGAGCCGCGCAAGCAGTTCGGCCGCTGCGCGGGAATCGTCGGGAGCCTGCCGCGACTGCTTTTTTCGGAATATATGCGCCGAAGGCGCAGTTTATTATGAGGGCTTGCGCCCTCAGTTTATTGTGCGCTGACGCGCAGTTTGTTGTGAGGCTTCGCCTCAGTTTATTGTGAGGGCCGTTGCCCTCAGTTTATTGTGAGGCTTCTTCGTTAGTTTCTGCGTAATCTGCGATATATGATACCGCCGCCGGTGTCTGCTCTTGTTGAGCCGGACACCGGCGGCGGTTCTGTTTTCGGGGGTAGGGGAGGCCTACTCGACCTTCAGGCTAGAGAGTGTCTCGCTCTGGGTCTCGGGGGTCGTTCCGGGCCATGTGCAGCCACGCAGAGTCAGCTTTGCCTTCGTGTCGAGGGCGCCGACTATGGGGCCGCTACGGGGTTTGTCAATCTGATTTGTATTCAGTATTACCTGACAGTCTGTTGCCACGCAATTTTCGTAGACGCCACCGGCTGCGTTATACTGGCCGGTGAGCGATCCGGCGCGTGTGCTCGCCGTGACGGTCGTCGAGGTAACGGAGCATCCGCTCATGTTCCCGCTATATTGGACGGCGCACAAGGCTCCGGCTCCGGAGTTTATTCCCGTGCCTGAGGAGTTGACCGTGCAGCCGGTCACGCTGACGCCGTTCATGTCTCCGGAGAGGGCGGTCGCGACGATGGCGGCGGCAAGGGCTCCTGTCGAGGTGATTTTTTCGAAGCGGATGTCGGTCACGTCGATTTCTGCCGCGGATGCTGTCTGCAGTATTCCGCTGGTTGCGCCAGTCTGGAACAGGGCGGAGTGGGAGTCGGACGACGAGATCGAGGCGTTCCGGATCGTGTGGCCGCCGCCGTCGAAGGTGAATTTTTTGTCGGAGGCGACGCTGATCGGTTCGATCGTGCGGCCGTAGAGGTTCAGGTCGCGGGTCAGTAGGATCGTGCCGCCGTAGGTGACGGCTTTGGTGGCCTTTCGGAGTTCGTCGATTGTCGAGACGCGCAGGGTCGTGCCGTCGGCCTCGTACGAGAAGCCGGGATCGGAGGCCTGGCCGTTTCCGAGGTCGGCGAGGGTTGCGTCGGTATAGAAGTCATACTTGAAGACAGATTCGCGGTTGGCGGCGGTGCCGGCGATCGCTCCGGCGCTGGAGCCGCTGACACTGGTCGAGACGACGACGCTGGAGCGCACCAGGACGCAGTCGCCCGCCTGGCCGGAGCGTGCGGCGGTGTTGGCAATCGACCCGACGAGTCCGCCGGCCGTTGCCGTGGCGCTGACCGTCGAGTTCTCGACGACGGAGTAACTGATGACGGCGTCGTCGCTTACATCGGCAGTCCCGCTGCGGAGGGTACCGACGAGGGCGCCGACGCTTCCGGAGCCCTCGAGGGTGACGCCGCTGGCGCTGACGTTGACGAGGCGTCCGTCGAGCGAACCGGCGACAGCGCCGACCTCGCGGCCCGAGCCGCTGGAGACGACGCTGATGACATTCAGGTCACGGATGACGGCGTTACGGACCGTCCCGAAGAGTCCCTGGGGGGTAGATGTCGAGGCGCTGAGGCTGAAGTTGGAGACTGTGTGGCCGCCGCCATTGATGTCGACCGTCGAGGTGGGCGCGTCGATGTCGATCGGGGTCCATTCTGCACCCCCGAGGTCGATGTCGGCCAGCAGGTCGACAGCCGAGCAGTCCCAGTCGATCGCCGCGCTGTTCTGGCTGATCCAGATGAGTTCGTCGGAAGAAGAGATCTGGTAGCGCGACACGCCGTCGACGATGTTGACGGTTGGTTCCTTCGCCTGCTGCTTTTCTCCGGAGGTCTCTTCGCCGCCGGCGAGAGTGCCGTCGAAGGCCGGGGAGATTGAGACGTTGAAGACCGTCGCGTCGGTCAGGAGCGTGCCGGTTATGTTCGAGCGGTAGTTGCGCTGGACGGGGACGTTCATGAGGGTCTTGGCGACCAGTTCGCCGCCGTCCTCGCTGATCGAGAAGGAGACGTCGGCGGTCTGGCGCAGGGCGTCGCAGAGGATATAGTTCATCGCCAGATAGTAGGCATCCTCGCCGGGGAACGGCTCGGCGCTGCCCGGGGCCGACGCGTCGGCGAACGAGACCGTGACGGGCTCCGAGACCGATCCGTCGAAAAGATTCAGGACGCTGAAGGCCGTGACGGACATCGAGGCCGACAACGACTGGTCGGGGGTGGCGATCTGTGCGGCGTCGATGTCGGTCGTGCCGAGGTTGATTTGGGCGAACGGACGCTTCAGTTCGACCGTCTCGGTCGATGGTCCGGAGATGCTGACCGTCGTCGCCGCGAAGAAGGCGTCGCGCGATTCGTCGCTCGAGGTGACACCGTCGTAGTCGATTGATACGGACATGGTTCCGGCGTCGAACGAATATGCCTCGCAGGCGGGATTCTGGGCCCAGAAAACGACATCGTAGGTCTTCCCGCTGGTCAGGTTCAGCGAAACGGTCGCCTTCAGGCCGGCGAACCGGGCCTCACCCTCGGCGAAGGTCTTGACCTCGGTGCCGTTGTGCTCGTAGACGGCGTAGGTCAGAGCGGTGACGGCGAGCCCATTGCCGAACGCTCTCGAACTCAATCCCGCGGGGAGTTCCGCCGAGAAGATGACGGTCGACTCAGACGCGATCGGAGCGGCTGCGTCGTCGGAGCATCCGGCCAGGGCGAGGGAAGCGCCGACGGCCGTCACAGCCATCAGGCGGACGAAATTGTTTGGATTCATGATGATGAATTTCGGTTATTTGGTTATTGATTTGGTTAACGTTTTTAATCGAAATTGCTAAAAACGAATCAAAATTAGCCAATCTCCACCTAACAACCAAATAAAATACGATAAAAATTCGAATCGAATTTATGCACAGGCTCATCTCTCATGCATAAGATGTAGAGTAATAGTAAGATACAGCTGGGGTTATTCGCGTAAAAAAAAGACTTCTCAGTTATCCCATCTCTTTGAGATAGTCATGGGTGAAGTCCGGCAGTTGTTCCTCCGTTATTTTAGGGCTCTTGCAGGAAACCTCCAGGTGGATCCGGATTGTCTTCTTCGCTCAGCTCAAGAAAAGTTATCGGGGGACAAAAAATCGTCTCTTCGGGGACAAAAATTCAAAGAGAAGTCACGAGACCATTGACTTTAATTAGTTACGTGATTTATGGGTGCGCAGAACAGCGGCATTAATATTAGATTGCAATAAATCGGCATGGATTTTATCGGCTTTTGAATTGAATTTATAAAGTGTTGACTATTAGGATTTATACAACGGATTAAATCGTGGTGGTTAGATGTTTGATTCTTCCGCCTTCTCCCCAGCGATGACCAAACATTAGGTTGCC
>JAMPGR010000001.1:926147-946856 GCA_023663805.1 Clostridium sp. | reverse complement strand
GACCACGTTAGTGGTCGAATAATACCATACACATTCATAGCAATTTGGACGCGCACCCCGCCTGGCGCAGACGCGGGCGGGACGCCCGCTAACTACTTCGATACCGAGTGCCCCTCCACACAGTTCCAGCGACGAATCATCATATCGGTTTGCTACTGACTGAGGGGCGGACGCGGCAGGCCGCATCCCTACAGCAATCCATTGAAAATCCACAACATAACAAAGCCACCCCCTTCAGGGGGCAGGGGGGCTTGTGGCCGTCGGGGGGCTTATCAGATCAGGATCAGCGAGGGGTTGGCTGCACCGAGGGCGAAGTGGCAGAGGGCGATGCCGAGGTCGATACGGGTGTAGAAGCCGAGGCCGCGGCTCGCCTCGACACGGTCGCCTCCGGCCCAGCGGAACCGATAGGCTTGCTGGTTCAGGGCCGACGGGGCATAGCGTACTGCCTCGATTCCTCGCCGGAACCATTCAGGCGCTGCCTTGAGGGCCTCATCGCCGCCGCGCACAAGTTTCGCCGCCGGCCGCAAACGGCGCTGACGCCCCTGGTCGACACCATGCCCGACCGCAATGACCGCGCGGAGTTTCATCCGGGGATTCTCTGTTCCCTGGCAGACCATCGCGCGGTTATAGGTCAGTCCGACCCAGCAGGTCTGCAGCCCGAGCGCCGTTGCCTCGAGAACGAGCCGCTCACCCTGGCGTCCGAGTTCGACTTCGCTGTCGGCACCATCGGCTGACGACAGGGCGAAATAATTCCGGACATTGCGGAAACTGCCGTAGCGGGCCATCAGCGATGTGCCGAACGCGCCGGGTTCGTCGGTTATCAGGGCGAAGCGGAGCCGTTCGTCCCGGTTGATATCGTCGATCAGAGCGCGGAGCGCGGCAGCGGTTCCGGCTCCGATCGGTTCGGTCGTATAGGCGCGCACCGAGTGGCGCCGCATGTAAATCTCCTCCATAGCGCGACAAAGTTACAATTAAATCTCCTAAAATCAAAGTTTAAACTGATTCATAACAAGGGTTCGCCTCACTTTTCCAAGCGAAAAACCAAGGGTTCGCTACACTTTTCCAAGCGAACGGGCTGACGACCAGCCGCAATACGCGGCATGTTTCCCCCGTCCAAGTGCCTCCGGCACCGTGTACCGGCCTGCGACCGACGTTCTCTCTTGGCTGACTCGCGAAATTTTCCTAATTTTGCGGTCGCATAACGGAGATATCATGACCGAAAACAAAACAGACAATCAATCGAACGAATCCCGCCGGGAAATCGACAACGCTATCCGACTGCTCGACAGCGCCCAGCGCCGCGGTGCCGATCTGACCGGCGACGAACTGAACATACTCTCGTCGGCCTACTCCGACGAGTCGACCCTCTTCGCTCCCGACCCCGCGCGATCGGCCCGGCTGCTCGACCTTGCCGTCGACGCCGTATCACCCTCGGCGATGGTCGCCAAGGCGATCAGACTGATGGAGCAGGCCGGAGGCTCGGAAACTGAGGAGTCGGAAGCGCTGATCGCACGCGCCGCCGCGCTCGGCGAGCCGGAAAGCATGTATAACCACGCAATCAGCCTTATCATCTCCGCCGGCGACGACCCGGAGGTCTCCGCCCGGGCTGTCGCGCTGATACGCCGCTCGGCCGAACGATCCTTCGGTCCGGCGCTGTTCCAGCTTGCGGCGATGACCCTGCTCGGCGAACGATGCGCGAAAAATCCCGCCGAAGCGAAATTCCTCGAACTGATGGCTCTCGACGCCGAAGCGCCCCGAGCCAACGAATATATCAACAGTTTCTTCGACGCCGGAGACCTCCGGGCCGATGGCACGGTCGACCGACGGAAGGTGACGCTCAGCGCTGCCGAGTCGGGGTGTGCTGCCGCGGCCTACAGGCTTTTTGTCGACTCGCTGACCGAGGAGAATACCCCCGCCCGGGAGCGTGAGGCTCTCGACTGGCTCGAGCGCTCGGCCCGCGCCGGATTCGCACCGGCTGTCACCGCCCTCCCCGATTTCCGCGACCTCTCTCCGGACGAGGTCAGGGGGATGCTCGAACCGGCCGCGGAGGATCTTTTCCCGGTCGCGATGAGTTCGCTCGGGCGAATGCTTTTCGAGAGCAGCGACCCTGAGGAACGCGACCGCGGCCTCCGTATGATCTGGCACGCGGCGTCGCTCGGCGATCCCGACGCGATGACCTTCGTCGCGACGATGACCGCCCGGGGCGTGCTTCCCGACCCGACCGGTGGAGCGCGCGCGGCGATCTACGAGGAGATGTCGCGCATGGGGTTCGACGACGACGAACAAACCGGGGAGACGGAAGCCGCGAAGTGAACCCGGACAGTCCTGAAAACGTTTTAAACTATAATAAAATTCCCAGATTATGAAAATGACACGAATTCTCACAATCGGAGCCGCTCTGGCCGTCATGGTATTCTCGGGATGCGTCAGCAACAAGAAATACGCAGCCCTTCAGAGCGAACACCAGCAACTCCAGAAAGACTACCAGCAGTCGCAGGTAGACCTCGCCGAGGCACGAACCGGCGCCAAGAGCCTCAACGCGATGCTCGCCGACGCGAAGCGTCAGAACGAAGCCCTGAAGGCCCAGTATGCCGAACTACAGAAGACCCTGAACAGTTCGATCACCCAGAGCCAGCAGAGCAACGTCAATATTTCGAAACTCGTCGACGAAATCAACGCCTCGAACGCATACATCAAACAACTGATCAACGCGAAATCGAAATCCGATTCGCTCAATATGGTCCTGACCAACAACCTGACCCGTTCGCTCTCGCGCGACGAACTCCAGGAGGTCGACGTCAAGGTCCTCAAGGGTGTCGTATATATCTCGCTGGCCGACAACATGCTCTTCAAATCGGGCAGCTACGAGGTCAATGACCGGGCCATGCAGACCCTCTCTAAGATCGCCAAGATAATCAAGGACTACAAGGACTACGACGTGCTGGTCGAGGGCAACACCGACGACGTTCCGATCAAGCGCACGAACATCCGCAACAACTGGGACCTCTCGGCCCTGCGCGCTTCGTCGGTTGTCCAGGTTCTCCAGAACGATTTCGGCGTCAACCCCTCGCGCCTGTCGGCTGCCGGCCGCGGCGAGTATAACTCGATTGCCGACAACTCGACTGAACTCGGCCGCCAGCGTAACCGCCGCACCGAGATTATCATAACCCCGAAACTCGACGAATTCCTCGACCTGATCGACCAGGCTCCGAAAGAAGACTGATAAAATCAGTCCCCCACCAAAGACACCCCGACCCTTGACAGAGAGGCGGGGTGTCTTCTCTATACTCGCGAATTACAGAAATATAGTTTGTAACAGCCGACGGTGCAGCCCTGCGGTCAGAACACAACGACCTGATAGACCAGCATTGTTATTCGACCACTAACGTGGTCTGAACCCACAGTCAACCCAACAATATTATTCAGACCACGTTAGTGGTCGAATAATGCCATACGCATTCATAGCAATTTGGACGCACACCCCGCCTGGCGCAGACGCCCTGCGGTCAGTAGCAAACTTGCGCGAGACCCCGCCCGCTGATACGACTTGATATACAGATGTCGGGAATTCGAACATATCGGGAGTCGGGTGCGTTATAATGTCGATTCATCACACTATGGCGAATCGACATTGTTAACTCTTAAGCACACTGACACAACTATGAAACTCCCGAAAATCCTGCTGGCTCTGACCGCATTCGCCGCCACCGCTGCGGCCTATACGCCCGCTGCCGATGCCTGCACACGCGTCCTCTACGTCGGCGACAGCACTCTCCGCATCGTCGGCCGTACACTCGACTGGAAAACACCGATCCCGACAAATCTATATGTATATCCCCGTGGTATCGAGAAACAGGGGAACGTAGGCGAGGACGCTGTCCACTGGACTTCGCGCTACGGCGCTGTCTACGCCGTCGGGTATGACGGCGGAATAACCGAGGGGATGAACGAGAAGGGCCTCGTTATCAACGGTCTTTTCTGCAAAGGAACAATCTATAACAACGACAAGACCGAAGGGCGTCCGCCGATGTCACTCGCGATGTTCGTCGGATGGCTGCTCGACATGAACGCGACTACGCCCGAGGTCGTCGAGGAGCTCCGCCGGCGCGACTTCACGATCTCCGGCGCGACTTTCGACGGCGGCACCGTCTCCGCCCTCCACTGGGGCGTCACCGATGCCGAGGGTCGCAGCGCAATCTTCGAATTTGTCGACGGCGAACTGAATGTCTACGAGATGCAGGACATGCTCTCGATGGCCAACGACCCGACATGGCCCCAGATGCAGGCGATTATCAGTTACTGGCACGGTGTCGGCGGACAGAACATGCTCCCCGGAACCGTCAAGAGTCCCGACCGCTGTGTCCGCGGCGAATATTTCACGACCCATGTCAAAAAGACCGCCGACGCCGACCTCGGCGCGTCGATTGTCCGTACAATCATGATGAATGTCTCCGTCCCCTATGACTACGCGATCGAGACAGAACCGAACGTCAGTTCAACCCAGTGGCGCTCCTACAGCAACGTCCGCGACCTCCGTTACTACTTCGACATCGTGACGAACAATGGTCTCTATTATATCGACCTGAAGAAATGCGACCTGCGGAAGGGGGCTCCTGTCATGAAGATTGACAACACAAAGAGCCGCGACTACACAGGCTGCGCCAACGACCACCTCTTCGTATCAGCTCCGTTCACCCCGATGTACTAATTCTATCGAACAACAATATGAGCCATTCAGATATCGTCGCCCTTCTCGGCGACAAGGCCGAATATCTTCTCGACCACCGGTGCACGACGATTGACCGTTCGATGCTCCATCTTCCTTCGCCCGAAACCGTCGACCGTATCTGGATCGACACCGACCGCAACATTCCGACGCTGAACAACCTCCAGCGAATACTCGGCCACGGACGCCTTGCCAACACAGGCTATCTCTCGATTCTCCCCGTCGACCAGGATATCGAGCACTCGGCCGGAGCATCCTTCGCCCCGAACCCTGTCTATTTCGATCCGGAGAATATTGTCCGGCTCGCGATCGAGGGTGGTTGTAATGCCGTAGCCTCGTCGTTCGGCAACCTCGGCGCCGTCGCCCGGAAGTATGCCCACCGCATTCCGTTCCTTGTCAAACTGAACCATAACGAACTGCTGACATATCCGAACAGTTACAACCAGGTCATGTTCGGAACGGTACGCGAGGCGTGGAACATGGGTGCTGCGGCCGTCGGCGCGACGGTCTACTTCGGCTCGGCCGAAAGCCGCGACCAACTGGTCGAGGTCGCCGAGGCCTTCGAATATGCCCACGAACTCGGAATGGTTACGGTCCTCTGGTGTTACCTCCGTAACAGCGCTTTCAAGAAAGATGGCGTCGACTACCACTCCTCGGCCGACCTGACCGGCCAGGCCGACCGACTCGGCGTCACAATCAAGGCCGATATCGTCAAACAGAAACTCCCGACGACAAACGGCGGCTTCAAGGCGATAGGCTTCGGACGCTACGACGAGAAGATGTATACCGAACTGTCATCGAGCCACCCGATTGACCTCTGCCGCTATCAGGTTGCCAACGGCTATATGGGGCGCGTAGGGCTGATCAACTCCGGCGGCGCGTCGAAGGGCGCGTCTGACCTCGCCGACGCCGCGATGACTGCGGTCATAAACAAACGCGCCGGGGGCATGGGGCTTATATGCGGCCGTAAGGCGTTCCAGCATCCGATGGAGGATGGGATCCGCCTGCTCAACACGATTCAGGACATCTATCTCGATCCCGAAATAACGATTGCATAAAAAGACGCGAACGCCGGCTCCGACAGTCGGCGTTTTCGTTCTACCCACAAAAGATGACGACCAGGAGCTGGGCAATCACAACGCGGGCGAACATCGACAGCGGATAGGCTGTAGCATAGGCGACGGAGGCCTCGTCGCCGCGGACGGTTTCGTTGGCGTATGTCAGCGACATTGGGTTTGCCATCGCTCCGCTGACCATTCCCGCAGCCGTCGCGAAATCGAGTCGCCACAGACGCATCGAAGCGATGGTCATCAACAGCGACGGAACGAGAGTGATAATAAATCCGGCGGCAATCCAAAGCAGGCCGTCGGAACGCATTATCGTGTCGAGGAACTTCGGACCCGACTCGAGGCCCAGACAGGCGAGGAAGAGCGAAAGGCCAATGCCGCGCAGCATCAGGTTGGCCGACCGGGTCGTGTAGGTCACCATATGGAACCGCGGGCCGAAGCGACCAATCAGTATCCCGACGACGATAGGGCCTCCGGCCAGCCCGAGACGGATCGGCACCGATATTCCGGGAATCACGATCGGTATCGACCCGACGATCAGCGACAACACCAGCCCTATGAATATCGCAGCGAGATTCGGGTCTTTCAGGTCGGCCGAGGAGTTGCCGAAGAGTTCGCCGACACGGTCGACGGTATCTCTTTCGCCGACTATGGTCAGGCGGTCGCCGAGCTGGAGCAGCAGTTTCGGGTCAGCCAGCAGACGGATCCCGTTTCGGGTGACGCGGGTGATGTTGATGCCGTAGTGGTTACGGAGCCGTAGCGAACCGAGGCGTCGTCCGTTGATTGCAGGTTTGCTGACGGTTATCGTCCGCGAGACGAGGTTTTTGTCGACGTTGTCCCAGTCGATGTTCGGACGGTTCCAGTCGCGGTCGGCCTTAGCGCCGAAGAGCATGACGAGTTTGGCGACATCCTCCTCGTTTGTTATTACGAGTATGCGGTCGCCGGTCGAGATCTTCTGGTCGGGTCCGGGAATCGAGACCCGGTCGCCGTGCCATGCGCGCGACACGACGAATTTCGCCGCGACCGAATCTGTTATCTGGCGGAGAGTCTGTCCGTCGAGTCCGGGGTTGGTGACGATCAGTTCGACAACATAGGTGTGGTCCGGATCGGCCTGGCTGCGCGATTCGAAATCGGAGGGGCGGCTGAAGAACCGCCTGACGATAATAAAGGCGATGATTACGCCGACAACCCCGAGCGGATAGGTCACGGCGCAACTGAGGGCGGCGCCGTCGGCGGGAAGTCCGAGTTGGCTGAGGGCCTGCTGTGCGGCGCCGAGCGAGGGGGTGTTTGTCGTCGCGCCGCTGATGATGCCGACCATGTCGGCAATCGGAATTCTCATCGCGAACGACAGCAGCAGGGCCGTCGCCGTTCCGAGCAGAACGAGTCCGAGCCCCATCATATTCAGCCTGAGGCCTCCGGTCCGGAACGAACTGAAGAATCCCGGTCCGACCTTCAGACCGAGCTCATAGACAAAAAGCATCAGACCGAAATCCTCGGCATATTTGAGCATCCCCGGATCGATCGAAAGACCGAGATGTCCGGCGAGGATACCGGTGAAGAACACGAATGTCACCCCGAGGGAGATCCCGAAGAAACGGAGTTTTCCGAGACCGAGGCCTATCGCGATGATGACCGATATGACGCAGACAGCCTGCAGGGCCGACTGCTCGAAAAAAAGAGATTCAAACCAGTTCATTGTCTTCGATTGTCAGGAGGATTTCAGATATCCCCGCGGAGATATGCCTCGCAGGCCGCCGCGAGCGTGTCGTACCATTCACGGCCGAACCGCTCGATCAGCGGCTCGCGCATGAACTGATAGAGGCGGATTCCGAGACGGCGTCCGTTCTCCTCGGCCGGGCGGCATATTTTCCAGCGATGGTAGTTGACGGCCGTGAATGTCGGATACTCCTTCAGCCTCAGAGGATAGAGGTAGCATGAGATCGGCTTCCGGAAATCGGTCTTCCCTTCGCGGAAGGCGGAGTCGAGCGCGCAGAGACACTTTCCGCCGGGGGCGTAGCATGTGAAGACACAGTCGCGGCCATTGACGATCGAGGTGACCAGATCACCCTCCTGGTCGACATAACCGACACCCTCTTCGTCGATGATCCGGCGGGCCCGGGGCGACAGGCGGTCGGCGACGACGGGCGCAAGCTGCCGGAGTTTCTCATATTCCTCGCGGGTAATCGGCGCGCCGGCGTCCCCCTCGACACAGCATTCGCCGAGACATTTGTCGAGGTCGCAGCAGAAGAACCTTTCTGCGAGATCGAGCGAAACAAGCGTATTGTCTATTTCAAACATATTCTGATTATGTCGGTGTTATCTTCCGGAGTATACAACCCCGTGGGCAACGAGGCGGTCGTAGCGTTCTCCCGGAGCCCGGTAGTAGACCCGGATGTCATATTCGTTAACTGTCTGCCAGCGGTCACCCTCGGTCTCGGCCGTCGTTCCGGTCATCGAGCCGTAGGGGACGGTCAGATACTGGTAGTTGTAGGCCCCCTGTTTGAGCAGCATCGTCAGTTCGTAGGCCCCGGCGGCGCGGTTGTAGACCATACGCGATTCCGGCCCGAAGATATGGCCCGTCAGGTTGCCGTCGACGAAGATGTCGCCGTGGCGCAGTTCGGGGGCGACATAGCGGAATGTCACTTCGGCATAGTCTGCTTCGGTCGAACTGTCGTCGGAGTTATACTCGCGGATTCGGAATCGTCCGAACTGAGTCTGGTCGTAGAGATAGGGCTCGTCGCTGCGGGGTTCGTCGGGGTAAAGGTCTATACGGTAGACCAGCGGAGTTCGTTCGACCGCGGCGACTCCCATCCCGGGATAGTTGACCGAGACCGTCTCGAAGCGGCGGAATTCGTTGCCGGCCGGAAAGATCAGGTCGCGGTTGTGGGTGAAGATTGCCCGGGAGCCGTCGACACGCAGCGGCGTCGCGACGCTCCGCCGGGTGTCGGGGCGGCTGTTCTGGGTGACGGTCACGAAGATATCGCGCCACATATCGCGAACGTCGACATAGTCGGCGTCGACGCTGAGGTCGACCTGCTGGTGGGCCTCGTTGTAGTCGGTGTCGGTTCGCGAACTGACCGTTGCGCCGACCTTCATCGACGCCTCGTTGACTGAAAAGCGAATCTGGAGGAGAGTTTTGTCCGGATCATCCTCGTCGTAGATTCTGACGAGATAGTTCCCGGAGATTGTCGGCGAGATCTGTTCGTTCGGGATTGTCAGGCGATAGTTGACATAATGTGTCAGCGTCGCCCGCGAGAAGGCATAATCGTCGATCTCCCCCTGGTTGAAGCCGTCGAGAAATTCGGAATCGACAAGCCCGTCGGGACGCCAGTCGCGGTCGCAGTGGATCAGTTCGTAGCGGAGATAGGAGCGGGTGTCGGTCAGTTCGTCGAAACTGATTGTCAGCCGTTCGTTCCCTCCGAGGCGGATAACGGGGAGCGACTGGTCGTCGTCGTCGACATAGGCCTGGATTGTCCGGAAACGGTCGCTGAAACGGCGCGTCATCGTCGAGTCGTCGGCGAGAGAGGCGAAAGCGGCGCCGACAGCGAAGGCCACGGCGAGCAGCAGACGACGTCCTACCATCTGATCTCCTCCTTTCCGTGTTGCCGCAGCCAGGCGTTGGCCTGCGAAAAATGGTGGTTCCCGAAGAAGCCGCGCGAGGCACTCAGCGGCGACGGGTGGGGCGAAGTCAGAACGAGATGGCGCGTACGGTCGATCAGCGCCCCTTTCCGGGCGGCATAACTCCCCCAGAGGATGAACACCAGGCCTTCGCGCCGTCGGTTCAGGGTGTCGACGACGCTGTCGGTGAATTGCTCCCAGCCGCGCCCCTGGTGCGAGCCGGCACGATGGGCCTCGACCGTCAGCGTCGCGTTCAGCAGCAGGACCCCCTGACGGGCCCAGCGGCTCAGGTCGCCGTCGGCCGGAAGCGGAGCGCCGGTGTCGTCGGCGACTTCGCGGAAGATATTGACCAGCGAGCGGGGAATCGCGACACCCGGCTCTACGGAGAAAGCGAGGCCGTTAGCCTGACCGGGACCGTGATACGGATCCTGGCCGAGGATGACGACCTTGACCCGGTCGAAGGGACAGGAGTCGAAGGCCGAAAAAATCTTCGAGCCGGGAGGATATACGATAGTGGTCGCATAAGCCTCTCTGACAAAGCGACATAGCTGTTCGAAATAAGTCATTTCGAACTGCTCGGCGAGAGCCTGCTTCCAGGAATTTTCTATTCTGACATCCATAAATTGGAGATTTATTTGCAAAATTACGAAAAGATAATTACTTTTGCACTCGCAAACCGAAAAAGTCTCCGTAGTTCAATGGATAGAATATTGGATTCCGGTTCCAACGATTGGGGTTCGACTCCCCACGGGGATACATCAGCGGTGCCACCCTCCCGGGTTCGGCACTGCTTTTTTTATTATAGCGGCTTACTTAGCGGGCGTCCCCGCCCGTGTCTGCGCCAGGCGGCGTTTGCGTCCAAATTGCTATGTATGCGTATGGTATTATTCGATCACTGACGTGGTCTGAATAATATTGTTGGGTGGACCGTGGGCTTAGCCCACGGTCCGGTTTCCCCTCCGGTTCAGACCACGTCAGTGGTCGAATAACAATGCTGGTCTACCGGGTCGCTGTGTCCGACCGCAGGGCGCGGACGGCGACGACAAACTGAAACGGCAAATCCGGGATTGAGGCCGGGTCTGCCGTTTCTGATGACTTTGTGAAGTTTTTGTAATCGTCAGGTAACCTGAGAGGGTTACTTTCTGATACCAAGCTCCTTCTGGGCGATAATCGCGCGGTAGCGGTTGATGTCTTTCTTGATCAGATAATCAAGGAGACGGCGACGCTTGCCGACGAGAGCCTTCAGAGCGCGTGCTGTAGTATAATCTTTGTGATTTGACTTCAGGTGTTCAGTCAAATGAGCAATACGGACTGAGAATAATGCAATCTGCGCTTCAGGTGAGCCAGTGTCAGTCTTGCCCTTACCGTACTTCTCAAAGATTTGTACTTTTTCTTCAGAATTCAAATGCATTCTTTCGGATTTAGATAAGTGTTAATAAATTTGGTTTTTTGAGCGCACAAAAGTAGTCATAATTTTTTTGCCGTGCAAATAAAAATGACTAATTACGCGAAATTTTTTCCGGGATCAGTCGTTGCGCGAGCGATCCTGCAGCGGACGACGGAAATGGAGCTTGTGCTCGACATACTCCTGGGTTGCGATCAGGGTCGGTTTCGGGAGTTTCTCGTAGTAGCGGGAGATCTCGATCTGCTCGCGGTTTTCGGAGATTTCCTCGAGGTTGTCGTTCAGCGAGGCGAACTCCTGGAGTTTCTTTTCGAGGTCGTGCTTCATCTCGCCGGCGATCTGGTTAGAGCGCTTTGCGATGACGCATACGGTTTCGTAGATGTTGCCCGTGTCCTCGGAAAGCTCGACCAGGTCACGCGTGACGGTGTTGAGCGGGGCGTTTGTTTTCTTGTAGTCCATTTGGTTGTATTGTGTTCAAATGTTGCTTGTATTCTTCTGTCGGTCGGTGGGGGGATCAGTCGC
This sequence comes from Clostridium sp., assembly GCA_023663805.1. GTDB lineage: Bacteria > Bacteroidota > Bacteroidia > Bacteroidales > Muribaculaceae > Paramuribaculum. The sequence continues at coordinate 935,521 of JAMPGR010000001.1, read as the reverse complement.
GGACGTGGCTGCTGGCGATTTTGTAGATATTCTCGGCTTCGCGGCGGTTCGGACTGTCGGGGTAGTTGTTGATGAACGAGTAATACTCGTCGATAACGACGCGGAAGCGGTCTTCCTGTTTTTCGGCGATACTCTGGGAAGCCTCCTGGTAGCGGGCCTTCAGGACGAGGAGTTCGAGATCCTCCTTATATCGGGAATAGGGGAAATTCTTGATGGCGTTCTTGGCGACGATGACGGCCGATTCGTAGTTGTTGCCGAGATAGTTGCCGAGGTTGTAGTAGAGCTGGGCGTTCTGGAGCTCCTTCAGGGTCAGTTTGTCCTGGAGTTCGAAGATCGCGTTCTGGGCGATCGCGACTTTGTCGCTGCGCGGGAAATAGTCGAGGAAGCCCTGGAGTTCTTCGATCGCCTTCATCGTGTCGGTCTGGTCGAGCTGGGGCTCCGGCGAGTCGAGATAGTAGCCGTAGCCGCAGTAGAAGCGCGACAGTTCGGCGTATTTTCCTTTCGGATAGCGGGTATAGTAGGTCTTGAAGTATGACCCGGAGTTGATATAGTCCTTGTTCTCGTAGTTAGCCATCGCCATCAGGTAGAGCGCCTCTTCGGCTTTGTCCGTACCCTTCAGCTGGGTCACGATCGGCTCGAGGACGGTCGCACACTGGACATACTTCTTCTGGTCGAACGCGCGGCGGGCGAAGTCGAGTTTGTATGCGAGATCCGTGCTCTTCTGCGCCTTCTGATATTCGCCGCATCCGGCGAGAAGCATGGCGCAAAGCATGACAGTCAGTATATTGCGTATATTCATTTATTTGCCTTCTTGGTTCCAATTTGCAAAGTTAGCAATAAATTCCGTTATATCCCAACCCTGGAGCGAAAAATCGCCGAAAAATTCGGTTTAACCCGTTTTCCGGCGATTTTTCGATACTCTTTCCTCTGCGAATCAGTCGTAGAGCAGTTCGTAACTGAACAGGGTCATGACTGCTCCGGCGCCGCCGGTGAAGTAGTCGCCATACTTGCTTGCGGCCGCAGTCAGAAGAATCATTTTCGGGACGCGCGAGCGGGAGTTGTAGTCGAGGGGGATGTCGACGGTGATGAATCCGGGGGTGTCAGCGCCGGAGGTATATTCACCGTAGGCGATGACATCCGGAGCATTACGGTCGAACAACTGGCGGTTCTTCGGGTTGGTCCGGATTTCGAATGGCTCGTCGGCGTCAGACAGCGCACACCAGACGATACATGTGTCGGGGCGCCCCTTAAGGTCTGAGAATTCGCTTGTCGTGTAGTCGATATCCGCAGTCTTGTAACTCAGGACAGCGCGAACGCGGGTCGGGCGCTCGACGAAGGGGCGTCCGAAGGCGAGGATTCCATTGGTGCCGTCAGTTCTGACATATCGTCCGGCGAAGATGCTTCCGGCGGCGAGTTTGCCGAGGATACTGATACCGACGAATTTGGTCTGGAGCAGCACGCCGCCGTAGCCTGTCGGCGACGAGGCGTCGTCGTAGGGGAGCACGTTGCTCTGGCCGAGCGTCGCGGCGCCCTTGTTGCCCGTGTCCCAGAACTGCTCGCCCCCTTCGGCCCAGGGACACCAGACCTTGTTGTCGAGCCACCAGTTGCGGAAGTCGGAGTTCGGCAGCTGGCGGGCCGTTCCGGTCGTGAACGAAACGGGGAGGGTCGTCTGGCCGTTACATTCGGCTATGACCTCGTAGTCGCTCTCCGGAATCAGGCCGCTGAGGCGGGCTATGAAGACGGCGCCGTCGGCTTCGACATCCGTGGCGGGAACCGGGAGCCACTGGAGCGTTCCGGTCGGGCGGTAACTGAAGGAGACATCGTCGCCGGCCTGAGCGGCAGCGGTGACCCATGCGATTCCGGTCCAGGGATCGACAGCGGTAATGTCGACGCTGAGCGATGTCTGGGTGACGGTGATTGTCCATGTCGTTGTTTCGCCATGTTCGGTCACCTCGACGGTGACCGGTTCGGTGAAGTCGACGGTCTTGCCCTGGAGGTCGGGGGTCATAACGGCCGTAGCGCCGCCGAGTTTGATGCTGTCGACGCGGACGGCTGTCAGCGGGAGTTTGTCGGGGACAACGGCCGAGACCGTGTGGGCCTCGTCGTCAATCGAGGATGCTCCTATCTGGTTGGCGACCGCGAACCATCGCGAGATTGTCTGTCGGGCGGTGATTGTCCAGAGATATTCGCGGTAGACCTTCAGGGCGACATCGAACGAGTCCGAAAGGTTAATCGAGCCGGACAGCGCCGAGGGGTCGACGAGCGATGCATCGGGGCGGTTGAACGTGTAAGAGCGGACATTGACAGCCGCGATGTCGGCCGAGTCGTTCAGATAGACGGTGACGCAGCGGTTGATTGTGTCGATCTGGGCCGGGCGCTCCTGGAAGCGTACGTCGAAAGTCGCGAAATTCGCCTGGATATTAGGATAGGGAATCCCTTCGTCGCTGAGACACGACTGCATTGTCGCGGAGAGAACCGCCGCCGCAGCGACGGCGAGAATCGGGCGGAGACCGGCACCCGGCCGGTGTTTCCGTATATTGTCAGATATGTACACCTACACCGAAATTAATGTTGAACAGATTGAAACGGAAATTTGCGCCGCTCGAGAACCGCGAGCCCTCCTCGACGCCGTTGGTGCGTTGTTTTTCGTTCGTCATGTTGATACCGAAGACGCCGAACGAGACGTTGAACGACAGATAGTCCATCAGGAAGACACAGACGCCGGGGCTGAAATTCAGCGACAACTGGGTCACGTTTGTCCGCGTGTCGCGCAACTGGTCGTTGTAGTAGCGCATGAACCGGCGCGTGCCGCTGCCGAACGAGAGGTCGACCTCGTTGAAGACGGCGAAGCGCTTTTCGCGGCCGAGGCCGACATAGTTGCGGTAGAAAACTCCAATGTTGTACATCTGCGACAGATACGATACGTCGTGGAGCGAGAAGTTTATGTCGTCGTCGAAGTCGACGGCGAGGCTACCGAGCACAGCCTCGCCGCGGGTGTAGGCCATCTTGATGCCGATCGAGGAGTTGTTCTTGACGAAGTAACTGACGGTCGGGCGGAGCGAATACTGCTTTCCGTTGAAGTTAAAGTCTTTTATCGTATTGAGCAGTTCGACGTCGCGCGAGTCGAAAGAGCCGTATGAGGCTGTCAGGCCGAAGGCCCACTGCCCTTTCGGGATAAAGAGGAAGTTGAAAAGACCGCGGTCGTAGCGTCCGTAGTTTTTCTGGGGGAGAATGATTCCGACGGTGTCGTTTCCGACGATAACGCGTTCCTCCATGATCGAACGGATGCGCGCCGAGTCAGCCACGACCTGCGGGAGCACCCGTTTCGCGTGCTTCCCATCCGCCGAGGGGGCGTCGGCGAGGGCCTGCAGGGGTGACCCTGCGGCCGCGGCGGCGAGGATTGCGGCGGCGAATATTGATTTCAGATATTTCTTCATTTTCGTCAAAGATAAAATACGACTCCGAAGGAGATCGAGAACAGATTGATTTTGAAATTCGCGTGTTTGCTGTCGCGGCGCGAGACGCGGATATGCTCGTTGGTCGACTTCGTGTGGGTATACCCGAAGCCGAGCACCCCGACGTTGACCTCTATGGCCGAGTAGTTGTTCAGGAACATCATCATACCGGGGCTGAGACCGACATTGACGCTGACGTTACGCTCGAACGTGCCGGTCAGGTCGTCGCCGACGCCGTTGATGATCTTTGATTCGCCGCCGCCGACCTGGAGCTGTACTTCGTTGAAGAATCCGAAGCGCATCTGGGTCCCGAGCGAGAAATAGTTTCGGAAGAGTGCGGTTCCGTAGTAGTTCTGGCTGACAACGTTGAAATTGTCGATGTCGTAGGTATCGTCGGTGCTCAGTATGACCGACGCGCGGTCGAGGGTCGTCTGGGTCCGCTCGTAGGAGAAGCGTCCGCCGGCACTCATGTTCTCCTTGAAGCAGTACTGCAGCATCGGACTGACCTTGAAACTGTACATGTCGCCGGAGATATCCTCGATAACGAGAAACTGGTAGTTGTCCTGGTCGCTCTGGGTATAACTGACACTGACGCCGGTTATCCATTGTCCTTTCGGGATAAACGAAACCTGCTCCAGGCCCCGCTTGAATGTCTCCTGGGCCGTCGCCGGGATGACTCCGGCGAATACGAGGAGAAACATTGTGATTATCTTGATTTTTTTCATATTCGGGATTGATGATGTTGTTGATGACTGGTTATGTCCGGGGGGGGGTTAGTAGGAAAGACTCAGATTGTCGACCCAGAGTTCGCTCGCCGTCGCCGAGGAGGTCGCGAAGTCGGGGGTCGTCACGATCGCCCCGGTCTCTTCGGCAATCGACCCGACGGCTGTCGTCGAGGCCAGCATGACACGCAGACGGGTCGCCTTGACCCCGAACCTTTCGTAGGTCAGCGGAACGGAGAAGGAGGCGTAGGTTGTCGATGGAGCGAGAGGGAGCGAACCGGAGGCGATCACCTGCTCTTCGCCGTCTATCCGGCCGAGCACTTCAATCCGCGCCAGGCCCCGGTCGAGCGGCATAGAGGCTCCGGGGATGAATTTATAGTTTCCGTTCAGGGCAGACGGGCGAGACTGGAAAGCGATTCCGTCGACGATTGTCTCGCTGACAGTCGAGGGGTCGAACGAATAACTGCCGAGGAACATCTTTCCGGCGGCTCGCCAGCGGATCTGGGGGAGCGTGCGGCTGTAGGGAACGAAAGGCTGTGATTCCTGAAGGTAGTCTGCAATCGGCTCTCCGTCCGTGTCCCAGGCGACGCTCGTCAGCCTGACGGCGTATGAGCCTGTCGCGGCGTCGGTGACGGTCTGGCACGACGGCTGGAGATACCATGTGTTGTGGTTCTGCGCCGCGGTACAGAAGGTCTTCGCGTTCGTGTTGGCCCAGCGTGTCGGGGCGTCGACGGCGAATGTCCGGTAGTTCTGCTGGTTGAAGATCTCGACGTAGTTCTGGGAGTAGCGCCCGCCGCTTGCCATTTTCTTGTATTCGATCGCGCGTTTGAAATCCTCGAGGTCGCCGTTCGGGAGCGTCGTGGCGCTTTCGGTCCGGAAGGAGACCGTTTCGGAGAAGTCGTCGGCCACGGGGTTCTCCATCAGCGTCAGGGCGACAGAATAGTTCGTGTCGCCCGACAGCCCGCTGACCGTCACGATTCCCCGCGCAGGGTCGCGCAGGGTGATCGACCCGCGCTGGCCGTTGACATAAGCCGTGACGGCCCCGGTCAGCATCGCGCGGACGGCCGTATCTTCGGGGCAGATTGCGATGACGGCGCTGCAAGCATAGGGATCGACCTCTATATTATAAGGTGGCTGGACACGGCGGATGACAAACTCGGCGCGGACCGTGCCGCAGTAGAGCACACGGACCTGGAGCGGATCCGTCCCGTCGGGCGTTGCGAAACCGACGTTGTAGCGACCCGCCGTGACCTCCTCGAAGCGAAGGTCGCCGCAGGGGGTCCAGACGCGGTCTGCCCCGAGGGCTTCGACCGAGAGATTGGCGGGGATGTCGCCCGTCGGGCTGACAACGAGCAGGTGGCCGCGGTTTTCTCCGACGACGATATTGCCGACCGGCACGACTGTGATTTCTACTGCTTCGGGAATTATTGTCAGCTGGCACGGCTCGCTCATCTCGCCGTTAGCGCTGGTCGCGCAGAGATAAAAGGTCACGCGGCTTTCGATTCCGTTGAAACGGATTCGTGGCAGGAGTTCCGAGAAGTCGACGTTGATTTTTTCGCTTTCGAATGTGACGTCGATCCCGACCGACCTCAGGGCGTCGAGAGAGAAGTCTCCGGGCTCCATAAGGTCAATCTCCGCGGGCCAGTCGCTGACCATCAGTTCGACCGAGCGGGTCGTCAGCCATAGATGAGCCGGATCGGACGGCGTGACTGTCATGCCGACCGGTCTGTCGAGGCTCTCCCCTTCGGGGAGCAGTACCGGCGAGGCTGGGTCGTAGCCGTATGGAATTATCGAGGGGTGCGAGGCGTCGAAAAGTTCGTCGGAGACGACGAGCGAGAAGTCGTCGTCGCTACTGTTGGCGAGATAGGAGATACGGATAGTCGGCATAGTCTCCGACCCGGGTGTCCGGTCGGCGGTCACGGCTATGTGGTAGAGCGTCGAGGGATCCATAGTCCCTATAACGGGGCCGTCGACAATCGCCGAACGGCCGTCGCGAAGCGTCATCGCCATCGCGATCGAGACCCTGCCGGGCTGAAGGAATACCGGACCTCGGCCACCGGCGCCGGAGGGATAGTGGACATACCCCCCTCCGGGAGAATGGAGTATGATATCGAACGCGTCGAACCATCGTTCGATCGAATCGGAGAAACTGACGTCGACCATCGATTTTGTCAGACGGCAGACCAGGGCGACATCGGTCCGGTCTGTTCCGTTCGTCACAAAGGTCGTTTCCCCGCCGAACGAAGGGGCGTCGAACCCTTCGGAAACAATCGATCCGGAGAGCGCCGAGAGGGTGTATTCGCCGTTTCGCCAGAGCATGTCGGAGTCGAAATCCGCGAGAGAGGACCATGTCGCTATTTTCCCCGACTCTCGGTCTGTCAGGATTATGGCAAATTCGTCGGGCGACGGAGCAAAACCGAGTTCGACCGTGGCCGACGAATCATCCGCATCGGCCGCAGTCGCGACAACCGTCAGACTGACAGAGATCGGCGACGAGCCTGTCACGGGATTGACCCTCTCGTCGTCGCAGGAGGACGTCGCGGCTGCGACGACACACCATAGGAGGATCGCAATCGCCGGAAAACGCCATATTTTCATTCGTTTCATTCTCACCTGTCAGACAAACCAGTTATTAAGCCACAAAGTTACTCCAAACTAACGAAACATAATTTGGCACAATATTTAAAAAATGTTAACAGTCATTACACCTGTCTGCCGATACCGAATTTCTTCATATATTTGCAACCGATAACCACCAAAAACAATAACCGCCATGGTCAACTCAATCACACGCGACTCGATCCGCGCATTTCTCGATCAGCTCAACACGCCGACCCGAATCGACAACGACGGAGACCTCTTTATGGTCCTCGAGGCCGACGAAGACTTCAACCACGATGTTGTCATCTACTTCTTCGTCAAGGATAACAGCCTCGGTATCTACGCTTTCGCCCACGACTACAAAGTCCCCGAAGACAAAATGCTCGACGCCCTGATCGCCGTCAACAAACATAACGCCGACACAAAATACCCGAAGGCCTTCATCAAGGACAACACCGTCCAGACCGAATACTGGTATCTTCTCGACGAGGAGGTCTCCGAGGAGTATATCAAGGAGAACTGCCTGAAGATGATTATCTCTCTGACCTGGCGCTTCTTCGTCGACTTCAAATACTAATCCTCCTCCTCCGAAAACGAATCACATCCGGAGCCGGCACCCCCTTTCGCCGGCTCCTGTTTATGTTATAAAACGGCACTTACCAACGTGAAACGCATTAACCTAATCCTCCTCCTATCGGGCCTGCTTCTCGGAGCAGCCGCCTGCTCCTCCGACACCGAAGGCGGAGTCGTGACGCTCGACATCGCCTCCGCAATCGGCGAAGCGAAAGCCGATGACGGATCGCTCTTCGACCTCAAAATGGTGTTGAACCCCGCCGTGACAGATTCGACGATGATCTCGTCTATCAGAGGTCTCTCGGCCGTTGTCGGCGATGAATTCTATGTTGCCTCGAAACGTATGATGGTTTTCGACGGCGATGGGGAGTGCCTTTTCTCGTTCGACCGCAAAGGAAACGGTCCCGGCGAATATGGCAAATATGCCTCGCTGAAAGTCGATCCGGCGACCGGCATCTGGTATGCGTTCTGCGGAAGCGACCAGCGGGTGTTCCGCTATACCCGCAGTGGCGAATTTCTCGGCGTCGACACCCTCGCTCCGTCGGTCTCCTTTGCGAATCCGTTCGGCGGCAAAAGGTGGATCTCGATGAATTCGGGATTACGCCGCCCCGAGATTACCTTCTATTACCTCGATGACAATCTCCGGATTGTCGACTCGCTCGAGACCTCTCTGCGCCATAAGGTATTCGAGATTTCCGGCGGTGTTACATCCTATTCGCCTTCGATATCGGTCAATGGCCGCGAGGCAATGACCGTATGGACCGACACAATCTGGGATATCTCTTCTCCCCGGAACGGATTTCTTCCGCTGGCGGCGCTTGATCTCGGAGGGCACTCAGTCCCGGTCGATTTCAATCCCTCGGCCGAATGGGAGCGGATGAAGGAGTTCATCAGTCCGAACGTTGTCTTTACCGGCCGCCACTATATGGTTTACTTCAGTTACGACGAGCGGTTCTACCTCCAGTTCTTCGACCGCAAGAGCGGAGCGCTGGTCGCGTCGCTCCGGTCGGGGGACGGGGATGACAGCAATATCAGGTTCAAATATGGCGACGGCGATATCCTGCTGAGACCATTGAGCTACGCCGCCGGCGACACCTTCTATTTCGTCGCTCCCGACGATATCATGGCCCGGCTGACCGGCGCCGAAGACTCGAACCCGGCCTTCTTCTCCCTGACGATCCGACGCTAGCAGACTCCCCAGCCCGCTACGAGGGAAAGATTGTTAGATAATGTATCTATCGTAGCGGCACGCGTCTCGCGTGAGACTGCGCCAGGCGAGGGGGTGCCGCATTGTTTCCGACTGATGGCGCAGACGCCAGACGGGGCTCGCGACACAAATTGCCACGTATGTTTATGGCATTATTCGACCACTAACGTGGTCTGAATAACTCTAGTTTCGGTTTTGGATTATTGTCAATGATTTAATTCCCTAAACGGGGACTCCAGAGCAAAAAAATGTGACATTATTCGACCGCTAACGCGGTCTTTATCAATTCCATACACAGACCGCGGGCTTTCGCCCGCTGCTACCTTATGGCACCGCGACGCGGTGCGTTGTCAGATTAAAACACAAGCGGTCGCCGCGAATTACATTCTCGGTGCTTATCACATATAAATCACCGCGTTAGCGGTATAATGTCGTAGCCGGGGGCGAAAGCCCCCGGACGAATAGCCCAATGATTCAGACCACGTAAGTGGTCGAATAATCAGACGGCGTGACACCCTGAAACTCGATAAACTCGCTTGCATGCGGAAGTTATGCAGAGGAACGCTATTCGGGCGAGTCAAAGCAAACATACAATTTGCTAAGTACTAATCATTTTACCAAACATGGAACTTGAGTGAATAATATCATTGGGTGGACCGTGGGCTTCACCCACGGCTACCGCATCGACGCCACTAACATGGTGTGTTCCTGCTAGATACCTACCGCGTAGCGGTCGAGACAGAATAGCCGTGGACGAAGCCCACTCTATTGCTTACCATATTGTAATTACTATTTATAATCCGTATTGAGCCAAAT
>JAMPGR010000001.1:922944-926047 GCA_023663805.1 Clostridium sp. | reverse complement strand
GCCTATCTTATTGATAGTGGGTTATATACGCTTAATCTTCGATTGCAGCCTGGGCGGCTGCGACGCGGGCGATGGGCACTCGGTAGGGGGAGCAGCTGACGTAATTCATGCCGAGTTTGGCGCAGAACTTGACCGACGAGGGTTCGCCGCCATGTTCGCCGCAGATGCCGACTTTCAGTTCGGGTTTCGTTGTACGGCCTTTCTCAACACCCATGCGGACGAGCTGGCCGACGCCTTCCTGGTCGAGGACTTCGAACGGATCGGTCTTGATGATGCCGTGTTCTTTGTAGAACTTCAGGAATTTCGGAGCGTCGTCGCGTGAGAATCCGAAGGTCATCTGAGTCAGGTCGTTCGTGCCGAACGAGAAGAAGTCTGCGACTTCCGCGATCTGGTTGGCAACGAGGGCGGCACGGGGCACTTCGATCATCGTGCCGATCTTGTAGGGGATGCTGACGCCTTTCTCTTCGAAGACTTTGCCGGCGGTGATGTTGATGACGTCGGCCTGGTTCTGGATTTCCTTGAGCGAGCCTACGAGCGGGATCATGATTTCGGGGTGTACGTCGATGCCGCGGGCCTTGACGGCGAGTGCGGCCTCGATGATAGCGCGGGTCTGCATCTCGGTGATTTCGGGGTAGGTGATGCCGAGACGGCAGCCGCGGTGGCCGAGCATCGGGTTGAATTCCTCGAGGCTGTCGACCTTGGCCTTGACCTCTTCGAGTGTCAGGCCCATTTCGGCTGCGAGTTCTTTCTGGGTTGCGGTCTGATGGGGTACGAATTCGTGCAACGGGGGATCGAGCAGACGGATCGTCACGCCGAAGCCGTCCATCGCTTCGAAGATGCCTTCGAAGTCGCCGCGCTGCATCGGGAGGAGTTTGGCGAGGGCGACGCGGCGGCCTTCTTCGTCGCTCGAGAGGATCATCTCGCGGACGGCCTTGATTCGGTCACCTTCGAAGAACATGTGTTCCGTACGGCAGAGGCCGATGCCCTGTGCGCCGAAGTTGCGTGCCTGGCGGGCGTCGCGGGGGGTGTCGGCGTTGGTGCGGACGAGGGTCTTGGTGAATTTGGCTGCGAGGTTCATGATCGCGCCGAAGTCGCCACCGAGTTCGGGTTCGGTTGTCGGAACCTGGCCGTCGTAGACTTCACCGGTCGAGCCGTTCAGCGAGATCCAGTCTCCTTCGTTATAGGTCTTGCCACCCATTTCGACGGTCTTCGCTTTGTAGTCGACGCGGATTTCGCCGGCGCCGGAGACGCAGCATTTGCCCATACCGCGTGCGACGACAGCGGCGTGGGATGTCATGCCGCCGCGCATCGTCAGGATGCCCTGTGCGACAGCCATACCGCGGAGGTCTTCGGGCGAAGTCTCGATACGTACGAGAACGACTTTCTTTTTCTTTTCGGCCCATGCTTCGGCATCTTCAGCGGAGAAGACGATCTGGCCTGCGGCTGCGCCCGGGGAGGCGGGGAGACCCTTGGCCATCACTTTGGCGCGTTTGAGGGCGGCTTTGTCGAAGACGGGGTGGAGGAGTTCGTCGAGTTTCTGGGGTTCCATGCGTAGCAGGGCGGTCTTTTCGTCGATTTCGCCTGCGCGGAGGAGGTCCATGGCGATTTTGACCATAGCGGCACCTGTTCGCTTTCCGTTACGGGTCTGGAGCATCCAGAGTTTGCCGTCCTGGATTGTGAACTCCATATCCTGCATGTCTTTGTAGTAGTCCTCGAGGCGGTTGGCGATGTCGATCAGTTCTTGTGCGCAGATAGGCATCGATTCCTGGAGCGAGGGATATTTCGAAGCGCGTTCCTCTTCGGAGATGCCCTGAAGTGCGGCCCAGCGGCGCGAGCCTTCGATTGTGATCTGCTGGGGTGTGCGGATGCCGGCGACGACATCCTCGCCCTGAGCGTTGATCAGGTATTCACCGTTGAAGATGTTCTCGCCGGTCGCTGCGTCGCGGCTGAAGGCAACGCCCGTTGCGGAGTTGTCGCCCATGTTGCCGTAGACCATCGCCTGGACGTTGACGGCGGTTCCCCATTCTTCGGGGATTTGGTTCATCCGGCGGTAGAGGATGGCGCGTTCGTTCATCCAGCTGTCGAAGACGGCGCAGATGCCGCCCCAGAGCTGTTCCCAAGCGTCATCGGGGAAGTCGTTGCCGGTGAATTCCTTGACTGCTGCCTTGAAGAGGACGACGAGTTTCTTCAGGTCGTCGACGTCGAGTTCGGTGTCGAGTTTAACACCCTTCTCCTCTTTGACGCGGTCCATGATCTCTTCGAAGGGATCGATGTCGGCCTTGCTCTTCGGTTTCATGCCGAGGACTACGTCGCCGTACATCTGGACGAAGCGGCGGTAGCTATCCCATGCGAAGCGGGGGTTGCCGCTCTTTTCGGCGAGCGAAGCGACGGTCGCGTCGTTCATGCCGAGGTTAAGGACGGTGTCCATCATGCCGGGCATCGAAGCTCGTGCGCCGGAGCGAACGGAAACGAGCAGGGGGTTGGTCGGGTCGTTGAATTTCTTGCCGGTCAGGTTCTCGACATGCTCGATAGCCTTGTGTACATCTTCGTTAAGGCGTTTGACGACTTCGTCGCGGCCATACTGGGTGTACTCTGTGCAGACTTCGGTAGTAATGGTGAAGCCGGGGGGTACGGGCATCCCGAGCTTGTTCATTTCGGCGAGGTTCGCACCTTTTCCGCCGAGGAGATTTCGCATCGAGGCATCGCCTTCTGCCTTACCATCTCCGAACGTATAAACTCTTTTCATTCGTGGGTTAATTTAGTTTATGAGGTATTATCTGTTTTATTTTCTGCTTGAATTTCGGCTGTCGCCGACCGGGATCGGCGGCCGTGTTTCATGATTCATTGCAAAGTTACATCAAATCTGAGAGACTAACAACAATCGGGCATGAAAAATTTATCAATAAATCATAAGAAACGAAAAAAGGATTGTTCCGGGGGGACAATCCTTTTCGGTGACTCCTACAGGATTCAAACCTGTAACCTTCTGATCCGTAGTCAGATGCTCTATTCAGTTGAGCTAAGGAGCCTTTTAGCTATTACTTAAAGTTTGTGACTCCTACAGGATTCAAACCTGTAACCTTCTGATCCGTAGTCAGATGCT
>JAMPGR010000001.1:873521-922844 GCA_023663805.1 Clostridium sp. | reverse complement strand
CCGACAAATACTACCACTGACAATCAATGCGATACGTTGTAGTTATATGATAGGTCAAGGCTCGGACAGCACCCATAGAAACGCCACAAGACATAGAGTCTGAAATGACAGAATATCTCCGCCAAACGTTTTTATACTACAATTTATGATGACTGTTAAAGACATACTCGGCAGACTATACACGAAGGATGACTTTGTTTTCTTTTGGGGACATACAGACCGCAAGGATGGCAAGGTGGGGAAATGTTGCCTTAGCCAATGGTTTATCGCGCCGATGACGATTGACGGGCAGCGCTATCACTGTATGGAGCAATATCTTATGGCCGAGAAGGCCCGGACATTCAGCGACGCTGAAACCGAGCAGAAGATTCTCGCCGAGTATAACCAGCTGGCGATCAAGAAACTTGGCCGTCGGGTCGCGGGCTATGACGACACGGTCTGGAGCGCGATACGTCAGGAGGTGTCGGTTCGCGGCAATCTCGCCAAATTCTCGCAGAACCCGGCTCTGGGACAGTATCTGCTTTCGACGGGCGACAAAATTATCGTCGAGGCAAGTCCCAAAGACTCGATCTGGGGGATCGGCCTCGAAGAGTCGGCTCCCGCTGCGACAGACCCGGCAAAATGGAGAGGCGGGAATCTGCTCGGCTTCGCCCTGATGGAGGTGCGGGAACGGTTTAAGACTCCGCCGAAAACGCAATAAAAAATTACGAATCTGACAAAATCCAGCAACACAACGGGCTAACCAACACAACGGGCCGTTTTTTCGAATATGACAACGAAAAAAAAATTTTGTCAAGTCGCGAATAATCACTACCTTTGCAGACCGATTATGTCCAAATTAATAAACCCGGCATGGTCGCGGAAGTTGTCTCTGGCCGGACAGCCCCGAAAGACGTGCCACACAAAAAACTATTAATTAAACATTTAAAAGTGGATACTTTAAGCTACAGAACTCTAACTCCGAACGAAAAGAAGGTAGAAAGAGAATGGGTGATCGTCGACGCCACGGACCAGGTCCTCGGCCGACTCTGCGCAAAGGTTGCAAAAATCCTTCGCGGCAAATACAAACCCTGCTACTCGCCGAATGTCGAATGCGGTGACTACGTAATCATCATCAACGCCGACAAAGTCAAACTGACCGGCAAGAAATGGACAGACCGCGAATATCTCCGCTATACGGGCTATCCCGGCGGACAGCGCGTCTCGACCCCGGAAGTGCTCCTGAAGAAATCGTTCAACAAGCACCTCAAGCCCGGCTACAACCCCCTGTTCATCAAGGTGATGAAGGGAATGCTTCCGAAGAACCACCTCGGACGCCGCCTGATCGAGAACATGCACGTCTACAACTCGGGCGAACATCCCCACGAAGCACAGAACCCCAAAGCCATCGACATCAACAAACTGAAATAATCGCCGAATATGGAAACAGTAAATGCAGTAGGCCGTCGTAAAGCAGCCATCGCGCGCGTAATCCTTAAAGAAGGTAACGGCGTTATTACAATCAACAAACGTCCGCTGGAAGTATATTTCCCCTCGTCGATTCTCCAGTATATCGTCAAGCAGCCCCTCAACACCCTCGAGGCAGACGGAAAATATGACATCCACGTCAATCTCGACGGCGGCGGCTACAAAGGACAGGCCGAAGCGCTCCGCCTCGCCATCGCCCGCGCCCTCGTCAAGATCAACCCCGAAGACAAACCGGCACTCCGCGCCGAAGGCTTCATGACCCGCGACCCGCGCTCTGTCGAGCGTAAGAAACCCGGTCAGCCGAAGGCCCGCAAGCGCTTCCAGTTCTCGAAGCGTTAATCGACTGTACCGACAGTTATATCGGTGTTTAGTATCTAAATTCCGCCGACGGATTAGTCCCTACCCCGGAATTGACCTCTACAAAAAGAACGTAAACAACCAACAAACAAAACCTCAAAAATGTCAACACCCACATTTGACCAACTCCTCGAAGCAGGCTGCCATTTCGGCCACCTGAAAAGAAAATGGAATCCTGCGATGGCGCCCTATATCTTTATGGAGCGCAACGGTATCCACATCATAGACCTCTACAAGACTTCTGCCAAACTCGACGAAGCCGCCAAGGCTCTCAAGGCGATTGCAAAATCGGGCAAGAAGATTCTCTTCGTCGCAACGAAGAAACAGGCAAAGCAGGTCGTCGCCGACAAGGCACAGTCGATCAACATGCCCTACGTCATCGAACGCTGGCCCGGCGGAATGCTGACCAACTTCGCGACAATCCGCAAGGCTGTCAAGAAGATGGCCTCGATCGACAAGATGACCAAGGACGGCACCTTCGACAACCTCTCGAAGCGCGAAAAACTCCAGATCTCGCGTCAGCGCGCCAAACTCGAGAAGACCCTCGGTTCGATTGCTGACCTCGGCCGTCTCCCGGCAGCCCTCTTCGTCGTCGACGTCATGAAAGAGCATATCGCCGTCGCCGAAGCGAACCGCCTCGGTATTCCGGTATTCGCCATGGTCGACACCAACAGCGACCCGACCAACGTCGATTTCGTCATCCCCGCCAACGACGACGCAAGCAAATCGATCGAGATCATCCTCGACACCGTCTGCTCCGCTATGGCCGAAGGTCTCGAAGAACGCAAAGTCGAGAAGGTCGACACAAAGGCTGAAGACGCTCCCGCCGAAGCAGCACCCCGCCGCGAACGCCGCCGCGTCAACCGAAACAACCGCACCGAAGATGCTCCCGCAGCAGAAGCCCCCGCTGCCGCTGAAGAAGTTCCCGCAGCAGAAGAGGCTCCCGCAGCAGAATAATCTCCGGCCCGGAAAACAAAACAACCCTATTCAACGAACCATTCCAAACTCCGAAATAAAGACATGGCAGTTACAATGGCAGAAATCACCAAGTTGCGCCACCTGACGAGCGCAGGCTTGATGGACTGCAAAAAAGCCCTCGCCGAGACAAACGGCGACATCGAAGCCGCCGTCGAGATCCTTCGCAAGAAAGGACAGGCCGTCGCCGCAAAGCGCGAAGACCGCGACGCCGCCGAAGGATGTGTCCTCGCAAAGAACGAAGGCGACTTCGCAGCAATTGTTGCCCTCAAGTGCGAGACTGACTTCGTCGCCAAGAACGCAGGCTTCGTAGCCCTGACCCAGCAGATTCTCGACACAGCCGTCGCAAACCGCATCAAGACGATCGACGACCTGAAGGCATTCCAGATTGACGGACGCTCGATCCAGGACCTCGTTGTCGAAGAATCGGGCAAGACTGGCGAAAAGATGGAGATCGGTGCCTACGAATGTATCGAGGCCCCCTCGACAACATCCTACAACCACCTCGGCAACAAACTCTCGACAATCGCCGGCTTCAACATGGAGAATGTCGACTATCAGGTTGGCCGCGACATCGCGATGCAGATCGCATCGATGAACCCCGTCGCCGTCGACCGCGAGAGCGTTCCCCAGAATGTTGTCGACAGCGAATATAATGTCGCCGTCGACAAGACGAAAGAGGAACTCGTCGCCAAGGCAGTTAACGCAGCCCTCGGAAAAGCAGGCCTCAACCCGAACCACTTCGACACCGAGGACCACATCGAATCGAACATCTCGAAGGGATGGATTACCGAGGAAGAAGCAGCCAAAGGCCGCGCCATCATGGCAGAGACTGCAGCCGCAAAGGCAGCCAACCTCCCCGCCCAGATGATCGAGAACATCGCCAAAGGCCGCGTCAACAAGTTCTTCAAGGAATCATGCCTTATGGAACAGGAATTCGTCAAAGACGAAAAGATCACAATCGGCCAGTATCTCGAGAAATCGGAGAAAGGCCTGAAGGTCGTTTCGTTCAAACGCGTCAACCTGAACCAGGACTAATTGACACCTTATAATATAAAACAGAGGGCTCCGGAACCGTCGGTTCCGGAGCCCTCTGTTTTTACAATATTGTCACAAACCGGAACAAAATTGGAGCTATATGGAAAATATTCTGTAATTTCGCGACTTCAAAACATCGCGTAGAGTTTATACAGTCAATTTCTAACAGGTAAAAAACAGATTATGAATCTAACAGGACCAATTTCTTTCAGCCCGAAACTGCTGACATCGATCAAGGGCTACAACCTGTCCCGGTTCAAGACAGACCTCGTCGCCGGAATAGTAGTCGGGATCGTCGCCCTTCCGCTGGCAATTGCATTCGCCATCGCAAGCGGTGTCAGCCCGACAGTCGGACTCGTCACCGCCATCATCGGCGGCTTCCTCGTCTCAGCCCTCGGCGGCTGCACAGTCCAGATCGGCGGCCCGACCGGAGCCTTCATCGTCATCGTCTACGGCATAATCGCCCAGCACGGACTCCAGGGCCTGGCGATCGCCACACTGATGGCCGGACTGATTCTGATACTCCTCGGCCTCTTCCATCTCGGAACCGTCATCAAGTTTATCCCCTACCCGATCGTCGTCGGCTTCACCAGTGGTATCGCCCTGACGATCTTCTCGACTCAGATAAACGACTTCTTCGGCCTCGGTCTGACCGACCTGCCGGGCAACTTTCTGTCGAAATGGGGCGTACTGCTGACTAATTTCGGCTCGACCGACTGGCCGACGCTCGCCGTCGGACTCATCTCGCTGGCGATTATCATCCTGACCCCGAAGATCTCGAAGAAACTCCCCGGCGCGCTGATTGCCATCATAGTCATGACCGCGGCCGTATGGCTCGCGGGAATGTTTATCCCCGGCTTCGGAGTCGAGACAATCGGCGACCGTTTCAGAGAACTGAGCGGCACGATTCCGGCTCCGGCAGGATTCGGCCTGTCGTGGGAGACAATCAACACACTTCTTCCGTCGGCCTTCACGATTGCAATTCTCGGCGCAATCGAGTCACTTCTGTCGGCCACAGTCGCCGACGGTATAACCGGCTCACGCACCGACTCGAACACCGAACTGATCGGCCAGGGAATCGCCAACGTCGTCGTCCCGTTCTTCGGCGGAATACCGGTCACCGGCGCCATCGCCCGGACGATGACGAACATAACAAACGGCGGACGCACCCCGGTCGCCGGGATTGTCCACGCCGTCGTCCTCCTGCTGATCTTCCTTTTTATGATGCCCCTGATCAGCCTCGTTCCGATGTCGTGTCTGGCGGCAGTGCTGATCATGGTCGCCTACAACATGAGCGGCTGGCGCACGGTCCGCGCGATCTTCAGCAACCCGAAGAGCGACATATCGGTTCTAATCGTCACCTTCCTGCTGACGGTCATCTTCGACCTGACGATCGCGATCGAGATCGGCCTGATGCTCGCGATCATACTCTTCCTGAGGCGCGTCACCGAGAACACCCAGATCAAATGTTACAGCGACCAGCTCGATGTCGCCGAAGGGACCGAGGCTTCGACCCACGAAGTCCTGAACGTTGCCCGCGGCGTCTCGGTCTACGAGATCGACGGTCCGTTCTTCTTCGGCGTCGCGACAAAATTCGACGAACTGATGAGATCATCGATGGCCGAGAAGCCGAAGGTACGTATTATCCGTATGAGAAAAGTTCCGTTCATCGACTCGACCGGAATCCACAACCTCGAGATCCTGATCAAATCGTCGACAGCCGAGGGGATCCATATCGTCCTGTCGGGGGTCAAGGAGAACGTACGCCAGGTTCTCGAACACGCCGGAATAAACGACCTGCTGCCCGAGGACCACATCTGCGACCATATTACAAAAGCCGTCGTCGTTGCAAACCGTATCGCCGAAGGAAAAGGGGAGTGACTGACCCCCGAAAACGTTAAAAAACGAGTCGGCACTAAACAAAATTTCACATCCTTTCAGAAAAAAAGCACCGACAGAAAAAAAAATCCTAAAAAAAATTTGGTAGGAGCGAAATAAGTGCTAACTTTGCAACGTTTTTTGAAGCAAAGGAAAAATAGAAAAATTGTTTTATAAATTAATCAAACTAAAATGAAAAAGTTAGTTCTCGTTCTCGCTGTTGCATTCAGCGCATCTCTCTTCTCCTGCGGTAACAAGGAAAACGCCGCTGAAGCTACTGAAGACACCGCAGCTGTTGAAGTTGCTGCTGTTGAAGAAACCGCTGCTCTCGTTGACTCTCTGACCAACGACACCATCGCTACCGACACCGTCGTTGCTGTCGCTGTTGAAAACGCAGAGTAATCAGCGCGTGTTGTCCTGAACAACACATTTCGACGAAATCATGACCGACTTACTCCCCCGGGGAGTCAAGCCGGTTTTTTTATGCCCCGGCGCCATCAGGCGCCGGGGCTCCGTCTGGCTGTCAGTCAGTCTGACATCAGCGTCAGGAACCGGTCGAGACTCATCGAGGCGAGGGTCGGAACGACAAGATCAGCCATCGGGGCGATACGCTCCTCAGGCCAGGTCGTCGCAACTCCGACAACACGTCCTCCCGCCGCACGACCCGCGAGCAGACCCTGGATCGAATCCTCGAACACACAGCATCGCTCCGACGGAACCCCGATCAGAGCGGCCGCCTTCCGGTAGCCCTCGGGGTCGGGCTTCGAACGGCTGACCATCGAACCATCGACAATCACCTTGAAAAGCGGCTTCAGCCGCGGATGAGCCCCGAAAAGCAGACCCATCTTCCGATGGTCGCTGCTCGTCACCATAGCAACCGGAATCCCGGCGCGGTCGAGCGACTCGATAAATTCGACTGCACCGGGATAGATATCGAAAGGCATATTATCCTGGAAATGCTCGAGGCGGGCGACGATATCGTCGCGAACCTCCTGACTGTCGTAATTCTTCAGAATCTCCCCGAGGGTCGTCCCTTTTATGGCTACGGGATAGTTCGGTATGCCTGTCGGGTAGATCCGCTCGATTCCGGCCCAAAATTCGGTATATCGCGACTCGCTGTCGATTATAACCCCGTCGAGGTCGAAAAGTGCTCCTGTCTGAAACATATTGGTCGGTGTTTGTTGTTAAGATTATACAAAGTTAATAAAAAACAGAATGCGCGGATGTCCGTTGAGGAAATAAACGCTAACTTTGCACTATAAAGAAACCGGATTATGTCTGACAAAGCGAACACAACGTCATCTCCCGAATCGCTCGGGACACAATCGATATCCCGGTTGCTGGTACAGTATTCCGTGCCGGCAATCATCGCCAGCGTCGCGACATCTCTCTACAACATAATCGACAGCATATTCATCGGGCGAGGAGTCGGAGCGATGGCGATCGCCGGTCTGGCGATCACATTCCCGCTGATGAACCTCGTTGTCGCCTTCTGCACGCTGATTGCCGCGGGCGGCGCGACAATATCGTCGATCTTCCTCGGACAGAAAAACTACCGACGCGCGACCGACACGGTCAACAACATCATGATCCTATGCGTAATCAATTCTATTGTCTTCGGGGGACTGTCACTGATTTTCCTCGACCAGATTCTCAGGTTCTTCGGGGCGACCGACGAGACGATCCCCTATGCGCGCGAATTCATGCAGGTCATCCTCCTCGGAACACCTATTACATATGTCTTCATCGGGCTGAACAACCTGATGCGCGCGACCGGATATCCGAAGAAAGCGATGATTTCGGCGCTTCTGTCGGTTGTCGTCAACCTGATCATGGCTCCGATTTTCATCTTCGTGTTCGACTGGGGGATACGCGGAGCCGCCCTCGCTACGATTGTCGCTCAGTCATGCGCGTTCGTCTGGGTCCTCGCCCATTTCCTCTCGAAAAAAAGTTTCATCCACTTCCGGCGTGGCAACCGCTGGTTCACCCCCTCGATCGTCTGGCGCATCTACGCAATCGGGCTGTCGCCGTTCCTTATGAATGTCTGCGCCTGCGTCGTCGTCATCTTCATTAACCGCGCCCTGCTCGACTACGGCGGCGACCAGGGGAACATGTCGATTGCGACCTACGGAATCCTGAACCGGACACTGATGGTGTTCATCATGGTAGTCTTCGGTGTCACACAGGGTATGCAGCCGATTCTCGGCTTCAACTACGGCGCGAACAAATGGGACCGCGTCAAACGAACATTGAAGACCGGTCTGATTGCCGGCGTGTCGATAACGCTCGCCGGGACTGTCATCGGCGAACTCTTTCCGGCTCGGCTGGCCGGGATGTTCACCAGCGACCCGACCCTGATCGAAATGTCGGTCAGAGCCTTCCGGATCTATTTCACTTGCTTCACCTTCGTCGGCGCCCAGATTGTCATCACGAACTTCTTCCAGGCGGTTGGAAAGCCGAAACTGTCGATTTTTCTGTCGCTGACGCGCCAGCTCGTCTTCCTCGTTCCGCTGCTGATTATCCTGCCGCGGTTCTACGGAACCGACGGAGTCTGGGCCTCGCTGACAACATCCGATATGATCGCTTTCCTTTTCGCCATCGCGACCCTCGCCTTCGAGATGAGGCGCCAGGAACGGAAACTGAAGAAAAACGAAATCGTCGACACGATACCATCCCCCGACGACACATCAGAAAAATGAACCGCACTGACCGCTCCACAGTCTGAACCAATCAAGAAACAAACCGAAATGACAAACGATATAGAACTGCGCGTCGACCCGCAGACCGCAGCCAGCACCCTCCGCCTGACAGCCGCCGCGTCGACTTCGCTCGGGATCGACGCGAACCGGATCCGCGGCATCCGCGTTGTCCGCCGCTCGATTGACGCCCGCCAGCGCAATATTTTCGTCAACCTCCGTCTCCGCGTCTATGTCGACCAGGAGCCCCCGGCCTCGCTGGCCGAGCCGGTCGAATACAGCCCGCTCCCCGACGATGCCCCGACGGCTGTCGTTGTCGGAGCGGGTCCGGCGGGTCTCTTCGCCTCGCTCAGGCTGATCGAAAGGGGTATACGCCCGATCCTGCTCGAGAGGGGGAAAGATGTCGACCGCCGCCGCCCCGACATGGCCGCCATATCGCGCACCGGAGTGGTCGACCCCGATTCGAACTACTGCTTCGGCGAAGGGGGAGCCGGCGCATTCTCCGACGGCAAACTCTACACCCGGAGCACCAAGCGGGGCTCCGTCGACAAGATCCTCAACATACTCTGCCAGCACGGCGCCAGCGAAGATATCCTCGCCGACGTCCACCCCCACATCGGCTCCGACCGGCTCCCGTCAATCATCCGGAACATACGCGAAACTATCATACGCTGCGGCGGCGAGGTCTGGTTCGACACCAGAGTCACCTCCCTGCTGACCGACCGCGCCGACGGCTCAACGGTTCCGGAGGTCACCGGAGTCGCGACGGCCGACGGCCGCGAATTCCGCGGTCCGGTCATCCTCGCGACAGGCCACTCGGCCCGCGACACCTACCGTATGCTGCTCGACAGCGGAGCGACCCTCGAGCCGAAGGGGATCGCCGTCGGCGTCAGGCTCGAACACCCCCAGAAACTGATCGATTCGCTCCGCTACCACAGCCGCGACGGCCGCGGCAAATGGCTCCCGCCGGCCGAATATACGATGCTGACCCGTGTCGACGGACGCGCCGTCTACTCCTTCTGCATGTGTCCCGGCGGATTTATCGTCCCGGCCGCGAGCGCCCCGGGCGAACTCGTCGTCAACGGCATGTCGCCGTCGAACCGCGGAACGCGCTGGGCAAACTCCGGAATGGTTGTCGAGGTTCTTCCCGAAGATATCGGGGGGGATTCCCCCCTGAAGATGATGGATTTCCAGCGGACAATCGAGAAACGATTCTTCGAGGACGCCGGGGAGACACAGAACGCCCCCGCCCAGCGGATGGCCGACTTCGTCGCCTCGCGCGAGTCGAAGACGCTCCCGCAGACCTCCTACGCCCCCGGAATCCATCCGGCCCGCATCGACCGCCTCCTCCCCTCCCCGATCGCACGGCGGCTGCAGCAGGGGTTCCGCGACTTCGACCGGAAACAGCGGGGATTCCTGACCAACGAGGCTGTTCTGATCGGTGCCGAGACGCGGACCTCCTCGCCCGTACGCATCCCCCGCAATCCGCAGACGCTCGTCCATACTGCCGTCTGCGGACTCTATCCAGCAGGAGAAGGAGCGGGCTATGCCGGAGGAATTGTCTCGGCCGCAATCGACGGCGAACGCTGCGCCGACGCCCTTGCCGACACACTCCGGTGAACCATCGCCGCCTTCACGGCGTTGTTTCGACAGAACAAACATTTCAATAGCAACTATGAACCTGAACGATATCCACTCCCCAGCCGACATCAAAAAATTCGACGCCGGACAACTCCGCCAGCTCGCCGACGACATGCGCCAGGCGCTCATCACGAAACTCAGCCGCCACGGCGGCCATGTCGGGCCGAACCTCGGTTTTGTCGAGGCTACCATTGCACTCCACTATGTCTTCGACACTCCGGCCGACAAAATCGTCTTCGACGTATCACACCAGACCTACCCCCACAAGATGCTGACCGGACGAATGAAGGCGTTCACCGATCCGGCACTCTACGGAAGTGTCTCGGGCTTCACCAATCCCGAAGAGAGTCCATACGACCTATTCACAATCGGCCACACCTCGACCGCAGTCAGCCTCGCCGGAGGCCTTGCGAAGGCGCGCGACCTGAAAGGGGAACACCACAACGTCATCGCCGTCGTAGGCGACGGTTCGCTCAGCGGTGGCGAGGCCTTCGAGGGGCTCGACTCCGGAGCAACGCTCGGAACGAACTTTATCGTCATCATCAACGACAACCAGATGTCGATCGCCGAGAACCACGGCGGACTCTACGAGAATCTCCGACTCCTGCGCGAAACCGACGGCAAAGCCCCCTGCAACTACTTCCGGGCTCTCGGATACGACTACCGGTACGTCCCCTACGGCAACGATGTCGAGGCTCTGATCGAGGCATTCCGCTCCGTCAAGAACACGGACCACCCGGTCGTCGTCCACGTCAACACCCAGAAAGGAAAGGGACTCGCTCCGGCCGAAGCCAACAAAGAGAAGTTCCATTTCTCCGCTCCGTTCGACCGCCACAGCGGCGCACTGCTCCATGTCAATCCCGAGGGCGACTACAGTTCGCTGACCGCCGAATATCTTCTGAAACGGATGGAGAGTGACCCGACCATCGCCGTCATCACGGCAGGAACCCCGACCGTCGCCGGATTCGGGCCGGAGGAGCGACGCAGAGCCGGAAGCCGGTTTATCGACGTCGGGATTGCCGAACAGGATGCGGTAGCCCTCGCGTCTGGTCTGGCAAAAGGGGGATGCAAACCGTTCTTCGGAGTCTACAGTTCGTTCCTGCAGCGAACCTACGACCAGTTGTCGCAGGATGTAGCGATCAACGCTTCCCCGGCCGCCTTCGGCATATTCGCCGGTTCGCTCTACGGAATGACCGACGTCACCCACCTCGGCTGGTTCGACATCCCCCTGATCGGCAACATCCCCGGCTTTGTCTATCTTGCCCCGACATGTGTCGAGGAGTATTTCGCGATGCTCGACTGGGCTCTTCAGCAGACCGAACATCCCGTTGCAATCAAAGTTCCCGGCGGTCCGGTCGTCTCGACCGGCAAGGCATATCCGCGCGACTACTCCGACCTGAACCGGTTCGTCACGGTCGAGGACGGACGCGACGTCGCGATTATCGGCGCGGGAGCCTTCCTGACGCTCGCCCTCGATGCCGCCGCCGAACTGCGCAAAAAAGGCGTCAGCCCGACGGTCATCAACCCGCGCTTCGTCTCCGGAATCGACGAGACTATGCTCGAACAACTGAAGAAAGACCACCGTCTTGTCGTCACCCTCGAGGACGGCGTACTCAGCGGAGGCTTCGGCGAAAAGATTGCCCGCTACTACGGCGAAGACCCGATGCGCGTCCGCTGTTACGGCCTCCCGAAGGAGTTCCGCGACCGCATCGACCCGAAGAAACTCGCCGTCGATTGCCACCTGACCCCGTCGCAGATCGCCGCCGACACCCTGTCGGCCCTCGGCTGAGAAGAAAGAGAGACACCCCCAAACTGCAGCATATCGAAAACGCTTTGCCCGACCATGGCCGACCGGGCAAAGCGTTTTTTTACGCCACAGAACGATCCGATATAGATTAATTCCGTATATTTGCATAAAGAAATCCCGAAGAACCGACAAACCGACAAACTTAAAGCCCAAGATGGACACGCTGATCTCTGTTATAACCCCGGTGTTCAACCGCGCAGACTGTATTCTGAAATGCCTCGAAAGCGTCACATCCCAGAAATGCGACGCCGGGATCGAACATATCGTTGTCGACGACGGCTCGACAGACAACACCTTCAATCTGATCGAGGAATACGCCGCGAATCATCCCGGAACACGCGTCTTCAGACTCGACAGGAACAGCGGAACGAACGCCGCGCGAAACAGAGCGGTCCGCGAAGCCCGGGGCATGTTCATTCTGCTGCTCGACAGCGACGACACCCTCGCTCCCGACAGCCTCCGGTTCGTCGCCGACACAATCAGCGCCAACCCGCAGTATCGGGAGTTTCTCTTTGCCACCGACGACCGCGCCGAATTCCTTGAGGCCCACGGCTTCAGCGCCGGATTGCGTCAGGAGTTCTCTTTCCACGAAATGCTGTCCGGGAAATTCAACACAGACTTCGCCCACGTCGTTTCGCGAGATATCATGTTGAAATATCCGTTCGAGGAAAAACTGCGGATCTACGAAGGAACCTTCTTCAAATGTTTCTACAAAGAGGCCGGCCGGATTCTGTTTGTCAACCACGTCGTCCTGCTCCGCGACCGCAGTCGCGACGACCGCGTGTCCTATACCCTGATATCTGTCGATAAAAAGACAATGATGACTTCTGTCGAGGCTTTCAGGCTGATGATGAGACTGTTCTACGACGATTTTCTCGAAACGTCAGACGGGCGCCTAATGCTACGCCAGTATCTCGACGAATACTACCGAAAGGCTGTCATGCTCGGGCTGCCTGACGACGCCGCGTTCTGCGAGACACGACTCGGCGAACTCGGCGTCAACCCCTCCCCGCTCTACAGGACCCTCCGCCGCTTTCACGCAGGTCCGGCCTTCCATTCTGTCGGGAAATATTACTTATTACTGAAATACCGGTTCGGAAAGAAACCCGAATAATCCGCCAGTCTCCGCTGCGACAGCTACCGTTTCAACAGAACCTTTCGTGTCGCCAGATAAACCGGAACCTTCGCCAGTTCGCCAACCGAAACAAACACAGCGGCGAAAGTCACGACAACCAGCAGACAGGAATAAACCGGAGCGATCGAAGAGGTCAGCATCAGGACAACGAGAGAACTCAGGGCTGCGACCGCCGGCAACCAGAGCACCCGGACATAAGTCAGCAAATAATCCGTCAAACCGAATCGGATCAGGCGTCGGCAGAAGATCATGTAAATAATCGCAGAAAAGAATACTCCACCAACCTGTGTCCACGCAATCCAAAGTATGCCCTGGCGACAGAATATCATGAGCAGGAGCAACTGGACCGCCACCTCGGCGAAACCCATATTACGGACAAAGACCGTTCGGCCATGAACCTTACAGATCGTCTGAAAAAAAGATCTTATACAGAATGTGAACTCCGCCAGGGCAAGGATTCTGAAAATCGGGATCGAAGCAACCCACTTGTCACCATATAGCATGATAACCGCGGGAGCGGCAACCACAAGCAACAACAGGATAATCGTCCCGTTGACACCGATAATCGTCCTGAACATCTCGAGTATCAGCCGGCGCTGTTTCTCCTTGTCGGCCTCGTTCGACGCGACAACGAAAAAAGGGTTGTTCAACGAACTCTCAGTCACGCCAAACGGAACTGCCGCAAGTTTCGCTCCCTGGTAATATACGCCCGAAGCAGAAGGGGATGAATAGAACCGGCCGAGCACGAATGTATTGATATTCTTTCCTATCTCCGAAGCAAAATAGGCCAGCATCAGATGGACTCCATAGGAGAAAAATTCCTTGAACGATTTACGGCTGAAGCCGATAGCCGGGAACCATCGGGATATAACCGTATAGTATAGGAAAAGAAAGAAGGACAACAGTATCTGGGTGCAGACCAACGCCTTATAACCATAACCGAGCATAGCTGCCACAATACCCATAATCGAAACTGTTATCGTCGCCCCGACTCTTGCTATACAAATAGATTTCATTTTCAACATTTTCCGCAATCGTGTCTCCTGGACATACGACATAGTCTGGAAAAAGAAACAGACACCGAGAATCCTCATTATCCCGACGAGCTCTCCGTGTCCGAAATATGAGGCCACGAGCGGGGCCGTAAAGAAAAAAAGGAGCCCGAACAGGAGGCCGAAGGCGGCGTTGAAAACGAAAACAGTAGAATAGTCCAGTTCCGTTGGTTTCAGTTTATGGACCAGACCGTCGGAGAGTCCGCAACTCGACAAATCGGCGGCTATCGCTATGAAAATAGTAATCATCGCCAGAAGACCATAGTCATCGGGGGTCAGCATACGGGCCAACGCTATATTGACGCCGAAATTAATCAGCGCCAGACTGACGCGGTCTATGAACGACCATTTGTATACGCCCCGGTTTTGCATTGTCCAGTATCCGAATTTCCAGAATTTGTATTTTAATAACGTCGATTATCTTATTTTAGTATAGTCTGCCGTGAGGACCGGACCGGAGAGATAAAAATTCAGACCGAGGCGACAGATTTATGTCGGATTTTTCGTAATTTTGTGTCTTGTTTTCCGGGGGAATCAACGCCCCGGCAACTTTCGATTATTATGGACACAGATCTTCTACTGACATATGATTTCAGCGACACGACGATACTCCTCGCCGCTGTCGCCGCCGGAGCCCTGGCCATCATGCTGACGCTCTGGCTCTCTGTTCTGAGGCGAATTCGCCGCCGCGTCGCCTCCGACTCCGAAGAACCCCTCCTCGCCGGGGGATACCCCGACGTCTCGGTCGTTGTCTACGCCAGCAACGACGGCTGGAACATCAGCGACCTTGTCGCCGACATATTCGGACAGGACTATCCGGCGGCAATGGAGGTCATTATCGTCAACGACGGCAGTTTCGACAACACCGAGGACATAATCGGGCAACTCGAACTAACCTATAGCAACCTCTACCTGACCTTCGCCCCCTCACACTCGCGAAACCTCAGCCGCCGCAAACTGGCGATCACCCTCGGAGTCAAGGCCGCGCGATATGACTGCGTCGTGCTGACGCGCGGAAACTGCCGCATTCCCTCGAACGAATGGCTCAAACGGATGACGCGCCACGTCGCCGCCGGCAAGGAGGTCGTCGTCGGGTATGCGGCAATGGCCGACGGTGCAGATTGCCGCGGAGCCTTCCGGATCCGCGCCTTCGACGCTGTCTACCAAGCGATCACATGGATACTCCCCGCCCTCGACCGGCGGGTGTTCCGCGGCGACGGAGCGAATCTGGCCTACACCCGGAAGATATTCTTCGACAACAAGGGTTTCTCGCGATCGCTCAACCTGAACAACGGCGACGATGACATTTTCATCTCCGAAATAGCGACCCGCGCCAACAGCGCGATCGAACTGAGCCGCCAGTCGATGGTCGAGGTCCACGACACGACCCCGAAGAAATCCCACATTTTCAACAAACTGAGCCGCCGGTTCACGGGGCAGAAACTGACCTTCTGGCCGCGCGTACTGCTGTCGGTCGGATGCTGGATGTGGTGGATCTTCGCCGCCGCCGGGATCGCCGCCTCGCTGACGGCGCTACCTTCGGTCATCCCTGCCGGAGCGTTCGCCGTACTTTTCCTGACGGCCGGCGTGCTGGTCTCCGCATCGTGGCGCCGGACTTCGCGCGCGCTGATGTCGCGCCCGCTTCTGCTGACGGTCGTGCCGCTGATGTTCTGGCACCTCTTCTATAACTTCTCCTATCTGGTCAAGGGGATCACCTGGCGCAAGAAGAACTTTACCTGGACCAACGGTATCTGACGGAGACACCCCCCGTCAGCCTGACACCGCAGGGGGGGGTCAGTTTCGTAACCGTCACCTCACCGCCGACAACAGCCGGAAACCCGGAGTCGACAGCGCGGCCGATACGCCGCGCGACCGCCTCGAGCAGCCTCGAGGGGATGGCCATCTCGCGGCTGACCAGAGAGATTACATCGGCATAGTTGACCGCCAGGGAAATATCGTCGGCCTCGGCGGCGGCGACGGCCGAGGCATCGCACCTCAGCGTCAGATCGACACGAAAATCGTTGCCGACACGCCGCTCCTGGTCGAACACACCGTGACAGGCGCGGAGCATCAGCCCCTCGATCATGACCGTTACAGCCTCTTCGCCGCCGTTCATACTGCAGTTTTCCATCGTGGGGTTCACCGGCGGCGGCGCGTGCGGGTTTTCTGACGCGAACGCTGACGACGCCCTCCTGCTCCGGCAACAGCCTCGCGAGCACCGACCTTCCGGCCGAGTTCGTCCTCACCCTGGCGACGGATACGGTCGTCGACAAGGGAGAAATCGAGTTGTTTTTTCGCCAGATCGGTTCGGGCAACGCGGACCCGGACGACGTCGCCAAGGCGGAAACGGATATTGTTGCGGCGCCCGATCAGGGCGAAATTCTTCTCGTCGAATTCGTAGTAGTCGTCGGCGAGGTCGCGGACGGGAACAAGCCCCTCACACATATTCTCGGCCAGTTCGACATAGAGCCCCCACTCGGTCACACCCGAGATGACCCCGTCGAAGACTTCGCCGAGATGGTCCTGCATATATTCGACCTGTTTGTATTTGATCGAGGCGCGCTCGGCGCTGGCGGCGAGCTGTTCCATCTCGCTCGAGTGCTTGCACTCCTCCTCGAGTTTCTGAAGATTGACCGAGCGCCCCCCCGAGAGATAGCGTTCGAGAAGACGATGGGCCATCATGTCGGGGTATCGGCGTATCGGCGAGGTGAAGTGGGTATAATGGTCAAAGGCAAGACCATAGTGGCCGATGTTTTCGGTCGAATAGACAGCCTTCGCCATCGAACGGATTGCCAGAGTCGAAAGGAGGTTCTCCTCCCCTTTCCCCTTGATATCCTGGAGAAGGCGGTTAATCGAGCGGTTGACCTCGCGGGCCGAGCCCGATTCTTTGACGCGATATCCGAAAGTCCGGGCGAGTTTCGAAAGATCCTGGAGTTTGCCCGGTTCCGGCATATCGTGGATTCGATAGACGAAAGCCTTCGATTTCCGCTTGCCGGACATTTTCCCAATCGTTTCGGCGACTGTCCGGTTGGCCAGCAGCATGAATTCCTCGATCAGTTTGTTCGCGTCTTTCGACTCTTTGAAGTAGACTCCGGTCGGATGTCCGGTCTCGTCGATGTCGAAACGAACTTCGTAGCGGTCGAAGTCGACCGCTCCGTCTTCGTAGCGCTTGTTGCGGAGAATCTTCGCAAGACGGTCGAGAGCGAGAATTTCTGCTGAATAGTCGCCGTGGCCTGTCTCGATGACATCCTGAGCCTCTTCGTAAGTAAAGCGATGGTTGCTCCGGATGACAGTCCGGAGAATCTCGCTGTTGACAACCTTCCCATCCGGGGTCATCTCGAAGACACACGAGAAAGTCAGTTTATCCTCATCGGGGCGGAGCGAGCAGATTCCGTTCGAGAGATGCTCCGGAAGCATCGGAACGACGCGGTCGACGAGATAGACCGATGTCGCGCGTTTCTCGGCCTCCTTGTCGATCAGCGTTCCGGGGTGGACATAGTGGGTTACGTCGGCGATATGAACCCCGACCTCGTAGTTTCCGTTGTCGAGCATTCGGATTGACAGGGCATCGTCGAAATCCTTCGCGTCCTTGGGGTCGATCGTAAACGTTGTTGTCGCGCGCATATCGCGGCGGGCGGCGACAACCTCGGGGGTAATGCCGGCGTCAATCTTTGCCGCGGCAGCCTCGACGTTGGCCGGATATTTATAGGGAAGTCCGAATTCAGCCAGAATCGCATGCATCTCGGCGTGGTTCTCGCCGGTTTTGCCGAGGACGTCGACAACCTCCCCCGTCGGATTCTTCGAGTCGTCGGGCCAGTCGGTGATCCTGACAACCGCCTTGTCGCCAGTCTTTCCGCCGCGCAGTTTCCCGCGGGGAATGATTATATCGACAGCTAGAAATTTCGAATCGGTCTGGAGATACGACATCTGGCGGTCGACATGGAGTGTTCCGATGAAAGTCTGTTCTTTCGGCTCGATAATTTCGATAATCTCCGCCTCGGGTTCGACGCCGCGACGCACAGCCGATACGATAGCGCGAACCTTGTCGCCGTTGAGCGCGTGCATCGAATTTCGCTCGGCGACGAAGATTGTTTCGCCGTCGGTGTCTGTCACGATACTGTTCTTTCCGTTGCTTCGGCGCACCATCGTCGCCGTGACGACATTCGAGCGCTGTGGCGACTTGTATTTTCCGGGCGACACTTCGATCAGGTCGCCGTCGAAAGCCAGTTCGGCGAGCTGTAACGCAATCGCCTTCTGCGCCTGCGGCGCATCGACACCGAGGGCGTATGCGACCTGTTTGTAATTGAAAGTCTTGTTCTGTTGCTGTCCAATATATTCGAGGACGGAGGCGCGGAGGTCTTTCGACGTCTTCCGCGGCGATCGTGTATTCTTCGTGGTTGATGAATTAGCCATAACTCAAATTTCGGTTATCTGTTTTATCTATAACGCGCAGATTGCGCGAAATGTTATACAGACGACGCACGTATCGGCTCGTTGCGGTACGTGCGTCGTCGTATTTTTGCTTTTCGGTTTAAGCGTCGATATTGGCGTAGTCGGCGTTTTCCTCGATAAAATCGCGACGCGGGGCTACATCCTCGCCCATCAGCATCGAGAAGATACGGTCAGCCTCGGCGGCGTCGGAGATCGTCACCTGTTTCAAGATACGGTGTTCGGGCGACATCGTCGTGAAGCGGAGTTCCTTGGCATTCATCTCGCCGAGACCTTTGTAGCGCTGGACGCTGACACCGCGTTCGCCCATACGGTCGAGGACCGTATTTCGCTCGGCGTCGCTGTAGCAGTAGACACTCTCTTTCCCCTTCGAGACCTTGTAGAGCGGCGGGGTCGCGAGATAGAGATATCCCTGTTCGATCACAGGACGCATCCGGCGGAAGAAAAATGTCATCAGCAGGGTCGCGATATGGGCCCCGTCGACATCCGCATCGGTCATGATGATGACCTTGTGGAACGCACATTTCGAGATATCGACCGCGCGCGAATCCTCGTCCGTTCCCGGAGTGACCTTCATGACGCGGAAGAGGCTGGTGATTTCCTTGTTCTCGAAGACCTTGTGGTCCATCGCCTTCTCGACGTTCAGGATCTTGCCCTTCAGCGGGAGAATCGCCTGGAACTTGCGGTCGCGCCCCTGCTTGGCCGTACCGCCTGCGGAGTCACCCTCGACGAGGAACAACTCGCAGAGTTCGGGCGTATGGGACGAGCAGTTAGCGAACTTCGCCGGAATCGAGCCGAGAACGCCGGATTTGCTGATGATATTGTTTCGGGCGTTGATCGCGGCGTGGCGGGCCTGGGCGGCAACGATGACCTTGTCGACTATGATCTTCGCTTCCTGGGGATGCTCCTCAAGGTAGTTGTGGAGCGTCTCTGAAACGGCGGTCTGGACTGCGCCGATAACCTCGTTGTTTCCGAGTTTCGTTTTAGTCTGCCCCTCGAACTGCGGCTCCATGACCTTGACCGAAACGACAGCCGTCAGACCGGCACGGAAATCGTCGCCGGAGATTTCGACCTTGGCTTTCTCGAGAAGTTTGCTCTCCTCGGCATATTTTTTGAAAGTCGCCGAGAGACCGCGTTTGAAGCCGGTCAGGTGTGTGCCGCCCTCGATCGTATTGATATTGTTGACGAAGGAGTAGACATTTTCGTTGAAAGAAGTGTTATAGGTCAGAGCGACCTCGACGGGGATCCCCTGGCGCTCGGTGTTCAGGTGGATGACATCGTCGATCAGCGGCTCCTTGTTCGAGTCGATATAGCGGACGAATTCGCTCAGTCCGTCGCGCGAGAAGAAAGTCTCGCTGCGGTCTGTTCCGCCATCTTCGGGGGCGCGTTTATCAGTCAGCGTCAGGGTGATTCCGGCGTTCAGGTAGGCCAGGTCGCGCAGACGGTTGGCGAGGGTCGCGTAGTCGTAGACCGTGACGGTGAAGATCGAGGCGTCAGGTTTGAAGGTAATGCTCGTTCCGGTATGGCTGCTCTCCCCTTCGACGATCAGTTCGGAGGTCGGTTTTCCGCAGCTGTATTCCTGGATGTAGCGTTTCCCGTTACGGTGGATTTCGGCGCGGAGATAAGTCGACAGAGCGTTGACACACGAAACGCCGACGCCGTGGAGACCTCCCGACACCTTATAAGAACCTTTGTCGAACTTGCCGCCGGCATGGAGAACCGTCAGAACGACCTCGAGAGCGCTCTTGCCCTCCTTTTCGTGGATATCGACCGGTATACCGCGGCCGTTGTCGATGACGGTTATCGAGTTATCGGGGTTGATCGTGACGTCGATATGGTCGGCAAATCCGGCGAGGGCTTCGTCGATCGAGTTGTCGACAACCTCATACACCAGATGGTGGAGACCCTTTGCGCTGATATCGCCGATATACATGGCCGGGCGTTTTCTGACTGCCTCAAGGCCCTCGAGCACCTGGATGTTACTGGCGCTATATGCTTCTTCTGATTCTGCCATTTGTCAGTTTATCTTCTTTTCTATGATCTATTTAAATAGGATTTGGCCGGGCATCCCCGTGCCGAAAATCAAAGCAAATTTAGCGATTTTTTTTTGAATACACAAATCGATTCGCGTCGTCGAATTCGAAGAAATTCTCAGCCGTATTGAGTGTCAATAATTTACGCCGACAAAGAAAAGAATGAATAAAAAAAGTTTGCCAAAAATTTGGCTGGCTCGAAAAACATGCCTAACTTTGCAACGCTTTTCGGGGGAACCCCTCCGAGGGAAGCAAATTCGGGGTGTAGCTCAGCCCGGTTAGAGTACACGTCTGGGGGGCGTGTTGTCGCAAGTTCGAATCTTGTCACCCCGACTAACCGAGACAATGCAGCGGGTTTGATCCAAACGGATTAAACCCGCTCTTTTTATATCAAAAATGAATCGGTCGGGATGTCAATTTGTCAATTTGTCATAACAACAATTTAACAAAGCATCATGGCAAAAACATAAAAAGCCCGGTCGTAATTGACCAGGCTCTTTAGGTAGCGGGACCGAGAATTGAACTCGGGACCTCCGGGTTATGAATCCGACGCTCTAACCAACTGAGCTATCCCGCCGCGTTTTGTTTTGCGAGTGCAAAGTTACGGCCTTTTCACGAACCGACAAAATTTTTCGACATTTTTTTTGAAATTATTTTTCCGGCCCCGCCGTGAACCATTTTCGCCGCGGGGCGTTAGTCAGATAAAGAGAAGGTATTTTGCTGGCGTTATTAAAAAGCCTGTTTACCTGATTCGGAAAACCTTCTCAGCGCGCCCGCACGGTTCCACCACCCTGTTGGCGCGCTCTTTATTTATAGCGCTCTTGTTTTATATCGACAAAATCATTATTTTTGCGAAAAAATTCACAAATATGGACAGAGACTACATCCGTTTCGACTGGGCTATGAAACATATGCTCCGCGACAAAGCCAACTTCGGCATACTAGAAAGTTTGATTTCGGTTCTGCTGAATGAAGATGTCAAAATAGTGGAAATCCTCGAAAGCGAGTCCAATCAGGAATCTGAGAGCGACAAATTTAACCGCGTCGACATAAAAGCCAAAAACAGCAAGGGACACCTGATTATCGTCGAAGTCCAGCTAACAAGACAATTACACTACCTCCAGCGTATACTTTACGGAACATGCAAAGCAATCACCGAGCACATCAATATCGGTGACAACTACGACCAGATCAAAAAGGTCTACTCCATCAGCATCCTGTACTGCGACTACGGACAGGGAGACGACTATGTATACCACGGGGAAACCAGATTCAAAGGGTTACATACAGGATCAGACCTTCGGGTTAGTGCGCGCGAAGAGGGCGTCATCGTGACACATCTGCCAAAAGAGGTATTTCCGGAATACTACCTTGTCAGAGTCAATGCGTTCTCTAAAATTCCGACTTCGCCTTTAGACGAGTGGATGTACTATCTGAAAACGGGAAACATAAAAGACGACACGACAATCCCGGGGCTTCAGCAAGTACAGGAAAAACTGAGAGTCATATCGATGAACGCAGCAGAAAGGCGTGCATACGACGACCACATCGACTCTATCCGGACACAAGATGATGTTCTCGACACATATCGAGCCGAAGGAAGAGCCGAAGGAAGAGCCGAAGGAAGAGCCGAAGGAAGAGCCGAAGGAAGAGCCGAAATGATTAAAGCCATGCTGGCAAAAGGTATGGCTGTCGAAATGGTTTCCGATATTTCGGGTATATCTGTTGAAGAACTGAAGAACATGCTCGGAGAAATCCGATAATTCGAATCCCCGGCGTCAGATTCGAGACACCGGGGATTGTCCGTTTCAGCAAGTCAGTTCGCAGGTTGTTCAGTCGGCGAGTTCCCCTTTCAATTGCGTCGTCCATCCGGCAACACGGTCGGGCGACAATTCGGGCCGGTTCACGTCGTCGAGCAACAGCCCGACGTAGAGGCCGTCGCGGATCGCCGAAGTATGCTCGAAATCATAGCAGTCGGCAGGGTACGCCCCGATAAACCACGCGCCCGTGCGCTGCAGGCGGTCGTAGAGTTCGCCGACGCCGTTGCAGAACGTCCGGCTCATCGACTCGTCGCCGCACCCGAACAGCGCTATTATCTTGTCTTTCAAATCGAGGACCTCGATTCCGTCGAGAAAATCATACCAGTCGCTTTCGAGACGACCGTCGCCCCACGTGCTCGTTCCGAATATCAGCACATCGTAGTTACCGACACTCGATGGAGCCGTCGCGGCAACATCGTGGACATCCTTCTCTGCGACACCCATAGCCCGGGCGATATTCCCGGCTTCCTCTGCGGTTGTTCCGGTCGACGAACCGAAGAACACACCGATACGTTTTGTTGACATAATCTATCTGGGTTTTGTTAACATATTTTGTTTAGAAACAACACCTGCGGCGCCCCGAAGGTTCGCAAAAGAAAAAATATCGGAAAACGTCGATTTGCCGTAATCTTTTTGGTCCGTCAATAATTATATGTTGGCGTTTTTTTCGTAATTTTGCACTCTAATCGAATAAAAAGCAAAAACAATGGGTGATCTCAAACATATCAAGAAAGCATTAGTTTCTGTCTTTCATAAAGATGGACTCGACGAAATTCTAAAACTTCTCCACGATGGCGGCGTCAGTTTCATCTCGACCGGCGGCACGCGCTCGTTCATCGAAAGCCTCGGCTACGACTGTGAGGCGGTCGAGGATCTGACAGGCTACCCCTCGATTCTCGGCGGACGCGTCAAGACGCTCCATCCGAAGGTCTTCGGCGGCATCCTCGCCCGCCGCGACAACGACGAGGACCGCCGTCACACCGAGCAGTTCGAGATCCCCGCGATCGACCTCGTCATCGTCGACCTCTATCCCTTCGAGGCGACAGTCGCCTCCGGCGCCCCCGAGGCCGACATCATCGAGAAGATCGACATCGGCGGCATCTCGCTGATCCGCGCCGCCGCCAAGAACTTCAACGACGTCGTCATCGTCGCCTCGAAGCAGCAGTATCTCCCGCTGGCCGAAATGCTCCGCCGCAACGGCGCCGCCTCGACCCTGGCCGAGCGCCGCTTCTTCGCCAAAGAGGCCTTCGCCGTCTCCTCGGGCTACGACAGCGCGATATTCAACTATTTCGCCAGGAGCGAAGCGCCTGCCGAGATGCGTGTTGCAATCGACGGCGCGATGCATCTGCGCTACGGCGAGAACCCCCATCAGGCCGCGACATTCTTCGGTCATTTCGACCAGATGTTCGACAAACTCCACGGCAAGGAGGTCTCTTACAACAACCTCCTCGACATCGACGCCGCCGTCTCGCTGATGGCCGAGTTCGACACCCCGACCTTCGCCGTCCTGAAGCATAACAACGCCTGCGGCATCGCCTGCCGCGAGACAATCCCCGAAGCCTGGAAAGCGGCCCTCGCCTGCGATCCCCTCTCGGCCTTCGGAGGCGTCCTGATCTCCAACGGCGAGATCGACCGTGAGACTGCCGACGAAATCAACAAGATCTTCTTCGAGGTCGTCATCGCCCCCTCCTACACCGACGAGGCCCTCGACATCCTATGCCAGAAGAAAAACCGTATCATCCTCGTCCAGAAGGCTCCGCTCGAAACCCGCCGACAGTTCCGCTCGGTTCTGAACGGCGCCCTCGTACAGGACCGCGACCTGAAGGTCGAGACCCCCGAGGATCTCCACCAGGTCACCAAAGCCGCCGTCAGCGCCGACCGCGTTGCAGACCTTCTCTTCGCCAACAAAATCGTCAAACACTCGAAGAGCAACGCGATTGTTTTGGCCAAAAATCTGACGCTATGCGCCAGCGGCGTCGGGCAGACATCGCGCGTTGACTCGCTCAAGCAGGCAATCGAGAAAGCCCGCGCCTTCGGCCACGATCTCCAGGGGGCCGTTATGGCGTCGGACGCCTTCTTCCCCTTCGCCGACTGCGTCGAGATCGCCCACGAAGCCGGTATCGACGCCGTAATCCATCCCGGAGGATCGATCCGTGACAACGAATCGGTCGAATACTGCGATGCAAACGCGATGGCAATGGTCACGACCGGTTTCCGCCACTTCAAGCACTGATTATCCCGCCAGCGAAACACATTTACATTCAACAAAAAACAACTTATCTAAAACGAAACACATGGGTTTCTTTTCCTTGACCAAAGAAATCGCGATTGACCTCGGAACGGCCAACACGATTATTATCCATAACGACAAAATCGTCATCGACGAACCCTCGATCGTCGCCATCGACGTACGCTCAGGCCGCCCGATCGCCGTCGGCCGCGAAGCCCAGTTGATGCAGGGCAAAGAGCACGAAGGGATCCGCACGATCCGACCTCTGCGCAAGGGTGTCATCGCCGACTTCAATGCCGCCGAGATGATGATCCGCGGTCTCGTCGAAAAAGCCAGCGCAAAAAGCAAATGGTTCCAGCCCTCGATGCGTATGGTCATCGGCATCCCGAGCGGCTCGACAGAAGTCGAGATCCGCGCCGTCCGCGACTCATCCGAGCACGCCGGCGGACGCGACGTCTATATGATCTACGAACCGATGGCCGCCGCTCTCGGCATCGGACTCGATGTTGTCGCCCCCGAAGGCCACATGATTGTCGACATCGGCGGCGGAACGACTGAAATCGCTGTCATCTCCCTCGGCGGCATCGTCTCGAACAAGAGCATCCAGATTGCCGGCGACGACCTGACGAACGACATCCAGGAGCATATGCGCCGCGTCCACAACGTCAAGGTCGGCGAACGTACGGCCGAACTGATCAAGATCAACGTCGGCTCCGCCCTGACCGAACTCGACAATCCCCCCGAGGACTATATCGTCCACGGCCCGAACCAGATGACGGCGCTGCCGATGGAGGTCCCCGTCTCATACCAGGAGATCTCCCACAGCATCGAGCGCTCGATCACGAAGATCGAGGCCGCCGTGCTCCAGGCTCTCGAGCAGACACCTCCCGAACTCTATGCAGACATCGTCAAGAACGGCATCTATCTCGCCGGCGGCGGCGCGATGCTCCGCGGCCTCGACAAGCGCCTGACCGACAAGATCGGAATCCAGTTCCACATCGCCGAAGATCCCCTCCTGGCCGTCGCCAAGGGTACGGGTGTCGCCCTGAAGAACATCGACAAGTTCTCATTCCTGATTCGCTAAGGGGCTGAATGCACAACCTGCTGACATTTCTTGTCCGGACGGGGACATGGATGCTGTTCATCATCTATGTCGTCATCTCGTGTGTCCTTCTGTTCTCGAGCAACCCCTACCACCACCACCTCTGGCTGACGACGGCGAGCACGGCCGCCAGCGCCGTCTATTCGGCGGCATCGAACGTGACCTCCTACTTCAACCTCCGCTCGATCAACGACGACCTGCTCCGGCGCAACACCGACCTAGAACTCGAGGTGCTCGGTCTGCGCCAGCAACTCCGGCAGATTGCCCTGACAGCCGGAACAGACACACTGAAGATCGACTCGCTGCCGTCGCGCTACGGCTTTACCCTCGCCCATGTCATCAACAACAGCATCTCACGCCCTTATAACTACATCACAATCGAAAAGGGGTCGCTCGACGGAATCGAGCCTGAGATGGGTGTCGTCGATGTCAACGGCGTCGTCGGCATCGTCAACAAGGTCGGGCCACACTCGGCCCGAATCATCTCGGTCCTGAACCCCCATCTCAGACTGTCGTGCAAGGTAAAAAACAGCGAGCATATCGGCTCGCTCGTCTGGGACGGCAAGGACAGCCGCGACGCCGTCCTCGAGGAATTGCCGCGACACGCCGTCTACGCCGTCGGCGACACGATCGTGACCAGCGGCTTCTCCTCGGCCTTCCCCGCCGGAGTCGCCGTCGGACGCGTCATCGCCGACATGCCGAACCGCGACGACAACTTCCGCGCACTGCGCGTCCGTCTGTTCACAGATTTTTCGACCTTGCGGACCGTCCGCATCATCCGCGACTATATGAAACCGGAACTGGCCGAAGTCGAGAGCGACGACGATATCGCCGAGCCGAAATTCTGAAGCGCAGAAATTAATGTCAAAAAAAATAATCCAGTCGATATAACCTCAACACCTCTGCCGACACGAACATAGAGACCAATGACACGAACCGCACTCGCCTTCATCTTCTGGAGCATCGTGCTGATTCTCCTGCAAGCCGTCGTTTTCAACCACATCTTCATCTTCGATGTGGCGATGCCTTTCGTGTTCATCTACGTCATTCTCCGCCTGCCGGTCAACATGTCGCGCAACTGGGTCCTGACCGTCGCGTTTTTCATGGGCCTCGCCGTCGACATCCTCTCCGACACCCAGGGGATGAACTCGCTGGCCTCGACGATTCTCGCCGGAGTCAGACTCCCGGTCCTGCGGCTCTATTTCCCGCGCGAAGAGGACTTCACATACCCCCAGCCCTGCATCCGCTCGCTCGGTTTCGGGGTCTACCTGAAGTATGCCCTGACGATGTCGCTGATCTACTGCGGCGTGATCTTCATAATCGAAGCCTTCACGTTCTTCGACCTTGTCCGACTCGGCCTCTGTATCCTCTGCAGCACCCTGCTGACAACGCTGATGATGGTCTGTATCGACAGCCTAACTCTCCGACTCGATGCGAAAAGACTATAGTCTCGAAAAAAGAAAATATGCGATCATCGGATTCCTGCTGGTCATCGCCGTCATCTATATCGTCAGGCTCTTCAGCCTCCAGGTTGTCGATGACCGCTACAAGGAATTCGCCGATTCGAACGCCTTTCTCCGCAAAGCCGTCTACCCTTCCCGCGGGCTGATGTACGACCGCCAGGGGCGTGTCGTCGTATACAACCAGCCGGCCTACGACGTCATGCTTATCCCGAAGGATATCCAGCATATCGACACCCTCGACTTCTGCAACACGATGGGGATCACACGCCGCCAGTTCGAAAAACGAATGGCCGACATGCGAGACCGGCGGTTGAATCCCGGCTACTCGGCCTATACGCCCCAGAAATTCATGTCACACCTGACGGCCGAGGACTACGGCAAACTCCAGGAAAAGATGTACCGTTTCCCCGGATTCTTTATCCAGAAACGGATCCTGCGCCAGTATAACTACCGTTGCGCCGCGAACGTCCTCGGAAATATACGCGAGGTGTCGCAGACCGACATCGACCGCGACCCCTACTACAGCCCCGGCGACTACACCGGCGACCTCGGTATCGAGAAAAGTTACGAAGAGGTTCTCCGCGGCCAGAAGGGGGTCGAGATCCTGATCCGAAACGCATACGGCCGAATCGAAGGACGCTACGAAAACGGCGAGAAGGACATAATGGCCCAGTCGGGCCGGAACCTTAAACTCAGCATCGACATCGAGCTCCAGCAGTATGCCGAGTCGCTGATGGTCAACAAAAGTGGCGCCCTGGTCGCGATCGAACCATCGACCGGCGAGATCCTCGCGATGGTCTCCGGACCGACCTACGACCCGACTCTGCTGGTCGGACGCCAGCGCGGCGAAAACTACAAGATGCTCGTCAACGATCCCCACAACCCCTTCTACGACCGCGCCCTGATGGGCACCTATCCCCCCGGATCGACCTTCAAGCCGACTCAGGGACTGATTCTGCTCCAGGAGGGGATCATCAATCTCTCGACCCCATTCCCCTGCTCCCACGGATATATCTCGGGACGGCTCCGCGTCGGATGCCACGGCCACGCATCCCCCCTGCCGCTCAAGCCGGCGCTCCAGACCTCATGCAACGCCTTCTTCTGCTACGGCTTCCGCGCGATGATTGACAAGCGAAGCAAATACGGCACCCCTGCGAAGGCATTCGAAATCTGGAAGGACCATCTTGTCTCGATGGGGTTCGGATATAAACTCGGCGTCGACCTCCCCGGAGAGAAGCGCGGCTTCCTCCCGAACGCGAAATGGTATTCCGAACGATATGGCGAAGGCCACTGGAGCGCAAACACGATAATCTCCGTCGCAATCGGCCAGGGTGAAGTGCTCGCGACCCCGCTCCAGTTGGCTAACGAATGTGCGACAATCGCAAACCGCGGATGGTTCATCACGCCCCATGTCGTCAAAGAGATCGAAGACACCATGATCAATCCGCTCTACACCGAGCGGCGCTACCCGACGATCGCCTCACACCACTACGAGGATATCGCCGAGGGAATGCGTATGGCCGTGACCGGCGGAACATGCCGCCTGGCGAACCTCCCCGACATCGAGGTCTGCGGCAAAACCGGAACGGCCCAGAATGTCCACGGCCGTGACCACTCGGCCTTCATCGGCTTCGCCCCCTATCACGAACCGAAAATCGCCGTCTGCGCCTATATCGAAAACGCCGGGTTCGGCGCGACATTCGGCGTCCCGATCGGGAGTCTCGTAATCGAACGCTACCTGAAGGGGAAAATTGCCGACGACCGGAAATATATAGAAACACGAATGTTCGAATCGAATACAATTCAATATAGTGGAGCCTCAAAAAAACGATAGCGGTGCGTCGCTTTTCCGCGACATCGACTGGTTCACCGTCGTCCTCTACCTGGCTATGGTGACCCTCGGCGTCATATCGATATATGCCGCCAGTTATGACTTTGACCACGCAAGCATCTTCGACGGAAACGAGTTCTCCGGCAAGCAGATACGCTGGATCGGTTTGTCACTTGTCGCGGCCCTTATCGTCCTGCTGATCGACGTCCGCTTCTACGAGACCTACGCGATGGTCATCTACGTCGCGGTCATTGCCTTGCTGAT
The DNA here is from genome assembly GCA_023663805.1 of Clostridium sp. Taxonomy (GTDB): domain Bacteria; phylum Bacteroidota; class Bacteroidia; order Bacteroidales; family Muribaculaceae; genus Paramuribaculum. Next base: position 893,606 of record JAMPGR010000001.1, on the reverse strand, counting down.
TCTGACGATATTCATCGCCCCCGACATAAAGGGCTCCCGGTCATGGATCGTGCTCGGCCCGATGAGCCTCCAGCCGGCCGAATTCGGCAAGACTGCGACGGCGCTAGCCCTGGCCAAATTGTTTAGCACCTACAACTTCCGGCTGAATGCCAAACCGTCGAACTACTACAAGGCCCTGGCGATTATCTTTATCCCGATCGTCCTGATTCTCGCCCAGAAGGAGACCGGTTCGGCCCTGGCCTACATGGCGCTGTTCTTCGTTCTGTTCCGCGAGGGGATGAGCGGACTGGTTCTGCTCGGAGCCCTGGCGGCTGTCACGATTTTCGTCGTCGCGATCAAATTCTCCGAGACGATGTTTCTCGGAATCCCAACGGGAGAGGCGATCGTCTTTATTATGCTTATGGTCGTGACGGTCCTGATGCTCCTGTTCTATTGCCGCCAGATTATCGCCGCCCGGAACGTACTTCTCGGCTTCCTGGCCGCTACAGCCGTTGTCGTCGTCCTCGAACTCTGCGGTGTTCCGGTCAACGGCCATGTTTTCTTCTCGCTCGTGCTCGGCTCGGCCTGTATCTACATCCTGTTCATCGCCTTCCGCAACAAATCGCGCGCGGCGTTCGTGACCGTCGGCAGCGTCCTCGCCGGCGTTGTCTTCCTATTCTCGGTCAACGCAGCCTTCAACACCCTGATGGAACATCAGCAGATGCGCGTCAAAGTTGCCCTCGGAATCGAAGAGAACCTCCGCGGCGCGGGCTATAACGTCAACCAGTCGAAGATTGCGATCGGCTCTGGAGGTGTCTTCGGAAAAGGTTTCCTGAACGGAACGCAGACAAAACTGAAATATGTCCCAGAACAGCACACCGATTTCATCTTCTGCACGATCGGCGAGGAGGAGGGGTTCGTCGGGACGGTCGCGGTCCTGCTTCTGTTTGTCGTGATGATTCTGCGGATAATAACAATCGCCGAGCGACAACCATCGGCCTTCGCCCGGGTCTACGCCTACTGCGTCGCCTCCTATCTGATATTCCATCTGGCGATTAACGTCGGGATGGTTATCGGCCTCTGTCCGGTCATCGGAATCCCCCTGCCCTTCTTCAGTTACGGAGGCTCATCGCTACTGGGCTTCACCCTCCTGCTCTTCATCCTCCTCCGCCTCGACGCCTCCCGCCGCGACCACCACTCCTACTGATAGTTAACGCGGCCCACGCGTTACACGATACATTTCTCCTTTACGGTCGCGAAGGAGCCGGTTCCGTATTGCAAACCCATACACCGACGCCAACAGAAATCCGCAGCATCATTTGATATAAAAATTGACGCATTTATTTTGTTTCCTTGCACGCTCGGCCTGCAAGAAAGACATCACCCACCTCATTACATTAATCTACATACACTTAGTCAAAATGACGTAGTGTTTTGACAGACCCGTTTTCGGTTACAGTGTTCGCGTGTACAAAAAAAGCATCGCAGGCATCCGAACTTCAAGCGTAGGTCCAAAGGCGAGCGTAAACCCACCAAATCCACCAATATAGCTGATCGGACGAGCATACATGACCGACCTAAGGAAGCTGATGGTTCTCGCTTCGGCGACTGGAAGATGGATCTAATCGTAGACTCGTGTGGACACGCTATTCTTGTGCTGCTTGACAGGCTGACTGGTTTCGTTCTGCTCGAACGTCTCAAACATGGCAAGCAGGCAAAACCACCTGCTAAAGTTGTTGTGAGACTATTGTCTGGCTATCGCAAATATCTGAAAACCATCACTACAGATAACGGCAGCGAGTTCGCTGCACATCTCGACATCACGGCAGGACTTCGATTTAAAGATCTGCCTGATGTCACCGTTTACTTCACCGACAGTTACTGCTCTTGGCAGACAGAAAGGCGCAGTTGAGAATGTGAATAAACTCATCCGTCAATATACACCTAAAAAATCAAACTTCGATGACTTCTCAGATGAATATATTAAGAATGTCGGCAGAAAACTGAACCTCCGCCAAAGAAAAAAACCGGTTTTTCAACCCCAAAAGACGAGTTCTTCAAACAAATCGCTAATTTTGCACTTGCCAGTTGAACCTGCGCGATAGAAGTGTATCGAAGATCACATCGAAGATAAACAAAAAAAAGATTTTTCCGATTCGGCGATTTGTTGTAATTTTGTAGGAATTATGAAACAGAGCCGCTGATGGAACAATTTCTGAGCCTTGCATTCCACGGACTGGTCATCGGCATTCTGATCTCCGCCCCGATGGGGCCGATCGGAGTGCTCGTAATCCAGCGCACGCTCAACAAAGGGCGTCGCCCCGCATTCCTGACCGGATGCGGAGCGGCCCTCTCAGACCTGACCTACAGCCTCCTGACCGGCCTCGGCCTCTCGTTCGTCCACGATTTTATCGAACAAAACCAGGCGGTTCTCCAGATCGTCGGAAGCCTCTTTATCGTCGCCTACGCCCTCTTCCTCTTCCGGAAAAACCCCTCGCGGACGCTGAAAACCCCCGATGTCGCCTCGTCGAACGACTGGAAAGACTTCGCGACCGGCTTTATATTTACCTTCTCAAATCCGCTGATTCTCTTCTTTATCATCGGTCTCTTCGCCCGATTCAACTTCCTCGACAACGCCACCTCGGCCCTGCACTACGCGACCGGATATCTCGCGATCGCCGCCGGAGCCCTCGGATGGTGGTTCGTCATAACATATTTTGTCAACAAAGTCCGTTCCCACTTCAACCTCCGCGCCATGTGGATCGTCAACCGCGTCGTCGCGACGCTCCTGATGCTGATGGCTGCCGCAGGCCTGTGGTTCGGCATTAACGCTTACTTCAATGGATAAAACGACGCCACGGTCGATGACCGTCCCCTGTATCGAAGAACTCGACACGATGTCCCCCGACGAAATCGTCAGCACCCTCGACAACTCAGGCCGCCGCGAGACCATCGACACGCTCAACTGGCCCGGACAATATGACTACCGCCCGCTGACGACCTTCTCGATCGCCCACTCGAAGACAGCGATATACATCGACTTCTTCGTCAGATGCAACTATCTCCGCGCGGTCCATACGGCCAATAACTCCGATGTCTATCAGGACTCCTGCGTCGAATTCTTCGTCCAGCCCGATCCGTCGGACCGACACTACTACAACTTCGAGTTCAACTGTATCGGAGCCCCCTACGCCTCGCGCCGGACAGACCGCAACAATTTCGAACTCTTCACCGACGAGCAACTCGACCGGATTCGCCGCATCCCCTCCTGCGGCTCGCGTCCGTTCCAGGAGGTCGAGGGCCTCTTCAACTGGAACCTCCTCGTTGTCATACCTCTCGACCTGATCGGGATCCACTACGAGAACCATCCGGTCACGATGCGCGGAAACTTTTACAAATGCGCCGACATGACAACCGTGCCCCACTTCCTGACATGGAGCCCGATCGAATCGCCGACCCCCGACTTCCATCGTCCCGAATACTTCGGCGAAATAACCCTCGAATAAACCCCACACTCCCTTATCCGACGACGACATGAAAATCCAGAGAATACTCTTCATACTGCTGATTCTGACACTGACGGCGACAATCAAAGCCCAGGCCGCCGGGGGAGTCATCTTCTGCGACAAAAGCCCCGCGAAAAATTTCCTCGAAACAGGCCTGCAATTCCTGATCGGCGGGTCGGCGCAGACCCAGAACTACACCGGATGCTTCAACGAAGTCCGCGAAGTCAACACCTCGATGGGCACGGCATGGGGTGTCGGCGCGACGGCAACCTTCGGAATCCGCGGCTATCTCGCCCTCGGAACCGAACTGAACATCGTCGTCAACAACAACCGGACCGATATCGCGACATCGAACGACAACGCGACGAGCGTCAGCAACATCTTCCTGCGAAACCGATACTACTACGCCAACATCCCGGTCTATATGTCGTTCCGATTTAATCTCGCGCCGAAAATCCGCTGGGATGTCGACGCCGGACTATACTACTCCTACGGCTTCGGAGGCTCCCAGCGACAGACCGTTTACAACTCCCAGGTCAACGCCCTCGGCGAACTCGTCAACCGCGTCGTCACGACGAAACCCTCGTTCTTCAACAACAGCGCGACATTCATAAACGAATACTACCGCGGCGACATCGGTCTCCACCTCGCGACCGGACTGACCGTTGCGCGCCGCTACCGGATCGGTGTCCGCTCCCAGATCGGCATGAAGAACATCTCCCACACCTCGGGTCTGGTCAATCCCAGGATCCACAACATCAACCTGATGCTGACCCTCGGATACCATTTCTGACCGTCACCGGAAAAACTTGCAAAGTAAAGTGTCACCATTTTTTCAGCCATCAATACAGTCAATCATCCAATAACCGCTACATGTTAGTATTAACCACACTTATCGCACTCTCCACCGCTGCCGCCGCCGGTGCCGTCATCATCCCCTCGATCCTGCGGATTTCGGCCGAACGCGACATCTATGACCTCCCCGACGAACGAAAGATCCATCACGACCGCGTCTCGCGTCTCGGCGGTGTCTCGTTTATGCCCGCAATTCTTTTCGCTCTGGCCCTGGCCGTATCGGTCAACCTTCTGTTCTTCGACAGCGACATGTTCGTCATGCCGGCCCGGACGATAGCCCTCGTCGGACTCGGAATCTGTTCGCTCGTTGCGATCTATGTCGTCGGGCTCGCCGACGATATGATTGGCGTGCGCTACAGCGCGAAATTCGTCGTCCAGATTTTCGCTGCCCTCTGCATGACCGTCAGCGGAACGACAATCGGATCTCTCAACGGATGTCTCGGAATCTACGAACTCCACCCCGCCGTCGCCTTCTTCCTGACCGCCCTCGTTGTTGTTTTCATCACGAACGCGATCAACCTGATCGACGGCCTCGACGGTCTCGCCGGCGGAATCTGCGCACTGATTGCCCTCTACGATGCCATTATCCTCTATCACGCCGGAGCCTATATCTTCGCCCTGCTCGCAATCGCGACATTCGGCGTACTGATTCCCTTTCTCTGCTTCAACCTCCTCGGACGCGCCGACCGCGGCACGAAGATCTTCATGGGCGACACCGGCTCGCTCTCGCTCGGGATTATCATCTCGTTTCTCTGCGTCGTCATCGCCAACACCGAGATAACCTTTACCCCGACGATGCAGCCCGACTCGCTGGCGATCGCCTTCGCCCCGCTTCTTGTCCCCTGCCTCGATCTGCTCCGCGTCTTCATCGGCCGCATACGCCGCCACCAGAGTCCGTTCCTCCCCGACAAAACCCATATCCACCACCGTCTTCTCGCCGCCGGTCTGCGCCAGCGTACGACGCTGATGATCATTATGCTATTCACTCTCTTCTTCGCCATCGCCAGCGTCATCGCCAGCGTCTGGGTCAACGTCGGATGGGTCCTGCTGGGCGACATCGTCCTGTTCACCCTCCTGCAGGTCTGGCTCGGGAAGCAGATGAAACAGTCCTGAAAGAAACCGAAACCGAACCCCCCCTGCCGAAACAATGAATATCGCCGTTGCCGGAACCGGATATGTCGGGATGTCGCTCGCCGTTCTGCTGTCGCAGCACAACCGGGTCACAGCCGTCGACATCCTCCCCGAAAAAGTCGAAAAAATCAACCGCCGGATCTCCCCAATCCAGGACGAATATATCGAAAATTATCTCCGGGAAAAGGATCTCGACCTGACGGCCACGACCGACGCCGCGGCCGCCTACCGCGACGCCGACTTCGTCGTCGTTTCGACCCCGACAAATTACGACCCGGTCCGGAACTACTTCGACACCCACTCGATCGAACAGGTCATCAACCTCGTCGTCGAGGTCAACCCCTCGGCAACAATCGTCATCAAATCGACCATTCCGGTCGGTTACTGCCGCTCGCTCTACCTCCGCTACGCCTCGCGCGGAGTCAAACGGCTCAACCTGCTTTTCTCCCCCGAATTCCTCCGCGAAAGTTGTGCGCTCTACGACAACCTCTACCCCTCGCGGATAATCATCGGCATCCCCCGTATCGTCCCGAACGCCGAATTCGAGGAGGAGAACCGCGCGATCAGCCGGATCGCCGACATCGACTACCTGACCCGCGCCGCCCACACTTTCGCCGGACTCCTCAAGGAAGGCGCGATCGGACCGCAAGGCAGCGACACAACAACACCCCCTTCAGGGGGTCGGGGGGCCGATAGCGGGGGGGCCAATGCTATTCCCGTTCTCTACATGGGGATGAAGGAAGCCGAAGCGGTCAAACTCTTCGCCAACACCTACCTCGCCCTGCGCGTCAGTTACTTCAACGAACTCGACACCTACGCCGAAGTCAAGGGTCTCGACTCCCGCGCCATAATCGAAGGAATAGGCCTCGACCCGCGTATCGGAACCCACTACAACAACCCCTCCTTCGGCTACGGCGGCTACTGTCTGCCGAAAGATTCGAAACAGTTGCTGGCGAACTACTCCGACGTTCCGCAGAACATGATGAGCGCGATCGTCGAGAGCAACCGAACCCGGAAGGATTTCATCGCCGACCAGGTGCTTCGCAAAGCCGGATACTACGCCTACGCCGACAACAGCGAATTCAACGCCGGAGCGGAACGCCGGTGTACGATCGGCGTCTACCGCCTGACGATGAAGTCGAACTCCGACAATTTCCGTCAGTCGTCGGTCCAGGGAATCATGAAGCGCATCAAAGCGAAGGGGGCCGAAGTGATAATCTACGAACCGACCCTCGAAGACGGGTCGACCTTCTTCGGCTCGCGCGTTGTCAACGACCTCGCGAGATTCAAAAAACTCTCCGACGCGATCGTCGCCAACCGCTACGACCGCTCGCTCGACGACGTCGCCGCGAAAGTCTACACCCGCGACCTCTTCGCCCGCGACTGACCGACAACGAAACATATCCCCGACAAAACAGACAGACAACAGACCAGCAAATGAAAGGAATCGTGCTCGCCGGAGGATCCGGCACCCGCCTCTACCCGATTACCAAAGGTATCAGCAAACAACTTCTGCCGATCTACGACAAGCCGATGGTCTACTATCCGGTATCGACCCTGATGATGGCCGGAATCCGCGACATACTGATTATCTCGACGCCGCGCGATCTCCCGCTTTTCCGCGGTCTGCTCGGCGACGGATCGGACTACGGCGTCCGCTTCTCCTACGCCGAACAGCCGAGTCCCGACGGCCTTGCCCAGGCTTTCCTGATCGGGCGGGAATTCATCGGCGACGACCCGGTCTGTCTCGTTCTCGGAGACAACATCTTCCACGGCGCCGGCTTCACGGCGATGCTGGCCGACGCTGTCGCCGCGGCCGAACGTGGCGAAGCGACGATTTTCGGCTACCGGGTCGACGACCCCCAGCGCTACGGCGTCGCCGAGTTCGACCAGAGCGGTCGATGCCTTTCGATCGAAGAGAAACCCGCCGAGCCGAAATCTAACTACGCCGTCGTCGGCCTCTATTTCTACCCCCCGAGCGTTGTCCGTGTCGCTTCGGAGATTCGTCCGTCGGCACGCGGCGAACTCGAGATTACCTCCGTCAACCAGCACTATCTGGCCGAGGGGACGCTTCGCGTCGAAACGATGCCCCGCGGCTTCGCCTGGCTCGACACCGGGACCCACGAATCGCTGGCCGAGGCGTCGATCTATGTCGAAGTCCTCGAGAAACGCCAGGGGCTGAAGATCGCCTGTCTCGAGGGGATCGCCTTCCGGAAGGGGTGGATCTCGCGCGAGCGGCTGATCGAAAACGCCCGCCCGATGCTGAACAACCAGTATGGCCAGTACCTTATGAAACTCGCTAAAGAACTATGAAACTTGAATCGATCGACGGGCCGGTCGTGATCGAGCCGCGCGTCTTCTCCGATTCCCGGGGATATTTCTTCGAATCCTGGTCTGAGCGCGACTTCGACCGTATCGTCGGCCGCGAAGTACGCTTCGTCCAGGACAACGAGTCGGCTTCGAGCCGCGGAGTCATCCGCGGGCTCCACTTCCAGCGTCCTCCCCACGCCCAGGCGAAACTCGTCCGTTGCGTATCGGGGCGGGTCCTCGACATCGCCGTCGACATCCGCCGCGGCTCGCCGACCTACGGCGACCATATCGCCGTCGAACTATCGGGCGAAAACCACCGCTCGCTGTTCATCCCCCGCGGCTTCGCCCACGGCTTCGCCGTCCTCTCGGACCGAGCCGTGTTCCAGTATAAATGTGACAACTACTACTGTCCCGAATCCGAGGGTGGAATCTCGATCTTCGACAGTTCGCTCGGAATCGACTGGCTGCTTCCCATTTCCGAATCAATACTCTCCGACAAAGACCGGAAACACCCCCTGCTGAAAGACTTCGACTCGCCGTTTTATGAATTCATAATGCATAATTCATAATTCATAATTCATAATGCATAATGCATAATGCATAATGCATAATTAACAATTCACAATTTATAATTATGAAATTTGAGGGTGATAATATAATTCTCTTCAAATCCAAACGGTTCGCAATAAGGATTATTAAACTTTTTCAGTGTTTGATAAAAGTTAGATGCGAGCGTGAGATCTTGAGGCAGTTGTTGAAGTCCGGTACAAGTATTGGTGCCAATGTTAAAGAGGCTGTCCGTGGTCAATCAAGAGCAGATTTTGGTACAAAAATGAATATCGCACTAAAAGAAGCAAGTGAGTCAGAATATTGGTTGGAACTCTTGTTTGAAACCGATATAATTAATGAGCAAGCGTTCGAGTCATTAATCACGGACTGCAGAGAATTGTTGAGACTATTGACGTCGATAGTAAAATCTACTTTCAACAAATAATCAAGCATTTCCATTATGAATTATGCATTATGAATTATGAATTATGCATTATGCATTATGCATTATGAATTATGAATTATGCATTAAACATTATGAATTAATTAAATGAATATTCTTGTTACCGGCGCTGGCGGACAACTCGGCAGCAGTCTTCGCCAGGTCATTCAAAAATCAATTAGCCCGGCGGCTGACAATTATATCTTTACAGACGTTGCCGAACTCGACATAACCGACGCCAACGCCGTCGGACGGATGGTCCGGGACAACTCGATCGACGCGATTGTCAACTGCGCCGCATACACGAACGTAGACCGCGCCGAAACCGACGCGGACACGGCTGAACTACTGAACGCCACTGCGGTCCGCAACCTCGCCGACGCTATGAAAGCCGTCGGCGGCCTCTTGATCCACATCTCGACCGACTATGTCTTCGGCGGCTCGACGGGAAACACCCCGCGCACCGAAGAGGAACCCGTCAACCCGACCGGCGTCTACGGCCTGACGAAACTCCGCGGCGAACAGGCCGTAGACGAAAGCGGCTGCCGCGCCATAATCCTCCGGACTGCCTGGCTCTACTCCGAGTTCGGCCGGAACTTCGTCAAAACAATGTTGTCGCTGACCGCATCGAAGCCCGAACTGAAGGTTGTCTTCGACCAGTGCGGCACCCCGACCTACGCCCGCGACCTCGCCGAAGCAATCTTCGACATCCTCGAGAACCGAAAATACGAGGGGAACGAAGGAATCTATAACTTCTCCAACGAGGGGGTCTGCTCCTGGTATGACCTCGCGAAGATGATAGCCGAAGATGCAGGCAACACCGACTGCGATATACAGCCCTGCCACTCCGACGAGTTCCCCTCTCCCGTCGTCCGCCCTTCCTACTCCGTCCTCGACAAAACTAAATACAAGCAGACTTTCGCCCGACCGATACCTTACTGGACCGATTCGCTGAAAATCTGCCTAAAAAACTTGACCAACCCCCAATGACAAACTCCATACTCATAACCGGCGGAGCCGGTTTCATCGGCTCGCATGTCGTCCGCCTCTTCGTCAACAAATATCCCGACTACCATATTGTCAACCTCGACAAACTGACCTATGCCGGGAACCTCGAGAACCTCCGCGACATCGAGTCGAAACCGAACTACACCTTTGTCCGCGCCGATATCGCAGACCTCGACGCCATGCGCCGAATCATCCGCGAATATGACATAAACGGCATCATACACCTCGCCGCCGAAAGCCACGTCGACCGATCGATCCGCGACCCATTCACCTTCGCCCGCACCAACGTCCTCGGCACCCTCTCCCTGCTCCAGGCAGCAAAAGAATACTGGGAAGAAAACCCAGCCCCAGCCCCCCGCCGCCTCTTCTATCATATCTCGACCGACGAAGTCTACGGCGCCCTCGAAATGAACCATCCCGAAGGTATCCCCGCCCCATTCACAACGAAAGCCTCCGCCGCCAACAACAACACCCCCTTTAGGGGGCAGGGGGGCTTGGGGCAGGGGGGCTCAGAGCATGATTGCTACGGCACCGAATTCTTCCTCGAAACAACCAGATACAACCCCCATTCCCCCTACTCCGCCTCAAAAGCATCGTCGGACCACTTCGTCCGCGCATACCACGACACCTACGGCCTGCCGACGATCGTAACGAACTGCTCCAACAACTACGGGCCCTATCAGTTCCCCGAAAAACTGATTCCGCTGTTCATCAACAACATCCGCCACCGCAATCCCCTCCCCGTCTACGGCCGCGGAGAGAATGTCCGCGACTGGCTCTACGTCGAGGACCACGCACGCGCCATCGACACGATCTTCCACCGCGGCCAGATCGGCGAAACCTACAACATAGGCGGCTTCAACGAATGGAAAAACATCGATATCGTACGCCTGCTGATCCGTACCGTCGACCGCCTCCTCGGCAACACCGAGGGCCACAGCGACGGACTGATCACCTATGTCACCGACCGTCCCGGCCACGACAAACGCTACGCAATCGACTCCCGGAAACTCCAGCGCGAACTCGGCTGGGAACCCTCCCTCCAGTTCGAGGAGGGGATCGAGCGGACCGTCCGGTGGTATCTCGACAACCCCGGATGGCTCGAGTCGGTCACCTCCGGCGACTATATGAAATACTACGAGCAGATGTACGGCAGCCGCGGGTCGGCCGACGACTGAAACCAAACCGCCGCGACGCGTGTTTTAGGTCTATGATAGGCATTATAATCCACACGTTACGCAATATTCCGAAGCAGACCTTCTCGTCGTTCGAGAGGTTCCGCCTTCGTTTCAGCCGCCCGGTCCGTACGATCTCGACCATAGCAGCTCTCGTGACGTTCGTGGCCGCTGTCGCCTTCGTGACGATGGCCGTCGTCTATATCGGCTACGACCATACCCCGTCAGACTACCGGATGATTCTCCGGGGCATCAGATGTGTCCAGATAATCTTTATCCTGAACGTCGCCGTCAATATCCTTTTTAACGGCGGTCTGACTTTCCGCGGTGCGCGAATCCTCAGTTGGATTCTTAACATCAGTGTTCTCGTGACGCTCCTGCCGCTGATATATCCCCGTCCCGACCATCCCTGGATCCCCCTGTTGAAACAGATTCTCTACAGCCGGGTATTTCTCTTCGCGATTCTGACCGCCTATTCCGTCACCGACATATGCTACGGGATTACATCTGTCGTCTCGCGGCGCACCAACCCGTCGCTGATTCTCTCGGCGAGTTTTATCGTATTTATTCTTCTCGGAACATTCCTGCTGATGCTCCCGCGGTCGACATACAACGGCATCGGATTCCACGATGCCCTGTTTCTTTCGACCAGCGCAATCTGCATAACCGGACTGACTCCGGTCGACATCCCGGCTACTCTGACTCCTTTCGGCACTATTATTCTCGCCATACTGATCGAAGTCGGCGCCCTCGGTGTCATGACCTTCACCAGTTTTTTCGCGATATTCTTTACCGGGACCTCGTCGATTTACAGCCAGTTGATGCTCCGCGACATAATCTATTCGAAGTCGTTGTCGTCGCTGATACCGACAATGTTCTATATCCTGACATTTACTGTCGCGATCGAAGCAGTCGGGGCGCTCTGTATCTTTGCTTCAATCCACGGCACACTCGGCCTGACCCTCGACCAGGAGATCCAGTTCGCCGCCTTCCACTCCCTCTCGGCCTTCTGCAACGCCGGATTCTCGACCTACCCCGACGGTCTGTCGAACCCGGCGCTTCTCTACGGCCGACAGTCGTTCTACTGGGTCGTCAGCACAATCATCGTTGCCGGTGCGATCGGTTTCCCCTTCCTGGTCAACCTGCGCGATGTCGGAGCCTCCTATCTGAAACGGTTCCACATCCCGGGGCTCTTCCGCTGCAGAAAGAAAAAAAATCCGCTCCGCCAACTACATATCTACTCGGTCAACACGAAAGTAGTTCTGGTTACATTCTCTTCGTTGTTTATAATCGGCGCGGTAGGTTTCTGGCTTCTCGAGCGTAACAATTCGCTTGCCGACCTGACCCCGGCGGAACAACTGACCCAGTCTGTCTTCAACTCCGTGACACCCCGCAGTGCAGGATTTTCCTCGGTCAACCCCGCCGGGTTCCTCAGTCCGACTCTTGTGATGGTCATGTTCCTGATGTGGGTCGGCGGGGCTTCGCAGTCGACCGCCGGAGGCGTCAAGGTGAACACCCTCGCCGCGATCCTGCTGAACCTCCGCGCAATCGTGACCGGACGCGACCGCGTAACCGCCTTCCGCCGAACGATTTCGCAGACCTCGATACGCCGCGCCAACGCCGTCGTCGCCATCTCGATTCTCTCCTATACGCTCTGCTCTGTCTCCCTGCTGATCCTCGAGCCGGCCCTGCGCGTCCGCGACGTTCTGTTCGAATCGCTCTCGGCGCTCTTCACCGTCGGATCCTCGCTCGGGGTGACCGCGGCGCTGAGCGACCCGTCGAAGATGATTCTCGTCGCGGCGATGTTCCTCGGGCGCGTCGGACTGATTTCGCTGATGACAGGCATCGTCAGACAACGACGCGAAACCTCGGCCCGTTTCCCCGAAGACTCTCTGATTATCAACTAAAACAAACCGAACACCATGCGCTTTCTAATTATCGGACTCGGAATCTACGGCTCGAATCTCGCGACCGACCTGACACAACTCGGCCACGAGGTCATCGGTGCCGATGCCCGCTCCTCGATCGTCGAAACGATAAAAGACTTTATCTCGACCGCATACATAATCGACTCGACCGACGAATCGGCCCTCAGCGCGCTCCCGCTGAAAAACATCGACATTGTTATTGTCGCGATAGGCGAAAACTTCGGAGCGAGCATAAAGACGGTTGCACTGCTGAAAAAACTGAAGGTCGGGCGAATCTATGCCCGCGCAATCGATCCGCTCCACGAATCGATCCTTCAGGGGATTGGCGTCACACGTATTCTGAAACCGGAGCAGCGCGCCGCCTTCGACCTTGTCAACGAAATGGCACTCGGCCCCGACGTCGACGCCCTGCGTGTCGACCAGAACAACTATATCCTGAAGTTCGAGGCCCCAGCGGTTTTCGAGAACATCGCCTATAAATCGCTCGACCTGAAGAAAGACTACGGTCTCCAACTGATTGCAGCGACACGCCAGCGGACAAAGCGTAACGTCATCGGTGTCGAACAACCGGCGAGCCAACTCCTCGATCTCGACGGTGCCGACTCCGAAGCGCGCGTTCAGTCCGGAGACATCTGGACCTGCTTCGGCCAACTCCGCGACTACCACCGCATTGAGCCGTCGAAATAGCGTGTCGCCGAAGACCGGAGAGTAATTTCTTGGGGAAACGAAATATTTTTGGCGGGTTTCAGGCGGAATATTTTGTCATATCGCGGAAATTGCGTTATTTTGCAGATTCAAATCGAACACGATATAACAAAGTGTTATAAAACCTCGACAAAACTATGGGCAAATTCATCATCAGAATCCTCGTCGCCGTCATGGCGCTATGCTTTTCAACCGAAGCCTTCGCTCAACTTCCCTCCGTGACCGTCAAGGATACAAAGGGCCGCACGGTCGACACCGCGACCCTCTCAAACGACGGCAACCCCTTCGTCATCAGTTTCTTCGCGACATGGTGCAAACCTTGCCTGCGCGAACTTCGCGCGATTTCCGAAGTCTACCCCGACTGGCAGGACGAAACCGGCATGAAAATGTATATCGTCTCGATCGACGACGCCCAGAATACAAACAAAGTCAAGCCCCTGGTCGACAGCGAGGGATGGGACTACGACGTCCTGCTCGACGCCAACAGCGATTTCTTCCGCGCCCTCGGCCTTCAGATGGTTCCACATCTGCTGATCTGCGACGGCGACGGAAACATTGTCTACACCCACTCGGGCTACACCGACGGTTCCGAATCCGAAATCATCAAGATTGTCCGCGAGCACGCCTCCAAATAAGCCAATCTCCGAAAGATGACCCGCAATATTCTGAAAACGGCGGTCGCCGCCGCCGCCCTGATATCGATCGCAGTCGCTCCGTCAGCCTCCGCCTTCACCGTCGGCGGCGATAACGGTGTCGCCTTCCACGGCAGTATCCAGGCCGACATACTCTTTCCCCAGGAGGACGAGGCGATCAACACCGGGACATATAACCACGATATTCTCTTTAACTCCTACGCTGACCTGAACATGATCAGCCGCTATGTCGACGCCGGAGCCCGCCTCGAATTCATGAAATGGCCCCTTCCCGGATACGAAAAAGATTTCAGCGGCTGGGGCGTGCCGAACATCTATGTCAAAGGTCGCTACAAAGGTTTCGAACTGACCGCCGGAGACTTCTACGAACAGTTCGGCAGCGGCTTCATTCTCCGGACCTACCAGGAGCGTTCGCTCGGAATCGACAACTCGATCCGCGGCGGCCGACTGAAGGTGACGGCTATTCCCGGCGTCAGACTGACAGCCATCGGTGGCCTCCAGCGCCGCTACTGGGACTGGAAGAAGTCGTCGCAGGTCTACGGCGGCGACGCCGAGATCGTCCTCGAGGATCTCTCGAAGACCCTCCGCGACAAAGGGGTCTCCTGGAACTTCGGCGCGTCGTATGTCCTGAAACACGAGGATGAACAGGAGATCATCGTCTCCGGAACAGACCTGCGCCTGAATCTCCCGCGCACGGTCAGCGCCTTCGACCTCCGCTCCCACTTCCAGAAAGGTGACTTCGGCCTCCTCGGCGAATTTGCCTGGAAAGGGCAGGATCCGTCGTTCGACAACGACTATACCTACGGAAAAGGGACCGCCGTCATGCTGAACGCCTCCTACTCCCGCTCCGGCCTCTCGGCCTTCGTCCAGGCAAAACGAAGCGAGAACATGGCTTTCCGGAGCCAGCGGATGATGGACGGAACCTCGGCGTTCCTGAACAACATGCCCGCCTTCGCATATCTCCACACATATGCTCTTCCGGCGCTATACCCCTACGCAACCCAGGCCGCTCCCGGCGAATGGGCCTTCCAGGGGTCGTTCGCCTATCTGTTCAAACGACGGACGGCGCTCGGCGGAAAATACGGCACACATCTGAAGATAAACCTCAGTTATATCCGTGGCCTCGACCACAAACCCGCCGACCAGATCATTCCCGGAACAGACCGCGGCAGCAACGGCTCGAAAACGACATTCTTCGGAATGGGGGAAGCATACTACCACGACTTCAACATCCAGGTCGACAAAAAATGGAGCCGCTCGGTCAGCCAGACTTTCATGTACATGAACCAGATGTACAACAAGTCGGTCATCGAGGGGAAGGGGGGACGGATCAAATCGAACATATTCGTCGTCGATACGAAATGGAAGATCGACAACCGCTTTACCCTCCGGAATGAACTACAGTATCTCCACACGCGCCAGGACGAAAAAGACTGGCTCTACGGCCTGGTCGAACTCTCGGTCGCGCCCTATGTCATGGTGACGGTCAGCGACCTCTGGAATGTCGGCGTGACCGATACCCACTACTATAACTTCGGCATTACCGGGAACTACCGCTCGAACCGACTCCAACTCAGTTACGGCCGCACACGCGCCGGGTTCAACTGCTCCGGCGGCGTCTGCCGCTTCGTTCCGGCGACCCGCGGCTTCCAGATAAACTACGCATATACCTTCTGACGCCGCGTCTGTCAACTCTCTCTGAATCCAATCAAACCATCTCTCTTTAACCCGAACAATGATACGTACAACACTGAAAACAATCCTGGCTATCCTCGCCGCATCGGCCGCGCTGACCTTCTCGGCCTGCTCCGACATCGACGAGGCCGACCGCTATATCCCCGTCGAATCGGTCGCGCCCGAGCGCTGTGTCCTGGTCGAGGACTTCACCGGCCAGAACTGCATCAACTGCCCGGCGGCCCACGAGACTCTGGAACGCCTTGTCGAGCAATACGGCGACAACGTCATCCCGGTCAGCATCCACTGCGGCGGCTTCGGAATCTCCGTCGACTACACTCGCTATAAAGGACTGATGCAGCCCGAGGGTAACACCTACAACGACGCCTGGGGCATTGACTCCTGGCCCAAAGGGGTCGTCGACCGAACGGGCGGCGCGATCAACCACGAGCAGTGGCCCTCCGCCGTCCGCGACGAACTGAAGCGCCCTACCCCGCTGTCGATCGACCTGAAAGCCGTCTGCCCCGAAGGTGACGACAAGGTCTCGATCGAGGTGACCCTCAGTTCGACGACCGATCTTAGCGGCAGCCTCCAGCTATGGGTCCTCGAAGACAGCATCATCGCCCGCCAGCAGGATATCAACCTCGGCCGAATCGACGACTATGTCCACAACCATGTCTACCGCGCCGCGGTCAACGGCGTCGGAGGCGAAAGCGTCGACATGAAAGCGATGATCCACTGGACGAAAGAATACGCCATCGGACTCCGCACGGCGAAATTCGAGACATGGGTGCCGCGCAATCTCTCGATTGTCGCCTTCCTCTACGACCGCAGCGGAGTTATCCAGGCCGCCCGCGTCCGGGTCGACACCTCATCCGATACGGATTGCGAAACAACCAACGGAAACTAAAAATCAATCACACCGAATATGAAAAAAACTTTACTTACGCTTTTCGGGGCGCTCGCTCTGAGTTTCAGCGCCCAGGCCATCGATCTGACTTTCATGCTCGACGGCAAGGAGATCCAGGAGGGGGAAACCGTCTCCCTTGCCTGCGATATCACTCAGGAAGATGACTATGTCGAGGTCTACTGGCAGCCCAACCTGACGCTCCATTCATCCTTCTTCACCAACGAGGTAACAGTCACGGCAAACTGCACCTCCGGACAAGAAATCCAACTATGCCCGAACCAAAGTTGCCAGAATGGTACCAAAGTGACTGTCAGCGGCCTTTCGATCAGCACAAACTCATCTATTCCATTGCTTTTCCACTTTGAAGGAGATTTCGACACCGAGGCGGATATTCCAGTCGTAACAACCGAATTCTCAGCCCAAATCGCCGGAGATGACTCGTCCCTGAAGAAATTCACCCTGATCATGGGATCGAAAGCGACCCTGACAATCGTCGCGAACCCCGCCGAATTCGCCTGGAACGGTTCCGGCTTCGACTACAACGTCTCCGGCGCGACCCCCTTCGCCCTCTATACGGCCGACGGCCAGCAGGTTCTGTCGACAACAATCGAAGGGAACGGAACCCTCGGAGCATCCCTCCCCGCCGGATTCTATCTCTACACCATCGGATCCAAATCAGGAAAAATATACATAAAATAACACTCAATCGAAAAAAAATGAGAAAAACGCTACTCTCGCTCGCCCTGCTGCTCGCCTCCGTCGCAGCATCGGCCTTCACCCCAGACATTCCGGAGCGTATCCAGACTCCGGTGAATGACCCGAGATTCACGCTCGTCCCGGCCGATATTGAACTCCAGAACAAGGCGAAGGCCCACGCTCGTCCGCTCGCCGACGAAGAGGACGATATTCTTTCGATGGTCTATTCGAAGGCATACGATCCATATACTGCTATATCTCTGAACAACGCGACCGCCTCGACCCAGGTCGGTATGGCGTTCGAACTGACAAAAGACGACGCCAACCAATTTGCAGGCAACAATATTACGGCGTTCAACTTTATCGTAGGTATGAACAAAGAGACATACAAGAACAACTTTAAGGCCGGAAAACTGTTTGTCTCGACCAGTCTCGATACGTTCCAGCCGTTCTATACTCAGGATTTCGATCCGAGTGTGTTCGCTGCGGGATCCGAAGCAAGCGTTATTCTCGACCAGCCCTATGAGATTGAAGCTGGTACAAAAGTTTATATCGGAGTCATGCTGACCCTTGGAAACGCCAATATGTGTCCGCTTTGGATAGACTATGTAAACCACGGCAATGATACCAGTGGTGGATGGTTCGGATTATACCAGAATGGCGGATGGGTCTGGGACAATTTTTCGGCAAGATATGGATTTATCTGCAATAGCATTACTCTCGAAGGTCCGAGTCTTCCGACCGATGGTGTAAACCTGATTGAAACTGACATCGTCCCCGTTGCGAACGTCAACTCGGAGTTCGGCGTCGACACATATATCCACTTTCTTTCGTGCCGCCCGGTCAAAACGATGGAAATCGAATGTACGGTCGGCGATAATCCAGCAGAAACTATCCCCGTCGCATTCGAGACTCCTATCACATATGACCAGGCAGGATGGATCTCTCTCTCCGGACTGACCTACGACAAACCCTCAACCGATGGTATTCCGGTCAAAGTACGCGTATCGAAAGTCAACGGTGTCGACAATACCTATGAAGAGTCTCCCGAAATTACGAAGAACGTTATCATCCTCGCCGAAGGAAAGGGTTATAAACGTAATGTCGTTATGGAGGAGATTACCGGAACATGGTGCCAGTACTGTCCCCTCGGATGGACAACGATGGAGAAAATCCATGAAAACCATACCGACGGAAGCATTATCCCCGTATGTATACATGTAGACGACCCGATGGTCTCAGCATCTTATCAGAATGTTGTTCCACAAGGCATAGGGGTTCCATATGGTATGCTTAACCGAATTTATACGACAACTCCCCAGTCTTATGAGGAAACAATCAAGTCTATCGAGTATATCCAGACGATACCGGCTGTCGCACAGATAGAACTAGTCGAGGCGAAATTCGTCGACACCCGCAAACTCGACATCACAACAAAATATTCATTTGCGTTCGACCACGAAAAGGCCGCTTCTGCCTACAGGATTGCATTCGGTTTTACAGAAGACAACGTTGGTCCCTACGAACAGACAAATGCCTATGCCGGAGGATCCTCAGGAACAGAATGGGACAACCAGCCGAATCCTGTCGAACTGATGTATAACGATGTGGCTCGCCAACTGACTAGTCCGACAGGATATCTGAACAGCATTCCGAACGGAATTGTCGAGGGTCAGGAATATACATTCACCCGTAATGTAACGCTCAATTCGTCGATCTCCGATCTTTCGAAACTGAATGTTGTGGTCTATCTGATGAACACGAAGACAGGCGAAGTCGAGAACGCTGCGTTCATGCGCGCCGACAAACTGACGACAGCTATCGAAGCAATCGGCGCCGACGATGTCGAGTTCGGCAGCGAGGCTCCGGTCGAATACTTCAACCTCCAGGGCATCCGGGTCGAGAATCCCACAAACGGCATCTTTATCCGCCGCCAGGGTTCCAAGAGCGAGAAGGTCATCCTCTGATCCCTCTGTACACCCCCATACAAGTTGCCGGACACAGCACTGTGTCCGGCAACTTTTTTTTCGGAGTCGCCCTGTTTCAAAAAAAAATCGTATATTTGCGATATGAAAGAGAATCAACGGACGGCACGATATCCCGTCGGGATACAGACCTTCTCCGAAATCAGGGAGGAGGGTTATGTCTATGTCGACAAAACGGCTTATGTCCACAAGATGGTGCGCGACGGAAAATACTATTTTCTGTCGAGACCGCGCCGGTTCGGAAAGAGCCTTCTGCTGTCGACCATCGAAGCATATTTCAGCGGCCGCCGCGATCTTTTCCGGGGGCTGGCGATCGACTCGCTGACAGACAACTGGGAAACTTATCCCGTCCTGCATCTCGACCTGAACACCGACAGATATGCTGACCGCAGGTCTCTCGACAATATGCTGAACCTTCGCCTGATGGAATGGGAAAACGAGTACCATATTGATCCGCCCGAGGGAGCGACTCTGAGTTACAGATTCGGGCTGGTGATTACGAAGGCGGCCGAAACTGCGGGGAAGCCGGTCGTCATTCTCGTCGACGAGTATGACAAACCGATGCTCAACGCCGTAGGC
>JAMPGR010000001.1:848732-873421 GCA_023663805.1 Clostridium sp. | reverse complement strand
GCCGCCAGCGACTTCGAGGCCCTGCGCCTGGCGACAGAGGCCGCCCCGCGCCGCCCGAAGGTATTCATGCTGACAATCGGTAACCTCGCTATGCGTCTCGCACGCGCCCAGTTCTCGACCAACTTCTTCGGTTGTGCCGGCTACGAAATCATCGACAACCTCGGCTTCGAAACCGTCGAGCAGGGTGTCAATGCCGCCCTCGAAAAGGGTGCAGACGTTGTTGTCCTCTGCTCGAGCGATGACGAATATGCCGAACTCGCTCCCGAGGCATTCAAATATCTCGACGGCCGCGCCGAATTCGTTGTCGCCGGAGCCCCGGCTTGCACCGACGACCTTAAGGCTGTCGGGATCAGGGATTTCGTCCATGTCCGCTGCAATGTCCTCGACACGCTCCGCGACTTCAACGCACGCCTTCTCAACAAATAATCTCCTCTCCGTCAAATCCGAAGTATCATAAACAGAAATGAGACCTGATTTCAAATCAATCGATATACTGGCCGCCAAAGGCGCCCAGAACGACGGCGCCGCCTGCCAGGCAAGCGCCGCCGACGAATGGCTGACTCCGGAGCGTATCCCTGTCAAGCCTGTCTATACAAAGGAGGATCTCGAGGGTCTGGAACACCTGAACTATGTCTCCGGTCTTCCCCCCTTCCTGCGCGGCCCCTACAGCGCGATGTATCCCCTCCGCCCCTGGACTATCCGCCAGTATGCCGGATTCTCCACCGCCGCCGAATCGAACGCCTTCTACCGCCGCAACCTCGCGTCGGGCCAGAAAGGTCTTTCGGTCGCCTTCGACCTCGCGACACACCGCGGATATGACGCCGACCACGAACGCGTTGTCGGCGACGTCGGCAAAGCAGGCGTATCGATCTGCTCGCTCGAGGATATGAAGGTGCTCTTCGACGGTATTCCGCTGAACAAGATGTCGGTGTCGATGACGATGAACGGCGCCGTCCTTCCGGTTCTCGCGTTCTACATCAACGCCGGTCTCGAACAGGGTGCCAAACTCGAGGAGATGGCCGGTACGATCCAGAACGACATTCTGAAGGAGTTCATGGTTCGCAACACATATATCTATCCTCCGGAATTCTCGATGCGAATCATCGCCGATATCTTCGAGTATACCTCCCAGAACATGCCGAAGTTCAACTCGATTTCGATCTCCGGCTACCATATGCAGGAAGCAGGCGCGACATGCGACATTGAACTCGCATACACCCTCGCCGACGGCCTCGAATATCTCCGCGCCGGCGTCAACGCCGGTATGGATATCGACGCCTTCGCTCCCCGCCTATCGTTCTTCTGGGCAATCGGTATGAATTTCTTTATGGAAATCGCGAAGATGCGCGCCGCACGCATGCTCTGGGCGAAGATCGTCAAACAGTTCAACCCGAAGAACCCGAAGTCGCTCGCTCTGAGAACCCACTCACAGACCTCCGGCTGGTCGCTGACCGAGCAGGATCCGTTCAACAACGTCGGCCGCACATGTATCGAGGCGATGGGCGCAGCACTGGGCCACACCCAGTCGCTCCACACCAACGCCCTCGACGAGGCAATCGCCCTGCCGACTGACTTCTCGGCACGCATCGCCCGTAACACCCAGATCTATATCCAGGAGGAGACTATGATCACCAAACAGGTCGACCCCTGGGCCGGATCATACTACGTCGAGGCCCTGACTAACGAAATCGCACACCGCGCCTGGAGCCACATCCAGGAAATCGAGAAACTCGGCGGTATGGCGAAGGCTATCGAAACCGGTCTGCCGAAACTCCGTATCGAGGAGGCCGCCGCACGCACCCAGGCCCGCATCGACTCGGGACGCCAGACTATTGTAGGCATCAACAAATACCGCCTCGACCACGAAGATCCGATCGACATTCTCGAAATCGACAACACCGAGGTCCGCAAGGAGCAGATCGAACGCCTCAACGACGTCAAGGCCCACCGCGACGAGGCCGCCGTCAAAGAGGCTCTCGAAGCAATCACCGAATGTGTCCGCACGAAAGAGGGGAACCTCCTCGACCTCGCTGTCAAGGCCGCAGGCCTTCGCGCGACGCTCGGCGAAATCTCCGACGCCTGCGAGGCTGTCGTCGGCCGTTACAAAGCTGCAATCAAAACAATCTCAGGAGTGTATTCACAAGAAACCCAACAGGATCCCGATTTCCTCCGCGCTCAGCAGATGTGCGAGGAATTCACCCGTCGCGAGGGTCGTCAGCCCCGCATCATGATCGCCAAGATGGGCCAGGACGGCCACGACCGCGGCGCCAAGGTTGTCGCAACAGGCTATGCCGACTGTGGATTCGACGTCGATATGGGCCCGCTGTTCCAGACTCCCGCCGAGGCCGCACGCCAGGCTGTCGAGAACGACGTCCATATCCTTGGCGTCTCGTCGCTCGCCGCCGGCCACAAGACCCTGATCCCCCAGGTTATCGCCGAACTGAAGAAACTCGGCCGCGAGGATATCCTCGTAACCGCCGGAGGTGTCATCCCCGCCCAGGACTACGACTTCCTCTACAAGGCTGGCGTCGCCGCAATATTCGGCCCCGGCACACGCATCCCCGCGTCGGCAATCAAGATGCTCGAGATTCTTGCCGCTGAAGACTAATCCCCCCGAGCAAACCGATTCGAAACAGCCCCCGGCTCCGGCCGGAGGCTGTTTTATTTTTTTTAATATTTCTCCTTTTCGTTGGTTATTTTTCAATATTGGGGGAATTTCAAATCATTTTTCCCGGATGTTTGTTAAATTTGCACACAAACAAACCAAACACCGAAGTATATATCGATATGAAGCATCTTCTACCAGCCCTGCTGGCTCCCCTTTTGCTGACCGGTCTCCGGGCCGGGGCGCAGACTGTCTGGTCTTATGCCGACTGTGTCGACTATGCCCGCGAGAACAACATCTCGCTCCAGAAGTCGCGCCTGTCGGTCGAATCTTCGCTGATCGATCTTGAAGAGGCGAAGGCTCAGTGGCAACCGACACTCGATTTCGCGACGACCCAGGGGTTCACAAACACCCCCTGGAGCAACGGGAACAAGAACGTATACAACAGTTCATATGGCCTCGACGCCGCATGGACTGTCTGGAACGGAGGCCAGCGCGAAAACCAGATACGCCGCAACCGACTGCAGACACGAATCGACAGCCTGACAACCCGGAATATGGTTCGCACGCTCGAGACTGACCTCCTTCAGGTCTATCTGAATATCCTCTATGCACGCGAGGCTATCGGAATCTATGAGGAGGCCGCGCGCCTCAGCGAGGCCCAGGCCGAACGTACCCGGCAACTGATGGAGGCCGGACGCGTCTCCCGCGTCGAGTACGCCCAGTTGAAGTCTCAGTATGAACAGGACCGCTACGCCGTCGTCAACGCCCGCGGAACATACGACTCACGCCGGATGGAACTCAAACAACTCCTCGAACTCGGAATCGACAGCGACATCCTCCTCCAGCAACTCGAATGGACCGAACAACAGGTCCTCGCTCCCCTCCCCCCGATCGACGAGAGTTATACACTCGCCGTCGATACCGACCTCGAACTCCGCAGTCTCGAACTCGAGAAGGAGGGTAGTGACATCGATATCCGTCTTGCCCGCGCCTCTGGCCTGCCGGGCATCTCGCTCCGCGCCGGAGTCGGAACTGGCTATATGTCAGGAACAGGCGAGTCTTTCACCAGTAGCCTAAAACAATCATGGAACGAGTCGCTCGGTCTGACACTCTCGGTTCCGATTTTCAACCAGAGGAAAACGTCGTCGGCTGTCGCCCGCGCGAAAATCCAGCGGCTCAATGCCGAACTCGACATCAACCAGCGCCTGACCGAACTGAGCCAGCAGGTCGAGAACTGGTATATCGACACCCGCTCGTCGCAGGCACGCTACGAAGCGGCAGTCCAGCAGGTTGCCTCAGCCGAACTCTCGGCCGAACTGACAAACGAACAGTTCAATCTCGGCCTCGTCAATCCGGTCGAACTGATGACCGCCCACAATAATCTCGTCGAGGCGCGCTACTCGCTGCTCCAGGCGAAATATATGGCTATGCTCGGACAGAAAATGATCGAATACTACCGAACAGCTAAAATAACCCTTCCCTAAGACAAAATCCCCACATCGATATGAAAACAACGAATATCATCTTGTTAGGCGCCGCACTTATCGCCGCCGCATCAGGCTGCAAGAAGGAGGAACGAGTTTCGCTCGAAACCGTGACTGCCACGATGGGCGAACTGACCGAAACCGTGACCGCAACCGGCACAGTCGAATCTGTCACCCAGGTCGATGTCGGCACCCAGGTAACCGGCATTATCGACAAACTCTACGCAGACTATAATTCTGTCGTCAAAAAAGGAGAACTGATCGCCGAAATCGAAAAAACGCTACTCGAAAGCGACTTGCGCTCGGCCGAGGCTAACGTCGAATCGGCCCGCCGCACCTACGAGTACAACAAGACGAACTACGAACGCGACAAGGCGCTCCACGACAAACAACTGATCAGCGACTATGAGTTCCAGACCTCTCAGAAGGACTACCAGGTCTCGAAATCGTCATACGACAAGGCTGTTGCCGACCGCGTCCGCGCCGCCAAGAATCTCCAGTATGCCGAAATCTATTCGCCAATCGACGGCATCATCATATCGCGCGAGGTCGAAGTCGGCCAGACGGTCGTCTCGAGTATGAATGTCGCCAATCTCTATACGATCGCCGATCTCGACCATATGCAGGTCATCGGTGATGTCGACGAGGCCGACATAGGCCGTGTCAAAGTTGGCCAGTCTGTTACATTCACCGTCGATGCCTACCCCGACGACACATTCGAAGGAAAGGTTACACAGGTGCGCCTGAATCCGACAACCGAAAGCAACGTCGTCACCTACGAAGTCGTCGTCTCGGCCGAAAACCCCGAACACAAACTGATTCCGGGTCTTACAGCGAATCTGTCGATTAACGTCATGGAGGAAAAAGACACCCTGCTGCTCCCGGCTCAGGCTCTTAATTTCACACCCGGGGAACACCCCGACGTCAAGGATCTCCCGCAACCCGAGCCGATGCCGCAGACCGAAAAAGGCCAGAAACTCGTATGGGTCGTCGAGGGCATGAAACTCGTACCGACTCCGGTCACGACAGGCCAGAGCAACGGCATCAAGATCCAGATTCTCTCGGGGCTCAAAGATGGCGCGGTCGTCGCAACAGGCTACACCGTCGATGCTCCGTCGAACAACGGCGGCGGCGGACAGCAGAGTCCGTTCGCCCCGAAACCTCCGTCGCGCGACAAAAAGAAATAACCCCCCAGCCATGAACGAGAAGAAAGAAATTATAAAGGTTGACAACATCCGGCGCGAGTTCATGGTCGGCGACGAAAAAGTCAAGGCTCTTCGCGGTGTCTCCTTTACGATCCACGAAGGGGAGTTCGTCACAATCATGGGTACGTCCGGCTCCGGAAAATCGACCCTGCTGAACATCCTCGGCTGTCTCGACACCCCGACAAGCGGCGAATACCGCCTCGACGGTGTGTCGGTTCAGTCGATGAGCAAAAACCAGCGGGCCGTCACCCGCAACCGGAAAATCGGATTCGTCTTCCAGAACTACAACCTCCTTCCGAAAACGACGTCGCTCGAAAATGTCGAACTGCCGCTGCTCTACAACGGCGCGGTCTCGGCCCGCCAGCGCCGGGAAAAGGCGATAGCCGCTCTCGAAGCGGTCGGACTCCACGACCGCATCTACCATAAAAGCAACCAGATGTCGGGCGGTCAGCAGCAACGTGTCGCTATCGCCCGGGCGCTCGTGAACGATCCGGTCATCGTCCTGGCCGACGAAGCGACCGGCAACCTCGACACCCGCACTTCGTTCAGTATCCTCATGCTTTTCCAGGAGCTCCACGCCCGCGGGCGTACGATCATCTTCGTCACCCACAACCCAGACCTGGCGATGTATTCGTCGCGGAATATCGTTCTGCGCGACGGAAAGGTTATATCCGATACGTTCAACCCCGAGCCTGCGTCGGCCCGCGAGGCCTTCGAAGCGCTCCCTAAAGAAACCGATTGATAGTCATGAAATTCGCAAATCTGATCAAAATAGCCCTTAAGGCGCTGAACAATAACAAACTGCGCTGTTTCCTGACGATGCTCGGTATCATTATCGGTGTCGCCTCGGTCATCACGATGCTCGCCATCGGCCAGGGGTCGAAGGACAGCATCAAAGCCCAGATTTCCGAAATGGGCTCGAACATGATCATGATCCACCCCGGGAACATGCAGCGCGGAGGTGTCCGACAGAGCGCAGACGCGATGCAGACTCTGAAAGTCTCCGACTACGAATCGCTGATCGGGCTCGACGGGGTCGCTTCGGTCTCCCCGTCGGTCAACTACGGCGGACAACTCGTCGTCGGCAACAACAACTGGCCTTCGACTGTCTACGGCGTTACACCCGACTACCTCGACATCCGAAAACTGAAAGTCAAGGAAGGAGCGATGTTCTCAGAACAGGATATCAAAACTGCCGCCAAAGTCTGCATTATCGGGAAAACAGTCGCCGACAACCTCTTCCCCGACGGAACTGACCCGATCGGAAAAGTCATCCGCTGCGGCACAATCCCCCTGACCGTCATCGGCGTTCTAGAATCGAAGGGTACAAACTCGATGGGTATGGACCAGGACGATGTCGTAATTTCGCCATACACGACCGTTATGAAGCGTATGCTCGCAATCGACTATATCCAGGGAATCTTCGCCAGTGCCGTCGATGAAAACCAGACCAACGAGACAATCGACGAGATCACCGACGTCCTGCGCGTCAACCACCGTCTGAAGGATGACGCCGAAGACGATTTTACCATCCGTTCCCAGCAGGAACTCAGCGAGATGATGAACTCGACGAGCGATATGATGACCGTACTTCTGGCCTGCATCGCCGGGATCTCGCTCCTCGTCGGCGGTATCGGCATTATGAACATCATGTATGTCTCCGTCACAGAGCGCACCCGCGAAATCGGGCTCCGAATGTCGATAGGCGCCCGCGGAATCGACATCCTCTCCCAGTTTCTTATCGAAGCGGTCATCATCAGCGTGACCGGCGGCGTAATCGGTATCATCCTCGGCGTCGTCGCCTCCTGGCTGGTTACCCTGATCGCCAACTGGCCTGTTTCGATCCAGATGTTCTCCGTCGTCTTGTCGTTCGTTGTCTGTACGGTTACAGGCATCTTCTTCGGGTGGTATCCGGCCCAGAAAGCCTCGAACCTCGACCCGATCGAAGCCCTCCGCTACGAATAATCTAAAGACGCATCAGCTCCGGAGGGTCGTCATCGTTATTTTCATCACAATGACGACCCTCCGGGGCTCTTTCGTGCGTTTCCGCTTGCATTTGTACCTGTAGGCGAGCCGTTGCACGCCACCTGTAGGGTGGCTGACAAGTCGCTCCCGGCAGCAGGCGCAGACGCATGCGAGACGCATGCCAACCACTTCAAAACCTTATCTGCCAGACAGATTATTATTCCATCGTAGTTGGTACGCGTCTCGCGTATATCGGTGCCCTGTAGCCGATATCGCTGACATTACTTCCGACTGAGGGGACAGACGTGGGCGGGGACGCCCGCCCACTATGATAACTGTCTGTCTGGCAAAATATATATCCAAATATCAAGAGCGGATCTGTCTCCGACGGAGACAGACCCGCTCTTGATGGAATCTTGTCGGGGTGAGAAGACTCGAACTTCCGACCTCCACGTCCCGAACGTGGCGCGCTAACCAACTGTGCTACACCCCGCACTTTTGTTCCTTTTGGTTTGCGAGTGCAAAGGTAGAAATAATTTTTGAATTACGCACCATCTTTGGGAATTTTTTTTCGATTAACCCTGTCTTTTTCTTCGATCAGGTCGGAAAGGTGTCATCGCCGGGCTGTTTCGCCCTCTCTGAGGCGGCTTGCTCCCGCAACCTGATGCAGCTTCTGCCGCAAACGCCGATTAAGACAGAATCGGTCTATGATGGCCCCTATCAGAGCTACAATACAAACGGCTCCTATGATGATCAGCCATGCATAAAACGTGTGTTCGCTGTGTGGTGCCATATTCTTTTCGTTTTTAAGTTAGTTGTTGCGCGTTTGTAACATTTATTTCTTTGATATTACAACAAGGTTACATCATGAGATGTTTATGTAACACATGTTAATTCGCGTTAACACATCGACCCCGCCTTCTCTTTCGAAAAGACGGGGTCGCAAATCAGGTTTTGTATCCGGGACGGGCCTGTCAGATCGCGTCGCTCTCGACCGTCTCGAGTTCCTCACCGGCCGGGACGGCGGCGGGTTCGTCGTTTGTTGCGGCTTCAAGACGCTTCATCATCGAGAAGATGAACAGAGCCGAGAGGAGACAGATGACGATCAGAATGACCCAGACCATATAGACCGGGATCTTGCCCCAGAGGAGCATCGGGATCGACACGAGGTAGTTGCCGACGGCTGTCGCGGCAAACCAGCCTCCCATCATCGCACCCTTCAGTTTCGGAGGCGCGACCTTCGAGACGAAGGAGATGCCCATCGGCGACAGCAGCAGTTCGGCGAAGGTCAGCAGCAGATAGGTCGAGATCAGCCAGTTGGGCGACACGGCTCCGGAGGTGCCGACGAGCGTCATCGAGCCGAAGACCATGACGGCATAGGCGACGGCGGCCATGATCATGCCGTAGCCGATCTTGCGCGGTGCCGACGGCTCTTTCTTTTTCCTGGCAAGCCAGCCGAAGAGGGCGAGCGAAACCGGGGTCAGGGCGACGACATAGAAGGGGTTGAACTGCTGGTACTGCTGGGGCTGGATGCCGGTCAGCGGATCGGGGGTGGCGTTGTAGAAGTACCAGAGGGCGACGGCTACGGCGGCGAGAAGCACACAGCATACGACGCGGCCAACCGCGCTTTTTGTCTGGAAGAGAGAGAAGAGCGCATAGACTCCGACGGCGATCGACAGCAGGGCCCATACGTTGAAGCCGATGCGGGTCCATCCGCCGGCGTCGGGCGATGTACAGCTCTTGGCGAATTCGGTCAGGGTCGCGCCGTTCTGGTGGAAGACCATCCAGAAGAAGATTACGACGGCGAAGACAAGCAGCAGGGCGACAACGCGGGCGCGAGTCTGCGCGGGGGTCAGTTCGCGGCCGTCGGAAGCGGCGGGTTTTCCACCCTTGACTGTGGTGTCGGCTTTCTTGTCAGTTATTATATGGGCGTAGGTGCGTCGTCCGAGGAAATAGATCAGGAAGGAGACAATCAGCGACAGGCAGGCGACGGCGAAGGCATAACTGTAGCCGGTCGAGAGGGTCGAGATATAGTTCGAGGCGAAGGCGGCGACATCGGTTCCGACCGTCATGCCATGGGCGGCGGCGAGGGTTGTCAGGGCCGAGGCGTCGACAGTTCCGTCGAGGAAGCCGTTACACAGGGCGGGAAGTTCGGCTACATAGGTCAGTCCGGCCGAACTGAGAGCCTGGTTACACATAGCCGTCGCCGCCATCGGAGCAAACATCGAACCGATGTTTATAGCCATATAGAAGAGGGAGAAGGCCGCGTCGCGTTGTCCGCTGTAGCGCGCTTCGTTATAGAGGTCACCGACCATGACCTGGAGGTTCCCTTTGAAGAGTCCGGTTCCGATGGCAATCAGTGCCAGGGCCGCGCAAAGAATAACGAGCGATGTCGTCGAGCGGATGTCGGTCGGGATCGACATGACAGCATATCCGGCGAACATGACTGCGAGGCCGGTCACGACACATTTCGAGAAACTCCATTTGTCGGCGACGCGTCCGCCGATCAGCAGCATAAAATAGACACACGCCAGGAAGATGGCATAAATCTGACCGGAAACGGTCGAGTCGAAGCCGAACTTGGCCTGCAGATAGAGCAGGAAGATGGCGAGCATCGTGTAGTATCCGAATCGCTCGCCCGTGTTGGCCAGGGACAGGACGTATAGTCCCGCAGGTTGATTCTTGAACATTATGTTTGATTGATTAATTGGTTTTCGATTGTTTCAATTTGAAAGCCAGGGCGTAGGCGCGCATCTGTTTCAACATCGCCAGCAGGCCGTTGCTGCGGGTCGGCGAGAGATTCTCGCCGAGGCCGATGTCGTTGATGAAATGGAGGTCGGCGTCGGCGATTTCGGAGGGTGTATGGCCGTTCAGCACCCTGATCAGCAGGGCGATGATTCCTTTGACGATAATCGCGTCGGAGTCGGCCGTGAACTCGACTTTTCCGTCGGAGGTCAGTTCGCCGTCGAGCCATACGCGGCTCTGGCATCCTTCGATCAGGTGGTCAGGGGTCTTCAGGCTCTCGTCGATTGCCGGGAGGGAGTTTCCCATGTCGATTATCATCGCGTAGCGGTCCATCCAGTCGTCGACCTCTGAAAATTCGTCGATGATATCCTGTTGTTGCTGTTCGATTGTCATGGCTGTTCGTAATATATCAGGTTCGTGACCGTCCGGCCGACATAGCGCAGGGTCGCGCGCGATATCATGCTGATGTCGTCGTCCTGCGTGTGCCAGCTGGCGGGGAATGCGTTGGTTTCGGCATTGTTGGCGTCGATTATGTCGGCGCAGGGGATGCCGGAGAGGTTAATGAAATAGTGGTCGTCAATGACCGAACCGCCCGGCTGGTTGATAAAGATCCTTCCGTTGCCCATCCGAGAGGCCATCCCCCAGATTTTATCGACTACCCCCTGGGCATACATCTCGGAGATGTATTCGCGGTGGAAACGGGCGTTGCGGCCGCCGACCATATCGAGCACAACGCCGTAGCGCGGCGGGCGCACGGCGTAGTCGGCCGGTTTGTGGGCAGTCCAGTACTGGGTCCCGAGACACCAGGTCGTGTCGTTGTTCTCCCAGTCCGACGAGTTACCATAGTCCTCGCCGTCGACAAAGAGGAGATCGACCCCGACGTCGGGGCGGCTCTGGCTGAACAGGCGGGCCATCTCGACCAGCATAGCAACACCGCTCCCACCGTCGTTCGCGCCGGGAATCGGCTTGCGCTGGTTCTCCGGCTTCCGGTCGCGGTCAGACCAGGGACGGGTGTCGTAGTGGGCGGCAAGGAGTATCCGGTCGTCGCTTTTCGCGCCGTTGAACCGGGCCATTATGTTGCGCATCGGGAGTCTGTCGCCCGTAAAGACGGTCGCGTCGAAATCCTGGAGGATTATCGAGTCGGCGCCATATTGCCGCATCTTTTCCTCGATCCAGGAGGCGCACCTGCGGTTCCCTTCGGTCCCGGACACCCGGGGGCCGAAAGAGAGCTGGTCGACTATCCCCTGATAAACCGAGTCGGCCGAAAAGGGCATTTTCGTTTCGAGATACTGCTCTTCGGCGACCTCGGCCGCGGCTCCGCCGGAGGTTTTCTCCCCGGAGCGGCACGAAACCGTCGCGACAAACAATCCGGCAACCAGAACGGCAGCAAGCGCCACCGCTGTATGAATCTTTTTTCTCATTTCGATATTCTAATAGGTTACAAAGTTATACATTGTTTTCCGAAGAGTGACAATTATGTTACGAATCGATTCGTTAAATATTGTTAATGAATTTTATATCGAGTTAACAATCAGAGCGTTCTACCGCCGAACTGGTTTCCGCCATAGATGCAGGCAAAATTGATTCTTCGGCCGACGCAATTTTCCAGCGCCGAAGTTCGTTATCGTTATATGAACGAAATAAAAACCGTTGTCATCATAACCGCTTCCTTCCCCTTCGGCGCAACAACCGAGGAAGCGTTCCTCATGCCCGAGATAAACGAATGGGCCAGCCGCGTCAGCCATGTCATCATCGCTCCGCTGCAGCGCTCGGGCGCGCCTTCCGAGTCGCTGTCGCTCCCGCGAAACGTCGAAGTCACCGAGGAACTCGCCGCGCGTCTCGAGAGAAAAATCCTGAGGATTCGCTTCGCGGCCAATCCCCTGCTCTGGCGCGTCGCCTCCGACGCCGCCGTCCACGGTCTGTCGCAGCGCCGCGCCCTGACCTACGCCGCCTCGGTCGTCGATCTGAAACGGGGTTTCGCCCACATGATTTCGCGCCACCGGCTCGACACCGACTCGACGCTCTTCTACTCCTTCTGGCTCGACCGCGCCCCGGCCGCGCTCGCCCTGCTGTCTCGCCAGCGCATGGACCGCGGCCTGACGCCGTTGAATTTCATCATCCGGGCCCACAGCTACGATATCGTAGACCTGCGCTCACACCTGCTGAAACGGATAGCAATCCACGAGTCGGCGGGATGCTACCCCGTCAGCCGCGAGGGGGTCGAATTCCTTCGCCGGAATTTTCCGGCCGAATCGGCCAAAATCAGCCAGCGCCTGCTCGGAAGTCCCGCGCCGTCAGGACCCGCGCCGACGGTCGCAACAACCGACCGTACGCTGAATCTGCTGTCGATTGCCCATATGACAGATATAAAACGCATACCTCTCATCTTCAAACTTGTCTGCCGGTTGTCGCTGCGCCTGCCGGAGCATCAGATCGTATGGACCCACATCGGCGACGGTCCGGGGATGATGGAACTGACAGGCGAACTGGCCGGAAATCTCCCGACCAATCTGAAAGTCGAACTCCCCGGAATGGTTCCTAACAGCGAGGTCCATCGTTTCTACCGTACACATCCAGTCGCCTGGAATATACTGCTGAGCAGCCACGAGGGACTTCCCGTGACGCTGTCGGAGGCGGCCAGTTACGGCGTTCCGTCGGTCGCTACTGACGTGGGTGGCGTCGGCGAGATTGTCGACGAAACGAACGGCCTGCTTCTCGACGCCGAGCCCGACATCGACCGTGCGGCCGAGACAATGGCAGCAATCATGCATGATCCGGAGCGCTACGCAGCCCTTCGCCTCGGCGCGCGCCGCCGCTGGGAGACGACCTACGACTCGGCCCGTCTGCGCCGCGCCTTCGTCGAAGAGATCCTCTCGTGAGATTTCTACATAACGAAAGAGCGGCTCCCTGCTCCGGGGGCCGCTCTTTCGTTGTTTCAGGCTGGCGTATCAGCGGATGAACAGCAGTTCGCGGTATTTCGGCAGAGGCCACATCTCGTTGTCGACCATCAGTTCGAGTTTGTCGATATGGTAGCGTATTGTCTCCATACAGGGAACGACCGTGTCGTGGTAGGCAATCGCCTTCTCTCGCTCGGTCTCTATTTTGTTGGCCTGGCGCCGCGCGTCGACCATCCGGGCGACCTCATCCTTTATGACACGCATATGGTCGGCCATTTTCTCTATCATCGCCATGTCGGCGCCGGCGATCTCCTCCCCCTTCGATTCGGGGAAAAGATTCTTGACCTTGTAGACGTTGTCGAGCAGAATCGACTGGTAGCGGGTCGCGACCGGAATGACATGGTTCAGGGCCAGGTCGCCGAGCACGCGCGCCTCAATCTGGACCTTCTTCGTGTACATCTCCCATTTGACTTCGTTGCGGGCCTCGAGTTCGAGTTTCGTGAATACCCCCGTCCGGCGGAACATCTCGACCGACGACTCGCGCAGATATGCATCGAAGATCAGCGGAGCGGAACTTTCGGTGTCGAGGCCGCGGCGCGCGGCTTCCTGACGCCATTCCTCGCTGTAGCCGTTTCCGTCGAAATGGATTGCTTTGTGGCGGCGGATAAGCGTGCGGATTTCTTCGATCAGGGCGTGGCGGAGTTCCTCGCCGTCGGCGAGGCGACGGTCTATGCTCTCGCGGAAGTCCATCAGTTGCTCGGCAACGGCGGCGTTCAGGGCGAGCATCGAGCAGGCGCAGTTTGCCGACGACCCGACAGCGCGGAACTCGAAGCGGTTGCCGGTGAAAGCGAAGGGGGACGTACGGTTTCGGTCTGTATTATCGAGCATAATCTCGGGAATCTGGTTCAGACCGATATTGAATCCCTCCTTGCCGGCCAGATCGACGAGTTCGTCGTCGGAGGAGTTCTCGATTTTTTCGAGCAGATTCGACAGATAGGTTCCCGCGAAAATCGAAATGATGGCGGGAGGAGCCTCGTTGGCGCCGAGTCGGTGAGCGTTGGTTGCCGACATAATCGAGGCCTTCAGCAGGGCGTTGTGGCGGTGGACGGCAGCCATGACGTTGACGACAAAGGTGATGAACTGGAGGTTATCCTTCGCTGTCTTGCCGGGGGAGAAGAGCATCGCTCCGGTGTCGGTTCCGAGGCTCCAGTTGTTGTGCTTGCCCGAGCCGTTGATTCCGGCGAACGGCTTTTCGTGGAGCAACACACGGAAATGATGGCGGCGGGCAACTTCGCGCATCAGCGACATCAGCAGAAGGTTATGGTCGCTCGCGAGATTTGTGTCCTCGAATATCGGGGCGAGTTCGAACTGGTTCGGAGCAACTTCGTTATGGCGGGTCTTGGCGGGGATGCCGAGTTTGTGACACTCGATTTCGAGATCGAGCATAAACGCTTCGACGCGTGAGGGTATCGCCCCGAAGTAGTGGTCTTCGAGCTGCTGGTTCTTGGCCGATTCATGTCCCATCAGGGTCCGGCCGGTCAGCATCAGATCAGGGCGGGCACTGTAGAGCGACTCGTCGACGAGAAAATATTCCTGCTCCCATCCGAGGTAGGAGCGGACATGGCGTACCTCCGGATCGAAAAGCTGGGCAACGGCTGTCGCGGCCTTGTCGAGCCTGTTGAGCGCACGCAGAAGCGGGGTCTTGTAGTCGAGAGATTCACCTGTATAGGAGATGAAGATCGTCGGGATACAGAGCGTGTTTCCCATGATGAATGCCGGCGAAGAGATATCCCAGGCGGAATAGCCGCGGGCCTCGAAGGTGTTTCGGATTCCTCCGTTCGGGAAGCTCGATGCGTCGGGTTCCTGCTGGACGAGCAGTTTGCCGGAGAACTCCTCGACGACTCCACCCTTTCCGTCGTGCTCGATAAAGCCGTCGTGTTTCTCGGCGGTTGTTTCGGTCAGCGGCTGGAACCAGTGGGTATAGTGGCGAACGCCGTTGTCGAGCGCCCAGCGCTTCATCCCCTCGGCGACACTGTCGGCGACTTCGCGGCCAATCGACTCGTTGTTGTCGATCGCGTTGACGAGCGCTTCGTAGGTCTTTTTCGGAAGATATTCGAACATCTTCTGGCGGTTGAACACGAGTTTCCCGTAGTAGCGGTCGGGACGTTCGGCGGGAATTTCGACCGGTTCAGCCTTTCGGTTAAAGGCTTCGTCGACGACCTTGAATCTCAGTTGAGACATGATTCGGTTTGTTTTAGTTAGTTTTGTTGGTTTGTTTAAAAAAGTTTTAGGGTTAGTAGGGCGCTAGCCCCGAAATCCTATTTCGGGCGGGACGCTTGTCCCTTTTTTATTGTTATCTTTTGTTATCGTCCGCCGAGCAGGCGCCCGACAGCCTCGAGGGTTGCTTCGCGGCTGTTGAACGCCGTCAGCCTGAGGTATCCCTCGCCGCAGGCTCCGAAGCCCGAGCCGGGGGTGCCGACAATATGGTGGCGTTCGAGAAGATAGTCGAAATACTCCCAGGAGGTCATTCCGCCGGGTGTACGGACCCAGATATAGGGTGAGTCGACTCCGCCGTAGGCCTCAACTCCGGCGGCGGCGAAGCCCCGGCGTATCAGCGCGGCGTTCTCGCGGTAGTATCCGATCGTCGCGGCGGTCTGTTCAATCCCCGCGGGCGTGTAGAGGGCTTCGGCCGCGCGCTGGATGATATATGACGCTCCGTTGAATTTCGTTGTCTGACGGCGGTTCCAGAGTCGGTTAAGCGCGACGCGGTCGCCTGTCCGGCGGTCGATCCCGACAAGTTCGCGGGGAACGACCGTATAGCCGCAGCGCAGCCCGGTGAATCCGGCGGTTTTCGAGAAACTTCGGAATTCAATCGCACACCGGCGCGCCCCCTCGATCTCGTAGATCGACCGTGGTATGCCGGGGGTCGAGACGAACGCCTCGTAGGCGGCGTCGAAGAGTATCAGAATATCTTTTTCGAGAGCATACTCAACCCAGGCGGCCAACTGACTGCGGGTCAGCACGGTACCCGTCGGGTTGTTCGGCAGACAGAGGTAGACGACATCGACTGGCTCCTCGGGGAAGGGAGGAACGAAGCCGTTTTCGGCCGTGCAGGGAAGGTGGACTATACAGCGGTGTCCGGCCATCGTATTAGTGTCGACATAGACCGGATAGACAGGGTCTGTCACCGCGACACGGATGTCGGGCGAGAGAATGTCGAGTATATTCCCGATATCGCTCTTCGCCCCGTCGCCGACGAAGATCTCGTCGGCAGAGATGTCGATGCTGCGGGCAGCAAAGTCGATGGCGGCTATTTTGTCGCGCAGAAACGGATATCCCTGTTCCGGACCGTAGCCGTGGAAGGTCAGGGCAGAGGCCTGGTCATCGACGGCGCGGTGCATCGCCTCTATCGCGGCCTGACATATCGGGCGTGTCACGTCGCCGATACCCATACGGATTATACGCGCGTCGGGGTTCTTTTCCGAAAATCGCTCAACGCGGCGGGCTATATCCGAGAAGAGATAACTCGGCGTCAGAGCGAGATAGTTGTCGTTTATACTGATCATAGAGGTTTGTATTGATCGTCTATCGTTATTGTTCCATCGAAAACCGTCGTGGCCGGTCCGGTCATCAGAACATGCCCTGTCTCCGGGTTCCATTCGATTTCGAGATCTCCGCCGCGAAGGGCGACGGTCACGCGGCGGTGTCCGCAGGTCAGTCCGGCCTCGATCGCCGCGACGGCCGAGGCGCAGGCTCCGGTGCCGCACGCCATAGTCTCGCCCGAGCCACGCTCCCAGACCCGCATCGCGAGCCGGAGGCCGTCGGCCGACGGGACGACAAATTCGATGTTGGCCCGGTCGCTCCAGATTTCGTCATTCTCAAGCCGGGGGCCGACTTCACCAATCATCCGGTCTGTCACGACACTCCCGCGCGGCAGGAGCAGAACACCATGCGGGTTCCCCATCCCAACAGCCGTCAGCGTTGTTCCGGACGGAAGTTCGTCACCGGCCGCCGGAAGCGGGCGGTGTATAAAAGAACCATCGGCTATGGTCATTCCGATTTCGCTGGATTCGAAAGTCGGGGTTCCCATGTCGACGGTGACGCTGGCGACGGTTCCGGATTTGTCGCGGTGTAACGAGAGATGTTTTATTCCAGAAAGGGTTTCGAGGGTTATATCAGGTTTGTCGGTCAAACCGCGGTCGGCAACATATTTCCCGACACACCGGCTTCCATTGCCGCACATCCTCGCTTCCGAGCCGTCGGCGTTGAAGATTCTCATTGCGAAATCCGCTCGCTCAGAAGGGAGGATCAGAATGATTCCGTCGGAGCCGATTCCGGTGTGGCGGTCGCTGAGTTCTCTGGATAATTGGGGGAGATTTACCGGCATCGGCGACTTTGTGCAGTCGATGTAAATATAATCGTTTCCGATGCCGTGCATCTTTGTGAAAAGAAGTTGCATATTGTCTTTTCAGTTTTGAAAGTGCAAAATTACAACTTCTCCCCGATTCCTCCAAAAAAAAAATTGCAGATGCGCAAAAAAAAATTTCAGCTGCACAATACGTGCGTAGTATTCTACAGCAAGGTCATCTATGCCTATAGGACGCCGTAGGGAAAGTAATGGGTCATCTGGCAAACCTGGCCGTCGGCGACGACGGCGCGGATGTCAGCCATGTATATATTGATAATCGGTAGGGACGCGGCCTGCCGCGTCCGCTTCGAATGACGCAGTAACCTCGCTCCTTCTACCCAACGTCTGGGCAGACGCGGCAGGCCGCGTCCCTACGGTAAGGTGCTGCGTATCAACTAAATGCCTAATGGATATTCTGCGGAGTGGGTTCATCGGCCGGGGTGATTGATCGGGGTTTATCGGTTGTTCGGCCGTAAAGTTACGAAAAAAAAATCTTTATACGTGTTAAAATTTCTCAAAAACATTACAAACGCGATAATCTTCTGCATGAATCATCTGTCGAGGGGAGGGCAAAACGAAAACTGCCGGAGCTGAGGCTCCGGCAGTTTTCGTTTCGGTTCATCAGGCGTCAGATAACGCCGCGCATCCGGTCTTCGAAGACCGAAAGGGCAGCTTTCGCGCCCTCGCCCATCGCGATGACAATCTGCTTGTAGGGGACGTCGGTCACATCTCCGGCAGCATACACTCCGGTCAACGACGTCCGGCCGTATTGGTCGGTTTCAATCTCTCCGCGGGAATTGACCGGCACTTCGCCGTCGAACGGCTTGCTGTTCGGCGTCAACCCAATCTGGACGAAGATTCCATCGACATCATAAGTTGTCTCAATTTCCGAATTCCGGTCTTTTGCCTTCAGGGCCGTCACGCGGCGTCCGTCGCCGATGACTTCGGTGACCGCCGTCGAGAGATGGATGTCGACGTTAGCGAGTCCGGCGAGTTTGTCGACAAGTACTCCGTCGGCTTTCAGCGTGTCGAGGAACTCGAACACGTCGACATGGGTAGCAATTCCGGCAAGGTCAATCGCGGCCTCGATTCCGGAGTTGCCGCCGCCGATGACGGCAACACGCTTGCCGGCGTAGAAGGGTCCGTCGCAGTGGGTGCAGAATGCGACGCCGCGGCCGAGATAGTCGGCCTCTCCGGCGACATTCAGCCGACGCCACGACGCGCCGGTCGCTATAACGACCGCCGGTGCCTCGAAACGCTCACCGCCGTCTGTCGTCAGGGTCTTGACGGAGGCCACCAGCGATATCTCAGCGACACGGCGATTGTCGAAGATCGTTATGTCGGGGTATCTTTCGAGATGGCGGCGGATGTCCGACGCCAGAGCGGGGCCGGTCGTCAGGGGGACGGAGATCAAGTTCTCGATATCCATCGTGTCCTTGACCTGGCCGCCGATACGTCCGGCGACGACTGCGGTCTTCATTCCTTTCCGTGCGAGATAGATCGCGGCGGCGGCTCCGGCGGGACCTCCTCCGGCAACAACGGCATCGAAGCGCAGTGGTTCGGAGGGTGTATCGGCGGCTTCATCAGCCATGACTGTTCCGAATTCGCTCTCGAGGCGCGTCACGAGTTCGCCCAGGTCGCTTCGTCCGACGCTGATCATCCGGCCGTTGGCGAAGACAGTCGGGACAGACTGGACGCCGAGGTCCTCGACGAGGCGCTG
This sequence comes from Clostridium sp., assembly GCA_023663805.1. Taxonomy (GTDB): domain Bacteria; phylum Bacteroidota; class Bacteroidia; order Bacteroidales; family Muribaculaceae; genus Paramuribaculum. Next base: position 854,389 of record JAMPGR010000001.1, on the reverse strand, counting down.
GGCAACGGCTCCGTCGACGGTCGAATGGGTTATCGAGGGGTTATACAGCGCGACTATGTTCAGCGCCTGGACAACCTCGGGGCAGTTCGTGCAGGTCAGCGAGACAATCGTCATTATCTCGACCGGCCCCTTTATCGAGGCGATGCGCCGCAAGAGAGCCGGGTCGGGAAGGTTCTTCCCCTGGCCGTCGCTGTTTAGGACAGCGAGGATCAGCGAGGTGAATTCGTGGCCGTTCGGGATACCCTCGAAACTGATTCCGGTCGGTTTTCCGTTGTGAATAATCGACATGACGGGTGCCTTCGCTTCGGAGGTCGCTACGACGGCAACATCAATCTTGTCTGACGAAGAAGCGAAATCGCGGGCAAATTCCGTCATCTGCTCCATATCGACACGCGAAGCGACGCCTGTCACCTCGAGGGTTACGGGCGCCGCCAGTTTCGCGAATATGCCGTGGAGCTGATCAATTATATTCTGGTCAAGCATAGGCATTTTGTTTTCTGTTTGTTCGTTCGGTTCTACATTCCCGTTATCTTTCTGATCAATTTAAACTGGCAGAGATCAAATCTTGCCGACGAGATCGATACTGGGTTTCAGCGTTGCGTCCCCCTCTTTCCATTTTGCCGGGCAGACTTCGCCGGGATGGGAGGCCACAAACTGGGCGGCTTCGATCTTACGGACGAGTTCGTCGGCGTTACGGCCGATGCTGTTGTCCTGGATCTCGACGAGTTTAATCAACCCCTTAGGATCGGAAACGAAGGTTCCTCGGTAGGCCATACCCTCGGCTTCATCCATAACGCCGAACGAGCGCGAGAGAAGTCCGGTCGGGTCGGCGAGCATCGTGTAGTTAATCTTACGGATGCTTTCCGAGGCGTCGTGCCATGCCTTATGGACAAAGTGAGAGTCGGTGCTGACCGAATATACTTCTACCCCCATCGATTTCAGTTTGTCGTACTTCTCGGCCAGATCGACCAGTTCGGTCGGGCAAACGAAGGTGAAGTCGGCGGGATAGAAAAAGAAGACAGCCCATTTTCCGAGCACATCCTTGTCGGTAACGGTAACGAACTTACCGTCACGATAGGCCTGAACTTTGAATTCAGGGATCTTAGTATTGATAATTGTTTCCATATTCTGTTTGTTTGACTTTTTACACTAGCCAAACAAACAGAATTGTGAAAAGGTTCACATCGCCGTCTATTTCCTGACGAGACAACGGTCGAGCGCTTCGCAGATCGCCTTGCGGTCCATGTCGCGCCCGATGAAGACCAGTTTGATCATCCGGTCGCCGTAGACCGGATCCCAGTCGCGGCGCAACTGCGGATCGCTGGCGAGCATCGCCGCGAGCTGGTCGGCGGGGGCTGTCGCGAACCAGTAGCCTGCCTCGCGGATGTTTCGCTGGACTCCGGCCTGTTCGAAGAGGATCGACATGTCGGGGTTGTTGCTGAAATAGAGGAGTCCCTTGGTTCGGATGACCGACGAGGGCCACTGTCGGGCGACGAAGTCGTCGAACCGCTCGAAGTCGAACGGGTCGCGGCGGAAGTAGACGAACGACGATATCCCATACTCCTCGGCTTCGCCTTCGCCGTGGTGGTGATGGTGGTGGTCGTGATCGTGCTCATGATGGTGGTGATGATCGTGGTCGTGATCGTGGTCATGATGGTGGTGATGGTCGTGGTCGTGATCGTCATCATCATCGTCGTCGTCATCGTCGTCGTCGTCGTCAGGCGCCGGACCCTCGATATCCTTGACCCAGCGCGCCGAGGTCGCGACGCGCTCGAAATCGAACATCCCGGTGTCGAGCAACGACTCGATCGGAACGTCGCCGTAGTCACACTCGAGTATGCGCGCGTCGGGCTGGAGCGTCCTGACTATAGCCCGGAGCGCGGCGAGTTCACTTCTGGTCACCTCAGAGGCTTTGTTTATAAGAACGATATTACAGAATTCGATCTGCTCGATTATGAGGCGTTCGATATCCTCTTCGCCGATATCTTTTTTCCGGAGCGATTCGCCGCCGGCGAATTCGCTCTGCATCCTGAGCGCATCGACCATCGTCACGATACAGTCGAGCCGGGGCAAGACGATATCCCCGTCGACGGCTTCCCCAGCCATCTGGGGTATCGCACAGATTGTCTGCGCAATCGGCGCGGGTTCGCAGATACCGCTCGCCTCGATGACGATATAGTCGAACATGCGGCTCTGGCAGAGGTCCATCAGCTGTCGGATCAGATCCATCTTCAGGGTGCAGCATATACACCCGTTCTGGAGCGCGACAAGATCGTCACCGGAGTTCCCGTCGGCGGCGTTCTGCCCGACGATTCCCTCGCGGCGAATCAGCGACTCGTCGATATTGACCTCACCTATATCGTTGACGATCACGGCGAACCGTATTCCGCGGCGGTTCGAAAGTATCCTGTTCAGAAGGGTTGTTTTGCCGCTACCGAGATAGCCGGTCAGCAGCAGGACGGGTATGTAGTTTGCCATTTCGAAAATATGTTTTATCGGTTGTCGGTTGCAAATATACGATTTTTTTGCGTATCTTTGTGCGTCGGATTCCCCCGAAGGGGTTTTCCGCCATATTTGTCTATAACCTTAACCATTGATTATCATGGAACTTCCCTTCGCCGAATCATGGCGCATCAAAATGGTTGAACCAATAAGGAAATCAACCCGCGAGGAACGCGAGAAATGGATCCGCGACGCCCACTTCAATGTTTTCCAACTTCCCGCCGAGCAGGTCTACATCGACCTGCTAACCGACTCCGGAACCGGAGCGATGAGCGACCGCCAGTGGGCCGCCATGATGACCGGCGACGAAAGTTACGCCGGAGCACGATCTTTCTTCCACATGCGCGACACGATTGAACGCCTGACCGGCTTCCCGATCGTCATCCCGACCCACCAGGGACGCGCCGCCGAAAACGTCCTCTTCTCGGCGCTCGTGCACGAGGGTGACATCGTCCCCGGAAACTCCCACTTCGACACAACCAAGGGCCATATCGAAAGCCGCCGCGCGACAGCAGTCGACTGTACGATCGACGAAGCCCACGACACCCAGCTCGAACACCCCTTCAAGGGGAATGTCGACATCGACAAACTCGAGAAGGCCGTCGCCGGAAACGAAGACAAAATCCCGTTCATTATAATAACGATAACGAACAACACCGCCGGCGGCCAGCCCGTTTCGATGGAGAACCTCCGCGCCGTTCGCGAACTCGCCGACCGCCACAGCCTCCGCGTCATCTTCGACTCGGCCCGGTTCGCTGAAAACGCCTATTTCATCAAGACCCGCGAAGAGGGATACGCCGACAAGACTATAAAGGAGATTGTCGCCGAGATGTTCTCTCTGGCCGACGCGATGACGATGTCGGCCAAAAAGGACGCGATCGTCAACATGGGTGGTTTTATCGCAACCCGCCACGAAGACTGGGCCGACGGCGCCCGCCAGTTCGCCATCCCCTTCGAAGGATACCTGACCTACGGCGGCATGAACGGCCGCGACATGGAGGCCCTCGCCGTCGGTCTCGACGAAAACACCGAATTCGATAATCTCCAGACCCGCATCCACCAGGTCGAATATCTCGCCAAGCGTCTCGACGAATTCGGAATTCCCTATCAGCGCCCCGCCGGTGGCCACGCTATCTTCGTCGACGCCGCGAAGATCCTGACAAACGTTCCGAAGGAGGAATTCCCCGCCCAGACCCTGACAATCGAACTCTACCGCGAAGCCGGCATCCGCGGCTGCGAGATCGGATATATCCTCGCCGACCGCGACCCGGTCACACGCGAAAACCGATTCGGCGGCCTCGACCTGCTCCGCCTCGCCATCCCCCGTCGGACCTACACGGACAACCATATGGATGTCGTCGCCGTCGCGCTGAAGAATGTCTTCGACCGCCGCAACGAGATAACACGCGGCGTCCGGATCGTCTGGGAGGCTCCGCTGATGCGCCACTTTACAGTCCAGCTCCTCCCCGCCGGCGAAGAATAATCCTCTACCCTCCGCCGACACATGAGCAAAATACCGTTGTCCGCCCGGCGGATGACGGTTTTTTTTTACTAATTTTGCACCTATGAAAGTAATCTATGAAGACAACCATCTGATCATCGTCGACAAGGCTCCGGGCGAAATCGTCCAGGGCGACAAAACCGGCGACGAGCCCCTCAGCGAGTCGCTCAAGCGCTGGATCAAAGAGAAATACAACAAACCGGGCAATGTCTTCCTCGGCGTCGTCCATCGTCTCGACCGCCCGGTCGGAGGCCTGGTTGTGTTCGCTAAAACCTCGAAGGCGCTGTCGCGCATGAACGAGATGTTCCGCGAGGGTCGGGTCGAGAAGACCTATTGGGCCATTACGCGGACGACTCCGGAGCCCCCCGAAGGACGTATCGTCAGCTGGATCACGACCATCGAGAAAACCAACAAATCATACGCCTCCCCGACGCCAAAGAAGGGAGCCAAAGAGGCCGCACTGACCTACCGGACGCTCGGGTCGTCAGACCGATACACTCTCGTCGAAGTCAAACTCGAGACCGGACGGAAACACCAGATCCGCGTCCAGCTCGCCTCGATAGGCGCGACAATACGCGGAGACCTGAAATACGGCGACCGTCGCTCGAACCCCGACGGCAGCATCTCGCTGCGCGCACAGCGCATTCGGTTCGTCCACCCCGTCAGCGGAAAGACTGTCGACGTAACAGCCGACCTCCCCGACGATCCCCTCTGGCAGGCTTTTTCAGAATTTTCTCCATCCTGACCGAAACCTTCCCGCCCGACGGTTTGTTATAGCAATGAAATCCCACGAAAGGGATGGCAATTCATTACATTTTTCACTCAACGCTATCACAAACCGTTCCAAAATGAAACGCAACCCGAATCCCGGCATGCAGCGCCACTACACCCTGTGTTTCCTGGCACTCCTTCTCTCGGTCATCGCCGTAACCGCCTGCAGCGAAAGCGTCTGGGACGACCTTCCGACCCCGATTTCGCGCTTCGTCGCCGAATATTTCCCCGGCGTGAAGATCCAGTCCTACTCCGACACGTCGAACACCCCGATCGTAAGGATCAAAGGGGGCGCGACGCTGAAATTCAATGCGAACTACGACTGGACCTCGGTCGACGGGAACGGCTCTCCCCTCCCCGCCCAGCTGATCTACGACCAGGCGCCCGACGCGCTCTACGAATACCTCGAATCGGTCGAGCAGACCAGCGCCGTCTACGCAATCAGCCGCGACCGCACAAGTTACACAGTCCTTCTCTTCGACTCGACCCTGACCTACGACATCGACTCCGAAACCGTCTCCTATAAAGACTGAAAACGACTAAACCGAAAAATCCCCCGGAATCTCTTGATTCCGGGGGATTTCTCTATTCTATAGTCTCTATCAATCAGAGCTGGGGACCAGCGGCGACAAGTGCCTTGCCGGCCGGATTGTTCTCGAACTTCTTGAAGTTGTTGATGAACATCTCGGCGAGTTTGGTTGCCTTTGCAGTCCACTCTGCGGAATCAGCGTAGGTGTCGCGCGGATCGAGAATCTTCGGATCGACACCGGGGAGTTCGGTCGGGATGACGAAGTCGAAAATCGGGAGTGTCTTGGTCGGGGCGGTAAGGATCGAACCGTCGAGGATGGCGTCGATGATGCCGCGCGTATCCTTGATCGAGATA
>JAMPGR010000001.1:830499-848632 GCA_023663805.1 Clostridium sp. | reverse complement strand
TAAAAAACTATGATCCCTACATAGACGAATGGCTAACCGATACGAGATATTTTAGTTATAGAGTTTGTGGCGATACAATTATCGAGGATTGCACATACGCAAAAATCCGCTGTGAGGACTTTCACTCATCATCAACATGGTTTTTTATAGCATTGGAAACTGACGGTATCATCTACTCATACTCTGAACAATTTGGAGCGATTATTCCTCTAATGGATTTCAACACTCATATCAACGATATATTTTCGGATTATCTGAAAGTTACGGACATTAGTTCAATGATTATTGAGAATGTCGAAAGGAAAGTGATTACTCTCGAAAATGGACTTTGCTATTGGATAGCAGGCATCGGTGCTACCAGAGATTATTACATCACTGATTATGAAAGGCCAATTGGATATGTCAACGAATTACAGGCGTGTTATCTAAATGGAGAATGCATGTTCTCCATTCAGAATTTCGAGAATATGATGGCCGGACTGGAAAAGACACTTTCTGACTCTGTTCACCCGGAGACAATCTACGACATGATGGGGCGGCCGGTCAGCGAAGCGCGGCCGGGCCAATTGTATATCCGCGACGGCCGACTCGTCAGGTGGTAACCTGCTCCCCCGGGGGCCTGAAGTTCCCGGGGAATTTTTTTTGCTTCGTAACAGATTTTACCCTATTTTTGCAGTTGCAAAAACTAAAATTCAAAGACCCATGAAATTCGAAAAAATCGAGGGGCTCATAGACGCCCCCTTCACCCCCTTCCACCCGAACGGTGACCTGAACCTCGAACCGATCGCGCGCTACGCCGCCATGCTGAAAAAGAACGGCCTCAAAGGTGTGTTTATCAACGGCTCGTCGGGCGAAGGCTATATGCTGACCGACGAAGAGCGCATGCTCCTGGCCGAAGAATGGCTGAAATATCAGACTCCGGACTTCAAGGTCATAGTCCATGTCGGAAGCTGCTGTGCCCGCGCCTCACGCAAACTCGCCGAACACGCTGCCGCCCACGGCGCTTGGGGAATCGGCGCTATGGCTCCCCCCTTCCCGAAGATCGGCCGCGTAGAGGAACTCGTCGAGTATATCGAAATGATCGCCGCCGGTGCTCCCGAACTACCCTTCTACTACTACCATATCCCCGCCTTCAACGGCGCCTTCCTCCCGATGGTCGACCTGCTGAAGGCTGTCGACGGCCGCGTCCCGAACTTCGCCGGCATAAAATATACGTTCGAGAGCATCTATGAATACAACCAGTGCCGCCTCTATGCCGACGGCAAATTCGACATGCTCCACGGCCAGGACGAGACGATCCTCCCGTCGCTCGCCATGGGGGGAGCACGCGGCGGAATCGGCGGCACGACAAACTATAACGGCCGAGAACTCGTCGCTATTATCGACGCATGGAAACGGGGCGACCTCGAGGCCGCGCGTGAGCACCAGAACTTCTCCCAGGAGGTCATCAACGTGATCTGCCACTTCCGCGGAAACATCATGGGCGGAAAGCGGATCATGAAACTGATAGGCCTCGACCTCGGCCCGAACCGTGTCCCCTTCCGCAACCTGACCGATGACGAAGAGCAGGCACTCCGCCGCGAACTCGAGGAGATTGGCTTCTTCGAACGCTGCAACAAATTCTGAACCGACGACACCCTGACCTGAAACAAAAAGAAATGGAACTGGACAACGCAACTCGCGAGCGGCTCGCCGCGCTCCGCGAAAAATACTGCACCGACCTGACCGACGACATCCTCCCATTCTGGCTGCGCCACGGCTATGACCGGAAGAAGGGCGGCATACTGACCTGCCTCGACCGCGAGGGAAACCTGATGGACTCGACCAAATCGGTATGGTTCCAGGGTCGCTGCGGCTTCATCGCCGCCTATGCCTACAATGTCATAGAGCGGAATCCCGAGTGGCTCGAACTCTCGAAGAGTTGTATCGACTTTATCGAGAAATACTGCATCGACCCGGCCGACGGACGGATGTATTTCGAAGTGACGGCCGACGGACGCCCCCTGCGCAAACGCCGCTATGTCTTCTCGGAATGCTTCGCCGCGATCGCCATGGCCGAATACTCACGCGCAACAGGCGACCGCGAATATGCCGAAAAAGCCCTCCGTCTGTTCAACGACATCCGCCGCTTTATCGCGACCCCCGGCATGCTCGAGCCGAAATATCTCCCCGAACTCCGCGCGATCGGCCATTCGATCACAATGATTCTGATCAACACCGCCGCCCGGATACGGATGGTCATCGACGACCCCGTTCTCAGTCAGCAGATCGACGAATCGATCGAAACAATCCGGACCCGCTTCATGCACCCCGAATACAAGGCCCTGCTCGAGATGGTAACCCCCGAAGGGGAGGTCATCGACACCCTCAACGGACGGACAATCAATCCGGGCCACTGCATCGAGACCTCCTGGTTCCTGCTCGACGAGTCGAAATACCGCGGCTGGGACAAGGCCCTGACCGACACCGCTCTGACGATTCTCGACTGGTCGTGGGACTGGGGATGGGACGAACCCTACGGCGGAATCATCAACTTCCGCGACTGCCGGAACTTCCCGAACCAGGACTACTCCCAGGACATGAAGTTCTGGTGGCCCCAGACCGAGGCGATGATCGCGACGCTCTACGCCTTCGAGGCCACAGGCGACAGCCGCTGGCTCGAGCGCCACAAGATGAGCCACGACTGGGCCTACAGATATCTGTCCGACCCCGAGTTCGGCGAATGGTTCGGGTATCTTCACCGCGACGGAACCGTCGCCCAGTCGGCCAAAGGGAATATCTTCAAGGGGCCGTTCCACATCCCCCGGATGATGATCAAGAGTGTCGAGATTATCGACAGCATTCTCCAGCAATCCTAATAAGATGAAGCCTAGAATACTGGCGGCCCTTCTGGTCGCCGCAACCCTCCTTTGCGTCCGCCCCGTAGCGGACGCAAAGACTAAGGTCGCATGCATCGGCAACAGCATCACCTTCGGCTACGGCACCGCCGACCCCTCGACCGACAGTTACCCCTCGCAACTGGCCGTAATGCTCGGCGACGACTTCGAGGTCGCCAACTTCGGGCGCTCGGGCGCGACCCTCCTGGCCGACGGACACAACCCCTACACGAAGTCGCCGCAGTGGCGCGATGCCCTCGCCTTCGCCCCCGACATCGCCGTCATCCACCTCGGCATCAACGACACCGACCCGCGAAACTGGCCGAACTACGCCGACCGTTTCACGACCGACTATCTCGCCCTTCTCGACTCGCTCCGCGCCGTCAACCCCGACGTCCGGATTATCCTCGCCAACCTCTCGCCAATCAGCGCGACCCACCATCGCTTCACAACCGGAACACGTCTCTGGCGCGACATGATCCGCGACCGTATCGCCGATATCGCGACGATGACCGGCCTCGAACTGATCGACTTCGAGACACCGCTGATTGACCACCGCGACCTCTGTCCCGACGGACTTCACCCCGACCGCAAGGGACTCGGCCTGATGGCCGAATATGTCCGCGGGGCGATCACCGGAGACCATGGCGGACTGCAACTCCCGCCGCTCTACGGCAACGGAATGGTTCTCCAGCGCCGCCGTCCGGTCAATATCGTCGGCACAGCCGACAGCGGCGAGACCGTGACGGTCACTCTCTCCGGTAACGGACTGAACCTGACCGGTACGGCCGTCGCCGACAACGTCGGCGACTGGAGCGTCACCCTCCCCGCGACCGAGGCCGCCGAAGGGCTAGCCCTGACAGTCTCGACCCCCTCCAGGAGTCTGGTGTTCGAAGATGTCGCCGTCGGCGAAGTCTGGCTGGCCTCCGGACAGTCGAACATGGCCTTTATGGTATGCGAAGAGGAGACCGCGGCTGACATGATTGCCTCGGCGAGCGATTCGCTGCTGAGGTTCTTCAATATGGTTCCGCGCTGTTTCACGACGAACGCCGAATGGTCTGCCGCAGAACTCGATTCGGTCAACGACCTGCGTTATTTCCTCCCCGCCCGCTGGCAGAAAGCGAATCCGCAGACGGTCCGGAATCTCTCGGCGATCGGCTATGAATTCGCGCGCATTCTGCGCGACAGCCTCCGCGACGTTCCGGTCGCGATCATAAACAACCCGGTCGGGGGTGCTCCGGCCGAGAGTTATGTCGAACGCGGCATCCTCCAGCATGGTCTCCCCGGCGCGCTGGTCAACTGGCGCCGCAACGACTATGTCCAGCCCTGGGTCCAGGGACGCGCCGACCAGAACGCCCCGACAACCCATAACCCGAACCAGCGCCACCCCTATGAACCCTCCTACCTCTACTCGGCCGGAATCCGCCCCCTCGAGGGATACACTCTCGCCGGAACGCTCTGGTATCAGGGGGAATCGAACGCCCACAACACCGAACTCCACGAGGCTATCTTCCCACTCGTCGTCGAGAGCATGCGCGGCGCCTTCGGCGACCCCGAAATGCCGTTCCTGATGGTCCAGTTGTCGGGGATCGAGCGACCGTCGTGGCCCCTGTTCCGCGACAGCCAGCGCCGTCTGGCCGACTCGATCGCGGGGGTCGAAATGGCCGTCAGCTTCGACTACGGCGACCCGCGCGACGTCCATCCCCGCCGCAAGATACCTGTCGCCGAACGACTTTCGCGCATCGCTCTGAACCGAGTCTATGGCCGCGATGGTCTCGAATACTCCGGGCCGAAGCCGTTGTCGGCCGTTGCCCGCGACTCGGTCGTTATACTGACGATGACCCACGCCGACGGACTGTCGACCTCCGACTCCGCAGCGCCGGCAACTTTCGAACTCGCCGAATTCGACGGAGCGTGGTATACGGCCGTGGCCGAGATCGGCCATAACACTGTCCGTCTCCACGCCCCCGGACTACGGCATCCGCGCTACGTCCGTTACGCATGGCTTCCCTACACCGACAAAGCAAATCTGATCAACAACTCCGCTCTCCCAACGTCAACATTCCGTATGAAAGTCGAAAACATCAACAACCCCTCCCCCGTCGCGACCATCGTCGACATCCCAGGGAATCCCTCGGCCGAGAAAGGGATCGAAAACGGCATCTCCGCCCCCTTCGCCGGAACACTCAACGGCGGCACGACATTCGTCGTCGCCGGCGGCTGCAACTTCCCCGACAAAGACCCCTTCGCCCCTTCGGCGAAAAAGAAAACCTACGCCGGCATCTACCGCCTCGACAATCCCGCCGAGGGGCGCTGGACGGAATTCGGAACCCTCCCCTCGCCGACCGCCTACGGCGCATCGCTCCAGGGAACCGACGCGATTCTCCTCGCCGGAGGCCTCGACCAGAACGGACACCCGACTGACCGCACCATCCTGCTGACCGTCACCCCCGACGGAAAGGCCCGCCTCGCCGAGGCCGAGCCGCTCCCCGCGACGGTCGACAATCCCGGTTTCTGCTCCGACACCCGAACCGGATATATCGTCGGCGGCAACGTCGGCGGCGCACCCTCGAACCGCGCGTTCGCCTACGACTTCGCCTCCGGGAAGTTCACGGAACTTCCGCCGATGCCGGGCAATCCGCGCGTCCAGCCGACAGCCGCCGTCAGCGGCGGAAAACTCTATGTCTGGGGCGGCTTTGCCGGAAAGGGCGAAGGGCGAGAGGCGACGCTCGAGACCGCCGGCCTGCTCTATGACCCCTCGACCGGTCGCTGGAGCGAAATCTCCGCCCCGACCGACAACGACGGCGAGGCTGTCTCGCTCGGCGGCGGTGTCGCCGCGACTCTCTCCGACGGCCGTGTCGTCGCTACAGGCGGTGTCAACAAGGATATCTTCCTCGAGGCGCTCCGGAACCAGGCGCCGGACTATCTGTCGCACGAGCCGTCGTGGTACCGTTTCAACGGACGCGTCATGGTCTTCGATCCGGCGACGATGGTCTGGACCGTTGCAGCCGAAGACTCCCGCTGCGCCCGCGCCGGAGCGGCGATCTTCCCCGTCGGCGAAGATACGCTTCTGCTCTTCGGCGGCGAGGAGAAGCCACGCGTCCGTAATCCCCGTGCAGTCGAAATAACCCTCTGACAAACCTGTCTATATGGACCTTAGAGAACACGATCTTTCGATCAGCAACTACGGAACAGCCCGCCGGGAGAACTACGATATCGCAGTTCTCCCGTGGGGGGCTACAGAGCCTCATAATCTCCACCTTCCCTATCTGACCGATTCGATTCTGTCACACGATCTGGCAGTCGACGCCGCCGTCATTGCCCGCGAGAAATACGGCGTGATGGCGATGGTACTTCCCCCCGTTTCGCTCGGCGCGCAGAATCCCGGCCAGCGCGAACTCCCCTTCTGTATCCACACCCGGATGTCGACCCAGGCGGCCGTTCTGCGCGACATCGTCGAGTCGCTCAACCACCAGGGAATACGCCGCCTTCTGATTGTCAACGGCCACGGCGGGAACACATTCAAACCGATGATCCGCGACCTGGCGGTCGACTTCCCCGACTTCCTCGTTGCCAGCGGCGAATGGTTCAAGGCGGCGCGCGCCTCGGAATATTTCGACCGTCCGGGCGACCACGCCGATGAACTCGAGACCTCGGTCATGATGCACTACCACCCCGACCTCGTCCGTCTCGACGAAGCCGGCAGCGGCAAATCGCGAGGCTTCGCCGACCCGACGCTGCGCGACGGAATCGTGTGGGTTCCGCGCAACTGGCGCCGTGTTTCCGGCGACACCGGCATCGGGAGTCCGGCGGCGGCGACAGCCGAGAAGGGACGGAGGTTCGCCGAGGCATGTGCCGCCCGTCTGGCCGAGGCTCTCTGCGCCCTCTGCGCCCCAGACCTCTACGACTGACAGCCCCCGTCCCCAAAGGGGATGCTCCGAGACTCTACCGGCGCGTTGCGCGAAGAAAGTAGAAGACGAACAGCCCGGCGGCCAGGAACAGCGAGACCGAAAAACTAAGGACGATCCCGTAGGTTCCGAGTCCGGCCGTGAACCCGAGAAGATAGGTCGCCGGAAGCCCGACGACAACATAACTGACAAACGCGATCCAGACCATCGGCATGACATCCGACGTACCGCGCAGGGCGTTGGCGAAGTTGATCTGGGTCGCGTCGCCATACTGATAGAGCACGAGCGGGACAATCAGCGACAGGGCCAGCGCGGCGACACGCTCGTCTTCCGTAAACTGGTGGATAATCGACGGTGCCGCGAAGATGAACAACAGCGATGAACAGGTCGCCAGCGCCAGCAGAATATGGTAACCGCTCCAGGCGACATGGCGCATCAGCCTACGGTCGCCGATGCCGGCCGAATTGGCCACGAGCACCGACACAGCCGCAGCGACGCTGTAGTAGATACAGAAGCCGAGTGTCCCGACGATGACGATCACCTGGAACGCCGCGAGCGGAACAGCCCCAATCCATCCGGCCATCAGTGCCGCCGCCGAGAAAGAGCCCGACTCGAAGGTCATCTGCAGGGCGACGGGCCACGACGTCCGGGCGACTCTCGCGGAAACCTCGCGCGTCAGCCGCCCCTCGGCGTAGCCACGGCGGTAGTCGGCGAAGACGCTGGTGCAGAAGAAAGCCGCGGCTATGGCGGCGAGCGAGAGAACGCGCGCGGCGAGCGTTGCGATACCGGCGCCGACAAGCCCGAGTTCCGGTACGCCGAGGTTGCCGTAGATCAACACCCAGTTGCCGAAGATATTGACGGCGTTGCAGGCCAGGATGATCCACATCGGCAGGGCCGTACGGTTGATGCCGTATGACCACTGGGCAAAGACGTTGAACAACGCGACCGGAACGACACCCGCAAGATAGAGCAGATAATAGGGCCGAATCAGCGGAAGCAGTTCTTCGGGCTGGCCGAGGCGGCCGAGGTTCAGGTAGAGAACCATCATGATGCCAACGACAAGGAGCGAGAAGAGCGCGTTGACGGCGACGCCGTTGCGCAGAAGGGCGCCGATGCGCCGGTGGCTTCCGCGCGCGAAGAGCGACCCAACCAGCGGCGTCAGGCCGTAGGTGAAGCCGATGCAGGCGAAGAGGGCGACATTGAACATATTGTTGACGAACGACGCCGACGCGAGCGCCTCGGTCGAGTAGAGGCCGACCATCTTCGTGTCGGCGAAGCCGACGACAATCATTCCGAGTTGTCCGACCAGAATAGGAAATCCGAGGGCCAGGATCCTTTTGTAGGCTCCCCACCCCCGGAGTGTTCGGGCGATATCAGTCATATCTAACTGACCATATATTAATATTGTTCGCTGTCGCTCGGGAAATCACCGTCGCGGACGTCGCGGACATAGTGGTTGACAGCGTCGGTCATCTGCTCGCCGAAGTTACCGTAGTGGCGGAGGAATTTCGGCTTGAAGCCTGAATTCATTCCGAGCATATCCTGGACGACAAGGATCTGGCCGTCGCACGAGCGTCCGGCGCCGATGCCGATTGTCGGGACCGAAACAGCCTCGGTCACACGGCGGGCCAGTTCGGCAGGAATCTTTTCAAGAACGATCGCATAGCATCCCATTTCGGCCAGAGCCTTGGCGTCGCTGAGAAGTTTTTCAGCCTCGGCCTGATCCTTGGCGCGGAGTCCGTAGCCGCCGAACTGGTTGACCGACTGGGGAGTCAGTCCCAGGTGGGCGCAGACAGGGATTCCGGCGTTGAGAATCATCCTGATTGCGGGGAATATCTCGCTGCCTCCTTCGATCTTGACACCCTCGGCTCCGGTTTCCTTCATGATACGGACGGCGGCATCGAGAGCGCGTTCCGGACTCCCCTGGCATGTCCCGAAGGGCATGTCGACGACGACGAATGCGCGGCGGGCGGCGCGGACAACACTGCGCGCGTAGATAATCATCTCGTCGAGGGTGATCGGGAGGGTGGTCGGATATCCGGCCATAACGTTCGCGGCAGAGTCGCCGACGAGGATCATGTCGACGCCGGCGCGGTCGACGATGCCGGCGATTGTGAAGTCATAGGATGTCAGCGAGGCGATTTTCTCTCCGTTGGCTTTCATCTGGGCGAGGCGGAGAGTAGTGACCTTCTTAGGATTCTCTTCGATATAACTTGACATATTCGAATAAAACAGTTTGTTCAACAATTTCGGACTGCAAAATTACCCAAAATCGCCGCCATACACAAATAAAACCGAAAAGTTCAGGTGGATGTTATTGTCAGAGGCCCTGCAGACACGGGAAATTCAGTGACCCCGGCCTGCCGCGTCCGCCCAGGCGATAGTATCGAAGTAGTTAGCACGCGTCTCGCGTCGGCCTCCGCGTCAGGCGTGGACGCGCGGGGTTGCTTCTGACTGCAGGGCGCAGACGCAGGCGGGACGCCTGCTAACTACTTGGAATGATTGTCTGTTAGATAAAGTATCGTTCTCGGGCGCGGCGATGTAGCAACAAAATGCGTCAGGGACGCAACTGGCTTGTTGCGTCCCTGATATATTGTTGGGTAGTCTTTGGGGGATTATGCGAAGCGCTCCTGGAGCATCTGGCGGGCGGCGAAGATGCGGCTCTTGACGGTTCCGAGGGGGAGTTCGAGCTTCTCGGCGATTTCGTTGTATTTATAGCCGGCGACATGCATCGAGAAGGGTTCGCGGAATTTGGCATCAAACGAGTTGATCGCATCCATGATCTCTCCGGCGGCATAGGAGGCCTCGGGAGATGCGATTCCGGAATCCTGGGAGATGTTCAGGTGGTAGAGGTCTTCTGTACGGTCGACGACAGTCGCGGCGCGGACTATGCGGCGATAGTTGTTGATGAAGATATTACGCATGATCGTGAAAACCCAACCCTTGAAGTTCGTGTTCTCGGCATACTTGTCCTGGTTGTCTAGGACTTTCAGCATCGTGTCCTGCACGAGGTCCTGCGCATCGTCGCGGTTGGAGGTCAGCATGAGGGCGAAGTTGAACATGTTAGCCTGGAGGCTCATGAGTCTTGTCTGGATGTTAGCTGTTGCAGTTGCCATAATGTTTGGATTTTCAGGTGATCGATACATTTGTTATCAGTGTCGAACGTTCGTGTTACAATCGTTTGACAATGCAAAGTTACAAAGAAGTTACATACGATTCCTATGAGCGTGTTAAAGAGTGTTAAATTAGTTACAGCGTTGTTACAGACAAGTGTAATAGTACTGGAGGACAGCGCTTTTGAATGATCAGAGTAGCACCCTGACGGGTGCATCATCGGCTGGCGATTTTGCCGCAAGCGAACTCGCTGTGCTCGCTTGCATGCGGTTACTCAGAGAGACGCCCTACGGGCGACGTGGTTTGATTCCGGTTATTGATGTTGCGTTATACGACCGCTGACGCGGTCTGTATCATATCGGTATGTATACCGCGGGCTTCGCCCGCGGCTACCGTCTTGACACCACTAACGTGGTGTGTGTCTGCTCCGGGCGCTGTTTATTCGGCGAATTCGTAGGCGCCGAGGGCTCCACCCGGTTTACGGGGGGTACCGTAGAAATCTTCTCCGCCGGGGAATGTCGCGGGGTCGGACGCGGCGATTGCCGGAGACTCGGGGCGGAGGCGGTAGTCGAAGATATATTCGGAGCGCTCGGTGTAGTACATCGGGTCGGTGTCCCAGAGGGTCGCGACGAAGTTGTCGTCGTCCGAACCGGCGCTCTTCAGCAGACAGTGGTCGAAAACAACTTCGGTTCCGGCGAGATCAGCCTCCGAGAGGTCCGCTCCGTTTCCGTAGACGATCGAGTTGACGAAGCGGGCGCGCATCGGCGCGAGCAGGGGTTCGGCCTCGCCGCTGTCGCGGAGGGTCGAGAGGGTGATCGCCGGGCCGCGCAGGGCGCTGAAGAGATAATAGTTGGCGAACGTACAGTTTACGAACGAATGGTCCCCGCCGTCGAGATAGAGAACGCCGTTGGCGGCGTCGGCGATCTCGCAGCCGACGGCGTCGACCGAACTACCGAAGGCGGCGAGCGCATATCCGGCCGAATTGCGCAGGCGGCAGTTTCGGAGCGTCAGGACGGGGCGGCTGAGCGAGGGGGCTGGGGCGGCGGCAGTATCGACAACGACACCGGAGAGGGTGTTCCGGATCGTCGTGCAGTCGAGGCGGTTGTCGCGGCTTGTCGGGGAGAAGAGAACGCCCTCCCACTGCGAGTCCATCAGGTCGAACGAGACGCCGGAGATTACGTCGCCCCGGCGGTCGCCGCCGAGGTCGACCGGAGCCGAGGGGGTTCCTTCTGAGCGGAGGGTCCCGTCGACGCGCAGGAACGATTTGTCGTGGAAATAGAGCCGGACGCCGGGGCCGAGGGTCAGGGTGGCCCCTTCGGCGACAACGAGCGAATCGAGGATCTGGCGGGGATGGTCACCCTCCCAGCGGGTGTCTTCGGCGACAGTCGCCCCGCGCAGGCGCTCGATATCCTCCCCTTTGGCCGTAATGACTACGGAGGAGCGGACGCCGTTTGTTTCGAAGTCGAGGCGGGAACTGACCGCGGTGGTCCCCCAGGAGCCGTTCACCGGGAGGGTCGATTCGACCATGACGAAAATCGAGTCGTTCGGGCGGATCTCGATGTTCGAGAAGGTTGATCCGGACTGTCCGTCGACGTTGATCCGGAACACCCGCTGATCGGCATCGGCGAAAGCGATCCGGCTGATGTTCATGACCTTCGCATGTCGGTTATAGACAAGAAAGCGCTGGGTCGGGGTCGGTTCGCCCGTGAAGTACTGTCCGAGACGGAGGGTGTCGGTCGAGAAGACGGGCTGGTCGGCGGGGGATGTCGAGACTTCGTCTTCGATACAGGAGGTGAGGGAGAGGAGGATGAAGGCGGCGGCGGCCGCGAACAAGGTGAGGAGATATTTCGTGTTCATTCGTTTCGGTCTGTTTTCTTACTGGATATAAAACGTAGAACGGGGCCCGATATTGTGTCGGGCCCGGCGCCTCCGGCCCAGTCCCTCAGCCCCCTGAAGGGGGTGTTGAGGGATTTATTTATAGTAGATTATTATTAGATAACACATTATCGTAGGGACGCGGCCTGCCGACAGGCTGCGTTCCTACTTCAATAAACTATCCATCTATAATTTATCGCAAGTAGACGCCAAAGCACCCCCTTCAGGGGGCTGGGGGGCTGGGCCGGGCCGGGGGTCAGATTTTCAGGAATATGCGGCGGCGGTACATGTAGAGGAGGATCAGGCCGAGAATCAGGAAATTGCCGAAAGTCAGCCAGACCCCATACCAGTCGTCGCCGAGCCGCGGCCGCAAGCCGTAGGAGAGCGACGCGACGATGCTCCGGAAATTGATGACCTCGCCGAGACAGTAGGCGGTTATCGAATTCATACCATAGATTTTCAGCCATCCGAGACCGCGGCTCCATCCGCGGACATCGACGATCCAGTAGGCCAGAGCCATCAGCAGGGTCGACAATCCTCCGGCAAACAGCGTCATCGATGAGGTCCAGAGGCGTTTGATTATCGGTTCGAGCGGCGACAGCGCCAGACCCGCGACGACAAGTCCAGCTCCGGCAAGGGCCAGCAACAGGGCAATCCGCGGCCGGGGAAGACGGCGTGTGTTCCTCATCAGTTCGCCGGCGAGGGCCCCGAGCATGACCGACGCTCCGAAGGTCAGCGAACTCCATACCCAGGTATATGTCAGGTCGCCGCGGAAGCGTCCGATGACCGCTTCGTCGACAGCGAAGGCGAAGTTGCCCCGCGGGCTCCAGTCGCCGAAGAGGGCCATTGCGACCGAGTAGAGCACCAGCAGGAGGAGGGTACAGCCGACCTGCCGTGCGACGTTCCGGGTGTTGAGCAGAATCAGCGCCGCAATCAGGTAGCCGACGGCGATAGACTGGAGGGTGTTGTTATAGATGAAGATGCGCTCCGGATCGAAACCGAGAAGGTTCCCCTGGACGATCATCCCGAGGAGGAACAGCAGAAGGAAGCGGCGGGCGATACGGCGGTAGAGGGGGCCGCGCCCTTCGGGGTTCCCTCGGTATTTCGCTATCGAAAAGGGCATCGCGGCGCCGACCATAAAGAGGAACAGCGGCATGACGAGGTCCCAGCAGCGGAACCCCTCCCAGACCTCGTGGTCGAGCTGATACATCAGCGAGGCATACCAGGGAGCGGTGTAGACGCGTCCGATTGCGACGAGAATTGGCTGGAGGAAGACGAGCATGAAGAGGTCGAATCCACGAAGGATATCGAGCGAGGCGAGGCGACCGCCCTGATTTGTTGTCGGTGGCATGGTTTTGAACTGGAATTCTTAGGGTTGGAACAGCGACGGCCACCGGGAGTCGCGGCGGCCGTCGTCGGGTTTCGCAGACGAGTAAATGCTTTTTAGTAGTATTTACCCCAGTCGACGTTCCGCATGTCGCCTGAGTCGAGGAACTCGGCGTGGAATGCCAGCGAGGCCTTCAGGGCGTGGGGTGTCTGGCCACCCTTGCCGAGGCGGAGGTAATCCGTGAGGAGTTCGCGGTACATCGGGTGGGCACAGTTGTTGATGATCTCTTCGGCGCGCTGAACCGGATCCTTGCCGCGGAGGTCGGCGACGCCCTGTTCGGTGATTAGGATGTCGACCGAGTGTTCGCTGTGGTCGATATGCGATGCCATCGGGACGATGTTGCTGATCAGGCCACCTTTGGTGATCGACGGGCAGCTGAAGATCGAGATGTAGCCGTTACGGGTGAAGTCGCCCGAGCCGCCGATGCCGTTCATCATGCGTGTGCCGGTCACATGGGTCGAGTTGATGTTGCCGAAGATGTCGGCCTCGAGGGCTGTGTTCATGGCGATGACGCCGAGTCGGCGGATAACCTCGGGGTTGTTCGAGATTTCGGAGGGGCGGATGACAATCTTGTCACGGAAGAAGTCGAGGTTGGCGTAGATCTCCTCTTCGGTCTTGTCGGAGCAGGTCAGCGAGCAGGTCGAGCCGAAGTGGCAGCGTCCCATCTTCATCAGCTCGATCACGGCGTCCTGGATGACCTCGGTGTACATCGCGATCGGCGGAATCTCCTTTGCGTCGCCGAGGCCGTAGAGAACAGCGTTGGCGACATTGCCGACGCCGGACTGGAGCGGGAGAAATTCCTTCGGGATACGTCCGGCGCGGAGTTCGGCAATCAGGAAGTTACAGACGTTCGCGCCGATCTGGAGCGTTGTGTCGTCGAGGGCGGTGAATCCCTTGATGCCGTCGTAGGAGTTGCTGTGGACGATGCCGACGATCTTGGCCGGGTCGATGTGGACCAGCGGCGAGCCGATGCGGTCCGAGGGCTTGAAGATCGGGATCTCGCGGCGATAGGGGGGGTCGTCGGGGAGATAGATGTCGTGCATGCCGAACATCGCCGCCGGAACCTTCTCGTTCAGCTCGAGGAAAATCTTCCTGGCTCGGTTGACATAAGTCGGGACATTGCCGGCACCTGTCGTCAGGACGACGTCGCCGTTGGGCCTGATCTCGCAGACTTCGATAATAGCGAAATCGAGATCGCCGTAGAATCCGTAGCGGAATTTCTGGGCGAGTTCCGAGAGGTGGAGGTCGAAGTAGTGCGCGTCGTGGGAGTTGATGCGCTTGCGGAGATCGGGTGTATTCTGATATGGCGTGCGGCGGTTGATCGCGTTGGCGCGGGCCAGGGCACCGTCGGCGTGCTGGTTGGTCGACGCCCCGGTGAAGATGTTGATCTTGTATTCTCGTCCGGCCTCATGCTCTTTGACGGCGCGGGCGGCGATAGCCTCTGTAATCACTTTCGGAGAACCCGAGGCAGTAAAGCCCGAGAGGCCGACGTTGGCGTCGTGGGGAATCTGCGCGGCGGCTTCTTCTGGGGTTATAATGGGGAATGCCATAGCGTTGATGAAATGATATTGATTTTGGTTTAATTTCCGGTTTTTTGTAAATTTGCCACAAATTTAGCCAATCTCGCGCAATTACCCAAACAACGCGCCGAGAATAACCGTTAAAACCCGATTTTCCGATGGAAAAACCCTCCGATACACCCTCCGGAACCGCTCCGGAGCCCCGAAAACTCTTCATCGAGACCTACGGCTGCCAGATGAACGTTGCCGACAGCGAGGTCGTCGCTTCGGTCATGGAAATGGCCGGGTATTCCCCCGCCGAATCGGCAGAGGAGGCTGACGCCGTGCTGCTGAACACCTGCTCGATCCGCGACAAGGCAGAGCAGAAGATCTTCTCCCGCCTCCAGTATCTCGCATCTCTGCGCCGCCGCCGCGGCCAGGGACGGCCGCTGACTGTCGGCGTGATCGGCTGTATGGCCGAGCGTGTCCGCGACGAACTGATCGAGAACCACGGCGTCGACCTCGTTGCCGGCCCCGATTCCTATCTCGACCTGCCGAATCTCTTCGCCGCCGTCGAGGCCGGCGAGAAGGCGATCAATGTCGAACTGTCGACGACCGAGACCTACCGCGAGATTCTCCCGGCGCGCATCGGCGGTAACCGGGTCTCGGGATTTATCAGCATCATGCGCGGCTGCAACAACTTCTGCTCCTACTGTATCGTCCCCTATACGCGCGGCCGCGAACGCTCACGCGAGGTCGGCAGTATCCTGAACGAACTCGCCGACCTCCGAAACCGCGGCTTCCGCGAGGCGACCCTCCTCGGCCAGAATGTCAACAGTTACCGCTACACCGACCCCGCCTCCGGCGAGACAACCGATTTCGCCGACCTGCTGTCGGTCGTCGCCGAAGCCGCCCCCGACATGCGCATCCGTTTCACGACATCGCATCCGAAGGATATGTCGGACCGCATCATCGACGCGATCGCCCGACACCCGAACATCTGCCGCCATATCCACCTCCCGGTCCAGAGCGGATCAGACTCGGTTCTGAAGGCGATGAACCGTAAGTATACCCGCGGCTGGTATCTCGACCGGATCGCCGCGATCCGCCGCGCGATCCCCGACTGCGGCATAACGACCGACCTCTTCACCGGTTTCCACGGCGAAACCGACGAGGATTTCGAACAGACTCTCTCGCTGATGCGCGAGGTAGGGTTCGACGCCTCTTTTATGTTCCGCTACTCCGAGCGTCCCGGGACCTACGCCTCGAAACATCTCCCCGACAATATCGACGAGCAGACGAAGATTGCCCGCCTGACCCGCATGATCGACCTCCAGGACCAGTTGTCGCTCGAATCGAACCTCCGCGACGTCGGCCGCGAATTCGAGGTGCTCGTAGAGGGGGTCTCGAAGCGGAGCCGCGAGCAGTTCGTCGGCCGTACGAGCCAGAACAAGACCGCTGTCTTCCCCCGCGGCGACTACCGCGTCGGCGACATAGTCCGCGTCCGTGTCCGCGAGGCGACCTCGGCGACCCTGATCTGCGAACTCGTCTGAGCCGCGCGCCATGGATTTCCGAGACTTCACCGCCGCCGGATCCGCGATCTCCGTCCCGGTCCCCCGGAGTTACCGCGACTGCTTCGAACTGATCCGCTCCGACGCGTTCCGCCACAATGGCCGCCGCGACTCGATCTTCCGTATCTGGCTCAGCGGACTGACCCGTACGAGCGTCGGCTTCTCCTTCTGGTTCCGTCTGTCGCAACACCGCGGCTGGCTCTATCCGCTGTCGCGTCTGATGCTCCGCCGCTACAAGCGGGGCTACGGCCTCTTCTTCCCGCCGAAGACCCTTGTCGGCTATGGACTTTATATCCAGCACTGCCAGGGAATTATCCTGAACCGCCGCGCTGTGATTGGAAATAATGTGAACATCAGTCAGTTTACGACCGTTGGGTCGAACCTTCCCGACAGTGCGCCGATTGTCGGTGACAACGTCTACCTCGGCCCCGGAGTCTCGGTTGTCGACGATGCCGAGATCGGCAGCGGGGCGACCGTCGGAGCCGGAGCGGTCGTCGTCCGCCGCGTCGAGCCGGGCACGACCGTCGGCGGTGTCCCCGCCCGCCCCCTCGGCGTCGCGTCCCACCCCGAATATATCCGCAACCCGTGGCCGGGAAGCCCCCCGGCCCCCTGAAGGGGGAATAGCGAAGTTTGCGTCAACCAAACTGCTGATGTATATACATTTGAGGTAGGGGCGCGGTCTGCCGCGTCCGCCCGGGCGATGGTATCGAAGTAGTTAGCACGCGTCCCGCGTGCGTCTGCATCAGGCGAAAAAAGCCCCGGAGGGGAACTTTAGTGTCGTGTCAGAAATCGCTGAAGAGACGGGGCTTGATGACCAGGCCGACGCGGAGCATCGAGTGGAACTCCTTGTAGGCCAGCATCCCCTCGCCGTAGCCGTTGTAATACTGCAGGAACAGATACTGGTTGTCGCGTTTGAAGATCTTGTAGTTCAGTTCGATCGTCGTGTTGTAACTCATCCGCCAGCCGCGCCGCTTCGTCAGCAGGACCGAAATCCCGAAACGCTTGCTGAACGGCGTGAACGAACTCCCGACCTGGTAGATCCCCGAGTAGTCGAGGATATCCTTGTTGTTCATACCGTCGACGATCGGAATCCAGAATTTCGCGTGGACCATGAATGTCGGGTCGATCATGATATTTCCCGCCAGCGAAATCTTGTTCCACGAACGCGATGCCGCGCCGTCGCGACCGTTACTCTCGTGCTCGACCATCAGCGTCAACTTCCCGATATACTGGTTCTTGACGAACAGCGGCTTGCTCAGACCGATACCCGGATTGAAATTCAGGTCAGTCATAGGCATCGACTTCTCGAGCACATTCCAGAAAACCTTCTGGGAATAGAACAGATAGAGATAACTCCCCCAGAGCAGCGTCGAACGCGTCAGACGCTGGGCGATCGAGATCTGGAACTTCACGTTTGTGTTTTCACGCGTCGGGCGCGGACCGACCGGCGCCCCGAACGAGAAATAATTGTCTTTGTAGAGCCCGAAATAGGGACCATCATCGAACGCCCGGCGGATGCTGTCGCTGTTGACCGACGCGTCGGGGACAGCGATAATCTGCGCCGACGACCCGACGCTGAAAATCAGGGCCACAACGACTGTTGCGACGACGGTCGCAAGCCTTGAGGCAACCAAAGCCGGAGCGGAATAGCGGGTCATAAGCGGATATCGGGTCATAGGAGGCGGTTATGAGTTCGATTACGGGTGCGAAATTACGAAAATTCCGTGACCGAATCAAAAACATAGAAAAAAAGTGAACTAAACCGCCAAAAAATTTGGCGGTAAAGAAAAAACTCCGTAACTTTGCACCGCAAACACACCACGAGGGGTATTAGCTCATCTGGCTAGAGCGCGACACTGGCAGTGTCGAGGTGAGCGGTTCGAGTCCGCTATACTCCACAGAA
>JAMPGR010000001.1:820198-830399 GCA_023663805.1 Clostridium sp. | reverse complement strand
GGTACACCTAATTTTAAGGCCTTGTTATAGTATGAAATAAACAATCCAATTCTATTTTTAATAGTTATACCATACCCACTTGGAAAATCTAAATAATATAGCACATACTCAAATCCTAATGAGAATTCTAAATCTGCTGATTTCCGATAATATATAAAGGAAAGGACACTCCAACGAGGACCATTCACATCTTCTAAATGGATAGAATCTCTAAGTTCATCAATATAAAGATGACATTTCTCTATGACAAAACCGAGTAACCAAAGTTTTGCTGAGTTTGTTGAATCTTTCCATTGAGAATAATACTCATATATCAGTTTGTTGCCATCGTCTGAATATAAAAAATCATATCCTCCTTTTTCGGAAATATATTTTGCGATACCAAGATGTTGGTCGCTACAAAACTCTAAAAGTCTCTGGTCATATCCGTATTCCAGCTGGTCGTGGTCAAAATACTTGCAAATGAATACATCAAATACATTTTCAGCTGAACAACCCGCGGCAAGATTAAAGAATTCTTTAAAATCCTCATCCCATAGAATGGTCTGCATATATTCGTGTATGGATTCTCTTGTATCTTTCTGCATTTTAACAATCTGTATTTATGAGATAATTTATATAAGCAATAGGAACGTAATCAACTAACCATACATCATTATTGGAAAGATAGAATTTGAAACCATCTTCCACCATTGATTTGGCATCAATAGACAACACAACCGGCTCGCCACGCCTACGGCCTACAGCAATCGCTGTCGGAATATCCTTTGAAAGGTGAACATGTAATCGGGTACCTTTTAGAAGCCCATTTTTTTGAATTGAATCCAAATATTTTGTTGCAGTTCCGTGATATAGAACATCCGGCGGTGTCGCTTCTTTCAGCTCAACATCAACCTCAACCGAATGACCTTGGCGAGCTCGGATTTTCGTTTTATTCTCATTGAATTCAAACCGTTTCTTGTTGTTTTCTTGCACAATAGTCTCCAACATAGCCATAGTAAAGCCATGACATTTTATCAAATCATCGACTTCGCGATAGCCATGCTCATCAAAGGCGTACTCCCTATCGTGTCTTAGCAGATACGCCAACTTACGACTCTTATTCGTTATATCCATTGTAGTGGTAAAATTTTAGTGTAGTTTGCTATTAGCTTCGATAATTGCCTTGCGCTGTTTCAACACCTCATAGGGCAATGGAGGGACACCATTCTTCTCAGCCCAATAACGGTAAAATTCATTTATGGCACGTAGAATCTTGGAGGTATCACGACCATCAATCTCACGGAAACCTCTGATTTCAGGTGCTTCAATTCCTTTGTCTGCAGCATAAAACATCCAATAAAGGCACAAAGCAATGTCGGTGCGATGCAGCCCTTGAGCACACGCAATATAGAAACGCCCATCATCAATGCGCCGGCGCAATTCCGGGAATAGATTAATCATTGTCTCGATATTACCCTCATCTCGATGCTTGTAAACAGGATAATAGAAATAATCCATACCGAATTTATCGCACAGTCCTTTCAGCCTGCTGTGCAATCCATCCTCACGAAGGTCAATGATAGTTTTCACACCGGCGTCCTTAATGATTGGCCAAGCGTAGAACTGTTGCTTTGATGACATGGTACGCCCTCGGACACCACCAAATACAGGCGCAATGTCAGGGATTCCTGAAACCAAGATCTTATCAAGTTCAAGATTATTCTGAACCTTTGCAGTCGGGACTGATGTTGTTTGAAGGTTATTGATATTCTTATCCGGGCTTTGCACTTCGGCAATATGCCAACCACTACAATACAGGCACTTATAAGCATCATACTGTCTACCATACTTCTGGCTCATCAGCTTTGATGCTTCCATAGCCTGTTCTTTTGTGGGCGATGAACTTTTAACCTTCTTATCACTCCTGCGAACATGGGCATACACAGAGAATACGCCCCACGTCTTCCTTTTGAAAAGCGTGAGAGGATGCGACAGCTGATCTCCAAACCAAACTGCCAATTCCTTCAATATTATTCTATCCGTTTGTGCCATGATTTTTTTTAGCGTTAAAGTTTTATATTACACCACCCATTCAACGATAGTTGCTTCGATGGCTTCCGGGAGAGACAGTTTGCCGAGCATGTCGCGGAGGACGGTGGTCGGAACTGCGTCTTCACGTGAGGCATTTTGGGTGAGTTGGGTCTGCCAGTCGGTTTCGAGATATACTATGCGGACATGGGCGCGGTAGGTCTCGAAAAGAGATACGAGTGATTCGCGCTTCTGGGCAGTGATGTTCGTGGCGTTCCAGACAAAAGGCTGATGCTGACGAAGCAATTCCTTGGCGCGTTCTCGGGCGAGGTTGGCAACTTTGCCCTGATTGTGCGTCGGAGAATACTTCAGCTCCTTTCGTATTTCATCAAGAGAAATCATCGGCAGGTCGGGTATATTGCGTTGTATCCATGTGTCTTTGCCAACACCGGGCAGTCCGCTCATGAGTATCACTTCGCCCCACGTGTCGTCATGCAGATCTTGATTTTTCCAAACATCACGTCCGCTGAGATAGGCTCGCCGGGTATAGTCGGAAGGAAAAGCGAAACAGCCGTCATAACATTCCTCTTCACGCGCCACTTCTTCGCAAAGCGAAATGCGGTCGAGCATCTCTTCCTGGTCATCGCATATTCGACCGAGCATGTCGGCTTTGGCAAGGATGCAGAGCATTCTGATTGAAAAGTCCGGGACAAGAAGGCTGTTGGCAGCAATGCGGTGCAGGCGCAATGCGGAATTCTTCGTTTCTATGGCGTGTGGTGGGAATGAGTGGTAGCGAATAAGCAGACAGATTGCCTCGCAAATCTGTTGCAACTCCTTGCTCCCACACAATCCGTAATCAAGCCAAATGGTTTCCCGCGCCATCTGACAGCCAACCGGAGCATGGTGAGATGCCTCAATCTTGCCCATTATCTCCTTGGTTGAAGGAATCTTGCCTATATCATGGAGTTGAGCGGCCACATAGAGAATATTCCTTTGATGTTCAGGCAGCGAATGATATTCAGGCAATGACTCTAATGCTTCAAGAACCATTTGGGTATGCACCATCACGTTCCCCTCATCATGATAATGAGGGGGCTGAGGCATCGCTTCCAAACGTTGCCTGAAGCCGTCGAGCGCAGAGTTCTTTATGTACGTCCAGTCAATCATATAAATAATTCGTCAAGCGTCCGGGTTATCAGATTCGGGATAATCGGACGGTCAAGCCAGTTGCCTTGCGGCGTGGCCTCCGTCTGAAGAAAAGAGTTGCGGACGAACTTCATTCTATCAACGACCTCGCCATTTTCTTCAACTTTGATATAGATGCCCTCCATCATACGGCTCGAATCTGTCTCGCGAACTATCCGGTCAGCATCCAGTCCCAGTCGTTCTGCCTCTGCCCGGAGATTTGCGATATGGTCTTCGGAGATATACCTGGAATCACCGAGATAGCCAAGAATCTCATCACTGGAGATGAACGTCCTGCTCGCAAGTACCGGCACCGAACATATCGGCAGGTCTTTCAACAACTCATGCCGCGAAGGGGTGTCAAGAAATTTTCCTGTCTCGCGGTCGAGCACGTCAAATTCCATGAAATAGTGAGGCAATCGGTCGTAGAATATGGAATGTTTGGCATACATCCACTCGCCATACATAATATAGCGGCTGCCAAGCACGCTGTACAGTTTGTCCTGTTGCACTGCCGCCCATTGCTTCAGAAGGTCGTAATGCTTCTCGCGGTTGCCGCCTGTCAGGAAATGCCCGCGGCTTTGAAGACGCAACTCGCCATCATCTGTAAACGATATGGCAGAGTTGGCTCCATCAATTTTTTCTTCAAGCACAACGTGCCGCCCGACGATTTCAGAAAACCGCCGCTGGCTCAGGTCTTCGTCGCCGGCCTGAAGCCGTGAACCCTGGATATGCGGAGTCCGCGGATATTTTATGATTCGGTCTTCCATCGTGGTCTACAGTGTTGCAACCATCACATGATGGTTTGTTACCGACATGAATTTCACGCTCTTTGCCCCGGCATTGAGGAACAGCCGTTTCAAATCGTCCGTGGAAAACAGATGTATATGCTCCGGATTATCGTCGGGCTTTGATGGCACTGATACAATCACATAGTTTCTTGCCAGCCGGACGGAGTTTCTCACGACCGCCTCCGTATCCGGAATATGCTCCATAACCTCAAGCATCGTCACAACGTCGAACGACTTGTCGGGCGCATCCCACCGGGTAATATCCGCCAAGATGGGCTTCAAATTCCCGAATCCGCCTTCTCGGACACACTGCATCAGTTCGTGCCGATGCGGAAGAATGTCAAGACTCGTCACCTCCAGTTCCTGGAAGTCGCGGAGCAAAGGAAACAGAAACACACCGCGTCCGCTGCCTACATCAAGCAGAGACTCACATTGACCGGCCGGCACAATGCCATGCAGAAAACCAAGCACGACCTGCACGCGCGGCAGGTCCTCCTTCATCTTGAAATAGTGGAGTTTCATCTCCGTCCTCTCTTCGTTATCGGCGTAGCGCTTCTCGTATCCTCGCCGATATGCCTCAACCAACCGTGTCAGATATTGTTGATCCATGATATATATCTGATTGCGTACACTTAGTCGGAGACGCCTCTTGGGATGGGGCATCTCCGGCCGATGTTGACGATAACGTTTTGTGTCTTTGGTGATGATCAGAGTTCGAGGAGTTTCTCGATGTTGGAGGTCAGTTGCTCGCGGCTCTGGGAGCCGGCGAGGCGGAGTTCTCGGATGTTCTTGCCGTTCTTGAAGAAGAGGAAGGCGGGAATCGACATGATACGGTTCTCGATGCTGAAGTCGGAGTTGTCCTCGGTGTTGTACTTTCCGATGACGACGCGTCCTTCATATTTTTCGGCGAGTTCGTCGACGATGGGGCCCATAGCCATGCAGGGGCCGCACCATGTTGCCCAGAAGTCGATGACGACGGGCTGCCCCGATTCGATCAGTTCGTGGGCGTTCTGGTCTGTGATTGTCAGTGCCATTTGCTGTTTCTGTTTGATTATCGTTAGTATAGTTATGTTTGGTTATTTCGTTGTTATTAGCGTTCGACCATGAAGTTGATCTCCATCTCCTCGAGCAGATTGACCATCCGTTTGTTGACGGGGACAGTTGTCGAAGAGGTCATTGTGACCTGGCGGTTGATCTTCGGGTCGACCAAATTGATCGTCATCGGGTGGCGGTCTTCTGTGGTCGATTCGCTCAGTTCCTTCAGGGTGCCGAGCAGCGAGGCGTTCAACTGGTCGGTCGTCAGGTTAAGACGTATCCCTTTGACGACCTGTCCCTTCAGGTCGCTCAGCAGGCTGATCTGCTGGATTTCGAAACGTACGGGCGATGACTGGAAGCGTTTCAGATACTGTCCCCGGATCATCAGCGGCGTCCCCGGGACGCAGAAGCCGTGGAAATTATAGTATACCCTGTCGAAAAGGCGCAGTTCGGTGCTTCCGGTCGAGTCCTCGATTTTCAGCAGGCCCCATTGCCCTCCGTTTTTGCCGGGGCGGCTGACGAATTCGGTAACCATTCCGCCGAACGTCACTTCGACCCCCTCCTCCTCGGCCTGTTCGGTGAAACTCTTGACAGTGTGGCTGCAGCCGTAGGTCAGTTCCATGTAGAACGGATCGAGAGGGTGGGCCGAGAGGTATTGTCCGACCAGTTCACGCTCTTTTCCGAGGCGGATTGCGTCGACCCACCGTTGGGCGTGGGGCACCTCGGGGCGTCCGGCGGTTTTGACCGACTCGTCGTCGCCGAAGAGCGACATCGACATCTCCTCCTTCGAATTCTGGAACTTCTGGCCGTAGCGCAGCAGGACCTCCGAGAAGAGTTCGCCGCGGCTGTTCGGCTCCATGAAGTCCTCGCGCTGGATATGGTCGCTGAAGCAGTCGAAAGCCCCCGACAGCGCGAGTCCCTCGAGGACGCGGCGGTTGACCGTCCCCGGTTTGACCCGTTCGACGAAGTCGTAGATTGATTCGAAGGGGCCGTTTTCGCGGCGTGTCGCGAGGATCTCGTTGACGACATTCTCGCCGATCCCTTTGATCGCGGCAAGTCCGTAGCGGATATCCCCGCGCGAGTTGACACCGAATTCCATAAAACTTTCGTTTATGTCGGGCCCGAGAACAGGAATCTTCATCCGCTTGCATTCGTCCATAAAGACCGTCAGTTTCGTCGAGTTCGCTCGGTTGCGCGTCAGAATCGCCGCCATGTATTCGGCCGGGAAGTTCGCTTTCAGGTATGCGGTCTGGAATGCAACCCAGCTGTAGCAGGTCGCGTGGCTCTTGTTGAAGGCGTAAGAAGCGAACTTTTTCCAGTCGGCCCAGATTTTCGACAGCACTTTCGGGTCGTGGCCGTTTTTCTGGCCCCCCTCGAGAAAGAGTTGCTCTAGGGCGTTCATCTTGTCGATCAGTTTCTTGCCCATTGCCTTACGGAGCGTGTCGCTCTGGCCGCGGGTGAAGTTGGCCAGCAGACGCGACAGGAGCATGACCTGTTCCTGATAGACGGTGACGCCGTAGGTGTCCTTCAGGTATTTCTCCATGATCGGGATGTCATACTCGATCGGCTTGCGGCCGAGTTTGCGGTCGATGAAGTCGGGGATATAGTCCATAGGCCCCGGGCGGTAGAGGGCGTTCATTGCGATCAGGTCCTCGAAGGTCGAGGGGTGGAGTTCGCGAAGATATTTCTGCATGCCGGCCGACTCGAACTGGAACGTCCCGACGGTCTGTCCGGCGCAGTAGAGTTCGTAGGTCTTCGGATCGTCGATCGGGATATTGTCGATGTCGACCTCGATTCCGCGGGTCTGGCGGATGTTCGACAGAGCCTCCTTGATGATCGACAGGGTCTTCAAGCCGAGGAAGTCCATCTTGATCAGTCCGGTTTCCTCGATGACGCGACCTTCGTATTGGGTGACGATAACCTTCTCCTTCGAGTCGCCCGCCTTGTCGATCGCGGTCGAGACCGGAACCCAGTCGGTTATGTCGTCGCGGCATATAATGACGCCGCAGGCGTGGACGCCGGTGTTTCGGACGTTCCCCTCGAGTTGTCCGGCATATTCGAGCGTCTCGGCGACGAGCCGGTCGGGGCTGTTCAGTTCGGTCTGGAATTCGGGGATATGCTTGTAGCAGTTCTTCAGCGTCGGCTTCAGTTCCTTTCCGTCGACTTCGGGCATACGGTCGGGGATCAGTTTAGTCAGGCGGTCGCTCTCCTTGATCGACAGTCCCTCGATACGGGCGACATCCTTGATGGCCGATTTGGCGGCCATGGTCGTGTAGGTGATGATATGCGCGACCTTCTCCTCGCCATATTTATCGGTCACATAGCGAAGGACGTCGGCGCGGCCGTCGTCGTCGAAGTCGATGTCGATATCGGGGAGGGAGATGCGGTCGGGGTTCAGGAAACGTTCGAACAGAAGGTCATACTTCAGCGGGTCGATCTGGGTGATGCCGAGGCAGTAGGCGACGCATGAACCGGCTGCCGAGCCTCGGCCGGGGCCGACGCTGACGCCGAGTTGCTGGCGGGCGGCGTTGATGAAATCCTGGACAATCAGGAAGTAGCCGGGGAAGCCCATGGTCTTCATGATGTGGAGTTCGAACTTGATTCGCTCGTGGATTTCGGGGTCGAGCGGGGTGCCGTAGCGGCGTTCCGCCCCCTCGTAGGCCAGTTTGGCGAGATAGTCGGCCTCGAACTTGATACGGTAGAGCTTGTCGTATCCGCCGAGTTTTTCGATTTTTTCTTCGGCGGCTTTCTGGTCGAGGACGACATTGCCGTTCTCGTCGCGGGTGAATTCGTCGAAGAGATCCTTTTCGGTCAGGCGGCTGCGGTATTCCTCCTCTGTCCCGAACTCCTCCGGGATTTCGAAGAAGGGCATGATCGGGGCGTGGTCGATCGAGTAGGTCTCGACCTTGTCGAGGATCTCGAGGGTGTTGCGCAGGGCCTCGGGGTAGTCGGCGAAGAGGGCGTTCATCTCTTCGGTTGTCTTCATCCACTCCTGCTGGGTGTAGCGCATTCGCTTCTCGTCGTTCAGCGGGCTGTTCGTTGAGACGCAGATGAGGCGGTCGTGGGCGGCGGCGTCTGATTCGTTGACGAAGTGGACGTCGTTTGTCGCGATCAGTTTGATGTTGTACTTTTCGGCGATGCGGACCAACTCGGGGTTGACGACCATCTGTGTCTCGTAGACGTCGCGTGGCCCGTTCGGGATCGTCGTGCGGTGGCGCTGGAGTTCGAGATAGTAGTCGTCGCCGAACGTCTCCTTCCACCAGCATACCTGCCGTTCGGCCTCTTCGATCTGACCGGCGGCAATCAGTTTCGGTATCTCGCCGCCGAGACAAGCCGAGGCGATAATAAGCCCCTCGCGGTGGGCGGCGAGCGCCTCCTTGTCGGTCCGCGGATGGTAGTAGAATCCTTCGGTCCAGGCCTGGGAGACGAGTTTGATCAGGTTCTTGTATCCGGTTTTGTTTTTGGCCAGCACGATCAGGTGGCGGCCGATATCCTTTTTGTCGGTCGATTCGTAGAGCGATTTGTTGGCGACATACATTTCGCAGCCGAATATCGGTTTGAAGAATGTCGCTTCGAGGCGCGCGATTTCGTCGTCGAACGCCGAGGTGTCGGCGTTGGGGTTCTCTTCGAGGAGTTTTTTCTTCTGTTTCTGCTGTTCCTTTATCGCATCCTTGATTTTGCCGTTTTTCTTGTTGACGTAGTTGGCAAATTCCTTGATGCCGAACATATTGCCGTGATCTGTTACGGCAATACCCTTCATTCCGTCGGCGATGGCTTTGTCGACCAGTGCGGAGATCGAGGCCTGTCCGTCGAGGAGCGAATACTGTGAATGGACATGTAGATGTACGAACGGTTCCATACCCCAAAATTACAACTTTTCCGCGATGTAGGCAAAAAAAACATTCTCATTCTGAAAATGGATCTAAAATTTCTTTGTAACTTTGACCCGATATTCAAAACCGGACCATCAATCTATGCCCTTTCAATCACAGAATAAAACCCTTCTAATCCGACTTATGCTGTTGGTCGTTATGTCGCTGGCCGAGCAGTTCGGTTTGCGGGCGGAAGTATTGGGGGCGGGGTTCCGCAGATGCTGTCGATGCCGGTCGACAAGGTGACGCAGCCGTCGCCGCAACCGGCTGAGATGGCGCGCTACAACGACTGCGATGTCTCGTATGCCTCGGGTATTGCGAACGTGTCGGTTCCGCTGGTGCAGTGGTCTGTCGGCAGCGGCTTTCCGAAACAATGCTACAACTACACCTACGACCGCGTCGGCCGGCTTACGGCCGCACGATTGAGCGACGACGGCAGCGGAACCGGCCGCGACTACTCGACTACATACCGTTACGACCTCAACTCGAACATAACGGCCCTGACCCGCCGTGGCCCGCTCCACGCTTTCGGCTACGGCCTGGTCGACGACCTGACGATGGAGTATGACGGCGACCGTGTCACGCGCATCAGCGACGCCGCCGACCACGTCCTGCTCGAAAGTTCGCTCGACTTCGATGATGGCGCCGACAGCGCCGACGAAATCGCCTACGACGCCAACGGCAACATGATCCGCGACCTCAACCGCGGCATCAGTTGTATCCGCTACAACGCCTCGGCCTCCCCGTCCTGATCGAGATTGACTCGACCGCTACCATCGGACTAAGATATAACGCCGACGGACGGCTGATCGAACGCGTAGAGACCGACTATAACCTGAAGCCCTCAGGTGGATTTCCTGGAATTACTATTATGCCTATTTCCGAAGGACTGCGCACGGCAGGGCTTACCGAAGAACTCAGACCGGGACTCGAACCAACAAACCCCTATCAGTCGTATATCACCCGCTACCGTTACGCCGGGGGTCAGATCTGGAAAGGGGGCAAACTCGACCGCGTCGAGACCTCGGCGGGTTACCAAGGATGGAAAACTCCATACCTATTACCGCGACTACCAGGGGAATATCCGCGTCGTCGCCTGCGACAGCGTGATCGAGCAAGTCACCCACTACTACCCCTACGGCCTCCCGTGGGCCCAACTGACCTACCGTGAGCAGAATATCCGCAAATACTCCGGCAAGGAACTCTACACCTTCTTCGAAGTGAACGCCTACAACTTCGAAGCCCGCCTCTACGACCCCGCCTCCGTCCGCTTCGGCTCGATGGACAAAAAATCTGAAGATATGTATG
>JAMPGR010000001.1:740248-820098 GCA_023663805.1 Clostridium sp. | reverse complement strand
CGTTAACGATGATGTCCAATTCTCCATTTTTGAAATCCCGAACAAGTTGCTTTCTCAGATGTGTCGGTGTTTCGCTGTCGATATCAGCGATGCGTACGCCTGCACCAAGAAACTGATTACAAATATGCTTGCTGTGATTTCTTGATATGCTGTATATTATCCCTTTCTTGCCACGGACAAACTCTAGATAACTCTCAAGTAGTTGGGCTCGAATGCGTCCGGTGTCAACTACTTGTTCAAGAGTACTTGTCTTATAATCGCCATCAATACCAAAATCCTGGATCGCTTCAATTTCATTTCGTATCTGGCTGTCAAACGGTACTGAATAATATTTATATGGTGCAAGCCACCCCTTTTCGAGAAACGCTTTTATCGACATGGACGGTATAAGGACATCAAAAATCCCTCTAAACCCTCGGCCATCCATACGCCACGGTGTGGCGGTTACTCCGAGTTTCTTTGATTCTGGGTAATAGTCCCATAGTCGGGTGTAACTCTGAGCCATGGCGTGATGAGCTTCATCGATAATAATGTAGTCTGCATGAAATGCCTCGGCTAACTGTCTGTTAGATGGATGTGTGATAGTTTGGATGGACGCAACTTGAACAGGGTGTAGCAAATCTCGTCTATCCTTGAACGCTCCGGCTATAATACCATGGGGTATCCTATATTTGTTTAGGCTCTCATTAATTTGCTCAATGAGTTCAGTCCGGTGAGCGATAATCAAGACGCTTTTCCGGGTATTTTCTCGTAGTGAAGAAAGAGATATGTCTCTTATAATTGATGTGAACAGTCTGGTCTTTCCCGTACCCGTAGGCATTTGGTATAGAACATTATCCACACAATCCCACTGGACGAAAATTTTCTCTTTAGCGTCCTGCTGGTAATCGCGTAATGTATGATCTATACTGATTAGAGTTGAGAACATCAGATTTCTGGATTCAGTGAGTTGTATACAAACTCCATCTCGTTTACCTGCTGAAGAGAAAGTTTTTTCCCTTTAGGATCAACAATGGTCTTTGAGAATTTCACTAAATTCGTAAGCCATGCTAACTTTTCTGCTTTGGATGTAAATTGTTCATTTACTTGGATTGCAAATTCTTTTTTAAAGGGAACGAAGAAACTATCTCCTTCTTTGGATTGCGACCAATTTTTCTCTATAATCGCTTTGATATCATTTAGTTCGATAGCGTCTGTCCATTCAATATTTTGCAAGTCGAAGTCATTGTCATCTCCATGGAGGGAGATCAGACGTTTCAGGCATTCTTTCTTAATGTCATTAACGGAGGCTTCCCAATCATCCTCATAAAGTTCTTGTATTTTTTCAAGAACTCGACTCTTTAGAACCGAAAAGATTTTTTCAGAGAATTCTTTTGCTCTCTGTTGTAAGCCGCTATCCTGACTAATTAGCCAGGATTCAAGTCCGTCAGGGTTATAATCGGGGACTGCTTTATGAATTGCATTTTGAAATCGGCAAAGCCAAGTTCGTTCCGCCTGTTGCCCTCTGATTAATCTCAACTCGTTTTCATCTGTTGCGGGGAGATTTGACAAGTAATTGATGAAAATGTCGAGATGTTGTTTTGTAACGTCCATTCGGTCAGAAAGAGAAGCAAACTGTGTGATCTGACCTGATTTAATAAAGTGCTTATTTAAAGAACCTACCAAAGCAATGAATGCATATGTGCCCCGATTACAGATTATAAAATCTTTAAATAATTTTTCGTCAAGTTCTTGATGGACGTAATTATAGCATTCACGTAGATATGATGTAATGCGTTTTTTGCATTCATTCATGGCTTTGTCGTGATCCAGATTCTGAGTGTCATACATACATACATCCGTATCCTTAGTGTACGCCTGCTTACTTGCACGTGGCAATAGCGACGATTGCAACAGACCGCTATCAAATGGCGTGAAATTCAGTTCAGAGGAGTCTTCTCCCACCGAAATTTTATTGGCCAGAACACTTCCGGAATCTGCAGCAAGAGCCTTTATTATAGACGATCGTAACGCTTTCAGTCGTGAATCAACTTGTTTTGACTCCCAGTTTATATCTTCTTCGAGATCGAGTCGCAAATTCTTGCTTACCGCTTTTTGATTTTCATTTATATCCATAAAAATCTGAAGTTGATCGCGTGATTCCATGTTTTCGAAGGCTACGACGGGAATGGTGTTTGTTTTTTTATATTCGGTTCCGGCATAGCCATAAAGACGGTGTTGACCATCAATAATATATGCAATGCCATACGCGTTAGGGATACTGAGAATCCCAAGTTGAGCATTTGAGTCTTCTGATGAATTTTCAGCCAGATCAAACTGGATTTTCATCTTTTTATTGCTTGCAGTGTCGAAATTGACAATTAGCGAGTTAGGGAAAAATCCCCCCTTCTGAATGAAATTTGTTATACCGGGCAACCGTTTGGCTGAAAGTAGCCGCTGGTATGTAGGTGCCATTGAATCGTTAACCTTTGTCCTATGGAGTACAAAGCCCATTTTTAGAAGTGTCTCAGGTTCTATGGAGAGCATATAGTAGTCGAATTTTCCCATCCTGCCTCTAAGTGCTGGAACTCGTATTCTTTTTGTAGATATGAGTTCGTTTTTAAACATCATACCATAGAACTGGTACATGACACATGCCTTGTACGATTTTAGAAGACCTTGAATGTATTTATAGGCATTTTCGTTTAGGTGAAATATCCTCTTATCACGCATGCGCTTAGTGTCCTCTTCCCCGATTCTATAATTATCGGTAGCGAGGATAAACTTAATTTTCTTTTCTCCATATACCTGATGTAGGGCCTGAATTATGCCGTATCTATGATGTTCAATACCATCTATAACGTTCTTAAAATTAGTTGTGGTTAGTTTAGAGGCAGCCTTACACTCCACGACAAAAATGGCTTCTTCTCCAACGGCTAGTATATCAATCTGTTTGTGATCTCCTTCGCCTTCCCCCCACTGAATCTCAAGATGTTCATCTCGATTTAAGGTTCTAAACCCAAGTTCATAAAACAACGACCAGATTTTATCCTCAAATGCGATGCCAACAGGTTTAGGACGTTGCAGCCTCATCTTTGTTTTAAGAGATAGAACTTCTGTCCAACCCTGTTTCTTCCGCTCCTCAACCTCATTAAAGGATACGGTACATTCATCGTTGGCTTTTTTCTTAGCTCGATATAGAGTCGCGAGTTTCTTTTCATCAGAACACATATGCTCTTTGATGCTCGCTTTGTGTTCTTCCGTTAGGCGTGCCATTTTTATTTATTGTTGCGGGGTTGGTAGTTGGTTATTAAAATTTCATTGGGCCGTATTTGTTTGGCATTATATGTATTTATAAAACGAATGACTTTTATCCGTTCAACTTTGTATCCATTGTATAGATTTTCGAAATAGGATTGTCCGTTTGAATTATAACTATCGGAGTTGCTCAACATAAAATACCATCCACGTCGATTAATATAGTCGCACATTTCCTTAAGTTTCTCCTGATGGGAATCGTTGAAACCATTCTGGTAATACATTGTGAACATCTTCCCTTTTTCATTCATTGGCCTATATGGGGGATCCATGTAGAAAAAAACATGTTCTCGCTTAAGTTCTTTACCTACTGTTTCGAAGCTTCCTTGTCGGATTTCAACCAATTGTAATGCTCTATGAATTTCCCATAAGTTTGTTTCGTCCAATATGCCCGGATTCTTGTATCTACCATGTGGTACATTGAATCTTCCTTCGCTGTTTTCTCGATATAGCCCATTGAAACAAGTGCGATTTAAAAAACAAGAACAACACGAGTTTATGGTAGTCGATGGTACTTATTTCATTAAACTTTTTTCTGAAGTCATAAAACATATTTGCTCGCCCGTTTATATCAAGTGCCTTATATTGGGTCTCAATTTCTTTTAATCCTGAAATGATAGGTTCTGGATTTTTTTGAATTGCTCTGTATGCCTCGATTAGGACGTCATTAATATCATTGATGATTATTCTTGTTATGTTTTTGTGGTGTTCTATCATGTGGAAGAGGACGGCTCCACCGCCAACAAAAGGTTCAACGTATGTAACATTCTCCCATTCGTCGAAATCTTCAGGGAGCCGTCGCTCAATTTCTTTGAGTAACCTCTTCTTTCCTCCAGCCCATTTGACAAACGGTTTCATTTGCTTTTTAAATTAAAATGATGGGTTATATTTGATTTACAATAACCGATAGATGAGACGTATCGAAATTCCCAAGGTGTCTTTTGTAACCCTGGACGTTAGGAGTATACCTCCGGTTTCGTTATCCCATTCGATTTTGAACAATGAGGTTGGCTCTGATGATGTCGGCGGTCAGCAGCTCCTCGACGTGACCTGTTTACACAAAAAAAGCGTAGGAACTGTACTGGTTACTCGTCCTACACCTGAAGGCTCTGGAATTGCCCGAAAAAGTCGAACGAGCAACACATAGAGCCTACGCCGTATGATATACAATACGCTATGTCGGATAAGCCGACAGGCATTATCCGCTATAGGTAATTATCATACCCGAAGGCGTCTACCGTTGCCTCGTCCTTGACTTTTTCATTCGAATTTTCCAGATTCTCAGGTGTCAAGAACAAAGCGCCAATAAACGCTTTATGTTATTTCTGTGACCCTCCCGATTCCTTGCCGTCGTATGATGGCAACTCGGCGTAGGTCTTTGCAAAGTTAGTTATAATAGGAGAAAACCCGTTGTTAAATAATCTTAAAATCCGTACTCCCCGATTATCTGTCGCTGGCGCGACGTTTATCGTGGTGAGGCTTCGCCTCAGTTTATTGTGCACTGACGCGCAGTTTTTTCTTCGTAATCTGTGGGCGGTGTTGCCGGTATGGGGTGGGGAGGTTGCTGTCGGCTGGACGGACGTGGCAGGTTACGTTCCGGCGATAATGCGCTGTAGAATAGTGTGATAACGGCGCGGATCGGAGGCGCCCCCTTTAGGGGGCAGGGGAGCCGGGGGCAGGCCGGGGACGGGGCTTAAGGGTGTTAGTCTGGATTTTCGGGATGTATCGGATAGGTGTCGATCAGGTTTTTCATCTCGAGTTCCGTGGGGAGTATGGCTTTCATTTTGTCTAAGTCATTTCTTAACTGATATTCGGCTACCCCGAGCGGCTGATTCATGCCGCGAAACGACCACTCGACAACCGTGTCGTCTTTCGATTTGCAGATCAAAAGGCCTATGGTCGGGTTGTCATCCTCTTGCTTCATCAACTCATCTACCGCCGAAACATAGAAGTTCAGT
The DNA here is from genome assembly GCA_023663805.1 of Clostridium sp. Lineage (GTDB taxonomy): Bacteria > Bacteroidota > Bacteroidia > Bacteroidales > Muribaculaceae > Paramuribaculum. The sequence continues at coordinate 814,843 of JAMPGR010000001.1, read as the reverse complement.
TTGCCGGCAAACTCGGGGATGTACTCTACTACCTTTATTTCCAGAACTATATAGGCCTTTAGTCGGGTGTGGTAGAATATCATGTCAGGTACGAAGACCTGCCCTCTGGGCATCTGTAGTTCGATCTGACGGCCGACGTATGCAAAACCGCTTCCCAATTCCAGGAGGAAACGGGTTATGTTGCTTGCGAGAGCATCCTCGAGTTGATGCTCATATTTTATATCGTCGCTGACGAAGTCGAATTTATAGGGGCTTTTTAAAATTTCTCTGGCTAATCCGCTATATGGCATGGGTAACATGTTGTCAAAGTTAGTTACCGCGGCCCCACGCTTTTTATAGAGTCCATTGTCTATTTCGGTATCTAATTCAGGGCGACTCCAATCATTTTTGATTGTTTCCTCTATATAAAATAGTGCTTCTGCGACAGATTGACAGCGTGTGAAGATGTCGATATGTTGACCCCAAGGTACAAGGCCGAACTCAAACGGCATTTGAAATTCGTCAACGACTCGTTGACGAATTTCATCACCAACTTGGTGATGAATTATATCGCCCTGATTATAAAACTCATACCATCGTTTAGCATATTTGGTGTTGGTAACAGAAAATCCTGTCTGTCCGGGAAACTCCGCTTTTAAATCAAGACTGAGACATTCGAAGAACGCCGAGCCCCATTTGGCTTCTGCGTGGAGTCTGGAAATCTCGCGACCCATGTCCCAATAATATTCAAGCATTTCAGTATTGACCTTTACCGCTGCCTTGACTTGGGATTTACGGAAGCGGTCTTTTAACTGTTGGAGCAATCTGGCATAATCTTCTCCTGCAACCAGAAGGCTACGTTTTACAAACGACGGCTTTTTTCGGGACTTGTCCATAATTTGGCGTGAAATGTAATGCACAAAGTTATGAATTATTTTTGTAAAACGGTAGATGTTGTGGGAAAAAACTTGGGGTTCGCGGGTGGGAAGGTTACCGTCGGCGGGGCGGATGTCCTTGCGGGCCGCTGTTTATTGTGCGCCGGAGGCGCAGTTTATCTGTCGGCTAAAGCCGACGTTTATTGTGAGGCTTCGCCTCAGTTTACAGGGCTATACGATCCGCAGGAGGGTGCCGGTCGGGCAGAGGAAGCGACAGAAGGGGCGGGGGGTCAGCAGCGACAGGAGGATGAACAGAAGGCCGACGGCGATGACAATCCAGGAGGCACTCTCGACGATGAAGCCGGTGAAGATCTCATAGTCGATCCACGATGCGCCCCAGCCGGTCAGCAGCATGGCGATCAGCAGCATCCAGATCGCGAGACGCAAGCGTTCGAGGATATGGATTGTATCGGGGGCGAGACGGAGTTTCCGCCGGGTCAGCCTCGAGGCGAGGTCCTGGAGCGACCCGAAGGGGCAGACCCAGGCGCAGTAGTGGCCCGGGTGTTTGAAGACCGGATACATAAGGGCGATGACAAGCAAGAGGATGGTAGTCAGTCCGGCGAGTCCGGCGACAAGGCCGTTGGCGAAGAAGTTTAACATAATCGCGTAGTCGACGAACGTGCCGCCCCAGAAGCCGAGCACGGCGACATTAGCCAGTTGCTGGACGAATCGGTAGCGTTTGTCGCGATAGAACAGCGGGACAATGGCGCCGAGGAGGACAACGGCGAAAACGGCCAGGTCGACTGCCCGCATCGGCGGCCAGCCGGCGGCTTTCTCCACATCGTCGGCCGGAAGATTCTCGACGATATATCCGAGGCCGGCGCGTACATTCGCGATTGCGGCTTGCGACGAGAAGGTCGCGCCGGATATTCCGTCGACTTCGAGGCCAAGGGCCTCGGCGGGGGTCAGGCCGTTCCAGGAGTCGAAGAGCCCCTCCCGGGTGAGGCGCCTGAAGAATCCGGGGGTTTCGTCGTTCGGCAGGGGGCTGACGGAGTCGATCCGCCCCTCGGCTCCGAGGTAGATCATGACGGGGACGCGGCCGCCGTAGCCGAGGATGTCGCTGCCGATCTCTACGGTCGAGACCGCCGTGCGGCCGTCGGGGAGGGGTATGCTGATGGTGTCGGCGGCGGCTGTCGGGGAGTCATCTGAACTGGCAATCTGGTGGCCGAATATGCGGCCTGTTCGGAGGAGGGCGATCAGGCTGAGGAGCAGAAAGACGGCTATGAACGGAACCAACCGTTTGGCGAGGGTGTTTTTTTTCATATCGTTCGAATGTAGCGGCAAAAGTAGTAAAAAATTCGATACTGCCGGTTTTGCGGTTCGGCGGATTTAAACTATTTTTGCACTTGGAAACAACCGACCCGAGAAATTAAACTATTATGCCCCCGCGCCATATACATTATTCAACCAAGGAACTGAAAGAGGACCTGCGATATCTCAGACTGTTGTCGCGCTCTTTCCCGACTATCGCCGTCGCCTCGACCGAGATCATCAATCTCGAGGCAATCCTGAACCTCCCGAAGGGAACGGAACATTTTCTGACCGACATCCACGGCGAGTATGAGGCTTTCCAGCATGTCCTGAAAAACGCCTCGGGGACGGTCAAGCGAAAGGTCAACGAGATCTTCGGCAACACGCTCCGCGAGTCGGAAAAGAAGGCCCTCTGCACGCTGATCTACTACCCCCAGGAGAAGCTCCAGCTCGTCAAACGGGAGGAACAGAACATGGCCGAATGGTATGAGATTATCCTGAACCGTCTCGTCAAGGTCTGCCAGAGCGTTTCGTCGAAATACACCCGCTCGAAGGTCAACAAGGCCCTGCCGCACGACTTCAGCTATATCATCCAGGAACTGCTCCACGAGACCGAGGCCGACCCGAACAAGCACGACTACTTCAACAAGATCATCGAGACGATCATCTCGACACGCCGCGCCGACGCCTTCATCGTCGCCCTCTGCAACCTTATCCAGCGCCTGGCGATCGACTCGCTCCATATCGTCGGCGACATCTTCGACCGCGGCCCCGGCGCACACATAATCATGGATACGATCTGCGCCTACCATAACTTCGACATACAGTGGGGCAACCACGACGTTCTCTGGATGGGCGCCTTCGCCGGTAACGAGGCGTCGATGGCGAACGTCCTGCGCATCTCGCTGCGCTACGGCAACCTCGACACCCTCGAGGAGGGGTACGGAATCAACATGCTCCCGCTGGCGACCTTCGCCATGGAGACCTACAGCGAGGACACCTGCGACTCGCTCGACCTCTATATGCCGAAGATCAAGTATGCGAACCGGATCTACACCGAGAAGGAGAAGCGGATGATCGCTCAGATGCACAAGGCCGTCTCCGTCATCCAGTTCAAACTCGAGGGGCAGATCATCGGGCGCCATCCCGAGTATGGGATGGATGACCGCCGCCTGCTCGAGCGGATCAACATGCGCGACTGGACCGTCAATATCGGCGGGAAGGATTATCCCCTGCGCGACCACTGCTTTCCGACGGTCGACCCGGTCGACCCCTACCGGCTGACGCGCGAGGAGGAGGCCCTGGTCGAGCACCTGAAGAATTCGTTTGTCAACAATGAGAAACTCCAGAAGCATGTCTACTGTCTGCTCCGCCACGGCTCGTTCTATCTCGCCCGGAACAACAACCTGATGTTCCACGCGTCGATCCCGATGGAGAGCGACGGGTCGTTCCGACAGGTACGCGTCGCCGGGGAGGAATACAGCGGAAAACGTCTGCTCGACCGCCTCGACCAGCTCGTTCAGGACGCCTGCCGGAAGACGACCGACGACGACCCTGAACAGCGCCGCTATGCGGTCGACTATATGTGGTATCTCTGGTGCGGCCCCGATTCGCCGCTGTTCGACAAGGCGAAGATGGCGACCTTCGAGCGCTACCTGATCGAGGATCCCGCGACCCATGTCGAGGAGAAAGGGAACTACTATCTTCTCCACGACGATCCGGCAATCTGCGACCGGATCCTGACCGAATTCGGCCTCCCGACCGAAGGCTCGCACATCATCAACGGCCATGTCCCGGTCAAGACAATCGACGGAGAAAACCCGGTCAAGGCCGGTGGCAAACTGCTCGTTATCGACGGCGGCTTCTCGAAGGCCTACCAGCCGACGACCGGTATCGCCGGTTATACGCTCGTCTACCACTCGCGCGGATTCCAACTCGTTCAGCACGAGCCGTTCGAGTCGCGCCAGAAGGCGATCGAAGAGGGGCAGGATATTATCTCTAACACGGTCCTGAACGAGTTCAAGGAGCGGCGCATGCTCGTTCGCGACACCGACAAGGGGCGCGAACTCGCCTCCCAGGTGACCGACCTGAACAAACTCCTGGCGGCCTACCGCCGCGGCCTGATTCGCGAGAAGGAGCAGGACTGGGAATGAAACGGTTCTGACACGGCGATGTGACACATGTAACAATCCTGATAAATTTTCGCTGGCAATTCGCCGTGATTGGCGATTGATTGCTATCTTTGCGAAGTCATGAAACACGGAAAAATTGTCATATTGTCTGTCGCGTTGCTGCTCCTGGTCGCGGGCGTGGCCGCCTGGTTCGTTTTCGTCCGCGACGCCGACATCCAGCGCGATGTTGTTTTCGAGCCGAGCGCCGACGATGTCCCGGCCGATGTTATCGGCCCGCTGCCGCTGATACGCCGCGAAGGACGTGTCGTGCTGGCTCCCGACGTGCGCTTCAACCTGAACACCGGATCGATGGTCAGCATGATCAGCCAGCAGACTCTCGCCGCGCTCCGTTCGCTCGGGTGTCGCGTCGATTCGTCGTTCTGCCTCCTCTACGGGCGCGCCCCCTCGGGCGAGATGAAACTCTTCCGGAAAGTCTATGATGTCGACCTTCCGGTCTACGGATACCGGACGGTCATCACGGGCCGTAAGCGCGGGCGCCGCCACATGCGTTCGGCCTACCCGGTCGGGTATATCCGGAACGTCCGTTTCGTCGACGGCGGCGACCAGTTGTCGTCCAACACGCTCGGAATCGATTTTCTTTCGCGCTATGTCTTCGACTATGAGTATGACAAGTCGCTCGTCCGCCTGCGCCGCAGCCTCCCCGAAGGCTACGACTACGTCGGGGAGATCCACCGGGGCCGCACGCCGGGCGACCGCCTCGGGGCGTCGTCGCTCTACTATGTCGACCTGAAAGTCGACCACTTCCCCTATACCTTCCTGATCGACACCTCGCTCGGGGAGATCAACCTGAAGATTCCCGCCGGAAACCGGACATTCGACGAGGCTGACGGAAGGTATATAAGGTGTGTGCCGCGGATCGGGTCCGACGACTATGAGGCGGTTATGGATATGGGGGCATGGGTCACGTTCGGGAACCGCGGAGGGTCGTCGCTGGCCTTCTATGTCAACGACGGAAGCGAAGAACCGCAGGCGAATCCCCTGATGTTTTTCTCGAGCGATATGGCTATAGACTTCCCCTCGAAGGCCTATTATATGAAGAACCGCTAGGATAATTCGGGCCAGAGGCCCTCACACGTCGGCAAAGCAGCCTGACGGCGACCTCTGCCGGACGGGGTCGGACCAGTCGGACTAGTCTGAGAGGTCTGAGAGGTCTGGGAGGTCTGGGAGGCCGGACGCGCCTGTCAGTCGTTTTCCAGGGCTGAGGCGGCGCGGCGGAGGGTCCGGAGGATGTCGCTGTCGAGGGTGTTCAGGATGACGATCCGCAGGCCTGCCTGAGCCGCCAGCGAACTGCTGCGGAGGGAGTCGGCCCGGCTCTCGGCGAAGTAGATTCCTGCTCCGGAGTCGGCTGCGATGTCGGCTGCCCGCTTCATCGTCCCGACCGAAAGATCTTTGTTGTCGCTGCCGACAGATATCTGCCGCAGGCCATAGTCGCGTGCGAAATAACTCATCGAGGGGTGCGAAATCAGAAACGCTCTGCCAGCCGTAATCGTGGCGGACAGAAGCGAGTCAACCCGTTCGTAGAGCCGCGCGAGAGAGTCGGCGCGGAGCGAATAGGTCTCGCCGCCGCCGGCCGTCCGGTCGAGTTCGCGGCCAACACGGCGTGTCATCGATGCGGCGTTGCGCAGCGAGTTCCAGATGTGGGGGTCGATTGTGTGGTGGTGGTGTTCCTCGTCGCTGTCGTGGCGGTGGTCGTCGGCGTGGTGGGTGTCCCCGAGGGGGGCGATTGCCTCGGAAAGGTCGACTATACGGAGTGTCTGGCGGTTGTCAGCGAGCGCTTCGGTCAGTTCGCGCTCGAAGCCGAGTGCTCCGGTTGTGAAGAACAGGTTGCTTCCGGCGAGCGAGGCGAGCGAGGCGACCGTCGGGTCGAACGACTCGGGGTTGCTCCCTTTTCCGGCGACGGTCACAACGCGGAAATCCCCGCCGGCAACATCGCCGACGATTCGCGACAGCGGGTCGATGCTGACGGCAACGACCGGGCGGGTGTCGGTCTGATTGCCGCTGCCGCAACTGATACAGGCAAGAGCCGCAGCGAAAGAACATATAATACTATTCAGGCGTCCCATAGACTTCGCGATGGAGCGTTTCGGAGACCTGCCCGAGAGGCAGAGGGAGCGGGCCGGATGACATCAGCGTCAGTTCGACCGGAGAGAGTCCGGCCGAGTAGGGGGGCTGGAGATAGGGGAAACGGTCGTGGAGCGCGAACCCGGCGCGGCGGTAAAAGCGTATCCGGCGGTCTGCCTCCGGAGTCGATCCGGCGGGCTCGACTTCGAGCACGAGCGGCGAGGCGGGCGTGGCCTCCTTCAGCAACCGGAGCACCTCGGCCCCGGTTCCTGCACCGCGGAGTTCGTGGCAGATGGCGAAATGTTCGACATAGCGGAACGCGCCGAAGTCCCAGAGGGTGACGAACCCGGAGTCGGCTCCGCCGCTGCTGACAATCCGGAATATCGAGAAGCGGGGATCGGTGGCTGCGAGGCGCGTCAGCGAATCGACGCTCCGCCTCTCCTCGGGAGGGAAGGCGGAGCGGTAGAGCCGAATCATCCAGAGGGGGAGTGTCCCTTCCGGGCCGGAGAGAACGACAGGTTCGAGGCGAATCATCCGTTTTCGCGCTGGTTCTGGCGCTGGACAGCGAGATCAGCCTCGATCTCGTTGATCCGCCGGGTTGTCAGCGGGTAGACCGACATCAGGATAATCGCGATGACGGCGAAGGCCGCAGGGATAATGCTCATCATATACCAGATTCCTGTGACGGCGGCGTCTGTCTGGACCGTCACCTCCGCATTGTATTCGAAGGCGGCAAGAATCCACATAACGGCTGAGCCGCCGAAGGCGCTGCCGAATTTCTGGGCCATCGACGCCGACGAGAAGATCAGGCCGGTCGAGGCGGTCTTGTTAATCAGTTCGCTATAGTTGGCGACATCGGCATACATACTCCAGATCAGCGGCGAGATGACACCCATGGCGACCGAGAATATGACCTGCAGCAGAACCATCGCCCATAGGCCGCCGACCGTGACGGGACACTGGATAAAGGCAACGCTCGAAATCGCGATGACGGCCAGCGAGGCGATGAAGGTGTTCTTCTTGCCGTAGCGGTTGGCGAAGGGAATCGCCAGCAGGACACCGACCATATTGACAAGTTCGCCGATACAGAGGAAGACGCCGGCGCCGACAATAAAGCCGACAATACGAATCTCGACGTTGTCGCTGATTATATTGGCGAAAAGATAGGCGACGGCCGAGCCGCGGATAATGTTGAAGAAGTTGCAGGATATCGCCGTGAAGTTCATAATCCACCAGGGCTTGTTGACAAGCAGGCGGCTCAGGTCATGGCCGACCGACGCCTTCGACGGCGAGTCAATCACCTCGCGCGTCAGCAGGAAACACCCGACGAACAGAACGCAGCATGCCAGGGCGATCACACACATCGCCATCTGCCAGCTCTGGGCCGAGCAGGCGGTCAGCGGAGCGTCGGCGCCGACTCCGGAGAAGAAGCGGCAGAGAGGCTCCCAGGCCAGCAGGGCGATAAAACTTCCGACATAGGCGAAGAACATTCTGTATGACGAGAAGACCGTCTTCTCCGACGACGACGGGGTCATCACGTCGAGCATCGCGCCGTAGGGGACGTTGATCGCCGTGTAGATTGTCATCATCAGGATATAGGTTGCGTAGGCCCAGACGAGTTTGAAGATATATCCGGCGTCGGGGGTCGTGAACAGCAGGACGCCGCAGACCGCGAACGGAACTGCAATCCAGAGCAGGTAGGGGCGGTATTTCCCCCAGCGGGTCTTCGTGCGGTCGGCGATTATACCCATCATTGGATCCGACACGGCGTCCCATATTCTGGTTATAAGCATCAGGAAGCCGGCGTCGGTCAGTGTCAGCCCGAAGATATTGGAGTAGAAGAAGGGGAGGAAGTAGGAGAAGATTTTCCAGAACATCGACGAAGACATGTCGCCGAGTCCGTAGCCTACTTTTCTGACGAGCGAGGCACCCTCTCTGGGGTGAATCACAACTGTCGTTTTCTCGATGTTAGCGGTTGTTGTTTCCAAGGTCAAAGATTGATTTAGTTTCGAACCCCAAAGATACGAAAAAATCGGAGACCGCGACGAAAAAAAATTCGACAGACAGGAAAAAAGGGTCAGGTCTTGTTAACAAGTGTTAACCGAGTCGAATAGTCCTCTCGTCGTGACTCGGTTTGTCTTAAATTTTCTTATAAGTTGACGGATTAAGACGCCGGATTGCCGAATTAAGCCGCATATTTGCTAATTTTGAGTATGATAACTGCCGAACCAAATCAAACTGCCCCGACTCTTCAGCGCCGGCTCGTCACGATCGCAATCCACCTGCTGGTCCTGACAATCGTCTTCGTACTGCCGGAGATCTTCATCTCGCGGGTCGTTTTCGGCGGGCGGACATGGTCACCGCCGCCACACGTCTTTCTGACGACCGGAATCTATATCGTCGTGTTCTATATCCATTATCTTCTGGTCTACCGTGCTCTCGACGCCCGGCGTTACCCGAAGATGAAACTTCTGTTGCTCAGCCTGCTGACGATCTTGGTGGCTACAGCGCTGATTGCTGTAATAGACCCCGGTCCCTCGCGGCCGCGCCCGCTTCCCCCGGGGGCTCCGGCTCCGTCGCTTCATTCGTTGGCCTGGATAAGGATTCTGCGTGAATTCGGCATACTTGTGATGATCAGCGCCCTGGCGATTGCCCTTCGGATTGTAGGTCGCTGGCGTTCGATTGAACGTCGCAGTCGTGAACTCGTCGCGGCCCAGCGCGGGCAGGAACTCGATAACCTGAAGAGCCAGCTGAATCCCCACTTCCTCTTCAACACGATGAACGCGATCTATGCCCTGATTGACATCGACCCCGGGGTTGCCCGGAAAGCGGTCTACGAACTGAGCCGCATGCTCCGCTATGTGCTCTACTGCCCGCCGGAGCAGGTCTCGCTCGGCCAGGAGATCGAATTCGTCGAGCGGTATGTCTATCTGATGAGGCTCCGTCTGCCGGCTGACGTTGCCCTTTCGGTCGAAATCGACGACGGCGGAATGGCGAAGGCGCGGATTGCTCCGCTCGTGTTCATTACCCTCGTCGAGAATCTCTTCAAGCATGGCCGCTTCGGAACCTCGCCTGACACCGTCGCTTCGATACGAATTGAATGTAGCGACGGGATTGTCTCGATCGAGACCGACAATCTGATAAACGACAACGCAGCCCAGACCGAACCGCCGCGGCCACATATCGGTTTGGCTAATCTGTGTCGGCGCCTCGCGCTGCTCTACGGCAGCGATGCCGAACTCAGACATGGCCCGGCATCCGGCGGCCGATTCGTCGCGCGGCTGTCGATAAAACTTGGAAAATCAAACAAATAAAATAGATAAAACGAAGAAATGATAACAATCAAATGTTGCGTCATCGACGACGAACCCCTCGCCGGAAACCTGATCGGCGGATATATCGACCGCACACCCTTTATGGAGAACTGCGGAGTATTCACCTCGGGACAGGATGCAATCAAGGTCCTGCTCGAGGGGCATATCGATGTCGTCTTTCTCGACATTCAGATGCCGCAGATAACAGGTCTCGAACTCGCGAAGATTATTCCCCCGGACTGTGGTATCGTCTTCACAACGGCCTATGAGAATTACGCCGTAGAGAGTTTCAAGGTCAATGCGCTCGACTATCTGCTGAAGCCGGTCAGTTACGAGGATTTCCTGGTGACGGCCAACCGTGTGATGCGCCATGTCGAGATGAAGAGACGGCTCGAGGAAATCGACATCGTCAACGGATCGATCATCGTCAAGAGCGACTATAAACTGATTCAGATTCCGACCAAAAACATTCTCTATGTCGAGGGTCTGAAAGACTACGTCAAGATCTATGTCGAGGATGAGAAGCGTGGAATTATGACGCTGATGAGCATGAAGTATGTCGAGAAGGCTCTCCCCGGGTCGATGTTCATGCGTGTCCACCGCTCGTTTATCGTCAATCTGTCGAAGATTCAGACAATCGAGCGGATGCATATCAATATCGGAACGGCAAGTATCCCGGTCAGCGAGACCTATCGGGCGGCGTTCACGGACTATATCCAGTCGCGCGCTGTCGGCCAGTTCATAAAGTCTCTGGACGACTAGCCCCCCAGCCCCCCTAAAGGGCACCTCCTAAGTTGTGTGACTGAATGGCAACACCGCGGAGCGGTGATTCCTGCGATTCCGTCACGCAGATGGCACCTCATGATGGACTATGCCAACTTAACGGCATTGCCCTAAAGGGGGTGTTTCTAAGTTGCTTTCGATCAGTCAGACCAGTCAGACCAGTCTGAGTTGTCCGACTAGTCTGGGTTGTCGGAGTTGTCTGACTTCCTATTTGATCAGCAGTGGCGGGCGGGAATCTTCTCGATGCGGCGCTCGTGGCGGCCCCCTTCGAAGGGGGTCTCGAGGAAGGCTCCGAGGATTGCGTCGGCCGTCGCGGCGCTGATGAACCGCGCCGGCATGACGAGGATGTTCGCGTTGTTATGGGCGCGGGCCAGCCGCGCGAGTTCCGGTTCCCAGCAGAGGGCGGCGCGGACGGCCTGGTGTTTGTTGAGCGTCATAGAGATTCCGTTGCCGGTGCCGCACATTGCGACGCCGAAGGCGCAGTCGCCTGTCGAGACAGCCTCGGCAGCGGGATGGGCATAGTCGGGGTAGTCGCAACTGGCCTCGGAGTCAGTTCCGAAGTCGACGGTCGTGTAGCCGAGCGATTCGAGCAGGGCCTTCAGGTGTTCCTTGAGCTGGTATCCGGCGTGGTCGCTGCAGAGGGCGACGCGGGAGCCTTTCGGGAGTGTCATTTCCATATTCGTTTGTCGGTATATTTTTTCGTTTGAAGTCGTTATTGTTCGTCGTCGGGGTTCGTCGGCTCGGGGTGTTTGAAGCCAATCGTGTACATCAGGTAGACACCGGCGGCGAACGACGAATTCCGCTTGCCGTAGCCGGGGATGATCATCGGTCGGCCGTAGCGTGCGCGGCTTTCGTGGATGCACGAATGGTACACGACCTCCCATCCCATCGATACCGCCGAGGCGATCTTCACCTTGATACCCAGGCCGGCCTCGATCCATCCGGCTGTGACGCGCTGGCTCGGCAGGGAGAAATGGGCCTCCGAACCCCAGTAGCCCTCGTCGACCGTCACGTTGTCGACCGTGTAGGAGAAGTTCGACAGGCCGTAGCGGACGCCGAACGTCAGGCGGTAGTCGGGATTCGAATTGTAGAAGATATTGTAGCCGAAACCGATTTTGACGAAAGGGGCGAGCGGGCTGCGGAACGTATAGTTCATCCCGTCGGGGGTGTCGTTGGCCGTGCCGAGCCCTATTTCGACTGAGGGAATGTAGCGGTTGTGGAGGCTCAATTGGCCGCGGAACGACACCAGACCATAGTGCTGGCCGAGGGCGCGCATCGCTCCGTCCCAGAGATTGACGCCGAAGTCCATCGACTCGAGCCGGGGATATTTCATCCCGATGACGCGCGTTACGACCGTCGTGTCGGCATATTCGCGTCCGGCGACGGTGTCGATCAGGATAATGTTCCCGCTGGCGTCGACCGTCTCCTTCAGGCGGGAGCGGTCGAACGAGTCGGCCTGGGTGTTTTCGTTCTTTCCGGCAGGAGGCGCGACCGGCGTGACGCGGCGCTGGGCGGCGGCTCCGGCCGCCGACAGAAGAATGACCGCCAGCAGAAGGAAGGTACGGAGCGTCCGGGCGTGGGTTATATGTCTGATTCTAAGGCTCACGGTTCGGAAGGTTCGGCGGTTCGGAAATAGATATGTATCTGCTCGATGTCGCGGTTTGTTATCAGCGAGTCGGCGACTCCGACGGAATCAATCAGGTTCGAGGTGTGGCTGACGCCGGTGATACGGTAGAAGTACATCGCGCCGCATTCTTCCGAGACGAAGCGCGGCTCGGAGTCGTAGGTGAATCTGACGGTGTCGGTCACGCCGTATGCGGCGAGCTCGCGCTGGCGGTAGAGGAAGTAGAAGGAGGTCGCGTTGTCGGCGGCGCGGAACGGCAGATAGACCATCGAGACGCGCGACGACGACGTCGTCAGCAGCGAGTCGCCCGGAGCGCCTACGCCGCCGATGGCGACCGAGTCGACAGAAATCGCCTCGCCGTCGGCCGAACTGTAGAAGCCGGCCAGCGGAAGGGAGTTCTGGTTCTCAAGACAGCCTGAGGTGTTGCAGGCCGACATCGCGAAAACCAGAACTGCGGCAACTGCCGCAATCGTTTCCAACCGGTCACTAAAACTCCTCTTCGATCTCATATTCGTTGCGTCGCTCGGAATTGCGGACGATCAGTTCGCCAACGAATCCGGTCAGGAACAGTTGGGTCCCGAGAATCATCATGACTAGGGAGATATAGAAATAGGGTGAATCGGTCACGAGGATATAGTCCATCGCGTGGGTCATGCGGTAGAGTTTCAGCGCGCCGACGACAATCGCGGCGATAAAGCCGATCAGGAACATCAGCGAACCGAGCAGTCCGAAGAAATGCATCGGACGGGCGCCGAACTTTCCGGTGAACCACAGGGTCGCCAGGTCGAGGTAGCCGTTGACGAAGCGGTCGAGGCCGAACTTCGTGTGGCCGTATTTGCGCGCCTGATGGTGGACGACTTTTTCACCTATCCGGGTGAATCCGGCGTTTTTGGCCAGATAGGGGATGTAGCGGTGCATGTCGCCGTAGACTTCGATATGCTTGATTACCTTGTTGCGGTAGGCTTTCAGGCCGCAGTTGAAATCGTGGAGATTATGGATTCCGCTGACGCGCCGCGCGGTCGCGTTGAAGAGTTTTGTCGGAATCGTTTTCGACAGCGGGTCGTAGCGCTTCTGCTTCCATCCCGAGACGAGGTCATAGCCTTCGGCCGTTATCATCCGGTAGAGTTCGGGGATTTCGTCGGGGGAGTCCTGCAGGTCGGCGTCCATCGTGATGACGACATCCCCCTGGGCGCGGGCGAAGCCGGTGTTCAGCGCCGGCGACTTACCGTAGTTACGTCGGAAGGCGACCCCTTTGACCGCCGGATTTGTTTCGGCCAGGCGGCGGATGACTTCCCAGGAGCGGTCTGTGCTGCCGTCGTTGATGAAGAGTATTTCGTAGGAGAAGTTGTTGGCCTCCATGACGCGGCGTATCCACGCCTCGAGTTCCGGAAGCGATTCTTCTTCGTTATATAGCGGAATGACAACGGATATATCCATAATCAGACAGTTGGTTTTTATTTTCAGGAATTATTCTGGTTTTCATTCGGTTTTTCTCCGGACGGGCGCCGGGCTCTGACGAGCAGGCCCATCAGCAGCGACAGCAGCGAGCCGGAGAGGACTGCGCCCCATATCGACTGCACGGCGACCTGGATCGGAGTCGGCAGGGCGTTGTTCTCGATCAGCACCTCGAGACCGCGGGCGACAGCCCGGGAGTTCTCGTTGTCCATCCCGTTGTAGATTTCGATTGCCGAGCGGGCGTTCCGGAGGATGAACGACGGGTCGAGGAAACGCATATATATATAGGCGGCGAGAGCCGAGATAATCGCGCCGCATCCGAATGTCATGATCCCCTGCATCCAGAGCGACGACAGCGACGAGAGGCCGCGCTCCTCGACATAGGTCGAGCGCAGGAAGCGGTAGATGATGAAGGGAACGGCCACAATCATGACCATCATCACCAGCGACAAGAACCCCCACCTCTGGCTGCCGACCATGACGAAGAAGAGAACCGTCAGGTAGACCCCGAAGGGGAGACCGCGGTCGGCGCCGCGGCGGTATGGCGATCTGTATTCTGTCATATGACTGCAAAATTAGCGAATTTTTGGCAGAGAGCGGGCCGTGCGGACTAAAAATCGGGTTTCGATATGTGTAATTTCTTGCCGAAGGTTAAAATATCGGGTCAGTTAACGAAAATCTGGTGACGGTTTTAACACTGTTTTTCATATATTGGGATATGTTGGCTGAAAATTTGATATCAAAATATGTTCTATAACATATCTCTCGGGCAGTTTTACTTACTGTTTTGTCGTTTAAAGGGTTGATTTGACGGATTTTGTTGAAAAGCGATATTTTTTGCTTTCAGTTGTTTCTATGTTAATATTTTTTAGTAACTTTGCCGCTAACTTTTCGCGTAGTAAACCCCGCGAAACGTGAAACCGATTGGAACCTGATTGTAGAAAATAAAATAAATCACATATGTTCAATTAAAAAAATTGTATGAAAAAGCTGTTTCTATTACTTGTTGCAGTCGTATCTTTTGCGATATCGCTGTCGGCCCAGACAACGATAAAGGGTACGGTGCTGAGTGCGGAAGACGACGAGCCGCTGCCCGGTGCGACGGTTCAGCCGCTGGGAGGCGGCGCGGGCGTCGCAACGAACATCGATGGTGAATTCACCCTGACTGTTCCGGCCAGCGTCAAAAAACTCCGCGTTTCTTACGTCGGTTACGAGACTGTCGAAGTCGCCGTTGCTCCAACAATGACAATTAAACTGAAATCATCGGCCAACCGCCTCGACGAAGTCGTCGTTACCGGCTACGGCAGCGCTAAGAAGCCCGGTTCGATCGTCGGATCGGTCGCAGTCGTAAACTCCGAGGCGTTTGCCAATACACCCGCCTCGACCTTTGTCGACGCCCTCCAGGGTCAGGTCGCAGGTCTGTCGGTCCTCTCCGCTTCTGGTGATCCCTCTGCTCTCGAAAACGACATCCGTATCCGCGGTGTCAACTCGCTGAATTCGTCGCTGATGCCTCTGTTTATCCTCGATGGTGCTCCGATCTCGATGGCGGTATTCAACACCCTGAACCCCTCCGATATCGAAAACATCGCCGTCCTGAAGGATGCCGCCTCGACCTCGATTTACGGTACGCGCGCCGCAAACGGCGTCATCGTGATTACCTCGAAGAAGGGTAAGTTCGGCAACAACGCGAGCGTCACGATCCGCGGCGCACTCGGCTGGTCTTCGATGGTCAAGGATCCCGTCGACATGATGAACGCGAAACAGTATCTGACATTCCGCGAACTGGTCGGCTCCCCGATGCCCGACGACGCATACCGCGCCGCCTACGACTTCGGTATCGATACCGACTGGCGCGCCGAGACCTTCGACGGTCATGCGCCTATCTACTCCCTCGAGGGAACCGTGACCGGCGGTAGCGACAATATCAGTTACTATATCGGCCTGAGCCACTACGACCAGGAGGGTATTATTGCACAGTCGGGCATGCGCCGCGACGTTCTCCGCGCCAATATCGCCGGACGTGTCCGCGACTGGTTCCGAGTTTCTCTGCAGACCAATATCGGTTATGCGAAGTTCCAGCAGAACAACGAATCGAACGCTGCCCACAGCAACAGCGGTATCTATATTACGAACCCCTCGGTTTTCGCCCGCAAGGCTCTTCCGGTCGACGCTCCCCGCTACTATACGATCGGCGAAGATGGCAAGCCGGTCTGGGGTGAGACCGCTGAATATCTCCATTTCTCCCAGATGCCGACTCCGGCTCTTGTTCAGTCTGGCCGCGATGTATGGCGCAATCGTCTGACGATTAACGCTACGCTGAGTGAACAGTTGAACCCGATCAAGGAACTGACGATCCGCGCAACCCAGTCGGTCGACGGCTATGACTATCGTCTGAAAAACTATAATTTTCCGAGCACTCCGTTCTGGACTCCGATGGGAGACTACTACGATTATCAGGGTCATCTGACCGGTTCTAACCAGCAGTCTTTCTCCCGCTATGCCTCTTTCAGTTACAATGAGACTGTCGAATATGCGAAGACTATCAATGCTGTCCACAATCTCTCGGTACTGGCCGGTACGGAATCGATTATCAGCCGCTCCGAAGGCTTCGGCCTCTTTGCTGAGGACTATACCGACCAGCGCTTTATGTTCCTCGGCTATGGCAATACGATCCAGACCAGCAACCTGAGCCAGTCGTTCGGCGAAGAAACGATGAACTCATACTTCTTCACAGCCGACTATAACTACGACGAGAAATACTATTTCAACGCAGCGTTCCGCCGCGACGGAAGTTCGCTCTTCCCGAAGAAAGACCGCTGGGGTTCGTTCTACTCGGTCGGTCTGATGTGGAACATGAAGAAAGAAAAATTCCTCCAGAATGTCACCTGGCTCGACGACCTGCGTATCCGCGCAAGTTACGGTACGGCCGGCAACTCGGGTATCAGCAACTATCTTTACTTCGGTCTGGTTGGCCAGTCCAAGACGACGTACAACGGCGGAAACATTCTCGGCGTTTCTCAGCAGTCGCTCAACGACCTGACCTGGGAAAAGGTCGGATCGTTCGACTTCGGTGTTTCGTTCGGTATGTTCCGTAACCGACTCTCCGGCGATATCGACTTCTACACCAAAGAGACCCGTGACCTGCTCCAGTATATCCCCTACAGTTACACGACCGGTTTCGGCGGTGGCTACGGTAATATCGGTAACATGCGCAACACCGGTATCGATATCAAACTCGAAGGCACGCTCTATCAAGACAAGAACTGGTTCGTCGGTCTTCGCGCCAATATGAACTATAACGACAACGAGATTACCAAACTCTTCCAGGGACGTGACTACTTCACCCAGGATGGTACCGGTCTTCGTCTCGAAGTCGGCCACAAGGCTCAGGAATACTATATGGTCCGCTACGCCGGTGTCGATCCCCGCGACGGCAAGCCGATGTGGTATACCCGCGAAGGCAACCTGACGAAGAACTACAACGAGAACCGCGACGCGATCATGACCGGCAAGTCGCCCTACTCGCCGATTTCGGGCGGTTTCGGCCTCAGCGTCTCCTGGAAGGGTCTCGCCCTGAGCACCGACTTCGCATGGTCGGGCAAGAAGTATATGATCAACAATGACCGTTACTTCATGGAGAACACCAACTTCGCGACGGACTTCAACCAGATGACCTCGATGCTCGATGTCTGGACACACCCCGGACAGATCACCGACATCCCCGGTGTCGGCAACGCAATCCAGTTCGACACCCATCTGCTCGAGAACGCCTCGTTCCTCCGGATGAAGAACCTGACTGTCCAGTACACGCTCCCGAAGAACTGGGTCACAAAGGCTCAGTTGAGCGATGTCAAAGTCCGCTTCACCGGCCGAAACCTGTTGACCTTCACCGGCTACACCGGCTACGACCCCGAACCGGAATCGAATATCGTGTCGTTCTTCTATCCCAATACCCGTCAGTATGAGTTCGGAGTTGAAGTTACATTCTAAAAACTGAGAGAAATGAAAAAAACAATATATGCAATACTGGCATCCGCAGCGCTCTTTGCTTCGTGTGACATGAACCTCGAACCGAAGAATGTCATACCCGACGACGAGTCGATGACAACCGTCCAGGATGCCAAAAAATTCCGCAATGGTTTCTACAACAGTCTCCGTCTCGTCGGGTCGGGAACGTATGTGACCCGTGTTGAAATCCAGGCCGACAACTTCGTTGGTCTGATTATCAACGGTAACCGTATGGGCGACGTCAGCCTCGGAAATATCTACTCGAACAACGGCGATATCGAAGGGTCGTTTTCCGGAATGTATGGCGTTCTGTCATCGATTAACTTCTTCATGCCCCGCGCCCAGGCTCTCTACGACACGGATATGACCGAAGAGGATCGCGACGAACTCGCCCGCTATATCGCCGAGGCACGCTTCGCCCGCGCCTATTTCAACTACTATCTGCTCGACCACTTCTGCCAGTCCTATACACCGGCTATCGGCGACACCCCCGCGCTCGGTATACCGATTGTGACCGATTACAACCCGACTCCGTTCACCGAAGGTTATCCGGGCCGAAGCACCCTGAACGAGACCTATAACTTCATTCTCGCCGATCTCGACAGTTGCTACAACACCCTGAAGGCCTACGAGGAGAAATATCCCGATATTGCCCAGGATGAAATGAATATGCGTATGGCTCCTTATATCGGAACAACGGCCGTCCGCGCCTTCCAGGCCCGTCTCGCCCTGCTGAAGCAGGACTGGCAGACAGCCTATGACTACTCGAAGGAAATTGTCGACGGAAACGCCTATCCGCTGGTCAACCGCCTGCAGTATCCGAATATGTGGAAGAACGACACCGGCTCCGAGATTATCTTCATGCCCTATTGCGACAAGGATGAAGTCTCAGGCCTTAATTCGACCGGAGGTACATGGATTTCTTCGGAAGAAGACCATGCCGACTATATCCTCTCTGAAAATGGTCTCAGCATCTACGAGACCGGCGACGTCCGTCTGACATCGTTCATCACCCAGAAAGAGGTCAATGCCTTCAGCGTCATCGTTAACTGCCCGTCGTTCAATAAGTTCCCTGGTAACCAGAATCTTAACGTAACGGAAACGAACGCAATACTGAACAAACCGAAGATGTTCCGCACATCCGAACTCGTTCTGATCGAGGCCGAAGCTGCTTATCGCCTGAACCTTGTCGAAGAATCGAACGCAGCTCTCGACAAGATCCGCAAGAGCCGAATTCAGGGCTACCAGAGCCAGACTTATGTTGGCGACGAACTCCTCTCGCAGATCCAGCTCGAACGTAACCGCGAACTGATTGGCGAGGGATTCCGTATCAGCGACCTCCGCCGCTGGGGCATTGGATTCACCCGCAGCACTGACTACTCGGCTTACGAATCGTACATGGACACCGAAATGATTACGGTTGTCGGCGGTCGCGACGTGACATACGAAAAAGACGACCACCGCTACGTATGGCCGATCCCGTCGCGCGAGCTCGAGACCAATCCCCACATCGTCGGACAGCAGAACCCCGGGTATTAATTTCTAAATTCAGAATTTCCGTATGAAATACATAAAGTTTTTTCTTTCAGTACTTGTTGCCGTGCTGGTTATGTCCTGCGGTGACAAAGATACGAAATACAATACGAATGGTGGTGTAACTGTCTCGATGCAGTCTTCGACCTTCTCGGTTCGCGAGAGTTCCGGGATCTGTAACGTGCCCGTTGTTGTCAAGGGCGATGCCAACGGCATGATCAAGGTGACCTTCGAACTGATTGAGGTCGGCGGATCGGTAGCCAAAGAGGACATCCACTACTACGCCACTTCGAAGACTATCAACATCGCCCCCGAAGACAAGACAAACAGCCTCGAGTTCCTTCCGATCGATGACAAAGAGATCAACGAGGACCGTACGTTCATCGTCAAGATCGCCAATGTCGAGGGTGCGTCGGTCGGCGACGTCCCCGAGTGTGTCGTGACAATCCGCGACAACGACCAAAATCCCTATGACCGTCTCGAAGGAGAATGGACTCTCTCCTATGACGACAGAGACCTCAATCCATATTCGGGCACTGTCTATATAACGGTCTATGATGACGATGAATTCCAGTATGAACGTGTCTTCCAGATGTCTGGCGAAATCATGGCCTATACTGCCGAGACCGATACGATCATGATGCAGTTCAACAAGTCGGCCGGCTCGATCAGTTTCCTCGGTGGACAGACTGTCGCATCGGGTCTGAACTTCGGCGGAGATATCGGTGTCTGTGACCTTGTAACCGCGTTTGCTGGTGCGGGCGGTACGATAACTACCTCGGGCGCAATCAGTGGCCCCTGGAATGAGGCGATGACCGAAATCGATTTCGGTAATCAGGAAATGTACCTGGCCGTCCGGGGAACCGAGGATAGCCCCTATCCCGGTCAGATTGTCGGATACTATAGTATTCTTTTCAACTTTAAACTGACTAGAGAGCCGTAACAACTCCCAGGCACAAATAATCAAAGCGGGACCGGAATTCAGCCGGCCCCGCTTTAATTTTCTTCTGCACCGGGCAATTTTCGCACGGTTTTTCAGTTATATATATTGATCATCATTTTCATATAACATCAATCATATGATTCCTACGAAAAGATTTCTAACGGCTTCGCTGCTCGCCGTGTCGGCTCTGTCGGCTGCGTTAGCGGCAGATGTCTCGTCGGATATCGCCTCGCGTTTCGGACGCGACTATCTCGACCGTATCGCTCCGGGCCACTCGGTCAGGAACGTCGAGATCAAAACCGACGACTATTATATCATCAACTATTATCCCCAGGGATGGGCTGTTATCGCTGCAGACGATCGCTCGGAACCCCTGATCGGCTATTCGACGACCGGCTCGATCCAGTGGCATTCGCTCCCTGACAACATGCGCTTTATGCTCGGCGAATATGGCCGCGCAGTCGAGGCGCGTCGCGTCGGTGGCGCTCTCCCGGCCGCCGGATGGAACATATCGAACAGCAGTGTCTCTCGCGCCGAGGGAAATGTTGTCGAACCGCTGATTACCGTCCACTGGTCACAGGAGTCACCCTACAACAAATACTGCCCGAAGTCGGGCGGCCGTTCGGCCCTGGTTGGCTGTGTCGCTCTGGCGATGAGCCAGGCGATGAGCGTCCAGCGCTATCCCGGTTCACCCAGCGGCCAGGTCGACTACTCCTGCCCCGGATTCGGCGACCTCCGAATCGACTTCGACTTCGAGCGCGCCTATAACTGGAACAACATCCTCAGCGGAGCCGGCAACTTCGACGAGGCAGCCCGCCTGATGTACCACGCCGGCATGAGTGTCTTCATGGGCTACGGCTTCGATGGTTCGGGAATCCCGAGCAATCAGATCTACCGTATCTCCGACGCGCTGGTCGAAAACTTCGGATATAACGAAAATGTCGTTAAGTATTACTACCGCGACAACACCTCGAACTGGGAGAGGATAATCCAGAACGAACTCCTCGCCGGACGCGCCGTTATCTATAACGCGATTGACCCCGAGATTGGCGGCCACAGTTTCAATGTCGACGGCATCGACAACGCGGGTCTCTACCATTTCAACTGGGGCTGGGGAGGACACGGCGACGGATACTTCACGATGAACGCCCTCGTAGTCCAGGGCTATGACTTCTCGACCGGCCACCGTATCGTCGTCGGTATAGGCAACCCCGGACGGAACCTGCTGACGCTCGACCTCTCGGAAGAGACAATCGAAGAGAATCTGCCGGCCGGATCGACTATCGGTGCGGTTACCGTCAACGGCGAAATCCCCGGCGCCGGAATCGAACTGAAGATTTCCGACCCCGATGGCAACGAGCCCGGCTCGGAATATTTCCCCTTTCTGCTCGACGGCAACCAGGTCAAAACGACACGTTCGCTGACTGCCGGCGGCCGCAATTACAATCTGGTTATCGAGGCAATACACAAGGAGTCGGGCGAGTCGATGCGCCAGGGCTTCGTCATCAGGGTCGTCAAGACCCAGGGACTGCTCGAAAGTACGTCGGTCGAATATAACCGCCCGCTCGGGCGCTTTACGATCCGGACAAAGCATAATGTCAGTTACACCCTCCGCGACGCCTCTGGCCAGACTCTCTCGACCGGATCGCTCGCTCCGCTGCCTGTGCTGACTCTGACCCGCGACCAGCTTGGCGCCGGAACGAACACCCTGACCCTGACGAGCGCCAACGAAGAGAAAACAATCCGTATCGTCAATTCAAAATAACGAATCGAAATGACTGACAAACTGAAAATATATATGGCTGCGGCCGCTGTCGCCCTCCTGGCGAGCGCCTGTTCCGACAAGAAGGAAGCCGGTCCGGTCGACGATGGTTCGGTCGAGGTCGCGATCTCTACCGATGTCATCACCCGCGCCAACGTGACGACCTCATACAAAAGCGGCGACGCGATGAATGTCTTCGCAAAATCCTATAACAGCATCGAGTCGGGCGACAAGGTCTCCGGCATCCGCGCCGAATTCAACGGAACGACCTGGACGGCCAGTCCTGCAATCCGCCTGAAAGAGGGGGAGGTTGTCTTCGCCTTCGCCGTCAGCCCCTACGACGCATCCTACACCAACGGCGCCGCCATCCCTGTCGACATCTCGAAACAGATTGACCTGCTCTATTCCGGAGGCTCGTCGGCGGCGAATTTTACCGGACCGAGCGTCCATTTCAATATGAACCACGCGATGGCTCTCGCCTCGTTCAATATCGTCGGCGACGGACAGATGCTTAACTCGATCAGCATCGTCGGCAACAAATTCTATACCAAGGCGACCTTCAACATCGAGAACGGACGTTTCACCGGAACGGGCCAGGACCAGTATACGCTGCCCTGCGCCAGCCGTATCCTCGAGAGTGGCTGGACCGACAACTATCCCCAGATGTGGGTCGTCCCCTTCAATACGAAGACCAGCGAAGCGACGCTGATCGCCGTCATCGACGGAAAGACCTACACGGTTCCTGTCCCGGAGGTCGAGATGCAGAGCGGCTTCCAATATATCTTCCGCCTCGTGCTGACGAACGTTGGCCTCGTATTCGACCCGTCGCGCACGGAAACAATCTCGCTCAATGTCGCGACCGACAACTTCGGCGACGTCCGTGACCATGGTATACTTCGCTTCGGTGTCGATGCCGCCGAATGGCGTCTGCCGACACTGACCGGAAACGGTGTGTTCGGTGTCGCACGCGATACCCGTGGCGAGGCGTTCACATATCAGGCTGATATCTATCAGGATATTACTTTTGGATCGGCAGCGGGCAACACCGTCGAGATTGAGACCTGGAATTCAAACGGCTTCACGATCGACCAGTTGACCGGCGTGACGACGATCGACATATCGGAATACTGATCGTTATCGAACAAACGATTTTGCCGCCAACTCCGGAAAGGGTTGGCGGCAATTTTTTTGTCGAATCGGCGGATTATTGTTAACTTTGGGAACAAAAACGAAGAGTATGGCAGACGAACTGAAATATCCGATCGGAATACAGACTTTCGAGACCTTAAGGAAGGAGGGCTATATATATGTCGATAAGACGAAATATATATATGATATGGTGTCGAAAGGCCAGTATTATTTTCTGAGCAGACCGCGGCGGTTCGGTAAGAGTCTTCTGATGTCGACCCTGGAGTCGTTTTTCCGCGGACGCCGGGATCTGTTCGAAGGCCTTTACGTTGCGGATCAACCGTGGGAGTGGGAGGCATATCCGGTGTTCCATCTGGCGCTTAACGGTCAGGAGTATGACGCGCTCGAGAAACTCGATGATATACTGAATAACTATATGTCGCTCTGGGAGAAACAGTATGGCCTTCCGGCAGGTGACCCCCGGGAGTCGGTGTCTGTCCGTTTTTTTAATTGTATACTGAACGCCAGCGAAAAGACCGGCAGGGGAGTTGTCATCCTGATTGACGAATATGACCAGCCGTTGCTCCACAATATAGAGGTCGGAAGGGAGGAACTCTATGAGGCGATGCGCGAGCGGCTTCAGGCGTTCTACTCCGTAATGAAGGCGCAAGACCGGTATATCCGGTTCGCGATGCTGACCGGTATATCGAAATTCAGCAAAGTCAGTGTCTTCAGCGGGCTGAACAACATGAAGGATATATCGTTTAATGACGATACTAACGGCATATGCGGCATTAGCGAGACGGAACTGAGGAAACAGTTCGGAGATGGCGTTTCGCAGCTGGCCAGGGCAAACGATATGACTGTAGAGCAGACGTTGACCCGATTGAAAAAGGAATATGACGGCTATCGGTTCTCGGGAGAAGGAGAGGGAATATATAATCCTTTCAGTTTGTTAAATGCATTTGATAGTAAAAAAATCCGACATTACTGGATTGCGTCGGGAACGCCATCGTTCCTGATAAAACTGCTGAGAAACCGCGACTGGGATTTGTCGGGAATCAGCGGATCTGTCGCATCGGAGGCGGATCTGATGGGTTCCGACCGGTATCTGACCAACCCGATACCGATGCTATATCAGGCCGGATATCTGACGATAAAGGAATATGACAGAGAATTCGATGAGTATACGCTCGACTATCCGAACGAAGAGGTCTCCGAAGGATTCAACAGCGATTTGCTCCGCTACTATTCCTGCTCGGAAGGATCGGACTCCCTCATCAGAAAATTTGTTCGCGACGTCCGTAAAGGAGATGCTGAGGCGTTTATGAACGGGCTGGTTACGCTGATGTCGGACATCCCATACGACCAGATACTCGACCGGGAACTCCACTACGAGAACATGATGTATCTCGTAATGAAACTGATGGGGTTCTATTCGCAGACCGAATACCGGACCTCCAACGGGCGAATCGACATGGTTGTCAAGACAGACCGCTATATCTACGTCATGGAGTTCAAACTCCACGGGAGCCCCGAGGAGGCGCTCCTTCAGATACGGGAGAAGGATTATGCCCGTCCCTTCGTCAACGACGGCCACCGGATTATACTGATAGGGGCGGCGTTCAGCGAATCAAAACGTAATCTCGACTCCTGGCAGATCGAGAGTCTGTAAAAAAATCGAGGTCCCAGATTTGTCTCAGGCAAATATGGGACCTCTTTTTCAGGTGCTCGAAGCGGGACTCGAACCCGCACGGCTGCAATAGCCAAAGGATTTTAAGTCCTTCGTGTCTACCATTCCACCATTCGAGCATCCTCGCTATATAACGGAATAACGCCGCAGAGCGACCATTCCGGTTGCAAAGTTAAGGAATCTCCTCCGACTGTGCAAGTTTTTTTCGTTCGTCAGTTGGTTATCAGCATAGCTTCGCCGTTCAATCCCGGCCCGACGACATAGTGGGTCAGGCCATAACCTTTCCGGGCAGCCGTTCCGCCAAGCGGGCCCCCCCAGCGGAAAACGTCGTATGTGCTGTGGCATTCGGGACATTCCCCCCGCGGAGTGCCGGAGTCCATAATGACGTTGATCCGGACCGTCGGACGACACTCGACCGGACATGCAAGATCGAAGACCCGGTACTGCCCGTCGTAGTCGCAGACGAGCAGAACACCGCCGTAGCCTGTCGCCGACAGGCTCGTGTAGGGGAATCCGGCGGGCTCGCGGGTGGCGAGGATAAACCGGCGTGTTTCCCCCGCTCCGCCGACACCGTATGTAATCCAGTCGCCCATTGTCTGGAACTGGATACGGACGGGGACACGTGGAATACGGTCGTCGTCGACCGATTTGCAACCGGCCGGCAAAATCGCGACAGCGGCCACCAGAAAGCCAAGGAGAATTGAATGTATTTTCACGCTTTTGTTCCTCCGAAGAAGGTTGCCAGAAGTTCGGCGAACTTGTCGGCGGCCTCCTGCATCTTCCCCCCGACCATCGGGCGGAGGAATACCGGGATATCTACGTCGATCGAAGATATGACAGAACTCTTCTCTTCCCCTTCAGGGGTCAGTTCGAGCCGGAGGCTCATGTCGACCGGAGCATTCTTCGCTTTCAGGACAACGAGCGACGGGGCAACGCGTTCGGTTACTTCGAAGGCAATCTCGCCGACAGGCGCGGCGTTAATCAGAATAGAATCGGGAGTGAAGCGTACGTCGCCGACTTTGCGGCGCACATCTTCGGGAATCTGGTCGAGACGCTCCTGGTAGGTCGAGAAGTCGCTCAGGCGCTGGTAGAGGAGTTCGGCGGGCTGGTCGATGACGACCGGTTTGCTGCTGTAGAGTGCCATTTGATATTGGAATGTGTTTGCGTTCTGTATTTCCGAACAGCGGGTCCGCTCCGGAGCGGACCCGCTGTCGGTGTCAGTTCATCTGCTGTCCGACGGTCAGTCGATACGGGGAATCCAGTTGGCCGGATCCTCGCGCCATTCCTTCAGGGTGTCGAGGTCTTTGGCGCTGATATAGTTCGCGGCGAGCGCTGCCTCGAGCATCGCGTTGTAGTTGCTCAGGGTCATCAGGGTGACATTCTTGTCGGCGAAAGCTTTTGTCGCGACGGGGAAGTTATAGGAGAACATCGCGGCCATTCCGACAACCTCGCATCCGGCGGCGCGGATCGCCTCGCAGGCCTTCAGCGAACTGGCGCCTGTCGATATCAGGTCCTCGATGACGACGACCTTCTGGCCGGGGTTGAGGCTCCCTTCGATCAGGTTCTCGAGGCCATGGTCCTTCGGAGCCGAGCGGACGTAGACATAGGGGAGGCCAAGTTCGTCGGCGACGAGCGCGCCCTGGGCGATCGCTCCGGTAGCGACGCCGGCGATGGCGTCGGGGCGGGGGAAGTTCTCCATGATCATCCGGCAGAGTTCGACTTTGATGAACGTACGGATCTCGGGGTAAGACAATGTCTTTCGATTGTCAGTATATATCGGGGAGTTCCATCCCGAAGCCCATGTGAAGGGATGTTCGGGCTGGAGTTTGATGGCGCTGATGCGGAGTAGTTTTTCAGCTAAGATTTTGTCGATTTGTTCCATAGTGTCTGTTCTTTTGGCGGATTTCGGTTATTAAGGTGCAAAAATACTCTTTTCTGACCGATTTTCCAAATTTATTTTCGCGACTAAACTTTTTCGACCGGAGAATGTCTATAACTATAAAACGACAAAGCAATGAAAACAAACCGATTCTTCCGAACATTCATCTCCGGCATGCTTTGTATTGCAATGGCTATGCCGGTTACAGCCGGTTCATTAACCTCGACAGAACAGTCATCGCGCGAGCGTCAGCACAACAACAGCCAGCGCGACCGGAAAAACAATAACGGAAACCGCGGTGGCCAGCGCCCCGGTGCCCGGCATAATGGCTCTCGGAAACCCCAGCAGTCCGGCCGCCCCGGAAACCAGAACAACGGTCAGCGTCCGGGAAACAACGGCGGAAACAACCAGCCTCAGCGTCCGCCCCAGAATAACGGCAACCACCAGGGAAATAATCGCCCGGGCAACAACAGCGGTCACAGCCAGCCCCAGCGTCCGCCCCAGAATAACCATCGTCCCCAGCCCCAGCCGTCGCGTCCGGGCGTCAGACCACCCTCGCGCCCGGGAGGATATATGACACCACCCCCTGCGAGACCATATCGCCCGGTTGTCCATTCATGGCACAGTCCCGTTCCGCCACCCCCGCCGTCGTGGCGTCCCGGGCCGCGCGTACCCCGCGTGTCGACAATTCTTGGCATTGCATTTGGAACAGCCCTCGCGACTTCGATCGACATGCTCTTAAACTCCGGCTATAATGTCGACGGATACCAGAACGGCGTTGTTTATCTCCGCGATGTCAACCAGCTGAATAACCTCTGGCCCGACGCGATGCTCTACTACGACAACGGCGCTCTGGTCGGCTCGCAATACAGTTATTCAACCCCTTATTCAGACCGCGCACGCTATTCGATGGTTTATAATGCACTGATGAGCGCCTACGGCGCCCCGGTTTCGGTCACGACTCCGGCCTACGGAGCGACCCTGGCAACCTGGTATACTCCCGGAAGCGGCTATATCACCCTCGGCTACGCCCCCGAGACCTGCGACGGGGCAATGCGTTTCTACACAACCCTCCGAGTCGGCCGCTATTGATATCCCCCCTGAACTGGGAAAGCCCCGCAGACCGAGAACCTCTGCGGGGCTTTTTTCTCCAATGTCGAAAAAAATGATTACTTTTGTCGCGTCAATCTGAAATCATCATGGACGAAGAACTGAAGAAGAAATTAGGCAAAGACCCCGACGGGCTCCTGACCTACGAATATATCGCGAACCATATCGGCGCATGTGACCACATTATGCCCGACCTGGTCGACAACCTGATTACATGCGACCCGAACGGCCAGTTCGCCGTCAGCGCTGCCCGATATCTGAACGCCATCGACAGCGAGGGATACCGCGACCACATCGACCGCCTTATTGCCGCCGCAATCGAAAAAGACCGCGAACGCCGCTATCTCGTCGACCTGCTCCAGAGTATATGGGGAGAGGACTACCAGGAGCACGCCGCCGAACTGACTGCATCCGACAACAACTTCCGCCGGATCTACAAACGCCTGTATCCGACAGGAATATGAAATATACATCCTGTTTTTTCAGACACCTTCTGACCCTCGTTACGCTCCTTTTCGCGATATTCGCCGCCGAGGGCCGGTCGGCCAATCCCGAAACATCCCGAACAATGAACCAGACCGCCCAGACAACCCCCGATGCCGGGGACCGTATCGTAACGCTCCGGACAACTGCCGGAGACATCCGCCTGCGCCTCTACGGCGACACCCCGAAACATCAGCAGAATTTCATCCGTCTCGCATCCGAGGGATACTACGACGGACTGCTCTTCCATCGCGTTATCTCCGACTTCATGATCCAGGGTGGTGATCCCGAATCGCGCAACGCCCCCGCCGGGAAAATGCTCGGCGCCGGCGATCCCTCATACCAGATCGACGCCGAAATCCGATATCCCGAGCATTTCCACCGCCGCGGAGCCCTCGCCGCCGCCCGACAGGGGGACGCGACGAACCCCGAACGCCGTTCGAGCGGCTCGCAGTTCTATATCGTGACCGGAAAGGTCTATACCGACGCCCAGCTCGACACAATGGAGAAATCGATGGAACGCCAGGCTCTTCAGGACCAGTTCAACCGCCTCGCCGGCGAGCAGCGCGACACGATCATGGCCCTGCGCCGCAACCGCGACCTCCCCGCCCTGCGCCAGCTCCAGGATGAACTCGCCGCCAAAGCGACCGAAGCGGTCAGGGAGAATCCTCCCCGCTTCACCGCTGAACAGCGCGAGGCCTACACGACCGTCGGCGGGACGCCCCACCTCGACGGAACCTACACGGTCTACGGCGAAGTTATCGACGGAATGGATGTCGTCGACCGGATCCAACATTCCGAAACCGACCGGAACGACCGTCCCCTCGAGGATGTCAGAATCCTCTCGGTCGAAATCGACAAATAGCGGATGATCAGCGTCAACCGCCATACGCTCGGAAACGGACTCCGCATCGTCCACCATTTCGACCCGACAGTCACGATGGTGGCCGTCGACGTGATCTACAACGTCGGGTCGCGCGACGAGGACCCCTCGCTGACCGGGATGGCCCATCTGTTCGAACACCTGATGTTCGGCGGCTCGGTCAATGTCCCGGATTTCGACGGCGCGATCGAGAATGCCGGCGGCTGGAACAACGCCTGGACAAGCAACGACTACACCAACTTCTACGACATCCTTCCGGCCGTCAACGCCGAGACCGCTTTCTGGCTCGAGAGCGACCGGATGCTCGGACTCGCCTTCAGCCCGCGCTCGCTCGAAATCCAGCGCGACGTCGTTATCGAAGAATTCAAGGAGACATGTCTTAACAAGCCCTACGGCGATATGTCACATTATCTCCGGGCTATGGCCTACCGCCGCCACCCCTACGGCTACCCGACCATCGGCCGCGAAATCGCCCATATCGAGCGGGTCACCGAAGAGGACGTGCGCCGCTTTTTCTACAGCCACTACGCTCCGAACAACGCCGTTCTCGCCGTCGCCGGAAACATCAGTTTCGAACGGACCGTCATGCTCGCGCAGAAATGGTTCGGCGACATTCCACGCCGCGATATAGCCCCGCGCCTCTATAGCCCCGAACCTCCGGTCGGGGCTCCCCGCGAGGTTCGCGTCGAGGAAAATGTTCCGAACGCACAGATCGTCGTGGCCTACCCGATGGGGGGATGCCACGATCCCCTCTACGAAGCAACTGATCTTGTCTCCGACCTTCTCGGAAGCGGGAAGTCGTCGCGCTTCTACCGCAATCTCCTGCTCGGGACGACCCTCTTCGCCGATATCGACGCTTCGATCCTCGGAAGCGACGAACCGGGGCTTTTCCTCGTCTCGGCGCGTATGGCCGACAACGACCCCTCGACCCTGAAAAAGGGGCGCGAGGCGATCCGCCGCGAGGTCGCCCGGCTGGTTGAGGGGGGATGCGACAAGCGAGAACTCCGGCGCGTTATCAACCGATACGAAAGCAATCTGACGTTCAACTCGGTCGGCTATCTGTCGCAGGCGATGAACATGGCCCAGGCGGAGATCGCCGACGACGACATCAACGAGACCCTCGAGCGCTACCGGCGCGTCACCCCCGGCGACATCAGCCGCGCCGCCCGCCAGACCCTAGACCCCTCGCGCGAAATGACCCTCGTCTACGGCCCGAAGCCGGGAAATTATGACTCCGGAGAGTGATATGCCGAAAAAAATCGTTACTTTTGCACGGATATTCCGGCCCGGCGGCCGGCATGTCCGGCCCATCTGAATAATTCGAATTACCTTGACAAAATTAAATATCTTTCTAAAACCATGTTAGAAGAAACAAACATTAAGGCGCTCGACAAGGTCGTTGTCCGCTTCTCCGGCGACTCCGGCGACGGTATGCAACTTGCGGGCAATATCTTCACCAACGTCTCGGCCGAACTCGGCAACCAGGTGTCGACTTTCCCCGACTACCCGGCCGAAATCCGCGCTCCGCAGGGTTCGCTCGGCGGTGTGTCGGGCTTTCAGGTCAGTGTCGGCGCCGAGGTGCATACGCCCGGCGACCAGTGCGACGTGCTTGTAGCCATGAACCCCGCCGCCCTGAAGCAGCACTCCCGCTTTGTCAAGCCCGGAGGGGTCATAATCGTCGATATCGACTCGTTCCGCGAGGCGGACCTGAAGAAGGCTCTGTTCAAGACCGACAACCCCTTCCGCGAACTCGGCCTGAACGCCCAGATCGTCGAAGTACCCGTCACATCGATGACGAAGGCCGCCCTGGCCGACAGCGGACTCGACAACAAGTCGGTCATGAAATGTCGCAACATTTTCGCCCTCGGACTCGTCTGCTGGCTCTTTGACCGCCCGCTCGAAAACGCAATCAACTTCCTCCGCCGCAAATTCGCTAAGAAACCCGCCGTCTTCGAAGCCAACAGGGCTGTCATCCAGGCCGGCTTCAATTACGGCCACAATATCCACGCCTCAGTCTCGACCTACCGGATCGAATCCGAGGCTGCCCGCCCCGGATTCTACACAGATATTAACGGCAACACGGCAACCGCCTGGGGCCTGATCATGGCTTCCGAAAAGGCGGGACGCCCCCTCTTCCTCGGCAGTTACCCGATTACTCCAGCGACCGATATTCTCCACGAACTCGCCAAACGCAAGGATCTCGGAGTCAAGGCGGTTCAAATGGAGGATGAAATCGCCGGCGTATGCTCGGCAATCGGTGCTTCGTTTGCCGGAAATCTCGCCGTCACCTCGACCTCCGGCCCCGGTCTCGCCCTGAAGAGCGAAGGTATCGGTCTGGCCGTCATGGCCGAACTCCCGCTGGTCGTTATCGACGTCCAGCGCAGCGGGCCCTCGACAGGCCTCCCGACCAAGACTGAGCAGACAGACCTGATGCAGGCGCTCTACGGCCGCAACGGCGAATCTCCCGTCGCCGTCGTCGCTCCCGCCTCGCCGACAGACTGCTTCACGATGGCTTTCGAAGCCGCCCGAATCGCTGTCGAACATATGACGCCGGTCATCCTTCTGTCCGACGCCTTTATCGGTAACGGCTCGTCGGCATGGCGGATCCCCGACGCCGACGAATATCCCGCGATCAAGGCTCCGCTGCTGACCGAGACCCCCGCCGAAGGGTTCCGCCCCTATGACCGCGACGAGGTGACGAAGGTGCGCCGCTGGGCAATCCCCGGAACTCCCGGCGCGCAACACCGCCTCGGCGGTCTCGAAAAGGATTTCCGATCCGGGAACCTCTCGAACGATCCGGCGAACCACGAGCAGATGGTTTTGGCCCGGCGCGAGAAAATCGCCCGTATTGCCGACGATATCCCCGAACTGGAAGTGTATAACGCCGATCTGAAAGCCGACACGCTCCTTGTCGGCTGGGGCGGAACATACGGCCATCTCCGTGCCGCCGCCGGCGAACTCTCGGCTGAAGGCCTCCCCGTTGCCTTCGCCCATTTCCGCTACATCAACCCGCTCCCGGCCAACACCGCCGACATTCTCCGCCGCTACCGCCGCGTTATCGTCGCCGAGTTGAACACCGGACAGTTCGCCGACTATCTCCAGTCGAAATTCCCCGACGTCATGATCGAGCGGATCAACAAAATCCAGGGACAACCCTTCATGGTCTCGGAGGTCGTCGACCGCGTCAGGGAACTGCTCGGGCGCGACAACCGTCTCGCAGTCGAAATGATAACCGAAGAAGAGAACAATTAAACCAAGGCGATGGAAACAACAGAAACAACAACATATACGGCCGCCGACTTCAAGAGCGACCAGTCGGTCAGATGGTGCCCCGGATGCGGCGACCACGCAATCCTGAATTCCCTCCAGAAAGCGATGGCCTCTCTCGGCGTTGCACCCCATATGACTGCCGTCATTTCGGGCATAGGATGCAGTTCGCGTCTGCCCTACTACATGAATACATATGGATTCCATACAATCCACGGACGCGCCGCAGCCGTCGCGACAGGCTTCAAACTGGCTAATCCCGCGATGACCGTATGGCAGATTTCCGGCGACGGCGACGGTCTCGCGATCGGCGGCAACCATTTCATCCACGCGGTCCGCCGCAATATCGATATCAACATCCTGCTGTTCAACAACAAAATCTACGGCCTGACAAAGGGACAGTATTCGCCGACATCGGCCCGCGGATTCGTCTCGAAGAGTTCGCCCTACGGAACCGTAGAGGATCCGTTTATCCCGGCCGAACTGGTCTTCGGCGCCCGCGGCAATTTCTTCGGCCGAAGCCTCGATGTCGACCTCGATACATCCCGCGCCGTCATGGAGGCCGCCGCACGCCACAAAGGTACATCGGTTGTCGAGATGCTCCAGAACTGTGTCATCTTCAACAACGGAATCCACAGCGCCATAACCGACCGCGAACACCGCGCCGCCCGGACAATCATCCTCCGCCACGGCGACAAGATGCTTTTCGGCAAGGATTTCAACCGCGGCATCGTTCAGGATGGTTTCCTCCTGAAGGCTGTCGAACTCGGCCCGGAATCGGGCTATACAATCGACGATGTCCTCGTCCACGACGCCCATACCCCCTCGAACTTCCTCCATCAGCAACTCGCGATGATGGACGGTACGGACCTTCCGCTCGCTCTCGGCGTCATCCGCGACGTCGAAGCCCCCTCCTACGACGAGGCCCTGACAGACCAGGTCGAGAAGGTGCGCTCGGTCCGTAACTTCCGCTCGCTCCGCGATATGGTTCTCGCAGGCGATGTCTGGGAAGTCAAATAATCTGAACAATACCCTCCGATAAACCGAAACTCCGATGGCTAAGAAAATCGTCGAAACACCGCTGATGAAGCAATATCTCGAGATGAAGCGCAAACATCCCGACGCTGTCCTTCTGTTCCGCGTCGGCGACTTCTACGAGACCTTCAGCGACGACGCGATAACAGCCTCGGAGATTCTCGGTATCACACTGACACGCCGCGCCAACGGCGCGGCGCAGTCTGTCGAACTCGCCGGGTTCCCACACCACGCCCTCGACACCTATCTGCCGAAACTCGTCCGCGCCGGAAAACGAGTCGCAATCTGCGAGCAACTCGAGGATCCGAAACTGACAAAGAAACTTGTCAAGCGTGGCATAACCGAACTTGTCACCCCGGGTGTGTCGATCAACGACAATATCCTGAACCATCGCGAAAACAACTTCCTGGCCGCTGTCCACCCCTCGAAGACATCGACCGGCGTCGCCTTTCTCGACATCTCGACCGGGGAATTTCTCGTAGCCGAAGGTGATCCCGGGTATATCGTCAAACTGATGGAGAACTTCGCTCCGAAAGAGGTTCTGATTGAACGCGGAACGAAACAGCGCTTCACTGCCGATTTCGGCGGCGGTACCAATTGTCTGACCTCGGAACTCGACGACTGGGTCTTTACCTCCCAGACAGCCCGCGAACGACTTCTCCGGCAGTTCGAGACCGGAAGCCTCAAAGGGTTTGGAATCGAGGATCTCGACGCCGCCGTCATCGCCGCCGGCGCGGTTCTGCATTATCTCGATATCACACAGCATACCCGCCTGGGTCATATATCGTCGGTCTCGCGAATCGAAGAGGATCGGTATGTTCGTCTCGATCGTTTCACGGTCCGCAATCTCGAACTGGTCAATCCGCTCGGCGAAGGGGGAAAAAGCCTCCTCGGGATAATCGACCGGACGCTGACGCCGATGGGGGCGCGCATGCTCCACCGCTGGCTGCTCTTCCCGCTGAAGGATGTCGCCGCCGTCAACGAACGCCTCGATGCGGTCGACTATCTGTTCCGCTCGCCCGAGATGCGCGAGGCGCTGTCGTCGCTTCTGGAGCATATCGGCGACCTCGAGCGCCTCGTCGGAAAGGTATCGGTCGGGCGTGTCACCCCGCGCGAGATGCTCCAGCTCGGCTCGTCGCTGAAGGCGCTGCCGATGGTCCGTAATCTCGTCGCGAACCCCGAATTCGCTCCCGACGATTTTCCTCTGCCCGATTCGCTTCGGCGCCTCGGCGAGTCGATCGACGGCTGCGCGGCGATCGCCGACCGTATCGAGCGTGTCATCGATTCCGATGCTCCGGCGAATGTCGCCAAGGGGATGGTCATTCGGTCCGGAGTCGACGACGAACTAGACCAACTGCGCGATATCGCCGTCAGCGGAAAGGACTACCTGATGAAAATCCAGGCACGCGAGAGCGCCGCGACCGGAATCCCGAGCCTGAAGGTCGGCTACAACAATGTCTTCGGCTACTATATCGAGGTGACGAACACCCATCGGGCAAAGGTCCCCGGCGAATGGGTCCGGAAACAGACCCTTGTCAACGCAGAACGCTACATTACCCAGGAACTGAAGGAGTTCGAAGAGAAGATCCTCGGCGCCCAGGAGAAAATCGCCGTTATCGAGACCCGGATCTACAACGATCTGATCGCCGCCGTCGGGGCCTATGCCGAGACGGTTCTCCGCGACGCCGCGACAATAGCGACGATCGACTGTCTGAACTCATTCGCCTCGGTCTCCGACGACTACGGCTACTGCCATCCCGCGGTCGACGATTCGCTCGCGGTCGACATAAAGGGGGGGCGTCATCCCGTGATCGAACGCCAGTTGCCTCCCGGAGAGCCCTATATCGCGAACGATGTCTCCCTCGACAACGACTCGACCCAAATCATGATGATCACCGGACCGAACATGTCGGGCAAATCGGCTCTGTTGCGCCAGACGGCCCTGATCGTCATCCTCGCCCAGACCGGATGTTTCGTTCCGGCCCGGCAGGCACGAATCGGTGTTGTCGACAAAATTTTTACGCGCGTCGGGGCGAGCGACAATATCTCCCTCGGCGAGTCGACTTTCATGGTCGAGATGAACGAGGCAGCCTCGATTCTGAACAATATGAGCCGCCGGTCGCTGATACTCTTCGACGAACTCGGACGCGGCACATCGACCTACGACGGCATCTCGATCGCCTGGTCGATTGTCGAGTATATCCACAATTTCGGCGACCTGCGCCCGAAGACCCTCTTCGCGACCCACTACCACGAACTGAACGAAATGGAGGGACGTTTCGACCGTATCGTCAACTTCAACGTCTCGGTCCGCGAACTCGACGGCAAGGTTGTCTTCCTGCGGCGGCTGGCCCGCGGCGGAAGCGAGCACAGTTTCGGCATCCATGTCGCTAAACTCGCCGGAATGCCGCGCCAGATAATCAGCCGGGCGAACGAGGTGTTGCACCATCTCGAGGAGTCGAACCGCTCCGACGATGGCGCCGACCGAACGAAGCGGAGCGTCGCCGCGATGGATATCCCCGACGGGATGCAACTGACGCTGTTCCAGCTCGACGACCCGGTTCTGTCGCAGATACGCGACGAGATTCTCCATCTCGACATTGACAATCTGACCCCCGTCGCCGCCCTGAACAAACTGAACGCCATCCGAACAATCCTGACCGGCAAATAACCGGCAGAGGTTAAAGAAACATTGTCATATAGGCAGGAAGATAAGTGATGTTCCTTTTCGACAGAATTGTACTCTTCAGGATCTATGTAGGGTCCGGTTCATAGATACGATGGGCTAATATTGTTGTAATGATTCAGGGGGTCAGGCGGCTTAGCAGGGCCGCGGCCTCGTCGGAGCGGACGCTCAGTGTCAGCGAGCAGATATTGTCGAACTGCTGCGAGACAATACGCGCCGTCGACTGCTTGACGACCTTCATGATATGGTTCATCGACTCGTAGGGGAAGGTGACGGTCAGTTCGACACGGACACAGTCGCTGACGATCTCCGCGGCGGCGATCGCCTGGCGCGCCGCCTCGCGGTAGGCCGCTATCAGCCCCGATGTCCCGAGTTTGATTCCGCCGAAATAGCGGACGACGATGACAACCACGTCTGTCAGCCCCGCCGAGTTGATCTGGCCGAGTATAGGCTTTCCGGCGGTTCCGGAGGGCTCGCCGTTGTCGGAGGAGAGGTACTCCTTCCGGTCGGCACCGATCATCCAGGCCCAGCAGACATGACGTGCGTCGTGGTATTCGTTGGCATAGCGGGCGACTGTCGCGCGGGCGTCGGAGGCGTCGGAGGCATGGAGCGCGAAGGCGATGAACCGGCTCATCTTTTCGCGCACCGTAGCCTCTCCCGGCGTTGCGATCGTCAGGAAATCGCAGTTTTCGGGGATATGGTCAGCCATATCAGAGAATCAGCATCGCGTCGCCGTAGGCGCCGAAGCGGTACTTTTCGCGGATCGCCTCCTCGTAGGCCTTCATGACGAGGTCGTAGCCGCCGAAGGCGGTAACCATCATGAGCATCGTTGAGTAGGGGAGGTGGAAGTTGCTGATCAGGGCGTCTGTGACGGTGAAGTCGTAAGGGGGGAAGATGAACTTGTTGGTCCAGCCGATATAGGTCTTTATGTGGCCCCCCATGCTGACGGCGCTGGCGATGCCGCGCAGAACGGAGGTGCCGACGGCGCAGATGCGGTGGTGGCGGTCCTTGACGGCGTTGACGGTCTCGACGAGTTCCTCGGTGATTTCGAGTTGCTCGGAGTCCATACGGTGTTTTGTCAGGTCCTCGACGTCGATATCGCGGAAGTTTCCGAGGCCGCTGTGGATTGTCATGAAGGCCTGGTTGACACCCTTGATTTCGAGTCGTTTCAGCAGTTCGCGGCTGAAGTGGAGACTCGCGGCGGGAGCGACGACCGCACCTTCGTTTTTGGCGAATATCGTCTGGTAGCGTTCGGCGTCGTCGGGCTCGGCCTCGCGGTGGATATACTGCGGCAGGGGAGTATGGCCGAGGGCATAGAGAGCCTGTTTGAATTCGTCGTGCGGGCCGTCGTATAGGAAGCGGAGGGTTCGGCCGCGCGAGGTTGTGTTATCGATTACCTCGGCGACCATCGAGTCATCCTCGCCGAAATAGAGTTTGTTTCCGATACGGATTTTCCGCGCAGGCTCGACCAGGACGTCCCAGAGTTTGTTGTCGGCGTTCAGTTCGCGGAGCAGGAATACCTCGATGCGAGCCCCGGTTTTCTCTTTGTTGCCGTAGAGCCGTGCTGGGAAGACTTTTGTGTCGTTGAACACCATAAGGTCTCCGTCTTCGAAATAGTTAATGATATCCTTGAAGACACGGTGTTCGATCTCGCCGCTGCCGCGGTGGAGCACCATCAGGCGCGACTCGTCGCGATTCGGCGTAGGATACTGGGCGATCAGTTCTTCGGGGAGATTGAATTTGAATTGTGAGAGTTTCATTCTATATTTCGGTAAGAGGGTGATTCGTTTTTGTTTCTTCTTTCTCTTTCGGTTTGTTCTTCAGGAGTTCTTCCGGAACCGGGGCAATCTCTGCCTGCTGGAGCAGGGCGACAGCCGTGTCGACCGTGACGCAGTCGTCGATCGATACATCGCCGACGCGTGTGCGGCGCAGGGCCGTCAGGTGGGCGCCGTTGTCGAGGGCTTCGCCGAGGTCACGGGCGAGGGCTCGGATATAGGTGCCTTTGCCGCAGACGACGCGGAGAGTCGCTTCGGGTTGCTGGCCGGGGATGAAGCCGAGGAGTTCGATTTCTCGGATTTCGAGAGGCTTCGCCTTCAGTTCGACCGTTCCCCCCTTGCGGGCGGTACGGTAGGCGCGGTGTCCGTCGATCTTGCAGGCGGAGAATGCCGGCGGAACCTGCATGACGCGGCCGGTGAACCGCGGCAGTATAGCCTCGATGTCGGCGGCGGTCAGATGGGCGGCGGGGAATGTCGCGTCGATTTCGGTCTCGAGGTCGAACGAAGGGGTTGTCGCCCCGAAGCGCACGGTAGCGACATATTCCTTCTCGCCGCTCTGGAGTTGTTCGATCAGTTTCGTCGAGCGGCCTGTCACGACAATCATGACCCCGGTCGCGAGGGGGTCGAGCGTCCCGGCGTGACCGACCTTCAGTTTCCGGATGTTCAGGCGCCGCAGGAGGGTGCTGCGGAGGCGTTTGACGACGTCGAACGAGGTCCAGCGCAGGGGCTTGTCGATGTAGATCGTCTCCCCGGCCAGAAAATCGAGCGGTCCTTCGCGCATCACCATACCAGGCACAAGATTCCGACAATGGCGCAGTAGAGGGCGAACCATACCATTTTGCCGCGTTTGACGATATTGAGCATCCATTTGCAGGCGAGGCATCCGACGACGAACGAAGCGAGGAAGCCTACAACCAGCGGCAGCGTCCCGACCGATGCGGCCGTGACAGCCTCGCCCCCGATCATATCCTTCAGGTCGAGCAGAGCCTCGCCGAGGATCGGGATGATCACCATAAAGAAGGAGAAGCGGGCGACCAGGTCGCGGCGGTCGCCGAGGAGTATGCCTGTCGCGATTGTTGTGCCCGAACGGCTCAGGCCGGGGAGCACGGCGACAGCCTGGGCGCAACCGATGACGAACGCGTCGGTCCAGGTTATGTCGTGGCCGGGCAGGGTTGCGGCGGGGATACCTGCTTCGTGGCGCGTTCGGGCGAAGTAGGCGAACGCCAGCAGGGCGGCCGTGACCAGCAGGCAGTATCCGACGACCGTCAGCCCTTCTCCGAAGAATGTCGATACTGTATCCTTGAAACAGAGTCCGACGATGGCGACGGGTATACACGACAGGAGTATCTTCAGGACGTAATAGAAATCCTTGTCGAATTTCAGGGTGAAGAACGAGCGGCAGAGTCCACTGAATTCGCTCCAGAGGACAACGATCGTGCTGAGGACGGTCGCGACATGGAGAGCGATGTCGAATTCGAGCGCTTCGGCGCCGGAGAGGTCGAGACCGAGTATCGACCGGAATATTTCGAGGTGGCCGCTGCTCGAGATCGGCAGGTATTCGGCCAGTCCCTGGACAATGCCCATTATCAGGGCGTCGATAACATCCATTGTCTGTTCTGTTTATTCAGCGTTTTTGTTTTTTCGGCGGT
Source organism: Clostridium sp. (assembly GCA_023663805.1). Classification (GTDB taxonomy): domain Bacteria; phylum Bacteroidota; class Bacteroidia; order Bacteroidales; family Muribaculaceae; genus Paramuribaculum. Next base: position 775,415 of record JAMPGR010000001.1, on the reverse strand, counting down.
TTCCGGCGATGATGCCGATGGCCATGGCGACGAACCCGATGAACGATAGTGTCGGGCCGACGACGATGCGGCGCGTGCTGAAGATGTCGGGGTTGAATTCGGTTTCGGTCGAGGGGGAGCCCGCCATCAGGCAGAATCCGGCGACGATCAGCAGGGCCGAGACGACCATGACGATTATGTTGGTGCGTTGCAGCACGAAATCCCCTTTCGCTTGCGGAATGATGTCGGTCGGGGTTTTGGAAGTTGTCTGTTCCATATCGTTTCAGTTTGTTGTTTTTTTTCTCTAATGATTGACAGCGCTATTGACGGAACATTTCGTCGTAGCGCAGATTGATATATTTGTTTGTCGCGAAAATTGCCGCCAGGGCGCAGATTGCTATCCCGGCGAGGATCATCACCGCTGCAACCCAGGCAAATCCGACCGGGGTCACGAGCGGTTCGAGCGCAGGTTCGACGTCGCGTAACCAGGCGGCGAGTCCTCCAAGGGCGGCGACAGCAATCAGCGACGATATCAGGCCGCTGACCATACTGTTGTTGACAAACGGTCGGCGGATGAATCCGGCGGTCGCGCCGACCAGGCGCATCGTGTGGATCATAAACCGCCGCGAATAGATCGTCAGACGGATTGTGTTGTTTATCAGTGCGACCGAGATTGCCAGAAGTATCGCTCCGACAGCGATCAGAACCATTATGACCGTCGAGACGGTCGCGGTGACAGACCCGGCGGTCTCGGGATAGAGCCGGATTTCGCGGATTCCGGAGAGGGAGGAGGCCGAGGCGACGGCGGCGGCGATGCTGTCGGGGTCTGCGTGTTCGGCCTTCATGTTGATTTCGAATTCGGGGAGGAACGGATTGAATCCGTCGAGGAGGTCTGAGGCGTCGGAGGCGTCGGAACTCATCTGCTCGTTCCATCGCTCAAGGACATCGTCGGCCGAGGAGTAGGTGACGCGGGAGACACGTTCGGAGGCGAGCCAGTGGGCTTTGACGGCGGAGATCTGCTGTTCCGTAGCGTTTTCGTCCATAATGACCACGAATCCAACCTGCTCGCGGATGGCGTCTGACGCTTTCTGCGCGGCAATGGCAATCAGGGCGACCAGACCGAGGGTGAACAGGACCATCGCGACGCTGGCGACGGCGGTCAGTTGTGAACTGACGACGGGCAATATGGAGTGTCTTTTGTTCGGTTTCATTTCCGTTGGGCGCATAGATGCGCAATATCATGCAAAATTACAACAAAATCCCCGAACAGCGGTTCTTTCGAGGCGAAAAAAGTCGAAATTATTCGATTTGAATAATCTATAGTAACACGGGCTGCTGGAGAACTACGGCAGTGTCTGAAACAACCGGGACTGGGCGGGTGTTATAAGTGTATATTCACACACACACGTTTATTGTACAAGACCCGCTATGACACCTCAGCAGCCTACATCCGGAAGCAAGACGCAGCATATTGTCCGGCGCGACATAATGAGCGTCATGAATGCAATCGTTCTGATCCTCTCAATCGCGCTGATTGTCTGGATTTCGTTCGATACGTTCCGCCAGGTCGATTTCCTCCAGAACGGCAGGTATATGGCCTTCCAGTTCTGGGTCTGCGTTGTTTTTGTTGTCGATTTTTTCGTCGGGCTGTGGGTCGAGACAGACCGCTGGCGCTATTTCCGCCACAGGCTTCTGTTTCTTTTCCTGTCGATACCGTGGCTGAACATTGTCGCCTCGCTCGACATCCAGTTGTCGGCCGACGCGATCTATTTCGTCCGGTTCATACCGCTGGCGCGCGGTGCCCTGGCGATGGCAATAGTGATTGGCTATCTGTCGACCAATGCCGTGACGAGCCTGTTTATGTCCTACCTGTCGATTATGCTGATGATCACCTATTTCTGCTCTTTGATATTCTATCAGACGGAAAACGGAGTCAATCCCGACGTGACGACCTACTGGACTTCGCTTTGGTGGACGGCGATGAATCTGACGACGGTCGGGTGTTCGATCACCCCCTTCTCGGTTGCCGGAAAAGTCATAGCGGTCGTCCTGCCGATTTGCGGCATGATTATGTTCCCGCTGTTCACGGTCTATCTGACCAACTACGTCCAGAACAACCTGCGCCGGAGTTGACGTGCCGCCCCCTACATATCGTCGAGATCGAGTCCGCGGGTTCTTTTCAATACGGCAATTTCTTCGGTTCTGTCGTAGAATTTCATCTTAGACTCCGTTCCTTAATTTTCGTTAACCCAGAGGCCGCATATTTTGGAGGATTTTTGGCGTTTTGACGATGGAGCATAGCTGTAGCTATGTGGCTGAGTCAAAGCGTCAAAAAGACCCAAAAGATGCGCACTAAGGTAACTTTCATCCATCAAGTTCGGTGAAGACCGGGTGTCAATGGGACGCTTTGGGCCCGTAGTTTCCAAAATGGAGAAGCGTTTATAACTCAAGTTTCGGTTGTGGAATATTGTCAATGATTTATATTGTAGTCAAAATAGATTTGTGCATTCTCAACACCACATAAAGATAGCCAAAGACGTAGCCCGCAGAGCGGGCGTGGGGAGAGTAGCCTGGGGCGCCAGCCTCAGGTATATAGCAAAGGTCCCGATAACGATATGAATTGGAGCGTCGCGAAGCAGAGCGTTATATCTATCAGTCTGGATGCTTATATCTGTCGGGGTAGAACGCTCTGCTTCGCATCGCTCCAGATCATTTTATTGACGGAATCTCAGCAAACCTTAGGCTTGTGCCTAAGGCTATTATCCTTGAGTCCGCTCTGCGGGCTCGCYCACGGAAACCTTCTAGATACCGCTCCGCGGTGTGTTGCAGGATGAGAGCCACGGAACATCCGAGTTCATCCCTGTCGACGGACGCTGGGTTGTCGAGCGGACCTTTTCGTGGTTGTCATCTTACCGCAGAATGAACCGCAACTACGAGAAACTGCTGAGTGTCTCGTGCCATATGGCTGTTCTCGTCTGTTGTGCATGACCGGAAAGTTACCATCGCCGCTCCTGGCGAAAGGAAAATTAAGGAACAGAGTCTAAATACCATCTGCGTCACACGCCAAAAAATGACTCGGATTTTTTTACATTTGTTAGGAAATCTCATTTCTGTCGACCACGTAACGGAAAAGAGAGATTTTTTATATCCCGAATTAAACGGATTGTCTTTACAGATGTCTTATCTGACGTGTGTCACAGCTTTCGCTGGTTAAACATACCCTCAACGAATTTCCAAAATCCAAACAATAGGTAACAAGACAACAAAACAACAATGACACGAATCACAGGTTTGCTGATCGCTCTGCTGACCCTCATGACAACCGCCGCGGCGCTCCCGGCCGCGAATCTCCGCGGCACGGTGACCGACACCGGCGGAGAGCCGATGATGCAGGCGACAATCAGACTTCTCGCCGCAAAAGACTCTGCGTTCGTCAAAGGGGGCGTGACCGACGTCTCCGGCAACTACTCCCTCCAGGGAATCAAAAAAGGGAAATATATCGTCGAGGCGACATATATCGGCTACGAACGCGCCTTCGCAAACGTGACCGTCGGCGACGGCGCGACCGTAAATGTCCCGAAAATCGTCATGACCGAGTCGTCGATCATGCTGAAGGGAGTCACCGTGACCGGCACAAAGACCGCCATCAAGGTCTCCGAAGACACAATCGAATATAACGCCGACTCCTACAAGACCGCCCCGAACGCCGTCGTCGAGGATCTCCTGAAACGTCTGCCGGGCGTCGAAGTCGGATCCGACGGTTCGATTACGGCCAACGGCAAGAGTGTCTCGAAGATTCTCGTCGACGGAAAGGAATTCTTCAGCGATGACCCGACCGTCGCCTCGAAAAACCTCCCGGTCGATATGGTCGAGAAACTCCAGGTCGTCGACCGCAAGAGCGATCTGGCACGCCTGACAGGCGTCGACGACGGCGAGGATGAAACGGTCATCAACCTGACGGTTAAGAAGGGGATGAAGAACGGCTGGTTTGGGAACGTCGAGGCCGGCTACGGCACCGACGACCGCTACAAAGCGAACTTCAACATAAACCGCTTCTGGAACGAAAACCAGATAACGTTCCTCGGAAATGCAAACAATATCAATGAACTCGGTTTCAACGACGGCAACAGCGGCCGCTTCCGCCGGTTCGGCGGCGACAACGGGATAACGACCTCCCAGGCCCTCGGCGTCAACTTCAATGTCGGAAACGGCGAGATATTCCGCATAGGCGGCGATATCATGTGGAACCGCAGCAACCGAAACACAATCCAGCAGCAGGAACGCCAGTATATCCACGACTCGCTCTATTCGACTATCGGGAAACATACCGTCGACCGCAGCCAGAACGTCCGCGCCGACTTACGTATCCAGTGGAAGCCCGACTCGTTCAACACCCTCGATATCCGGCCGAACATCTCCTGGAACCACAACCACTCCGGCAGCCTCGACTCGACCCTGAATGCCTTCTCCGACGCGGCACGGACGATGATCAGCCGAAGCCGCAACGAGGACGACTCGCGCGGAAATTCGCTGTCATACGGCGCACGCCTGATCTACACCCATAACTTCAAGGAACACCGCGGACGCTCCTTCTCGGTCATGGCGAACTACTCCCATACGAACACCCACGAATGGGAGGACACCCGCTCGCGGAATATCTTCTACCAGTATAACGACTCGACCGACAACTACGACCAGTTTACGTCGAACCACACCTGGAACAACAACGCCAGCGGACGTCTGTCGTGGACCGAACCGCTCGGCGATGTCTCCCGAGGAAATTTCCTGACCGTCGCCTACAGCATCAACGCCCGCTGGAACAACGCCGACAAACTTGTCTATCAGGCCGAAGCCGACGCCATCTCCCGCTTCGCCGACGCTGCGACCCCGACCGGACTGAGTGTCGCCGATATGTGGATGCTCAACGCCGATCCCCTCGAGGCCATGGCTCTCTCCGAAACGGCTCTGGCACTACAGAACGAGCCGGACTCGACCCTGAGCAACCGCTTCCGTAACGATTTCCTCAGCCAGGATATACGTCTGGGCTACAAGCATGTCAGCAAGACAACGACCCTCGACCTCGGATTCTCCGTCGTCCCGACGATGTCGCGCAGCCGAAACCTGATAAACGACGCGAAGACGATTCCCGAACGATGGGTATGGAACTACGCCCCCTTCGTCCGATACCGCTACCGTATGGGGAAACAGCGCTCGATCCAGGTCAACTACAACGGCCGTTCCTCCCAGCCCTCGATGACGCAGTTACAGCCGGTCGCCGATATGTCAGACCCTCTGCGCATAATCATCGGTAACCCGAACCTCGACCCGACCTTCAACCACAGTCTCCGCATCCGCTTCCAGGACTTCAACGCCGAGAGCCAGCGGTCGATCATGTTGATGGGTGACTTCGGCCTGACCCAGAACGCGATCGTCTCGATGACGACCTTCGACAACACGACCGGCGGACAGACAACGACCTACCGCAACGTCAACGGCGTCTGGAACGGACGTATCATGAACATGGTCTCGATGCCCTTCCGCGACAAACGCTGGCAGTTCTCGAACAATCTCTTCGTCATGTACAACCGCCAGATCGGTTTCAACAACGGTCTCCGCAACGCCAGCCAGTCGGTTAACTTCAACGAGTCACCCTCGCTGGCGTTCCGCCCCGACAATCTTGAGTTCGAACTCCGGCCCCGCTACTCGCTCCAGTATACGGCCAACACCCTGAACACAACCGGCAACAATCTCGTCCACTCCTACGGCGCCTCGTTCCATGCCTACTACTATACGCCGATCGGCCTGGTAATCGACACCGACGTCGAATTCAGCGGAACAAGCGGCTACGCTGCCGGATATGACCGGAACCAGTGGATGTGGAACGCGTCGCTCAGTTACCAGTTCCTCCACGACAAATCGGCGACTCTGTCGCTGAAGGTCTACGACCTGCTGCAGCAGCGGTCGAACATATCGCGCAACGTGACGGCCAACTATATCGACGATACCCGCTACAACTCGCTGACGCGCTACTTCATGCTCTCTTTCTCCTGGCGTTTCAACACCTTCGGAAAAGGCAAAGAACCCTCGCGCGACAACGGAATGATGCGCGAAGGCCCTCCCGGAGGCCCCGGCGGTGGTCATCCCGGTGGCGGCAGACGTCCCGGCGGCAGACCATTCTAACCATTCATACATCGCCCCGCGGAACCGGTCGGTTCCGCGGGGCGATGTTATATTCAATACGAAGTAAAGCGAGCGAACCGATTGCAGCAGCCGACCTCCCCGCCGGCATCTGCGCCAGGCGGGGCGCGCAACACGCCGCTCCCGGCAGATATTATGCAGCGCGGGTCCCCCCCGAACCGGTCGGTTCGGGGGGGACCCGCTGTCATATTCAAGTATGTGTCTGTCGGTTATCGGGTCTTCAGATATTCGAGCGAATTCTTCGCCAGGGTCAGGACATTTTCCTGACAGGGGTTGTTCTTCGGACGGGCGCTGACATCGGGCGTACCGTCAGGGTTCTTCATCGAGAATTCGCAACCGCCGTTTCCGATACAAAGGATTGTTCCCTTGAACTTCGTATTGCCCTGCTGCGCTTCCCAGACGTTCAACTGCGAGACGAAATCGATCTGCGAATCCCAGGTCCCGAGCGGATAGATGCCATAGACCTGCGTCAGCGTGTTGTAGCACGCCTCTTCCTGATTACCGAGTCCGGTCAGCACGGAGGGGAGGTTGAAGAAGAGACAGTTGTGGTCTTCGGTCCAACCCGGGTCCTTGAACGCGATCAGTTTGCAACGGTCGTTCGACGTGACTGTCAGTCCGCGGTAGATCGGGTGGGTCGAATGGTCTTTCGTGAATTTTCCGCCGGGGTTGAGCGATACGGCCATACTCAAGGTATCGGGGTTAAGATCCGCTTTTTTCATGGTCTGGTATCCGACAACGACAACCTCGTCGAGAACCGATGTGTCCTCTTCGAGTTCGACGAAAACCTCGGGGGTCGCGGCGACTGTCGCCGGCTTGTAGCCTATATAGGTTATCGTCAGGGTCGATCCCTCGGGGACCGTCAGGGTGAATTCGCCGTCGATATCGGTGGCGACGCCGTTCGACGGACCGGTCGCGTTACAGACAACGCTCGCGCCGATCAGGGGTTCGGAATCGGTTTTCGACACGACTGTGCCGTGGACCCGGATGTCGGCGGCGTTGAGGGCGCCGACAGCTGCGAACAGCAGAAACAAGGCATAAAGGATTGTTCTTTTCATGACTATGGTTTGATTGATTTTTTGTTTCGTGGTGCAAAACTATAATCAATCTGTCCGGCAGGAGATTCGATATGTTGCATCGGATATAAAAAATCATCTCCCGAACGATTTTTTATATATTCCACAACATATGTCTGAATCATCACTCCGGAATTATTTCACAGACGAACGTATGTCGGTCGGGGTTTCGTTGTAGCGGTCTTTATAGCATTTCCCGAAATAGGCCGGAGTCGAGAAGCCTACTTCGTAGGCGATCTCCGAGACCGTGCGGTCTGTCGATACGAGCAGCGTGCGGGCCCGGGCCAGACGCATGTTCCGCAACAGTTCGACGGGAGAGTAGTCTGTCAGGGCCTTGATCTTGCGGTTGAACTGCGAGCGGCCGAGACCCATTTTTCCGGCGAGTGTGTCGACTGACAGGTCGGGGTCAGACATCTCAGCCTCGACAATCGAGACAAAGCGGTCGTAGAATTCGCTGTCAATGCGGCTGACAGCGGGAGCCGCCGACGCGTTCCCGGCAGCCTCGGCGGCCTCTTCGCGACGGGGCTTGACGACCGGACCGAGGGTCTGGATCCGACGGCGGTTTTCGATCAGCGCGCGACAGCGGGCAACGAGCACGGCCGGATTGAACGGCTTGGCGAGATAGCCGTCGGCCCCGCATTCATAGCCCTGGATTCTCTGCTCATCCATAGAGCAGGCTGTCAGCATCAACACCGGTATATGGGATGTCGCCGGTTCGTTTTTCAGACGGCGGCAGCATTCCAGGCCGTCCATCAGCGGCATCATGACATCGCAGATTATCAGATCGGGGATATAGCGGTTGGAGAGTTTCAGTCCCTTTATTCCGTTCGGAGCAGTCAGTATCGTGTATTCCCCCCGGAGGGTCGTCTGGATCAGGGCGCGTATGTCGGGGTTGTCATCGATCACGAGCAGTGTGGTCCGGTCCGGATCGGGATCAGCCTCGGCGCCCGGCGGCGCGGGCAGCCTCGGCGGCGGCGATTGCCATTCGGTCGTTATGGGCGTAGACGAAGTTTGCATCGGGATACAGCCACAGGAGCGAGTCGGCAACGCGACGTCCATCGGTGCCGTTCCAGTCTCCGTAGCCCGACCCGAGCAGTCTGAGTCTTTCGGGATTCTCGGCGCATACGGCGGCGAATCCCTCGTGTCGCCCCTCGGCGGGGGTAGACCCCTCGAGTCCGCGGATCTCGATTACGCGGCATTCTCCGGGCTGAAGCGACATCGCTAGTCCGGCAGCTTCGCGACCGACGGCGACATTGTCCGCTCCCTGCCAGGCAGTATAACTCTCGTCGTTTATATTGCGGTCAAAAAGCAACACGGGAATACCCCGTTCATACACCTCTTTTATAACAGGGGTCAGCGCATCGGCTTCGTTCGGGGCTGCGACAATGATGTCGAAGCCGTTGTCGGCGAAGTAGCGTATATCGGCTTCCTGACGGAAGTTGTCGTCGTTGGCGGAACGAATCTCGACGACGGCGTTGTCATGGAAAATCATCTCGCGGTTGATCTCGTCGTTCATTTTCGAACGCCAGTCATCGTCGCTGCACTGCGACACCCCGATGCGGTATACCTTCTCCTGACGGCATCCGGTCAGAAGGAAGGCCGACAGAAGCAAAAGAGAAATAATTCGGGGTTTCATTGATGATGACAAAAGGTTGGATGGTATCGGATCTCTGTATGTTTTTTCGGTTGCAAATATACAAAATCGGTTTGTCATTTCCGCCGTTAATCTATTAAAATTTAATCGGAACAACATTTCTTATATCCAATGCGCCAATTTTCATAGTGCCGTTCGACATTTATATATTAGTTTTGCAACACCAATCCGAAACAAACGAAAAACAAACGACATATATGAAACTAAGATTCCCCCTGCTTGCCGCTGCAATGGGCCTCGCCACATCAGCCATGTCCGCCGACGGCGTGTCAGTCAGCCACCTCTCGACCGACAACACCCTGGTGCGCGTCGACTCCGCCGCCCGCTATGTTCTCCTTCCGGTCGAAGAAGCGGTCGACGACGCTTCGGTCGACCTCCTTCTCGACGGACGCCTCGAAAAAACATTCTACGTTCGCCTGGCGCGAAACAAGGTCGACTATTTCGTCCCGTTCGACATCTCCCGCTACGACGGCAGCGACATACTGCTGAACATCGTGACGCCCCAGGGACGCTCTTCGGTCCGGGAAGCAAAAGGGGACGCCTGCTGGAACGCAATCGCCCTGAGCGATTCGTTCCCGACTGCAAATGTCGAGCACTATCGCCCGGCGTTCCACCACACGCCGCTCTACGGCTGGATGAACGACCCGAACGGTATGTTCTACAAGGACGGGGTCTGGCACCTATACTACCAGTATAACCCCTACGGCTCGAAATGGCAGAATATGACCTGGGGCCATTCTTCGTCGAAAGATCTGATCAACTGGGACCACCATCCTATGGCTATCGAACCGAACGGTCTCGGTTCGGTCTTCAGCGGAAGTTCGGTCGTCGACTACGACAACACGGCCGGATTCGGTCCCGGCGAGGTTGTTTCGCTCTACACCTCGGCCGGACGCAACCAGATCCAGAGCCTGGCCCACAGCGCCGACAACGGAATGACTTTCGAAATCTATCCCGGAAATCCAGTCATCACCCTCGAGAGCGAGGCGCGCGACCCGAATATGTTCTGGAACGAGGAGACCGGCGAATGGAACCTCCTGCTGGCCCACGCGCTCGAACACGAGATGCTTTTCTTCACCTCGCCCGACCTGAAGACCTGGACGCTCCGGAGCGCCTTCGGAAAAGGGATCGGCGCCCAGGGGGGAGTCTGGGAGTGTCCCGACCTTCTCCGGCTTCCGGTCGAGGGTACGGACGAGTCGAAATGGTTGCTTATCTGCAATCTGAACCCCGGCGGACCGTTCGGCGGCAGCGCGACCCAGTATTTTGTCGGCGACTTCGACGGCCACCGCTTTACGGCCGACACTCTCGCCGACGGAACCGTGCCGACACGCTGGATGGACTACGGCAAGGACCACTACGCGACCGTCTCCTGGAGCAACGCCCCGGATGACCGCCATGTCGTGATCGGCTGGATGAGCAACTGGCAGTATGCCGCCGAAGTTCCAACCCGCCAGTTCCGCAGCGCCAACACTCTCCCGCGCGATCTCTCCCTCGTCAGCGGCGACGACGGCATCGTCCGCCTCAGGACTCTCCCCTCCCCCGAGGTCGACGCCCTCCGCGACAAACTGCTGGCCAAAAGCGGACAGCGAACGCTCCAGACCAAGCCCGCGAAGTTCAGCCTCCCGGCCGACGGTCTCTGCGAAATCGATCTGACCGTCAAGGCTCCGGCTGGTGGAAAGATTGTCCTGACTCTCTCGAACGACCGCGGGGAGAAGAGTGTCGTCATCTTCGACCCGGCGTCTGAATCGGTCAGTTTCGACCGGCGTGAGAGCGGCATAACCGATTTCTCGGCCGACTTCCCCGCCGTCGTCTCCGCCCCGACGCTCAGAAAGTCCGACTCGCTGTCGCTCAGGATTTTCATAGACCGCTCGAGTATCGAAATTTTCGACGGCGAAGGAAACTTTGTCCTGACTAATCTTGTTTTCCCGACAGTTCCCTACTCTTCTCTGGCGATCTCGGCCGAAGGTGGACACGGCGATCTCGGGGACCTGAAGATCTACTCCGTCAAAACAAACAACTGAAAAAACTGACACCCAACACACACTCGATAAACAATGGCACAAACGACAACACCAAATTCCGCCGGACGAAGCACCCTGATGCAGATCGTCCCCGTCATGCTCTGCTTCTTCGCCATGGGCTTCGTCGACCTCGTCGGCACGGCCTCGAACTATGTCCAGCAGGATCTCGGCCTGACCGACTCCGAGGCGAATCTCTTCCCTTCGCTCGTCTTCTTCTGGTTCCTTATCTTCTCGGTCCCGACCGGGATGCTGATGAACCGTATCGGACGTAAGAACACCGTCCTGATTTCGCTCGCCGCGACCGCCGTGTCGCTCGTTATTCCGCTTTTCGGCGAAAGTTACGGCGTCATGCTCGTCACCTTCTCGATGCTCGGAATCGGCAACGCGCTGATGCAGACTTCGCTGAATCCGCTGGTCAGCAATCTTATTACCCCCGACAAACTCGCGTCGACCCTGACCCTCGGCCAGTTCGTCAAGGCGATCGCCTCTTTCCTGGCGCCGATTATCGCCGCCTGGGGCGCAACGACAGCCGTCATCACCTTCGGTCTCGGCTGGCGTGTTCTCTTCCCGATCTACGCCGTCGTCAGCATCCTTTCGATCTCGATGCTCGCCGCGACGCCGATCCACGAGGAGAAACCCGACCGCGCCTCGGGTTTCGCCGAGTGTTTCCGCCTTCTCGGCCGTCCGTTCATCCTCCTGTGCTTCCTCGGGATCATGTGCCACGTCGGAATCGATGTCGGAACAAATACAATCGCCCCGAAGATCCTGATCGAGCGTCTCTCCCTGCCGCTCGAGGAGGCTGGCTTCGCAACGAGTCTCTACTTCATCTTCCGAACGGCCGGATGTCTCCTCGGGGCGTTCCTGCTGCGGAAGGTCGCTCCGAAGCCTTTCTTCGCCGTCAGTGTCCTGATGATGGTCGCGGCTATGGCGATTCTCTTCTTTGCCGACTCGATTTCGGTTATCTATGTCGGCATCGCTCTCGTCGGTCTCGGCAACTCGAATATCTTCTCGGTCGTATTCTCCCAGGCACTGAACCGCTCGCCTAAGGAACAGAACGAGGTCTCGGGCCTGATGATCATGGGTCTGTTCGGCGGCACGGTCTTCCCCCTGGCGATGGGCTACGCCTCCGACGCCTTCGGCGGCCAGCACGGCGCCGTGGCCGTCATGGCGCTCGGCGTTCTCTACCTCCTGTTCTACACCCTGAAAATTAAGAAACAATAATATACCGGTAACCATGACTACAAAAGAAACTAATCGCGACGGCGGCATTGTCGTCGGTATGGGGGAGGCTCTATGGGATGTGCTCCCCGAAGGGAAAAAAATCGGCGGGGCTCCCGCGAATTTCGCTTACCATGTCTCGCAGTTCGGCCTGCCGAGTTGCGTTGTCAGTGCGGTCGGCGAGGACCAGCTCGGCAACGAGATTATCGAAAATTTCGTCTCGAAAGGGCTGAACCACCAGATCGCCCGCGTCCCCTACCCGACCGGCACCGTCCAGGTCGAGATTGACCAGGCCGGGATTCCACAGTATGATATCCGCGAGAATGTCGCCTGGGACAAAATCCCCTACACCGCCCTGCTCGAACAACTCGCCGAGCGGACCCGCGCCTTCTGCTTCGGGTCGCTGGCCCAGCGCAACGTCGTCTCGCGCAACACGATCGGCCGCTTCCTCGACGCGATGCCCCGTACAGACGAGACACTCGTTGTCTTCGACGTCAACCTCCGCCAGGGCTTTTACAACAAGGAGATCCTGAACGACTCGATGGAACGCTGCAATATCCTGAAGATAAACGACGAGGAACTCGTGACGGTCAGCCGACTCTTCGGCTTCCCCGGAATCGACCTCCAGGACAAATGCTGGATCCTTCTCGGCAAATACAACCTGAAGATGCTGATCCTGACCTGCGGCGTAAACGGCAGTTATGTTTTCACCCCCGGCTCCGTTTCATTCCAGCCAACACCGAAAGTCGAAGTCGCCGACACCGTCGGCGCCGGCGACTCCTTCACCGCCGCCTTTATCGCCAGCCTCCTGAAAGGGAAATCTGTCGCTGAAGCCCACCGCAAAGCCGTCGAAGTCTCCGCCTTCGTCTGTACCCGCCAGGGCGCCATGCCCGTCCTCCCGCCCGAGCTGATCGGCTGAAAAACCTGCTTCGCTGAAACTCAGTGCTTTTCAAAAAAACTTTTTTTGGAGTAGCGCTGAGTTTTAGCGAAGCTGAACTGAAGCTGAGCGCGTTTTTTCGCGAAAAAATTTGCCGGGTCGGAATTTTGTTGTAATTTTGCAGTCGGGTAAGTCCTGCACGACTAGCTCCCCGAAAACTCCGCCAGGTCATGATCGAAGCAACGGTATCGGGTTGTAGCAGTGCGATGCAGTCAGCTTACCCTTTTTTTGTGTCCTTTCGAGCCGAATCGAACGATTTTGCGCCGTCGTGTGTTATACTTCTCGACAGAAACCTGAAATAACACTGACAACTATGAAAAAGATGATTTTTATGGCTGCCACTTCCGCAGCCCTCCTCCTCGGAGCTTGCTCCCCGAAAGCCGGCACCGCCGCCGATACCGCGAAGGCTCCCGGCTATCCCGCGATCTACCAGGGAACAGTCCCCGCAGCCGACGCTCCCGGCATCCTCTACACCGTCGCCGTTACCCCATACTCCGAGACCGAAGCGGTCTACTCGATGCGAACCGATGTCCCAGGCAACGACGCCGCGACCACGCTCGACCAGGGACAGGTCGCTATCTCGACCGGAACACCGACCGACCCCAACGCCGTCGTCTTCACCCTCCAGTCCGACAACGACTCGACCGCCGTCACATACTTCATCGCGACCGACTCGACCCTGACGATGACCGGAGCCGACTTCGCCCCGACCGCCCTCCCATACGTTCTCCGGAGAACGCTCTGACCGCGCCAGACATACCGAGCCCCCGCCGGGGGCTCTTTTTTTCGCTCGTTTTTTAGGGGATATTCCGCGGGATTGACTAACTTTGTCGATTGAACCGAAACGACAGGATTTTATGAGACTGGTGATCCAACGTGTACTCGAAGCGTCTGTCGCCGTCGACGGACGGCTGGTCTCGGCCATCGGGCCGGGACTGATGATACTCGTCGGCGTCGAGACCGGCGACACGCCCGACGATGCCGACTGGCTCGCGGCGAAGACCGCCTCGCTGCGTGTCTTCGACGACGAGGCCGGGGTTATGAACCGCGCCCTGACCGATAACCCGGCGCTCGGCGTCGTGGCCGTCAGCCAGTTTACCCTGACAGCCTCGACCCGCCGGGGAAACCGCCCGTCGTATATCCGCGCCGCCCGCCCCGACGTTGCCCTCCCCCTCTACGAGGCCTACTGCGACCGCCTCGCCGCTGTAGCCGCCCGTCCCGTTGGCCGCGGGGTCTTCGGTGCGGACATGAAAATCTCTCTTGTCAACGACGGCCCCGTAACGATTATAATCGACTCACGACTGAAGGAATGAACTTCCGCGACAACGAAGATATAACCCTGCGCGGGCTCCAGCAGAGGGTCGACCGGTGGATAACGACGGTCGGCGTCCGCTATTTCTCCCCGCTGACGAACATGGCCGTGCTGACCGAGGAGGTCGGCGAGGTCGCCCGCGTTATGGCCCGCCGCTACGGCGACCAGTCGTTCAAAGAGGGGGAGAACCCCGATGCGCTCGCCGACGAACTCGCCGACGTTATCTGGGTTGTCGCGGCAATCGCAAACCAGACCGGCGTCGACCTCGCCGACGCCGTCGGCCGCAATATCGCGAAGAAGACCCTGCGCGACGCAACGCGCCACCGCGACAATCCGAAACTGACCGAACTAAAACCCTAACCCGAAATAACCAACAAGAAACCGATATGACAGACAAATACCAGGCTGCCGTGGCCGCGAGCCGCGTGACAACCGACGACGAGGCCGTCAAGGCCGCCGTCGCCGAAATTCTCGAAAAACATCTCGAAGAAAACCGCAATCCCGAGACCCTCAGGCGAATCTTCAACTCGATTGACCTGACGACCTTGAAATCGACCGACTCCCCCCGTTCCGTCGCCGACTTCACAGAGCGCGTCAACGCCTTCGAGGAGGAACACCCCGAACTCCCCAACGTTGCCGCTATCTGTGTCTACCCTAACTTCGCACAGGTTGTCCGCGCCGTCCTCGAGGTATCGGAGGTCGAGATCGCCTGCGTCTCCGGCGGCTTCCCCTCGTCGCAGACCTTCGAGGAGGTCAAGGTCGCCGAAACCGCTCTCGCCGTCGATGGTGGAGCCGACGAAATCGATATCGTCCTGAATGTCGGCTATTTCCTCGACGGTGACTGGGAAGGTGTATGCGACGAAATCGGCGAAATCAAATCAGCCTGCCGCAACGCCCGACTGAAAGTCATCCTCGAGACCGGAGCCCTGAAAACCGCCGGGAACATCCGCGCGGCATCGATTCTGTCGATGTATGCCGGAGCCGACTTCCTGAAGACCTCGACCGGGAAAGAATATCCCGGTGCATCGCTCGAAGCGGCTTATGTCATGGCCCGGTGCATAAAGGAATACTACGAAAAGACCGGAAACCGTGTAGGCTTCAAGGCTGCCGGAGGTGTCGCGACAACCGACGAGGCTCTCCGCTACTGGACGATTATCCGCGAGGTGCTCGGCGACGAATGGCTGACGAACGAATATTTCCGCATCGGCGCCAGCCGCCTGGCCAACAACCTCCTGAGCGACATACTAGGAACCGAAACAAAATTCTTCTGACCGGATGAACGAAACGAAATACTGGATTATAATCGACGGCCAGCCGTCGGAGCGATCCTTCCTTTTCGGGGAGATTCTCGCGATGGACCTTCCGGCCGACACCCCCGTCTGGCGCAAGGGATTGCCCGACTGGATTCCCATCTGCGAACTCCCCGAGTTCGCCGCCGCGACACCGCCGCCGCTCCAGGAGGAGGAGGTCGGACAGATCGGACAAGTCGGACAGGTCAGACAGGTCGGACAGGTCGGACAGGTCGGACAGGTCGGACAGGTCGGACAGGTCGGACAGGTCGGACAACTCGCACGCCCCGACACCAGCCGTTATGCGCCGAGTTATCTCGGCTGGAGCATTGTCGTGACGCTCCTCTGCTGTGTTCCCCTCGGGATTGTCGCGATATTCATGTCGGCCAAGGTCAATTCGCTCAATTCGGCCGGCCGGTTCGAGGAGGCCCGCCGCTGTTCGGCCAATACCGAACTCTGGATAATCTCCGCCTTCACTCTCGGCATCGTGATGACTCCGGTCATGATGCTGATTCAGATGGCCTCGGCACTGTGACGACGACAGCCCGTCGCGCCATTATCCTTGTGGCCGTCGCGGTTGTGGCGGTCCTGGGAGTCATCTATGCGGTTTTCGACCCGATGGAGACATGGTGGATGCCCCGCTGCATGTTCCGCGTACTGACCGGCTTCGACTGCCCTGGATGCGGCTCCCAGCGGGCGATACACGCCCTGCTCCACGGCAATCTGACAGCGGCTCTGCGCGCCAACGCCGTGATGGTCATCTCCCTGCCGGTCGTCGCGCTCTATCTCTTCGCCGAATTCAGCCGCAGCCGCCATCCGCGTCTCTTCCTCGCCCTTAACAGCAGGGCGGCGACCCTGTCGGTCGCCGCCCTGATAGTTCTATGGTGGATTGTCCGGAATCTGGTTCCGTCGCTGTCATAGCATCAGCCGGTAGATCGCCTCGGAGACATCGGGTGTAACCGGATAGTAGCCCCCGAAGGTCGCGCCCTTGTTTTCGTGGACTTTCCTGACCAGCAGGGGGATGTCGGGATTCTCGATGCCGAGACCTGCGAAGGTGACCGGCAGACCGAGCGTCCCAAAGAATCCTTTCAGACATTCAATCCCCTCGAGGGCGGCGGTCCGGTCGTCATGGCTGGCGACGTCGAATACACGCCGCCCGAACTGCGCGATCTTCTCCGGGCGATGCTCCGCCATGAAGGTCATCCAGGCCGGAACGACAACGGCTAGGCCGGCGCCGTGGGTGACGCCGTAGACGGCCGAGATCTCATGCTCGAGACCGTGCGACGCCCAGTCCTCGCGGCGGCCGGTGCCGCAGATTCCGTTGTGGGCGAGCGTACCGCTCCACATGATATTCGCCCGCGCCTGATAATCCTCCGGATTTGCCATGACCTTCGGAGCCTCCTCGATAATCGCCTTCAGGACACCCTCGGAGACGCGGTCCGTAATCTCGACGTCGGGGGTCGTAGTGAAGTATCGTTCGAGGATGTGGGCCATCATGTCGGCGATTCCGGCGGCTGTCTGGTAGGGGGGAAGGGTGAAGGTCAGTTCGGGGTCGAGCAGGGCGAAGCGCGGACGGAGGGCACTTTCGGTCCGGATGCTGATTTTGTGGAGTCCGTCGAGGCGCGTGATAACCGAGTTGCCCGAACCCTCGCTGCCGGCGGCGGGTATCGTCAGGATGACTCCGACGGGAAGGGCCGTTTCGATCTTCGACTTCCCGCTGTAGAAATCCCAGAAATCGCCGGCGTAGGGGACGCCGGCGGCGATAGCCTTGGCGGTATCGATTGCCGAGCCGCCGCCGACCGCCAGGAGCGAGTCGCAGCCCGCGGCGCGCGCCGCCTCGATCCCCTCGTAGACTTTCGTGTCGACCGGATTAGGCTGGACACCGCCGAGTTCGGCGAACGGGATTCCGGCGTCGGACAGAGAACGGCGAACCCGGTCGAGAAGGCCTGAGCGGACAACCGAGCCCATACCGTAGACTATCAGGGGGCGACGCATCGAGAACGCCTCGAGTTGGGAGGCAACCTGGTTTTCGACGCTGCGGCCGAAGATATATTTCGTTGCGGGATAAAAGATGAAGTTTTCCATATATGATTTAATCTGTTTTTGACAGCGCGAAAATAACTGAAATAATTGGGATTAGACGTACTGTTAACTATATTTAACGCGAAAACGATCGAATCTATTTGGCCGGTTCGGAGATAATGAGTAATTTTGCAATACAAAAACACCGCGGGATGGAGCAGTGGTAGCTCGCCAGGCTCATAACCTGGAGGTCGTAGGTTCGAGTCCTGCTCCCGCCACCCAGCCAGTCCGGGGAGATTGTCAGACAATCTCCCCGGACTTTTTTTGTCAATTTGTCAATTTGTCAATTTGTCAATTTGTCAAAATAAACGAACCCCGGGCGCGGATAGCGTCCGGGGTTGTCAGTCAGTTATACCCCCTTCCGGGGGCCGGGGGCTTACTTCTTTGCTTTAGGCTCCTTCTTCGCCTTCGGCTCAGCCTTTGCCTTCGGCTCTTTCTTTGCCTTCTTCCCGGCCTTCGGTTCCTCGGGCTTCGGCTCGCGAAGAGCGTGCTCCTCGTTGAAGTGCTCGATATTCTGGCGCATCGATGCAACCTCCTTGTTGAGGGTCACAATCTCGCGCTCCTGATTGCGGATCGTTGTCAGCAGCGAGTTGAGCTCCTCGTTTTCGATTGTCAGAGGATACTGCTCCTCGACGCGGACGATGAAGTCGGCCAGGACGTTCATATAGTTCGTGAAGGCCTGGAACGGAGTTTCGTAGGGGCTGAAGTGGGAGTGGACCGCGCCGTCAGCCATATGTTTTGTCGACATATAGAAGAGGTGGTCCGAAGCCTGAAGATAATACCAGTCCTGTTTCAGGCGGCGGTCGTCGCAGAGGCGGACACGCTCCGAAACGGAGTAGAGTTTGTCGAACGCCTCCTTCTGGAGTTTGTTACCGAGCCATGCGGAGGTGTCGCGGGCTTCGTCGGCCCATGAGATTGGGTGCATGACCGAGAGTTCGCCGACCGGCTTGAGTTTCTGGACAGCCTCGCTCGGGGTCCAGAACTCGATGCCGCGTTCGCGGGCAAAGCGGGGAAGCGCTTCGAGGAACTGGAAGATTCCGCTCTCGCGGTGCTGGAGCGTACCGAAGGTCTCGAGGTTCATGAAGAGGTTGACGATCTGTTCGTCGGCGGGGGTGTCGGCGATCCAGTCGATATAGCGGTCGGCAGTCAGGGGATATTCGCTCCATTCGTGGTTGCTGAAGCGGAAGGTGATGTCGTCGCTGAGTTTCGAGTTCTTCAGGAGCAGTTTCAGTTTCGGGGCGCTGGCGGCGCAGTAGACATAGTTCGGCGACTTCCAGCCGAGGATATGCTTGGCGCCCTCGGTGATGCAACCCTTGTATCCCATTGCGAGGATCTGCGGGGCGAGGTCGTCATCGTAGATCAGCTCGGTGTTGCGGAACACCTTCGGGCGGACGCCGAAGAGTTCGTGGATCTTCTCGTCGTGGACCTTGACCTGGTTTGCGAATTCGTCGGGGTCGGCGAGCGACGCGAGCGAATGGGCGTAGGTTTCAGCGAGGAACTCGACTTTTCCGGTCGCGGCGAGTTTCTTCAGCAGGTCGATGAACTCGGGGACATACTGCTCACACTGTTCGATAGCCGTGCCGGTAATCGAGATGGCGCAGCGGAACTGGCCGTTGCTCTCCTCGATCATACGCAGGAGGCTCTCGGCGGCGGGGATATAGCTTTCGTGGGCTATGCGGGTGACGATGTCGTCGTTGGTGAAGTCATCGTAGTAGTAGTGGTCGTTTCCGATGTCGAAGAAACGGTATCTTTTGAGCCGGAACGGCTGGTGGATCTGGAAATAAAAACAAATTGCTTTCATGATGATTCTTATGTGCGATTGTTTTGTTTTGGGCTTTTGGTTGGTTGAGGGGGTTTGTATTAGCGGTTCAGCACCTTGTTATATATGTCGATGACCTTCTGTCCGGCTTTGTCCCAGGTAATCTGGTTGACTTCTGCCAGGCCGTCTTCGCGGAGCTGGTTGTACATCGCCGGATAGGTGACGATCGAGTTGATTGCGTCGGCCATGGCGTCGATGTCCCAGTAGTCGGTCTTGATGACATTCGTCAGGATTTCGGCGCAGCCGCTCTGTTTCGAGATAATCGACGGAACCCCCATCTGCATCGCCTCGAGCGGCGAGATACCGAAAGGCTCTGAGACCGAAGGCATGACATAGACGTCGCTGGCCTTCAGCATCTCGTAGACCTGCTTCCCTTTCTGGAAGCCGGGGAAGTGGAAGCGGTCGGCGATGCCGCGTTCGGCAGCCAGAAGGATCATCTTGTCCATCATATCGCCGCTGCCGGCCATGACGAAGCGTACGTTATGGTTGTTCTTCAGAACCTTCGCGGCGGCTTCGACGAAATACTCCGGGCCCTTCTGCATCGTGATGCGGCCCAGGAACGTGACGACCTTCTCCTTTGCGCGGGGCGGGTTGACGTTCAGCAGTTCCTCGCTCAGGGGGGTCACTGCGTTATGGACCGTCGTGACCTTCGCCGGGTCGATGCCATATTTCTCGATGACGGTGCGCCGCGTAAGGTCGCTGACAGTCATGATATGGTCGGCGTTCAGCATACCGTCGCGTTCGATCCCGAAGACGGTCGGGTTGACGTTGCCGCGTGAGCGGTCGAAGTCGGTCGCATGGACATGGATGACAAGAGGCTTGCCGGTGACCTGCTTGGCGTGGATACCGGCGGGGTAAGTCAGCCAGTCGTGGGAGTGGATGATGTCGAAGTCGATGGTACGGGCGATGACGCCGGCGCAGATCGAGTAGTTGTTGATCTCCTCGAGGAGGTTGTCGGGGTATCGTCCCGAGAATTCGAGGCAGCCGAGGTCGTTGGTGCGCATATAGTTGAAGTCGGCGTAGATGTTGGAGCGGAGTTTGAAGTAAAGCTCCGGATCCATCAGTTTGCCGATGCGCTGCTCGACGTAGTCATAGTTGACGTCGCGCCATGCGATAGGGGTCTGCGACGTGCCGATGATGTGGGCGAAACTCTTGTCCTCGTCTCCCCAGGGTTTCGGGATGACGAAGGTGATGTCCATGTTGCCGCATTCCCACATGCCCCTGGTGAGGCCGTAGCTCGCGGTTCCGAGACCACCGAGGATATGAGGCGGGAATTCCCACCCGAACATTAATGCTTTCATTCAGAATCTTGGTTTATGTTGTCGTTTCGGGTAGAACCGGTTTACTTTGTGAATTTCTTCAGGTTTGTCAGCGTCCGGAGCACCTCCCCGACATTGACCGCGTGGCTGATTGCGCCGTGGGCCGAGAACGGGGGGTTGCCGTCGTAGAGCTGCGATAGCGTACCGACGCCGCCGACACCGGCCATCTCGTCCTCGAAGCCAATCAGCATACGGTCGATGTAGCCGACGCCGCTCATGCCGAAGACGCGGAGGTAGGCCTCGGCGTAGAAGCCGATCAGCCAGGGACGGGCTGTTCCGTTGTGGAGGGCGAGTTCGCGGTCCTCGGGGGAGCCGATATAGAACGGGCGGTAGCCGAAGCTCTTCGGCGAGAGGGTGCGGAGCCCTTTCGGGGTCAGCAGTTCGCGGGTAACGACGTCGAGGACGCTCTTGCGCTGACGGCGGTCGAGCGGCGAGTAGTCGAGACCGATGGCGACGGCCATATTCGGGCGCACCGACGGGTCGGCGTAGTTTCCGTTGACATAGTCGAAGAGATAGCCGAAGTCGTTGATGAAGGTCTGCTGGAACGACACCTTCAGGCGCTCGGCGATTTCGACCCACCGGTCGCGCTTGGCGGCCATTTCGGGGATCTCCTCGGTCAGTTGGGCGGCGAACATCAGGGCGTTGTACCAGAGGGCGTTGAATTCGACCAGGTAGCCCGAGCGGGGAATGATTGGGTGTCCGTCGTGGGAGGCGTTCATCCAGGATATCGGGGTCGACGTTCCGGCGGAGAAGACCAGGCCGTTTTCTTCGAGACGGAGGTTCGGGTGGTTATTGCCGGTGATGTAGTCGAGGATCTGGGTGATGAAGTCGAGATAGCGTTCGCGGGTTGCTGCCGAGCCGTAGGCCTTGCGGTATTGCTGCAGGGCCCACATCGCCCAGAGCGGGATGTCCGGCAGGTCGATGCCGTGGATGCGGCGGTCGAGCTGGCCTGTCAGCATATATGTGTCGAGGGCCTTGCGGGCGGTCTCCATGATCGCTTCGTAGTCGTCGCGGTGGTTGATTGCGATGGTCGTGCCGGGGAGAGCCATGAAGGTATCGCGGGCGCGGACCTTGCCCCAGGGGTAGTTCGAGATGATGAACATGCCGTCTTTGTCCTTCAGGTAGAACTGTTTGGCGGCGTTCTTCAGACAGTTGAAGAACGATGTTCGGGGTGTGCGGCTGGCGATTTCGCTGACATACATCTTCGCCAGCGATCGGGGAGCGACTTCCGAGATGCCGGCCGAGAAGATAATCGATTCCCCCTTTTTGATCGGGAGTTCGAAGTAGCCCGGAACCCAGAGGTCTTCGATATAGGGCTCGCCGCGGTCGCGGTCTTTCGAGTATTCGAAGCCGTTGTACCAGTTCGGTTCGAAGTGCCACTCGGGCTTGTGGTTGAACTGCATGTAGAGCGTCGGGTAGCCGGGATAGAGACAGCAGGAGATGCCGTTGTTGACCGGAGTACATTCGCTGTTCAGCCGGTCGTTGGCCAGACAGAGCGAATTGGCTTCGCGGAAGGCCAGGATCGGCTTGAAGCGGAGGGTTGTCGGCGAGTGGGCCTCGACGAGCGTATACCGGATCAGAATTCGGTTTTCATGGGAGATAAAGATTTTCTCCTTCGTCAGGATAACGCCGCCGACTCGGTAGGTTGTCCGGGGCACACTTTCGCAGTCGTATTCACGGATATACTTGTGGCCGTTCGGGCTGTAGACACCGCCGCGATAGCGGTGCAGCCCGAGGTTGAAGGGGGCTCCGTGCTGTATCACGGTGACGTCGAGCGACGACAGCATGACATGGGTCGTGTTGTCGAATTCCGGAATCGGAATCACCAGGAGACCATGCTGCTTGCGGGTGTTGCAGTCGACAATCGACGTACAGTGATACGCGCCTGCCTGATTAGTCCTGAGCATCTCCTTCTGGAGCGACTGCTCGAGGTTAATCATAAGGTTCTTATCAAACTTCAGGTAACTCATGTGTGAGATTTGGAATATTTGGTTATTGTTTTTTGTTTTTCTTTTGGTATAGTTTTTTTTTAATCCCACGAAGATACATCTTTTTTTGCTAACCGACCAAATATTTCTCGAAAAAAGCGACAAAAATTCGAAAAACGTCCTCTTCCGCAATAAAACGTCCCCCTAAATTATGTTCTACAACATCTTTTTGCGTCCCCCTCCCCGTCGGGGGGGGGGCAAACTCAGAAAAAAAGTCAAAAAACGCCGAAAAAACTTTGAAAAAACGGCAAAAAACGCTATTTTTGCTCTGAAAAAACGGCATAACCCGCGACATAATACATATAATCAGATATATACACCAATATGCTATATCGCAAGATATCCCGCCATATCGAGGAATACTACAAGACGTCAAAAAACGCCTTGCTGCTGACCGGCGCCAGACAAACCGGAAAAACATTCGAAGCACGACAGTTCGGCAAGAAATTCAGTAGTTTCATCGAGATTAATTTTATCGAAAATCCCAGAGCCGTCGAACTCTTTAAAGATGTCACCTCTGCCGACGAAATTATTCTCCGGATCTCCGCGATCTCCGCGAAACCGCTGATTCCCGGAGAGACATTGATTTTCTTTGACGAAGTTCAGAAATGTGATAATCTGATAACCGCCGTCAAATTTCTTGTCGATGACGGGCGCTTCAGATATATTCTGAGCGGCTCACTTCTCGGTGTTGAGTTAAAAGACATAAAGTCAGAGCCGGTCGGATATATGGGCATCAGGGAAATGTTTCCTTTGGATTTCGAGGAGTTCGTCATAAACCTGGGCATATCAGAAAACATTCTTTCGAAGTTGCGCCAGTGCAGGGAGTCGCTGACTGCGGTAGACCAGATTGTCCACGACAAAATGTTGCAGTTGTTCCGGTTGTATCTTATCGTCGGAGGCATGCCTGCCGCAGTCGCCGAATATCAGAGTTCCAGAAACATCAACACCGTGATGCGCGTCCAGCAGGATATCGTCGCACTGTATCGGAGAGATATCTCCCAATACGCCGAGAACGACAAACTGAAAATAAAGGAGGTCTTCGACCTGCTCCCCTCCGAACTCGACTCGAAGAACAAACGCTTCATAATGAAAGCGCTGAACGAGCATGCTAAATACGAACGCTATCGGGATTCGTTCCTGTGGCTCAAGGATGCCGGCGTTGTCATTCCGGTCTATAATGTGACAGAGCCGAAACAGCCCCTCAGGCTTTCGGAGACACGTAATCTCTTCAAACTGTTCAGTAACGATGTCGGACTGCTGGCTGCCCAATATGCCGATGGGATTCAGGCAAGAATACTGACCGGCGACTCGTCGGTCAACATCGGCGCGATTTATGAAAATGTCGTTGCAGAAGAGTTACTGGCTCATGGCATTCAGCCTTATTACTATAACAACAAGCGCCGCGGGGAGGTCGATTTCGTTATCTCTGTCGGCGAACGTATCATGCCGATCGAAGTCAAATCCGAAAAAGATTATCAACGCCATACGGCTCTGACAAACCTGATCAGCGACTATCCCGGGGAAAAATTCGACGCGGTTGTTCTGTGCAACTCCAATGTCAGATCGGAAAGCGGCATAACCTATCTGCCGGTATATATGGTTATGTTTATCAAACCGGCGGAGAGTAATATCGGTGTCTATAAGATCGATCTGTCGGGACTGAAATAGCCTGCCGCGGTTCGCCA
Source organism: Clostridium sp. (assembly GCA_023663805.1). Taxonomy (GTDB): domain Bacteria; phylum Bacteroidota; class Bacteroidia; order Bacteroidales; family Muribaculaceae; genus Paramuribaculum. The sequence goes on along the minus strand of JAMPGR010000001.1, from coordinate 750,838 downwards.
CGCCGGGTATGGGCGTGTTTCGGTTTTTTTTCGTATTTTTGCCGACTGATTATGTTTAACTTCTTTTCGTCAAAGAAATATCGCCTCGGAGTCGCCCTCGGTGGCGGCGGTGCCCGCGGGTTCGCCCACGCCGGCGCCCTCCGCGCCATGGAGCAATGCGGCCTCCGCCCCGATGTGATTGCCGGCGTCAGCGCCGGCGCGATTATCGCCTGCATGTACTCCGCCGGCATCTCCCCCGAGAAGATCCTGACCCTCTTCGACGGCGAGTCGTTCGGCAGTTTCTGCGAGTGGCACATCCCCCGCGGCGGGCTCCTGACCCTCGAGGGGTTCAAGGGGTTCCTCCGCCGCTCGATCCCCTTCGAGAACCTCGAGGATCTCCCGATTCCGGTCGTGCTCGGCGCGACCGACCTCGACGCCGGAACAACCGTCCACTTCCGCTCCGGCCCGATTGCCGACCGCGTCGCCGCCTCCTGCAGCATCCCGATCGTCTTCCAGCCCCAGGAGATTGACGGCCGCCGCTATGTCGACGGCGGTGTGCTCCACAATCTCCCCGCACAGCCTATCCGCGACGACTGCCGCTACCTGATCGGCATCAATGTCTCCCCTCTTCGCCAGCGCCGCGTCAACAACTCGCTGTTCGACACGGCGATGCGCTCCTACGAACTCGTGACTAAGACAAACTCCCGTCCCGATATAGCCCTCTGCGACCTGGTCGCCAGAATGGACGATATCGCCGACTACAACGTATTTAACCTCCGCGAAGCCCGACGCGTTTTCCAGGTCGGTTACATGACTATGATGGACGAACTGCGGGGCGCCGGATTAACCCCACGAAAACTGTGAAACCCGTCATCTACCAACTCCTTCCGCGTCTGTTCACAAACCTCAACCCCGCCTGCCGCCCCAACGGCACGATCGAGGAGAACGGCTGTGGCAAACTGAACCAGATCAACGACCGGATTCTCGCCGACATCCGCGACCTCGGCGCGACCCACGTCTGGTATACCGGCGTGTTCGAACACGCGACCGCGACCGACTACTCCGCATTCGGCATCCGCCCCGACAATCCCTTCGTTGTCAAAGGGAAGGCCGGATCCCCCTACGCAATCAAAGACTACTACGACATCGACCCCGACCTGGCCGAGGATGTCTCGGCACGCGTCGCCGAATTCGACGCCCTGGTCGAACGAACCCACCGTGCAGGCCTGAAAGTCATCATCGACTTCGTCCCGAACCACCTCGCCCGGCAGTACTCGTCCGACGCCCGCCCCGAAGGGGTCAGCGAATTCGGCGAGAGCGACGACGCGACCCTCTACTTCCGCCGCGACAACAACTTCTACTATATCCCCCGCCAGTTGTTCTCCCCACGGTTCACCGTCGACTTCCCCCACCCCCCCTACACCGAGTTCCCCGCCCGCGCGACCGGCAACGACTGCTTCTCAGCCTTTCCGGGCGTCAACGACTGGTACGATACCGTCAAACTGAACTACGGCATCGACTACGGCGACGGCTCGCGCCACTTCCACCCGATCCCCGACACCTGGTTCAAGATGCTCCATATCCTCCGCTTCTGGGCCGCCAAGGGGGTCGACGCCTTCCGCTGTGACATGGTCCATATGGTTCCGGTCGAGTTCTGGCAGTGGGCGACCGGCGAACTGCGACGCGAGTTCCCTAACCTGAAGATGATCGCCGAGATCTACGACGTCAACCTCTACCGCGACTACATCAACCGCGGAGGCTTCGACTGGCTCTACGACAAGGTGACGCTCTACGACACCCTCCGCGCGATCGAGACCTCCGACACTTCCGCCGCGAATCTGACAAACTGCTGGCAGACGGTCAACGACATCCGCGACCATATGCTGAACTTCCTCGAGAACCACGACGAGCAGCGGTTCGCCTCGACCGCCTATGCCGGCGACGGCTCGCGCGCTGTTCCCTCGATGGTCGTCGCCGCGACAATCTCGAACTGTCCCGTGATGATCTACGCCGGACAGGAACTCGGCGAACGGGGCGCCGACGCCGAGGGCTACAGCGGCCTCGACGGCCGGACAACGATCTTCGACTACTGGAGCATCCCGACCCTGCGGCGACGCCTCTCCCGGGGGTACCCGTCGGACAAGGGGCTGCCCGAGTCGATGGTCGCCCTGCGCGGCTTCTACCGCCGCCTGCTGAATCTCGTAAACGACGAGAAAGCGCTCTCGACCGGCGAGTTCTTCGACCTCATGTATGTCAACTACACCAGTGTCGGCGTCAACCCCCACCGCCACTATCTCTACCTCCGCCACTACGCCCATGAGACGATACTCGTTGCCGTCAACTTCGACGACCGCGGGGCGAAGGCCGAAGTCTCGATCCCCGCCCACGCCTTCGACTACCTCGGGATCGCCGCCGGCGACTTCGACGGGGTCGAACTCCTCGGCGGCGACAGCGGACGTTTCGCCCTGTCGCCCGACCGTCCGGTAGCGGTCACGATCCCTGCCCACGGCGCCGCGATGTGGAAATTCACCCCGGTGGAGAAGATTTCCATAAAAAAATCGGCGCCGGAGGTGGCAAAAAAGGCCAAAAACGCGTAACTTTGCAAAAAATTCACACCCATCACACCCAACTATGAATTCTATAATTCACCCCATCAAGATTTTCGCCGGTACGAAGTCACGTTATATGGCCGAAGAGATCTGCAAGGATCTCGGAATTGAGCTCGGAAAAATGAACATCACCCACTTCGCCGACGGCGAATTCGAGGTTTCGTTCGAAGAACCGATTCGCGGCTGCGAGGTCTACCTCGTTCAGTCGACCTTCCCCTCGACCGACAATCTGATGGAACTCCTGCTGATGATCGACGCCGCCAAGCGCGCTTCGGCCCACTCTGTCATCGCCGTGATCCCCTACTTCGGATGGGCCCGCCAGGATCGCAAGGACAAACCGCGCGTCTCGATTGCTGCCAAACTTGTCGCCGACCTCCTCAGCGCCGCCGGCGTAAACCGTGTCATCACGATGGACCTCCACGCCGACCAGATTCAGGGATTCTTCAATGTCCCGGTCGACCACCTCTACGCCTCGACCGTCTTCATCCCCTACATCGAGTCGCTGAAACTCGACAACCTCGTGATCGCGACACCCGATGTCGGCGGTGCGAAACGCGCCAACAGTTATGCGAAGTATCTCGACGTTCCCCTCGTTCTCTGCCACAAACAGCGCGCCAAGGCCAACGTCGTTGCCGACATGACCGTCATCGGCGATGTCAAGGACAAGAACGTCATTCTGATTGATGACATGGTCGACACGGCCGGTACGATCGTGAAGGCTGCCGAACTGATGCTCGAGAAGGGTGCGAAGTCGGTTCGCGCGCTCGCTTCTCACGCGATCCTGAGCGATCCCGCGACCGAGCGTATCGACAACAGCGGCATGACCGAGATGATCTTCACCAACTCGATCCCCCTGCGCAAAGAGAGCAAGAAGATGACTGTCATCTCCGTCGCCCACATGATCGCCGACACGATCAACCGCGTCCACAACAACCAGTCGATCTCCTCGGCCTATATCTTTAAGTAAGACACCTCCCTCGACGATACCTCCCCCGGGACCATCCGCGCCCCGGGGGGATTTTTTATGTGTGGATGGGAGGAGGGGAGATATATCAGCCCCGGAGTCCCAATGGAGACTCCGAGGCTCTGTCGACGACCCGCGCCGACGTATGCGGCCTCAGTCAGAGAAAGCCGAAATGTACCGCCTGGCATTCCCGCCTTCCAACAACTTTGCCGAATCATTGTCTGACCGCCCTGACCGCAATTCCCTCTCCCTCCCCTTTTTACCCGGCAAATTGTTTTGACAGACATATTTTTTTATTATCTTTGCAACGAAATCTATCCCGATTTGAAAAACCAATCGTAAATAACTCTATAATTACCTAATCATCAACAACTTCACATGAAAAGCAAATTCTACCTTTTTGCCGGATTGTCTATGATCGCGTTGACGGCGGGTGCGCAGAAACTCACCTCGGACTACATTACGTGGCCGAACAGTTCCTCCCTCCCGACCTACATCAACGGCTGGACACCCGGCCAGCAAATTGCCGGAATGGAAGATGAAAACTTCTTCATCTCCCGCGTCAAGCCGAAAGAGCGGATCGCCCGCAACCTTCCGACCCAGATCATGCCCGGCATCAACGACGAGAACGACAAGAAACTCCTTCTCTGGATTCCGGTCGGCAACACAAACCTCAACGGCGTACACACCGACGCCCTCCCGAACGGCCTGTTCGACTCGGAGGTCTTCTCGACCTGGAGTTATGTGACCCACTATGGCGATTGGACCGCACCCTTCGGATGGGTTCCCGGCGCCCTGGCCGACGTCGCCCATAAGAACGGTGTCGCTGTCTCCGGCGTCGCCTCGATTCCGAACGCCTCCCTCAGCGGCGACTGGGCAACCTGTCTGACCAACCTCGCCGGCACAGATGCGAACAAGGCCGCCCAGTTCCTGACCTATCACGGTGTCGACGGCCTCGGTTACAACTCCGAGTTCGGCAACGCAGGATCATCGCTGATGAACCGCCTGAACACCTTCCACGCCAACCTCGTCCGGAAGATGCGCGAAACCAACCCGATTTTCGAGAACCTCTGGTATACCGGAACCGACGACAACGGCTCGATCAACTTCACCGACGGTCTCGGCACCCACAACGACGCAATCTTCGGCGACAAGGACAATGAGCGGATGTCGCTCTTCCTTAACTACAACTGGAACAACACCAGCCTTATCAACACCTCGATCAGCACCGCCAGCCAGCTCGGCCGCGACCTCCGCGACCTCTACGGCGGTATGAATATGCAGGGTGGTTGCAAAACATCGACCGAATGGGAGATGCACAAGACTCTCAACTACTCCGTAGGCCTCTGGGGCGCTCACGACTTCAACTACTTCTGGGCTCCCCGCTCGCAGTTCGGTTCGACCGACCTCGCAAAGCAGCAGACCTATCAGAAACTGCTCGAATGGTGGTTCACGAACGGCAACCGCAACCCGATCGACCAGATCGATGTCTACCGTCTGACCAGCCTCGGTGTCCAGCAGAACTGGTTCGGCATGTCGCAGTTCCTCAGCGCACGCTCCTCGCTCGGCTGGGATCTCGACGATGAACCGTTCGTGACCTTCTTCAACCTCGGTAACGGCCGCTTCTTGAACTGGAAGGGTGAGCGCCAGAACGACAACGAATGGTATAACATCGGCGTTCAGGACTACCTCCCGACATGGCGCTTCTGGTTCGCCAACGAGTTCCTCGGAAAAGAGATGTCGAACGTCGTCGCCAACGGCCTCGACGCCGAATTCATCTGGGACGACGCCTGGATGGGCGGTTCCTGCCTCCGCGTCCACGGCTCCTCCGAGAATGAATACCTCCATCTCTTCAAGACCGCCTTCACCCTGAAGTCGAACGACCAGATCACCGTCCGCTACAAACTCGTCGCAGGAAAGGCCGATATCTCCCTCGCCTTGACCGACCTCAACAACACCGAGGCTCTCGTCGAAAACCGTCTCCAGGTGATGGATTCGAAAACTGTCGCTGCCGACGACGAAGTCTGGGTCGAAAAGACTTTCAAAGTGACCCAGCAGATTGGCACCGCCCTGCGCAACAAGACGATCGCCGTTCTCGCCCTCCACTTCCAGAACGCCGAGAACATGGACCTCTACCTCGGCGAAATGTCGATCAAGCGCGGCACATACCAGACCCCGAACGCCCCGACAATCTCCCTGGCCCGCACCCTGGCCTACAACAAGAGCGGCGCCGACGCGAAGGTCATCTTCAACATGCCGAACAACAAGGCTGCCGGTGAGCCCTGCTACAACCTCGACGTCAACACCTCGCTCTTCCGCATCTGGAGCCAGCAGGAGGGTTGCGAACCGGTCAACACAGGTCTGACAACATCCTGGGCCGCCATGGTCTACGGTGCACCTGTCGACGAAACAAAGGCCGGCAAGATCCGCTACGGTATCCAGGCCGTTTCGACCGATATGGATTCCGAATCGGAAATCGCATGGAGCGCATACACCGACTGCGGAACCTATACACTCGACAACTCGATTACAATCGACAAGCAGACAATCAAACCGGGCGAAGATTTCACCCTCGCTTTCGCCGACCCGAAACACGAAGCCGAGACCTGGACAATCTATAACCGCGCCGGAGAGAAGGTCTTCGAACAGAACGGAACATCCGTAACCGCCAGCCTCGACCAGATCGAGGCATATGACCTCCAGGTCGGATCCCGCCGATTCAACTACTACATCACCGTGACCGCATGGGAGAAGGGCGCACTTCCCCAGATCGAGACCCTGACAATCAACGGCTCCGAGGAGGCTCCCGTCTCTGTCCTGCTCGATGACGAACTGACATTCGGCTACACCGGCCGCGAAGCCGACGGTATCGGCTCGCAGGCAATCGAAATCAACGAGCAGTTCATTGGTTTCCCCGTCAAGGATGTCATCGGTCTCCGCGAAAACTTCGCCGTCAGCGCGTGGATCAAACTGAACTACCCCTCGGGCTCTTCGCGCCTCTTCGCTGCCGAAGACCGTACCGGCTCATGGCCTAACAACAACTGGGGCTGGTGCTGGTGTGACGTCGACCAGAACGGTGTCTTCGTCCCGACATTCCGTACAAACCAGAGCTACGAGATTCAGTATCACTACGGCGACGACGCAACCCTCGTCGAAGGCGCATGGACCCACCTCGCTCTCTGCTTCGAGACAACCGGCAGCAAGAGCCGCCTGCGTACGTTCATCAACGGCCACGAAGTTCTCCCGACCTATATCGCAACAGGCCCCGGCGGCGGCGGCACGAAAGTTCCCGTCTCGACCGTCAAGCCTGAAGATCCCGAGACATGGTGGATCTCCAACGGCTATGGCCTCGACGGTAACAACTGGTTCTCCCTCGGCGGCGGCGCAGGTTCCGAGCCGAAGTACAACACCGGCGTGATCGACGACCTGACAATCTGGAGCGGCTCGATTACCGAAGAGGATGCCCAGAAGGCCTACGCAGGTCTCGACCCGGAGAATCTCCCGGAGAATGTCCGCTGCTTCTGGTCGTTCGAGGACAAGGTCGATGTCGACAACTGGTTCTACTCGAAGGGTTCGATCGAGGGCGCGAAGGCATGTAACTTCTCGATTACCGCCGACGGCGGCGAAGGCCGCGGCAAACAGTGCCCCGAACTCCCGATCTACACAACCGGTTCCCCGATGATCGACGGCACAGGCTTCAAGGTCGAGACCGTTCCGACCTGGACCGCACGTATGGCAACAATCGGCGAGAACTCCGGTAGCGACACCGAAGGCTCCGCGAAGATCCGCCTCCAGAAGAAGGGTGACCGGAGCGTCACACTGACCCTTTCGAACCCCTTCGGCCAGGATTCTCGCGACTATCCGCTGGTTACCGTCGCTGACAAGACCAACGCGATCGCCGGTATCGCCGACGACAACGAGATCGAGGTTTACACCGTCGACGACGCAATCATGATCACCTATCCCGAACCCGGCACCTACACCGCCGCCGTCTACGACATCGCCGGCAAACTCGTCGCCCAGCGCACCGCCGCTGTCGAGGCCGACGGCGTCATGGCTGTCAGCGTCAGAGACGCGGGTGTCTACCTGGTCAACATCGTTTCGGGCGGCCGCGTCATCCGCTCCCTAAAACTGATCAAGCAGTAATCATAAGTCTTATAAGATTTATAAGATTTATAAAACTTATAAGATTTATCGGAAATAACCGAGGTTCCCGGCCGGCGGCCGGGAACCTTTTTATTTTGGCCACGTCGCGGGTTTTTTGTAGTTTTGTCAATCGAAAAAAACAAACTTTTATACTCCCGAATCATGAACCAACTGATATCCCGCCTGAAAGACCGCCGCGTCTGGGGAACCCTCCTCGCTGTCGTCATTATCGCTGTCATCTCGATGGCCTACTTCCACCCCGACGCCGTCGAGGGGAACGTGCTTCAGCAGCACGACATGCAGCAGGGTACGGCGATTGGCCAGGAAGCGAAACTCTTTCACGACCAGACCGGCGAAACAACCCGCTGGACCAACTCGCTCTTCTCCGGTATGCCAACCTTCCAGATCTCCCCGTCCTATCCGTCGAACGCTCTCTTCGCGTGGATCAACACCGTGATGGGGCTCGGATTGCCGGCTCCGGCGAATATCCTCGCGATGATGATAATCGGGTTCCTGATTCTTCTGCTGACGATGAGGATGCGGCTTCCGGTCGCCCTGATCGGGGCTGTCGCCTACGGTTTCTCGACCTATTATATCATTATAATAGGTGCAGGTCACCTATGGAAATTCATTACCCTCGCATATGTCGCCCCGACGATTGCCGGACTGATTCTCTGCTACCGCGGCCGATGGCTCGCCGGAGGGGCGATGACGGCGCTGTTCGGGATGATGCAGATCGCCTCGAACCATGTCCAGATGACATACTATTTTCTCTTCGTCGTCGCCGGACTGATGATTGCTTTCCTCGTGCGCGACATCCGCCGCCGCCAGGTTGGCCGCTGGTGTGTCGCGACCGGGGTGCTCGTTGTGGCCGGCGGACTCGCCGTGACGGCCAATCTCCCGAGCCTCTACAACACCTACGAATACTCGAAGGAGACAATCCGCGGAAACCACTCCGACCTCTCCTCCGCCGCCGGCACCTCCGGCGAAGGAGCCGGTCTCGACAAGGCATATATAACCCAATACAGTTACACGATCCCCGAGACATGGACCCTGCTGATTCCGAACGTCAAAGGGGGCGCGACGATGAAGCCCGAGAAGGGGAGCGGACGCTATATGTCGCTCTACGCGATGGAGGAGACCCGCGAACTGGTCAACAACGGCAAACTCGACCCCCAGGCGGCATACTACCTCCAGTATGTCCCGCAGTATTTCGGTGCGCCCGAGGGGACGAACGGGCCGGTATATGTCGGTGCGCTCATCTTCGCCCTGTTCCTGCTCGGATGTTTCATAGTCAGAGGGCCGGTCAAGTGGGCCCTGCTCCTGCTGACGCTCTTCTCGATCGTGCTCTCCTGGGGGCGCTATTTCATGGGGCCTACTGACTTCATGATTGATTATTTCCCGATGTACAGCCGCTTCCGGACGGTCGAAAGTATCCTCGTGATCGCCGGGTTCACGATGCCGCTCCTCGGGGCGATGGCGCTCCAGAAGATCTTCACGGCCCCCGAGCCGCTCAGAGCCTTCGGTCCCCGGATCTGGGGCACGTTCGGTTTCACCCTCTTTGTCTGCCTCCTCGGCATTATCACGCCGAGCGTATTCGGTTCTGTCGTCCCCGACCACGAGATCGAGTCGGGCCTCGGGCAACTCTACGCCTACGCACCCTTCCGCGCCGCCGTCGAACAACTCCGCTCGTCGCTCGTCTCGGCCGACTCGCTCCGGAGTTTCATCGTCGTAGCCGCCGGACTGATCGTCATCGTCGCCTACAGCCGATGGCGACTGAACGCGACGATGGCGCTGACGCTGGTCGGCCTCGTTATCGTCGGTGACCTCTTCCTCGTCAACAAGCGCTATCTCGACCACGACAGTTTCACACGCCGCCCCTCGTTCCCGGCCCAGGCTTTCCCGCTGACCGACGCCGACCGCGCGATCCTTTCCGACACGACTTCCAGTTACCGCGTCATGGACATCCCACGATTCTGGGAGGCCGCGCCGTCGTATTACCACAAGACCATCGGCGGATACCACGCCGCGAAACTGACCCGCTACCAGGATCTAATCGACCGCCATCTCTCCCACTTCACCGACGGCCAGGGTGTCGACTCGGTCGATATGGAGGTTCTCAGTATGCTGAACGCGCGCTATATCATCCTCGACTCGGCTTATATGCGGAATCCCGATGCGCGCGGAAATGCCTGGCTCGTCGACCGCGTCGAATATGTCGCGACCCCCGACGCGGAGATGGACGCCCTCTCCGAAATCAACCTCCGGACAACCGCCGTCGCCGACCGCCGCTTCGAACAGGCTCTCGGCGCTTCGGCTCCGCGCTCCGAGGGTGACACGATCTTCCTGACCTCCTATGCCCCGAACCGCCTGACCTACTCGGCTACCTCGGCCCGCGGCGGTGTCGCCCTCTTCTCGGAGATCTATTTCCCCTGGGGGTGGAGCGCAACTGTCGACGGGGAGCCCGCTGAAATCGGCCGCGCCAACTGGACCCTCCGCGCCCTGCGGCTCCCCGCCGGACACCACACCGTTGTCATGACCTTCGATCCCGAGTCGCTCCACACTACCGGAACCGCCGCGACCATCGCCATTATCCTGATCTACGCAGCCGTGGCGCTGTCTCTCTTCTTCTGGATCCGACGTCCGGCGACACTCCCGGCGAAATCCGGAGAAACCCCCGCCGAAGCCTGATGACGATGTCACCCCGGGCAACCTCCAGGTTCAGACGGATGATGACAAGGCGCGGCTTCGGGGTTCACTCCCCCTTCGCCTACCGGTTCATCACCGAGACCCTCCGTCCCGGCCGTCGCTACGGCTGGTATGGCTACGACACCGCCGACCGCCTCGCCGGCGGCGACCGGTCGCTCCGCCGGGCGCTGCGCCTCTGGGTCC
>JAMPGR010000001.1:686776-740148 GCA_023663805.1 Clostridium sp. | reverse complement strand
AAGGCAGCCCCCGGCACCGGCCCCCGGCCCGGCCCCCCGGCCCCCTAAAGGGGGTGGTGTTGATAGAGCGTTGATAACCAGTGGGGGGTACGCTTCTGCGGTAGGCCGCGTCCTTGTGATAAATAACCTATAATCGGCGTATTAGGCTTGGTTGTGTCAGCGGCTCCCCCTTTAGGGGGTTGGGGGGCTGGGCCGGATCGGGTCGAGGGGCAATCACTTCGCGTAGTCGCGGGGGGCGACGCCGTATTTGTCCTTGAAACACTTGGCGAAATAGGAGGTCGAGGCGAAGCCGACACATGCAACCACCTCCGTTACACGCGCACCGTCGCGCAACATCTTCGCCGCCGCGTCGAGACGGTAGTTCTTCATGTAGTCTACCGGAGTCATACCGATAAGCGCCTTTAACTTACGATAGAAACTCGATCGGCTCATATTGAGATTTTCGGCGAGGATATCGATTGTGAACTGTTCGTCGGAGAGATTCTCTTTCATCAGCGCCTCCATCTTTTCGAGGAATTCGCGGTCGTAGCGGTTCAGAGCCGGGAGTTTCTCCTCTTCGACAGCCTCCTTTTCGGCCGCCTCGACGATGGGGAGCGGTTCGGATCCGCGGCGCCGTTCGTAGAAATGCTGGCGCGTACGGCGGATATTCTCTATCTGGAGAATCAGGTTGCGGATTGAGAACGGCTTGTCGAGATAGATGTCGGCCCCGCCTGCCATACCCTCCGAGCGAGCCTCGGCATTTGTTTTGGCTGTCAGGATGATAACGGGGATATGGGAGGTATTTATGTCCCCCTTGACCTTCTGGAGCAGTTCGATTCCGTCCATCCGGGGCATCATGACGTCGCTGACGATAAAATCGATGTCGTTCTCCTTCAGTTTTTCGAGCGCATCGACACCGTCGCAGGCCGTCACGACATTATAGGTCGGTTCGAGTCCCTCGCGAATCATGTCGAGCAGTTCGCGGTTGTCATCGACGACGAGCACTGTCGTGTCTTTAGCGCGAAGATTGGCCGCGGCAGTTTCCCCGTCCGGTTCGGCAGGAACGGCCGTGTCGGTGAGGATCTCACCCGTCGGTTCGACCTCGCAGGATTCGAGACTGGTCGGGAGTGTCAGAACGAACCTCGCGCCGCCGCCCGGGGCGTGTGTTACTTCGATTTGTCCCCCGTGGAGTTGCGCAATCAGTTTTGCATAGGCCAGGCCGAGGCCTGTCCCGAGCGAAGTCGCGAGTTCGTCACCCTTGATCTGGTAGTAGAGTTCGAAGATATTTCCCCGTTCGTTCTCCGGGATGCCGGGGCCGTCGTCCGAGATCGATATGACGGCGTTGTCCCCGTCGAGCGAGAGCGACACGTCGATCATCGAGCGGCAGTATTTCCGTCCGTTGCCGATCAGATTCATCAGGACGCGGTCGAGTTTCGCTGTGTCGACACACGCTTCGACCGTCTGGGCCGGCAGATGGAGCGTAATTTTTTTGTTCTCGGCCGACATCGGTTCCTCGAACCTGACACAGACCTCGTCGAGGAGCATGTTCAGGTCACACCGGCGTCGCGCCAGATTCTGCAGGCCGCTGTCGTTGTTGTTGCCGACCTTTCGGAAATCGAGCAGTTCGTTCGTGATGCCGAGCAGATAGTCGAGATTCGTCTGCATGGAGCCGACATACCGGCGGTCGTGGCTGATTTCGTTGTCAAGGATGCTGCGGTCGAGAAGTTGCGACGGATTTCCGGCGATATCGCGCAGGCGTTTGTTCAACTGTTCGAGCGGAAGCGAGATGAGCATCAGCGGCGTACGGATTTCGTGGACGAGATCGACAAAGAAGCGCATCTTCGATTCCCACGACTCCCTCTCCTTCTGGATCTTCATCGACTCGAGGCGTGCGGCATAGTGGCGGCGCACACGACGGCGGATATATAGCCAGACAGCGACTGCCAGCAGGATGAATGCCAGACCATAGCCGATATAGGCCCAGACAGTCAGGTACCACGGAGGGGAGACATTGATTGTCAGCGTCTTTACGGCAGCATATTTCAGACCGCTCGGGCGAACCATGAACCGGTAGGTCCCGGGGCGCAGATTGTTGTAGGTCACCTCCGACTGGGTCGTCCCGACGGTCCACCCCTTGTCGACCCCTTCGAGCATATAGTCGAAATTGACGGCGGGCATCTCGGCGGGGTGGGTAGAAGTCAGATGGATCGTGAAGGAATTGTGGTCGTAGGGGAGCGAAATACGGTCGCGGGTATAGAGCAGGACATTGACGCCGAGCCGTTCGAGCGACTTCTCGTCGTTGTCCATCAGCGGGAATGTAATAGTCGTCGGGTAGGCCGCGACGTCGTTGCCATTGGTCGGGAGCGATTTCGGGTTGATAATCTGGAAGCCGTTATTTCCGCCGAGGATAATGTCGCCGTTGTCGACGACGATAGCCGGACGCAATCCCGGCATATACGACGGAAGCCGGGAGTAACTGAATTCGTTCATCCGCTCGCCGCGGAGCTGGATCAGATCCTGGCCTGAGATGACCCACAGTGTCCCGTTCGAGTCTTCGGTCAGGGCCGAAATCGGACGGTCGTTCAACAGCGGAATCTCGAACCGCTCGAAATCACCCCGGTCGCTGTTATAGCGGAAGAGTCCGTCCTCCTGGGTTGCAGCCCAGAGAGTTCCGTTACGCCCCTGAAGAAGTATCGTGACTGTCGCGTTTTCCAGCGCCCGGCTGTCGAAACGGTCGAAGCGGGTTTCGCCGGGGCGGAGAATCAGTATGCCGTTATCGGCTGTGGCTGCCCAGATGCTGCCGTCGTAGTATTCGGCCATCGTCGTGATTTCGGTCTGCTGGCCGATTTCGGCGAGAGTGTTGAATTCGTCGCCGATCGGGTTGTAGCGGCAGATTCCCCAGCGTGTCAGTACGTAGGTTGCGCCGCCCGAGGAGACGAACACATCGATAATTTCGTCGCCGACAATCGAATAGGGGATGTCTGTATTGTTGACGAAATGACGGGCGCTGCCGGTTGCCGTATCGAACAGAAAGAGCCCGTCCTGTATTGTTCCGATCCAGAGTTTTTCGCCGTCGCGGGTCAGCGAGGAGACCCCCTTTTCTCCCAGACCCGGAACGGCGGGGGTCGACAGCAGTCCTGTTGCGATGTCGTAGCGGTTCAGGCCGTTGTCGGTTCCGATCCAGATTCCGCCGCGGTTGTCGTCGGCGAGGGCGCGAACCGGGTTGGTAGTCGAGAATGGGGAGGGAACAGCGACGGAGCGGACGTTGCCCGACTGACGGCAGAGGATATCAACGCCGCCTGTCTGGTCGATCACGAGTATGTCGCCGCCGGAGTCCCGGATGAGACGTTCGAGCCGGGAATGGCGGTCAGTCTGGCTGTTGCTGTCGTAAGCGATGTCGATTGTCGAGACGCGGTCTGTCGTCGTATCGTAGAGCCTGATGTCGGAGGCGGTTCCGAGCAGCAGGTGTGAAGAGTCATATTTGATGATTGAGTTGATTGTCGAGGAGGGGGTGACGGAGAGTTTGTGGAGTATCTCTCCGGTGAGGATTTCCAGATTGTAGAGGTTCGAGCCGTCTGTGATCCAGATATATCCGTTCAGGGGCTCGAGAGAGATGTGGGCTCTGGCCGATGTGTAGCCCGGGATATGGAACGACGCGAGGAATTCACCCGCCGGGTCGAACCGCAGGATTTCGCCGTCGTTCGAGGCGGCGTAGATGAACCCGTCGTTGCCGACGGTTATGTCGGTGAAGAACGAGCCGTGGCGCGAGTCCTGGGTCAGTTCATTGGTTTGGTTGTTGAATCGGAAGAGCCCCTGTCCCTGGGTGGCAATCCATGTCACGTCGCGCGAGGGCTGGGCAAACGAGGAGATTTGGGAGGCGATTTCGACGTTATATTTCGTTTTGAATGGGAAACGGCTGATTCGGTTTTCGCTTCGGTCGAAGGTCATCAGCGACGTAGGGGTCGTGAACCAGATGTTGTCGCCCGATTCGAAGATATTCGTGACGCGCTGGTTCGAAGTCTGGCGCAGTATGCCTGAATTGGTTCCGTTGACGGCGTTTCCGTTGCTGTCGAAGCAGGCAAGCCCCGTTGTCGTGCCGACCCACAAGAATCCGTAGCGGTCATGGAGGGCGGAGAGGTTCGTTGTCTCCTGTCCGGCGCCGGTCGGGTGGAGCGTCAGGGCTCCTCCCTGGGCCTGGAGGAGGTTGGCGCAGAAGAGAAATGCGATAACAATCAGGGCGAAAGACGTGGTCGGTTTCATGCCGTAAAATTACGAAAAAGTTTTCGAAAAAGACCTCCCCGGTTCCGAAAAAGAGAATCGGGGAGGTCTCTGTTATTTCATGTCGGGTAAAAGAACCCGCAGCGGTCGGTTAGCGAACGATGAACTTCTTGCCGTTCTGGATATAGATGCCGGGGACGGTCGGGTTCTTGACCTCGATACCCATCAGGTTGAAGATACGGTTGTCTTTGACGACCGGAGCCTCTTCGACGGCGATCTCCTCGATCGAGGTAGCGCCCTCGACCTCCTGGACTGTCGTGTTGTTGCCGAAGTATTTGATACGGAAGTTGTCGACGACAACCCAGTCCTCTTCGTTGGCCTGGTCATCCTTGAACGCGCCGACGAATATTTCGCCGCCGTTGTGTTCGAAGACGATGCGGGTCTTGTAGAAGCCGGCGTGGAACCATGCCTCGAGGTGGTTGACATACTCGCCCCATTCACCGATAGCCTCGCGGGAAACCTCTTTCAGGTCGTCGCCATCCTGTTCGTAGGTGATGTCATATGCCATCGAGCCTTCGCCCGGGCACATGTCCATTGCCTCCATAATGTTCGGCAGGAGAGCCTCCTCGGCTCCGACATAGATACCAGCGAGGTGGTTGTCGGCGTCGTCGTTGCGGTAGGTAGCCTGGGCATTGTGGCTGCCGTTACGGTAGATACCCTGAACTTCGAAGCAGTAGATACCGGCGGGGAAGTCATAGTCGATCATCTGGTTCAGGTCGCAGTTGACGGCGTTCCAGTATTCGTAAGCAAAGTCATTGTAGTTTGAGCCGCGGCCCCAGATGCCCGAGCCGCGCTTGTCGCCTGCCCAGTCGCCTGTAGAAGACCACCCCTCGTCGCTCTGACGCTGGTTGAAACCGGGGTTGTTGATCAGGAACGAAGCGTCGACGGGGTGTTCGAGCGAAGCGCCTGCGATAGCCTTTTCGCGTTCTTCAACAGAGATGACCTTCCACTGTGCGTTCAGGTCCTCGGGGTCGAGGTCGCGGCATTCGGTGCCGACGGTTGTTTCGTCGCCCATGTGCTGGTCAACAGAAGCCCAGGGATTCCAGGCCATGTGGACGTCGCGGTAGTCGTTCTGGAGGATGTTATAGACACCCGGTTTGCCTTCGACCGGCTGGAAGTAGAAGTCGTCGACGCGGGCGCAGTCGCAGTAGCCGCGATAGTTCAGGTATGCCTTGTCGTAGCCATCCTGGTCGCCGTTCTTCAGGCCGGTGTGGATAAAGAAGTTGTTGTCATCCATGCCTTCGTCGGCCTCGAGAGTCAGGACGATACCCGGGTTGGCGAGAGCGGCGTGTGCGCCCCAGTCGGAACCGCCCGAGAAGAACTGGCGCTGGCCGACATTGTAGAGATAGTATTCACCGCCGTTGACGAGTTTGTCGACAGTGACACCCTCGAAGACATCCTCGACCTGTTCGCGGGCTGCGCGGCGACGGGCGAAGCGGAGAGTCTTCAGGGCGTTCTCGTAGTCAGAGCGTTTGGCGGCAGCGTCGAATTTCTCCTGAGCCTCAGCGTCTTTGTAGAACTTCAGCGTTGCGAGATAGTTGTCGATGACACCCTGCGAGTCCTTCATTGCGTTGACCGCAGCCTGGAGTTTGTCGATAGCCTGGATCAGTGCGCTCGAGCCGGTTGCGGTGTCGAGGGTGTTCTGAGCCTCGGCGATCGAAGCCTTCATGCTCTCGGACTGATAGAGACCCTTGGCCTCGTCGATCAGTTTCCGGAGATCAGCCTGGAGACCGGAGATATCCTCTCCCTTGACCTGCTCGCCGTCGTAGCGGAGGAACATACGCTTGTAGATAAACCAGTCGCGGTAGTGCTCGGTGTCTAGTTTCTGAACGCCGAGGGTCAGCGTTCCGTCGGGAACACCGGCGGAGATCCAGTCGTTCATATAAGGAGTCGACATGCTCATGACGTCGACGTTGTCGGTCGAATGGAACGCTACGGTTGCGTTGGTCATCGAGTTCGGCGTCCATACGCGGCCTGTTTCGATCAGATCTTCGTCGAGAAGAATCGTTTCGTATTCGAATCCCGGTTGCCACTCGCTCTTTGCATCGGCGAAGATGCTCTTGATTTTGCCGACTTCGGTGCCGATAAAATATTCGGCGAGAAGTTCGCTTGTTCCGGCATTGCCGCGCTGGCGGACACCTTCATCCTCGATCGAGCCGTCGCGGTAGTAGCCCTGGACGGCGAAACTGTAGGTTCCGTTCGGAATGTCGGTCAGGGTGATCGATGCCTTGTGGCTGATCTGGTGCCAGCGTTCGATGACGGGATACCACTGGCTGCCGTCGAGACCCATACCGCCGCCGTAGGCGTTGACGTCGTTGACCGTCCACTCGCGGTCGCGGAGGTCGTTACGGCCGCGTTCGTTCCAGGGGAGAAGGAAGGTGGCGTCGGCCGAACCGTTCTTGGCTGCTTCCGCTTTCATCTTTTCGATACGCTCCTCGCGCGAGACGAGTTGCCATGTCGTTACGGTCGGGTCGTCAGAGAGACCACCCCAGGTGTTCGACTCGTTCGAGCCGATGTAGCGGTCTTCGGCGACACCGTCGCGTTCCTGACGGTTTTCGGCCACGTCGCGGGCCTTGACCATGATCTTGTAGCCACCTTCGACCGGCTCGAAGATCCATTCGGTCAGCATACGGTCGCCCTGGTCGAAGAAGAAGCGGTCCTGGTCGGAGCCGTTCAGTTCGCCGTTGTTGGTGAAGTTGCAGAAGATCTGGTAGCCTTCGGTGAAGGACTCGTTCGGACGACGGAGTTCGATGTCGAGTCCGATGCCACCGAGTTCGGCGTGGGTTGTCCAGGAGGCTCCGCCGTTGTCGTTACGGTTGGTCTGGAGCCATGTGCCGGTTTCAACCTGGTAAAGGTAGTACTTGCCACCTTTCGCAAATGCCTCCTCGGGGGTAGTGCCTGTGTAGGGCGACGCGGCGAACGCGAATCCGCCGGAGATCATACACAGACCCAGAAGAAAGTCTCTTTGTTTCATGTCGAGATTGTAAAGGGTTAGTATTGATTAATTACGAAAAATTTCATGGTTCGAAAATCTGTCGCAAAGTTAACTGCCTATTTTATAACGGAGATGCAAAATCTGTTCAAATACGTGCGATATCGTGTCAAACGTTCCGGGACGGGATTTTTACGGGGCTGGACAATCGGGCCGTTGCGCCGGGTTTGACCCGAAATTATCCAAGGTTGAATATCTATTGGCTGAATGGAAGGCAGATTGTTCGTATATTTGCAGCGTGAGAAATCTTCGAAAATTCATAATCAATAATACAAACCGAATAAACCAACATTAGATGAACTGGAGAAAAAATCTGTTTGCGACGATGGCGATGGCCGCTGCGGCCGTCTCGTCGATGTCGGCGCAAACCGTGGCCGACTTCGAGCCATATAAGGAGATTGACCTGCGGCTCCCGTCGGTGCCCCTGCTGGTCAACAACCCCTTCTTCTCGATCTGGTCGAACTACGACAACCTGACCGACGGCCCGACACGCCACTGGTGTGAGCGCGAGAAGGCAATCGACGGCGTCCTGCTTGTCGACGGAACCGCCTACCGCTTTATGGGGAACGGCCGCGATGTCGTTCTGAACCCGATAGCCGGAATGACCGTCGACGGAGCGAACTGGACCGGAAAAGTCAACTACACGACCCAGAGCGGAACCGCCTGGACTGGGACCGACTTCGATGACAGCGCCTGGAAGAGCGAACCCGCCGCATGGGGGACAGTCGGGGAATATCCGAACTGCAACACCCCCTGGACCGGCGAAAACAAAGATATCTATGTGCGCCGCGAAGTCAGCCTGACCGCCGACGACCTGGCGAAAGACCTCTGGATCCAGTTCTCACACGACGACGTCTGCGAAATCTATCTCGACGGCCAGCGCCTCGTCTCGACCGGCGAGACATGGCTCCAGGGGGAGAAGCGTCAGATTCCTGCTTCTATAAAGAACAGCCTGAAGCCCGGTCGACACATTCTCGCCGGACACTGCCACAACACAACCGGCGGCTCATATCTCGACTTCGGCATCTACAGCAACGGAATGACCCCCGCCGACGTTCAGACCGCCCAGCAGAACAGCGTCAACGTAACCGCCACCAGCAGTTACTATAACTTCACCTGCGGTCCGGTCAATCTCGACCTCGTCTTCACATCCCCGCTGCTAATCGACGACCCCGACATCCTCTCGACCCCGATCAACTTTGTCTCCTTCCAGGCGACCTCGAACGACGGTCGCGAACACGACGTCAAAGTCTATTTTGCGACGACCGCACAGTTGACCGTCAACGAAATGGGGAACCCGACCGAGACCCAGATCGTCACCGAAAACGGCGTCCGCTACCTGAAGGCCGGAGCCAGGGACAACAAACCGCTGTCGTTCTCGGGCGATATGGTTGCCATCGACTGGGGCTACCTCTATATCCCGGCGATCAACGGAGCCGAAATCGCCATCGCCGACCAGGCAACCGGCGAGGGTGACTTCATCACAACCGGCAAGATTCCCGCATCGAAAAGCGGTGTTATCCAGAGCAGCAACCTCTCGCAGATGCCCCTGATGATTTTTGTCAAGGATCTCGGAAAGACAAAGCAGAACAGCAGTTACATGATGGTCGGCTACGACGAAGTCTACGACATGGAATACATGAAGAAGCAGTACAAGGCCTACTATGCCCGCAACGGAAAGACCATCTTCCAGGCCTTCGACGACTTCGCCCGTGACTATCAGACCCTGATGCAGCGCTGCCGCGACATCGACAAGATGATCTACGACGACGGTCTCGCCGCCGGCGGCGTCAAATATGCCGAACAACTCACGGGTGTCTACCGCCACGCCATGGCCGCCCACAAATGTTTCCAGGACGACAAGGGGCAGATGCTCTACTTCTCGAAGGAGAACAAATCGAACGGCTGCGTCAACACGATGGACCTGACCTACCCCTCCTCGCCCCTCTATCTCCTCTATAACCCCGAACTGATGAAGGGTATGGTACTCTCGATCCTCGATTACGCCCTCAGCGACGCCCGCAAGGACGCCAACTGTGCTGCCCATGACCTCGGACAGTACCCTCTGGCAAACGGTCAGGTCTACGGCGACTCGATGCCTCTCGAAGAAACCGCCAACACCCTGATACTCTGCGCTGCAATTTCGAAAATCACCGGTGACGCCTCCTGGCTGAAACCCTATGTCGGTACGCTCTCGAAATGGGCCCAGTACTGCAAGGACAACAGCCAGAACCCCGGCAACCAGCTCTGTACCGACGACTTCAAAGGTCCGAGCGAACAGAACACCAACCTCTCCGTCAAAGGTATTACCGCCCTCTCGGCCTACGCCGACGTCGCCGAAATGCTCGGCAGCACGAGTTCCCGCACAATCGAATCCTACCGCCAGGCCGCCCGCGACATGGGTCTGATCTGGGAGGCCACCGCCCGCGCCGGACAGCACTACAAGATGGGCTTCTCCGACTCGGACGACACCTGGAGCCAGAAGTACAATCTTCTATGGGACAAGATGTTCGGCTACAATAACTTCCCCGCCTATGTCTTCGACCGCGAAATGGCCTGGTATCTCGACCACAACCCGAAATACGGCACACCCCTCGACGGCCGCGACAACTCGGCGAAATCTGACTGGCTGATGTGGACCGCCGCCCTAGCCGACGACCTGACGACCTTCCAGGCCTTCTCCGACAAACACTGGAACTACATCAACGAGACGACCTCGCGCATCCCGCTCTCCGACTGGTTCGACTGCGCGACCGGCAACGCCATCAACTTCTCGGCCCGATCGGTCATCGCAGGCCTCTGGGCGAAGGTGCTGATGGACCGCGAACTCGCCAAACTCCCCTCGCAGACCGCCGCCTGGGAACCGAAAGGGAACCATATCAAGACCCGCTGGGCCGCCGATGTCGACCCCGACAATGTCCTGCCTGAATATCCCCGTCCGCTGATGGTCCGCGACGAATGGATCAACCTGAACGGCCTCTGGGACTACGCCATCCTGACGACGAACCGGACGATGAAGCCCTCCGACTTCGACGGCCGCAAGATCCTCGTGCCCTTCCCGATCGAATCATCCCTCTCGGGTGTCTGCATGCCCCTCGAACCGGGCAATGCCCTCTGGTATAGAAAAGAAATCGAAATACCTGCCGACTGGACAGGCCGTAAAATCATCCTGCATATCGGCGCGTCGGACTACGAAACGACCGTCTACGCCAACGATATCTCTGCCCGCTACCAGATAGCAAAGCACGTCGGCGGTCACACCTCCTTCGATGTCGACCTGACAAACAAAATCCAGGACGGAAAGGTAACGGTCTATATCAAAGTCATCGACGAAACGAACGAAGGACGCCAGCCGGTCGGCAAACAGCGTCGCTACCCGGCCGGAAACGGCGACATCAACTACACCTCGACCTCCGGTATCTGGCAGACAGTCTGGCTCGAACCGGTCGAGAAATCGTCGATTGCCGACATCCGTACGACCCCGAACCTCGACGAAAGCAACTTCAACTTCGATATCACTCTGAACGGAACGATCTCCGGCGAGGTGACCGTCAGCCTCTTCGAGGGTGACACCGAAATCGCCTCCGTGACAGAGCCCGCATCGGCTGTGACGACCATCGTCGTTCCGGTTGCTGAACCCCGCCTCTGGAGCCCCGAATCGCCGAATCTCTATGGCGTCAAAGTCGTCTACGACAACGGAACGACCCGCGACGAAGTCGGCAGTTACGCCGCAATGCGCAAAATCGGCTACCGCAAGGTGACCGACGGCGCCGAAGCAGGCCACTGGCGCCTGACGCTGAATAACAAAGACTATTTCCAGTTCGGACCGCTCGACCAGGGCTACTGGCCCGACGGAATCCTGACCGCCCCGACCGACGAAGCCCTCGCCTACGACCTCGAGAAGACAAAAGAATGGGGCTTCAACATGGTCCGCAAGCATATGAAGGTCGAACCCGCCCGCTGGTACTACCACTGCGACCGCCTCGGCCTGCTCGTCTGGCAGGACATGCCCTCGCAGTTTACTACAGACGAGGGTGACTGGAATGTCGCCGGATGGTTCCGCGACCATAATTGCTCGATCGACGCGACTATCGAGAAGAACTTCAAGGCAGAATGGAAAGAGATTCTCGACCAGCACTACTCTAACCCCTGTATCGTCGTCTGGACTCCGTTCAACGAACGCTGGGGACAGTTCAAGACCGCCGATATCGTTGCCTACACCCAGTCGATCGACAACACCCGCCTTGTCAACCCCGCTTCGGGAGGGAACCACTACCGCTTCGACGAGGGTTCCAATACATTTGTCGACCAGCACACCTACGCCCAGCCCCTCGAGGTATTCTCGGCCATCGCCGACCCGGGTCGTCCGTTTGTTCTCGGCGAATACGGCGGTCTCGGAATGAACACCCCGAACCACCGCTGGTTCGAGCGCAACAGCCAGACCTACAACACCTACAACAGCAAGGCCACGATGACCGACGCCTATGTCCGTCTCGCCAACCAGATTGCGAAACAGGCGATGGGTATCGACAATGACGGCAACCCGACCTCTTTCTGCTGGAGCGCTGCCGTCTACACCCAGACAACAGACGTCGAGACCGAAGTCAACGGCCTGATGACCTACGACCGCGAGGTCAACAAATTCGACGAAAAGCGTGTCCGCGACGCTGCGATGACACTCCGCTCCCTCTACGGCAATGACCCGACCGACCGCGACCACCTCGGCCTGACCGCCCTCGAGGTCCCTTTCGCCGGGGGCGCCGGTGAGACACGATATTATGATGTGATGGGTATCCGTCATAATTCGCCGGTGCCGGGATTCAATATCGTTGTCGGAGCGGACGGAACCGCACGTAAGGTTTTCTCAAAGTAAATCAGACAGACAATCCAATGCATAAAATAAGCAAATCGATTATGAAAGCCACGGTGACTGCGGTCGCCGTGGCTTTCTGCGGCCTTGAAGCGACGGCCGCAACCCCCGTCGACTATGTCAGTACCCTCGTCGGGACTCAGTCGAAACACTCCCTTTCGACCGGAAACACCTATCCCGCAGTCGCCCTCCCCTGGGGCATGAACTTCTGGACACCGCAGACCGGACGGATGGGCGACGGATGGGCCTACACATACGACGCAGACAAAATCCGCGGCATCAAACAGACCCACCAGCCGAGCCCCTGGATCAACGACTACGGCCAGTTTGCCGTCATGGCCGTCACCGGACGCCCAGTCTTCAATGAGGATGAACGCGCCAGCTGGTTCTCCCACAAAGCCGAAATCGCCCGTCCCTACTACTACCGCACCTACCTGGCCGACTACGACGTCGTCGCCGAAGTGACTCCGACCGAGCGCGCCTCGATCATGCGCTTCACCTTCCCCGAGACCGACAACGCCTATATCGTCGTCGACCCGTTCGACAACGGCTCGTCGGTCACGATTGACCCCTCGAAGAACCGTATCACCGGTTACACGACAAAAAACAGCGGGGGCGTTCCCGAAAACTTCCGGAACTACTTCGTTCTCGAATTCGACCACCCGTTCACCTACACCGCCGCCGTCGCCGACGGCAATATCGACGAGAAGAAACTCTCGTCGACCGCATCCCACGCCGGGGCGATCGTCGGTTTCAAAACTCGCCGCGGCGAACAGGTCCACGCCCGCATTGCCTCCTCGTTCATCAGTCCCGAGCAGGCCCTGCGGAACCTCGGCGAACTCGGCGACGACACTTTCGACCAGGTCAGCGCGAAAGGGCGTGACCGCTGGAACGAGATCCTCGGCCGTATCGAAATCGAGGATGACAACGTCGACCGCCTGAGGACATTCTACTCCTGTCTCTACCGCTCGGTTCTCTTCCCCCGCTCCTTCTACGAATACGACGCCGACGGGAACCCCGTCCACTACAGCCCCTACAACGGAGAAGTCCTCGCCGGATATATGTTCACCGATACCGGATTCTGGGACACCTTCCGCTCGCTCTTCCCCTTCCTGAACCTGATGTATCCGTCGATGAACGAGAAGATGCAGGCAGGCCTGGCAAACACCTACCGCGAGAGTGGATTCCTCCCCGAATGGGCCTCCCCGGGCCACCGCGGCTGTATGGTCGGCAACAACTCCGCCTCGGTCGTCGCCGACGCCTACCTTAAAGGGGTCGACTGCGGCGACATCGAGACCCTCTGGGAGGCTGTCGTCAGCGGTACGGACAAAGTCCATCCCCACGTTCCCTCGACCGGACGCCTCGGCCATCAGTACTACAACCGCCTCGGCTATGTCCCCTACGATGTCAATATAAACGAAAGCGCCGCACGTACGCTCGAATATGCCTACGACGACTGGTGTATCTGGAAACTCGGCCAAAAACTCGGAAAATCGAAGAAGGAACTCGAACCCTTCGCCCGCCGCGCCCTGAACTACCGTAATCTCTACGACCCGGAGCATCGCCTGATGCGCGGAAAGAACGAAGACGGGAACTTCCAGTCGCCGTTCAACCCCCTCAAATGGGGCGACGCCTTCACCGAGGGCAACTCCTGGCACTACTCCTGGTCTGTCTTCCACGACCCCGCCGGACTGATTTCCCTGATGGGCGGACGCGACAGTTTCAACGAAATGCTCGACTCGGTCTTTATCCTCCCTCCGGTTTTCGACGAGAGTTACTACAACGCCGTTATCCACGAAATCCGCGAGATGCAGATCATGAACATGGGCAACTATGCCCACGGCAACCAGCCGATCCAGCATATGATCTATCTCTACGACTGGTCGGGCCAGCCCTGGAAGGCTCAATACTGGACCCGCCAGGTCATGGACCGTATGTATAACCCGAACCCCGACGGATATTGCGGCGACGAAGATAACGGCCAGACTTCGGCCTGGTATGTCTTCTCGGCTCTCGGTTTCTATCCCGTCTGCCCCGGTTCGAACCAGTATGCCCTCGGTTCGCCCCTGTTCCGCCGCGCGACCCTGAATCTCGAGAACGGCAAAAAGGTAGAGATCGCCGCCGCCGGAAACAGCGACTCGAACTTCTATGTCGACCGGCTGACGGTCAACGGAAAGACAAGCGACCGTAACTGGCTCGGTCATGACGAACTCGCCGCCGGCGCAAAGATCGAATTCGAGATGACTGACCGCCCGAACCTCTCGCGCGGAACGGCCGAATCTGCCGCCCCCTATTCCTTCAGTAACGAAAAATAATACCATAAGAAGATGAAATTTAACAGAATCGCTGTCTCGCTCCTGATTCTGCTCGCTTCGGCGGGCTCCGGCGCGTTCGCCGCCGAAATCTGCGAGGCCGACAATACGGCCCTCTACAGCCGGACAAACCGTCCGCAGCCCTCCGGGCGCCTCTTTAAATCGAAAGCGGTCGACGACCGGATTGCCCGGATCAAACCGACCCTGAAAAACCCGAAACTCGCCTGGATGTTCGAGAACTGTTTCCCGAACACCCTCGACACGACAGTCCACTACCGCATAGGCGACGACGGAAAGAACGACACGTTCGTCTATACGGGCGACATCCACGCGATGTGGCTCCGTGACTCCGGCGCCCAGGTATGGCCCTATGTCCAGCTCGCCAACGAAGATCCCGAACTGAAGAAACTTCTCGAGGGGGTTATCCGCCGCCAGTTCAAATGCATAATCCTCGATCCCTATGCCAACGCCTTCAACGACGGCCCGACCGGCGGGGAATGGATGTCGGACGAAACCGATATGATTCCCGACGTTCATGAACGTAAATGGGAAATCGACTCGCTCTGCTACCCGATTCGT
The DNA here is from genome assembly GCA_023663805.1 of Clostridium sp. Lineage (GTDB taxonomy): Bacteria > Bacteroidota > Bacteroidia > Bacteroidales > Muribaculaceae > Paramuribaculum. The sequence continues at coordinate 725,138 of JAMPGR010000001.1, read as the reverse complement.
CTCGCCTACGAATACTGGAAAGTCACGGGCGACGACTCAGTCTTCGACGAGGAGTGGCTCGAGGCGATGACGAAGATTCTCGCGACATTCCGCGAACAGCAGCGCTACGACGGCGTCGGGAGTTACCGCTTCCTGCGCCGCACAGACCGCGCCCTCGACACCCTGAACAACGGCGGCCTCGGTGCGCCGGTCAAGCCTTGCGGCCTGATCGTCTCGAGTTTCCGCCCGTCTGACGACGCTACAACCCTCCAGTTCCTCGTGCCGTCGAACTTCTTCGCTGTCTCGTCGCTGCGCAAGGCCGCAGAGATCCTCGAGACCGTCAACAAAAACCCGGAAAAGGCCGCAGAATGCCGCGCCCTGGCCGACGAAGTCGAGACTGCCCTGAAGAAAGAGGCTGTCTACGACCATCCCGAGTTCGGCCCGATCTACGCCTTTGAGGTCGACGGCTTCGGGAACCATCTGCTGATGGACGACTCGAACGCCCCGAGCCTTCTGTCGCTCCCCTATCTGAGCGATATCGACGTCAACGATCCGATCTATCAGAATACACGCCGCTTTGTCTGGAGCGACCATAACCCCTACTTCTTCAAGGGGACCGCGGGCGAAGGTATCGGCGGACCCCATGTCGGCTACGATATGGTCTGGCCGATGAGTATCATTATGAAGGCACTGACTAGTTCCGACGACGAGGAGATCGCCGAATGTATCCGCCAGTTGCTGGCGACCGACGCCGGCACCGGCTTCATCCACGAATCGTTCAACAAGAACGACGCCTCGAACTTCACCCGCCCCTGGTTCGCCTGGCAGAACACCCTCTTCGGCGAACTGATTCTGAAACTCGTTAACGAAGGGAAAACCGACCTCCTGAATTCGATATGATGTTGAAAAATTTGAATAAATCTCTGCTGGCACTCCTGGCTTCGGCCGGATGTGCCAGTTTGGTTTGTGCCTCCGCCGGGACAAGCGTAGTCGACAAGCCGGCCACAGGCTGTCAGGCGAACTACACGGCGTTCCGCGCTCCGCTTCAGACGGCCCCCCTTCTGAAACTCCCCGTCGGAAAGGTGCAGCCGAAGGGGTGGCTCCGGAAATATCTCGAACTCCAGCGCGAAGGACTGAACGGACAACTCGGATCGGTCAGCGCATGGCTCGACAAGAACAACAACCAGTGGCTCTTCGACGCCGGCGACCATGGCTGGGAGGAGGTCCCCTACTGGCTCCGCGGCTACTGCTCGCTCGCCTATATCCTCGACGACGAGGAGATGAAGCGCGAATCGCAGGTCTGGTTCGACGCCGTCCTCGCGAACCTGAAGGAGGACGGGTTCCTCGGCCCTCGGAACGAGGAGAATGGTCGTCCCGAACTTTGGGCACAGATGCTGATGGTCTGGGCGCTCCAGACCTACTATGAGCAGAGCGGCGACCAGCGCGCAATCGACGCGATGACCCGCTATTTCGGCTGGGAAAACAACCTCGACGACTCCCTCTTCCTCGAGGGATACTGGGAGAAACTCCGCGGCGGCGACAACCTCTGGAGCGTCCTCTGGCTCTATAACCGGACCGGCGACGAGTCGCTTCTTCCCTTCGCCGAAAAACTCCACCGCAACACCTCTGACTGGACCATGCCTGAGAGCCTCCCGAACTGGCACGGGGTCAACGTTGCCCAGGGATTCCGCGAACCGGCGACTTACTATATGTATACGGGTGATCCCGCGATGCTCGAGGCGACATACCGCGACTTCAATATAATGCGCGAGCGCTACGGCCAGATGCCCGGCGGAATGTATGCTGCCGACGAAAATGCCCGCGACGGTTATTTCGACCCCCGTAACGGAGCCGAGACATGTGCGATTGTCGAACAGATGGCCTCCGACGAGATCCTGATGGGGATCACCGGCGACCCCTTCTGGGCCGACCACTGCGAGGATGTCGCCCTGAATTCGTTCACGGCGGCGATGACCCCCGACATGCGCGCCCTCCGCTATATCACCTCGGCCAACATGGCGATCAGCGACGAGAAACTCCACGGCCCGAGTATCGACAACAACCTCCGCGGAATGCTCTCGATGAGTCCGTTCAGCAGCCGCTGCTGCCAGCATAACCACGGCATGGGGTGGCCCTACTACACCGAACATCTCGTTATGGCAACCACGGACGGTGGCCTCGCAACGATGCTCTACGCCGCTAACGAGACAACCGCCCTCGTAGCCGACGGCCGCGAGATCCGCCTGACCGAGTCAACCAACTATCCCTTCGATGAAACTGTCGCCCTGACGGTCTCGACCTCCTCCGAAGTCTTCTTCCCCCTCTATCTGCGCGTTCCGGCGTGGGCCACGGGGGCGACGGTCAAGGTCAACGGCGCCGAAGAACCGGTTGCCGAAGCCGCCGGGAAATATATCCGCCTCGAACGGACTTGGAAGGATGGCGACCGGGTCGAACTGACTCTCCCGATGACGCTGCGCCGCCGCTCGTGGCTCCAGAACAAGAACAGTTTCAGCGTCGACTACGGCCCGCTGACTCTCTCCCTGAAGATCGACGAGGTCTGGGAACAGCATGACAGCCGCGACCACGAATTCGTCCAGGATGACTCACACTGGCAGGAGGGTGTCGATGCTTCGCTCTGGCCCTGCTGGGTCCTGAAACCCGGTTCGGCGTGGAACTACGCGATGAAAGATGACAGCGAAATCTCCGTCGTACGCAAGACCTGGCCCGCCGACGACTTCCCCTTCACGGCCGAGAGCGTTCCGCTGGAGTTCCGTACCGTCGGCCGGAAGATCCCGTCGTGGGGCTACGACGCGACCGGTATGACAGACCTGGTCCCTACGAAGTATGCGCCCCGCGACGAGGCCGATGAAACACTGACACTTATCCCGATGGGTGCCGCCCGACTGCGTATCGCCGCGTTCCCCCGTGTTGAAAAATAATACCGCCATGAAACGTATCGTATTTCTTGACTATGTCCGCGTGTTCGCCTGCTTCCTAGTGATGCTGGTCCACGCGAGCGAGAACTTCTATCCCGGACCGGGGGCCACCGACATGGCCGGCCCCCAGTCACTGCTCGCCTGCGAGGCCGACCGCTTCTGGGTATCGCTCTACGACGGCTTCTCCCGCATGTCGGTCCCCCTGTTCATGATCGTCTCCGCCTTCCTGCTCGTCCCGATGCGCGAGGGGCAGTCGGCGTTCCAGTTCTACCGCCGCCGCGCTCTCCGTATTCTCCCGCCGTTCATCCTCTTCATGATTCTCTACTCGACGGTTCCGATGCTCTGGGGACAGATCGACGCGGAGACGGCGACAACGGATATGTCGCGGCTCGCGCTGAATTTCCCGACACTCGCAGGCCATCTGTGGTTCATGTATCCGCTGATCAGCCTCTATCTCTTTATCCCGATGATATCACCCTGGCTGACAAAGGCCTCGGCCCGCGAGGAGCGATTTTTCATACTACTCTTCGTCCTGTCGACCTGCATGCCCTATCTGCGCCGTTTCTTCGGCGAACTGTGGGGAGAATGCTTCTGGAATGAGTTCCATATGCTCTGGTACTTCTCCGGCTACCTCGGCTATCTCGTTCTGGCCCACTATATCCGCGTCCATCTCGACTGGAGCATCAGCCGCCGTCTTGTTGTCGGAGGGATACTGCTGGCTGTCGGCGCCGCCTGGACGATCCTGTCGTTCTATGTCCAGGCTGTTCCGGGTATCGTCCTCGATACACCGACGCTCGAAGTCGGGTGGGCGATGTGTACGGTCAACGTCCTGATCGCGACAACCGGAGCCTTCCTGCTGTTCACCTGCATCCGCCGCGAGACCGCTCCGGCATTGATAACCGAACTGTCGAACCTGAGTTACGGAATGTATCTTATCCATATCTTCTGGCTCGGAATGTGGGTTGGAATCCTGAAGGATGACATGGGGCTCGGGTCGGCTGTCGCTATCCCGGCGATCGCTGTCGCGACCTTCCTCAGTTGCTGGATCTCCTGCAAGATCCTCTCGCTGTTGCCCTTCGGACAGTTGGTCATCGGGGCCCAGACCACCCTGGTCCCCCGCCCCGCCAAAGCAACGAACTGAAAAATACAATTAGTACGCGTCCGGCCCGCGTCTGCGTCAGGCAGACGCGGGCGGGACGCCCGCTATAATTAATTTATTATAATTCATTATTATAGAAGGGTGTGGCCTGCCACGTCCGCCCCTCGGTCGGACCAGTTTAAGCCGGACGCGGCAGGCTGCGTCCCTACGCTATGTGGTTGAATTAAAATATTATATCCAAACAACAAGTAGAGAACACCCCAAGCGACATTGCCTGGCGCAAATGAACTCTTACTCAAGTTTCTGTTCTGGATTGTTGTCAATGATTTAATTCCCTAAACGGGGACTCTAGAGCAAAATATGTGACATTATTCGACCGCTAACGCGGTTTTTTTCAATTTTATATACAGACCGCGGGCTTTCGCCCGCTACCTTATGGCACCGCGACGCGGTGCGTTGTCAGATTAAAACATAAGCGTTCGCCGCGAATTGCCTTCTCGGTGCTTATTGTATATAAATCACCGCGTTAGCGGTATAATATCGTAGCCGGGGGCGAAAGCCCCCGGACGAATAGCCCAATGATTCAGACCACGTTAGTGGTCGAATAATCAGACGGCGTGACACCCTGAAACTCGATAGACTCGCTTGCATGCGGAGGTTATGCATAGGAACGCTATTCGGGCGAGTCTAAGCAAACATACAATTTGCTAAGTACTAATCATTTCACCAAACCCGAAACTTGAGACTCTTATGTAATGTAATTCACAGAAACATTGACATACATGTCGGCATCATAAGAATGTTTCCATCCTTGCGAAGATCTTTTGTATAGACAAGATAATTTTGGGAACGGAATTCAGATGAAAATTTGTATACTACGACAAGGAGACCTTCGATGAACTCCGCCCGCTTACCGAAAAATTTGTCGAGCGAATCCGCGCCATAATCCGGCCTGACTGACGCACCGGTTCCAGGACATCTTGTCAAATTGATAACTTGTCAAGACAACAAAGAAAAAGCGCTGAACCTCATTGAGATTCAACGCTTTCGTCGCTTGAAGCGGTGGTGCCACCGGGATTCGAACCAGGGACACACGGATTTTCAGTCCGATGCTCTACCAACTGAGCTATGGCACCTTTTCGCATTTGCGTTGCAAAGTTACGCCCTTTTTTTGAATTGACCAAATTTCGCGACGTTTTTTTTAATTTTTTTTTCGAAGTCACTCTCCGCGGCCGCGGATGTCAGCACCGGTCGGACGTTGGAACAGCCTGAGTCCGAAGCGGTTGACTGTCGCGAGTACCTCGTCGAGAACGTCGGCCTGGGTCGCTTCGAAGTCGGCCCACTCCTGGTTCGTCGTGAAGAAATAGAGCTCGACGGGGAGCCCTTCGGGGGTTGGCTGGAGTTCGCGGACCATCCAGAGCATCTCGGGAGTTCGCGAAGGAATTCGTTCGACATACCATTCGAGATAGCGCCGGAACAGGGTCAGGTTGACCGGGCGGCTGTCGATCCCCTCGGGGAAGCGGTCGGTGAACCAGGGTTCGGAGGCCAGGCGTTCGACCTCGGCGGAGGTCATGAGCCGGACGGTCGTCATGTCGATATTGAACGAGCGGGTGACGCGCCGTCCCCCCGAGTCCTTCATCCCGCGCCAGTTTTGGAACGAGTCTTTCACGAGGGTGTAGGGTGGAATCGTAACGATCGTCATGTCGTAGTTCTGGATCTTCACGGTTGTCAGCGTGACCTCCTGGACGATGCCGTTAATGTTCGACTTCGGGGCGCTGATCCAGTCGCCGGGGCGGAGCATGTCGTTTACCGTCAGTTGTACGCCGGCGATAAACCCGAGGATTGTGTCCTGGAATACCAGCATCAGCACCGCCGCCATAGCCCCGAGGCCCGAAACGACGACGAGCGGGTCGCGGCCGATCAGGATACTGACGATTATAATGATTGAGCCGAGGATGACGAGCAGTTGGAGCAGCTGACAGAGTCCTTTGAACGACTTGTCGGAGTAGCGGTCGATCGACGAGAAGAGTTCGAAGGCGGCTGCTATCGTATGGACAATCAGCATCATGATTGCCAGGATTACGACAATTTTCAGGATAGACTGAACGACTACTGCGGCAGGGAGGTAGAATGCGAGAGTCTCGGGGAGGGTCGCGTAGAGGATAATGACGAGGATGAGTTGCCAGACGCTGCGCAGAACCGAGTCATTGAAGAGAATGTCGTCCCATTTTGCTTCGGTGTACCGGACAAGCCGGCGCACATGTCCGCTGACCATCCGGCTGAGTATCCAGTAGACAAGGAGGGCGACAGCGACTGCCGAGGTGAAAATGATTGAAGTCGCGAGTAGACGGCTGTCGGGGGTGTCGAGACCGGACGATGCGAGATAGTCGGCTAGATTCAGCAGGAGTCGGGTCATAGGTCAGGGAAAGAAGTTTTTGGGGATCATTCGTTATTCTTCCGGTCGGAGTCGCGGCGGCGTTTTTCGGCGCGAAGGAGTGTCAGGCGAAGGAGGAAGATGACTACCAGCGTCAGGGTGATTATCCCGAAGTAGAAGAGATAGTTGCCACGGCGGAATTCGTCGAAGCCTATGTAACTCATGACTCCGAGGTAGGCCAGTAGCATAAGGGGGATGACGGTCGAGCGTTTCATAGAGCCGGGGCGGGTTCGAACAGACCCGCGGTCAGGTGGTTGTAGATACGCAGGCAGGCCCAGGCGTCAATCGAGGCATACTGGCACTGTGCGGGCGTCAGCGCGTCGGCCTCCCAGTTTGTCAGGCGCTGGCCTTTCGAGATACGTTGGCCGAAAATGATCGCGTAGATTTTCTGGAGGCTTCCGTCGCGGATGTCGTAGTCGTTGGCGAGACGCTGGAGTTCGACGAAGCCGCCGGGGCTCAGCGGAGCGAGACGGCGCAGGGAGTTGAAGTCGTCCTTCAGCGAGAGGCCTATCTTCAGGATGTCGGGATTCTCGAGGAAGCGTTTGACGCGCGGGAGCATCCCGATACGGTTCAGGCGGAAGAGGAACGAACAGTTTTCGGTTGCGATCTGCATCAGGGCAACCGGGTGGAGATCTCCTTTCCGGAAGGTCGGGCGGGTTTCGGTGTCGAACCCGACGATACGGCATTGTTCGAGGGTATCGAGGGCCTGGTCGGCTTTTTCGGGGGTGTCGATGAGGCAGACATCCCCGTCGAAGGTGACCGGAGTCATTCCGGCCATCTCGGCCTTCGAGATTGTCAGTGTGGGCTGGGGCATTGGCGGTAGGTTCAGTGAGGGCATGTCGAGCACCTCGGCGTCCGGGAATATCCGGGCGACATATTGTCCGACGAATCGGCGCGAATCGGCGGCGATCTCTTCGGCGGTGTCGAAATGGTGGTTATAGATAACGGCGAGAAGGGGGATATTCCGGTTCCGGATCGCCTCGAGCGAGAGTACGGTGTGGTTAATCGAACCGAGGCGTGAGTTTGTTACAAGTATGACCGGCAGACGGCGTGAGGTGACGTAGTCGATTGTGAATTCTTCGTCGGTCACCGGGACCATCAGGCCGCCGGCGCCCTCGACGAGGACTGTGTCGTATGTCTCGAGCAGTTCGCGGCGGGCGCGGTCGACTATCGACAGGTCAATATGGTCGACACCGTCGATCCGGGCGGCTAACTGGGCCGAGGCCGGATAAGAGAATATGATTGGAGCGGTCAGCCGGCGGTGGTCGGCGTCGCTCCAGCGCGCGCCGGCGAGACGGCGGTGGAGCTCGATATCCTCGGAGAAGGTGTCGTTTCCGGTCTGGATGAATTTCTGGGTGATGACCTTCCGGCCCGCGGCTGCGAGCCGGGCGGCATACCAGGCGGTGGCGTAGCTTTTACCGGCGTCGGTGTCGATTCCGGTTATGAATATTTCGCGGCAATCGGTCATTTTTTCAGTTCTTCGGCAAAACGGTTCGGGTAGTCAATCGCGACCTTCGGACGGCGGAATGCGCGGACAACAAGGAAAATTCCGGCGAGAATGAAGGGGATGCTGAGCAACTGGCCCATGTTCAGGATCATATCGGCCTCGAAGCCGACCTGGTCGTTCTTGACGAACTCAATCAGGAATCGCGGCAAGAAACAGCCGATGAAGAAGGTCCCGAGAAGCAATCCGGAGCGTTCTCCGGCGTTACGGCGCCAGTACATCCACATCAGAAGTGCGAACAGTGCGAAATAGCACGCCGCCTCATAGAGTTGGGTCGGATGGCAGGCGAGGCCTTCGTAGAGTTCGTGCCATTCGCGCGAGTTGACGAACTTGAAGCCCCAGGGGAGGGAGGTCGCATGGCCGAAAATCTCGCTGTTCATCAGGTTTCCGATACGTATCAGGCCGCCGACGAGCGCAATCGGGATAACGAGGCGGTCGAAGGTCCACAGCGGAGAGCGCCGTGTTGTCAGGATCGAGAAGAGGATGACGGCGAAGATGATGCCGATTGTTCCGCCGTGGCTGGCAAGGCCCCCTTCCCAGACCTTCACGATGTCGGCCGGATGCTGGCTGTAGTAGCTCCATTCGTAGAAAAAGACGTGGCCGAGGCGGGCGCCGATGATTGTCGCGCCGACGACCCAGATCAGCAGGATCGAGAGCCACTTCTCGGGCGCGCCTTCGCGGCGGAAGATGCGCGACTCGATTTCGTAGCCGACGAGGAAGCCTATGGCGAACATCAGTCCGTACCAGCGCACGGAGATGGCGCTGGTATGGATGATATAGGGGTCGGCAGTCCAGGTTATGAAATTCAGCAGGTCTGACATTCGTTTATTCCATCGTAAATATCGGGTAGGACTGCATCATGTCGTTGACGCTGTGGCGGACGTCGGCGATCGTCTCGGGCGAATCGGGGTTCGAGAGAGCGCGGTCGATCATCCCGACGATGACCGGCATCATATCCTCGCGGACACCGCGGGTTGTGATTGCCGGGGTTCCGAGGCGGATGCCGGAGGTCTGGAACGGCGAGCGGGTGTCGAACGGAACCATATTCTTGTTGGCCGTGATGTCAGCTTCGACGAGGACGCGTTCGGCAACCTTTCCGGTCAGTTCGGGGAACTTTGTCCGCAGGTCGACGAGGATACAGTGGTTGTCCGTGCCGCCGGAGACGATTTTGTAGCCGAGGTCGGTCAGCGCAGTGGCCATCGCCTGTGCGTTGCGGCGCACCTGGAGTTGGTATTCGCGGAAACCGGGCTGGAGAGCCTCGCCGAAGGCAACGGCTTTGGCGGCGATTACATGCTCGAGCGGGCCACCCTGGACGCCAGGGAAAACGGCGGAGTCGAGAAGAGAAGACATCATGCGGGTCTCCCCCTTGTTGTTCTTCTTGCCGAAGGGGTTCTCGAAGTCGCGACCCATCAGTATGACGCCGCCGCGCGGGCCGCGGAGGGTCTTGTGGGTCGTCGAGGTGACGATGTGGGCATACTTCAGGGGGTTGTCGAGCAGACCGGCGGCGATCAGGCCGGCGGGGTGGGCCATGTCTATCATCAGGATCGCACCGATTTCGTCGGCGAGGCGGCGCATGCGGGCGTAGTCCCATTCGCGCGAATATGCGCTGGCGCCGCCGACGATCAGGCGGGGACGCTCGGCGCGGGCAACGCGCTCCATCTGGTCGTAGTCGATCAGGCCGGTTTCGGCGTCGACGTTATATTCGAGAGCCTGGAACACGAGGCCCGAGAAATTGACGGGGCTGCCGTGGGTCAGGTGTCCTCCGTGGGCGAGGTTGAGGCCGAGGAACTTGTCGCCCGGTTTGAGGCAGGCCATAAAGACGGCCATGTTGGCCTGTGCGCCCGAGTGGGGCTGGACGTTCGCATATTCGGCGTCGAAGAGTTGTTTGAGACGGTTGATTGCGAGGCTCTCGACCTCGTCGACGACCTGGCATCCGCCGTAGTAGCGGTGGGCCGGATATCCTTCGGCATATTTGTTTGTCAGGCAGGAACCCATAGCCTTCATGACTTCGTCGCTGACGAAGTTTTCGGAGGCGATCAGTTCAATCCCTTTTTTCTGGCGCTGGTGTTCGCGTTCGATCAGATCGAAGATAACGTTGTCGTACTGCATATTGATTATTCGTTCGTTGTGTGTAGTGTAAGTGGGTTTATCTTTTCTTGTTGTTTGTTCGTTTCTTTTCCGGCGGGGTTTTACGGACGCTCCATCCGAAGTGGCCCAGCTCGTCGCCGAGGCGGTTGTACCGGCCGTGGGTGTAGGCGATCAGTCCGGCGCGGTCGAGGTCGAAGCGGCCTGTCGCGGGGTCGATCAGCGACGTGTCGGGGCGGACGTTGACGACGTCGGCGATGAACATATGGTGGCTGCCGAGCTCGACAATCTCCTTGACGCGGCATTCGATCGACAGGGGCGATTCGGCGACCGACGGGCAGGCGACGGCGACGCCCGGTTCGGGTGTAAGTCCGGTCAGGGCCCATTTGTCGCAGTCGCGTCCGGAGCGGACACCGACGAGGTCTGTCGCGCGGGCCATCGCTTCGGTCGTCAGGTTGACGGTGAACTCCATGGTCCTGCGTATCAGCGAGTAGGAGTGGCGTTCGGGGCGGACGGAGATGTAGAGCATCGGCGGATTCGTACAGATTGTTCCGGTCCAGGCGATTGTAATCAGATTGCTCTCTTCAGAAGTTCCGCAACTGACCAGAACCGCCGGGAGGGGGTAGACCATCGTTCCGGGTTTCCAGTTCTCTTTCATCTCGCTGACTGTCTGGGTGGGCGTCAGATTTCGGCGTCGGCGCTCTTGACGACACGGCCGCAGTAGCGGCAGCGGATCGTGACATCCTCCTTGTCGATCACCTCGAAGCGGGTCGACATCGGCTCGTTGTTCGTTATGCACTTTGGGTTCGGGCAGCGGACGAGTCCGACGAGTTCGTCGGGGAGTTCGACGCGTCGCTTCTCGACGACCTCGAAGTTGCGGATTGTGTTGACCTTGGCGTGGGGGGCGATCAGGGCGATGCGGTCGAGGTCAGACTGCGGGAAAATCACGTCGGCGACCTTGATGATACCTTTCGTTCCGAGTTTCGAACTGTCGAGATTGTTACCGATCGTGACATGGTTGCGGAGGCTTTCGATTCCGAGGATGCGGACAGCCTTGAACAGCACGTCGGAGGGGATATGGTCGATTACGGTTCCGTCGCGCAGGGCGGCGACGGCCAGTTCTTTTTTGTTCTCTGATGCAGACATATATGGTCTTGAGGATTGATTTCGGGGGGGATTGTTGGGTGATGATGGAGAAGAGGCGGGGGTTATTCCTGTCCGGCGGCGGGGATGTCGATTCCGAGAACGTTGCAGATCATCGCCTGGCGGGCATAGAGGCCGTTGCGGGCCTGTTCGAAATAATATGCCTTCGGGTTGTCGTCGATGTCGCGGTCGATTTCGTTGACGCGGGGCAGGGGATGGAGGATCCTCAGGTTCGGCTTCGAGGTCGCGAGCATCGAGTTATGGAGCGTATAGAGATTCTTGACGCGGTCATATTCGTCGATGTCGGTAAAGCGCTCGCGCTGCACGCGCGTCATATAGAGGATGTCCGACTGGTCGATGATCTCCTGGGAGAAGGCGCGGCTCTCGGTGTAGCGGATTCCGTTTTTGTCGCAGAATTCGCGGTATTCGGCCGGCATGCGGAGTTCGTCGCAGGCGACGAAGTTGAAGGTCGGGTTGAAATGGCGCAGGGCCATCAGCAGGGAGTGGACCGTGCGGCCGTACTTCAGGTCGCCGACCATCGTGATTGTCAGGTTGTCGAGGCGTCCCTGGGTCTTGTAGATCGAGTAGAGGTCGAGCATCGTCTGGGAGGGGTGCTGGTTCGCGCCGTCGCCGGCATTGATGACCGGGGTGTCGGTCACTTCGGTCGCATATTGCGCGGCCCCTTCGAGGTGGTGTCTCATGACGATCAGGTCGACATAGTTGCTGACCATCTTGATTGTGTCCTTCAGGGTCTCCCCCTTCGATGTGCTCGATGTGCTGGCATCGGAGAACCCGACGACCTTGCCGCCGAGGCGGTTGACGGCCGTTTCGAAACTGAGGCGGGTTCGGGTTGAAGGTTCGAAGAAGAGGGTCGCCACAACCTTTCCGTCGAGCAGACGATGGTTCGGATTACGTTCGAAATAACTGGCTTTGGCGATCAGGTCCATTATTTCGTCTCTTGTAATGTCGGCAATCGACACATAATTTTTGCGCTTCATTTTGATGCAGAGCTTTTGTTTGGGCAAAATTACTCATTTTCCTCCGACTGACAAAATATCGGCCGAAAGAGAGCCGAAAAAACGATTATTTTCCCCCGGGGGAGAAAAAAGAGCCCGCGGCCTATGGTTTTGTCGGGAAAAATTAGTAATTTTGTCAGAATTTTTGACAATGGCAAAAAATTAAGCACGTTATTTATCATATTTTATGTTGAATCCAATTAAGAAAACCATCGAGCTTGCGGATGGACGGACCATCACGCTGGAGACCGGCAAACTTGCCAAGCAGGCCGATGGAGCGGTAGAGCTTCGCATGGGCAACACGATGCTCCTTGCGACAGTTGTGTCGGCCAAAGAGGCCGGCGAAGGGGTCGACTTCATGCCCCTTCAGGTTGAATACAAAGAAAAATATTCCTCGTTCGGTCGTTTCCCCGGAGGATTTCTGAAACGCGAGGGGCGCGCTTCGGACTATGAGATTCTGACGTCGCGTCTTGTCGACCGCGTGCTCCGTCCGCTCTTCCCCTCGAACTACCACGCCGATACATTCGTTAACATAACCCTCTACTCGACCGACGGCGTCGACATGCCCGACGCTCTCGCCGGTCTGGCCGCTTCGGCCGCCCTCGCCGTCAGCGACATCCCCTTCAACGGTCCGATCTCCGAGGTCCGCGTCGCCCGCGTCGACGGAGAGTTCGTCATCAACCCGACCTTCGAACAACTCGAGAAAGCCGACATGGAGCTGATGGTCGGCGCGACCTACGACAATATCATGATGGTCGAGGGAGAGATGAACGAAGTTTCCGAGACCGACCTTCTGAACGCCCTGAAGGCCGCCCACGAAGCGATCAAGGAGCAGTGCAAGGCCCAGATCGAACTGATGGAGGCTGCCGGCAAGACCGTCAAACGCGAATACTGCCACGAAGTCAACGACGAGGAACTCCGCAAGGATGTCCACGACAAATGCTACGACAAGGCTTATGCTGTCGCCAAGGCCGGCAGCGCCGACAAACACTGGCGCCAGGACAGTTTCGACGCAATCTGCCAGGAGTATATCGACTCGCTCCCCGAAGAGGAACGCGACGAAAAGATTCCGCTCGTAAAGCGCTACTACCACGATGTCGAGAAAGAGGCTGTCCGCCGCTGTATCCTCGACGAAGGTATCCGCCTCGACGGCCGCAAGACGAACGAAATCCGCCCGATCTGGTGTGAGGTCGACTACCTCCCCGGACCCCACGGATCGGCAGTCTTCACCCGCGGCGAGACCCAGTCGCTCTCGACCGTCACCCTCGGAACGAAACTCGACGAAAAGATCGTCGACGACGTCCTGAACCAGGGTCGCGAGCGCTTCCTGCTCCACTATAACTTCCCCCCCTTCTCGACAGGCGAAGCGAAGGCTCAGCGCGGCGTCGGCCGCCGCGAAGTAGGTCACGGCAACCTCGCCCACCGCGCCCTGAAGCGTATGTTCCCCGAGGATTTCCCCTATGTCTGCCGTATCATCAGCGACATCCTCGAGTCGAACGGCTCGTCGTCGATGGCAACGGTCTGCGCCGGCACGCTCGCCCTGCTCGACGCCGGTGTCAAGATGAAGAAGCCTGTCAGCGGTATCGCAATGGGTCTGATCACCGATACCGAGTCCGACAAATGGGCCGTCCTTTCTGATATCCTCGGCGACGAGGACCACCTCGGAGACATGGACTTCAAGGTCACCGGAACGCGCGACGGCATCACCGCGACACAGATGGACATCAAGTGTGACGGTCTGAGTTACGACATCCTCGAGCGCGCCTTGAACCAGGCCCGCGAAGGGCGTCTCCATATCCTCGACATCATCGAGAAGACAATCCCCGCACCCCGCGAGGACTACAAGCCCCACGTTCCGCGTATCGTCACGATGCTGATCCCGAAGGAACTTATCGGAGCCGTGATCGGCCCGGGCGGAAAGGTCATCCAGGGTATACAGGAGGCATCCGGCGCGACCGTTTCGATCGACGAGATCGACGAGGGCGGCTATATCGAAGTCGCTGCTTCGAACAAGGCCGCGATCGACAAGGCCCTCGAGATGATCAACGCGATTGTTGCTCTCCCCGAAGAAGGGAAAGTCTACAAAGGAAAAGTCCGCTCGATTCTCGATTTCGGGGCCTTCGTAGAGTTCATGCCGAATCGCGACGGTTTGCTCCATATATCGGAGATTTCGTGGGAACGTCTCGACGACATGGCTGCTTCGGGCCTGAAAGAGGGCGACGAAGTCGAGGTCAAGCTGATCGAGATCGACAAAAAGACCGGCAAGTATCGTCTGTCGATGCGCGCGCTTCTTCCGAAGCCTGAAGGGTACGTCGAGCGTGAGCGTGCTCCGCGCGGCGACCGTCCCCGCCGCGAAGGTGGCGACCGTCAGCGCCGCGATGGCGGCAACCGCGGTCCGCGTCGCGACGGCGGCAACAAACGCCAGGACTAAACCGATATAAAACAGAAATCGGGGCGTTCCGTCTGGATCGCCCCGATTTCTGTTTTTTATAAGATTTATAAGACGTATAAGACGTATAAGAAATATAAGATTTATAAGTCATATAAGATTTATAAGTCATATAAGATTTATAAGTCATATAAGATTTATAAGTCATATAATAAAATGGCGCCGACCGGTCGATCCAGTCGGCGCCATTAAGTTATGGCTCCTGATAAAACTCAGGTGGTTGGATTATTCCTCGTACTTCTTGACGATCACGGTCGCATTATGGCCGCCGAACCCGAATGCATTCGACAGGGCGTAGCGTACGGGACGCTTCTGAGCCTTGTTGAACGTGAAGTTCAGGTTGTAGTCGATGTTTTCGTCGATGTCATCCTCGGCGTGGTTAATCGTCGGGGGAACGATATCCTCTTCGCAAGCCTTGATGCTGAACATGGCTTCAATCGCGCCGGTCGCTCCGAGGAGGTGCCCGGTCATCGATTTTGTCGAACTGATGTTCAGTTTGTAGGCATGTTCGCCGAAGAGGTCGACGATAGCCTTTACCTCGGAGACATCGCCGACGGGGGTCGACGTGCCATGGACGTTGATGTAGTCGATCTTGTCGGGGGTGATTCCGGCGTCGTCGAGAGCCATCTGCATCGACAGTTTCGCGCCGAGACCTTCGGGGTGTGTCGCCGTGATGTGGTAAGCGTCAGCCGACATACCGCCGCCGACGACCTCCGCATAGATTTTCGCGCCGCGGGCTTTCGCGTGTTCGAGTTCCTCGAGCATCAGAACAACTGAGCCTTCGCCCATGACGAAGCCGTCGCGGGACTTGCTGAAGGGGCGCGATGCGGTCTCGGGGGAGTCGTTGCGGGTCGAGAGGGCGCGCATCGAGTTAAAGCCGCCAACGCCGGCGGGGAAGATCGCAGCCTCGGCGCCTCCGGTCAGGAATGCGTCGGCTTTTCCGAGCCGGATATAGTTGAAGGCGTCGATGATCGCGTTGTTCGACGAAGCGCAGGCCGACACGACACCATAGTTCGGGCCGTGGAACCCATATTCCATCGAGATATGGCCCGACGCGATGTCGGCGATCATTTTCGGGATGAAGAAGGGGTTGTATTTCGGTCCGTCGGCTTTGTGTGTCTCGTAGTATCCGGCCTCTTCCTCGAAGGTGTGGAGGCCGCCGATGCCTGCGGCGACGATTACACCGATACGGTTTTTGTCGAGGTTCTCAGCTGATTCGATGCCGGAGTCTGCGACAGCCTGACGGGCTGCGACGAGCGCATACTGGGCATAGAGGTCGAGCTGACGCGCTTTTTTGCGGTCGAAGTGCTCCGTCGCGTTGAAGTTCTTTACCTCGCATGCGAAGCGGGTGTTGAACAGCGAGGCGTCGAAATGGGTGATTGGACCCGCGCCGCTCTTCCCCTCGATAGCCGCAGCCCATGTCGTGGCTACGTCGTTACCGAGCGGTGTGATGGCGCCGAGTCCTGTTACGACAACTCTTTTTAATTCCATTGATGTGGAAAAGCGTTGGAGTAGGGGGTTTTATTATTCAGCTGCTTCGATGAAGGCGATAGCGTCGCCTACAGTCTGGATCTTGTCTGCTTCAGATTCGGGGATCTTGATGCCGAACTGCTTCTCGAACTCCATCAGAAGTTCTACAGTGTCAAGGCTGTCGGCGCCGAGGTCACCGGTGAATGTTGCTTCCTCTGTTACCTGGTTGGGCTCAACGTTGAGCTTCTCTACGATAATCGCTTTGACGCGATCTGTAATTTCAGACATAGTTAGTAGATTTTTTTGTTAGTAAATTCATTTTGCGGTGCAAAGTAAGCAATTTTTTGTGAAACCATCAAATCTTGTTATCCCTTTCGGTCTATTTTCTGCCCCGTTTAACTTTGTTAACACTTTTTGGGCCTTTTTTCATACTCCCGAATACCCCTTTCGGCGAACTTTTTGCTGTGTCCCGCGATTGTAACCTGTAACAGACCACAAACACCCTCCCCCCGATATGACTACCTATATTAATAAAGGTGCGGCTCTGGCCGCCTGTGCCCTCCTTGCGGCGCTCGCTTCCTGCGATTTTATCTCGAAGGCTCCCGGAGCCAAACCGACCGAAACAGACGGAATCACGAATTTCCCGATCAGCGAGACAATCAAATCGTCGGTCCGCCGCTATCGTATGTCCTCCGACAGCGATACCTGCTGGCTGTCGCTATCGGCCACGGTCCAGTGGCCCGAACGGATCGCAGACTACGACATTGCTCCCCTGAGGGCAGCCATCGTCCAGCGCGCCTTCGGGTTGAAGAACTCGACCGACATCGACAACGCGATGCTCGACTTCACCGCCGACAGCGGCGACTATGTCGACTCGGAGACCTACACCCGGACCGACACCGTCTCCGAAGTCCCCGCTGCGGGGATAAACGTCTACTACGCCGACGTCAACGCCCGGATCAACGAACTGACCCCCGATATCGTGACCTATTTCGTCACGAAATCGACATATCTCGGCGGAGCCCACCCGAACTCGTCGTCCGAGCCGTTCACCTATCTCTTCGCCAAAGACGCCGTCGTCACCTACGCCGACATCTTCCGCGAGGGAACCGAAATCGAAGTCGGACGCGCTATTGTCGAGGCGCTCGAGCGACAGTATAACGTCCCGTCGGGACATCTGTCGGAGGCTGGTTTCTTCAGCGACTCGGTCGACCCGTCGAAGATGGTCTATATCGACGGCGACGCGATCGTTTTCCACTACAACCCCTACGACATCGCCCCTTATTCGACCGGCCCGGTCGATGCAGAAGTCAGTGCATGGCAAGTCTCCGACCTGCTGAACCCCTGGTACCGCAACTTCTTCGCCGTCGAGGAATGATTTTCGGGGGAGAATGCGGCGACGGTTTGAAAAGTTTTCGTAACTTTGCGGTTTGAAAACGAAACGAACCATCATTCTAACATTTATCTGATTGTGGAAACAAGATATATATTCGTCACTGGCGGAGTCGTCTCCTCCCTCGGGAAGGGGATAATTTCGGCTTCGCTGGCGTCGTTGCTGAAAGCCCACGGCTACAGCGTGACAATCCAGAAGTTCGACCCGTATATCAATATCGACCCCGGAACGCTGAACCCATACGAACATGGCGAATGCTATGTCACCGTCGACGGACACGAGGCTGACCTCGACCTCGGCCACTACGAGCGGTTCACCAATATCCAGACTACCCGTGCCAACAACATAACGACCGGACGCATCTACCAGAACGTCATTAACAAGGAACGACACGGCGACTACCTCGGCAAAACCGTACAGATCATACCCCACATCACCGACGAGATCAAGCGGAACGTCAAACTCCTCGGCAACACCGGTAAGTTCGACTTCGTCATAACAGAGATTGGCGGCACCGTCGGCGACATCGAGTCGCTGCCTTTCCTCGAGGCTGTCCGGCAACTCCGCTGGGAACTCGGCCGCAACGCCCTCTGCATCCATCTGACCTACGTTCCCTATCTCCGGGCCGCCAAAGAACTGAAAACAAAGCCGACCCAGCACTCGGTCAAGCAGCTCCAGCAGGTAGGTATCCAGCCCGACATACTCGTTCTGCGAACCGAAAAGGATATCCCCCAGACGATGCGCCGCAAGATTGCGCAATTCTGTAACGTCGATGCCGACGCCGTTATCCAGTCGATCGACATGCCTTCGATCTACGAAGTTCCCCTGACGATGCACGAGCAGCATCTCGACGAAATCGTCCTGCGCAAGACCGGCGTCGCAGACTCCTCCGAGCCAGATATGGGACCCTGGAAGAATTTCATCGAAAAACTCCGCTCGGCCGGCGAGACCGTCACGATCGGCCTCGTCGGGAAGTATGTCGAACTCCAGGACGCCTACAAATCGATCAACGAGGCCCTGTTCCAGGCGGCGACCTACTGCGACCGCCGACTCGACCTGCGGTATATCCACAGCGAGAAACTGAACGCCTCGAATGTCGACCAACTCCTCGGCGACCTCGACGGCGTCATCGTTGCCCCCGGATTCGGCCACCGCGGTATCGAGGGGAAATTTACAGCCCTGCGCTGGTGTCGCGAGCGTGATGTACCGACCTTCGGGATCTGCCTCGGAATGCAGTGTATGGTCATAGAATTCGGCCGCAATGTCCTCGGCCTCGAGGATGCGAACTCGACCGAAATGGATCCTTCGACCCCCGACAACGTAATCGACCTGATGGAAGAGCAGAAGAGCATCAGCAACCTCGGCGGAACGATGCGCCTCGGAGCCTACGACTGTTCGCTCCGTCCCGGCTCGAAGGCTGCCGAAGCCTATGGCGCGACAACCGTCAGCGAACGCCACCGCCACCGCTTCGAATTCAACAACGACTACCGCGAGCAATACGAACAGGCCGGAATGGCCTGCGTAGGTGAGAATCCGGAGACACATCTTGTCGAAGTCGTTGAGGTTCCCGGGAAACGCTGGTATATCGGAACGCAGTACCATCCCGAGTATTCGAGCACCGTCCTGTCGCCCAACCCGATATTCCTCTCCTTTATGCGCGCCGCTGTCGCATACCACGACGAAAAGGATTGCTGCGCCGGGAAGTGACAAGGAAATCCGAAAATAATCATTACGCACAAAATAATCAATCAACAAACCCCAGATGAACAAGAACCAGAGTTCAGGGAGTCCGATGACGACGATGCTCCTGATGGGCGCGGTGATCCTGCTGTTCATGTGGCTTAACCGCCCGAAAGAGAATACCCAGGTGACGGAGGAACTAAACTCCGAGATAACCGCGGCCGGCGACAATCCGGTCATAGCCGACACCCTCACTTCAGCCCAGATCGACAACATCGTCAATGTCGTGCGCCAGAACGGCGTGGCAGATACCGTGACAAACAGTTATACCCTGACAACCCCCGAAGTCACCCTGACCGTCGGCGGCACCCCGGGCCAGCTCGACGGAACCGTCACGGCCGACGGCCGCGAATACACCCTGGCAACACTCCGCAGCGACGCCCAGCGCGGCGATGTTGCCCCCCGCGATGCTGCCCGCGCCATTTCAGTTCTGCTCGGACAGATCGACCACGCGGCCCGCTACCAGGGATTCGCGCGCTACACTGCCGGCGACTCGACGACTGTCACCCTCGCCAACGAAAAGGTCACCCTCGAGATCTCCAACAAGGGGGGCATGATCTCCCGCGCGGTCCTGAACGAATACAAGCGCTACGACTCGACAGCCGTCGAACTGATGGCCCCTGACCTCGGATCGTATGCCTTCACCCTCGAGACTGCCAACCAGCGCTTCGACACCGATGAATTCTATTTCGTCCCGACCGAACGAACCGACACCTCGGTCACGATGACCCTTGACCTCGGCTCGGGTGCGACCTGGGGTCTGCGCTACACGCTCCTCCCCGGAAGTTACTGCGTCAGGATGGATATACTACAGCAGAACATGCAGCGGATACTCCCTCAGAGCACCTCCGAGATGTATTTCCACTGGAACTCCCTGCTCCAGCGCAACGAAGCCGGACGGATGTTCGAGGAGCGGAACAGTGCGCTATATTATAAATATGCGGGGGGCGATGTCGAACATCTCTCCGAGAACAAGAAAGACAGCGAGGAGATAAACGAGAAGGTTCGCTGGATCGGCTTCAAGAACCAGTTCTTCTCGGCCCTGATGGTCGCCCATAACAACTTCGAAACCGCCGCGCTCCGCTCCGATGTCCTCGAAAACAATCCCGACTGTCTCAAGACAATGTCGGCCGAGGCTACTTTTGCCTACAGCCCGGCGAAGCCTGACGCCGCTACATTCGTCTTCTATCTCGGCCCGAACAGTTACCCGATACTGTCGAGCCTCGAAGATGAGGTCGTCGAGGGACACGACATGGACTTTACCCGCATCATCCCCCTCGGATGGTCGCTCTTCCGCTGGATCAACACCCTGATCATCATCCCGGTCTTCACCTTCCTCGGCAAGTTTATCTCGAACTACGGTATCATCATCCTGATTCTGACACTGTTCATCAAACTGATTCTCTTCCCCTTCACCTACAAGAGTTATATGTCGCAGGCGAAGATGCGCGTCCTCGCCCCCGAGATTAACGAACTGAACGAGAAATATCCCGGAAACGAAAACGCGATGAAGCGCCAGCAGGAAACCATGGCTCTCTACTCCCGTGCCGGGGCAAGCCCCTTCTCCGGCTGTCTGCCTCTTCTGCTCCAGATGCCAATCCTTGTCGCGATGTTCAACTTCTTCCCTTCGGCGATCGAACTCCGCGGAGAGTCGTTTCTCTGGGCGAAGGATCTCTCGGCACCCGACGCGATCTGGTCGTGGAAGACCCATATCTGGCTTCTGTCTAGCACGTTCGGTAACCATGTCAGTCTGTTCTGCCTCCTGATGACCGTAACCAACATCCTCTATACGCGGATCAACATGCAGTCACAGCCGAGCGGCAACACGATGCCGGCGATGAAATGGATGATGTACCTGATGCCGCTGATGTTCCTCTTCTGGTTCAACAACTATGCCTCGGGTCTGAGTTACTACTACTTCCTGTCGCTGTTGATCACAATCGTCCAGACCTACATCTTCCGCAAGGTCGTCAACGAGGACAAAGTCCGCGCACAGATGCGCGCCAACGCCCGCAAGCCGAAGAAAAAGAGCGGGTTCATGGCCCGTCTCGAAGAGGCCCAGCGCCGCCAGCAGGCTATTCTCCGCGAACAGGAGAAACAGCGCCAGAAAGGGAAGCGCTGATCCCCCGAACAATATTCCGGCGACGGCGTGTCCGACCCCCGCAGGGGGCGGACACGCCGTCGCTGTCGCGTACGGGAACTTATTGGTCTCCATCGTTGTTATAGTCGTAACAAAACCCAACGCCGAGACTATGGAGAGCATGTATCAGACCATATTGAACCTCCCCCTGTTCAAAGGGGTCACCTACAACCGGATATCGGAGATTGTCGGACAAACGAAATTCCACTTTCTGAAATATCCAGGGGGTGACACGATCGTCTCGGCGGGGGAACGCTGCTCCCATGTCAAGTTTATTATCTCCGGGTCGGCACGGATGACGATCATCAGTTCCGACAATCGTTTCCGGGTCGGACAGACGCTCACGTCCCCCTCGGTAATTGCCCCCGATTTCCTGTTCGGCCGCACGACGATGTATCCCGGAACGCTCGTAGCCGAGACCCCCACGGGAATAATGCAGATTGACAAAAGCGACTATGTCGAGATACTCCATTCAGACCGCGTCTTCCTCTATAACTTCCTGAACATGCTGTCGCTGAACGCCCAGAAGTCGGTCGACGGTATCCTGGCCGTCACGACCGGTTCGCTCGAACAGAGGATTGCTTTCTGGGTAATGTCGCTGACGCAGCCCGACGCCACGGAGATCACCCTCGGCTGCCGCCACCGCGACCTCTATTCTCTTTTCGGCGTACAGCGCTCGACCTTTATAGCGACACTCGACTCGCTGGCCTCTCGCGGAATAGTCAGTTACGGGATGAACGAACTACGGATCCTTTCGCGTCCGGCCCTTATCGAACTCCTATCCCACCCCTCCGAACAGTAGGATCCCAACAAAAAAAGCAGCTCTTTCCTCACGGAACGAGCTGCTGTCTTCTCGGTTTGGCTTTCGGCCGAAGCTTTCGGCCAAACCTCGAACCTACCATAAAACACATTACTATTTTTCTGCTATTATGAACCTGTCCAAAGTGTCTGTCCGGACAGAAGAAAATCCGGCAGACAGGCAGAACAAAGTTACGCCATATCTTTTGTCGAAAAAACAGAATCTAAACCAATTCTTCCCCGAATTGAGATGTCTGCAAGTTTATATTATTGATTTGTATCGACATGGTATTTCTCGAATTGAACTTTCCGACATAGTGTGTGTCAAAACGATTTTCGCTGAATTTAAAAAAAAATTGAGAAAAATGCGCGGAATTTAAATTAATTTCGATAACTTTGTGGCGTTATGACGGGCGGCCGATTATACTTCGACATGTTGTAGCAGACTCCGCGCGCTATACACTACTATAAACAACAGATACAGGATCCGCCAATGAAAAATGTCCTATCAATCCTTCTGACCGCTGTGGCGACAGCCCTGCTCCACACGTCGCCGGTCTCCGCAGATAACGCTGCCGACTCTTGTCGGCGGTTGTATGACAGCGGTCTCGAACCGACCTTGAAACAGTGGTCTGATATCAGAAAAAACCGCGAGATGTATATTGAAACGGCCCTCGGAGACGCCCTCACGGCCGGCCGCGCTCTGCTGGCTGTCGAATCGGACTCGCTTTTCGCTGTCGGTGCATACCAGCTTGGAGAAACCTACTCGACGCTGAACCTCGATTCAGCCGCGCTCTACTACGGCCTCGCAGCAGCCCGGGCCGATTCTGCCTCTCTCGATCAACTCGCCCTGCTCGCCCGTGCCCAGCGGATCTCGCTGATGCCGCTGAAGCATATCTTCTCGGAGAGTGTCGCCGAATTCGAACGCCTCTCTCCGGCGATACTGACCGATACGCTAGCCAAAGTCGAGTTCTATCACTGCGCCCACCGTCTCTACCGGACAGTCTGCTCGAACACGGCGATCGACACCCTCCGCGCGAGCGCCGAGGCGAAGCGTATAGCCGCGTGCGACACCCTCCTGAGACTTACCAACGGAAGTTCTCCGCTCCATAACCTGATGCGTGGAATGTCGTATCTCCGCGAAGGAAAACCGAAACTCAGTGTCGCAGCCTTTTCGATGGCGCTTGATTCTTGCGAGGTCGGTTCCGACGCCTATTCGATGGCATGCATTCTGATCTCGCAGTTCGACCAGGAGGGTGAGAACCGTAACAACCGTCTGCTCTATGCGCTCCGCGCCTCGATTGCCCAGATGATTGATGCGAACCTCTGCGGAATGGCGGATCTTGTCCTGAGCGAACGGTTCGAAAGCGAGGGGGAGTATCTCGATGCGTTCGAGTGTGTGTCGGCGACGGTCGATGACGCCCAGAAAGCCAGGAACGTACTGCTGACGATCCGTTCGGCCGACCGCTACTACGACCTCGGCCGGAAGATGCCGATGCTGTTCCGCGGCCGCCAGAGGGCGGCTATGTGGTGGCTGTTCGCCGCAGCGCTGGTGATAATTCTCGATATGGTACTTCGTCTGACCGGCTATCTGTCGCGCCACGGCGCTCGCCGCCGCGCCGCCGGATTACAAGCGACCGATGCCTGTCCGGAGCCCGTCTCGCATCCCGAACCTGCAACGGAATCCACGACCGCTCACAGACTCGATGTCCGGGAATTCATGCGCGAAGGGCTTCTGCTTCAGGAGAGAAATATGGAGGCGTTCGACAAACTGATCCGCACGTTCGGAAACAAACTTTCGGCCGGTGCGGTCGACGATGTCAGGCGTATGATGAAGCCGTCGGTTCAGAACGAGCAGTTTGCCCAGCGCTTCCTCGAGACCTTCGACCATCTGTTTCTGGCGCAGTATCCGGGATTTATCGACGAAATCAACTCGATGCTGCAGCCCGACCGCCGGATAACCGACATCCCCGAGGGCCGGCTGAACAATGAGATCCGGGTCTATGCGCTGATGCGTCTCGGAATCGACGACACCCAGACGATAGCGACACTTCTCGGTGTCGGCGTCAACACGATCTACACCTACCGGAACAAGATGAGGCAGCGCGCAATCGACCGCGACACCTTCGTCCGCAAAATCCGCGGCACCGATCTCCCCGAAAAATAACCTGTGGCGCTCCGCTATGAGAATACTCTGTGCTCGGTTGCGAAACCTCTTCCTTAAGTCTGACAGACAATGTATTAGTTGTGGTTGGCAGGCGTCCTCGCCTGCGTCTGCGTCAGGCGATAAACCGACTTTGGCTGAAATTGCCTGTTGGATCAGACCACATCCGCCCTGGCCGGGGTATTATTTCTTTGAGCCAAGGTAGGTTCCTATGTGGCGCTGCTTCTTGAACTCGTAGATCTCGGAAATCGCGAAGAAGATTCCGCTCTCCTCGACATCGCCGAACTCATCGTTTATCGCTGTCCCGAACATACGCATCGTCGGCGACAGACTCATATAGGCGTTGACCAGTGGAGGGATGTTGACCCCGCAGGCACGCACGGCGTGGTTCAGGACCTTGTAGTCCGACTCGAAATCGTCGTGGCAGAACAACGCCTCGAGTTTCTCGAGGTCATAGGAGACTTCAAGCGGCGTGATCGGGCGGACGAGTCCGTCGCGGTCCGGAAAATGCTTGTTGATAAAATAGAGGATCATGTCGCGGCATTCGCGCGAATAACTCGGATACATCGTGACCTTCCCGAAGAGATAGCGTATCTCGGGATGCACGACCGTCAGCGCGCCGAGTCCGTCCCATAGGTTGTCGAGGGCATAGATTGCCTTCGACCCCTGGCGCGTCGACTGGTATTCAACGCGGACAAACGAGCGGCCGAGTTCGATCGTCCAGGGGAGGTAGTCGCGGATGAATTCGGGGGAGAAGGTGAACATATGGGAGGTCGCGATCCGCGGGGTTCCGTCGGGGCGCATGCGGATGTCCGAACCGGTTATGTAGCGGTAGCCGCCGATAATCTCTTCGGTCGAGGGATTCCAGACAATCAACTGGCGGCACGCCGGCTCCATCAGGTCGTATTCATCGATGTCGCACTCCTTCCCCGTTCCGCCGCCGGCGGCGCGGAAGGCGATTTCGCGCAGGCGCCCGATTTCGCGCATGACGTTCGGGGTCTCGTGGGCTGTCAGCGTGTAGATTTCGTTGCCGGCCTTGTTTGTCTGGCGCAGCAGGCGCTCCGCGGTCAGTTCGGACCTCAGCAGGGCCTTGTCGACCGGGTCGATGACTAGTTTCGGTTCTTCTGTTGATATGTTGTCGTTACTCATTTTGAATCATCGAGTTCATAAACCATTCTGCGGATGGCTTCGGCCTGGGAGACGGCTTCCGTGCCCCCTCTGAGCGTCTGCCACGCGATACGTTCTCCGACGACGATCCTGAAGTGCGAGCCCTCGGCGCGCACCAGTTCGGCGGGGAGGCGCGTCATCTCAACATTGAAGCCAATCCCCAATGTCTTTCTTGCGCGTGCAAATTTATAAAAAAAACTTGAATTCTCACCAATGAAACGCAACACGACTATATCGCGGCGGCTTTTTATAGCCCGGTTGACGAACATCTTCTGCCACTCGAGGTCGCGTATCGTCCCGTCGTCGCCCAGACGCGAGACAAGTCCGGCGGGG
Organism: Clostridium sp.; assembly: GCA_023663805.1. Classification (GTDB taxonomy): domain Bacteria; phylum Bacteroidota; class Bacteroidia; order Bacteroidales; family Muribaculaceae; genus Paramuribaculum. The sequence continues at coordinate 699,288 of JAMPGR010000001.1, read as the reverse complement.
AACATGACGACCGGCGCATCCCCCTCGAACGACTGTTCGAGACGGCTGACAGCCTCGCGCCCCTGGCGCCCATGTTTGTTGACCGGCACGAAGATGTCGGTCAGCGGCTCGACCGCCGCCAGCAGGTCGTTGACGACGAAGCGGATATCTTCGGTCGCGCACGCATGCCCGATCATATCCGACAGAATCAGACCATCGAGTCCGCCGAGGGGATGGTTGCTGACGAAAATTACGCGGGAGTCAGCCCCCGGTTCGGGAAGCCGCTCGGGGTGGACGACATCGTAGGTCACGTTCATCTCCTTCAGCACGCTCTCGCAGAACCGGCAACCCCTGTGGGGATAACTGTTGTGGAGCAACTGGTTCAGCCGCTCCTGGCGGATGAAGCGCTCGAGACCGCGGATAAGAAACCCCGGAATCCAGCGCATACGACGCTGGCCGAGGCGCTGTCGAAGCACCCCTTCGACAGCGATCGTAACCATCGGGTGGTTCTTGGCTGTTCCCTTAGGATTGGCGCAGTTACAGTTCTGATCCATTTTCTCGGAATTTTTAGCGCAAAATTAGTTGTTTTACGTCATTTTTGAGTTATCATGTTCTCGAACTTGCCGACGTAGAGGGGGAGGAGTGTGCCGGCAGAGTCGGTCACGACAATCATCGCGCTGACTGCGTCGAGCGACGACAACATCGCCCGGGCGCTGTCGGCCGGCATAGCCATCGCCGCCGTCGCCAGGCCGTCGGCCGTCATACAGTCAGGGGCGACAACGGTCGCGCTGACCGTCCGGCTCGATACCGGCCGACCACTGCGTGGGTCGATTGTGTGGCCGATGGTTGTCGCCGAGTCGAGACGATGGAAGTTTCGATAGTTTCCGGAAGTCGCGATCGCGCAGCCGGTCAGTTCGATGGTGACCATCTGGCGGTGGATGACGCTGTCAGACAGTTCGGGACGGTCGACCATAATGCGCCACGGCGTCGAGCGCGGACTGTCGCCCGAAAGGGCAATCTCACCGCCGATCTCGACCATATAGTCCGTCACCCCGTTGCGGCGCAGCATCCGGGCGACGCAGTCGACGCCGAACCCCTTCGTGATCGCGCTGAAATTGAAGGTCGTGCCGGGCGATTTCTTCCAGACCCGGCCCGCGCTGTCGACCGAGCATTCGGCCAGACCTACATAGCGCAGGGAGCTGTCGATCTGGCTTTGGGTTGGCCGCCTCGCTTCATGGCCGCGCGTCCCGAAGCCCCAGAGATCAATCAGCGGACCGACCGTCGGGTCGAACATACCGCCGCTGACCCGATTGATTCGGACCGAGGCTTCGAAGACGCTGCGAAATAGCGAATCGGCGACGACCGATGTGTCTCCCCGGTTGACCGCCGAGACGAGCGAGCGGTTCTCGAAGGGGGAGAGCGAGAGTTCGACCCGGCGCATGACGCTGACGATCGAATCAGTCAGGTCGGGGGGTGTACGGCCGTCACGGGGCGGGCCATAGGTGATATGGTATGTCGTGTGCCAGACGCTTCCTTCGACAGTCCGGTATCCCTCTTTCTTATCGCAAGAGACAATCGACGAAGTCAGAGCAACGAGAATGCAAATTTTGAAAAAATCGAAAAAAGTGAAAGATTTTTTTGTCAGATTGCGCATAATTCGAAAAATTTTCCCAAATTTACGGAAAATTTTTGGAACGACAATCGCGGCCCGAGAGCCCCGCACCGGACAAAATAGAGTAAATATCAAATAAACAAACGATTAAAAACAACACTATCATGAGCAAACACTTCTACGTTTTTCTTGCCGACGGCTTCGAAGAGATCGAAGCGCTCGCGACCACGGATATCCTCCGCCGCGCGGGACTCGAGGCAGTTACCGTTTCGATTAACCCTACACTGACAGTTACCGGTGCCCACGGCATCAAAGTCGAAGCCGACACGACAATCGCGCAGATCGAACCCGGCGCCGAAGACTGGCTGATTGCCCCCGGCGGTCTGCCCGGAGCGACGAACCTCCATGACTGCGAACGACTGACAGGCTTCCTGACCGCCCACCACCGCGCCGGCGGCCCGATCGCCGCGATATGCGCATCCCCGGCGATGGTACTCGCGCCGCTCGGAATACTCGACGGCTGTCAGGCGACAGGATATCCCGGAACGACAACTCCGTCGGAGAAAATCGAATGGATCGACAAGAAAGTTGTTGTCTGCGGCAATGTCATAACCGGCAACGGTCCCGCGTCGACCCTGAAGTTCGCCCTGGCGATCGTCGCGAAAGCGACCGACGACGCTACGGCCCAGGCCGTCGGCAGCGGCATGCTCTTCTATCCGACCTCCCCGTCGTCGAGTTACAACCAGATGACAACCTTCTGAGAGATCGGATAAAAACGATTCGGGTCTTCGGGTTGTTATACACTCCGGAAACCCGCCGAAAACTGTCCCGCCGGGAGTTTTTTCCCGGAATGGGGCAGTTTTGTCGTTTCTTTTTTCTAATTTTGTCGGTTGAAACTAAATAATGCGTTTGTAATGGTGAAAAACCTTGTTATAGTCGAGTCGCCTGCCAAGGCTAAAACAATCGAGAAATTTCTCGGAAAAGATTTCCGCGTCATGTCGAGTTACGGCCATATCCGTGACCTGAAGAAGAAGGATTTCTCGCTCAATCCCGAGGGTGGATTCACCCCCGAATATGAAATCCCCGAGGATAAGCGCGAACTTGTCAGGAACCTGCGCCGCGCTGCCTCCGAAGCCGAGACCGTCTGGCTTGCTTCCGATGAAGACCGCGAAGGGGAGGCGATCGCCTGGCACCTCTCGGAAGTGCTCGGTCTCGATCCGAAAACGACAAAACGCATTGTTTTCCACGAAATAACGAAAGATGCGATCCTGAACGCAATCGCAAACCCCCGGACGATCGACCTGAACCGCGTCGACGCCCAGCAGGCCCGCCGCGTCCTCGACCGTATCGTCGGGTTCGAACTTTCGCCCGTTCTATGGAAGAAGATCAAACCGGCCCTGTCGGCTGGACGCGTACAGTCGGTCGCCGTCCGCCTGATTGCCGAACGCGAGGCAGAGATAAAGAACTTTGTCCCTGAGCAGTATTTCCGTATCTCGGGCCGTTTTGCGACCCCCGACGGATCGCCGGTCAAAGCCGAATACTCGCGCCGCGCCACTGGAAAAGATGAGGCACGACAGGTGCTCGAACAGTGTGCCGGAAAACAGTTCGAGGTAGCCTCCGTGACGGTCAGGCCGGTCAGCAAGTCGCCCGCTCCCCCCTTCACGACCTCGACCCTGCAGCAGGAAGCCGCGCGCCGTCTCGGTTTTTCGGTCTCGATGACGATGTCGGTCGCCCAGCGCCTCTATGAAGCCGGACACATTACATATATGCGAACCGACTCGCTGAACCTCTCGCAGATCGCGATGGAGACGATTAAAAACGAGGTCATCGGCGAATTCGGCGAGGAGTATTACAAACGCCACCACTACCACACCTCCTCCAAAGGGGCCCAGGAGGCCCACGAGGCTATCCGCCCGACATATGTCAGCAACCGGACAATCGAAGGAACCCCCCAGGAACAGCGCCTCTACGCCCTGATATGGAAGCGTACGGTCGCCTCGCAGATGGCCGACGCCATTCTCGAGAAAACAACCGCCGAGATAACTGACAAGGACGGAGACCACCGCTTCACGGCAACCGGCGAGACAATCAAATTCGACGGCTACCTGAGCGTCTACCTCGACACCGACCAGGACACCGACACCGGACTCCTCCCTCCGATGGCGAAGGGTGACCGGATGGAACCCCTCGAGATAACCGCTCTCGAGCGCCTGACCCAGCAGCCCCCGCGCTACACCGAGGGTTCGCTCGTCAAGAAGATGGAGGATCTCGGGATTGGCCGTCCGTCGACCTACGCCCCGACAATCCAGACAATCCAGCAGCGCGGCTACGTCGAGAAGGGTGACCGTCCCGGCACACCCCGCGACTTCGCCCTGCTGACCCTCTCGCCCGACGGCACCATCGCCGAGACGGTCCACACCGAGAACTCCGGATCCGACAAAGGAAAACTGATCCCGACCGATATCGGCGTTATCGTCAACGACTTCCTGACCGAGTTCTTCCCGAACATCCTCGACTATAACTTCACAGCCAACGTCGAGGCACGATTCGACGAAATCGCCGAAGGAAACGCCGGATGGCACGACGAAATCAGCGACTTCTATGATGTCTTCCACCCCGAAGTCGACCGCGCAAACAATATGCGCTTCGAACACAAAGTCGGCGAACGCGTCCTCGGAACCGACCCCGCGACCGGCGAACCTGTTTCGGTCAAGATCGGCCGTTTCGGGCCGGTCGTACAGATCGGCGACAGTGCGGCCGAGACGAAGCCCCGTTTCGCGTCGTTGCGCAAGGATCAGTCGGTCTTCGACCTGACCCTCGAAGAGGCGCTGAAACTCTTCGACTTCCCCCGCCATCTCGGCGAATTCGAGGGGAAGGAGGTGACGGTCGGTGTAGGCCGGTTCGGCCCCTATGTCAAGCACGACGGTAAATTCGTTTCGATTCCGAAGGAAATTTCTCCGACCGAAATCAACCTCGACCAGGCCGAAGAACTGATCAACGCCCGCCGCGAAAGCGACAGTAAGAAGACCGTCAAGACCTTCGATGAAGATCCCGAAATGATGATCCTCAACGGTCGCTATGGCGTCTATATATCCTATAAAAAGAGTAACTACAAGATACCGAAGAGTGTCGCCGATCCCGCCGCGCTGACCTACGACGAGGCGCTCGAGATCGTCAAGGCCCAGGATGCGAAACCGAAACGGTCATCCCGCTCCTCGAAGAAGTGACAGTCAATCGCCCCGATTATGCGACAACCTAAAGAGCAACCGCGCCAACCCCGGCGCCAGACCCCGGACCGTATCTACAGTTACCCGGTCACCGAACCCGCCCCCCTTCTCGAATTCCTTCTCGCGTCGGTCCGGGATGCGAAGAGAACCAGCGTCAAGAACCTGCTGAAACATAACCAGGTCATGGTCAACAAGACCCCGACGACGCAGTTCGACCACAAACTCCGCCCCGGCGACACGGTACGCGTCAACTTTACCCGCGAATTCCGCGTCTTCTATAACCGCCGCCTCCAGATTGTCTACGAGGACGACGACATTATCGTTGTCAACAAGGGCTACGGACTGCTGTCGGTCGGAACCGGAGCGGAATCGAAGGAGACAACAGCCTATTCGCTCCTTCGCGACTATGTCAAATGGGACAACCCGGCCAACAAGATTTTTGTCGTCCACCGTCTCGACCGCGATACCTCCGGCCTGATGATGTTCGCCAAAAATGTCCGCGCAAAAGAGGCGATGCAGCATAACTGGAACAATATGGTCCTAGACCGCCGCTATGTAGCCGTCGTCGAGGGTGTCCCCGATCCGGCCGAGGGGACCGTCCGCTCCTACCTGGCCGAGAATTCCCGATTTCAGGTCTACTCGACCGACGACCCCGCCGCCGGACAACTTGCCGTCACACGCTACCGGACCCTCAGCCATGCCAACGGATACTCGCTGATGGAACTCCAGCTCGACACCGGCCGCAAGAACCAGATACGCGTCCATATGCAAGACCTCGGCCACCCGATCGCAGGCGACCGCCGCTACGGTGCGAAAAGTTCACCAATCCATCGTCTGGCGCTCCATGCCCGCACACTCCGCTTCGCCCATCCCGTCATGCGCCGCCTGATGGAGTTCGAGACCCCGATCCCGATCTCCTTCGAAAAAACAGTTAAGAAATCATCATCTCCCGTATAAGCCAGAAAAAATGAAAGAAGAAATCATATCGCGCATCAACCTTCTGCGCGCCGAAATGAAAAAAGCCGGGATCGACGCGACGATCGTCCCCCAGACAGACCCCCATCAGAGCGAATACATCGCGTCACACTGGCAGGTGCGCCGCTGGCTCAGCGGCTTCACCGGCTCGGCCGGCTCCCTCGTCGTGACCGCCGACCAGGCATGGGTCTGGGCCGACTCGCGCTACTGGCTCCAGGCCCGCGAGCAACTCGAGGGAACAGGAATCGGCGTTATGGAAGAGGGGAAACCCGAAGTCCCGACGATTGCCGGCTGGCTCCTTTCGACGCTCCCCGCCGGATCGAAAGTGGGGGTCGACGGCTTCCTCTTCTCGATCGACCAGTTTGTCGGACTCCGCGATGCCCTCGCCGCGAAAGATATAACCCTTGTCGACGATTTTGCTCCCGCTGACCGGATCTGGAAGGACCGTCCGGCTCTGCCCGACGCACCGATTTTCATCCACTCCGAAGAATTCGAAGGGGAGAGTGCCCGCGAGCGTATCGCGACAGTCCTGAATCAGGTGACGGCCGACGGGGCCGACGCCGTTCTGATCTCCGACCTGGCCGAAGTCGCCTGGGCCCTGAACATCCGCTCGAGCGACGTCCGCTATAACCCGGTCACGACCGGCTACCTGCTCGTATCCCCCGACCGTGCAATCCTCTTCGTCGACCTCCGGAAGGTCACCCCCGAGGTGCAGGAATATCTGACCGCCAACGGCGTCGAGACGATGCCCTACGTCTCGCTCGTTGACTACCTGAAGGCGCTCCCCGAAAGAGAGAAGGTCCTGTTCGACAGCACGAAGACCTCGTGGAGCGTCAGCGCGGTCCTCGGACGGAGGGCAAAACCTGGAAAGAACCCCGTGACATGGCACAAAGGGTGCAAGAACCCGACACAGATTGCCTCGGTCCGCGAGGCGATGATCCAGGACGGCCACGCCCTGGTCGGCGCGTTCATGGAGATCGAGCGACGCATGGCCGAAGGGATTCCTACGACCGAGATGGACATCGCCGACATCCTTGTCGAATTCCGTTCCCGCCAGGATGGCTTCAAGGAACCGAGTTTCGGCACGATCGCCGGATTCGGTCCCCATGGCGCAATTGTCCACTACGAAGCCGACCCCACGACCAACTCGACGCTGACCCCCGACAACCTCCTGCTGATTGACTCCGGCGGCAACTACCTCCGCGGAACGACCGACATCACCCGCACCATCACCCTCGGCAACCCGACCCCCGAGCAGCGCCACGACTTCACCCTCGTCATGCGGGGTCACATCTCGCTGGCGACCGCTGTCTTCCCCGAGGGAACCCGCGGCGACCAGCTCGACGCCCTCGCCCGCATTCCCCTCTGGCGCGAAGGACTCAGCTATCTCCACGGCACGGGTCACGGCGTCGGATTCTTCCTGAACTGCCACGAAGGCCCCCAAAGTATCCGTCTTAATCATGTCGACGCCGATCTCCGCCCGGGGATGATTACCTCCGACGAGCCAGGACTCTACCGCGAGGGACGCTGGGGAATCCGCTGTGAGAACCTGATTCTGACCGTTCCGGCCTTCGAGACAGAATTCGGCCGTTTCTACCGCTTCGAGCCGCTGACACTCTTCCCCTTCGATGTCCGCTTGCTCGAACTCGACAAGATGACCGACGACGAAATCCGTTGGCTCAACGACTACCACCATACGGTCTTCGAGCGTCTCAGCCCGGGCCTGACCGAAGCGCAAACCGAGTGGCTCCGCCAGCGGACCGCGCCGGTGACAAACAAATAACCATCTCCCGTTAACGAAAAGAGAAAGATATAGAATGGCACTCATAAAATCTCTCCGCGGCTTTACACCGAAAATCGGCCGCGACTGCTTCCTGGCCGACAACGCCGCGATCATCGGCGACGTCGTGATCGGCGACGAATGCAGCATCTGGTTCAACACCGTCCTTCGCGGCGACGTCAACTCGATCCGTATCGGAAACCGCGTCAATATCCAGGACGGAACCGTTCTCCACACCCTCTACCAGAAGTCGACCATCGAGATTGGCGACGATGTCTCGGTCGGCCACAATGTGACGCTCCACGGATGTCATATCCGCGACTTCGCCCTGATCGGAATGGGATCAGTCGTCATGGACGATGTCGTTGTCGGCGAGGGTGCGCTGGTAGCCGCCGGTTCGGTTGTCCTGTCGCGCACCGTCATCGGTGCCAATGAGATGTGGGCCGGATCGCCCGCTAAGTTCATCAAGATGGTCGAGCCCGACAAGGCTCGCGAACTGAACCAGAAGATCGCCCGAAACTACCTGATGTATTCGAAATGGTATGACGAGGATCCCGAACAGTGTCTTTAACTAACCCCGTTTTTTTCTTCATCATCAATCTGAAATGTCACTCCAATGCGGTATAGTCGGACTCCCGAATGTCGGTAAGTCCACACTCTTCAACTGCCTTTCGAACGCGAAGGCCCAGTCGGCCAACTTCCCCTTCTGCACAATCGAACCGAATGTCGGCGTCATAACCGTCCCCGACGAGCGTCTGAACCGTCTCGTCGAGATGTGCCACCCCCGTTCGGTCGTCCCGGCGACGGTCGAGATCGTCGATATCGCCGGGCTGGTCAAAGGTGCGAGCAAGGGTGAGGGCCTCGGCAACAAATTCCTCGCCAATATCCGCGAGACCGACGCGATCATCCATGTCCTCCGCTGTTTCGACGACGACAACATTACCCATGTCGACGGCTCGGTCGATCCGGTCCGCGACAAGGAGATTATCGACTACGAACTCCAGTTGAAAGACCTCGAGACGGTCGAAAGCCGCCTCGCCAGAACAATCAAGCAGGCACAGACCGGCGGCGACAAAGTCGCGAAGATGCAGTCGGAGGTGCTCCTGCGCTTCAAGGAGGCCCTCGACAAAGGCCTCCCGGCTCGGTCTGTCACCTTCGATACCGTCGACGAACAGCGCTTTGCCCGCGACCTGTTCCTGCTGACCTCGAAGCCGGTCCTCTATGTCTGCAACGTCGACGAAGCGTCGGCTGTCAACGGAAACGCCTATGTCGACGCCGTCCGTAAGGCGATTGAGGGCGAAGGTGCCCAACTGCTGATCGTCGCCGCCCAGACCGAGAGCGAGATTGCCGAACTCGAGACCTGGGAGGAACGCCAGGAGTTCCTCGAAGCGGCCGGACTGGAGGAGTCGGGCGTATCGCGCCTGATTCGCGCCGCTTACGCTCTGCTCGATCTCCAGACCTACTTCACCGCCGGCGAGGACGAAGTCCGCGCCTGGACCTTCATCCGCGGAAGCAAGGCTCCGAAGTGTGCCGGAATAATCCACACAGACTTCGAGAAAGGCTTTATCCGTGCCGAGGTTATCAAATATGACGACTACGTCGCCCTCGGCGGCGAAGCCGGCGTACGCGAAGCCGGAAAGATGGGTGTTGAGGGGAAGGAATATGTCGTCCAGGATGGTGACATCATGCACTTCCGCTTCAACGTCTGATATAGTTCGGATGTGTGTAGGTATCGGGAATCTGAATGGTTGCGGGATATTACCTATCTAAATCGATAAAAAATATGCGGCTATTCTTCAGAATAAGGTTGCAAGACTAAGGGACGTCACGAAAACCCGAAATGCAATCTTCCTGACAATGATATCCGCATCTGGCCTGACTTTAAATGAATATGCTAATGAAGTCCAGAACGTGCTTACTGCAGATGATTTGTTCAATTGAAACAGGTTGCATCGTCTTGGATGCATCATAATAATCTGGGATGTCTATTACTTGCTGGTATTCAAAAAAGAAGGAGACCATTTTTGGCGGTCTCCTTCGTCTTTTTGACTGTGGCGGTGTTATTCGGCGAGGGCGGCGTCGACGGCCTCGATGAGGTCTTCGCCCTGGAGGCCGCGGCTGAGAATCGTTCCGTCGGGCCCGAAGAGGATGATGCAGGGGATCGCCGGGATGCCGTAGATATCAGTCGGAATCGATTGGGCGTTGATTATCTGCGGCCAGGGAAGTTTGTGGGATTCGATTGCCTGGAGCGTGTTCTCCGGTTCGTCCCAAACCGCCACACCGAGGAAGTCGAGATTCTTACCGTCATATTTCTCGTAGAGTTTCTTCAGCGTACGCGTCTCGCGGATACAGGGACCGCACCAGCTCGCCCAGAAGTCGACGAGCGTATAGCGCCCCTTCCCGACATAGTCGCTCAGACGCTTTGTCTCGCCGTCGTAGGTGACGGCGAAGTCCTTGTACATATGGCCGGGAGATGTCTCCTCGCGGGTGACAAACCCCTGGCGGAGGGTCGCCAGACGTTTCGATCCGGCGAAAGCGGGATATTTCGCCGTCTCGTGGTCGAAGTCGGCGAGTGTCTCCCAGTTGCCCGACTGCTGGAGCAGCATATAGAGTCCGGCGGGAGTTGTCTTGTTCGCAGCCATGAAGTCGGCGATCGTCTGGTTGTATTGCTGCTCGAGGGCCGCGGCGCGGGCGATTCCGGCCGAATCCTGCTGGAGCTGGCGGAATTCGCTGACGATTGCCGTCAGATCCGTCTGGAGTTTCTCGAGAGCTTCGTTCTGGGGCGTTCCGGAGGCGCGGTGCTGCCCGTCGAGGGTGATTGTTCCCGGTTCAAGCACGAACGTTCCGCCCCGTTTGCCGCCGATGATGACGCGCGCCAGGACCGGCTGGCCGACATGGCCGCTGAAGTTGATCGTCGTGCCCGAGATAATCGTGCTGTCGAGTTTCTCGCTCGTGTCGTAGTCGATCAGGAACGCCTGCTGGCCGTCAGTCGAGGCGTCGGTCGGAACCGTGACCGAATAGTTCGGCTCGACGGCTTTTGCGCATCCCGCCGAGAGGAGGAATCCTCCGGCGAGGAGTGTTAAAATCGTTTTGTTCATATCGATATAGTTTGATGTTGTCTAAACGCTCCGCAAAGTTACAGAATTATTCCAATTTTATCGGCCCTGACTGATTGCCGGATGATTATTTTTTTCTATTTTTGCGCTATCTTTTTTAATTCAAGTAGAGAAAATGAGTGAGACTATAGATTGGAGCCAGCTAGGCTTCGGCTACCATCCGACAGACTATAACGTACGTTGCACCTACCGCAACGGACAGTGGGGCGACATCGAAGTGTCGACCTCCGACAAAATCGAGATACATATGGCCGCAACCGCCCTCCATTACGGCCAGGAGATATTCGAGGGACTGAAGGCCTTCCGCGGCAAAGATGGTAAAATCCGTATTTTCCGCCTAGAAGAGAACGCCCGCCGAATCCGCGAATCGGCCAAGGGTCTGCTGATGGAACCTGTCCCCGAGAAACTTTTCTGCGACATGGTCCGCAAGGTCGTCAAACTGAACGAACGCTTCGTGCCCCCTTACGGCAGCGGGGCATCGCTCTATATCCGCCCGCTCGAGATCGGCATGAGCGCCCGCGTCGGAGTCAATCCCGCCGACGAATACCTGTTCATGATTCTGGTGACGCCTGTCGGACCCTACTTCAAGACCGGATTCAAACCATCGAATATCTGCATCATGCGCAAGTATGACCGCGTTGCCCCCTGCGGAACCGGACGATGGAAAGTCGGCGGAAACTACGCTGCCAGCCTCCAGGCCGGACAGCATGCCCACGAACTTGGCTACTCCGCCGTCCTTTATCTCGACCCCCGCGAGAAGCGCTGGCTCGATGAATGCGGCCCGGCCAATTTCTTCGCCGTCAAGGACGGTAAATACATAACCCCGAAATCAGATTCGATTCTCCCGTCGATTACGAACATGAGCCTCATGCAGCTCGCCCGCGATCTCGGAATCGAAGTCGAAGAGCGCCATATCCCCGTCGAGGAACTCGCCGAAGTCCAGGAGGCCGGCGCATGCGGAACCGCCGCCGTTATCTCCCCGATCAGGGAGATCCACGACCTCGATACCGGAACACGCTACATTATCTCAAAGGACGGCGAGGCCGGACCGATTTCAACCCGCCTCTACGAACTCCTGACAGCCATCCGTCTCGGCGAAGCCCCCGACACCCACGGATGGAACACAATCCTAGAATAACCCTGACTATATGAAATCCGAAACCGAAGGCCGCGGCCTGTGGCGTCGGATCGTCGACAAATACTATCCCGCGGGAACACCCCTGCGGGATATCTATTTATCCCACTGTTCGGCGGTTGTCGCCAAGGCCCTCGCGCTGGCCCATGACTGCGCGCTGACGATCCCGGACGACCAGATCGTCAACGCCGCTATGCTCCACGACATCGGCATCTTCCTGACCGATGCCCCATCGATCTGTTGCCACGGCCGCGAGCCATATATCCGCCACGGTATTCTCGGTGCCGAACTCCTGCGCCGCGAGGGATACCCCGAGGAGTATGCCCGCGTAGCCGAACTTCATACCGGAGCCGGGCTGACCGCCGCCGAGATCGAAGCAGAAAACCTGCCGCTCCCACGCCGCGACTTTCTCCCCGAGACCGAACTCGAGCGACTCATCTGCTACGCCGACAAATTTTTCTCCAAGGGGGGTGATCGCCGTGAGAAGACCCTCGAACAGGCGCGCGCAAGCGTTGCGCGCCACAGCGCCGACGCCGGACAGCGCTTCGACCGCCTCGCCGCCGAGTTCGCTTCCCTCGGAAGCCCCCCGGCCCCCTAAAGGGGGAGACACAGAACCACACTCTGCTAAAAATAGATCTTCAGTCCGACAGATAATGTATTAATCGTAGTTAGCAGGCGTCCCGCCTGC
>JAMPGR010000001.1:620732-686676 GCA_023663805.1 Clostridium sp. | reverse complement strand
GAATCGGTAGACGCGTCGGTCTCAAACACCGATGGAGCAATCCGTGCCGGTTCGATCCCGGCTCCGGGTACCGTACGACAAGAGGAGACTCCCCCGCGGGGGAGTCTCCTCTTGTCGTATTGTGGAGCATACGTGTAGTTAGCAGTCGGGGGGTAGGCCGGCGGCGAGGAGGGCCTGGCGGCGCTCGACGCAGGTGCCGCAGCGGCCGCAGTGGTGTTCGCCGCCTTTGTAGCAGGAGTAGGTGTGGGTGTAGTCGACGCCGAGGGAGGCGCCGCGGCGACAGATTTCCTCTTTTGTAATCGAGGTGTAGGGTGCGCGCAGTTCGATATGCTCGAAGGTCCCTTCGGCGATGGCCGACGACATCGCCCAGATAAATCCGGGACGGCAGTCGGGGTAGACCGTGTGGTCTCCGCCGTGGTTTGCGATCATGACGGCGCGGAGTCCGCGGCTTTCGGCCAGACCGGCCGCGACAGAGAGCATGATGCCGTTGCGGAACGGTACGACGGTCGAGCGCATATTCTCGTCGGCGTAGTGTCCTTCGGGGATCGCGTCGGCTCCGCTGAGAAGCGAACTCTCGAAATATTTCCCCATAAAGGCGAGATCAATCTCGATCAGTTCGACGCCGAGACGGGCACACTGCCACCGGGCGCATTCCGCTTCGCGCAGGTTATGGTTGGCGCCGTAACTGAAGTTGACTGCCGCGGCAATCGAGTCGCGGAATTCGTGGAGCATCGTGACCGAGTCCATACCTCCGGAGAGGACAAGCAGGGCATCGGGCTTATTCATTGCGGAACGAGGCCAGGAGGCGCTGACGGACCATATCCTGATGGTCAGCATCGCCGTAGTTTGCGAAGGGGTAGATCGAGATGCCGCCGCGGGGTGTAAACAAGCCGATAACTTCGAGATAGCGGGGATCCATCAGGCGGACCAGATCCTTCATAATCGTGTTGACGCAGTCTTCGTGGAAGTCGCCGTGGTTGCGGAAACTGAAAAGATAGAGTTTCAAGCTCTTGCTCTCTACCATCTTTTCGCGCGGGATATAGTTTATGATAATCCTGGCGAAGTCGGGTTGTCCGGTTTTCGGACAGAGCGAGGTGAATTCGGGACAGTTGAAGGTGACGAGATATTCGTTTTCGGGATGTTTGTTGACGAAGGTCTCGAGAACTTCGGGAGCATATTGGTCGGGATATCGGGTGGTTCGGTCGCCGAGGAGTGTGACACCGTCGAGTTCGTTATCTGTTCTCATAATCGTGTTTTCGGATTTGTGTCTGCAAAATTAGCGAATTTTCCGCGAACCACGAAAACGACAGAGGGGTAGTCACTGTCTGAGTGAACTACCCCTCTGTCGTTTTCGTTAGGATCGTTATTTTTTCTTTGTCTTGCTTTTCTTTCTCGATTTCTTCGCGTAGGTACGTTTGCGGCCTTTCGGCATGCTGTTCATCTGTTTGTCGTAGGCGGCCTTGTCGAAGGCGTAGGTGTCGGCGAGGGGTTCCCCCTTTTCGAAATCGATAATTTCGGTCGGGTTGATTGTCATACCCATATAGCGGGTTTCGAAGTGGAGGTGCGGTCCGGTGCTTCTTCCGGTGTTTCCGCCGAGAGCGATTGCCTCGCCGGCGCGGATACGCTGGTTCGGTTTGACGAGATAGCGTTTCAGGTGGCCGTAAACGGTTTCCATTCCGTTGTCGTGGCGAATAACGACATAATAGCCATAGCCGCGGGCTTCATATTTCGTCAGGCGGACAACGCCGTCGAAAGCTGCGCGGACGGTGTCGCCGATGCTGAGGCGCAGGTCGATTCCTTTATGGACGCGACCGAAGCGGGGACGGTAGCCGAAGTTCGATGTGACGGTGCCGGGAACGGGGTGATAGTAGCCGCTGACATCGATTGAGGCGGTCTGGGGGATAGTCGCTCCTGCATAGGGGTTGACCGACTGGCTTTCCCAGTATTCGGTATAGATATCGTTGTTCAGTTCGGCTGCGTTTTCGCGATCACGGACCGAGTTGTAGAGGACGTTCGAGGCGTCGATGCGGAATTTGTCGCCGACCGGGCGCTGGTTGGCGAGCAGATCCTGATGGAGGCTGTTATGGGATTCGGGCAATTTAAGTTGCGCCGAAGCGGGGGTTGCGGATGTGAGGATTGTGGCGAAAGCCGCCACGGCTGAAATTATGATGCTTTTTACGAAGTTCATTATTGACGGATTTGAGAGGCGAGGGGTGCGGGCCGCGGACCTGTCGGAGTTGAGGTTAGTAGGATGAGGGGGAATGAAAGAATAGGGGGAGAGAGGAGAATGGAAAGGGGATCGGAGGGGGGATCAGATTTCGTCTTCGGAGTAGAGGAACTTGGTTGCGTGGGGCGTCCGGGGGAGGATTTCGCCCGGGGCGAAGAAGCGGCGGAGCTCGGCTTCGGCGTCCTCGGGGGAGGAGGAGGCGTGGACTATGTTTGCCTGGTTGCTCATGCAGAAGTCGCCGCGGACGGTTCCGGGGAGCGCTTCGCGGCCGTTGGTCGCGCCGGTCATCAGGCGGACGACTTTAATCGCATCGCGTCCCTCGAGACACATGACAATCACGGGCGATGCGGTCATCGAGGCAAGGATCGAAGGAAAAAACGGACGGTCGACCAGGTGGGCGTAGTGTTCGCGGAGAATCTCCTCGGAGAGCTGCATCATTTTCATGCCGGCGATTGCCAGGCCCTTCTTTTCGAAGCGTGAAAGGACTTCGCCAACGAGACCGCGCTCGACGGCCGACGGTTTGAATATCACAAGTGTTTTTTCCATGTCTTTTTCGGGTTAAGTTTATCGTCGGAGCAGGGGGTGTACCTCTTCCGCTTTCAAAATTAGTCAAAATCAGGGGGATGAGAAAATCGGGGATCCTTAAGATATGTGAATTTTGTTAAATTGGGCGAATACCCGTGTCGTTATTTGTTAGTTTTTAACTGGATAGGACGAAATGTAAAAAATGGTGAAAAAATCATTACGATTGTAAATCTCACTGATAATTAGCGAAATCGGCACAGATTTCCGAAATCCGTGCAGTTTTTTCGGGGAGCGAAAAAACGGGATGGCTACCGGCGGTAACCATCCCGTTTTTATCGGGTTTCCCTGCGGGGGAATTATTCCGAGAACTTGGCGACCTCGAACTCGCGGTTGAGGCGGGCGATATTGCTCAGCGAGATGCTCTTGGGGCACTCGGCGGCGCAGGCGCCGGTGTTGGTGCAGTTGCCGAAGCCGAGTTCGTCCATCTTCTGAACCATAGCGCGTGCGCGGCGCTTGCGTTCGACCTGGCCCTGGGGCAGGAGGGCGAACTGGCTGACCTTCGCAGCGACGAAGAGCATTGCAGAGCCGTTCTTGCAGGCAGCGACGCATGCGCCGCAGCCGATACATGTAGCGGAGTCCATGGCCTCGTCGGCGATCTCTTTCGAAATCGGGAGATTGTTTGCGTCCTGCGCACCGCCGCAGTTGAACGACGTGTAGCCGCCTGCCTGCTGGATCTGGTCGAAGGCGTTACGGTTGACCATCAGGTCGCGGACAACGGGGAACGCGGCCGAGCGCCACGGCTCGATATAGATTGTGTCGCCGTCGTTGAACTTGCGCATATGGAGCTGGCAGGTCGTGATTCCCTGGACGGGACCATGGGGATGCCCGTTGATATAGAGGGAGCACATGCCGCAGATACCTTCGCGGCAGTCGCTGTCGAAGACGATCGGTTCCTCGCCCTGGTGGACGAGCTGTTCGTTCAGGATGTCGAGCATTTCGAGGAAGCTTGTGCCGGTCGATACGTTTTCAACGCGGTAGTCCTTCATCTCGCCCTTCTCCTTGGGCCCACGCTGACGCCAAATTTTTAAGTTTACGCTGATATTTTTTTCCATGATGAAAATCTTTGTTATTTATTTGGGGTGACCCGGGGCGGTTGCCCCGGATCCTCGCGGGTTTCTGTTACGATTTGTAGTTACGGGTCTGGGGCTGGATTTCGGTGTAGACGAGCGGTTCCTTGACGAGAATCGGTTTCTCGGTGTCGCCGGTGTATTTCCAGCAGCTGACATACATATAGTCCTTGTCGTTACGCTTGGCCTCGCCGTCTTCGGTCTGGTATTCCTCGCGGAAGTGGGCGCCGCACGATTCGTTGCGGTTCAGGGCGTCGATAGCCATGATGCGGGCGATGACGAGAAAGTCTTCGAGGCGGTATGCCTTCTCGAGTTCGGTGTTCAGGTCATCGGCGCTGCCGACGATGCGCAGATCGCTGTAGAACTCCTTGCGGACCTGTTCGATTTCGTCGAGAGCCTTGACGAGCGACTGGAGCGTACGGCCCATGCCGACGAGGTTCCACATGACGTGGCCGAGACGTTTGTGGATTTCGTCGGGCGACTTCGTACCCTTGATAGCCATAAGGCGTGCGATACGGTCGCGGACAGCCTTTTCGGCGTCGTCGAATTCCTTTGTGTCGGTTTTGAAGTGGGGAACCTTGATCTGGTCCGACAGATAGTTCTGCATCGTGTAGGGGAGCACGAAGTAGCCGTCGGCGAGGCCCTGCATCAGCGCCGAAGCGCCGAGACGGTTCGCACCGTGGTCGGAGAAGTTACACTCGCCGATGGCGAAGAGGCCGCGGACCGAAGTCTGGAGTTCGTAGTCGACCCAGATGCCACCCATCGTATAGTGGCTGGCGGGGAAGATCATCATCGGAGTGTGGTAGGGGTTGTCATCGGAGATCATCTGATACATGTCGAAGAGGTTGCCGTAGCGGTCGCGGACGGCGTCTTCGCCAAGACGTTCGATGGCATACTTGAAGTCGAGATATACGGCGTTGCCGGTTCCGACGCCGAAGCCTGCGTCGCAGCGTTCTTTGGCGGCGCGGCTCGCGATGTCGCGTGGACAGAGGTTGCCGAAGGCCGGATAGCGGCGTTCGAGATAGAAGTCACGGTCCTGGTCGGGGATGTCGGTCGGTTTCTTCTTTCCGGCGCGGATAGCCTCGGCGTCCTCCTTCTTGGCGGGAACCCAGATACGGCCGTCGTTACGGAGCGATTCGCTCATCAGGGTCAGTTTCGACTGCTGTTCGCCGTGGACGGGGATACAGGTCGGATGGATCTGGGTGAAGGCGAGGTTGGCCAGGTATGCTCCCTTCTTGAACGCCTGGACTGCGGCCGAACCGTTGCAACCCATTGCGTTGGTCGAGAGGAAGAATGTGCGGCCGTAACCGCCGGTTGCGAGAACGACGGCATGGGCGGCATAGCGCTCGAGTTCGCCGGTGATCAGGTTGCGGACGATGATGCCGCGTGCACGGCCGTCGATGATGACGATATCCATCATCTCGCGGCGGTTGAACGAGCGGACCTGGCCCTTCTTGATCTGGCGGTTCAGCGAGGCGTAGGCGCCGAGCAGGAGCTGCTGGCCGGTCTGGCCTTTGGCATAGAACGTACGCGAAACCTGGGCGCCGCCGAACGAGCGGTTCGCCAGGAGACCGCCGTATTCGCGGGCGAACGGAACGCCCTGCTGGACACACTGGTCGATGATATTGTTCGACACCTCGGCGAGGCGGTAGACGTTCGCTTCGCGCGAGCGGAAGTCGCCACCCTTGATCGTGTCGTAGAAGAGACGGTAGACAGAGTCGCCGTCGTTCTGGTAGTTCTTGGCGGCGTTGATACCACCCTGTGCGGCGATCGAGTGGGCGCGGCGGGGGCTGTCCTGGATACAGAAGTTATAGACGTTGAAGCCGAGTTCGCCGAGGGTCGATGCGGCCGATGCGCCGGCGAGACCGGTTCCGACAACGATGACGTCGAGGTGGCGTTTGTTGGCGGGGTTGACAAGTTTTTGGTGAGCCTTGTAGTTTGTCCATTTCTGGGCGAGGGGGCCTTCGGGAATCTTCGAGTCGATAGTGTATTCGGGACGGCTTCCGCTTTCGACGTCGGCATAATCCTTCATGATAGGGGTGGAGTCGATCATCCCCTTCAGTTTTTCTAAATCTGCCATAATGATGACGATAGTAGTTTTACGTTGTTAAACAAAGAGGAATGAATTACTCGGCGCAGCAGTTGTTACTGCAGGGGAGGACACCGCCTTCGATATACTGCTCGACCAGTTCGGTGTCGGTGCAGTAGTAATGTCTGTGGGCCTGGACGGTGAAGACGATTGCCTGGGCGACAAACAGAGCGACGACAATCGAAGTCCACCAGAGGGAGATTTTCTTCAGGCGGGGGAGCCATGTGCGGTTGTTCCATCCGCAGGACTGGAACATCGACCAGAAGCCGTGGTTCATATGGAACCAGAGGGCGATAAAGCCGATGATATAAATAATAGGTGTGGCGACACAAGAGAATGCCTGCTGGATGAAGATTGTTCCGAAGGCTGCCTCGGGGGCGTGTTCGTGGAGAATCTCCTGGAGCTGCATCTTGGCCCAGAACTGGATCATGTGGACAACGAGGAACGCCAGGATGACGATACCGAGCACGAGCATGTTCTTCGACGACCACTCGACTTCGGCGGGGCGTTTGTTGATGAAATAGGGCTGGGGACCGCGGGCACGGCGGTTCTGGAGAGTCAGCCAGATGGCATAGATGATGTGGATGATGAACAGCAGTCCGAGTCCGGCTGAAGCTACAAGAGCATACCAGTTGGCGCCCAGGAACATACAGATCTGGTTGTAGGCGGCGGGCCATGCGATGGCTACGCTGTTCATCAACACATGAAACGTTACGAATAGGACAAGGCACGCGCCGGTGATGGCCATGACGAGCTTACGTCCTATGGTTGAGTTTGTTAACCACATAGTTAGATGATGATTTGAATTATTTGATTGATTTTGATTATTGCCGTTAGGGATAGTTTCTCCGCAAAGTTAGCGGATTTTGCGCTTTTCACAAAAATTAAAGAAAAAAATCTTTAATTTTTTATTTCGTAGCGGTCTCCGCGGGGGCCTCGACATAGAGCGTTCCGACGACGGCGTCGACCGCATAGGCTCCGGCGCAGTAGAACTCGATTTCGGTCTCGTTCTCCGACGGCGAGGCCGTGACTTTCAGGTCGGTAATGGCGAAGCGGGGATAGGGGTCGCCGCCGATCGAGGGGATCAGGCGCGGACAGGCCATCGTGTAACCATCTGCATCAAGGCTGAGAGCGATGTCGCTTGAGCCCTGTTCGTCACCCTGGAAATGCATCGTGCCGAGAGTCGGCATCCGGGGGTCGAAGTCGGGGTTCAGTACGTCGATTGTTCCGGTCATGGTCGACGGGTCGAGCGAGACCTCGAACGTCATCTTTGTCGAGACATATTTCGAGGCTGTCGAAATCGTCGTTATCTCGGCCGCGCCGATTCCGGAGGATTTGTAGGGGTAGAGTGTGACGGTCCGGCCGTCGGCGAGAGTCAGGCGAAGATAGAGGGCATGGTACATCGTCCCGTTGTTGTCGACCGGAGGCCAGTAGGTCATGTCGATGCCGCGGAGGGGGTATACTGCCCCGTTCGATGTCGCGTCGGCGACGCGGATTGTCCGGACACTGTGGAGGTCTGTCGTGCAGGACAGATTGGTCAGCCGTACAGGGCCGATGTTGACGCCGCCGACACTGAGCGATTCGATTTCGACCGAAGCGACGCGGTTGTCATCGTCGATATCGAGGGAGACCTTTCCGGCCGGAGCGGTCTGCGCGGCGATGTCGCCCATGGCGGAGACATAGCCGAACTGACCGGTAAAGGTTGTCTTGTAGTGTTCTTTCGCAGGGTCGTCGGTGCCGCACGAGACGGCCGCGAGGGCCAGGAGCGCACCGGCGACGAAGGTCGTGATTCTGTTCATCAGCATTGGTTTAGTTATGAGTTTCGTTGGTTTTCGTTTTTTGTCAGTTTCCGGATTCGAAGTTGACGCGGAGCGTGACACCGTAGCGACGAGGAAGTCCCCGTTGGACGAATTCGTTTCCGATCGATTTGAAACTGAAGACATCGTAGCGCGTGTTGGTCAGGTTCTCACACCATAGCGAAAGGGACATATCGCGGTGTGACAGCGTCACGTTGACAGCCCCCGTCGCGTAGAACCCCTGGCGCGATGTGTTTTCCTCGTCCCAGTAGATTGATCCGACACCGCGAATACTCGCCGTCGCCTCGATCCGGTCGATCCAGCAGCGAAGGTTGCTGCCGTAGGTCAGGCCGGCGAAGAGGGTATGGCGCGGGGCGTAGGGGACGCGTTTTCCGGCGAAGTCATCCTTCCCGTTGTAGAAGCGGACGAAGCGGGCGTCGGTGAAGCCGTAACTGGCGCGGAAGGTCCAGTGGTCGGAAGGTCGGAAAGTCGTCGACAGTTCGCCGCCTATGCTGCGGGTCTTTCCGGCGTTTGTCGTGATGCGTCCGGTCGTTGTTCCGTCGGGAAACATCGTCAGTTGCTGGTCGCGGCAGTCGATATAGAAAAGAGCCAGGTCTGTCACGACCTTTCCGCCGCCACATTCGACATGGGCACCGACCTCGTAGTTCCAGCTCTTCTCCGGCTTGTATCCGACGATATCATCGATGTCGTAGTTCATTCCGAGGCCGAGTTCGCGCATCAGTCTCTGCTGGAGAACATCGCTGAACATCTGGGTGTTGAATCCTCCCGATTTGTAGCCTTTCGCGACGGAGGCGTAGAGATTCGACTCGCGCATCCCCCTGATGTGCCATGTCGCCGAGAACTTCGGGAGGAACTGGAGGTAGTCGTGGCTCAGGTGTCCGCGGTCATCGATGTCGATATCCTGATGACGGTAGACCTCCTCGGCGCCGTCGGACGAGGTGTGGAGAACGTCGTAGGCGGTCGAACAGGTGCTTCGGTAGTCGAGCGCGGCGTGTTCGTAATCGAGGCGGAACCCGGCGTCGAGAGTGAACGCTCCGAGACGAAGGGAACTGCGGTGGTAGACAGCGGCTCCCGCAACCGGATATGTGAAATGGCTCCCTAGTACAAACTCCGGATCGCGCCATCGGACCGGGTAATCGGGATTCTGTTCGTTACGTTTGTCCTCGATCAGGGTCTTGATACCGTGGCCCTTGAACGTGACGGGGGCATCCATCGAGGTGTGGCGGTAGAAGCCGAACAGACCGCCGAGCCAACTGTAGATTCCCGCCGAGCCCTTTCCGACGAAGTCTTGGGTCACGGCCCATTCGCGGCGTTTCTGCGTCAGGGTGAAATAGTCGAGCGGGAGGAAATCCTGGTCGAGAGTCATATTGTCGTCGATAGTCTGGAGACTCGTGATGCTCGACAGCGAGAAACTCCCCGGATCCCAGTTGACAGTCAGACCGTCGCTGAAGGAGTTGCGGCGGTAGAAGCAAGTGTCGTTATAGTTGATCTCGCCCGAGAGTTTGTAGGCATAGGGATATCCCCCCTGGCGTGCAACGCCGAAGGCAGCGATATTCTCGATTGTTACGGTTTCCGAGGGTCGGGCGCAGATTTTCCATCGCGCTGCGAAATTCTTTTCCATCCCGACATCCTCGCCATTAGCGAATTCATTCCGGTAGTAACCGCCGACATAGTTGAAGTTTGCGTTCCATGACATCGCCAGACGCGCGGAGAAGCGGTGGTAGTAGCCGACCGACATCCTCATCATCGGCCCATTACCCCCCTCGGCCATGACGCGTCCCCCCTGGTAGACAAACGGCGAGAGCGTATAGATATTGACCAGACCCCCCATCGTGTTGCGGCCGTAGAGCGTGCTCTGCGGACCGCGGAGAATCTCTATCCGGGCGATGTCAGTCAGGTCGAAGTCGTAGTTGTCTTTGTTCAGAAACGGAACGTTGTCGACATTCAGCCCTACGACAGGCTGGTCGATGCGGGCGCCGATTCCGCGGACATAGATCGACGAAGTCATGCGCGAACCGTAGGCCGGAATATAGAAATTCGGGGCGATTTCGCTGACATCCTTCATATTGACGATATTCTGGCGGCGAATCTCCTCGGCGGAGACGGTCGTGTAGGCGACAGCCTGGTTGCCGAGGAAGCGGCTCTGTTTTATGGCGGTCACAGAGACCTCCCCGAGCTGGAGCGTGTCGGAGGCCTCGGCTGACCCGGCAGCATCGGCGGCGAAGGCCGCCACCAGACCGAGTATAGTCAGATACGTTTTTAATAAGCGGTTCATGACGAACGGTTTTTACAAACTGCAAAGTTAATGTTTCGCGACGGATTTAGCGTCATATTTATTAACAAAATTTTCGCCGAACAGTTCGCCCCGCCTCGTTGTTAGAATATGGCATAAGTATCACCTTTATCCGCCATCCTACGACTATGACTGACTATAAAATCATTGACATCGAGGGAATCGGCAGCGTATATGCCGAAAAACTGACCGCCGCCGGCATCGCGACCGTAGCGGAGTATCTCGAGAAGACATCGACTCCGGCCGGACGCAAGGTCCTCGCAGCCGAGACCGGTATCCCCGTCGCGAACATCCTTCGCTGGACAAACCATGCCGACCTGATGCGTATCGACGGAATCGGCCCCCAGTATGCCGAACTGCTCGAAGCCGCCGGAGTCGACACCGTTGCCGAACTGAAACAGCGCAAAGCCGAGAACCTCCACACCCGTATGGCCGAGGTCAACGAAACGCGCCATCTGACCGGCCGCGTCCCGACCGCCGCCGAGCTCCAGCGCATGATCGACCAGGCTGCCACCCTCCCCCGCGGAGTGACCTACTGATTGCCGCCCCACTGCCCCCGGACCGGACAGCCGACGGCCTGTCTTTCAGGCCGTCGGCTGTCCGGTCCGTCTGAACATTTTGGAATTTTTGTCATTTTAGGCCAAAAACATTTTGGAATTCTTGTCATCTTCGGCTAAAAACATTTTGGAATTTCTGTCATTATGGCTAATTTTGCATACTGAATCAAACAATTACAAAACCATGAATGGACGGATCTTCAAACGAAAGATATACAACAAACTGTTAGACTGGAAAAACAAGACATCCTTCAAGACTGCAATGCTGATCGAAGGAGCCAGACGTATCGGAAAATCAACGATTGCCGAAGAATTCGCAAAGAACGAGTATGAAGACTATCTGATTATCGACTTCTCAACCGCGGAACAGGATATAATCGATTTGTTCAACAGCCTCGGCGACCTCGACAGATTTTTTCTGAAACTTCAGGTATTCACGGGGAAATCGCTCGCGACCGGAAGGTCTCTAATCATCTTCGACGAAGTCCAGTTCTGTCCTAAAGCACGTCAGGCAATCAAGCATCTCGTCAAAGACGGACGCTACGACTATCTGGAAACAGGCTCTCTCATATCGATAAAAAAAAATGTAACAGACATTCTGATTCCGAGCGAGGAGGAACACCTCGATATGTTTCCGATGGATTTCGAAGAATTTCTGTGGGCGACAGGCAAGAAGGCAAAATTTGAATTTATCCGCCATTCCTTCGAGACTTTAACACCCATGGGTGATTCGATGAACCGCCACCTTATGGAGGAGTTCCGGCTGTATATGTTGGTCGGAGGTATGCCCCAGGCCATAAACACCTATCTCGACACCAACGACTTCGCGGAGGTCGACAGGGTCAAGCGGGACATACTGCGCCTCTACGACGAGGACTTGAGAAAAATAGACCCGCTTGGTCGAGCCTCCACAATACTCAGGTCCATTCCTTCGGAGCTGTCACGCAACACGATGAGATACAAAGTCGGAAGCGCAATCGAAAGGGGACGCATAGACCGCCTCGGCGAATTGTTTTCAGATATCATCGAGTCGAAAATCGTTAACCCCGCATATCATGCGGATGATCCGAATGTCGGCCTGGCGCTCCACGCCAATCCCGACTATTTCAAGATGTTCCTGGCTGATACCGGGCTGTTCATAACGTTGGCATTTCTGGATGGGGATTACACCGACAATATAATCTACCGGAAACTTTTGGCCGACAAATTGCCGGTTGATCTGGGATATATCTACGAAAATATTGCCGCCCAGCTGCTGCGTTCGGCCGGACATTCCCTGTACTACTATACTTTCAGAGAACAGACGCCCGAAAGCGAAAAGCCCCGGTTCTATGAAATCGATTTTCTTATCTTGAGCGGCCACAGGATATGTCCAATTGAAGTAAAGTCTTCCGGTTACAAGAGCCACAAATCGCTCGATCTTTTCAGCCGGAAATATTCATCACGTATAAAAACGAGATACCTGCTCTACACGAAAGACCTCAGAAAGGAACAGGATATCATCTACCTTCCGATATACATGGCGGGACTTCTTTAGACTCCGTTCCTTACCTCGGGAATACACCGCTCCTGGCGAAAGGAAAATTAGGCTTGATAGATAACAAAACGGCGGCCGGGGTTGAAGCCGGACGCCGTTCGCGGTTGAAGATATAAGATAGTTGCGTTCTCGTCAGATTGTAGATCCGCCGTTGCAGTATTGGTCGAGTTCCTTCTGGGCGTTCTGGAATTCCTGATCGAGGTCCCCCTTGACATCGCTCATAACGTCGACAAGTTTATAGAAGGCCTGTTTGAACGGCTCGGAGTTCCGGACATACATCTCGCCGACAATTCTGACCGAGTTGTCGAGAATCTGCACCTTGACCCCCTTGTAGAGGTTAAGTTCGACCGTTGCGATTTTGACGGCGAGGGGCGAATATTCCGAAGGTTTGGAGAAGTACGACGAGATTGTTATGAACATAGGGCTGGTATTGTTCTCGACAACGCTGACAAAGCATGTCGTGCCCTGAATCTTGACTTTGATGTCGCCGTCGGAGTCGAGTTCCGGCTGGAAACCCTCCTCCTTGAGAAACTGGGTCAGGTCCTTTCGAACCTTCAACTGTTCGGCGTTCAGATCCGCAAAGGCCTGTCCGGCTACAGCCAGAAGACAGAAGATCAGTAGGATTAACTTTTTCATAGTTCTATCTTTTTTAGAAAGTTTTGTTAAACAGTTCGCGGCCGCGTTTGTCTTTCAGGATGAGTGTCATACTGACGCCTGACGGAACCGATGATTTGAAGTTCGAGCCGAATTCGTTGACAAGTGCGATATAAGCCTGGTAGAGTTCGTCGGACATATCGTAGCGCGACTCGGGGGTCTGCATATTGAGCTGGCAACTCTTCGCGCCCGTCACCTTGCAACTTGTCAGGATGATACCCATAGCGTCCTCACCGAAATCGTAGGGACACTCGGCGTTCATTCCGGTAATCATTGCCTGCCAGTCTTGTTGCGGTTCATCGATTGTGCTGGAATCGATAACCCACTGACTGCCGTTCCATATGAGAGTCATCGCGAGCGCTCCGGAAGGGGTATATGCCCTAAGACGCTTTGCGGTCTGGGTCTCGTCGGTATACTGATATGTAATTTTCGAGAAATTCGATCCGGCAGGCGTTATCTGGCTGCCGTTGACCCCGTAGTATGTCTCGGAGACCGGACGGTTCAGTTCGTCGTAGGTCTTGGCCAGTTTGTGGTATCCTTCGGGGCGCTTCAGCATCGGTTTCCCGTCGGCGTCGAAATAAGCGGTTTCGAGGATATTTCCGGCTACATCATATTTGTTCTCCAGTTTATGGAATCCGTTGACGGTCGAGACTGTCGGTTTGTCATCCTTGTCGAAGAATGTCTGGGTCAGAACGCGACCTTTCGGGTCGTGTTCGAACCGCATTATACATGCTCCAATCTGCGGGTTAAAGATCAGGTTCCCTTTGCCGTCGCCGGAAGCCACATAATTTATGTTGCCGTTGTTGTCATATCCTGAGAATCCTTCGGGAACCATTTTCGACGGATCGGTCGGTTTCCCTTCGGTGTCGTAGAAGGTCTGGTGGATGACGCGTCCCATGGCGTCATATTCCGAGCGATGGATCGAGTAATTCGAATTGCAGTCTGTCGGTTTGCCGTCGGTTCCGAAGAATGCCACCTCAATGACATTACCCAGGTTGTCGTACTTCATTCGTTGTGTTGCAAAGCGGTTGATCTTGTGCAGGGTCGGTTTGTCTTCTTTGTCGAAATAAGATTCCTCGGTACACTGTCGGCGCGAGTCATATTTCATACGCTTGATGTGGTATCCCCAGTTGTTTGTACCCGGTTTGTCGCCGCGGTCGAACAGAGCCTCTTCGATAACGTTGTTATCCTTGTCGTATTTATATCTCGTATAGAGATATCCAACAGCGAGAGTGCCGTCGACTCCGATATATTTCTCCATAGTACTGTTTCCGATAGAGTCATACTCCCAGATTTTCCCGGCATAGCGGTCGGTGCTGAGGACTGGCTTGTCGGCAGTGTCGAAATATCTGACAGAGGTTTTGTTGCCACGGTCGTCGTATGTGCAGCGATAGATGGCGACATGGTCCTCGTCGAACTTTAACTGGCCGTCCTTTCCGAAGAATGTCTGCATACTGAGATTTCCGTTGTCGTCGTAAGTCATGTTGCTGCCTGCGATTCCGTTGATATTCTCCTGGGGTTTCTTGCATTCGACATCTTCGAAGAAAGCATATGAGGTCATATTGCCGCGGGCATCGAATGTACGTGTATCGACAGTT
Source organism: Clostridium sp. (assembly GCA_023663805.1). Lineage (GTDB taxonomy): Bacteria > Bacteroidota > Bacteroidia > Bacteroidales > Muribaculaceae > Paramuribaculum. The sequence goes on along the minus strand of JAMPGR010000001.1, from coordinate 672,252 downwards.
ATACCGAGGTCACTGGGCGCGACAACAGAATCGGAGTTAAGATTTGTCCGCTTTACGATACGGTTGAAATCGTCATATTCGAACAGAGCTCCGGCGCCGCCGTTGAAACCCGGAGTGGCCGTCAGTTTGCCGTCGGTGTCGTAGTAGAATGCGGAAATCATATTTCCGAGTGTGTCATACTCGCAGACAGAACGGAAAAACGCCTCTTTTGTCATCAGCGGTTTGTCGTTTTCGTCGAAATTCTCGGCCGTCAATTGGTTTCCTTTCGCGTCGTTGACGAAGCGGGTAATCGCCGCGTTGCTTTTCGTACGGGTCAGATTTCCTTCGGTGTCGTAGAATCTCATGACGTTGAAAAAACCGTTGTCGTCACATTCTGTCTCGAAAATCGCATATCCGTCGGGGAGATTGATCAACTGCTGATCCGGGCCGTAATGTTCCTGACGGTTGATGTATCCTTTGTCGTCGTAACTGGTCTTCTGGAACGAGTAGCCGTATCTCGCCGGGATATAGAGTTCACCGTCGCCGTTGAGCAGACGCACTTCCGCGACATTGCCGTATTTGTCGTAATCGAGCTGGTAGACGGCTGTTCCGGAAGGGAATTCGATTGAAGGCTCGTCGTCGACGGTCAGGTAGACGACCTCGGTCATATTGTCGTTGTCGTCATATTTGAACCGCTTCTTCCCGAGGCCCCATCTTGTCGAGATCGGCTGTCCGTCGAGTCCGAGATAACGTTCTTCGGCGATACGTCCTTTGTCGTCACGGATATATTCGCGACCGTAGATATTGTCGCCGTCGCTGACACGCATATTGTAGAGCCCGGCATATTCGGTTCTGGTGACATAGCCGTTGTCGTCGTAGGTCTGGTGGTAGCGCGAGATTTTTCCGCGGTTGTCCATACTGCGGTTGTCGAAGGCGTTTGTGGCACCGAGCATGTCGGCTCCGAGGGTTTTCTCTGTTCCGTGTTCGTCGTCGAATTGGAAAACAACGGTTTTCAGGTTTTCGCTATAGGACTTGACATACTGGACGCGGCCGTTGTGGTCGAGGACCTTGACGCGGGCGACCTTCCCCTCAGGGGTGTAGGTGTAGAGGGCGTCGATTGTGCGGTCCTTGCGTTCCGATTCGTTGTCGGGGATAATTGTCCCGATCGAGTTGACGTGGGTCATACGGCGAACTTTCCCGCGCGAAGTCTCGAACCGGTAGGCGCGGTGGATGTGGGAGTAGTCCGACGACGACAGTTTTCCGACGCCGACCGGTTCGCCCCATACTTCGGTGTAGTCTTTATAGTAAGTGACCTTTGTCCGGGTGTAGTCCCACCACCAGAGGCCGCCTCCAATCAGGACGCAGAGAACAGCCGCAGCGGTCCACCATACCCATCTCGGGGTCTTCGGGGGATAAATCGCACGGTGGAGCGACTTGCGGAAATCGTTGCAGTTTTGGTAGCGGTCGTCGGGATTCTTTGCGGTAGCCTTGTCGACGACCTTCTGTGTCTCGGGACTGACATATTTGTAGAACGACTTCATCGGAGCGAGAGGCTCGTTGACGACCTTCTCGTTGATTTCGTGTTCAGACATGGTCGTCGTGTCGTAGGGGGCGTTCCCGGTCATCATCTGATGGAGGATAACGCCGAGGGCATAGATGTCGGAGCGCTGGTCGAGGTGCTGGCCGCGGACCTGCTCGGGACTCATGTAGGAGGGGGTTCCGACGACGAACTTCTCCTCGTCGTTATCCTCGTTCATAATTGTCGCGATGCCGAAGTCGAGGATTTTCGGGGTGCCCTCCTTGGTGATGATGATATTGGTCGGCTTCAGGTCGCGGTGGATGATCCCTTTCTGGTGGGCATACCCGACGCCGTCGAGGATTGGTTCGAAGAGGGCACAGACGCGGTCTTCGACAACGAGACCGTTGACCTCGTTGATGAACTTTTCGAGAGTGACTCCGTCGGCGAACTCCTCGATCAGGTAGATGTTCCCTTCGTCATCGATGTGGTAGTTGATCAGTTTGACGATGTTCGGATGGTCAAGCGAGGCGAGGTGCTCGGCCTCCTGTGTCAGTTTCTCGCGGGTATAGTCGTTGACGACGCCGTTATGGAGAACCTTGATCGCGACCTTCTGCTGGCGGATATATTTGTGCTCGGCGAGATAGACCGCGCCCATTCCACCCTCGCCAATCAGTTTGACGATCCGGTAGTTAAGGATTTCTTTTCCTATCATGGTGATGGTTGTGTATGATACGATTTCGATTGTGTGATATTGATGATATGCCGGGGAGCAGGCGTCAGCCGATGCTCGCTATCGACAGGATGACATTCAGCCCGAAGCCGATCCAGGCCCATGTGCATACGGCCGATGCTTTCTGCGGTTTTGTGCTTTTCCAACTGAAGTAAAGGATCCATCCGACAAGCGGAATCAGGAAGGAGAGGATACACCATCCGACCGGCGAAGGATCGTCGTCAGAATAAACCGGAATTGCGGGAGCCGGAGCCGGGGGCGCTGCAAGTCCGACGTTTGTTCTCCCCTCCGGTTCGTATACGCGGTTGCTGCCGCCGTTTCTGATCGGAAGCAGGGCGTAGATCTGGGCCCAGGGGAGGGGAATGCGGTTGGCGAGCAGAACGGGTGCGCCCGGGGCGATGCCGACGGCGCGGTTCGAGATATATTCCCCGTTCAGGGTCGAGCCGTTGCTGCTGGTGTCGCGGAAGAGATATTTCCCGTCGATCATGCTGATCTCGGCGTGTATGCGGCTGACACTGTTGTCGGGGACGACAATGTCGCAAGAGGATGACCGTCCGATTGTTATTGTTCTCATAGGCTATGTTTGATTTGGATGATTGAAAGTGTATAATTGTTTGTCATGACAGCAGGATGGCAACGGCTGCTGCGACAGCGACAACAGCCAGGACGATCAGCCAGAGCCGACTCTTCGGCTTCGGTTCGGTGACTGGTGTCGGCGGCGGTGGCGGCGGCGCGACATTCAGCCTCGATTTGATTTCGCCGATGACGCGGTCCCAGTCGAGCATACATTCCTCGCGTCCCGAGAGCAAGACTCCGGGAAGACCCGACGAGGGCTGGTTGTAGATGTCGTAAGGGATCGTGTGGGTGTTGTGCTTGAGGAATTTCATTGAGTCGGGATACTCGATTCCCGTTCCGTTGGTGCTCCTGTCGAGGATAGATATGATACTGTTGCCGCAAGCGAAATTATAAGAAATGACAAGGTGGTGGCCCGAGACATAGTTGTTCGGGACGACGATATCGTTGTCGCTGTTGCGGCCGACGGTGATATCGACTCCCTGGACGAACGTATGGCTCGTTTCGGCCGCCGGTTCGAGTGCGCGGCGAAAATCTTCGGCCGATTTGTAGCGGACCCGCATATCCTTGTCGGTAGATTTCATGATGATTTTCTCCATTCGCTCCGAGATGTCGGGGCGGAGGCTGCGGGGTTGGGGGATCGTGTCGTTCAGAATCGCGACGCGGGTGTCGTGGTCGTTATCCTTTTTCTTGATCGCGTGTGTTCCTGTCATCATGTAGAAGAGCAGACACCCGAGGGAGTAGATGTCGGTCCGATGGTCTATGTTCAGGCCGTTGACCTGCTCGGGGCTCATATATCCGTCGGTTCCGACGCTGTGGCCGATTGTGTAGCCGGTCGGGAGGCGAGAGTCGCGGGCGATGCCGAAGTCGATGACGCAAATCTCGCCGTCGGGTTTGAGCATGATGTTCGACGGTTTGATATCGCGGTGGATAACCCCCTGGCTGTGGATATACTCGAAGGTCGAGAGTATTTTTTTCATGATCTCCGTTGCTTCCGATTCTTCCATACGCTGGCCGTTGGCTAGCAGCGTTTTGATCCGCTTCTCTATTGTCTGCCCCTCGATGAACTGCATCGGGAGATAGAGATTGCCGGCGCTGTCCGAAAAGGGCTCCCCTTCGATCCCGACGACGTTAGGGTGGCTCATCCGGCGTATGGCAGCGGCCTCGGTCTGGAAGAAAGTGCTGAAAGTCGGCATGGATGCAAACTGCGTCTTCAGCATTTTCAGGGCGACTTTTTTCCCTGCGGGGCTCGTCGCGCGGAACACGCATCCCATTCCGCCCTCGCCGATCGGCTTCTCATCGTAACTGTAGTTATTGATTGTCGGCATGGATCATATTGCTATGGGGGGATTGTTTTTGTCGTTCTTGTCAGTTTCTTTATTGGAGTCCCCATCGATCTTTTTTTCCGGAGTTGTAATATCCTGAGGGTTATCGTCTATGTTCGGCTTTACCTCATCCGGTTTTTCGGGTGTCGCAGGCGTGACCGCAGGCTTTTGTGTTTCAACGAGCTGGAATTTCAATGTCAGTTTCGATTTTCCGTCTGTCGAGGGTATGACAATCACAAAACCATCCTTCGGATTAGGAGCCTTATTTATTAATACTGTGACGACACATTTCTTACCGTCATCCGTTAAGTTACGTTTAAGTCTGTCATCTTCCAAGTCGATCTTCATAGGATCTCCAATAAATCCGTTGGAAATGGTTCCGGCCGAAGTCGTTATCTCAGTTCCATCCTTTTTGAAATTGAGTGTCATAAAGGCTTGTTTGGGAGTCATACCCAGTTTGCCAAGATCGATTGTCTGGTCGTTGGGAATGGCGCCGATGATTTCGCCGCCGGGTTTAGCGACGGTATCGGTCCTGACAGCCGTTGTGTCCGCTGTCTGTGTCTCGTCGCCGGTTGCCGGATCGGTCGATTTGGTGTCGCGGATAAAGACGAACCAGACGGCGAGAAGCGCGATGACTAACAATGCGGCGCAGATTCCGATTGTCGCCATTTTTTTCTTCTCAGCCAGAAGATTCTGTTTCGTTCCGGGGAGGTCGGCAAATTCGACGAGTTCGACGCTGATATTGTCGACACCTCCGGCCTCGTTGGCCATACGGACCAGTTTTTCGGCGCGGTCCTGGAGATGCATGTTACGCTGGTCGCTGATAACGCGCTCGATCTTGTTGTTCGGTACCATTCCCGACAGACCGTCGGAACAGAGCAGGAAGCAGTCGCCGATTTCGGGAGTGATCGGTTCGGGCTTGACTGTAGCGGGTTGCATCGTCGGGATGCCGAGTGCGTTGGTAATCTCGTTCTTGCGGGGATGGCGTTCGGCCTCCTCGGGAGTTATCGTCCCGGAGTCGACGAGCATCTGGACGTAGGAGTGGTCCGTCGTCAGTTGTTTGATTGTGTGTCGGCGGATCAGATAGATACGGCTGTCACCGACATGTCCGATGTAGACTTTCCCGTCGCGGACAATCAGCAGCACGCATGTCGATCCCATCCCCTGCAGTTCGGGGTGCTCGGCGGCATACTGGAGGATTGCTTCGTTGGCACGGTCGATAGCGACGCCGATCGCTTCGCGCGGATCGTCGAAGAAGCGGTTGTTCAGAACGTCGAAGATTGTTTCGACTGCGATTTTCGAAGCTGTCGCGCCGCCGACATGTCCGCCCATACCGTCGCATACGGTCGCAACAAGACCATTGATCGTCAGTCCGTTGCCGCAACTGTCCTCGTTGGCCGACCGACGCTGTCCTACGTCGGTCGCTTCGCCGAGGATACAGTAATCGTAGTTATTGTTGTTCTGTCGGTTCATATCGTTCAGAGTCCTTGCGGGATAGAGAGGAATACGAATTTGGTTGCACCGATGACTACGATGTCGCCCGAGTTGAGGGAGACGCGGTCGTTGGCGGTCTCGCCGTTAAGCCACGTCCCGTTCGATGTCAGCTGGTCTTCCATCAGATAGCGGTTGTCAGACGCACGGTAGACGATGACGAGGTGGCGCTGGGAGATCGCGTTGTCGTTGGGGAAGGCGATGTCGTTGGTGATGTCGCGTCCGATTGTGTTGCGGCCTTCGTAGAGGTTGTAGACCTTTCCGCAGGGATTGGCGGAGAAGGAGACGAGCAGACCGACGATACGGCGTCCTGCCGGGGTGTCGGTATCTTTGCTGTCGAGAGAGCGGATGACCGTGTGGCCTCCTCCGCCTGCGGGGGGTTCCGGAGCGGGTCCGACCGGTATGGTCGGGCGCGTTGCTTCGGTTGAAGGTCCGTTGACCTGGGTGCGTCCTCCGGGCGAGTCGTAGCCGGTGCTGTTGTTCAGTTGTGTCGGGCTCGGGCAGAAGGGGCAGTTGTCGCCGTAGATCGAGCTGTCATACTTGTGGCCGTTTGGGCAGGTGCGTTTGTTTGGTGCCATTTGTTTGGTTGTATTTAGATTGATTGACTATTTGTTTGCAAATTCGGAAGCCTTTTCGGGCTGGACGGCATGGTTGTAACCCTGCGACAGGCCGAGGAAACCCGAGACGATGATTCCGGCGAACTGTCCGTAACTGTCGAAAACGGGTGATCCGCTTGCGCCCTGATGGATTGTGATATTGTGTCCGTAGACATTCTCCCCGCGGTCCTGGGTGATTTCGCCGCTCTGGTTGTTTGCCTCGAGACCGACCGCGGTACTGCCGATGGCGAAATTCTTTGGGAATCCGATAGTGTAGATCCGGCTGCCTATTTTCCGGTGTTTCGGGTCGGAAAAGTTCGCGACATCGACGATGACGGCGTCTTCGGGCGTTGTCTTCGTGTTCAGTTGAAGGATCGCGACGTCGACATCGTCATCCTTGCTCCCCTTGATAGGTGTGGCTTTCAGCAGGTCGTCGGCCGAACTGACGTGGGTGTCGTTCCGGGCAACGCCGACCGAATTGAATACATATTCGACATCGATGTCCGACGCCAGTTGTGCGTAGCCGTATTCTCCGGTCGAACGTGCGATGCTGTAGAGCATGCTGGTTATCGCCTCTTTGATTTTCTCTTTTGCTTTCTGTTCTTCATCCCCCATCGGATATAGGACATGTTTGTTGGTCATGATCTTCCCGTCCTTCGAGATAAAGAATCCGGTTCCGGAGGATCCTGAAATACCCGATTCGACCTCTCCGTCGCTGTTGACATAGACATTGTCTATGACGGCAAGGCGCGAGTCGATGTCGCTCGGGGATTTGCCGTGGAGTTTGACCGCGTATGAGTTGTAGTTGAGTATCATGACGACCGACGTGCGGTATTTGTCGTAAATCTCTTCTGGTGAAAGCTGGCGGTTCCAGTTTTTCCAGACGATCACTCCGACAAGCGCGATGACAGCCAGCGAAGCGACAATCGATGTGATTGCGATGGTCATCTTCCGGTTCCCTTTCGGCTTCAGGTAATTTTCCCAGTTCAGGTGGGTGTTGGCGGCCAGACGGACAGTATCCCCTTTTTTCAGTCTGGTCACTCCGGAGATACGGTTCCCGTTGACGAACGTTCCGTTGCTCGAGCCGAGGTCTGCGATGGCGGGATTCCCGTCGGAGTCGAATCCTATGACGCAGTGGGACGAACTGACGTCAGCGGCCGACATCGGGATATCGTTCGAGGGAGCGCGCCCGACGATTTTTTTCGAAGTCAGGGCAACCGACGACGCCGAGATGCCGCTTGGCCGGTGTACTTTCGTTTTGCGCCTGGTTGCCATAATCTGGCCGAGGGTCAGAACGGTGTTCCCGAGTTTGATTTGTGAAGACTGCGTGACGGGGGTTTCAGCACTGATCCGTTTGTTGTCAACAAATGTTCCGGATGTGGAGTTCAGGTCGCGTATCGTTGCCGTGCCGTTGTCGAGGATTGTGACGACGGCGTGCTGGCGCGATACGGTCGGGTCATTGTCCAAAACCAAATCGTTGGAGGAGCTTCTCCCTATTTTCAGCGTTTCCATTGGCAGAATGCGGTTAATTGTTGTCCTGTATGCTGCCAAGATCCCGAATCCAGCGATCGATTATTGTACGTTAGGTTAAGATAAAAGAAAAGTGGGGAACTTTTCGCTTCTTCGGGAGTGATGGGCATCGCCAAACGCCTGGTTCTGACCGAAAAAGATAGAATAAATGCCCCACTGTCCGTTGTATTTCAGCGGGGCATTCGAGGCCTCGAAAATATACGACGAAACAGAAGAGCGTCTAATCCTTCTCCCCTCAGAACTTAAAATTTGGCGATTTTATCACTCGGGAAAGAAAGCAAACGCTTTTCCTGTCAACGGTATTTCTCCTCCATTGACGGTGCAAATATAATGATAATTTTTCGATTAGACGTTCTTCGTGGCATTTATTCCGTAAAATATAACGTCGGCGGGTGTTTTATGTCGGGACGGACCATCCGGATTGTCGCGCGCCAGGTCTACCCGAATCTGGAATATATCGTCGTAGAAATCTTCTCTCGCCAGAGAAAAGCACTCCCTATCGAGAGGAGATGACCTCCTCAAGTTTCGGTTCTGGACTATTGTCAATGACTCAAGTTTCGGTATGGATTATTGTCAATGATTTAATTCCCTAAACGGGGACTCCTGAGCAAAAAAATGCGACATTATTCGACCGATAACGCGGTCTTTATCAATTTTATACGCAAACCACGGGCTTTCGCCCGCGGCTACGTTATGGCACCGCGACGCGGTGCATTGTCGGATTTAAACATAAGCGTTTGCCATGGATTGCCTTCGATGTGCTTATTATATAAAAAATCACCGTGTTAGCGGTGTAATATCGTAGCCTGGGGCGAAAGCCCCCGGACTGAATAGCCCAAAGATTCAGACCACGTTAGTGGTCGAATAATCAGACGGCGCGACACCCTGAAACTCGATAGACTGCTTGTATGCAGAAGTTATGCAGAGGAACTCTATTCGCGCGAGTCTTAGCAAACATACAATTCACTAAGTACTAATCATTATACCAACTCCGAAACTTGAGTTACCTATGCTACTGCCGTTAGTCGAAGAAGGCGGTTGCGACGGTTTCGCCTGAGGGGGTCTGGATGTAGCGGCGATTCTCCTGGCGGGGTTTTTCAGGTTTGTAGTCGCATGCCTGGGTGTAGACCCGGAGGATGTCCCGGCCGTAGTTGCGGTTCGCTGCCCAGCGGCCGCTCAGTTTCTCCCATGTCGGGGCGGATCCGCGGGTGACGAGCGAGAAGCGGGGATCGAGTATCTGTTCCCCGGCAGGAACCGGCCGCTTGCATGCGTAGGCATACAGGTGCTGGATCTGAGCCGTAACCCCCTCCTCGATTGTCTCGAACTCGAGGCCGCGTACGCCGAGTTTCGTAACGCCGAGCCCGCAGAAGTTGTTCTGCTCGAGGGTGACGGCTGTGCCGCCGCAGAATGTAAACCAGCCGGTTTCGATTATGGCCTGGCAGAGGGCGATGTCTCCGCGGATTCCGTAGCGCTCGCCGACGGCGTAATACACCTCGGCGATTTCGCGCGGGAAATCGCTGTTATGCTGTCTAATATATCTGACCATGTGGTCCACATCCAGTTCGGGATCGCCTACAATCGGGGTTGTCGCCGAGAGCGGGGCGATGCCCGAAATCAGCGCGACGAACAGTAGTACGATAGTTGCGAGTCGTTTCATGAGGGTTGTTTTATGGTGACATTGTGTATGGTATTTAAACCGCTGGTCACCATAGAAAGTTCTGTTGCGGAATTAGGTTAGAGATTATTGACGGTTGCAAAGTTACAAAAAAATATCGGGCCAAAAGGAGTTCGCGCCGGAAAAATCATACAAAATGACATTTGGAGACGTCAATCATAGAAAAAATCAGCCTCGGCGAGTGATTTTTTTGGCGGAGTCGAAAATATCGCTTACCTTTGCGTCGGAAAACGCAAGTTCCGTTCCAGGGCGAATACCAGAGTGGCCAAATGGGGCAGACTGTAAATCTGCTGGTTTATACCTTCGGTGGTTCGAATCCATCTTCGCCCACAACCATGATTACCCAGTTACCCATCATCGAGAAATTCGATATCGAAGGCCGTGTAAGCGAGGTGAAACCCCTCGGCGAGGGCCTGATTAACGATACGTTTGTCGTCCGGACCGAGGGCGACACCCCCGACTATGTTCTCCAGCGTGTCAACCACCATGTCTTCACTGATGTCGAAGGCCTCCAGCACAACATCGAAGCCGTGACCCGCCATATCCGCGCGAAACTGACTGCGGCCGGCGCTGACGACATCGACCGCCGCGTGCTCCGATTCATTCCTCTGAAAGACAGCGAAAAGACTTACTGGTATGACGCTGACAACGACGCCTACTGGCGTATGATGGTCTTTATCCCCGACACACAGACCTTCTCGGCCGTCACCCCCGACTCGGCCCGCGACGCCGGACGCGCCTTCGGAAACTTCCAGAGCATGCTCGTCGATATTCCCGACCATCTCGTCGAGACCATCCCCGACTTCCATAACATGGAACTCCGTCTTCGCCAGCTCCGCGAAGCCGCCAAAGCCGACAAGGCCGGACGCCTCGACTCGGTTCGCGACATCTACGACGAACTGATCTCCCACGCCGACGAAATGTGTCTCGCCGAACGACTCCACCGCGAGGGGAAACTCCCGAAACGTATCTGCCACTGCGACACGAAGGTAAACAACATGCTCTTCGACCGCTACGGAAACGTTCTATGTGTCATCGATCTCGACACGGTCATGCCATCGTTTATCTTCAGCGACTTCGGTGACTTCATGAGAACCGGCGCAAACACCGGCGCCGAAGATGACGCCGATCCGGATCGCGTCAACTTTAACCTCGACATATTCCGCGCCTTTTCCGAAGGCTATCTCGCCGAAGCCCGTTCGTTCCTGACCCCCGTCGAGATCGAGAACCTCCCTTACGCCGCGATGCTCTTCCCCTATATGCAGGCCGTCCGCTTCTTCGCCGACTATCTTAACGGAGACACCTACTATAAGATCCAGTATCCCGAACATAACCTCGTCCGCACCCGCGCCCAGTTGAAACTCTTCAACAGCGCCCGCCGTCAGGAAAAGGAGATGAAATCGATTATAAACGAACTGACAAATTCTTGAAGAACATCATATTCACGTATAAACAGTATCTTATTGCAGTCGTGACGTTCGTTGCGGCTGCAATCTGTTCTTATGGCGCCGCCCCCGAACCGCTCCCGGGCGCCGCCCGACCCGACCTTTACCTTCCGCTGCTCGAAGGGAAAAAGATCGCCCTGCTGTCGAACCACACCGGCGTCGTCCCCCCGAAGATGACCCATACGCTCGACGAGATGCGCTCGCTCGGCCTCGAGGTGACGACCCTCTTCTCGCCCGAACACGGCTTTCGTGGAACCGCCGACGCCGGGGCATCCGTCTCCGACTCGCGCGACGCCAAAACCGGCCTTCCGGTCATCTCCCTCTACGGGAAAGGCCACGCCCAGCGCGCCGAACGCGCCGTTGCTGCGGCCGATGTCGTCGTTGTCGACCTCCAGGATGTCGGGACCCGTTTCTACACCTACTATATCACGATGCTCGAACTGATGGACGCCGCCGCCCGGCAGGGAAAGGAATTCGTCATCCTCGACCGTCCGAACCCGAACGGGATGTATGTCGACGGCCCGACACTCCGGCAGGAACTCTACTCCGGCGTCGGCCGACTCCCGATTCCGGTCGTCCACGGCATGACCCTCGGCGAACTCGGACGTATGATAGTCGGCGAGGGATGGCTCGACTCGGGCCGTCAACTCGACCTGAAGGTCGTCCCCTGTCAGAACTATACCCATCAGAGCCGCTATTCGCTTCCCGTCCCCCCCTCGCCCAACCTTCGCAGCGACCTCGCCGTCGCGCTCTATCCCTCGCTCTGTTACTTCGAGGGGACCCCGGTCAGCGTCGGGCGCGGAACAGACAATCCGTTCACCCTCTACGGCGCCCCGCAGTTCGCGGCCAAAGATTTCGACTACAGTTTCACACCGCAGCCGCGTCCCGGCGCGACCAATCCCCCCTACAGCGGCAAACTATGCCGCGGCGAGTCGCTCGCGTCGGTGCCGGCAGACAGCGCCATAGCCCGCGGCGTCGACCTCGAATATGTTATCCGGGCCTACCGCGCCCATCGCAACAGCCGCTCGACCGAACCATTTTTCCGCCGCTTCTTCGACAATCTGATTGGCGATCCGTCGGTTAAACAGCAGATTATCGAAGGTCGTAACGCCGAAGAGATCCGCCGCGGCTGGCAGCCCGACGTCGAACAATTCCGCCTCCGGCGCCGCCCCTACCTGCTTTACCCCGAATAATCACACTCATCCTCCTCAAAAGAAAAACCATCATCGTGACACCATTCTCCATCATACTGACAATCGCCGGCTATTTCGCCATACTCCTGCTCGCCTCGCGCCTGGCGTCGCGCGGCGCGGCGGCCGACAACGCGGCGTTCTTCACCGGCGGCCGGCGCATCCCCTGGGGCATTGTCGCCTTCGCCTCGCTCGGAGCGGCAATCTCGGGAGTGACATTCATCTCCGTTCCCGGAATGGTCGCCGCGAAGGGCCACAGTTACCTCCAGATGGCCCTCGGCTTCGTTGTCGGCTACCTGCTGATCGGTTCCGTTCTGCTCCCCCTGTTCTACCGCCATAACCTCGTGTCGATCTACGGCTATCTCGAACAGCGCTTCGGACGTCCGGTCTATAAAACCGGGGCCCTGTTCTTCTTCGTTTCGAAACTTCTCGGAGCGGCCGTCCGGTTCTATGTTGTCTGCGCCGTGCTCCAGATCCTTGTCTTCGCTCCGCTCGGTGTCGCGTTCGAGGTCAATGTCGCTGTGACCGTCGGACTGATATGGCTCTATACGCGCCGCGGGGGCGTCAAGACGCTCGTATGGACAGACCTGATCAAATCGTTCTGCCTTATCGCGACAGTCGTACTCGCCATAATCTTTATCGCCCGCGAAACCGGAATGACCCCGGCCGACACGATATCGGCCGTGGCTGCTCATCCGAGTTCACGGATCTTTTACTTCGACAATCCCCTTTCGCCCCTCTACTTCTGGAAACAGTTTGTCGCCGGAGTGTTCCTGGCCATCGCGATGACCGGACTCGACCAGGACATGATGCAGCGCCATCTGTCTTGCCGCGACTGGCGCGCCTCGCGGAAAAACATGGTGACCGGAGGTATTATCCAACTCGGGGTGATCGCTCTGTTCCTCCTCCTTGGCAGCATAATGGTCATATATCTCGAACAGTCCGGCACTCCGCTCCCCGACAACAGCGATGAACTCTTCGGGATGGTCGCTACAGCGCCGGGGATGCCCGCGATACTTTGCACCGTCTTCGTCGTCGGGCTGATTGCCGCGGCCTACAGCGCGGCAGCCTCGGCCATCACCTCGCTGACGACATCCTGGACAATCGATATCCTCGAGGCCGACCGCGACGACGACAGCGACGGGGAGCGCCTGTCGGCAACACGCCACCGCGTCCATATCGCGATGGCTGCAGCGATGGCCGCCGTCATTGTTCTTTTCCGCTATCTGGCGACCGACGACGCGATAACGATGGTCTATACTCTCGCCTCATATACCTACGGGCCGATACTCGGACTGTTTGTCTTCGGCCTGATGTCACGCCGTCGCCCGCGCCCGACGGCAGCCGCAGCCGCCTGCGTCGCCGCGCCTCTACTGACCTGGGTCTTTGTCTCCCTGCTCCGCCGCGCCGGCTACGAGACCGGCTTCGAACTGCTGCTGATCAATGCCGCCCTGACCGTCGCGCCCCTTCTGCTGATACCCTCCCCAGTAGCGAAACAATCCGTCGAACAAACCGCTATAACCGAACAAAATGGCTAAAAACCTCCTCAACCGCTATGTCTGGATCATCGACACGATCCGGCGCCACAGCACAATCAGCCGCCGCGAACTGAACGAATACTGGATGCGTTCGCCCTACAGCAACGGCGAGCCCCTGGCCCGGCGGACTTTCTACAACTACCGCCAGGCAATCGAAGACCTTTTCGGCATACGTATCGTCGTCAGCCCGTCGACCTACGAGTATTCGATCGCCAACGACGAAACGGCCGAAAGCGCGACACTGACCGACTGGGTACTCAACTCGGCGTCGATGAGCGACACGATGGTCGAGATGCAGCATATCGCTGACCGAATCTTTCTCGAAGAGGTCCCCTCGGCGCGGCTATTCCTCTCCCCGATCACGAAGGCGATGCGCGACTACCATCCGGTCCGCTTCTCTTACCACCCCTACAACCGCAGCCTCCCGACACCCGGTGTCGCCATAGAGCCATACTTCCTCAAGATATTCCGCCAGCGGTGGTATCTGACCGGCCGAAACCAGACTGACGGGAAAATCAAGACCTATGCCCTCGACCGAATGAGCGAACTGACGGTCTCGACATCGACATTCGCTCCGCCTCCCGACTTCGATCCCCGCGAATTCGTGCGCGACGCCTTCGGAATTATCTTCACGCAGGGTCCCGTCCACCAGGTTTCTCTCCGCGTCGACTCGCGCCGCGCAAAATATTTCCGCGCGCTTCCGCTCCACTGTACCCAGGACGAGGCAATCCACGACTCATTCTCGATCTTCACCTACCGCCTCCGCCTGACCCCCGACTTCGTCCAGGAGATACTCTCCTACGGGCCCGACATAACCGTCCTGGGTCCGCCGGAACTGAAGGCGATGGTTGTCAAATCGCTGAAGGAATCGCTCGCAAACTATTCGCCCAAGAACACATCAGAAAAAAAATGAGAATCGACATACTGACCGTACTCCCCGAGATGATCGAGTCGCCGCTGAACTGCTCGATCCTGAAACGCGCCCAGGACAAAGGTCTCGCGACTATCGTTGTCCATAACCTTCGCGATTACTCGACAAACCGCCACCGCAAAGTCGACGACTACCCCTTCGGCGGCGAGGCCGGAATGGTCATGACAATCGAGCCGGTCGACCGGGCTATTTCGGCTCTGAAGGCCGAGCGCGACTACGACGAAGTCATCTTCACTTCCCCCGACGGCGAGACCCTGACCCAGCCGATAGCCAATTCGCTTTCGCTGTTTAACAATATAATAATCCTCTGCGGCCACTACAAAGGGATCGACTGGCGCATACGCGAGCACCTGATCACGCGCGAAATATCGATCGGAGACTATGTCCTGACCGGAGGGGAAATTCCTGCTGTCGTGATAGCCGACGCCGTTGTCCGTCTGATTCCCGGCGTTATCGGCGACGAACAGAGTGCTCTTTCCGACTCCTTTCAGGACAATCTTCTTGCCCCGCCGGTCTATACCCGCCCGGCCGACTACAACGGCTGGCGGGTACCTGACATCCTCCTTTCGGGCCACCAGGCCCGCATCGACCAGTGGCGCTACGACCAGGCCCTGGAGCGCACACGCCGTCTGCGCCCCGACCTCCTCGACTGACCCCGGATATCATGATCTCTGAAAGAAACAGACCTTGGATAATCTCGATTTTATTATTTCGAAGAAATGTCTTAACTTTGTGGCGTGATTCGCTGCGGAGAAGCTCCGCGACGATTCGCGGACGACACATATGTTGAACAAAATAAAAACTCCTTGGACACAGACCCTCTGCCGGCTTTAGACCCGCTTTTGTCGATACTATCGGCCATAACACTACAGATACCCCAGACCTTCGGATTAGGACAAACCATAGCCCTCGTTTGCGCTGTGGCGGCGCTCTTTATCTCTGCCTTCGTATCCGGAAGCGAAATCTCCTTCTTCTCCCTGACTCCGACTCAGACCGAAGATCTCGACCAGTCGCCGCGCGGCGAGAAAATCCTCCGGCTGCTCCGGAATCCCGAGCGGTTGCTCGCGACGATTCTGATCGCGAACAATCTTGTCAATGTGACGATTGTCATTCTGCTGAACTATGCCCTCGGGCCTGTTTTCGAGGGAATGGACACGGTTCTGAGCTTCATACTCCAGACCGTTCTGCTGACATTCCTGATCCTGCTCTTCGGAGAGATTCTCCCGAAACTATATGCGAACTCCTACAATCTGAAATGGGCCTTGTTTGCTGCCCCGGCGCTCAGTTTTATGGTTGCGGTTCTGCGCCCGCTTTCGGCGATGCTCGTCAGCAGTTCGGTTATTGTCAACAAGGTTGTCAAGCGAAAAACCGACAATCTGACAACCTCCGAACTCTCCCAGGCGCTCGACATAACCGAGGTAACGACCCCCGACGACAAACAGATGCTCGAGGGGATCCTCAAATTCGGCGACACAACCGCCGGCGAAATTATGACTCCGCGCGTCGACATTACAGACCTTGACTACTCGGCGTCGTTCGACGAGGTCCTGCGGACAGTCATCGAAAGCGGCTACTCTAGGCTCCCGGTCTGCGACAAATCCCAGGACGACATAAAAGGGATTCTCTACTCCCGCGACCTGCTTCCGTATATCGGCCGCGAGGATACGGCTTCGGTCGACTGGCACCGCCTGTTGCGCGAGCCCTATTATGTCCCCGAATCGCGTATGATCGACGACCTGCTCGAGGATTTCCGCGGCCGCCATATCCACCTCGCCGTCGTCATCGACGAGTTCGGCGGAACCCAGGGGATCGTGACCCTCGAAGATGTCCTCGAGGAAATTGTCGGAGATATAAACGACGAATACGACGAGGAGGAGAAAACCTATCGTCGACTACCCGACGACACCTATATCTTCGAGGGTAAGACACTTCTGGGTGACTTCTTTCGTATAACCGGCCTCGATGAAGCCGAATACAGCGACGTTGCCGAAGACTGCGAGACTCTCGCCGGAATGCTACTGGCTATCAAGGGTGATTTCCCGAAGGAGAAAGAGCCCCTCGTCTACGGCCGATGCCGCTTCCTGATTCTCGAAATCCACCAGCACCGTATCGCCCGCGTCCGCGTCAAGGTGATGGCCGAACAGCAGACCGCATGAGATTGTTCCGGAGATTTTCCCTGATGCTTGGCTTCGTGCCGGCTGTCGGACTCCTTGTGGCGTCGGCATGCCACCGTAGCGCGACTGCCGATATCCCCGTTCCACGTCCGGAGGCGTATCCCCGGGTCCAGGTCTATCCGTCGGACTCGATGGTCGAAGCCGGTGGACTACCGGTCAGACTGCTCGTCAACGGCTACGCCCCGGCGACCATCACCCGTCGCGACCGCGACAACGCCTGGGTCAACATCCGCTATCCACGCTACGGCTTCGAAATTTTCGTGACCGTCACAACAGTCGGAGGCGATACGGCCCGTCTCGCCGCTGTCGTCGATAACCGGCTCGAACGGATCGGCCTGAATCTCGGCGGATCGGAAGCGCGACTCGACGAATTCCTCTCTGACGACCGGAATTTCGAGGTCAGACTCGTCGAAGCGCCTGGGAATCCGACCCCGCTACAGTTTCTCGCCGTCGGGCGGGGAGGTGAGGTCGTCAGCGGAAGCGCGGCGCCGACCGATCCTTCGGTCAATCCTGCGGCGGTCGATTCGCTGGCTCCGGTTGTCGAAGATCTTCGCCGCGACATTATGACAACCCTCCGATCTCTAGCACCCCTCTCCGAATGACATCGACAGAACATCTCGTTATCGACAGCGTCGACATATATATCATCCCGCTTCCCGACAATCAGACGACAAACCAGATCTGTTCAGACTCGAGCCGACGCGACCTCTTCGACGGAATTGGCGCCCTGTCGCGCCGACGCGAGCGCGCCGCCGAAATCCTGTTGCTCGACTCTCTGTATCCGGGCGGAGTGTGGAATCTTGCCCACCGGCCCGACCGCTCGCCGATTCTGACAGTCGGAGATCTCGAAGTAGAGTGCTCGCTCAGCCATTCGCGAACCCATCTGGCTCTTGCCGTCAGCCGCGATGGTCATCCGGTCGGAATCGATATCGAGAACCAGACCAATCGACTCCAGCGGCTTGCCTCCCAGTTTCTCAATGCCGAAGAGCGCGAAATCTGGTGTGCCTCTTCGGAGCGACTTCTGATGGCATGGACGGCCAAAGAGGCGGCTTTCAAACTGATGCGTGGTGCGCCCCATTCGCTCTCCGCCGTCAGGCTCGGCTCTGCCTCGTCGACTCCGGTCGAGGCTTCGTTCGGTCGGATCACATCGAACATCTACTTCCACACCCTTTCTTCGACCTGTCTCGCTCTGGCACGATAGGTGTTCAAGAGGCATAAACCGGAATTTCGTCGAAAAGTAGAAGGGTGATTTGGTTGTATAACAGAATTTAACTAATTTTGTGTGCTTTTTGCGCTCCGACTGAAGCGCAGAGTCATAACCTGTCAATTCAACAAATCACTCATTCTAACGGAAGTATATGAAACTTAGATTCTTAACCCTATTGGCCCTGTCGACGACGCTCTCTCTCGCCGCCCGAGAGACAACGCTTCGCGGTACAGTGGTCGACGCTTCAACCGGTCGCCCCGTAGCCGGAGCGACGGTGATGCTCGAAGAACAGGGAGTCGTCGTCACGACCGACCCCAACGGTGTGTTTCTGCTGACAGCCGATGCCCCAGGTTCCGGAGGTTTGACAATTTTCGCCTTCGGATATGATGATCTGGTTGCCCCTGTGACCCTTCTCGAAGGGAACGAACTCGATCTCGGAGCCTTGAAACTATCCTCCGGAGAAGATGCGTTCAAATACAGCGACGAAATGCAGGAACTCGCCTTCGACCAGAGCCTCCTCGACGGCGAGGAGGGGAACGCACAGTCGATTGGCGCTCTGACCGGCGCGTCGGACAATATCTACTACAACGCGACGAACTACGACTTCAGCGTCATGCGTTTCCGCTTCCGCGGCTATAATTCCGAATATAACACGACCTATATCAACGGTCTGCCATTCAACGATCTGGCTCGCGGACGATTCAACTACTCGACTCTCGGCGGTATGAACCGCGCGTTCAGAAACCGAACCAATACAGTCGGTATGGATGCTGCCGAATATGGCTTCGGAGATATCGGAGGAAGCGCCAATATCAGCACCATCACCTCCGAATATGCCCCCGGATTCTACGGTAGCCTTGCCTACACAAACAGCAACTATATGTTCCGCGCAATGGCCCAGTATTCGACCGGTATATCTGACCGCGGGTGGGGCGCGACCGTTGCTGCCGTCGGACGATATGCCGACGAGGGTGTCATACCCGGAACCTTCTACAACTCGGGAGGTCTGTTCCTCTCGGTCGAGAAGCAGTTCTCTCCGGCTCATTCGCTCGTCTTCACCTTCTTCGGGGCCCCGACCCAGCGCGCGACCGCTTCGGCGACCTTCCTCGAAGCATACGAACTGGCCGACAACAACCTCTACAACCCGAACTGGGGATGGCAGGACGGAAAGAAACGCAGCGCGAAGATAGTCGAATCGTTCGACCCGACCTTCATGATGAACTGGCTCTTCAAACCGAGCCGTAATACAAGTCTGAACACCGGCGCTGCCGTCCGCTGGATCCACTACTCGACCTCGGCCCTTAACTGGTATAACGCCGCCGACCCCCGTCCCGACTACTACCGCTATCTCCCCTCTTATTTTAAAGAAAAATCGCAGGCCTTCGACGAGTATACAGACCTCTGGCGTAACGACGAAGCCTTCCGCCAGATTAAATGGGACAACCTCTACGAAGCCAACTACCTGAACAACTACCAGAACGCCAACGGAACGAACGCGACTCCGAAGGGATCGACCTACATCCTCGAGAACCGCCACAGCAACCAGTTCAACGCGATATTCAACACCCTTCTGAACCATCGTATCAGTTCGACTATGTCGCTTCAGGCCGGAGCATCGTTCAACTTCACCCGTGCCCACTATTTCAAGACAATCCGTGATCTCCTCGGCGGCGAATTCTGGCTCGACGTCGACCAGTTCGCCGAGCGCGACTACCCCTCGAATCCCAATCTGGCAATCAACGACCTGAACAACCCATATCGCAAGGTCGTCAAGGGTGACCGCTTCGGCTATGACTACTACATCAATGCCCTCCAGGCCCGCCTCTGGCTCCAGAACATGATCCATACCTCACACTGGGATGTCCACTATGGACTCAGCGCAAGTTACACCCAGTTCTTCCGTGACGGAAAAATGCGGAACGGCCGCGCCCCCGGGAACTCCTACGGCAACGGCCTGACCCACCGCTTCGACAACATGGGCATCAAAGCCGGCGCCGTCTACAAACTTAACGGCCGCAACTACTTTATGGCCAACGCCGAATACGAGACCCGCGCTCCGCTGTTCGAATATGCCTATGTATCTCCCCGAACGAAAGACACAACCGTCGACCTGAACAACGAACGGATCCTGTCGGTCGACGCAAGTTACGGCTGGAGTTACTCCCGCTTCCGCGGATCGATCGGCGGCTTCTTCACCCAGATGTCAGACCAGACCGAACGAACCTCGTTCTACGACGACAATATGGGAACCTTCGTCAACTATGTCCTCAAGGGGGTCCGGACAAACTACAAGGGAATCGAACTCGGCATGGCCTTCAAAATCACTCCCTCGCTGACCGCCTCCTTTGCCGGAACGATCGCAAGTTACCGCTACAAGAACAATCCGCAGGGTATACGCTCGGTCGAGAACGGACAGGTCGCCGACACCGCGACGGTCGTCTATCTGAAGAACTACCGCGTCGGCGGAACTCCCCAGACCGCAGCCAACATCGGAATCGACTGGGCCGCCCCCCACTCATGGTTCTTCAACATCAACGCCAGCTGGATGAGCGACGCCTATGTAAACCTCTCGCCGATCCGCCACGAGTCGATGGAGAATCTCTGGGCCCGTTTCAGCGATCCCGGGGAGCTCGAGGCAAAACGCCGCGAAATCGCCTGCCAGGAAAAACTGAACGACGCTTTCGTTCTTAATGCGTCGATCGGCAAGGTGTTGTACATCAACAGAAAACTTTCGATGAACTTCAATCTGAATGTCGACAATATTCTGAATCGCAAGAATATCATGACCTATGGCTATCAGCAGGGTCGTTTCGACTATACGAACTTCGACTCGACGAAATATCCGAGCAAATACTACTTCGCCCAGGGTATCAAGGTCTATTTCAATGTCGGTGTCCGATTCTGATCTTCCCGAACAATCCAACCAAAAACTTACGACTAAAAAAATATGAAACTGCATAAATCGATACTGGCGGCCATGGGGCTGCTCCTCTTCGGATTCGGGATGGTGTCGTGTGACGAAGACCCGATTCTGCCGCCGGTCAATCCCCCCGTATCACCCCTTGTTGGCGAGGTCAACACGACAATTCTCGACCTGAAGACACAATACTGGAGTACCGACCGCAACTATGCCGACACGATCGGCCTGACCCCGGAAGGGAAGCATGTCATCATCTCAGGCCGCGTCATCAGTTCCGACTCGACCGGCAATATCTACAAGAGCCTCGTCATCCAGGACAAGACCGCCGCGATAGCCATTTCGCTCGACACAACGAAACTCTACAATTATTTCCCTGTCGGCGAAGAGGTCATAATCGACATGACCGGACAGTATGTCGGAAAATATAACGGTCTGTTCCAGATGGGACAGCCCGAGCCCTATCAGAACACCTACGAGATTTCCTTCATGAAATACTATAAGTTCCGTCAGGCCGGTTCGCCGAACGGGTTGCCTAATGTGAAGGATATCGACACCCTGACGACAACAATCTCCCAAATCAAGTCGTGGACCTCGCAGGACTCGATCATCAAATACCAGAGCCGTCTGATTCGTTTGAACGACGTCTCGTTCGTCGGCGGCGGTACACTGACCTGGGCCGACAACGGCTCGAACACGAACCGCGAACTCCGCGACAGCCAGGGGAAAACCGTGACAGTCCGCAACAGCGGCTACGCTTCGTTCGGTCGCAACCTGATGCCGGCCGGAAAGGGTGATGTTGTCTGTATCCTGAGTTACTACGGGACCGACTGGCAGATTCTGTTCCGCAGCGCCATGGACTGCTTTGACTTCAGCGGCGAGGCCGATGTCGTTGATGACCCCTCTCTCCCCGACGCTCCGAAAGGCGACGGTACGGCCGAATCGCCTTTCAGCGTTCCGCAGGTCATCTCCGGCGCGACCGGGTCGGATGTATGGATGACGGGCTATATCGTCGGATGGGTCGAAGGTGCGAGCCTCAGCGACGGTGCACATTTCGAAACGCCGGCATCGTCGGCCTCGAACCTCCTGATTGCGACAACTCCCGACGAAACCAATGTTTCGAATTGTGTTCCGATCCAACTCCCGGTCGGCGATGTCCGCACAGCCCTGAACCTTCAGGACAACCCGAAGAATCTCGGCCGCCAGGTTTCCCTCTTCGGAAATCTCGAGAAATATTTCTCGGCTCCGGGCATGAAGTCGGTTACCTCCTATACCTGGGGCGACAAAGGTGGCGATATGCCCGCCGAAGATCCGGTCGAAGATGCCACCTTCAAAAAGGTCACGAAACTGACTTCCGGAAAGGATTATATCATCGTCGCCAACGGAAAAGTTGCCAAGCCGCTCGGATCCTCCTACGGTTATCTCCAGGTCGACAGCACCTCGATAACCATCAAGGATGACCAGATCACCTGTGCCAGGACAATGGCGTTCACATTCAAGGCCGCCGGCGACAACTGGACAATCCAGGCTCCCGACGGAAAATATGTCATCATGACCGGGACATACAACAGTTTCAATATGGAGGACTCGGCAGTCGAAGGAGCCGAATGGACCGTCACACCCCTGACCGGCGGAGCCTTCCGGATCAAGAACGCATCGACCGGGAAGTCGATTCAGTATGACCCGACCTACAAGTCCTACGGTTCATACAGCGACGACCGGGGCGTTATGCCTGATCTCTATGAGAAAATGAACTGAATCTAACCCATCCAAGAATCAAACATCAGAAAACAATGATAAGCATCAAACAGATCATCGCCGGATCTGTCCTCGCTCTGACACTCGGCTTCACCGCCTGTCAGAACTCTTTCGACGAT
Source organism: Clostridium sp. (assembly GCA_023663805.1). Classification (GTDB taxonomy): domain Bacteria; phylum Bacteroidota; class Bacteroidia; order Bacteroidales; family Muribaculaceae; genus Paramuribaculum. Next base: position 649,555 of record JAMPGR010000001.1, on the reverse strand, counting down.
CCCCAGATGAATGTTCCGGTCGCAACGCTCAAACCGAACACGACCATTCTCGAACTGAAGCAGCAATACTGGAACAACGACGCTAACTATATCGACACAGTCGGTGTCACATCGGCCGGCGAGCATGTCGTCATCGCCGGACGCGTCATCAGTTCAGACGAAACCGGAAATATCTACAAGAGCCTCGTTATCCAGGACGAAACCGCCGCGCTGGCGATCTCGATCGACTACAGCAACCTCTATGTCGACTACCGCGTCGGGCAGGAGATAGTTCTCGACGTAACGGATCTCTATATCGGAAAATACAGTTCGCTCCAGCAACTCGGTTATCCCGACTACAGCGGCAGTTACGGCTGGCAGGCAACCTTCATGCCCTACGAGATGTTCGCCTCCCACCGCCAGTTCAACGGCCTTCCCGAGCCGGAGAAAATCGACACAATCGTGACGACCATCGCCGCATTGCCAACCTCCGCCGACGGACTCCAGCGGATGCAGAGCCAGCTCGTCCGCTTCAACAACGTCAGTTTCGAAGGGGGCGGCGAACTCGCCTACTGTACCGGCCACAAGGAGAACACCAACCGTACGCTCGTCGACGCTAACGGGACGACCCTGACCGTCCGCACCAGCGGCTATTCGCGATTCTGGAGCGAGAAACTCCCCGCCGGTTACGGCGATGTCATCGGTATACTGAGTTACAATGGATCGGGCTCGAGCGCGAACTGGCAACTGCTGATCCGCTCGCTCGACGATGTCATCAACTTCGGCAACCCGACCCTCGAAAAGGGCACGGATACGAACCCCTACAGCGTCAGCGACGCTGTCGCAATCGAAAATACCGGTTCGACAACCGCCGGGTGGGTTTCGGGCTACATCGTCGGAGCCGTCAAGGCCGAGATTACCGAGGTACGCAGTGCCGATGACATCGAGTTCACTGCTCCGGCCGAGATGAACAACACCCTCGTCATCGGCGAAACTGCCGACGCCCGCACCCTCGACAAACTCCTTGTCGTCTCTCTTGCGCAGGGTTCGGCCTTCCGCCAGTATGGCAACCTCCGCGACAACCCCGACAATCTCGGCCGCAGCATAATGGTCTACGGTACGCTTGACCGATATATGTCGACCTACGGCATTACCGGCAACCAGGGTACGGTCAATGAGTTCCGCATCGATGGTGTCGAGCCTGCCGGAAGCGGTGTCGCCGCGGGCGACGGAACGGAAGCCTCCCCCTATAATCCGACCCAGGTTGTCGCGATGGGTACCGACGCAAGCGTAGCCGACAAGTGGATCAAGGGCTATATCGTCGGGTGGATCTACAACAAGTATAACGGAGCAGACCAGAACTTCGCCGACGAGAACAACACCTTCTTTACCGTTCCGGCCCAGTTGAACACCAACGTCCTGATCGCAACGACCCCCGACGTGACCGACTACCGCCAGTGTGTCGCCGTCAACCTCCCGACCGGATCAATCCGCTCGGCCATCAACCTCGTCGATAACCCCGGCAACCTCGGCAAACTCGTCGAACTCCATGGCGCGATCCGGAAATATTTCTCGATGGCAGGCTTCCGCGACGTGACCGCCTATAAACTCGGCGACGGCGGCGAAACGCCCGTGACACCCCCTTCGGGCGGCGGTGACCCCGTTACTTCGCTCGACGTGACTTTCGATGGCCTGTCGGACATCTCCGGACTTCCCGGCTGGACAACTGTCGAGACCTCCGGAAACAAGGCCTGGTTCGTTAACAGTTACAGCGGCAACTACTTCGCCGAAGTAACCGGATATAAGGGTACGGCAGGTGCCTCCGGCTTCGAATCGTGGCTGATTACACCCGGTCTTAACGTCGACGAGATGTCGTCGAAGACGTTCTCCTTCAAATCGTGTGTCGGCTACAGCGGCAGCGGCTCGCTCGAGGTCTACGCAATGACATCGTCTGACCCGAAGACTGCGACGCTGACAAAACTTAATGCCAACATCGTCCAGCCCAGCGGAAGCTGGAGCGAGTTTACCGAGTCGGGCGAGATTTCGCTCGAACAGTTCTCCGGCGTCATCTATATCGGCTTCCTCTATAAGGGCGCTGCCGCCGACAACTATACGACCTACCGCGTCGACGACATCCAGGCGGGCGTCTCAGGAGGCTCGACTCCGGTTACTCCTCCTGACGAGCCGGGGGATGAAGACGCAGGAACAGCCTCGAACCCATATACGGTCGCCCAGGTTCTCGCGATCAATCCTCCTTCGACTGCTGTTGTCGAGGAAGGCAAGTGGGTGACCGGATATATCGTCGGCTATGTCGACACTTCGGTCAAGTCGAGCGCCTCGGACGAGAGTGTCATATTCGGCGTCATCAACGGCGACAAGAAGACCTATACGAACGTTCTGATTGCGACCTCGGCCGACGAAACCGACTGGCACAAATGTGTCTCTGTCAACCTCGCTTCCGGAAGCAACGCCCGCAAGGCCCTGAATCTCGGTGACAACCCGACGATGCTCGGCCAGCAGATCAGCGTCAAGGGTAACATCCGCCTCTATGTCGGCCTGCCCGGCGTATATGGTGTGACGGAATATGCGCTCGGCGCAAAAGGGAACTGATCCCTCGCCGGACGAACTGAAAAGACCGGGTCCCGTCTTGATTCGCTCAAGACGGGACCCGGTCTTTTCGTATCGGTCAATCGGTCAGTCGATCAGTCTGACGGCCGGATTGACGTAGTAGAGGCGCTCGGTCGCGCGGGTCGTCGAGGTGTAGAGCCAGCGGTAGAACTCGAGCCCCTGTGCCTCGGGAGGTATATAGCCCATATCGACAAAGACGTTGCGCCACTGCCCACCCTGCGACTTATGGCAGGTCACGGCGTAGGCATACTTGACCTGAAGGGCGTTGAAGCAGGGGTCGGTCCTCAGTATACGGGCGCGGACATCCATCGGCGTTGTCGGCGAGAACATATCCGGATCGCTCAGGATACGCTCCCAGAGGGTCGCGAACTCCTCGTGGGTCAGCGCGGGCGATTCCGAGACGAGGGCGTCGAGAATCAGTTTGCAGTCGAAGTCGACCGAGCGGTCGGGGAGATTCAGCGAGACGTCGGCGAAACGGAAGCCATATTTGTCCTCGAAGCCGTAGATCCGGTTTACGACAGCCATGTCGCCGTTGGCGATGAAATCGAGTCCTTTGACACCGCGGCTCCATATATAGTTGTTTTTGGCGACCATCAGGCGTTCCCCTGGCTGGAGCAGTTCGGTTCGCTCGAGTATCGTCGAGCGGACGGCCTGGTTGAACTGGACGGCGCGGCGGTTCGACCGGGTGATAATCAAGGTCTCTCCGTAGCCGTCACGGCCGTAACAGTCTGTCAGCGCGTCGAGCATCTCTTCGCCGTCGACGGCGTGGACATCGTCGAATCCGCGCAGGGTCAGTTGGGGCTCGGGATAGGGCTCGCCCTGGCGCATCGCGTGGCGCAGCCAGGTAGCGTTATAGAGTATGCCCGACTGGCGCGCCTGGCGGACGGTGGCGGTCATGACGGCGCGGCTGACGCGCAGTCCGAGCGAGCGGAGTGTCGCCGGATCCATCGCCGGAGAGACGTCGCAGCCGACCGGAGGCAACTGGGCTGTATCGCCGAGCAGGATCATCCGGCAGTTTGTTCCCGAGAAAACATACTGAACCAGATCGTCGAGGAGACTCGCGCGACCGTCGGCACCTCCGTCGTTACCGATCATCGAGGCCTCGTCGACGATAAAAAATGTGTTAGCCGAGTTGTTTTCGGCGAGCATTCCGGCGCCTGTCCAGACGCCGTCGAGGCTGTGGCGGTAGATACGGCGGTGGATCGTTGAGGCCGGCTGTCCGGCGAAGGCACCGAAGACCTTGGCGGCCCGTCCGGTCGGGGCGAGCAGAACGGTCTTGATTTTCAGCGAGGCGAGGGCTTTGACGAGCGCTCCGGTCAGCGAGGTCTTTCCGGTTCCGGCGTAGCCGTTCAGGACGAAGACAGCCTCGTCGGGGGAGGAGGACGTACAGAAACGTGCCAACGCGGCCATGACGTTAAGTTGCTGGTCGGTCGGCACGTATGGTAGATTTGTCAGTATCAGTTCGGCGAGTTGCCGGGGATCGGGACGGCGGGGAATCCCGGCGTTCTCCTCTGGTGTTGGCATCGGTCGGTTGTCGTCAGGGTTCCGGAACCTCGTAGTAGGGGATGTCGACGAGTTTGATGTCGAACAACAGAACCGAGTAGGGGAGGACCGAACCGCTTCCGGCGGTTCCGTAGCCGGCCTGGGAGGGGATGACGACCTGGACGCTGTCTCCGACGCGCATGTCGGACAGGGCAACCTGCCATCCGGCGATCATCGTCGAGAGTTGGGCTGTGAAGAGGCTGTCGGTCGCGGCGTAGGATGAGTCGACTGCGGTTCCGTTGTAGAGCGACAGCCGGTATTTTGTTGTGACGTAACTTGTCTGGAGGGGGCTGAGGTTCCCGTCGGTCAGCGATCGGTCATTAAAGTAGTGGATCAGCACCCCCGACGAGGGATACCACGACGGTTTCAGTTCGGTATAGTACGGAGTTCCGTCGGGATTTTGGCGCGCAACCATCGTGTTGTAGAATTCGTTGTTCGTGTCGCGCCATTTTTCATATTTTTCCCACGTCGATTCCGAGCCGCATCCGGCGAAAATCGATGCGGCCGTCAGTGCCGCCGTGATCGGGAGAGTCAGTTTGTATTTCTTCATTTGTTATATCGTAGGAGGGGGGATAGGAGATTCGTGCGGAGTTGGCTTAGGTGTCAGAACTTGACCTCGGGAGCGCGTTCGGCTCCGGCCTCGGCCTTGAACTGCGGCTTCGCGGTGAAACCGAACCATCCGGCGTAGATGTTCGTCGGGAACTTACGGATCGCGGTGTTGTAGTCCCGGACTGCCTCAGTGTAGCGGCTGCGGGCGGTTGCAACACGGTTCTCGGTTCCCTCGAGCTGGACCTGCAGATCCTTGAAGTTTTCGTTGGCCTTCAGGTCGGGGTATGCTTCGGTGACGGCCAGAAGTGACTTCAGGGCGCCCGAGAGTTCGTTCTGGGCCTCCTGAAACCGTGCGAGGGTCTCCTCGTTCAGGTCGTTGGCGTCGATTGTGACGGAGGTTGCCTTGGCGCGGGCTTCGACAACCTTCTCGAGCGTCTCGCTTTCGTGGGTCGCGTAGCCCTTGACGGTGTTGACAAGGTTCGGAATCAGGTCGGCGCGGCGCTGATACTGGTTCTCGACTTCGGCCCACGACTGGTCGACGGCCTGCTGCTGCTCGACGAGCGAGTTGTAGTTGCAGGAACTCATGGCGACGGCCAGCGCGACCGCCGCCATGATGTTCAGGATAAGATGTTTCAGTTTCATTTAAGTGTCCGTTGTTGGATCGTGTGTTTTTTACGTCGGTTGACGAGGTCAGCCGAGGCGGCGCAGGAGCGATGTCAGGCTGACACGGTCGTGGATCAGACGGTGGAGATCGTCGATACGGACGCGTGTCTGTTCCATCGAGTCGCGCTCGCGGAGCGTCACGGTGTTGTCCTCGAGGGTCTGGTGGTCGACGGTGATGCAGAACGGGGTTCCGATTGCATCCTGACGGCGGTAGCGTTTCCCGATCGAGTCTTTTTCGTCGTAGTGGGTCGCGAAGTCGAACTTCAGGTCGTTGACGATCTCGCGGGCCTTGTCGGGGAGTCCGTCCTTCTTGACCAGCGGCATGACGGCGCATTTTACGGGCGCCAGGGCCGGAGGAAGGTGGAGTACGACGCGCTTGTCGCCCCCTTCGAGTTCCTGTTCGTCGTAACTCGAGCAAAGAACCGAGAGGAACATGCGGTCGACGCCGATCGAGGTCTCGATGACGTACGGAACATAACTTTCGTTCAGTTCCGGATCAAAATATTTTATGTTCTTGCCGGAGAATTTCTCGTGCTGCGACAGGTCGAAGTTGGTGCGGGAGTGGATACCCTCGACCTCCTTGAAACCGAAGGGCATGCGGAATTCGATGTCGGTCGCGGCGTTGGCGTAGTGGGCGAGTTTGTCGTGGTCGTGGAAGCGGTATTTGTCATCGCCGAGGCCGAGGGCCTTGTGCCAGCGGAGGCGTGTCTCCTTCCATTTCGCGAACCACTCGAGTTCCTGTCCGGGGCGGACGAAGAACTGCATCTCCATCTGTTCGAACTCGCGCATGCGGAAGATGAACTGACGGGCAACGATTTCGTTGCGGAATGCCTTGCCGATCTGTGCGATGCCGAAGGGGATGCGCATGCGTCCGGTTTTCTGGACGTTCAGGTAGTTGACGAAGATGCCCTGGGCGGTTTCGGGGCGGAGATAGACGGTCATCGAGCCGTCGGCGGTCGAACCCATCTCGGTCTTGAACATCAGGTTGAACTGGCGAACCTCGGTCCAGTTCTTCGTGCCGGAAACCGGGTCGACGATCTCGCGGTCGATGATAATCTGGCGGAGTTCGTCGAGGTTATTGTCGTTCATTGCCTTCGAGAAGCGGTCGTGGAGCTGGTCGCGCTGAGCCTGAATCTCGATGACGCGGAGGTTGGTCTGGCGGAATTTCTCCTCGTCGAAAGAGTCGCCGAAGCGTTTGGCGGCCTTGGCGATCTCCTTTGCGATCTTGTCGTCGAGTTTCGCGATGTCGTCCTCGATCAGGACGTCGGCACGGTAGCGCTTCTTCGAGTCGCGGTTGTCGATCAGCGGGTCGTTGAAAGCGTCGACATGTCCCGAGGCTTTCCAGATTGTCGGGTGCATGAAGATTGCCGAGTCGATGCCGACGATATTCTCGTGGAGGAGCGTCATGGCGTCCCACCAGTAGCGCTTTATGTTGTTTTTCAGTTCGACACCGTTCTGGCCGTAGTCATAGACGGCGGAAAGGCCGTCGTAGATTTCGCTCGACTGGAATACGAACCCATATTCCTTGGCGTGCGAAACGATCTTTTTGAAAACGTCTTCCTGTTGTGCCATAGATTATTCCTTCATGTTGTGGAAGACATTCTGTACATCCTCGTCCTCTTCGAATTTCTCGAGAAGTTTTTCGAGTTTCTCGCGCTGTTCGTCGGTGACCTCCTTCAGTTCGTGGGGGATGCGCTCGAATTCGGCACTGACGATTTCGAATCCGTTGTCCTCGAGATATTTCTGGATGTTGGCGAATTCTTCGAATGCGCCGTAGAGCATGATTTCGTCCTCGTCGGCCTCGAGTTCGTCGACGCCGTAGTCGATCAGTTCGAGTTCGAGATCCTCGAGCGAGACACCCTCTTTGGCTTTGATTTTGAAGACGCTCTTGTGGTCGAACATAAACGAGAGGGAACCCTGGGTGCCGAGTGATCCGCCGTGTTTGGTGAAGTAGGAGCGGACGTTGGCTACGGTTCGGGTGTTGTTGTCGGTTGCGGCTTCGACGACGATGGCGATGCCGTAGGGGCCGTATCCTTCGTAGACGATCTCCTTGTAGTCGCCGGCGTCCTTGTCGGTCGCCTTCTTGATGGCGCGTTCGACGGTGTCTTTCGGCATATTGGCAGCCTTGGCGTTCTGCATCAGCACGCGCAGGCGTGGGTTCATGTTCGGATCGGGACCGCCGGCTTTGGCGGCAATCGTGATTTCCTTGCCGATGCGGGTGAATGTGCGCGACATGTTGCCCCATCGTTTCAGTTTTCTTGCTTTGCGGTATTCAAAAGCTCTTCCCATAGTGTATTGAGACTTTTAGTATGGTGTTGTTGATATTTCGTTTTTTCGTATTTTCCGGAGTCCTACGGCGTCGGCGGTCAGCGGAGTTCGGCACCGAGACGTTTCCGAAGGTTGGCGATGATCTTGTTCATGACGGCGTCGATCGCTTTGTCGTTCAGGGTCTTTTCGTTGTCCTGGATCGTCATCGCGATGGCGTAGGATTTCTTCCCTTCGGGGAGGTGGGCCGGGTCTTCGTAGACGTCGAAGAGTTCGACGCTGCGTAGCAGTTTGCGCTCGCTTTCGCGGACGACGGTTTCGATCTCGGCCATCGCGACGCGGGTGTCGACCAGCAGGGCGAGGTCGCGTTTGACCGGATGGGTGCGGGGCAGCGGGGTGAACGAGACGTTGCGGCGCAAGGCGAGGCGGCACAGGGCGCCCATGTCGAACTCGGCGTAGTAGACCTCCTGGCGGATGTCAAATTCCTTCAGCAGGCGTTTGGCGACGATTCCGAGTGTTCCGAGATGTTTGCCGGAGCGTGTCGCGACGTCGATTGACGAACTCGTCAGTTCGCCTGCTCCGGCGGTTGTCAGTTTCAGTTCGCGGCTGTCAATGCCGAGACGTGCGAAGATATTTTCGACTTCGGCCTTGAGGTGCCAGAATGTCGAGGGCTGTTCCGGGCCAAGCCAGGAGGCTTTGCGCCATGCGCCGGTCACCCAGAGGGCGAGGTGGTATTCCTCGGAGAAGGGGGCGAGGGGTGCCTCGGCGGTCGATTCGGCTCCGGAGCGTCGGTAGACGTTCCCGAACTCATAGAACTTCAGGTCCTCTTCGCGGCGGTTCAGGTTGTGGGCCAGCGACTCGAGGCCTCCGTAGAGGAGTGTCTGGCGCATCGCGTTCAGTTCGCTGCTCAGGGGGTTCAGCAGGCGGATACAGGCCTCGGCGGGGTAAGTCGCATTGTCGTCGTAGTAGGCCGAGGCTGTCAGCGAGTTGTTCATGATCTCGTTGAAGCCGGCGGCGGAGAGCTGGTCGGCGACGGCGTTGGACAGGTCGTTGACGCTGTCCGTGACAGATTTGTAGGAGAGCGACGAGTGGACCCGGTCTGATATTTCGATGTTATTGTAGCCGTAGATTCGGAGAACCTCTTCGACGACGTCGCAGGGGCGGCGCACATCGTAGCGGTAGGTCGGAACCTGAAGCGAGACAACGTCGTCGTCAGCGGTCGGTGTAATCGAGATTTCGAGCGATTCGAGAATCGAGTCGACTGTCTCGCGGGAAATCTCTTTTCCGATCAGGCTGTTCAGGTATTTGTAACTGAGTTCGACCGGATAGGGTAGCGCCGGAGCAGGATAGTGGTCGGAGACCGGGCCGCAGATTTCGCCGCCGGCGATTTCCCGGACGAGCAGGGCGGCGACCTTCAGGGCGTAGAGCGCGAGATTTGGGTCGACGCCGCGTTCGAAGCGGAACGAAGCGTCGGTCGACAGTCCGTGGCGCCGGGCGGTTTTGCGGACGCGGGTCGGGTGGAAGCAGGCGCTTTCGAGGAAGATGTCGGCGGTCTGTTCTGTAACGCCCGAGTCGAGGCCTCCGAATACGCCGGCGATACACATCGGTTCTTCGGCGTTACAGATCATCATGTCGGCCGCCGAGAGTTTCCGTTCGACGCCGTCGAGGGTTGTGAAGGTCTGTCCCTCTTCGGCGGGGCGGACAACGATGCGGTTTCCTTTGACCTTCGCCAGATCGAAGCAGTGGAGCGGCTGGCCGAGGCCGAGAAGTATGTAGTTCGTTATGTCGACGATATTGTTGATCGGGCGCTGGCCGACGGCGGTCAGGCGCTGGCGGAGCCATTCGGGACTCTCGGCGACTCGGACGCCGCGGATTGTCACGCCGCAGTAGCGCAGACATCCTTCGGTGTCGAGCACCTCGACCGGGGTCGCGCCGTCGGGGCGCTGAGAAGCGAAGGCTGATATGTCGGGAAGGGTCAGGGCGCGGGGTTCGGCGTGGCATTTCAGCCATGCGGCGATGTCGCGTGCGACGCCGAAGTGGGAAGCGGCGTCGATACGGTTCGGGGTCAGGTCGACTTCGAGGCAGAAGTCCGACGACAGCCCGAAATATTCGGCGGCGGGTGTTCCTGGGGCTACCTCGCGGTCGGTGATGACGATGATACCGTCGTGGGAGTTGCCGACGCCGATTTCATCCTCGGCGCAGATCATGCCGAAGGATTCGACGCCGCGGATTTTCGATTTTTTGATCTGGAACTCCTTGTCGCCGTCGTAGAGAGTCGTTCCGACGGTAGCGACGACGACGGTCTGACCGGCGGCGACGTTCGGGGCGCCGCAGACGATCTGTGTCGGCTGTCCGTCGCCGAGGTCGACGGTTGTGATATGGAGGTGGTCGCTGTCGGGGTGTTCGACGCAGGTCAGTACTCTACCGATGACGAGGCCGCGGAGGCCCCCTTTGACAGATTCAACTTCCTCGACAGAGCCGGTTTCGAGACCTGCGGAGGTCAGGACTTCGGCGAGGCGTTCGGGCGAAAGGTCGAAATCGATATATTGTTTCAACCATTTATATGAGATGTTCATAAACGTTTATAAGCTATTGGGTGCAAAATTAGTGATTTTTCGACAATCTGCCAAATAACATCTCTCTATCGTCTGAACATTCCCTCCTGGCGACGAGGTTCGTTCTGCCGGCTATTTCATTTCCGAAGTTTCTTTGTAGGCATCGATTATCGGGGACGCATCGAAAATAACCAGCGTATCCTCTTCTGCGTCAATGGTATATAGTGTGCTGTTGGCGGCGTTGAGATCGAAGGCCAACGCCCTGACTGGTAAAACAGCCTTGAATACCGGTGTGCCGTCCCATGTGAAGAACTGGATCTCACTATTGTTTGATTTGAATCCCGGTTTGTCCCAGACCTCCCCGCTGTATAAGGCTCCGAATCCGGAGTCCCATGCGGAAACTGTTTCATGGGTATCAGGGAGTCATTCTCCGTACGGTATGCTGATGTTCCGCATCGCGGTGTGTAGATAAATTCGTTCGGGCCTTCACCAGCCTTATACAAGTCCCGTAACGGGTTTTTGCTTCAGCCGACAGTATTGTCCAGCATCTCCCTTGCGACAGTATCAGAAGGCTGTCGATATTCCGTACGCCGTTAAGCCCAATCTCGTCACAATTGAATTTGTTGATACGACTCAAAGTTCCACTATGCGGAAATGATTTGATGTATTTTATGTCACCCATTGCCATGTTATCGCCATTACCCTGTGTGCAACTTGCCATGATCCAGCAACAGCAGAGCAAAATATAGACTGTGTTTCTCATCGCTTTGGCTTTTGAAAATGAATATCTAATCCGTCGCCGCGTGTCATCCCGGATTCATCGGGATGACACGCGGCGACGGTTGGTTTCCTGTGGATCGGGTGCGTTAGTCTTCGACGGGGAGTTTGCGGTTGATGCTTGTGTCGAGCGAGATAAGGGTCTCTGTGCCGGTCACGCCGGGGATGTTCTGGATCTTCTTGTTCAGGAGTTCCATCAGGTGGCCGTTGTCGCGGGCGAAGACCTTCAGCAGAAGGGTGTAGGGGCCGGTTGTGAAGTGGCACTCGACGACTTCGGGGATTTTCTCGAATTCGGGGACGACCTCGCGGTACATGTTACCGCGCTCGAGATTGACGCCGATGTACGTACATGTGTGGTATCCAAGTTTCTTCGGGTCGACGAAGTATCCGGAACCGATGATGACTTTTGTTTCGATAAGTCGCTGGATACGCTGGTGGACAGCGGCGCGCGACACCCCGCATACAGTAGCGACATCCTTCGACGGAATTCGGGCGTTCCCCATAACGATGTCGAGGATTTGTCTGTCAAGATTGTCGATCTTTTCCATTCTGAAAGATGAGATTCGTTTATTCGGTATTTAGATTGTTTTTCGGTTGCAAAATTACGAATTTTTTCATAAAATAATTTCGTCCTGGTCTTAAAGAATGTGAAACCGTCGGAGGAGTGTACTGCTCCTCCGGCGGTTCCGGGATAAGATCGTATTATAGTAATGAAGGACGTTACTCGGCGATCGAGATAACCTCTACGTCGAAAATCAGGGTCGAGTTGGCGGGAATCGTCGGGAGGTTACGGTCGCCGTAGCCGAGGTTCGAGGGGATATAGAGGATGTAGTGTGAACCGGCGTTCATCAGTTGGAGGCCTTCGCTGAAGCCGGGAACGGTCTGCGACGGTACGAAGGTGACGGGATCCTGTGATTTGTCGAATTCGGTTCCGTTAATCAGCGAGCCGGTATAGTTCAGAGTGACCTTCGAGTTGGCGGTTGCGTTGGCGCCTTCGCCCTCTTTGACAACCTTGTAGGCGAGACCCGATTCGGTGAACTTGACATCCTTGTCCTCTTTCAGTTTTGCGAAGAAGGCCTCGCCCTCTTCGATATTGGCCTGCGAAGCGGCTGCTGCAGCGGCTTCGGCAGCTACGCGGTCAGCCTCCTGCTTCTGCATGATCTTGCTCTGGACCTGGGCCATTATGTTGTTGTAGACCGATCCGAGGGCGGTCATGTCGGTTTCCGAGACGGTGTCGGCCATAAAGGCCTTCGAGAATTCGGCGAGAAGTTTGGCGCGGTCGATATGGATTCCGCCCTGCTTTTCAATCTGCATCAACTGGTTGTTCATCTGGAGGGCGATGTTCAGACCGGTATAGTAACCGAGGTCGGAGGTGTCGGCGAGGATGACTTCCTTGAAGCCGCGGACAACGCCGGCTTTCGAGTAGTGTGCCTTCTCTTCGGTAGGAAGAGAACTGAAATTCAGATTGAGACCCATGCCGTTATACTTGCCGTAGATGGTCGAAACGCTGTCGGCGAAAGATTTGTCGGCGTCAGACGAGCCGTTGCCTCCGCAGGAGGAGGCGAGGAAGAGAGTCATAGCGACTCCACATGCCAAGAAAAGTTTTTTCATTTCTTTGTTTGAATGGTTTTATTGTTTATCTGTTTTTCTATTATTTGTCTGGTTATTTCGACTGCGGAAGGATCTCGACCAGTTCGACTGTGAACTCCAGTGCGGCACCGCCGGGGATTTCAGAACCGGCTCCGCGGTTTCCGTAGCCAAGGTCGGCGGGGATGAACAGGCGGTAGGTGCCACCCGGTTTCATCATCTTCAGGCCTTCGGTGAATCCGGGAATCAACTGCGAGACGCCGAATGTGACGGGATTGCCGTTCGACGAGTCGAACTGGGTTCCGTCGGCGAGGCGTCCGGTGTAGTTGACGCGTACGCGGTCGCTGGCTGTCGGACTCTCGCCCTCACCCTCGGTCACGACTTCGAAGAGCAAACCCGAGGGGGTCTTGACGACACCCTCGCGTCTGGCCTGGCTCTCGAGGAACTGTTGCTGCGATGCGGCGTATTCCGGATCGATCTGCGGTCCGGCATCGACGCGCCGCTGCATATAGTTGTTGGCCTGGTCGACGGTCAGCCCGGTCGGTTCGCCGCGCAGGGCTTCGGCGAGTGCGGCGACGAACGCCTGGCGGTCGATGCCGATCCCCATGCTTTCGATATCAGCAATCTGCATCGCAATCCGGTTTCCGTCGACAAGTCCGCGAACATATGGGTCGGGCGCGCCGCGGCGGCTGAGCACTTCGTTGACTCCGTCGATGTAGCGGGTCAGGTATTCGGCTGTGTCGACCTTCTCCTGAACGCCCGAAACGGGTCTCAGATATTGTCCGATCACTGTCGCAACGGCTGTCGCGGCAGAGTCGGCCGGAGTCGGGCCGACAACTGGACGCGCGGCGACAGCGGCGACGGGCGCCATAATTGCGGCAGTCGCGACAGCGGCGATATATGTCAGTTTGCGTGACATGGCTCTGATGACCGGATTATTTCTTTCCGGCGACGGCTATCAGTTCGACATCGAAAATCAGGGTCGAGTTCGGACCGATCACACCGCCGGCACCGTTCGGGCCGTAAGCGAGTTCGGAGGGGATGAACAGACGCCATTTCGAACCGGCGTTCATCATCTGTAGCGCTTCGACCCAACCGGGGATGACCTGGGTGACGCCGAAGGTCGCGGGTTCGCCGCGTTCGACCGAACTGTCGAAGACCGTGCCGTCGATCAGGCGGCCGGTATAGTGGACGATGACGGTGTCACCCTTGTCGGGCTTCATCCCTTCACCCTGTTCGAGGACCTCATACTGGAGTCCCGAGGGGGTTGTCTTGACTTCGGGGCGTTTTGCGTTTTCGCTGAGGAATTTCTCGCCGGCTTCGGCGTTGATTTTGCCCATCTCTTCGGCGGCTTTGCGCTGCTGTTCCTCCATTTCCTTGAAGAACTTCTGGATCTCGGCTTTGGCCTCGTCGATGGTCATTTTCGGGGTTGTGCCTTCGAAGACGGCTTCGACGCCGTCGGCGAAGTCCTGGAAATTGATTTTCTGAATGCCAGATGCGCGGAAATTGTGGCCCATACTGAGGCCGAGCGCATAACTGATTCTATCTAATTCTTTAGACTCTGAGCTCATAATATTTTGGTTATGTTAAACGCATTTGCAAAGTTAGGGTAAAATTTCGAGGCGAGCGTCATTTTCGACACTAAAAATAACGCAGGACACCCCGAAAGGTCTCCTGCAGTTATTAACAAACGCGACGTGGCGTTTGTTCAGTGGGAATTCATCGGCGTGTCCCGTCGCAGCGGGGGTAGTCGCCGCATCCCCAGAATTCCGTTCCTTGTCCTTCTCCCTTTTTTCTCATTCTCCGGATCATCGGTTTGCCGCATTTCGGGCAGTTCGGCGCCCCGGATTCTGCGGCCTGACGACGTCTCGCTTCGAGACGCTCTGCAGTCATATTTTCGGTGAATCCCCCTTCATTTCTGAATTCATCGAGGATCGAGTCGAGTTGGCGTTGCAACATTTTGTTGACGCGAAGACAGAGTATCATCATCGCATTGACACGAGTCTCGACAGAGTCACATTCAATCCATCGGTCGAATTTGCTTTTCTGGTTCAGGATATGGATTGAAGCATCGTGGAGGAGGCTGTTGGAGTATTCGGGCTTGTCCATTCTCATTGTCCACAACGCCTCGCGGTCTGGATTTCCAATTGGCCATGCCGGAATCTTGTTGCGGAGGAGGAAGTTGAAATAATCTCCCTGGAGTTCGTCGATACTTGCGCGGGCAACGTCGAGCAGTCTCATCTGGGGCTCAAGCGAGGTCGACTTGCGGGAGCATCCCTCGGCGATATTTGCAACGCCGCCTCGGGCAGCCATAGTCATCTGGTCGTAGGGTCTGCGTCCTGGATCGAGGCGGAAGTCGACGAAGCGATCGCAGAAACTTTGTGTTCCGAGTTGGATAATGTTGGCCATGATCCAGGAATCTAGTCAGAAATAACTCTGGGAGAATTTTATGTCAACGCCCATGTTTTTGAAGAATTAAGTTGGTTGTTAATATGTTTGTTTTAGTTTTATATATTTCGGGGGATCTCGGGGGATCTCGGGGAATCTCGGGGGATCTCGGGGGTGGGATTCCGGGATTCCCCGGGGTTAATCGGGATTTTCCGGGATTTTCCGATTAACCCCGGGGGTGGATTATTTCAGAATGACTTCGTGGAGCTGGAGTCCGCGGGCGCTGATTTCGGCGTTGACGGCGTCGGCCGGGATTGTGACGGTCGAGTAGGGGGTCCGGACCTCAATGGTCGACAGGGGCTGTCCTTTGGCGTCGGTGAAGGTGACGGTTGCCGGAGCCTTACCGTCGGTCAGCAGCGTCATCCGGGTTCCTCCGACGGGGAAGGAGATCGAGCCGTCGATCGAGGCGGCCGAGAGCGGGTTGTTGTCGAAGGCGCGGAGGGCGTTAGGCTGGTCGTCGGCGACAATCTCGAAACCGAGGCGTTCGATCGAGGGGGGATTGACTTCGAAGGTGCGGACTGACGCCCAGTTCTGTCGCTTCGAGTCGAGGCGCATCAGACGGATGTAGCGGGCATCGACCGGACGGCCGGTCCAGTTGATGTCGTAGGTGTTGACCATCGGGAGGGTCAGGTCTGTCCAGACGCGACCGTCGGCCGAGGCCTGGAGGACGACGTTGTCGAAGAAGTCGACGTCGTCGACCGAGTTACGTCCCTGTCGGATCGAAATTGCGTCGACGGGACGGACGGCGAGGAGGTCGACGCCGATCCAGTCACCCTTCTTCTGGCCCTGGGCCGAGGTGTAGTAGGTTGTCGTGTCGCCGTCGAGCATTCGCTCGGAGAGGGTCGTGCCGGCGTTCGGGTAGGAGCCGATTCCGCGGGGGAGCATCGGTTGTTCGCCGGCGACGCGGTTATAGAATCCGATGACCATATCGGTCATCGCGTTGTCGACGAACGGCTGGAGTTTCATTGTTCCCGACTTGTGGGCTTCATATTCGGCGCGGTCGGCTGTCGACATGATGTTCCCGACATATCCGTTCCAGAAGATCGAGTCGTTTCCGGCGCGATACTCCTCGAGCAGTTCGAGGGTGCGGACGCCGCGCGAACCGAGTTTGCCGAATTCGACGAGCCATGGGCGGAGCTCCTTCATCAGCAGTTCGTTCGTGCAGTTAGCCTCCATCGTTGCGGGAGCGGCTTCGACTTTCTTGAATTCGGTCATCAGTGCGGCGGCTTTTTCGGGGGTGTATTCGTCGATGAAGAATGTCTCGGTCTCCCACGATTCGTCGCGGCGGTAACCGGTCTCGGTGTCGGCCGAGTGGATGGCGAAGGTGCGGTATGCGTCGGCGGCATGGGGGGTAAGGTCGACAAGACCGCGCTCCCAGTTGTCGATTGCGTTATAGGCGGGTGTGTTCCATGTATAGTCGGCGACGCCGTAGAGGGCGAGTTTCGAAGCCTCGCCGTGTTCCATCGGGTTCGAACCGAATCCGGCGACATCGGCCGAAGTCATCGTCGTGTCGAGGCCGTAGACCGGACCCTGGACGATTATGTTGCGGCAGTAGTCAGTCACGGGGTAGTTCCACCACCAGAATCCCGGTCGCTGGATCAGGTTGTTGAAGAAGTCCATCGTGTCGTGGGTCAGGTCACTGCAGACGACATCGCCGGTGTAGAACACCTCGATCGATTTGTCGAGGTCACGGCCGTAGGTTGCCAGAGCGCCGTCGGGCGACGGGTTGGCCCAGAGGCGCGAGTAGTCGGTCGGGCAGACGACGAGATTCGCGACATCCCCTTTCTTCTGAACGAATTCCTTGTTGAGGCGGTTGAGCAGGTCGACCTGTTTGACCGGGTTACGCCCTTCGCCGTCGATGTCGTCGAAGAAGACGGCGAACGAGCGGACGCCGAGGTCATACATCATCTCGAATTTGTTGACGAGGCTGTCGTAGTCCGCCTCGTTCCAGCGGATGTCGGCTCCGGGGTGGATTGCCCAGACGAAGTTGACGCGGGCCTTGTTTGAAGCCTCGACGAGTTCGCGAATCTTCTGGGCCTGGTCTTCGGGATAGGGCTGGCGCCAGTTCGGGACGCTGTGGTAGGGGTCATCCTTCGGGCCGTAGAAATATTCGTTCAGTTTGTTCTTTCCGTAATAGTCGATCAGCGACAGACGGACCTCGTGGCTCCACGGTTCGCCGTAGAACCCTTCGATGACGCCGCGGCGGGCGAGGGTCGGCCAGTCGGTGACGGTCATGTAGGGGACCGATGCCCCCTTGGCAAGGTCTGAGGAGAGGATCTGGCGCAGGGTCTGGAGACCGTAGAAGACGCCGGCATCGTCGTAGCCGACGATTTCGATACCTTTCTTGCCGATATTGAGCCAGTAGGCGCCAGTCTCGGGCTTGACGCCGAGTTTGACCGCCTTCTTGGCGTTCAGTTCGACCGAGAGGTCGACCGGTCGGGTGACGAGTTCGGCGATTTCTGAAGCGTAGCGGTTTTTCGGATCCTTGATTTTCGAGACGGCGGGGAAGTTGTAGAATTTTTCCGCATCGATTTCGACCGACTGGGGTGTCGGGTTGATGACCAGACCTTTGTGGTCGATTTTCTGCCCGGGGACGGGATTGACGTGGCGCGATTCCTTGCGCTGTGAACTGAGATCGAACCCTTGGGCCGAAACACCGGAGGGGAGCGCGGCCGCCACCATCAGAGCCGCCATCAGACCGGCGATATTTTTCTTGGTAAACATTTATGAAAACAGGTTATAAAATAGGTTTGGGTTAATTCTGGTTGAGGCGGAGCGTTTCTCTCCGTGATATTAACGTCCGGAGCGGGTGGTTTAGTGTGTGGAAACAAAAAAACCGTGGCAAAATGCCACGGTTTTATATCTCTGCGTGTCGCGCGCCTTATTCGAGTTCGCGCGGGATAGCGACGAGTTTGAAATTGTTGCGGGTGACGAAACGTACGACAGCGTCGCGAACGCGTCCTTCGTCGACGTCGGTGCCGATACGCTTCAGAGCGTTGAACACCGAGGTGTTGCTCTGGTAGATATGGCGGTAGGCCTTCGCCGCATCGTCGACCTCGTCGGTCGAGAAGCCGTGTTTCTGCATGATGACGGCGTTGACTCCGAAATATGCCGCCGGGTTGTGGGCCATGATGACGAACGGGGGGACGTTGCCGGTTATGCGGCAGCCGCCCTTGATCAGACACCAGTCGCCGATATGGCTGTCTTCGTGGACGATCACGCCCGAAGAGAGGATCGTGCACTCGCCGATTTCGGTGTCGCCGGCGACGGAGACGCCGTTGCCGATGACGCATCGTCCGGCGATGACCGAGTCATGGCCAATGTGGGAGTCGGCCATGATGAAGCAGTCATCGCCGATTCGTGTTCCACCTTCGGGGTTAATGCCGCGGTTGATGATCGCGTGTTCGCGAATGACGTTGTTGTTGCCGATGAAGCAGTAGGTCTGCTCCCCTTTCCAGCGGAAGTCCTGGGGGTCGGCGCCGACTATGGCACCCTGATAGACCTTGTTGCCGGATCCCATGCGTGTGCCGCGGATAATGCTGGCGTAAGGCATGATGACGCAGTTGTCGCCGATCTCGACGTCGGCTTCGATATAGGCGAAGGGCATGACCTTGACGGTCGGAGCCAGACGGGCTGACGGATCGACGTAGGCCAGCGGGCTGATGTTGGCGTTAGCCTTGTTGTTTTCTGTTGACATACTGTTTTGTTTTTACATGGTTCAACATCGGTCAGCGTCCTCCGCCGAGAGCCTGATAGAGATTGATGATTGCGCGGTCGCGGGCGTTCTGACACTGGATTTCGCCCATCTGGGCCGAGAGGAGGCTCGTCTGGGCCGTCAGTACCTCGAGATAGGTTGATGTGCCGAAGGTCAGGAGTTCCTGGGTGTATTCGACAGATTTCTCGAGGTTCTCTACCTGGACTGTCAGGAGTTTCTGCTTTTCGACGGCTTTCTCGTAGGCGGTCATGCTGTTGCTGACTTCGGCGCTGGCGTTCAGAAGGGCATACTCGAAGTTGTTCAGGGCCTGCTGCTGCTGGGCTTTGGCGGCCTCGAGGCGGGCGATGTTCTGTCCGCGCATGAAAATCGGAACGGTCAGCGATCCAGCCAGATTGAGGAAGAATTCGCCGGGGTTCATAATGACAGAGCCGAGGAGGTTGGTGAAACCGCCGTTGGCCGTGATTGACAGGCCGGGATAGAAGGCCGCGCGGGCTCCGGCGGTCGAGTAGTAGGCTGCGGCGAGCCCCTGTTCGGCGGCGCGGACGTCGGGACGGGCGGCGAGTTCGCGCATCGGGATAGCGTCGCGCATGATTGCCGGGGTGCCGATTGTCGCATAGGTCGGTACGGCCCACTGCTGGGGCGCGACGTTCAGCAACAGCGACATCGTGTTGTTCAGTTCGTTAAGCGAGGTTTCAAGGTCGGTGATCGACGCGAGGATGCCGTAGTACTGTGCGCGGCTCTGGACGACGGCTGTTTCGTTCAGGCGTCCGGCTTCTTTCAGGTTCTTCATGACCTCGACGCTCTGGCGCCAGTTTTCGGCGGTCTCGCGGTTCAGTTCGAGCTGGCTGCGGACCATCGAGATGGCGTAGTAGGTATTGGCGACGCCGGCGATGATCTGTGAGCGGACAGCCTGATGGTATGCCTTGGTCTGATCGTAGGTAGCCTGGGCATTACGCTTGTTGTTCAGGATCTTTCCGAAGACATCGATCTCCCAGCTGACCGACAGCGGAAGCTGGTAGCTCCAGCTTAGTCCGCTCCAGTCGAGGCGGTTACCGCCGAAGCCGGCTCCTGCTCCGTTCGGGGCGAGGGCGACTGACGGAAGATAACTGAGGCGCGCTCCCTTGAGCGAGGCGTGGGCCATCTCGACGTTCAGGCGGGCGTTGTCGAGGTTCACGTTGTTCTGCAGGGCGCGGTTGATCAGGTCGACCAGCATCGGGTCGGTGAACACCTCCTGCCACTGGAGATTACCGAAGGCCGCCGAATCGACAGCCAGATCGGCCTGACGGGCATATTCCTCCGTCAGGGCCGAGTCTGTCGGCATCTCGAATTTTTTGTAAATGTTACAGCTTCCGAGCAACGAGGCTCCGACGACTGCAACACTTGCGGTCAATATGAGATTTTTGAGTTTCATTGTCGTAGTTTGGGGTGGTTGGGATTAACGCGAATACTGTTCGATCTCGCTTTCGATACCGGCGTTGTCGGTGTCTTTCCACTTCATCGGGGAGATCTTCTCCTGGATCAACTGGAAGGTCACGAAGAGCGCGGGGACGACGAAGATCTGGCAGATCATACCGATCAGCATACCGCCGACCGAACCGGTTCCGAGGGCGCGGTTTCCGTTTGCGCCGACGCCGTGGGCGAACATCATCGGGAGCAGACCGATAATCAGAGCCAGCGAGGTCATCAGAATCGGTCGCAGACGGGCCTGGGCTGCGGCGATCGCCGAGTTGAGGACCGACATGCCGGTCTTTCGGTTGTCGAGGGCATATTCGACAATCAGAATCGCGTTCTTCGCCAGAAGTCCGATCAGCATGATCAGGGCGATCTGGAGATAGATGCTGTTGGCAATCGAACTGATATCGGCGAAGATAAACGCGCCCATCAGACCGAACGGAATCGAGAAGATGACGGACCAGGGGAGGATGTAGCTCTCATACTGGGCCGAGAGAATCAGGTAGACGAACAACAGACAGAGTCCGAAGATGATCGCCGTTGCTGCTCCGGTGTTCGACGATCCCTCTTCACGGGTCATGCCGGCATATTCGTAGCCGTATCCCTGGGGGAGTGTCTGCGAAGCGACACGTTCGATTGCTGCCAGAGCGTCACCCGACGAGTATCCCGGAGCGGGCTGGCCGGTCACGGAGATCGACTGGAACATATTGAATCGGTTCAGAAGGTCGGGGCCGTAGACGCGCGTCAGGGTGACGAAGTTGTCGAGCGAGGCCATCTCGCTGCCGTTTCGGATCTTGATGCTCGAGAGGGTCTCGGGCGAAACGCGCGACTCGGGCGAGGCCTGCATCATGACGCGGTAGAGTTTGCCGAAGCGGTTGAAGTTCGAGACATACATACCGCCGTAGTATCCCTGGAGCGTCGAGAGTATCGTCGAGGGTGAGAGTCCGGCCTGTTTTGCCTTGGCAGCATCGATGTCGACCAGATACTGCGGGAAGGTCGGGTTGAAGGTCGTGTAGGCCATCTGGATTTCGGGCTGCTGGTTCAACGCGCCGAGGAAGCCCTGGACGACGGCGAAGAAGTCGTTGATGTCGCTGCCCTTGCGGTCCTGCATCTTGATCTCGAAGCCGTTCGTCGCGGAGTAGCCGGTGATCATAGGCGGCGCGAAGATCATGACCGTGCCGTCCTTGATCTGCGACATCATGCCGTAGAGCTGGAGGATTATGTTGTCTGAACTTTCGGCAGCCGAGCGTTCGCTCCAGTCTTTCAGTTTGATGATGAACGTTCCGTAGGTCGCACCCTGTCCGGCGATGAAACTGTAGCCGTTGATCATCGAGCGGGTCTGGATTGCCGGAACCTGGCTCATGATCTTGTCCATCTTCACGAGGGTCTCGGTTGTGCGTTCCTGGGATGTTCCCGGAGGCATGTTGAGCATGACGAAGATTGTTCCGGTATCTTCGTTCGGGACGAGGGTCGACGGCGTCGAAATCATCAGCCATGCCAGAACGGCAACGGAGACTATGACTGTCGCGAAGGCTGAAATTTTGTGGCGGGCAAAGAATTTGACACCCTTCGAATAGGAGCCGAGCAACGAGTTATAGGTCCGTTCGAAGGCCTGCTGGAAGTTTTTGCTGAAGAGGCCGAAGAGGGTAATCAACGCGACGACGGAGCAGGCGGTGCTCAGAAGGACATTCTCGAAGTTGAACCACCCCATAATCATGAAGAAGATCGTCGCAATCAGAAGAATCAGGGTGACGAACGGCGGGAGGTTGAAGCGTTTTTTATAGACTTCGCCAGCGGCGCTATAGGCCTGGCCGACGCGTTCGCTGAGGGTCGAATTATCCTCGGGATGGGGTTTCAGGAAGATGGCGCAGAGTGCCGGCGACAGCGTCAGAGCGTTGACGGCCGAGATTCCGATTGCGATTGCCATCGTCAGACCGAACTGCTGGTAGAACACGCCGGCCGTACCGGGCATGAACGACACAGGGATAAACACGAGCATCATGACCAGGGTAATCGAGACGATTGCCGAGCCGATTTCGTTCATGGCGTCGATCGCCGCCTTGCGTGCACTCTTGTAACCGACATCGAGTTTCGCATGGACCGCCTCGACGACGACAATCGCGTCGTCGACAACGATCGCAATCGCAAGGACGAGAGCCGAGAGGGTAATCAGATTGACCGAGAAGCCGATCAGTTTCATGCCGAAGAACGTACCGATCAAGGCAACCGGAATCGCGATAGCGGGGATAAGGGTCGAGCGGAGGTCCTGGAGGAAGAGGAACACGACGATAAACACCAGGACGAACGCCTCGATAAGCGTCTGGACGACATGTCCGATCGACGCGTAGAGGAAGTCGTTGTTGTTCATCGGGATTGCGATATCGAGACCCTTCGGGAGATCTTTCTTGATCTCGTCGATGAACTTCAGACAGTCTTCGATAATTGCTGTCGCGTTCGATCCGGCAGTCTGGAAGACAACAGCCGTAACGCCCGGATAGCCGTTCAGCATGCCGTGGAAGCCGTAGGTGACGCGGCCGAGTTCGACGTCGGCTACATCCTTCAGCCGGAGCACGTCGCCGTTAGGGGTCGCGCGGATAACGATATTGTCGAATTCCTCCGGAGTCTCGAGACGTCCGCGATAGCGCATGATATACTGGAAGGTCTGGTTCCCCTGTTCGCCGAATGCACCCGGAGCGGCTTCGATGTTCTGTTCGGCCAGGGCGTTCGAGATGTCGGCGGGCATAAGACCATACTGGGCCATGACCTCCGGCTTCAGCCAGATACGCATCGAGTAGTCCGCGCCCATGACCATAACATCGCCGACACCCGAGATACGCTGCATCTGGGGAACGATGTTGATCTTCATGTAGTTCTCGATAAAGGGCTCGGAGTAGGCGGCAGTGTCGGTCGCGTAGAGCGAAACGCCAATCAGCATCGAGGTCTGGCGCTTCTGGGTCAGGACACCGACGCGGGTGACTTCGGCCGGGAGAAGGCTCTGGGCCTTGGCGACGCGGTTCTGGACGTCGACAGCGGCCATGTCGGGGTCGAATCCCTGTTCGAAGTAGACGTTGATTGTTGCTGAACCGGTGTTGGTTGCGGTCGACTCCATATAGGTCATACCCTCGGCACCGTTGATCGACTCTTCGAGAGGGGCGATGACCGAGTTCAACACGGCCTGGGCGTTAGCACCCGTATAAGTTGTTGTGACAGAGATTGTCGGGGGCGCGATGTCGGGAAACTGGGTGATTGGAAGCGAAACGAGACCAATCAAACCCAACAGCACGATAAAAATCGAGATCACGGTCGAGAGGACCGGACGATTGATAAATCCGTCAAGTTTCATTGTGTTTGATTATCTTCGGATGATAATATGATTTCGTGTGAGTGAATGGGTTCTGTTGTTTGTGTCCCGGGGGATCAGTCTTCCGACACACCCTCGGTTGCGACAGCGGCTGCCTGCTGCTGTGCCGCCTGCTGCTGTGCGGCGGCGTCGACCGGGTTGATGACCATGCCCTCGCGGACCTGGGTTCCGATACCCTCGACGGCGATGACATCGCCCGGGTTCAGGCCGGAAGTGACAACGAAGGTCCGTCCGTCGCTGACCGGTGTGACGGTGACGGGGGTCGATTTGACCTTGTTCGAGTCAGAGACCAGATAGACAAAGCGGCGGTCCTGAAGTTCGAATGTGGCGACCTGGGGAATCACGATTACGCTGTCACGGTTCTCGGGGATGATGATCGTGCCGGTCGAACCGCTGCGGAGCAGGCCGTTCGTGTTGTTGAACAGGGCGCGGACGGTTGCGGCGCCGGTCGAACTGTCGATAACGCCACTGACAGTTGCGACTTTGCCCTCGAGCGGATAAATCGAGCCGTCGCTGAGGCGGAGTTTGACGGCGGGCATCTGGGCGATAGCCTGGTTGACGGTGTTCGCGCCGTTGTTCGACAGGTTGAGCAGATCCTTTTCGGTCAGCGAGAAGTAGGCGTAGACCTCGGAGTTGTCGCTGACAGTCGTCAGCGGCTGGGCCGACGACGGCGATGCGAGCGAACCCTCGCGCTGGGGAATCGTGCCGACGACGCCGTCCGACGGAGCCGTAACGACGGTGTAGGCCAGATTGCGTCGGGCCGACGACAGAGCGGCCTGAGCCTGCGACAGAGCGGCCTTGGCAGTTGCCAGGTCGTTGACGGCGAGCTGATATTCATACTGGCTGATGATGTTCTTGTCGAGAAGTTTCTTTTTGTTGTCGACGGTCATCTGGGTTGTGTTAACGGCGGTCTGGGCCGAGTTGACAGCGGCCTGAGCCTGGTCGACGGCGGCCTGGAAGGTCACCTGGTCGAGAGTGAAGAGAACTTGTCCTTTGTGGACCTGCTGGCCCTCGTCGACATGAACTTTGGTGATGAATCCGGTGACCTGGGGACGAATTGCGATATCCGTCTTACCCTTGATTTGGGCCGGGAAAGTGTTTTCCGATTCGGAGGAGGAGAGACCGACGGTCATTGTTGCGATAGTTGGCGCGGGAGCCTGCTGCATCCCACCCTTCTGGCCGCAACCCGTCAGAAAAGACGCGGCGATACCGGCGACAACGATGCCGGCGCATTTCAAAGTGGAAGTCTTCATTGATTTTTCCTTAAATATTGATTTTTTTATTCCTTAGATAATTTTGTTTTATTACGTCAGGAAGCGCAGACCCGTCAGGGCCTACGAATCCGAGTGCAAAATTACACATAACCCTGCGCCTTATCTATGACATATATCATATAATACCTCTGCTCCAAATATTCTGCCTGAGAGGCCCCGGCCGCCTGCTCCCCTGAAATTGGTTTCAGGTCTGATCATCGACTGGCGGTAGTGGAGCACGAGCCTGTATGATTTTTTTAGGTCATCGGACAAAAACGAACGTTTTATGGCGGGGCGGGGACGGGACGGTCGCGGGAAATTTGTTAACTTTGTCGGGTAAATAAATGGAAATCGCGATGGAAAAGAATGCTGAACTGTGGCCGAAGGTGTCGGTCGTGACTGTGTGCTACAACGATAGAGAGGGTCTGGAACTGACCGTCCGGAACGTTGCGCGCCAGGATTACCCGAATCTGGAATATATCGTTGTCGACGGGGGATCGACCGACGGAAGTCGCGAACTGCTTGACCGCTATGCCTCCTCGATTACCCGCTCGGTCAGCGAGCCGGACTGCGGAATCTACGACGCGATGAACAAAGGGGTCGCGATGGCCTCGGGCGAATTCGTGATTTTTATGAACGCCGGAGACCGGTTTGCGGCCGACGATGTCGTCTGCCGGGTTTTCGCCCAGGCGGAGGCGCGCCGGGGGGATGTCGTCTACGGCGATGTAATTAAAGGGGGTGTCGTCAAACGTGCCGGCGAGCCGAAGAACTGCCACCGCATGTTCTTCTGCCATCAGTGTTGCTTCGGGCGGCGGCAGTTGCTGCTCGACACGCCGTTCGATACGGCCCACCGTATGTCGGCCGATTTCAAGTGGGTCAAGTCGATGATACGCCAGGGGCGACGGTTTGTCAGGACGGATGTCGCGGTCGCCGATTTCGATACGTCGGGTGTGTCGAACCGCTGCCGTTCGGCGGGGCTGCTCGATAATATCCGTGTTGTCCGGGAAATGGATACGCCGGCGGAACGTCTTAGACTGCTGCCGCGTCTGATTTTTCCCTACATTCTCTGTCGCCTCCGCGGAAAATAGCGCAGGGGTCAGTCGATCAGGAAGGAGTCGATTGTGTGGGTCGATTCGGAGAATCCGAGGGCGACCTTGAAGAGGCGGCGTGGATCGCCGGCGAACTGGGCGGCGTAGTTGCGCTGTTTGATCTGGCGCATTGCGGCTTCGGCGTCGCCGCGCATCTTCAGTTCGATGACGTAGATAAAGCGGTCGGTCTCGATCAGGATGTCGACAGAGCCTTCGGAGGTGTGGTATTCGGCCTTTATGTCCATACCGAGGAGTCGAACGATGACGTAGAAGAGGGAGTGGTAGTAGTTCTCGAACCGCTCGACGTTGCGCCTCAGGTCGAACGGGACCCGGGCGAAGAAGCGCGTCAGCGAGGCGATGAACCCTTCGATATCCCCCTGCTCGAGTTGCTGTCTGTAGCCGAGGACAAGAACCTGGGAGTCGGTTACGTTACCATAGAGCCGCAGCACGCTGAAGACCGACAGGTGACCATACTTTGTAATGCCGGTCAGCATACAGAACCGGATATGTTCGTCGAGCAATTGATCGCCAGTCCTCGGAACAGATCGCGTCGGTCCCGGAAGAACGCCTCGAGGGTCGACACTAGCAAGCTCTTCCCGAACCGGCGGGGTCGGCTGAGAAATACATACGGACTGTTCTCGACAAGTTTACAGATATATTCGGTCTTGTCGATATAGACGAAGCCATTCTCCCGGAGTTTGGAGAAAGTCTGGATTCCGATTGGGTACTTGATCTGAGCCATAGCGTGGGGTCGGTTTGTTCAGTTGCAAAGATAACAGATATTTCCGACATCGCCAAATGTTTCGGCTTCACTGAAACTCAGCCCAGGTTCGAAATTTTTTTTGAAACAGCCATGAACTTTACGGGTGGAGGCGGTGTTACGACCGGTCGTCTGCGATTCGGCGTGTGCCGAGATAGGTTGTCAGCTTGTCGCGCGTGAAACGGTATTCGTCGCGGGCGAGCGACTGGGTCGGGTCGAAATGGTTTGACTCGATGTCGAAGATGCCGCAGAGGAGGTCGTAGGTCAGGTCGTTCGTGAAATACCGGTCGCGGTTGTGGCGGAGTGCTGCGGCCCGGCCGGGATGTTCGTTGCAGTAGTTGTCAGACAGCCAGACAGCCAGCGGAATGCGGCACTGTCCGAACCCGTCGAATCGTGGGGAGCGACGGCGGTCGGGGATGGTCGCGTGGTCCGAGAAGTAGACCATCGCCTGGAGGTTCAGGTTCTTCCGGGCGTAGTCGAAGATCTGTTCGAGAATCGTGTCTGTGTAGCGGATCGAATTGCGGTAGGTAGTCTGCGGATCCTCGCAACCGGGTCCTCCCCAGACGGCTTGGTCGGCCGGGTAGCGGTTGAAGAAATTGAAATGGCTCCCTTTCAGGTGGAAGACTACGAAATTGTCGCGGCCCGGATCGACTTCGGAAAAGAAGTCGAGGAGCACGCTGTCATACTGGACCTTGCCGACCTGCTGGTTTGTCCATTTCGCGACATCGGAGGTCTCGGCGACCAGAGTGACCGGCGTATCGAAACTGCCGAGGTGACCCTGGTTGCTGTACCAGTGGACGCGGTATCCGAGAGCGTGGGCAATGTCGATTATCGAGACCGACGAGTTGAACTCCAACTCGTTATACTGGTTCTTCTCAGTCAGTGCCCGCTCGAGGGTCGGCACGGTCTGGAAGGCGCAGGAGTAACTGTTCGGAAAGAGAATGAAGCGGTCGCGGTCGCGGGCCTCGCGGCTCATCCAGGGGGTCGTGTCGATCCCCCCGGGCTGCGGCGCAAAAGCCGACATGTAGTCGCGCGAGGCCGATTCTCCGATGACCATAACGACAGTCTGCGGACGGCTGTCCGTGCGTCTGTCGAGCCGTCGGACGGTCAGGTCGCGGAGCCGGCGGTCGCGTTCGGTCAGATAGACCCGGTTGCTGCGCGCATATTCGATTTCGTCGAGCATCAGGCGTACGGGGCCCGCGCGTCTGACCGCCCCCTTGTGCGGCCCCCAGAGTAGTCGGCTGACCGCGGCGAAGTAGAGGATCAGCAGCAGATTGCGCCACCACGCCAGCGCTCCGGTCATCGGCGTCGCCGAGATGTTCATCCAGACGACAGCGGCCGTCGCGGCGACGAAGAGAAGGAGATAGAGAACCGGAAGGAAGAATGTCTTTCCGGTCTTCATATATTCGATTATCTCGTTGACATGGGTCTCGCGCATGACTCGGGCGCCAACCGCATCGAAACACCCCCCGAACATCGCGTAGTAGACCAACTGATAGACCAGCACCATAGCCAGCACGACTTCGACTGCCGAGAGCAGAACGGGGATGACCGCGTTGCCCGGCAGCAGGCTACCTGCCAGTAGCGCCTGAGCCGTCAGCCAGCCGAACAGATATTCACCGACGGCGATATCCATATAGTTGTCGATGTCGGGGGAGACGCGGCGGTTTGTCAGGAAGTAGAGCAGGGGGTAGGTGACCGCCTCGGCCAGGGCGATCGTGGCGATCAGCCAGAGGGCGCGGCCGGGCGCGACCTCTCCGGCGAGCGCCAGCGGGGCGACGGCGCTTTTGCGGATTTTACAATTCGTGAATTTTCAGAAGATAAATTTGTAGACGGTTGTCGAAGTATAATCTTTCTCCGGCCCATATACGGGAGACGGGAAGCTCTCTTCATTGACCGCATTGGGGAAATAGTCGGTTTCCAGGCAGAAACCGTCCCGAACGCCGTAGGTCACGCCTTCCTTTCCAACCGTTTCGTCAATGCAGTTGCCTGCATAGAACTGAATGCCGGGGAGGTCGGTATATACCTCCATCGTCCGGCCGCTCGTATTTTCGGAAATCCTCGCCGCGAGCTGCAGCTCCCCTTTCCAATCGTCGATGGCAAAATTATGGTCGTAGCCGCTTACCAGACGGAGCTGTTCAAAATCGGCCTCTATCTCGTCGCCAATCCGTTTTGCCTTTGTAAAATCAAGCGGCGTTCCG
>JAMPGR010000001.1:590478-620632 GCA_023663805.1 Clostridium sp. | reverse complement strand
GTCGTCGTGGCGGTGGCGGTAGAGTTGCCAGGAGTTGATTAGATTATGCCAGACGCTGTAGAGTCCGCCGGCAATCGCGGTCGCCGGAGATAGGAACGTATAGCCGAGCCAGATTATAAAGACGGTGTTTTTCTGGCCGAGGGCCTGCCCCCCGGCGACGGTACTGCCGTAGCGGCGCCCGATCAGTTTTCCGGCGGCGAACTGAACGACACAACAGAGAATCGTCACGACAACAATCATCGCCATCGTCGCCGCAGGCATCCGCGTATGGACTATCGCCTTGACCGTCACAGCAATCGCGATCGCCAGGGCGACAGCCCAGAGATAGAACGGCAGGTCGCGGAAGGAACGCAGGCGCGCTGTCAGCCGGGGAAGATAGCGGCGCGTCAGCCAGGCGGCGGCGAGCGGACAGATCAGTAGCGGGAAGACCTTCGCGACGATCATCGCGAAGGCCGGGGCGAAGGTCATTCCGGCGTGGGGATGGGCCACGGGGAGCAGCGCCGGGGCGGTCAGGGCGACGGCGAGGTTGATTATGATCGTATAGGTCGTTATGTCGGCGGCGCTACCGCCGAGGCGGCGCGTCACGACCGCAGCGGCTGTCGCTGTCGGGCAGAGCAGGCAGAGCATCGCACACTCGACGACGAGCCGCGTCGTCGGAGACTCGACCCGGGTCAGCACCCCGGCCATCACACCGAACAGCGCGAGCTGGATCATGACATGCCAGAGGTGCCACCGTCTCAGTCGCAAGTCGTGCGGGCCGATCGAGAGGAACGTCAGGTAGAGCATCGAGAAGATCAGTGCCGGCTGAATGACGGCGACGAGCCGTCCGACGGCGGCGTGGGTCGAGTCGAGCCAGCCTGCCGACACATATAGAAAATAGGCGGCGATTCCGGTCAGAATCGAGATCGGGAGCGTCCAGTTTTTAATGAACGATATCATGGGTGCAAAATTACGAAATTTTCGCCCTCGGCGTATAACTATTTTCTCCGTCGGGCCGTTATAGAACTATAACGTTTCGTAAACTATGTTGATTGATCTTATATGCCTTGTCGGAGGACTCGTACTGATCCTCCTGGGTGCCAACGGTTTGACCGACGGCGCCTCCTCGATAGCCCGCCGCTGGGGGGTCAGCGAACTCGTGATTGGCCTGACGATTGTCGCCGTCGGGACCTCCGCCCCCGAACTGGTCATCTCCGTCATGTCGGCGGCGCAGGGATCGACCGAACTCGCGATCGGCAATATCGTCGGCTCGAATATTTTCAATATCCTGGCGATTATCGGCGTCGTCGCCCTGATACGCCCGATACGCGTCGGCGAATCGACAATCAACAACGAACTCCCTCTCGTTCTGCTGGCGGCGGTCGCCCTTCTGGCAATCGGCAACGGCCCGTTTCTCGACGGCTCGGCGACGGCGGAGGTCTCGCGTGTCGACGCAATACTGTTGCTTCTTTTCTTTATGATTTTCATGCGCTATACATTCCATCAGGCGCGCAAACAGCCCGACCAGGAGGTCGCAGAGACAGCCGCCGGGGAGGCTGTGGCAGCCGGACAGCCGAGGCAGATGGGGATGCTGAAGGCGTGGATCTGGGTCGTCGGAGGCCTAGCGATGCTCGTCTTCGGCGGCAACCTCTTTGTCGACGGGGCCTCGGGACTGGCTTCGGCGATGGGTGTCAGCGAGGCGATGATCGGCCTGACAATCGTCGCCGCCGGGACCTCGCTGCCCGAACTGGCGACCTCGATTGTCGCAGCGATGAAAGGGAAGAGCGACCTGGCGATCGGCAACGTGATCGGCTCGAATATCTTCAACATCTTCCTCGTCGCCGGAACTGCCGGCGTTGTCCGTCCGCTCCGGTTCGGAACAGTCGGGGAGGTCGACCTGCTGGTCCTGACGGCGGCATCGCTGCTGTTCTGGGTGATCGGACGCTGGGGGGGCCACCGTGTCATAACGCGCGCCGAAGGTGCCCTCCTCGTCGCCGGATATGCCGGATATATGGGCTGGCTGATAGCGACGGCTTGATTTTCCGCAGATTTTTCAGAAAAAAAATCGGGAAAAACGATTGCGGGAGAAAAAAAAAGCGTAACTTTGCACCCGCAATACAAAACCAAAACAAATTAATTAATGGCAACAAAAATCAGACTGCAACGCCATGGTCGCAAGAACTATGCGTTCTATCCTATTGTTATCGCCGACAGCAGGGCACCACGAGATGGTAAGTTTATTGAAAGGATAGGTTCCTATAATCCGAACACTAATCCTGCTACAGTAACATTGAATTTCGAACGGGCTTTGTATTGGCTCAATGTAGGCGCACAGCCTACGGACACCGTCCGCGCTATCCTCTCGAACGAGGGTGTGCTTCTGATGAAGCACCTCCAGGGTGGCGTGAAGAAAGGCGCTTTCGACGAAGCCGAAGCACAGCGCCGTTTCGACGCATGGAAATCGAAGAAACAGGCCGCTGTCGACGCACAGCGCGCTTCGATGGCTTCCAAGCGCGAACTCGACGCCAAGACCCGTCTCGAGGCCGAACACGCCAAGAACGAAGCCAAGGCTAAAGCCGTAGCCGAGAAGAAGGCTGCGATCGCCGCCGCCAAGGCTGAGGCCGAAGCTGCAGCAGCCGCTGCAGAGGCTCCCGAAGCCGCCGAGCCCGCCGCAGAATAACTTCTGTCATTCTACGGCTCGCCGAGCAAGACGATCCAAAGCGGAAATCGACAATCCCCCCCCGAAGAGGCGAATTTCGATTCCCGCTTTTTTCGTAGCCCTACGATAGTTTTTTAACACAATCGATATGCCATATACCGATTTTTTCAACTATTTTTGCCGAAAAACCGATTATGACATCATTTCTCATATCTCTGGCCGTTCTGATCCTCGGCTATCTGTTCTATTCGCTCGCTGTCGACCGGATTATGAAAACCCGTCGCGATGCTCCGGTTCCGGCCGTTACAAAAGCAGACGGAATCGACTTCGTTCCGCTCCCGACATGGAAAGTATTCCTGATCCAGTTTCTCAATATCGCCGGACTTGGTCCGATTTTTGGCGCGATTATGGGAATTATGTTTGGGCCGGCCGCATTCCTGTGGATTGCTCTCGGAACAATCTTCGCCGGGGGTGTCCATGACTATCTGTCGGGGCTCGTCTCGGTTCGAGAAGGGGGCGCATCGCTTCCGGAAATTATCGGATCGCAACTTGGCCGCCGCGTACGGTCGGTCTCGATGGTTTTCAGTGTACTGCTCCTGTTGCTCGTCGGCGCCGTGTTTATCATCACCCCCGCCGGGCTCCTCGCCGGAATGACTCCCGGATTCTTCGACACCCGCTTCTGGATCTTCGCGATTTTCGCATATTATCTCCTTGCAACTCTGCTTCCGATCGACAAACTGATCGGCAATCTGTATCCTGTATTCGGGTTCGCACTGCTGTTCATGGCGGCCGGACTGATGTGGGTACTCCTCTCCGGTTCGGTCGAGATTCCGGTTTCGTTCCTGGAGATGACCAGCGGACATTCGTCGCCGGTTTTTCCGATGATGTTCGTCAGCATCGCCTGTGGCGCAATCTCAGGGTTCCATGCGACGCAGTCGCCGATGATGGCCCGGTGTCTCAAACGGGAGACCCTCGCACGACCGATTTTCTACGGCGCGATGGTTGCCGAGGGGATTGTCGCCCTGATTTGGGCGGCGGCAGCCGTGGCTTTCACCGGGAGCGTCGACGGACTCTCGGAGTATATGGCTACCAAAGGGCATTCTGCCGGATCGCTCGTCGCGGATATCAGCCGTTCGTGGCTCGGAACTTTCGGCGGCGTACTCGCCCTGATGGGCGTCATCGCCGCACCGATTACGACCGGCGACACTGCCCTTCGCAGTGCGCGGCTAATGATCGCCGATTTCATGCATTTCGACCAGCGGAAATTCTGGCGCCGCTGCGCGATAACCATCCCAATTTTCGCGCTCGTATTCGGAATCATGATGATAGACTTCAATGTTCTCTGGCGCTACTTCGCATGGAGCAACCAGACTCTGGCGGTCTTTACGCTCTGGTCGATGACGGTCTATCTGGCCCGACACCGCCTTCCATACATAATAGCGATGCTTCCGGCGATGTTCATGACCGTCGTCAGTATTACATATCTTTTCTACGCGCCCCGTCCCGAGGGTTTCGGTCTCGGAATGACATTCGGCCTGTCGGCCGGCATTCTTGTCGTTCTACTGTTGGTCGCTCTGTTTGCCCGCTTCGTCCAGGCGCGACCGGTCCAGACGAACCCGACCGTCTAAACGGCCGCAGGATTGGCCTCGCATCGTCCGCCCCAAACGCGACAACCACGCGATGCTGACAACATATCACCCGGGCGGGCGCGGCAACAACGCGGGTCCGGCGTCACTTCTCGCCGCGGAGACGGGAAATCAGGGCGAGTTCGTCAATCGCGAACGAACGGTTCTCATCCTCCCCGACCATCGTCTGCAACTCCGCCTCCGCCTCTTCGAGACGCCCCTGCTCGATCAGCAGGTAGACCCGGCTGCGACGCAGAAAATCGTGCATCTCGGCGATTGTCAGATCGACATCGTCCGTATGCTCCTCGAAATATTTTTTAAAGTCCGATATCGCACTCTCAACGATATCCATCGCGCGCGGATCGCCCGAGTTGACCATCATGTTGAGATACTGACGGTCGTGGTTAAACCGACCGAAATTGACGACCTGCGACAGGTAGTAGTAGGCGCTGTCCCAGCGTTTGAACACCGAGTAGCATGTTCCGATCATGAAGCACACCTCGCGGTATGACTCGCGCGCTGCATCGTCCATCTTCTGATAGCGCGACACCATATCTTTATAGACATTGCGCAGCATCAGCAGGGCCTGGACAAAACGGCCGCCGACAAAGTGGTTCGTGCCGTGATAGAGATAATAGCCCGTATCGCCGAGGAACGAGCGCATCATCAGATGCTGGACCGGGGTCATCTCCTGTTCCTTCCCGGCGGCGACTTTATCGCGGGCGTCGGCGAGCATAAACTCATATTCGCTGATGTCGCCCGCACCGCCGTCGGCGCGGACCGAGATGACCGTTTTGACCGACCGGGGCTCGGCGTCGTCGGAGGCGACAGCTGTCGGGAGCGCAGCCGGATCGTTCCCCTCGACCGTCACGATGACCTTGACGAAGGCCTGGCGACGGTCGCGCGAGTACTCCGAGAGGGAGACCATCACGGTCCGCGGCGAGATCTCGTTCTCGGCAGGGCGCAGCGAGAGTCTGACAATCGACCAGGGGTTCTTCAGCGCGACGAACCCGAGCTGGTCTGTGGGATTTTCGGGGTCGAACATATCGGCCAGCAGAGGGAGCGATCCGATCCCGGAGCATACGTTCCGCGGGGCCGCAGCGGGGAGAATGAACGTCGCCGTCTCGACCCTGGCGGGATCGATTCCGGTCATATTCTCGAGCAGAGAGCCGAGGGTCACGTCCGGTCCGGGTGTATGGACACCTCTTTTAATAACATTCAGCATCTCGAGGCGGCGGACGATATTGGTCTTCTGGATTCCGACCATCATCTCGTTCTCGAAGTCAAAGGGGGCGTTTTCGCCACGCCTCTCCAACAGATCAGAAAAGCGCTTGGCGAAAACAGACTGCGAGACGACGAATTCGTCGATCATCGGGGGGAGAGCCTTGACGAGATCTCCGGCGGGCATCAGCGTCATCATGGCGGAGAGACTGACGACAAACCCGTCCTCATCCTGATCCAATATAAAGAAAGGGGTCGCGACAAAACGCTGGGAGGACATCATGTTGCAGACAAAGCGCACTTCGTTGAAATCCCGCTGTCCGGCTTTGTGGATTCCGGGCATCATAATCCTGGCGAACTTCTTGTTTTCGAAGAAAAAGACGATAAATTTGCCCTTGTCACACGAGAAAGCAATATCGGAAACGACCCGCTTTTCCCCGCCGGAGGCCGGTTTCGCGTCGCCGGATTCATCCGGCGAAGGAAAATAGTGGGTGTCAACGACCGTATAGCCGAGTCGGCCGAGGGCGTCAGTCAGTTCGGCGGCGGGATCGGTCATAGTCGAGAAAGTCACTTCGGCAGGTTCTTCCTGCGTTTTTTTCATCCAGGGAAAGATCATGATCGGTTTTGTCTTGGAGTTTACACTTATATTGATTCGGGGCGGGAACCATATCTATCGGCTCCCCAAAAAATATTCTACAAAAATCAAGCCAAAAAAACCGGCAGTAACTCCGTCGTGAAGAAACTGCCGGCTATAAAGTCCACATCAAAGGGATGCGATGAAACTCCGAATGACAGGATTTGAGTGCTCGCCTGCCTTTGTAATCCTCCGGGTTCATGATAACCACAACCATTTCGGGGTTGTCGAGGCCCGCCATTGGCCGGCTAAGCTTGTCTCGGTATTTCATTTAAATTTGATGAGTTTCCCAATCTACTTTGATGTGGGTTATCTTTTGTCTGGCTTGGGAACAGTCGCCGACTCTCCGGCTTCTGATTTTACAACGCAAATTTAGTCATTTCGGTTCTATCCGACAAAAAAAATCGCAAAAAAAATGTATCGTCCGGGGCATTTCGCCCCCGGAGTGTCGATTTTGTTAATTTTTTTTTGCTATTTTGAAAATAATGCCTAAATTTGACTTTCGAACTGAATCATCATCCCGCCGGTCCCCCCGGATCTGCGGTTTTGTATCACCATTTTTAGCATATTATATGGAATTGCACGATGGCTCAATCGCTCCGGTAGAATCCGTTGTCGAGCCGACCTTGAATCAAGAAGAAAACATCGAGGCGCAGGCCCCCGTGGCCGACGCCGCTGACGATGTATGCGAAGTCGTTGAAGAAAAAACAACAACCGAACCTCTGACGAAGGAATCTATCCTCCGGAGGCTCAGGGAACTCGCCGAAGCCGAAGATATATCTTCGCTGACAGCCGACGATCTCTCGAGACTCAAGCAGCAATTCTATTTCCTGCATAACAACGAAATAGTCGCCCGCCGCGAGGAGTTCATAGCCGCCGGAAACGATCCCGAGGCTTTCTCGGCCGGGCTCGATCCCGCCGAGGATGAGTTCAAGGCCCTGATGCAGAGCCTGAAGGCTCGCAAGGCCCTGATTCGCGAACAGCAGGAGGCCCGCCGCCTCGCAAACCTCGAACGCAAACGCGCGATTATAGCCGAGTTCGCCTCCCTCGCCGTCGACACCGACAACATCAACCGCCACCACCAGCGCGCCAAGGAACTCCAGGCCGAGTTCCGCAGCATCGGCGAGGTTCCGCCACAGAACGCAACCGACATCTGGAAGGAATATCAAGAAACCGTAGAGCGGTTCTACGACCAGGCGAAAATCAACAAGGAACTCTATGACTACGACCTGAAGAAGAACCTCGGCGAAAAACAGCTCCTGATTTCCGAGGCGCGCAAACTCGCAGACGAGGGGGATATCATCGTCGCCTTCCGCCGCCTTCAGGAACTTCACGACAAATGGCGCGAAATCGGCCCCGTCGCAAAAGAGTTCCGCGAGGATATCTGGACCCAGTTCAAGGAAGCCTCGACCGTCATCAACACCCGCTATCAGGCTTTCTTCGAAGAGCGGAAGGCCCACGAACACGAAAACGAGGTCGCTAAAACCGAACTCTGCGAGCAGGCCGAGGCCCTCGACTTCTCGAACCTGAAGAGTTTCCAGCAGTGGGACGAAATGACCCGTACCGTCATCGGGCTCCAGGAAAAATGGCGCACGCTCGGCTTCGCCTCGCGAAAGGTCAACAACCAGTTGTTCAGCCGCTTCCGCGAAGCATGCGACCGCTTCTTCGCCGCGAAATCCGAGTTCTACCGCGAGACCAAGGAGGAATTCGCCCGCAATCTCGCCCTGAAAACCGAACTCTGCGAGCAGGCCGAGGCGCTCAGCGACAGCACCGACTGGCGCAAGACAACCGACCGCATTCTTGAACTCCAGAAACGCTGGCGCGAAATCGGCTCTGTCGGCCGACGCCACAGCGACGCGATCTGGAAACGTTTCCAGAAGGCTTGCGACCACTTCTTCGACGAAAAGAAAAAGAACACGAACGACACACGCCATGCCGAACAGGCCAACCTGAAGGCCAAACGCGACCTGATCGAACAACTCCGTGCTCTCGATGCCGACGCCCTCGAGGTGACAGACCAGGAGGTGCTCGCGAAAGTACGCGAGGCCCAAGCCGCCTGGAAAGAGATCGGCCATGTCCCCTTCCGCGACAAAGAGAAGGTCTACGATCAGTTCCGCGCCGCTGTCGACGCGCTCTACGCCCGCTACGATCTTCGCGGACAGCGCTCGCGCATGAATTCCTTCGTCGAAAACCTCAGCGAAATATCCGGCGACCGCTCGATGGTCTCGCGCGAACGCGACCGTCTTCTCCGGACCTACGAACAGCGCAAATCCGAACTCCAGACCTACGAGAACAACCTCGGCTTCCTGACGTCGAAGTCGCAGTCGGGCAACTCGATGGTCCGCGAAATGGAGCGCCGCGTCCAGCGCCTGAAGGACGACATAGCCGAACTCGCCGAAAAGATTAAGAAAGTCGACGAACAAGCCTGATCCGGACTGTCCTGACCTATGGCTTCGATCAACCAGAGAGGTCGCTACGGCCGGTATATCCATATACTCTTGTCGATCGTGGATTTCATCGTTCTGAACGCTGTTTTCTACGCGACAAGTTGTATATCGCCCGAACTGACAGCCGAACGGTCGCGAACGGTCTGGCTGCTGGCAAACCTGACATACATACCCGTAGCATACTGGCTCTCGGAGACACACCGCCGCCGCACAATCCAGATGGACCATGTAATCTACAACTCCCTGCGGGCTGTCGGGTCTCATGCACTGCTCTATATCGTTTCGCTTTATTTCGTCGGAATCGACCATATTCCGTGGTATGTGTTTATCGAATTCTACGGCCTGCTCGGCGTCGCCTTCCCGCTATGGTGGATGGTCTCGCGGGTACTGCTGAAACAGTATCGCCGTCACGGTCGTAACTTCGTCCGAGTCATAATCGTCGGAACAAACGCGACGGCTTTGCGACTCTATCGGGAAATGCTCTCCGACGCCGGTTTCGGTTTCCGTTTTATGGGATTCTTCGATGATGCCGTGCCGGTCAACGGCATTGATCCGTCGCTGATTGTCGGGAAACTCGATGATGTCGGACGTTTCGTAGCCGATAACGCTATAGACGAAATCTATTTTACGCTCTCGGGCGAAGATGACGAAACGATATCGAAAATAATATCGGTTGCCGACGCCAACGCCGCGCAGTTTCTCTATGTTCCGCAGATCAGCCGATACGTCACCCGCGGCTTCGATCTCGACGCGATGGGGCGAATGCCGGTCATGCAGGTGCGACACAATCCGCTGAAAAGTTCGATCTCGAAACGCCTGGCGAAACGCTCGTTCGACCTGCTGTTCTCGACTGTAGCCCTGGCCGCCTCGCCTGTCATATTCATCCCGGTCGCGATCGCAATCAAACTCTCGTCGCCGGGGCCGATTTTCTTCCGGCAAAAACGAACCGGATATCGCGGACGCGACTTCTACTGCCTTAAATTCCGAACAATGCGCGTCAACGCTGACAGCGACAGCCGTCAGGCTACGGCCGACGATCCGAGGAAGACGCGTGTAGGCGACTTTCTCCGCCGTACGTCGCTCGACGAGCTGCCGCAGTTTATCAACGTCTGGCTCGGCGACATGTCGATCGTCGGTCCCCGCCCCCATATGCTCGCACACACCGAGCAATACCGCCGCCTGATCGACAAATATATGGTTCGACATGTTGTCAAACCGGGGATCACCGGCTGGGCCCAGGTCAACGGCTTTCGCGGACAGACCGAGCAACTCTGGCAGATGGAGAAGCGTGTCGAATATGACGTATGGTATATCGAACACTGGTCGTTCATGCTCGATATGAAAATTATGATAAGAACTATCATTAACGCGTTCCATGGAGAAGACAACGCATTCTGACGAGGCTCTCGCCCTGCTCCGAAAGTTCTACGGCTATGACTCGTTCCGGCCGCTACAGCAGCCGATCATCGAGGACGCTCTCGAAGGTCACGACACCGTCGTCCTGATGCCGACCGGAGGAGGCAAGTCGGTCTGCTTCCAGATTCCGGCGCTGATCAACCCGGGGGTGACACTCGTTGTGTCGCCACTAATCGCCCTGATGAAAGACCAGGTCGACGGGCTGATCGCAAACGGCATCCCAGCCGCGACTGTCAACTCGAACCAGACCGAAGCGGTCAACCGCGAGGTCATGGAGGCGGTCTCGGCCGGACGGATCAAACTGCTTTATATCTCCCCCGAAAGACTGATGGCCGAACTCGACCGGTGGGGCGACTCAATCCGCGTCTCGATGATCGCGATCGACGAGGCCCACTGTATCTCGCAGTGGGGCCACGATTTCCGCCCCGAGTACACCCAGCTCGGATGCCTGAAGGAGCGATTCCCGGGGGTCACGGTCATGGCGCTGACGGCTACGGCCGACAAAACGACACGCGACGACATCGTTCGCCAGTTGTCGCTCCGGGACCCGAAGGTCTACATCAGTTCGTTCGACCGTCCGAATCTGTCGCTTCAGGTTATATCGGGGCTGAAAAAGCCACAGCGGATGAAACTTATCCGCCAGCTGATCGAACGCCACCGCGGCGAGTCGGGAATAATCTACTGTATGAGCCGTAAGGGGGTCGAACAGATGGCCCGCGACCTGGCGATGGCCGGCTTCAAGGTCGATTTCTACCATGCCGGACTGACCCCCGCCGACCGAAACCGCGTCCAGCGCGATTTCATCAACGGAGACATC
Source organism: Clostridium sp. (assembly GCA_023663805.1). Lineage (GTDB taxonomy): Bacteria > Bacteroidota > Bacteroidia > Bacteroidales > Muribaculaceae > Paramuribaculum. The sequence continues at coordinate 609,834 of JAMPGR010000001.1, read as the reverse complement.
GATATCGTCTGCGCGACGGTCGCCTTCGGGATGGGGATCGACAAAAGCGACATACGCTTCGTTATCCACAACAACCTGCCGTCGAGCATCGAGAGTTACTACCAGGAAATCGGGCGCGCCGGTCGCGACGGAATGCCCGCCGAGACACTGCTGTTCTACTCGATGTCTGACGTCATCATGCGCGAGCGGATGCTCGAGGAGAGCGGTCAGCGCCAGTTGAACAGCAACAAACTCCGGTTCATGCGCCAGTATGCCGAAGCAGGCGTCTGTCGCCGGCGTATCCTCCTGAGTTACTTCAACGAGGAAATGGCCCGAGACTGCGGAAACTGCGATGTCTGCCGTAATCCACCCGACCGGTTCGACGCGACTCGCCATGTCCAGATGGCCCTGAGCGGCATCGTCCGGACCGACGGACGCGCCGGCGTCAGCATGCTGACCGACATTCTGCGCGGATCGAACCGAGCTGACCTGATTGCAAAGGGATACAACCGGCTGAAGACCTACGGGGTCGGATCGGCATGTTCATACCAGGAATGGAACGACTATCTGACCCAGATGTTCCAGCTCGGGCTCTACGAAATCGACTTCAGCGACAACGGGCGCTTCGTCGTGACCCCCTATGGTCGCCGCGTTCTCTTCGAAGGGGAGAGGGTCAGCCTCGCGCTCCACGCTCCGGATAAGCCGACCTTCGGAGCCGCATCCAGACAGCATCAGGAGAAGCAACAGCAGCAGACGCTCTACCCCGACGCACTCGATCCGCGACTCTTCAACGAACTGAAGAAACTCCGCCTCTCGATTGCCCGCAGCGAAGGGATACCCCCATATCTCGTCTTCAACGACAAGAGCCTGAACGACATTGCCCGCCGACGACCGGCCAGCCGCGCCGAGTTCCTCGAGTGCGAAGGTGTCGGCGAACGGAAGGCCGACCGCTACTGGCTCACGTTCGTTCGTCTGATCCGGCAATTGACCGGACGCACTCCCCTCCCCGAACTCCCCGAACTCGAACAGAGGATTGTCGACGGTCTCCGAGCAGGGGTTCCGGCCGACGAAATCGGCCGAATCTTCGAAATCGAGGGGCGCGATGTCTACCGCATTGTCGCGGCGATGATTGCCGCAGACCGTTTCAACGATTTCGAGGCGGTCTGCCCGCGCGACCGGTTCGTCCGCATAATGGATATGCACCGTAACCTGAGCGAGCAGCAGTTCGTCACGCGCTCACGCGTCGAGTTCCCCGACGGACTGGCCGACGTTGCCCTGGCGATGGCGGCCTGGATGCTCCGCCGCAAGTTCCAGAACCGACAGTAGTACAACAATGGATCCCCGCCGTTTCCAGACTCTCTATACCTCGCTGTTCATGCCCCTGGGGATGTATGCCCTGAGGATTCTCGGCGACGTCGGGGCATCGGAGGATGTCGTCCAGTCTGTCTTTGCCGAATTCTGGAGCCGTATCTGCTCAGGCGCGGATATCGACAGCCCGAAGGCTTATCTCTACCGCGCCGTCCGGAACGCCGCACTGGCCGAACTTTGCCGCCAGAACCGACTGGAGGAATCGGGAATCATATCGGTCGCTGACGACGAGACGGCCGGAGTCACCGAAGAGGATATCGACACCTCGGAGCGCGACGCGGCGTTGTGGCGGGCGATTGACGAACTTCCACGGCGTTGCCGCGAGGTGTTCCTAATGTCGAAACGCGACGGCCTGACAAACGCCGAGATTGCCTCTGAACTCGGGATATCGACGAAAACGGTCGAGAACCAGATGACAAAAGCGTTCGCGAAACTACGTGGCGACCAACGGATTGCACATAGAGGCAAGATTTTCTTCCTCCCCTTTTTGTAATTTTTTTCAGAAGCAATAGGGGTTTTTCGGAAGTTGTCACTCATAGGAGTAAAAAACCACCGAAAAATGACCGAAGAAAAATCGAAATTCCGCGAATCGCTCGACTTTGTCGTCAGACACTACCGCGAGAATTCATTCATCCCCAAACCTCTGGCCATGGTCGGATTTCGCCGACCATGGTACAGACGCCCGGCCGCCGCAGCCGCCGCCGTCGCCGTCGTCCTCGCCGCCTCCGCCTGCGCCATCTATTTCGTCAACACGGTTCAGAGCGTCCCCGCGACTGTCGAACCGGCCGTGCAGACCGCCGTGTCTCCCCTTGTGGAAACCGCTCTCCCGGCCTCACCGACAACAAGTCTGCGTATCGAATTCGACGATGCGTCGCTGGCCGACGTTGTCAAACATATCGAACAGACCTGGGACGTCAAAATCGGGAATCTTCCGAAAGAGGATTACCGTCTGACTCTCAGCTACGAAGGAAACGCCGCCGACCTGATTGAGACAATCAACGAACTGCTCAACATTGACTTGAGGATAAAGTAATGAGACGAACCGCATTAACCCTGACGGCGGCACTCCTGCTCTTCTCAGCCGCCGCAGCCGACAACATAACGATCCATGCCGACCGACGGCCGGCCCGGACGGTTTTCGCCGAAGTCATACGTCAGAGCGGAAAGAATTTCATCTACACTCCCGAACTACTGCGCGACATGACCGTCACAATCGATATCCGCGATGCTTCGCTCGAAAAGACCTTGAGGCAGATGTTCGACGGCACGGCTGTCGACTTCCGCATCAAAGGGGATAATGTCATGCTTTTTCGCCGCGCCAGTCATCGCCACATTCTCAGCGGCTTCGTCCGCGAACAGGAGACTGGCGAGGCTCTGGCCGGTGTCGTCATTACGGATCCCGCCTCCGGAACACGGACAACCTCTAACCCGATGGGGTTCTACTCGCTCTCCGTCCCGGCCGGCGAGGTTTCGGTGACAGCAAAGTATCTTGGCTTCAACAACTATCAGTCGCCGCGCCTCGATATGGACAAAGACCGCCAGTTCGATATTATCCTCGATCCGTCATCGCGCATCCTCGACGAGGTTGTCGTCACCGGAAGTCCGAACCGCGCCCTCGCAATCGAATCGGCCTCGCTCGGCTCACTGGTAGTCAGCAGGAATGCGATCCAGAACACTCCGGTTATCTTCGGCGAAAAGGATGTCATAAAGACCCTCCAGCTCGAGCCGGGCATTTCGGCCGGGGTCGAGGGGACGGCCGGAATGTATGTCCACGGCGGCAATTCCGACGAGAACCTCTACATGCTCGACAATATCCCCCTCTATCAGGTCAACCATTTCGGGGGTCTTTTCTCAGCCTTCAATATCGAGGCACTCCGAAATGTCGAATTCCACAAATCGACCTTCCCGGCGAAATACGACGGCCGCCTCTCTTCGTTTATGGATGTCAACACGAAGGATGGCTCGATGACAGCCCACCACGGTTCGGGCCGCCTTGGCCTGACTTCCGGAGCGTTCAACATCGACGGACCGGTCTGGCGCGACCACACCTCCTACTCCGTCGCCCTGCGACGCTCCTGGTTCGACGTTCTGACAATCCCCGCCTGCGCTATCGTCAATACCTTCAACGATCCTGGAAGAAACTACAGCATCGCCTACGCCTTCACCGACCTTAACGCGAAACTGAACCACCGCTTCTCCGACCGCAGTTCGGCCCACCTTATGCTCTACTACGGCGATGACTATCTGAAAGTCAGGGACTCCGACGGCATCGGCCTCGAGGACCTGAGTTACACCGACGACCATAATACCCTACGCTGGGGCAACTTCGTCGCCAGCGCCGGATGGAACTACGTCTTCTCGCCGAAACTCTTCGGCGAACTGACCGCCGCATACACCCGCTATCAGTCTAAACTCGAGTCGCGCTACGAATCGGGGGAGAACGACTCCGACGGAAACCAATACGACGCGACCATCGACCGGACCAAAACTGTCAACAACATAAACGACTGGATCTTCCGCGCCGACTTCGACTACCGTCCCCTCCCCTCCCACCGTTTCAATTTCGGGGCGTCATACACGATTCACAGCTTTCTCCCGTCGCGGTCTGAACGCTGGCTGACAAGCGCCGACATGGCGGCCTATGTGTCGGACCACACTCCGACCTACCGCGCCGGAGAACTGAACGCCTACGCCGGAGGAGACTGGGACGCAGGCGCCGTCCGTCTGAACTACGGTGTCCACTGGTCGAATTTCTCGATCCGCGGCCACAACCACGGCGCGCTCTCCCCCCGCCTGTCGTTCCGCTGGAACCCGCTGACCGGCCTCGCCGTCAAGGGGGGCTACTCACGGACCGTCCAGTATGTCCACCAACTGATCCAGAGTTCCATTTCTCTACCGACTGACCAGTGGGTTCCCATCGTCGGCGACCAGAAACCGCAGACGGCCGACAAGATTGCGCTCGGTCTCTATTACGATTTTCGGAATCAGTTGACATTCTCTGTCGAAGTCTACCGAAAATGGATGAACAATCTGCTCGACTTTGCCGACGAGTATTATCTCATCGCTCCCGAAGCAAGCTGGGACAGCAAACTGACTCAGGGAAAGGGTTCGGCCAAAGGCATCGATTTTAAACTCTCACGCGAATTCGGAAAAGTGACCGGACACATCGCCTATTCGCTTCTCTGGGCCGACCGCCGCTTCGACAACATCAACGGCGGGCGTCCCTTCCCTGCCCGCTTCGATAATCGCCATAAGATTAACATACTCCTCAACTGGAAGATAAACGAACGATGGGAGGTTGGAGCCGCCTGGACCGGCATGAGCGGAAACCGAATTACACTTCCGACCCAGTGTTGGGACGATCCGGAAATCGGACCGTGGCACTACGATATGTCGCTCGCGACCGATGTCAACAACTTTCGTCTGCCCTTCTACCACCGCCTCGACCTGAGTGCCCGCCGCCACACACGCCGTGGCTACTGGGAATTCAGCCTCTATAACGCCTACTGCAATATGAACACAATCGGTGTACGCCGCGACTACAGCGACTACTTCGACTGGAATTCACCGAGCATGAGCCTCATACCGAGATTCCAAAAAATTCGTCTGATTCCTATAATCCCCTCCGTATCATACACATGGATATTCTAAAAATGAAATCATCAAAGATTACCCCAATATTTTCCGTATCTCTCCTTACGCTTCTTTCGCTGACAGGATGCTTCGAGGATTTCGATCCCGACATCGCTTCGACCCCGGTCCTCTGCATGAACTCGAACATCGTTCCCGGCGACTCGATCGTTGTCGAACTGACACGTACGTGGCGCTGGGACGAGGGTAACCCCGGGGCGAATCTCGACATAACCGTCGACGACGCGACCATCACGATGACCGTCAACGACTCATGCCGCGAAACCCTCCGTCTGTCGGAACCCGATCCGGAATACCGGCCCGACCGTCCGGCTTTCACGGCCAAAAAGGTCTATCGTTCAAATTATATCCCGAAAGTCGGAGATCATCTCGAATTCGAGGCCGTCAGTCCGAAATATGGCTCGGCCACAGGCGCCGTGACAATCCCCGAGCCGGTCAGCATCGATAGCGTCTCGTTCGACATACCACGTCTTGACCAACGCCGTAGCGGCGACTCCGACATCTACTCCTTCTCGCTCAACCTGAAGGTATGGCTAACCGACCCATCGAGCCGGACTGACTTCTATGAACTCAATTTCGAACCGACGAGCCGATATGACGAAAACCTGTGGGACGAGTCGATGGCAAAGTTCTGGTTCCAGAATTTCTGGATCGACTATGAGCGCGAACCGCTCTTTACGGAGCATGTCTCGACCCTCGAATCGGCCGTCGGCGAAACGAGCGGCTACCACATTTTCTCAGACCGCCAGATTTCGGGGCAAAGTTACCCCCTGAAGGTCGGCGTAACAGATGCAGAATATATTGTCGAACGGGCAACAGGCGACGGGCTGAGCCACGGATATCTCTCTTTTACGCTCTCGACGCTTTCGGAAAGTTACTATAAGCATGTGATTTCGGTATGGACGGCAAACGATGGCATTCCGGGGGCTCTCGGCAGCGTCGGACTCGGTTCGCCGGTTTTCGAAAGCAGCAATGTCTCGACAGGCGCCGGAGTCATATCCGCTTCGTCGCCGACGGTGTTTCTGCTTCCTATGTCCGAAGTCATCGGTTACTGACCGATTCGGGCCGGAAGTCCAAGCAAACGGTACTGGAGAGTACGGGCGATACGATAGTGCCCCGTGTCATTGGGATGGAGGCGGTCTGTTGCCGGATCGGCAATATATCGGTCGTGGCTCTCGAGCCGCGGACAGAGACCGCTTTCGCTGAAAAGATCTATGACCGGAACAGACCATACCTCGCCCGCTCGCCGGAGCGCCCCGACATAGTCATCGATATACAGTCCGAGGGCATTGGCATACTCCTCCGAAGGCTGGACGTTCGACTCGCCGAATTCGGCATAGCCGCGATGGATCGGCGTCAGGATAACGATCTGCGTCGTCGGAAACTCGTTTTTCAGATATGACATGACGCTGTTTATGCTTCCGCAGAATGTCGAGTCGACGGTCGACAGCGTTCGTCTCTTACGCTCGACAATACGGCCGTCGGCATTGACCTCGCCGACGGTCTCGCTGTAGAATTCGCCGAGAGGCCGGGAGGCGTTGAAGTCATTGGTTCCGCAGAAAATCAGGATCGCGTCGACGTCGCCTCCGGTTTCTTTCAGCGCCCTCGCTTTCGCAGCGAGATCCCGCCACTGATATCCGTTGACGGCGTATGACAGCGGAACGATCCCGAGCAGGTCGGAGAGGTAGTCGTAGTAACGGAGAGTCGTCGCGCCGACAGCCGGGTCGCTCATCGAATCGCCGAGGATGGCGACCCGGGCGCCGTCCCACTGGGTTCCGCTGACACAATCCCGGGCCGGGACTTCGACAGGCTCCGACGCCTCGGTCGGGGCAAAGGCCGCCGTCAGTAAAAGAACGGCCAAAAGGATTCTCCGGATTGTCATATACAGATATATCGCAGGATAAATATGGCCGCCAGGATATAAGTGCCGACCGGAATCTCCCGGACGCGGCCGCAGAGCATCCGCGTCGCGACATAGACGATGATCGACAGCATGATGCCGTCGGAGATGCTGTAGGCGAAAGGCATGAAGGCGACACAGATGAAACAGGGAACGGCATCCTTGAAATCGGAGAAATCGATCGAGCGGATGTCGACCATCATCATGATGCCGACCAGCACCAGCGCGACCGATGTCGCCTGGGGCGGTATCGCCAGGAAGAGCGGGGCGAAGAACAGCGCGACGCCGAAGCAGACGGCCGAAACAAAGGCGGTCAGACCGCTGCGCCCTCCGGCGTTGACGCCGGTCGCACTCTCGACGAAGGTCGTCACGGTCGAACTGCCGAGCAGAGCGCCGGTCGTCGTTCCAATCGCGTCGGCCATCAGGGCGCGGTTCAATCCGGGGATGTTCCCCCGGCTGTCAGCCATTCCGGCGCGCGAACTGACACCAATCAGGGTTCCGATTGTGTCGAACATGTCGAGGAAGAGGAAGGTCATCACGCATATGAGCATCTCGAGGCTGAAGATATTGTGCCACTCGAGTTTGAAGGCGACCGGCTCGATCGACGGCGGCGCGGAGAAGACCGACGTGATGTGGGCCAGTCCGAGCGGAACGGCGGCGATGGTCGTCAGGATAATGCCGATCAGAAGTGCACCGGTCACATTGCGAATCAACAATGCGGCCGTCACGATTATGCCGACCCATGTCAGCAGTACGCCCGGATCGTGCATCGGGCCGAGCGTGACGATCGTCGTGTCGCTCGGGGTGATGACGCCTGCATTGCGCAGGCCGATGAAGGCGATGAACATGCCGATTCCGGGGGATATCGCCCGGCGGAGTATAAGCGGCATCGCGTTGACAATCATATTACGTATGCCAGTTACAGTCAGCAGGATAAACACTATACCTTCAAGAAAAACTGCCGTCAAGGCGAACTGCCACGTATAGCCCATCGCCATCACGACCGTATAGGCGAAGAAGGCGTTCAGCCCCATGCCGGGGGCTAGCGAGAAGGGCATCTTCGCATAGAAGGCCATCACGAGCGTTCCGATTATGGCCGATATGACTGTCGATGTGAAAACGGCCCCTTCGTCCATGCCGGTCGCGGACAGAATCGTCGGGTTGACAGCGAGGATATAGGCCATCGTCAGGAAGGTGGTGATCCCTCCGATAACCTCTTTCTTAACCGTCATCCTTGAGGAATCGAATCCAAATATTTCAGCGAGCATATCTGCTTTATAATTTATATGTGTCAATCTTTCTTTATAACAGGAAAAACCGCGAAATCCATCGTTATAGCGTCGAAAACGAGCAGACGGTCGGTCAGAAGATCCCCGGTTCCGGTCAGAAATTTCACAGCCTCTGTAGCCTGAAGCGACCCGACAATGCCAACAACCGTATTCAATATGCCGGTCTGGACACATGACCTTGTGTCCTCGGGCTGCTCGCGTCCGAATATCGCCGGGAGATCAGCGGTGCCCGGAAGGTGAGTGAAAACCTGGCCGGAGAACCTCGACACTCCTCCGAAGATGAACGGTTTTCCGGTTTCGACGGCGGTGTCGCTGATCAGAAGGCGTGTGTGGAAGTTGTCCGTACAATCGATAATCAGGTCATAGTCCGAAAATATCTTCGAGGCGTTGTCCGGCGTAAGGAAAAAATTATAGGTCTGAATCTTTACTTCTGGATTTATCCGGTGCATCTCCCGGGCGACCGATTCGGTCTTCGGCCGGCCGACGTCATCTGTCCCGTGAGCGATCTGACGCTGGAGATTGCTGAGGGAGACATTGTCTCCGTCGACTACACCGATTGTCCCGACTCCGGCTGCAGCCAGATAAAGAGCAACAGGACTGCCGAGACCTCCCGCCCCGACTATCAGCACCCGTCCGGAACTGATCGCCGATTGCCCGGGCAAATCGATTTCGCATAGCGATATATGGCCCCGATAGCGGGTCAACTGATCTTTTCTGAATTGATAGTTCGTCATAACGAATGCAAAATTACAATTTTTTTGCATATTTTTCTTCAATAAGCCGGCACGAACTCAAATTTGTCGATTCGAAAGATTTTTCGTAACTTTGCGTTTCGAAATATCAGAAGCATGACAAATATCGCCGAAAAATTAAACAACTCGACCTCTCCGCTTTTCTCATTCGAAATACTCCCCCCGCTCCGGGGCAACAGTATCTACCGTGTCTATGCAATCATAGACAAACTGATCGAATTCGCCCCGAGCAACATCAACATAACCTCACACCACAGCGAAAGCATCTACATCCCGCAGCCCGACGGCACACACCGCCGGATCACGACACTACGGCGCCCAGGAACCGTCGCCGTCGCATCTGCTATCCAGAACAAATATGGCATCCCGGCCGTCCCCCACATTATCTGCAAAGGTTTCACGAGAGACGAGACCGAATATGCGCTTCTCGACCTGAATTTCCTCGGAATCACGAACCTGCTCCTGCTACAGGGCGACTCGAAATCGGCCGATCCGGCCTGGGACAACCCTGAATTATACAACAGACATGCGACCGATCTCCAGCGTCAGGTCAACGACTTCAACCGCGGAATCGGAATCGACGGCACCCGGATCGAGGGGATCGAGACGCCGTTTTCATACGGCATGGCCTGCTATCCCGAGAAACACGAGGAGGCGCCGAATCTCGAATCGGATATCGAATATGCCCGCGGGAAGGTCGAAGGGGGTGCACAATACCTTGTAACCCAGATGTTTTTCGACAATGAGAAATATTTTCGGTTCGTCGACCGATGCCGCGAGGCCGGAATCGGCGTACCGATTCTTCCCGGAATAAAACCCCTGACGAAACTGCGCCAACTGACGCTCCTGCCTAAGGTCTTCCATATCGATATTCCCGAGGCGTTCGCCTCAGAACTGCGCCGTTGCACCTCCGACAGCCAGGCCGCCGAATGCGGTGTCGAATGGGCCCGCAGTCAGTGCAGCGAACTGATCGCCCGGGGGGTTCCGGGCCTCCATTTCTATACCCATTACGCCGCCGACAGCGTCCGCGCTATCGCCGCCGATATTTTCTAACAAACAAAGCTATGCCAGATATCGAAGAACGCCTCGCCCGGGAGATTCTCGTCCTCGACGGAGCGATGGGAACGATGATAATGAAAGCCGGCCTCGGCGAAAGCGATTTCCGCGGCGAGCGGTTCGCCGGCCATCCGGTCGGGCTGAAGGGGTGTAACGACATTCTCTGCCTGACCCGCCCCGGGCTGATCCGCCAGATCCACCGCGATTATCTCGACGCCGGAGCCGACATCGTCTCGACCAACACGTTCAACGCAAACCGTCTGTCGCTGGCCGACTACGGCGTCGCCGGCCTCGCCGCCGAAATATGCCGTGCGGGGGTCGCTGTAGCCCGAAGCGCCGTCGACGGGTTCTGCGCCGAAAACAATGTCCCGGCCTCCCGGAGACCATTTGTCGCCGGCAGCATCGGCCCGACAGGGATCTCGCTGTCGATCGCGTCGCAGGAGGACACGTCGGCCAAGCCGTTCGACCGCCTGGCCGATGCAGTCGAGGAACAGACTGCGGCGATGATCCTTGCCGGGGCCGACCTGCTTCTGCTCGAGACGGTTTTCGACCTGCTGAACGCCAAGGCGGCCTGCGTCGGAATCAGCCGGGCTTTCGAAAAGACCGGCCGCCGCCTGCCGCTGATGGTCTCGGCGACGCTGACCGAGCAGGGCCGGCTCCTCTCGGGGCAGTCGCTCGCCGATTTCGCCGCGACAACAGGCCACTACCGCCCGTTGTCGCTCGGAATCAACTGCAGTTTCGGAGCGTCGGCCCTCGCCGGGCGAATCGGTGAACTCTCACGGCTGACTCCGGAATATGTCAGCATACACCCGAACGCCGGACTCCCCGACGCGATGGGGCGCTACGACTGCTCCCCCGCGAAGATGCTCGTCGAGATGAACATGATAATGAAATCGGGAACGGTCAATATCGTCGGCGGATGCTGCGGAACGACCCCGGAGCATATCAGGATGATCGCCCGAGCGGCCCGCGCAATCCCACCGCGGAGGCGCCCGGAGCGCAAACCGGCGCCGGGTGGTTTCACGAAAGTCGGCGAACGGTGTAACGTCGCCGGATCAAGAAAGTTCCTGCGTCTGGCCGAGTCTCGCGACTGGAACGAGGCGCTCGACATAGCCTCCTCCCAGATCACGCAGGGTGCCGACATGCTCGACATCAATATGGACGACCCGATGCTCGACGCCGCCGAATCTATGGCGGCATTTGTCTCTCGCCTCGCGTCCGATCCGCGGACGGCGTCGGTTCCGCTGATGATCGATTCGTCTGATTTCGACGTCGTCGGGCGGACCCTGCGTCTGATTCCGCTGAAGGGTATAGTCAACTCGATTTCGCTAAAGAACGGCGAGGATGAATTTCTCCGCCGCGCCCGCGAGATCAACCGCCTCGGATGCGCTATGGTCGTCATGGCGTTCGACGAACGAGGCCAGGCTTCGACCTTCGAACGCCGCGTCGAAATCTGCCGGCGGGCCTACGACCTTCTGACGATCCGGGCCGGAATTCCTCCTGAAGACATCATCTTCGACCCTAACGTGCTGGCCGTCGCGACCGGCATCGCGACGGACGAGACTGCCGCCCTCGATTTTATCCGGACTGTCGGCTGGATCCGCCGTAATCTCCCTGGCGCTCACGTCAGTGGCGGCATCAGCAATATCTCTTTCTCCTTCCGCGGAATCGACCCGCTCCGCAGGGCGATGCATTCTCTTTTTCTCGAACTCTGTGTCGGCCAAGGGATGGATATGGCGATCATCAATCCGTCGACACCTCTCGATGCCCGCTGGGTCGACAGCGGTTTGCGAGCGCTGCTCGAGGATCTTCTGCTGAACCGTCGGCCCGACGCGACCGAACGCCTCGTCGCCTACGCCTCCGAACTGAAAGCAAAAATCGACGCCGGAAAGGCCGCCGGAAATAGCATCCCAGGGGTAAGACCTCCGGCCGAAACGGCCGCTGTAGAAAAATTATCGGCCCGGGAAATGCTCGCCCGGACGCTCTTGACCGGCGATACCGGAGGGCTGGACGAACTTATCGACCGGGCGCTGAAGGAATCGGGTGGCTCGGCGATGGCCGTCGTCAACGATGCGCTGATGGCTGGAATGAACCGCGTCGGCGAACTGTTCGCCCGGGGCGAACTGTTCCTGCCCCAGGTCGTCCGCAGCGCGGCGGTCATGAAACAGGCCGTAGCCATCCTCGTGCCGCTGATCGAAGCGCAACAGACTGCCGGCGACAACGGCGCGAAAATTTCGCGCCGGCGTCCGCTGATGGTTCTGGCCACGGTCAAAGGTGATGTCCACGACATCGGAAAGATCATCGTAGCGGTCGTCATGCGATGCAGCGGTTTCGACATCCTCGATCTCGGCGTCATGACCCCGCCCGAAGAGATCGTCCGGGCCGCTGTTGAAAACCACGCGGCTGCGGTCGGGCTGAGCGGCCTGATCACACCGTCGCTCCACGAAATGACCCGCGTCGCCTCGATGCTCGAAACGAACGGCCTCGATATACCCCTGTTTGTCGGCGGAGCGACAACCTCGCCGCTCCACACGGCCGTCCGGATCGCTCCCGCCTACAGCGGACCGGTCATCCACACACGCGACGCCGCATCGCTCCCCGGCGCGGTCGCGAAGTTCACAGATCCAGCAACCGCATCAGCGGCCACAGCCGAACTGAAGGAGACACAACAGCGTTTGCGCGATGACTACAAGCGCGAATCGTCGCCCCTGTCGCTCGTCGAAGCCCGTAGCCGCAGCGCGGTTGTCGCCGAACCCTCCCCCGTCCCGCTTTGTCCCGGCGAACACCTCCTGAAAATCGACCCCGGCGACGTCGCCGGATTGGTCAACTGGCGGGCATTTCTCTCTGAATGGGGAATGGATCCGAACTCGGCCGATCAACCTGAGTCGAAACGACTGATCGACGATGCCAGTCGTCTCCTGATCGAAATCGATGGCCGACTTACAGCCAAAGTCTTGATACTTCCGGCCCACAGCGAGGGCGATGACATACTCCTCGACGGAATCGTCCGCATCCCGACAATCCGGACGCAGACACCGAACCCGTCGACCGGAAAATGTCTCGCTATGGCCGACTTCATCCATCCCGGTGGCGACCACATCGGTCTTTTCTGCGTGACAGTCGCCGGAAGCGCACTCCCCGAAGAAATCGAACGCGCGAAGAAAACCGATCAGTACCAATCGCTGCTGCTCCAGTCGCTGTCACACCGCCTCGCCGAGGCAGCGACCGAGTGGACCGACCGCTATGTCTGTCAGAAACTCTGGGGCAATCTGCCGAAACCGGGCATTCGTCCCGCAATAGGATACAGTTCCCTGCCGGATCAAAGCCTCGTCAGCCTGTTCGACACAATCCTCGACTATGGTTCCCTCGGGATCGAAGTGACCGAACACGGCGCACTCTCCCCTTCCGGAACAACCACAGGACTGATCATAGCCCATCCATCGGCACGCTACTTCGATGTCGGCACCATGACAACAGACGCCCGTAACGACTATGCCCGTCGCCGCGGACTCAACATAGAAGACCTCACTCCATACCTCTGATTGTCAAGGAAAAGAAGTCCAAGCATGAGGCTCAGCCTCCGGACGAGGAACCCCGTGGAGAGCCTTGACTAGACGCGCGAGATTATGGCCGAGCTTACGCATCGTCTGCATTCCCTCCGCATCATTGGCAACATCGCCCGGAGCCATACCGTAGGCGTTGTTCCAATACTGCGAACTCGGCATCGGCATATTCGAAATCTCAAAATATTTGTTCAGCCGCTCGACCGTCGACACCGAGCCACCACGCCGACAGATTCCGACTGCCGCAGCCGGCTTGTATTCGAGGAAGCGACTCGCCGAATAAAACAGACGGTCGAGGAGCGCACACAGCGACCCGTTCGGCCCTGCGTAGTAAGTTGGACTTCCTACTACCAACCCGTCTGAACTCTGTATCTTCTCGAACGCCTCCTGATAGATTCCCGAATTAAAGACACATACTCCCGTCTCCCTGCATCTCTGACACGCAATACACCCCGGAACCGGCTTCTTCCCGAGTTGGATAATCTCCGTTTCGATACCGTCGGCATTCATAGCCTTCGCCACCTCGCTCAGCGCGACGAACGTATTCCCGTCGGCCGTCGGACTCCCGTTGATAAGTAATACCTTCATATTTTCATCGGTTATGATTAACAATATAAAAACGGACTTTCCGCCGTTTTAGTTTACCAGCGACGATGGCCCCCACATCACGACCCACAACAAACAGACAACCAAACAGAAACGCAACCGGACAAGATAATCGCCACAAACAAAGGAAAAAGAAAAACCAAAAAAATCCCGAGAAAAATTTGGTCAATTCAAAAATCCTCCTTAACTTTGCAACGCAATTCAGAAATGCCCAGGTGGCGGAATGGTAGACGCGCTCGTTTCAGGTGCGAGTGCTGCGAGGCGTGCAGGTTCGAGTCCTGTTCTGGGCACAAAATCAGCGAGTTAACAATCAGATAGACTGAAAGTTACCTCGCTGATTTTCATTTCAGCAGGCAAATTACAGGCAAAATCTCAATAATCCGCGCAACTTCTGCCTGCAAACAGCATTAGAAAGCATTAGAAAGTGACTGCCCAATTTTTCAGTTTCCCCTACGCTGGCAGTGTGAAGCTTTTGATTCGCCGTTGTAGGATAGAAATTGATTTCGGAGCGTCTTTCCTGACTTGTTTGAGCTTCTCTGCAAATTCCTCTTTTGTCATATCAGAGTTGAAGTCTATGACTAATTCACAAGGAGAATCGGATGATTCGGTCAATTTTAGTCCTTTACGATTCATCAATTCGCGAAGCATAATAATGCCATTGTCGTACTTAGGGCGAATTTCAATCAGTTTGCGCATCATATCAATACCGGGATCTCCAATATGCAACTCGTTAATGGTTGCCACCATATAGAGAATCTTTGCATCCAGCGTTGACATCTCAAACAATTCAGCGAGTTGAGAATTTGTCTCATCGGCTTCTTTATATCGAGCGAGTTTTGCGAAAGCGCGAGATTTGATATACAATGCCTCCGGACATTGGTGAATGGCAAGGACGTTGTTTATATGCACCAAGGCCGTATTATATTCATTGGCATATAGACTTAAAAGCGCCAAAAGAAACTGTGCTGTCCAATGCGACTCATGCGGCAGGTCAACTTGCGAAGATATTTTGCCATATAAAGGTTCATCATCTATCACTGTGTCGAGGAATCTTTTGGACTGATGAAGAGCCTCACGTATATCTCCGGCAGATGCCTTTTCGTAAACCAATTGTAAATATGTTAGTGCAGCAGCGTCATAGTCATTCGCCTTGAGAGCCTCATAAGTAGCTTTCCCACTTTCAATTTCGTTGTTTATTTCTGTTGTATCATTAAATCCATACGAATATGCCAGAATTTCGTCTGACGTATGGGCATATTGCGGAATCACGCCACGCGAAAGATAGAGACCGGCGAGTGAGCGAACGCGACTCAATGCCACATATAATTGACCAGATGCAAACATCCCGCGACTCAGGTCTATATGCAGTTTATCAAAAGTCATACCCTGACTCTTGTGCACAGTAATAGCCCAAGCCAACCTTATAGGGAATTGTGAGAACGTTCCGATGATCTCCTTTTTCATTTTCTTCGATTCTCTGTCATATTCAAACTTGACAGAATCCCAACTACAGCATGGCACTACGTGCATTGTTCCATCGCTCATCTCAACCGTTATCTCATCTTTTGTAAGTTTGCATACTTTGGCTAATGTTCCATTCGCCCAACGGCGTTGCTGGTCATTGCGTGCGAACATTACTTGTGCACCCACCTTGAGTCTCAGTGTTTGGTCAACAGGAAAGCGTTTTTCCTCAAAGCGACCTTCAATTGTTCCCTCATATACAAATTCCGGAGCATCAATCTCAGCAAGTCGTTGATTGTTGATATCATCAACTACCTTGTTGATGCTTGAAAGAGTAACCACCATATCCTCATTCTTAGGTGATCCAATTCTCGAATTGAGTAACGCTATATCTTCCGGAGTGATTCGGTTCATCCTCACATGCTCAAGTATATTGAGAAAGCGCTCATCTTCTTGCCGATAAACCTTACGGAATTCAATCTTGACAAGGCGCATCCGCCTAATGGCTTCAGCTTTATAGAAATAGAAATCGTTTGTTCGGTATATGTCCGAGAGCAATTCTTTTTCAGGCCCATTTTTAACAACCGGTGGCAGTTGGAACATATCTCCAACAAAAATCATTTGCTTACCACCAAACAGCATGTTGTTGCGAAGGTATTTACGCATTGTGTAATCAATAGCGTCCATAACATCACTACGCACCATTGACACCTCATCAATGATGATGGTATCAGCATGGACCAACGAAAGGATACGAGTCTGGCTCATTTTGCCACAAGTGTCTGGGAAACAAGCTTCCATGGGTAGCCCGAAGAATGAATGGATTGTTTCCCCTCCGGCAAGAATAGCCGCTACTCCGGTCGGAGCAAGTGTTATGAACTGTTTTCTCACCACCTTCTGGACATTCTGAAGGAAAGTGGTTTTGCCGGTTCCAGCTCTTCCTGTTAGGAAGAAGCTGGAGTTAGTGTTGGCGATGAGTTGATATGCCAGTTGCTGCTCGCGATTGTCCTTGTCTATCATCATTATTGCGTTTTCCATAGTTGTCAAGCGTTTAGTTGTGGCAGGATTCTAGTTAGGTGCTTATTGAAGTCTGACGAGAGAAAACTTTTGAAACTGCCATCAACGATTGCTTGAGCATGTTCCCGTATTTGTTCTACCGGACAGTTTTCTCCTTGGGTTTTCAAAACACCTGTTATGTAATCACAAATCATCTGCTCAGCTTCGGAGCGAACAAACTCTTCGGAGCGGAAGGTTTTATCATAGTCGCGCTTCTGAACCAGATCAAGCCGAGTCTCATTGAATGCATATATTTCAATGCTATCAATATAAGGCCATGTGTGGCAAAGTCCCACCTTCTCTTTGATGACAATCTTGTCGCAGAATCGAATGCCTTCATAGTACATATTCCCCTTCTCACTCTCG
Organism: Clostridium sp.; assembly: GCA_023663805.1. Lineage (GTDB taxonomy): Bacteria > Bacteroidota > Bacteroidia > Bacteroidales > Muribaculaceae > Paramuribaculum. The sequence goes on along the minus strand of JAMPGR010000001.1, from coordinate 592,787 downwards.
TAGTTGCCAAATAGGAACATCTTCTGGCCTTCATCCCACACAGGAATTGCTTTGCGTGGAGTGCCATACGTAGGAAGTAAATTATCAAACAGATCCTTTGTGAGTGCCTTTTCAAATGATGCCATATCTTTTGTCGTTTTGATTGTTAAACTTAAGCGATTCTTCTTTGGTAGTTTTGAACATCGTTCACCATTTGTCGGGAGAAGGAAAGAAGTTGCTGTTCGCTGACACTTTGCCCGATTGCCTTAGCCTCTCCGTCAAGGTAGTTCTTCAGCATTTGGATTGTTTGCTCCATCGCTAACCGATCATTGAAGCAGACCCAGTTTCCGCAGCCGCCCCACATCTTCTTCCCGATTATAACGGCCTTGGTGCCGTCCCATGCGAAAAGGGTAATGCCATTGAGGAATGTGTAGGCATACCCCTGACCGATGTCATAATGCACTGCCAATCTATCGGAAAACCTGACCGCCTTGAAATAAGTGTTGCCGGCGGGACTGGTATATCCCAATGTGAGGTACACATTCTTTTCGGGCTTGTAAGTGACGGATGCACCTGAGAGTGCGGGTAGAGCCTTTTCGGCTAGACGAGTCAGAGCGGTTGTTGCCATAGTCATTTCGTTTGTCGGTTTTGTATTTTTAGATTTATATATCGGTTTGTGTTTTTAGATTTATATATCGGTTAAGGACAAAAGGTAAAAATTCGGTCATCAAGCGTAACGGAGATAGTGTAGCCGCGCCATGCATTTGCTCGAATTGGTAATCACGGCTATTGCGGATTTTCGGTCGCGATTGTTACGGGTCTTATTATGGATTGCTTGAGCCTGACGCTTTTCAACTATTCGCCTTAGCAATCTCTTTTGTTCCGATGGAGACTTATCGCAATTCCGCTCGTAAAGGTTGAGAAGAATCACATCAAGCACTTCTGACGCGATTTTAACAGTGGCATTCATGCCAACACTTCTGTTCGCGGCTTTACAATATTTGCTTGTTGCTTCGATGCGCTGCCAATCTTCATTTACTTTGCGACGAGCCTTGGCTTCTTTTTCTTTCATCTTCTCAGCACGAATTGAACGGTTGACTTTTCTCATCTTCATCTCACAAGTAGTGTTGATTGCTTTTTTCATAGTGTGGATTTTTATTCTTTGTCGCCAACATTTTCCGAGGTTAATCATCGTGGCGATTTCGATTTTGACGATGCAAAGTTAAAGCGGAATTTTTGAGCACGCAACAAAACAAACGAGAAGAATAGTTCCTTGGAATTTGGAACCATTCTTCTCGGTAATTTGAAGTCTTTTGATATAGCCTTAATGGTATAAATCAGCCATATTAGATAGTCGATGCTTGAAAATTTGCCGAATATTTTCAGGAGCAACCACTACCAACCCGTCACCCATTTGGAGAATCCTTCCGATAAACTCATTGTTGAGTTCAACACGCACTCTAAACTCTCCATAAGTTCCATCCTCATAGTCACTGAACGGCTTAATAATTTCTTGACTTTGATGTATCCTCTTTGTTTCAACCAATCTGTAGATGCTGTGTTTTGTCGCTCTGAAAATTATATCTTCGGCAACACTGTATTTAAAATGGCTAACTCCGACTATATCCTTGAAAAACCCTTGGTAAAAGCCTTTTGGTGAACTAATATACTCAGTTTTTACAGGTAGTAATTGTGGTTCGTCAACAATTCTATCTATAGCCAAATTATATCCCCATTCAGGTTCTTTCCCTTCGGCATGACCAAACAGGAACCATCGCCCATTATGTTCTTTCAGTATGTGCGGATGAAACACCAATGAAATCGAGTCCTCATCGTATGGCTTATATTCAACCACGAGGACACGCTTGTTTTTTATCGCCTCATAAAGCATAGGAAGATGTTCAATATTCTTCAGTTCCCGGTCAATGCTTGAAGCAATCAGTTGTTCACCCGATTTCTTCCGTTTTGTTATTTTCAATAAGTCAAGAGTATCTTCAAAAAAATACTCAATCCATGAGGAAGGGAAAAAACCGGCAGAGTCAATGCAGAACTGAGCGTAAGTCTGAATATCTTTTATCGCCTGCGCATTCTTCAAATCTTCACATGGATCATCCTCCTTACCGACATATCGGAAACGTTTGCCGCGATTATTGCCGTCTGTCTCTACGCAATCTTCTCCACATCGTTCCTTCAACAAAGCGACTATGTCACGGAAAGCCTTTTTGAGTTCTCCGTCGCCTTCACACTTCGAGACAGAGCAAGGCAACTCCTGAGCTGATTTGTAAGCATACGGTGATACACGTATTTTAGAGTTTCAATCCAATATCTAA
>JAMPGR010000001.1:522631-590378 GCA_023663805.1 Clostridium sp. | reverse complement strand
CATGAAAAAAACCTCAGAACTGGTTGTCAGTCTGAGGTTTGTCTTTTGTAGTCCGATTTTCGGACTTTTAACAAGTGGAGCTGGAGGGATTCGAACCCTCGTCCAAACGCGGAACCAATATGGTTTCTACATGCTTATTCGCTCATTGGTTGTCGGGAGGGAACAGGCGGGCGACAGCCAATTCCAACCTTAGCCTCTAAGATTTCGGGAGCCTCGCGAGGCACTCGGTTCCCTATTTCCGATTTACCTGCACCACCTTGTCGATCCGTCTCGGAAAAAGGACAATCGGGTGATGTCTCGTCTCTGCAACTTTTGCGGAGATTAAGCCAGATTTACTGTTCTTCGATCAGGCAGCGAGAGCGTAGTTGTTTTCGCCATTTAATTATTCGATGTCGAAGTTTAAAGAGCACAGCCATCATCGCTCTGCATGCTTGCATACCGCTTCTACACGCTGTCAAAACCAGTCAACCCCGTGTCGTTGCTCGTAAGCGTTTTGCAAAACTAATAAACCGAGTCATCTCAACAAAATATTTAACACTAATTAACGCCAGCGGCAACTTTTCTCAGAAAACAACGGCGGCGAGAACATTTGCCCCGCGACGGGTGTTCTTATTTTTGAAAATATCCAAAAACCAAAATTCAAGTAATTATGGCAACAGAAACAACACCTACAAAGAAAAGCATCAAGGGGACACAGACAGAAAAGAATCTGGTGATCGCCTATCTCGCCGAGTCAACCGCATACACTCGCTATACCTTCTATGCCCAGCAGGCGACGAAGGAGGGATATTTCCCTATCGCGAAAATCTTTAACGAGACTGCCGACAACGAACTCCACCACGGGAAAGTCTACTTCAAGATGCTCGAGGGGGGCAAGGTCGAGGTGCCGATGAACGTAGACGCCGGCGTTATCGGAACGACACTTGAGAACCTGAAGACTGCGGCCGCCGAGGAGCAGGCCGAGGGTGTCGACACCTATATCGCCGCTGCGAAGGTCGCTGACGAAGAGGGATTCCCCGAAATTGCCGCCCACTTCCGCGCGATTGCGAAAATCGAGGAGCACCACCGCCGCCGCTTCGAGCGCTACATCAAGCAGATCGAGACCGACTCAGTCTGGAAACGCGACCACGATGTGCTCTGGCAGTGCCTTGTCTGCGGATATATCTACAAAGGGAAGACTCCGCCGGTCAAGTGTCCGGCCTGTGACCACCCGCAGCAGCACTATATGGCTCTCGACATCTATGACGACTGATCTGCCGGCATGACCGACAGAAACCGAATACGGCCGGAAGAGGGGACTGATCCCGTCTTCCGGCCGTTGTCATATCGCGGTCCGGCTATTCGGTTTTCTGGATGATCTGGGAGAGACGGTGTTCGAGTTCGGTCGAGGAGATCCGCTGGGAGAGAACGCCGCGGTGGGCGACCGAAATAAATCCGGTCTCTTCGGAAACAACGATCGCAAAGGCGTCGGTCGCCTGGGAGATGCCGAGGGCGGAGCGGTGGCGCAGGCCGAGCGAGCGCGGGACGTTCCGGTCGTGGCTGACCGGGAGGATACACCCGGCCGATTTGATCCGGTCTCCTGCGATTATCATCGCTCCGTCGTGGAGCGGGGAGTTTTTGAAGAAGATGTTTTCGATCAGGCGGGAGTTGATCAGGGCATCGATCATGTCACCCGATTTCTCGAACGAGTCGAGCGGGACGGTCTGCTGGATGACGATCAGGGCGCCGGTCTTCGATTTAGCCATATTCATGCATGCATAGACAATCGGGAGTACATGGCGGCGCGTTTCAGCCTCGGGTTCGGTCTTCGGGTGATGGAACAGATTCTTCAGGAAGCGCCATCGTTTGTGGTCGCCGAGTTCGACCAGGAAGCGTTTGATCTGGTCCTGGAAAAGAATGACCAGGACCAGGAGACCGATTGACATGAACTTGTCGAGGATCGTTCCGATCAGTTTCATCTCGAGGATCTGGGATGCAAAGACCCAGACGACGATAAAGGCGAGCACGCCGAAGAAGATATTAATCGTGCCGGATTCCTTCATGATCCGGTAGATATAGAACAGCAGGAGGGCGACAATTGCGATGTCGAGTATGTCACGTATGCCGAAGGCTTCCATTGTATCGGGGATCAGGGGTTTTGTTTTGCGTTAACAGTCATGTTGTAGACTTCGACGGCCTGGCGGGCGGCTGCGACATCGTGGACGCGCAGTATGGCCGCTCCGCCGGCGAGTGCCAGGGTGTTGGCTGCCGTTGTCGCCGGGAGAACGTCGTCGGGGGTCAGTCCGAGCGGTTTCCAGAACATAGTTTTGCGCGACAGTCCGGCCAGAAGGGGAAGAGCGCCGAGCAGACGCCCGATTTCGGGCAGGCGGGCGAGTAGCTGATAATTCTGAGCGACAGTCTTGCTAAATCCGAATCCCGGGTCGACGATTATGTCGGCCACCCCTGCGGCGCGCAGGAGCGCGAGCCTTTCGGAGAGTTCGGCGACTACTCCGGCCGGAGCGCCTGCCGTGCCATAGTCAGTCATAGACTGCATGGTCGCGGGGGTTCCGCGCATATGAGTCAGAATATATGGTGAACCAAGGCGTGCGACTGTCTGAATCATTGACGGATCGATTAGCGAGCCGGAGATATCATTAATGATATCGGCGCCGAGTTCGCCAACGGCAACTTCGGCAACCTCGGCGCGGAATGTGTCGACCGAAATCAGCACATCGTCGCCGACTTCGCTCCGGACAACGGGGAGTGCCCGCCGGAGGCGTTCGATTTCGGTCGCCGCGCTGACGACTTCAGCACCGGGGCGTGTCGAGCAGGCTCCGATGTCGATAATCGTCGCACCCTCGCCGACAATCTGCCGGGCTCGCGAAGCAGTCTCCTTGTCGGAACAGTTGCGCGACGGAGCATAGAACGAGTCGGTGGTCACGTTAAGAATCCCCATAACCTGGGGGGTGTCGAAGCGGCGCAGCGAGCCGCGAATGTTGAGTTCGAACGGTTCCATCAGTTAGTCGCTGAATGAGTATGGGGCGTTTTTAGGTTCGGTTCCGCGCGCGATGTTAGGTGTGTGGCTCATAATGAACTTCAGGAGGCCACCCGAGGTCAGTTGTTTGTGGGTCAGAAAATTATCTTCGATATTCCGGTTGTTCAGAGACATCCGGTTGATGTATCGCGCTACGTCTGAATTCTGGGGCGCGGAGATGTCGAGGTGGTTTCCGTTCTCGAAGGTCAGGGTCGCGCTCTTGAACAGCGGGGCGCCGACGACATACTGGTCTGTTCCCGGGCAGACGGGATAGAAGCCGAGCGCCGAGAATACATACCAGGCTGATGTCTGGCCGTTGTCCTCGTCGCCGCAGTATCCGTCGGGGGTTGGCGAGTAAAGACGGGTCATGACCTCGCGCACCCAGAATTGTGTCTTCCAGGGTTGGCCTGAGTAGCAGTAGAGATAGGGGACATGCTGGGCCGGCTGGTTGCCGTGGGCATAATTTCCCATATTGGCGACCTGCATTTCGCGAATCTCGTGGATGACGCCACCATAGTAAGAGTCGTCGAAGACGGGTCGGACGGAGAATATCGAGTCGAGGCGGGCGTTGAACGCCTCGCGTCCGCCCATCAGGGCAATCAGTCCGGCGGGATCGTGGAAGACAGACCAGGTGTAGTGCCATGAGTTTCCCTCGGTGAAGTCCCCGCCCCATTTTAGCGGATTGAAATCCTCGGGGAAGGAGCCGTCGCTGCGGCGTCCGGCCATCAGTCCCCGGCCGGGGTTGAACAGTTTCGTGTAGTTCAGCGCCCGCTGGCCGTACGGGGCGAGTTCCTTCTTGTTCTTTTTCAGTTTCAGGCCGAACTGGTAGATACACCAGTCGTCGTAGGCATACTCAAGCGTCCGGGCGGCGCTCTCGTTGATCGAGACATCGCAGGGGACGTAGCCGAGGCGGTTGTAGTATTCGTGGCCGAGGCGTCCGGTCGAACGAACCTCGGGATGCACGGCCTGGGCGCCGTGGGTGACAGCCTCCCAGAGGGCATCGAGGTCATATCCCTCGACCCCTTTGACGGCGGCGTCGGCGACAACCGAGGCCGAGTTGTTCCCGACCATGCAGTCGCGGTGGCCCGGAGAAGCCCATTCAGGGAGGAAACCGCTCTCGCGGTAGGCGTGAACCAGCCCCTGCTGCATCTTCGCGTTCATCGAGGGATATAGAAGGTTGAGCAGGGGGAAGAGGGATCGGAAGGTGTCCCAGAATCCGGTGTCGGTGAACATATATCCCGGGAGAATACGGCCGTTGTAAGGAGACCGGTGGACAGGCGTTCCGAACCGGTCGATTTCGTAGAATGTGCGGGGAAAGAGGACCGAGCGGTAGAGACAGGTATAGAACGTATTGAGGCGGTCAGGATCCTCCGAGTCGTTGATTTTGACGCGCCCGAGGATATCGTTCCACCGCTGGCGTGCGTCGCGGCAGACGCGGTCGAAGTCGAATCCGTCGCCGAGTTCGCCCATATTGCGGCGCGCCTGGTCGTGGTCGATAAACGACGAGGCGACCCGCGCCGTGACGACCAGCGGTTTCGACCGGTCGCCGCGCTCGAATCCGATCAGCGCACCGGCATGCGGGCCTTCGGAGACGGTGCTGTCTGAGCGGAGAGTCCGGCCGTCGCTGACTGTCGCGCACGCGGCGACGGGGCGGTCGAACGAGATGACGAACCAGTTGGCGAACCCCTCGGGGACCCCGCCGCTGTTCATCCGCGTCACGCCAAGCACTTCTCCTGCGGAGGTATCGACTGCAATTTCAGAACCTCCGGGAAAACCGTCGACGGCGATCATCGCCGAATCGGACGAATAGAACGTCATCCGGATCATCGCCCCGCGCTCGGTCGGGGTCACTTCGGCCAGGGCGTCGGCGTCGGCCAGATAGACACTGTAGAGATAAGGACGGGCGGTTTCAGTCTTGTGTGTGAACCAACTGGCGCGGCTCTCCTCGTCGAAGCGTGGTACGCCGCTGACCGGCATCAGCGAGAACTGCCCGTAGTCGTTGATCCAGGGGCTGGGCTGGTGGGTCTGCTTGATGCCGCGGATCTTCCGGGCGCCGTAAGTGTAGGCCCATCCGTCGCCTGCCGCGCCGGTCTGCGGAGTCCAGAAATTCATCCCCCATGGTAGTGCCACGGCAGGATATGTATTCCCGGCGGAGAAGTCGCGGTCCGACATCGACCCCATCAGCGTGACGACATGGTCGACAGGGTCGGATGCTCCTGCGGCAAGAGTTGTCAGAAGTATGGTGGCAAATAAGAAACGTAGTCTATTCATGACAGAAAATCATATCGATGGCAACCGTCGGCAGACGCCGCCGCCGAGAACGGTTCGAAATTGTTTGCTAAATTAGTCATTTTTTTCGTAAATTTGCACCAACGAAAACGGAAAAATGCAACTGGCCCGTCTGACAATAGCGAACTTCAAGAATATACTCTCGGCATCGCTGGAGTTTTCCCCCAAGATAAACTGTATCGTGGGGAATAACGGCATGGGAAAAAGCAACCTTCTCGACGCGGTCTACGCCCTGAGTTTCACGAAGAGTTTCACGGGCCTGCCCGACGCGATGGTCATCAACCGCGGCGAGGAGTTCATGATGGTCCGCGGGGAGTATCTCCGCGGCGATACCCCCGAGGAACTCCATCTCGGCGTCGCCCGCGGGCGCCGGAAAAGCCTCCGCCGCGGCGGGAAGGAATACCAGCGTCTGAGCGAGCATATCGGGCTGTTCCCCCTGGTCATCGTCTCGCCCTGCGACATCGACATTCTCCGCGGTCCGTCTGAAGAACGCCGCCGGTGGATGGATATAGTCATATCACAGAGCGACAGCGTCTATCTCGGCAACCTGATCCGCTACAACCGCCAGCTCGACCAGCGCAACCGGATGCTCCGCGACGGCCTCGTCGACCCGAACCTCTATGCCGCCGTCGAGATCCAGATGGAAATATCGGCGCGGTATATCGCGGACCGCCGCCGCCGCTTCGTCGGGAAGTTCTCCCCGATGGTTTCCCGCTTCCATTCGCTAATAGCCGGCGACGGTGCCGAACAGATCGAAGTCGCCTACGCCGGGTGGGACAACGGCGATGGCGCTGCGTCGCTGACGGCGATGCTCGACACCTGCCGCCGCCGCGACGAGATCGTCAGACACACCGGAATCGGCCCACACCGCGACGACCTGACGATCATGGCCGACGGCCTCGACCTGAGGAAAGTCGGGTCGCAGGGACAGTGCAAGACCTTCACGATCGCCCTGCGCCTGGCCCAGTACGCCTTCCTGGCGAAGGCGACCGGCCTGAAGCCTCTGCTGTTGCTCGACGACATCTTCGACAAACTCGACGCCGGGCGTGTCGAGCGGATCATATCGCTGGCAACCTCCCCGGAGATCGGCCAGATATTCATAACCGACACAAACCGGACCCACCTCGACGAGATAATCGCCCGGACCGGGGGTGACCACCGTATGTGGACCGCCGTCGACGGCCGGTTTATCCCCGACCCGGGCAACGGCCAGGACCATCAATAGGCCCCGGCCATAGCGAGAAACGACAAATGGAGAAACGCGAACCGAAACGACTCGAACAGATCATCCGCGAGGCTATCGCCGACGGCGAGATGAACGACAACTTCGACGCCCAGCGCGCCTCGGCGATGTGGCCCGACATCGTCGGCCGCGACATCGCCTCGCGGACGACGCGCCGCTACGTCGACGGAACCGTGCTCCACGTCTTCATCTCGTCGGCGCCGCTGAAAAACGAACTCGGCTACTACCGCCGGCGCCTTGTCGAACTGCTGAACCAGAGCGTCGGGCGCCCCGTGCTGACCGACCTGGTCATCCACTGAAACATAACGAAAACGACGAAAAAGAAACCACCCTCCGAAAGAAAGACAGACAGATGGAAACTGACAACCGAACAACCCCGCGATTTATCGTCTCGGACAACCCGAAGGTTCCGAAAACCGACTATCCGTTCAGCCACTGCGTCGGGATCCAACTGAGGTTCTCCGACATCGATGTCTTCGGACATGTCAACAACAACCACTATATGTCGATGCTCGACCTCGGGAAGGTCAGTTACTTCCGCGACCTCGGGCGCGACCGCTTCGACTACCGCAACATCCCCGCCGTCGTCGCCAACATCGACATCAGTTTCTTCGCCCCGACGATGTTCGACGAGCCGGTCGAGGTCTGGACGACGGCAGCCTCGATCGGGACACGCAGTTTCACCCTCGACCAGCGCCTTGTCAACAGCGCGACCGGCGAGGTCAAGTGCGCGGCCCGCAGCATCATGTGTTGTATCACCCCCGACGGACATTCCGCGCCAGTCGATCCGCTCTGGCGCGAGGCTGTCGCCGACTACGAACGGCGCGAATTCTGACCCCGTCAGGCCTGAACAATCTAATAAAAACAAGAAACAACCATTCCCGAAACAAACCGAAAGAATGAACAGCATACAGCAGACAATGGCCGAAATTCTCGAAAGCGAGAGCCGCGCCGTCCGTAACATCCCCTATACGCCCGGCTACGACCGTGCCGTCGGACTGATCGTCGAGCATGTCAGCCGCCGCGGCGGAAAACTGGTGACCTCCGGCATGGGCAAGGCCGGACAGATCGCCATGAACATAGCGACAACATTCGCCTCGACAGGGATCCCCGCCGTCAACCTCCACCCGAGCGAAGCCCAGCACGGCGACCTCGGCGTCCTCCAGCCCGACGACGTCATGCTCCTGATTTCCAACTCCGGAAAGACCCGCGAGATCGTCGACCTCGTTGCCCTGACCCACAATCTCTACCCAGCCATCCCGACGATCGTCATAACCGGCAACCCCGACAGCGAACTCGCCCGCTCGGCCGACGTGACCCTCCCGACCGGGGGAGCACCCGAGGTATGCCCCCTCGGACTGACCCCGACAACCTCGACGACCGTCATGACCGTCATCGGCGACATCCTCGTCGTCAACGTCATGAAGGCCACCGGCTTCACCCGCGAACAGTATGCCCTGCGCCACCACGGCGGATATCTCGGCCACGCCGCCCGGACAGGGGAGAAATAGCGAACCGAACGCGTCAACTGACCAATAAAACCGTTACCGCAATGAGAAAAATCATCTTTCTCGGGGGATGCCGGATGGACATTATCTTCGAAGGTGTCCGCCCGGTCAGCGCCTCCCCCGGAGGAAACATGCTGAACGCCGCGATCCTGACCGCCAGCGCCGGAATCCCGACATGTTATATCGGCGAAGCCGCAACCGACCCGACCGGCGACGCCGTCGTCGGCATCCTCGCCGAAGCCGGAGTCGACACCTCCTGTATCGACCGCTACCCCGACGGGGCGACGACAATCGACATCCTCTACGGCGAAAACGACCGCCAGGGGACATTCTACACGAAGCCCCCGCGCGAGTCGCTCGTCATCCGCTGGCCGAAAGTCGGCGCCGACGACATCGTCGTCTTCGGCAACTGGTTCGCCCTCGACCCGCGCACCCGCGGCGCCGTACGCGAATTCGTCGAACACGCCGCCGGAAGCCACGCCCTGCTGGTCTACCTCCCCGGCTTTGCGCCACAACTCGAGCCGGCGATCACCCACGTCATGACCGCCATTCTCGACAATCTCGAACTGGCCGACATCGCCGTCACCTTCAACGACGACCCCGCCCATATATTCCGCGCCGCCGGCCCTGAAGAGTGCTACCGGCGGAACACTTCGTTCTACGCCGACACGCTCCTGCATATCGACGGCCCCGGCCGGAGCGTCACCCTCTTCAACCACGACCGCCAGCAGACAACCTCCCTTCCCGGCGAGACTGCGCCACGCCTGGCCGAAGCCGGCGTCCTGGCCGACTTCCTCGAATTCCTCGCGACGGCCGGCACCGACGATTCGCGATCGACACTCCAGATTATCAACACATGGAAACCTCGTCGCTAGCGCCGATCTTCATACCGGTCACAACCGATATCACCCCCCTGGTCGAGATCGAATCGAAAGGGGTGACCGACAGCGAACTGCGCCGCGCTGCCTCCGGCGTCGGTTTCAACACCGCCTATGACTTCTTCCGCCACACCGCCCTGGCGATGGCCGAAGAAGGACGCTTCGGCGAAGCCGAGAGGCGGCTGACGGCGATCGACCTGCTGCTGAGCCGTATGGAACAGAACGGCATCGTTCCGGACACCCACGCCGCCCTGATGCAGGTCCTGACTGCGCTCTATCTCCGCGCCGGACGTCTCGACGACGCGATGGTCACGGCGGCGAAGGTCCTGAACCTGCTGTCGCAGTCGCCCAAGCGGAAGGACGAGCCGTTTCTCAGCGTCCTCGCCGCCCTGCTCCACGACATCGCGCTGATCCACTCACTTCGCGGCGAATTCCGCCAGGCCGAACGCGAAATCGAGAAGTCAATCAAGGTTCTCGAACGGCTCGTCCGGACGAACCCCGAGCGCTACGGCTCGGCCCACATAACGGCGATGAACACCGCGACCCATGTCTACCGCTCGCGCCAGCGCCAGACCGAACTGCTCGCCAAGAGCCACGAAACGGTTGTCACCTGCCTGCGCGAGGCCGAATCGGGAGCGGCCGAGGCGGTCAGCCGCCTGGTCGACTCGATGGCCGAAGAGGGGACGACCCTGCTGAAGATGGGGCGCCACCGCGAGGCAATACAGTATCTCAGCCGCGCCCTGAAATACCTGACACGCATCGAGCCCGACCTGACCCTCCGCCAGCTCGACCTCTCGATCTCGCTCGGAGAGGCCCTCCTGGCTGTCAGCGCGACGCGCGAAAAAGGCATCCATCTCCTGAACACGATGCTCCACAAAGCTACCAAACTCCACGCCGACGACCGGCATCGCCGCGTCGTCGACATCCTCGTCAACGCCCGCAGCCGCCGACTCGACATCCTCGGCATCTGGCACAAATTTTTCCCTCGATAAAAACAACCCCCGATCATATATGTCAACCTCACGCCCCGTAACCCCTATCCCCGAACTGAGCGACGCCCGCGTCGCCATCGCCGTCGCCGACTGGAACGGCCATATAACAGGCGAACTCGCCGACGGAGCCGTCCGGACCCTCCGCGACAACGGCTTCGACGAAGAGGATATCGCCGTCTACCATGTCCCCGGCGCGGTCGAACTGACCTATGCCGCCTCCCAGATAATCGAGTCGTCGCTTTTCGACGCCGTCATCGTCTTCGGCTGTGTTGTCCGCGGCGACACGCCCCATTTCGACTATGTCTGCCAGAGCGTCACCCAGGGGGTCACGGCCCTGAACGCCGACTGTGACATCCCGGTCATCTTCGGGGTCCTGACGGTCGAGAACGAGCAGCAGGCCCTCGATCGCGCAGGCGGCCCCGCAGGCCACAAAGGGTGCGAGGCCGCCGAGGCCGCAATCCGGATGATCGCCTTCAAGCGCCAGTTCGACTAAGACTCCGCGAGCCGCGACTCGCGGCGGAGAATACGACGGATCGTACGCCACTTCGGAAATATCGCGAAGGGGCGCAGCGGTCCGTAACTGACCGCCAGAACAACCAGGGATATTAGGGCGACAATCAGGAGCCATCCGTAGATCTCCTTCATCGACACAACGAGTGCCTGGCGCTGGACCATACCCATCAGCTGGCCGAGCGGAATATGGGCTGCGGCGGTCGTGTCGGACAGTGCGGCGCCGAGCTGGGCGGCATTGCGCGCCATGACGTGGCGCAGGAATTCGCCGACGAGGGCCGGACCGAGCGTCGCCCCGAGAACCGCGCCCGTGAAGCCGTTCAGCGTGAGCGCCTGAGGGAACACAAAGAAATGGAGACCGCTCTGGACAATCGATGTCAGGAAGACGATCGAGATGATGACCGAGGCGAAGCCGCGGAAGAAAAGCGGAACGGCCAGCGCGTGTTTCTCGACGCCGTAGTCGATCGAGAAGTAGAACCATGCGAGATAGACAGTTGCGAGAGCGAAGGCAATGACCGTCATCGTCTTGTAGCGCCATTTGCGCAGGGCGAACGTATGCCATGTGAACCAGCATCCGGCGACGATGCCGATAAGGACATACCAGTTCAGGTCAATCATATTCGTTTCGTCGAAGCCGAGGATCGTCTCCGCATAACTGTGTTCGAAGACATGCTCGGTCGCGAGCAGTGTGAAGAAAACGAGATAGACGGCTGTCGCGCGGATGACACTGCGGTTAGTAATCGCCTGGAACGTTATGTAGGGATGATGGAGGAAGGTCGCGCGCCAGAGATTTATTCCGAGCGCAACCAGTCCGAGAACTGTTGCGAACCAGATCTCTGTCGAATCGAACCAGTCATAGAAATTCCCGTAGACACAGATGAAGGTCGAGCAGAGCATCATGACGCTCCACAGACCGCTGCCAATCCAGTCGATTCCGAGCAGGGGAATGAACATCGGATTACGAACCGGACGAACCAGGATAAGCACCATAACAATCATCAGCAGGAGAAGCCCGGCCATAATCCAGTGGATTGTCTCCCATTCGGCATGGAACGCCGAGTAGACCGTTGCGATACCGCTCAACTGGATTACGCCGTCGACAAGCAGGTAGACATAGCAGAAGAACACGGCCATGTCGCGCACCGGAGTCAGCCAGAGCTGGATCGTCGAGTTGCATACCAGCGTGGCCCACATACGGAACCAGCCGGCCAGGAAACATGTCACGACCAGAACGGGGACCGAGGTCGTGTTCGCGCAAATCAGGGTAGCGGCAATCAGTGCGGTTCCGCAGACGAGCAGTCCTGTCCGGTTCGAGAAACGGAACTTCAGGCGGAACATGACGCAGAAATTTATCGACATTCCGATCAGCGAGGCATATCCCGCCATCAGAATGTCCTCCTGCATCAGGGCCGTCGTCCCGACCATATCGGTCGCGGCCGCCAGGTAGAGACCGCCGGAGAACTGGATGATCAGTACGAAGAAGACGAAAATCCAGGGTTTCAGACGGCGCGGAACGTAGTTCGGGATGTCGGGGATGTCGAAAGGCCCCTGCGGGGCGTGCCAGTCAGCCATCTCAGTATCTGACCTCGCATTCGACATTCATTCCGCTCCGCAACAGCGACAGATCCTCCGTGTCGTCGAGTTCGATACGGACGGGGATGCGCTGGCGGACCTTGACGAAGTTTCCGGCCGAATTGTCCTGGGGCAGGAGCGAAAGAGCCGCGCCCGTAGCGGTAGAGATCGATTCGACACGTCCGTGGAATTTCTTTCCGGGGAGGGCGTCGACCTCGATGACGGCCTCGCTACCCGGCTCGATATGGCGAAGCTGGGTCTCCTTGAAATTGGCCGTTACCCAGACCTCGCCCGAGTCGACGACATCGAGAAGAGTCTGCCCCGGCTGGACGAGTTGTCCGACTTCGATTTCCTTGCGCGAGGCATAGCCGTCGCAGGGGGCTGTGATAACGGTGTATGACAGGTTCAGTTCGGCGGTTTCGACCAGGGCCGCGGCCAGTTCGATTCCGGCGTCGCTCTGGGCAATACGCTGGCGTGTCTCGGCGACGACCGAAGATGTAGCCGAGCGCTGGCGCGAGAGGGTCTCGTAGCGGGCCTTTTTCGCCTCGTAGTCGGTCTTGGCGCGGTCATACTGCTGGCGCGTGACGGCGTCCTTTTCGAGCAGTCTCGTGTATCGCTCGAGATCGGTCGCGGCGTTCTCCATCAGGACGCGCGCCTCGGCGATCGAAGCCTCGCTGACGGCGACATTGGCCGATGCGACCCCGACACTGTGGTCTGTCACGGATCGTCCGGCCAGGGCGGCCTGATAGTCGGCGCGTGCGCGTGCGAGTCCGAGGCGCATATCTGCATCATCTATGACGACGAGGGTATCACCCTTATGGACAGGCTGGAACTCACGGAAGCGGATCTCTTTGATATATCCCTGGACACGGCTGTTGACCGGGATAATCTGACGGTGGACCTGGGCGTTGTCGGTGAATTCGACGTCGGTGCCGTGGTAGAACTTCGAGAGGATCCAGAGGGCGGCTGCGCCGATGGCAACTATAGTTATTATATAGGAGAGTATTTTTTTTGAGCTGTGTTTCATATCTTTCCGGAGATAAACAGGAGTTTGTAGTAATAGTAGATAATGTTGATTCGGGCGTTGACGAGCTGCTGCTCGGCGTCGAGTTTCGAGTTGGCGGCGTCGAGCATGTCGGTAATCAGAGCCATGTCGGCCGAGTAGCGTGTGGAGACAGTCGAGTAGTTTCGGTCGGCGAGTTCGACACTTTTCTGGCGTGTCTTCAGTTCTTCGTATGACTCGAGATAACGGACATACTCTGCGCGGACTGTCAGTTCGGTCGATTCGCGTGCGGCGTCGAGTTCGTCGACAGCGTGACGGGTCGCGGCGCGGCTTCGGGCGATGCTCTTGTTTGTTTTGAAAAGCGACGAGATACTGTAGTTTATTCCGACCCCGACATACCAGTAACTCAGGTTACGGTTAATCGGGGGAACCTCGACGAGAATCGGCCCGTCGAAATTCCAACCTGCCTGCAGCCCGATCTTCGGGAGCCGGCCGGAGCGGGCGAGTTTCTCGGCGCTCCGGGAAATCTCGAGATTCGTGCGGGCGAGACTCATGGAGGGGGAACCGGCGACGGCGTCGGCCTGCCACTGGCTCTCCGGTTCCGACGGAAGCGAACGGTCGAGAATCGAAGGGTCGGGAATGACAACGGTTCCCGGCTCGAGTCCGGCGATGGTTGTCAAGTTGTCGCTCAGGATCCGGATCGTGTTGTCGATACGGATAAACTGGAGCTCGAGATTCGAGACGAGCAGTTCGTAGCGTGTTATATCGTTCTGGAGGACTACGCCCTGCTCATGGCGTGCACGCATCTCTTCGAGCACCTGCCGGGCCTGGGCGAGGTTGTTTTCGACAACCGTGCGCAGGTTCGAGTATTTGTAGATATCGAGATAGAAGCCGGTCAGCTGGAAGCGTATGTTGTCGCGGCTGAGTTCGGTCGCGTAGCGCGAGGCTGTCAGTTTCGATTCGGCCAGTTCGATTCCGGCCGAGATTGCGCCGCCGGTATATACAGGCTGTGTGACGCCTACCGCGAGGGTGTTTCCGAAGTGGGGTATCGGGGCGCGCTGATAGTCGGAGAAGTTACGTTTGACCGTGAAACCGTCGCCGATATAACTGAGCGACAGCGAAGCGTTGATCTCCGGGAGACGTTCGGCGCGGACGACGCTGACTTCGCGCCTGGCCTCTTCGGCGGCCGAAAAACTTGGGCGCAACTGTGCGCTGTTCTGTTCGGCAATCTCAAAGATCTCTTCGAGAGTCATGACCCGGCGGGTCTGCGCCTCCGCGACAGACGGACAGAGACAGGCGAGGAGTGCGGCGAGCGCTCCCGTGAGCAATCCGTGATTGTTCATAAGGAAGTAGTGATAGAAGTTAAGATGTGATTGACAGGTGTGTGTGTGTGGTTTTCCCGGTGTCTCCCGACAGTCTGAGCCACACACATAGTGCTAAAAAAACGGGTAGTCAGACGGCGGTCATCGCAGGCCGGCCGTACTTTTCCAACTCTCCATAATGGCGTAACTGACGCCGCCGGAGGTCTGGGGTTTGTTGCGTGATGATATAGTTCTGTTCATTATAGAACCGCTCTTTATGAACGGCGCCGCAAAATTACAAAATTTTTTCGACAAAGTTTACGGGTCAGAACCATTTAATACGTCGGAGGAGGAAGTAGGCGAGGATTGTCAGCAGGGCGGCGATTGCCAGGATAATCCAGAAGGCGAAGGGGCTGTCGCCGAGCAGGATGTCGACGTTCATGCCGTAGAGCGAAGCGATAAAGGTCGGGACCATCAGGATGATCGTCAGGCCGGTCATGCGCTTCATGACGTTGTTCATGTTGTTCGAGATAATCGAGGCGTAGGCGTCGGTTGTGCCCTCGAGAATGTTGCTGTAGATCTCGACAGTCGTGTCGGCCTGGTGGAGTTCGATCTCGACATCTTCGTAGAGTTCCTCGTCGAGTTCTTCGCCGTAGATTTTCTGGATCCGCTCGAGAACCAGGACGTTACCCTTGATCGAGGTGTTGAAGAACACGAGCGACTTCTGCATCTCCATCAGCCAGATCAGATCCCGGTTCTCGATCGAGCGCCGGAGGGCCTTTTCGGCTCCGACAACTTCCTCGCTCAGTGTCTTCAGGTAGGACAAATACCAGAACGCGGTAGAATAGAACATCCGGAGGGTGAATTCGGCGACTCCGGGAACATCGATAGCGAGTTTGCAGGTATGTCCGGCGAAGTCGCTCAGCATGGCCGAGCGGTGGTAACAGACGGTTATGACGCGGTCAGACGTGCCGCTGATGACGCCGAGCGGGACGGTCCGGTATGGCATTGTCTCGTCGCGGCTCTCGACCGGAATCCGGATGATTGTCATCATCCAGGCGCCGTCGCGCTCGACGCGGGCGCGTTCGTCGTCGTCGCGCAGATATTCGAGGAACATCGGGGGGACGCCGAGGCGCGAGGTCAGGTAGTCGGCATCCTCCCTGCCGGGGTCTGTCACGTCGACCCACCAGGCTTTCTCCTCGGCGTGGGTCGGCCGGAATCCGTTATCTTTCTGATAGTATCTGCGCATACTATATTAATGCGCAGCCGTGCCGTATTGTTCGGTTCAACCTGGATAGCGGAGGTTCTCTTCGCGGGGGGCGGCGAGGGTTTCGTCGAGATAGCGGCGGGCGGCGGCGCGGGCTCCGCCGAGATCCATGAACGACCAGTTGCCACAGTCGCGGGGTGTCGCCCCCGGAATCTCCCCCTCGAATCCGGCGACAAACTCCATAGTCCGGCGCATCAGCGAGAGGATGTCGCGGCTGTCGAGGTCGCCCTGGAGAATCAGGTAGTTGCCGGTACAGCACCCCATCGGGCCCCAGTAGACGACGCGGTCACGCCACTCGGAGTCGTTTCTCAGGAATGTCGCCGCGAGATGCTCGAGGGCATGGAGCGCGCGGGGCTCCAGGGCCTCCTCGCGGTTCGGACGGGTCATTCGGATATCGAAGGTCGTCAGTGTGTCGCCCGAAGATGTGACATCGCGCCTGGAGACGAAGATTCCCGGCTCCAGACGCGTATGGTCGATCGTAAAACTTGCTATTTTTTCCATCAGAAATCGGTTTTTGTCGGTTGCAAAACTACAACATCTTTCCGACTTCTGCAACTTCTCAGGCGAGCGTGAAACCGAGGTCTTCGATTACCTCGCGCACGGCTTCTTCGTCGGCGTGGCCGCTGATCGAAGTCTTTCCCGAGGCGAGATCAACTTCGACGGCTTCGACACCGGGGAGTTTCGAGAGATTCTTTTCGACCATGGCCTTGCAGTGGCCGCAGGTCATTCCTTTGACTGTAAATGTCTGGTTCTGTTCCATAACGATATTGTTTTTAGATTTATATTTCAGGATGAAGGCGTTGATCAGCAGAATGACAAGAAGCGCGGCGCTGACCGCCTGGAGTGGAGTCGCGGTCATGTGGCATCCCATATGGGTCGCGGTCATGGCCGGGACGAACCATCCTGCCGGAAGAAGATAGTCGATTGCCATGCCGAAGAGGACTGCCCCGAGGACAATCGTCGCAAGATAGGTCGCTGCAGCCCGGCGGCCGAGACTCTTGCCGACAATTATGACCGAGGCGAAGTTGGCGGCCGGTCCGGCCATCAGCAGGACGAACGCTGCGCCGGGACTCAGCCCCTTGAGCATCAGCGACAGTGCGATCGGGATCGATCCGGTCGAGCAGACATACATCGGAACGGCGATAACGACGACGGAGATCATCGACAGCAGGGGATATCGGGCAAAGGTCGTGAAGAATCCGTCGGGAACAAAGACCGTGATGGCGGCGGCGACGATCAGGCCTATCATCAGCCATTTTCCGATATTCTGGATCATATCGACATAGCCGTAGCGAAGGGCCGTCACGATTTTCTCCCCGAAAGAAAAGGCCCGGGGCGCGTCGATCGTGTCGACTTCGCGGGCCTCTGCGGCCGGCTTGTGGCGGTCTTCGAGATTGACGGCGACACCTCCGGCGACCGCTGTCACCAGCGCGGCGACCGGGCGGATAACGGCGAATGCCGGGGTCAGCAGCGACCAGGTCGCGGCTATCGAGTCGACGCCGGTCTGGGGTGTCGCAATCAGGAACGAGGTTGTCGCTCCGCACGAGGCGCCGTTCTTCCTCAGAGATACGGCCGTCGGCAGAACGCCGCAGGAGCATAGCGGCAGCGGAACGCCGAGTATGGCGGCCTTGACGACCGACCAGAAGTTCGGTTTCGAGAGATGGTTGCGGTAGAAACTCTGAGGGACGAAGGCGTAGAGTACGCCGGCGACCAGAAAGCCGAAAAGGAGATAGGGGGCCATTTCGGCGAGCATATTGATTATAGAGTATACGAATTCCATACTGCAAAGTTACGCCTGTATGCCGGTTCGGATGTTACAACTTTCGGACGATCTGTTACAAAAAAAAAGCCGCCGCAGACCCGGTTGGCCTGCGGCGGCTTGATTCTTCGTGTCGCAGCAATCAGTAGACCCCCTGGGCCATCATCGCCTGGGCGACCTTCAGGAAACCGGCGACGTTTGCCCCGCGGACATAGTCGGTGTAGCCCGCGATATCGGTCTTGCCATACTCGACACACTTCGAGTGGATGTCGGCCATGATATCCTTCAGTTTACGGTCGACCTCTTCGGCTGTCCAGGAGAGTTTCTGGGAGTTCTGGGCCATTTCGAGACCGGAGACCGATACGCCGCCGGCGTTCGCGGCCTTGCCGGGGGCATAGAGGATATGCGCGGCCTGGAACTTTCGGATTGCCTCGGGAGTCGAGGGCATGTTTGCCCCCTCGCTGACGGCGATGCATCCCTGGGCGAGCAGGGCTTCGGCATCGTCGCCGTCGAGTTCGTTCTGCGTCGCCGACGGCGTCGCGATGTCGGCCCTGACATGCTTCCAGGGACGCTCGCCGGGGAGGTAGGTGCAGGCGTCGGGGTTCTCTTCGGCGAATTCGCGCAGACGGCCATAGTAGATCGTCTTGAGGTCGAAGATTTCGCGGAACTGTTCGGGGGTGAAGCCCTCCTCGGAGATGATCGAGCCGTTGCTATCGCTGAACGAGACGACCTTGGCGCCGAGCGAGAGGAGTTTCTCGGCCGTGTAGAGGGCGACGTTGCCCGAGCCGGAGATTGCGACGCGCTTTCCGGCGATATCGATGCCGCGCGTAGCGAGCATGTTGAGCAGAAAGTAGACGTTGCCGTAGCCGGTCGCTTCGGGACGTATCAGCGAGCCGCCGAAGGTCAGGCCTTTGCCGGTGAAGGTCCCGGTGAAGGTCCGGGTCATTTTCTTGTACCATCCGAACATATATCCGACTTCGCGGGCGCCTACGCCGATATCGCCGGCGGGGACGTCGGTGTCGGGGCCGATATTGCGGTAGAGTTCGGTCACGAACGCCTGGCAGAAGCGCATGATCTCGTTGTCTGACTTCCCTTTCGGGGAGAAGTCCGAACCCCCCTTCGCGCCGCCCATGGCGAGGGTCGTCAGCGAGTTCTTGAAGGTCTGCTCGAAGGCGAGGAACTTCAGGATCGAGAGGTTGACCGAGGAGTGGAAGCGGATTCCCCCTTTGTAGGGGCCGATCGCGTTGTTGTGCTGGACGCGGTAGCCCATGTTGTTCCGGACCTTTCCTTTGTCGTCGGTCCAGGAGACGCGGAACGATATGATTCGGTCGGGTATGCAGAGACGCTCGAGGAGGTTGACGCTTTCGAAAGCGGGATATTCGTTGTAGACATCAGCGATAGTCGTGACGACCTCCTCGACGGCCTGGATATATTCGGGCTCGTTCGGGAAACGACGGCGGAGGTCATTGAGGAAACTGTTTACTTCCATAGTTTAGCTTGAATAAAAAGAAACACTTCGAGTGATTTTAGTGCATTCTTGTGTGTGTTTTAATCGGAATGCGCGACAAATTTACACAATTCTTCCGAATTGTGCAAATTTTTGTGATAAATCACACAAATATTGCAGCCCGGAACCGACCGGCTTCCTGTCGGCATTCACCCCGCCAGCCAGTCTGCGGGCCCCCTCTACTGATTATTCCTCTTTATTTTTTGGAAAAACCGCCTGTTATTCCTCTTTATTTTTTAGAAAAACCGCCTGTTATTCCTCTTTATTTTTCAGAAAATCGCCGTAAAGTTTTGTAGTTATACGAATTATAACTACCTTTGCCGTAAATAAACAAAACACCTTAACAGATGACATATTTCAAACGAAACATAGACACACAATTGCTTGCATGGAAAGATGGCAGAAATCGAAAACCGCTGTTGGTCAGAGGCGCCCGTCAGATAGGAAAATCGAGTTCAATTCGTAACCTTGCAAAACATTTCAAATACTTCATAGAAGTCAATCTTGAATCGAATAAGATGGCATCGGATATCTTTGATTCGGAATATGACGTCAAGACAATCTGCGAACGTCTGAGTGTACTCTTTGCAACTCCAGTCGTCGAGGGAGAGACACTGATTTTTCTCGACGAGATCCAGGTGTGTCAGTCCGCGATCAAATCTTTGTGGTTTTTCAAGGAGAATCTACCGGAGGTTCACGTTGTAGCCGCAGGGTCCTTGCTGGAATTTGCCCTCAAGGAGATTTCTTCATATGGCGTAGGCCGCATCAGTTCCATGTTTATGTATCCTATGTCGTTTTGTGAGTTTCTTGACGCTTCCGGAAAGGAAGTATGGGCAGACGCCATCAAAAAAGCCACACCACAATCCCCTCTTTTCGATTCAATGCATCGGGAATTGGTCAGCGCATATCGCACTTTCCTGCTCGTCGGAGGTATGCCGGCAAGTGTAAGGGCGTGGGTTGAAACCCACGATTACAATGAATGTATGAATGAATTATCAGACATCCAGCAGTCTTACTATGACGACTTCCCGAAGTATAGCAATAAGATAAAGACAGGTCTGCTCAGAAACACACTGCAAAGTGTGATTCTGCAAACCGGCAAAAAATTCGTTTTCAGCCGAGTACCCGGAAGTTTCAATACGGATGACATAAAAAAAGCATTGACAATGCTTTCCGACGCGGGCATTATCACAAAAGTTAGCCATACGGCCGCAAATGGTCTTCCCCTTGGAGCCGAGACAAATGAAAAATTTGTCAAATACAATTATCTCGATACAGGACTTCTCCTCCGTATCCTCGAACTGGACTTTGGAAGTGCCAAACCGTTGACTGATATAATTGTTGCGGGCAGCGAATCCGAACTAGTCAATAAGGGCAGTCTTGCAGAACTGTCAGTCGGACTTGAACTGCTTAAAGCCTCAAACAATCGACACAAATATGAACTTCACTATTGGGAAAATCTCTCAAACGGCACCAATTCAGAAGTCGACTATGTCATACCGCACGATATGAAGGTTCTGCCAATCGAGGTAAAATCCGGCACGAGCGGAAAGATGAAGAGTCTGAGACTGTTCATGCAGAAAAAGGATATTTCGAAGGGAATAAGGACATCGTTGGAAAATTTCAACATCTTATCTTTCCAGGACAATGGAACAACACGCGAAATCGAGATTATGCCCATATATGCCATTGGCAATCTTCTCCGGCAATAATTCGTAACAGCATCTTCCCTCCTACTGAAAGGCTTTTTTTCTTACGCGCTGAAACTATCCGCCGGTTTTCAGAGTCTATATAGACGAAATCAAAACATATTCGGAAAATGACTTTGAACAACGAAACAGATCAGCCGATTACGCTCCTGCCGTGGCCGGGGATGCGGTCTGTTATGGACCGCATCATAGAATTTGCCGCAATCCCCGATGGAATCGATGTTCAGGCGCGTCTCGCCCTCGAACATGAGTTCAAAGCGTTAATCGGCCGGGAGAACGAGACGATTTCGAAAATCTGCTTCGCCTATTCCGGTTCCGTTGCCGAGTTCGACGACCTGCGCCAGGACGCGCTCGTCAATATCTGGAGAGGGCTGCGCTCCTATCGGGGAGACGCGTCGGAAAGGACCTGGATCTACCGCGTCACCGTAAATTCGTGTCTGTCGACAATCCGGAATCAGTCGCGTCACCGCCACGAAAGCCTCGACAAACTCCATGGTCTGATCGACAGCGACAATTCCGACAAGGAGACAGTCGAGAGCCTGCATCGCGCGATCCGCCGGCTCGACCCGACCGAGAGGGCAATCATAATGATGTGGCTCGACGAACTGGGCTACGACGACATCGCCTCCGCCACAGGGCTGAACCGCAACACCGTCGCAACAAAAATCAGGAGAATCAAAGAGAAAATCGCCGAAACATTTAAAAAGGAGAACATATAAACATGAACACCGAAAATTTCGACATCGAACAACTGCGAAAAGCCTGGATAGAAATGGGCAAGGCTCTCGGCATGCAGGCAGCCCCCGACAATAACCCCGCAGACCTCGACAGAAAGAGAACAGCTCTCGACCGTCTGCGCGACAGATACCTCGCGTTCTGGATAATCTCATCGGTTATGGCTGTCGCCGGATTCCTGATCTTTTCGAATGGTCTGTTCGTCGCGAGCAGGTTGAACTTCTGGCTCAGGATGGCCTACGCCGTATATTTTCTGACTGTCGCGTCGATGGACTTCTGGTTATGGCGGGGAATCGGGTCGATCGACCCCCTGAGAATGAATATCTCGGAAATCTCCCGCGAATCGATGTACTACCGGAAAAGGCATCTACAGTTTATGGCTGCCCTGATCCCGATGGCGATCATGCTTTTGTGCTTTACCGGCTATCTGTTCGCCTCCGAGATGTACTTTCTGTACGGAATGATTGTCGGCGTCATACTCGGAGCGATAATCGGAACACGGCAGTTCCGCCGGTTTATGGCTGAATACCGCCGGTTGTCCGACTGAACCGGGCCCCTATACCACCTGGAGAGACATCAGGGATGTAATCCACTGATTAAACAGCGGACATCTATGTTTGCTTAGACTCGCCCGAATAGTGTGCAAGCGAGTCTATCGAGTTTCAGGGTGTCACGCCGTCTGATTATTCGACCACTAACGTGGTCTGAATCATTGGGCTATTCGTCCGGGGGCTTTCGCCCCCGGCTACGATATTACACCGCTAAAGCGGTGATCTATACATAATAAGTACTGCAAAGGCAATCCATGGCAAACGCTTATGTTTAAATCCGACAATGCACCGCGTCGCGGTGCCATAAGGTAGCCGCGGGCGAAAGCCCGCGGTTTGTGTATAAAATTGATAAAGACCGCGTTAGCGGTCGAATAATGTCACATTTTTTTACTCTGGAGTCGCCGTTTAGTTACCGCCAAATATGCTATGAGTCTTAAATCATTGACAATAGTCCAGAACCGAAACTTGAGTCCATTATTTTTGACAGGCCGGTCTCGCTTGCGATGAAATCACCCAAGGTATAGTCATTTAACCATTGGCTGAGTTCGTCGGAGTTCAGTCGTTGTATATGGGATTGACCGTCGCGCTGATCGACCGTAAGAATATCTGAAGGTTGGAAATTGCTAATAAGTTCAGCATTTTGCGTTGCGGCTATTACCTGGGTTCCACGAAAAAGGTGGAAGGTATGGCGGAAATGGCAGGGGATACGCCTCTCCTCCCCTGGCGGCGGTTACGATATTTTGTCGAGGGCCTGGGAGAGGTCGGCGATGATGTCGTCGATATGCTCGGTTCCGATACTCAGCCGAACGGTCGAGGGGGTGATGTGCTGGGTCTGGAGTTCCTCGGGGGTCAACTGGGAATGGGTCGTCGTCGCCGGATGAATGACCAGGCTTTTGACATCGGCGACATTCGCCAGCAACGAGAATATCTCGAGCGAGTCGATAAAACGCCACGCCTCCGTCTGGCCTCCCCGGACCTCGAACGTGAAGATGCTTCCGGCGCCGTTCGGGAACAGCCGCTCGTAGAGCCGGTGGTCAGGATGGTCGGGCAGCGAGGGGTGGTTGACCTTCGCGACGGCCGGATGCGACGCGAGGAACTCGACGACCTTCAGGGCGTTCGCGACATGGCGCTCGATACGCAGCGAGAGGGTCTCGACCCCCTGAAGCAGCAGGAACGCATTGAACGGGGAGATACACGCGCCGGTGTCGCGCAACAGGACGGCGCGGATTCTGTCGACATAGGCCGAGGGGCCGGCCATGTCGGCGAACACCCCGCCATGGTAACTCGGATCGGGCCGGGCGATTGTCGGGAACTTATCGGCGTTGGCTTTCCAGTCGAAGCGGCCTCCGTCGACAATGATTCCGCCGAGGCTCGTTCCGTGTCCGCCGAGAAATTTTGTCGCGGAATGGACGACGATGTCGGCCCCAAGTTCAATCGGGCGGATCAGGTATGGCGTGCCGAAAGTGTTGTCGACGATAAGCGGTATCGAGTGGCGATGGGCGATTTCGGCAAGCGATTCAATATCGGCGACGTCAGAATTCGGGTTGCCGAATGTCTCGACATAGAGCACCTTCGTATTATCCTTTATCGCTTTTTCGACGGCGTCGAGGCGGCGGATATCGACGAAGGTCGATTCGATGCCGCGGGGCTCGAGCGTATGGGCAATCAGGTTGTAGGAGCCGCCGTAGAGATTGTCGGCGGCGACGATGTGGTCGCCGATGCCGAGTATATTCTCGAGGGCGTAGGTGACGGCTGCCGCCCCGCTCGCAACAGCCAGCGCGGCAACGCCCCCCTCGAGGGCCGCGACGCGCTGCTCGAGCACTCCCTGGGTCGGATTCGTCAGACGTCCGTAGATATTCCCGGCGTCGCGGAGATTCAGGCGGTCCGATGCGTGCTGCGAGTCGCGGAATACGTATGATGTCGTCTGATAGATCGGAACGGCGCGCGCGTCGGTTGCCGGATCGGCGGTTTCCTGTCCGACATGGAGTTGGAGAGTCTCGAAATGTAGATTTTTTCTGTCCATAATCCAGCGGGTGTATTAATTCGAAAAACAAAATTAAGCATATTCCTTCATTTCTCCATCATATTCGAACATTTATTTATAACTTTGCAACACCGAAACCCAAACCGACATTTCATACGAACCGCGATGAAAAAACTGCTTCTGACTGTCGATCCGCAGATCGATTTTATAACCGGCTCGCTCCCCGTCCCGGGGGCCGCGGAGGCTATGGATCGTCTCGCACAATATATTTCCGGCAACGACGGGATGTATCTCTGCAAAATCATCACCGCCGACCGCCACCCCTACGACCACTTTTCCTTCGCCGAAAACGGCGGCCCCTGGCCGCGCCACTGTGTCCACGACACGACGGGAGCGGCCGTCTGGCAGCCTGTTTTCGACGCCCTCTACCAGACAAGCGGCCCCGTCGCGGTTCTCTACAAAGGCCAGCGACCCGATGTCGAGGAATATTCGATATTCCGTAACCGCGAGGCTGCCCGGGAGATCGACCGGCTGATCCGCGACCTCGGTGTCGGGCAGATCGACATCTGCGGTCTGGCCGGCGATGTCTGTGTCAGCGAAACACTCCGCGACGGCGCGGCCCTTTACGGCCGGGATATGTTCTGTCTCCTGACCGAATTCTCGCCGAGAATCGACCGGAAGGCTTTCCCCGGAGAATTACAAAACGACGCCGCGAAACGATGAACCTGAAACCGCTTGCAATCGACGGGGTCGCGCTCGACCGGCCCGTCGTCATATCCGGCCCCTGTAGCGCCGAGACCGAGGATCAGGTGCTCGCGACCGCCCGCGAACTCGCCGGGGCGGGGATAAAAATATTTCGCGCCGGCGTATGGAAGCCGCGGACAAAACCGGGAGGTTTCGAAGGTGTCGGAGTGCCTGCCCTGGCGTGGCTCCGGATGGTTCGCGAACAGACCGGCATGAAGGTCGCGACCGAAGTCGCAACCCGGAGCCATGTCGAGGCGGCTCTCGATTATGACATCGACCTGATCTGGATCGGGGCGCGTACAACCGCCAACCCCTTCGCGATGCAGGAGGTCGCCGATGCCCTCAGCGAGAGCGGCCGCGACATCCCCGTGCTCGTTAAAAATCCGGTCAGTCCGGACCTCGAACTCTGGATCGGCGCCTTCGAACGCCTCTCCAACGCCGGAATCACACGGCTCGGAGCGATCCACCGGGGCTTCCCGACCTACGGCGACCACCGCTACCGCAACAATCCGCAGTGGCGCATTCCGCTCGAACTACGCCGGCGCATCCCCGCCCTGCCGATCATCTGCGACCCGAGTCATATCGGAGGGCGTCGCGACCTGATCGCCCCCCTGTCGCAGCAGGCTCTCGACATCGGCTTCGACGGCCTGATAATCGAGACCCACTGCGACCCCGACTCGGCCTGGAGCGACAGCGCCCAGCAGATCACCCCCCGCGAACTCGCCGCAATCCTCGCCAACCTTGTCTGTCGCGACACACCCGTCCCGGAAGACTCGCTCCGCACGCTCCGCGCCCGTATCGACCAACTCGACAACGAACTGCTCGAAATCCTCGCGCGCCGAATGGAGATCTCGCGCGAAATCGGCAGGTATAAACAGACCCACAAGATGCCGGTCGTGCAGGCCGAACGATATGGCAATATAATGACCTCGCGAATCCTTTCGGCCCGGCGTCTGGGGATGAGCGAAGAGTTTATGCGGAGGGTTCTCGCCGCGATCCACGAGGAATCGGTCCGCATCCAGGTCGACCTCGGCAAGAAGTAGAAGCCCCGTGCCCTCGGCCCCCCACACCCCCTAAAGGGGGAGCCACGAAGTCATACCCTGCCGAACGTAAGCGACTACGCTGGAACCACCACGTTAGTGGTGTCCCATATTAGCCGGGGGCGAAAGCCCACGGGCCGGATTTTCCATAGATTCAGAGCGCGTTAGCGGTCGAATAACCCGCCCATCGCAGCCGATTATCATTCAATCGTCGGCGCGTGCCAGGCGAACCGGATGTAGTAGCCGGCCTCCCCGTCGGCGTCTGCGTCAGGCGAGTGATTCCAATCTCGCTCCCGACCGCAGGGCGCTCGCTGGCTTGCTTCTGACTGAGGGGCGGACGCGGCAGGCCGAGTCCCTACTGACTATCAATAAATTATCCGAAATATCTCTTTAGGGGCAGGGGTGAATGTCGGGGGTTACTTGCGGAGGAGTTTCGAGGCTTTCCGGAGGTAGTCGGCGGCTTTTTCGTCGGCGTCGGCCGCGTGTTTCATCTGGGTCTTGTAGTTGTCCATCGCACGGTCGGCATAGCGCAACTGGGTCTTCGCGCGGTCGGCGTCACCCTTGCGGGTGTAATAGGCGGCTTCGCGCTGATAGCCCTCGGCTTTCTTCAGATAGTACGCGGCCTCGCGACGGTATCCGTCGGCCCGTCGCTGGTAGTATTCCGCTTCGCGGGTATACTGCCGGGCCTGGCGCTCGTTGTAGTCGTCGGCATAGAGTGCGATTCCGATGAAGGAGATAATCAGGGTTACGATGACGGCTAATCTGCGTTTCATAGTTCGTCGTTTTAAGATTCGAGTTGTCCTTGTCTGTCTAATCGATAAGGTAGCCCGTCATCCGGCGGGTTTTTGTCGAGAAGTTCGCGCCGATCCTGATCAGTCTGCAACCCTCTGTCGAAAACTGTAACGGATAGTCTTTTCGGTCTATCTGGCGCAGAGCCTCCTCCGGCGAACTGTCGACCTTCAGTTCGATAACATAGCGGTATTTTTCCGTAGTGATCAACAGGTCGATCCGACCGTCGGAAGTTCGGTGTTCAGTCTCGACGTTGACCCCGAGAAGGAGCGTCAGCATATAGATGACGTTATGAAAATTATTTTCATTCTCGAGTTTCATCTCATAGGAGTAACCGGCCAGCAGAGCCCCGAGTTTCTTCATAAAGCCCTCGGCATCGCCTGATTCCAGATCTGTTGTCATACTGTCAACCAGAATCGGAGACTCATGCTCTATCAGCGACGTATAGCAGGGCAGAAGGCTGTCGATCAACCCCTGTTTGACTTCTGTGTTTGGCAGACCGAGCGTAAAGATTCTTGATCTCCGGTTATAATCCTTGATTGTCAGATAACCGGTCTGATAGAGCAGCGCAACCGGATTCGGCGAATGCGGCTCGATACCTGACAGCGCCTCGTAGGAACATCGGGAGTTGAGGAATTTTTCGATATCGAGATGGTTTCTGACAATCTGTCTCGAAACAAATTCCGTTCGTCCCGACATAATCCAGTAGTTTTTTATTTCCCGAGCTGCCAGTGCCGACAGGAACGAGAATGGATTATAGATATCTACGAGGCTCGACGAGAAATGATATCCGTCATACTGACGTTTCAATTCGTCGCGTGCCTGATCATACGAGATAGCGTCGGTCTTTGCGAGAGCTGATAGACCCTCATAGAAGTATGTGTCGATTTCCTCCTCAGTTATTCCGCATATTTCGGCGAACTCATTGTCGAACGAGATATCTCTCAGGTTGTTCAGGCCGGAGAACACGCTGACCTTTCCGAAACGGCTGACGCCGGTCAAAAAAACCAGGCGCAGATAGTCGGCGCTGCTTTTGAAATTCGAATAGATCGCCGAGAGCTGGTTCCGGTATTCGTCGTAGAGTTCCCTGTTGCCGAGGCTGTCGACGAGAGGATTGTCGTATTCGTCGACAAGAATGACGACTTTACGTCCGGTCACTTCCCACGCCCGTTTTATAACATTACGAAAGCGAATCGAGATATCAGTTCCGATGGACATCGTCGCGTCGAAATCGCGTTCCCATTCCGAAAGATATGAATCGAAAATGGCCTCGAGTTTCCCGGGAGTCGTATAATCCATTGTGTTCAGCGATATATGAAATACCGGATATGGCTTCCAGTCCCAATCTATACTGTCGATATAGAGTCCACGGAAGAGATCGCGACGGCCTTCGAAGAAACATTTCAGGGTCGACAGAAAAAGGCTTTTCCCGAAACGGCGCGGGCGTCCGAGAAAATAGTATTTACCCTCCGACAGGATTTTCTCTATAAAGCGGGTCTTGTCGACATAGAGATAGTTTTCCTCGATAAGGGAGGAGAACGATTGTTCGCCAACAGGGTATTTCGGGCTCGTAACCATAACTTTTCGATATTTTCCCCAAAGTTACAACAATCGCGCCGAATCTCCAAATCGCGAATTCCCCGGAGGAGGTAAAAGGAAGCGCCCGCGGGTCTCCAGAGGGGGGACGGCGCGGGCGCTTGATGAATTGTTGGTTAAACGAGGGAGGTTCAGAATATAGCAGGGAGGTTCAGAAGAGAGTTGTAGAACCAGCTGACGATACCGAGACCGATGATTCCGGCTACGCAGATCCACATTCCTAGACGCTCGGTGCAGGAGGAACGGAACGTCGCGATCGGGGTCTCGCTGTCGTTTATGAACATCGCCTTGACGACGAGCAGATAGTAGTAGAGCGAGACGATCGTGTTGATCAGGGCGATCAGCACGAGGATGTAGATCGCGATCGACCCCTGCGACAGGGCGCTCGTGAAGATGAAGAACTTCGAGAAGAATCCGGCGAACGGCGGAATACCGGCGAGAGAGAACATCGCGAGCATCATCGTGACCGACAGGCGGGGATTCGTCTTGTAGAGTCCGTTGTAGTCATCCATCGAGAGTTTCCCGGTCGCGTTCTCGACGGCCCCGATAACGCCGAAGGCGCC
The DNA here is from genome assembly GCA_023663805.1 of Clostridium sp. Classification (GTDB taxonomy): domain Bacteria; phylum Bacteroidota; class Bacteroidia; order Bacteroidales; family Muribaculaceae; genus Paramuribaculum. The sequence goes on along the minus strand of JAMPGR010000001.1, from coordinate 561,825 downwards.
GAGGTTCGAGAAGATGTAGACCAGGATGTAGAACATCAGGGCGGCGGCACCGATCGGAGCGTCGGCGATGATGCCGAGCATGATATAGCCGGCCTGGCTGACGGAGGAGAAGGCCAGGAACCGTTTCAGGTTCTTCTGACGGATTGCGAAGAGGTTACCGACGGTGATCGTCAGGATAATCAGCGCATACATCATCCACTCCCAAATCTCGGCGTAGGCGGCAGCGAAGACCTGGGTCAGAACGACCAGGAAGGCGAAAGCGGCCGAGCCTTTCGAGATAACCGACAGGTATGAGGTCACCGAGGTCGGCGCACCCTCGTAGACGTCGGCGGTCCAGAGGTGAAACGGAACGAGCGAGAGTTTGAAGCCGAAACCGGCGATGACGAAAGCCAGGGCGACGACCAGAAGTGTCGGCGACCCGACACCGAAGAGCGCGGCGGCGATATTGTCGTAGTAGAGCGAACCGGCGATGCCGTAGACGAACGACAGACCCATCAGCAACACGGCCGACGAGAAGACGGCAGTCAGGACATATTTGACGGCGGCTTCGTGGCTTTCGTAGCGGTTCTTGTTGAAGGCGACCATCGCGGCCAGCGGCAGCGAGGCGGCCTCGAGACCGATGACGAAGAGGAGGAAATGGCGGGCGGAGATCATCAGATACATCCCGAAGAGGGTCAGCATCAGAAGTTCATAGAACTCGCCGCGGCGTATGACAGCGAATTCGCTGTCGGCCCAGCGCATCGCCTGGAGAATGACGATCAGCACGCCGACATTCAGAATCGTCTTGATCGCCATGACAGCGGGGGCGGTCGCATACATGCCTCCGAAGACTTCGGCGACATCCCATGCGGGTGTGCAGAACAGAGCCTGAAGTGTCACAACGGCCATGACAACGAAGGCAACCCAGCCGATTGCTTTCTGGGAGCGTGCCGGCATGAAGGTATCGTAAAGGAAGACAATCAGGAAAGCTGCCAGAAGGGCTATTTCCTGTTTCATCGCTAAAAACTGTGAGTAATCCATTGCTTTGTTGGTCTATGGCTTGTTAATTGAGTCCGATCACCGTGAAGATTGCGGGAGTGAACGTTGTCTTGATAAGGTCCTCGAAGAAGTTCGGGAAACATCCGATGATTGCGACGCAGACGATCAGGATTGCCGTCGAGAAGCGTTCGAAAAGCTGTGCGGGCGGCAAGGTCGCATGGTGCGGATCCTGGAGTGTTCCGTAGAGGAGTTTGCCGACGACGCGCAGGATATAGACTGCGGTTATTACAATCGACGAGCAGGCGAGGATTGTGAACACGCGGTGGAACGTGTCTGTATGCTCGAACGAACCGACGAAGATTGTCATTTCCGAGACGAATCCGCTCAGGCCCGGCAGACCGAGCGAGGCCATACCGGCGATGACATAGCAGACGCCGAAATAGGGCAGAACGGTCATCAGACCACCCATCTTCCGGATGTCGCGGGTGTGTGTACGGCCGTAGATCATACCGATCAGGGCGAAGAACAGGGCTGTCATCAGACCGTGGGAGAGCATCTGCATGATTGCGCCGGTCATCGCCGTCGTGTTCAGCATCAGGATGGCGAACAGAACGAGGCCGCAGTGGCTGACCGAGGAGTAGGCGTTGATATACTTAAGGTCGGTCTGGACGCATGCGCTGAACGCGCCATAGACAACCGAAATACCGGTCAGGATCAGGAAGATCCAGGCCAGGTCATTGGCGGCCTGGGGCATCAGATAGATCGCGACGCGGAAGCAGCCGTAGCCGCCGAGTTTCATAAGGACGCCGGCATGGAGCATCGAGACGGCGGTCGGGGCCGAAGCATGACCGTCGGGGCTCCATGTGTGGAAGGGGAACATCGCGCCGAGCACGCCGAATCCGACGAAGGTCATCGTGAACAAGAAATACTGCCACCCTTTGTCGATGCTGGCGTTCCGGGCGATTTCGAGAAGGTTCCAGGTCAGGGGCTGTCCGTCGGGAGCCGAGTGGTAGTAGATACCGATCAGGCCGAGCATCAGGAAGGCGGAGCCACCCATGAGCATCAGGGTCAGTTTCATCGCCGAGTAGTTCTTGTTGCCCGAGCCCCAGACACCGATCAGCAGATACATCGGAATTAGGGCGACCTCATAGAACATGAACATCGTGAAGAGGTCGACGCTGATAAAGAATCCGAAGACGCCGGTCGAGAGCAGAATCAGCCAGAGGAAGAATTCCTTCGGCAGGGGGTTGATCTGCCACGAAGCGAGCGTACCGGTCAGCATAATGACCGAAGTCAGAATCAGCATCGCGACAGAGATGCCGTCGACACCGACGGCGAGGTTGATATTCAGGGGAGTGAACCACGACCAGGAGTCGGTATATAGCATCGGTTCGGTCGCGCCGGCTGCGCGGAGCGCCAGGAAGTCACAAAGGAGATAGACCGACAGGGCAGTCAGGAGCAGCGAGCCGAAGAACGACACGAGTCTGACCGGCTTGACCTTTCCGGGGCAGAGGGCGATCAACCCGAGCATGACCAGGGGTATCACCACAAAATAAATCAATATATTCGAAAACATAATAACTGTACTTTTTCAGGATTGCAATTGATTGGCTGAAAGGTCAGAAGAGACAAACTGCGGTAATCGCGCCCAGAAGCAGCGCTCCGACGAGGTAGACCCAGACATACCATTCGATGCTTCCGCTCTGGAAACCGCGGATAGCCCAGGAGGTCTTGTTCGTCACGAAAGCGAAGCCGTTCATGGTTCCGTCGATGATATGGCGGTCGAACCATGCGATCGGGCGGCAGATCAGGTTAAAGATGACACGGTGTGTGACCCACATGTAGATTTCGTCCCAGTAGAAGCGGCGGTATGCGGCTTTCCAGAGCCAGCGGCAACTGTCGGCCATCCGCTTCGGGGCGTCGTTCCGGCGGGCGTAGAGTTTCGTAGCCAGGAGGATCGAGACGACGGCGACAGCGAGGCTGATACCGGCGATTGTCCAGTCGAGGTGGATGATGTATTCGTGGCCGCGCCAGGTGACGAACTTGCCGAAGGGAACGAGGCCGGCGACAACCGAAATCAGTGCCAGAACAATCAACGGGATGTTCATGGCCCATCCGCAGTCGTGGGGACGATGCTCGTAGTTCGGTTCGTCCCACCAGAATACGAGATAGTAGAGGCGGAACATATAGAAGGCGGTCATACCGGCGACGACGGTCATCCAGATACCCCAGAAAGTCGAGTAGCCGAAGACAGCCGAGAGGATCTCATCCTTCGACCAGAATCCGGCGAAGGGGATGATGCCGGCGATTGCGAGACAGCCGACGAGGAAAGTGATATGGGTAATCGGCATATATTTCCGGAGGCCACCCATGGCGGTGTAGTCGTTCGAGCCGATCGCGTGGATAAGGGCGCCGGCACACATGAAGAGCAGAGCCTTGAACATCGCGTGGGTGAACAGATGGAACATCGAGGCCATGTATCCGAGACAGTCGTGGACTTCGGGGCGGGCAACGCCGAGCGAAACCATCATGAAGGCGATCTGCGAGATTGTCGAGAAGGCGAGGACGCGCTTGATGTCGACCTGGGCGCATGCGACGGCGGCGGCATAGAGGGCCGTGACGGCGCCAACGACGAGGATAAACTCGAGGGCGAAAGTCGACTGGAGGTAGACCGGGAACATTCGGGCAACGAGATAGACGCCGGCGACGACCATCGTCGCAGCGTGGATCAGAGCCGACACCGGAGTAGGACCCTCCATTGCGTCGGGGAGCCAGATATGGAGCGGCATCATCGCCGACTTGCCCATGCCGCCGACGAAGATCAGGACAAGGGCCCATGTCAGGATCGAGCCGCCGAGGAAGGTTGCTCCGGCTGTAGAGGCGAAGACGGCTCCGGGGTTCGACGTCAGGGTCTGGAAGTCGAAGGTCTGGGTGTAGAACGAGAGGATCAGGATTCCGATCAGGAAGCCAAGGTCGGCGAAGCGGGTTACGATAAACGCCTTCTTCGAAGCCGAAACGGCCGCCGGACGGGTGTAGTAGAAACCGATCAGGAGGTATGACGAGGCGCCGACGAGCTCCCAGAAGATATACATCTGGAAGATGTTGGTAGCGACGACGAGACCGAGCATCGAGAAGGAGAAGAGCGACAGGAACGCGTAGTAGCGCTGGAGACCCTTTTCGAACTTGCCGTGGTGGTCGGCCATATAGCCGACGCTGTAGAGGTGGACAAGGAAGGAGATGGTCGGGATGACGATCAGCATCATGGCCGAAATCGGGTCGAGGAGGAAACCGAGTTTGATAACGAGGTTCGGGGTGAACTGGAGCCACGTTGCGTTAAAGACGACATACTGCTGGCGGACACTGTCGGCATCGATGAAGTCGGCGTTTCCGCTGAAATAGTATGTGAAGGCAGTATAGTATGCGAGCACCAGGACCGCACCCATGCCGCACGTACCGAGCGTAGCGGCGAGACGTTTCGGCATAAACTCACCGAGCAGGCCGAGGGTGAGGAACATCAGCAGGGGGATCGCAAGAATCAGGATTGGTATCGTAATCTCCATAGGACTTAGTTTTTCAGTTTGTTGACACCGGTCACATCGATGTTCTTCGTCGACCGATAGAGATTCAGAATGATAGCGATTGCGACGGCGGTTTCAGCCGCGGCGATGGCGATGGCGAAGAGTGTGAAGAACATACCCTCCATATTCGACGGATAGAGGAAGCGGTTGAAGACGACGAAGTTGATGTCGGCGGAGTTCAGCATGAGTTCCAGCGATATCAGCATGGCGATCATGTTCTTGCGCGTCAGGAATCCGTAGACTCCGCAGCAGAACATAACCAGCGACGGAATCAGATAGAATAGAATCGTTATATCCATAGGGCAGATCGTTTTAACGTTTGCGTGCGACGACGACACCGCCGATAATACATGCTAATAACAAGACACTGATAGCCTCGAAGGGCAGGAGATACTGTCCGTGGCCGGAACCCATCATCAGGGTGCCGATACGGTGCATCGTCGGGTTATCCATCGCCGGGAGCGACACGCAGGCCGAAGCGACGCGGCTCCAGAGGGCGTAACCGGCTACGAGGAACATCGCCGCGGCTCCGATACCTCCCATAACGCGGCGGCGCGACTCGAGAATCGCGCTGCGCTCGCCGGGATGGGTTGTCAGAAGAATGGCGAACACGAAGAGGACGACGATACCGCCGGCGTAAACTGCTATCTCGACACCTCCGAGGAACTCGTAGTTCAACTGGAAGTAGAGCGCTGCGGTCGCGAAGAGCGCGAAGAGCAGATAGGTGGCCGAACGAAGCAACCGGCGGGTGGTGACGGTCAGTACCGAGAATACGACAATCGACAGGGCGATTATCCAATACCAAAAGATACTTACTTCGGAATCCATATTGTTAACTATTTTTATTTTCAGAATCGGGAGCCCCGGGAGCCGATTTCGCGTCCTGGCCTGATTCGCCGGCGGCAGCGGCAGCGGCGGCTTTCTTTGCGGCGGCGGCAGCCTTGGCGGCGGCTATTTTAGCCTCGCGTTCGGCGGCTATACGGGCGAGTTCCTCGGGCGAGGGGGCGGGATCCTCCTTTTCGGGGAGATAGTTGAGGGTCTTGACGAGTTTGTCGCGGGTGAAGACAGCCTGTTCGAAGTCGTTCGAGAATTCGAGTGCGTTCTGCGGACATGAGGTGACGCAGAGCTGGCAGAACGTGCAGCTTCCGAGGTCGTAACTGTATTTGTCGAGTTTTCGTTTTTTCTTTCCGTCGGGCGTATCGACCATCTTGGTTGTCAGGGTGATCGTGCCGTTCGGGCAGTTTCGCTCGCAGATTCCGCAGGCGATACACTTGTGGCGGCCTTCGTCGTCGTATTTCAGTTCGAGAATTGCGCGGAAGCGTTCGGGGACATGAACGGTCGAGCGGTTCTCGGGGTATTTTTCCGTGATCTTCGGGGTCAGGAATTCCTTTCCGGTCACCTGCATCCCCTGGACGAGGCTCCAGATTCCTTTTCCGAGAGTCGAAAAATATTCTTTAACACTACCCATAATTGTTTTATTGCTCTTTCTTGTTATATTATCGGTTTGTCTGTTGTTGGCGTCGCGTCGTGCGTCCTCCTATCTGACCTGTCCGCCGAGGATATCGAGCAGTTCGGTCGTGATGCTCTGCTGACGGAGTTTGTTGTATTCGAGACGGAGTTCTTCGAGAAGTTTCTTCGCGTTGTCGTTCGCGCTCTGCATCGCCATGACGCGCGCGGCCTGTTCGGAGGCGCGGTTCTGTGTGAAGATCTCCTGCATGACCGAAATCAGGAACATCGGCAGGACCGACTGGAAGATCCGCTGGGGGTCAGGCTCGAAGATATAGGGGCGGTTGCTGGCGACGACATTTCCGTCGGAGAATGTCTCGCTGACGACCGGAAGGAGTTGCTCGACCTTCAGGCGCTGGCGGGCGACCGACTGGAAGTTCATGTAGACAAGATCGACGCGGTCGATCTCGCCGGCGGTGAAGCGCTCGCGGAGCGAATCGATGAAGACACGCACACCGTCGCCAGTCGTCCGCGAGTCGACACCGTCGACGGTCTCGATTTCGACGCCGGGAATATGCATCGAAACAACAGCCTTATGGATTTTCTGACCGACGGGAATAACGCGGACTGCCGCCGCCGAGCCGTAGCGGTTGCGGAGATCCGCAACCGCGCGGGCGAGTGCTTTGGCGATGTTCATATTGTACGCGCCGCAGAGTCCGTCATCAGACCCGAAGACCACGACGGCGACATTCCGGACCTCACGCTCCTCGAGCAGCGGCGAGTGGAACTCCTGGTCAGATCCGAGGAGGTTTCCGATGATGCCGCAGATCATGTCTCGGAAGGGCACGAGACGCTTCAGAGCTTGTTCAGCCTTGTGCATCTTGGCCGAGGATATCATTTTCATGGCGCCGGTGATTTTCTCCGAAGACGCCACAGAGCCGATACGGCCTTTCAGTTCTCGCAGTGTTGCCATTTAGTTGGTCTCGTTGTTTTCGTTTTGGGTTGATATAACGGTCATTGTCTGACGTATTATTTCTGGAAGCGTGCGGCGACATCCCTGGCGGCGGCCGTCAGTTTGGCGGTCACGTCGTCGGTCAGTTGTCCCTGGCGGATTACGTCGAGGACATCGGTCTGATGTTTCGCGTGGAGCAGTTGCAGAAGTTGTTTCTCGAACTCGGCGACATCTTCGGCCGGAACGTTCTCGAGAAGACCTTTGGTGCCGCAGAAAATGACGGCAACCTCCTCTTCGACTGCATAGGGATGATACTGGGGCTGAATCAGCAGGCGTTCGTTCTTACGACCTTTGTCGATAACGCGGGCGGTCACCGGGTCGATGTCGCCGCCGAATTTCGTGAATGATTCGAGTTCGCGGAACTGGGCCTGGTCGATTTTCAACGTACCTGCGACCTTCTTCATCGATTTGATCTGGGCGTTGCCGCCGACTCGCGAAACCGAGATACCGACGTTGATTGCCGGACGGATACCGCGGTTGAACAGGGCTGTCTCGAGGAAGATCTGTCCGTCGGTGATCGAGATGACGTTTGTCGGGATATAGGCCGAGACGTCGCCGGCCTGGGTTTCGATAATCGGTAGGGCTGTCAGCGATCCACCACCTTTGACAATCGGTTTCAGCGGTTCGGGAAGATCGTTCATCTTCGAGGCGACTTCCTGGTTGTCGATGATCTTGGCGGCGCGTTCGAGCAGGCGCGAGTGGAGATAGAAGATATCGCCGGGATATGCCTCGCGGCCGGAGGGACGCTTCAGAATCAGCGAGATCTCGCGATAGGCGACAGCCTGTTTCGAGAGGTCGTCGTAGACGATAAGCGCGTCGCGGCCTGTGTCGCGGAAATATTCGCCGATAGCGACGCCCGCGAACGGCGAGTAGTAGCGCATCGACGCCGAGTCAGAGGCCGTTGCAGCGACGACGACCGTGTAGTCGAGGGCGCCGTGGCGGCGGAGCGCTTCGACGGTCGCGGCGACGGTCGAAGCCTTCTGGCCGATTGCGACATAGATACAATAGACAGGTTTTCCGGCCTCGTAGCAGGGGCGCTGGTTTATAATCGTGTCGATTGCGATCGCCGTTTTGCCGATCTGACGGTCGCCGATGATCAGTTCGCGCTGTCCGCGGCCGATCGGAACCATCGAGTCGACAGCCTTGATGCCGGTCTGGAGCGGCTGGTTGACCGGCTGGCGGAAGACGACGCCGGGAGCCTTTCGCTCCAGAGGCAGACGCATCAGGTCGCCCGAGATCGGTCCTTTGCCGTCGATCGGCTCGCCGAGGACGTTAATGACACGCCCGAGCAGCCCCTCCCCGACGGGGATCGAGGCGATTTCGCCCGTGCGCTTGACCGACATGTTTTCCGTAACAGAGTCGACATTGTTGAGCAATATGACACCCACATTGCTTTCCTCGAGGTTGAGAGCCACGCCTTTCACGCCGTTTTCAAACTCGACGAGCTCATTAGAGCAGACATTGTCGAGGCCGTAGACGTGGGCCACGCCGTCTCCCACTTCGAGCACAGTGCCAGTTTCGTCGAACGTGACCTTCTGGCGCACGCTCTCAAGCTGCTGCTTTAGTACTTCCGAAATCTCGCTTGGGTTTATCATTATGATGATTGTTTACTTAGAAGTTTTAGACGCAATTGTTTAAGTTCGTTACTGATCGACGCATCGAGGCGTTCGTTGTCGATCGTGACAATAAAACCGCCCGTCAGCGACGGGTCGACCGACGTCCGGAATTCCATTGTCGCGCCGTCGAGATGCGATGTGATGAAACCGCGGAGTCGGTCCATACGGGTCTTGTCGAGGGGGGCGGCGGTCGTCAGTGTAACGATCCGTATATTGTTTTCTTCGCGGTAGAGCGCGCAGAAAGCGTTCGCCACAGCCTCGACAAACTCGAGACGGTTGTTGCGGATCAACAATTGGAGGAAGTCGTCGAAAAGCGGATCGGAACCCTCGGGCGAACCTGCGGCCGTGTGGAGCAGCATCAGTTTGTCGGCGTTGCTCTGACACGGATTTCGGACCACTTCGGTCAGTTCCGGAGCGGATCGGAACGAGGCGATCAGGTTGTTCATCGTTCCGTAGATTTCTTTCTGCTTTCCCTTTTCAGCGGCGACCTTGTAGAGCGCCTTGGCATAGCGTCGTGGTATCAGTCCGTCGTTCATCGCGCTTTATTTTTGTTTCTCCATTTGATCGAGGAGGGTGTCGACGAGCTTCTGCTGGCTGGCATCCTCCTGCATCTGTTTATGGACTACTTTCGAAGCGATCTCGAGGGCGAATTCGCTGACCTCGTTGCGGAACTGCAGTTCGGCCTGCTTGCGTTCCTGCTCGATCGACACCTTGGCGGCGTCCATGACCTTGCGGGCCTCTTTCTGGGCTTCGGAACGGGCCTCGTCGATAATCTCCGATTTCATTCTGTCGGCCTCGCGCAACATCTCAGCCTGCTGGCGTCGCGCTTCGGCCAAATATTTCTCTGACTCTTCGCGTGCGTGGTCGAGCTGCTCTTTTGCATTCTTAGCATACTCCACCCCTTTGTCGATCAAGTCAGCACGGTCTTCGACACCCTTGATGATCACCGGCCATCCCCATTTCCACAAAATGAAGAGAAGGATGGCGAACGAGACGAACATCCAGAATACCAAGCCGAAGTCAGGGGTGAAAAGTTCCATTCTACAGACCTTGTCGGATTAGAGGAAGAACGCGAGAATACAAACGATAACGGCGAACAGAGCGACACCTTCGATCAGAGCGGCGATGACGATCATGTTGCCTCGGATATCGCCGGCAGACTCGGGCTGGCGTGCGATGGCTTCCATAGCCGATGCACCGATTTTGCCAATGCCGATACCTGCGCCGATGACTGCGATTGCTGCGCCGATACATGCGCCGACTCCAAGAAGAGCTTCGATAGCTGCTAAAATCATTGCTAACATAGTTGAGTAGGTTTTAGTTGATTATTTTTTTATTGTTTGTTTTTTATTTTGTTTCTGTTGCAGGAGTGAGAGAGGAGGTTTCAGCCGGCTGATGAGCGTCGCCGTGAGCCTCGCCGTGCTTCTCGCTGTGTCCCTCTTCCTGGGCCATTGCGATGAATATTGTCGAAAGGACCGTAAAGACATAGGCCTGGATGAAACTGACAAGAACATCGATCAGAAGCATGAACAGCGAGAACATGACCGACACGACAACCGAGAGTCCTGTCGCTGCGGCGCCGAGGGCGGCGAAGATGAAGATCAGAAGCGTCAAGACGATGACGATCATGTGACCGCCGACCATATTGGCGAAAAGACGGACGGTCAGAGCAGCCGGTTTCGTGAAAATCCCGAAGATTTCGATGACCTGCATGATCGGGATGGGGAACTTCAGCCAGATCGGAACGTCGGGCCAGAATATATCTTTCCAGTAGTGCTTGGTCGCAAAGAGATTCGTGAAGAAGAAAGTGAACAGCGCCAGTATGAGTGTGACGGCAATATTGCCCGTCAAGTTCGCGCCTCCGGGGAAGATGACGGCCAGACCGAGCAGGTTCATGTAGAGAATGAAGAAGAAGACGGTCAGAAGATAGGGGGCGAACCGGGGCGCCTTGGCTCCGAGCGAGGGTTTGATCGCGCCGTCGTAGACAAAGGCGATCAGCGACTCGATTGCGCCGCGGACTTTTCGCGGAGCCCCGCTGTGTCCACCTTTGTACCACCGCGCCAGCGACAGCACGGACCAGATAACGAGTATGATCGCGATAAACAGAGCGCAGACATTCTTTGTGATCGAGATGTCCCAGGGGCGGTATTCCTTGCCGTCGACAATCTCGACGATCTTCCCTTTGTAGGGGGATTCGGCCGGAGCGATTCGGAAGGTCGCGTTGCCGTCGGTGTAACTCTTGCCGTGGTCGACGCGAGACGACATGAAGCAGTGGAATCCGTCTTTGCCGTAGACGATAATCGGCAGGGGGATCGACTTATGATGGTTGAAGGGTACTTCCCAGCCGTATCGGTCGCCGAGGTGGTCGAAGATGATCGACTTCGGGTCGAGCGTCTCCTCCTCTTTCTCGGTGTTGGCGACCATCTCGTCGCCGGCGCTCTCTTTCTCGGACGCGGCACCGGAGGCCGCCGGCGAGATCAGAACGGCGACGAACAACATCAGCAGGGTCAATATCGCTTTTCTCATATCAGTAGACACAAACCGACACCACGTTGTTATCGACATCGACAACGCCGCCGTTAACGGCGATCGACTTCAGGTCATTTTCGCTGCCGTAACGGACGTTGCCCGCTACGAGCGTCGAGATCAGGGAGGCGTGGTTGCGCAGGACAGTGAATTCGCCCGCTTCGCCCGGAAGGACGACCATGTCGACCTCGCCGCTGAAGACCGTATCTTCTGTCGAAATTATTTTCAGTGTCATAGGTTAAAAAGTTTATTGGTTCGGGTTTATCCCTCGACTTCGGCGAGCATCTTCTTTCCTTTGGCGATCGCCTCGTCGATCGTGCCGACATTGAGGAAGGCCTGTTCGGGATACTGGTCCATTTCGCCGCTGAGAATCATCTTGAAGCCGCGGATTGTCTCCTTCAGGGGGACCATAACGCCGGGGAGGCCGGTGAACTGTTCGGCAACAAAGAAGGGCTGCGAGAGGAAACGCTGGGCGCGGCGGGCTCGCGAGACAACGAGTTTGTCTTCGTCGGAGAGCTCGTCGACGCCGAGGATCGCGATGATATCCTGGAGTTCGTTATATTTCTGGAGGAGCTGTTTGACAGCCTGGGCTGTATTGTAGTGCTCTTCGCCGATTACGTTCGGATCGAGAATACGCGAGGTCGATTCGAGGGGGTCGACAGCCGGGTAGATGCCGAGTTCGGCGATCTTTCGCGAAAGGACCGTCGTCGCATCGAGGAAGCTGAAGGTCGTTGCCGGAGCGGGGTCGGTCAAGTCGTCGGCGGGGACATAGATTGCCTGGACCGAGGTGATCGAACCGTTCTTTGTCGAAGTAATACGTTCCTGAAGCATACCCATCTCGGAGGCGAGTGTCGGCTGGTAGCCGACGGCCGACGGCATGCGGCCCAGAAGAGCCGACACCTCTGAACCAGCCTGGGTGAAACGGAATATGTTGTCGATGAACAGAAGAATATCCTGGCCGCCGCCATCCTGGTCGCGGAACTGCTCGGCGACGGTCAGACCCGACAGGGCGACACGCAGACGCGCACCCGGCGGTTCGTTCATCTGGCCGAAGACGAGGGTTGCCTGGGAGTTGTTGACCTGAGCCATGTCGACATCCTCGAGGTTCCACTCCCCTTTTTCCATACCTTCGCGGAACTTGTCGCCATATTTCATGACACCGCTCTCGATCATCTCGCGCAGAAGGTCGTTACCTTCGCGCGTACGTTCGCCGACACCGGTGAAGACCGAGAAGCCGTTGTGGCCTTTCGCGATATTGTTGATGAGTTCCATGATAAGCACGGTTTTGCCGACGCCGGCGCCGCCGAACAGACCGATTTTGCCACCCTTGCTGTAGGGCTCGAGAAGGTCAATCACTTTGATGCCGGTATAGAGGATTTCCGTGCCGATCGTCAGTTCGTCGAAAGCGGGGGCGGGCTGGTGAATCGAGCGGAGATTGTCGCGGTTCAGAGCGGGAAGACGGTCGATAGCATCCCCGATCACATTGAGCAGACGACCTTTGACCTGACCGCCGGTCGGGACGGAGATGGGATGGTCGAGATTGTCGACACGCAGACCGCGCTGGAGACCGTCGGTACTGTCCATAGCGACACATCTGACGGTGTCTTCGCCGATATGCTGTTCGACCTCAAGGATCAGTTGCGATCCGTCGGGGCGGTCGACCTTCAGGGCGGTGAAAATCGGCGGCAGTTCGTCGGTATCGAACGAGACGTCGACGACCGGACCGATAACCTGAGCTATTTTTCCGAATTTATCGCTCATAATATTCGTTTCAGTTTATTGAGTGTAGGTTTTTTGATTGCAATTTGATGATTATTCAGAGAGAGAGGATCAGAAGTGGAGTCCGTAGACGATGATCAGGACCATCAGAACGAGGTTGAACAGATTGATCGGCAACAGATATTTCCATTCGAGCGAAAGCAACTGGTCGATTCGCAGACGGGGGAATGTCCACTTGAACCAGATGATGATGAACGAGATGACGATCGCCTTGCCGACGAACCAGACAACGCCGGGGATATAGTCCATTATGTTGTTGAAGGCATCCCAGCCGGGGAAATGGAGGGGCATCCAGCCGCCGAAGAACAGCAGCGAGGCGACACCCGCGACGATAAAGAGGTTCAGATATTCGGCGAGGTAGAAGAATCCGAAGTGCATGCCGGAGTACTCGGTGTGGTAACCGGCCGTCAACTCGCTCTCAGCCTCGGGAAGGTCGAACGGGCCGCGGTTTGTCTCGGCCGTTCCGGCAATCAGATAGATGATGAAGGCGATAATCGCGGGAATATGTCCCTGGAAGATGAACCAGAGCGGACGCTGAGCCTCGACGATACCCTCGACCGACATCGTGCCGGCGAGGCAGACCATCGTGATGACCGACAGACCGATCGACAGTTCGTAACTGATCATCTGGGCTCCGGAGCGCATCGCGCCGATCAGGGTGAACTTGTTGTTCGACGACCATCCGGCGAGCAGGATGCCGAGGACGCCGATCGACGAGACGGCAATCAGGAAGAAGATGCCGATATTGAAGTCGACAATCTGCATCCCTTTGCCCCAGGGGAGAACCGAGAAGGCGAGCATCGAGGCGACAATGACGAGGTAGGGTGCCAGAGCGAAAAGGAATTTGTCGATATGGTTCAGGGAAATCAACTCTTTGATGAGCATCTTGAACATATCGGCGAAACTCTGGAGAAGGCCGAAAGGACCGACACGATCCGGACCGAGGCGGCACTGGAACGCGGCGCAGACCTTGCGTTCAAAGTAGATGTAGAACAGGGCGAGCAGCGCGTAGATCAGCAGCAGAACGACACCGATGATGACACATTCGGTTATGACCGTCAGCCAGCCCGGCATAAAGGAGGCGAGGAAATTATGGATCCACTCAGTGGCTATTGAGAAATCTTGCATGGGGATATGATTGATTTGCTTGATGACTTCTTTTTGTTTACCGGTCCATATCGGGGACAATATAGTCGAGCGAGCCGCCGATCGTGATCAGGTCAGCGATCTTGCTTCCCTCGGTCAGGGTCGGGACGACCGACGCGAGAGGGAGACAGGGGGGGACAAGTTTGAGGCGGTAGGGGGATGTCGTTCCGTCGCTCTCGATATAGACGCCGAACGCACCGCGGCATCCCTCGACGCGACCAAACCAGTGGCCGACAGGGAGTTTCAGGACTTTCGGGACCTTGACGCAGTATTCGCCTTCGGGAATATTGTCGATCAGTTGCTCGATAATGCGTGCGCTCTGTTCGATTTCGGCAATACGCACTTTGAAGCGGGCCATCGAGTCACCCTCGGTCCGGATGACTTCGTCGAAGTCGAGTTCGCCATAGATGCTGTAGGGGTCGGTCTTGCGGACGTCGCACGACCATCCCGAAGCACGTCCCGAAGGACCGCTGACAGACCAGGCGACCGCATCCTCGTGAGACAGCACACCGACACCCTCCATACGGTTGCGGGCGATAATGTTTCCGGTGAACACCTTGTTATATTCCTTTATGTTCGCGGGGAGAACGGCGAGAAGCGCCTTGACATCCTTGACAAAGTCGGGGTGTAGATCCTGCATGACACCGCCGATACATTCGTAGTTGAATGTCATGCGGGCGCCGCATGTCTTGTCCATAATGTCGAGAATCTGTTCGCGGACGCGAAGGCCGTAGAAGAGCATCGTGACCGCGCCGAGATCCTGACAGAATGTTCCGATAAACAGACAGTGTGAGGCGATACGGGCGAGTTCGTCCATCAGGACGCGGATGACCTGTGCGCGGCGCGAGATTTCGATTCCTGCCGCGCGTTCGATTGTCATACAGAGGCAGTGGTGGTAGTGGTGACCCGAGAAGTAGTCCATTCGGTCCATGAAATGGAGCGTCTGCGGGTAGGTCAGTTTCTCGCAGATTTTTTCGATGCCGCGGTGGATATACCCCATATAGACATCGATTTTCTTGATTGTCTCGCCGTCGAGGGCCGTACGGAAACGGAGCACACCGTGGGTTGCCGGGTGCTGCGGGCCGACATTGACAACGAAGTCGTTTTCGGCGAAGACACGAACCTCTTCGTGTTTGATTTTCCCGTCTGGGAGTTGCTGCCAGGTGTCTGTAAGGTCGCTCTGGCGTTCGTTCTCGGTCGTAACGTCGTTCGCCGGGTCATTCTCGTCGAAATCTTTCCTCAGCGGGTAGCCTTTCCAGTCGATCGAGAGGAAGAGACGGCGCATGTCGGGGTTATTGACGAAGATAATACCGAAGAAGTCGTAGACCTCGCGTTCGAAAATACCGGCAATCGGCCAGAGGTCGGCGACGCTGTGGATCATCGGTTTGTTGCGGTCTCCGGTCGCGAGGACCTTGACACTGATATGATCGTTCCGGGTTGTCGATGTCAGATAGTAGACACATCCGAGCGACTCTTTCCAGTCCATACCGACTATCGTGAAGAGCCAGTTGAAGGCCAGATCGGCGTCTGTCCTGAGGGCTACGGCCAGATCGTGCCACTGGTTGTCGGCGATTGTCACCGTCAGGGTGTCGGAGCCGGTCTCAAAAGTTGCTTCGGGAAAAAGTGATTGGATTTTTTCCTGTATGTCAGCCATATCTATTGTTGATTGCTATTGGATGATTCGGTTTCTGATTGATTTTCGGTTATGAGCCGGCCGTTACTCCTCGGCGGGAAGGGGATGGTTGCGGAGGAATTCCTCATGGTTTTCCTTTCGGTTGACGCCGCCGAAGAAGCGCTCGACCTTCATCTTGCGCGAAAGCTGCATGATCGAGTAGATCATCGCCTCGGGGCGCGGGGGACAACCCGGAAGGAAGACATCGACCGGAACAATCTGGTCGATTCCCATAACGACATGATATGACTTCTTGAACGGACCCCCGGAGACGGCGCAGGAGCCGCAGGCGATTACATATTTCGGCTCGGCCAGCTGGTCATAGAGACGGCGGAAAACCGGAGCCATACGCTTGACTATCGTTCCGGCGACCATCATGAAGTCGGCCTGGCGGGGCGACGAACGCGCAACCTCCCAGCCGAAGCGGGCCATATCGAAGCGGGCAGCGCCGAGCGAAAGGAATTCGATTCCGCAGCAGCTTGTCGCAAAGGTCAGAGGCCAGATCGAGTTCGAGCGGCCCCAGTTGATCAGTTTGTCAAGCGAACCGACAACGACGTTGACACCGTTGTCCTGAAGTTCCTTGACGAGCGATTCGATATATTCGTTGTCTTTCCACGCCTCATAGGGCATGCTTTTCGTTGTCACTTCCATTCGAGAGCTCCTTTCCGCCAGGCGTAAACCAGACCCAGCACTAAAACGATAAAGAAAATAGCGATGCTCAGCAGTCCCGCTCCGCCGAGTTCCTGGACGCGTACTGCCCAGGGGAAGAGGAACACACATTCGACATCGAACATCAGAAATAGAATTGCGAACAGGTAGTATCCGACATGGAACTGGGCCATGCTCTGGCCGCGGGTCGGTATACCGCACTCATAGGCCTCCCCTTTCTGGACATTGAACGACCGGGGCGAAATCAGGCCTGCAAGCCACAGCGCGAGCGCTACGAGCCCGACGCCTGTCAATGCGGCCGTAACCGCAAGAGTGGAGTTCTGAATTGCTAATGATAACATATCAATTATAGTGTCTAATTTTGATTTTTCATGACGTTCAACCGCCGCTACGAGACTAGCAATCACAAAGTTACACGTCGTATAACGTCGCCGCAAGCCTCAGAGCACACGAATTGCGTTGCAAATATACGCAAATAAATCCAAACAAATGTTACTTACGCCCAATAACCCGACAAAAAATTTATCAACACCGCCCAACGCCACCCCCCCTGCGCCAATCGACAATACCCCTTAACCAAGTATTTTCAATACGCCACGAAACCGGACAAATTACAAATTATCTTCGCTACACGAGTTTGAGAGAATCAAAAGATTTCGTAAATTTGCAAAAAATCTGATTATGGGCATACCGCATATTATATATTATAGAAACTGACTAAAATAAATCATCATGATAGATAAAGTATTCTACCGTTTTTTCTGGTCGGGCAAAGAGAAAGGCCAGACAGACAACGTAGCCGCAAACCTGGCGACACTATATGGCGTATTGCCTTTCATCATCGACACAGTGATTTTCTGGGTTCTCACCTCGAAATTCTTCCCCCTGCTCTATAGAAGATACCCGATATCTACAATCCTTGTTATCGCCACGGCTGTAGTTGTTATCGGCATTCTGGTATATCTGCGCGCCGGTAACAAGTGGAGAGAAATAATCGGACGCGGTTACGACACCGGCGACTGCACACTGGCAATAATCAAGTTCTTTTACATACCCGCAGTCATCTATATCGTAGTTGCTGCTATAATGTATTTCCTCAACTAACCGAAACGTCTGATTCCTGTATTTAATCCTTTATGTCGGAACTGAGAGTCATCACGCTCAATCTGATAACTTTAGCCACTCTGTTATTCGGTGTTATGACAAGTGGTCAAACTTTGAATATCATAACCGTTCCGAATACTAATGAGGAAAATATCAGTTCACCATCCCCAAACACAGGAAATCTTCTGGACAAATGTGAAACATCGGTTTCATATTCTTCTGGTACGGTTGGAATAGAAGAGAAACTGGTATCCTGGAATGTCGGCGATTATGAACTTTCTGTCTCTGTCGATTATTATACGACCGGGATTAAAACAACGATGTGCAGCGGTTCAGTTGGGCTTGGCTGGATATTAAAAGCCGGGGGCGTCATATCAAGAGAGGTAGTCGGACTGCCTGACGAACTGGTCGGGAACGAGGATCGCTTTTTGTCGGAGGAATCACAACCTACACTCGATTATCTGAAGGATGGATTGTACAATAATTCCGATACAGGTTACGACCGTTTCAGATATTCATTTGATGGCTATCACGGTTCTTTTTTCATCATCGATAGAAAAGTCAGAATGATGCCGGAAAATGGCTTGCAAATCGATTTGATCAACAGAACTCAGGATGGTGGATTTGATTTCAGGATCACGACCCTCGGAGGAACAGAGTATTACTTTACATATCGTGAAATTCATAAAAGACACGTTGACACCTCCGGCGATATCCCGAAATATCCCGAATACTATAACTACGAGTTCATTTCATCGTGGCATCTGACAAAAATAACAATACCTCAGAGCGCTGATGAGATATTCTTCCATTATCAGGCATTGCCAAACCACGTAGGCTCAAAGCACAACGCTGTTGTCCCGGTAATCAAATCGACTGGCACTCAAATCAATCCACAGGCAACAACAGCAACCGGAGCGACTATAACAACTGAATATGAGAATGAACCTATCCTGACTCAGATAGAAAGCAGAACGGGGAAAGTTATACTGGACTGGGTTATTAAAGATTCATTGGAAATCGCAAATGCCGAAGATGCTTCGATATTAATGTCCCGGGCCAATCTCTCGAAACTGACGCTATACAATCACGCGGAAAGAAAGATATCAGAAACGTTATTGACCTATCAGGATATCGATGGATGCAGGGAATTCCTCAGTTCCGTAGAACACAGGTCTGATGGAACGACCATAGCAAAGAGAGATTTCGGGTATAACGATTTGCCATATATCTGGCTAACAGATTGTGACTTCTGGGGATTCCCGTCAAAAAGGCGCTTGTCAGACTCATCTTCGATACTGGGTGCCAATTGCTGCTGGAATTCCAGCGTCCAGGCAGATACCCTCCATCTGTATGACGGTATGCTCTGTCGAATCACGGATATGGCAGGAATCACCACCCGGTTCGAATACGAACCGTCGAAACACACCGAGGCAATACCAAATGAAAACAGCCCGAAATCAGCAAGAGGCTCTATATCCACAGGAATAAGCGGCATCGAATTTAATGGATTCAAGGAGGGGGAAATCTTCGAAATACAGGATGACGTACGATGGGTTGGATCATCATGGAAACTTCCGGTCGTAATCGGACCACGGATAAAACGCATAACCACTACAGACGCTGTTTCCGGACAAACATGCTGGCGCAATTTCAAGTATCGCAGATCCTGTCCATCCATAGACTATTCACAACTGATGTCCTGGGCCTTCTACGCTCTTACCGGCGGTGTCAGGTTATTCTCATTCGGCGAATTGTCTACTGCGGCATCAACAGACGTTCCTTTTACCTCTGATATCAAATATGCTTGTGACCGGAGCCTTGCCCTGCTGAACGGCGCTCGAATTCCGGGGGTGTCCCCTTCCGAAGGGAGGATTTATTATGGTGCGGTTCTGGAAGAAATGGGCGGAACCGCCATTGAGGATACGATTCAGACAATCTATCAGTATAATATTGAACCTGCCGTAAATTCGTGGACCCACATAGATCTGCAGACCCGAATCAATCAGACAACAGGTCTGCCCAGATATGTTAATATCCCGGAGAATATCACTGGCAGCGACCGAGACGATGCGCTTAAGAATCTTTTTGAGGGAGCATCTTTGGTCGACGGATATTACCAGGAAAATCTGAACGGGAGTCCACTACTAATACGCGAAGAACGACTGATTAAGAAAGGTCTGGAATACCGATCGGAGAATGTCACAGAATACCATTACAGGCAGGTAAGAACTGATTCGGTTCGCACATCCATATTTATTGAGCCGACGATTTTCGCACAGATATCAGCAACAAGTCCGGCGAAAATGGAGTATAATTTTACTGATATAACGGATTTCAACTACATTGATGTTACGGCGAAAGCAACAACCTGGCGATGTGACACAACAAGGATTATAACGACCGGAAGCAACGAAGTTGATCAAGAGATATCTGTCGTGGCAGATTACTATGACTTCGAAATCGGGACAACACTAAAAACGCTTCAGTCTATATTCGGAGATTCTATTGTTGATGCTCCGTCTTTACCATTGATACGCACTCTGAAGGTTTCATGCGGTACAGACCGGACCACACGTCATTTCATATATGGTTCGAACGTAAAAAACGGATCCTGGTATAAAGAGCATAAACCCCTCCCCGGGTTGCCCATTGCATCATCTCAGGAGGAGTCCGGCCGAACTTGGGTAAACCATAATCATTATGGGATCTTTACACTTGCCGATAGCCGGAAAGCAATGCTTAAGACTGATGAAAGTTTCGGACTGCCTGATAAGAAAACCTCTATCCTTCATTACAACAGTTATTCCGAACATGGACATATAACCAGCGTTGGCCGGGATTTGAAAAATCCAACCATATATTATTGGAATGATCCGTATGACCGCAATTTACAATATGATGGGGACTGTGCAACCAAAATAGGCACCAGGGGTATCGACTGGTATACATACTATTCTCATATCCCGTTAATCGGCCCTACCGCCGTGATGCACCCTTCCGGCAGAAATGAGCATTATTATTACGATAAAGGACGGTTGTCCAAGATTGAGAACACAGACAACAATCCGGTTGCAAGAATTGAATACATATTATATAATAATGGGGAAAATATAGCAAATTGTATTCGGACTATATTAGTCGGTGATAACAACGCGGAATGCTTTCGGGAAGAATATCTGGACGGAAACGGAGAAACCATGTATGAAATCGCGCGGGGTTATGGAGGCGACGGCAATGACGTTGTCCTTAATGCCATCTCCAGGGATGCTCTCGGTCGTCCGGTCAACCTCTATCGTCCATATCAAGGGAACAAACTCCCATCAGAGACTGACAATATCGAACCAACATCGATATTCTACAACGGATCTTCAACATATGACTGCGATATCACTCAGCCTGACGAAAACAGGGTTGAACACCCCGCAAAACATAGACGACGGTTCAATTCCTCCTCGAACAGTTTGTATAACTGTCTGACATCGGTAGCGACAGGATTATCGGATAATCCGATCCGCTTGACCAATGCGGTCGAAGGGCAGTACGCTATTGATGAAGAAACAGATGAAGATGGTCACATTGTTATGTCGTTCTATGATTTCAGAAGCAGAAAAGTCCTTGACCGCAAATCCGACGGAACAAAACATATAGACACCTATTATGTATACAATGATGTCGGGCAATTACAGTATGTCCTGCCCCCCTCTCTGACTTCGACGTTCAACAGTTCTGCCGATTCCGATGGGCATATCGATATATCGGCCGATGCATTAAGCTATTATTGCTACGTATACACATATAACGACTCACTCCTGATGACATCGAAGAAACTTCCCGGTTGTGACCCTACGACATACATCTACGATGCCGCTCGAAATCTGGTGTTGAGTCAGGACGGCGAGCAACGTAAAAGGAATGAGATGACCTTCAGGGTTTACAATCACGCCGGAGCGCCGACCGTCACCGGATTGTGTGACAACGCCGATATCAGTTGGATGGCAAGTGCCGGATCGTGGGCGATGTCAGAATATCGGGGGAACCGGCCCATAAACCGGGGAAACACCGACAGTTGTGGATACTTATGGCAACCGATCCTGCAAAATGTCAGGCTTCTTAAGGTAAACTATTACGACGACTACGATTTCTTGAATACACCGAGATTCAGAGATCTAAAAGCAAACTCAGGAACAATACCGTCCGGAAGGAGAAGCTTGTTAACGGGAACGCTTGTAGCTATACTTGACGCAGACGGACCAACAGGAGAGTATGAAACATCAATGATATGTTATGATTCGGAAGACAGACCAATACGCAAAATGACTTGTTCATATGACGGGGCGGTTTCGGAATTTCTGTCGGAGTATTCCATTGATGGAAACATAACCAAGTATACAACCAATGTTACGCGCGGCAATGGGTCAACAACAGAAGCCGTGTATACCGGTTATGATCATTATTGTCGTCCGATATCACGGAAAATATCAGTTAATGGCAACGCTCCGATTGATTTGGAATGGAATCATTATGACGCACTGGGAAGAGTTGAGAAGAGCGTGGTCAGCAATGAGGATCCGGTGTATTATAATTACAATGAGGATGGGACTCTCAGGGAAATCTGGTCAACGCCCTTTGAGCAATCTTTGCAATATACATCCGGGTCTGACAACCCTTGCTATAATGGGAATATCTCACGGACATCATGGCGTGTCGGGTCATTCAGACAGGCTTATAATTATGTTTATGACGGATATAACCGTCTGGTTAAAGCCGTTTCATACAATGACGGAACCCCCAGAAACTATTCGACAGAATATTCCTACGATGAGTCCTCGAATATAACCAGGATCATGCGCTACGGACCCGTCGCTACCGGGCGTTTTGGGGTTGTAGATGATTTGACGATGAATTATGATGGCAATTTCCTAACGAAAATAACGGATGATGCGGAGAATGTAACACTTGAGAACTCTTCGGATTTTGTTGATGGTGCAGATTCCGAAACTGAGTTGGAATATGACTCCAACGGGAATCTTGTCCGCGACCTAAACCAGAATATAACAGCAATAAAATATAATGTAATTGGATTGCCATCCGAAATATATATCAACAACATCAAGCGTTATGGTTTTACGTATGACGCTGAAGGACACCTTCTTGAAACTGAGGAAATAAAGGACATCCAGCCTGTATATACTCCCTTAACCCCCCTCGCCGGATCAGCATTTCAGGTATGGCCACCCTATCGTCCTCTGCTGAGGCTCCCCGAAAGACGCAGATATATCGGCAATCAATTATGGTCTGACGATTCTTGTGAACGTCTGGAGTACAACGTCGGATACTTCAAAAACGACACGATATATGCGTATTGCCGTGATGTACAAGGTAACATCAGAGGTGTGGTTGCTGATGGCCGTATCTGCCAGGCGACACACTACTATCCGTTTGGACTGCCTTGGGCCGAAGGCATCAGTTCGCCGGAAAATCGAAGAAAGTATCTTTCGAAGGAACTGTACACATCATACGGCATTAACATCTACAATCTGGAAACAAGGCTCTACGAACCGCAGAAATGTCGGTTTACGGCCCCCGATATTTTGGCAGAACTATCCAGAGATGTGTCTCCATATGCCTATTGTTCAGGAAACCCAATACTATACAGCGATCCCACTGGGTTATACGAAAGTTATGGCGATGCCGTTGCCGATCTGTATTCCCGATATAATGAATCGTTAAAACCAGGTTATTCCGCTGATTACTTTATCCATCTGGATAGAGCCTCAGGAGAATACTTCATTAGTCTGGACGGATCCATGAAAAGTCTATATTATTTGGGATCCACACTTTCTCGATATTTTGGAAGTGGATATAAAGTCAGCGTAGTGGGAACGATCAGTTCGTCGGCAGGTTTTGGCAATGGGATGAAACAATCCTTGCTGGAATATGCCACGAATGGGGGGAAATCCACCGGAGGACTAAACGGATATATGAACTACACAAAATGGATGGGACGTGTGTTTGCCGGTCTAACCATTGCCAGCACCTTATGTGATGGAGTGAAATACTATAAGGATGGTGGCCAAGACACAAGAGTATACGCCAAATACGCTCTTGATGTAACCTTATGCTTATTAACCGCTGCTGCATCCGGTCCGGCAGCCCCTATAATGCTTGGAATTTCGCTTGTATATATGCTGACAGATATATATACTGATGGATTCGGATTAGATTATAACACCCAAAAACGCTAACGTAATATGGATAAAATTTTTTACGTGATTTACTGGCATTATATGAGTGACAAATATGAAACAAATGGAAGCGCATTATACGCAACATTCCAACTCCTTACTAGTTTTGCTTTAACGATAAACTTTGGCAGCACATTGCTTTTGGGATTATTTGTAAATGTAGGGTATTTGTCTTTCTTCTTGCCTTCTTTCATTTTTCTAGTCATTATGTTATTCTATTATCTAAGGAAAGGTCGATACAAAAAAGTCATCAACAACCATGAGAAATATGGAAAAATAAAACGATGGCGGGTTATTACAACATTGTTTATTGCATGTTTAGGCTATATGTATATATGTATATATATCTTATGCAGTCAGTTCTGAATATAACGGATGAAATCAGTACCGAGAGTATAATACAATATGGACAAGTTTTTTTACGTGATTTATTGGCATTACATGAGTGATCCAATAGAGACCAATGGCGGTGCATTGTTCTCGACATTCATTTTTATTTTTGCGATGGCTAGTGTAATCACCATGGGTAGTTACTTAATTATATGCACTTTCGTTAAATTTACTCCAATCATTGTATTGTCAATACCTGTCACTATCACTTTAGCGTTGATATGCCATTATCTTCGCAAAGGGAGATACAAACAGGTCATAAACGGCCATGAAAAGTATGAGTATGTAGATTGTGGCGGTATTTTTTCAGAAATACTTGTCGTATCTTTAGGATATATGTTTTTTGGAGGATTCATATTTTACTGTCTCCATTAGGTAGTAAGGAGGGTAAGACTCCGTTCCTAATTTTTCGTTAACCCAAAATCTGCGCACTGAGGTAACTTTCATCCATCAGGTTCAGTCTATATACTTATATAAATAACACTTTATGATAACAGAGAAAAAAGCAAGCATGCTGCACGGGGTGCTACTAATAGGGCTCTTCTCCTGCGCGGCGTTCTACATCGGCGGCGCCGAGATATTCCAGCGACTGTCGTTCAGCCCGATGATTATCGGCATTATCCTCGGCATGCTATATGCCAACTCCCTCCGAAACCACCTCCCCGAGACATGGGTGCCGGGAATCCAGTTCTGCTCGAAAAAAATCCTTCGCCTCGGCATTATCCTCTACGGCTTCCGCCTGACGTTCCAGGACATCGCCGACGTAGGCCTCGCCGGAATCGTCATCGACGCCGTTGTCGTTGCCGTGACAATCATCGGGGGTGTATGGCTCGGACGCCTGCTGAAGATGGACCGCGACCTGGCACTGCTGACCTCGGTCGGCAGCGGTATATGCGGAGCCGCCGCCGTCCTTGGCGCCGAATCGACAATCCGGACCCAGCCCTACAAAACCGCAGTCGCCGTCGCGACCGTCGTCATCTTCGGGACCATCTCGATGTTCCTGTACCCTATCGCATACCGGGCCGGAATAACCGGACTGAGTCCACAGGAGATGGGAATCTACGCCGGATCGACCCTTCACGAGGTCGCCCACGCCGTCGGCGCCGGAAACGCCATGGGGACAGAGATATCAAACACGGCGATTATCGTCAAGATGATCCGCGTCATGCTCCTCGTCCCGGTCCTGATTATTCTCGGCTGGAGCGTCGCACGCCGCTCGCGTCGCGACAGCAGCACAGCCGGCGGCGGAAAGGTTGCCATACCCTGGTTTGCCCTCGGATTCCTCGCCGTCATCGGTTTCAACTCCTTCGACCTGCTCCCCGGGCAGGCAGTCGATGTCATAAACTATATCGACACCTTCCTGCTGACGATGGCGATGGCCGCCCTCGGCGCCGAGACCAGCATCGACAAATTCCGCAAGGCCGGGGCGAAACCGTTCCTTCTGGCCGGACTGCTCTACGTCTGGCTGATCGCCGGAGGATGGGCCCTCGCAAAATATTTCTCACCACTTTTCTTATAAACCAAAATAATGGCATACGAAATCGAACGGAAATTTCTCGTCGCAGACCCCGAGGGATTCCGACCCTACGTAACCGAAAGCCACATCCTCGAACAGGCCTACATCTCGCGCGACAAAGAAGCGACCGTCCGACTCAGGATTATCGACGGCCGCGAGGCGCGGCTGACCGTCAAGAGCCTGACCCGCGGGGCGGTCAGACACGAATGGGAATACCCGATTCCGGTCGCCGACGCCCGCGAAATGCTCGAAACGCTCCCGGTCAGTGCCCTGCTGACGAAAACGCGCCACATCGCCGGGCGATGGGAGATCGACGAATTCGGCGGACGCCACCGCGGACTGATCCTCGCCGAGATCGAGCTCAACTCCCCCGATGAACCGGTCGAGATCCCCCCGTTTATCGGAGAAGAGGTGACCGGCGACCCTCGCTACTACAACAGCGCCCTCGCCGAAAGTTAAAATAAATAAATTCCGGACAGAATATCGCGATTTTTGTGTAACTTTGCAATCGGAAAGCAGAGGAATGCTTTCGAAATTCACAGATTTATTCCGATAGGTTATCAACAGACATACACACACAATCCCGATATTGAACAACTCGATTCTTCAGCGTCTTCGCCGTCATGACTCCCCGACCCTCGCGGTCTCGCTCATGCCGATTATCCTCCTGATCGCCGCACTAACGGCGATTATTGTCCAGAAAGGGGCATCTGCCGTTCAGGACTACTCTCCTCTGGCTCTGCTGGCCGCCGCCGGCGCCGCCCTCGCTCTGACCGCCGCGACAACACGGCGGCCGGCGAAACTCGTCCGCCTCGGCCTTGTCAAAAGTGCCCGCCAGATTTGTCCCGCCATACTTCTGCTCGTTCTGATAGCCATGCTCTCGACAACCTGGATGACATCCGGCGTCGTCCCGATGATGATCAAGGGGGGACTGCAGTTTCTCGACCCGACATTCTTTCTCGTCACGGCCTGCGCCGTCTGCGCCGTCGTCTCGGTCCTGACCGGAAGTTCCTGGACGACAATCGCGACGATCGGCGTCGCCTTTATCGGAATCGGCCAACTGATGGGCTACAGCCCGGCGTGGGTTGCCGGAGCGATCATCTCCGGAGCATATTTCGGCGACAAGGTATCCCCGCTTAGCGACACAACAGTCCTGGCGGCCTCTTCCTGCGGCCTCGACCTGTTCCGCCACATCCGTTTCCTGATGTACACGTCGGTCCCGGCGATGGCCGTCGCCCTCGTCGTCTTCCTCGCCGTCGGGCTCTTCTCGAGACAGGACGCCCCGGCCGACGCCGCAGCGCTGACCGACGCCCTCTCCGCCTCGTTCAACCTCTCCCCCTGGCTTCTCGCCGTCCCGGCGCTGACGCTGCTGATGATTATCCTGCGCCTTCCGTCGACCGTCACCCTCGCCGTCGGAGCCCTCGCCGGACTCGCCGCGACCTTCATCTTCCAGCCCGGCATCGCCGGCGGAGCGACAGGAGCCGTCGGCCTGCTCGTCAGCGGAACCTCGGTCGGATCAGGCAACGCGACCCTCGACCAGTTGACCGAGACCTCGGGAATCGTCGGGATGATGCCGACGATCGCGCTGATTCTCTGCGCGATGATCTTCGGAGGAGTCATGATTGGCAGCGGAATGCTCGGTTCGATGACCCGGACGTTCACCCGCATGCTCCGCCGCCCCCGCTCGCTGGTCGGCGCGACGGTTGCCAGCGGCCTGTTTCTCAACAGCTGCACCGGCGACCAGTATCTCTCGATCATCATCGGCGGAAACATCTACCGCTCGACCTACCGCCGCCAGGGTCTCGCCGACGAAATGCTGAGCCGCTCGCTCGAAGACTCGGTCTCGGTCACCTCGGTCCTGATCCCCTGGAACTCCTGCGGCGTCACCCAGGCGACCGTCCTCGGCGTCGCGACCCTGACCTATCTCCCCTGCTGTATCTTCAACATCCTGAGCCCCGTTCTCTCGGTTCTCTTCGCCTGGGTCGGATTCAAGGTGCGCCACCGCGCCGCGGCTCCGAAACCCGCGGTCGAGTTCGCCCGGAACTGACCCAGCCGGCATATCTGCAGCGAAAAGATAGCCCGGGATATTGCGGAATCCGCTTTTTCGTCTTATCTTTGCCCGCAGATATCGACAAAACGACATTACATCAACATAACCGATATAACCCGATTCATGAAAAAGACCCTCTTCGCGGCGCTCTGCGCCGCCGCAGTTGCCGCCGGATCGCTCCTGCTCGGCTCCTGCAATTCGAAAAACTCCACGGCCGCCGACGACCAGCAGGCCGACTCGACCCGCAGCCGTATCGTCGTCGCCTACGTCACGGCCGGCAGCGACGTTATGCCCGACCCGACGGCAATGACCCATATAAACTATGCGTTCGGACATGTCAACGAGACCTTCAACGGAATCAACGTCGACAACCCCGACCGTCTCCATAAAATCTCCGCCCTGAAGGAGCAGAACCCTGACCTGAAGGTAATCCTCTCGGTCGGCGGATGGGGCAGCGGCCGCTTCAGCGAAATGGCCGCTGACTCGGCCAACCGCGCAGCGTTCGCCGCCGACTGCGAGCGTGTCATCAAGGAATTCAACCTCGACGGCGTCGACATCGACTGGGAATACCCGACGAGTTCGAGCGCCGGAATCTCCTCCTCGCCCGAAGACACCGACAACTATACCCTTCTGATGCGCGACATCCGCGCCGCCATCGGCGACGACAAGTCGCTGACGCTCGCGACCCCCGGCAGCGCCGAATACTACGACTTCCCGGCGATCCTCCCCTATGTCGACTTTATCAACATCATGTCTTACGACATCGGCTCCGTCCCCTACCACCAGTCGCCCCTCTACCCCTCGGAACACAGCAAACTCTCGGCCGACGAAGCCCTCAAGGCACACCTCGCCGCCGGCATTCCGAAGGATAAACTGACCCTCGGCCTCCCCTTCTACGGCCGCGGCTTCAAGGAATACCCCGACTATATGGACTACAAGGACCTCGAAGTGCGTCCCGGCTGCAAGATTGTCTGGGACGAAAAGGCCCAGGTTCCCTACATCGAGAACGCCGACGGTGAACTCGTCCTCGGCTACAACGACCCCCGTTCGATCGAGATCAAATGTCAGTATATCCTCGACCAGGATATACTCGGGGCGATGTACTGGGAATACACCTGCGACAACGAGCAGGGTGAACTCCGCACGATCGTCGCCGACTATATGATGGGCGACAAGGGGGAGAAATAACCCTCCGGAAAAGAAGAAACTCTTGAGCGGGGCGCGACCTTTCCCTCTGGAGGGGAACGGCCGCGCCCGAAACTATAAAGAACAAGAACAACCGAACGAAAAAGATCATGGCTGAAATAAAGAAATGGAAGACCCTCGACTCCGAGTATCTGATACGCCGCCCCTGGCTGACAGCGCGGCGTGACCGCGTCGAACTCCCCAACGGACAGATAAACGACGAATTCTATGTCCTCGAATACCCCGACTGGGTCAACGTCATCGCCGTCACCGCGGAGGGGGATTTCGTCATGATCGAGCAGTATCGCCACGGCCTCGGGGAGGTCGGGACCGAACTCTGCGCCGGCGTCGTAGAACCGGGAGAGCACCATCTCGACGCCGCCCGCCGCGAACTGATGGAGGAGAGCGGATTCGGCGGCGGAAACTGGCGCCTGCTGACCGTTCTCTCCGGAAATCCGTCGACGACCAACAACCTGACCTACTGCTACGTCGCCGAAGGTGTAACCCGCCAGGGAACCCAGCATCTCGACCGGACCGAGGATGTAGCCGTCCGGATCCTCTCACGCGGCGAACTGATCGGCCTGCTCCGCCAGGACCGCCTGAAGCAGGCCCTGATGGTCGCTCCCCTTCTCCGCTATCTCTTCTTCGAACCGACACTCTAATTTCGAACATTTATGAACAAACTCCTCTTCTCCATACTGTTGATACTGGCGGCCATCCTCCCCCTGTCGGGCGAGACTCCGCCTCCCGACAAAGTCGTCATCGACCGGATGGTCTCGACCTACCATCTCGTGCCGAACAAAAACCGCGACGCTGTCGAAAAAATCCGCCAGACAACCGAAATCAACCTCAGTTCGCGGCGCCCGGACGCGAAAGCCGTCACATTCATATACTACAACGACGACATCTCTCTCTCGACAAAGTCTCCGGCGGGGAAAAGACCTACGGCTCATACCTCAAGGATGTGTTCTACTCAGACTCGAAGGCATGCCTGGTCACAACTCCCCTGAAAAAACCGGGCGACAAAGCGAAAATAACATATGAGGCGACCCACAAGGACCCGGCCTACTGCGGACGTATCGGCGACCGCTACTACGTTCTGAATTC
Organism: Clostridium sp.; assembly: GCA_023663805.1. Lineage (GTDB taxonomy): Bacteria > Bacteroidota > Bacteroidia > Bacteroidales > Muribaculaceae > Paramuribaculum. Next base: position 531,803 of record JAMPGR010000001.1, on the reverse strand, counting down.
CGACGAGTCATATCTTCCCGGAACACTGTCGGCTACGTTCGCCGGCGAATGGTCGATCGAATATCCCAATCCGGCGACCAACCGCGCCGCCTCGTTCTCGAGCCAGTACAGCCGCCTGCCGAAGACCCGCGCCAAAGACAACAGCGCGACAAACACGGTCTCGATATCGATGCCCGACGACATCGACGCCGAATCGGTCAGAGCGACCGTCGATGTCACTGCCGAAGGCTTTATGAAAAACCAGTATGACCGGGTCGTCGACATGACCGGCCGAGCCGAAACTCGAGTTCGAGGTTTCGGCTGTCGTTCCGGGCGTTGTCTCCCGCGCCGGCAACCGTATAGTCGTCAATATCGGAAACTTCATCGGCCTGACGACCAGTCTGACAGGCGAGGACCGCGAGCGGACGATCAACGCCGTCGTAGGCGTCCCGGCCAACGAACGCTTCAACATCACCCTCGACCTCCCCGAAGGATACACCGCGACCCCCGAGGCCCTCGAGGCTCTGTCGCGCAATGTCCAGACTCCCCGACACCTCGTCGGAGTTCAACTCCGCGACCCTCGTCCTGACGCCGCAGTGATCCGTTCCAAACGCGAACCCCTCTATAACGACAGACAGCCGCAGAACCATCTGCGGCTGTCTGTCGTTATAGAGGGTAGGAAAAATTTTTATCATCACATTTTATGAAAACTCCCGATACACTGCGAAAAATACCACACCCGAAAATACTGACCGCCACTGTCGTATCTGTCGCCGTCGTCGTCTCCGCAATCTGTCTGCTGATGCGCGAGAAAACCGCGTCGGAACAACTGCCGGTTGTCGGGGTCGAACGGATCGAACCGGCCGATGTCGAGATATACGGCGAATATGTCGGAAGAATACGAGCCCAGCAGTACGTCGAGGTTCGCGCCCGTGTCGAGGGTTATCTCGAGTCGATGGAGTTCAACGAGGGAACCCATGTCCGGAAAGGGCAGACTCTCTTCGTTATCGACCCGACGCTCTACCGCGCCAACGTCGAGAAGGCCCGTGCGCAACTGAACAAAGCAAAAGCCGCTGCGCAGAAAGCCCGGCGCGACCTCGAACGCATCCGTCCGCTCTACGAGCAGAACGCCGCCTCGCGACTCGACCTCGACAACGCCGAAGCCGCCTTCGAAGGGGCGAACGCCGATGTAATCGTCTGCCAGGCCGAACTGACCCAGGCCGAACTGACCCTGAGTTACACAACCGTCCGCTCGCCGATCTCGGGCTATATCTCCGAACGTAACGCCGACGTCGGGACCCTCGTCGGGCCCGGCGGCAAATCGTTGCTGGCGACCGTAGTCAACGCCGACACCGTCCGCGTCGACTTCTCGATGACCGCCCTCGACTATCTCCGATCGAAATCGCGGAACGTCCGCCTCGGCCAGCGCGACGAATCGCGCGACTGGGATCCGTACGTAACGATCTCTCTGGCCGACGGTTCGGAGTATCCCTACAAAGGCCTCGTCGACTTCGCCGACCCCCGCGTCGACCCGAAGACCGGGACATTCTCGGTCCGCGCCGAGATGCCCAACCCGGACAATACGCTGCTCTCGGGCGAATTCACCCGCGTCAAACTTCTGATGGACGTTCGCGAGAAAGCGCTCGCCGTCCCGTCGAAGGCGCTCGAAATCGAAAAAGGGGGAGCATATGTCTACGTCGTCCGCGGGGACAGCGTCGTCGAACGCCGCTATATCGAAACCGGGCCTGAAGTTGCCGGCGGCAACGCGATTATCGTCGAACGCGGCCTCGCCCCCGGCGAAATGATTGTCACCGAAGGCTACAACAAGATCCGTCACGGCGCCAGAGTCAATCCAGTCGCCGCGACCCCGGAGAGCGAAGAAACCTCCGAAGCATAACCTAACCCAGCATACACTCCCCCTCCCCGACCTATGGAAAAAGAACCGAAAAACTTCTTTATCGACCATCCGGTTTTCTCGATTGTTCTGTCGATTGTCGTGGTCATCGCCGGCTGTATCGGACTGATGCTGCTGCCGGTCGACCAGTATCCCCAGATTGTTCCGCCGGTCGTCAAGATCGCCGCGAGTTATCCCGGCGCCGACGCCCAGACCGTCACCCAGGCCGTCGCGACCCCGATCGAGCAGGAACTGAACGGCACCCCGGGGATGATCTACATGACTTCGTCGAGTTCGAACTCCGGAGGTTTCACGGCGCGCGTCACCTTCGATATCTCGACCGACCCCGAACTGGCCGCCGTCGACATCCAGAACCGCATAAAGAAGGCCGAAAGCCGTCTGCCGGCCGAGGTCGTCCAGAACGGCATCTCGGTCGAGAAGGAGACCGCGACGAAACTGATGACGCTGACGATCCAGTCAGACGACCCGAAATATGACGAAATCTATCTGTCGAACTACGCGACACTGAATGTCATCGACCTGCTGAGGCGTATCCCCGGCGTCGGCAGCATCAGCAATGTCGGCGGACGCTACTACGCGATGCAGATATGGGTCCAGCCCGACAAACTCGCCGACATGGGGCTGACGGTCCAGGATATTCAGAACGCCCTGAAGGACCAGAACCGCGAATCGGCGGCCGGAGTCCTCGGCCAGGCTCCGAACGAAGGTATCGACCTGACGGTTCCGATCGTCGCCCGCGGACGCCTGTCGTCGGTCGACGAATTCGAGGAGATCGTTGTCCGCGCCAACCCGAACGGCTCGGTCATCCGCCTGCGCGATGTCGCCCGCGTCTCGCTCGAAGCTTCGTCATACTCGACCGAGAGCGGCATCAACGGCGGAAACGCCGCCGTCATGAACATCACGACTCTCCCCGGGGCGAACGCGATCGAGGTCGCCGAAAATGTCCGTGCCGCCCTCGGGGAGATCTCCCGCAGTTTCCCCGAAGGGATCACCTACGACATCCCCTTCGACATGACGACCTATATCAGCGAATCGATCCACCATGTCTACCGGACCTTTTTCGAGGCGCTCATCCTGGTCATCGTCGTCGTCTTCCTATCGCTCCAGAACTGGCGCGCGGCCCTAATTCCGGTCATCGCCGTCCCGATCTCGCTGATCGGGACCTTCGGCGTCATGCTCCTCTTCGGTTTTTCGCTAAACATGCTGACACTCCTCGGCCTGATTCTCGCGATCGGCATCGTTGTCGACGACGCGATCGTCGTCGTCGAGAATGTCGACCGTATCATGAACCGCGACCGTATCCCGGCGCGCGAGGCGACGAAAAAGGCGATGGCAAACCTCGGATCGGCCCTGGTCGCGATGTCACTCGTGCTCTGCGCGGTCTTCATCCCCGTCAGTTTCCTCCCGGGGATAACCGGACAACTCTACCGCCAGTTCACCATAACGATCGCCGTCTCGGTCATTATCTCGACGGTCGTCGCCCTGACGCTGTCGCCGGTCATGTGTGCGGCGCTCCTGCGTCCCGAGACCCTCGGGGAGAAACCGAAACTGTTCCGGCTGATCAACAAGGGTCTGGCGCGGAGCAACACCTTCTACGGCCATATGATCACCCGCGCACTGAACCATCCCCGGCGGATGTTCGCCGCTTTCGGCGTCGCGCTCGCCGCAATCTGGCTGATGAACGAACTGACGCCCCAGAGCTTCATGTCGCCCGAAGACCAGGGATACTTCACCCTCGAACTCGAACTCCCCGAGGGGTCGACGATCGAGCGAACGCGGCGGGTGACGGAGCGTGCGATGGCTTTTCTGGCTGAAGATCCCGACGTCGAATATGTCCTGAACGTAACCGGTTCGTCGCCGCGCGTAGGGACGAACCAGGCCCACTCGACCCTGACCGTCATCCTGAAACCCTGGGACGAGCGCCGGAGCGCCGGTATGGCCGAGGTCAAGGAGCGGATCGCCCGCGAACTGTCGACATACCCCGAATGCTCCTTCCATATGTTCTCGCCGCCGATTATCCCCGGACTCGGAACGTCGGGAGGTTTCGAGATGGTGCTCGAGGCCCGCGGAGAAGCAACCTACGACGACCTGCAGGCCGCCGCCGACACCCTCGTCGCGATCGCCTCGCGAAGCAGCGAGTTCGCCGACCTCTCGTCGTCGATGCAGGCCGACATTCCGCAACTCTATTTCGACGTCGACCGCGACAAGGCGAAACTCCAGGGGGTTCCGCTGAGCGACATATTCTCGACGATGAAGGCCTTCACCGGCTCTGTCTACGTCAACGACTTCAACATGTTCAACCGTATCTACCGCGTCTATATCCAGGCCGAAGCCCCCTTCCGGTCTGACCGCTCCTCGATGAATCTCTTCTTTGTCCGCGGAGCCGACGGCGCGATGGTTCCGGTCACATCCCTCGGGACAAGCCACTACACGACCGGCCCCGGCACGATCGCCCGCTTCAACATGTTCAACGCCGCGACAATCTCCGGCGAGGCGGCCCCCGGCCACAGCATCGGCGAGGCGATGTCGCGCCTCGAGCGACTCGCCGCCGACAATCTCCCGGAGAATATCGCCGTAGAATGGAGCGGACTGTCATACCAGCAGAAACATCAGTCGGGCAACACGGCGATGGTCCTCGGACTCGCCCTGGTCTTCGTCTTCCTCGTCCTGGCCGCACTCTACGAGAGCTGGTCGGTACCTGTCGCTGTCATCCTCTCGCTCCCGGTCGCCGGGGTAGGCGCCTATCTCGGGATCATCATCTGCGGCCTCGAGAACAACATCTATTTCCAGATCGGGCTGGTTATGCTCGTCGGGCTGGTCGCCAAGAATGCAATCCTGATCGTCGAGTTCGCCAAGGAGGGGGTCGAGCGGGGGCTCTCGGCGCGCGAGGCGGCCCTCGACGCATCGCGCCTGCGTTTCCGCCCGATCGTGATGACCTCGCTGGCATTCATGCTCGGACTGCTCCCGCTGCTGTTCGCCTCCGGCCCCGGTTCGGCCGCCCGCCGCGATATCGGAACCGGTGTCTTCTTCGGCATGCTCGTCGCGATAACCGTCGGCATCATCTTCGTCCCCTTCTTCTTTGTCGTTGTCCGGAAACTTCAGGAACGATTCTCCCGCCGCTCCGGAAAGCCAGAAACCGAAACCGATAATACCTCCGAACAACTATGAAACGAACAATCCATATCTTTCTTATGGCTGCGCTGACGCTCGCGGCCTGCGGCCCGGCCCGGGACCTGCGCCCCGCCGAAATCGAGACCCCCGAATCGCTCGCTCCGGCCCGCGCCGGATACGACGCCGGCGACTCGGCGTCGGTCGCCGACCTGACATGGTGGGCGTTCTACACAGACTCGACCCTCTGCCGCATCATCCGACAGACTTTGCTCCATAACCGCGACCTCGCCGTCGCCGGGGCGCGCGTCGAGGAACTGCGCCAGCTCTACGGCGCCGACAAACTGAACTGGCTCCCGACGATTGACGCCGTCGTCGGGGCGACACGCGAGACAAACGACTACGACCGCGAACGGTTCGTCAGCGACACCGAGGTGTCGGCCAAAGCGAAACTGAACTGGGAGATTGACCTCTGGAACGGCCTGTCGAAACAGCGCCGGAAAGGGGCGGCGACCTACTACGCCTCGATCTTCGACCGCCGCGCCATGGAGATGACCCTGATTGCCGAAGCGGCGACCGCCTATTTCAACCTCGTCGCGCTCAATACCGAGCTGAATATCGTCTGCCGCACACTCGACACCCGCCGCCAGGCGCTCGAAAAAGCCCGGCTCCGCTTCGAGGGGGGACTGACCTCCGAGATTGTCTACCAGCAGGCGAAGGTCGAAGTCGCGACCGCCGCCGCCCAGGTCCCCGACCTCGAACGCCGCATCCAGCTCGCCCGCAACGCGATAACCCTCCTGATGGGCGAACTCCCCGACACCGATTTCGGCTACGACGAGTCGACACTGATGGAGTTCCTGCCCCGCTCGCTTCCGCTCGGGCTACCGTCAGAACTGCTCGAGCGGCGCCCCGACCTGAGGGCTTCGGAACAGCGGCTTATCGCGGCAATGGCCTCCGCCGGGGTCGCATACAGTAACCAGTTTCCCCGCCTGACAATCTCGCTGACCGGAGGCCTCGAGAACGACGAGGTCGCCCACCTGCTGAAATCCCCCTTCTCATATCTGCTCGGAAATATCGCAGGAACAATCTTCGACTTCGGGCGGAAGCGCCGCCGCTACCGCGCGGCAATAGCCGAATATGACCAGGCGCGATTCTCCTACGAAAAGGCGGTCCTGGCCGCCTTCACCGAGGTCAGCAGCGCCGTCGCGACCTACAGCGAGACACAGCTGACGGTCCGGCGGCGTAGCGAACTCTGCGACGCGGCGATGAAATATGTCGACCTGGCGAACAAACAGTATATCGGCGGAACAATCAACTATATCGATGTCCTCGACGCCCACCGCCGCTACTTCGACGCCCAGATCGGCCTGAGCAACGCGATGCGCGACCAGTATCTCGCGCTCGTCAACCTCTACAAAACCCTCGGCGGAGGATGGCGCCCGGGCTAACGACAGACTATGGAAACGAACGAAAAACCGTGGATCCTCAGACCTTGAAGCCACGTACAAGCCTTACGGATCCGGATGCTATTTCTCAGTCGAACACTGTTGCGTCAGATTCTATTTCTCTTGGTCATGCTCAATCGGAATCGCCAATAGAGGAGCAAGGCTTTGCCGGAGGAGGTGGCTTGACGTGGCCCGAATACAAAGCTGCTCATCCCGAACTTCCTCCACATATAGCCCTGCAACGTTTCAAAGCCATCAAGCGAGGTCAAAATCCCAACGCCAACCTCGGAGGAGGAATGCACATGTAATCAGCGAAGCCATCGGAGGAGCCAATCACCTCTTCCGATGGCTTCAACCCTTTCCAAATAACGATTTTGTAAATGTGTAAATAACTATCTGAGTAAAAATAGCATTACTCTGAGAAAAATTTTGTAACTTTGCGTTTTAATATGCGCTTGCGCAGGCAAAGACCAATCAATGTAAGTAAAACTTATATTCAACATATTAAGGAACTTCCTTGTAGTCGCTAAAGGTTTGGTCGCCTGTCTGCCTTCATGGAAGTTTCTTGATTATATTCGCCAATGAAAGACAAGATAAATATTTTCTCTTTTTTTTCAGGTGCCGGATTCCTTGACCTTGGTTTTGAATTATCCGGTGCTTTTGAAGTAGTTTATGTTAACGAGTTTCATAAGGCTTTCAATGACGTATATAAGTATGCTCGAAGTAAGATGGGTATAGTCGAGCCTAAATATGGCCACCATGTTGAAGACATTACCGCTATTATAGGCTCTGCTGAGCTTGATGAATTAAAATCACAAGTTTCAGAATCTAAGGCGCAACACCTAACTGGTATAATAGGTGGCCCTCCATGCCCTGATTTTTCCATAGCCGGTAAAAACAAGGGTAAAGAGGGTGAAAATGGCAAGCTGTCCGGCACATATGTTTCCCTTATATGTGAAACCTTACCTGACTTCTTCCTTTTTGAAAACGTTAAAGGTTTATATCGTACAGCCAAGCACCGTGAGTTTTTTGAGCATTTGAAATCTCAATTAGCTAATGCCGGATATGTAATGACGGAGCAACTTATAAATTCAATAGAATTTGGTGCTCCACAAGACCGAGACCGCATTATACTCATCGGCTTCAGAAAAGATGTTGCCGATAAACTTCATTTGCCGTACAAAGAATCCCAATTATTAAACTTTAGTTGGGATAAAAACAAATTGTATTCTCGTGAAGCCTTCTCATTGCCGTGGCCGAAAAAATCTCCATACCAAGAGGATGTCCCGACAGATGCACCTGAGGGCATAATTAAAGAGCTTACGGTTGAATATTGGTGGGAGAAGAACGATGTTCTCCACCACCCAAATGCAAATATGTATTTTCAGCCCCGCGCTGGTCTTTATCGTTTTCAATCTAAAGATGAAGGTGACGATGAAAAGAAATGCTACAAGAGACTGCATCGTTGGCGTTACTCCCCAACTGTAGCCTATGGTAACAACGAAGTTCATATTCACCCATACAAACCTCGTCGCATTTCCGTAGCTGAAGCTTTAGCACTTCAGTCGCTGCCAAAAGAATTTGAATTGCCAACGACTATGACATTAACCGATGCGTTCAAAACCATTGGTAATGGTGTGCCATTCATGGCTTCATTAGGAATAGCAAAAAATATAATCGACTATATCAACATCAATAGCAAGTAATATGGAGTTAAAACATCTTTTACAACTTGTTTCTGAGTTACCAAAGAACTCTAAACTTAACTACGTTCGTGGCACTGATGAATGTAAGTTCATTGATGTTGATATAGAGGGAGAACGTATTAATTCTGAAACTCCTACAGGTGAACCTAAATCTTGGGCACCAACATATCTTGCAGAACTCGCACCCAAAATTTTTGAAAACGAGCCTTTTAACCTGAGTGGATTACTCAATAATAAAGGTTCGTTTCGACCCGTTCTTGAAACTATTATCGCACATACTCGAGAATTTTACACCGTTCGCAAAGGCACAGCTACTGCTTTAGTGTGGATTCCATCAAAACCTAAAGACACATTAGAACTTTCTGAAATAGACATTTCGGAAATACCTGCTGCGAAGCCTCATTCAAATGACAATTCGCTACTTCCTCGCGAAGAATTAATTGCTAAAGTTCGAGAGAGTTTTCTGAAATATTGGGAAATTATTGATCAGCATGGAGCGCAATTCAAGCTTTACATCAACAGGTTTGAAAGTACAATTAACCCCTTACTTGAAAAACTTGAATTAGGAGTCTCGGAAATTTTCGAGATTGTCAATTTTGAGCAATACAATGCTGTAATTAATTCTATTATAAAAATTGACAGCTCTTTATCATATCTTATTGACGAAAAAGGTCCAGACGGTAACAAATATTACATTTGGTCAACCAATCGCCATTTTCGCAATTATTTAGAAATTCTCTCCTATAGCGACTTTTTCTCTAACTTTAAAGAGCAAAAGAAACGCACATTGGCTGTTATCTCTAAAACTACTGCGTCTGACCAAAAACAATATCTTCGCGCTATGCGAACGAAGCCGTTCCTTTTGCTTGCAGGTATCTCAGGCACCGGCAAAAGCCGCATCGTGAAACAGATGGCCTTCGATAGTTGCCTTGACATCAAGCGACTTCGTGAAGATAAAACTACACCCGGCAATTACTGCCTTGTGGAGGTCAAGCCTAATTGGCATGATAGTTCGGAGT
>JAMPGR010000001.1:476456-522531 GCA_023663805.1 Clostridium sp. | reverse complement strand
TAAGGCTATTATCCTTGAGTCCGCTCTGCGGGCTCGCCCACGGAAACCTTCTAGACACCGCTCCGCGGTGTGTTGCAGGGTGGGAGCCACGGAACAGTATAAGACTCCCGATTGCGTATTGACGAAGGAGTATGGAGACGCGCTGACTGGTTTGTTCGATTCGAGCATTGCCGACGTAGATTTCGGTTCTCCGGAGTTTGCTGACAATTGGAGTAATTGGGCCTCTGATGAGACCTGGGGAATCATTCCTGTCGGTACGATGCGGTCGATCCTGGATCTGCATTTACAAGATGATAATGAACAGTTCGTGTATCCGGATATATGGTATTCCAATCTGTTGTATTTTGCAGCAGGGTGGGAAGAGGAGTATGATCCTGAACTAAGTGACGACAGAATTTTCACCCAGGCCGACGGTACGGAAACGATAGTCAGAATGATGCGTGGGGAGCAGGAAGTGTATTATGTTTGGGATGATCGTGGAGAATTCGTAAGATTGCCGTTCGCTAACGATAATATCAACTTGAATCTGTTCCTGCCGGATATCGAGGATAATGCCAGTCTGTCGGATTTCAACTGTCTGCGCCGCAATTCGTATATGGCGCAGAGTGTAGTCGGGGAAACGGAACTTGTAATTCCGATATTGTCTGTCTCTTCAGACGTAAATCTTGATCCCGTTTTTGAAAATATGGGACTGAATGGAATACTGAAGGAGAACAATCCCGATTTTACCGGATTTGCCGGAAATGGGGAGTCGCGTCAGTCCTTCTTCCAGAATCTGTCGTTTAAACTCGATGAAAAGGGTGCGGAAGCAATGGTCATTACATCGTCGGAATCGCTGGTAACCAAACCTGCTCCCGGAGAACTGCCTGATCGGATCGAATTCAACCGTCCATTCCTGTTTTCGGTAGAAGCCTACGGGGTTGTACTTCTCGCCGGACGCGTCTCGAATTTCGACTGATTTTCTGAAGATTTTAGAGCGGGTTGCTGATTTTTCAAAAAAAAATCGTAACTTTGTCGCCGGATTATGCGCAGGCGCGTTTTTCCGCGTCGGCGCTTCCCCGTTTTAATTAACCCTATTTTATTAACTAAATGACTGAAGAAGTAAAAACAACCGCAATCGAAGATTTCGATTGGGACGCCTACGAAAAAGGCGAAACCGTTGGTGACAAGTCGCGCGAGGAACTGACCAAGACCTATGACGAGTCGCTCAACACCGTCAAAGACAAAGATGTAATCGAAGGTACCATCATTGCCCTTAACAAGCGCGAGGCTGTGGTTAACATCGGCTACAAGAGTGACGGCATCATCCCGATGAACGAATTCCGCTACAACCCCGACCTGAAAGTCGGCGATGTCGTCGAAGTGTTCATCGAAAACCAGGAAGACAAAAAAGGTCAGCTCATCCTCTCCCATCGTAAAGCCCGCACGGCCCGCTCGTGGGACCGTGTCAACGAGGCTCTCGAAAAAGACGAAATTATCAAAGGTTTCATCAAGTGCCGCACAAAGGGTGGCATGATCGTCGATGTCTTCGGCATCGAGGCGTTCCTCCCCGGCTCACAGATCGACGTCAAGCCGATCCGCGACTACGATATCTTCGTCGGCAAGACAATGGAATTCAAGGTCGTCAAGATCAACCAGGAATTCAAGAATGTCGTTGTCAGCCACAAAGCCCTGATCGAGGCTGAACTCGAACAGCAGAAGCGCGAAATCATCGCCAAACTCGAAAAAGGCCAGGTACTCGAAGGAACCGTCAAGAATATCACTTCCTACGGTGTGTTCATCGACCTCGGCGGTGTTGACGGCCTGATCCACATCACAGACCTCAGCTGGGGCCGCGTCAGCCACCCCGAAGAGGTCGTTCAGCTCGACGAGAAGATCAACGTCGTCATCCTCGACTTCGACGACGAAAAGAAGCGTATCGCTCTCGGCCTGAAACAGCTCAAACCCCATCCCTGGGACAGCCTCGACGAGAACCTCGCCGTCGGCGACAAGGTCAAGGGCCGCGTCGTCGTTATGGCCGACTACGGTGCGTTCGTCGAAATCGCTCCGGGCGTAGAGGGTCTGATCCACGTCAGCGAAATGTCGTGGTCGCAGCACCTCCGCAGTGCCCAGGACTTCATGAAGGTCGGCGACGAAATCGAAGCCGTTGTCCTGACACTCGACCGCGAGGAACGCAAGATGAGCCTCGGTCTGAAGCAGCTCAAACCCGATCCCTGGGAAGATATCGAAATCAAATATCCGGTTGGAAGCCAGCACACCGCAAAGGTGCGTAACTTCACCAACTTCGGCGTATTTGTCGAAATCGAAGAAGGTGTTGAAGGTCTTATCCACATCAGCGACCTGAGCTGGACCAAGAAGATCAAACACCCGAGCGAATTCACCCAGATCGGTGCCGATATCCAGGTTCAGGTCCTCGACATCGACAAGGAGAACCGCCGTCTCAGCCTTGGCCACAAGCAGCTCGAAGAGAATCCCTGGGATGTCTTCGAAACTGTCTTCACCGTCGGCAGCGTCCACGAAGGAACTATTATCGAGATGGTCGACAAGGGTGCGGTCATCGCCCTCCCCTATGGCGTCGAAGGCTTCGCTACTCCGAAACACCTGACCAAGGCCGACGGAACCCAGGCCAAAGTTGACGAAAAGCTCAACTTCAAGGTCATCGAGTTCAACAAGGACAGCAAGCGCATCATCCTTTCCCACAGCCGCACGTTCGAGGAAGACACCAAGCCCGAACGCGAACCGCGCAAGAACCGCCGTCAGGGCGGCCGCAAGAACAGCGAGGAAACCCCGGTTCTCAACACAACTCCGCTGGAGCGCACGACCCTGGGCGACATCGAGGCTCTCGCCGCACTGAAAGAGCAGCTTTCGAAGAAGTAATCTTCTCTCTGACGAAAGATAAGAACCAGAAAGAGAGAGTGCGGCTGCGCCGGCAGGCGTCGGCCGCGCTCTCTCTTTCTTTTCTCCCCCCCCCCATATAAATCTCTGAACCCCCTCATACTTCCCCGGACATGAAAGATTTCTGGACGCTGTTGCGCCGTTTTGTCCCCCCATACAAGAAATATCTCGCCCTGAACATCCTGTTCAATTTCCTCGCGGCGTTCCTGACCCTCTTCTCCTTTGCCCTGATCATCCCGATCCTGGAGATGCTGTTCAAGATTCGCGAGTCGGGCTACCACTATATGCACGTCGGCGACGCCTCCCTGAAGGATGTCGCGATCAATAACTTCTACTACTGGACCCAGGAGGCGATCGCCTCCTTCGGCCCGATCACGACCCTCGCCATCCTCGCGGCGATGTTGATCGTCATGACCGCGCTGAAAACCGGCGCGACCTATCTGAGTTCCTACTTTATCGTTCCGATGCGCTCCGGAATCGTCCGCGATATCCGTAACTTCGTCTACGACAAGATTCTCTCCCTCCCGATCTCCTTCTTCTCCCAGGAGCGCAAAGGGGATGTCATGGCGCGTATGAGCGGCGACGTGACCGAGATCGAAAACTCGATTATGGCCTCGCTCGACATGTTGTTCAAAAACCCGGTGATGATCATCGTCTGTCTCGTCATGATGATTATGATCAGCTGGCAACTGACGCTGTTCGTTCTCGTGCTCCTGCCGGTCTGCGGTCTCGCTATGGGGCGGATCGGAAAGCGTCTGAAACGCAAGTCACTGAGGCTCCAGCAGCAGTGGGGCTCGCTCCTGAGCCAGATCGAAGAGACGCTCGGCGGCCTCCGCGTCATCAAGGCCTTCAACGCCGAAACGAAGATGGAACACCGCTTCCACGACGGCAACCAGACTTTCTTCCACCTGAACAACTCCGTTGCCCGCCGCCAGTCGCTTGCCCATCCTATGAGCGAGTTCCTTGGAACGGTTACGATCTCGATCGTGCTGGTCTTCGGCGGCGCACTGATACTCTCGGGCCATTCGTCGATCAACGCCGCCTCGTTTATCTATTATATGGTGATCTTCTACAGCATCATCAACCCCGCGAAAGATCTCTCGAAGGCGGTCTATTCGATCCAGAAGGGCCTGGCGTCGATGGAGCGTGTCGACCGTATCCTCTCGGCCGAAAACCCGATCAAGAGTCCGGGCGATCCGGTCAACCCCGGCCCTGATTTCCGCGGCGAGGTGCGCTACCGCGACGTGACCTTCGGCTACGACGAGGCTGTCCCCGTCGTCAACGATATTAACCTGACGATCCGCCCCGGCGAGACCGTCGCGCTGGTAGGGCAGAGCGGCAGCGGAAAGTCGACGATTGCCGACCTGCTTCCGCGCTTCTACGACGTCCAGAAGGGCGGAATCGAGATCGACGGCGTCGACATCCGCCAGATGGATGTCCCGGCGTTGCGCGCGCTGATGGGCACCGTCAATCAGGAGCCGATCCTCTTTAACGATACGATCTACAACAACATCGCTTTCGGCGTCGAAAACGCTACGGCGGTGGATGTCGAGCGCGCGGCGCGGGTCGCGAACGCCCACGACTTCATTATGGCCACAGAAGATGGATACCAGACCAATATCGGCGACCGCGGATGCCGCCTCTCGGGCGGACAGCGCCAGCGCCTGTCGATTGCGCGGGCTATCCTGAAGAATCCCCCGATACTGATTCTCGACGAGGCGACCTCGGCGCTCGACAGCGAGAGCGAGCACCTTGTCCAAGAGGCTCTCGACCGCCTGATGAAGGATCGCACGACCCTGGTGATTGCCCACCGTCTGTCGACGATCCGTAATGCGACGACGATATGCGTCGTCAACGAAGGTCGCATCGTCGAACAGGGCACCCACGAGGCCCTGATGGACACCGACGGCTACTACCGCCGCCTCGTCGACATGCAGTCGAAATAAGCCCCCCTGCCGGCATACCCCATGGTATGATCGCGCAGGGTCGGTCCACGCCAAAGCGGACGCGGCAGGCCGCGTCCCTACTGTAAGAAGTTATAAATAAGTGTGTAACTACCGAATGGCGCCCTCTTCAGGGGGTTGGGGGACTTCTTTCAGGCGAGGTCGGCGGCGAGGGGGGCGATGCAGATCTGTTTGGTCGCGGAGACTTCGTAGATCTTCAGCGCAGGGTTGACCGAGAGGAGATTCGCGCGGAGGCGGGCTATGTCGCTGTCGACGTAGGGGATCAAATCGACCTTGTTAATCACGCAGATGTCGCTTCCGGCGAACATATAGGGGTATTTCAGCGGCTTGTCGTCGCCTTCGGTCACGCTGATTACGACGATACGCGCCGTTTCCCCGAGGTCGAACATCGCCGGACAAACGAGGTTCCCGACATTCTCGATGAACAGCAGCGACCCCGCTTCGGGATTCAGATCCTCGACGGCGTGGGCAACCATGTGTGCGTCGAGATGACAGCCGTTCTGGGTGTTGATCTGGACGGCGCGTACGCCCTGGCTTTCGATTCGCCGGGCGTCGTTGTCGGTCTGCTGGTCACCCTCTATGACTGCGACGGTGCGTTTGCCGGCATATTCCTTTATCAGGGCCTCCAGTAGCGATGTTTTCCCCGAACCGGGGGAAGATACGATATTGTAGGCCTTCACGTTGCGCCCCGCGAGATAACCGCGTACGAAAGCCGCGTGGCGGTTGTTCTCGCCGAGAATCTCCGCCTCGAGGCGAACGGTTGTCTCCTGGCCGTCGCCGTTGTCGTGGTGGTGATGGTGATGCTGGTGCTGGTGCTGGTGCTGGTGTTCGTGGTTGTGCTGGTGTTCGTGGTTGTGTTCGTGGCTGTTCTGGCAGCCGCAGGTTGTGCACATAGTCGGTAAGTGTTTTGGTGAGTAATCAGTTTTTGTCTGTTTCCTTTTCGGGGGAGCGTCGGGCCGGATTGGCCGGGAACCATCCTTTTGCTACTCGTTCGCGCTGTTCGAAGAGTTCCTTGATGCTCCAGAAAGAGGAGAAGGCGATTACGCCGCAGAGGCTCGAGAGGAACACATCGGTGGTCACCCAGGCCAGAGCGCAGAAGCAGAGCCCCGCGATCAGGAAGTACCACCAGCAACCGACGCCGAAATAATATTCGGCCTTGATTACGATCGGGTGGAACATGCCGATAATCAGGAAAGTCGAGATCCCGATCGCCAGCCCGAGAAGGTTGTTCTCGCTAAGAAAAAATGTTATGTCGGACATAATGTCAGTCAGTCATTAGTTAATTATTGATTACCAGCGGCCGGTAGCGCCGCCACCCATCGAACTTCCTCCGCCGAAGCCTCCTCCTCCGCCGAAACCTCCTCCGAAACCGCCGCCCCCGCCTCCGATACGCGTCGGCGGAACGACGACAACGCGCGGAATCAGGTAGAACTGCTCGTCGCGGTTGCCGCAGTGGCGGCAGCCATAGGTCCGGACCCCCTTCCCCTCGCGCAGCGGGGTAGGGGCGAGTACCTTACGGTCTGACAGCAGCGAGCGGGCTCGGGCGTGGCAGGCTGGACAGACGGTGTATGCCGTCGACTTGTTGACATAGGGTATGATATCGGTGTCGCCGCAGTTCGGGCAGAGCCATACATCGTAGTCGACCGAATCGAGCCGTTCTTCGGTGTCCTGCCAGGGTTCGAGATATCGGTTGTCCTCCTCCTCGCTCAGTTTCTTCATCGGGATATGGCACTGGGCGCAGACGTGAGGCTTGTTGCGCAGGCGATTCATCTTCCAGCGCAGCAGAAGATAGACCAGAACCGGGAGCCCGAGACCGAGGAAGGTCATGAACAGCGCCGGAAGCGACAATTGCTCGAGGCGGCGGTAGCGGACAATCGGATCCTCGCGGCGCGAACTGAAAATCCTCCAGCCGACCAGCAGAAGCATCGCGACAGCCATCACCCCCGATCCCGCAAGCCAGATTCCGAAGAGCGATTCGGATGTCGCCTCGCTGTTACGGTGGCGGCTGACGCCGGGGGTCGCCGAGCGGATATCCCCGGCCGAAGCGGGATCTTCGAGAATCGAGGCGACGCGGTCGACCCCCGCCTCGACCCCTCCGGCATAGTCACCGTTGCGGAATCGGGGAATCATGTCGTTACGCATGATCCGTCCGGCGATAATGTCGGGGATAACAGCTTCGGCCCCCTGTCCGGTTCGGATCGTCGCCTCGCGGCGGTCGCGGACGAGAAGAATCAGGACGCCGTTGTCGCGGTCATCCTTGCCGATTCCCCAGAGGTTGAACAGGCTGGTCGCGTAGGTGTCGATGTCGGAGCCCTCGTCGATGTCGCTCAGGGCGACGACGGCGACTTCGGCAGTCGATGAGCGGCGCAGGCGGCTGAGGCGGTCGTTGATGCGGGTCTCGGTTGCGGCGTCGATAATGTCGTCGGGGTCGGAGACCCACCGGGTCGAATCCTCGACCTGAACGTTCGGCACGTCGGCTATCGTCCAGGCTGTGGAAGCCCGGAGAGCGGCGACGGAAGACGCCAGAGTAATGAATATCGCGAGTAGAATATGTTTCATAAAATATATAACGCAAAATTACAAAAACATTTCGGAACCCGGGCGAAAAAAAGAAGTGAAAAAAGAAGAAGAATAGCGACGGGAAACGCTTGGAAAATGCGGAGAAAATGAGTAATTTTGCATAACTGAAGATAGTGGTGCCCTGACTCAAGGATTCCGCTCTCTCTGACAGCGGCCGACGCCGCCCCGGAAAGAAAAAAATAAAAACAATATAAATGACTAAAACATGGAATTATTCACCCCTTACAACGGAAGATCGTCGATCGGAGACGGAACTGGCTCGGAGGTATGACGGCAGTACGGCGATAGCCGAACTGCTGCTTCAGCGCGGTATCACGGATGTCGACGAGGCCGAAAAATTTTTCCACCCCTCGCTGTCGAATCTCCACGATCCGTTCCTGATGCCGCAGATGGATCGGGCTGTCGAGCGGCTAAACGCCGCCATGGGCGCCAAGGAACGCATTATGGTCTACGGCGACTATGATGTCGACGGAACGACGGCGGTTGCCCTGGTCTACAAATATCTGCTGAACTACTACTCGAACCTCGAATACTATATCCCGACGCGCTACGACGAAGGCTACGGAATCTCGAAACGCAGCATCGACTATGCCGCCGAACAAGGTGTGAAACTGATCATTATCCTCGATTGCGGAATAAAAGCGATAGAGGAAATCCGCTATGCCCGCGAAAAGGGGATAGACTTTATCATCTGTGACCACCACGTCCCGGACGACGAACTCCCGGACGCAGTGGCGATTCTGAACCCCAAACTCGAGGGGTGTACCTATCCCTGCCCCCATCTCTCGGGATGCGGCGTGGGTTTCAAATTCATGCAGGCCTTCGCCCGAAGCAACGGCCTGCCGACAAACGATCTCGAGGGGATGCTCGACATCGTCGCCGTCAGCATCGCCGCCGACATCGTCCCGATGGTCGGCGAAAATCGTATTATGACCTACTACGGGCTCAGGCGGCTCAACAGCAACCCGAACCTCGGCCTCAGGGCGCTGATGCGCACATGCGGTCTCGCCGGACGGGAGATAACGATCTCGGACGTCATCTTCAAACTCGGTCCCCGCATCAACGCCTCGGGACGCATGCAGAGCGGCCGCGAGGCGGTCGACCTGCTCGTCGCGCGCGACAGCGCCGACGCCTACCGCCGCGCCAAGGCGATCGACCAGTATAACCGCGACCGCAAGGAACTCGACAAGCAGATCACCGAGGAGGCCAGCGCGATCCTCGAGGCCCGCGGCGAGATGAATTCCCCGAAGAAGTCGATCGTCATCTACAACAAGGACTGGCACAAGGGAATCATCGGAATCGTCGCCTCGCGCCTGACCGAACTCTACTGCAAGCCCGCCGTCGTCCTGACGCTGACAAACGGTCTGGCAACCGGTTCGTCGCGCTCGGTCAACGGCTTCGACATCTACAAGGCTGTCGACTCGGCACGCGACCTGCTCGAGAATTTCGGCGGCCACACCTATGCCGTCGGGCTGTCGCTGAAGGAGGAGAATATTCCCGAATTCACCCGCCGCTTCGAGGAGTATGTCGCGGCGAACATCCTCCCGGCCCAGCAGCGCCCCCAGCTCGACATCGACGCGTTCATCACCTTCGCCGAGATTACCCCCGAATTCGTCGGCCATCTCCAGCGGTTCAATCCCTTCGGACCGGGAAATAACAAACCGGTCTTCTGTGCACGCGGAGTGACCGACTTCGGCACGAGCCGCCTCGTCGGACGCAATCAGGAGCATATCAAGCTCGAACTCGTCGACGAAACCTCCGGATCGGTCCTGAACGGAATCGCGTTCAATATGTCGGGGCATTTCGACGAGATCAAGAGCGGACGCCCCTTCGACATCTGTTTCACGATCGAGTCGTCGCGCCGACCGAACTCGCCCGTCACGTTCCAGTTGTTCATCAAGGAGATTCATCCCCGTTGAGCCTGATCGACAACGCCCTGGAAATCCTGCGGACCCACTGGGGTTACGACTCTTTCCGTCCGCTCCAGCCCGAGATAATCACCTCGGTGCTGGAGGGGCGCGACACGCTCGGCCTGCTCCCTACCGGCGGCGGCAAGTCGCTGACATTCCAGGTCCCGGCGCTGATGCTCGACGGCGTTACACTTGTCGTCACCCCGCTGGTGTCGCTGATGAAGGACCAGGTCGACAATCTCCGCGCCCGCGACATCGACGCCCGTCTGCTCCACGCCGGAATGACGGCGCGGGAGATCCGCCTGGCGCTCGACCGCTGCCGCTACGGACGCTCGAAACTCCTCTATGTCTCCCCCGAGAAACTCCAGAGCGAGCGCTTTCTCGGCGATCTCCGCGGGCTCCCGATCTCGCTGATCGTTGTTGACGAGGCCCACTGTATCTCGCAGTGGGGCTACGATTTTCGTCCCGCCTACCTCAGGATTGGCGAAGTCCGGAAGATGTTTCCTAAGGCTCCCGTTCTCGCGCTGACTGCCTCGGCGACTCCGGAGGTTGCCGACGATATAATGGCGCGCCTCGGTTTTTCGGAAAAGAGAGTATTCTCCCGCAGTTTCTCGCGCGACAACCTGTCATATATCGTCCGCTACGACGAGAACAAGGAGCGGCGGCTGATCGAGATACTGCGGAGAACCTCGGGGTGTACGATTGTCTATGTCCGTTCGCGGCGACGTACGCGCGAGCTTGCCGAACTGATATTCCGCGAGGGTATATCGGCCGGATACTACCACGCCGGACTGTCGGTCGAAGAGAAGAACGAGCGCCAGAACGACTGGAAAGAGGACCGCAGCCGCGTAATGGTCGCTACGAACGCCTTCGGTATGGGAATCGACAAACCCGATGTCCGCTATGTCATCCACTACGACCTTCCCTCGAGTCTCGAGGAATACTACCAGGAGGCGGGACGCGCAGGACGCGACGGAAAGCCCGCTTTCGCCGTCGTGATTGCCTCGCAGACAGACAAAGGTCTGCTGACCCGCCGTCTGGGCGAAGCGTTTCCCCCGAAGGAGTATATCGGCCATGTCTACGAGACCGCCTCGGTCTTTCTCGGCGTCGGTGTCGGCGAGGGATACAACCATATGCTCGAGTTCAATTTCCCCCTCTACTGCGACCGCTTCCGGCTGAAGGCGACGGTTGCACGCAACGCCCTGATGCTGCTGACGCGCGCCGGTTATATCGACTATGTCGACGAGATCTCGACCCGTTCGCGCGTCATGATGATCGCCTCGAAGGAGGAACTCTACAACTTGTCGGTCAGCCGACAGGCCGACCGTGTCCTCCAGTGTCTGCTGAGGTGTTACACGGGGCTGTTCGCCGACTATGTCGACATCAGCGAGGGGATGATCGCGCGGAAACTGGATATCAGCGAAGGGGATGTCTATCAGTCGTTCCTCGAACTCCAGCGCGAGCATGTTCTCCACTATATTCCGAAACGGCGCACACCTTATATATTCTACCCGACCTCGCGCGAGGATACACGTTATCTGGCTTTTCCCCGCACGGTCTATGAAGACCAGCGCGCGAGAATGGAGCGACGGATCGAGGCGATGAAACGGTTTGTCTACGACGACACGGCCTCCTGTCGTGTTGCTCATATGCTCCGCTATTTCGGCGAAAAGGATCCGGCGCCGTGCGGATGCTGCGATCTCTGCCGCGACCGCCGTAGCCGCCGCCCGGTTGTCGCGCCGTCCGCTCCTGAGGCGCTCCGCCAGGGGATCAGGCGCTGTCTCGACCGCGCCGCGGAACAGGGACGCATCGCCCGCGTTCTCGAACTCGAGCAGGCACTCGGGGTGCGCCGCGACGACGTTGTCCGGGCTCTTCGGGAGATGATTTCGGTTGGGACGGTCTCGCGCGGCGAGTTCGAGGCATAGCCAGGATAGCTAGAATAGCTAAGATAGCTAAGATAGCCAAGATAGCCGGCATAGGCCGGTAATTCCGATTAGACTTTTTTTAAAATAATTAGCGAAACGCAATACGACTTTTGCGGCCGTCGTTTGTTCTACCTACGAAAGCTGAAAATAAAGATCCAGATTGAATCCCTCGTCCTCTTTACCGAGTAGTGATACTGGATAATGAGGCTCTCATAAATAAATAGTTGAAACGTGGAAGAAGGCGACCTGATCCCCCCGATGGCGGATTTTGGTTGCCTTCTTTTGTGTTGCTGAAAAACAAGGGCGGGGCATCCGCTGAGGGATGTCCCGCCGTTATAAGTAATGTGTGTCTGATACTTATTTGACGAGCTCGATTGTTACGGCGCGGTCGAGCGAAACGGCCTTTTCGCCATAGTTTGTCAGGTTCGAGTTGTCGATGCCGACCTCGAGCTGCGATTCGGGAACTCCGAAGCGTTTGAGCTGCTTGGCGACGCCGTTGGCGCGGTCGTTGCGAAGGCGGACGTTGATCTTGTCTGTGCCGGTGTAGTTGTCGGCCCAGCCGGTGATCTTATACTTCTGGTCGGGGTTTTCCTTCATAACGCCGGCAACGGAGCGGAGGACGGTGACCTCGCGGCTCGAGAGGCGCGAAACGCCGATCGGGTAGTAGATTGTTGTCAGAGCGGGAACACACTCTTCGCATTCGGGGATCGGACGGTTGAGGCAGTCGTTCAACTGCGATTCGAGATCGGCGATGCGGGCGTTTGCGGCCTGGAGGCGTGCTTCGATGGCGGAGCAGTCTTCCGGTTCGGGGCAGACGGGAACGACGGGAGCATCCCAGGTCCGTTTGTTGAAGTAGTATGTCACGCCGAGATATGCCTGGAGGTTCCAGCAGGTCTTCTGGAGGTCAGCCTTGTAGTCGCGGGGGGCGTCGAGGGTGATTCCGCGGATGTCGAGCGAGATGGCAACCTGTTCCGAGACGTTGAATGTCTGGAGGATACCGGCGCGGAGCGATGCTGTGAAGGCGTGGTCTTTCTTCCAGCCGTTGTCTGTGACTGTTCCGTTTGCGTTGGTCGTGTATGACTTTGCGTAGGCCCAGTATGCGCCGCCGCCGAGGTAGACGCTTGCGTTGTAGACGCGGTTAGGCTTGTAGCCACACCACCAGTTGGTCAGGTTGATCATAACGTCGCCAACCGGGCCGAAGAGGTTGTAGCGCTGTTTGTAGTATCCGTCGGGACGGTAGTCGAGGGGATCGCTCCAGACGTTGACTTCCGAGAGACTCTTGATCGAGAGGAAGTTGCCGCCGACGCGGGCGCCGATGATCGGCGAGAACCATTTGCCGACATAAATCGAGGCGGCGGGGGAGAAACGGTCGCCGAATTTACGATGCTGGTCGAATTTGGACATCATGATGTTGAATCCTCCTTCAGCCGAGATGAACCAGTTGTCTTTGAATCGGTTGAAAAGGACACCCTGAGAAGGATCCTGCACATAGGCGACCTCCTGGGTCGTCTGTGCCATGGCCGATGCTCCCATCAGGAGCGCGCATGCCATGCCGAGAATTGCCTTTTTGTTCATAATTTCAGTTATGAGTGAAATAGAAAGTTATACATTCGGTTGTTATGAGTGGGCAAAGTTACGAAACTTTTTGGAATGGACAATATTTTTTTCTTTGCTTTTCCACACATTATTTAACAATAGTTCCCCCAAAAAGGTTGGGGGAACGTAAATTTTCTTTTAAAAAATCTTCACAGCGTTAATTTTTCCGGCTCTCCGGGGTCATTCGCCGACATATTCGCGGACCATGCGGGCGACGTTTTCGGGGGTGAAACCGAATTTCTCGTCGAGGACGCGGGCCGGGGCAGAGGCGCCGAAGTGGGTCAGCCCGAAGATGCGTGCGTCGGTTCCGAGGACGCCGCGGAGCGTCAGCGGGAGTCCGGCGGTCACGCCGAACACCGGGATTCCCTTCGGGATGACGCTTTCGCGATATTCGCGGTCCTGGTCCTCGAAGAGTCCGAGGACGGGGATTGAGACGATTCGCGTCGCAATTCCTTCGGCGGCGAGGAGTTCGGCGGCCTTGCAGAGGAGCGAGACTTCCGATCCGTTGGCGGCGAGGGTCACCTGTGCGTCGGGGTTCTCGATCAGGACATATCCGCCGCGGCGCATCTGGCGCGCTTCAGCGTAACGGTCGCCGGTCACGGAGGGGAGGTCGTCGACATCCTGGCGCGAGAGAATCAGTCCGGTAGGGGTCGCGGTGTTCTCCATCGCCATCTCCCATGCGATTGTCGTCTCGGCGCTGTCGGCCGGGCGGATAACCATCATCGAGCGGCGTCCGGAGAGATTCCTGAGGTCTTCGAGCAGACGGATCTGTGCCTCCTGTTCGACCGGTTCGTGGGTCGGGCCGTCTTCGCCGACGCGGAATGCGTCGTGTGACCAGACATATTTGACGGGGAGTTCCATTAGTGCGGCCATGCGGATCGCGGGCTTCATATAGTCGGAGAAGACGAAGAAGGTTCCGCAGGCGGCGATCATTCCGCCGTGGAGGACGATGCCGTTCATAATCGAGGCCATAGTCAGTTCGGCGACGCCGGCGTGGAGGAATGCTCCGGAGAAGTCGCCGTGGGTCAGCGCTCCGGTTTTCTTCAGGAATGCTTCTGTTTTGTCGGAGTTGGCCAGGTCTGCCGACGAGACGATCATATTTCCGACCTTTTCGCCAAGGAGCGAAAGGACATTGGCCGAGGCCGTACGGGTTGCGATGTTCGCTTTGTGGACGATCGCGGCATAGTCGAGTTCGGGGAGTTTGCCGGCGATATATCCGGCGAGGGTTGCGGCGGCTTCGGGGTTCTCTTCGGCCCAGTTTTTTTCGGCGGCGCGGCGCTCGGCGACGATTTCGCGGAGTTGTTCGCGGCGGCGGGCGTAGAGGGCCTCGACTTCGGGACGGATGACCCAGGGGTTCATCGGGTCGCCGCCGAGATTCTCGACCGTGCGGGCCCAGTCGGCGCCAGATTTGCTCAGGGGCTGTCCATGTGTGCTGCACTGGTTTTCGAAGTTCGTGCCGTCGCTGCTGACACATCCGCGACCCATCACGGTGTTGCCGATAATCAGCGTCGGGCGTTCTTTTTCGTTTATGGCAGCCTGAAGTGCGTCGGCCATGGCGACCGGGTCACACCCGTCGACTTCGATGACTTTCCAGTGCCAGGCGCGGTATTTGGCGGCGACATCCTCGTTGTCGACTTCGTCGACCATTGTCGATAACTGGACCCGGTTCGAGTCGTAGAACATAATCAGGTTCGAGAGTCCGAGGTAGCCGGCGATGCGTCCTGCGCCCTGGGAAATCTCCTCCTGAATGCCTCCGTCGGAGATGAACGCGTAGGTCTTGTGGGCGAACACTTCGCCGAAGCGGGCGGCGAAGAACCGTTCTGCGATTGCGGCACCGACGGCCATCGTGTGGCCCTGGCCCAGGGGACCGGAGGTGTTTTCGATTCCGCGGGCTGGGTTCAGTTCGGGGTGGCCGGGGGTCACGCTGCCCCACTGGCGGAACTCTTTCAGTTCGTCGATTGTGTAGCAGCCACACATAGCCAGGACGCTGTAGAGCATCGGCGACATATGTCCGGGGTCGAGGAAGAAGCGGTCTCGGCCGAACCACATCGGGTCATCGGGGTCTGCGATGAGAAACTGAGAGTAGAGCACATTGATGAAGTCTGCGCCTCCCATGGCGCCTCCCGGATGACCGGATTTGGCTTTTTCGACCATCGCCGAGGTCAACACGCGGATGTTGTCGGCGGCTTGATCCATAAGTTTTTTGTCCATTGTCTGACTTTGGTCTATTGTTACGCGTTGCAAAATTACACAGAATTGCGGGCGTGTGCAATACCCCGGGGCGTTTATCTGAGAAAAAAAGGGGGGGATGCGCCGATACAGGCGCATCCCCCCTCTCGAATGGGGTTGTCAGAGTCGGACGATCAGAGGGCGTCCTGGAGAGCGACTTCGTCGCTTTCGTCGCTCACGGGGATGTCTGTGTTGACATTCTTCGAGCCGATCAGGGCGTAGAACAGGATATATGCGGCGCAGCCGATGACTACCCAGTAACTGGTCAGATAACTGCCGGTTATGTCGGCGACCCAGCCCTGGAGGGCGACCATAACGGCGCATCCGAAGACCATCGTCATGAACGCACCCGAAGCAATCGAAGTGTACTTGCCGAGGCCTTCGACAGCCATATTGAAGATGCCGCCCCACATGACGGAGGTGCAGAGACCGACGAGGATAAAGGCGAAGATGCCGACGGGGACTTCGGCCCAGACCATCGAGAGGTTTGCCCAGTCAACGCCGGGGATGTTGACGCGCCAGTCGGTCGGGGCGAACATTCCGAAGAAGACGAGCACGAGAGCAGCAATCGAGACGAAGGTGATCATCTGGCGCGAGGAGACCTTGCCGCCGATCGAGCCGCCGATGAAACGGCCGATAAGCATCATGAACCAGTAGACGGCGACAATCTGGCCGACGATGTTGGCGTCCATGCCGAGGCCGGGAGTGGCGGCGGTCGGTTCGCCCGTCAGATACTGGAGGATATAGGTCGGAACGCCAACTTCGATACCCATGTAGAGGAAGATGCCGAGGATGCCGAGGTTGAAGTGGCGGAAAGAGAAGGCGCTGTGGGGGTCGTGGCCCTCTTCGGTCTTCTTTGTCTTCGGCTGTGCGGGCTCTTCGATATGGGTGAAGAGGATGACGATGAAGGCGATGATGAAGATACCGCCGGCGATGAACAGGGCGGGGGTTGCGTCGGAGACGACAGCCTTGGCGGCGTCGCCGATCAGGGCGCCCATGATGATGTAGACCGCTACGGCTGCCGCGCTGTTGAAGACACCGCCGATCTGGATCAGCTGGTTGCCTTTGTTGCCGCCGCCGCCGAGGATGTTAAGCATCGGGTTGACGACCGTGTTCAGCATACACATACAGAAGCCGGCGATGAACGCGCCGATCAGGTAGACGGCGAAGGCGCAGTTCTGCATGCTTTCCCAGCCGCTCATCCACTGTACGAAGATGCCGAGGATACCGACAAGGAGCGCCAGCAGAGCCGTTTTCTTGTAGCCGTAGCGTTTGATCAGCATACCCGAGGGGATGCCCATGATAAGATAGGCGATAAAGTTGCCGTAGTTGCCGATCTGCGCCTCGAGGTTGGAGGCTCCGAACTGGTTCTTCACGATGACCGCCATCGGCGAGCAGAGATTGGTCACGAACGCAATCATCGCAAAGAGGGCGATCATGACGATGATGGCGCCCCATTGTTTTGTTTGGTTACTCATGATTTAGATGACTTGAATATGATTTGTATTAATGATGTTTTTTTCGTCTCGATTGTTTCGGGGTCTAAAATTACGTATTTTTTGGCACAATGACCGAAACTTTGTCGATTTTTTTTTGATTTCGGGGCAAAATCACACTCTTTCGCCAAAAATATCGGTCCCAACGCGCACCATTGTCGATCCGCAGGCAATCGCGACAGCGCGGTCGCCGCTCATCCCCATGCTGACGGTCCTGAACCGGGCGTCGCCGGCGAAGGGGCCCGAGCGGAGGGTGTCGAACAGGGTGCGGATTCGCCGGAAGTCCGACGCGACGGTCGCTTCGTCGTCGGTGTTGGTCGCCATTCCCATGACGCCGGCAATCACGACGCTTTCTCCGGCGGCCTCTTTCAGCGCCGGAACGAGCGCCGGAAGTTCGTCGGGGAGGAAGCCGAATTTCGACTCTTCGCGGGCAACATGGACCTGGAGGAGAACTTCGACGGTACGGTCCTGGCGCCGGGCTTCGGCGGCGACCGCCTCGAGGAGCCGCAGAGAGTCGATGCTCTGGATCGTATGACACGAAGCGACCACCTGCCTGACCTTGTTGGTCTGGAGGTGGCCGATGAAGTGCCATTGGATGTCGGCGGGGAGCGCGGCGGCTTTCTCTTTCAGTTCGGCCGCGCGGCTTTCTCCGAAGAGTCGTTGTCCGGCGTCGTAGGCCTCGGCAACCGCTTCGGCGGGGTGGAATTTCGACACGGCGACCAGTTCGATCCCCCCGGGGATCGACTGACGGACGCGGCGTAGGCGTTCGGAGACCGATTCCGCGGCGCCGCGGTTCGTCGGAGTGTCTGCGGGATTACTCACCGGTTTTCTGCCCGAGGGCGGCTTTGTAGACATCGAGCAGGGGGGTCTCCGTGATCGAGACGATCTCGAAGTCGCCCATCGTTCCCTTCATGCCGCTCATGAAGTTGTCGAGAGCGTTGCGG
This sequence comes from Clostridium sp., assembly GCA_023663805.1. Classification (GTDB taxonomy): domain Bacteria; phylum Bacteroidota; class Bacteroidia; order Bacteroidales; family Muribaculaceae; genus Paramuribaculum. Next base: position 504,992 of record JAMPGR010000001.1, on the reverse strand, counting down.
AATTCGCTGCCGGCGACAAGAATCTGGGAGATCGAGCGCTTTTCGGCGGCGGTCTTTTCGTCGATCGTGATGAAGGCGACCTTGACGAGATACCATTTGTCGGCCGAGTCGTCCCAGAATATTTCGGAAATCTTCGTTCGCTTGACGGCCGAGACGGAGAATTCGCCCGAGATGAAGGGGGTTCGTTCTTCGATTATGCGCGCTTCGGCTTCGGTGAACGACAGGGCGTCGACCAGGAACGATTCGTTGACTTTCTTTACTATGCCGTTTTCCATCATTTTGTCGTAACGGACTTTGCATTCAAACCAGTTTTCCATTGTTTTCGGTTCTGTTTTGTCGGTTGTGTTTATATCGGGTTTCATTGAAACCCCCGACATGTTCGGGCCATATCGGGGGTTTTTCGTGGTTTTCAGTCGGTTGGGGACGGGCGACGTCAGCGGATGACGACGCGGGTTGTGTGGGTTCCGCGGTCGCTGCGTGCGCTGACGACGTAGACTCCGGCCTGTAGTCCGGAGGTCGGGATCGTCGCTGTGTCGCCGGCGACGGTCTGCGAGGCGACGGCTGCGCCCTGCATGTTGAAGAGCGTGACACTGAGCGATCCGGCGTCGGCGACGAATGCCTCGAGGGTGTTGCCGTCGGCCTTGACAAGGAGCGCCTTGTCGTCGTTGTCGGAGAGTGTGCCTTTGATTGAGTTCATTGTCAGGGCATATTTCAGACCTTCATAGGCGTCGATTTTGCCCGCGCCCCATTTCCCTTCGGTTCCGGGGCGGGTGACTGCTTCGTCGCGGATAGCCGTTTTTTCGAAGATTTCGCGGATCGACGATGCGTTCAGGTCGGGACGCGCCTCGAGCCAGAGTGCGATGATTCCGGCGACGGCGGGCGACGACATTGAGGTGCCCTGCATGGCGTTCCAGTAGTCGGTTCCGCCGGTCCAGTTCGAGGCCGATGCGACCATCGAGTTCGTGTCGATGTTGTTTCCGTCGATATATTTCGAGTTCATCGAGGAGATCAGGTGCTCTCCCGGGCCGCAGATGTCGGGGAGGACGCGTCCGTCGGCGAGGTGACCCCAGGAGGAGAATCGGCTGATTTCCCCCTCGCCGTTTGTCGACATCGACGACTGACGCTGGGCTCCGAGGGTTCCCCATGCCGTGCGGGTCGCGTATGATCCAACGGCGATCGTGTTTTTGCCGCAGGCCATGTTGTTGATCGTTCCGTCGAAGCCGCCGTCAGACCAGTCGGAGAGGAAGTTGTTCGTGAACGGCGACGAGGTGTTGCCGTAGACATCGACATGCTGGCCGTTCTTTCCGGTGATGACCAGGCCGAGGTAGTAGCGGCCCGTTCCGCCGTTCGGTTCGATCGTGGCGGTTGTGTAGATATGCCAGCGGCCGTTGTTCGGGTCTTTCTGGCTGAGTGTCGTGATGAATCCCTTGAAATACTGGTCGAACAGGGGGTCGGAGACATAGGACGTGCGCGAGTTGCCGTAGTAGAGGGTCTCGCCAGGGCGGGAGTTGTCGGCGGGGAATGTGACGACGACGTCATCTTTGTTGGCGTCGTAGACGACCCAGCTTGCCTCAAAGGGGGTGTCCGAGTCGCCCCACATGTCGGTTATGCCGACCAGTTTGTTGTCCTTTATAAAGGAGCGGAGAACACCATCTTCTTCGGTAAAAGTCTTTCTGAGGGCGATTTTGTCCTCACCTTCGTTGCCTGCCGAGACGCAGATGATAACCTCCTTGGCGAGTTTGTCCATTTCGGCCTGGATTCCGTCGGTGCCGTCGTGGGCGCCGCTGTTGTTTCCGAGCGAGAGGTTGACGACGCAGGGGCGACCCTCCTGGCGGGCGTAGTCGGCGATGTTCCGGACAGCCTGGAGGATATTGGCGTCGTAGAGCGAGCCGCCGGCCATGACGAGTTCGGCTTCGGGAGCCATTCCTTTATACTGGATTCGGCCTGAACCGACGTTGACGCGGTTTGTCGATTCGTCGAGCGTGGCAGACTTCAGGGCAATCTGGTCGTAACTGCCGCCCATAATGCCGGCGACGTGGGTTCCGTGGGTGTCGTTTTTGCTGTCGGTCGGGGCGTAGGCGATAGATTCATCGTCGTCGTAGGTCGAAAATTTTCCGTCGTTGCTGTTGAAAATCCAGTAGCGGGTGACGCGGGGCATCCCTTCCGAGTCCTGGAAGTTGACGTGGATCGGGTCGATTCCGGTGTCCATCAGGCCGGCGATGACCCCCTTTCCGGTGTAACTCTGGCCGAGGCCGGTTCCGGCGTGGAGTTTGTCGACTCCGGTCGCGCTGCGTGCGCGGTCGTTCATGGTCGAGCGGAGGTTGTTGGCGTTGACCGATCTGACGCCGTCGATGGCGGCGAGGGCCTCGAGCTGGTCGAGCTGGAGGTTCGCTATAAAGCATGTCTCGGAGATCACGCTGACGTCGATGCCGAGGGCCTCGACGGCCGTGATGTCGGTCGAGGGCTCGCAGATAACAATGAATGTCATCGACATATCTTCGGCCGGGGCCTTGACCGACATGGCGCGCAGGGTGGTGCTGAGTTGCTCGGCGTTTCCGGAGGCGTTGAGCATCATCTGCGTCGCTGCGTCGAACTTCGGCGACTGCGCCGCGGCCGTCAGGGCAGAGGCGGCGAGGAGAGAAGCGAGGTAGATATTTCTCATTTGGTGTCTGGATTAATCGTTGGTTAGGTTTTTGTTGGTTTCAGTTCGCAAAAATAATAATTTTATCGCGAACGGCGCGGCCGCCGGGGAGGTTTTTTCGACGTAATAAGCAATTTTTAACGGGAAAGTCCCCCGGAACTCCGTTTTTTCGGGAGTTTCCGGGGGACTTTCGGATAGTTATGGCGTTTTTCAGCAGGAGGCGGGGCTTAAGCCTTGCCGTTGCTGCCGAGGACGTTCGTGATCTTGTGGATATAGAGTTTTTCCATTTCGTCGCGGGCCGGGCCGAGATATTTGCGGGGGTCGAATTCGGCGGGCTTCAGGGCGAAGACTTCGCGGACGGCGGCGGTCATTGCCAGGCGGCTGTCGGAGTCGATGTTGATCTTGCAGACGGCGCTCTTTGCGGCCTTGCGTAGTTCCTCTTCGGGGATGCCGATGGCGTTCGGGAGTTTGCCGCCGTATTTGTTGATTGTGTCGACATATTCCTGGGGAACGGACGACGAACCATGGAGGACGATCGGGAAGCCGGGGAGTTTCTCCATGACGGCGTCGAGGACGTTGAAGGCCAGGGGCGGGGGAACGAGACGGCCGGTCTTCGGGTCGCGTGTACACTGTTCGGGGGTGAACTTGTATGCGCCGTGCGATGTGCCGATCGAGATGGCGAGCGAGTCGCAGCCTGTGCGTGTTGCGAAGTCGATGACCTCTTCGGGGTCGGTGTAGGTGTGGTGGTCGGAGGAGACTTCGTCTTCGACGCCGGCGAGGACGCCGAGCTCACCCTCGACGGTTACGTCATACTGGTGGGCATAGTCGACGACTTTCTTTGTCAGGGCGACGTTCTCCTCATAGGGGAGGTGGGATCCGTCGATCATGACCGACGAGAAGCCGTTGTCGATGCAGGACTTGCAGAGTTCGAAGCTGTCGCCGTGGTCGAGATGGAGAACGATCTGGGGATTTTCCCAGCCGAGTTCCTTGGCGTATTCGACCGCACCCTGGGCCATGTAGCGCAGGAGGGTTTCGTTGGCATACTGACGGGCGCCTTTCGATACCTGGAGGATTACGGGCGATTTCTCGGTTGCAGCGGCTTTGATGATAGCCTGGAGCTGCTCCATGTTGTTGAAGTTGAAAGCAGGAATGGCATATCCGCCTTCGATGGCCTTCTTGAACATCTCACGGGTGTTCACAAGGCCCAACTCTTTGTAACTTACCATATTACTTGAATTGTCTTTATGTATTAAAACGTTTTGTTCGGTTTCAGTTCCGGTTTGTTCTGCAAAGTTAAGAAATTTTCCGAATGTTTTTGCGTGATTTTTCTTTATTTTTTCAGATAGAGCCATGCGTGGACCGATCCGACGAAGAGCGCTCCGCCGACGATGTTGCCGAGGGTCGCCGGAATCAGGTTCGCGTTGACCGCCTCGAGGATCGTCACGTCAGATCCGGCCATCATCGCGCAGGGGAGGTAGAACATGTTTGCGACCGAGTGTTCGTAGCCGAGGGCGACGAACGCCATAACCGGGAACCAGCAGGCGGCCATTTTGTCGGTCAGCGTTTTGCCCGAGAGGGCGAGCCAGACGGCGAGGCAGACACACCAGTTCGCGCCGATTCCTTTGAGCAGCACCGTCAGCCAGGACATCGAGACCTTGGCGCGGGCGATTCCGAGGATCGCGCTGTTGTAGGGGTCGGCTGCGGTCAGTCCGGTCAGGTCGACGAAGAGCCATGTGAACAGAACGGCTCCGGCCATGTTCCCGAAGTAGACGACAGTCCAGTTCGCGGCGACCTTGGCTGGAGAGCATTGTCCGGTGACCATCGGGGGAATCAGCAGGGCGTTGTTTCCGGTAAAGAGTTCGGCGCCGAGGACGACGACGAGTATCAGTCCGAGGGGGAATGTCGCGCCGCTGATCAGGCGCTGGAGCGAGGGGTTTCCGGCTGTCGCTTCGGGGAAGCCGTATCCGGCGATCAGCGATAGGGTTCCGCCGAGGGCTATGTAACATCCGGCGAGGATCGAGAGAATGACGAGAGCGCCCGGGCGGCTGTGGAGTCCGGCTTTTGCGGTTCCGGACGCCAGGGCTGCCTGGGCGGTCTCTGCGGGGGTTCTGACATTCATGAGATGCGGTTGTTTTGTTTATGACATTTCATGAATGCAAAATTACTGTTTTTTTTCGAAACGGGGCGGGTTATTTCCCTTTCTTCTGCTCTTTGTTTTTGGTTATCAGCGCGTCGATATTGTCGAAGGTGTTCGTCAGGGCTTCCTCGAAGGTGTCGGCGTCCTTGCTGGCGACGATGTCGGCGATATGGGGGACAATCGCGTGGATGGTCGCGCGTTTGTTCATGACGGCTTCGGGGCGGGTGACCTTCATGGTGATATCGAGTGTTGCGATGTCGCTGTGGTGGCGTTCGAGTCGTTCGACTTTCTTGTCGATGAATTCGCGCAGGGATTCCCTCGCTACGAAATTGATCTCCTGGATTTTTGTTTCCATATCAGTTTGTTTTGTTAGGGTTAACTGACCCACGGGGGTGGGCCGACTTGTAGTTGGTTAACAGGTCACGGACTGTGACATGGGTGTAGATTTGCGTTGTCGCGAGCGATTCGTGTCCGAGGAGTTGCTGGACGGCGCTGAGGTCGGCGCCGTTGTTCAGCATATCGGTGGCGAAGCAGTGGCGGAGCACGTGGGGACTCTTCCTCGTGGCGTGGACTCCGGCGGCTTCCATGGCGCGGTGGACGATGGCGTATACCTGTGGGCGGCCGAGGGGCTTCCCCTTCGAGCCGACAAGCAGTTCCGGCGCTGTGGCGTCGGGGACAGCCTGCCGGCGCATCCGGCGGTAGTTCTCGATCGAAGCGGCCAGCGCTTCTCCGAATGGCACGATTCTATCCTTATTACGTTTTCCGTGGACTTTTAGTTCGCCGCGTTCGGTGTCGACGTTCCGGTCGAGCAGGCCGGTCAGTTCCGAGCAGCGGATTCCGGTCGAGTACAACAGTTCGAGAATCAGGCGGTTCCGGACGGCGACGAAGTCGTCGGGGTCTGTCTCGGCGTCGATCATCGCGTTTATCTCGCTTGTCTGGGCGAAGACCGGGAGCGATTTCGGCAGGCGCGACGGAACGATCGCGGCGGCGGGGTTGGCGGTCATGCCGCGGCGGCGCATCATGTAGGCGTAGAACGAGCGGAGGGCCTGGATCTTGCGGCGTATCGACCGCTGGGAGATCCCCTGGCGGCCGAGGTCGACGAGCCAGAGGCGAAGATCGTTTGTCGACGCCGATTCGGGGGCGAGGGGTAGGCGGCCGCCGTCGGTCGCGAAGAGTTCCCACTGGGCGAGGTCTGTCGAGTAGGCCGCGACGGTGTTCTCCGACATTCGCTTTTCTGTCGCGAGATATCGGATGAAGGCCAGGATAGCCTCGTCGGTCGGTTTCAGTCGTCTCTCTCCCATCGTCTGTCGGGGCATGATAACGTTTTTCGGCCCTAAAGTTACAAAAAAATCCGGAAAACCAAGCCCCGCCTCAAAAAGTATCGTAACGAAAGCGGCCAGCACTGCCGGGAAACCGGCGGAGCTGGCCGCTTGTATGGCGGATCAAATATAGGATGGCGAGGCTCCTGGTCGAGGCCGCGCGCTGTTCGGGGGGAAGTTCGGGGACCGGCTGGAGCCTTATTCTTCTGTAGCGCGAAGCTTCTGGACGTAAACAGCCTTCATCATTTTCTTGCGGTTCGTCACCGAAGGCTTCTGGAAAGCCTGGCGGCTGCGCAATTCTTTAACGATACCTGTTTTTTCAAACTTGCGTTTGAACTTCTTCAGAGCTTTTTCGATGTTTTCGCCTTCTTTTACTTGTACGATGATCATATGTTAGTTAGTTTTTTATTGAATTCTTTTCGGAATAGCGCGGCAAAATTACACATACTTTTTTGAACCACAAAACAATTATGGCCAAAAAATCGCATCCGGATGCGAAATTTTTCTTTCAGTCGGTGTAAATTACCAGGCTTTTCCCCTGCCGGAGCTCCGAATCCCCGACGAAATACCCCTTCAGAGGCTTTCCGCCGACGGTGATCTTCCGGATCCGGGTGCCGCTCCCCTCGCGGCGGATCCTGAAGGTGTTCTCCCGAAGCCGGAAGGCGACGTCGCTGAACAGCGGGACCGAAACGATATACTCCGCGTCGGCCGGGGAGTAGGTGAAGATTCCGAGCGCGTTGAGGGCATACCAGGCCGACATCCCCCCGGCGTCGTCCATTCCGCAGTAGGCCAGATGTTCGCGCCCCATGTCGTAGAAGCGGTCCATGATCTGGTTAAGGCGCTGCTGGGCTTTCTCCTGGTGTCCTGTGAAATAATAGGTGTAGGGGATGTTGTGGCCCGGTTGGTTGCCGTGGCAGTAGTTTCCGATAAATCCGGTCATGTTCGCGATTTCGAGGCCGTTATAGGGGCGGGTGAAGAGGGTGTCGAGTTTCTCCTCGACCGCTTCGGCCGACGGATATAGTGCGACGACACCCTCCGGATCGTGGGGGGCGTAGAAGAGCGAGTTCCAGCCGTTGGCCTCGCGGTACTGGTGCTGGAAATACCCCATGTCGGGGTCGTATGGAGTCAGCCAGTCTCCCCCCTCGATGCGTCCCTGGAAGAAGCCGTTGGCGGGGTTGAAGACGTTCCGGTAGTTACGGCTGTGGTTCATCAGGATACGGTAGTTCGCCGTGTCGCCGAGTTCGCGGGCGATCTGCGCGACGGCATAGTCGGCATAGGCATACTCGAGGGTCTTCGTGACACCCCCCTTGTGCTCTTCCCAGAAAGGATTGTCGGGGAGATTCTCGTCCGAGACATATCCCTTCTCGAGATACTCCTTCATATAGGGGCGTCCGCCGCGTCCGGCGACTGTGGCGCTCTTCAGCGCCAGTTTGTAGGCCCTTCGGAGGTCGAATCCGCGGATTCCCCGCTTCCAGGAGCCGATGACGAATGCCGGGGCGAAGTCGCCGTGGAAATATGTCGGGATGAATCCGCGGTCCTTCTCGCCGCGGTCGATCGTCGAGCGGATTATGTCTGTCGCGACATCGGGCTGGAGCATGCCGAGGAGAATCAGTTGCGACCGGGCGACGTCCCAGAAAGCCGGATTCGAGTAGTAGCGGAAGCCGGCCCCTTCGGCGATCTCCCCCCGCTGGTCGCGGTAGCGCCCGTCGGCGTCGCTCTCGAGGCGCGGCATCAGCATCGACCGGTAGAGCGTCGTGTAGAACAGCCTTTTTTCGCGCTCGGTCGAACCCTTGACTTCGATCCGGCCGAGCAGCGTCTCCCAGGTCTCGTCGGCCTCGCGTCGAACCTGGTCGAAACTCTTCGACAGCATCTCTGTCTCGAGGTTCAGCCGGGCGTTGTCGATGCTGACATACGAAATGCCGACCCTGACCTCGAGCGGCTCCGCCGGGGCGTCGTTGCGGAAGTCGATGACGGCAACCGGAACGCTGCGCTCAGTCTTGCCCGGCAGAATCCGTACCGAATCGATCGGCAAGTTAGTGACGGCGTAGTAGAACAATTCGTTCTGCCGCCCGGCGAAGGCGTTTTCGCCGACCCGGTTGATTTCCCAGTCGCGGACGGGTCCCTGGTTGTGGGCGACGTTGACCAGCAGGTGTTTCTCGCCGCCGTCGGCGAAGCGGTAGCGGTGGAATCCGCAGCGGAGTGTCGCGGTCAGTTCGGCGTCGATTCCGTAGCGTCCGAGGCGGACGCTGTAGTAGCCCGGGCGGGCCGATTCGTTGTCGTGTGAGTAGGGGGAGGCGTAGTCGTCGGCGTCGAAGCGTCCGGTGACGGCCATCATCGGCAGGTCGATCAGATTCCAGTGGCCCATCGCCGTGTGGGCGAAGCCGAGGATTGTCGTGTCCTCATACTGATATCCGGCTCCGGTGTGCCACATCGTGACCGGCGTCAGCTGGACCATTGCGTTCGGGAGCGCTGCGCCGGGGAATACCTCCGCGCCCCAGGTCCGTTTTTCGCTGTGGCGTACATATCCGAGGTCTTCGGCGTCCCAGAGGGTCGCCGTACCGAGCAGGGGGTTGACCAGGTCGGTCAGCGATTCGCCGGCCGCCGTCAGGGCAGCCGCGGCCGCGATAAATAGTGATAGCATACCTTTTTTCATTCTCTGTTTGTAATTATATCGGTTGGATGGCACAAAAGTAGGGATAGTTCGTGAAAGCGATGTGCAAATTCCGGTCAAACATAGCCCGAAAATCGCCAGCCGCGAGAATGGATTTTGAAAATCCATAAAAAACATAAATTTGTCCGATTAAAAACTTCTTCGTAACTTTACGGCCGAACAACTGATAAACCCGATCAATCACCCCGGCCGATGAAATCTCCCCGCAGAATATTCAGTGCTCATATTGATGACATACAGCGATTTATTGTAGGGACGCGGCCTGCCGCGTCTGCCCAGGCGTGGAACAAAATCAGCGAGGTTTCAGCGTCATTCGAGGTGGACGCGGCAGGCTGCGCACCTACTGAGTATCAATATGTTAGTTGTTTAATATGCACCACTGCTATCCGCGCCGTCGTCGCCGACGGCCAGATCCACCAGATGACCCACTACTATCCCTATGGTTTCCATATATTGAAGAATCGGGGCTAACAATTTGTCATATAAACTTGCTTGTAAATTGCTTGTTGAAATGAGAATAACGAAACTGTTCTTTTGTATATTCGCACTAGCGGCGGCGCTGCTGATGCCGGTCGCTGTACCCGTCGAAGTCGCTGCGGAACAGCCGCTGCGGCAGACTGAAATGAAACTGTGGCTCGAGTCGAAACTCGCCGGCGACGATGTCGCGCCGGCCTCCGCCGTCCCCTCGCGGCCGCTCGCGGCCGACTCCCTCGCGGCGATGCGCCGTCAGGTATGGGACGCCTGGCGCGAGGCGCTCGCCGCATCGACTTCCGAGACACTTCCGGCACTGAGCCCCCTGTCGGAGGACTCCGCATCCTGGGCTCTTCCGAGCGGAATCGAACCCGGCGACCCCCGGATGACCTTCCGCTACGGCTCGAAAGGGGATCGTCCCGCGGCCGGATATCCCCTCTTCCTCTATCTCCACGGATCCGGCGACCCCTCGCGCGAATGGGCCAACGGACTCTACTTCGCCCGCAACTTCGACGACGCTCCCGCGGCCTATTTCGTCCCCCGGATTCCGCAGACCGGGAAATGGTACCGCTGGTACCAGCAGACTAAACAGTGGGCCTGGGAGAATATGCTCCGCCAGGCGCTCGCCTCGGGCGAGATCGACCCCGACCGGATCTACTTCTTCGGAATCTCCGAGGGGGGCTACGGCTCACAGCGTCTCGCCTCGTTCTACGCCGACTACCTCGCCGGCGCTGGCCCGATGGCCGGCGGGGAACCACTGAAGAACGCCCCGGTCGAGAACTGCCGCAACATCGCCTTCTCGCTCCGGACCGGAGCCCTCGACGACGGATTCTACCGCAACTCCCTGACCCGCCTTACGCTCCAGGCTTTCGACAGCGTCGCCGCCGACAACCCCGGCTACTTCCGCCGCCGTATCGAACTGATCCCCGGCCGCGGCCACCATATCGACTACACCCCGACGACCACCTGGCTGAAACATTATCGCCGAAACCCCTGGCCACGCCGCGTCAGTTGGGAGGACTACGACATGGACAGCCTCCACCGCCGCGGATTCTATAACCTCGAGGTCCTCAGCCGCCCCGGCGGTGACGATCCCGGCGAGCGAACCCGCTACGAGATGACCATCACCGGAAACACCGTCGACCTGACCATCGACCGCGTCGCATACACGACGACCGTCGTCGACCCTGTGTGGGAGATTGACCTCGACTTCAGCCGGAGTTATACCCCGGCGACTGACGGCATCATCCGCGTCTATCTCGACGAACACCTCGTCGACCTTTCCCGACCTGTCACGGTCCGTGTCAACGGACACCGTGTCTGGCACGGACGGCCTGCGCTGACAACCGCTGACATACTCCGGAGTTGCGCCCTTTTCGGCGATCCCCGGCGGCTCTACCCCGCGTCGGTCACTGTCGACCTCGCCGAGCCGTCAAACAATAACGCGGCGAAGGCCGTTTTAACAAAAGATTAACCAGACAAAACAGATAACAGATATATATGACATTCGAAGAATTGGGCGTCCGCGAAGACCTGCGCCGCGCCATAGAGGATCTCGGCTTTGAGAACCCGATGCCGGTCCAGGAAAAAGTTATCCCACACCTTCTCGACGACACCTCGGGCGATGTCGTCGCCCTCGCCCAGACCGGAACGGGAAAAACCGCCGCGTTCGGACTTCCGGTGCTCCAGCGTATCGACCCGGCGCTCCGACGCCCCCAGGCGCTGATTCTCTCGCCGACCCGCGAACTCTGTCTCCAGATTGCCGGCGACCTGGCCGACTTCTCGAAATATATGCCCGATGTGCGTGTGCTTCCGGTCTACGGCGGATCGAGTATCGAGAGCCAGATACGCGCTCTTCGCGAGGGGATCCAGATAGTCGTCGCGACCCCGGGCCGTCTGATTGACCTGATCAACCGCGGCGTCGTCACGCTCGACGATGTCAGGACGGTTGTCCTCGACGAAGCCGACGAGATGCTGAACATGGGATTCCTAGACTCGATCAACGACATCCTGAGCCATGTTCCCTCCGGACGGAAGATGCTGATGTTCTCGGCGACGATGCCCCGCGAGATTGCCGCAATCGCGAAGAACTATATGAATGACCCGACCGAATTCGTTATCGGAAACCGGAACGAGGGTGCCGAGAATGTCCGCCACATATATTATATGGTCAACGCCCGAGACAAATATCTCGCGCTGAAGCGCGTCGCCGACGACTCCCCCGGCATCTACGCGATCATCTTCTGCCGCACCCGCCGCGACACCCAGGAGATCGCTGACAAACTGATCCAGGACGGATATAACGCCGACGCGCTCCACGGCGACCTGTCGCAGCAGCAGCGCGACATCGTGATGAAAAAATTCCGCGACAAGGTCATTTCCCTGCTGGTCGCCACCGACGTCGCCGCCCGCGGCCTCGATGTCGACGACCTGACCCACGTCATCAACTACGGCCTCCCCGACGACACCGCCGTCTACACCCACCGCTCCGGCCGCACAGGCCGAGCCGGAAAGACCGGCATAAGCGTCGCGATCATCCATTCGCGCGAGAAAGGAAAACTCCGCGAAATCGAAAAGAAGATCGGGAAGAAATTCGAGCGCCGCGAGGTTCCGACCCCGGAGCATATAATCGAGAAACAACTCTACAACCTCGCCGACCGCCTCGAGAAGGTCGTGGTCAATCAGGAGCAGATCGACCGCTATCTCCCGGGAATCAGCCGGAAACTCAGCTGGCTCAGCGGCGAAGACCTGCTGAAACGGGTCGTTTCGCTCGAATTCAACCGCCTGCTCGACTACTACCGCGACGCCCCGAAGATCGACTATATCGACGAGAAGCCCGCGCGCGACCGGAAAGAGAAAAAGGAGAAACACGACGCCCGACCCCGGACCGACGAGGAGAAAGACCGCCGCACGGCCGAGAAGGGGATGGAGCGAATCTATATCAACGCCGGAAAGAACGACGGCTTCTATGCCGGAAACCTGATCGAGATGCTGAACCACAACGTCGCGGGACGGCGCGTCGACGTAGGGCGCATCGACCTGTTGCCCGGCTACTCGCTCTTCGACGTTCCGGCGGCCGACGCCCGCCGCGTTGTCGAGGGACTGACCGGGGGCGAATTCTTCGGCAAACGGATCTACAGCGAGATCGCCGCCCCCGACAAAGACTATGCCCGCGCCTCCAGCCGCAAGAACCGCCGCCACGACGAACAGCCCCTCCCCTCGGGAGCGGAGAGTCCATACGACTATTTCCGGAACAAACACCGTTCCGAATCGAAAAAGAACGGCCGGCGAAAGAAACAATGACAAATCTCGACGGCGGTTCGGCGGAAAATTCGTAACTTTGCCCGAACCAACGACGACAAAACACAACAACCGCTTATGGCAACACAACTGAAACAACGTCTGACGGCCCTGACCGCCGCGGCCCTGACCGCCGTCGCGGCGCTGCTTCTCCCCGCGGCCCTGACAGCCCGGGAGGCATCCGACGCCTTCGTCGACGCTCCCTCGACCATCTTCCCGCTGCTCGACCGGAGCACGCGCCTCGACATGATAGACTATTTCAACAGCAACATGACGACCCCGTCGCAGAACAACGTCGGCGGCGCTTCGAGGCTGACCGAACTGACCCCTCTGAGCCTCCGGATCGAGATGACCCCCTCGTCGTCCTACCAGATCGCGCTGATTCCGGCCAGGGGTGACACACTGATCGCCGTCGTCACGACCGTCCTGACCCCCGCCCCCGACAGCCGCCTCGACATCTACACCTCCGACTGGACCCGGCAGGCGACCGAGACCTACTTCGACAAACCTGCGCTCGACGACTGGCTGACAGACCAGGGGCGGAAGAACCGCGCCGAGGTCGAGACCTTCGTACCGTTCCTGCTGATCAGTTACGACTACAATCCGTCGACCTCGCTCCTGACCCTGACGAACAACACCCGCTCATTCCTGAGCGAGGATATCTACGAGATCGTCGGCGGTTCGCTCCGCGACAAACTCCTCTACCGTTTCGACGGAAAGAGATTCAATCCCGCAAAATGACCCCGACTGACCGATGGACCAGGCCCTGACCCTCCAGCAACTCCAGTTGCGCGTCAAACAGAAACTCGCCTCCCCCGACCTCCAGAATGTCTGGATCACGGCCGAACTGAGCGACGTACGCGTCTCCGGCGGCCACTGCTATATGGAGCTGCTCCAGAAGGATGATGCCGGACGCATACTCGCAAAAAGCCGCGCCGCGATCTGGGCAAATGTCTACAGCCAGATATCCAGAACGTTCCGCGCCGCGACAGGCCAGGATTTCGCGACAAACCTGAAGGTCATGCTCCGTGTCTCGGTCAGTTACCACGAGGTCTACGGCATGACGGTCGTCGTCAGCGCCGTCAATCCCGAGTTCACGATGGGCGAACTCCTGCGCCGCCGCCGCGAGAATATCCTCCGGCTCCAGCGCGAGGGGATTCTGAACGCCAACCGCGAACTGCCGTCGCCGGCGTTGCCGCTGCGCGTCGCAATCATTTCAGCCGCCGGAGCCGCCGGATTCGGCGACTTCGTCAACCAGATCGTCAACAACCCCTCGCGTCTTGCATTCCGGCTGAAACTCTTCCCGGCGCGTCTTCAGGGGGAGGGGACTCCGGCGAGCATAATCGCCGCCCTGACGGCGATTATGGCCGAGTATGACAACTTCGACTGCGTCGTGCTGATTCGCGGAGGGGGCGCGACGAGCGACCTGCTCGCATTCGAGGACTACGACCTCGCGGCATCGATTGCCCAGTTCCCCCTTCCGGTCATTATCGGAATCGGCCACGAACGCGACGTCACGCTCCTCGACTATGTCGCCCATATGCGCGTCAAGACCCCGACCGCCGCGGCCGAGTGGCTGATAGGAAAGGGTGAGGCCGCCCTCGACCGCCTGCGCCGCGCCGCCGTCGACCTCCAGCGTATCTCCTCCGACCGCATGGCCGGGGAGAACTCCAGGCTTGCGACTCTGGCGGCGCAGTTGAAACTGCTCCCGGCGCGGGGTGTCGAGCAGATGCGCGCCCGTCTCGAACGGGCGGCGATGGCGATCCACAACGCCAGTTCGCTCTGTATCGCCCCGACCGCCGTCCGTCTCGACTCCCTGGCCGATTCGCTCCGGACCGCCGCGCTCCGCCAGATTGAGCGCCGGAGTTCCGAACTCGACAAATATGCCGCCCTGATCGGCGCATATTCCCCCGATGCAACCCTGCGGCGCGGCTTCACGATGACCCTTTCCGGCGGACGTATCGTTCGCTCCGCGGCCGATATCCTCCCCGGCGCAGAAATGACCACGCGTTTCGCCGACGGAGAGGTATGCTCGACCGTCTCCGGACAGAAACTAAATGATATAAAGATCAATAACAAACAATAGCCTGACATCAATCGACCTATATGGAACAGACATTCACTCCGGTCAAGGAAATGACCTATACGAAGGCTGTCGCCGAACTCGAAGCAATCATCCGAAGCATGCAGGGCGACAACTGCGACATCGACCGCCTTGCCGCGCTGACACGCCGCGCGACCGAACTGCTCGCCGAACTGAAGAGCCGCCTGACGACAACCGACGAAGAACTCCGCGCAATCCTCCAGACTCTCGAAGTATGATGCGTATCCGACTTTTCGCGCGGTGTTTTGCCGCGGCCATTGCATTGCTGTTCGCCGCAGGCCCGCTCTGGGCTGTCGACTTCGCCGGGCGCTGGGAGGGGCAGCTGATGGGACTCTCGGTTGTTTTCGATATCGAAAAGGATGGAGCGCAATACCGGGCGACGATGGATTCGCCGATGCAGGGTGCCGCAGATATCCCGACGTCGATACGCGTCGACGGCGACTCGATATTTCTCCGCGTCGACATGGCCGGCGCCGTATACTGCGGCTGCTGGTCGGCAGCCGACTCGCGAATCAACGGCCGCTTCGCCCAGAACGGAATCGACGTCCCGATGATGCTCCTGCGCGCAAAGTCTGAAGATAAGAACGCTGCCTCCGCCTCCATACCTCTGGGCGACTACTCCTTCGGCGCGAACTCGCGGATTGTCTTCACCAACGACACTCTCCGTTTCGGGGCGACGCTGACCCTCCCGCTCGGCCAGGGACCCTTCCCGGCCGTTGTCTTCGTCTCCGGCAGCGGACCCCAGAACCGCGACGGGGAAATCTATGGCCACCGTCCCTTCCAGCTTATGGCCGACTTTCTCGCAAGCCACGGGATCGTCTCGCTCCGCTACGACGACCGCGGCGTCGGCGACTCGTCGGCCGGGCCCGACGTGGCGACCACAGCCGACCTGGCGACCGACGCCCTCGCCGCGCTTCGCTATCTCCGGACCCTCAGTATGGTCGACACCCTCCGAACCGGATATATCGGCCACAGCGAGGGGGGGATGATCGCCGCGATGAACGCGGCCGACCACCCCTCGGAGGTATCCTTCGTCATCTCGATGGCCGGACCGGTCATGTCGGGCCGCCAGACAATGATTCTCCAGAACGAAGCGATCGCCCGGCTCTCGGGCAACCCGCTCGACTCCGTCCGCCGCGCGACCATCGTGCAGATTTTCGACGCCATCGCCGACACGACCCTGACGCCCGAAGCCCTGCGCGAGCGGCTGACCGCCCTGATGACCGCCGACGGACACTATTCCCCCGGCGCGATTGCCCGCCAGACGGCGGTCATGACCTCCCCCTGGTATGTCTCCTTCGTCCGGACCGATCCGGCCGAGTCGTTCGCGCGGATTGAGGTGCCGGTTCTTCTGCTCGGTGGCGAATGGGACTGCCAGGTCGACACCCGGGCCAACACCGAACTCGCCCGCCGGATACGCCCCGAGACCGAAATCCGTGTTTTCCCCCGCGTCAACCATATGTTCCAGCCGGCCCAGGCCGAAGTCTCGTCGATGAACTACGCCCAGATTAAGACAACGATTGATCCTTCAGTCCTTTCGGCTGTTATAGAATTTATAAAGAAACAATAAAACGACAACTGCGATATGGAAATTGGAGAACTGATACCCGAGGTCCTCGGAACAGACCAGGACGGCCGGACACTCCGCCGCGACGATTTCGCCGGAAAGAAACTGATACTCTATTTCTACCCGAAGGATATGACCCCCGGCTGCACGGCCGAGGCATGCAGCCTCCGCGACAACTATGAGGCGCTGCTTGCCCGGGGCTATGCCGTCGTCGGCGTCTCGACCGATGACGCCGGGCGCCACCGCCGCTTTGTCGAAAAAAACTCACTGCCTTTCCCGCTGATCGCCGACACTGACCATCATCTTGCCGAGGCCTTCGGCGTATGGGGTGAAAAGTCGATGTGCGGCCGCAAGTATATGGGAATCTTCCGGACTACTTTCGAAATCGGACCCGACGGACGCGTGGAGCGCATATGGACTCCCAAGCAGATTTCCACGAAGACCCACGGCCAGCAACTGCTCGATGGCTGACAAAAAAAACGGCAACCCGAAAGGACAGCGCGCGCTTTTCGCTTCGCGATTCGCCGCTGTCGCGACGACCGTCGGCTCTGCCGTCGGCCTCGGAAACATATGGCGTTTCCCTTACGAGGCCGGACAGCATGGCGGCGGGGCGTTCATGCTCTGTTATTTGGCGTTTGTGTTCCTGATCGGTGCGCCGGTGCTATGCGCCGAGTTTGCCATGGGACGCGGAACCCGGAGCAATATCTTCGGCGCATACCGCGCGCTCCGCCCCGGCAGCCACTGGCCCCTGGCCGGATATATCGGAATAACGGCGTCGCTGCTGATTCTCAGTTTCTACTCGGTTGTCGCCGGATGGACGGTCGAATATGGTCTCGCCTCGGCGACCGGCACGCTCGACTTCACAGACAAGGCTGTCGGCCACGCACGCTTCGTCGAACTGACAACAGGATGGCGCCCCGTCCTCTGGACCGTCGTCTTCCTCTTCTGTAACACCCTGATTCTTCTCGGCGGCGTCACCCGCGGAATCGAACGCGCGTCGAATATCCTGATGCCGCTGTTGTTCCTTCTGCTGATTGTTTTCTGTGTCAACTCCCTGACGATGCCGGGTCTCGGCGATGGGCTCCGTTTCCTTTTCGCCCCCGACTTCTCGAAACTGACCCCGGGGGTAATGCTCGGTGCGCTCGGCCAGGCCTTCTTCTCGCTCAGTCTCGGACTCGGCGGGATGATGACCTATGCGTCATATTTCAGCGACAACACACGCCTTGGGCGCACAGCCGTAATGACCGTCACACTCGATTCGCTCGTCGCGATTCTCGCCGGTGTCATAATCTTTCCGGCCGTATTCTCCTTCGGACTCTCCCCCGAAGCCGGCCCGACGCTTGTCTTCGAGGTGCTCCCGTTTATCTTCTCCCAACTTCCCGGCGGACAGGCATGGTCTGCTCTCTTCTTCCTTCTGCTGTTCCTGGCGTCGCTGACATCGACCGTATCGATGAGCGAGATATCGATCTCCTTCTTCTGCGAGGAGAAGCGTATGGGACGTCGGAAGGCAACACTCGTCAGTTCAGCGATTGCCCTCGCCGGAGGCCTTCTCTGCGCCTTCAGTTTCGGGCCGCTCGCCGATGTGAAAATTGCCGGGATGACCTTTTTCGACCTCTTCGACAACCTGAGTTCGAACCTGCTGCTGCCGGTCGGCGCGATGATCTGCTCGATATTCGTCGGATGGGTCGTCGACCGCCGGTTCCTGCGCGACGAGATGACCGACCGCGGTCTGTTCCGCGCCCCGCTCCTGCCGGTTGTCAGGTTTTTTCTCCGCTGGATCTGTCCGGCGGCCATTTTCCTTATCTTCCTGAACTGTATCGGTCTGTTATGAGAAAAGAAATTTCCGGGCTTTCGCTCTGCCTCGCCGCAGCCGCCGTCGTCGCTCTCGCCGCACTCCTGCTGATACCCAGCCCCCGCTTCCGCAATACGATCGTCGACATCCGGTCGCAGCACTATACCCCCGAGCGCATGCTCTCCGACCTCGGAAGACTCGCGGCTGTGTATCCCGAATCGATTACCTTCGGGATCGCCGACACAACCTTCGAGGGCCGCCTGATTCCGGTCGCCACCTTCGGGAATCCCGATGCCCGGCGCCACGTCATGGTCCAGGCGTCGATGCACGCCCGCGAATATCTTTCCTCCCAACTGGTCATGGCCTTGCTCGAGCGATATGCCTGGAGCCGCAGGGCAGGGGAGCGTATCGACGGGGTCGATCTCCGCCGGGCGTTCGACACTGTCTGTCTGACGATTCTTCCGATGGTCAACCCCGACGGGGTCGCAATCTCCCAGGAGGGGGTCGCCGCGGCCATGACCCGCGAGACGCGCCGCTGGCTCAACGAGATGGCCGACTCCGGCTACGATTGCGAGCAAATCAAGGCGAACGCCCGCGGCGTCGACCTGAACCGAAACTTCCGTAACGGCTTCGCCGATGCGCCCGGTCTGACAACCTCGAAAGACTTCGGCTTCTACCCCGGAGCCGAACCGCTGTCGGAGGTCGAGTCGCGTCTGCTGCTCCGGACCGCCGCGCTCCGCCCCTACGACTGCTTCCTGAACTACCACACCTCCGGCAACCTCGTCTACTACGGCTGCGGCAACGCCGACAGCCTCGTCAACGAGAGCGCACGTCGAATGGCCCTGCTGATCGAACGCCACACTGGCTTCCCCGGCTACGGCCCCGACTCGGCTCCGCCGAACGGCTCCTGGGCCGACGAAGTCGAAGTGACATTCCGGAAACCGAGCGCGACAATCGAACTCGGCACCCGCAACCCTGTCCCGATCGAACAGTTCCCCGACCTGCTCGAGCGAAATACCCCGGTCTGGGCCGACCTCGCCCGCTCCCTCGACACCCTCTGACTGCCGACGGCCAGCATATCGACGTGTCGGTTTATTCGACCACTACCGTGGTCTGAATCTGGGGGGGGGGAATCCGCCATTTTTGCTCCGCCATCCGAAAAATTGAAATTTTTTTTGGAATCTGACTTTTATTGGCTAACTTTGCAAAGTTTTTTGAATAACTGACAGCTGTGGGAAAATTTACAGAATATAAACTGCCGCTCAAAAGTTTGTCTCCCGGGGTGCACGAATTTGAATATCACCTTGGGAAACAGTTCTTTGCCAATATGGAAAGTCAGGATATCCACGACGCCGATCTCGATGTCAAACTGACTATTACATACAAGGGTGACACCTACCTGCTCGACTTCCGGATCGACGGCGAAGTCACCCTGATCTGCGACCGTTGTCTCGACGACCTCCACTTCCCCCTGGAGGCCACCTACTCGATCGCCGTCAAATATGGCGACGACTATAACGACGACAACGACGACCTGCTGGTTATCCCCGAGAGCGACAATACCCTGAATGTCGCATATATGATATATGAGACGGTCGAACTCCATATCCCGATGAAGCATGTCCATCCCCTCGGGAAGTGTAACCGCGCGATGAGCTCGATTCTGAAGAAACACCGCGCGACCCGCCCGGGCGACGAAGACGCCGAACTCGAAGAACAACTGATCGACGAAATCGAACATGCCGACCTCGACGCCCCTGCCGACGACGACGTAGCGCCGACAGACCCCCGCTGGGACGCTCTGAAGAAACTTAAAGACAATAACTAAAATACAATAAAAGAAAATGGCACATCCTAAACGAAAACAATCGAAGACCCGCACCGCAAAGCGTCGCACACACGACAAGGCTGTAGCTCCTACACTCGCTCTTTGCCCCAACTGCGGCTCGTGGCACATCTACCACACCGTTTGTGGCGAATGCGGCTATTATCGCGGTAAACTCGCTATCGAAAAGAACGCAGCCCTCTGATTTCGACACCCATGGCTTATGCAAGAATTTCAGGAGTCGCTTCGTATGTCCCCGACGATATCCTCGACAACGAGATGCTGTCGAAGATGGTCGATACGAACGACGAATGGATCACAACACGTGTCGGCATAAAGGAACGCCGCATCCTCAAAGTCGAGGGTGCCGGCTCCTCCTATATGGGCATCAAGGCCGTCGAGAAACTTCTCGCTGATACCGGAACTGCCCCCGAGGAGGTCGACCTGCTGATTTGCGCGACTTCGAACCCCGACTATCGTTTTCCCTCGACAGGCTCCGTCATCGCCCACGGCTGCAAACTGACGAACGCCTACGCCTATGATATCCAGGCCGCCTGCGCCGGATTCCTCGTCGCCCTCCAGGACGGCGCTGCCTATATCCGCGCCGGAATCTATCGCAAGGTCGTCGTCGTCGCTGCCGAAATGATGTCGTCGATGGTCAACTATGAGGATCGTCAGACATGCCCCCTGTTCGGCGACGGCGCCGGATGTATGCTCCTGACTCCGTCGAAGGAGGCTGTCGGTGTGATCGACGGCGTTTTCCATGTCGACGGCGAGGGGCGTGACCACCTGATCATGCAGGCAGGAGGCTCCGTTCTCCCCGCTTCGCACGCGACGGTCGACGCCGGTCAGCATTTCGTCCAGCAGGACGGACGCTACGTCTACAAACACGCCGTGACCGACATGCTCGAGTCGACTCTCGAAGTCGCCGGACGTAACAACCTGACGATGGATACCGTCGACTGGCTCGTGCCCCATCAGGCAAACCTCCGTATCATCGAGGCAGTCGCCTCGCGTGCCGGCATCGACCACGAAAAGGTGCTCGTCAATATCGAACACTACGGCAACACCAGCGCCGCCTCGATCCCCCTCTGTATCGACGAATACAAAGACCGTCTCCACAAGGGTGACCGTATGATTCTGACCGCTTTCGGCGCCGGATTCACCTGGGGCGCGCTCTATGTCATCTGGGACCTCTGATCCGGCGGAACGCTCCGCGGAAAAAATTTTTTAACGGAAATAGCATCTTTTAAGGTGCTATTTCTGTTTTATATGGAGAAACCAAAAAAATATAATTCAAGTATGGAGAACAAACATAAGGCAGGATTCGTCAATATCGTTGGCAATCCGAACGTCGGCAAGTCGACCCTGATGAACGACCTCGTCGGCGAACGCGTCAGCATCATAACCTCGAAGGCCCAGACAACACGCCACCGTATCATGGGTATCGTCAACACCGACGACTACCAGATCGTCTTCTCTGACACCCCCGGCGTGCTCGCCCCGAAATACAAACTCCAGGAGAGCATGCTCGGATTCTCCGAAGGAGCGCTGACAGACGCCGACATCCTTCTCTACGTCACCGACGTCATCGAGGACCCCGTCAAGAACGCCGACTTTCTCGCGAAAGTCGCGAAGGAGACGATACCGGTCCTGCTGGTGATTAACAAAATCGACCTCGTAAAGGACCAGGCCGCCCTCGAGGATATCGTCGCACGCTGGCGCGGACTCCTCCCGAACGCAGAGATCTTCCCGACCTCGGCAAAGGAGCATTTCAACGTCGCGAATCTGATGGCCCGTATCGTCGAACTCCTCCCGGTCTCGGCCCCATACTTCGGGAAGGATGCCCTGACCGACAAACCAGCCCGCTTCTTTGTGACCGAGATTATCCGCGAGAAGATACTCCAGAACTACGACAAAGAGGTTCCGTATTCGACCGAGGTGATCGTCGAGAAATTCGACGAAAAGGGTGGCGCGATCCATATAATGGCCGTCATCTATGTCGAGCGCGACAGCCAGAAGGGGATTCTGATCGGAAAGGGTGGCTCGATGCTGAAGAAGGTCGGAACCCAGGCCCGCCAGGATATCGAGACCTTCTTCGGCAAGAAGGTATTCCTCGAACTCTTCGTCAAAGTCGAACCGAACTGGCGTAACCGCGAGAACAAACTCCGCTCCTTCGGCTATATCGAATAAAACGGAACAGACCCGGGAAATAATACGCCGCCCCGAAAATTTGTCGGGGCGGCGTAAAATCGTTAATTTTGTAAAACAAATCGAAATAGACTGAACAGATATGGGACAGATAGTGGCAATCGTAGGCCGGCCGAATGTCGGTAAATCGACGCTTTTCAACAGGTTGACGCAGACGCGCAGTGCGATCGTCGACGACACTGCCGGTACGACCCGCGACCGCCAGTATGGCAAGGTCGACTGGAACGGCAAGGAATTCTCCGTCATCGACACCGGCGGGTGGGTCGTCAACTCCGAAGATATCTTCGAAGGGGAGATCAACAAACAAGTCGACATCGCGATCGAGCAGGCCGACGAAATCCTCTTCGTCGTCGACGCCATGACCGGCCCGACCGACCTCGACGACCGCGTCGCCGAGATCCTCCGCCGCTCGCGCAAACCGGTCATCCTCGTCGCCAACAAGGTCGACTCGAACGACTGGCTCTACAACGTCCCCGAATTCTATGCCCTCGGCCTCGGCGAGCCATATCCCGTCTCCGCCGTCAGCGGCTACGGAACGGGCGACCTTCTCGACGTCGTCGTCGAGAAACTCCCCGAGAAAGACGAAGAGGAGGCCGAGCACCTCGAGAACCTCCCGAAATTCGCGATCGTCGGACGCCCGAACGCCGGAAAATCCTCGCTGATCAACGCCTTTATCGGCGAAGATCGCAATATCGTGACAGACATTGCCGGAACAACCCGCGACAGCGTCTATACCCGCTACAACAAATTCGGCTTCGACTTCTACCTCGTCGACACCGCCGGAATCCGTAAGAAAACGAAAGTCAACGAAGATATCGAATACTATTCGGTCATCCGCAGTGTCCGCGCGATCGAAGCCTCCGACGTCTGTATCCTGATGATCGACGCGACCCGCGGCATTGAGAGTCAGGACGCCAGCATCTTCTCCCTGATCCAGCGCAACAAGAAAGGCCTCGTCGTCTGCGTCAACAAATGGGACCTCGTCGCCGACAAATCCCAGGCCGCAATCCGCCACTTCGAAGAAGCGATCCGAGAGCGCTTCGCCCCCTTCACAGACTTCCCGATTCTCTTCACCTCAGCCCTGACGAAACAGCGAATCTTCAAAGTTCTCGAGACCGCGATCGACGTCTACAAGAACCGCCAGCGAGTCGTCCCGACGAGCCAGTTGAACCAGGTCATGCTCGAAGTCATCTCCGCCTATCCGCCACCGGCTAACAAAGGAAAATATGTGAAGATCAAGTATGTCACGATGCTGAAAGGCTCCCCGGTCCCGACCTTCATCTTCTTCTGCAACCTGCCGCAGTGGGTCAAGGAACCCTACCGCCGCTACCTCGAGAACAAGATCCGCGAAAACTGGGACTTCTCCGGCACCCCGATCAACATCTACATGCGCGAGAAATAATCGAGCGACAAAACCTTCAAAGTAGTTAGCGGGCGTCCCGCCCGCGTCAGCATCCTGCAGTCAGAAGCAACCAGGCACCCCCTTCAGGGCAATGCTGTTAAGTTAAGCCCCGGAGGGACTTCATCGTGATAGGCAATGCCTACTGCAACTATGTTTATGTTGACTTGACAGAGACCACTTCCTAAGTTGTGTGACTGAATGGCAACACCGCGGAGCGGTGTCAAGAAAGTAGCCGCGGGCGAAAGCCCGCGGCTGTATATTTAATTATTATATACCGCGTTAGCGGTCGAATAAAGACCAACAATAATGGATTTTATTCGACCACTAACGTGGTCTGGATCCATGGAATATTCGGTCCGGGGGCTTTCGCCCCCGGCTACGATATTATACCGCTAACGCGGTGATTCCTGCGATTCTGTCACGCAGATGGCACCTCATGATGGACTATGCTAACTTAACATCATTGCCCTTCAGGGAGGGGGCAGGCAGAAGACGAAAACTGACGTTACCATCCCGGTACTGAATGATAACCTTACTTAAGTTTCGGTTTTGGCAATATAATTACTTCTCAGCAGGTTTTATGTTTGCTTAGCCTCGCCCGAAGGGCGTCCCTCTACATAACCGCATGCAAGCGAGTGTAGCGAGCTTGCATGCGGCAGAACCTGCACGTGTCGTAGCACCCTCCGGGTGCTGAATTACTTCCACCTACTACCGCAAGCAAACTCGCTACGCTCGTTTGCATGTTATGCAGAGTATTATAGCCCGTCTTTTGTCATAGTTTCTCTTATTTTAGGTCGGTTGACTCCCCCCTGCCTCCCCCCCCTTAGGGGGATGGGGGCCGGGGCGGGGTCAGTCGAAGATGATTTTGCCTATGGTGTAGCCGTAGTTGGAGTCGATAAGGAGGACGACTTCTTCGGCGTAGGTGGCGTATTCGTGGCAGTAGCGGGTCTCGACGCAGATGTCGGTGTCCTTTATCTGATAGAGGTTGTCGCCGATCTTGCGGACTTCGACGATGTATTTCCCTTTGTCGAGGCGCGTCGGGGTCAGGATGTGCTCTCGGCCATCGCTGCGAGGGAGGCCGAGAGCAGCAGGAGGGTTACAAGCGGTTGTTTCATCGTCGCGGGGGGCAGGTTATTTTCCCCAGGCGGAGGCGAGGCCTCCTTCGCCGGTTTCCTTGTAGATCGACGGGAGGTCGTGGCCGGTGTTCTTCATGACTTCGACGACGCGGTCGAACGAGACGCGGTGGCCGCCGTCGGTGAAGGCGGAGTAGAGGTTGGCGTCGAGGGCGCGGGCGGCGGCGTAGGCGTTACGTTCGATACAGGGGATCTGGACGAGTCCGCAGACGGGGTCGCAGGTCATTCCGAGGTGGTGTTCGAGCCCCATTTCGGCGGCGTATTCGATCTGTGCGGGAGAGCCGCCGAAGAGTTGGTTGGCGGCGGCGGCGGCCATGGCGCAGGCAACGCCGACCTCACCCTGGCATCCGACTTCGGCGCCGGAGATCGAGGCGTTCTGTTTGACGACGTTGCCGATCAGTCCGGCAGTCGCCAGGGCGCGGTAGATGCGGGCGTTGGAGAACTGACGGGTCTGCTGGAGGTGGTAGAGGACGGCGGGGAGTACGCCGCAGGCGCCGCAGGTCGGGGCGGTCACGATAACGCCGCCGGAGGCGTTCTCTTCGGAGACGGCCAGGGCGTAGGCGAAGACGAGGCCGCGCGACTGGAGGTTCGATTTGTAGCCGGAGGCGCGGACATAGTAGGTCGCGGCGCGGCGGGGGAGTTTCAGAGGGCCGGGGAGGACACCCTCGCGGTCGATACCGCGCTCGACGCTCTCGCGCATCGTCTGCCAGACCTCGGCGAGGTAGTCCCAGATTCCGGACCCCTCGCATTTCTCGACATATTCCCAGAAGGTCTGGCCGTTCTCCTGACACCATGCCAGGATGTCGGTCAGGGTCGTCAGGGGATAGACGTCGGGGCTGACCCCTGCGGGTTCGTTCTCCTGGACAATCTGGCCGCCGCCGACGCTGAAGTAGGTCTGCGAGTCGATCACGTTCCCTTCGGCGTCGAGGGCCTCGCATGTCATTGCGTTAGGGTGGAAGGGGAGGAATTCCTTCGGTTTCCAGACGATTTCGGTCTTGGCTACCGGCTCGAGAACCGAGAGGATCGCCGTGTCGGTCATATGGCCCTTGCCGGTTCCGGCGAGTGCACCGAAGAGGGTCACGCGAAATGCGGCGGCCGAGGGGTTGCGTTCGAGAAAAAGTTGCGAAGCGACACGCGGTCCCATCGTGTGGGAACTCGAGGGGCCGGTGCCGATTCGATAAAGTTCGCGTATGGATTTCATGGTTTCGTCAGCAGGATGGATTAGTCGCGGCGTCCGAAGAAGCGCAGCAGATAGAGGAAGAGGTTGATGAAGTCGAGATAGAGGCTCAGGGCGCCGATGGTCGCCAGTTTCGACGACTCCTCGCCGGGGGCGGCTTCGGCCCAGCGGCGAATCTTCCAGGTGTCGTAGGCGGTCAGGCCGGTGAAGATCAGGACGCCGGCGGCTGAGATGACCATCTGGAGCATGTCGCTGTGGGTGAATAAGTTGATCAGTGTGCAGACAATCAGACCGATTAGGGCGAAGAAGAGGAAATTGCCCCATGAGGTCAGGTCGCGCGAAGTCAGGTAGCCGTAGACCGACATCGCGCCGAAGGTTCCGGAGGTGATCAGGAATGTCTTCGCGAGCGAAGCGCCGGTGTAGACAAGGAAGATCGGGGAGAGGGCGACGCCGGTGACGGCGGCGTAGGTGAAGAAAAGGAGCGAAGCCTGGAGGCTGCTCATCTTCTGGAGGCGGGCAGTCAGCCAGACGACCAGGGCGATCTCGACGACGAAGAGGCCGAGCATCGCGCCGCGGGCGGTTGCGAGGAAATACATGATGTCGTATGACCCGGAGACGAGGAAAGACACGAAGGCAGTCAGGGCCAGGGCGAGGGTCATTTTCAGGTAGACGCGGCGCATGATCGAGGTCATTCTCGAGGTTGATACGCCGGCTTCGAAAGAATATTCGTTCATTGAATTAGGAATTAGGAGTTAGGAATTAGGAATTATAGCACCCCCTTTAGGGGGCTGGGGGGGCTGGGCTGGGGGCTGGCCTACATACGCTCGGGGACGCGGATTCCGAGAAGGCCCATGGCGGTCTCGACGACGCGGGCGGTCTGGGCCGAGAGGGTCAGACGGAGCGAGCGGAGGGTTTCATCCTCTTCGCGGAGAATCGAGCAGTCGTGGTAGAACTGGTTGTACTCCTTGACGAGGTCGTAGGCGTAGTTCGCGATCAGGGCGGGGCTGAACTGTTCGCCGGCCTGGCGGACAACGGCCGGGAAGTCGGCGAGGCGCTGGATCAGGGTGACCTCGCGCTCGCAGGGCTTCACGCCGAGGAACCCTTTGATCTCGAAGCCCCGCTCGGCGGCATTACGCAGGACCGAGCGGATACGGGCGTAGGTATACTGGATGAAGGGGCCGGTGTTTCCGTTGAAGTCGATCGATTCGCGGGGGTTGAAGACCATGTTCTTTCGCGGGTCGACCTTCAGCAGGAAATATTTCAGGGCGCCCATGCCGACGATTTCGCTGATCTCGGCGACCTCCTCGGGGGAGCAGCCGTCGAGTTTGCCGAGTTCGGCCGACACGCTGCGGGCGGTCTCGACCATTTCGGCCATCAGGTCGTCGGCGTCGACAACCGTCCCCTCGCGGCTCTTCATCTTCCCTTCGGGAAGTTCGACCATGCCGTAGGAGAAGTGGACCAGATCCTTGCCCCACTTGAACCCGAGGCGGTCGAGGAGGATCGAGAGCACCTGGAAATGGTAGTTCTGTTCGTTTCCGACGACATAGATCATACGGTCGATCGGGTAGTCCTGGTAGCGGAGTTTGGCCGTTCCGATATCCTGGGTCATATAGACCGAGGTGCCGTCGGAGCGGAGCAGGAGTTTGTGGTCGAGCCCCTCGCCGGTCAGGTCGGCCCATACCGAGCCGTCGTCGCGGCGGTAGAGCACACCCTTTTCGAGCCCTTCGAGAACCTTCTCCTTCCCTTCGAGATAGGTCTGGCTCTCGTAGTAGATCTTGTCGAAACCGACACCCATCCGCTTGTAGGTCTCGTCGAAACCGGCGTAGACCCAGGAGTTCATCTTCTCCCAGAGGGCGCGGACTTCGGGATCCTTCTGCTCCCATTTGCGGAGCATTTCGCGGGCCTCGAGCATCAGCGGCGACGCGGCCTTCGCCTTCTCCTCGGTCATCCCCTGTTCCATCAACTGGCGGACCTCCTCCTTATAGTGGCGGTCGAAGGCGACGTAGCAGTCGCCGATCAGGTGGTCACCCTTCGTTCCGGTCGACTCGGGAGTCGCCCCGTCGAACCATTTCTGCCAGGCGAGCATCGATTTGCAGATATGGATACCGCGGTCGTTGACGATGTTTGTCTTGACGACGCGGTTGCCGCAGGCGGCGAGAATCTGCGAGAGGCTGTAGCCGAGGAGGATATTGCGAAGGTGGCCGAGGTGGAGCGGTTTGTTTGTGTTCGGCGAGGAGTATTCGACCATAACGAGGGGCGAATCGGCCGTCGGGGCTGTCAGGCCGTAGTTTTCGGTCTCGGCAATTTCGGCGAGCACCGAACTCCAGAACGCCGGTTCGATCACGATATTAAGGAAGCCTTTGATCACATTGTAGCGGCTGACAGCCGGTTCGTTTTCGACGAGCCAGTCGCCGATTGCCTTGCCGACATTTTCGGGCGAGGTGCGGGCGGCTTTGACCCAGGGGAAGGTGACGACCGTCAGGTTCCCTTCGAATTCTTTCTTTGTCGCCGAGATCTGTACGGCCCCGGCGTCGGTCTCGATGCCGTAGAGCGAACGGACGGCGTCGGCGGTTGCTTTTGCTATGATTTGTTCGATTGACATTTTCGGTTTTTGGTTGAATGATTGATCTGATGAAATCCTGAATTCAGGCGTTTATTTGTTGACCTCGACCTTCAGGGTCGGGGGGAGTTCGTTGTTTCGGCGGTCGACAGCCTCGACGACGCGGTGGGCCAGGTGGAAATAGGCCTGCGAGGCGACGGTGCCTTTCAGTGCAATCGGCTCGCTG
>JAMPGR010000001.1:456126-476356 GCA_023663805.1 Clostridium sp. | reverse complement strand
TTAGAAGATTGGTTTTGATAGCGACCTTCTGGGCGCTCATGGACAACGCACCGACAGCCATGAACAGGATGGCGGCCAGGATTCTGACTTTCGCCGAGATCGATTCGATATATCTAATCTTGAGCTTCATAAGTATCTGTTCATTGATTCGTTTGGGATCTTCAATATTATGTCTGTGTCGAGGAGTTTTTATCGGGCTTGGGGGTATATAATTATATGTGTCTCTATCGAAATCGGAGCATAACGGAGGCCAACGCCGGAAATCATCATTCCGCCGAACTACCGGACCCAGAAAGGGCTGTCGCTTTGCTTGATTTCATAGATAGAATTATTTTTGATCAGGTTTGATACGAAGGCCGCAGGGTTGCGGGCCTTTGGGGGTTTCGGGGGTTGTTGTTAGTATGTGTTGTTTATGCTTTTTAATCAATCAACATATTTGTTAGGTCGTTTGCAATATGGGGCTGAAATTTCGAATGCAAAATTACACACATTTTTCGGTTCAGCCAAACATCCGTCGTTAAAAAATATGATAAAATGTTGAAAAAAATATCGCCGATTTGGCGACAAATTATGGGGGGGGTAAATCACTGGTTATATGGTAGTTATCTCGGGGAGCCCCGGAACTCCTCGAGATTCCCCGAGGTTTCCGTGGTTTTCCGGAATATCCCGGATATCTCGGGGAATCTCGGGGATTCTCGGGGGGAGGCATCCCGGGGGCGGGGGAAGCCCCCGCCCCGCTACAGCATCCGGGTGACGCCGAGGGAGGCGACGGAGAGCCGGACGGCGGGGTCGGCGGCGGTCAGGGCCTGGGCGCAGGCGATAATCGTCGAACCGGTCGTTATGACGTCGTCGACCAGAAGGATGTGGCGGCCGCGGAGTTCGCCGACGTTGACGGCGCGGTAGGTGCGACGGGCGTTGACCCACCGCTCGAACATGTTCTTGCGGGTCTGGGTCGCGTGGTAGCGGGTGACCTCGAGGCAGTCGACGACGGGGAGTCCGGTCGCATCGGAAAGGCCATCGGCGAGTGACTCGGTCTGGTTGTAGCCTCGGAGGAGCCGCTTCAGCCAGTGCATCGGAACGGGCTGGATCGCTTCGACGCTGTCGAGGAAGCCGTCGGCGGCGAGCTGCCGGCCATACTGGCGGCCGAGCCAGCGGAAGATTCCGGTACGGCCGCGGTATTTCGCGTTGTGGATCAGGCGGGCGTAGGGGTCGTGTCGGATATAGTAGAACATCGCGCCCGCGCCTTCGACCGGGGGATGGGAGGCGATTCGCTGGTGGATTGTGTTGAAAGGGTCGCGGTGTAGTCCGGTCAGCGGAATCTCGAGTTCGCATCCGAGGCAGAGCACCTCCTCGCTGCGGGTCAGCCTGCACCCGCAGATTTCGCAACAGCGGGGATAGACGGCGTCGACAACGGCATCGCAGGCTCGACGGATCATTCGGTTCAGTCGGTCTCCTCCAGCCATGGTTTTCTGCTGCGGATCAGTTCAGACAAGAGCGCCGGCTCGAAGCCCCGCTGGAGTCCGAAGCGGTATAGACGCGTACGGCCGTCGTAGTCGCCGGGGAGCGAGGCGGAGCGAACGCGACTCCGTAGCGTCGCGAGGCACACCTTACTATACAGATCATCGTCGAGCGCCTCGAGGGCTTCGTCGATCAGCGGCGCGGGAATCCGCTTCGCGTAGAGTCCGACACGAATCTTCGCGCGGCCCCAGCGGCCGAACCGCATCTTGTCGCGGGCATAGGCCATAGCGAAGCGGCGGTCGTCGACAAAACGGCGGTCGACGAGCGAGTCGACAATCTCTGAGGCGTCGGACGCGGAGACGCCCCAGCGGCGGAGTTTCGCCAGAAGATTGGCCGTACACTGCTCCGAGTCGGCGCAGAGAGTCTCGAGGCGCACGAGCGCCGTATCCGGGTCCAATGGTTTGCGCGATATAGCCATAATCCAAGACTTAATCATAAGCCCCCTTCAGGGGGTTTGGGGGCTGACGCTTCGTCTGAGCGACATGAACCTCACCTTCCCCTGCATGTCGCGGCGGAAGTCGATATCGGTCCAGGAGTCCTCTCCGGCCGCGAGGTCACGGAGGCCGCCGACATAGCGGGGATTAATCTCGAACCAGACCTGACCTCCCGCGCCGAGAGCGGCCGCAGCATAGCGAAGAATCGCACGGTAGAAGCGAAGCGGGTCGCTGTCGGGGACGAAGAGCGCGGTCGGCGGCTCGTGGAGCAAGACATTGTCTTCCAT
Source organism: Clostridium sp. (assembly GCA_023663805.1). GTDB lineage: Bacteria > Bacteroidota > Bacteroidia > Bacteroidales > Muribaculaceae > Paramuribaculum. The sequence goes on along the minus strand of JAMPGR010000001.1, from coordinate 474,117 downwards.
CGACGAGCGCTCAGACTCGGCGATATAAGGGGGATTGCTGACGATTATGTCGTAGAGCGGTTTGGCAGGAGCCGGCATCGATAGGATGTCACCCTCGACGAAGTCGACGCGGGCCTTCAGCCGCGCTGCGTTGCGGCGGGCAACAGCGAGAGCATCGGCGGAGATATCGAGACCTGTCACCCGGGCGAAGGGGAGATTGCGCGAGAGGGCAACGGCGATACATCCGCTTCCGGTTCCGACATCGAGAACACGCAGGTCGTCGCGGCCGCGGTTCGCGTCGACAATCAGGTCGACCAGCTCGGCGGTCTCGGGGCGGGGTATCAGTGTCGAGGGGTCGACCTCGAAGGTCATGCCGTAGAACCAGGCCTCGCCCGTGATATACTGAAGCGGTTCCCCACGAAGCAGACGCGAGACGACGCGCTCGAAACTGTCGGCGACGAAAACCGAGGCTCGGTCGTCGCCGTGGAGCAGCAGGGCCGTGCGGTCCCACCCCTTCAGCCAGCGCCAGATTTCGCGCAACAGCCACGCCGTCTCGCTCTCGCCGAAGCGGGGCGAGAGTCGGTCGCGCATAGCCCGCGTTAGCGAGTCGACTGTGTAGTCCGAGGGGGTGTCACTCGTGTTCTCAGTATTCATCCCAGGATTTTATTTCGATCTGGTCGAGGGGAATCGTCGTGAAGGCGGAGATGAATGCCGACGCCAGGCGGGCATTGGTCAGCAGGGGGATATTCAGGTCGATCGCAGCGCGGCGTATCTTGTAGCCGTTGCTCAGTTCGGTCGGCGTCAGATTCTTCGGGAGATTGACGACGAGGTCTATTTCCTTGTCGTGGAGGAGTTCGAGCGCCTGGGGGTGGCGGTCATCCTGACTCGGGAAGTAGACCTTTATCGCCGGAATCCCGTTGTCGTTCAGATACCGGGCTGTTCCGGGGGTCGCATAGATGCGGTATCCGTTGTTGAAGAGAATATGGGCGGCGTCGAGCATATCAGCCTTCTGGCGGGCCGTGCCGGTCGACATCAGCACACCCTTCTTCGGCACACGCATCCCTACCGACAGCATCGCCTTCAGCAGAGCCTCCGACGAATCGTCGCCGAGACACCCTACCTCGCCGGTCGACGACATGTCGACACCGAGCACCGGGTCAGCTCCCTGGAGGCGGGAGAAACTGAACTGCGAAGCCTTTATGCCGACATAGTCGAGATCGAAGGCGTTCTTCGCCGGTTTCTCTACCGGAAGACCGAGCATCACCTTTGTTGCAAGGTCGATGAAGTTGATCTTCAATACCTTCGAGACAAAGGGGAAAGATCTCGAAGCGCGGAGGTTACATTCGATTACCTTTATGTCGTTATTCTTGGCGAGGAACTGGATATTGAACGGTCCGGAGATATGGAGCGCGCGGGCGATTTGCGACGACACCTTCTTTATGCGCCGCATCGTCTCGACATAGAGTTTCTGGGGCGGGAACTGGATTGTCGCGTCGCCCGAATGGACCCCGGCATATTCGATATGCTCCGAGATCGCGTAGACCTTTATCTCGCCATCCTGGGCAACGGCATCCATCTCGATCTCTTTGGCGTTCTGGATAAAGGAGGAGACAACAACGGGATGTTCCTTCGAGACATTCGCGGCGAGGCGCAGGAAACGGTGGAGTTCCTCGTTGTTCGAGCAGACATTCATCGCCGCACCCGAGAGGACATAGGAGGGGCGCACCAGAACCGGGAAACCGACCTCCCCGATAAAGCGGTCGATGTCGTCGAAACTGGTCAGTTCGCTCCAGCGGGGCTGGTCGATACCGAGGCGGTCGAGCATCGCCGAGAATTTGTTGCGGTCTTCGGCGTTGTCGATCCAGCGCGCCTGGGTCCCGAGAATATTTACCCCGGCCTCGTCGAGACGCATCGCGAGATTATTCGGAATCTGGCCTCCGACGGAGAGTATCACTCCGTGGGGGGTCTCGAGATTCAGGATATCCATCACACGCTCGTAGGTCAGTTCGTCGAAGTAGAGACGGTCACACATATCGTAGTCGGTCGACACAGTCTCGGGATTGTAGTTAATCATAACCGAGCGCCACCCCTGGTTCTTGACAGTCATCAGGGCGTTGACAGAGCACCAGTCGAACTCGACCGACGACCCGATTCGGTATGCACCCGAGCCGAGGACGACGATCGAGCGGCCGTCGTGCTCATAGTCGATGTCGTTCCGGGAGCCGTTGTAGGTCAGATAGAGATAGTTCGTACGGGCCGGATACTCGGCGGCGAGGGTGTCGATCTGCTTGACAACCGGCAGGATACCCCTGGCGACGCGGCGGGCGCGCACGAGGTTCGAGGCCTCGATGCCGCCGGGCACTGTCTCGCGCAAGACGGCGCGGGCGATCTGGAAATCGCTGAAGCCCTGCTCCTTGGCCTGACGAAGAAGCGAATCGGGCAGGGTGTCGAGCGACTCGACGATGCGTAGTTCGGCGTCGGTCGCGACGATATTCTGGAGACGATAGAGGAACCAGCGGTCGATACGGGTCAGTTCGTGGATCCGCTCGACCGAGTAGCCACTCTGGAGAGCCTTGGCGATCACGAAGATACGTTTGTCGGTCGGTTCGCGCAGGGCGCGTTCGATGTCGCCGGTTTCGATTTCGTGGTTACCGACGAAGCCATGCATCCCCTGCCCTATCATACGGAGTCCTTTCTGGATTACCTCCTCGAAAGTGCGGCCGATTGCCATCACCTCCCCGACAGACTTCATCGAAGAGCCAATCTCGCGGCGTACACCGTGGAATTTGCCGAGGTCCCAGCGTGGAATCTTGCAGACGATATAATCGAGGGCGGGCTCGAAGAAGGCCGAAGTGTCTTTCGTCACCGTGTTCTTCAGTTCGAACAGGCCGTAGCCGAGGCCGAGTTTTGCAGCGATGAAAGCCAGCGGGTAGCCGGTCGCCTTCGATGCCAGGGCCGACGAGCGGCTAAGGCGGGCGTTGACCTCGATGACGCGGTAGTCCATCGACTCGGGGTCGTAGGCATACTGTACGTTACACTCGCCGACAATCCCGATATGGCGTATGATCCGGATCGCGAGTTTCCGGAGATAGTGGTAGTCTTCGTTCGAGAGGGTCTGCGACGGAGCGACGACGATAGATTCGCCGGTGTGGATTCCGAGGGGGTCGAAGTTCTCCATGTTGCAAACAGTTATACAGTTGTCGTAGCGGTCGCGGACAACCTCATACTCGACCTCCTTCCATCCCTTCAGGGACTTCTCGACCAACACCTGGGGGGAGAACGAAAGTGCCTTTTCGGTCAGGGCGACGAGTTCTTCGCGGTTGTCGCAGAATCCGCTTCCGAGACCGCCGAGGGCATAGGCGGCGCGGACAATGACCGGATAGCCAAGTTGCTCGGCGGCGGCAACAGCGTCGCTGACCGAGTTGACCGCCTCACTCTTTATCGTACGGACATCGATTTCGTCGAGTTTGCGGACGAAGAGCTCGCGGTCTTCGGTGTCGACGATAGCCTGGACGGGGGTCCCGAGCACCTCGACGCCGTAGCGCTCGAGCACACCCTTCTGCCAGAGTTGTACGCCGCAGTTCAAGGCGGTCTGTCCGCCGAAAGCGAGGAGTATCCCCTCGGGGCGTTCCTTCTCGATCACCTTCTCGACGAAGTATGGTGTCACAGGGAGGAAGTATATCTTGTCGGCGAAGCCGTCGGAGGTCTGGACGGTCGCGATGTTCGGATTTATCAGGACGGTTTCGATCCCCTCCTCTTTCAACGCCTTCAGTGCCTGCGAACCGCTGTAGTCGAATTCGCCGGCCTCGCCTATCTTGAGGGCTCCGCTGCCGAGCAGCAGCACTTTCTTGAATTTCTTGTCTACCATAACTGACTGGTTAAATATGTTTCGGGGGAAAGATCGGGGGGTTATTTTTTACGGTCGAGGAGTGCGATAAAGTCATCGAATAGGAACTCGGTATCCTTCGGGCCGCTGCTCGCCTCGGGGTGGAACTGGGCGGAGAAGTACGGAAGGGTCTTGTGGCGGATACCTTCGTTCGTGTTGTCGTTCATATTGACGAAGAGGGGCTCCCAGTCGTCGGGGAGAGTCGACTGGTCGACGGCGAAGCCGTGGTTCTGCGATGTCACGAAGCAGCGGTCCGTGCCGACCTGCCTGACAGGCTGGTTGTGGCTCCGGTGGCCATATTTCAGTTTGTAGGTCGAGGCGCCGGCAGCCTTGGCGAGCAACTGGTTCCCCATACAGATTCCGCAGATCGGCTTTCCGGTTTCGAGGGCGCGACGGAGGTTCCGGACCGTCACGTCGGCCATATCGGGGTTACCGGGACCGTTCGAGATAAAGAGTCCGTCCCAGGGGATCGAGTTGAAGTCGTAGCCCCAGGGTACGCGGACAACACGGACGCCGCGCCGCGTCAGGCACCTTATTATATTATGCTTGACACCGCAGTCGACCAGAACGACCGTTTTGTCGCCGTCGCCGTGGATCTCGACCTCGGGACAACTGACTTTCGCAACGAGATTCTCGGCATTCGGGTCATAGAATTCGACCTCATCTTCGGAGGCCGTTCCCTCGATGACAATCTTTCCAAGCATCGAGCCCTTCTCGCGGAGGTACTTCGTCAGGGCGCGTGTGTCGACGCCGTATATTCCGGGGATCCTCTCCTCGCGGAGCCAGTCGGCCAGAGAGCGGTCTGCCTGCCAGTGGGAGTGGTCGAAGGAGTAGTCCTGGGCGACGATGGCGCGGCAGTGGATATGGTCGCTTTCGTAGTATTCGCTGACGTCATCCTTTTCCCGTCGCGGAGGAACGCCGTAGTTACCCAGGATAGGGTAAGTAGTGACGAGAATCTGGCCTTCGTATGAAGGATCCGTTAGACTTTCGGGATAGCCGGTCATCGCGGTGTTGAACACCGTTTCGCCGACGGCCGGAGCTTCGTAGCCAAATGATTTTCCCTCGAAGCGGGTGCCGTCTTCCAGGATGAGGACGGCTCGTTTAGTCTGTCGCATGCGGGTAAGGATGATGATGTTTAAAAACTGCGCAAAATTACGAATAATTTTCCTGTGAACGGATCGCGGAGGAGATTTTTTCTAAAAAAACGGCGTCTATCGTTAATTTAAGTTAACAGCAGGCGTTTTTTTTGCGGATATTTTGCCGGTTCGAAAAAAGTCCGTACCTTTGCATCAGTTTTTCATGGTATTAGATTTAAGGTAAGAAGATTATTCGTCGTGATGACGAGTAATTTTTTTTTACGCCTGGCGGAAAGGGGGAATATAAGTCTTATAAATCGTATAGAGAAAGCCCCGCGGAATCCAGGATTCCGCGGGGCTTCTGTTTCAGTTATTTCCTGCTGATCAGAGGTTCGGGTTGATCGAGTTCCAGTCCTTGATCTCGGGGAGGACACCCATGGCGATCACCTGGTCGCGGAGAGCGCAGAGGTGGCCGTAGCTGTTGTCGAGGTCAGCCTTCTCAGCATCTGTTCCGGTGATAATCTTGGTGTATACACCGTCGTTGGTGATTCGCGAAGGCATTGCCATCATGATGTGATGGTATTTCTCGTTTGCCACATAGCAGCCGGCCGGCCAGCGGAATTCGTTGCCACCCATAGCAGCAGCGATCATTTCGACACTGAGGTAGGAGGGGCTCTGGAACGACGAGCGGCCGCGGAGTTTGATGATAGCCGCACCACCCTGGGTGACAGCCTTCTTCATGGCATCCCATTCTTCCTGGCTCAGGGCAACGCCGTTGATTGTCTTGCCGGTGCCGATGATGTCGAGCAGAGGTGTTCCGTCGATAGTGACAGGCGATGCGAAGACGGCCATCTGTTCGCCGTGACCGCCGAACGTACAGCAGTTTGCGACCTTATACTGCTCGATTCCGAAGTGCTTTGCGAGGGCGCTCTGCAGACGAGTGCTGTCGAGGGCGGCGAGCGTAGTCAGTTGGTTGGGCTTCAGGCCGGAGTAGAGAAGGGTAACGAGGCCGGTGATGTCGGCGGGATTGAAGATGATGACTACGTGCTTGCAGTCGGGACAGTATTTCTTGATATTCTGGCCCAGTTCCTTGGCGACACCAGCATTGCCGGCGAGAAGGTCTTCGCGGGTCATACCCTCTTTACGGGGTGCGCCACCCGACGAGATGATATACTTCGCATCCTTGAAGGCAACTTCGGGGTCAGTTGTAGCCGTGATATTCACTTTGTCAAAGCCACACTGGCGCATTTCCTCGGCAACGCCTTCGGGCGAGAATACGTCATAGAGGCAGATGTTGTCAGTCAGACCCATCATCAGGGCGGTCTGGGCCATGTTCGAACCGATCATGCCGGCAGCGCCGACGATGAGGAGTTTTTCGTTCGTAAGAAATTCCATAGACTCTGTTTTGGTTATATAGGGTTGTTTTTGGTTTCGTTCCGCAAAAATAACATTTTCGGGCGGATGTTTTCCTATCGCCGGGCGTTTTTTTTATTAGTTTCCGACTTTTTGACGTTTTTTCTCTTTTCGGCCGCGGTTTTCCGGCGAGGGTGAGTATCTTTGCACTATGATTACAATCCAGAACCCAGAATTTCCAGCCGGATCCTGCGGTCCGCTCGGGGTCTTCGACTCAGGCTTCGGCGGCCTGACGATTCTCCGCGAGATACGGCGCGCTCTGCCGGCTATAGACTGTCTCTATCTCGGTGACAACGCCCGCGCACCCTATGGTGTCCGTTCATTCGATGTCGTCTACGAATTCACCCTCGAGGCTGTACGCTATCTCTTCTCCCGGGGGTGTCCGCTCGTCATCCTCGCCTGCAACACAGCCTCGGCCAAGGCTCTGCGCTCAATCCAGCAGAACGACCTGCCGATGATTGCGCCCGACCGTCGCGTGCTCGGGGTCATCCGCCCGACGGTCGAACTGCTCGGTTCAATCTCCCGGACGGGGCATATCGGTGTGCTCGGCACGGACGGAACCGTCTCATCGCGAAGTTACGACCTCGAGATCGCCAAACTCCACCCCGGCTTCACCGTTGCTTCGCAGGCCTGCCCGCTCTGGGTGCCGCTGATCGAGAACGGGGAGATCGATACGCCGGCGACCGACTATTTCGTCAGTCGCTACACGTCGGACCTAATGGCCCGCGACCCGCTGATCGACACCGTAATCCTCGGATGCACCCACTACCCCCTGCTGCTCGAAAAGATACGCCGCGCTCTACCGCCGGAGGTCACAATCGTCACCCAGGGGGAGATCGTCGCCGCAAGTCTCTCGGACTATCTGCGACGCCACCCCGAAATCGACCGGCGACTGACACGCGGCGGCCAATGCCGTTACCTGACGACCGAAAACGCCGGGCGATTCGGCCATTTCGCCGAATTTTTCATGAAATCGCCGGTCGAAGCCAACCATGTCGACCTCTGACAACGTTATAACCTAATAAAGCACCTTTTTCCAACCCCTATGAACCTGAACAACCGCAGACAAAGCAACAACGTCAACGACCGGCGCGGCACTTCGGCCGGGCGACGAATCGGCATCGGCGGCGGTATCGGCGGCGTACTGATACTCGCGCTAATTACCTGGATCTCTGGCGGCAACCCACTGTCGGTCATTATGTCGGAAGCGCCGAACCTCGTAGGAACCGAACAGAGTTACGGCGACTACCAGCCGACAGCCGAAGAGGAGGAACTCGCCGAATTCAGTTCGAAGATACTCGCTGGAACCGAGGATGTCTGGACCGAGATATTCCGCCAGAACGGAATGGAATATGAGCCCCCGACAATGACGCTCTTCACCGGATCAGTCCAGAGCGGCTGCGGCAACGCGACGGCAGCAGTCGGACCCTTCTACTGCTCGGCCGACCAGACACTCTATATCGACCTCAGTTTCTTCCAGAACATGCGGCGCGACATCGGGGCCGACGGCGATTTCGCCTACGCCTATGTGATTGCCCACGAAGTCGGGCACCATGTCCAGTATCTGCTCGGGACTCTCGATCAGGCCCATTCGGCAATGAACCGCACATCAGAGACCGAAGCTAACAAAATCAGTGTCCGTATCGAACTGCAGGCCGACTACTATGCCGGCGTGTGGGCTCACCACGACAACCGGATGTTCGGATCGCTCGAGGAGGGTGATGTCGAAGAGGCGCTGAATGCTGCGTTGAAAATCGGAGACGACTACCTCCAGAAGAAAGCCCAGGGCTACGCCGTCCCCGAGTCGTTCAACCACGGCACCTCGGCCCAGCGCGAGCGCTGGCTGAAGCGCGGCCTCCAGAGCGGCTCCCTCGCCGGCGGCGATACCTTCTCCCCGAGTTATAACTCGTTATAAGTCTTATAAATCTTATAAATCTTATAAGTCTTATAAGTCTTATAAGCGAGAAAAGGCCCGGCAGCCGATGGCTGCCGGGCCTCAATATACAGTTTCGCCGGGATCAGACGCCCTGGAGTTTGAAGGTAACCGGGAGGGTATACCAGACGTTGACGGGCTGGCCGTTCATCTTGCCGGGGACGAATTTCGGGAGCGACTTGACGACGCGGACTGCTTCTTTGTCGAGATCCGGGTCCTTCGAACGGACGACCTTGACCTCACCGATCGAACCGGTCTTCGTTACGACGAACTGGACAACGACGCGGCCCTGAATACCGTTCTCTTGAGCGGCGGCCGGATAGCGTACATGTTCGCCAATCCACTTCAGAAGTGCTGCATCACCACCGGGGAAGGTAGGCATCTGCTCGACCGATTCGAAGACATGGTTGTCTTCGACGACCGGCTTGACCTCTTCGACGACGACGGCGTCTTTGTGTTCCTGGGCGTTGATGATATCATCGACACCACGGTCCTCATCGACTTTACCAATCGCACGGTCATCTTCCTTCAGTTCATCCTGGGACTTGATGTCCTCTTCGACTTCGTTGTCGGCGGCAATCGCAACCTCGGTCATCTTGGCAGTGTTCAGAAGTTCCTCCTTGATGACCTCTTCGGGCTGCTGCTCTTCGACACGCTGGGGTTCTTCCTCGACATCTTCAGGCTCCTCGGTTGTCTCGACAAGCGCTGCGATTTCCTGCTCGGTCACATCTTCCGGACGTGCCTCGACAGATTTAATCACAGTGTTGACAAGGAACGCGAGCAGGAAGAGAATCGCAATCACGACGACGATGACGATCATCGCCTTGTTATGACGGGAAACCGACTTCTGACGCATGACATACGCGCCATACTCTTTGTTTTTGCCTTCAAAGACAATGTCAGTCCACTCTTTTGATGAAAGATCTACATCTTTTGACATTTCTTACAAATTTTAAAGTGTTAAACCATTCACCAAATCATTTGTGATTTGCAATATAATCGAGAATCATGACGGAGTCGACCTGATTGATGTTATCAATCTGATAACGGGCGATCTGGTTGATCTGCATCTCGTCGAGGGCGGTGATCAGACTTTCCCAGGAAGCCTCGGGAGCAGCCTTGATGATCACAACCGGACGGGTCAGAGTCGAGTCGTTACGAATCTCCTTTGCGCGAGCCTGGTAAATCGAGTCGTTCTGATCCTTGTTGGAAGAGAACTTCTTCTCGCGCCAGTCGGCCTTCAGAGCGTCGATTTTCTCGAGAACCTGTTTGTTGCGGTTGTGGAGAATCTCGCGGATACCGCGCTGTACGGCGCCCTCGTTACCGAGGAACTGGGTGCGCTGGAGGTTGTTGTTGTCGATACGGCCGTCGTTGTCCTCATCGCCTACGCTCGGTTTGCCCTCGTAGTAGTAGACATAGTTCATCGGACGTCCTTCGTCGTCATGTTTGATTGTTCCGTCGGCGTTTCGGTCCGTCATAACAATCATCGTGATGGCTTCTGATTCCTTTGCCTTGTTCATATCCTGCTGCTCGACCTTCTCGTTCGACGGGAGGGTGATCTGCAGGGTTTGCGACTTGATCATCGTGGTACAAAGCATAAAGAACGTGATCAGAAGCATGTTCATATCCACCATCGGGGTGAAGTCGACGTGGATAGACATCTTTTTCTGGGCGCCTTTTTTCTTTTTGCCCTTGTCGGATTGTTCTATCTGTGCCATGTTGATTAGTCTTGTTCAGTTTTCAATGCGGTCATCAGGCTGAAACGGTTCATCTTCAGGGTCTGGAGATTGTCGAGGACGTGGTGAACGGTGCTGTAGGGGGTGCCCTTGTCAGCCTTCACGGCGATACCCTCGCCTTTCTTCATGGCCTGCTGGAGGTTGTCGTTCTGCGAACTGTAGATGGCGCGCATCCAGATCTGGAATTCATTCGGGTTCGTCAGGTCGCGGTTGTCGTCGATAGGAATGCCGACATCTGCGCGGCTCATATCGCTGATAACCTTATCCTGCTCGGTCTGCGACATTCTCAGGAACTTCTCCAGAGCGGCAAACGGTACTCCAAACATATTGATCTTGGAGAAAGTCTGCACGTCTGCTTCGGTCAGATTTACTTTCTTGTTCGGGTGGAGGCGGTTCCATTCGCTGACAGCACTTGTCAGGATGGTTTTGCGGATTTCCTCCGAGCCCCACTGGCCTTCGCCGACGTTCGGGTCGGCCTCACCAGTGATTGAGATGAAGATTTTTCCTTCCGGGGAGACAAGCACCTGAGCCAGGTTGGCGGTCGGCACCTTGACTTCCGAAACCGACGACGGCGTCATAACCGTCACAGGCTCCTTCTGAAGGAAAGTCGAAGTCAACATGAAGAAAGTAAGCAAGAGAACCGTCACGTCACTCATCGCGGTCATGTCGATGAGCGTGCTTTTTCTCTTAATTTTTACTTTTCCCATATTACTTTGTAATTTTATTTACAGGTTTGAAAAAGAACTACTTCGTAACTACGGGATTAGTGTTTTGCAGCGAATGTCTGTACAATCGAGAAACCGATTTCGTCGATTGCATAGGTCATGTTGTCGATCTTGTTGGTGTAGTAGTTGTAGGAGATAACGGCGAACGCACCGGTTGCGATACCGAAGGCGGTGTTGATAAGAGCCTCCGAGATACCGGTCGAGAGTTCGGTCGAGTCGGGAGCGCCGGACTGAGCCAGAGCCTGGAACGACTTGATCATACCGATGACGGTTCCGAGAAGACCGACGAGAGTACCGAGGGTTGTCATTGTAGCGACGATCGGGAGGTTCTGCTGGAGCGAAGGCATCTCGAGGGCGGTAGCCTCTTCGACCTCTTTCTGGAGGGTAGCGATCTTCTGCTCTTTCGAGAGAACGGTATTCTTATCCATTTCTTCGTAGCGAATCAGGGCTGCGCCTACGACAGCAGCAACAGAGCCACCCTGCTTCTTGCAGGCAGCCTGGGCACCGGCGATATCGTTAACTTCGAGTTTTCTCTTGATGTCGGCGACGAAGCGGGTGATGTTGCCTTTACCCTTTGCGCCGGAGAGGGCGATGTAGCGTTCGACGGAGAGAACGATAACAGTCAGGAAGAGAGTCTGGAGGACAGGCACGATGACACCACCTTTGTAGATGGTACCCCAGATGTCGATCGGGTGGCCTTCCTCGAAGTGAGATTCATGGCCGAACCAGAAGATGAAGAGGCAAACGGCTACGACGAAGCAAGCGATGATCACCAGGAAGGCGTTCTTGATGCCGCCTACTTTGGATTTTTGTGCAGTCTTTGCAGGTGCTGCATTGGGCTTTGTTTCCATAATTGAAAAAGTTACTTAGATTGTTTGAAAGATGTTTTTATGAAATTAGTTATGATTTATAATTCAAGGTGCGTTCCGGGATTGACTCCCGGCGGGTCAGGGTGTGCTTCAAGCCGTTTCTGAAATTACGTCTGACTGGAACTGAGGTATAAGATTCCGGACGGGTTTTTCCGCTCTGGCTTTCGCTTCTGACGCTAAGCATTGCAAAATTATCACAAAGTTTTTATCCCGCAAAATTTTTTCGCGTTATTTTTTCGCTTTTCTTTCGGTTTCGGACTCCGCAAACCTCGATTTTCAGTTTTTTAACCGCCGTAGCGTTTTTTTTGGTTTTAACTTCGGCGTCAAATCCGAATTTTTCTTAATTTTGCATATTGATTAAATAGGTAGCGCCCGCGCGCGCAGGTGCTCCTTTTTTAGCCATGTCTGACAAATCAAGAAAAACATCCTATAGATATGCGAACCATTCATCTCAAGAAAGGACTGGACCTGAAGCTCAAGGGGGAGGCCGCCGCAGCCGCTCCGGCCGCCGTCGCTCCCCGGCTCGTCGCCCTTGTCCCCGATGACTTTCCCGGACTGACGCTGCGTCCGGCCGTGAAGGAGGGAGAGCGCGTCGTCGCCGGACAGCCGCTGATGACCGACAAGCTCTTCCCCGAAATCGCGCTGACATCCCCCGTCGCCGGCGAGGTCACCGCCGTCGTCCGCGGCGAAAGAAGAAAACTGATGCGCGTCGTCGTCACCCCCGACTCCTCCGGCGAGGCGGTCGCGTTCGACACCGCCGCCGCTGCCGCGGGCGACCCCGCCGTGATCCGCGCCCTGCTGACAGCCTCCGGCCTCTGGGCGATGCTCCGCCAGCGCCCCTACGACATAGTCCCCTCCCCCGAAACCACACCCCGCGACATCTTCGTCACAGGCTTCGACTCCGCCCCCCTGGCGCCGTCGCTCCCGACGATCCTCGCTGACCGGAAGAAGGAGATAGCCGCAGGTGTCGCCGCCCTGGCGCGGCTGACCTCCGGAAAGGTATATATCGGCGTGCGTCCCGGCGAGGAAAGCCTCGTTCCGGCCGGAGCCGAAGGGATTGTCTTCGAAGGCCCCCATCCAGCCGGTAATGCCGGCATCCAGGCCGCCGCAATCGCCCCGGTCAACAAGGGGGAGACCATATGGACCCTCGACCTGACAACCGTCGCACGCATCGGCTCACTGATAGAGACAGGAAAGGCTGACTACACAACGACCGTTGCCGTCACAGGCTCGGAGATTACCAATCCACTGCTTGTCCGGACCCTCGTCGGCGCCGACCTGGGCTCGATTCTCGAAGGGAACCTCGCAAAGGCCGACCATCATCAGCGCATCATCGCCGGGAACGTTCTGACCGGAGTCCGCAGCGACATCGAAGGGTTCCTCCGCTGGCCTTACCGCCAGGTCACGGTCATCCCCGAAGGTGACGACGTCGACGAATTCATGGGGTGGGCCTCGAACTCGCTCAACAAGATGAGCGAAAGCCGCTCGTTCCTCTCCCACTTCCTCGGCGGGCGCCGCTTCGCCCCCGACGCACGACTGAACGGCGGACGCCGCGCCATGATCATGTCGGGACAGTATGAGAAGGTTCTCCCGATGGATATCATGCCGGAGTATCTCATCAAGGCGATTATCGCCCGCGACATCGACCGTATGGAGCAACTCGGCATCTACGAAGTGGCTCCCGAAGATTTCGCTCTCTGCGAATATGTCGACCCGTCGAAACTCGAACTCCAGAAAATCGTCCGCGAAGGGCTCGATTATCTCCGGAAGGAACTCAGCTGACAATCTTCGAAGCAATACCGAATAATATTTCATCCATCTACTAAACAAACAACGTTGTGTTAAGGAAATTTTTAGACCGAATCAAACCGAACTTCGAACCGGGCGGCAAACTCCACGCGCTCCGCTCGGTCTACGACGGCTTCGACACCTTTCTATATACGCCGCACACGACATCGGCCTCGGGCGTTCATATCCACGACGCGATCGACTCGAAGCGCGTGATGATCATCGTCGTGCTCGCGCTGATGCCCTGCCTGCTGTTCGGCATGTATAACGCCGGCTACCAGAACTTCCTCGGTTCCGGCATACCCCACGGCTCCGAGAACTTCTGGCGAATGCTCGCCTACGGCTTCCTGGCCATCCTCCCGCGGATAATCGTCACCTACCTCGTCGGGCTCGGCATCGAGTTTATCGTCGCCCAGTGGCGCAACGAGGAGATCCAGGAGGGATTCCTCGTGACCGGCATCATGATCCCGCTGATCTGCCCGATCGAGACCCCGATCTGGATGCTCGCCGTCGCGACGGCCTTCGCCGTCATTTTCGCCAAGGAGGTCTTCGGCGGAACAGGCTACAACATCTTCAACGTCGCCCTCGTAACCCGCGCCTTCCTCTTCTTCGCCTACCCGGCCCAGATGAGCGGCGACAAGGTCTTCGTACCCTCCTCGCCGATACTCGGACTCGGCGGCGACGTCAACTTCGCCGACGGAATCTCCGGTGCGACCCCCCTCGGACAGATCGCGACCCACACCGGCGGGGATCTTCGCCTGCTGAACATCATCGGCGAACCGATCTCAACCTGGGACGCCTTCCTCGGTCTGATTCCCGGATCGTTCGGCGAGACGTCGACCCTCTGCATACTGATCGGCGCCGTCATCCTGCTCGCGACCGGAATCGCCAGCTGGCGCATCATGATCAGCGTCTTCGTCGGCGGCCTCGCCATGGGTGCGCTCTCCCACGCCCTGGCAACCCCGACCTACCCGGCGTCGTTCCTCAATCCCGTCGACCAGATTCTCTTCGGCGGTTTCGCCTTCGCGGCCGTCTTTATGGCGACCGACCCCGTCACCTCTTGCCGGACCAATACCGGAAAATATATCTACGGATTCCTCATCGGCGTCGTCGCCGTCCTGATCCGCACCTATAACAACGGCTATCCCGAGGGGGCGATGCTCGCCGTCCTGCTGATGAATGCCCTCGCGCCGCTGATCGACTGGTGTGTGGTCCAGGCCAACATCTCGCGCCGACTCGCCCGCATCGAGGCCAATGTCAAACAACAATCCTAAACAAGCCCCCGACCGAATCATCATGAACAAGCAAAGCAATATCTACACCATTGTTTATATAATCGTGCTGGTCGTCGTCGTCGGCACGGCTCTGGCATGCACGTCGCTCGCCCTGAAGAGCAAACAGAACGAGAACGCCGCCGCCGACAAGATGAAACAGATTCTGGCCTCGGCGCTGATCACCCCCGCGAACGGAAACGTCGTCGCCGACTTCAACCGCTATATCGTCGAGCAACTCGTCGTCGACAGCGAAGGGAAGCAGATCGACGGGGTCAACGCCTTCGATGTCGATGTCGCCACACAGTCGAAACTGAAAGACTCGGAGCGCAAACTCCCCGTCTTCGTCTGCCGCCTCGACGACGGCGAACTGAAATATATCCTGCCGGCCTACGGCGCCGGCCTCTGGGGACCGATCTGGGGCTATGTCGCCCTCGACGCCGACGGTTCGACAATCTACGGCGCATACTTCGCCCACCAGGGGGAGACTCCCGGACTCGGTGCCGAAATCGAAAAGCCCGCCTTCTGCAACGAGTTCCAGGGGAAGCACCTCTTCAAGGATGACCGCTTCCTCCCCGTCGCTGTCGTCAAGGCTGGCCAGAAACCGCTCAACGGCGAGGACTATGTCGACGGCATCTCCGGCGGCACCATCACCAGCAAGGGTGTCAGCGCGATGCTCTTGAACTGCCTCTCCCCCTATGAAAACTATCTGAAAACCATACAAGACAAATAACCGCCATGGCTGAAAAAATCAACAACAAGGAGGTATTTTTCAATCCGTTCTCGAAGAACAACCCGGTGGTCGTCCAGGTGCTCGGCATCTGCTCGGTGCTCGCCGTGACCGCCAAACTCGCCCCGGCGATGGTCATGGGTATCTCGGTCATCGCGGTGCTCGCCTTCTCTAACGTGATCATCTCTCTGATCCGCAACACGATCCCGACCAACATCCGAATAATCGTCCAGCTCGTTGTCGTCGCCGGACTGGTTATTATCGTCGACCAGCTCCTGAAGGCCTATGCCTACGATGTCAGCAAACAACTCTCGGTCTTCATCGGACTGATTATCACGAACTGTATCCTGATGGGGCGCCTCGAGGCGTTCGCCATGGCCAACAAGCCCTGGCCGTCGTTCCTCGACGGTATCGGCAACGGCATCGGCTACTCGCTCGTGCTGATTATCGTCGGTTTCTTCCGCGAACTCCTCGGCAGCGGAACGCTCCTGGGCTATCAGGTCGTCCCCGACAGCTGGTATACCGCCGGATATGTCAACAACGGCCTGATGATTCTCCCGCCGATGGCGCTGATCGTCGTCGCCTGCATCATCTGGGTCCAGCGAATCTTCAACAAAGATCTCCAGGAACAGTAACACCACCCCACGATAGACAATCACTCATATGGAAAATTTCAATCTATTCATACGGTCGATTTTCGTCGACAACATGATTTTCGCATACTTCCTCGGTATGTGTTCATTCCTGGCTGTCTCGAAGAATGTCAAGACCGCCTTCGGCCTGGGTGTCGCCGTGACGTTCATGCTCTGCATCACCCTCCCGATCAACTATCTGCTCGAGAACTACGTTCTCCGCGCCGGAGCCCTGACATGGCTCGGGCCGGAATATGCGACTGTCGATCTGTCGTTCCTGTCGCTGATCATGTTTATCGCTGTCATCGCCTCGATGACCCAGCTCGTCGAGATGGCCGTCGAGAAGTTCAGCCCGGCTCTCTATTCGTCGCTCGGTATCTTCCTGCCGCTGATCGCCGTAAACTGCGCGATCCTCGGCGGATCGCTCTTCATGCAGCAGCGCGACTTCGACAGTATCTGGACAGCGACCTGCGCCGGAGCGGGATGGGGCCTCGGATGGCTCCTGGCGATCGTCGCCGTCGCCGCAATCCGCGAGCGCATCGCGACCTACTCGAACGTTCCGAAACCCCTCCGTGGAATCGGCATCACATTTATTATCACCGCTCTGATGGGCATCGCCTTCATGAGTTTCCTCGGTATCAAAATCTAACGAACAATGACAGCAACCAACATAATGCTCCAGGCCGCATCAGGGTCGCTCACGGTCGTCACGGCCGTCGCCATATTCCTTGTCCTGACCCTGCTGCTGGTCGCCGTGCTCCTGGTAGCGAAACGCTATCTGGTCCACGCAGGCGAAGTGACGATCACGATCAACAACGACCGGAAAGTCCAGGCCGAATCCGGAAAATCACTCCTGTCGACGATGGCCGACAAAAATGTGTTCCTTCCGTCGGCCTGCGGCGGCAAGGGAAGCTGCGGACAGTGCAAAGTCCAGGTTCTCGAAGGTGGCGGCGACATTCTCCCGACCGAAGCGGTCCACTTCAGCCGCCGCCAGGTCAAAGACCACTGGCGCCTCGCCTGCCAGGTCAAAGTCAAGGAGGATCTCGACCTGGCCGTACCGGCTTCGGTGCTCGACATCCGCGAATGGGAATGCGAGGTCATCTCGAACCGAAACGTCGCGACCTTCATCAAGGAGTTCATCGTCGCCCTTCCTCCGGGCCAGCATATGGACTTCATCCCCGGATCGTACGCCCAGATCAAGATCCCCCCCTACGAAATGTCGTATGACCGCGACATCGACAAATCGCTCATCGGCGACGAATATCTCCCCGCATGGGAGAAATTCGGGTTGTTCAGCCTCGTCTGCAAGAACACCGAGACGACAGTCCGCGCATACTCGATGGCGAACTACCCGGCCGAGGGTGACCGCATCATGCTGACGGTACGTATCGCAACCCCGCCGTTCAAACCGAAACCCCAGGTCGGGTTCATGGATGTCATGCCGGGTATCGCCTCGAGTTATATCTTCACCCTGAAGCCCGGCGACAAGGTCATCATGTCGGGCCCCTACGGCGATTTCCACCCGATCTTCGACTCTAAGAAGGAGATGATGTGGATCGGCGGCGGCGCCGGTATGGCACCGCTCCGCGCCCAGATCATGCATATGACAAAGACCCTGAACACCCGCGACCGCGAGATGCACTATTTCTACGGCGCCCGCGCCCTGAACGAGGTGTTCTATCTCCAGGACTTCCTCGATCTCGAGAAAGAGTTCCCGAACTTCCATTTCCATCTCGCCCTCGACCGTCCCGATCCGGCTGCCGACGCCGCCGGGGTCAAATATACCCCCGGCTTCGTCCATCAGGTCATCTACGACACCTACCTGAAGAACCACGAGGCTCCGGAAGATATCGAATACTACATGTGCGGTCCCGGCCCGATGAGTGCGGCTGTCAACAAGATGCTCGACAGCCTCGGCGTCGACCCCGAAAACATCCACTACGACAACTTCGG
>JAMPGR010000001.1:434552-456026 GCA_023663805.1 Clostridium sp. | reverse complement strand
CTGTAACCTTCTGATCCGTAGTCAGATGCTCTATTCAGTTGAGCTAAGGAGCCAACGCAGAACCAATCCTCTTAGAGGTTGATTTTTGTGACTCCTACAGGATTCAAACCTGTAACCTTCTGATCCGTAGTCAGATGCTCTATTCAGTTGAGCTAAGGAGCCAGCGCTTTTTCGCGTTTGCGGTTGCAAAGTTACTGCTCTTTTTCGAATCGTGCAAATTTTTTTACGATATTTTTCATAAAAAAGGGCTGGCAGAATTTCCGCCAACCCTTATTCGTGCTGTGATTTAATGTTTTATTGATATAGACCCCAGTTGTTGGCCGAATCCATGAATGCCATTCGTTTCTCGAGCCATGTCTTCAGATTCTTCAGGTTCTCGCTGAAGGTTTCTGATCCTTTGAGGTTATATTTGCTGTCGTAGAATCCAGCCGGCCAGATTTCGCCGTTTTGTGCAGCACTGACTTCGATGATTTTTGCGTATTCGTCGATCCACTGGAGCAGTTCCGGGTAGATATTTGTCTTGAATTCCTCCCAGCGGGCCGCGTAGGCCTTGCGGAAGTTTTCGTCTTTACATGCTGCTTTGAAGAATTTGTCACCTTCTTCATTTCCGTTAAACAGATATGCGGTCGGGGAACCTCCTCCCTCGTAGTCTCCGAATGTATAGGCCCAGTCGAAGTCCCATAGTGGTCCCATATGGAATATATCATCGGTGTTCTCCTTATAGATATAGACGCTCTTGGGGTGGTGTGGTTCGTGGTTACCGGTGAAATTATAGACAAGAAGGTAGTCGGCAAGCGATTCGACATCCATAAATTTCGAAAAGTCTGAGGTCGAGACCGATGCTTCCATCTCCTCGAACTCTTTGCGCCATTTGGCGAGATTTTCCGACGGCGTCAGGTAGGTCGGGTCATCTTCGTAGAGTTCGGCGAAATCCGGATCTTTAACCATTACCGGCAGAGCGTATTTCTTCGATTTGAATTTGTAGTCTTCATCGTAGTTCTGATCCAGTTCGAAGAGGATTCCCTCGGTCTCCTCGATGTCGACGCTTCCGGAGTTGATGCCGATTTTTTCGGTTATGATATACGATCCGCGATAGCGGCCGTTGATGATGAGGTTGACGGGGATTGCATGGTTGGTCCATGGCATCCCGAGCATTTGTCCTATCTTCAGTGCAATCGAATTACGCATCAGAGTGCAGTCGATCATATTGGCAATCAATGCGTAGTTTTTTGCTTTCTTCATTCCGAAGAGACTCGTCTTCTTCGAGAATTTGATGCGGTATGGTTTCTTCGACATATTCCATGTCGAATTGCCGCGGCCACGAATCTGGACGTCACATTCGGCCAGATTGTCATATTCGCCGTAGCCGTTAACCGAGATTTTCGCGTCGAGGAATGTCTCTTTGTATACAACTTCGGCGCCGCCATCGATATTGATCGTTATCGTCGGGATATTTGTTCCGATAATACAACTGTCGATATCAGACATGGCGAAGGTTGTCGGATTTCCATCGCGGACTATGGTCATCTTTTCGAACAGCGTGTCGGTTTCGGCGGTCGGGGAGAACGTGACGGACTCGACCTTGTCGAGTTCGCCGGTGTTGATCTTGCCGTTCGACTGATAGATGTGGAGCCAGTCGTTGTCGGCGGCGGCCGTCAGGCTGAGAAGCGCGCAGGCCGAGAGTGTTAATATGCGGTTCATCGGTTGACGGAGATTTTTATGTTCATACCATTGATGCTTAGGATGTAGACGCCGCGGCTTAGGCCGTCGAGGCTAATCGTGCGGCTTCCGGAGGCGGTTTCGGACAGAACTGTGCGTCCGGCAGCGTCATAGAGCGAGACGGTCAATCCGGCGGGGAGATTGGCCAGGCTGATCGTGTTCCCCTCGAGGGAGATACCGGCGTTGTCGCTTTCGGCCGGATTGATTCCGGTGACGGGATCATCTTCCCCCTGATTGCCCCAGCAGTATTTGTCGGGGCGGGTAAGGCCGGTTTTGCCTCCGTAACTGGCGAGACGTCCGCGGATCGCGATTTCGCGGCCGAGGTTCGCGGGGTTGTTGATCAGATTCAGTTCGGGGCGGAACGCTGTCGACGAGAGCATCTGGACGCCGACACAGAGCGCCGGGTCGGTCACGTCGGCCGCGGGAGCCAGAAGGATGTTGCCGGCGACATGTCCGGTCGACGAGAAGTTGGCGCCCTCTTCGATCGAGTTGCCGAGGAATGAGCCGACGATATATCCGGTCACCCAGGCTGTTGTCCCTTCGTTCTCAGGGGTCAGGGCGATTGTATTGAAGGGGGTCAGGGCTGAGCCGTCACCCTCGGGTTCGTAGACTGGATCGGGTTCGGGATCGGGATCTTCGACAAACTTGTTGGGGGACCATTTCTCGCTGAAATTCCACGAATTGACATCCGCGAGGGGGAAGGCCAGTTCGAACTCATCCGTTGTGACCGACAGGTTTCCGTCGCCGAAGCCGAGCGACATCGACTTGTCCATATTGACAAGGAGAGTCGATTGGTCGGCCATCGTCAGGCAGATGCTCCTGTAGGAGCCTGTCTTTGCCAGGCCTGTGGCGGCGGTCATTAAGGCGAGGACCGCGACGCCGATAATCGTTTTTCTCATTTGGTTAGGTTGTATGATGTATATAGTTTAGACATGGTTTCGCAAAGGTAATGCTATTTTTCGTAATTACCAAAAGTTTCGTATCTGTCGAGGGGGGCGAGAAGTATCGGTCCGGGTCGAAGACCGGCATCGCGGAGTGTGACGGCAAAGAGATCGCGGAAATGCCAGGCGACAGCCCCGACAGCCCCGACCGGGAGTTCGCTGACTCCGGGATAGTCGAGCAGGTTGCGTCTGACAAAGTTATCGAAACAGTCGCGAAGGAATGCTTCGATTTCCGGAATATCGCGTAGAGTTGCGACAGCCGGGAGGAGCGATGCGAGCCATCCGTTACCTCCCGGGCGACTATAGACAGCTTCGATGGTCGCAGGAATGTCGACACCGGTTGCGGCGATGAATCGTTCGGCGGCAGCCGTGGGGAGGAGTCCCTTGAACAGGTCGCCGAGGAATCGGCGAACGATATACGCTCCGGAGCCTTCGTCTCCGAGAATCCATCCGAGCGGAGGCGTGTTGGCGACTATCCGGCAACCGTTCCAGAGGGCAGAGTTTGAGCCAGTACCCAAGATGCAGGCAACGCCGGAATTTTCTCCGAAGAGCGATCGTGCGGCGCAGACCATATCGGATTCGACTGTTATCTCCGCGCCGGGGAAGTATTCCCGAAGCACAGCGCTTATTCTCGATATGTTCGGCCCGGCACATCCGGCTCCGAAGAAGTCTACTTGTCCCGGGGTGTCTGAGCAGGTCTTTATGGAGGCTTCGGCTATATATTCGCGGATTGTATCAACCGGAGTTGTCGCCGCGTTTATTCCCGGTGTCTGAAAACGGTGTGTCGTTCCGTCGGCGCGGCGCAGGAGCCAGTCGGTCTTTGTTGCGCCGGCGTCGGCTGTCAGTGTCGTTGTATTCTGTCCTTTATTCATTTCGTGTTTCTTTTGATGCCGAAGTCGGCGGGGACGTCTACGAGGCGGCAGGAGAGTATCGTCGTCGCGCAGGCGGCGAGGGTTATGGCGAAAAAGACTGTGTAGCCGACACGCTCCTGGAGCCAACCGGCGGCCATTCCCGGGAACATCATCCCGAGAGCCATTATCCCGGTCGCGATCGCATAGAAGGAGGTTGCGCGGTCGCCGCGGCAGTAGTAAAGCATCCAGAGTGTATAGGCCGTGCATCCGAAGCCGTAGCCGAACTGCTCGGCGACGACACAGATGTCGACTAGCCATCGCTGCGGATTTCCGGCGAGGCTGAGCAGGAGGAGGGTTGCGCACGACAGCGACATGCTCCAGGCCATCGGCCTCAGCCAGTGTCTCAACCCCTGGCGTGCGGCGACGATTCCGCCGATAATTCCTCCGGCCATCAGTCCGGCGACACCGAGAGTCCCGTATGTTATGCCGACTTCAGCGGTCGACATCCCGAGCCCTCCCGCTTCTGGGGAATCGAGCAGGAACGGAGCGATCAGTTTGATCAGCAGTGCTTCGGGGAAGCGGTAGAAGAGAATGAACAGCAGGGCACCGGCGATTCCCGGTTTCCGGAAAAAGAGAAGGAATGTCGCGCCGGTTTCCCGCAGTATCTCCGTCAGGGACTGACGGCGGGCCGCGTCGCGGTCGGCGGCGGGGCGGGGGAGGGTGACGGCATGCCAGAGCGAGATGATCAGGAACAGGGCGCCGAGGGAGAGGAATGTCCATTCCCAGGCCCGGGTGACGCCGAACCGCTGCTCGAGCATTCCGGCGGCGAAGACGACACCACCCTGTCCGGCGAGCATCGCGAGGCGGTAGAAGGTCGAGCGGAGCCCGACCCAGAGCGACTGGGCGTGGCTCGACAGGGCGAGCATATAGAATCCGTCGGCGGCGATGTCGTGGGTAGCCGAGAGGAAGGCGGTAAGCCAGAACGCGGTCATGGTCGCCCGGAAGAACAGGGGGCCGGGGAGGAGCAACCCGACGGCGGCTATCGAAGCCGCCAGCAGCAGTTCCATAGCGAGGATCCACCGGCGCTTGGTCGAGATGACGTCGACGACCGGACTCCAGAAGGCTTTGATGACCCAGGGAAAGTAGAGCCAAGATGTAAAGAACGCGATCGTTTCGTTGTCAATCCCCATACGTTTGTAGAGGATGACGGCGACTGTGTTGACGACGACGTATGGAATCCCTTCGGCGAAATAGAGGGTCGGGATCCAGAGTGCATCAGTAGAGTTTCGCGACATGGCTTCCCGGAAAATAGTGTTGGAGGATTTCGCGGTAGTTATATCCCCGCGCACTCATAACGGCGGCGCCGATCTGGCAGAGGCCGACGCCGTGGCCCCATCCGGCGCCGCGGAGCGTCAGGCGGCCGCTCCCGCTGTCGCGTTCGACGATGAAGGCCGAACTGCGGAGATGGCTCCGCGAGAGCCAGCGGCGTATTTCGAGTTCTTTGCCGACGACCGCCTCGGTACGTTCTCCGATAATACGCAGTCTGGAGATACGACCGGAGGGGCCGCGACGGAGGGGTTCAAGAGAGACAATCGGGCCGAAGTCGATTCCGGAACGCTCAGAGATTATCCGGCCGAGTTCTTCGGCTGTGTATGTAACGCTCCAGCGATAGAAGTCGGTCGACTCGCGGTCGTAGGAATTCAGTACCTGGGCGAGAATAGCCGGGTCGTTGCAGTCGCAGAAACTGTCGGCCGGAGGCTGGAGTATCCATTCTGCGGCGCTCTGTTCGCTGCTCAGGTCGGGGAGGGTGGATTGCGTCGGAGAGTCGGTCAGCGAGCGTAGGTAGGAGTAGCGGCGGGGCTGCCAGCAGGTATCGAATTCCTCGAACTTTCCGCCGCAGCATTTAGAGAAGCGGGCGTCGCAGAGGTCCCCTTCGGCCGAGAACAACACTTCTCCACGGGTTGCTTCGACGGCCTCGGGGGCGCGCTGGCAGGTGATCCGTCCGAGTCCCTGGTAGCGCTGGCAGTGGTCATCGGCACAGAGATCGAAGTCTCGGTGGTCATCGCGGTCGTACCAGCGGCAGATCTCCCCGTCCTCCGTGGCCGGGTTGGCCGCATCGGCCGGAACGGTGGTCCCTTTTCCGGTCAGCCAGGGGCTGGTCTGGGCGATCACCCAGCTTCGCGAGATGACCGAGTGGGCCTTCAGGAACTCTAGCGAGGCCTCGGCGTTCATCTCCGAGGCGACGACCGACCGGAGATATTTTTCGACGGCGATGCGGTTGACGGCGGTCATGCAGCCGGGAGCCGTTGTCGAGGGGATTATCTCGATGCTCCCCTCGAAGCGTTGGGGTTCGCGCCGTTCCCAGTGGAATCCTATCCCGATCCGGACATTCTCGAGGGTAAATCCCTTTCCCGAGGGATCGGGGTGGCTGACGACCTCGGGTGCGGTCAGAATCCCGACCCTGAGTTCGGGTTCCTCGATCAGCGGGAAGGCGACTTCGCGATAGATCCGTTCGACGGTTTCGGCGTCGATGCGCTGGTAGTCTTTCTCCAGAGGGGTCACGATCGTTCCGAGCATCTCGAGTGTTGCCGGAGAGATCATCATCCCCTCCGGGTCGTCGGGGTCGGCCGAAAAGAACGACGGACGCAGACGGCGCCGGGGGAAGATGACAATCGCCAGCATCCCTTCTGCGGCGGTCCGGCCGGGCCAGGAGGCGATGTTGACCATGTCGCGGCCGACGCCACGGTTCTGTTCGAGGTCGCGGAGCGCCTCCTCGATCTGCGAAGCAGCCTCGGCGGGGTCCGCTGACTCGATGACAATATGAGGCGCGAGAACTGAGGGATCGGCCGTCGGGCGCCATCGGGGAATTCGCTGGAAGTGGAGATGGTCTGGCGCGGAGGCTCCGCATCCGGCGCCGTTGTAGAAGAGTGTCGACTCAGGCTCGCGGAAGGCGATCTCGGCGAAGTGGCCGACGGTCTCCGGGGTCAGTTGCTGGGGACGGTGGGTGTCGGCGATGATGGTCTGGTGGCCCGGCAGGACCGGATAGGGATTATCGACGCAGACATACGGAAGGCCCTCGACGGGGATATCGACCTGGCCCGGGAGGCGCCTGTCGGGGCAGAGGAAGCAGGGTCGCGAGGCGACCGACCGGGGGTCTGTCTTCGCCGCCGACGAGCGTATCCGCCAGGGCTGGTAATAGACAGCAATCCCTCCGGGAAGAATCTTCGGGGAGGGTGCGCTGTCGAATATGGATTCGAATGTCATTTGCCGGAAGCGTTGAGGCGAATTCGGGCCGAGAGTTCGATCTCACGGAGTGTGTCCTTGTAGCGGTCGTGGGCGGCGGCGGTCTCCGGCGTTAGGTTCGCGTCGCTGTTCCCCTCCCAGCGGCGGCAGGTGTAGACCGGCTCGAAGATGCGGTGGACGGCGAATGTCCGGCTAATCCGAAGGGCGGCGGCGTAGTCTTCGCCGTAGGATACGTCGGGGAAGGGGTTGCGGCGGACGATCTCGGTCGCGTAGGCGCGCGGGGCGCCGATTCCGTTGACGCGCAGAAGATTGTTGCGGCCGTTCGACGGGGTCCATTCGCGGTGGTCGACGACCGGCGGGTCGAGCGGGGTGCCGTCCATCGTCGTCAGACGGTATGCCCCGACGACCATTGCGCTGCCGTGGGCGCGGAATTCGCCGACGATCTTCTCGAGGGTGTCTTCTCCGGAGTATAGGTCATCGCTGTCGAGCTGGACGGCATAGGCGCCGCAGAGGCGATGGTTGACAGCCTCGTTCCAGCAGCCGCCGATGCCGTGGCCTTCGCGCCGGGGTGTGACGCGAATGACCCGCGGGTCGGCCTTCGACAACCCGACTAATATCTCTGTTGTTCGGTCGGTCGAATAGTTGTCGACGACGAGTATGTTGAAGGTGAAGTCGGTTTTCTGGGCGAGGGCGCTGCGGACAGACTCTTCGATTGTCTTCTCGCGGTTGCGGACCGGGATGATGACCGAGGCGACTACAGGCCAGGCGGCTTCGTCGACACGGACTTTCCGCGGATCGCGCGAAAGCAGGGCTCCGATCTGGCGGAGGTAGGCGGTGAAGGCCTGTTCGCGTTCGGTCTCGGCCTCGCGCGACGATTCGAACTGATAGTCGAACTGCCCTGTCGACACGGAGGGTTCCCCTTTTCTGACGGCGAGCACCTCGGGGAGGTGGAAGATTCCGCCGCGGACGAGGCTGAGGCGGAGCCAGAGGTCGTAGAATCCGGCATGTTCATATCCCTTTCCGGCCGTCTGGAGCGCTCCGGCGGCGGCAGTCGCGTCGATCAGCACTCCCGGGCCGAAGTCGAACGAGTCGCGGACACAGCCGCGGTGCCATCTGCTGAGTCGCCGGTCTTCGCCCGAGGCGAGGTCGCGGTAGTCGGTATAGAGCATGGCGGCGTCGGTCTGACGGGCGACGTCGGCCATCCGGGCGAGAGCCTCGGGGGTTACGGAGACGGGGGCGGGGGAGAGCGACAGGTAGATATAGCGTGACTTCGCGCGGTTCACGATGCGGCGCAGGCGCTGGGTCGACGGAAGGTCCGTTTCGACGCCGAAGAGGTTGTTGACTGATACGTCGGTCTGGCTCATTTGTTGTTGCGTAATTGTCTTTTTCGTTAATGTGTTTTTGTGATCTGCTCTAGAAGGAGAGGGTGGAGTGCCGGGGTAGAGGCGAGAATCGAGCGGTTCCGGTCGTCGCGATAGTGCGACACAATCCCGCCAGCCTCTTCGACAATCAGGGCTCCGGCGGCGATGTCCCAGTCGTGGAGGTTCATCTCCCAGTAGGCGTCGAGGAATCCGGCGGCGACGTAGCAGAGGTCGACTGAGGCGGCGCCGAGGCGGCGTACGCCGCGAACGAGGGGGAGGACTCTCGCGAAGGGGGCGAGATTGTTGTCGGGGTTGACGTTCTTGTCGACGGGGAAGCCGGTCGAGACGACGGCGCGGTCAATCCGGTTGTTGTCGCGGACATGAATCTGCTTGCCGTTCAGCCAGGCGCCGCGGCCGCGGACAGCGTGGAAGAGTTCGTCGAGATACGGGGCGTAGACGACCCCGGCGACAGGCCGGCCCTCCTGTTCGATGCCGATCGACACGGCAAAGAACGGGAGACCGGCTGTGTAGTTGGTTGTTCCGTCGAGCGGGTCGATAATCCATCTGAACGGCTCCGGGCCGCAGGTTTCGCCCGATTCCTCGGTCAGGATCGCGTGGCCAGGATATACAGCAGCGATTCTTTCTCGGAGGAAGGTGTCGGAAGCGCGGTCGGCTTTCGTGACGATGTCGCTTTCGTTCAGTTTCGTACGGACATCGAGGTGGCCGCTGCGGAAATACTCGAGTTGGATGGCCCCGGCCTGACGCGCCCACTGGCAGGCGTGGAGCGTCAGATCATCGAGCTGGTCCATCAGTTTTCACGGCGGTTCTTGACCGGTACCTGGCGGCGGAATTCCTCTTTGAAGGAGACGAGGGTCTCGGTGCGTCCTGCTCCGATCGGCTGGATTTTCTCCTGAATGAGCGACAGGAGATGGTGGTTGTTGTGGGCATACAGTTTGATCAGGAGGTCATACTGGCCCGTGGTCGAGTGACACTCGACTACTTCGGGAATCTTCCGGAGTTCGGTGATGACGTAGTCGAACTTCGAGGGGTCCTGAAGCATGAAGCCGATGTAGGCGCAGGTGTCATAGCCGACGGCCGAGGGGTTGATTATCGATTCGAAACCGTTGACAATACCGGCGGTTGTCAGTTTCTGGATTCTCTGATGGATAGCGGCGCCCGATACTTTGCATTCACGGGCGATCTCGAGGAAGGGCTTGCGGGCGTTGACCGAAAGGGTCTCGAGAATTCGGCAATCGAGCGTGTCGAAATTTACTTTTGTCATGGTGAAATACTGTTTAATTACAGGTTTATTAGAATTACGGTGCAAAATTAGGTATTATTTTGCAAAATATAAGTTAAAGGGGGTTAATTTTGCGAATCCGTAACAGCTTTTTCACATCTCCCCTATTCCGTCGCCGACGCTATCAATTCGCGATAGAACCGGTGGCGTCCGAGGGTTGCAGCGTCGCCGATTACTATCAATTTCATGCACGCGCGGGTCATCGCGACATTCATTCTCCGGAGTTCTCGGAGGAAGCCGATGTTGCCCGATGCGTTGCTGCGCACCATCGATATTATGACTACGTCGCACTCGCGCCCCTGAAAGCCGTCGACGGTGTCGATCTTCAGGAAGCGGCGAATCGGACGGAGCGTCCGGTCTCGTTTGACCAGATGCCGTAGCAGCGAGGTCTGGGCACGGTATGGGGAGATTATTCCGAAGTCGATGTTTTCGTCAAGGATTCGCGCCTGGGTGACCTCGCCGACATATTTCTTCAGGGTCTTGAGTGTCAGTTCGGCTTCTGCAGGATTGACACGTCCGAGTTTTCCGCCGGATAGTCGCTCGTTGAATATATCGGGGTCGTTGTCGGTAGGGAGTCCGGATGTGTCGACCCATTCGAAGGGAATGTCGAACGGCGTGATGGTTCGGAACTCTACTTCGGGGGCGGCCTCCATCGCTCCGCCGTAGAACCAGCGGTTCGGGAAGGCCATTATGTCGCGGTGCATGCGATACTGTGTCCTCAGCATCGTGACCGCCTCGGGATGGTTGTCGACGATCCGCTCCATCAGTGAGCGGCCGAGGCCTCCGCGGGCGGCTTCGACCGATTTGACGACCGGAGGCAACTGGCAGTGGTCTCCGGCGAAGACGACGCGTCCGGCGCGTCGGATTGCAATCCAGCAGGCGGCCTCGAGAGCCTGGGCGGCCTCGTCGATGAATAGGGTCGGGAAGGTCATCCCGGTCAGCAATGGAGAATTGCTGCCGGTCAGCGTACACGCAATGACGCGGGCTCTGGCGAAGAGTTCACCGCGGATGCGAATCTCAAGTTCGGTCGCGCGCTCCCGGAGCCGGGCGATTTTCTGGTGGAACTGCTCGCCGCGGTTTTTCTTCGAGTCGTAGAGTTGGCGGATCGCGCGGCGTATCGACCAGAGAGTCGGATAGTCGGGATGGGATTCGAACTGGCGCTCGTAGGTGAACGATAGCATCTTGTCGTTGACGCGAGTAGGGTTTCCGAGGCGAAGGACAGCGATCCCGCGGTCGAGGAGTTTCTCGGAGATCCAGTCGACGGCCGAATTGCTCTGGGCGCAGACGAGTGCCTGGGGTTCGCGGCGCAAGGTCTCGTGGATTGCCTCGACGAGTGTCGTCGTTTTCCCGGTTCCGGGAGGTCCGTGTACAATCGCAACGTCGCGGGCGGCGAGGACGCGGTTGACCGCCTCCTGCTGTGACTCGTTAAGGTAGGAGAACCCCATCGGGGTGATGTCGCGGAATTCGGCCGGCCGGCGGCTGTGGAAGAGATCGCGGAGTTCGCCGAGGCGCCCTTTGGCGGCGATTGTGCGGTCCAGCGCCTCGAACATGGCGCGGTAGGACGTTTCGTCAAACGAAAGCATGACGCCGAATTGTGTTCCTTCCGGAATCGCGGGGAGCGTTCCCGAGGAGGATTCGACCGTGACGGCCATCCGGTTGCCGTCGACGACGCTGACGGTCGCCGGAGCGACCCGCCGGGGTTTCGCTCCGGGGTCACCTCCGAGGGTGAAGAATGCGACCTGGCGTCCATATTCGAACATCGTGTCGCTGGCAGCTTCGCTGTTGGGGGCATCCGGGTCGGAGGCGGGACCATTTATCTCGGTAATCAACTGGTTCAGGGAGTTCCAGTAGGTTCGTCTGACTGTGACGGGGAACCATGCGAGGCCGCGGTCGGTCATTCGGGTTACCCCCATTCGGTCGGCCATGTCGGTGAAGGCCTCGCGCTCCTCCTCGAAGTCGAGCTGGAGAAGCCGCCGCTGTTCGGCGAGGTTCTTCGCGGGGTTTTCGGTCAGATCCATGTCAGTCGTTTCCAGATATATTCGAGTGGTCCGTGGCCGTGGCGCCCGACCCAGAAGCGGCATAAGAGATACTGGACCAGGAAGATTGCGATGCCGATCAGGATGCTGCCGGAGATTCCGACCCGGAGGTGGAGCCCCCAGTTGTAGAAAAGGAAGGACCCGATGATCCCCTGGGTGACGTAGTTTGTCATGCTCAGTTTTCCGTAGGGGATCAGCAGCGACAACCGCGTTCTGGCGGCAGAAGATTTATAGTAAAGGATAACAATTGCGGAGGTCAGCAGCGCCATGAACGACAGATTGACGAGCGACGAGAAAAGTATCTTCGCCGGAGTCAGCAGGCTGGGGTTCGCGATATAGTCGGGAATCATCGCCGCGAGTCCGGAGAGGGGGAAGTAGCAGGCTAGGGCGGCGCCGAAGACCCACCCCCAGCAACGGAGGCGCGTGCGCCCGAACCACCCCTCGCGGCCAATCAGCATACCTGCGACAAAGAGACCTGCGGTCTGGAATATGCGTCCATGCTCCCAGGCCCATGCGAGCGAGGCGAGTTGTCCCTCGACGAGGTTGACGCGGACCGTTTCGAGAAAAGTGCCGGAGGTCTGGGCGGCGAAGGTCGCGGCCCAGTATGGAGCGGAATTGATTGTCGGGATCGCGTAGTCGGGCGAAAGCGCCGCGCGGAGAATCTGCCAGAGGCATACCGGCTGGAGGAGGCAGACGGTGGCAAGCGCGGCGAGCAGTCGGGTCGACAGGCGATATGTCGCGACCAGAACGAGCCCGACGAGCGAATACATGACGAGAATCTCCCCTGTGAAGAACGCTGCGTTCAGATTGCCTATGCAGAACAGCAGGAAGAGACGCCAGCAGAAGCGGAGACGGAAGTCGTTGCCGCGCATCCGCTGGTTGTCGTGCTGAATGAAGAAACTGAAGCCGAACAGCAGGGCGAAGATCGCGTAGGCCTTTCCGCCGAAGAGGAAGAACAGCGAATTCCAGACGGCCTTGTCCGTGAAGTCGAGCCAGAGGCTCTGTCCGGCGGTGTCCGGAAAGGAATAGAAGTTGAAGTGCTCGACGGAGTGGAGCAGTATAATCGCCATGACGGCGAAGCCGCGGAGGGCGTCGGCGACATCGATGCGCTGATGGCGTCTCGGTTGGGGTTGGTTGATCGTGGTCATAGATGGATGCAAAGTTACGTCAATTCCGCGGTTCGCGCAAATAAAAACGGCCGGACTCCAACGATGGAGTCCGGCCGTTTCCGGAATTACTGTTATCTCGTTTTATTTGACATAGACTTTCGAGACTGTGTTGCCGCGGCGGACAATGTAGAAGCCCGGAGCGGGGTTTTCGTCAGCGACGCGTGTGCCGGAGATTGTGAAGTATTCGGCGGGGGCATCGGTCGTGTCGCCGGCGACGGTTTCGATAGCGGTGTAGGCGAAGTTCGGATCGTTCGTGAAGACGACTTTGATCGGAATGAAGTCATCTTCCCCTTCGCCGGTAATCCAGCGTACGTCGATCGTCATCATTGCGATTCCATCAGCGTCGACGGTTCCGTTCAGTGTGACATTGGCCCGAATCTGTCCTTCGAGGAGGCCCATGCCCTCGACTTCGCCTGCGAAGGTCGTCACGCCATTCTCCTCTTTGACCGTGACGTTCGGGACGACGATGTCGCCGAGCGACTGCGGGCCGTTGCCCAGATCGATCGAGAAGTCGGGGAGGGAAACTGTTGCGGTCTCTTCGCCCGGGGTCTGCTCGACGACAACTGTCGCTTCGGAGCCTTCGACAATCAGGCCACCCATCATCTCGACATAGATGCGGCCTTTGATCATCGATTTCTGTGCCATCGGCATATTGGTGAAGACGACGTCAATCGGAATGAAGTCATCCTCGCCTTCGCCGGTGATCCAGCGCACGTCGATGTTCATCATGATGTCGCCGTCGGCCGTGACGCTACCATTAAGGGTGACGTTCGCATGAATCTGTCCTTCGATGAGGGCCATACCCTTGACCTCGCCGGTGTAGAACGTTGCCTCTTCGGTTTTGTTGATCGTGACGTTCGGGACGACGATGTCGCCGAGCGACTGTGGGCCGCTACCGAGGTCAATCGAGAAGTCTGGGAGGGTGAAGGTCGCTGTCTCCTCGCCGTCGCGCTGCGATATGATAACGACGGCATCGGAACCGTCAACAATCATACCGCCCATCATCTCGACGTAGACTTTCCCTTCGAGTCGGGTTGAAGCGATGTTGCTGAAGGTTACTTCGATCGGAATATCCTGTTCGTCGGAGTGCCAGATGACGTTGATGTTCATCTCGACGACACCTTCGCTGTCAATCGTGCCCTCGAGCTCGATGTCGGCGTCGATGAATCCGGCGAGAATCATGTGGCTGACGGAACCTTTGTATGAGGTCACGCCGTCGGCCTCGGTGATCGCGACGTTGTCGACGACGATTTCGCCGAGGTCAGTATCGCCGAGCATGAACTGCGGCAGGCGGAATGTGCAGGTCGTCTCGGAGGTCTTCTCGATCTCGACGGTCGCAGGCTGGGGCTCCTCAAGGAGCGATTCGCCTCCCATCTCGATTGTCAGGTAGCCGTTATACTGGGCGGTCTCTTTGCGGGTGAAGTTGATTGTGTAGGTGTGGGATGTCTGGCCGTCGATATCCTCGCCGTCGTTGCTGACAGTCACGGTTGCGCGGCGTGCGGCGGCGTCGTAGGTGACGGCCGAGATCTTGGCCGAGCGGCCGGAAGTTGTTGCGACAACGGCTCCTTCGGCGGGCATAAAGGCGTCGACGCTGTATTCATACTGGTTCGGGGCGAAGCCGTCGACCGTCACTCCGTCGACCGTCAGGTTGTTGAGGGTCGAATAGTAGATGAAGCGGACGTTGTTGGCGGTCATCGTCGTGTTCTCCTTCAGTGCGCTGCGGTCCCAGTAGTTGCCGACGCTGAGAATTACGTTGGCCTTCTCGGGAGCCTGGTTGACTTTGTAATCAAGTTCGGCGAGGATTGTCTCCTTGCCGTTGGTCTTGCGGAAGGTCTTTTCGGCCGATGCAACGAGTGTGCCGCTCTGGTCGGGTGTGATGCGGCCGAGGACTGCGCGGTCGACGTCGTCGTGGGTATAGTAGAGTGTGCTCTTCGAGCCAATCTTGGATTGGAAAGTACCATTCCAAAGATATGCAATCAGGTATGAGTCTTCGTCGTTTTCATCTGTTCTATTGATGTCTGCTGCAACGGCATCGGGGGTGTGGCTGAAGGCAAGACCTCCGTAGACTCCGCCATCACAGTCTGAAACGGAGGCACTAGCATAAACCCAAGGTGTTGCAAGGGTGATGAAGCCGGGAGCGACAGAGCCGATTCCTAATGCTCCAACATACATGTTGGTCAATGTGGCATCGTTAGACCCATCTACACGCGTAATAAGCTCTTTTTTGACTTCTAATCCTACTTTCTGATTGACGCTCGAGCCGTTCCAGTCCTGCGGTTCGACACCTGGGCGCTGGCGTTCTTCTTCGCTCCATTTTGTTCCTGAGAATGACCAGCTAGAGGAAACTGCCAGCGAACTCCCCGCGGCCTCCTTCCAGTCGGCGAAGCCTACGTTCGGGAGTTGTTGGGCGCTAGCGGCGACGCCAAGTCCGACAAGCCCGATGAGGCTAAGGTAAAGTTTCTTCATATTGAATAGTTTGGTTAGATATGATAGATATATACTTATTTTTATAGGATGTTTTCGTCTGTTTTGTGCGATACAATAAGCGAAACGTCTTGGCAAAATTACGGAAATTTTACCAAACGTAACCTACATTTTGGGAATTTAACCTATTTTTAGTAAAATTTCGGCGAATTGTGAAAATCCTACCGCATGCGCCGCAGCGTGTCGAGCAACTGCTTGACTTCTGCGCGGATGGCCTTCAGCCGGTTGACGACCGCGACGCGCGGGTCAATCCCCTCGGGGTTTGACCGTAGCGACTCCTCGGCCGCCTCGAGCCGCATCTTCTTCTCCTTGACCATATAGTGGATCATCCGGATCCGCTCGACATCCTCGGGGGTGTAGAAGCGTGTCCCGCCGGCGCTTCGCCGGGGGTGGATCGCTGTGAACCGTTTCTCCCAGAACCGGAGGGTCGACTGGGGGATATCGAGCATCTCGGCGACATCGCCTATGCGGTAGTATTTCTTCGTCAGGTCTGACTGTGGCATCTCCTATTTATAATAAGGTGTCCGCAAATTTCGACATTTTTTTTTATTCTTCCAAAAATAAAACGTAAATTTGCACCCGAAATTTCCCCGCCCATCCGTAGGGGCGGATCATATCAACTCTAATTTCATAAAATATCAATGATAAACATTACATTTCCCGACGGAAGTGCCAGACAGTACGAAGCGGGCGTAACGCCGCTCCAGATCGCCGAATCGATCAGCCCCCGCCTGGCTCAGGACGTCCTGGCGGCATCGGTCAACGACCAAGAATGGGATATCACACGCCCCATCACCGAGGACGCAAGCATCAAACTCTTCAAATGGGAAGATGAAGAGGGCAAGCATGCATTCTGGCACAGTTCGGCACACCTTCTCGCCGAAGCGCTCCAGGAACTCTTCCCCGGCGTTAAATTCGGCATCGGCCCGGCTGTCGAAAGCGGATTCTACTACGATATCGATCCGGGTGAACACCAGATCACCGCCGCCGATTTCCCGCGCATCGAAAAGAAAATGATCGAACTCGCCCGCCAGAAAAACGCGATCGTCCGACGCGACATCGCGAAGGCCGACGCCCTGAAGATGTTCGGCGACCGCGGCGAAACATATAAGTGCGAACTGATCAGCGAACTCGAGGACGGCCATATCACGACCTACACCCAGGGGAGCTTCACGGACCTCTGCCGCGGCCCGCATATCGCCTCGACCGCGCCGATCAAAGCCGTCAAGATAACATCGCTCGCCGGAGCATACTGGCGCGGCGACGAAACCCGCAACCAGCTCGTCCGTGTCTATGGCATCACATTCCCGAAGCAGAAGATGCTCGACGAGTATCTCGCGATGATAGAGGAAGCCAAGAAACGCGACCACCGAAAACTCGGCAAGGAGATGGAACTCTTCGCCTTCTCCCAGAATGTCGGCGCGGGTCTTCCGCTCTGGCTTCCGAAGGGTGCAGCCCTCCGCGAACGCCTCGAGCAGTTCCTTCGCAAGATCCAGAAACAGTATGGCTACCTCCAGGTAATCACTCCCCATATCGGCAACAAGAACCTCTATGTCACCTCGGGTCACTACGCCAAGTATGGCAAGGATTCCTTCCAGCCGATACATACCCCCGAAGAAGGGGAGGAGTATCTGCTCAAGCCGATGAACTGCCCCCACCACTGCGAAATCTTCCGCGCACTTCCGCGCAGTTACCGCGATCTCCCGCTCCGTCTCGCCGAGTTCGGCACGGTCTACCGCTACGAGCAGAGCGGCGAACTCCACGGTCTGACACGCGTGCGCGGTTTCACGCAGGACGACGCCCATATCTACTGCGCCCCCGACCAGATCAAGGATGAGTTCCTTAAGGTCATGGATATCATCTTCTATATCTTCAAGGCGCTTAAGTTCGATAACTTCGAGGCCCAGATCTCGCTCCGCGACCCGAACAACAAACAGAAATATATAGGCAGCGACGAAAACTGGCACCTCGCCGAACAGGCAATCATCGAAGCCTGCGCCGAAAAGGGACTGAAAGCCCGTACGGAACTCGGTGAAGCCGCCTTCTACGGCCCGAAACTCGACTTTATGGTCAAGGATGCGCTCGGACGCCGCTGGCAGCTCGGAACGATCCAGGTTGACTATAACCTTCCGGAACGCTTCCAGCTCGAATATACCGGCTCGGACAACAAGAAGCACCGTCCCGTCATGATCCACCGCGCCCCCTTCGGTTCGATGGAACGCTTCGTCGCCGTCCTCCTCGAACACACCGCCGGACGATTCCCCCTCTGGCTCGCGCCCGACCAGGCTGTCGTGCTTCCGATTTCCGAGAAGTTCAACGACTATGCCTATGAGGTTGCCCGACAGTTGAACAAGGCCGACGTACGCGCGATTGTCGACGACCGAAACGAAAAAATCGGAAAGAAAATTCGCGACAACGAACTGAAAAGAATACCCTATCTGCTGATCGTTGGCGAAAAAGAGCAGGAAAATGGCGAAGTTTCCGTAAGAAAACAGGGCGAAGGTGACCAAGGTACGATAAAAATTGCTAACTTTGCAGAAAATTTGACCAAAGAGGTCGAAAGCATGATTAACCAATAACCGCTGAATGGAGAAAAAACCTTTCGTTCCGGGCGGCCCGCGCCGCCCAAATGCCCCCGTCCGCCGAGGCCAGCCCCCGGTCAAGAACGAGCCGTACGCCGTCAATGAGCGCATCCGCGCCCGCGAGGTGCGTGTGGTCGGTGACAATGTCGAAAACGGCATCTACCCCATTCAGCAGGCTCTCGCGATGGCCGAAGCCGAAGGGCTCGACCTGATCGAGATCTCGCCGACGGCGAATCCGCCGGTCTGCAAGATTCTCGACTACCAGAAGTTCCTATACCAGCAGAAGAAACGCCAGAAGGAACAGAAGGCCAAGGCCGCGAAGGTTGTCGTCAAGGAGATCCGCTTCGGACCGCAGACCGACGATCATGACTACAACTTCAAACTGAAGCACGCCCAGGGTTTCCTCCAGGAGGGTGCGAAGGTTAAGGCCTACGTCTTCTTCAAGGGTCGCTCGATCCTTTTCAAGGAACAAGGCGAGGTGCTCCTGCTCCGGTTCGCAAACGACCTCGAGGAATTCGGAAAGGTCGAGCAGATGCCGGTTCTCGAAGGGAAGAGAATGATCATCATGATCTCCCCGAAGAAAAAATAGAAACAATCACAGGGACCACGGGTTGGCCCCGCAGTTATAAAACACGATTTATTTAAACAAAAAGTCAAACAAATGCCTAAGATTAAAACTAATTCCGGTGCCAAAAAGAGGTTCGCCCTTACCGGATCAGGAAAGATCAAGAGAAAACATGCGTTCAAGAGCCACATCTTGACCAAAAAGACCAAGAAGCAGAAACGCAATCTGACCCACTTCACGACCGTCGCTACATGCGACAAGAGCAACGTTCTCGAGCTCCTCGCCCTGAAGTAAGATTCGAACGCAATTCTCCGGAACCGGGAGATGTTCACACTCTTCCGAGGTTTTCTCTTCGAAAACAAAACAAAACGTGATTTTATAAACATTTCGCTAACCGAACGGCCAGCACAAAATTTAAAAAGAGCTTATGCCGCTGGCGTTCACAACATTTTCTTCAAAATGCCAAGATCAGTAAATCATGTAGCTTCACGAGCTCGCAGAAAGAAAATCTTAAAACTCACCCGCGGTTACTTCGGTTGCCGCCGCAACGTCTGGACCGTCGCCAAGAACACCTGGGAAAAAGGTCTGACCTATGCATACCGCGACCGCAAGCAGAAAAAGCGCAACTTCCGCGCTCTCTGGATCCAGCGTATCAACGCTGCAGCCCGCCTCGAGGATCTTTCCTACAGCAAACTGATGGGACTCATCCACAAAGCCGGTATCGAGATCAACCGCAAGGTGCTCGCAGACCTCGCTCTCAACAACCCCGCTGCCTTCAAGGCTATCGTCGACAAAGTGAAGTGATCAACGCCGGGAGATCCCGGCTCCAGTATGAATTCTGATATCCCGCTGTTTCTGCTCCAGCAGATTCGGCGGGATTTTTCGTCGGTTTTCGTTTTGTCGTGACCGATTTTTTCCGTAATTTCGCGTTTTGAATAAAAATTGGATAATGGCTAGGAAAAAACATATAAGAACATCGTCCGTACCGGTCAGATACCGCCTGCTGTTGCTCGCCGCCCTCGTCCTCCTCTCGGCGATCGTGACAATCTGCTCCGGTGATGACCACTCGAAATACCGGAACGCCGAACGAACCGCTTCGAACGCCGTCTACGGCGACCTGCTCGATGTCGTGACCCCCGCGAGCGTTCCGCAGTCGGTCGTTCAATATCGCGGAATGGATATCTCCTTCAATCCATCGCTCCACATCCCGAACTGGGTAGCCTGGGAACTGACACGCTCCGAAACAACCGGCGATGTCCGGCGATCCAACAAGTTCCAGACCGATGCGACCGTTCCCGGCTGTGCCTCGACCGATGATTACCGTAATTCAGGCTACGACCGCGGCCATATGGCACCCGCCGGCGACATGAAGTGGAATCAGCAGGCGATGGAGGAGACCTTCTATATGACTAATATCTGCCCCCAGGACAAGGCCCTGAACACCGGCGCCTGGAAAAAGCTCGAGGAAAAATGCCGCCAGTGGGCCGACCGCGACAGCGCAATCGTCATAGTCTGCGGTCCGGTGTTGACCGACAGCCTGACCGAAACAATCGGATCAGGCGGTGTCGCCGTTCCGAAGCGCTTCTTTAAGGTCGTACTCTCCCCCTACACGGTCCCGGCCCGTGGAATCGGTTTTCTGATGCCGAACGAGCGCGTCGAAGGGGGCATGCAGAGGTGTGTAGTTCCGATTGACGAAGTCGAACGATTGACCGGTCTCGACTTCTTCCATGAACTTCCCGATTCGATCGAAACAATCGTCGAGGCACAGTGTAACTTTAACGACTGGAACTGACGATGAACGAAGATACGATTTGCGCAGTCTCGACCCCAGCCGGCGTCGGCGGTATCGCCGTCGTTCGCATCAGCGGACCCGACGCCGTCGCCGTCGCAGACCGCCTGTGGCACGGCAAGCCACTTGCCGACGCGAAATCCCATACCATACATCTAGGTCCGATAGTCGATCCCGGTTCGGGCGACAAACTCGACCTCGCTGTAGCGACCCTTTACCGCGCACCGCGGTCGTTCACCGGCGAGGATGTTGTCGAATTCTCTGTCCACGGCTCCCGCTGGATCCAGGGCGAACTGCTGAAGATCCTCTGCCGAAACGGAGCACGGCTGGCTACGGCGGGCGAATTCACCCGCCGGGCGTTCCGTAACGGACGCCTCGACCTGGCCGAGGCCGAGGCTGTCGCCGACATAATCGCCGCCGAATCGCGCAACGCCCAGCGCGTCGCCTTCGAGCAGATCTCCGGAGCATACTCCGCCAACATGCGCTCGTTGCGCGACGAGATGCTCGAGATTGCCTCGCTGCTCGAACTCGAACTCGATTTTTCCGAAGAAGATGTCGAATTTATCTCCCGAGAAGACCTCCGGAAGAAAGTCAAACGAGCCCTTCGGACAATCGACTCGCTGACATCGAGCTTCGACTCCGGACGCGCAATCCGGGAGGGGATTCCTGTTGTGATAATCGGCCAGACGAACGCCGGAAAATCGAGCCTGCTGAACCGCCTGCTCGGCGAAGAGAAAGCGATCGTCAGCGACATCTCCGGAACGACACGCGACATCATCGAAGACACCCTCGACATCGACGGCCTGACATTCCGCCTGATCGACACCGCCGGACTTCGCGAGACCTCCGATCCGGTAGAGCAGATCGGAATCGATCGCGCTCTCGACCGCGCCGGCCGCGCCCGGATAATCCTCTGGGTTGTCGACCCGACCGACGAACCCCATACCCTCGCCGAGACCATCGGGCGGTTCGCAGACCGCATCAACAGCGGCGCACGACTGCTGATCGCTCTGAACAAAAGCGACCTGACCGGCGGCCATACGCCCGAAGAAATCCTCGCCGTACTCCCCGCCGACGCAGTCAGGATTGTCCTTTCGGCGAAAACAGGTGAGGGGACAGACCGCCTGCGTGAAGTCCTCGTCGAACACTCCGGCGTCAGCCTGACCGAAGAGAACCTCTCGATGACCGTCACTAACCTCCGCCATTACGAAGCCCTCCGTCACAGCGGCGAAGCCCTCCGGCGCTTCTCCGACGGCCTCGCCGTCGGCATCCCCGGCGACCTGATTGCCCAGGACCTCCGCGAATCGATCCACCACCTCGGCGAGGTAACCGGCCAGATCACCACCCCCGAAATCCTCCAGA
Organism: Clostridium sp.; assembly: GCA_023663805.1. Classification (GTDB taxonomy): domain Bacteria; phylum Bacteroidota; class Bacteroidia; order Bacteroidales; family Muribaculaceae; genus Paramuribaculum. The sequence goes on along the minus strand of JAMPGR010000001.1, from coordinate 434,624 downwards.
CCATCTTCTCCCGCTTTTGCATCGGCAAATGACAAAATAGTCACAAACCATCACAAACCATTAGAAACCATT
>JAMPGR010000001.1:392139-434452 GCA_023663805.1 Clostridium sp. | reverse complement strand
TCTTTGGCTATCTTTATGTGGTGTTGAGAATGCACAAATCTATTTTGACATTGTCCGAAGTTCCTTTCTCGTTAACTTGCCCAGACTACGTTCAATCAATTGTATATCTATCGTTTCGTTCAATTTTATATCTTTGGTATAGAACACTAACGTTAAGATACAGGCGTTTAGTTGATAAACAACATTATTTAACTATATGTATGGACTGAACTTGATGAAAGAAAGTTACCTCAGTGCGATCTTTTGGATCTTTTTGACGTTTTGACTCAGTCACATAGCTACAACTATGCTCCATCGTCAAAACGCCAAAAATCCTCCAAAATCTGCGGCTTCTGGCGAAAGGAAAATTAAGGAACGGAGTCTTAGTTTTGCTACATCGAAACGTCGAGATCCTGGAAGGGAGCATCAGTATCAGTAGACCCTCCTCTCGCGGCGGGGGTCAGAAGCGGGGGAAAGGGACCGGGGTGCCGCCGCAGGTGGCGCTCAGTGCGGTCAGTTCGCCGACGCAGGACCAGAGGGCGGCGGCGCGGACCGGGATGCCGGGCCCTAGGCCAAGGCGGACGGCACGGAGCAACTCGCAGTCCATATAGTAGTTCATCATGTTGTCGACGCCGCGGCGGAGCGCCGTCTCGCGCCAGCGCCGCTCGACCTCCCCTTCGTAAAGTTCCATATAGCGGACAGCCTCGGGCCCGGTCAGAGGTTTCGGCCCGGCGGCTTCGGCTACGACGGTCTCAAGCGGATATTTCGACAGATAGCCGAGTGTTCCGGTGACGCTCTGAAGGCGGCTGTAGGGGCGGGGAGTGGTGACGTCGTGCTGCAGGAGGATTGTCCGGCCCCGTTCGGTCCGGATCAGCGAGGAATTGAACCGCGGCCGACCCGCGGAATCGTGGCCCGTCAGGCTCGTCAGCGACAGCAGGCGGTCGCCTCCGGCGGCGTCGAGGATTGTGCAGACGGGGCCGAGCGCATGGGTCGGGTAGGGGTTGCCGGGGTGACGGAGCCAGACTTCGTTGAACCAGCGGTTGTCGCCCATACGGCGGCGGATATCGTGGATATACGCCCCTTCGAGATGGACGATGTCGCCCAGCGCGCCGCGGCGAACCATCTCGGCCGAGCGGAGCGTGAAGGGGTCGTAGCAGCAGTTTTCCATCATCAGGCAGAAACGGCCCGTACGGCCGGCGGTCTCGACGACACGTCGGGCTTCGTCGACCGTTGTCGCGAGCGGAACCTCGACGGCGACGTCGATTCCGCGTTCCATCAGCGAACAGGCCAGCGGGGCATGATACTGCCAGTCGGTGCAGATAACCGCCAGGTCGATACGCTCCGGGCAGACCGCAGGGAGGTCGTCGGCCGACAGGGCGGTCGCCGGGCGGGGTTGTCCGGTTTGGGCGACTGAGGCTGCGGCGCCGGCGACACGCTCCGGATCGAGGTCGCAGAGCGCTGCAATGCGAACCCCGTCGTAGCCGAGAAAACGCCCGAGGGTCGCCGTGCCGCGCTGTCCGAGGCCGACGATAGCAATCCGAACCATATCTTTCGACCCGCCGTTCATATCGTCAGCGCTAATGAGAAACCGGCATGGAAGGGGCGGGTTCCGACCGCGGGAAGCGCGACGCAGCAACCTCTCTCGGGGGTAAACCCGAAGAGCCGTCGCTCGAAGGGAAGCAGCAGGGCGGCGAGTCGCACCGAAAGGATACCGACACCGGCGCCGCCGATCACATCGGTCAGCGTATGGCGGCTCGCGGCGACACGCCATAGTCCGACCCCCGTCGCGACGGCATATCCGGCGACACCGGGCCAGAGGCCGCAACTCTCGCGGAGCAGTTCGGCACCCATGAATGCGCGGGCGGCGTGTCCCGATGGAAAACTGTGGTTATCGGAACCGTCGGGTCGCGGAGAGCGGACTATATGCTTTGTCGACTGGACGATTATCTCGTCGATCAGCGCGGCCGTCACGGTCAGGCAGGCGCGTTCGCGCCAGTCGTAGCACGCACTGCGCCAGACTCCGTCGGGGAGCAGCATCGCCGCCGCCGGAAGAAACTGGAGGATGTCACAAGCGGCGTTGTCGCCGTGGCCGCCGATTTTGTCGGTCACCTCGCGGTTGACGCGGCCGAGCCAACCGTTCGAGACCCCGAATCCGCCGACGGCGATCAGGGCCGCCGGGGCGATATATTCCCTGACGCGGAACCTCTCCTGAGCGACACAGGGGGTCGCCGCCGCGGCTGTCTCCGTGGCTGCAGCCGCCGAGTCGGGCCGCAACGATTCCGGCCCCCCCTGCGCCATAGCAGAGAGAGCCAGAACGAGAGCGGATATCAGGGTCAGCAGACGGCGGCTCACTGTCTGTTGTTACTTCGCGAGCGACGAGATGACCTCCTTTATCTTGGCGACGAGTTCTTCGGCCTTTTCAGCCGTATGGGCCTCGGCGTAGATTCGGATAATCGGCTCGGTGTTCGATTTGCGGAGATGAACCCAGGAGTCGGCGAAGTCGATCTTGACGCCGTCGATCGTCGTCAGGCGTTCGTTGGCGAACCGACGCTGGACGGCGGCGAGGAGCGCGTCGACATCGATGTCGGGGGTCAGTTCGATCTTGTTCTTTACGATCTGGTAGGCGGGGTAGCCCGACTTCAGTTCGGTTACGTTCTTTCCGGTCTTCGCCATCAGCGTCAGAAACAGGGCGACACCGACGAGAGCGTCGCGGCCGTAGTGGGCAGCCGGGTAGATCACGCCGCCGTTCCCCTCGCCGCCGATAACGGCGCCGGTCTCCTTCATTTTCGTCACGACATTGACTTCGCCGACGGCTGCGGCCTCGTAAGTGCACCCGTGGCGTTCGGTCACATCGCGCAGCGCGCGCGACGAACTGAGATTCGAGACGGTCGCCCCGGGGGTGTGGGAAAGGACGTAGTCGGCGATGGCGACGAGCGTATATTCCTCGACGAACATCTCGCCGTTCTCCATGACGATCGCGAGGCGGTCGACATCGGGGTCGACGACAAAGCCGACGTCGGCCGCGCCGTCCTTCATCAGCGCCGCGATCTGGGTAAGGTTTTCGGGGATCGGTTCGGGGGTGTGGGCGAAGTTTCCGGTCGCCTCGCAGTTCAGTTCGACGATATTTTTGACACCGAGGGCGCGGAGCAGTTCGGGGATAGCGATACCGCCTACGGAGTTGACGGCGTCGACGGCGACGGTGAAGTCGGCTCCGGCGATTGCATCGCGGTCGACGAGGTCTAGGTCGAGAACCTGCTCGATATGGCGGCGGGTCCAGGTCTCGTTGGTCAGTTCGCGGCCGAGGTTTTCGACGGGAGCGAATTCGATTTCGTCTGATTCGGCGATGCGGAGTACCTCCTTGCCCTGGGCATCGTTAAGAAACTCGCCGTTTTCGTTCAGGAGTTTCAGTGCGTTCCACTGTTTCGGGTTGTGGCTGGCGGTTATGATGATTCCGCCGCAGGCCTTTTCGCCGACGACGGCAATCTCGGTCGTCGGGGTCGAGGCGAGGCCGATATTGACGACGTCGAACCCCATCGAGCGGAGTGTCGAGACGACGATCGACGAGACAATCGGGCCGGAGAGGCGCGCGTCGCGGCCGACGACGATCGGACGGGTCGGATCGGTCGCCGTGCGGCGTATCAGTTCGGCGTAGGCGGCTGTGAATTTGACGATGTCGAGCGGAGAGAGACCCTGTCCGGGATGACCGCCGATCGTGCCGCGGATTCCCGAGATAGATTTGATCAGTGCCATTTGCTTGATATTTTGGATGATTTAAAGTTGGCTTTTGAAGTAGCGGACCTGGTAGAGGAACGGCGTGACATACGACATGTCCTCGGTCATTCCGGCCTGGGATTTGATGACGAGATTGACGTTGCAATTCAGCCGAAGGAAGTGGAGCGGCAACTGGAGGCCGGTTCCGCACTGGATTGAGTTATAGTCCGTCGCGTCGTCGAATTTGAAGTAGGTCGGGGATGCTCCGGAGTTGTTTCCGCTCCAGGAACCATCCTCCATATCCTCCTTGGCCGTGTAGGTCGACAGCGGGTATCGCTGGAAGCGGATATATACGGTCTGGCCTTTGAACGGCTTTTCACCGTCGCCCGGATCGATTACCTGCATGTAGACTCCGGTTTCGCGGTCGAGGCAGTAGTAGGGGGCGTCGTCGCCGGTCAGGAACACGGAGTCGGCCGGGATTTCGTTGATTACCTTGTTGTCCGACAGAAAGACGTTGACCGCCTGGTTTTCGTCGTTCAGCATCTCGGCGTAGCTCTTCGTGTCTTCGCACGCCGTCATAATCGTCTGAAGGGCTGCGCCGCAGAGAACGACGGCGACAGCAGAAAGAAATTTCTTCACTATTTTCGATTTATTGATTGTCATTATGTTTTCGGATTAGTCATTTTCGTCTGGTTCGTCATCTTTATCGTCTGGAACGGCGACGCTCATTCCGTCGTCCGGAAGATAGCGGTCGAATTCGGGGAGGACAGCCTCGACCGCCTCGACAGCCGTCGCTATCGAGCCGATGACCTCGCCGCCGGCAGCGTTTTTGTGGCCCCCGCCGTCGAAGCGTGTCGAGCAGAAGATATCGGCGGGGAAATCGCCCTTGCTGCGGACCGAGACACGCACCTTCGCCCCCTCGCGGTCTTCGCGGAGGAAGATGCTGCAGACGATCCCCGGGATTCCGAGGGGGACGTTGACCAGCCCCTCGGTGTCACCTTTGACATAGTGGAACCGGCGCAGTTCGGCGGCGGTCAGGCTTATGACGGCGGCGCGGTGGGCGGGATAAATTTTCAGTTTCCGGTCGAGAGCATAACTGTTCAGCCGCAGGCTCGTCAGCGAGTAGGTCGAAAACAGGGAGCGGCAGAGCCGTTCCTTGTCGGCGCCGCGGGCAACCATCCATGCGGCGACACGATAGATTTCCGGGTCGTTCGCGCTGTAGGAGAAGTTGCCCGTGTCGGTCATCATCCCGGTCAGGAGCAGTTCGGAGGTTGTCTGGTCGACAAGGCCGAGTTCGCCCATCTGGGCAAGGATATGGAACACCAGCAGGCAGGTCGACGACGACTCCGGGCGGGAGAAGGTCAGTTCGGCCGGAACCGAGGGGTTGAGATGGTGGTCGATCACGACGACGGGCATTTTCGCCCGTTCGACCGCGTCAGACAGTTTGCCGACGCGCGGCGGCTGGCTGTAGTCGGCGCAGACGAGCAGGTCGCAGTTGGCGATCAGCCCGCGGGCCATGTCGATATTGACCGTTCCGGCGACAATCTCTTCGGTTCCCGGAAGGAACGCGAGTGAGGCCGGGGGTGTGTCGGGGGTGACGACATGGACCGTCTTCCCCTTCCGGCGCAGATATCTCATCAGCGCGAGGCTCGAGCCGATCGCGTCGCCGTCGGGGGAGATGTGGCATGTGACGGTCACGCGCCGTGCCTTTTCGATCAGGCCGGCGAGGCGGTCTGTCATCTCTTGCGGAAAATATTTTTCGAATTCCATTCTGTCTTGGTCAGTCTGAGAAACAGGTCAGTTTCCGGCGGTGCCGATTTCGGTTACGGCTCCGGTCGTCGGGTCGAAGCGTGCGTAGGCGGGAGCCTTCTTGTCGGAGAACAGGGTCGGGTCGAGCCCGAAGACGACGCCGAGTTGGGCGAAGTCGAAATCCTTCGAGGCGAGTCGGCGTCCGTCGTAGATAACGGCGACTTCGGCCTGTCCGGGGATACAGTAGGCCAGTCCACCTTTCGGGAAGCGCTTCTCCTCTCCCTTCTCGTTGCGCGGCAGTTCGCCGACGCGCCTGGCGGTCAGTTTGAGATAGACCGGGGCGCCGGTCAGGTTGTCGCTGTCGACGAGTCCCTCGGCCTGAGACAGGCGGCAGAGGACGGTCTGCTCGGAGTCGCCGTCGGCGGAGAGCCGTTCGGGGGTGTAGACGAAGGTCGCGACCTCGGTCGATGTCTTGACCGCTCCGGCGAACATCGCCGTCAGCGCGGCCTCCTGGGCGCTCAGGTTGTCGAGGGCGAGTTGCATCGCCTTCCCGTCGCCCGGCATCTGGTCAGCCTGGCCCGAGATGATGTCGGAGCGGCTCTGGCGGAGTTCGAAGATACGCTGCGCGGCGAGTTCGGCGCGTTTGGCCGACGACTTGCTCTGGAGCATCTCTTCTGACATCGCCTCGCGGGCTGCGGCGGTCTCGAGAGGGGAGGGGGCCGCCTCCTGCGGTTCGGGGAGTTCAGGGGGTTCGGGGAGAGCGACGTCGGGGTCGTTGACGCTCAGCGGCAGGCCGCTCGGGTCGAGGAGCATGAAGGTCGTTGCGCCGCTCTTGAACTGAACTAGATACTCGTCGGCGTCGTCGGGGCGGCCGACGGTGCTGAGCGTGACGCTGCGGATCTTCCATTCCTCCCCCTGTTCCATAATCGGGTCGAGATTCAGGTATTTCTTCGAGTAGCGGAAAAATTCGCCGGGGATGCTGACCTTCCGTTCGACCTCGACGGTCACCTCGACCGCCGTTTTCGGCAGAGTGTAGACAAGGCCGTATTCGTTCGCCTTGTTGGCTGTGAATTTCTGGGTCGTCTGGGCTTCGGCGCCGAATGCGGCGGCTGTCAGCAGGACCGCAGCAGCGGCTGAATGTCTGAGGAGTTGTTTGATCATCTGTCTGGTTCGTTTTTTGTCAGTTTGTATGATAGAGGAGCGGGTTATTTCATGATCCGTCGGATCGCTTTTCCGATATTGTCGGCGATATCGCCGGCCGTGACGCCGTATTCCCCCTGGCTTTCGGCGGCCATGTCGCCGGCGACACCGTGGATATACGCCGCCATGATCGAGGCGACCTCCGGTTTGTAGTTCTGGGCCATCAGGGCGGTCAGCACGCCGGTCAGCACGTCGCCGCTTCCGGGAGTCGCCATCGCCGGATTTCCCGAGAAGTTGAAGTAGATCTTCCCGTCGGGGCGGACAAGGGCGGTGTAGTGGCCCTTGAGCAGAATCAGGATATTGTAGGTTCCGGCAACCTCGACCGCCTTCAGCAGGCGCGATTCGTCGGAGGCGTGGCTGTCGAAGATGCGGTCGAACTCTCCGGCATGGGGCGTCAGGATCGACAGCATCGGGATATGGTTCAGCATGTCGCGGCGTTTCGCGATACAGTTCAGGGCGTCGGCGTCGACGACGAGCGGTTTATCGTGGTTCTTGAAGAAATTGTCGAGTCCGGTGACGGTCACCTCGTGGGATCCGAGGCCGGGGCCGACCCCGATCGCGGTGAATTTCCGCGGGAGCTGGACGCCGCTGAGGACGATGTCGTGTTTGTCGGGGATGAACATCGCCTCGGGGACAGCCGTCTGGACGACGTTGAAGCCGCAGCGGGGCGACAGGACCGATACCTTCCCCGCCCCGGCGCGGAGGGCACCGCGGGCGGCGAGGACCGCCGCACCCATCATCCCGTAACTGCCGCCGATAATCAGCGCGTCGCCGTAGTCGGCCTTCGAAGAGAACTCGGGGCGGGGCCGAAGCTGGCGGCGGATGTCGTGTTCCTCGACGAGATGATATTTCGTCGGGGTCGCGCGGATTGCCTCGGGCGACAGGCCGATGTCGAGTACCTTCCATTCTCCGATGACCGAGGCGTTGTCGGCCATGAAGAAACAGATGTGGGGAAACCCGATTGCGAGAGTCAGGGTCGCGTGGACAACGTCGCGGACAACCAGCCCCGGATTCCAGTCGGAAAACAGGCCGCTCGGGAGGTCGATCGAGACGATCGGGGAGCGCGACTCGTTCAGATATCTGACGAGCATGACGAAGCCGCCGGCGAGGCGTTCCTTCAGGTCGCGGCCGAAGAGACCGTCGACGATGAGCCACTGGGCGTTGATCTCCGGCATGTCGAAAGTCTCGGTCACTTCGGTCAGATTGACATCGGGGATTTTCTTCAGCGCGTCGCGGCAGATGCGGCATTCGGTCGAAAGGCGGTTGCCGCCGATGTTGAAGAGGTAGATGTCGGGGCGGAACCCGAGCGTGATCAGTTGGCGGGCGACGACGAGGGCGATCGCACCCTTCGTTTCGGGACCGGCGAAAATGGCTGTGCGGCGGGCTGGACGCCAGCGCGATGCAATCTCGCCGGCGACACCTTCGGCGGCGCGGGCGAGCAGGTCGAGGGTCGAAATTCCGTCGGTCTCGACGGTCCGGCGCTCGATGGCGGCTATATCTTCGGAAGTAAATATCTTCATCGGTTTACGGCAGCTTTGAAACGGTTCGTTTTTTCTCGAACTACAAAATTAGGAATAATTTCGCAAATATGACGAATCTGCGGCCAACAATAATTTCAAACGGCGTATCGGGCGCTGTCTCGGGATTTTTTTTCGGAAGGAAATTTCGCGGGGTCGAAGTTTTTCAGTAAATTTGCACGGAATATTGATTTTTCGCAAATGAAACAAGTCACATACAAGGGCTTGACTTTCGAGCCTTATATCGAATATGCCAGAATCGAGGCCCGCATCCAGGAGATTGCTGACCAGATTACGGCCGAGTTTCGGGGAATGAATCCTCTGATACTCTGTGTGCTGAACGGCGCGTTCCCCTTTGCGGCCGACCTTTTCCGCGATCTCGATACCGACGCCGAGATAGCCTTTATCCGCCTGAAGAGTTACGAGGGAACCTCGTCGACCGGAGCGGTCAAAGAGGTGCTCGGGCTGACTGCCGAGATCGAAAACCGTCCGGTCATTATCGTCGAGGATATAATCGATACGGGAACGACGATGGTCAACCTCGTCAGGATGCTCGAGGAGAAACATCCCTCGGCGATCCGTATCGCGACCCTTCTGTTCAAACCCGAATCCCTGCGCCATCCGATCCGCCCAGACTATATCGGCTTCAGCATTCCGCCGAAGTTCATCATCGGTTTCGGCCTCGACCTCGACGGGATGGCCCGGAATCTCCGCGACATCTGGGTGCTCAGCGAATGCCACGACCAGGGAGCCCCCGCTCCGGTCGAAATCTCATAATCAAAAGAAAAATACCGTAAATACATAATATATAAGACAAAATGTTTAATCTCGTTGTATTCGGCGCGCCCGGCAGCGGCAAAGGAACCCAGAGCGCACGACTGATAAATGAATACGGACTCTACCACATCTCGACGGGCGAACTCCTTCGGGATCATATCCAGCGTGGAACCGAACTCGGCAAAATCGCCGACAGCTATATCTCCCGCGGCCAGTTGATACCGGACGACCTGATGATCCGGATTCTCGCCGACGTGCTCGACACCAATCCCGAGACAAAAAAAGGAGTCATCTTCGACGGTTTCCCCCGCACAATCCCCCAGGCCCACGCCCTCAAGGAGATGCTCCGCCAGCGCGGCTCGGAGGTCCACGCTGTCGTAGGGCTCGAGGTTGACGATGCCGAACTGATGGACCGTCTCGTCAAACGCGGCGCCGAATCGGGCCGCTCCGATGACAACCCCGAGACAATCCGCCAGCGCCTTGAGGTCTACCACACCCTGACGACCCCCCTGCGCGACTACTATATAAACGAGGGAAAATACCACAGCATACCCGGCTCCGGCTCAGTCGACGAGATCTTCCATGCGATCAAGCAGGAGATCGCCGGCCCCCACGAGAAAGCAACCGGAACGAAAAAAGGCTGAAAACTAACACAATATAACAAATAAAATATCAATCAACCCCTAAATTCATCATCATGAATATCTCACACATCGAGCACATCGGCATAGCTGTGCCTTCGCTTGACGAAGCGATCCCCTTCTACGAAAACATGCTTGGCTTCAAGTGCTTTGCAATCGAAGAAGTCCCTGACCAGAAGGTGCGCACGGCCTTCTTCCAGGTAGGCCAGACAAAAATCGAGCTCCTCGAGGCAACAGCCGAAGACAGCGCCATCGCGAAGTTCATCGCCAACAACGGCGGTCGCGGCGGTATCCAGCATGTCGCTTTCGCCGTTGAAGACGGTGTCGCCAATGCGCTCGCCGAGGTAGAGTCGAAAGGCGGCCGCCTGATCGACAAGGCTCCGCGCCGCGGCGCCGAAGGCCTCAACATCGCCTTCCTCCACCCGAAGTCGACCTGCGGCACACTCGTCGAACTCTGCGAGGACCCGAAGAAAAAATAAATCATAGAAACCAGTCAAAACCCATTCGAATCAGATAACATGAGCAACCAGCTTGAAAAAGTAAAGGAACTGATTGAACTTCGCAACGAGGCCCGTCTGGGCGGAGGCGAAAAAGCAATCCAGAAACAGCACGAGAAAGGGAAATACACCGCCCGCGAACGTATCGCCCAGCTTCTCGACGAAGGCTCCTTCGAGGAGATCGATATGTTTGTCCGCCACCGCTGCCATAACTTCGGCCAGGAAAAGAAAAGTTTCCTCGGCGACGGTGTCGTGACAGGCTATGGAACGATCGACGGACGCCTTGTTTATATATTCGCCCAGGACTTCACCGTCTTCGGCGGCTCGCTCAGCGAGACGATGGCCCAGAAGATCTGTAAAATCATGGATATGGCCATGAAGATGGGCGCACCCGTCATCGGTCTGAACGACTCGGGCGGCGCACGTATCCAGGAGGGTATCAACGCCCTGGCAGGATATTCCGAGATTTTCCAGCGCAACATCCTCGCCTCGGGCGTCATTCCCCAGATCTCCGGTATCCTCGGCCCCTGCGCCGGCGGTGCCGTCTACTCGCCGGCACTGACCGACTTCACCATCATGACAAAGGGTATCTCCTATATGTTCCTGACCGGCCCGAAGGTTGTCAAGACCGTGACCGGAGAGAATGTCACACAGGAAGACCTCGGCGGCGCGACCGTCCACTCCCAGAAGAGCGGTGTCGCCCACTTTGCTGCCGAGGATGGCGAAGAGACCCTGAAGATCATCCGCAAACTCTTCGGCTATATCCCCCAGAACAATATGGAGGAACCCCCGATGCTCGAATGCAACGACCCGATTGACCGTCTCGAGGACTCACTCAACGAAATCATCCCCGACTCGGCCAACCGCCCCTACGACATGTATGAGGTCATCGGAGCAATCATCGACAACGGCGAATTCCTCGAAATCCAGCGCGACTACGCGAAGAACATCATCATCGGCTTTGCACGCTTCAACGGCCAGGCCGTCGGTATCGTTGCAAACCAGCCGAAGTTCCTCGCCGGCGTCCTCGACTCGAACGCTTCGCGCAAGGCTGCACGCTTTGTCCGCTTCTGCGACGCCTTCAACATTCCGCTGGTCACCCTCGTCGACGTCCCCGGCTTCCTCCCCGGAACCCACCAGGAATACAACGGTGTCATCCTTCACGGCGCGAAACTCCTCTACGCCTACGGCGAGGCAACCGTTCCCAAGGTTACAGTCACCCTCCGCAAGAGCTACGGCGGCAGCCATATCGTCATGTCGTGCAAGCAGCTCCGCGGCGATATGAACTATGCATGGCCGACAGCCGAGATCGCCGTCATGGGTGGCGCAGGCGCCGTCGAGGTCCTCTACGCCAAGGAGGCCAAGGCTTCGGAGAATCCCGCGCAGGTACTCAAGGAGAAAGAGGAGGAGTACAACAAACTCTTCTGCAACCCCTACAACGCCGCCCGCTACGGATATATCGACGATGTCATCGAACCGCGCAACACCCGTTTCCGCATCATCCGTGCGCTCCAGCAGCTCGCGACCAAGAAAGTTGTCAATCCCGCCAAGAAACATGGCAACATCCCCCTCTGATCGCGCTATGAAAAAACTGATTCTGTCACTCCTCGTCGTTCTCGCCGCGTTCGCTGTCTCGGCGGATCTCTCCGCCCAGGGACGCCGCGGCCTGAGAATCAACGAGGTGATGGTCGTGAACGACTCGAGCGTTGTCGACGACTTCGGCCGTCACGCAGCGTGGATTGAGTTGTTCAACTCGACCTATGCCCCGATGGAGATCTCGAGCATCTTCATCGAAACAGACCAGGGACGCTATCCGGTTCCGATGGGGGATGTTAACACGAAGATCCCCAAACGCCAGCACATCCTCTTTTGGGCCGACGGACGTCCGGCCGACGGCACGTTCCACATGAACCTGACCCTCGAGCCGGGACGTGACAACGTGATCCGCCTGATCGATGCCGACGGCCTGACACTGATTGACTCCGTCGTCGTTCCCGCCTCGCTCGCTGCCAACCAGACATATGCCCGCGTTGCCGACGGAAACCGTGAACTCGGCTGGGAGGTTCGCGACGGCGTCACGAAGGTGATCACCCCGAGCAGCAACAATGTCATCAAAGACTCGAACGGCAAGGTCGAAATGTTCCGCGAGCGCGACGCCCACGGCTTCGCTCTGACGGTCATGGCGATGTGTATCGTCTTCGGTGCGCTTCTTCTTCTCGCCGTCTGCTTCTCGATTATCAGCGCAATCGGTGCCCGCCGTCTGAAGAGCAACAAGATGCGCTCCCAGGGCCAGAACCCCCGTGAAATCAGCCGCGAGGATCATCCCGAGCATGACTCCGGCGAGGTTATCGCCGCTATCACGATGGCACTCCACGAACATCTCGACGCCCACGACCGCGAATCGACCGTCCTGACGATCAACAAGGTCCGCCGCGCCTACTCACCCTGGAACTCGAAACTCTACGGCATGCGCCAGCTCCCCTCGCGCCGTTAAAACCCCGTTCCCCTAACAGAAACAAACACTTCCAACAAGAAATTATTCCATGAAAGAATATAAATATAAAATCAACGGAAACGTTTATAAAGTTGCTGTCGGAGACATCGACAACAACATCGCGCAGGTCGAGGTCAACGGCACACCCTACCGCGTCGAAATCGAAACAAAGGCCGCAACTCCCGTGACGGTCGTCAGCGCTCCGCGTCCGGCTGCCGCACCCCGAACCGAGACCGGCGAAAAGGTGATCGCAAAGGCAACTCCCACAACCGCCGGCGGATATGCCGTCAAGGCTCCGCTCCCCGGAACCGTGCTGACAATCAACGTCAAGGTCGGCGACGTCGTGAAGGCCTCCGACACCGTCCTCGTCCTCGAGGCGATGAAGATGGAGAACGCCATCCATGCCGGCCGCGACGGAAAGGTCTCGGCTGTCGCAGTCTCGAACGGACAGGCTGTCCAGGAGGGTGAAACCCTGATTACGATTGACTGATACATGTCTCTGAACCACTTTAAACAGTATTCATAACCATGTTCAGCGAATTTTTAATGGACAACCTGGTCCAGTTCTGGCACCTGACCGGCTTCTACAACGCGACGTGGCAGCACCTGGTCATGCTCGTCGTCGGCCTCTTCTTCATATGGCTCGCCATCAAGAAGGACTTCGAGCCGATGCTGCTCGTGCCGATCGGATTCGGTATGCTTATCGGAAACATTCCCTTCAACCCGACTGCCGGACTCGAAATCGGCATCTACGAAGAAGGGTCCGTTCTCAATATTCTCTATAACGGCGTCAGCGCCGGATGGTATCCCCCGCTGATATTCCTCGGAATCGGCGCGATGACCGACTTCTCGGCCCTGATCGCAAACCCGAAACTGATGTTAATCGGCGCCGCCGCCCAGTTCGGTATCTTCGGCGCATACATGGTCGCCCTTCTGCTCGGCTTCTCGCCCGACCAGGCTGGCGCAATCGCTATCATCGGTGGCGCCGACGGCCCGACCGCAATCTTCATCTCGTCGAAACTCGCTCCGAACCTGATGGGTGCAATCGCCGTGTCAGCCTATTCCTATATGGCTCTCGTGCCGGTCATCCAGCCTCCTATCATGCGCCTGCTGACGACGAAGAAGGAGCGTGTGATCAAGATGAAACCTGCGCGTGCCGTCTCCCAGACCGAGAAGATTATTTTCCCGATTGTCGGCCTTCTGTTGACTTGCTTCGTTGTCCCCTCTGGTATTCCGCTTCTCGGCATGCTCTTCTTCGGAAACCTTCTGCGCGAAAGCGGCGTCACGACCCGTCTGGCCCGCACCGCAAGCAACGCCCTGACCGATATCGTGACGATCCTCCTCGGAATGACCGTCGGCGCCTCGACCCAGGCTTCGGAGTTCCTGACCGCCCAGACCATAGGTATCTTCCTGCTCGGCTTCATGGCGTTCATTATTGCCTCGACCTCGGGTGTGCTCTTCGTCAAACTGTTCAACCTCTTCCTGCCGAAGGCCAAGAAGATCAACCCGCTTATCGGCAACGCCGGTGTCTCGGCCGTTCCGATGTCAGCCCGAATCTCGAACAACCTCGGTCTCGAGTACGATCCGTCGAACTACCTGCTGATGCACGCCATGGGCCCGAATGTCGCCGGCGTTATCGGGTCGGCAGTCGCCGCCGGTGTGCTCCTCGGCTTCCTCGCCTGATCAAACTGAAGGTCACCTGACCGAAAGGTATCATACAATACTTTCCGCCGGACCTCCCGATCGTCAGACGATCCGGATTTCCGGCGGAAATTTTTTTTCAGAAAACGGGGAACAATCGGCCCTCCGGTTACATTATATAAATGACGTCATCCTTGCCAGTGTCGTAAGGGAAAGTGGCATCACAATAGATCTGAACCGCTAAACAAACATAGCAAGACACCACCCAGCATGATTACGAAGAAAGTCATTGAAGAGATATACAGAAAATACAACAAGCGCCCCGACTCACCCTTCGACCTGAATCTCGGTCTGTTGTTCGAATATGCCGCCGACAACCACGGCATCAACCTCGACGAGGAGAAGGTAGTCATCAACAGCATCGAACCCGATTCGATTTTCCATTCGATTAATCTGAACCATATCCACGAGATTGTCGAGTTCGAGAACGCGATCGCTATCGTCCTCCATTCCTCGATCATATTCCTCAACAAACACGACAACAAATCCTACATCCATATCCGTACCGACCGTCCGGGCTTCTTCGACCGCATCCTCAGCCGCTTCTCCAGCGACTGACCGAAAAAAAACGCCGGCATTTTAGCCGGCGTTTTTTTTTCGGGAGATTGTCTACTTCGCGACGAGGCGGAAGCGGTAGGGGGATTCCCCTGCGGCTGGCTCGCGGACAACGATCCGGTCACCCTCGGGGAACCAGTAGGCCGATCCGCTGCGCCCGGCGTTGCGTATCGCGAAGAGCCCCGAACCGTCGGGATCCCGCTCGATGACATAGGAGTGCCACTCGGGATTGTAGGGATTCCAGGTCTCGGACTGGGTGAAGGCGCCGTGCTCGTTCAGGTAGCGACGGTCTTTCGCGTTGACAATCTGATAGCGGTCTGTCGACAGGTCCATAGAGATGCGCCAGAGCTGGCGGTCGGGGTTGACATCGTCTTCTGCGCTCTGCCAGACGGGGTGTCCGCCGGTCGACCCGGCGTCGGGATTACCGAGATAGCGACCCTCCTCGTCGACGATCCGGTAGACGCCGTTTTCGACTGCCGGATTAGGGAACAGATCGAGGCGGTAGCCGTAGTTATGGCGGTAGTCGGCGGTCATGTCGGCAACATTCTGGCGAAGGAACGGCTCGGCGTAGAGCGAGCCGACAACCGGATTGGCGCTCTTGATCGTCCCTTCGAAATTGCGGCTTTCGACGCGCGAGGCTTTGTCGGTCAGGGCAGCATAATCTGTATAGGCATTTACGAAGGCGACCGAGTCGCCGACGGTCAGGGCGCGGCGCATGTCGACAACTCGGCATCCCCGCTCCGCGAGCAGTTTCATCACCTCGATCCAGGGGCGGATTTCGGCCGTCAGAGCCATCGTGTCGGCTGTCGCGAGCAGTTCGTCGGCCGCTGCTCCGGCGCGGAGGAATTCTTCGCGGATTGCGGTTTCCCCTTCGGGCGATTCGCCCCGGGCGAACATCTCTCCGTAACTGTCGATCAGCGCCTTCAGTTCGGGTGTCTCCTCGAGACGGCGGAGGCGGTGGGTGTTCTGGCCGAGGTCGACGTTATAGGTGCAGAACGTCCGGAACGCCTCGCGGTTGGCGGGTGCAATGGCCGCTACGGCCCTCTCCCACGATTCTTCGGGATTATATGAGTCGGGGTTCCAGAGATAGTCGGCCCCGCTAAAGATGCTGACGGTCGAGGCCTCGGCATATTCCATAGGGTTCAGGACGAACCCCGAGGTCATCGCCGGAACCTCCTTGTCGTTTCCGTAGAGCGGACCCATCAGAAGGTGGTCGACGCAGTAGTCGTTGACCGGCCAATTCAGCCAGATGAACGGCTTTCGGCCGATACGACTCTCGATCCATTCGATGTCGGCCACGTCGATCATGTCGACGACCGAGTTTCCGGTCCACATGATCCGGATCTCGGGATAGGTCTCGCTTCCGAGAATCGGAAGATAATCGTGGTCGCCGGCCCAGAGTTTGTTATACTCCGACGGACACATGATCAGCGGCGTTACATCCTCGTGCTTCCGGACGAAGTTGTCGGTCAGGAAGTTCAGATAGTCGGCCTGGAGCGAGGCGTCGTAGTTCGAGATATCGTCGAAGAAAATCGCGAACGAGCGGAACCCCATGTCGTACATCTGCTCGAGCTTTTCGACAGCGGCCGCGCGGTCCTCGTCGGTCTTGATCGAATTGCCGGGGTGCATCGCCCAGACGAACCATACCTTGTTTCGGGCGGCGGCTTCGGCCATCTCCTTCAGTTGGGCAGCCTTGTCGGCAGGGTAGGGCTCGCGCCAGCGGCTGTGATGGTAAGGGTCATCTTTCGGACCGTAGATATAGGTGTCGAGTTTGTTGGCGCCGTAGAAATCGAACTGGCGCAGACGGTCGCGCTGGCTCCATGGGTTTCCGTAGAACCCCTCGACGACACCGCGGTTCGAACTTCCGGGCCAGTCGGTTATCTCGACCTCGGTCAGTTCCCCTTTCGATCCGGCGATCAGCTGGAGGAGGGTCTGGACGCCATAGAACGTTCCCTTCGGGTCGTTTCCGGCGATTACGATCTCTTTCGGAGTTACGCTGAGATAGTAGCCTTCGGCTTTGTCGGGGATCTTCGAGGCGAAGGCTTTGACGGCCTTGTCGCCCCGCTCGCCTATTGTAATCCGATATTTTCCGCCGTCGGGGATAACGCGCCGAAGGGCGGCGACAGCGTCGCGGTCAGCGTCGGAAGCGCCCGACAGTCTTGCGGATGAGGGTATCGCTACGATCCGGTCGCCCCAGCGGACAGACTGCGGGGTTGGGTTAACGGCTACCTGTTCGGCGGCGCACGAGAGTGTAGCCGCCGTGACGGCGGCGATAGAGAGGAGGTTTTTCAGGGAAAAATTCATCTGTTCTGGTTTCGGTTAACGTTTCCGGCAAAGTTACGCTATTTCCGTCATCCTGCAAAATAAATCGGGGTCTCAGAACAGCGGCAGGGTTGAGTTTGTTGCGACGTAGGTCGTATAGTAGTCGCGGTTTGTCATACAGAACATATAGATTCCCTGGGCAAGGGCGACGACACCCGTCAGTGCCGCGAGGAAGCCGCACGAGAGCAGACTCGTCAGCAGGAAAATAACTCCCGCCGTCGTCTTCCCCATATAAAAATAGTGGATTCCGAGATATCCGAGGAATATCGCCAGGAGTGCAGACACCCCGCGCGAACTTCCCTGGGGGCAGGACGCGAAGGCGTCGTTGCTGTCGAACTGGGGTGAGAACTCGCCCGGGGCGGGATTGTTGCAGGGCTGGCCGCCGAAACCGGCAGGATTCGGGTTCGGTCCGGCGTAGGGGTTGACCGGGGCGCCGCAGCGGTGGCAGACCTGGCTGCCGGCGTCGATCCATGCGCCGCAGTGGCGGCATCTTGTATATTCGTTCATTGTCGTAGGTTGTTAGTTCGGATTTTTATTGTTCAGATAATTATTGTAGAGTTCGGCCAGGCGGGCCGGAGTGATGCCAAAAATTTTCAGACGGTTGAAAAAATAGTCTGCTTCGGTCGTGAAGAACTTCTCGCGCCGTTCGCTCAGGATTGCGACCGGGGCATTGTCGGCGACGAAATAGCCGATGCCCCGCCGGTTGAAAATCAGTCCCCGCTGCTGGAGGCTGTCGAAAGCTCGCATCATCGTGTTGACGTTGACCTCCATTTCGGAAGCCAGTTCGCGGACCGAGGGGATTCGTTCCCCCTCGGGGTAGACGCCGCGCAGAATCCGGTCGCAGACGAGGTCAGCCAACTGGAGATATATCGCTTTGTTGTTGTCGTTGAAAGTCATAGGGCTTCTATTTTAAATCGAATTCTTTCAGGCGCGTCAGAGCGATGGTCCAGTTCAGCGCCGTCAGCAGAAGTAGAAGAGCGGAGGTGATCGCGTATCGCGCGACGGTCCCGACGTTGTCGCCGAAGGGGTCGAACACCCCCGAGGTCAGCGTTCCGAGCAGGGCGGCGTAGATCCATACTCCGACCGCCGCGGCGAAGAGTGCCGCCGAGCATTTCAGGAAACTGTTTGAGGGCCATATGACGGCACCGACGGCGTAGAGCGAGCCGGTGAAAAGTCCCGTGATGAAAATCGTTATCAAAAAGGGGACGGGATGCTCGACCTCTCTGAAGGTGTAGGTGATAACGCTTTCGTAGTGGGTCTCGTGGGCGAAGGTCAGTAGATTGATGACCATTAGCCTGACGATATCCGAAAGAAGGATGCTCAGGATATAGACGGCGATGAATCCGGCGACATAGACCGTCATCTCGGCCAGGAACATCTCCCCCGCCGTGACCGGGCGCGTCAGGGTCGCGACGCGCGACTGGCGCGAGCGGAGTCCGTTGAACATAAGCGACGCCGCTATGGCGGAGAAAAGGATATAGAATATGACGTAGGACTGGAGTATATGGGTCATCGAGGCTGTCTGATCCTGATAGGAATCGTACTCCTCCCATGTCCTGAGGTTCATCTCCATAAAAGTTCGCTCGATTGTGAGCGACACGAGCAGGAGGGTGATGAAGACCGCCAGGGCATACATCAGGGTAACCGACGGCTTCGACATCGCTGTCCGCCGGAGTTCTCCGAGGTAGCGGTCTGCTGAAAAATTATTTTCTGGTGTCATTGTTCTTCTTCGTTTTCGTTAGACTGTTCGGCCTGGGTGTCGAACTCGACCGAGGAGATGTAACCGATGAATTTGATTCCCCGGCTCTCGGGGGTCAGTTCAATTTTTCCGTAGTCAGGGAAATCAGACATGTCGAGTTGTGCCGCCAATGTTTTGTCATCGTCACGCACGTTCCTCCAGGAGATTGTCCCGATACAGCTGTCGGAGCCTTTGATTTTCAGATTTGTTGTCATCGGATCAATCCGGAATCTTCTGGCTGTCGAACGAACCATCGTCACGTAGGGATAGGCATCCTGGCTGATTGTGACAGCGAGCGAATCGGTTGTCAAATCGGTCAGGCGGACATCGTTGAACGACGATATCTGAAGATCGCCGAGTTCGCCGTTCCCGACCGTGAACCTCTGGCAGTTGACCTCCATCCCGATTTCGATCTTGTCGTTCTTCCGGCGCGCAAGGACGATTTCCACATCGGGGAAGAGACCTGCCGGCAGTTTCTTTGTCGGCTCGACCCGGAGAACAAGCGTCTGGCCGTAGGTCTTGGGTCTGATACGGAAATAGTCGCAGTAGTTGTGGCGCATCGAGATTACGTCACTCCTTTCGCCGTCGAACCTGATTGTCGCGCTGTTGAATTTTACAGGGGTTTTCCCTCCGGTATACTCGACGCGGAGAACTGTTATTGAATCATCTGTTATCACGTCGTGGCAGATGTTGTCACCTTCGTCGAGCGAGGCCGTACGCGAGGCGTATCCTCCATTACTCCCTTCCGGTATATTGCTCAGATAGACAGCCAGGATTATTCCGAGAATGAACACCCCTTCGGCTATCAGAAGTATTGTCGATCGTTTCATTTCGTTTCTTTTTCAGAGTTCTGACCATTGTCGCCCAGAATGACGGCCGGGATAGTGGTCGTAAATTTCAGTTCGTTTCGGAGACGGCTGTCGCAGGTAATCCTCGAGGGCATTTCTCCGGCAATAGCGGTTACAACACCGACCGATTTCGCCTCAGACTGAACCATGTCGATAAAGCGGCAGTCACCGATTGTCGTCTCTTCGACTGTCAGCCCAAAGGAGCAATCTTCTTCTGTCACAAGGCAGTCGAGACTGTGTATATCGCAGTAGACAAGGCGGATGTCGCTGTCGTTCCCGACGACGGCCAGACGGATGGCGTTGACATCGCTGATTGTCAGGGAAGAGACCGGTTCGACAGTCAGCGAGTCACAGCGGTACTCCCTCAGCAGGGTGTTCGGATGGGTCAGTGCGTCGACCTTCAGGTGCGAGAGTGAGCCGGGGGGAACCGAAACAAGTAACGGACGGAAAGAGGTTACCGACAGATATGTGTTTGGATCGGTGTTGAAATTGATCCGGATATCGAGTCCGTTGTCCTCCGTGGCGGTCAGAGTGACATACTGTTTCATGTCGGCGGGGATATCGATCCGGGGGGAGTCAATCTCCGGGTCACCCTGGATGACAATCCACTGGTAGCGGTTGTTGTCCGCGGCCTCATCCAAATGTTCATATCTCAGAGTCGCGTCGCAGACAACCGACAGACGGCTGAACGGCGCCGGGTACTCTGTCTGGTAGTTCCCGTTGAAACTCAGACGGGCATTTCTCGGTACTCTCATTGTCGCGGCCAGGATGAAACCGATGACGATTATCGTGACCAGCAGTCCGCCCATTCCCGCGAAATATATGATTACTGATTTTTTCATTTTTGATTCCGGTTGGTTTACTATATGTCGGTCTCGCGCAGGCGGTAACTGCCGGCCCACCAGTTGAAGCCGCTGATGGCGAGCATCGCTGCCATAACAAGCCAGGGAATGGCGGACTCGAGCCCGTTGGAGAACGTATGATTTGCTGAAAAGATTTCGAAACCGGGTGCAATCCTGAAGAATATCAGGGCTGAGACCCCGAAAACCATCCCGAGGACCATCTGGAACGCCCACATTCCGATCAGAGTCTTGACAAAAGAATGGCGTCCGAAATAGGCACTGCCGGCGACAAAGAACGAACTGTTGGCAATCGGCGCGAGGAAGAGAAGCAGGATGGTGGTCAGTCGTCTAAAGGGCAATCGGCTCGGGAACATTTCGTTGACAATACTGCCGACCAGGCTGGTTTCCGTCATCTCATAGTCGAACATCGACGGAAAGGCGATCCGCGCCAGAAGCGACCCGAGTGTCAGCGCCACGAGGGCTATAACGATATACATCAGCGTGAATCCGACAACGTAGAAAAGCCATTGTCCCCAGTATTTTTCGCGTACACCGACTGGAGCCATAAAGAATCCGAGGCGTTTCTCGCGGGTTGTCAGCTGGTCGAGCATCATCGAGGCTGAAAAGCAGGAGACCGCCCAGTATCCGAGATAGAGCAGGGCGACAGCGGCCGAAAGCGTTCCGGTCAGGTTCCTGAAGGTATACTCCCTGTCGTCGCCGGATGTGGACCATAACATACAGAACACACCCAGCGTGGCGAAACATGCCAAGGCGAGAAGACGCAGATTCTGCACCCTTCGTTTCTCTGCATATTCGCGCCACGCGGCCCAGAGTGTGTCCTTTATCGAAAAGCTGTTTTCGTTCATAGTCGTCCCTCCTGCTGAAGATTAGGAATATAAGGGGGGAGTTCGTCCTTTTCATCGCCGGTTTCCCTCTTCCTGCTGAAGATTTCGCCGATCTGAGCCGGATTCTCAAGCGCATAGATAAAGAGCGTCTCGAGGTTCAGGTCGGTCTCGGTTTCGCCGTCGTTCTCGATGACGATCGATGCCCCGCCGATCGACGGTATCATATAGAGACAGCCGGGATACCGCGACGGGTCGGCCGTGTTGACGAACGCCAGCCGCCCGAGAATCTCTCCGACCGGGGCGTCGAGAATGACTCTGTGGTTGTCCATAATGACGATATGGTCGAGGATGCGGTCGATGTCGCGGACCTGGTGGGTCGAGATGATTATGATACGTCCGGTGTCGGCAGCAGCCGCGCCGATGACCCGGCGGAAGGCGCTCTTTCCGGGGATATCGAGACCGTTCGACGGCTCGTCCATCAGCAGTAGCCGCGTATTGCAGGCGAGGGCGAAGCTCATATAGACCTTCTTCTTCTGTCCCATCGACAGGGCGCCGAGGTGGATACGGCTGCTGTCGCCCATCTCGAACATCGCGAGATAGCGGTCCATCTCCCCGCGGCTGAAACGGGGATAGAGCGGAGCATAGAGTTTTATATAGCGGTCGAGCGGAATCGACGGGAGGGTGAATTCCTCCGGGAGGATAAAGATCTCGCTCAGGGTCGACGGAAGACGCCGACGGGTGTTGACGCCGTCGAATTCGACCGACCCCTGCTGGGGCGTCAGCAGGCCGGAGATCAGATAGAGCAGGGTCGATTTCCCGGCGCCGTTGCGGCCGAGGAGTCCGTAGACACCCCCTTCGCCAATCCGGAAGTTGAAATCGGTCAGTACGGGGATTCCGCGGGCGTAGCCGAATGTGATGTTTTTAATATCAAGCATAGTGTCTTAGTGTTGTAGTACACCGCAAAGGTATGACAACTTTTCGAATCTGCCAAATTTTTCGACAATAAACAGCCAAAAAAATTTAGGAACCCGATTTGGCAGGCTCGGAATAAACTCGTAATTTTGTAACCGATCAAACCGATAATCAGACGACAAACCTATGGAATCCAATAAATTCCCCCGAAACAACAACCGCCAGCAGCCGGCCTCGCCGTTCGACCTGCTCGGCCGTATCCAGCCCCAGGACCGCGACCTCGAGCGGGCGGTGCTCGGTGCGCTCCTGCTCGAAAAGGATGCCTACACAACAGTCTGTGACCTCCTGAAACCGGAGAGCTTCTACGATCCGGCGAACCGGAAGATCTACGAGGCTGTCCAGCATCTCGGCGCGGCCCAGCAGCCTATCGACCTTCTGACCGTCACCCAGCAGTTGCGCCACGATGGGACTCTCGAGGAGGTAGGCGGACCCGAGGCGATTGCCCAGTTGACCGAGAGCGTCGTTTCGGGAGCGAACGTCGAGATCCACGCCCGTATCGTCGCCCAGAAATATCTCGCGCGCGAACTGATTTCCTTCGCGACCGATATCGAGAAGAAAGGTTTCGACGAGAGTTACGATGTCGACGACCTGCTCCAGGAGGCCGAAGGGCGTCTGTTCGAGATCTCCCAGCGCAACGTCAAGAAGGATGTCACCCAGATTGACCCCGTCATCGGCCAGGCCATCGCCCAGATCGAGTCGGCGGCGAATCGAGCCTCGGGTCTGAGCGGCCTCGAAACCGGGTTCCACGAACTCGACAAACTGACCTCCGGCTGGCAGAATTCAGATCTGATTATTATCGCGGCGCGTCCGGCGATGGGTAAGACGGCGTTCGTCCTGTCGATGGCGAAGAATATGGCTGTCAACTACAGTTTCCCCGT
This sequence comes from Clostridium sp., assembly GCA_023663805.1. GTDB lineage: Bacteria > Bacteroidota > Bacteroidia > Bacteroidales > Muribaculaceae > Paramuribaculum. The sequence goes on along the minus strand of JAMPGR010000001.1, from coordinate 411,186 downwards.
CGCGATTTTTTCGCTCGAGATGTCGAACCTCCAGTTGGTCAACCGTCTGATCAGCAATGTCTGCGAACTCGAGAGCGAAAAGATCAAGAGCGGAACACTCTCCCAGATCGAATGGGAGCAACTGATGACACGAATAAAGAATCTCTACGGCGCACCGCTCTTTATCGACGACACCCCCTCGCTGTCGATCTTCGAACTGCGCACAAAGGCGCGTCGTCTCGTCCGCGAACACCATGTCCGCGTCCTGATCATCGACTACCTCCAGCTGATGAACGCCTCGGGCATGAAGTTCGGCAGCCGCGAACAGGAGGTCTCGATGATATCCCGTTCGCTCAAACAACTGGCCAAGGAACTGAATATCCCGATTATCGCACTTTCACAGTTGAACCGTTCGGTCGAAAACCGCGGCGGCGACGGCAAAGACAGCAAGCGCCCCCAGTTGTCGGACCTTCGCGAGTCGGGGGCGATCGAGCAGGACGCAGACATCGTCTGCTTTATCCATCGTCCCGAATACTATCTCCGTTCGTCTCAGGACGGTGAATTGAACGATATCCGCGGCCTGGCTGAATTTATCGTCGCGAAACATCGAAGCGGACGTGTCGACGACGTCAAGATGCGCTTCAAGGCGAAGTTCGCCCGGTTCGAGAACTGGGGCGAAGCGGAGTTGGAGAGCGCGTCGTTCGAGTCGCGCATGAACAGTATGGATTCCGGGGTCGGCCAGGGAGGCTTCACTGTCTCGACCGTCCAGGCGAACCCCGGCGGCAGCGCCGACATCCTCTCCGACGCCCCGACTTCCTCCCCCTTCTGACAAGGAATAATTAAGGTAATATGAGAAAAATTTTATTATTGACTCTTCTGTCTCTTCTGATTGCAGGCTGCGATAATTCAATCGAGAGATACATTGAATGTGGCGAGGTTGAATATATTGACTTGTTTCCCCATTGAGGAATCCCTGCCTCAGACTAATCCGGTTGTGACGGAATTCCCCGGCGTTGTCGCGGTAGAAATTGTCGATTCGGTGATGATAGCAGAGGTAATTGGTCAGGATTATTCTTATAGTATTCATTCTTTGTAAGATGGTAGACTACTCAGCCAGTATCTCAAAACCAGTGTCGGAGAGTCGCGTTTTCGCCATCCGTCAGAACGGTGACACTCTCCCGATTATTGCTCAGTCTTTTAATATTACTCCCGATGGAATCTTGTACGCATTCAATCCTCCGGGGGAGACTGAGAAACTATATCGATGGGATATTTCCCAGTTTGTTCAGTAAAAAATTCCGGAGCCGTCGAGACGGATCCGGAATTTTTTTTGAAAAAAAACCGACGAGCGGAACCTTTTTTCGACAAGGTGTGTTTAATAGGTAAATTTACTAACCCCAACACCAACAACTATGAAAAAAGCATTCTTATTTATCGCCCTGCTGCTCAGCTGCATGACGGTGTTCGCTCAGAAAGTCGACAAGAACGAAGCCAAACAAATCAAGGCTTTCCTGTCGCTCAGCGCTGAAAAAGAGGGAACTAACGCACAGGCCCTCAAAGTGACCGACATCAATGCCATCGGATCTATCGAGGGTATCACCGTCGAAAACGGCCACGTAACTGCTATCGAATGGAAGGACAAAAAACTCGCCGGCAATCTCGACCTCTCCGGCTTCACCGCTCTGACAAAGGTCGACGTCTCGCGCAACGCGCTGACTTCGATTGATGTCACCGGCGACGTCGCCCTCAGCGAGCTTAACGCCTCCCGTAACAAACTGACTTCGGCCAACCTCGCCGGATGTACGTCCCTTTACAAGGTCGACATCTACAAGAACCGCTTGACCGACATCGAAATCCAGAGCGTTCCGGTTCTGAAATCGCTCAACTGCTCGAACAACCTCTTTGTCGAACTGAACGTGGCGAACTCGACAACGCTCCAGACCCTTAACTGCCAGGGTTGCCACCTCGAGGTGCTGACTGTCTCCGGATGTACCTCTCTGAAGAACCTCTACTGCGGCTACAACAAACTCGAGTCGCTTAACCTGATGGGTACGGAGAATCTCCAGAATCTCAACATCGACGACAACCGTATCACCTCGATGATTGTCTCCGGTCTGCCCCAATTGACAACGTTCATATGCTCCGACAACAATATGACAACCCTCGGACTCCGTAACTGCAAGAACCTGCTCGACCTCGTCTGCTCCTACAACGACCTGACAACTCTCGACGTTCAGGACTGCCAGAACCTCCAGTATGTCGACTGCTCCTATAACGACCTGACAACGCTTAATCTCTCGAACCAGACCTTCCTGCAGCGTCTGCTCTGCAACAACAACCAGTTGACGATGCTCGATGTCTCCTTCGATCAGCAGCTGACCTACATCAACTGCCGCTACAATTTCATTACCGACTTCCGCACAATCGGCACTCCGAACCTGAGAATGGTCGCCTGCCAATGGAACTTCTGATTTGAGTTGGGATTTTTTATATAGAATGCTCTTGAGGGAGTCAGCCGGCCAGTCGGCCGCTGACGTCCGGGACGGGTTCCCAAGACCTCACGAGTGACACCTTCAGGGGCGGACGTGGATTTTTCGAATTCCACGTCCGCTTTTTTTTGTTTGTTTCGCGGGGTTTTCATACCTTTGTCGCTGAATACTGTAAAACAACCTTATGATATCTGAATATCATCATCGCATTATCATATTTCTGTTGGCGGCCATCTTTATCGCTCTTCTGCCGCCGACAGTCGCGGCGCGCAACTATGTCGTCAATCCGCTGACGGTTGCCGACGGCCTGTCGCAGAGTTCGGTGACGGCGATTTTCCGCGATTCTCGCGGATTTCTCTGGATCGGAACGCGCTACGGCCTGAACCGCTACGACAACCGCTCGCTCCAGACTTTCTACGCTAAGGACGGCCTTTGGAGCGACAAGAGCAACATGATCAACAATATCTTCGAGGACGCCGAGGGTCGAATATGGATCCTCGGGCTCGGTGCGACATCGATCTACGATCCGAAAACCGACTCGTTCTCGGAGTTCCTCTACGAAGGGGAGCCTCTGGGAATCGGAGGCTATCTGCTCGAGGATGACGGAATTCTCTTCGGCCTTCCGAGAAGATTCATGCGCTACAGTTACCGCGACAAAAGCTACATGATGATTCTCCCCGACGTGTCGAAGATCGTCCGTGCGTCGTACGGCAATCTGTTTCCCTGGAAGAATGGCCACTATCTTGTCCAGACCCGGTGGAAGGGAATTCTCGACTACAATCCGGCCGATACGACGGTCGTACGCGTCGATTTCGTCAAAGGCACGACTATCTGGGCAACTGTCATCGATGCGCAGAAACGGCTCTGGGTCGCCGCGTTGAACGACGGTGTCCACTGCTACGACCCCAACGGAAACCTTGTCAAGCATTTCACTCCCGCCGACGGCCTCTCGACCGATCATGTCACCTCGCTGCTCGAACTCGGCGGACAAATGCTCGTCGGGTCAGAGAAAGGGATTGATGTGATCGACCTCGAGACGCTCCGGGTCGTTCCCGGAGGACTGTCGGGAACGGCGCGCCATATCGGGTCGATTCTGAGTCTCTACGGCGACGACTACGGAAACGTCTATGCCGGAACTGTCCGTAACGGCCTGATGATGATCCAGAATGTCGCGATGAGGACATTCCGCCCGAACCAGTCGGCGACCGGCGTCAACACGGTCATGAACTTCGTCCCGGGGCGTCAGAACGAACTCCTATGCGCCATAGACGGCGGCGGTGTCACCTCGTTCAACACCCTGACGACCGAACTCCATACCTTCCCCTCGACCGAGGGTATGAAGATCATCTCGCTCGCTCAGTGGCCCGGCGACAAGGTCCTGATGGTCGACTACATCAACGGGTTCTCTATCCTGAACCTGAACACGGGGAAAATCTCCGAGGCTCCCTATGAACTGCGGAACTTGTATTTCAGTTCGAGGGCCGTCGAGATGGGTGCCGATCTCTGCAATATGCGTCCCGGAATGATCGCCATCGTGACCGATTCGATTCATTTCGTCGACGTCCCGCAGGGGAGGGTCCACCGCGCCGAGCCGGTCGAAGGTCTTAAAATGATCGGAAAGGCGTATCCCTTCTACCACGACCGGGATCGTCTGATCGCGACCCAGCAGAACAGAATAATCGAAACCCGCCGCTCGACCCTTTCGATCGACACGCTCCTGACCTCTCCCGACGGACAGGAGTTCAAGACCGGAGCCTACGATGGTAACCATACGATATATGCCGCGACGGCCGATACAATCTACTGCTGCGACCTCTCGACAGGCCGGATCGAACCGATGCGTATCGGCTCGATCGAGAATATCGGAGTCATTCTGCTCGACGGCGGACGACTCTGGGTCGGCGCCTCGAACCGCCTTTTCATGATTGAGAACCGCCGTGTCTTTACCTTCAACAGCGGCGAGGGGCTGACCGCAAACGAATATATCCCGACGGCTGTCATGGCTGATTCTACCTCGATTTATCTCGGCGGAAGTTACGGCTTCGCCAGAATCTACCGCGACCAGGTCGACTCGCTCTCGATCCGCCGCGACCAGAGTGTCAAACTGAGTCTCTCGCAGGTCTACCTGAACGGACAGCCGGCTATGGCCCAGGTGCGCGACGGCCATCTGTCGGTTCCGGCTGTCGGCGCGGCTGTGACGGTCTGGGTGATCAACCGCGAGATCAGCCCGATGAGAAGCAAACTCTATCGTTTCTGGCTGAAGGGCTTCGGGATGGACAGCGAATATATCGAATCGCTCGAGCCGCGCCTGAACATCCAGGAACCGAACCCCGGACGCTCCGGGAAAATATATGTCTCCTGTACGCTCCCCGACGGATCGTGGTCGAACCCGACGCTTCTGCTGACGCTCGATGTCCGGCAGGTGTGGTACAAGTCGTGGTGGTTTATCCTGATTGTCTGCACGCTTCTCGTTGTTGCCGGTCTGTTCTGGCTCCGGTCTGACCGTCAGCGCCGGCGTATCCGCGCGACCCGCCTGCGCCAGCGCACGCTCGAACACGAGGTTCAGTTGCTGGCCAATATAAACGAGACCCTGAACACCCCTCTGCGCGAGATCAGCAAACCGCTCAGTTCGGCCCTCGAATCGGCCCGCCGTCACCCCGACGAGGTCTCGGATGTCGTCGTCGAGAAGATCGAGGAGGCGCTTCAGGGGGCCGAGGATATGCAGGACATGCTGAACCGTACGATCAATCTGATCCACCCCGACAGTATTTCGGCCCAGTCGGTCGACATGACTGCCCGCTTCAATGTCTGGCTCGGACATCTGTTCGACAACTTCGTCAAGGCCCACTCTGTTGACCTCCGTCTAGGTATCCGCTTCGCCCCGGATTATGACCCCGGAACGATCACCTTCGACGCGACCCGCCTCGAGAGTATCTTCACGAACCTGCTGACGGAGTTTGTCAACGGCGACAATGTATCGCTACGCGTCGGGGTTGTCGAGGAACCGGATTGCAAGGGTGTCATCCGCGTCACGATCGAGGCCGTCAGGAAGGAAACGACCCTGCGCCGTCCAGGCCATAACGACATCCGCGTTTCTTTTGCCAAATCTCTCGCCGAGCACGCCGGAATGACCGTCGCCTGCGAGACCGATGACGAAGACCGCCTCGTCCGGGCCTCGGTCGACATTCCCGAGGAGAATGTCGGCGGAGGGGAGGCTGTCGTCGAGGCTGTCGACAAGAACGAGACCGAACAGATTTTCGGCAGTGACAAGGTCCTAGCCGAGGCAACACTCCTGATCGCTTCGGCCGATCGGGGCACCGTCGATATGCTGACCCAGCGTCTCGGTTCATACTTTGCCGACCTGATTGTCTCGACCAACTCGGCCGAAGCGCTTTCCGATGCCGTCAATGCAATCCCCGACATCGCGATTGTCGACACGGATCTCCCCGGAATCGGCGGGGTCGAGGTCAGTCATCGTATCAAGGCCGAGTCAGACCTGGCGGCGACGGCCGTTATCCTGATGGCCTCTTCCGGCGGAGAGTTTGCCGCGGACCAGTCGGCTCGCAGCCAGGCCGACGCCGTTGTTGCCCGCCCGGTCGACCCCGACACCCTGCTGAAACTCTGTGTCCGCCTGATGTTCGTCCGTTAAAAGGCACGAGCGCGGCCATCACAGACAGGATGACCGCGCCCGTGGCGATTAAGACTGGAGGTTCGTAAGGAAGGGGAAGAGACGTGGCGGATCAGACTGTAGTCGGATCCTCGTCGTCGGCGAAGTAGTCGGAGTTGCAGAAGCAGTCGGGCTCTTCGTTGAGGCGGTTGAAGAAGCGCTCGCGGGCGCGGCTTTCGCGGGCGAACATACATTTTGTCCCTTCGACGTCGGCCGAGAAGGATAGGGAGTTGTTGATCGACATTGTTGCGGCGACCTTCTCGACATCCTGGTTCGCGCCGATATAGGTGAACACCCAGCCGCGGTTCTTCAGGCTTTCGACGAGCGATTTGATTGATGCGCCGCTGAATTCCCGCGATGAGTTCTCCTCGCCGTCAGTGATGACCGTTACCAGGACAACATCGTTGTCGGCGACGCTGCTCCGGAGCGCAGTTATAGCGCTACCCATCGCGTCGTAGAGCGGGGTGCCGCAACTGGGCTGGTACTGGTCCATCGTGATCTCTTCAGCGCAGGAGGCGTCGGTGCGGTCATAGATTGTGTTTATCCGGGCCGTGTTGAACGAGATGAAGGAGATGAAGTGGTCCTGTTCGGGGTGCTGCTGCTGTGCGTTGCGGATTGTCTGGATAGTTTCGTTGACGCCGTCGACGGCCTGTTTCTTGATTGACCACATCGATCCGCTCTCGTCGAGGATGATCAGGTTGAAAACTCTTTTCTTCATAGTCTGGACAGTTTGTTTGTTGGTTTTGATTACACCAGTAAAGACACCGTCTGCCCCCGAATCTATCACCGCCGCAAAAAAAAATTTATTTTCTGTCAGAAGAGCCTTTGTTGACAAAGTATACACCGGTGAAAATCAACAGCGTGGCAGCGATCTTTACAAGACCGAACGACCCGACTCCGAGCGCGACGGCGACAATCGCCGCGAAGACCGGTTGGAAATAGTTGTAGATACTGACCATCGTCGGTTTCAGCCACCGCTGGGCGAAGGGGATCGCGAGATAACTCAGAAAGGTCCCGAACAGGATTATGTAGCCGAGTTCGACACAGGCCGCCAACCGTAGAGCCGCGAAATCGATATCGGTCAGCCAGGGCAGGCAGAGCGGCACATAGGTCACGGCCGACAACAGGAACATCCATTTCATCATCGTCATCGCCGAGTATTTCCGGATCAGGTCGCGGAAGACGACATAGTAGACTGCCGCGCAGACCTGGGCGGCGAAACAGAGCGTGTTGCCCAGCAACGGATTCGACGCATGGCTACCCGCCGTTCCGGTCGTCACCAGCACGACCACACCGATCAGCCCCAGCACAACCCCCGTAATCTTCGGACCGGTCATCGGGAACCCGAGAATCAGGGCGGAGAGCACCATCGTCAGCAGCGGTGTCAGCGAACTCATGACCGACGAGTCGACCGGGTTCGTGTAGCCGATGCCGAGAATGAACAGCCCCTGGTTCGCGCTGACCATCAGAACGGAGCATAACAGCAGTTTCCACCAGTCGCCCCGGTCGATCCTCTCGCGCGGAGCGACGGAGGAGGGGAGCAGCGTCGAGAACAACAGGAAGAGCAGCGCGCCCCCGGCGATTCTGAGCGCCGAGAGCCCGAGAGCGGATATTTCGCCGCCGAGCAGAAGGTCTTTCGAGACCGGCGACATGACGCCCCAGGCTATGTTGGCCAGGAACATCGCCGCGTTGGCCTGGAGAAATCGTTTGTCAGAGGGTGTGTCCATCGGTTCAGTCGCTGGGTTCAGTCAGAAGGTGCATGCGGCAGTCGCGGCAGTCGAAGCAGACGCGCAGACGGATGTTGGTGTCTGAGGCGCGGAGAATCAGGTCCCCGGCGGGAAGTTTCCGATCAGAGGGGTCGCTGTCGCGCAGGCATTCGCCGAGTTCGCGGCGGATACAGTAGCGCGTTGTCATGACGCAGGTTCCGGACGCGACCGGTCCCGGAGCAGTCTCGAGGGCCGGGGCAATCGATTCGCTGCCGTGGGAGAGGTAGAATTCGCGGGCGAGCCGGTTAGCGACGTTGTCGTGGTAGGTCAGACAGGCCGGGGCCTTCGTGCCGGGATTTTCCGGACGGCGGGTCGCCCGGCGCCAGGTCGCGCGGCGTGTCTGGTCGAGCAGGTCGGTCAGACGGCGGCGAAGGTCCGAGAGTATCGACAGAGGAACGAAGCAGTCTCCGGCCAGGTCTTCGACTTCGATGACACGGTAGATTGTCGAACCGGTTTTCACGAGTGTGCGCCGGCGGGCGTCGGCCTGAGGGGTTTTCGCCGTGTCGGGGGCGGGGGTGTCGGAGATGACTGTCGCGGAGCATCCGCGCTCGTCTGTTCCGGAGAGAACGACCCGGTGGTCGGGCGTCAGCGAGAGCGTCAGTCTCAGACCGATAGAGCGGCTGGCTGTTTTCCCGCGCATCGCGTCGTCGCTCTGTTTGTCGCGGTTACGGTAGATGACCGTTCCGGGAGGAAGCTGGGAGGGTCTTGAGGCTGCCAGCAGGCGGTTCCCATCGACGCGGTTCAGATGGAATCCCTCGAAGACACCCGCGGGGGTGAAATAGCCGAGTCCGTCGCCGTTCCGGAGTTCGGTGTTCAGACGGGCTGTCACGACGTTTCCGCTGACCGAGCGGACCGTCCCGACCGGTTCGCCGAGCCATTTCGGCGACTCGAGCGAGGCCATGCGCGATCCCTCCCCCCCGGGGCGCGGGGAGTGGGTGAAATAGGATGTGAAGCCGCGGTTGAAACTTTTGTTTACATCGGGGGTGAATGTTGTTTCTGATGTTCCGGCCGACCGTCTGCACCATAGTCCGGGGTTCTCGTCGATCAGACGGTTCAGCAGGCGGTTGTAGAAGGCCGTCACGTTCCTGACATAGCCGCTGTCTTTCAGCCGGCCCTCGATTTTGAACGAACTGATTCCGGCGCGGAGCATCGCCGCGAGCGAGGCCGAGCGGTTCAGGTCGCGGAGCGACAGAAGGTGTCGCCGGCCGACGAGGGTGTTCCCCCCGAGGTCGGTCAGGTCGTAGGGGAGGCGACAAATCTGGGGGCACTCGCCGCGGTTGGCACTTCGTCCGCGCGAGGCGAATCCCGCCTGGCAGTCTCCGCTGTAACTGACACAGAGTGCTCCGTGGACAAACGCCTCGAGTGAGATGTCGGCTGGGAGGGCGCGGCGTATCGCCTCGGTCTCTTCGAGGGTCAGTTCGCGGGGGAGGACGAGTTGTGAGAAACCGGCGTCGGCCAGGAAACGGGCGCGCTCGGCCGTGCGGATGTCACACTGGGTGCTGGCGTGGAGTTCGATCTGGGGGATCTCCATGCGGAGCAGCGACATATCCTGGACAATCAGGGCGTCGACCCCGATTCGCCAGAGGTCGGTGACCATCCGTTCGACTTCGCGGATCTCGCTGTCGTAGACAAGGGTGTTGACGGTCGCATAGATCCGCGCGTCGAAATTGTGGGCATAGTCGGTCAGTCGGCGGATGTCGTCGAGCGTGTTGGCCGCGGCGGCGCGGGCGCCGTGTGACGGCGCGCCGATATAGACGGCGTCGGCACCGTGGTCGATAGCGGCGACGGCTGTTTCAAGGTCGCGGGCCGGGGAGAGGAGTTCGATAGGGATAAGCGGCTGGTTCATGAGGCAAAATTAGCGATTTTCGCCGATACGGCAAAAACAAAGCGGCCGCCGGCAACAGTGCCGGCGGCCGTAGACATAGTCTGTTTATAGGGGGGATCAGCGGACAATCAGTTTCGCCGTGTCGCCGCCGGCCGTGACAATATAGATTCCGGCGGGAAGAGCGATGTCGAACGAGTCCCCTTCTACGACTCCGGAGGCGGCGGTACGGCCGTCGGGTGTTGAGACGCTGAATGACGTTGCGTCATAGCCGAGGAGTGTGACGACACCCTCGCCCGAGGCAATCTGGCGGAGCGACGCGCTGTCGACGCTGTCAATTGAAGTCGGGTCTGCTTCCTTAATTTCGATTTCCTCGATAATCAACTGCTGGGAGGTCGACGTATACCATGCGTCGACGAAGAACTTGACCCATTTGTAGCCCATCAGGTCTTCTGGGATGGCAATCATCGATTTGACCCAGTTGTCTGACTTCGACAGGTTTGTCAACAGTTCAGGTTCATCCATCTCCGGTGTCTGAACGAAGATTCTGACGGTCGGGCAGAAACTTCCGGCGTAGTAGATCATGCTGAGTTCGACATTGTGGCATCCGACGGTCGAGACGGCAGGCATAGCAATCCGGCCGAAGGTCGGAACCGAGGCGTAGCCGGGGACGTAGCCGACGAGAGCCTGGTCGGTCGATCCATCCCCGTAGAGCGTGTTGCCGTCGACAAACTGCCACGATGCGTTATACTGGCTCGTCGGGGCCGACAGAATAAAGGGATCGAATTTGGCCGGGCCGTCGAAGTCTTCGAAGACGGGGAGGGTATAGGGGGTCCCGACGGTCAGATAGACGGTCGGAATCGAGTATGCCTCTCCTGCCTCGTTGACGCTCTCGACCCCGAGACGGGTATATTCCTGAGGAGCACCCTTGGCGACGGAGTAGACCCAGGAAGTTCCGGTCACACCTTCGGCGATGACCGACCACTGTTCGGTCTGGTTATTCATCTTGTGGATGTTATAACGGACTTCGCCGGGGATGATATAACCGCCGTTGTCGCCTACGGCCGGTGCGTCCCATGTCAGGGTCGCGCTCATCATGTCGTCTGATACTTTGGCCGCGAGGTTCGTCGCTTTTCCGGGTGCGTCGACGCCGCAGTAGACGGCGGTCTTCGCTGTCAGGCCCTTCAGTGTTCCGAGGGTAGTCGATACGGCGATGGTCGATGTGCCCTGATAGGTGTTGACCGTCAGGGTGACATTCTCTCCCGGAGCGGCTGTCGCGCTCTTCGTTCCGTTGGCTTCGACAACGGCTGTCAGCGTCGCGTCGGCAGGGAGTTTGTCGCCTGAGATCGTCGTTTCGGGCATCCGGAACGAGACGGTCGCCTGGAGTTTGCCGGAGCCTGCGGCTGTTGCCGTCAGACTGGTTACGGCAGCCGGAGACGCGTCGGTCGCTCCGGTGTCGCTGACGCGGAAGTCTCCGGCGAGCAGCGCATACTGTTCGGGGGCGGATACACAGCGAAGGGCGATGTAGTAGACGCCGGCTTCGGGAACCTTGAAGAGATGGTCGAGGTCGGCGAAGGCTCCGAACATCGGGGGATTCGATTTTTCAATCAGAACAGTCGTCATCGCCGACGGGACGGGCGTTTTTCCGAGACGGAGTTCGAAATATTCGTCGGGGTAGGAGGGGCTCATGCCGCGCATGGCGCAGTGGAACTCATAGTAGCGGTCGGCCGAGGCGAATTCGATAGCCGGAAGTATCAGCCATTCGTCCATCTCGATGTCGGACCATCCGGTTGTGAAGGCCGGGATTCCGTAGGTCTCGTTGTAGGTCCATGTCTGCTCGTCGTCGTTGGCGTCGATGATAGTGAACAGAAGCCGGTCAGGCCCGGCAAGGTCGAAGGAGACATCGGGAGTCAGGGCGCGGCCGACGACGATCGTGTTGCTCGCGCCGGGGAGCGATTCGAGGCCGTTGCAGACGGCGACAACCTCGACTGCCAGTGGAGCCGGGTCGCGGTCTGTCGGAAGGTCGACGCGGCATGATGTCTTCGTTGTCGAGATGACCTCTTCGCCGTAGATCCTGACGGAGTAACTCATTTTCGACAGGTCGAGCCATCCGCCGTTCACGCCGGTCGTCACGGCGTTCCAGGAGACGTTCCCTTCGGTGTCGACCGTGACCCCTGTCGGAGCGGAGGGGGTGTCGTTGCCGATGAACATCGTCGTTGTCAGCGGCAGGGAGGGGACTCCGTCGTATGACGATGTCAGCGAGAAGGCGTGGAGTCCGTTCGGGACGTCAGTCAGCTGGATTGTGACAAAGGAGCCGGGACGGTCTTGTCCGCTGCGTTCGGTGACGCCGTCGATCTTGAATTCCCAGTCGAGCATATCCTTTGTCGACGAAAGCGAGGTACCGTCGGTCAGTTTGGAGGGGAGGAGGTAGAGGAACATGCCGGAGCGGGAGCCGTTGGCGAAACTGGCGGTGTAGAGCGACGCTTTTTCGGGTGCGTTGCCGGCGGAGATTTCGTTTACGGCGATGAAGAACATATATTGCTCGCCGTTCTCGTAGTCGCAGATTTTTGTCGCGGTCTTCGCGGCGGGGTCTATCTCGATCAGCGACGAGGAGTAATCTTCGCGGCAGAGTTGCCAGAAGAAGCGTTTCTCGGCTGCCGAATAGGCGAGGCCGGAGTAGTAGGGGGCCATTTCGCCGTTGTCGACCTGGAAAAGAACGGTCTGGGCGCCCTGGCTGTCGATCGTGACGAGGTTTCCGTCGGAGTTGACGCCATACATCTTCTGGTCGGCCTCGTTATAGGTCATCGAGAGACAGGAGCCCAGGGGCGAGTCGCCGAGCGAAATAACTACCGATAGGTTTTCGGGATCGGTCACCGGGGCCTTCATGAAGCAGTATTGCTGACTCTCGAGGTCGGCATGGATGCCGTAGCCGTAGACATATCCGTCGGAGGCGTTGTAGCATCCGACCGACATCATATACAGTTCGTCGCCGCTGAGATCCATCTCTTTGTCGACGATCTGCTCGCCGGTCTTGAAGTCGATTTCGACATAGTCGAGTCCATAGATATATCCGCCCCAGATCAGAGGTGAGAATCCACAGACTTTTCCGTCGTAGAACCATCCGGCCGACATCGAGGGGCCGTTGTTGTCGTAGACGGGGTCGGACCAGACGAGCTGATTCGTCGGGGTCGAGGTGATTTCGTATAGACCGAGGAGTGCGTCGTAGTCATCGGAGCCTCCGAGGTAGCCGTAGAGTTCGGTGCCGCCGGCTGTGACGCGTCGTTTCGGGGCGCGAAGTGCGGAGCGCCGTGCAAGGGCATCGCAGGAGGTCTGTCGTTTCAGAACGACTGCGGCGCCCGGTCCTTCGGCGGAGATGCCGGCGCCGGGGATGCGCGATTCGAAGATGCCGCGGGCGGGGATCCGGTTGGCGACGGGTCTGGGTGTATGCTCGGGGAGGGCGGCCGAAACGGAGATCGATCCGGCGACCAGAGCCGCGAGCAGAGAGTAGAAAGGTTTCATAGAGGATTGAATAAAATAAATGAACACCCGGCCGGGATGCGTCGGGGCGTCCGGCCGGGTGTGTCCGGTTTTATGTATCGTTTACGATAGTGTCGGAGAATTTATTTCAGGGCGTCCTTGACGGCGTCGTTCGGGACCATCTGTTCCTGGAATGTGTACGCGCCGGTTTTGGGCGACTTAACGACCTTGATGATCTTGCTGTAGGTGCGGCCTTCACCCTTCTGGAGCGAGGCGACGGTTTTCTTAGCCATATCTTCGGGTTATTATTTGATTTCTTTGTGGATTGTCATTTTTTTGAGGATCGGGTTGTATTTCTTCAACGCCAGACGCTCGGTCGTGTTCTTGCGGTTCTTTGTCGTGATGTAGCGCGAGGTGCCGGGCATTCCGCTTGCCTTGTGTTCGGTGCATTCGAGAATAACCTGAACGCGGTTTCCTTTAGCTTTCTTTGCCATAGTTCGATTCTTTTACCTGTTGTTGAGTCAGTGTTTTCGGAGGGGAGATGAGATTAATAGACGGGGCGGATCGTTGTCAGGTAGCCTTTTTCGGCGGCTTCTTTCATCGCGGCGTCGAGTCCTTTTTTGTTGATCGTGCGGAGTCCGGCGGCCGAAATGGTCAGGGTGATCCACATATCCTGCTCAACCCAGTAGAACTTCTTGTTGAAGAGGTTGACGTTGAATTTGCGCTTGGTGCGACGCTTCGAGTGCGAAACGTTGTTACCCACCATAGCCTTCTTGCCTGTGATTTGACAAACTTTTGACATGGCTCTTTTGTATTGTTTACTTCGTTTTTATATTTGTTTCTCAAAGAGTTACATCGTCCGTTTCCGCCTCATATCGCTTGCGGGGCTGCATCTTTTCCCCGAGCTTTTTCGGAAGTGGCCGTGAAACAGAGTGCAAAATAAGTGATTTTTTTCGACTTAACCAAAACTTAGAAGGAATTTTTTTCTCCGGCGCCGTTTTTTTCTGTTTTTCTCCTCCGTTTCCTCCTTTCGCCGGGGGCCCGGTGTCATCAGGACGACAGCGAAAGCCCAGGCCAGCGGAAGCAGTCCGGTCTGGTCCGTTATGTTTGCGAATCCGCCGATACCGGCGATCTCGCATGCGACCAGGACCGAAAGGTAGTATTTCGCCAGCGGCATACGGCGCACGATGAAATACAGCCCGAAATAGAATATCGTCTGGATAATCAGTCCGAGATAGCCGACGAAGAGTATCGTCTGGAAATGGACCTCTTCGACCGCTGCTGCGTTTTCGTCGGATTTCTCAACGTCGGAATAGAGGTCGTTCGTCAGTTGGAATGCGGTGTTTTTCGATTCCTCGGGATGGATGAACCCGAATCCGAGCCACTGGCGCCCGTGTTCGTGGAGAAGCATCATTTTCGGAATAATCTGGGCAGCGCGGCTTGTCCCGAATTCGGCGAGGTCTTCGATATCCTCGGCGTTCTCGAGAATGGTAAATTGATCGATGGTGGAGGCGATTCGCATTTTACCTCCGGTCGCGTCGTCGATGTGGTATAGAGCCGTGACTGCAATGACTGCGACAATCAGTCCGTAGACGAAGCGTTTCCCCAGGCCAAGGAACAGCAGGTACGTGAACAGTACGGCGGCGATGACTGATATCGTTTTTGTGGCGGCGAGTGCGAGTATCAGCAGTGTCCACTGCCATTTGTTGAATCTGTAGAATTTCAACAGGGGATAAATCGCGAGAAACGTCAGGTACATCCCGGGGGGATACTTTCGGGGCAGATAACCGGAGAAGGGTTTGATGTCGGGAGAATAGAATGTCGACGGATCGCGGCTCGAGAACGATGCAGGAACAAAGAGCCAGCCCTGGATGACAAATGCATCGAGAATATAGAACACGCTCATCGTCAGCAAGTAGGTCGCGAGAATCGTAAAGAATCTCATCGGATCAAACTTTCTCTTCGTAAAGATCATTATCGGAACCGTGAACCCGACGAATATAAAAAAGCGGCGGCCGATCTTCATCTGGATATGGATCTGTTCCGAACTAGTCCACGCTATCGCGATTATGGCGGCGAAATACAGAAGGAAGGCCATTATCGACCGTCGTATTTCGACGGTCGATTTCCGGATGACGAACAGTCCGGCAACGCCGGCTGCCAGAATCAGGTCATAGCGTTTGAACTGCAGCATGACATCTTCGACGAGCGCAAACGTTCCGCTGATGATTAACAACTGGAGCATGAAATGGTATCGGTCGCGTCGCCAGCTGTCAACCATTAATACGGCTATCAGAAGTATGGCCGGGTAGAACCGTAGTCCGAGAAGAGACGCCGAAAGCATGAAACTGACCGTACGGATCCAGTCTCCGTGCGACGCCTTGAAAAAGGCTCGTTTGCCGGGGAATATGTTTCGGGGCGCCGGTTCGGAGCCGATAGCGTCAATTGTCGAGATGTTCCGTATCATTGACGACAATCATGATGTTCGGGAAACGGTTCTCCTCTTCCATCTGTTCGGCTACAGACAGATCGGCTAAGGCCGAGTAGTTGGCTCTTGTGACGAACAGCGTTATGTCGCTCATCCGCCCGAGCGAGAGTGTGTCGCTCGAATTCAGAAGCGGAGCAGAGTCGATAACGATATAGTCGTAGCCGGAAGCCAGTTCCGTCATGATTGTGTCGAGGGTCGCTGACGAAAGCGTTTCCGAAGGATGGCTGTCTGCTGACCCTGCCGGAATCATCCATAGCGACGATTCACTCTCGATTTTGATCGTGACCTCGGAAAGGGTTGCTGTTCCGTGGATAAGATCGGTCAGTCCCGGCTGGCGGCGGACATCCAGCGTTTCTGCCAGAGACGGACTGCGAAGATTCATTTCGACCAGGATTGTCCGCTTCCCGAGCATCGCAAGCGACGAGGCGAGGTTGATGGAGACAAAACTTGTGCCTTCACCTTCGACTGCCGATGTTATTAGTATACGCTTGCCGGTTCCGAGGTGGTGGAGCAGATTGGCGCGCAGGGTTCTGAACGATTCTGCCTCCGGTCTGGCATCGGTCGTTTCGCTGATTACCGGGCTGTCGGTCCCGCCGAGATGGTGGATTTCTCCAAGAACGGGCGTGTCGGTTCGCCGACTGACCGACGAGGCTGTTTCGAATTGTCCGCGGATCATACCTCTTATATATATGACCGCGAGCGGAAATGCAAGTCCGAACATAAATGCCAGTCCCATGATAATCTTCGAACTCATCCCTATCGGTTTAATCGACGAGTATGCATGGTCGACGATACGTCCCTTCGGATCGTAGTTCGCGACTTTCATCGCGTATTGTTCGCGCTGCTGGGCAAGGAAAGCGAAGAGTTTTTCCTGGACTTTCGTGTCGCGGATCATAAAGACGATCTCGCGTTGCTGTTCGGGAAATCTGGCGAGCCGTCCGATATTGTCGTCGGATTTCCGGCGCAGGTCGTCGGCAGCCACTTTGGCGTCTGAGTATGCCCGGTTGACCGTCTCAAGGATCGACTGGCGTGTCTGCCGGAGATCATTCAGGGCGTTCCTGAGGGGCTTGTTGTCCCCGCGCGCGCTCTTTCTGATCCTCTGTACGTAGAGTACGCTCTCGTTGTAGGCCTGAACAACTTCCGGATCGACAGCCGTCGTGTAGGGGAGGAGTTGTTCTTCGTTTGACGGATCGGTCAGGAAGTCACGCAGCATTCTGATGATTTCAAGATTCGTTTCTGCCTCGGTCAGGGCTTTCTCGACCTCACCTCTCATTTCGTATTCAAATTTCGTCGTTGCTTCGATGTCGACGATATTTTCCCGTTTCAGAAATTCGGACAATTCGTTCTGTGTGTCGATCATCTGTTGTCCGACAATGTTCAGACGCGAATCGAAAAAAGCGAGCGACAGACTGTCTTTCTGCCGGTTTTCGGTTACTCCGCGTTTGTTGTATAAATCCATCAGATTGTCGATCAGTTCGCAGGCGTAGTCCCTGTTGAAATGTTTGTAGGAGATGTTGATGATGCTCGATTTCTTTGAGGCTACATCGATTTTCAGATCTTCGAGGAGAAGTTCGGCCTGATTGTCGTAACCGGTGTAGGTTATGACATATTTCAGTTTCTTCCCCTTTTTATAGTCTTTCGTCGTTACGACGCTGAATTCGCCGAAGGGTGTGCTGACCAAAACCGGAAGGGTTCCTTCGGCTTCGGCGATCGTCGACCGTTTCCAGACAACGTCTACTTTTGCTTTTCCTTTGGCGTCGACATCTACTTTGAATTTCAGCGTGGCTCCAAGTGTGTCAGGTATCGTCGGACTGGACGGTATGATATCGACAGCATAATCGTTATACTTGAATTCTTTAAGCATATTGAATAACCCGTTGCGTTCGATATGGGTTCTTTCGAGCCCCATTTCGCTGATAACCCGACGTATTGTCGAGTGGGATTTCATAATCAACATTTCATCGTCAACGGAATTCTTTATTCCGAGCATGCCGGAGAACGCGCCGACATCAGGAATCATGCTCGAGAAATCGCCCGATTCCTTGGCGATATAGATGTTGGCGTTATAGGGATATATCGGCTTGTGGATCTTTATGTAGGCGAAAGCCAAGCCGCAACAGAAGCAGACTGAAATCAAGAACCAATACCAGTTCTCGCGGCATTTGCGCCAGAGTTGGGCGAAGTCGAAATTGTCGTTTTGGCTGAATGTTGACATCCGGGCGTTGTTTGTTATGTTGTTTCGGAATTTACTTTACTATGAGGGCAATCACGAGCGAGGCGATGACCGATACGACCGACACGATTGTCGACACTACCTGTATCTTGAAGGCATTGCCCGAGTCGTAATTGGCGTTCGATTCGCGAGACTTCGACGGCGGGACGATGACGATGTCGTTCTGCTGAAGATAATAATAGGGGGAGGTCAGCGACGAGGATTCGTTAAGATTCAGTCTGTGGTAGACAAGTTTGCCGTTTTCGTTTCGGATGACCATGACGTTCGATCTGTCGGAATATTCTGTCATATCTCCTGCCGAGGCGACCGCGTCGAGAACGGTCATAGTGCTTCTGCCGACTGATTTTGTCCGGAATCCGGGCGTCCTGACCTCGCCGAGGACACGAACCCGGAAGTTAATCAGTTTGACGGTGACAAACGGATCGATCAAGTCTTTGTCGAGAAGCCCGAGAAGTTTTTCTGACACCTCGGCTTCCGTCAGTCCCGCAACGTGGACTTTGCCCAGGACCGGCATATTTATATTGCCATCCTTGTCAACTATATATGTGTCGATGACCGGCTGGACATTCAGTTCGGTCATGTTGCTCGATCTCGTGTAGAGCGGGGCATTGTAGGGGGCCGCAACGGTAGGTTCGGACGAACTGACGTTTATCTGCAATTCGTCCTCGGGCTGGATGACATAGGTCGATACGGCGGTCTGAATCTCAGCGGCGTCGAGCGCCGTCAGATCCTGGAAATAGGTCAGGTTCGTTTTGTTTGTCGAGCACGACTGTATGGCAATGACAGCGCATAGCATCGCAACTGCTTTCAACAGAGAAAGATGGACTCGTCTCATTTTTGTTCTTGGTTACATATTTGATTTGCGTCGCGGTTGCAGGGGAATGCTCCCGCATTATTTTAACTGCAAAATAACGAATTTATTTTGTCATAGCCAAAATTGGAAAATTTTTGCTTGCCCCGTGACGCTCTGTGTTCTCGGCCGCTACCCGAAATACCTCTATATTATAATACTGCCGCGATTTAGTACCGGTTAGGAGCGCAAGAATTAACCAACTAAAAACGTTATCCTAATAACAATAGTTCGTTAAATTTTGCATGGATTAGGCGGAATCTCGGACACCGAAGA
>JAMPGR010000001.1:245861-392039 GCA_023663805.1 Clostridium sp. | reverse complement strand
AAGAGAATGACCCAGAATGCCATAGTCGAGAAAACGACGGCGAACGAACGGAAAATCGACTCCTTTCTGACAGCGGTCTGTTTCCCGGCGGCCGCGGGAGCCGAAGCCGAACCGTGGCCCGGTTTCTCGTGGAGGAGGAAAATCAGTACAACGGCATAGGCGACACCGATGATACCAAACCAATGGAACGTTGCCTGCCACGACCATGTCGTCGCGACAAGCGAGCCGAAGCCTCCGAGGGCCTGGCCGCAGTAGAGACCGGTCATATGGAGGCCGATTGCCAGGGATCGTCCTTTGCCCGTGAAATAGTCAGCAATCAGCGAAAGTGCGGAGGGGATATAGAGAGCCTCGCTGATACCCATGATTCCGCGGAGCCACATCAGTTCCGTGAAATCGGTTGCATAACCCATAAAGAAGGTGACAGCCGACCATACGCCGAGCGAACCGACGATCAGCACCTTTCGGCTGACGCGGTCGGCAACCGCTCCTGAAAAGGGACTTGCGATACCGTAGACCCAGAGGAATATGGCCATCAGAGCGCCGAATGCCTCGGCGTTCTGGAGCGCATGGATGTCGGCGGCTATGTTCTGCTGCATCGTCGAGAGCATCTGGCGGTCCATATAGTTCAGGAGCGCGACGACCCACAACAGGCCGACGACGACCCAGGGGTACCAGGATTTTCGAGTTATAGATGAACTGCTCATGGTTTTTTGATTTTTTGGTTATTATTGATTTATCGTTGTCAGATTGGCAGTATGAGGGTTTCGATCCATATTGTCGCGATACCTGCGACATATCCGAGGAAGGCGAGCCAGGTTATCCGCTTCATATACCACCCGAAGTTTATCTTCTCGATACCCATCGCGACTACACCCGCAGCCGAACCGATAATCAGCAGCGAACCGCCGACTCCGGCGCAGAATGTCAGCAGGTGCCAGAACAGACCGTCCTCGACAAAGAGCGAGGCGTAGGCCGGATCGGCCGAGGCGGCGATCAGGTCGGGGGTCATGACCGGATACATCTCCATACATGCGGCGACCAGCGGGACGTTGTCGACGATCGATGAGAGTATACCGATCAGGAAGGTTATGATATAGCAGTTGCTGAAAGTCGTGTTGAGCCACTCGGCTAGTTCGCCGAGAATGCCGGCCTGCGACAGGGCGGAGACCGCCAGAAGGATTCCGAGGAAGAAGAGGATCGTCGACATGTCGATACTCTTGACAACCTGGGAGATACGACCCTCCATCTTTCCGTCGAGACGATAGTGGTAGACAATTATTTCGGTCAGAAGCCAGAGGGCACCGAGCGAAAGAAGAATTCCGAGGTAGGGGGGAAGATGCGTGATTGTCTTGAAGATCGGGACGAAGAGAAGACCGACAACGCCGCAGACGAGGATCAGGATCGACAGGCCGCGGTGTTCCTTCGAGAGTTCGTAGCCGACGCGGCGGTCCTGGGTGTTCAGTGGCTCGACCGGATCTCGGCTGACCATACGCGAGGCGATCAGGGTCGGGACGATGACCGAGACGAGCGACGGCAGCAGCAGGTTGACAATCAGGTCGAGCGAACTGACATAGTTCTTCATCCAGAGCATGATTGTCGTTATGTCGCCGATCGGCGACCAGGCACCTCCGGCGTTGGCCGCCAGGACGATAATCGAGGCGAACAACCAGCGTTCGTTCCGGTTCTGGAGCATTCGACGGAGCATCATGACCATAATGATCGTCGTCGTCATATTGTCGAGGATGCTCGACATAAAAAAGGATACAATAGCCATTGTCCACATCAGCCGCCGTTTGCTTCCGGCGTGGATTTTATGGACGATTATATTGAATCCGCCATAGCGGTCGATCAGTTCGACGATTGTCATCGCCCCGATCAGGAAGACTATGATTTCGCACGTATCGCCCAGGGCGACAACAAGACTTTCGGAGAGTTCGGCCGAGTGTGTGTTCATTGCATATATCGCCCATAACACTCCGCACATGATCAGAGCAAATGTCGCCTTGTTGACGCGCATGACATGTTCCAGAGCGATACAGAGATAGCCCGCAACAAAGACAATTATCATTCCCGTTATCATAACTGATGAATTAACTGATTTTTAGATAAGAATAAGAAATAGGAATAGTATATACCCGGGTTATAAGAATAGAGTCAGGGGAGAATTTGTTGAGAGGGGAGAATCGGAGAGACTTCTTTGAAGGCGAATGTCCGCCTTCGGTCCTCTTCGTCGACGAGGGTCAGATGGCCGGTCGGCGCGACCGACAGTATCGAGGCGGAAAATTCTTCGCCTCGAAGGTTGTCGCGCCAGCGGTGGAGTCCGCTGCGGCGCCATAGCATCGAGAGATAGCGGCGGTGGAGTTCGCCCGGATCGGCCGGATCGGGACCGAGCCATATAGAGGCGGCCCCGCGGGCGACAGCGAGAAATTCTTCGGTGAAGCGTTCGAGATCGGTGTCGCGGCCGGTCAACTGGCGTATCGATACCGGATTCGGCGCGTCGCTGCGGAATTCCCGTTGGTTGACGTTGATTCCGATTCCGCAGATGCTCCATTCGATCCGTTGGCCGCTCAGGGTGTTCTCGATCAGTATTCCGGCAATCTTCCGGTCGCCGACATAGATGTCGTTCGGCCACTTTACCGAAACTTCGGCCGCATGCTCCGGCCCGACATAGCGGGCGATCGTCGAAGCGGCTGCCGTTGCTATTACTTCCGATACGGCAAATTGCGCGGCGGCGTGGATACCGGTCGGGGCGAGAAGCAGCGACAGGGTCATGTTAAGCCCCGGATCAGCTTCCCAGGAATTACCCCGCTGGCCGCGGCCGGCGGTCTGGCTGTCGGCGATGACAGCCAGACCATCGGCCGGGCGGTATGGGTGATGACCCGCCAGAAGTTCCTTCATCCAGGTATTGGTCGAAGCGATTTCCGGCAGGCGGATTGTTTCGTTCGTCGGATTTATTTCTTCAGAGACCATTCGACTCCGTCTTTCTTGTCTTTTATGTCGAAGCCGAATTCGGCCATCTGGTTTCTTATCAGGTCGCTGGTCGCCCAGTCTTTGTCGGCTTTTGCCTTTGCGCGGATCTGGAGCAGCAGGTCGACAACCTTCGGGTAGGCCTCGGGGACGGCTGCGTCGCCGTCGCTGTCGGCCTGCTGTCCGACGCGGATTCCAAGGATTTCGACCAGGAAGGTGTCGAACAGCGAACGGAGTTCAGCGATATCGGCGGCGGTCAGGGTTTCCTTTCCATCGTTGACGAGATTGACGATCCGGCATGCCTCGAACAGATGGGCAATCAGGACCGGGGTGTTCAGGTCGTCATCCATCGCATCGTAGCATTTCTGACGCAGACCCGAGATGTCGATGCTCGATTTCTCCGACGGGCTAAGGTCGTCAAGGCGGCGGTAGCCATCGAGCATTCGCTGGAGGGCCTTTTCGGCTGACTGGAGCGCATCGTTGCTGAAGTCGACGGTCCCGCGGTAGTGGGCCTGCAGGATGAAGAACCGGATTGTCATAGGCGAATAGGCCTGCTGGAGCAGGGGATGTGATCCCTCGAAGAATTCGTCGAGGGTTATGAAGTTTCCGAGCGATTTGCCCATCTTCTGCCCGTTGATGGTTATCATGTTGTTATGCATCCAGTAACGGACCGAGTCGCATCCGTTGTGGGCGACCGACTGGGCGATTTCGCATTCGTGGTGGGGAAATTTCAGATCCATTCCGCCGCCATGTATATCGAACTGCTCGCCGAGATATTTCTCGCTCATAACCGAGCATTCGAGGTGCCATCCGGGGAATCCTTCGCTCCAGGGCGACGGCCAGTGCATTATATGCTCCGGCGCGGCCTTTTTCCAGAGGGCGAAGTCGGCGGGATTGTGCTTTTCCTGCTGTCCGTCGAGCTGGCGGGTTGTCGCGAGGAGTTCGTCGATGTTTCGTCCGGAGAGTTTTCCGTAGTGGTGGTCGGCGTTATATTTTCTGACATCGAAGTAGACCGAGCCTTCGCTGACGTATGCATATCCGGCATCGAGAATCCGACGGATATATTCGATCTGTTCGATAATGTGGCCCGAGGCATGGGGTTCGATCGACGGGGGAAGCACATTAAGCCGCTCCATCGCTTTGTGGTAGCGGTTCAGATAGTGCTGGACGACCTCCATCGGCTCGAGTTGTTCGAGCCGGGCTTTTTTTGCTATTTTGTCCTCCCCTTCGTCGGCGTCGTGTTCGAGGTGGCCGACGTCGGTTATGTTTCTGACATATCTGACTTTGTAGCCGAGGTGGCGCAGATATCTGAAGAGAATGTCGAAGGTGATGGCGGGTCGGGCATGGCCGAGGTGTCCGTCGCCGTAGACGGTCGGGCCGCAGACATACATGCCGACCTTACCTTCGTGGATCGGCACAAAGAGTTCTTTTCTTCGCGACAGCGAATTATAGACAGTCAGGTTGTTGGGTTTCATTTTTTCTTAAAACGGGATAACCCGCGGCGACTCCCGGCGGAGCCGTCACGGGTGTTTTTCTGTTTTCGGGGGGTTTGTTACGGTCTGAGATGGCAGAGAGCCTGTTATCAGGCGTTGCCTCCCTTCATAAAGGGATTCGTTATGTCTTTTCCGGGCTGGTTGTTGACCGGGACCGTACGCTTTATTTCGCCGAAAGTCTGCTCATATTTCTGGATATTGTCGTTCAGGGCGAAAAGCAGGTTCTTGGCGTTCTCGGGAGTCATGATGATACGGCTCTGGACCTTCGCCTGTGGCATGTTCGGAGCGACGGTGATGAAGTCGATGAAGACTTCGGCAGGACCATGGGAGATGACTGCGAGGTTCGAGTAGCAGCCTTTGGCTACTTCGGGGGGAAGTTCGATTTTGATTTCGTTCTGTTTCGGTTTCTGTTCCATATCGTATAATATATATGTGTGTATGGTTTTGTTGTATGTTTCGGTATTGCTTACTGATTCTGGACCTGTCCGTTGATTTTCGTCGTTCCATCTTTCATAAAGGTGAAGACGGTGTTGGTGCCGAGGTTCTCGTTGCGGACATGGATGTCGACACCCGTAACGGTCGAACGGTCGAGCAGGCTCTCTATGTTATAGGAGAGATAGTAGTCGGAGGCGGCCATCGAGGTGAACGGCTGGTTCAAGGCGACGAAGTAGAGTTGCGGAATCTCGTCCATGGCGGTCTTTTCGTCGAGCATAAGACGATAGAATGGTGCGCTGCCGGTCGACTGGAGACGGGTGATGATATTGATATATTTGCCAGTGCGGCTCATCGACTGGACATAGACACCGTAGGTCAGCAGTTCGCCGATCGAGTCGGCGGCGATGTCTACCGTGCGGATCGGTGTTCCCTCGGTCTTGGCGGCGGCGAGGAGTTCGATCCGGGTGTTCGAGGTCGGAAGCGAGTCGTTCGGGGTGTTGTAGAGAATGACCATACGGTCGCCCGAGACGACGGAGGACGACTCGAAGCCCCGGTCAGAGGTCAGAATATATTCCGGAGAGTTCGGCCCACTCTGATAGAGGAAGGTCGCGTAGGTCGTGAAGTTCGATTCGACTGTTGCGAAACTCAGGATGGTCGCGCGGGACGGCGTGTCATCGTCGCTGTTGCAGGAGGTGAGAGCGAAGGTTGCGACAGCGAGCGAGGCAACCCATGCAAGCGGTTTTCTGAAAAGTTTCATTTTTTCTTTTGTTTTCTTTTTTGATTGAATTGTTTAGAATTGTTTAACAGTATATTGTCAAAAAAAAGTATTGCCAGAGTGAAAGCCTATTTCAGCGGGGTTTTCCGGCAGGTTATTCCCGAAATCAGTCCGTCCGACATATGGACGATCCGGTCTGAGTCGGTCGCCAGAGTCTCGTCGTGGGTCACGATGACGAACGTGTGGCCGAAATCGCGGCGCAGGTCGAAAAAGAGCCTGTGGAGCTCGCGGCGGTTGCGGGAGTCGAGGCTGCCGGAGGGTTCGTCGGCGAAAACAACCTTCGGGTTGTTGACCAGCGAACGGGCGACGGCGGCACGCTGGCGCTCTCCGCCGGAGAGTTGGGCGGGACGGTGGGCGGCACGGTCGCTCAGCCCGAGATATGATATAAGGCTGTCGGCGCGGGCGAACGCTTCGTTTCTGGCAACACCGCCGATCAGCGCAGGCATCGCGACATTCTCGCGGAGGGTAAACTCGGGAAGGAGCTGATGGAACTGGAAGATGAATCCGATCGTCGAATTCCGGAAATCGGCCAGACGGTTCGCGCTGAGACGGCCGACCTCTGTTTCTCCAATCGTGACAGTTCCCTGGTCAGGGCGTTCGAGCGTACCGAGTATCTGGAGCAGGGTCGTTTTCCCCGCACCGCTCGGCCCGACGATCGAGATTACCTCTCCGTCGGCTATGTCGATATCGATTCCCCGGAGCACCTCGAGGTTCCCGAATCCTTTCCTTATGTTTCGAGCCTTTATCATTTCGATACAAAAATACAACAAAAGTATGGTTGGCGCAAATTCCTGGACAATTTCGACACAAAATAATCCTGCAACAGAGGGGTTATATCCTTTTCTTTTTGTAATTTTGCACCGCTCAACAAATTTAGAATGACAACCATAGACGCCATCAATTCCTCAATAGCCACCGAGCTGACGCAACTCAACGCGCTGATTTCGACAAAGTTGGAATCGCAGAACGCGTTGATGACACAGGTCGTCAAAGGCTTTCTGCGCAAAAAAGGGAAACAGATACGTCCGATTCTGGTCATTCTGACAGCCAAACTTTTCGGGAAAGTCAACGAAAACACTATCTCGGCCGCCGCTTCGGTCGAGATGCTCCATAACGCTTCGCTGATCCACGACGACGTCGTCGACGAATCGAAACTGCGCCGCGGTGTCCCGACGATAAACAGCGTCTGGGACAACCATATCGCCGTGCTTGTCGGCGATTTCTTCGTTTCGACCTCCCTCGGCATCGCCGCCGACACGGCCGACTGGCGGATGGTCAGCGCGCTCGCCCGGCTCGGCCGGATGCTTTCGACCGGCGAACTCGACCAGATCTACCACGCCCGTAACCATCTCCTCGACGAGGAGTCATACTATAAGGTTATATACAACAAAACAGCTTCACTGTTCGTCACCTGTGTCGAAATGGGCGCAGCGACAGCCGATGCCACCCCCGGACAGGTCGAAGCGATCCGGCGCGTCGCCCGTCTTCTCGGACTCTGCTTCCAGATTCGCGACGATATTTTCGACTACTTCTCCGATCCGGCCGTCGGTAAACCGACCGGAAACGACCTCCGCGAAGGGAAAGTGACGCTCCCGCTTCTCTATGCGCTTAAAAACAGCGCGCTCCCTGAACGTCAGCAGATGTCTGAAGTAATCGGACACGAGGAGTTGACTTCTGAGGAGATCTCCCTTCTGATAGACTTCGCCCTCCGCTCCGGCGGAATTGAGTATGCCTACGAATCGATGGAGCGCATGTCGGCCGAGGCAGAATCTATACTCGACTCCCTCGAAGGGGTCGACAACGAAGCCCGCGAATCGTTCCGGACTATCCTCCGTTACATTATATCGAGAAAGGCCTGAAATATTGAACCGCAGGAAATTCATCGGACTGACCGCAATCGGACTGACCGCCGCAGCGCTTCCCGCCGCAGTCAGCGGGGCAGTTTATCGAACAGGCGAAGCGAGGTTTCGAGTGACCGTGCTCAGGCGTGAATGTTTCTGCGACCTGCAGAGCCGCTATCTCGCTGACCCCGACACCGGACCCTGCAACCGCTTCCGGGTCGGCGACCGGTTCGAGTTCAGCATCGGCGACCGGCGGCCCGAGCGGTTCTGTCAGTCGGCCTGGGACGCAATCGTGTCGCGTGCGCGCACGACAGGAAGCGCCGCCGCAGGCTGCGGCGACAGCGCGGGCTCCTCAATAGTCTGCTGCGGCGACGGCACCCGCCCCGTCATCTTCAAACTCGAACGCCTCTAACCCCCCCTAAAGACCTTAAAGACCTTAAAGACTCTAAGGTCCTTAAGGTCTCTAAATTCTTTTTCCGATCGCGCGCGGGGAATCAGACAGTCAGTATCTCTTTTTCTTTTGCGGCGAAAAGTTCGTCGATTTTCTTGAGGAACTTGTCGTGGAGTTTCTGAACCTTGGCCTCGGCATCCTTTTCGACATCCTCGGCCATACCCTGCTTGACAGCCTTCTTCAGCCCCTCGATCGCATCGCGACGCGCATTGCGAACCGATACCTTGGCCTGCTCGACCTCAGCTTTAGACTGCTTTACGAGCGCCTTGCGGCGTTCCTCTGTCAGCGGCGGAATCGACAGACGGATGATCTCTCCGTTGTTTTCCGGCATAATGCCAAGTTCCGAATTGATAATAGCCTTCTCGATTTCGCGGAACATCGCTTTCTCCCAGGGGGTGATCGTGATCGTACGCGCATCGGGAACCGCAACGTTCGCGACGTTCGAAATCGGAACCATTCCGCCGTAGTATTCTACACGGATTCCGTCGAGAATCTTCGGATTGGCCTTTCCGGCACGGATGTGCGCCAGGGCTTCGTCGAGATATTCGACAGCCATCTCCATCTTTTCTTCAGCCGGCTGAAGATAATCTTTTACATCCATTTTTTAGTCAGTGTTTATATTGTGTGTTGAAAAGTTCAGTGTACGAGCGTTCCGATCGGTTCTCCCTCGATTACGCGACGAAGGTTTCCGGGGGTATCCATGTCGAAAACGACGATAGGGAGTCCGTTCTCCTTACACATCGTCGTCGCCGTCAGGTCCATCACGCGGAGTCCGCGGTTATAGATCTCGTCGTAGGTAATATCGCTGAATTTCTCAGCCGTCGGATCCTTCTCGGGATCGGCCGTATAGATTCCGTCGACACGCGTACCCTTCAGCATAACATCCGCCGCGATCTCTATCGCGCGGAGCGAACTTCCGGTATCGGTCGTGAAGAACGGATTGCCCGTTCCGCCAGCAATAATGGCTACAATCCCTTTTTCGATACGCTCGATCGCACGGCGGTTGCTGTAGTGCTCGCCGACAGGGAACATATTGATTGCGGTCAACACAGTCGCAGGCTGGCCGACAGCTTCGAGGGCCGAACTGAGCGCCAGCGAGTTGATGACAGTCGCGAGCATCCCCATCTGGTCACCCTTGACGCGGTCGAACCCTTTGGACGCACCCTGGACACCACGGAATATATTTCCGCCGCCTATAACGACAGCAACTTCGACACCCGCCGCAACTATTTCCTGAATCTGCGTCGCGTATTCCGACAGACGCTGCGGATCGATACCGTAGTGTTGCGACCCCATCAGGGATTCACCGCTAAGTTTGAGCAGAACTCTCTTATATTTGGTTCTCATAAATGCTGTAAATTGAAATTTCCACAAATTTAGCATAAATTTCGTGACAAACAACCTGCCTGCTTCTAAAAAAAAGGTTACTGACATCGGTTTCTACACTTTATCAACAACCAAACTCCATATATTTCATTACTTTATATATATTTTTACACTTTATCAACATACTGTCAGCAATTTTTTTCAACAGTATGTCAATTATTTCGGACAACCGGTCGATCGCGGAATTGACAACCGGTGTTGATAACCCCGCCGAAACTGTCAGTAGAGCCGTCAGCAAATGTTCAGAAACTTTCGAAGAAAAAATTTGGAAAATCAGACCGACAGTCTGTATTGAAGAATTATTCGAACCCCAAAATTCCGGCGACAAAAGTTTTCAAACCATTTCAGACACGATTTTCCGGAGTTATCGATATGGCTTACGAAGGTTTTTTCGTAACTTTGCACGTTGTTGACACGCTGTCAGTATGTCAACAACGTTTCCAAACCCGCTGATAGATAGCAGGCGTCGGGCGATGGAAGGGTCGATAAGTTGTCGACAGACCTTCAACAACTTGATTTCCAAAAAATCAACCGAAAAGTTATCATCGTTTTCAACACCTATTATTACTATTGGGGGAGATTTTTGAAAAAATTTATTTTTTGTCCGAAAATAAACAACAATAAAAAATGGCTGTTGAAAACCCCGCCGGAATGTCGGCCGAGGAACTCCGCCGGGAGATCCTCAGGCTGAAAAAAGAGAAGAACGCCGTCATTATGGCCCACTACTACCAGAAAGGTGAGATCCAGGATATCGCCGACCATATCGGCGACTCCCTTGCCCTGGCACGTATCGCCGCGACTCTCGACGCGCCGGTCATCGTCCTCTGCGGCGTACACTTCATGGGGGAAACCGCGAAGATACTCTGCCCCGAAAAAAAGGTGCTGATTCCCGACGCCGACGCCGGATGTTCCCTCGCCGACAGTTGTCCCGCCGACCGCTTCGCCGAATTCATCGCCCTTCATCCCGGACACACCGTCGTCAGTTATGTCAACACCTCGGCCGAAGTGAAGGCTCTGACCGACATTGTCGTTACGTCGGGTAACGCCCTGAAGATTGTCGAGGGTTTCCCCGCCGACGAAAAAATCATCTTCGGGCCGGACCGGAATCTCGGAAACTATATAAACAGTGTGACCGGACGCGGGATGGTTGTCTGGGACGGTGCATGCCATGTCCACGAAAAATTTTCTGTCGAACGGACCGCCGCCCTGAAGGAGCAGATGCCCGACGCTCCGCTGCTGGTCCATCCCGAGTGCCGCCGGCCGATGCGCGAGATGGCCGACAAGATAGGGTCGACCGCCGCTCTGCTCGACTACGCCCTCCATAGCGACGCGCGCCGTTTCATCGTCGCGACCGAGAGCGGCATACTCCACCAGATGGAACGCCAGTGTCCCGGAAAGGAATTCATACCCGCCCCGCCCGACGACTCGACCTGCGGCTGCAACGACTGTTCCTACATGAAACTGAACACACTCGGGAAACTCTACCGCTGTCTGCGCGACGAGAGCCCCGAAATCCATGTAGACCCCGAGACAGCCCGCCGCGCCCGCCGTCCGATAGAAGCGATGCTCGCCCGAAGTTAAGAAAATATAATAATAAAGAATAAAAGACTATGTACGACCACAAAGAAATAGAGAAGCGCTGGCAGAACTACTGGCGCGAAAACCAGACCTACAAGACCAAAGAGGATCCCTCGAAACCGAAATTCTATGTTCTCGACATGTTCCCCTACCCTTCGGGCGCGGGACTCCATGTAGGCCATCCGCTCGGATATATAGCCTCCGACATCTATTCGCGTTTCAAACGTCTCAACGGTTTCAACGTGCTCCATCCGATGGGGTATGACGCCTACGGACTCCCCGCCGAGCAGTATGCAATCCAGACCGGACAGCACCCCGAAGTCACGACAACCCACAATATCGCCCGCTATCGCTCGCAACTCGACAAAATCGGCTTCAGTTATGATTGGGACCGCGAAATCCGTACGTGCGACCCGTCGTTCTACAAATGGACACAGTGGGCCTTCTCGAAGATGTTCGACAGTTACTACGATACCACCGCCGACAAAGCGATTCCGATCGAACGCCTGACAGCCCATTTCGCCGCGAAAGGAACCGAAGGTGTAACAGCCGCATCGTCCGAGCCCCTAGAATTCTCAGCCGAAGAGTGGAACGCCTTCGACGAAAAGAAAAAGAGCGACATCCTGATGAACTATCGTATAGCCTATCTGGGCTACACGATGGTCAACTGGTGTCCGAAACTCGGGACGGTCCTCGCCAACGACGAGGTCAGCGAAGGTGTTTCGATCCGCGGCGGATATCCGGTCGAACAGAAACATATGTATCAGTGGTGTCTCCGCGTCTCTGCCTATGCCCAGCGCCTGCTCGACGGCCTCGACGGCCTCGACTGGACCGAATCGCTCAAGGAGACCCAGCGGAACTGGATCGGACGCAGCGAGGGTGCGGAGATGAAATTCAAGGTCAGGGACAACGACACTGTCATGACGATCTTCACAACCCGCGCCGACACTATCTTCGGCGTCACGTTCATGGTTCTCGCCCCCGAGAGCGAGTATGTCGACCTTCTGACAACCCCCGACCGCCGCGCCGCCGTCGACGAATATCTCGACTCGATCAAACACAAGACCGAGCGCGAGCGAATGATAGAAAAAAATGTCACCGGCGTCTTCACCGGCTCCTATGCCGTCAACCCCCTGACCGGACAGGAAATCCCCGTCTGGATCAGCGACTATGTCCTCGCCGGCTACGGAACCGGAGCAATCATGGCCGTACCGGCCCACGACAGCCGCGACTACGCCTTCGCCCGCAAATTCGACCTTCCGGTCGTTCCGCTGATCGAGGGGTGCGACGTCTCGGAGGAGAGTTTCGACGCAAAGAGCGGCCGGATGACCAACTCCTGCGGCAACGGGCTCGACCTGAACGGCATGGAGGTCAAGGACGCCATAGCCGCCGCAAAACGCTATATCGAACAGACCGGTATCGGCCGCGTCAAGGTCAACTATCGCCTTCGCGACGCGATCTTCAGCCGCCAGCGCTACTGGGGCGAACCCTTCCCTGTCTACTATCGCGACGGGATCCCCTGTCTGCTCCCCGAGGAGAAACTCCCGCTGCTGCTCCCCGAAGTCGACAAATTCCTCCCGACCGAGACCGGCGAGCCCCCGCTCGGACGCGCCCTGAACTGGAAGACCGAAGAGGGATATCCCCTCGAACTGAACACGATGCCCGGTTTCGCCGGATCGTCGGCCTACTATCTCCGCTATATGGATCCCCATAACGACAAAGCCCTCGTCTCGAAGGAAGCCGATGAATACTGGCGTAACGTCGACCTCTATATAGGAGGTACGGAACACGCGACCGGCCATCTGATTTACAGTCGCTTCTGGAACAAATTCCTCTACGACCTCGGCGTCGTCTGCGAACAGGAACCGTTCCGCAAACTCGTCAACCAGGGTATGATCCAGGGACGATCGAACTTCGTCTACCGTATCAAGGACACGAACACCTTCGTCTCGTCCGGACTCCGCGACAACTACGACACGACCCCGATCCACGTTGACGTCAACATCGTCGACAACGACATCCTCGACCTCGAGCGGTTCCGCGCATGGCGTCCGGAATTCGCCGACGCCGAATTTGTCCTCGAGGATGGAAAATATGTCTGCGGCTACGCTGTCGAAAAAATGTCGAAATCGATGTTCAACGTCGTCAACCCCGACGACATCGTCGAACGCTACGGCGCCGACACCCTCCGTCTCTACGAGATGTTCCTCGGGCCGCTCGAACAGAGCAAACCGTGGGATACTAACGGAATAGACGGTGTCAACCGCTTCCTGAAAAAACTCTGGAACCTCTTCTATAAAGGAGACCAGTTCCAGGTGACCGACGAGCAGCCGACGGCTGAAGAACTGAAGTCGCTCCACAAACTGATCAAGAAAGTCACCGCCGACATCGCCGCATTCTCGTTCAACACATCGGTCGCCGCCTTCATGATCTGCGTCAACGAACTGACCCAGTTGAAATGCCACAAGCGCGCGATCCTCGAGCCGCTGCTGGTACTTCTGGCCCCCTTCGCCCCGCATATCGCCGAAGAACTCTGGCACCAGCTCGGAAACCAGACAACCGTCTGCGACGCCCGCTGGCCCGAACACAACGAGGAGTATCTTCGCGAATCGCGCGTCACATACGCCGTCTCCTTCAACGGAAAAGCCCGTTTCAACATCGAGGCCGACGCCGACGCCGACCAGGATACAGTCCGCGAACTTGCCCTGTCGGATCCCGCCGCCGCAAAATGGCTCGAAGGGAAGACAATCCGGAAGGTCATCGTCGTTCCCCGGAAGATTGTCAATATTGTCGTCGGGTAATATCGGAGACTTTTTCACGTTATCTATAATGACAACTGAAAAAGAACAACTATCCGATATCATATCCGAACGATGAAAGAACCGAACAAAACCGAACGTCAGCCCCGAAAACTGGTGTTCGCCACCAACAACGCCCACAAACTCGCGGAACTGCGCGAGCTTGCGGGCGATTATTGTCAGATTCTCTCACTGGCCGAAATAGGATGTCACGAAGATATACCCGAAACCTCTCCGACAATCCGCGGCAATGCCGAGATGAAAGCTCTCTATGTCAAACAACACTACGGCATCGACTGCTTCGCCGACGACACCGGCCTGATGGTCGACTGCCTCGGCGGCGAACCGGGTGTACGCTCGGCCCGCTACGCCTCCGACAGCGGTCGCGACCACGACTCTGAGGCAAATATGAACAAACTCCTCCGCAAGATGGAACACAGCGACGACCGCGCCGCCCATTTTCTGACAGATATCGCCCTGACCCGTCCCGACGGATCTGTTATCCATTTCGAAGGACGCGTCGACGGAGAAATCACCCGCCAGCCCCGCGGCGACTCCGGTTTCGGCTATGACCCTGTGTTCCGCCCCGAGAATTCCGAACTGACCTTCGCCGAAATGGACAGCGGGGCGAAAAACGCCGTCAGCCACCGCGGACGCGCCGTCCGGAAACTGATTGAATGGCTGGTTGCGACGGCAATGCTGCTCGCGATTATGTTCGTGCCCGGCCGCACCGAAGCCGCCGTTCCGACCGGACAGTGGAACCACTACGCCTCGTTCACCGCTCCTCCACAGCAGGTCGCCGCCGCCGGCGACAAGATCTACTATACATCGGGGGGAGCCCTGTTCTGTTTCGACACCGCCGAAGAGGAGAGCTGCTCCTACACCGGATCGGGCCTGCTGAACGACAGCGACATAACCCTGATTTCATATAATCCCTCGGGACGCTACCTGGTGGTAGCCTACTCCTCGGGTAACATCGACCTGCTCTACGACGACGGCACGGTTGTCAACATCTCCGACATCGCCGATTCCGACATCGCCGGATCTAAAACCGTCACAGGAGTCGACTTCGACAAGGACAGAATCTACATATCGACCGACTTCGGACTGGTCGAGTATAACGACCGGCGCCACGAAGTTGTCCAGTCCGGCAACTACGGAAAGAAAGTCTACGGAGTCGCCGTTCTGAAAAACCATATTCTGATCTATGTGCCTTTTTTAGTCAGGCGTATAGAAAAGGGTCAAAATATCCGTTCGCTCGACAATTTCGAACAATTGAACGGCTGGGGAAATGTGATCGATATGGTTCCGCTGAACGATTCGACAATAGTTATGCGCCGGAATTTCGGCGATCGTCCGGATCTTCATGTGTCGGCTATGTGCTACGATCCGGAAAACGGAGAGTTTATCAGATATAAGAGTGTTCAGAACGTATCGGTATCAGGAAGGCCTACCCTGGGCGGAGACGGACACCTCTATGTGACCGACGGAGCGCGCGGACTCTATCGTTTCGAACCCGACGGATCGACAACCCTTGCGGCAACTCTCCCCGAAACCCTTTCGGGAAACATTGCCGGAGTCGGAAAAGGGGGTGTGTCGGATCTCTGGCTGCTCGACAGCGACGGAATAGGACACTACGATCTGGCTTCAGGCAAGGTACTCTCTGAAAAATATCGTCCGGAGGATATGAGCATATCTAACATCGCATGGATCATACCGTCGGCCGACGGACACAGAATCTATCTGACGAACCAAGGGGCGACAAACTACCGCCGCTATTCGACCGACGACGGCGACGGATACAACACCGTCCAGCAGACAGCACTCCTCGGCGAAGCAGGGGAGATTGACGATCTGACCCTCTACGACTACGACTCGGACTGGGAACTGCTGGCGAACATGCAGCGAAATCTCGGCGTCAGACAGCCGATATCGACAACACGGCTGATCGAGGATCCCGACGATCCCTCGACCTATTATCTCGCCTCCTCTCTCGAAGGACTGTTCAAAATAACCGGCGGAAAACTCGCCGGGGTCTACAACTCCGACAATTCTCCTATCGAATATACCTTCGGACACCGCGTTTTCGACGTCAATATCGATCCGAAGGGTAACCTGTGGACCGCAAGCTGGCGCGGTTCGGGGGCGAACTCCCGCGCCGTTGCGATGCTTCCGGCCGACAGACGCCGCCTCGATCCTTCGGACGTCAAAGTGTCTGACTGGAAAAGAGTAAACGCTCCGGATATGAACTGCAACAAGGATGCGCGAGTCTTCATCTGCCGCAAATCCAGCATGATCTTCGTTTACGATACACGCTTCTCCGGCGGAATGCTCGCAATCGACACCCGCGGAACCTACGACGACTTCAGCGACGACGTTCTCCATACATGGTACAGTTTTACAGACCAGGACGGGAAAACCTTCGATCCCGGACGCCTGACGGCGATAGCCGAGGATCTCGACGGACGTGTCTGGATAGGGTCGACCATGGGTATTATCGAACTGTCGAATCCGTCGCGCGCGACAGACCCGACAATGACCGTCAACCGCCTGAAAGTTCCGCGAAACGACGGAACAAACCAGGCCGACTATCTCCTCGGATCAGACTGTATCTACGATATCTCGGTCGACAACGCGAACCGGAAATGGATCGCCACCGAATTGTCGGGTCTCTATCTGGCCTCCGCGTCAGGCAACGAGATACTGGCCCATTACACCCCGGCCAACTCCCCCCTGCCGACGACGACGATCAACTGTGTCTACGCCGACCGCCTCGGAAATTCAGTCTTCGTCGGAACGGCAGAAGGTCTCTTTGAATTCGGCGGATCAGCCTCTCCGGCCATGGAGGACTATAGCGAAATCTACGCCTATCCGAACCCTGTACGCCCCGAATACTCCGGTCCGGTTACGATAGCCGGCCTGATGGATGGTTCGCTGGTCAAGATAGCCGACTCGGCCGGAAATGTTGTTGCCCAGATGCGCGCCGAAGGGGGGATGGCCGTATGGGACGCCTGCAACGCTGCCGGACGCCGCGTCGCGACGGGTGTCTACTATGTCATGGCCTCGACCGGGGGTGAGGGTTCGTCGCAGTCCGGCGGAGGTGTCGCCAAAATTATGGTTGTCAACTGATATGTATACGGAACTTATATATGAAACTGAGTTATAGAAACGAAAAAGACAAA
Organism: Clostridium sp.; assembly: GCA_023663805.1. Lineage (GTDB taxonomy): Bacteria > Bacteroidota > Bacteroidia > Bacteroidales > Muribaculaceae > Paramuribaculum. The sequence goes on along the minus strand of JAMPGR010000001.1, from coordinate 375,133 downwards.
CTCTATGGAGCGACTGGAATGGCTATCGCAATCGTTCTGTTCGACGCCGAGGAACTTATCAACGGCGTCAACGTCGACTCCGATCCGACCGACATGGTCGAATATACCGCCGACTACTACTTTTCCGGCAATCCGCGTGTGTCGGCGACGACCTCGTGGAAGACAATCGTCAGGAATTTCAACCTGGCGGTCGGCGTGTCGCTCGGAAACATATTATGCCGCAGGATCGTACTCGATTCGGCCACGGTCGACCGCGGAACGATCGATGACCTCCGCTCGCTGATTGTCAGCGAAGGAACCGACACCTGTTCGCTCGAACGCGACGAGGTGACACATCTGTTCGAAAAAAACTACAACTATCTCAGCCGCGTGTTCACCCATCGCGGCGTCCAGAGCGTTGCCCGCGATTTCGCCGAACGTCTCGCCTCTTCCCGCCGCCTTTCGCGTATCGAGATCCTCGAGCAACTCCGCGCTCTTTCGTCGCTGTAGGGAAATATGGACATCTCTGTTGTCGTTTTGACATATAACCAGGAGGATACGGTTCGCCGGGCTATCGACTCCATCCTGTCCCAGAAATTCAGCGGCAGTTTCGAAATTATCGTCGGCGACGACGGTTCGACAGACCGTACCCGCGAAATCTGCCGCGCCTTCGCGGAGGAATATCCCGGCGTTGTCAGGCTGTTCGAAAACCGCGTCAACAAAGGGGTCAGAGACAACTACTACGACTGTCTCCTCGAGGTCCGGGGGCGATATATAGCCGACTGTGCCGGCGACGACTTCTGGACCGACCCCCTGAAACTCCAGAAAGAGTATGACCTGCTGGAGAGCAATCCCGATGTATCGCTCGTCCATACCGGATGGCAGATCTACGACGCCACGGCGAAAGAACTCCGTCCACGACCCGACCATCCCGCGCTCGCGAAATACCTCATACCTGTAGTCGACGGCCGAACCCTGATGCTCGCGATATTGAACCGCGAGGTGCCGAATATCGTCCACATGAACACGGCTCTCTACAGGCGCGACATCTTTCTGAACGAGTATCGGAAAGATCCCGAACTGTTCAGGAATCCGCAGTTCACCTGCGAGGATATACAGATCGAGATCACCATGTCCGCCAGCGGCACGATAGCATATCTCCCAGACGTCACACTCGCCTACCAGGTCGGTCATAAATCGATAACATCGACCGAATCGTTCCGAAAAACCTTCGATTTCTATTTCGGAACCCTCCGGCTGAACCGCTATATCCAGCAGAAATACCGGATCGACGACGCGATCCTCAGCCATTATTACGACACCCTGATCCCCTATCTCTATTCCCAACTCTACTACTCCGGCGACACAGCGGGGCTGAAGGAATTCGAGGATTTTATCAGGCCGATTCGATATAGGTCTAAATTAAAGACTTATATCTATCGTTTTCTGTTAAGATATCCTTTTTTATATAAAATATCGATGTTTCTGAGCAACAGATAACTGATTATTTTGTAATTTCGCAGTTGGAACAAAACATTTTTCCACATAATCCGACTCGAATGGCAAAATTCAGATATATTGCAGTGGCGCTCAGCGAACAAAACAACCGTTCGCGGTCGACCATACTGACCTACGGCGACGCTGCATCCGACCCCTCCTGGCAGGACACGTTCCCCGATGCCGGCCAGATTTTCGATTTCTTTTTGAACGCCCGCGAATGTTATGTCCAGTGGACGACACAGCAGGGCAACTTCTTCTCGCTGATATTCCGGAATCCGTTCGCCAGCGACGGTGGCCTCTGTATGCTGACGGTCATGGTCGAAAAAGGGGCAGCCCTGACCGGCCGCCAGACCCTCCGCGCCCTGACCTCCCTGCGCCGGAAAACTATCGAGGAGAAACAGCGGAGCGAAGCTGCCGTCGACGACGCCCTCTCCGACGCCGGTGTCCCCGTCGAGCCCGAGTCGTTCGACTCCTGGCGGATCGACCCTACCTGGCATATGAAAGAACACGCAGCCGCATGCTACCGGACGTTTGTCTCCGTCCAGGAACTCGAATCGTTCTTCACCTTCCCCCGCCAGCAGGAATATGAACCCTACAGCCGCGTCATCTATGTCGCGGCGACAACATCGCTGCGCCCCGGCGTAAACCTCGCCCACATAATCCAGCCGCTCCGAAACCTCTATACGATCGAAACCCCCGCGGGAGTCGAATCGTCGCGGCCGGCGGCTTCGTCGGGTGACCGTATCATGCTGACCTATACGCGCGAAGAATTCTCCCCGGTCCGAGAGGCGATTGTGATCGGACGCCCATCGATGTTTGTTGTCTACGACGGAGCGCGGATACGCGTACGCTCCGCCGCCGAATGCCAGATCGCGTTCACGCGACGTATCCCCCTGAAGGTTACCTCGGCGCGCGGAGGAAACATATCGGGCTACACCGTAAGCGTCAACGGACGTCCGGTCAGCACCGTAGAGCCATATCTCGAAATCAGCGAGCAGGACCTCCGGTCGTCCGCTCCGGTCAGTATCGTCGTTTCGTCGACGAATTTCGAACCTCTGAAAATCGAGCGCCGCGCCGACGAACTCCGTACCGACACGCCGGTCGAATGTGTCCTCCAGCCTGTCGAGCAGGGTATCACCCTCCGTCTCGACTTCGGCGAGGGGCGTATATTCGAACTGACGATGTCGCTGGCGAAGAACACGCCGGAATACAGCCAGTTGCACAGCGGGCAGTTCCACGGCTTCCGCGCCCACCGGCTGACCGTTCCCGGACGCGGCGAGATTTACAACGTCGACGTACGCGCCGCCGGAAAACCTGTCGCCCCGGCCTTCGACAATGTCGCCGGACAGCGCCAGCCCGAGGCTCCGAAAATCGAACGCGCCGCGACCGCCACTGAAACCCCCGCCGACAAACCCGCTGAAGAACCGCAAAAAAAACGCCATGTCGACCACGCTGCCGCCGCCGAGGGAGCGCGCCGCCGCGAACGCCGCTGGAACAACATGATTGGGATGATCTGCGGATTCATCCTGCTCATTGTCGTGATCGCCTGCGCGATAATCTACTTCTTCCCCTCCTTCGCCTCGCTCGATTTCAACCGTAACAGACCCTCCGACGTCGCGACAACCGGCGACACAACCCTCGTCGCCGTGGAGGCCGTTACCCTCATACCGGTCGACTCCGTCGCTCCCGTCGCCGAGGCTGAGACCCAGACACAGCCCCCTGTGGTCATGATACCAGCCGCCGACACCGGTCTTGTCGCCTATCTGAACCGCACGAAGGTATGGGACTGCGACTCGCTGAGCCTCTATCCCGGCGGGGAAACCCTCCGCGAAGCCTTCAGCAAAGGAGATTTGAACGCCCTGGCCTCGCACCCATATTTCGCCACACCGGGTGCGTGTACAAACCCCGAAGCCGAAAAACTGATCGATATGCTCTGGGCCTCCTACACGAGCCCGACCGAGCGGTCGAACCAGCGGTGTGTCAGCCGCATGGCCGCCAAAGGACAGATCGACCTCCACGAACTCTTCGAGGAATCGGCCCGCTTCCAGGCGTCCGAAAAAAACACCCTTCCGCGCCCCGGAAAAAACTAACACGACAAATCAATACCTAACCATCCAAGCAGAACGACATAATGAAGTTCCTTCGTCGAATTATCCTGACGGCGACCGCTATGGCAACCCTCATTCCGGCCGCGGCGACCGTATCAAACGAGCCGGACTCCCTCGCGAAATATGCGAGCAACTACTATGCCTATCCCTATCCCGAGAATCCCCTTCCCCCTCTGACGCCGTCGCCCGACGGATACCGTCCGTTCCATATCGAACACTACGGACGCCACGGCAGCCGCTGGCATATCGGCAAACAGATGTACACCCGCCCGGTCGAACTCCTCGAGGTCGGCGAACGGAACGGGAAACTGACCCCGCGCGGACAGGAAATACTCGGACAGCTCCGTCAGACCGAAGTCAAGTCGCGCGGCCGCGACGGCGAACTGACCGCCAAGGGAGCGCGCCAGCACCGCGGAATCGCCCGCCGCATGATGGCCAACTTTCCGGAGATTTTCGTCGACAGCATTTTTATCAACGCCCGTTCGACCCCCGTCGTCCGATGTATTCTCTCGATGAACAACGAATTGCTCGAGATGGCCGCCGCCAACCCGACGTTCCGTATCGACCTCGACGCGACCTATGCTGACCTGAATGTCCTGAACCCGACCGACACCCTGACCAAACGCCTCGGCGGCAAGGCCTGGCACGCCGGCTTCAATGCCTACGAGAAGGCCCACCCCTACGACTACGACTTTCTCGACAAACTCTTTACAGACCGACAGTTCGTCAACGACAGCATCGACCGCGGAGCCCTGCTCTACCACCTCTTCGCGATCGACGCCAACAGCCAGAGCCACGACGACCAGCCCTCTTTCCACGACATCTTCACACCCCGCGAAATCCGCCAGAAATGGGAGCACGAGAACCTTAACTGGTTCCTCGCCGACGGCAATACCGTCGCCTCCGACAACGGCGCCCCCTTCAGCCAGCGCCGCCTTCTCCGCTCCTTCATCACGAGCGCCGACACCGCTATCGCCTCCCCTACCCAGAGCGCCACGCTCCGCTTCGGCCACGAGGTTGTCGTCCTCCCCGCGACAGTTCTGATGGAACTCGGCGACTACGGCCGCGAAATAAAAGATCCGGAGACCGTCGCCGCCCTCTGGCACAACTACGAGATCTTTCCGATGGCCTCGAACATCCAGCTCGTTTTCTACCGAAACCTCTCCGACCCTTCGGCTCCGGTGCTTGTCAAGGCCCTGCTGAACGAAAAGGAAGTCACGCTTCCGGCCGGACATGTCGGAGGCCCCTACTACGACTGGAACGAACTGAAAACCTACTGGAGCCGCAAACTCGACGACTTCAATCGGAAATACAACCTGAACGACTAGAAACAGACTGAACCTGACTATGAACAAAGATATCAAACGCTACTGCCGGATGCTCGACCTCAATATGAGCGACGAACTGATCCGCGAATACCGCTACCGCCACAGCCGCGAGGGTGTATGGCCCGAAATCGTCCGCGGAATAAAGGAGGTCGGTATCCTCGAGATGGAACTCTGGCTGCTCGGTAACCGCGCTGTCATGATCCTCGAAACCCCGGCTGACCTCGACCTCGACGCCGCGATGGAGCGCCTCGCGACCCTTCCGCGCCAGCAGGAGTGGGAAGACTATATGTCGATCTTCCAGAACGCGAAAAAAGGGGCCACAAGCGCCGAAAAATGGCAGCCGATGGAACAGGTATTCCATCTCTATGACTTCGACGACTGACGGCGCGATGCAGACGGTTCTTTTCCATTCGACCATCTTCGGGCCGATACGCTCGCGACGGCTCGGAAGTTCGCTCGGCGTCAATCTCTCGCCGACCGACGGTAAGGTCTGCTCCTTCGACTGTCTCTACTGCGAGGCGGGATTCAACGCCCAGGGCCCCGGAGTATCCGGACTGCCTCCGCGCACGGAGGTAGCGCGCCTGCTCGGCGAGAAACTCGCCGGAATGAAAGAGCGCGGCGAACATCTCGATGTCATAACCTTCTCCGGCAACGGCGAACCGACGCTCCATCCCGAGTTCGCCGGAATAATCGACGACACGATCGCCCTGCGCGACCGCTTCTTCCCCGATGTGAAGATCAGCGTTCTGACAAATTCGACGCGCCTCGACGATCCGGCGGTCTGCGCCGCCCTGCGGAAGGTCGACAACAATATACTGAAACTCGACTCGGCCGTCGAGCAGACAATGCGCGCCATAGACCGCCCGAATTCTCCGGCATTCACGGTCGACAGCGTCGTCGGCCGGCTCGGGCAGTTCGCCGGCAACGGAGTTATCCAGACGATATTTGTCCGCGGAAACTGGGACGGCGTCTACTTCGACAACACAACCGACGGGGAAATCGAGGCGCTCACAGAGGCTTACCGAAAAATAAAGCCCCGTTCGATAATGATTTATTCGCTCGACCGGAAAACTCCGGCGACAACGCTCGAGCGTGTCGGACGCGACGAACTCGAGAAGATTGCCGGGCGTCTGCGCAGCGAAGGTTTCGAAGTTTCTGTCGCATGACAACGCCGCAGGAAGATATACTCGTTCCGCCGTCGTTGAAGCCGGGGAGCGTCGTCGCGATAGTCTCGCCGTCGGGGTGGGTCAAACCGGAGTTTGTCACGAAAGCGGCGCGGGTTCTGCGCGACCGAGGTTACGAGGTCCGGATCATGCCCCACACGACCGGCCGCTCCGGCAGTTTCGCTGGAACCGACGAGGAACGCCTCGCAGACCTGAAGGCCGCGCTGCTCGAGCCGACGGTCGACGCCGTCCTCTGTTCGCGCGGAGGCTACGGCGCCGTCCATCTCCTCGAAGAAATCGACAAATGGCCCCTCAGGGAGAACCCGAAGTGGCTGATCGGCTTCAGCGACATCTCCGCCCTCCACTCCCTTCTGTCGGCCCACGGAATCATGTCGCTCCACGCCCCGATGGCGAAGCATCTCGCCGGCAGCGGAGGCCGCGACGACGACTCGGAGGCCCTGTTCGACATCCTCGCCGGAAATCCCCCGGAAATCAGTTTCCCTTCCTCCCCCCTGAACCGCCCGGGGGAGGTCACGGCACGGATCTACGGCGGAAATCTCGCCGTCATAATGGGGCTGTTCGGGACTCCTTATGACATCATACGTCCCGGAACGATTCTGTTTATCGAAGATATCGCCGAACCGGTCTACAAGGTCGAGCGGCAACTATATCAGCTCCGGCTCGCCGGCGTGCTCGACAAACTCGCCGGACTTGTCGTCGGGCAGTTCACCGACTACAGCCCCGACATAAACCACCAGTCGATGGAGGAGATGATCAGCGGTGTCGTCGGAGACTGCCGCTATCCGGTCGCTTTCAACGCCCCGATAGGCCATGTCGACCACAATATCCCCGTCGTCGAAGGGTCGACGGCGACCCTGACGGTCACCCCGGAGCGTGTCACCTTGAGTTACGACCTTTGCTGATTCGCGGAAATTCGGTAATTTTGCAGAATGAAACAACTGGAAAAAAACGGGGTGTGCGTCTACGGCGCTTCGAGCGACAGTATCGCCCGACTGTTCAAAACCGAGGCTTTCGAGGCCGGAGCGGCTATTGCCCGTTCGGGCCATCCGCTCGTCTGTGGCGGCGGTAAATCCGGCCTGATGGCCGCGGCGATCGACGGTGTGCTCAGCGTCGTCGGCGGCGTCGCGATCGGTGTGCTCCCGCGCTTCATGCTCGAGCGCCGCTGGGAACACTCCTCACTCAGCCGCGTTATCGAAACCCCCGACATGCACAGCCGCAAGCAGCTGATGGCCTCGATGAGCCTGGCGGCGATCGCGATGCCCGGCGGATGCGGAACCCTCGAGGAACTCCTCGAACTGATAACCTGGCGCCAGCTCGGACTCTTCCGCGGCCAGATCGTCATCGCCAATATCGACGGATACTACGATCCCCTGCTCGAGATGCTCTCGCGGACAATCGCCGGCGGATTCATGCACAGCGACCACGCCGCGCTATGGAGCGTCGCCGACAGCGGTCTCCGCGCGGTCGAACTAGCCCTCCTCCCCGACACGTCAACCGATTTCACCCAGAAAATCAACTGATGCCCGACACGCTCCAGACATTCCAGCCGCCACGCGATACCCTCCCGGTAAGTCCCGTTCAAGCCCAGCCATACAACTCTGCGGCCCGGGCCGACACTGTCAGGGCTCTGCCCTCGACCGGCGATGTCGCTCCGGCTCTCAGCGCCCTGTTGCGGACCGATACGACGGTCTGTCGCGAACTGAACGCCCCGGTTCTTGTCAGCGAGCCGTTCCGACCCCGTCCGCTGGCGGCCTACACAAAGGGAATCGAGCTCGAACCGCGCCCGGCGATTCCGGGCTACGACTCGATGATCATGTGCGGCCTGATCGTTCTGTTCATCTTTATGGCCGCTTCGGTCAGCCGGAGTCGTAACTTCGTCAAATCCTTGTTTCAGAGCGCCTTCTCGATTCGCCGACGCCGGACCAACGTCTTCGACGAACCGGCTTCGAACGGAGCGTGGATGTCGGTCTCGCTGATGCTGCTCGTCTGTTTCTGCGAGGGCATCCTCGTCTACGGAGCGGCTCATCTCTGCGGAGTCGCCATACCGCTGGGCGTACCCGAGGCGATCGCTATGTGTGTCGCCGTGTCGCTCGCCTACTATCTGTTCCAACTGGCGGCCTACTCGACCGTCGGAAGTGTCTTTACCGGCAGTTTCGAATGTGCCGAATGGCTCCGGGGATTCAACGGCTCGCAGGGTCTGCTCGGGATTCTGCTGGTTATTCCGGCGCTTGTCTCGCTGTTCGAGCCAGGCAGCGCGGCGCTGTCGATAGCTGTCGGCGCCGGGCTCTATCTGATAGCGAGAATTGTATTTATCGTAAAGGGAATTAGGATTTTTTATAAGAATATATTTTCCTGTGTCTATTTTATTTTGTACCTTTGCACACTCGAAATAATCCCCCCGCTTTTCATACTGCGGACAAGTGCTACACTTGATTTATAAACCTACACATATCAAATCGTTAACAGAGTGAAAGTCAAGAAAGTTTTAATTTCACAGCCCAAGCCTGCTTCCGATAAGTCGCCCTACTATGACATCGCAGAACGCTACGGAGTCGAGATTGAATTCCGGCCTTTTATCAAGGTCGAAGGTCTCTCCGCAAAGGAATTCCGTCAGTCGAAGATCAATATATCGGACTATACGGCTGTGATTTTCACCGCCCGTACTGCCATAGACCATTTCTTCAGACTCTGTGAAGAGCTTCGCGTGACTGTTCCCGATACGATGAAATATTTCTGTACGACCGAAGCGATCGCGCTCTATCTCCAGAAATATATCGTCTATCGCAAACGTAAGATTTTCCACGGAACCAACGGAAAACTCGACGGCCTGCAGAATTATCTTAACAAACACAACAAAGAGAAATTTCTTTATGCCGTGGCCGACGTCAACAAAGAGGATGTCACAATCCTCGACACGATGAACCTCGACTACTCGAAGGCTGTCATGTACCGGACCGTCAGCAACGACTTCGGCACCGACGAGCCGTTCGACTACGACATGCTTCTCTTCTTCAGTCCCCAGGGTATCGAATCGCTCCTGAAGAATTTTCCCGACTTCCAGCAGAAAGACATCCGTATCGGCTGTTTCGGCCCCTCGACCGCCCAGGCCGTCAAGGATGCAGGACTCCGTCTCGACGTCGAGGCCCCGACAAAGGCCGCTCCCTCGATGACAGTCGCCCTGGAGAACTATCTGAAACAGAACGCCGAAGAATAACGCGATAACCTCGAAACGATGTTCAAAGGCCAGCGTCTCTACAAAAAAGAGCGTCTCTGCTCGAAGTACGATATAGACCGCCTGTTCGCCCCGCGGACAGGCGGCTCTGTTACGTCTGTCCCCGTCGAGACCCCCATGGCGGCCATGGCTTTTCCGTGGCGCGCCGTCTGGCTGCCGAACATCCATCCCGAAGTCAGGTTCAACCGTGTCATGATTGTCGTTCCGAAACGGCGCCTGCGCCACGCCGTCGACCGCGTCACGATGCGCCGCCGCCTGCGCGAGTGCTACCGTCTGATGCGCGCGGATTTCCCCTCTATGAGCCGCGGTTACGACATCGCTTTCATTTATGTGGCCGACCGGACAAAATCCTCCGGATCGTGCCGAAAATCGCTCCAGCGCCTCTTTAAATCGATCAAAGACTATGATGACAAAGATTCTCTCCCCGATAACGAAGGCGCTGACTGAAATCCTCCTCCTTCCCGTCCATTTCTACCGGCTCTGCATCTCCCCGATGTTTCCTCCGTCGTGCCGCTTCACGCCGACCTGCAGCCAGTATGCGATCGAGTCGCTGCGCCGCCACGGCCCGCTGAAAGGCTCCTGGCTGACGCTGAGGCGCATCCTGCGCTGTCACCCCTGGGGAGGATCAGGCTATGATCCTGTCCCATGATCGCCGACATCCATTCCCATCATCCCGGCCCCGGACGAATACTCTCGGTCGATCCTTCCGTTGACGGATCTCTCCCCGGCGAAGGGCCGTTTTCGGTCGGCATACATCCCTGGAACACTCCGGCCGGTTCGGCTGCATTCGGGAATCTCGAGCGAATGGCTGAGTCGCCTTCGGTTGTCGCGATCGGCGAAACCGGACTGGACCGCAACCGCGGCGGTTCTGCGGCGGAGCAGACCGGGACGCTGATGCGACATATCGAACTGAGCGAGCGGCTCCGCAAGCCCCTGATACTTCACGTTGTCGGCCGCTGGAACGAAATTGTCGATCTCAGGCGGCGTGTCGGCCCGTCGCAGCCCTGGATAATCCACGGATTCCGCGGAAAGCCACAGTTGGCGCGTCAGTTGCTACGTGAAGGTTTTCTGCTCTCGATCGGCGAGCGGTTCAATCCGGAGTCGGTCTCCCTGATCCCTGAGGAATCTCTGCTGCTCGAGACCGACGATTCGCCGACAGCGACAATCGAAAAGGTTGCAGCCGCTGTCGCTGCCGTCCGCGGCTGCCCGGCTCCGGCCCTGTTATACCGGGCCGCCGCCAGCGCCTCCCGTATCTTCGCTGGAACGTAAGTTGACGATAATAACCTACTCTTCCACCACTTGTGTGTGACGGAAGGTTTTTGTGAGGTAACGAAAATTTTTGTAATTTTGTGGCCAGCAAGATGCGTTCATCAAGAGCCATCGCGAAACGAACTGTAAATTTTGACTCGAGACATATGTCAGACAAATATACCATAGCAAAATTTGTGTATAACCGATGTGTTACATTTAAGTGAGCAAAAGGATGTTATGAAGGCTGGCGAATTTTTTTCGAAACTTGTGCGGTTTCACGATTTTGTATTGTCGTTACGCGCGAAAGTGGAACGCATATTGCCTGAGCAGCGACGATGGGAAATGGAACGCCTGATAATGACATCTGCAAAACCTGGTGTGACTTCCGAACAGTTGTTGCCGGAAGGAGAACTGATCGTGTCGCTCACCTCTCATGGCCGTCGCCTCTACGATGCGGGGTGTGCTATAGAGTCGATCATGCAACAAACGGTTGTACCAAACAGACTGATACTGTGGATCGACAGTCATGATGCTTCAACGCTGCCTGCGGCGTTGAAGCGACAGCAGGAGCGTGGACTGGAAATAGTAGCTACAGAAGCCGATATACGCAGTTATAAAAAATTAGTACACTGTTTGGATCGTTATCCAAATGATACGGTTATAACAATTGACGACGACTGCATATATGACTACGATTTGGTTGAACGGTTACTGACGGAACATTTGGAACATCCCGACGACATATGTGCGGCACGCGTACACCGTATGGTTGTCGATGGCAGCGGGGTTCCTCTTACCTATAAAAAGTGGCGTTATCACGAGAAGGAATGCGGAGTTCACCCGTTGAATTTTGCAACAGGTGTGGGAGGCGTTCTTTATCCGCCACGTTCTCTGGGCGAGAAGGCCATGGATGCAAGTGTGTTCATGAAACTTGCTCCTACGGCTGATGATGTCTGGTTCTATTATATGGCAAGATCCAATGACAGGATGGTTCGCAAAATAGCGACAAGAGATGCTGGCGGCAACGACTATGTGGATATTGCGGCATATATTGATGAGGGCCTGAAAAAGGAAAATACCAGGGGATTGTGCCGGAACGATGCCCAGATCAAGGCCGTGAGGGAATATCTGGGATTATAAAAAGACATTACCGGGTGGCAATTTTTGAAAGATAAAAAAAAGCGACCAATAACTCGCAAAAATTGCGAGTTATTGGTCGCGGTGTCTTGCGACGCCATACGACATCTTTACTGGAGCGAGGCGATGACGAGGCGGAGGTTGTCGTACTGGCGCTGACGCCCGGCGGTGTCGGCCCATTTGGCGCCGGCCAGCGGGGCGAGGGCGTTGTCGAGTCGCGCCAGGTCGTCGACCCGGCCGGCGTCGGAGAGTTCGTCGCGGAGCAGACGGACCTTCTCCGAGGTCTGGATTCCCTCGATGAAGCGTTCCCAGCGGATCGACGACCCTCCCCCGGGATAGACACAGTAGGTGTCGCCGGGGGCGAACATGAAGAAGCGGGTGTCGTGCAGCGGATTGTCAGTCCAGTTCGTGAAGGCCCAGTGGAGGTAGCCGTCGGCGCCGTTGGCGGTGCAGAACACCGGTATGAAGGCCGCGTCGGCAGGGTTGTTGTTCGAGAAAATGTTCGGTTCCGGACTCGAGCAGCAGGTGTAGTAGAGCGAGATCTGTCCGCGGGAGCGGCGCTCCTCGATGACCCCTTCGGGGAAGGGATCGCCCATAGTCAGGGTGTAACTCCAGAGGTCGTCGGAGATCTCGGGGTGGTAATTGCCCGCCAGAGCGATTTTAAGGCCTGGTGCGGCCTCTTTGACGATCGAGATGGCCTGTTGCATATCCGCGAGAGATCTCTCGTCTATGGAGATCATTGCGCGCTGGTCCCAGCCTTTCTCTTTCAGGTGTTTTTCGAACGCGCCGAGGAAGGATTTCCAGAGCGAGGCATACTCTTCGCTTCCGGGGGAGCAGACGAGGGTACGGTATTCGCCGGCGGCCTGGTCGAAGTAGCGGTAGTTGCGGTCCCAGGGGATCATCGTGAAGCAGTCGATCTCGCCGTCGATTCCGTGACGTCCCATAAATTCGACATAGCGGTCGAAGACCGTGTAGTCGTAACTCCATTTTCCGTCGGGGCCGAGGATGGTCTCGACCATCGGTTCGAATTTGTCGTTGCTCTGCGCGCCCCAGGGTTCGTAGAAAAGGATTGCGCTGACGTTGCGCTGTCCGGCTCGGGCGAGAAGGTCGGCATAGGGGGCGAGCAGCTCGAGATGTTCGTCGCTCCAGGGTTCGACGCCGTAGTAGCGGGAGATGGCGTAGGGCTGCTGCCAGAAGTTCAGGTAGAATTTCTGGTCGCCAGGGGCGGGGAGCGTACGGTCGATGACCTCGACGGCGAAGGAGAGGGTGTCGAGGTCGGCCGGGGCGTAGCGGTCGCGGACGATAATCTGTCCGCGGTAGGTCCCGGGGGCGGCATCGCGGGGGACGTCGATCGTCGCCCAGACCGGTCGCTGGGCTCCAGCGGCGGTCTCGGACGTCTGGTTCGATACAAGAGCGTCGGCGACTTCGAAGGGGGGGAGGGTGTCTGATGGCCATCCGCATCCCTGCCAGGAGTTCGACAAGACGTAGTCGGCGAAATGGACGTCGAAGCCGTCGGGGAGCGGGGTTCCGTCGGGTTCGAGGCGCACCTCGAGGCGTCCGGTCGGACTTCCGGCGACGAACATCGCGGCGAGCGAAGCGCGTTCGCCGCGCCAGAGCGTCAGGGTTGTGTCTCGGTTTTCGGCGAGCGGACGGATCCGGTCGCGCCGGAAGATCTCGTTGTTTCCGGTGTAGGCAAGGCGTCCCGTGGCCGCCTGCGCCAGGGCCGGCATCAGGGCGACGGCCGAGGCGAGGATTATTGTTTTTGCAGCGTTCATCTCCCGGAGGACATAAAATCGATTTTACCGTTGCCGAGGTCGCCGTCGGAAGGTTTCGGGGCGGCGGGTTTCGGGGTGGTGCGCTGGTCGGCCTGGCGGTTTATTTCGTCGACGGTCCGTTTGTCGCGGTTGTAGGTCGGGTTGTGTTCGATCTTGTCGATGACGGAGTCGTCGTCGAGCTGGTCGGGCTGCAGGACGGCGTAGCGTGTCCCCATACCTTCGAAGAGGTCGGTTCCGTAGTCGTCGTGGAGGCGCTGGCGGACATCGTCGGGGACTGGGGTGTGGTCCGGTTCTTTCTTTTTCGGCGCGGAGGGTTGTTTGTCGGCGGCGGCGGCAGGGGATGTTTTATGTCCGCCGGCGAAGGCGCCGGGGTTCGGCGAAAGGTTCCGGTCGATGGAGACCGAGGCGTCGAATCCGGCGGCGAGGATTGTTATCTTGACGCGGTCGCCGAGTTCGTCGTCGAAACCGAGGCCCCAGATGACGTCGACATCGGAGGAGATGCTGCTGACGAAGTTGGTCAGTTCGTCGACCTCGCTCATGAGGAATTTCTTGTTGGCGTTGCGGGAGAAGAAGATGTGGAAGAGGAGTTTCTTCGAGCCGAAGACGTCGCGGTTGCGCAGCAGCGGGGAGTTCAGCGCGTCCTCGATTGCTTTTGTGACGCGGCTTTCCCCTTCGCCGTAGCCGCAGGAGATGATCGCCGCGCCGCCGTTACGCAGGGTTGTGTCGACATCCTCGAAGTCGACGTTCATATAGCCGTCGTCGTTGATCAGTTCGGAAATCGACCGCGCGGCAGTCGAGAGGGTGTCATCTGCTTTTCCGAAGGCGTTGAGGAAGTCGAGGTCGCCGTAGATTTCGGTCAGGCGCTGGTTGTTGATGACCAGCAGGGCGTCGACATATTTCGACAGTTCGTCGGCGCCGCCGTAGGCCTTGATAATTTTTTTCTCACCCTCGAAACCGAAGGGGATCGTCACGATACCGATCGTCAGGATGCCGCGTTCGCGGGCGACGCGGGCGACGACCGGGGAGGCGCCGGTTCCGGTTCCTCCGCCCATTCCGGCGGTGATGAAGACCATCTTCGTGTCGTCGTCGAAGAGGCTTTCGATTTTGACGATATTTTCTTCGGCGGCCTTGCGGGCTTTTTCGGGGATGTTTCCGGCGCCGAGGCCGTTGCCGATCTGTACTTTTGTCGGGACCGGGGAGTTCTTCAGGGCCTGGCGGTCGGTGTTCAGGACGACGAAGGAGACATTCTCGATCCCCTGGCGGTACATGTGGTTGACGGCGTTGTTTCCGCCGCCGCCGACGCCGATGACTTTGATTATCGCCTTCTGTTCCTCGACGGTGTCGTTGGGTGATTCGGCGAACTGGTTGGCGATACGCTCGACGTTCAGGCTCGGGTTGATTCTGACTTCGCCGCCGTCGTATGATGATATGTTATTGTCGTTCATTTTTTTCGTTTATTTTGCTTGTAACACACTTGGTTGGTTTTTTCTTACTTATGGCAGGTAGGCCGGGGGGGTGGATTCAGTCTTTGTCGTCGATGAAGTCGTCGTCTTCGTCGTCGGGGCCGTCCATCAGGTTGCGGAACCGGCGTCCGAGCCGGTTGAGGAACGAGTCGCGGGTCGTATGACGTTCGGGTTCGGGCTCGGGATCAGGATCCGGTTCGGCAGCGACAGTTTCCACGACCGGTTCGGGGACCGGTTCCGGTTCGGGGGCCGGGGGGAGGGGCATGCATTCGCGGGGTTCGGGGAGCGCGGCGGCGGCGGCGAGGACGCCGATGATGTCGACCGAGTCGGAGGGGCGTATGCGGCTGTCGGCGATACGGATTGTGCCGGAGGGGAATCCCTGTCGGACGGGGAGTTTGGTAACGGTCTGCAGGCGGCTGTTGAATTCGCGGAGTTTCGCGCCGTTGCCGATAATGATTATTCCGGAGGGGAGGTCGGCCGGTTTCATCCCGGCATATTCAATCTGGGCCCTTATGTTCGCGATAATTTCGCCGGCGCGTGCGGCGACGTAGTTGTTCGATTCAGTGAAGTCGACTCCGGAGGAGTGGTCGCCGCCGTTGGTCGGGATCGCGCTGCCGCCGATTTTCTTGATATCCTCGGCTTTTTCCTCGAGATGGTGGATCGCCATCAGGTCTTTCGTGATGTTCCGCGAGCCCAGGGGAATCGTCGCCATATACTGGAGCGTACCCTTTCGGTAGATCGAGACTGTCGTTGTTTCGGCACCGAAATCGACGAGCATGCAACCCTGGCGCTTCTCTTCGTTTGTGATGACGACGTCGGCCTCGGCTATCTGACGGACGATCAGGCCGTTGATCTTCAAGCCGAGTTTGTCGCCCAGGACGCGTACGAGGTTACACTTGATCTGGGGCCGGCAGGCGATCAGGTTGAAGCGGGCGCGGACATGGCGTCCGAACATACCCTCGGGATGGTCTGTCGGTTTTTTGTCGATCGAATACTGTACGGGAGTGATCTCGACGATATCTTTTCCGGAGCGGTTTGTCGACAGGGCTTCGTTTTTCAACTGGTCGACCAGAGTTCGTGTGATTTCCATTTCGTCGGGAAGCTGGCGGTCGACCTCGACGCTGACGGTCGCGGTCGAGAGGCCGCCGACGGCGACATAGACCGATTCGATCAGGCGGGGCTCGAACCTCTCGCCGAGGCGGGAGAGGAGTGTCGCCAGGGATGTCGCAACGAGTTCGACATTACAGATGACGCCGTAGCGCACGCTGTCGAGAATCGGGGTCTCTTCGACGGCCTGGATTGTCAGGGCTCCGTCGCGGTCGAGGAATCCGACCGCAGCCTTGATCTTCGAACTGCCGATTTCTATTCCAACTAAGTGTTTTGCTTCCATATGTTGTCTTTATATTTTGTTTTATTTCGGGTTTTCCAAGATTAATTTCATTGTCTGGCGGGGACCGGTTTTCTGACCAGCAGGGTCGAGTCGCCGGAGACAACGACCCCCTCTTCGTCGGCTTCGGCCGGAGGGGTCTCGATGACGACCGGAAGAGGGTCGCGGGTGTGTTTCCGCGCGAGGGTCCCGACAACCTGCCCGTTCCATTTGACGGAGATTGTGTCGTAGAAGTTCCATCCTTTTTCGGGCAAAACCTCCTTGTAGAACCGTTCGAGGCGCCGGAATTTGGCCGGGATATTGTCGACAGTGCCGAATTCGACGACCTGGCCGAGGATGTTCGGGACGAGATAGATGTCATTGCGGGAGCGGACGTCGATCATCGAGAACATGTCGCGCAGCCGCCGGTCGTTTTCGATATATTCGGCCAGGGGTATCAGTTCGAGCGGGTCGATGGTCTGACGGGAGAATTCGCCGCGGATGACCGGGACATCCATTGTGTAGCGCGCGTCGGCGAGGAACCGTTTTCCGCTATGGTTGATGTAGTACGACGGGTGGCCCTCCTCGAAGATCCGGGCGACGGGGACGAGCGGGGTGACGCGGACCAGAACCGAGTCGTTTGTCAGGACGACCGCTTCGACATGTTCGATTTTGTCGATGGCGGCGAGGTGTTGCTCGATCGCGTGGAGGTCGATCTGTGACAGGGGTGTTCCTTTGGCGGTCGTGTAGAGATCACCGAGTTCGCGCTCGATTTCGGCGGCGCGGACGAAACCGTTCCGGGCCGAGTCGAGAATCTCGACGCCGATTCCCTGACAGAGACGCTGGGACGACAGCCGGGTCGTGAAGCCGAGCGCGACGACGAGATAGCCGAGCAGCATCAGCGACAGTGCGATGTTGAGAACCAGTCTCAGGTTTGTTTTTTTCAGTCGTTCGAACATCGTTCAGCATTTTACCGGGGTTTCTTTCATTTTCGCGGCGATCGCCGGAAGGAGCGTCGAGATATCGCCGGCGCCGGCTGTCAGGACGACTTCCGGGGAGCGGGAGGCGATTGTCGCGGCGAGGTTCTCTTTGGAGGCCATCGTTCTGGAGGGGGAAGTCAGCCGGTCGTAGATCAGCGCGGCCGTGACTCCTTCGATTGGTTCTTCGCGGGCGGGGTAGATGTCGAGCAGAACGACATCGTCGGCGGCCGACAAGGCCGCGGCGAATTCCGGGGCGAAGTCGCGTGTGCGGCTGTAGAGATGGGGCTGGAAGGCGACGGTCAGACGGCGGCCGGGATAGAGCGCACGAACCGAGGCAATCGATGCTCGGAGTTCGTCGGGGTGGTGGGCATAGTCGTCGATCAGTACGGGCAGACCCGGTTCTTTCAGCCAGAATTCGAAGCGGCGCTTAGGCCCCATGAAGGAGGCCATGGCGCGGCGTGCGCTCTCCTCCTCGAGGATTCCGGCGGCGTCGAGGGCGGCCATCGCGGCGATTGTGTTCTCGATGTTTATCTCGACAGGGACGCCGGGACGGATGTCGCGGATCCGGCGTGTCGGGGTGACGAGGGTGAACGAGATTTCGCCGTCGCCGCGGCGGATATCCTCGGCATGGTAGTCGCCGCTGTCGCGGCTGTAGGTCAGCAGGCGGACTCCTTCGGCGAGGTCGGGGCGGAGTTTCAGTCCGGTGTGGACGACTAGGGCGCCTCCGGGGCGTATCAGCGAGGTGAAGCGGCGGAAACTTTCGAGATAGGCCTCTTCGGTTCCGTAGATGTCGAGGTGGTCGGGGTCGGTTGCGGTTATGACGGCGACCCAGGGTGTCAGTTGGTGGAAGGATCGGTCATATTCGTCGGCCTCGATGACGCTGTAGGGGGATGTTTCGCTCAGCAGTAGGTTGCTGTCGTAGTTCCTCAGGATTCCTCCGAGGAACGCGTTACATCCGATGCTCCCCTGGTGGAGTATATGGGCGGCCATTGACGAGGTCGTCGTCTTTCCGTGGGTTCCGGCGAAGCATAGTCCGCGGGAGTTGCGGGTGATCAGCCCGAGGACGCGGGCGCGTTTCAGGGGGGTGAAGCCTTTGTCGCGGAAATAGTTCAGAATCCGGTTCTCTTCGCCGACGGCGGGGGTGTAGACAACGAGAGTGTCGGCCGGATCGGTCATCGCGGCGGGGATCGCCGAGGGGTTGTCGTCGTAGGAGATCGCGACCCCTTCGCGCCGGAGGACGGCAGTCAGGTCGGAGGGCGTACGGTCATATCCGGCGATATTTTTGCCGCGCGACAGGAAATAGCGCTCGAGGGCGGCCATTCCGATGCCGCCGGCGCCGACGAAATAGATATTTCGGTATGTTGACAGGTCTTCGTTCATTATTTCTTCGTTGTTCGGGGGTTTTCGACCGGAGGGAATCCGGCGAGTTCGAGGGCCTTGAGGGCGATCACGCGCGCGCTGTCATGCCGTGCCATCTGCCGGACATTGCGGGAGAAAAGGTCGAGTTCGCGGGGGTGGGTGATCAGGTGTCCGACGGTTTCGCCGAGCATCGCGGGGGCGTCGTCGTCGGAGAGCATGGCCGCGGCGTGGCGTTCGACCAGTGCCATTGCGTTCTTGCGCTGATGGTCTTCGGCGACATTCGGCGAGGGGATCAGCAGGGCGGGCATCCCGAGGAGCTGGAGTTCGGAGATCGTGCTGGCCCCGGCGCGGGAGACGACGAGGGTCGCGGCGGCGTAGGCAGACGGCATGTCGGTTATGAACCGGACGATCTGTAGGCGCGAGGGGTCGATACCTTCGGCCAGAGGGGCGTATTCGTCGAAGTATAGGTTTCCGGTCTGCCAGAGGATGTTGATATCCCTGTCGAGCAGCGAACGGAAGGCGTCGGCCATGCTCCGGTTGACTGTCCGGGCGCCGAGGCTTCCGCCGGTGACGACCAGCAGGGGTTTTTCGGGGTCAAAACCGAGGGCGCGGCGGGCGTCGTTCTTATGAGGAAGGTCGCGGGTCAGGTTTTCGCGGACGGGGTTTCCGGTCTGGATGATACGGTCGGCGGGAAAGAAGCGCTCCATGTTGTCGTAGGCGACACAGATCGCGGAGGCTTTGCCGCCGAGGAGTTTGTTGGTCACTCCGGCATATGAGTTCTGTTCCTGGATCAGGGTCGGGATATGGCGTCTCTGGGCCGCTTTCAGCATCGGGCCGCTTGCATATCCGCCGACGCCGATGGCGATGTCGGGCTTGAATTCCTTCAGGATCCGGCGGGCGCGGCAGAGGCTGACGAGGAGTTTCCAGACAACTTTTATGTTTCGCAGAAGGTGTTTGCGGTCGAAACCGGCGACGGGGAGTCCTTTGATCGGATATCCGGCGGCGGGGACTCGTTCCATCTCCATGCGCCCTTCGGCGCCGACGAAGAGTATCTCGGCGTCGGGGCGCAGGCGGCGTATGGCGTCGGCTATGGCGAGGGCGGGGAAGATGTGTCCGCCGGTTCCGCCGCCGCTGATCAGTATGCGTGGATGGCGCCCGGGGGCGGTTTTCTTATCGTTGTTGTTTTCGGGTGTTTTCATTGTTTTTGTCAGACAAGCATGTTGGGGTTTTCCGAACGCATCGATTCGGGGAGTAGTTCGCTTTCTTCGGATGCATCCTGGCGTCGTTCGGTTTTCAGACCGAAGCGGCTGACGCTAAGCATGATGCCGAAGGCGATCGAGGTGACGAGTATCGATGTTCCCCCTTTCGAGATCAGCGGAAGGGGCTGTCCGGAGACGGGGAACACGCCTGTCACGATCGCCATATGGAACAGCGCCTGGAGGACGATCATGACGGCCATACCGATGACGAGCAGCGCGGCGAAACGCTGGTTACACCGCGAGGCGATTGAACTGGCGCGTGCGAGGAGCCAGAGATAGAGAATCATGACGAAGACACCGCCGGCGAGCCCCCATTCTTCGACGATGATCGAGTAGATATAGTCGGAGAAGGCGAGCGGCAGGCGGGCGGTCTCGCGGGAGTTGCCGGGGAGTACGCCGGTCAGGCCGCCGTGGGCCTGGGCCATGTAGCCATACATCTCCTGGCGGTTTTTGTCTGTCACGCGCTGCTCATATTTCGGGATCGAGTCTTTCTGGGCGAAGCGCTCGAGGCGTGCGATCCAAGTCTCGAAGCGGTCAAACAGTCCGGCTTCGGATTTTGTCTGTTCGTCGTCGTCGTCGGTCAATGCGGCCTGTCCGGTCTGTTCGGTCTTGGCCGGGGCGGTCGATTTGCTCCATATTATTCCGATTCCGCCGAGAAAAAGCGCAACCAGAAGATAGACACAGAGCACCTTGACAAGCTGTTTGAAACCGACGCCGCCGATAATCATCATGGCGAAACTGATGCCCATCAGAAGGATTGTGTTGGTCAGACCCTGGGTGAAGAGCACACCGCCGAAGATGACGGCGACTCCGGCCGAGAGCCACACGCCGAGGTTCTTCAGTTTCTCGTTGTTCTTCTTCGAGTGGGTCCAGGCCATGATCAGGGCGATCATGATCGCGGCCGAGAGTTTGATGAACTCCGAGGGGTAGACGGTTATGAAATAGAGGTCGAGGCTTCGTTTTGCGCCGTTGATATCCTCGCCGTATTTCAGCACGGCGAGCATCATCAGGAAACTGCCGATCGCGATCAGTGGACCCCAGAGGATAAAGTTTACGTAACTTCTCGACTGGATGAAGAGGATGATCAGGAATCCGAGGAAGAGCTGTACGCCGTGGCGGATGATCGGGGAGTATACGCCGAAGCTGCTCTCGGCCGAGACCTCCTGGGAGGAGGCGCTGTAGAGTTCGACCAGAGAGACGATGATCAGCAGCAGGTAGATGCCCCACAGCGACCGGTCCCCTTTCATTCGGGGGGTGATCGCTGCGGCGCGTTCGCTAAGGGTCGGAGCGGCCTGCGCTGTCGTTTCGAGTTCGGTTGTCGTCGGGTTCTGGGGGTTCATTTTGTTATAGAGAGTTTTTCTTCGGGGTTAATCTGTCGGGGGGAGCAGGTTGCGGACCGCTTTTTTGAACTGCCGGCCGCGATCTTCGTAACTGTTGAAGAGGTCGAAGCTGGCGCAGCAGGGGGAGAGCAGGACTGTATCGCCGTCGTCGGCGGCGGCGCGGCAGGCGGCGATACAGTCGGCCAGGGTGTGGGTGTCGCGGATGTCGGCGATTTTGCCGCGGAAGAAGTCGAGGATCGGGGTGTTGTCTTTCCCCATACAGACGATCGTCTTGACCTTTTCGCCGACCAGCGGGGCGATTTCGGAGTAGTCGTTGCCCTTGTCTTTTCCGCCGAGGATCAGGACCGTATGGCGTCCGGCGGGCATGCTCTCGAGCGCATACCAGCAGGAGTTTACGTTCGTCGCCTTCGAGTCGTTGATCCAGCGCACGCCGTCGATCGTCGCGACATATTCGAGGCGGTGTTCGACGCCTCGGAAGTCGCTGAGCGAGCGGCGGATATCCTCTTTTCCGATATGGAGCAGACAGGCCGAGAGGGCGGCGGCCAGGGAGTTGTAGAGGTTGTGGAGGCCGCTGAGCGAGAGTTCGGCGCGGGCCATTTCGAACTGTTCGCCGGGGGTGTTGACCCGGATTTCGGTTTCGTTGTCGGTCAGGTATGCGGCGGTCGATCCTTCTTGTTCGACGGCGAAGGGGAACTGGCGCGCCTCGACTTCGATCTGTTCGATCTGGCGGCGGATGACGGGGTCGTCCTGCCAGTAGATGAAGGCGTCTTCGGGGGTCTGGTTGCGGAGTATGCGGAACTTCGCGTTGACGTAGTTCTCCATCTTGTAGTCGTAGCGGTCGAGATGGTCGGGGGTGATGTTCAGGATGACGGCGATGTTTGCCTTGAAGCGATACATGTTCTCGAGCTGGAAACTCGAGAGTTCGATGACATAGACGTCGTGGGGGTCGCGGGCAACCTGCGCGGCGAGGCTGTGGCCGACATTCCCGGCGAGGCCGGCGTCGATGCCGGCCTGTCGGAGGATATGGTAGGTCAGCAGGGTCGTCGTTGTCTTTCCGTTGCTTCCGGTTATGCAGACCATCTTCGCGTCGGTGAACCTTCCGGCGAATTCGATTTCGGAGATGATCGGGGTTCCCTGCTCCCGGAGACGGACGACGAGCGGGGCGGTCGGGGGGATTCCGGGGCTTTTGACGACTTCGTCGGCGTTGAGGATCAGGGAGGGGGTGTGTCCCCCTTCCTCCCAGGGAATCTGCTCGCGCTCGAGTGTCTCCTTGTATCGTTCGGGGATCGCGGCGCTGTCGCTGACGAAGATGTCGAAACCTTTGTCTTTGGCGAGGATTGCGGCGCCGACGCCGCTTTCTCCTCCGCCGAGGACGACGATGCGGCGGCGGCGGTTCTCTGTTGGGGTTGTATTGTTATTGTTAGTGTTATTGTTTTCGGTTGTCATTGTCTGTCAGCGAATTTTTAGTGTAACGAAGGTCAGGGCGGCAAGGAGGATGCCGATGATCCAGAAGCGGGTGACGATCTTCGGTTCGTCGAGGACGGTGTAGGGGCGCTGGATCAGGGCGCGGATCGAGCCGTCGCCCGGTTTGCGGAAGTGGTCGTGGATTGGGGTGCATTTGAAGACGCGTCCGCCGCCTGACCAGCGGAAGTAGCGGGTCTGGATAATCACACTGAGGGCCTCGACGAAGAAGATCCCGCAGAGCAGCGGCAGGAGGAGTTCTTTGTGGATCAGCAGCGAGAAGACGGCGATGATTCCGCCGATTGTCAGCGAGCCGGTGTCCCCCATGAAGACCTGGGCCGGGGCGGTGTTGTACCAGAGGAATCCGGTCAGGGCGCCGATGAAGGCGGCGATGAAGACAACGAGTTCCTCGCTTCCGGGGATATACATGATGTTCAGGTATGAGGCGTAGATTATGTTTGCGCTCAGATATGCCATGATTGCCAGGGCGACGCCGATGATGGCCGAGACGCCGGTGCACATCCCGTCCATTCCGTCGTTCAGGTTCGCGCCGTTCGATGTTCCGGTGATGACGATTATGCTGACGAGGACGAAGAGGAGCCATCCGCCGACGGTCGCGTATTTTCCGGCCCAGGCGGTCAGCCAGCTGTAGTTGAAGTTGTGGTTTTTGATGAAGGGGATCGTCGTCTCGGCGGTCTTTACATCGTCGGCGCGGTATTCTACCTCGATTTCCTGACCGGGGATGTTCTCGATCTCGTAGTTCTGGCGGATTACGATGTCGGGGCTGAGCCACATCGTCATGCCGACGACGACGCCGAGCACGGCCTGTCCGGCGATCTTGTACCATCCGCCGAGGCCGTCTTTGTTGCGGCGTTTGATTTTCAGCCAGTCGTCGAGGAAGCCGATCGATCCGAGCCAGAGGGTCGTGACGAGCATGAGTATCATATAGATGTTTCCGAGGCGGCTGACCAGCAGACAGGGTATGACGATCGCCAGGATAATGATTATTCCCCCCATAGTCGGGGTTCCCCGTTTTCGGTTTTCTCCGGCGAACCCCATGTCGCGGACGATTTCGCCGATCTGGTGGCGCTGGAGCATCCCGATTATTTTGTGGCCCAGAAAGAGGGCGACAAAGAGGGAGAGGATGAAGGCGCATCCGGAGCGGACGGTCACGTAGGTCATCAACCGGGAGCCCGGAACGCCTGATTCGAGCAGATATTCACTCAGATAGTAGAACATTTCTTAGCGGTGTTTTTTTGTTCGTTCGTTTTCGGGGGTCAGAGTTCGGAGAGCGCCTGGGCGACGACCTCGCGGTCGTCGAAATGGTGTTTGACACCTTTGATTTCCTGGTAGTCTTCGTGGCCTTTGCCGGCGACGAGGACGACATCGCCCGGGCGGGCGAGGCGCACGGCGGTACGGATCGCTTCGCGGCGGTCGGCGATCGTGAGGGTGTTGCGGCGCGCTTCGGGGTCGAGGCCCTCCTCCATCTGGCGGATGATCTCGAGGGGCTCTTCGTCGCGGGGGTTGTCGCTCGTCAGGACGAGCATATCGCTGCGGGAGGCGGCTTCGCGCGCCATGATCGGGCGCTTGCCGTGGTCGCGGTTCCCTCCGGCGCCGACGACGGTCAGGATCCGTCCGCCGACGCCCATGACACCGCGGATGGCGGTCAGGACGTTGACGATCGCGTCGGGGGTGTGGGCATAGTCGACGACGGCGGTAACTCCCGCTTCGGGGCGGCTGCGGAAGGTCTGGAAGCGCCCTGCGACCGGAACGAGGCGGCTCATCGCCGCAAGGACCTGTTCATCCTCCCATCCGAGCAGGCGCGAGACGCCGTAGACGGCCGTCAGGTTCGAGGCGTTGTAGCGTCCGGTGAAGAGCACTTCGACCTCGTGGCCGTTCAGCGACAGGAGCGTTCCGTCGAGGCGGCTTTCGATGATCCGGCCGTGGAAGTCGGCGACTTCGCGGATCGAGTAGGTATAGTGGTTTGCACGTGAGTTCTGGAGCATGACAAGTCCGTTGCGGTCGTCGAGGTTTGTCAGGGCGAAAGCCTCTTCGGGGAGGTTGTCGAAGAACGATTTTTTTGCGCGGAGATAGTTCTCGACGGTTTTGTGGTAGTCGAGGTGGTCGCGTGTCAGGTTCGTGAAGACTCCTCCGGCGAAGCGGAGTCCGGCGATGCGGTGCTGGTGGGCGGCGTGCGAACTGACCTCCATGGCGGCGACGGCACATCCTGCTTCGACCATGCGCGCCAGGAGCCGGTTGAGTGTCAGCGGATCGGGGGTTGTCTGGGTTGTCGGGACCGCCTCGTCGTCGATATAGTTGCAGACGGTCGAGAGGAGTCCGGCCTTGAACCCCATCAGGCGGGCCATCTCGTAGATCAGGGTCGCTGTCGTCGTTTTTCCGTTTGTTCCGGTAACGCCGACCAGGCGCAGTTTGCGTGAAGGGTTGTCATACCACTGCGAAGCGAGCCGTCCGAGGGCGACGGCGCTGTCCGGTACCTTTATATATGTAACGGTCGAGTCGATTTTCTCGGGGAATTCCTCGCAGACGATCGCGGCGGCACCGGCGGAGGTGACCAGCGGGATGAACTTGTGGCCGTCGACGTTGACGCCGCGGACGGCGACGAATAGTGCTCCCGGTTTGATCCGGCGGGAGTCGCTTTCGACGGATTCGATGTCTCGTTCAGACATCCCGATCGTTTCGACCGGGTCGATCGCTTTCAGAAGATAGGACAGTTTCTTCATTTTTCTATACTATATCGGTGTTTTATCGTTTTGTTTCGGTTTCGGTTCGTTTGGTTATCTCGAGAGGTTCAGGGCGACGCGGCTTCCGCGGGGAGCGCTGGCGCCGGCTGCGGGCTTCTGGTGGGAGACACATCCGGCGCCGGAGAATTCGACGTTGTATCCGGCCTGTTCGAGCACGGCGATCGCCTCGCGGATATTGTAGCCGACGACGTTCGGGACCCCCGAGGAGGGTGATGCCGGACTGTCGAAGTGGTGGATGCTGTCGGCCTTGACGCCGAGGTCGCGCTGGACCCGGCGGGCCCTGCCGGGGTCGGCGGAGGCGAAGTGGATTGGGGCGGGTCGTTTCGCGGCGGTGTTGTTGCGTGCATCCTCGCGGAAGTCGGAGATATTGCCGAGCATGCCGCGGGCATAGAAGTTTTCGGCGATGTTCCGGATGACGCGTCCGCTGGTGCTCGCCGCGCCGAAGAAGTTCTGGCGCGGGGGGCTGACGACGGCGATGCAGGTGTAGCGGGGTTCGTCGGAGGGGAAGAATCCGCAGAAGGCCAGTCGTGATACGCCGGGGCGGTAACTCATCGTCGTCGTGTCATGGACGTTGCATGTTCCGGTTTTTCCGGCGAGTCGTACGTTGCCGCGGTGGATCATGTTGTAGGCGGTTCCGTGTTTGTCGTTGACAACTCCGTCGAGCCATTTGCGCAGAAGCCGTGCGGTTCGGCGGCTGCAGATGCTGTCGCGGACATACTGGACTTCGTAGGTCGTGTCGCGCAGGGCGTTGCGCATGCCGGTCACGAGACGCGGTCTGACGAATTTTCCGTCGTTGGCAATCGCGTTATAAAGTGCGAGGGTCTGCATCGGTGGAATCATCGTCGAGTAGCCGAAAGCCATGCGGGACAGAAGCAGTTGTCCCTCGCCGTTTGCTTTCGCGATGCTGTCGATTCGTGCGGGGTGGGCGCCGGCGATCCCGGTGTTCAGCGGGTCGAGGAATCCGGTCCGTCGGATGGCCGAGTAGAATTCGCCGGGGTTCTTTTCCCAGGCGCGGGTGATAATCTTGGCCATTCCGATGTTGGATGATTCGATAATAATCTGTTCGGGGGTTTTCGAGGCGCTGACGTGGGTGTCGCTCAGGCGGCGTCCGTGGTAGATCCAGGGGCTGTGGGTGTCGATCTGTTCGTCGACGCTGACGATTCCGTTGTCGAGGGCGACCATCATCGAGAGAACCTTCACGACCGAGCCGGGTTCGATCTGCTGGACGGCCCGGTTCATACCCTCGATGTATGTCCCTTTCTTTGTCCGGTCGAGGTTCGAGATCGCTTTTATGTCGCCGGTCTTGACATCCATCAGAACGCAGAGGCCCCAGTCGCTCTGGATCTCGTCGAGGATCTTGTTCAGTTCGTTTTCGACGATGTCCTGCATCTTTATGTCGATTGTCGTTATGACGTCGTAGCCGCGGACGGCGGGGATGTCGACCCAGTCGGAGATGCCGCTTGTCATCGCTACCTTTTTCGTGAAGCCGGGGGTTCCGCAGAGATATTTCTCGAGGGCCATCTCGAGGCCGGAACGGCCGCGGCGCGTCGGGTCGTCGACTTGTTCGCCGACGCGGCCGATGCTTCGCAGGGCCATCCGTCCGTAGGGGTTCGTGCGGATCAGCGTCGGCTCTTTATAAAGGCCGGTATATTCCTTTCGTCCGATGTTGAAGAAGGGGAACGACTGGATCTTCTGGAAATCGGAATAGGAGGCCCGGGCGACCAGGGGGCAGCAGCTCCAGCGCTCTCCTTCGGCGTTTCTGACCTGGGAGGCGAGATATTTTTTCCACCCCTGTTTGTCGCGGCGGGGGAAGTAGCGTGCGAGGGAGTCGCTCAGGCTGTCGAGGGCGGCTTTGAAACGCCGGGTCTTGAATTTTTTGACGTTGAAATCGACGCGGATCGTATAGAGCTGCATGTTCGTCGCGAGGATGCTGCCGTCGCAGGCGAGGATGTCGCCGCGTTCGGGACGGATCGTGTCGACGCGCGACAACTCCTTGTCGGCGGCCTTGTTCCAGGCTTCGGCCGAAACGACTGTGTTGTCGATCAGGGCCCAGACGATGAAGCCTGCGAGCAGGAGCATCAGGGCTATGATGAAGCCGTAGCGGAAGAGGATCCGCTGGCGGCCGTTTTTCTTTGTTTTCTTTCTCGGACTCATTTGTCAGTGGGGGGGGGGATGGTGGGCGGAAAATTGGGTTTCGGGACTGGTGGTTCGGTTTGTTTCTGCCGGTTTCAGCGGGCGTCGAGGTCGTAGGCGGGTTTGTTCTGGACGCGCAGGCCGAGGCGGGCCGTGTCGATCATTTCGGTCAGTTGCGACTCGCGGATTCGGCTCATGTAGAGTTCGCGTTCGCGGATGCGTTCGGTTTCGACGATCTCGAGCTGGCGCTCGAGGCGTTTCTGTTCGCGCATGTTCGTCATGACAAGATATTTTCCGGAGATATAGAAGATGACGAGCCCGACGACCGACAGAACGATCAGCCAGTGGCGGAGAAAGAAGTCGATCGTGATGACCTGCCCGAAGGCGGTGCGCCTCAGCCAGGAGTTTTCGCTCAGGAGTCCTGATGTCGGGGTGTCGATTTGTTCGGTGTTTCGTGCCATAATCCGTGGGGATGGTGATTGAGGAGCTGGGTGTATATAGTCTGTGTGTGCGTGTCGGGTCTGAGTTGTCCGGGGGGTTATCGCGTCTCTTCGGCGACCTTTTCGGCGACGCGGAGTTTTGCGCTTCTCGAGCGGGGGTTCGCTTCGATCTCGGCCTCGTCGGGGACGATCGGTTTCGACCCGAGCGGGCGCCAGGGTGAGTTGCTGCGGCCGAAGAGGTCAGTCTCGCCGCGGCCGAAGATGTTTCCGGTCCGGATGAAGTTCTTGACCATCCGGTCTTCGAGCGAGTGGTAGGTGATGATCGCGAGCCGTCCGCCGGGGGCTGTCAGGCGTGTTGTCTGTTCGAGGAAACTCCGGAGGGCGCCCATCTCGTCGTTGACTTCGATCCTCAGGGCCTGGAACAGGGGGGCCATCTCTTTTTTGACGCGTGCCCTGTTGAGGAGCGGTTCGGCAACTTCGGTCAGGTCGGCTGTCGCCGCGAACGGTTTCGTCGCGCGGCGGCGGACGATTGCGGCGGCCAGGCGCGGGGCCTGTTTAAGTTCGCCGTAGGTGCGGAAGATCTCGGCGAGACGTTCTTCGGAGGATTCGTTCAGCAGGTCCGCGGCTGTCGTACGGCTCGAGCGGTTCATTCTCATGTCGAGATCTCCTTCGGCGAAGCGGAAGGAGAATCCGCGCGATGAGTCGTCGAAGTGGTGGAACGACACGCCGAGGTCGGCGAGCACGCCGTCGAGCGATGTGACGCCGTAGAAGCGCATGAAGTTCGACAGGTAGCGGAAGTTGGCGTGGATCATCGTCAAGCGTGGATCTGCCTGAGCGCGCTCGATCGCGTCGATATCCTGGTCGAAGGCGAAGAGACGGCCGTCGGGCCCGAGATGGTCGAGAATCGCGCGCGAATGGCCTCCGCCGCCGTATGTCGCGTCGACATAGCGGCCGCCGGGACGGATCGCGAGAGCTTCGATTACTTGGGGCAGGAGTGCGGGTATATGATAAACTGTCTGGTTCATTGTTAGTTATGCTTGGGGCGAAAATCTGCTCCAAATCGGGTATAAAATTACTGCTTTTCGGCGTTATTTACAAAAATAAACTCCAAAAAACCGACAGAAAATTTCGATTTTTTGGAGTATAGCTATATGGTGCTGATATACAGTAAATTATTAATCAGAAGTCAGTCTCTCTTCTGTTTTCAAATGTAAATTAGGACTCCGGTTCGGGGTGTAGTGCATTGTAGACGATCGATGCTTTGGCGGGGCCGATGACGTCGGCGATCGCGTCGAGGTCGGCCTCGGAGATTCGTTTGACGCTCTTGAAGCGGGTCAGCAGCGCGTCGCGCGACTTCGGGCCGATGCCGTCGATTTTGTCGAGGGCTGAAATGGTCTGTCCCTTGCTGCGGCGGTTGCGGTGGTGGGTGATACCGAAGCGGTGGGCTTCGTCGCGGAGTTGCTGGATAACGCGGAGCGAGTCGCTGTTTTTGTCGATATAGAGCGGGACGCTGTCGCCGGGGAAATATATCTCCTCGAGGCGTTTTGCGATGCCGACGAGGGCGACCTTCCCGCGGATCCCCATCTGGTCGAACGCCTCGACGGCCGCACTGAGTTGTCCCTTTCCGCCGTCGACGACGACGAGTTGTGGGAGCTCCTCCCCCTCGTTCATCATCCGGGTGTAGCGGCGGGTCAGGACCTCCTTCATCGAGGCGAAGTCGTCGGGGCCGACGACGGTTTTTATGTTGAAATGGCGGTAGTCTTTCTTCGAGGGTTTTCCGTTCCGGAATACGACACACGAAGCGACCGGATTCGTCCCCTGGATATTCGAGTTGTCGAAACATTCGATATGGCGCGGCTGGACGCTTAGGCGGAAGTCGGCCTGCATGCGCTCCATCAGTTTGTCGACGCGCTGCTCGGGGTCGGTCCGCTCGAGGCGGTTCAGCATGTCGACGCGATACTGGCGGGCGTTTCGCGACGAGACCTCGAGTAGTTTCGCCCGGTCGCCCCTCTGGGGGACGGCGAAGCGGATCCCTTCGGGCTGGACATCGGGGAGCGCGGGCATGACGATCTCCTCGAATTCGACACCGAGGTCCTGGCTGATCTGGGCCATCGCGAGCGAGAGCAGTTCGGGAACCGACTCGTCGAGACGGCGCTTGTACTGGAGTGTCACGCTTTTGACGACCGCCCCTTTCTTGACGTGCATGTAGTTTATGAAGACATCTGTGCCGCCGTCGTCGTCGACGCCGAAGACGTCGACATGGTCGACGACCTGGCTGACGATGACACTCTTCGACCGGTAACGCTCGAGTCGGTCATATTTGGCTTTCAGTTCGGCCGCCTCCTCGAAGCGCAGTTGCGAGGCGAGCGAGTTCATCTCGTCGCGGAGATAGTCGAGAAGTTCGGCGGTGTCGCCGCGGAGAATCTGTTTGACCCGTTCGATATGGCGGGCGTAATCCTCGGGGGAGACGAGTCCCTTGCAGCAACCCTGGCAGCGTTTCATATGATATTCGAGGCAGAGACGTCCGCGGTCGCGCCCGACATATTCCGCCGTGATATTGTGGCGGCAGTGGCGAAGGGGGTAGAGTTCGCGGATTAGTTCGAGGATGACTCGGGCCGAGCCGGTGTCGGTATACGGGCCGTAGTATTTCGATCCGTCCTTGATTTTCTGCCGGGTCATGAAGACGCGGGGATAGCGTTCGTTTGTGACGACGATCCAGGGGTATGATTTGTCATCCTTCAACAGGACATTGTAGCGCGGCTGATACTCCTTGATCATCGAATTCTCGAGGTTCAGGGCGTCCTGTTCGGTCGGGACGACGATATAGCTGACGTCGGCGATGGCGCGGACGAGCAGGTTCGTGCGGGTCGAGTCGTGGGTTCGGTTGAAGTATGACGAGACGCGTCGTTTCAGGTTGACGGCCTTCCCGACATAGATGACCTCCCCCGAGGAGTCGTAGTAGGTATAGACCCCGGGGGTGGTCGGCATGACGGCTATTTTGTCCGTCAGTTCTTTTGGTTTTTTGTATTTGGCCAAGTTTCGGAGAGTTCTGGATATTGGGTTATTCGTATATGATCAGCGAGTTGACCTCGGCGTCTTCGGGGAGGTTGCGGCGGCCGTTGAGCGATCCGAGTTCGATGATGAAGTTGATGTAGATTTTCTTCGGATTCATGCTCTTGACGAGGTCATAGACGGCCGACATTGTTCCGCCTGTTGCGAGCACATCGTCGTGGATGACAACGATGTCATCTTCGGTTATCGCGTCGCGGTGGATTTCGATCGTGTCGGTGCCATACTCCTTCCGGTAGGTCGCCTTGACGGTATCGGCGGGGAGTTTGCCCGGTTTGCGGGCGGGGACAAATCCGGCTCCCAGTTCGAAAGCGAGGATCGAGCCGCCGATGAAGCCGCGCGATTCGATCCCGACTACCTTCGTGACACCCTTGTCGCGGTAGAGTTGCGAGAGATCCCATCCGATGATGTGGAGTGCGCGGGGGTCCTTGAAAGCGGTTGTCAGGTCCTTGAAAAGAATCCCTTTCGAGGGGAAATCCTGGACGTCTCGGATTTTAGATTTGATGTATTCCATGTCTGCAGATTATGTTTGTTGAGAAAATTTTTCCTGTTTTTGGGCGAATAAGCGGCGTGTTTCACGTGGAACAATTTCGGCCGTTTATCTGCCCTGAAGAAGGAGGAGAATATTGATGTCGCTCGGGGAGATTCCGGGGATGCGGCTTGCCTGACCGATCGTTTCGGGGTCGATTTTCCGGAGTTTCTGGCGCGCTTCGGTCGAAAGCGACGTTATGGATGAATAATCGAATTTGCCTCTGATTCGTACATCCTCGAGTCGCTGGAGTTTGCGGGCGATCGCCTCCTCGCGCTCGATGTAGCCCCGATATTTCATCAGGATCTCGGCGGCTTCGACGATCTCCTCGCGGCGTGCGGCCTCGATGTTTTCGTCGATATGGCGCCGCAGCGGTTCGATCATTGTCTCGAGCGAGCGTATCGTCAGGCCGGGGCGGAGTATAAGGTCGCGGAGTTTGACCCCCTGTTTGAGCGGCTGTTCGCCGATTGCCTCGAGCGAGGGGTTGATTAGGGAGGGCTTGACGGAGAACTGGCTGGCGAAGTCGATCAGGCCGTCGCGCTGGCGCCGTTTCGATTCCATCAGTTCGAAACGCTCATCGCTGGCCGACCCGATCCGGTGGGCCAGCGGAGTAAGGCGCATGTCGGCGTCGTCCTGGCGCAACAGAATACGGTATTCGGCGCGGGAGGTGAACATCCTGTATGGCTCGTCGACACCCTTCGTAACAAGGTCGTCGATCAGTACGCCGATATAACTCTGGTCGCGGCCGAGGACGATCTGCTCCTCGTTTTTCGCCAGCAGCGCGGCGTTCAGTCCGGCAATCAGTCCCTGTCCGGCGGCTTCTTCGTAGCCGGTCGTGCCGTTGACCTGTCCGGCGAAGAAGAGTCCGCCGATCTGTTTCGTCTCGAGGGTGTGGCGCAGTTGGGTCGGGTCGAAGAAGTCATATTCGATCGCATAGCCGGGGCGATAGATGGCGACTTCAGAGAGAGCGGGGATTGTCTCGAGAGCCTCGATCTGTATCTCCATCGGCAGGGACGAAGAGAATCCGTTAAGGTAGTATTCCTGTGTGTCCACCCCTTCGGGCTCTAGGAATAACTGATGTTCTTCTTTGTCGGCGAAGGTAACTATTTTTGTCTCGATACTCGGACAGTAGCGGGGTCCGATGCTCCGGATCTGTCCGTTGTAGAGGGGCGAATCGGGGAGGCCGCGGCGCAGT
The DNA here is from genome assembly GCA_023663805.1 of Clostridium sp. Taxonomy (GTDB): domain Bacteria; phylum Bacteroidota; class Bacteroidia; order Bacteroidales; family Muribaculaceae; genus Paramuribaculum. The sequence goes on along the minus strand of JAMPGR010000001.1, from coordinate 342,283 downwards.
ACTTCGTGGGTCCGGGGATTGGTGTAGAGTATATGGCAGTCGAGCTGGCGGAGTTCGCGACGAACGTCGGGGAGGAAGGAGAATTTGTGGTGGTCGTTGTCCCCCTGCTGCGCGACGGTGTGTTCCCATTTGACGCTCCGGCCGTCGATGCGGACGGGTGTTCCGGTCTTCATGCGGGCTGTCGCGAACCCGAGGTCGCGGAGTTGCTCGGTCAGTCCGGTCGAGGCTGGTTCGGCGACGCGTCCGCCGCGTACCTGCACGCGCCCGATGTGCATCAGGCCGTTCAGGAAGGTTCCGGCGGTCAGGACGACGGCCTTTGCGCGGAATGTCGCTCCGAGGCGTGTCGTGACCCCCTCTACACGGCTGTTGCCGCTGTCGAGAATCAGTCCGGTCACGTCGTCCTGCCACATCGACAGATGTTCCTGGTTCTCGAGTGTGCGGCGCCAGGCTTCGCTGAATTTCATCCGGTCGCTCTGGGCGCGGGGACTCCACATCGCCGGACCTTTCGAGCGGTTCAGCATGCGGAACTGGATCGCCGTGCGGTCGGTGATCTTCCCCATCTCGCCGCCCATCGCGTCGATTTCGCGGACGATCTGCCCCTTTGCGATTCCGCCGACGGCGGGGTTGCAGCTCATCTGGGCGATTTTGTTCATGTCTAGGGTGACGAGCAGGGTCTCCGCGCCGAGGCGTGCGGCGGCCGCGGCGGCCTCGCATCCGGCGTGGCCCGCACCGATAACAATAACGTCGTAGTCGAATCTCATTTTTCCGTGTCGTTGTCGTTAGTCGTTGTCTGTTGTTGTTCAGGGAACAGGAGGCTGAGAGCGTCGTCCTCGGCTTTCTCCATGATTTCCCTTTCTCCGGGACCTTTGTCGTTGATTCCGCAGAGGTGGAGGATGCCGTGGATGATGACGCGATGGAGTTCCCGGTCATATCCGGCACCGAGCATCACGGCGTTCGACCGGACGGTGTCGAGCGAGATGACGATGTCGCCGGAGATCATTCGGCGGCGCGAGTAGTCGAAGGTTATGATGTCCGTATAGTAGTCGTGGCTGAGGAATTCGCGGTTGACGGCCAGAATCTGTTCGTCGCCGCAGAATCTGTAGACGATCGGTCCGACAATGCGGTCGTGGGTTGCGGCGACTTCGGCGATCCACCGCCCGACACGCTCCCGGTCGATTCTGGGCATCGCGACGCCGTCGGTTGTCCATTCGATATTGCTTCTCATCTTCTGTTCTTCAAAATATAACCTACAAAATTACAAAATCCCCGAAAAATCTGCAAATCGAGTTTTTCGAAGAGGTTCCGAGGTCTGGTTTGTCGGAGGATTTAAAGTGGTAAAATTGAGTTAATGCGATGAATTACAGTGTGATGTGTTTAATTTAACCCCCTGAGGTTTAAATTTTCGGGCCTTTAGTGTCGAGCCGTCCGAATTTTTCGATTCTCGGAAGGCCGCCTCCGCCTCTTCATCCGCCCCCTCCCCTCCCCTCCCCTACCGATCTTGACGGGGATAGATTTTTTTTTGAACGCCAAATGTCGTAACTTTGCACCGCAATGCAAAAACTCTCTGTCACCATATTGACCTTTAACGAAGAGAAGCGTATCGAACGATGTCTCGAATCGGTTCGCGATATCGCCGACGAAATCATCGTCGTCGATTCGAACTCGACCGACCGCACGGTCGAGATCTGCCGCCGCTATGGATGCCGGATCTCCCGCCGACTGTTTTCGGGCTACGGAGCGATGAGGCAATATGCGACTTCGATGGCGACCAACAGTTATGTCTTCTCGATCGACGCCGACGAGGTTGTCTCCCCCCGGTTGGCCGAGTCGATCCGCCGCCTGAAGGAGGAGGGGTTCGCCCACCGTGTTTATTCGGTCAGCCGGCTGAACTTCTATTGTAACCAGCCGATACGCCACTGCGGCTGGTATCCCGACCGCTGTATCCGCCTCTTCGACAAACGCTATGCAAACTGGAACCTCCACGATATCTCCGAAGGGGTCATCTTCCGCGACTCGGTCAACCCCGAGCCTGTCGGCGGCGACTTGCTCCACTACCCCTGTCTGACGCGCGAGCAGTATCACACGACCCAGCAGCGTCACGCCCTGATCCGTTCGCGAGTGATAGCCGCCGCGGGTGCGGTAGCCCCCTGGACCCCCTGGTTGAAGGCAGCGTCGGCTTTCTTCGACACCTATCTTGTCAAAGGGGGTGTGTTCGAGGGACGCGCCGGATGGCAGATCAGCGAGGAGGCCGCCGTCGGATCTCTGACCGCCTTCCGCGAAGCGCGCCGGCTCCGCCAGAAGAGGTGCCAGTCAGTCAAACCAACAGACAACAATCCGAAAGATGAAGATAATCCATCTCTCATCGGCTGACGCCGTCGACGACGCCTCGATGCTCGCCCGCTCGATGGCTGCGGCCGAAGCGGCCGTCGGACACTCTGTAGAGGTCATCGACAGTTATCGCGGCGGCCTCGCCGCGATATTCGCTCCGGCGCGGCTCGCGCGGCGTGTTCGCCGCGGCGAAATCGACCGCATCGTCGCCCACAGCGGCCGAGACATAACGACCGCCATCCAGGCCGCCCGCCTCGTCGGCGATGCCGGTTCGCGGGTCGCTGTCGACGCCGTTCTCCCTTCCTCCGCCCCGATCGACGCATCCGCCCGACGGTTCATCGACGAGTGTGCTGACGTCCGTCTCGTCGACTACGACAATGCCCCCGAGCCGTTCATCCCCGTCATCGAACGCGTCGAAAAAGACCCCGGCGCCGGGCGGAAACTCCTCTTCTGCGGTCCGCTGACCCCCGAAACCGGAGTCGACCTGCTGATCCGCAGTTTTGTCGACGCGGCTCCCCGGGGATGGACACTGACGATCGCCGGCGAAGGGCGCGGACGATTTGTCATGCCCCTGATACGCTTCGTGCGCACCAGCGGGGCCCCGGTCGAATGGACCGGTCCGCTCCCCGAGGCCGCCGACCTCTCCGCGATGATCGCGCAGGCCGATATGCTCGCCTTCACCCCCCGTTCCCCCTACAGTTACTACCTCCCGGTCGCTGTCGCCCGGCGGCTCGGCGTCGGAGTCTACTCGGCGGAAAAACCGACAACTACCGAAATTCTCAAGGCGTTATCGGCGGAGGCGTAACAATCGCGTAATAATTTTAATATTCTTTAACGCGAAAAAGAATCCCTGTCCCCTCTTCTTCGTAACTTTGCATACAGAAAGTGTCGGCGCCTGCCGACGGAGCACCTCCCTGTCATAACCAACACATTCAAGGCTTCCCCTTGGGTTTCAGATACACAGATATAACGCCTGACCATAAACAAACACACAGACAGAAAGACACACAGACAGAAAGACACACCAGGCGGAAGAAAGAATTAAATTTTCGACCATCGGAGTCGCCTCCTGCTGCGGGAGGCGACTTCTTTTTTGTCAACTTGCGAAAATTATCGTAATTTTGCGCTATGGCTAACAAGTTACTCCATATTGTTGTCGCGCTGGCGACTCTCCTGTCGTTTCAGGGTTGCTCGGGCCGGAAGGATTTCTCGGTCGAACTGAAATTCTCCTCCGATATCGAACGAACCGTCACCCTGACATACACCGGTCCCAGCGGAGGCATCAAACGCGAAACCGCCGCAGTCGAAAAGCGGAAGGCCAGACTCTCCGGAAACGCTCCTGACTGGACCGTCGCATGGCTTTGCTGGTCGAACGGCGAGCCGGTCGCGACGCTGATTCTCCGGAACGGAACCCACGCAAAGATTTCCATCTCCGGCGAGGAACCCCCGGAGATATCCGTCAAGGGGAGCCGCGAGACCGAGCGTCTCCGCCGCTTCGTCGCCGACAACCGCGCGATGATCGAGCGTGATGATACCGATTCGCTCAATATCGCCGTCGCCGCCTATATCTCCGAACACCCGGACGACCCTGTCTCGACCGCCCTGCTGGCCTGCTGGTTCGACTCGCGCGACAACACGACCGCCGCCGACAGCCTCCTGTCGCTGATCGACCCGAAGAGCCGCCCCCAGTCGCTGCTGATGAACTTCGGCATAACAAACTCGCGTCAGCTGCCGGTCAACACCTCCGAGAAAATCTACCCCTTTACGCTCTTTACGGCGACCGATTCGCTCTATAATTTCCGCCCGGGCCTGCGGCGACAGAATCTTGTCGCGGTCCTCTCGGACAACGCGGCACTGCGCGGCCGCCAGGTCGATTCGCTCCGCCGGCTTGCCGCCGCTGCCGATTCGCTCCGCCTCCGCATTCTCGAGATATCCTTTGCCCAGGATTCGTCGCGCTGGCGCTCCGAAATCGCCGGCGACAGCGCCGGATGGATCCAGGGGTGGGTGCCCTCCGGCGCCGCCTCGCCCGTTCTGCGCCGCCTGTCGGTCGCGAGCCAGCCCTTCTATATTCTGATCGATTCGACCGGAACGCAGATCTACCGCGGAAGTTCCTTCGGGCGCGCCCGCCGGGCAGCTTTCGACAACCTCTCCCCCCGAACCTCCCGAAAAAACTAACTGCCAGATGCTGATAAAAATCCAAGCCGCCGCAATGCAGGGAATCGATGCGATTCCCGTCATGATGGAAGTTGTCGCCGAGACAGGCTTCAATTTCAGTATGGTCGGTCTCCCCGACACCGCCGTCAAGGAGTCGTATCAGCGCGTGCTGGCGGCCCTGCAGCAGTCGGGACTGACCCCCCCGCGCCGCCGCTATGTTGTCAACCTCTCCCCGGCCGACATCCGGAAGGAGGGCTCCTCCTACGACCTTCCGCTCGCCGTCGGGATGCTCGGCGTCAACGAGATCATCCCCCCCGGACGGTTCAACGGAATGATGATTATGGGCGAACTGTCGCTCGACGGGTCGGTGCAGCCTATCCGCGGTGCGCTCCCGATCGCGATTCTCGCCCGGAGTATGGGGATGCGCGGCCTGATTGTCCCCGAAGCGAATGTCTCCGAAGCGGCCGTCGTCAACAATCTCGAGGTTTACGGAGTCTCCCATCTCAGCGAGGTCGTCAACTTCCTGAAAGGGGAACTCGATCTTCAGCCGACCGTCGTCAACACCCGCGAGGAATTCGCCCGCGCCCAGAACCTCTTCGACGTCGACTTCGCCGACGTCAAAGGGCAGGAGAATGTCAAGCGCGCCTTCGAGATTGCCTGTGCAGGCGGCCATAACATCCTCCTTGTCGGCCCTCCCGGAGCGGGAAAGTCGATGATGGCGAAGCGTGTCCCGACGATCCTCCCCCCGCTGACCCTCTCCGAAGCCCTCGAGACAACGAAGATCCACTCCGTCGCCGGGAAACTCCGCCGCGGCTCCCGTCTGATGACCGCCCGTCCCTTCCGCTCCCCCCATCACACCATCTCCCCCGTCGCGCTCGTCGGCGGCGGGAATCCCCCGATGCCCGGCGAGATCTCGCTCGCCCAGAACGGAGTCCTGTTCCTCGACGAATTCCCCGAATTCCAGCGCAGCGTTCTCGAGGTCATGCGCCAGCCGCTCGAAGACCGCCGCATCACGATCTCCCGCGCCAAGACAACCGTCGACTATCCCGCCGGATTCATGCTCGTCGCCAGCATGAATCCCTGCCCCTGCGGCTACTATAACCATCCGACCCGCGCCTGCACCTGCTCCTCCGGCGCCGTCCAGAAATATCTGAACCGTATCTCCGGGCCCCTGCTCGACCGTATCGACATCCAGGTCGAGATCTTCCCGGTCCCCTTCGAGGATATATCCTCGGCCGCTCCGGGGGAGAGCAGCGAAGCGATCCGTGCCAGGGTCCTGAAAGCCCGCGAGATACAGTCGGCCCGCTTCGCCGACAACCCCGACATCTACTGTAACGCGATGATGTCCTCGCGACAGCTCCAGGTCTACGCCCGCCCCGACGAGCGGGGCATGGAGATCCTGAAAGGAACGATGATAAAATTCGACATGTCGGCCCGCGCCTACGACCGAATCCTGAAAGTCGCCCGGACAATCGCCGACCTCGACGCCAGCGAGCAGATCCTCAGCCACCACATCGCCGAAGCCGTCAGTTACCGCAACCTCGACCGCGGCTCCTGGGGCTGCATCGCCCAGGACCTCCCCCTCTGACCCCCCTCTCCTTCCATTTTTTCCATTACACATACCTCCAGAACAAAATGACAGAAACGCTGAACCAGAATACAGCCATCCTCAGGATGCACTGCCCCGACTGCCCGGGAATCATCGCCGTCATAACCGAGTTTATAACGACCAATGGCGGAAACATCATCTATCTAGACCAGTATGTCGACCGAACCGACGGCATCTTCTTCATGCGCGTCGAATGGGAACTCGAAAACTTCGCCATCCCCGCCGACAAAATCGACGAATATATAGGAACCCTCTACGGCCGCCGCTACGGCCTGACCTACCGCCTCAGTTTCTCCAGCCGCCGCCAGCGGATGGCGATCTTCGTCAGCAAGATGTCCCACTGTCTTTACGATATGCTCGCACGCTATGTCTCCGGAGAATGGGATGTCGATATCCCCGTCATCATCAGCAACCATCCCGACCTCGCCGACGCCGGCCGGCAGTTCGGGATACCCTTCGAAGTCATCCCCGTCAACGGCTCGAACAAAGCGGAGATGGAACAGCGCGAATTCGAGATCCTCGACAGCCACAACATCGATTTCATCGTCCTGGCGCGCTATATGCAGGTTCTGTCGCCCGCCTTTATCGAAAGATACCCTAACCGCATCATCAACATCCATCATTCATTCCTCCCCGCCTTCGTCGGCGCCCGCCCCTACCACCAGGCCTACGAACGCGGCGTCAAACTGATCGGCGCAACGAGCCATTATGTCACGACCGAACTCGACGCCGGACCGATTATCGAGCAGGATGTCGCCCGCATCAGCCACAAAGATTCGGTCGCCGATCTTGTAAAAAAAGGCCGCGATTTGGAAAAAATCGTTCTCTCCCGGGCTGTCGGGAAGCATATCCAGCGAAAAATCCTGACCTACGGCAACCGGACGATTATCTTCAGTTGAATCGAAAATGCTAAAATTTGTGCAGAATAGGCTAATTTCGTTGCATTTGAATCCCCCGGCATAAAATTTTTAGAATTTGAATAAAATTTGATAGACCGATCGCGAAACCGGATGTAATTTTGCAACAGAAAACAAAAGCAATACAACATCAGGAAAAAATAAACCTTACGAAATATAGGGGAAAATACTACAATGAATTGAAAAAGGTTGATTAAAAGATTGGTTAGGTTAAATTATAGCAATGGTTCCGGCGGTGACCGCGCGGAGCCATTGTTTTTTTCTGTTTTATTTGTTTGTGTCGGGATTTTGTCGTAGTTTTGTGTTCAGTTCTTTTCAATACCCCGTAACACGAAACATTCCGCCTATGGATTTCGCAGAAAAATGTAACCGGATATTCTGGAACACAACCCAGCTCTATCACTATACCGACGATATCGACGCCGCCGTCGAGAACCCCTATGCCGAAGGAACAATCGAACACGACCTCTTCCGGAAGAACTGGATAGATGCAGTTCAGTGGCACATGGAGGACCTGATCCGCGACCCGAAGATCGATCCGGTCGAAGCGCTCGAACTGAAACGCCGCATCGACCGCTCGAACCAGGACCGCACCGATCTCGTCGAGCGTATCGACAGTTACTTCCTCGAGAAATTTCCCCCGTCGAAGGCGCTCCCCGACGCCAGGATAAACACCGAGACCCCCGCCTGGGCCGTTGACCGCCTGTCGATCCTCGCCCTGAAGATCTACCATATGGACGCCGAAGTAAACCGCGCCGACGCCTCGGCCGCGCATGTCGCGAAATGCCGCGACAAACTCCGGACGCTCCTTGTCCAGCGCGAGGACCTCTCCCGCGCCATCTCCGAACTGCTCGACGATCTCGAAGCGGGACGGAAGGTCATGAAGGTCTATAAACAGATGAAGATGTATAACGACCCGGAGACAAATCCGGTTCTCTATGCCGGAAAATGAGACGATAGGGAAACATCCGGCATCAGCGGGCGCCGGAACGGTCGTTGTCGCGAGATTCTCCGCCCTGGGGGATGTCGCGATGACGGTGCCCGTTCTCTACGCCCTATGCCGCAGCAACCCCGAGACCCGCTTCGTTGTCGTCACAAAAAAACCGACCGCCGGAATCTTTGTCAATCCCCCCGGAAATCTCGAGGTCTTCGGGGCAGATATGAAGGGACGCCACCGCGGGTTCCCCGGAATATTCCGTCTCTTCGCCGACATCCGCCGGCTGTACAATCCGACAGCCTTCGTCGACCTCCACGATGTGACGCGTACAAAACTGATGCGCCTGATGGCCCGGCTGGCTGGGATCCGTGTCAGCGTCTTCGACAAAGGACGCGCCGAAAAGAAACGTCTTGTCCGTCTCCGCCGCCGTCTCGGCGGCCGCTATGAACTCCCCCGGCTGACAACGACCCCCGAGCGATATGCCACCCCCTTCGAGCGGCTCGGATACCGGACTACCCTCCCCTTCGAAGGGATTTTCCCCGGCGGAATACCCGCTCCGGTCCCCCTCGGCGGAATCTGCGACGAGAAAAAGCCGGGTGAACGGTGGATCGCCATCGCCCCCTTCGCCGCCCACCGAACGAAGGTCTATCCTCCGGAGATGATGGAGCAGGTCATCGCGATGCTGACCGGAGACCCCTCTACGCGGGTCTTTCTCTTCGGCGCCGGCGAGACCGAGCGCGACGCGATCCGCCGCTGGACCTCCCGCTATCCCCGGACGGTCTCGATGGCCGAGCAACGCCACGGCTTCGGGGCCGAATTCAACCTCCTTCGCCGCGTCGACCTGATGCTGTCGATGGACAGTGCGAACATGCACCTGGCCCGCCTCGTCGGCGTCCCGACCCTTTCGGTCTGGGGCCCGACCCATGTCTGCTGTGGCTTCGGCCCCTGGAACCAGGGGGACGACATGCTGATCGGGAACGAACTCCCCTGCCGCCCCTGTTCGGTGTTCGGCAACCTCCCCTGCCGCCTCGCTGCGACGCCCGGCCTCTGTATGCGTTCGATCTCGCCGGAGATGATCGTCGGGCGGATCGACCGTCTGACCAGAATGAATAATGAAAAACAGTCTGAGACACTAAAAGATGAGTGATGATTTCGACATAAGAGAAGCCCGCAACCAGGCCGGAGGCGACGGCGAGCGCGACATCGAGCGCGCCCTCCGCCCGTCGCAGTTCGACTCCTTCTGCGGGCAGGAAAACATAGTCAGCAACCTGAAGATATTCGTCGAGGCCGCCAAGATGCGCCACGAAGCCCTCGACCATGTCATCCTCCACGGTCCCCCCGGCCTCGGGAAGACAACCCTCTCGGGGATTATCGCGAACGAACTCGGTGTCGGGATGAAGGTCACCTCCGGTCCCGTCCTCGACAAGCCGGGCGACCTTGCCGGCATCCTGACCTCCCTCCAGGAAAACGATGTCCTCTTTATCGACGAGATCCACCGTCTCAGTCCCGTCGTCGAGGAGTATCTCTACTCGGCTATGGAGGACTACCGGATCGACATCATGATCGACAAAGGCCCCGGCGCCCGTTCGGTCCAGTTGTCGCTCGCACCGTTTACCCTTGTCGGCGCCACGACCCGCAGCGGCCTGCTGACCGCCCCGCTGAGAGCCCGTTTCGGCATCAACTTCCATCTCGAATACTACGACCACGAAACAATCGAACGGATTCTCGCCCGTTCGGCCCGGCTACTGAACGTCGGGTGCACCCCCGAGGCTGCCCACGAAATCGCCCTGCGCAGCCGCGGAACCCCGCGAATCGCCAACGCCCTGTTGCGCCGCGTCCGCGACTTCGCCCAGGTCAAGGGCTCGGGCGTAATCGACCCCGAAATAGCCCGATTCGCTCTCGAGGCGCTGAATATCGACCGCTACGGCCTCGACGAGATCGACAACAAAATCCTGACGACGATAATCTCGAAATTCAAAGGAGGGCCCGTCGGGCTGACGACGATCGCGACCGCCCTCGGCGAAGACCCCGGAACGATCGAGGAGGTCTACGAGCCGTTCCTGATCAAAGAAGGATTCATCAAGCGTACGCCCCGCGGACGCGAAGTGACCGACCTCGCCTGGACTCATCTCGGGCTGACGCGCGGAACCTCCGGCGGCGAACCGACATTGTTCTGAAAGAGGGAAACATAATAACAAAACAGAAACGAAACAGATATGTCGGGAATCAAATCTCTGGCAAAAGACACGGCCGTCTACGGCCTCAGTTCGATAATCGGGCGGTTCCTCAACTGGCTTCTCGTCCCGCTCTATACGGCCATGTTCCTCCCCGGGGAGTATGGGGTTGTCACCTATGTCTATTCCGTCGTCGCGATCGCCCTGATCGTGCTGACCTACGGCATGGAGACCGGCTTCTTCCGCTTCGCCAACCACGAACGCTATCCCGACCCGATGGTCGTCTACTCGACCGCGCTGATCTCCCTGGCTGTCAGTTCGACAATCTTCGCCGCCGGACTGCTCTGTTTCCTCGGGCCGGTCTCCGGCGCGATGGGGTGTGCGGGCCATGAATCCTATATCTGGATGATCGGGCTGGCCGTCGCCTTCGACGCCTTCGGCAGCCTCCCCTTCTCCTATCTCCGCTACCGCCGCCGGTCGATGAGGTTCGCAGCCCTGAAACTGATAAACATCGGGCTGAACATCGGGCTGAACCTCTTCTTTATCCTCCTCTGCCCCTGGCTCTGGGAGCAGGCTCCGGACTGGATCATATGGTTCTATGATCCCGACTTCGGAATCGGCTATATATTCCTGGCGAATTTCGTCAGTTCGGCCGTAACGATCCTGATGCTGATTCCCGAACTGACCGGCTTCCGCTGGCGTTTCAATCCCGCGCTCTGGCGCGAGATGATTGCCTACAGTTTCCCTCTGCTGATTCTCGGCATCGCCGGAATCATGAACCAGACCCTCGGAAACATCCTCCTGCCCCACCTGATCTCCGACCAGGCCGAAGCGATGGCTGAACTCGGCATCTACGGTGCGAACTATAAAATCGCAATCGTTATGGTCATGTTCATCCAGGCCTTCCGCTTCGCCTACGAACCCTTCATCTTCTCCCAGAACAAGAACGCCTCCCGCCGCGACAGCCTGAAGTCATACAGCGACGCGATGAAATATTTCGTCATCTTCGCGATGGTCATCTTCCTCGGTGTCATGTTCTATCTCGACATCCTCCGCCATTTCATCGCCGAGCGATACTTCCCCGGCCTGAAGGTCGTTCCGGTCCTGATGCTCGCCGAATTCTTCTTCGGTGTCTTCTTCAACCTCTCGCTCTGGTACAAACTGACCGACAAGACCGTCTGGGGGACATGGTTCTCCCTGCTCGGACTGGCCGTCACCGTCGGGATGAACATCCTGCTGGTGCCGCGGATCGGATATATGGGGTGTGCGTGGGCCGCTCTGGGATGCTATGGCGTCATGATGGTTGCCTCCTGGTCCGTCGGGCGCGTCAAATACCCGATCGACTACGACATCCCGCGCCTGGCGCTCTACTTCGCTGTCGCCATGGGGCTCTACGCCCTGTCGACAGCAATCTCGACCGGAAACAACTGGATCGACATGGCCCTGCGGACCCCCCTTCTGCTGGCCTACATCATATTCGCCGTCCGCTACGAACATATCCCGATCCCCGGACTGACGAAACATGCCCGTAAAACAAAAGAAAACAACGCGCTATGAAATCCCCGCTTGAAAACCGTCTGACAAAATTCTTCGTCAGTTACTTTACCCTGACCGACCAGCTCGTTCCGCAGGCCGAGGCCGAGGCCGACATCCGCGAAGGTGTCTCCTTCCGCGGAATGAGTATTATAATCCTTATTATAGCGATTCTGATTGCCTCGCTCGGACTGAACACCAATTCGACGGCAGTCATAATCGGCGCGATGTTAATTTCCCCGCTGATGGGACCGATTATCGGCATCGGACTCGGTGTCGGCATCCACGATTTTACCCTGATCACACGCGGCCTGCGCAACCTCCTGATGGCCGCCGCCTTCTCTGTCCTCGCCTCGACGCTCTACTTCCTGATCTCCCCCGTCGCCGAGGGCCACAGCGAACTGCTGGCCCGCACCTCCCCGACGATCTACGACGTCCTGATCGGTTTCTTTGGCGGGTTCGCCGGAATCCTCGCGATCGGAAGCCGCAGCAAGGGAAATGTCATCCCCGGCGTCGCGATCGCGACAGCGCTGATGCCCCCTCTCTGCACGGCCGGCTATGGCATCGCGACCTGGCAGTTGAACTACTTCTTCGGCGCGACATATCTCTTCATAATCAACTCGATCTATATCGCCTTCGCGACATTCATCGGCGTCAAACTGATGAAATACCGCGGTCCGGACCTGATTAACAACGTCCGCGCCAAACGCGTCATGCATGTCGTCTACGCCGCCGCTATCCTGACGATGCTCCCGAGCATCTGGCTGACCTACAACATGCTCCGGCAAAACAAATTCTCGATGAACGCCCAGCGCTTCGTCGCCGCCGAATGCCGCTTCCCCCAGACCCGGGTGCTCAATACATCGGCATACTACGAAGACGGCGTCCGCTGTCTCGACATAACCCTGATCGGCCGTGTCCTCCCGACAGACTCGCTCGAAATAGCCCTGACATCGCAACTCCCCGAATTCGGCCTCGCCGGAACCCGCGTCCATATAATCCAGGGTGACTCCCCGACCCGGGCCGAACTCCTCGATGCCTCGAGCAACTCTGTCCGCGACATCTACCAGGTCGCCCAGTCGACAATCACCCGCCAGCAGGAAACGATCGACTCACTGCGCCAGATAAACCGCCTCTCGGCCGAATCCAGGGCCGCTGCTGCGACGATCACACCCGAGGTGAAGGTTCTCTTCCCCCAGGTCGGCGAACTCTCCGTGTCGCGCTCTATTTTCGCTAACGTCGAGACCGGGGCCAGCGACACGATCAACATCGCCCTGATAAACTTCCGCCGGCCGATGTCGGGCGCCGAGCGCGCACGGCTGGTCGAATATCTCGAGGCGCGCCTGAAACTGACCCATGTCGACATCGTCGAGGTCGGAACCGGTATATTCGAACGCCAGCGCCCGGCTGCGACCCCGGCCGAAGAGGCAAAACCGACAGAAGAACAACATAGCAACCAATCATCCCGATGACCGGAAACGACACCCCCGTGGGGGCGACACCCCCGCTGAAAGTTACCTTTGTCTGCCACAGCGACATGCTCGGAGGAGCGTCAGTCGTGACCTACCGCCTCGCCGAAGCTCTCCGGCGCGAGGGAATCGACGCGCGGCTGGTCGTCTACACGAAAATCAGCGACAGCGAGAATGTCTCGCTGATCGGAACCCGCTTTGTCCGCGGCCTGAGGTTCGCGGCCGAGCGCGCGCGGATATTCCTTGCCAACGGCTTCGACCGCGGGAACCTCTTCAAAGTCTCGATTGCCAACACCGGAATGCCCGTCGCTTCCCACCCCTGGGTCGCGGAGGCCGATGTCGTTGCCCTGAGCTGGATCAACCAGGGGCTGATGTCGCTGCGCGGGGTTGGACGTCTTCTCCGGACGGGAAAGCCGCTCGTATGGATCATGCACGATATGTGGAACCTGACCGGAATATGCCACCATGCCTACGAATGCGAGGCCTGGCGCGAGGAGTGCGGCCACTGTCAGTTCCTGACCGGACGGAGCGCCGGCGACCTCTCCCACAAGGTCTGGCGCCGAAAAAAGGAACTCTACGACAGCGGGAAAATCACCTTCATCGCCGTCAGCAACTGGCTCGCCGCAAAAGCGCGCCAGAGTTCGCTCCTGGCCGGACGCGACGTGCGTGTCATCCCGAACGCCTTCCCGATCGACAACTTCCTGACCGAACCGACCCACCAGGTCCGTACGTTCAATATCCGCTACGACCGCGACACGATCCTGATGGGGGCGGCGCGTCTCGACGATCCGATCAAAGGGTTCGACTATGCGCTCGAGGCGCTGAACATCCTCTTCGATACCAACCCGAAACTCGCGAGCCGTTCCCAGGCGATCTTTTTCGGAGCGATCCGCGACCGCTCCAGGCTCGACAACCTCCGTTTCCCCCATGTCCATCTCGGACGCGTCAACGACTGGCGGCTCCTTCGCCAGCTCTATGCCTCGGCGAAGGTCGTACTCTCGACCTCGCTCTACGAAACCCTCCCCGGAACCCTGATCGAAGGGCAGGCCGCAGGGTGTCTTCCGGTCTCCTTCGGGCGCGGCGGACAGTCCGACATAATAACCCATCTGAAGGACGGATATATCGCCGAATACAAGAATCCGGCGAGCGTCGCCGAGGGGATCGAATGGGCCCTGTCGCAGAACCCCGACCGCGGAGCGCTCCACGAGAGTGTCCGCGAGCGCTTCTCGTCGAAGCAGGTCGCGCTCCGCTATGTCGATCTGTTCAACGAACTGACCGGCCGACGGAAAGACTGATCCGGATGGACGGCGGATTATTCGAAACGGTAGGTGATTGTCCCGACCTGGTCGCCCGGGGCATCTTCCGCGACAGAGAACTGCGATTTCAGCGCTGCGCGGACACAACTTTCGCGCGCCGCGCTGTTGCCGGCGATCGCTCCCGAACCACGCTGGTATTCGGCGCGGGTGACCTTCCCTTTCCGGTTGACATGGACGCGGACAACGATCGTTCCGGTAGCCGTGCCGGACGGTGCGGACCACGCTTCGAGCGAGCGACCCTTCAGGTCCGTCCCGGGCTTACCGCTCAGGGCGCCGTTATCCGAGTTGCCGTTTTTCGAGCCCGGGCGTTTGCCGCCTGAGCCGCTTCCGCTCCCGGTTCCGAACTGAACCTGGTTTTTGATCCGCTCGGCAGCCTCCTTCTCGCGGCGCTGCTGTTGCTGGCGCTCGACCTCCTTCTTGTCCGGTCCGGCAGGTTTCGGTTCCTGTGGCTTTGTCTTGACTGTGCTTTCACGGCTCGACGAGATGACCGCCGGAGCCTCTTCGACAGGCTTTCCTCCGTCGGAGAGATCGTCCGAGGGATCGGCGGCCGCTTCGGCCGCCGGCTGGCTTTCGTCGTCGGCGGCGGTCTCGACCGGTTCGTCGCCGACGATGACATACTCCCCGCCGAAGAGAATCTCGCTCTCGTCGACCGGAGGCCATGTGCGTTCCCCGGGATTGTCGGGGGTGAACCGCAGGCAGACTGTTATAAGAATCAGCAGCAGAGCGACATGGAAAAGAACGGTCGCTGCAGCGCCTGTCAGACGTGGATTCTTCATGGGCGTATCGGGATCAGTTTTCTCCGGAGTCCGGCCGGGCGGAGACCGGAGCGGGTTTTGTCGCGAGCACCATCTTCAGGTTCGACTGCGCCCCGATGTCGAGGATTGAAACGAGTCGGCCGTAGGTGACGTTTTTGTCGGCGTAGACGGCGATATTCTCGACCGAGGCGGGGTTTTCGCGCGACTGTGCGGCGAGGAAGCCGCGGAGAGCGTCGTCGGAGATAGTCTCAGGCTCGCTGTCGGCGAGCGAGACATAGATATCTCCCGCCCCGGTCAGGTAGATGCGCGTCGTCGGTCGTATGGCGACCTGCTCCGAACTCTGTGGGAGGGTTATGTCGAGCGCGGTCGGGAAGACAAAGGTCGAGGTGACCATAAAGAAGATCAGCAGCAGGAAGATGACGTCGGTCATCGACGCCATCGAGAAGAGCGACATCATGTCGTGTTGACGTTTAAGGGCCATCGTCGTCTCAGCAGGAGGGTTCGTTCAGAAGATCCATAAATTCCATCGTCTTCCCTTCGAGTTGCATCATGACCTTGTTTATCCGGGCGACAAGATAGTTGTAGGCGAACAGGGCGACGATACCGACGACCAGACCGGCGACGGTCGTGACGAGTGCCTCGTAGATTCCTCCGGCGAGGATCCCGATGTTTGCGCCGGAGTCGGCTTCGGCGAGGTTGAAGAACGCCTGGACCATGCCGACGACCGTCCCGAGGAAGCCGAGCATAGGGGCTCCGGCGGCCGTTGTCGCCAGCCAGGGGAGACCTTTGCCGAGACGGCTGATCTCGAGGTTACCGGTGTTTTCTACCGCGGCGAGGACGTCGTTCATCGGGCGCCCGATTCGCGACACACCCTTTCCGATCAGGCGCGCCCAGGGGGTGTCGGTGTTGTCGCAGAGGCTCTCGGCCGCCTCGATATCCCCTTCGTGGATATAGTCCTTGATGCGGCGCATGAACGAGTCATCGTCGCGGGATGCGCGGGCGATGACGACAGCCCGTTCGACGAAGATATAGACACAGATAATCGACAGCAGGGCAAGCGGGACCATGATGAATCCTCCCTGGACACACAGGTCCCAGACTGAAATCGAATGTTCGACGGCGGGCGGAGTTGCCGCGGAGGCGGTTTCGGCGAGGGTTGTGACGACGCTGTCGGTCGCGGTTGACGCCTCGCTGGCGGCAGCGTTGGCGGCGGTGTCGGCGGCTGACTCGACAGCCTGCGACATTATGTTCATAAACAGAGACATTTTGCGGGGTTCGGTTATAGGGTTTGGAAAAGAGCGGTTGGACTACTGAAGACACTCCTTGTAGCGGCGGATCGTCTCCTTCAGCCCGAGATAGAGGGCGTCGGAAATCAGAGAGTGGCCGATCGACACCTCGTTGAGGTATGGGACGTTGTCGTGGAAATACGCGAGATTCTCGAGGTTCAGGTCGTGGCCGGCGTTGACGCCGAGTCCGGCACTGTGGGCCGCAATGCTGGCGGCGGTGTAGGGGGCGACGGCCGCCTCGGGGTCGGTCGGGTAGAGGTCGGCATAGGGCTTTGTGAACAGTTCGATACGATCCGTGCCTGTTTTGGCGGCCAGGCGAATGTTCTCGATGTCGGTGTCGACGAATATCGACGCGCGAATCCCCGCGTTCTGGAGCCGCTCGACGATGTCGGTCAGGAACTCCATGTTCCCGCGGATGTCCCATCCTGCGCTCGATGTCAGAGCCTCGGGACTGTCGGGGACGAGGGTGACCTGGGCCGGCTTGATTTTCAGAACGAGATCCATGAACTCCGGCGAGGGGTATCCCTCGATGTTGAATTCGGTCTTGACCAGAGGACGAAGCAGAAAGACATCGTCGTAGCGTATATGACGCTGGTCGGGGCGGGGATGGACCGTTATTCCGTTCGCACCCATCGCCTCGCAGTCTGTGGCGAACTGCTGTACGTTCGGGAGATTCTCTCCGCGGGCATTCCTCAGGGTTGCCACTTTATTGATGTTAACACTTAAGTTTGTCATCTGTGAATCTTTCGATAATAAATCTTTTGGCTGCCATCTTCCGTTATAAAAAGAGAGAGCGATATATCGGGAAATTTTCCTATATTTGCACTCGCTTTTATGGCGTGACTGCAAAATTAGTCAGTTTTCACAAAATAACCATAACGATTGACCGCAAAAGATAACATATTATCCATCCGACACGCTCCCGAGCGCTGTTTCCCGCCCCAGAGAGAGTGGTCTGAACTGACCCTGCGCTGTCCGCGGACCGATTTCTCGGCCTCGCTGATTGCCCGCGCCGTCGAGGACTGCGACGCCCATCTGCTCAATATGAACGTAACGTCGATCGAGCCCGAGAGTTACGGCGACGTCAGCGTCGACATCCGGGTCAATGTCCGTAACGGCTACGGGGTCGCCCGCTCGCTCGAGCGCTACGGCTTCGAGGTCGACCAGATTGTCGGCGACGGCGACGCAGGTTCCGAGCCGCTGACCGACACGATGCGCGACCGGATCGATCTTCTGCTTAAAAACCTCGAACTATGACATCAAACCCCGCCCGTTGCTTCGCCATATTCGGATCGACCCACCAGGACCGCCATATCGATGCGATCCGTGTGTTTCTCTTCAGACTCTCGTCGGCAGGGGTCACGCTCCTGGCCGAACCCTCTTTTCTCGACTATCTCCGCCTTCGTACAGCCACCCTCCCCCCGGAATTGCGGCCTCTCCCCGGCGATTTCCCCGCGAAGGATCTATCCCTCGCGGTCTGTCTCGGCGGGGACGGAACCCTCCTCCACGCCGCCAGCCGCGTTCTCCCCTCCCCGGTTCCGCTGTTCGGAATCAATACCGGCCATCTCGGCTTCCTGACCTCCTGGACCCTCGCCGAGCCTGACGCAGTTGCCGCGACGATCCTCGCGGGAGACTACGTCGTCGAGAACCGGCGGATGGTTATGGCGGTCGCCGAAGGGTCGCCGCGCCCGGCGACGGCTCTGAACGAGATTGCCCTCCTGAAGCGCGACAGCGCGTCGATGATAACGATCGAGGCCTCCGTCGACGGACAGCGTCTGGCGACATACCACGCCGACGGTCTGATCGTCGCGACCCCGACAGGCTCGACCGGCTACAACCTCTCGGCCGGAGGCCCGATCGTCGACCCCCGGACCGGCGTCGTCGTCGTCACCCCGATCTGCGCCCATACCCTGACGATGCGCCCGCTGATCCTGCCTGACACCTCGATCGTCGACATGACCGTCAGTTCGCGGACAGGCTCTTTTCTGCTCAGTTACGACGGCAACGCGACCGAACTGGCCGACGGGGCGAGGGTGACAATCACGCGGGCCCCTTGCGACGCGTTGATCGCCAAACGCACCGACCGCGGCTTTGTCGACACCCTCCGCGACAAACTCCACTGGAACGCCGACTGAAAACATATAGAAAACATAAAAACCCAACCCCCTCCATGAAAGTAATCAACTTCGCCGAAACCCCCTCTCTGATAAGCCAGTATATGTCCGAACTCCGCGACGTCAATGTCCAGGGCGACATGCTCCGGTTCCGCCGCAACCTCGAGCGTCTCGGGGAGATTATGGCCTACGAAATCAGCAAGACCCTGACCTATCGCAAGGAAACCGTCGCGACCCCTCTCGGAGAGGCCCTCTGCGACATCCCCGACGAGCAGATCGTCCTCGGAACGATATTCCGCGCAGGCGTTCCGTTCCACCAGGGTTTTCTGAACTACTTCGACCACGCCCAAAACGCCTTCGTCTCGGCCTATCGAAAATATAAAGAGAAAGAAAACTTCGATGTCTTCATCGAATATATCGCCTCGCCCCGGCTCGACGGGAAGACCCTGATCCTCGCCGACCCGATGCTCGCGACCGGTGCCTCGATGGAACTGAGTTACCGTGCGTTGCTGACCAAAGGAACCCCCGCGAAAGTCCATGTCGCCTCGGTCATCGCCTCGCGCCAGGCCGTCGACTATGTCAGCCAGACCTTCCCCGACGCTGAAACGACCGTCTGGATCGGCGCCATCGATGACCAGATAAACGAACACTCCTACATCATCCCAGGCCTCGGCGACGCCGGCGACCTCGCCTACGGCATCAAGGAGTAACCTCATACGCAATTGATGGCCAGCCTCCGCTGATTCTCCGGCAAAGTTGGTCTGTAAAGTCCATTAGCCTGGAAAAATTTGGAGAAGGGAGCAGAATTTATTATTTTTGCTTCCCCGATTTAAATTTCCGACAGATATGATGGACTGGAATAACAAAAAAGAGCATGCAGGACAACCGACTCCCGAGGAAATCGCGGCCATGGGCCACGAGGAGGAGTCGCGTCTTGTCGAGGCCGAATTTCAGGACCTTCTCAGCGGCTACCTCAATTCGAACCACCGTAAGAAGGTCGAGATAATCGAGCGTGCGTTTCAGTTCGCCCGGAAGGCCCACTACGGTATCCGCCGGCGCTCAGGCGAGCCATATATACTTCATCCGATTGCCGTCGCGAAGATAGTCAGCCAGGAGATCGGCCTCGGATCGACATCGATCTGCGCCGCCCTGCTCCACGACGTCGTCGAAGACACTGAATACACCGTCGAGGATATCGAGTCGCGCTTCGGTCCGAAAATCGCCCAGTTGGTCAGCGGCCTGACGAAGATTTCCGGCGGAATCTTCGGCGACAAAGCCTCGATGCAGGCCGAGAACTTCCGCCATCTTCTGCTGACGATGAGCGAGGATATACGCGTCATACTGATCAAGATGGCCGACCGCCTCCACAACATGCGAACCCTCGGCTCGATGACCCCGAACAAACAGTATAAAATCGCCGGAGAAACCCTCTATATCTACGCTCCGCTGGCCCACCGCCTCGGACTCTTCCCGATCAAGACCGAACTCGAAGACCTCAGTTTCAAGTATGAGCACCCCCAGGCCTACGCCGACGTCGAGCGGCAGGTCGCCGAGACCGAGGCGCGCCGCAATTCGGTCTATGCCGACTTCGCCCAGCCGATCCTCGAACGCCTCGACCGGATGGGGCTGACCTACGAGGCGAAGGCACGGATGAAGTCGGTCTATTCGATCTGGCGTAAGATGGAGACGAAACATGTTCCCTTCTCCGATGTCTATGACCTCTACGCGATGAGGATCATCTTCGAATGTGATGACCCGGCTCGTGAGAAGGAGATCTGCATGAGCATCTACTCGGCCATAACCGACCTCTACGATCCCCACCCCGACCGCTTCCGCGACTGGGTCAGCGTCCCGAAGGCGAACGGCTACCAGGCGCTCCATGTGACCGTCATGGGGAAAGACGGGAACTGGGTCGAGGTCCAGATCCGCTCGCGCCGCATGGACGAAATCGCCGAAAAAGGGTTCGCCGCCCACTGGAAATACAAAATCGGCGAGAGCGACAACGACGAGTCGGAACTGAACGAATGGCTCCAGACGATCCAGGATATCCTCGAGGACCCGACCCCCGGCGACCTCGATTTCTTCGACAAACTGAAGATGAATCTCTTCGCCCAGGAGATCGGGGTCTTCACCCCGAAGGGTGAACTGATAACCCTGCCGCTGAACGCGACCGTCCTCGACGTCGCATATCATATCCACGGCGAACTCGGCGACCACTGTATCGCCGGAAAAGTCAACCACCGTCTCGTTCCCCTCTCCTGCCAGCTCCAGAGCGGCGACCAGGTCGAGGTGCTGACCTCCGGAAAGCAGACCCCGAAGCCGGAGTGGATGAACATCGTCGTGACAGCCCGGGCGCGCGTTCGCCTCGGAGCCGCCCTGCGGCGCCTCGAGCGTCCCGTTCTCGAACGCGGAAAGGGGATTGTCCGCGATTTCTTTTCAGCCAACGGCGTCGCCGAGCCGACAAACGAGCAGATCATGAAGATCATGTCGTTCTACCACTTCAAATCTCCCGACGACCTCTACCGCGCCCTCGGCGACGGACGGGTCTCGATCGACAAATTCGAACTCCGTCCCGCCAGGGCCTCGATCGTCAAACGCCTCTTCCGTATCGCGACCGGACGCCGCTCCCTCCCGGCTCCCGCCGAAGAACCGGCCCGGGAAATGCCGTCCCGGAAGATCGATCCGAAGGCCGTCTATCCGCTGACGGCCAGCGCCGACGGGACATGCAACTTCGTGCTCCGCGGCTGCTGCCAGCCCCTGCCGGGCGACGATGTGATGGGGTTCATCAACGACGACGGCCGCGTCGAACTCCACGAACTGAAATGCCAGCACGCCCAGATGCTCAAGGCCGGATATGGGCCGCGGGTGCTGTCGACCCGCTGGGAGAAGGTCGAAATGACTTTCCCGGTAACGATCTCAATCGAAGGGATCGACCGTAAAGGGATACTCCAGGAACTGACCCAATGTCTGACGACGACCCTCGATCTCGACATACGGAGCCTCGAAATCAAGGCCGACGGCGAAGTTTTCTCCGCCCTGACAACCGTCAAGGTTCCCGATACACGCCGTGTCGCAGCGGTCTGCTCGTCGATCGGGGGGATCGAGGGGATACGCTCCGCCCGGAGGCTGGCGACCGCCGACTCAAGAAAAACCTGAACCAAACAACAGACAATGAAGACAAAAGGAAACGACATACTGATCAAGACCCTCCTGTTCGTCGCGGCAACGGCGCTAATCGTCTATTTCTTCCCGAAGGAAGCCGACAACAGTTACACCTACGAGAAGGACCACCCCTGGACCTACTCCCTGCTGACCGCCCCGTTCGACATCCCCGTCGAGAAAGACTCGCTGACCCGACGCGCAATCATGGACAGCATCGACCGAACTTTCGAGCCGGTCTACTACCGCGACAATGAGATCCAGAACACCGTTCTGTCGGAATTTGCCTCGACCCTGAACGCGACCCCTACGGAACTGACCCCGACCGAACGCAACCGCCTCGTCAACGAAGTCCGTTCGATCTACGGCGCCGGCATCGTCGACCCGGCGACCTACGCCCGTATCCGCGAGGGTAGCCTCCCGGGAGTCAAGATGATCCACGACAATGTCGCGATGTCGCTTCCGACCTCTTCATATCTTTCGGCCCGCAGTGCCTACGCCCGACTCGACAGCGTCTTCCGCGACCCCCGTTTCCGCGCGGCCATCACGGCGACCCGCCTGAGCGAACATCTCGTCCCGAACATAATCCCCGACAGCGTCGAGACCGAGCGGCTCCACAACGAGATCTACCAGCGCGCGATTGTCGCGACCGAGGTTGTCCAGAAAGGGGAGCGGATAATCGACAAGGGACAACTCGTCACCGCCCGCCACTACAGCGTTCTGCGGAAATACGAGGAGATGCTGAAGGAGCGCGGTGCCCTTTCGCGCGAGTCGATGTGGCTCCCGATCCTCGGCCAGATACTCTATATGGCGATCCTCTTCGGAACCCTCTACTGCTACCTGTTTATCTTTCGTAACAAATATTTCCGCGACAACCGGACCCTATGTTTCCTTCTGATTGCGATCGTCGCGTTCGCCCTGTTCGCCTTCGTCCTGTCGAAGCGCTGGGTCTACGGTCTCTGGGTCGTCCCGTTCTCGATGGTGCCGATCATGACCCTGATCTTCCTCGATTCGCGGACGGCTTATTTCACCCACACCGTGACGGTCCTTCTCTGTTCGATTATCGCTCCCTTTCCGCTGGAGTTCATCTTCATGCAGATGACCGCCGGAGTTGTCGCGATCGACTCGCTGAAGGATCTCTCGCGCCGTTCACAACTTGTCCGCACGGCTGTCTTCGTCTTCGTCGCCTACAGCGTCTCGTTCATGGCGGTCGAACTGATGCACAACGGAACCTTCGCGGCGATCGACACGGCGATGTTCGGGTGGTTCGCCGTCAACTCGGTGTTCATCTCCTTCGCCTATATCCTGATGTTCGTCGTCGAGAAGATATTCGGCTTCACCTCGCGCGTCACCCTCGTCGAACTCTCCGACATAAACAACCCCCTCCTTCGCGAACTCTCCGAGGAGTGTCCCGGAACGTTCCAGCATTCGATGGCCGTCAGCAACCTCGCTTCGGCCGCCGCCTCGCGCATCGGCGCCGACGTCCAGCTCGTCCGCGCCGGGGCGCTCTACCACGACATCGGAAAAATCGACAACCCCGCGTTTTTTACCGAGAACCAGCATGGTGTCAACCCCCACGACGCCCTTTCGCCGCTCCAGAGCGCCCGGATTGTCATCGGACATGTGACCGACGGACTCCGCCGCGCCGACCGCGCCAAACTCCCCTCGATCATCCGCCAGTTCATCTCCGAGCACCATGGCCGCGGACAGGCCCGCTACTTCTACACGACCTACCGGAACGCCCACCCCGACGAGGATGTCGACCCGGCGCCGTTCACCTATCCCGGCCCGAACCCGCAGTCGCGCGAGACGTCGATCCTGATGATGGCCGACGCCGTCGAGGCAGCCTCCCGCTCACTGAGCGACCACACCCCCGCGGCAATCAACGCCCTGGTCAACAAGATAATCGACACCCAGATCTCCGAGGGGCTCCACAGCGAGTCACCCCTGTCGTTCCGCGACGTCAACGAGATCAAGGAGGTCTTCGCCCAACGCCTGCGGACGATGTTCCATTCGCGCATCTCCTATCCCGAGGCGGTCCGACCGGTTAAAAAAGAGGAAACTCCGGCGTCAGGCGCTCCGTCAGCCGAGCAAAAGGGGGGTGTGTAGCGTTATAACGATAAACCCCGAAAAACAGACCGAATTATGACAATGATACTGATGATATTGGGAGCGTTTCTGCTCGGAATCGCGACAGCCTTCTGTTTCATACCCCGCGGCTGGAGCGCCCTGGCCGCTTTCGCAGGGATGATCTGCCTGAACTGGAGCGGCGCGATCGACGTCGCCGGAGAGCAACTCTGGTTCTGGGGTGCGGCGGCGGTGATCGTCTTCGGACTCTCGGTCCTTCTGCCGACCCCGGTCGTCACCTCGCGCCGCGGCGTCGCCTATGTCGTTGTCGCGACGATAGCCGGACTTTTTGTCGGACTGCTCGTTTCGGCCAACGTGATGGTTCTCGGAGGAGTCGTCGGAGCCTTCTGCGGCGCTCTGGCCTACAGCCGTACGCCCGCCGGGCGCGTCCTCGACTTCCCCTCGCGCCGATTCACCGACTATCTCTGCGCGAAGGCCCTCCCCCCGGTCATAACCCTGTCGATCGTCGCTATCGTCGTCATGCTCTTCATCGGATCGCCCCATATCGCCCTGCTGACATGAGCGCGGCTGAGACAAACCAATCCCATATCCTCCCTGCAATGAAACGAATATTACTGATACTGACAGTTATCCTCGCGGTCGCTGTCGCCGCGCAAGAACGGACCCTGTTTCCGAAAGTCAAGACCGAGGCTCCCGATATGGAACAGATCCGCCGTAACGTGACCGACCGTACCTCCCCCTATTTCTACCCCCGTCTGATCGAGGAGTTTCAGAAGAACGACACAGTCATGAAACTCGACAAATACCGCCATCTGTACCTCGGCTACCTCTTTCAGGAGGACTACGACCCCTACCGTCCCCCCTACCCGGTTCCACACCGCGTCCAGGCCCTCTACTCTAAAGAGAAACTGACGCGCGCCGAGGCCGACTCGATTATCCGCTACGCGATCCTGTCGCTCTCGGACAACCCTCTGGACTGTATCCAGATCCAGTTGATGATCAACGCGCTGAAAGCGAAGGGAAATGTCAATCTGGCGAAGATATGGGAGTATAAACTCCGCTATATCCTGATGGCGATCGAATCGACCGGAACAGGCCTCGACGAGGAGAATGCCTGGTATATAATCGAGACGCAACACGAATATGTCCTTCTGAACCAGATGGGCTATCGCGTTGCGAATCATGTCTTCTACGACCCCTGCTACGAGTATATAACTGTCGAGGATGCCGGCGGTCGCAGCGCCGGGGGGTTCTATTTCAACATAGGAAACCTGATAGGGGAGTATTTCCGGAAGCACCCCGAGGAGATCGACACCGAAGGGGATCCCGACGTGTCGACCGAGATAGAGTGAACTGCCGGAGCGCTCATCCGGCTGCGACCGACTCCCGGGCCGCCGCGAGCGCCATTTCGCACGCCTTCGGCAGAGCCGCTTCGACCGACGGCGACAGTTCGGTTCCGAGCGACGTGTATTTCCGGACACTCGCGACAATCAGTTCGACGTCGGGGCAGTAGCCGGTTATCTCCATCGCCTCCAGCACATCCTTCAGTCCGATTTCGTGGGCCGTCACCAGCGGGGGAAACTCGTTGTAGCGCGGTCGTATGCGCCTGACGGTCCCCTCCGGGAAACTGTCGAGCGACGCGTCGACGACGATGACCCGCTGGTAGTTGCGCAGGTAGCCCATCAGATGGAGCCCCGCCGTCCCGCCGTCGAGAAGGTCGATCGGTTCGTCGATGCGGACCATCGACCTCAGGAGGCTGACGGCGTGGACCCCGAACCCCTCGTCCTGGAGGACGAGGTTGCCGATCCCGAGGATCAGGACTGGCGATCTGCCCGTGTCATTCATGCTCTACCTCCTCCCGGCATTCGGCCCGGGTCATATCGGGATTCTTCGCCAGACATTCCCGCTCACGCTCCTCGAGGAAGTCACGGTAGACGTCGGTGCGGACGAATTTCCATCCGCCAATCATCGACGATGCGATTCCGCTCCGCTCGATATAGTCGTGGTAGAACACGAGATAGACATGGATAATCATGAAAATCACGAAGGCCCACATCAGGAAATGATGGATATAGCGGACAACGAAGAATCCGTTCAACCCGAAGAGCATCCATGTCGTCGCCGGTTCGCCGACATTGTTTGTCGTGACGAACATCATCATGAATCCGGTCAGCGCCTGGATGACCGACAGCAGGAACAGCCCGAGATAGGTTGTCGCCGCCAGGGAGTTGTGGCCGATGTCGTAGACCGGAGTCTTTGTCAGCAGAAGGATGTCGACCTTCAGGGTCTCCATAATGCTCTTCCACTGCGATTTCTTCAGCGGAACGAAATTCTGCCAGCGGGCGAAGGTGTTCCCTGCAAAGGCCCAGTAGAGACGGACGAGTATGTTGACGACGAAGATCATTCCGGTCGCCAGGTGGGCGAACCGAACCCAGCCGAACCAGTAGTTGTCGATCGCCTCGGTCGCATGCTGGATCGCCGGCGGATCGCCGATGATATAGCCCGTTACGCACAGGACGACTATACAGAGGGCGTTGATCCAGTGGAAGAACCGGACGGGGAGTTGCCAGACATACACCTCCCGTAGATTTCTGCGTCTTGATTTCATAGTGTGGAGGGGTATTATGTTGTCAGGGGTTGTTGATTGTCAGACGGTGGATCATCCGGCCATCCTCGTCGTAGAGGTGTACAGCGCAGGCCATACAGGGGTCGAACGAATGGATTGTCCGGATAATGCTCAGGGCCATCTCCGGCGAATCGGGGGCGAAACCTTCGACCGGCGTTCCGATGACCGACTCCTCGAAGGCCGAACGCTGACCGAAGGGATCGCGCGGCGAGCCGTTCCAGGTTGTCGGGACGACCATCTGGTAGTTCACGATACGGCGGTGGTTGATATGGCTGTAGTGGGCCAGAGCGCCGCGCGGAGCCTCGTTCAGGCTGAATCCGCTACAGTCTGCCGGCCAGGAGTCCGGTTCCCATTTCGAACCGTTGAACATCGACTCGTCGCCGCCGCGGATGTTGGAAATCAACTGGTTGTAACAGCGTGCCATATAGTCGCCCGCTTCTGTAGCGTCGATGGCGCGGGCGATTATACGCCCGGCGGTCGAGAAGAACGACTGGATCGTGATGCCGCAGTCGCGGCCGTTGAATTTCGTCGACAGTTCGCGCCATCGCGCCAGGGCGCGGTCGGCCAGATCGACTGTCGCCTCGTTCTTCGAGGCATAGTTGACAGCCAGACGGGCGAGCGGACCGACCTCCATCGGATGGTTCAGATAGCGCGGGGTCTTGATCCAGCTGTAGGGCTTGTCACCCCCGAGCCAGTCGAACTTCTCGGTCGGGCCGGTATAGTCGAGAATCGTCTCGCCGACCGACGGATGGAGACCGCGGTCCTTCCCGACGGAGTATTTATACCAGGCGTTGTTGACGAACTCCTGGAGGCCGTCGAGACGGCGCGGATCGAACTCCTCGACATGGCTCAGGTCGCGGTCCATAACGATGCCGCGGTTCGACAGATAGGAGTCGGTCTGGCCGAAATGGCTCATCGGATAGTCGCCGTAACTGAGATAGTTGCGCAGTCCTCCGCCGATCTGGTTCCATTCGGGGTAGAACGACATGATGGCCAGGCAGTCCGGGAGATAGACCTCGTTGGCGAAGGTCTGTACCCGCTCGATTATCTGTTTGACGAAGTCGAGGCGCTCCATATTGATCGCGTTCGGGTCCTGCATGTTGATCGCGCAGGCCATCCCCCCGACGAGGTAGTTCGGGTGTGGGTTCTTTCCGCCGAAGATTGTCTGTATCTTGCAGATCTCTTTCTGGAAATCGAGTGCCTGGAGATAGTGGGCGAGGCCGATCAGGTTGACCTCGGGCGGGAGGCGGTAGAGTTTCGAGCCCCAGCACCATCGTCCGGTCGAGAACAGATTGTTCTTCGGGTTCGCCTCGAGAAAACGGCCGACTTTCCGCTGTACATCGGCGAAATAGCCCGGGGAATTCTCCCCCCAGGGGGTGTAGGCGCTGTTGAGCGGCGAGAGCGACTGGGCTATCGCGGCGGCCTGGGCCGGATCGGCCTTCAGCGCCGATGCGACGTCGACCCAGTCGAGCGCGCAGAGTTGGTAGAAATGGACGAGATGGTCGCGCGACTGGAGCGTCCCGAGCATGATGTTGCGGACCATCTCGGCGTTGTTCGGGACCTCGATTCCGATCGCGTTCTCGATCGAGCGTACCGACGCCAGGCCGTGCATCGACGTGCAGACGCCGCAGACGCGCATGACGTAGGCCCACACATCGCGCGGATCGCGGTCCTTGACGATTATCTCGATGCCGCGCACCATCGTGCCGGTCGAAAAGGCATCCTTTATCTTACCACCGTCGACGACGGCCTCCATCCGGAGGTGACCCTCGATTCTGGTAACGGGGTCGACAACAACTTTAGTTTCCATCTACTTCATCTTCTTTGACCGGTTCATCCTCGTTGAGGATCAATTTGCGTTTCTGAATGTTTGTCACGACGGCGTGGACCGATACTCCGGCGAGGGCGGCGACCGTCGCGGCGGCGCCGATCTTGTCGGCCGTCGCCTCGATGCCGATTCCGTTGACCGACGGCAGGTGCTGGTAGAACGGCTCCTGGTCGAAATATCCCGGTTCGGCACACCCTATGCAGGGGTGTCCGCTCTGGATCGGATAACTGATACAGTCGTTCCATTTTATTATACCGCAGGAGTTGAACGTATTCGGGCCCTTGCACCCCATATAGTAGAGGCAATATCCCTTCTTGGCGTTCCCGTCGTCGAAACTCTGGACGAAGAGGCCGGCGTCGTAGAACGCGCGGCGGTAGCAGGTGTCGTGGATGCGCCGGCCGTAGAACATCTTCGGGCGCCCCATATTGTCGAGTTCCGGAAGGCGTTCGAAGGTGACGTAATAGACCAGCACGCCGGCCATGACGTCGGCGATCGGCGGACAACCCTGGACGTTGACGACAGGCTTTCCAGAGACAAGTTTGTGGACCGGTTTCGCTCCGGTCGGGTTCGGGTGGGCCGCCTGGATACACCCCGAGCTGGCGCAGTTTCCCCAGGCGATAATTGCCGCGGCCCCTTCGACATCCTCGCGGAAGATGTCGAGCGCCGAGCGTCCGGCGCATGTGCAGTATCCGAAACTTCCGGTCGGGATCGCCCCTTCGACACAGAGGATATATTTCCCCCAGTGTTCCTTCATGACCTCGTGTTTCATCTCTTCGGCTACAAAACCGCTGGCAGCCATAAGCGTGTCGTCGTAGTCGACGGAGACCATCTCGAGCAGGATCTTGCTGACAAGGGGGTGCGAGGCTCGGATAAACGATTCGCTGCAACAGGTGCATTCCTGGAAATGCTCCCAGATGACATGCGGCATCGGCTTCTTGTCGAGGGCGTCGACGATCTGGGCGACGCCGCTCTGGCGGAGTCCCATCATGGTTCCCATTATGCCGCAGAATTTGAGAAACTGGCGACGTGTGTAGCCCTTCTCCTTGAGTTCCTGGTAGAATGTCTTCATATGGCTCGGTTTTATAGTTGTTTTATCGTTTTCTCAGCAGATTCGCGGGAGTTGTTCGCCGCTGATCATCTCGAGACGCCGGCGGTTCCCCAGCGGCATGCGGACCCATACGGCACTGTCGGCTCCGCGTCTCTCCCCGACTGTCCCTATTATAGCAGCATCGGCTCCGTGGGCGCTCCGGCGCATCGCCTTCAGCGCCGCGTCGGCTTCCGCTTCGGAGACGACGGCGACCATGACACCCTCGTTGGCGACATACATCGGGTCGAGCCCGAGCAGTTCACAGGCCCTGCGGACATCCGGACGGACTCCGACAGCCTCTTCGTCGACCGTTATGTCGACACCCGAGGCTTCGGCGAATTCGTTCAGGGTCGATGCGAGGCCCCCGCGTGTCGGATCGCGGAGAACCCTGAGTCCCCGGCGCGCGACCGACAGAACGGCTGCCGTCAGGTCGCCGAGCGACGCCGTGTCGCTGACGATCTCCGAGTCGAAAGCCAGACCCTCGCGGACCGACATGACCGCCATGCCGTGGTTCGCGATCGTTCCTGAAATCAGTATCCTGTCACCCGGATGGAGATTCGCCGGATCGAGAAACAGTTCCGGCGGTACCTCCCCGACACCCGACGTATTGATATATACTCCGTCGCAACCGCCGCGCCCGACGACCTTCGTGTCGCCGGTGACGATCTCGACCTCCGCCTCGCGGGCTGCATCGGCCATCGAGGCGACGATCCGTTTCAGTTCGTCGACAGGAAATCCCTCCTCGATGACGAACCCGACGGAGAGATAGCGCGGCTTGCTGCCGCAGCAGAGAAGGTCGTTGACGGTTCCGTTGACCGCCAGGTCGCCGATGTTCCCTCCCGGAAAGAAGCGGGGGGTTACGACGAATGTGTCGGTCGAGAACGCCAGTCGCCCCGTCATCGGCGGAGCAATCGCCCCGTCGTGGGCGCGGTTAAGAATCGGATTGCTGAAAGCCGGGGCGAACACGCTTTCGATCAGGCGAGCCGTCATCCGTCCCCCGCCTCCGTGGGCGAGTTCGACGCGGTCGGTCAGGTATTGTTGTGTCGGACATGAGTGGTTCATGGCTGCTCGTTTTTGTAGCGGTAATAGGCGGCGCAGACTCCCTCGGCCGAGACCATCGGTGCGCCGACCGGTGATGTCGGATGGCATTTGCGACAGAAGTGGGGACAATCTGTCGGCAGCCGCAGTCCCTTCATAATCTGCGGAGCGATGCAGCCCCGGTCGATTTCGGGTTGAGAGGACTTAAGTTTGAAACGGACGGCGGCGTCGAAATGTTCGAATCCGGGGCGCAGTTTCCTTCCGCTGGCGGCGATTTCGCCGATACCGCGCCATCGCGTCGCGGCGATCTCCATAACGCGGTCGACCCGCCGGCACTCGGCGGGGTTCCCCTCCGGGGCGACAACGCGGCCGTAGGCGTTCGCGACCCCGGTCTCGCCCAGCTCGAGCATTTCGACCGCTTTCGAGATCGCGTAGAGCATGTCGACAGGCTCGAAACCGCCGACGACGACCGGAATCGCCTTGCGCCGCGCGAGTTCCTCGTATTCGCCGAGGCCGGTGATTGCGCAGACATGTCCGGCGGCAATCAGCGCGTCGACCCGGCAGTCGGGGTCGCCGAGGATCGCGTCGACGGTGGCGGGGACGGTGAAGAGAGCCGTCAGCAGCGAGAGATTGCGGACGCCGAGCGTCTCGGCGCGTTCGACAAGCAGGGCATACAGCGGTGTCGTTGTCTCGAAGCCTATGGCGAAGAAAACGACCTGCTTGTCGGGATTTGAGAGAGCGATATGGAGCGACTCGAGAGGAGAATAGAGCAGACGGATGTCGGCCCCGTCGGCCTTGGCTTGCAACAGAGATTTCTCCGATCCCGGAACGCGGAGCATATCCCCGAAGGAGCAGAAGATGACATCGGGCCGGCGGGCAATTTCGACGGCGTTGTCGACGGTCTGTTCGGGTGTGACGCAGACGGGGCATCCCGGACCGTGGATCATCGTGACGGCCGGCGAGATCAGTTCTTCGAGACGATAGCGCGAGAGGGTCCATGTCTGTCCGCCGCAGACCTCCATGACGCGCCACGGCCGTGTGGCCGTCCGGCATATCCGGTCGATCAGGGCGCGCATCGTCGCGACGTCGCGCCAGGGGGCGGTATCGGTCAGGGGGTTCATAGACCGGAGGATTTTTCGCGTTCAGCCGTGATCGTTTCGAGGTCGCGGAGTGTCGCTTCGGCCTCTTCGCGGTTCATGACGGAGATAGCGACGCCGGCGTGAGCAACTACATAGTCGCCGACGGCGGCGTTTTCGACCGTGTCGACGCAAATCTGGCGTCGCACGCCGCAGAAATCGACCGTTGCCATTCTGAACGGCCCCGACTCGGCGATTTCAGTTATTTTTCCAGGTACAGCAAGACACATAATGCAACATCATTTTCGGCATATATCCCCTACAACGCCTCCCGCCCCCGGATTGTTCCCGGGAATCACCAACTGGGATTGTGTCTGCAATTGTTATATCATCAGGACCTGGTTATCAATTTAAGGTCAAAATAATATATCCGGCTTTTCAGAGTTTCATCATCAGGTATTCCGAAAGAATCTCGTTCTGCTTTTTCACTTTTGTATAAAGGTTTGAGCCCATTCTTTTCATAGTAATGGAGCGTTGATTCGGTATTATATGCATCTACCATCATATAGCGGCAAGCGGTTTTGTTGTCAACAAAAAGGGTTGCAGAATTCTGCAACCTCTCTTGTATATGGCATCATAACGGTCTCTTCAACAAATGAATATCCAGCCATTTTCCTCGAATATTTTTTAGGGGGGAATACAAAGTCCTTTGCGCTCTCCAACATTGTTGTTAAAATTTTCCGCTGGGATTCGGAAAGTTTCGGAGTCGGTAGTTTGCCATTACGCTCAGCCTCTTCTTCGAACGCGCGCGCGTCTTCGCCCCACAGTTCGGGTGATGTTTTTATAGTCATTGCCATAATCGTCTTGTTTTTAGAACGTAAAGATGCGAAATATAAACGAATATTCCAAACTTTTGGTTTGTTGACAATATGGTTTACCATTTCTATCTATCGCCCCACAGGCCGGTTTTGGAGCAAAGAGGCAATATTTTCGGGATAGATGCGCCCGAATCGAGATTTCTTGCTATATTTGCGGAAGTTTTTGATAAGAATGGGAACTATGGAAAAATCCTACCGCATAACCGACCTTTTCAGTCTTCGTAAATTCTCGACGGAGTTCAGCCACTATGGTGACGACTACCTCTACTCCCACCTGATCTCCCGTACGCCCGGGCTCAGTTCAGAGACATCGCCGATGCGTATCGATGGCCTGACAACGCTACTCTGTCTCTCCGGAGAGATGGAGATTGAAATAGACCTCCAGCCATGTCGTCTGACGGCGAATTCGATGCTGGTCATTACCAGCGGAAACCTGCTTCAGATCAAATCGGTCAGCCCCGAACGCTTCGAGGCCCTGATCTTCGCGATCTCCCCCCGGTTCATCCAGGATGTCAACCTCGATATGAATGTCCTGAGCGCCTACCGCCCGAACACGTTGCTCCCCCCGCTGATGGCTGTCACAGGCGGAGAGACCGATCTGATCAGGCGCTATCTCGAATTGATCCACGCCAACACGCTCTCGAACGACGACGACATTTATGTCCGTGGAATTTCTCGTTGTCTGATTGCTGCGCTTGTCTATCAGATTCTTCAACTGGCCAAAAAGAAAACCCCCGATGACGAGGGGATATACCAGAGGCTGTCGCGCCGACAGGCCTATGTTCGTGAGTTTATGGATCTTGTTCAGCGAAACCACCTTCGCGAACGGACCGTCCTGTTCTACGCAGACCAGATGTTTATCTCCCCGAAATATCTTTCGATGGTCATCCGCGAATCGACCGGGCGGACCGCGACGCAGTGGATTGAAGACTTCGTTGTTCTCGAAGCGAAGAACCTGCTGCGGTTTTCGGGGCTGAGCGTCCAGCAGATCGCTGACGAACTGAACTTCCCGACCCAGTCGGCCTTCGGAAAATACTTCAAGCACGCAACCGGCCTGACCCCGACTGAATATCAGCGCTCGTGACACAATTTACGGAGCCCGGTTCCGTTTATATTATGCGATGGTTTCGGACTGTCGCTTTTTGGATTAACGAAAACCGATCTATGAAACGAACAATACAAAGAATACTCCTCGGCATAGCCGCCATATTCCTGATGGCCGCCTGTCATGAAAAAGACGAGACCCCGACGGTCAATCGTACCGTCCTGGTCTATATGGTCGCCCAGAACAACCTCGGACAGCAGGGGTTCGACCGCTTCGACCTCGACGAGATGGAGAGCGCCGTCGCCGCCGGAGCCCTCCGTAACGGCGGCCGGCTCTTTATCTACCGCAACGCCTCCGACGGCTCGACAACCCTCTCCGAACTGAAAAAAGACGGAACCTACGCGATCTGTCGCGAATATTCGGCGACAGGAGAGACTGCCGCATCGCTCGATCCGCAGAGAATGTCGGAAGTTGTCGATCTGGCCGCATCGCTCGGCGGAAACGCCCCGATGGGACTTGTGCTATGGAGCCACGGCACGGGTTGGATGGATGAGAGCGTGACACGCTCCTTCGGACTTGTCGGCCGCGCCCGAATGTCCCTGACAGACCTGTCGGCGGCTCTCGAGGGGAAGAACCTCGACTGGATCTACTTCGATTGCTGCCATATGGGGACCGTCGAAGTCTTCTATGAACTCCGCAACTCGGCCCGCCGTATCGTTGCCTCGGCGACCGAACTACCCGTCAACGGAATGCCCTACGACCTGAATCTTCCGGTATTCTTTGCCGAAGGGGAGACCGACCTGGTCCGTGCGGCGCGGAACACATTCGAATACTACGACCGGATGCAGTCGTCGGCTGACCGGTTCTGTACGATGGCTGTTGTCGAGACCAACCGTCTCGACGGCCTCGCCACGGCGACGCGCCGGATTATGGAGGAGGCTGTCCCCTACGACACCCCCGGCGACTACTGGGGCGTGCGTCTCCAGCGGGGAATCTGCACGATCTACGACATGCGCGACTATTTGCGCTCGTTGCGCCCGTCGGCCGAGGCTCTCAGGCTCTGGGACGCGGCGTTCGACGACGCGGTTCTCTGGTGGGGTGCGACCCCCTCGTGTCTCGGGCTCGACCTCAGCGACTTCAGCGGCCTCGGATGTGGCGTCATTCTCGACCGCAGTGACTCGTCGCTCTATGGCTACGACCAGACAGCCTGGT
Organism: Clostridium sp.; assembly: GCA_023663805.1. GTDB lineage: Bacteria > Bacteroidota > Bacteroidia > Bacteroidales > Muribaculaceae > Paramuribaculum. The sequence continues at coordinate 307,654 of JAMPGR010000001.1, read as the reverse complement.
GGAGCGACGTCGCGAGCCATAACGCCCAGTTCGCCGCAGACTGACAAACAAGAAAAGATATATAAAATCCCAAACCAATCATATGATTCAGACACCCATTACGGAAACCCTGCCTGCCGACACGACGGCGACATCCGGGACCCTCTCCGGCGATCTGTCGATGCTGAAGACAATGTCGCTCGACGAACTGATCAGCCGCCTTGCCCACGACATCATAACCTTCTTCATCTCGCTGGCGGTCGCTGTCGCCGTCTTCTATATCGGAAAATTCATAATCCGGAAAATCTACGGTTTCGTTGCCGGAGTCATGATTCGCCGCGAAGTCGACCAGTCACTCAGCACCTTCATCCTCAGTCTGATTAATATCGTCCTCTACTTCCTGCTGATCGTCACGGTCATCAGTCTGCTCGGAATCAACACCTCGTCGTTTATCGCCCTCTTTGCTTCGGCAGGCGTCGCCATCGGCATGGCCCTGAGCGGCACGCTCCAGAATTTCGCCGGGGGAGTCCTGATCCTTCTGCTGAAGCCATACCGCATCGGTGACTATATCGAGACCCAGGGCTACGCCGGAACCGTCACGGAGATCCAGATCTTCTCGACAATCATCAACACCCCCGACAACAAGACGATAATGATCCCGAACGGAGGGCTCTCGACCGGAACGATAAACAACTGGTCGCGCGAGGACTACCGCCGCGTCGAATGGACCGTGTCGCTCGCCTACGGCGACGATGTCGCGACCGCGAAGGAGGCGATCATGGATATCCTCCTGCGGCGCGAGGAGATCGTCAAGGTCGACATCCCGACCCACCGGCTGAAGACGCTGAACCGCGACATCGAGGCCGAAAAAGCCGCCGCGCAGAGTGGCGAGACTGGAAAGGACCAGGAGGGACAGTCTGACAAGAGGAGTGTTGTTGGCCGTCTGTTCGGCGGAAAGATCAGACGGGAGAAGACTCGTCTCGAGCAACTCGAGGCGCGGCGCGACCGCGACGACAAGACCCTCCGTGCGGCCAACCCCGGCGGCGCTCCGACAGTCGCACTCAGCGCCCTGGCCGACAGCAGCATCAACTTCACCGTTCGCGCATGGGTGCCGGCGGCCCAGTACTGGCCCGTCTTCTATGCCGTCAACGAGGATATCTACAACGAACTCCCGGCCCGCGGACTCCACTTCCCCTTCCCCCAACTCGATGTCCATATGGACCGGACCGATTCCTGACCGACGATGAAGAGCGTAATTCTGAAAAGAATCGTTTCGGCGGGAGCTGTTGTGTCGCTTCTTGCGCCGACTGCGGGATGCGGGGGCAGCAGCGGCGGCGACGGCAGTCTGACTCCGGCGATGCTGGCCCCCGACACGGTGGCGGCTTTCAGCCGTCATCTCGGATATATGCCAGAGCCGTGTGTCGACATGCATGTCAACTATCTCGGGAAGAACTACGGTCTCGTTTTCAACGACAGCAACTATGTCCATCTCGCTGCGGCAACCGAAACGGGGATTCCCCCGCTGACCGACCTGAGGTCTCACTGGCAGCAGACCCGGGGCCTGACAAAGATTGTCAGTTGCCGCGATTTCTTTGTCGAGAATCTGACCTATTCGCGCCCGTTCCTTGTGCCGGCGGCCGCGCGTATGCTCCATGAGGTCGGGCGCCGCTTCAACGACACACTCCGCGCCCGCGGCGGCGGAAACTACCGGATAAAGATTACGAGCGTCATGCGAACGCCCGAATCGGTCCGTCGCCTGCGCCGTCGAAATGTCAACGCCGTCGACTCGTCGGTCCACAGCATGGGGACTACCGTCGACATCAGCCACTCCTCCTTCATCTGCGACTCGCTCGGGATCGCCCGCTCGGTCAACGACCTGAAAGGGATACTCTCGGAGGTCCTTTTCGCGATGCGCAACGAGGGGAAATGCTTTGTCAAATATGAGCGAAAACAACCATGTTTCCACATAACCGTCCGGCCTTGCGCCGAATATGACAACCTGAGCGAGCAATGAATCCCGAAGAAGAACACCAACAAACAGAACCGAAAAAAAAACGGCGCCATCCGGCAGCGCGCCTTCTGAAATGGCTCGTCGCTACGGCCGGCATTATCCTTCTGCTAATTGTCGCGGCGGTCTCGGCCGTTGTCTGGATACTGACACCCGAACGGCTGACTCCCCTGGTCGAACGCCACGGCTCGGAATATCTCGACGCCGACCTCGAGGTCCGGCGTGTCGAACTCTTCTACTGGTCGACATTCCCCCGGGTTGTTGTCGAGATCGACTCGCTGACAATCCGTTCGCGTGCCTTCGACAAACTCTCCCCGGAGCAGCGAGGCGTTCTCCCCTCCTATGCAGACACGCTGCTGACCCTCGGAAGTTTCCGGGGGGCGGTCAACCTTCCGGCTATCCTCGAAGGGGAGATTCGCCTGAGCGACGTCCGCTTCGATGACCTCTCGGCCAATCTGGTCAGCCTGACTCCCGAAGCGGCCAATTATAACATCGTTCCGGCTCCGGCCGAAGCGGCTGGGGCCGACACGGCCTCCGCAGACCTTCCGACGATCGAGATCGACCGCTTCACCCTCGCCGGAGAGAACCGTTTCCGCTATTGGTCGGTGGCCGACACAACAGAGGCGACCCTGTGGCTGACGACAACTCTCGCCGGCTCCGCCGCTCCCCTCTATACCGTCGCTGTCGAGGGTTCGGCCGCCGCGCAGATTGCCCGGACGATTGATCTGCCGGCGACACCCTTCTCGCTCGACGGCGACATCCGCTGGGATATGAACTCCCCCTGCCGCGTTGCGGTCGAAATGCTGTCGGCTTCCTTCGGAGATATTCGCCTCTGCGGCGACGCCGAGGTCGACTTCGCCGATTCGATCCGGATCGAGCGACTTTCGCTCGAAATACCCCGCCTCGACATCGCCTCGGCCGCCGAAATGGCCCGCCGGATACTCCCCGACGCGATTCCGGCGTTCACGACCGACCTTGTCGCCGACGCCTCGCTGAAGATCCGTTCCCCCTGGACTGTTTCGACAACGACGCTTCCCGACGCTGAAGTGTCGCTGACAATCGATCAGGGCCGGCTCGTCTATGACCGACTGAATTTAAGACAGTTTGCTGTAGATATCCACGCAGACCTCCCTGGTGGAGACCCGAACCGTGCCGTTGTGACAATCGACCATCTCCTCGCTGTCGGACCTGCTGTTGGCTTCAGCCTGAAAGGGAAGGTCCTGGCCGCAGGAAACATAATGGATCCTCTGGTCGACGCGACCTTCAAAGGGGGTGTCGGCCTCTCGCGTCTCCCCCGCCAACTTCTCGACCGTCTCTCCTGCAGCGTTGCCGGAACATTCCGCGGCGAGACCGACTTCCGTCTCCGTCCGTCGTATGTCAACCGAACCGACTTCCACCGCATTCATGCCCGCGGCCGCCTGACTCTCAGCGATTTCGCCGTCGCGATGCGCGACAGTTCGGCCTCCGCATCGATCGGCCGCGCCGAACTCCGCTTCGGCTCCGACTCGAAACTCGCCCTGACCGATTCGCTCAGGGTCGATTCGCTCCTGACCGTCGCCCTCGACATCGATACACTCCGGTTCTCGGCCGACGCCGTCGAACTGCGCGGCACCGGACTCCACGCCGGTCTCGCCTCGCGGAATGTCGCCGCCTCGGCCGACACGACCGAGATCAACCCGATCGGCGGACGCGTATCGGCCGGGTCGCTCTCGATGCGCTCGGCCGACGCCGACAGCGTCAGGCTCCACTTGCGCGACATCTCGGCCGGAGTCTCCCTCCGCCGCTTCAACGGCCAGGGACGGCGTCCACTTCTGTCGCTCGATATCGAGTCGAAACGGTTTGTCTACGCCGATCGCCTCAACCGCGCATCGCTCGCCGACGCCTCGATCGGGCTGACCCTCCACCCACGCCAGCAGCCGCGCCTCGGACGGCGCCAACTCGCTGTCTACGACTCGATCTGCGCCCTCTACCCTAACCTTTCGCTCGATTCGGTTTACACGCTGACCATAGCCGAAATGGCTTCGCGCCGAAATTCCCGGCCCCACGCCGCGGGAGATTCGCTCCGCCGCCGCGCCCGCGCCGATTCGGTTGCCCAGACTGAAAAGATAGACTTCGGGGTCGACAATTCGATCCAGCGCTGGCTGAAGCTATGGGAGGCCTCCGGAACAATCAAAGCCGCCCGCGGCCGCGCCTTCACCCCCTATTTCCCTCTGCGCAACGAACTGATCCGCGTCGACGTCGCCTTCAACACCGATTCGCTCGTTGTCCGCGACACACGCTACCGCGCCGGCCGCTCGTCGGTCGTCGTCAACGGCGCTATCCGGAACATAACGAGCGCTGTCACCTCCCGCCGCGGCGAGCCTGTCGCGGTCGATCTGTCGCTCCGGTTCGACACCCTCGATGTCAACGCCTTCGCCGACGCGATATTCAGTGGGTCGGCCTTCGCCTCGAGGGTCGATTCGACAACCGTCATCGCCGGCACCGACGACGACGCCGACGACGCGACGATGCAGCACCAGCTCGACCAGACTGTCTCCCCCGACGAACGCGCCGCCTTTATCGTTCCGGTCAATCTCCGCGCCGATTTTTCGGTTTCGGCACGCCATATGCTCTATGCCGACGTCTGGTTCCACCGCGTCTCCGGCAGTCTCGCGATGGCCGACGGTGCGGTCCAGTTGAACCGACTGTCGGGTCTGACCGACATGGGATCCCTCGACCTGACGGCTCTCTATTCGGCTCCGACCCCCGACGATATCAACTTCGCGACCGGAATGGTTCTGAAGAAACTCGACCTGAAGAAATTCCTCGGGATGATGCCCCAGGTCGATTCGATTCTGCCGCTGCTGAAGAGTGTCAGCGGATATGTTACGGCCGATATGGCGATCACAACCGAACTCGACTCAATGATGGATTTCCGGTTCAATACCCTGAAGGCTGTTATGAAACTCGACGGTGATTCGCTGACGGTCATCGACCCGGAGACATTCAAGACGATGGCAAAATGGCTGATGTTCAAGGATAAACAACACAATATGATCGACCATATGAGTGTCGAGCTGATGGTCGAGAATAACTATCTCGACGTCTACCCCTTTATGTTCGACTTCGATCGCTACCGCCTCGGCGTCTGGGGCGGAAACGACCTCGACATGAACTATGAATATCATGTGGCGGTTCTGAAATCTCCCCTCCCCTTCAAATTTGGCCTGACGATCAAAGGAAACAGCGACGACTTCAAGGTCCGTCTCGGCCGCGCCAATTTCAATCCCGACAAAATCATCTCGCAACGCCATCTGACTGATACCGTCCGCGTCAACCTGATCAACGAGATCCAGCGCGTCTTCCGCTTCGGCGTCAACAAGGGGGGAGGAGCTTCGGCGACACAGCGTGTAAGGCTCCAGGGGGGATCACGCCCCTCTCCAGTCGATACAATATCCGCTCCCGGCGAGGCACTGACGCGGGCCGATTCGATTATGCTGATGCAGGAAGGGATAATCCCCCTGACCGAAGAGGTTGCCGACTCGTTGCGCCGCGCCGAAACAGGAAAGAAACCTAAAATTAAGAAGAAACAGAAAAAAGAATGACTAACATATACACCCCCGCCGTCGAGTGCTTCTGCCGCCGGCATTCCTACCTCTCGGTCTATCCCCGCGCCGCCCTGATCGACATGGACGGCACTCTTTATGATTCGATGCCGAATCACGTCGCTGCGTGGATGAAACTGGTCTCCGAAATCGGAATCGAGGCGACCCCCGAAGAGTTCTTTATGTATGAGGGCCGGACGGGCGCGTCGACGATAAACATCCTCTTCAACCGCGCCTTCGGTCGCGACGCGACCGCGGAAGAGGCCGCCGAACTCTATCGCCGCAAGACTGTCCTTTTCGCCGAAATGCCTCCGGTGTCGCCGATGCCCGGAGCGGCTGAACTCCTTCAGTTTCTGGAGGGCGCGAGAATCCGGCGGGTGCTCGTGACCGGTTCCGGACAGAACACTCTGCTCGACCGCCTCGACACCGACTTTCCCGGCGCGTTCCCGGCCGACATGCGCGTCACATCGCGCGATGTCTCCCACGGAAAACCCTCCCCCGAGCCCTATGAGAAAGGACTCGAAAAGGCCGGTGTCACCCCCGACCGCGCCATCGCCTTCGAAAACGCCCCCCTCGGGGTTGAATCGGCCGCCCGTGCCGGAGTGTTCACTGTCGCCGTCACAACCGGACCGATACCCCGCCTGGAGATGGAACGCGCTGGTGCGGCGATTGTTTTTCAGTCGATGGAGGAGTGTGCCGGAGCGATACCGATGCTGCTCGATGCGATGGCCAACTACCGCGCCGATGCATACTGATAGCGAAGATATACTGCTTCCGGATGGTGTCGTTGTGACCCGCCGCCCGGCAGAGGCCCTGCATCGTGTGCTCGACGCGCTGACTCCTGCGGCTGACCGCGTCTTCCTTCTGGCCGACCGGACGACCGCCGAACAGGTCGTGCCACGGCTCGGGGCAGACTTTCCGTCGTATGTCGTCGAGCCGGGTGACCTGAACAAGGATATCGGGTCGGCAGCCGGAATATGGCAGTGGCTCGCCGACAGCGGTGCGACGCGCCGCTCGGTGCTCGTCAACGCCGGAGGCGGAATGGTCTGCGACCTCGGCGGATTCGCCGCGGCTGCATTCAAGCGCGGGATACGCTTCGTCAACGTCGCCTCGACCCTGTTGTCGATGGTCGACGCGTCGTACGGCGGCAAAACCGCCGTTAATCTCGGAAACCTGAAGAATGAAGTAGGGTTTTTCGCTCCTGCCGAGGCTGTCGTTGTCGCTCCCCCTCTGTTGTCGACCCTTTCCGGTGTGGAACTGCGGTCGGGCTATGCCGAGATGCTGAAACACGCCGTGATCGCCGGGACGCATCAACTCGACGCTCTGCTGGGCGGCATCCTGTTCGAACTATCGTTCGATGACCCCCGCTGGCTCCGGACCATCGCTGATAATCTGCTTGTCAAACACCGCGTTGTTGCCGAGGATCCCCGGGAGCAGGGACTCCGGAAGATCCTGAACCTCGGCCATACGATTGGCCACGCTGTCGAGTCGCTCTCTCTGTCGAAGGGCAACCCCGTTCCCCACGGCTATGCCGTCGCCTGGGGCCTGCTTGGCGAGGCCGTTCTGGCGCGACTGGTTCTTGGGGCGCCGCGCGATCTGACCGACCGTCTCGCCCCGGTCGTCCGCGAACTCTACGGCGCCGTGCCGATCGACTGCGACGACTATCCGGCTCTTCTGCGCCTGATGAGCCACGACAAGAAGAACCGCGACCGAGCGACAATCAACTTCTCCCTCCCCTTTGCCGCCGGCGACATCCTCCTCGATTCGACCGCGCCCGAACCGGAGATCATCGCCGCGCTCGACATCCTCCGCGACCTCCTCGGCGCGTAGAGGCGCGTAGATTTCGGATTTTTTTCAGTTAGTTACCGAAAAAGTTTGTAACTTTGCGGGTTGAAACCAAACATCGTACGATAACACTATGGATATGTTCGAAAGAATCAGCAGCGACATCAAGGCTGCGATGCTTGCCCGCGACAAGGTGCGCCTCGAAACCCTCCGCGGAATCAAGAAAGAATTCATCGAGGCAAAGACAGCCGAAGGTGCCGGCGGGGTGCTGACCGACGATGCGGCTATGAAAATCATGGCCAAGATGATGAAACAGCGTCGCGAAACCGCCCAGATCTATATCGGACAGAATCGTCAGGATCTCGCCGACGGTGAACTCGCCGAAGCCGCCATTATAGAAGAATATCTCCCGAAGGCGCTTTCAGACGAGGAACTGACCGCCGAAATCCGCCGTATTATCGCCGAAACAGGCGCTGCCTCTATGAAAGAAATGGGAAAAGTTATGGGTGTCGCATCGAAGGCTCTCGTCGGTCGCGCCGACGGCCGCGCAATTTCCGCCAAGGTTAAAGAACTTCTCTCTTAAGATACAGAACAATGCTGACAATACAACAGATAAAGGAAAATCCCGAACAGGTCGTCGCTCGCCTGGCAGTCAAAGGGTTCGACGGCAAAGAGCCGGTTGAGCGTCTCCTCGCCCTCGACGAGCAGCGCCGTGCGCTACAGCTCGCCAGCGACAACAAAGCGGCCCAGTTGAAACAATATGCCGCCCAGATCGGCGCCCTGATGAAACAGGGCAAAAAAGAGGAAGCCGAACAGGCAAAAGCTCTCGTCGCCGAACTGAAGGAATCGCAGAAGACCGACGCCGACACCCTCGCAAAAGTCGAGGCCGAAAGCCGCGAAATCTTCCTCTCGATCCCGAACCTCCCTTGCGCGATGGTCCCCGAGGGTACATCCGCCGCCGACAATGTCGTCGAAAAAACCGGAGGCCCGATGCCTGAACTACCCGAGGATGCGCTCCCCCACTGGGACCTCGCCCGTAAATACAATCTGATCGACTTCGACCTCGGCGTCAAGATAACCGGCGCCGGATTCCCCGTCTATATCGGAAAAGGCGCACGGCTCCAGCGCGCCCTGATCCAGTTCTTCCTCGACCAGGCCGGCGAAGCGGGCTACACCGAGATCCAGCCCCCCTACGTCGTCAACGAAGCCTCCGGCCTCGGAACCGGACAGCTCCCCGACAAGGAGGGACAGATGTATTTCATCAACGAAGACCGTCTCTATCTGATCCCGACCGCCGAAGTCCCCGTCACGAACCTCTATCGCGACGTCATCCTCAACGACTCCCAGCTCCCGATAAAGAACTGTGCATACTCGGCCTGTTTCCGCCGCGAGGCCGGCAGTTACGGAAAGGATGTCCGCGGCCTGAACCGCCTCCACCAGTTCGATAAGGTCGAGATCGTCCGGATCGAGAAACCGGAGAACTCCTATGCTGCTCTCGAGGAGATGAAAGACCATGTCCAGGGTCTGCTCGACAAACTCGGCCTCCCCTGGCATATTCTCCGTCTCTGCGGCGGCGATATGAGTTTCACCTCTGCCATCACCTTCGACTTCGAGGTATGGTCGGGCGCCCAGAAACGCTGGCTCGAAGTATCCTCTGTATCGAACTTCGAGACATATCAGGCTAACCGCATGAAGTGCCGCTATCGCGATGCAGACAAGAAGACACGCCTCGTCCATACCCTGAACGGCTCGGCGCTCGCTCTGCCGCGCATCATGGCTGCCCTGCTCGAGAACAACCAGACCCCCGAGGGTATTGTCGTTCCCGAATGTCTGCGCCGATATACCGGTTTCGACATCATCGACTGATGGAGAAAAAAAATATCCTTGACCTGAATCGTGTCGGGCTCGACGACTACAGGACGAAACGAAAGATTCCACTGGTCGTCGTGCTCGACAACATCCGCTCGCTTAACAACATCGGCTCTGTGTTCCGCACGGCCGATGCTTTTTTGATCAGCGAGATAATGCTCTGTGGAATCTCTGCAACACCCCCATCGCCGGAGATCCACAAAACCGCACTCGGCGCCGAGGACTCGGTCTGTTGGTCGTGGTATGAATCGACTGCTGATGCCCTCGCCGAACTGCGCCGACGCGATTCCGGTGTCGAGATCTGCTGTCTCGAGCAGGTCAAACGGAGCGTCTCGCTCGAACGGTTCCGCCCCGACCGCAGCCGCAGTTACGCTCTTGTCCTCGGCCACGAAGTCAAAGGTGTCGCCCAGGAAATTGTCGACCTCTGCGACACCTGTATCGAAATACCGCAGGAAGGAACGAAACATTCTCTCAATGTCTCGGTCGCCGGCGGTATCGCGATGTGGCATTTCTTCTGTCACCTTAATCCTGCCCTCTAAAACCTCTACCCGATATATGTTCATAGTCTCCAAAACGATGGAGATCGCCGGATGTCACCGCCTCGATCTCCCTTACGAAAGCAAATGCCGCAACCTCCACGGCCACAACTGGATTGTTACCGTCCACTGCCGCGCCCGCCAGCTGAACCCCCAGGGGATGGTCGTCGACTTCGCCCGGGTCAAAAGGGAGATCCACGGATATCTCGACCACGGAAACCTGAACGAACTCCTTCCGTTCAACCCGACAGCCGAGAACATCGCGCGCTGGATCTGCGACCGTATCCCCGAATGTTTCCGCGTCGACATCGAGGAGAGCCGCAACAACCGGGTGACATATATCGAGGATGATGAATGAATCCCTGACTGACGACCGCCGTTACCGAGTCAACGAGATCTTCCTCTCGGTCCAGGGGGAGGGGACCAATACCGGAATGCCAGCCGTATTCCTCAGGCTGGCGGGATGCAATCTGCGATGTCCGTTCTGCGACACGGATCACGTCCCCTTTACCCCGATGACTGCCGCGGAAATTCTCCTCAGGGTAGGGGAGCAGGCCGGGGAGGTACGGACCGTCGTCATAACAGGTGGCGAGCCCGCGCTGCAACTCGACTCCCGGCTTGTCGGACACCTGAAACAAGCCGGATACACGCTCCATATCGAAACGAACGGAACCCTTCCGCTCCCCGACGGAATCGACTGGATCACCTGCTCCCCGAAGGGTGCTCCGCTCCGGATCGGCCATATCGACGAACTGAAGGTTGTCTACGACGCGACGGAGCGGTCGGCGCGCTACGCCGAGGAGATGGCGTCGCTCGAAATCTCACGCGGCGCGGCCCTCAGGCTTCAGCCCTGCACCTTTGCCGATCCTGCCCGGACAGCCTCGACAATACGCGCTGCTGTCGACTATATTCTAAGCCATCCCCGCTGGCGTCTGTCGCTTCAGACCCACAAACTGATCGATATCCCCTGACGGAATTGGGATATTACGGCGATTTTCGTTAACTTTGCGGTTGATAAACGAATCTTAATAGAAATGAAACAAAATATACGCGTCGGTATAACCCACGGAGACTGTAACGGAATCGGCTATGAGACGATACTCAAAGCCCTGGAGGACAATCGTATCCTCGAAATCTGTACGCCCGTTGTCTACGGCTCGGCAAAAATCGCCGCATTCTACCGCAAGGGCCTCGAACTCCAGCCCTTCACCTTCCAGCAGGTCAGCGATGCCTCGGAGATTCGCGACGGCGAATATAATATCATCAACGTTGTCGGCGAAGACCTGAAAATCGAGCCCGGTGTCGAATCGAAGGCCGCCGGCGAGGCCGCTGTCGCAGCTCTCGAGCGTGCAGTAGCCGATCTCCGCGACGGATCGATTGACCTCCTTGTGACGGCTCCTATAAGCAAACACGCAATCCAGAGCGAAAACTTCGCTTTCCCCGGACACACTGAATTTCTCCAGGCGCGGCTTGCCGAAGAAGAATCGGGCGACGAAGCCCTGATGATCCTCTTCAACGAGTATATGCGCGTTGCGCTCGCGACGGTCCACGAACCCCTCGCTGCAGTTCCCGGAAAACTCTCGACCCGGCTGATCGCCGACAAAATCGGCCGTTTCGACCGCTCGCTCCGTCGCGATTTCGGAGTCGTCCGCCCGCGCATCGCCGTCCTGTCGCTCAACCCCCACGCCGGCGAGGACGGCCTCCTCGGAACGGAGGAAAAGGAGATTATCATTCCCGCGATCGAAACGGTCCGCGACCGGAAGATTCTCGCCTTCGGCCCCTATGCGGCCGACGGATTCTTCGGCGCCGCGCTCTACCGGAAATTCGACGGTGTCCTGGCGATGTACCACGACCAGGGGCTCATCCCGCTGAAGACTCTCGGCATGGAGGCCGGAGTAAACTTCACAGCCGGACTCCCCTATGTCCGTACATCCCCAGACCACGGCACCGCCTTCGACATCGCCGGAAAAGGTCTGGCCTCGGGCGAATCGATGCGCCAGGCAATCTATTCGGCGATCGATATCCTGCGCCACCGCGAATCGTTCGACGAAATGACCGCAAACCCCCTGAAGAAACATTACCACGAAAAGAACAAGAGCGACAATGTCGTTCTCGACCTGTCAAAAACAGACGACTGATGAACTACGCCATCATTGCCGCCGGCGAGGGCTCGCGCCTCGTCAGCGAAGGGGTCAGATACCCGAAACCGCTCGTGCCGCTGAACGGCACCCCGATGATCAGACGCCTGATCGACATCTTCATGCGAAACAACCCCGAGTCGCTCAGTGTGATCGTTAACGAACAGATGACCGAAGTGGCCGATTATCTCCGCTCGCTCCGCCTTCCGGTCGAACTGAATCTGATCGTCAGATCGACCCCCTCGTCGATGCACAGTTTCTATGAGGTCAGCCGCGGTTTCGGTCCCGGAAAATTCTGTCTGACGACGGTCGATACAATTTTCCGTGAAGAGGATTTCGCCGAATATATCCGTTCGTTCGAGGCCGACGGTGACAACTTCGACGGATATATGGCCGTCACCTCCTTTATCGACGACGAGAAACCGCTCTATATCGATGTCGATTCCTCGATGAGAATCACCTCGTTCCGCGACGAATCTTTCGACGGGGTCCGCTATATCTCCGGCGGAATCTACGGACTGACCGAAAAGGCAATCCCTGTACTCGAAGAGTGCTTCGCCAACGGAACCTCGCGGATGAGAAACTACCAGCGCGCGCTCGTCGCCTCCGGTCTGAAACTCCGTGCATGGCCCTTCCCGAAGATCGTCGATGTCGACCACGCCGGCGACATCGCGACCGCCGAGGCCTTCATCAGCGGAAAGTGAACACATCCCCCTCAGAACCCAATCAATCATCACAAATACAACATAAAAAATGGCTGATACAAAAATAGCCGGAATCATGAGAGCCGGCGCATATTCCCCGAACCACATCGGGAACGACGCCGCCATTTTCAACGCGACCGCCGAACAACTCCGCAAACGGGGCTACGTCGTGAACATCTATACCGAAGAACAGTTCATCAACGACGGTGTCGACGCTCCGGTGATCGTCAATATGTGCCGCGAGCAGCGCTCGATCAAGCGCCTTCAGGAACTCGAGGATGCCGGACGCCTGGTCATAAACTCCGGCTACGGAATTGAGAACTGCACGCGCGAACGGATGACCCGCATTCTCCTGGGCAGCAATATCCCCTATCCCGAAAGCCTGATGGTCAACACAAACGAGGGTGTCCGTTCCCTGCTCGAAGAGAAGGGATTTACCCAGTGCTGGATCAAACGGGGCGACTTCCACGCGATGCACAAGGAGGATGTCTCCTATGTACGCCACCCCGAGGAGGCCCAGGAGGTTCTCCAGGAATATTTCCTCCGCGGGATTCGCCGCGCCGTCATCAACCGCCACCTCGTCGGGGATCTCGTTAAATTCTATGGTGTCCGCGACACCCCCTTCTTCTACTGGTTCTACCCCTTCGACAACGGTCACAGCAAGTATGGCCACGAGGCGATCAACGGCCATTCACGCGGTATCCCCTTCGACGAAGAGCAGATGAAGAAAATCTGCCGCGATGCCGCCGATGTCCTCGATGTCCGTGTCTATGGCGGCGACTGTATCGTCTCCCCCGACAGCACTATCCGTATCATCGACTTCAACGACTGGCCCAGTTTCGCACCCTGCCGTAACGAGGCCGCTCCCTATATCGCCAAAAGCATCATCAACGCCATCAAAGAGAAATGACCGACGACAAACCGACAACAACTGCCGCCGCCGCGACAGGCGAATCGGCCTATCGCGCCACTCTGAAATCGATGGACACCGAGGAACATATCGACCTGGCGTTCTACCGTCCGATCGGATATGCCTGGGCCTGTCTCGCACGACGCCTCGGCGTCACCCCGAACGCAATCACGATAGCCTCGATCTTCCTCGGAATCGCTGCCGGAGTATGCTTCTATTACAGTAATATCTGGATTACGCTCGCCGGAATGGTACTGCTCGTCTGGGCAAACTCATTCGACAGCGCCGACGGACAACTCGCGCGTATGACCCACCAGTATTCACGTCTCGGACGAATCCTCGACGGCTTGAGCGGTGACCTTTGGTTCGCGACAATCTATGTCGCAATCTGTCTGCGAGAGAATGTCACCTCCGAATTCTTCTCCGCCCACCACTGGGTCATCTGGACTGTCGCCGTCGTGACCGGTCTATGCCATGCCAAACAAGCGGCGATGGCCGACTATTACCGCCAGTTCCATCTCTATTTCCTCAAAGGGGAGGAGGGGAGCGAACTCGAATGCGCCGAAGCCCTGAAGCAGAAACTCGCCTCGCTCTCCTGGAGTCGCAATTTCTGGCAGAAACTGACTCTGACAGTCTATACGAACTACACCGTCAGCCAGGAGGCGACAGCCCCGGCAATGCAGCGCCTGCGCCGCGAACTCCGCCGCCGTTTCCCCGACGGACGGATTCCGCAGAGTTTCCGCGACGAATTCCGCCGCCGGAGTCTGCCACTGATGAAATATACGAACATCCTGTCGTTCAATTGGCGCACAATCGCTCTGTTCGTATCGCTGCTTGCGATGATGCCCTGGCTCTACTTCGCTTTCGAACTGTCGGTCCTGAACATACTCCTTATATATATGATCGTCCGCCACGAACATATCTGCCGGACGATGATTAAAGAACTCGAAGATGGAACGTTTAACTGACCTGAAAGGCATTATTTTCGACTACGGCGGCACAATCGACAGCCGCGGTGTCCACTGGAGCGAGGTAATCTGGGACGCATACTGCGCATGCGGCGTCGAAATCGAGAAGGATACCTTCCGCGACGCCTATGTCTTCGCCGAGCGCGAACTCGCCCGCACACGCCATATCCTCCCACACCATAATTTCCTCGACCTGCTGACAATCAAAATGCGTATCGAACTGCAGTGGCTCGCCGACGAGGGATTTCTCCCGGCGGAGGCGCCGGAGGTCTGGGCTGAAGCAATCGCCCTGCGCTGCGACCAGGCCGCCCGGGCTTCGGTCGAAGAGGCACGTCCCGTACTCGAACGGCTCTCGGTGCGTTATCCGATGGTTCTCGTGTCGAACTTCTATGGTAATGTCGAATCAGTTCTCCGCGAATATCGTCTTGACCGCTACTTCCGGGCAATCGTCGAAAGCGCTGTTGTCGGAGTCCGTAAACCAGATCCGGCAATCTTCTCCCTCGGTGTCGATGCCCTCGGACTGAAGCCTTCGGAGGTTCTCGTCGTCGGCGATTCGCTGAAGAAAGATATACTTCCGGCGCGTTCGATCGGCTGCCATACCGCCTGGCTGAAAGGTAAGGGTTGGACCGCCGCCGAAGATGCCGCCGAGGACCCGTCGATGATCAAAAATCTGTCGGAACTGCTCGAGGTAGCATTATAGTTCGTTAACTAAAATTGGCGCAAAAACCATAATTTTAACGTTTGTTTGCTATATTAATCTAAAAGAAACATCTTTTAACTATTTCGATGAAAGTTTAAGTCCGATTTAATTCGCTGTTTCAAAAATAAGAAGTACTTTTACACCCGGTTTCCCCCTGCCGTCGGGCGGGGGACCCTAACCTGACTAAAAACAAAACAGAAAATATCTTTTACATCATCATGAAGAAATCAACTGTAAAACCCGCTGAAGGCAAGCTCGGAGTCCTCGTCGTAGGTCTCGGCGCTGTGTCCTCTACGTTCATGACAGGTGTGCTGATGGCCCGCAAAGGTCTCGCCAAGCCTGTTGGCTCAATGACCCAGTACGACCGTATCCGCGTCGGAGAAGGGGAAGAAAAACAATACTTGAAATACAACGAAATCGTTCCTATCGCCGATCTGAATGACATCGTCTTCGGAGCATGGGACGTCTATCCCGAGAACGCCTACGAGAGCGCAATCAACGCCGAGGTGCTGAAGGAAAAAGATATCAACCCCGTCAGGGACGAACTCGAGGCCATCAAGCCGATGAAGGCTGCGTTCGACAAGAACTACGCCAAGCGCCTCGACGGAAACAACGTGAAGGACTGCAAGGATCGCTGGGATATGACCGAGCAGATCCGCGAAGATATCCGCCGCTTCAAGAAAGAAACCGGTGTTGACCGCGTTGTCGTCCTCTGGGCCGCCTCGACCGAAGTCTACGTTCCCGTCGACGAGAAGATCCACTACAGCCTCGAAACTCTCGAGGCAGCGATGAAGGCCGACGACAAGGAGCATATCGCTCCCTCGATGTGCTACGCCTACGCTGCCCTGAGCGAAGGCTGCCCCTTCATCATGGGCGCGCCGAACACGACGGTCGACATCCCCGCAATGTGGGAACTCGCCGAGAAGACCAAGATGCCTATCGCCGGCAAGGACTTCAAGACTGGCCAGACCCTCGTCAAATCGGGCTTCGCTCCGATTATCGGAACACGCTGCCTCGGCCTGAGCGGTTGGTTCTCGACCAACATCCTCGGTAACCGCGACGGTCTCGTCCTCGACGAACCCGCCAACTTCCGTACGAAAGAGGTCTCGAAACTCTCGACCCTCGAGTCGATTCTCGTTCCCGAGGCCCAGCCCGACCTCTACGGCCACGGCAACGACGAGGACACCCAGTACTACCACAAGGTCCGCATCAACTACTATCCCCCGCGCAACGACAACAAGGAGGGATGGGACAACATCGACATCTTCGGATGGATGGGCTACCCGATGCAGATCAAGATCAACTTCCTCTGCCGCGACTCGATTCTTGCCGCTCCGCTCTGCCTCGACCTCGTTCTCCTGAGCGATCTCGCCGCCCGCGACGGCCGCTACGGCATCCAGCGCTTCCTGAGCTTCTTCCTCAAGAGCCCGATGCACGACTACACCAAGGGTGAAGTCCCCGTCAACCATCTCTTCCAGCAGTACACGATGCTGAAGAACGCCATCCGCGAGATGGGCGGCTACAAAGCCGATGAGATGATCGACTAATTCCCGCCGATCCGGGCCAGAGGCCCTCACACAACACCAAAGCAGCCTGACGAAGCAAACTGAAACGATTTCAGTAAAAGAGCCGTCAGGCTGCTTTGTTTGCGTGTGAGGGCCTCTGGCCCGAAAAACAGTCAGACGATGTTCAAGGAAGATTTCGTCCGCCACAACCGCAGCCGCAAACGCGACCACGACTACTGTTTCCCCTGTAAATATCATATAACAATAACAAAGGCTGTGGAAACATCGGATTTTGGCCGTCTGCCAGAGCGGATAGATCTCGCGAACCCCGATTCGATAGATATCTGCCGCAACGCCCTCGGAAACCTGATTGCGAAAACCGTTCGCGAACTGCCTCTTTTCGAGCCCCGGATCGAAATCTACCAATACAAGGTCATGCCCGACCATCTACATTTCCTCATTGCCGTAAAACAGCGCCTTGACAGACACCTCGGAAAACTCATCGGCCAGTTGAAATCGATCGTTACCGTCGACTGGCGAAGAATGACCGGAAACGACCGCAGCGAAGTCTTCTCCGACGGCTATAACGACCGGATAATCTTCGCAGATTCCCCTCTCGACCCGGTCTTCCGGTATAGGTATATTCGTCAGAACCCATACCGGCTTGCGGTCAGAAGGCTCCGGCCCGACTTCTTCCGCAAGACCCGCCGGATCTTCGTCGGCGACCGGGAAATCCAGGCCTATGGCAATCTTTTCAATCTCCGAAATCCCTTCAAATTCCCCCTGATTGTCCATCGCGACGACAACGAGCAGATCTTCCGGCAGAAACCGGAAGATTCGCTGTATTACGCCTCCGGAGGAGAGAGCATCCATCGCGGGCGCAGTGTCTCGAGATGAACGCCCTGGCGGTTAAGATTGCGAAGGGGGGGGTCAGACCGGAGGTCTTCACACAACCCCAAAGCAGCCTGACGACAACAAATCCTTAGATTGTTACGCCAGGCTGCTTTGTTAGCATGCGAGGGCCTCTGGCCCGAGGTAGGTCGTGGCCGGAAGTTATTTTTTCTCGGGGAGCATCAGCAGGCGCAGACGGTTGGTCTCGTCGAGATGGGTTGCGGCGAACTGGCGCAGGCTCTCGGGAGTAATCGCTTCGAGGGCGGCTTCGTAGGTCGAATGCATGTCCTGGCTGTGCTCCAGCCAGTTTTTCAACATGCTCTGCCAGTAGGAGTTCTTATCCTGCGAGTCGCGGTAACTTTTCAGCATATACTCCCGGACTTTCAGCAGTTCCTCCGACCCGACGGGACGGGCGCCGAGGTCGGCGATCGTCTCCTCGACTATACGGCAACACTCCTCCTCGTTTCCGTCGGAGACGCGGATATTGACCGGCAGGAGGAAGTCAGAGGGGTCTCCGGCGTTGATGCTGCCGTTGATGCCGCCGTGGGTCAGGACTCCATAGGTCCAGCCGCGCTTTTCGCGAATCTCTTCGAGCAGACGGGTCTCGAGAATCTCGCCGAGAATACGGGCGTGGAGAACGTTTGAGAGGGTGTAGTCGCAGGGGGAGTGATAGAACGAGTATGTCATCGCCTGCTCGACCTCCATCGGGAATGTGAACCGATGGTCGGCGCGTCCGCGCGGGTAGCGGTAGCCGATATCCTTCGGTTCGTCGAGGCGTCCGCCGCCGGGGAGCGAAGCGACATAGTGCTCGACGGCGTAGCGGAGCGAATCTTCGTTGAAGTTACCGACGACGATGAAGGTAAAATCGGACATATCGCCGAAGCGGTCGGCGTGAATCGCCATGATGTCGTCGTAACTGACGCGGGGAAGTTCGTCTAACTGAACCTTCTCGACAAGGGGATGATGGTTGAAAACAAAGGCATGGATTGTATCGCCCATGGCGTGGCCGGCGTTTTTCTGACTGTTCGCCAGACGCATGCGGTTCGATTCGAGCAGAGCCTCATAGGCGGTCGAATCGCGGCGGGGTGCGGTCGACTTCAGATAGAGCAGGCGGAAAGCGTCGACCATATCGGCCGACGACGATACGGCCTGGAGTTCCTCCTCCATATTCTCGACGGCGATACCTGTCGAAACGGTCTTGCCGACCATCAGTTTTTTCAGATCCGAGGCAGAATACTCGCCGAATCCCCCAGCGGCGATGACGTTATTGAAGAGTTTGTAACTCGGAGCCTTTGCGGGATCGTAGTTCGCGGCGAATCCGCCGGGACTCCAGGCGCTGACCGTCACCCGGTCACCATCCTTGTCGTTCGGTCGCAGGACGACCCTGATTCCGTTCGAGAGTGTCCAGGTTTGCGCTCCGAATTGCCCGAGTGCTTCTTCGGAGAGTATCTTCCCGGGCGCTGGCTCGGTGGCGAGCAGCGGTCCGCCGACAGCGTTGTCGACAAAAGCGGGAATCGCGGCTCCGTCGGTCGAGCGATAGACCGAAGCGAGCAGTTCACCGTCGGATTCCTTTTCCGATTCGGGGAGATAGCAGAGGATGACGACATTACGGTTGTCGGGACGAACGATCGACGCGAGAGTCGAATTGACGCGGTCGAGCGTAGTCGTATGGCGCACACCCTTGAGCATCTGGTATTGCATTTCGTCGGAGGCCATTGTGCCGCCGTTGAGGAAGTGGTCGACGTAGCGACGTGCATATTCGGTGTTTGTCCGGCGGTCGCGGTTGACGAAGTCATCGTCGATTATCGCACCGACCGAGAGTTTCGCGCGTTCGAATTCGCCCGGAGTGAATCCCTGGGCGGCGGCGCGTTTCAGTTCGCGGGTCAATACGGCGACGGCCTGTTCGGTCTGACCCTCCTTAGGGAAGGCACGCAGCGTCAGGGCCCGTTTCGAGCGGGAGAGCATATAGTCGTCGTCGCGGGCGAAAGCGGAGGTGAACGGCGCGGAGGCACTGTCGCGTACAGCCGTCAGACGCTCGTTCAGCATCGTCGTCAGCAGGGCAGAGGTGTAGCCGAAGCGCAGGTCCTCGATTGTCGCGGCCTCCTCGTCGCTGAGTCCGTCGTATTTGACCATTATCATAGCGACAGCCGTTGCCTGCTCCGGATCGCTCAAAACGGCAGAGATAATCTCCTCGTTGTCGGGGACATCGACTGGCGCTGTTCTTGCGGCGGGTCCGGCGGCGGGGATGTCAGCGAAGTGGTGTTTTACAGACTCCTCGACTGCGGCCGGGTCGATGTCTCCGACGATGATGACAGCCTGATTGACGGGCCAGTACCAGCGGTCATAGAAATCGCGCAGACTCTTGTAAGGGAAGTTCTCGACAACCTCCATCAGGCCGATCGGGAGACGCTCTCCGTAGAGCGAGCCGGGGTAGATCAGCGGTGCGGCGCGCTCGAGCAGACGTGTCTGGGCCGCTCCGTTGCGCTGGCGCCATTCCCCTTTGACGACTCCGCGCTCCTTGTCGATCTCGCCGGGGTCGAGAGTCAGGCCATGGCTCCAGTCGCTGAGGATCATGACGCATGTGTCGACTGTCGAGAAGCGTCCGGTCGGAACCTCGTTGATATTGTAGACGGTCTCGTCGGTCGATGTGTATGCGTTCAGATTGTTGCCGAATTTGACGCCGACACTTTCGAGATAGTCTATCAGTGAATTACCGGGGAAGTTGCGCGTTCCGTTGAAGCACATATGTTCGAGAAAATGGGCCAGACCGCGCTGGTTCTCCTCCTCGTTGACCGACCCTACGCGCTGGGCGATGTAGAAATCGGCCCGGTTGGCGGGCTGGGCATTATGGCGGATATAGTAGGTCAGGCCGTTCGGGAGTGTGCCGGTTCTGACGGCGGTGTCGGCCGGAATCGGACGCAGGGCGGCTCCGATCTGGGTGACGGACAGTAGCACGGCCGCCGTCAGTGTCAAAAGTTTCTTCATATTGGTTGATTGATGGGTTTTAAAAGATTATGCGGAGCGACAGTTGGGCTTTGTCGCTGTGGAGGTCGATGTCCGTATAGTCGTCGCAGTTCAATGTCAGGCCGATGGCGAGACCAAGGTTCCGGTGGAGATTACGGATGGCGGCAATCGAGGCCGAGTATGAAACCATATTCGATTGTGCCGCAGAACTCTGGTCGCGGATTGTCCGGACCAGACCGTCGGGACTGGATCCCGGGAGTTCGAGTGAGGAGTCGAGAGGAGTTCGTAATGAGGCCGACAGACTGCCGGTGAGGAGCCAGTTTCGTCCGGCGAGACGCGCACCCTCGAGGGTTGCTGAAATACTCCAGGAGTCGGCGAGCATACGCCGCGAGGGATTTGCGTAGGTTGTCAGGCGGTGGGCGTGTCCGACAGCAGGGAGGAGCGTCAGACGTCGTCCCGGAGCAGCGAGTTCGATGAAACCTCCGAAGCCGATATCGCGACGGTCGTCGCGAAACATCTCGAGGCTGCCTATCTGGGGATAGACCGACGCTGTCCCGTCGCCGAAGAGGTTCTCGGTTCCGTTACGGCGCGAACTGCGGAAGTATCCTTTTGCGCCCCACGACAGCCGATTGCCGCGCCGTTGCCATCCAGCCTCGGCCGACAACTGGTTCTCGGCGACTTCAGCCAGCGGCAGGTTGTTGAGCCCGGTCAGAATCTTTTCGAAAGAGAACCGGCGCAGGGAAACCGATAAAAACGCCCCGTTACCTCCGGTGGGATAGAGTTGTATGGCACCCCCGGCGCGGTGGCCGTTAAAGTAGGCATTGTCGGCGGCTCCGGCGAAGCGGGCGTAGTGTGTGCCGAGGCCGGTCAGATGGTAGACCTTCGCCTTCCCCATTTCGCTGTAGAAGGCGATGCTGTTGGTCTGTTTATACTTCCGGTAGTCGACTGACAGACCGGCCATATAGTTGCCGGCGAAGCGGAATGCTCCTCCGACGGTCAGGTCGAGGCGGGAGGTGACATTCCGCGGACGCGGATCGACAGCGCGATAGTGCTGTCCGGCGTCGTAGGAGAGTTGTCCGCCCCAGCCCCATCGGCCCCGATGGTCGGCATACGACCCCATGAAACTGTATGACTCCGAGCGGAGATCTCCTCCGATCGAGTCGGCCGAGAGATAGGGGTAAATCAGGTCGGCGTCGGCCGATTCGTTCCAACGGATGTCGTGGCTCCGGCCCGAGGTATATCCGGCGGCACCGCGTAGTGTGCTGCTTCGGTGTTTCATATATGTCGCCGCGTCGAGGCCCCAGGTGAGACCCCCGGAACCTTGTTGCGGATCGATTGTGGCATCCTGCCAGAGCCCCTGGCCTGTAAAACCGCCGCTGCTGACCGAAATCGGAAGCCTGAACTGGTCGACGGCAGGATTGCCGAAGCATTCCCCCGCGAAATTCCATGCGGGGCGGGAGGCAGTCAGGACTGTCTCCGATGCTGGCATGGTTGCCGTGCTCCGCAGGGGGAGTACGGCAACCATCAGGATATATGCCGGGATTATAATTCGGCTGGCGTTTCGGATCATCGGCGATAATTGGTTCAGTCCATAATCGGGGTTACGCCGTCGTAGGTGCGGCGTGTCGCGCGGTCTCCGTTGGCGTTGATGACCGAGCCCTGGATTTCAGCTTCGGAGGGGATGGCATCGCTGTTGAAGTCATCGGTCGAGTTGTTGGTGTCTTTCAGGACAGCACGGCCGTCGGGTTCGAGGTAGAGAAGTTTACGTCGTACGCTCTTGAAATAGCGGTTGGTGTCGTGGTCCATAGAACCGCAGTGGGCCCATCCGCTGTCGAGGCGTGGCGAGGTGACGTTCCAGGCATATTCGGCCTCGACGCTGCAGTTGACGACATCGACGACCCACTCGTTCGGGAGCCGGTAGCAGTCGCCGTCAATCGTGAATGTTCCGACCGAAAGAATCATATCGTATTCATATTCGTAGACATAATTCTTTATATATTCGTCGACGGGGACGCCGAGACGGGCGATGCCGAAGGCGCGGAAGCCGCGGTTGTGGAGCGAGAAGGTTGTCGCGGTGTAGCAGTAGATCTTCGTCATGTTCGGGACGGCGCTGTTGTCGACGTCGGGGAAGCGGGGATTCGACGTCTCGTCATACCATTCGAAGTCGGCCTTGGTCAAGTCGAACGACCAGGGGTTGTCGAGCGTGTGGTTCTGGGCATTGTCGACCAGCAGGAAATATTCGCCGGGCTGGACGGGGTGTTCCGTGCCGTTGCCGGGGACGGAGTAGAGGGCGTGGACAGCGACGGCCTGGTCCATAATGTCGGGGCGGCAGTCGAGTTTGTCTGTCGTCAGGAACTCGGTTTCGAAGAGGGTTATTCCGTCGGCGTAGAGAACGTGGTCGGTATTGTTGTAGAGTTTGACATATTTGTCGCCGGAATACTGGTCTCCGCTTTCGTTGAGGGTTCCGGTGAAGAACACTTCGGCGATAATAAGGTCGTCGGTTGTGATGTTGTTGTAGGTCGTCAGTTCGATACGGTTGACACCCTCGTTGATCTGGACGCTCGTCAGGTTGGCGCGGAGATGGGAGAGGGCTCCGTTGGAGAGTTCGACGCTCGCGTCGTAGGCGATGTCGTAGAGTCCGGGGAGGACGGAGATGTTGTTGAGGTTGGCGAAGGTTGTGTCGACGAGGGTGTTGACGTTGTGGAATGTCAGCGATTCGCTGACAATCTTCGAAGCGTCGATATCGCTCGGGTTGGTGATCGAGACGCTGACGGTCTGCGGAACCGGAGCGGGATTGTCGTCGCTGGAGCAGGCGGTGAAGCCGGCGATGAGGGTTGTCACGAGAAGGAGTTTTGTAAAGATTTTTTTCATATTGTAGAATGTTTTAGATTTGTCAGATAGTCAGAGTCGCTTCCATTCCGAAATAGGGACTCGACGAACGGCGTACAAGGAGGCCGTTGTTGCGATACTTCGGGAGGTAGTCGAAGATTCGGTTGACGTAGGCCGAGATTGTGATCCACCGCCCGATACGCTTCGTTGCCTTCAGGTTCAGGTAGCAGGCCGGGCGGATTGTCAGCCAGTCGAACTGCGAGGAGTTGTAGTTGACGGTCAGGAACTGCCGGACCGGATCGGAACGGTCGGCGTCGGTGTAGGGGTGGAGCTGGCCGTCGGTCGACAGGTAACTTTCCGGAACGCCGGAGCGCCACATCTGTCGTGTCCGAACCCACCACATCGCCTGGATTGAGGTCGTGAATATCAGCCCCCATTGCGGGATCTGGGTGTCGAACATCAGGTTTGTGTTGAACTGGTCGTTCGTGCGGCCGTCGTCGACGTTATAGAGTCCGACATATCGGTCGGCGACAGCCTCGCCGCCGACAACCTGACTGACCGCCTGGTAGAGTCGCTGCGAATTGCTGTAGGTCGTGTGGAACCAGGCTCCGGTGAAAGTCAGCGATGTTCTCAGAAGATCCCACCGGCTTGTCGACAACTGGAATTCGATTCCGCGCTTCAGGATTTTGCTGCCGTTCGAGACGCGCGACATCCCGTCGAGCACCGTCCGCTCTTCGAAGGGGAGGTCTTCGAGCGAGGGGGGGCCGGTCAGTTCGGCCGAGTTGACTGCCGAGGCGTCGTAGCGGCGGTAGTCGCGCGGGACGTACAGGGTTGAATAGCGGAATCCCGAGGTCAGACGCTCGTCGAAATATGTGACCGAGAAACTGTTTCCCCGCCAGGTGCCGCCGACGCGCACCTCCCATTTCCGGTTTCGCGCGGCGCGGAGGTCGTAGTTTGTCGGGTCGTCGATATAGGTCATCAGACTGACCCGGCTGAACTCGCGCGGATTGTTTACGTCGTAGTAACTCAACTGGATCAGGTCGCTGTAGCAGACCTGCGGGAAGAGATAGTCGGAAGTCGGCAGTTTTGTCGTCAGGCCGAATCCTCCGGCGATGTGGAGCCGCAATCCTTCGAAGGAGGGGAGCGTCACGACGGCGTTGGCTCGCGGATCGAGGTGGAGGCGTCCGCTGAGACGATAGCGGCGGTCGAGTCCGGTCAGCGCCGACGATCTCAGACCGATCTGGAGATTCAGTTCGGTCGCCCCGACCATAGTCGTTATGTCATCTTCGATATAGGCCGAGAGGGTTTTCAGGGCGGGGATGTCGCTAAAGGCACGGGGACGGGTGACCCAACTGGTCGACAGCGGACGCTCGAGATCGTAGATCTGGCCGCGGCCGAAGTTTTTTGCCAGCGACCATTCGAGTCCGGCCTTGTAGTTGTGGAGCCAGTTGTCCCAGGCTTTTTCGCCGCGGGCGACCCCTTTGAGGAAGAGCGTGAAGGGCTGGCCGTCGACGGTCAGTTCGGCAAGATATTCTCCGGAGAGATATCGTCCGTCGTGTACGCCGGGCTCCATCGTCGTCGGTGCGATCGATGTCCGCTGGGGCATCATCTGGCGGCGGCGTTCGAGACGGTCGCGCTCGTAACTGGCCGAGACGTTGGCCGACAGCGTGTTCAGGAAACTGCAGCGGTTCAACCCGAGCCTGAGTTCCGATGTCAGCGCCCAGCGGTTGTATGAACTCCGGTATTCGTCGACCTTATGGTAGTTCAGATCGGGGTCGGTTTTCGCGTTGTCGAACGATCCGGTATAGTCGGCGCCGATGTTCAGGCGGGTCGTGACGGCGCGGTTCTCGCCGCGGGTCATGTTCCAGCGGACCGAACCGTTGATGCGTTTGTAGTTTTCGAGGTTGTCGCGCGGATCGACTTTCGAGTCGAGATATCCGGCGTCGGCGTTCAGGATGTCGCCGCGGGCTCCGACAGAGAAACCTTTTCCGACGGAGAAAAGTTTGCTGTATTCGTCGGCCTTGAAACGCGCTGTGACGGGTGTCTGACGGCGGATGCGGCGGATGTTGACCATACCGGAGGTCAGATTTCCATATTCGGCCGAGGGAATCCCACGGACGATTTCGACACTCTCGATATTGTCCGTGGATATTGTCCGCATATCGACTCCGCGGTTCGTCATGTCGCGGTCGCTGTCGACTGTCGATGATCCTCCGGGGAGACTCTGGAGCGAGGCGTCGTTGTTCAGCGGCGCACCGTCGACGACAAAGAGCGTTCCGAGCGATGTGATTGCATAGTTCCCGGCGGTTTCGACGCGCGCGCCGGTTGCGGTGACGGTTCCTGTTTCGCGGAGTGTTATCGTATTGGCGGCACCCATGTCGGGGGTCTTCGACATATTGCCGGGGAGGAGTTCGAGAAGGTCGGTGAAACTGGTCGGCTGGAGATGTTCCATCGCGGCGCGGTCTATCCGCGAAGCGCTTGTAGCCGAAGACGATTCGCGTGCGGTCACGACTACTTCGCCGAGGCGGGTCGAGCGGCTGAGGGTGACGGTCAGAGGGTTGCGGAGGGGGAGGGTAACCGAAATGGTTGCGGGGGTGTATCCGATATAACTGACGGTCAGCGTCTGTTTCCCGTCGGAGAGCAGGAGGCTGAAACGTCCTTCGCTGTCGGTCATTGTTCCGTTGTCTGATCCGTCGACCGTGACGCTCGCGAACGGCAGGGTCTCTCCGCTTTCCGCGTCGGTGACGGTTCCGGTCAGGATAGATTCCCGGGGGACGGCCGCGACAGAGGTTGTGGCGGTCACGTAGAAAAGAGCGGTCAGATATATGATGATGACAAGTCGGAATTGTGACATAAAATCGAGCGGATTTTTACGTCACAAAATTACTACCGTTCTTTGCGGCCGGAAATACCGATTTTCGGGGATTTTCGGCTCCCGGTCTAACCGAAATTAGTGAGTCGGGGCCGTCAGTCGGGGACTTCGGGGAGCGAGAGGCTGTATTTGACGGCGATGACGCGGAGTATAATGACGGTCAGCGCACAACTGATTTGTCCGGCGAAATCTGTCCCGCCGAGGGCGAGGATAATCCAGTAGACGACGACTCCGGCGAGGCAGGCGGTAGCGTAGATATCTTTTCGGAAAACGAGGGGCTCGACATTGATCAGGATATCGCGGATGACGCCGCCGAAGGCGCCGGTTATGATGCCCATGATCGAGGCAACCCACATCGGGTAGCCCGTCGCGAGGGTTTTCTGAACGCCGATGACGCAGAATAGCGCCAGTCCGATTGTGTCAAATATAAAGAGGAGTCGCTCCTGACGCTCGACGAGTTTCGATTTGAAGATGATTACGACGACGAGCGACAGCGCCGTGATCGCCAGATACCACCATGTCTGCATCCAGAAAACGGGGATGTCGAGCAGCACATCGCGGAGCGTGCCGCCGCCGATGGCCGTGACGAGCCCGACGATATAGGCGCCGAACCAGTCGAAATGTTTCTGGGCGGCCATTCTGATGCCACTGATGGCGAAGGCCACGGTTCCGGCGATCTCGATTATGAGCAAAAACAGATTGTCCATTGTCTGCAGAGTCAGTGCGCCGCAAAGGTAATCATTATTTTTCGCTTAGTCGCCAAAAATTTCTTAACTTTGCGCTGAAGTTTCCGCCGGCCGGAGGCCGGCGGAAACGATATTTTACTCAGAATCAAAAAAATCAGTCTGATAACCAATTCTAAAGAAATGAAAAAACTGCTCTTGTTGTTTTTTGCACTTTCCCTCGGCGTCGTCGCTTCGGCCCAGAGAACCACGAATAACTCGACGGTCGGGGAGAACCAGATGCGCGTCTACGGCGTCGCGTTCTATAATCTCGAAAATCTTTTCGACACGATCAACAACAACGGATCCTACGACCTCGAGTTCTCTCCGAAAGGCTCGCGCCAGTGGAACGGCCGGAAATACTGGTCGAAGATCGAGAACCTGGCGAACTGTATCGCCGCGATGACAACGAAGACGACCCCGATCGGGCCGGCCGTCATCGGCGTATCGGAGATTGAGAACAAGACGGTTCTCGACGATCTCGTTAAGGCTGCTCCGATCAGCAAGTGGAAACTCCAGGTCGTCCACCACGACAGCCCCGACCGTCGCGGCGTCGATGTCGGTCTCCTCTATAATCCCCGCCTTTTCCATGTCTTGAATGTCACGAACCATACGCTGACAATCGAATCGAATCCTAATTTCCGGACGCGCGACCAGATGTGTGTGACCGGTGTGTTTCTCCCCGAGATGAAAGACACGGTCAGCATTATCGTGAACCACTGGCCCTCGCGCCTCGGCGGTCAGGAGCAGTCGTCATATCTCCGCGAAGCCGCCGCTGCTCTGTCGAAGCATATCGCCGACTCGCTCTGGCAGATTCGTCCGAACCAGGGTGTCATCGTCATGGGTGACCTGAACGACGACCCGATGGACCGCTCCTGCGCCGAAGTGCTCGGGGCGAAACGGAAACAGAACGATGTCGCCGAGCATGGCTTCTTCAATCCCTGGTGGGACATTCTCCAGAAGGATGGTATCGGAACGCTGGCCTACAAGAGCCAGTGGAATCTCTTCGACCAGATTATCGTCTCGGGGACGCTCCTCGAGAAGAACACCGGCGGCCTCCACTACTGGCGCGCGCAGGTCAATAATTTCGACTTCCTGAAGGACCGTCAGGGAAGCCGACAGGGCTACCCCCTGCGAACCTACTCAGGGGGCGTCTTCCTCAACGGCTACTCCGACCACTTCCCGACCGAGATCTTCCTGATCCGCCAGGCGAAATGAGACCTCTGGATCCATGATGCAGATGGTAAAGAATTTAATCATTATTATTTTTGTCAGCCTATTTGCCTCATTTGGCTTCGCCTCAAAGAAAACTGCGGTGGCTGACGACACTGCAGTATGTGAGAAATGGGTGGTGGACGCCTACCGTAAATGGATGACGCATGATTATCGCGACACATTGATGCCCAAACAACTGTTTACCCCTGAGATGTGGGCGAAACTCGGTCGGTTATCTTCAGTGACTGACGACGATGCAATGCTACGTGCTCAAGATTATTCAGACTATGGGGTTGAGAGTGTATCGTGTAGCCATCTGGAGGGAAATTGGTATCAGGTAAACCACACCTGGGAAGAAGGTGGAGTGCCAACCGTGATTCCTGTAATGATTACAAAAGTCGGAGACGACTTCCGCTTCTCCTATGTGACTCCATACTGGGGAGAATGGCAAGGCAACAGCCTATTTGACATCAAGTCCTGCGGAAAGGTAACGCAGAAAAACGCTCTTGAATTCATGCGCTCGTTCTATTGCAACTATACATATCTGTATGCAACGATGGCCCCCGACCTTGAGCAGAAATTGCAAGACATGCGTCGGAAATATTGTACAAAGACGATGCTCCATAGCATTGCTTCAACCATTGAGGAGATGCAGGGCGAAATCGGAAGCGACTGCTACGACCCGATAATTATGTCGTGTGATTTTGACATCTACTGGTTCAACAGCCTGAATATTGAAGAGTCTGGCGCAGATAATTTTATCGTTAGTTATAGCCGCTTTAAAGACCACGAAATTCGTTTCAAAGTCTCGGTCGTGAGTGAAAATGGCAAATGGATGATTAATGAGGTTCAACACATATAAACAGGACGGTAAGAAACTGGTGAACTTGGAGTGACGGTTTGTGTAGATAGGGAAAATGGATGATACCCTATTTTGTGCGGGCGGCGAGGGCCGCCTGTCCGTTTATTGTTGCGCTGTAGGTTTGGTTGATCTCCAGGGGGATTTCGAGCGGCAACGCGCCGAGCATCACGATGTCGCCCATCCTGAGGGTCATATAGCGGCCGATAATTTCGAGGGCTTCGTCGATCATCGTCAACTCTCCTGAGGCGGAGATGACCGTCGCTGCGCAGCCGATTTCGAGGTGCCCGTCAGCGGGAATCTCCAGCCATTGTCCCGGAACAACACAGTTGTCGAACGCTCCGAGCAGTCCGTCGCATTCAGGTTCTGGCATTCCGACCGGAACGGCGCGAAGAGCGACCGTAACCCCGTCGTAGTATCGGCGGGCGAATTTCCGCGGCATCGCTTTCCCTAGGCGGCAGATCCGGAAGGCGACATAGAATCGCGCCGTCCATCGCCCGGCGAAGTTCGGAACGAAAAGGGGGTTGTTGTTGATGACCAGAGCGGAGTCGGGGATGATTGTCAGCGAGGGGGGATCGGGGAGCACGTCCCCGACACGGCGGTTCAGACAGATGACTTTCATAGGATATCGGTCAGCCCCGAACGGCTCAGGTCGAGGCGGTTATACATGACGGCGAGGTGGGCATAGATCGATGTGTTCGTCACGACGATCCCCGCCGACGTACGGATTCTGAAGGGGGTGAAGTTCCAGAGGGCCTTGATGCCGGAGGCAACCAGCAGGTCGGCGACCTCCTGGGCCTGGTCGACCGGGACGGTTATGATTCCGATTTCCGCCTCGAGACGGGCGCGGCGGCTTTCGAGTTCGCGGAGGTCGTGGACCGGAACGCCCCGGATCGTCGAGCCGACAACCGCCGGATCGATGTCGAAACCGGCGACGATGTCGAGACCGTAGTGGCTGAGGCCGCTGTCGGCGATCAGCGCCGCGCCGAGGCTTCCGACGCCGACGATTATGGCGCGGTGGGGCTCGTTGAAGCCGAGGAAGTCGCGGAGCGCCCCCTCGAGTTGCGAGACCTCATAACCGATACGGGTCTTGCCGCGGAGTTCGAGAAACGACAGGTCTTTGGCAATCTGCGATGAGTCGACGTTCAGTTCCTTCGCGATTGCCGTCGACGAAACGAACTCGACGCCCCGCTCGCGGAGCAGTTTGACATAGGCCAGATACCACGGCAGGCGCCGTAGTGTCGGCTCGGGAAGAATCCCCTTCTGCGAAAGATTTTTCGGATCAATCATATTAGTCAATGTTCCTTGTCTTAGAAGCCGAAACCGCTGTTCCGGAAACTGTTGTTCCGGTTATAGTTGTTGCTTCGGTTGTTGTTGCGGCTGCGGCGGTTGTCGAAGTTGTCGCGGTTAAACTGGTCGTAGAAGTTCGTTCCGAAGTTTTCCTCATCCTCGTCATACTCTTCGTCGTCGTAATATCGGTCGCGGTCGTTCATTTCGCCGGGCTTGCGCGCAGGCTTGTTCTTCTTTATGTCGGAGGGTTTCTGGAGGTCGAGCGGGAGTTCGAAGATACGCCAGTCCTGGCTGATGTCCCAGTTCTGTTTCAGTTTGATTTTCTTCGGGTAGTAGTAGACCTCCTCGGGCTGGATTTTCGCGGCGAGGTTCCCTTCGTCGTATTTCCCGTTCCGGTTCGCGTCGATAAAGAGGCGGGCATAGTAGTCGGAGGGGCGGAGGAATTCGAAGAAGGCTGTTCCGGTCGAGTCGACAAGGGCTTTGTCGACCGGGGTGTCCTGTTTGCTCAGGATCTCGACATAGGCGCGGACCGAGTCGGGGAGGTCGGTGATGAGGAATGTGATCGAGGAGTATTCGTCGAGTTTGCGGACCTTGAACTCTTCGGAGAAGGGGGCGTTGACTGTGCCCCAGGGGGATACGAGTGCAGCCGAATCGATCGACAGGCGGTAGGTCGCGCCTGGTTCCCAGTCGACGTCGACGCTGATGGTCGTTGGGTTCAGAGGCTGGGGATTGAAGAAGCGGGGTGTCGGGGCGGGCTCCCAGAGGGTGTCGACTTTGATCTCGAAGCGGACGGCAGCGGTATCGAAGGAGACGACCGGCTGTCCGGCTGTCAGGTTGACCGGGCGGTAGACCTCGGCAGTCGTTCCGTCGAGCGACAGCGGCAGGGCCGGGACCTTCGGCTCGGGGATCGTGTCACCCTTCTTCAGCGCCTCGGCCCATTTTTTCTCCTCTTCGGCCTTCTTTTTCAGTTCGGCCTTCCGTGTACTGTTGCCGCGCATGAACATCCGGAGGGTGTCGGTCGTCCAACTGAGACGGTCGGCGGTGTCGGTCCGTAGGTAGCGTGCCTCA
The DNA here is from genome assembly GCA_023663805.1 of Clostridium sp. GTDB lineage: Bacteria > Bacteroidota > Bacteroidia > Bacteroidales > Muribaculaceae > Paramuribaculum. The sequence goes on along the minus strand of JAMPGR010000001.1, from coordinate 276,258 downwards.
ATCAGCAGCGAGTCGAGTCCGGAGACGAGCGTGTCGCTGATCCAGTAGTCGATCGTGTCGCGGGTCAGCGACGAGGTCATGACGCTCCAGTTTTCGGCGCTCGTTCCGGCGAGTTCGCCCGAGAGCGTCCTGATGACGGGAAATGAGTCCGATGGCGCTCCGAATTCGAAGTGGAGCCGGCGGCGGTCTGGGCGCTCATATTTCGAGAGATACTGCGATCGGTAGTTCTCGTTGAACCATGTCAGCAGGATGTCGTTCGGTTCGTAGGCGGTCACCCATCGCGTTACGACCGAATCGGTCCCTTCTGACGACAGGAGCGTGTCGGCGACCTCGACGCGGTTCGCTGTCGGGGTTATGATCGTGTCGTAGAAGGCGATATCCTCGGACCGGTCCCAGTGGTAGTCGCGGTTGACGTCGTTGACGGCGAATATATGGTATGAGCCGGGCTTCAGGTTGCGGACGGTGAACTGCCCGAGCTGGTTTGTCTTGGTGATGCGCTCGAAGGGGAGGGTAGTGATGGCCGAGTCGTCGAGGACGCTGTAGACCCCGACGATCATCCCCTGGGCAGGCTCGAGGTTCGACGCCTGAAGAACCATTCCGGAGATTCGGAGCGAGTCGATGTGGCCTCCGGTCGCGAAGTCGGTCGCGAAGCCGTCGAGGATGTTCCCTTCGTTTAGGTCGCGGATCGCGTCGGCGAAGTCGATCGTGTAGGTCACGTCGCTGACGAGGGTGTCGCGGAACTCGACCTGGACATAGCGTCCGTTGGCCGACACCGCCGGAGGGGTCTTCTGAACCGGCGAGACGACGACCTTTTCCATCGGGTCCTGGATCTGGACATTCTCGTTGAAATAGATCCGCAGGCGGTTCGACGAGACGTTCAACTGGCCGGGGGCGGGGTTGCTGTAGAGGAACACCGGGGGATCCTCGTCGCGCGGACCGCCGGTCGGGCGGCCCATGCTGGCGCAGGACTGTATGATGGCCGCGAGGATCAGCAGGGGAGCTGACAGCGGCAGCAGGGAACGGTAAGGCTTCATTGCAAAAATCGGGGTGTTCTGTGGGTTTTTACGGGTGCAAATTTACGAATAATTTGGGTCAAAGAGACGAAACGACGCTTAAAAGCTTAAAAAACACCCCGAGCGGATATGTTAATCCAAAAAGTTGTCGTATATTTGCACGCTGAATCTAAACGCAAACAATAACTAACCTCAAATAACAACTAAACCACTCATGCAAAGCAAAGGAAAATTGGGAAGTGTAGTGGCGGGTGTCATAGCGATATTCCTCGTCATCATTTGCCTCTTTTATCTTTCATTCTCGATAGCGACGAACCACTTCGAGAACAAAGCGAAAGACTATGCCACGACCGTGGCCGGAACAGAAGGTCAGAACTCCGACACCTATCGTATGGCTTACAAGGCCTATATCGATTCGATCTCGAAAGAGAAGGTCTACCTCGGATATACCTTCAATGAAGTACAAAAACTCGGTGTCGGCCTCGGCCTCGACCTGAAGGGGGGTATGAACGTGACCCTCCAGGTGTCTGTCCCCGACATTCTCCGCTCGATGGCCAAAAGCGACGGAAATCCCTATTTCGACCGCGCCATCAAGGCCACCGACTCGATAGTCAACAAAACCAAAAGCAACGACTACGTCTCGATTTTCTGCGAGCAATATCGCAAGATCGATCCCCAGGGCAACCTCGCCGTCGTCTTCAAGGACCAGGTTCAGCGCGACGCAACCCCCGCCCAGGTCGAGGAGGCTCTTAAAAAAGAGGTGAAGGATCGCGTCAGCAGTTCGACAAACGTCCTCCGCAACCGTATCGACCAGTTCGGCGTCGTCGCCCCAAACATCCAGGAACTCGAAAAAGACGGCCAGATCCTGCTCGAACTCCCTGGCGTCAAGGAACACGACCGTGTCCGCGAACTCCTGAAGTCATCGGCTAACCTCGAATTCTACGAGACAATTCCGCTGAGCGAAATCTCGAACCAGCTCGCCGAACTCCATTCGACTCTCGCCAGCGACACGACGAAGGACGGCCGCGGCTTCTGGGGCTATTTCCTCCAGGCCGGAGGCAACTCCCCGATCGCCGTCGGTATCGCAACGCCTAACAACCGCGCCGCGATCGACGAAATCATCGCCTCGCCCGTCGCCCGCCGTATCCTCCCCTCGAACCTGAAACTCGCCTGGGAGGTCAACCCCGTCGAATTCGAGTATACCGACACCGTGACCAACGCAAAGCGCCGTATGGAGTATTACACTCTCGTCGCGCTGAAGACCGCCAACGGCAAGGCCGCCCTCGACGGCGACGTCATCACCTCGGCCACCAGCGACTTCGACAACACAACGGGCAACTACGTCTCGATGAACATGACTTCGCAGGCCGCAAAACAGTGGGCCCGCATCACGGGCAACAACCTGAACAAACAGGTCGCCGTTGTCCTCGACGGACAGGTCTACTCCGCCCCGAACGTCAACTCCGTCATCGAAGGCGGCCGCTCGCAGATTACCGGCAACTTCACGACCGACGAAGCCAAAGACTTGGCCAACGTCCTGAAGAGCGGTAAGATGGCTGCCCGCGTCGACATCATCAGCGACACCGTGATCGGTCCGACCCTCGGCCAGCAGGCTATCGAAGACGGCTTCTGGTCGTTCGCGATCGCCCTGGTTCTTCTGATGATCTTCATGATCGCCTTCTACGGTCTGATACCCGGCCTGATCGCCAACCTCGGCCTGGTCTTCAACCTCTTCTTCACCTTCGGTATCCTCGCCTCGTTCCAGGCCGTGCTGACCCTCTCGGGTATCGCCGGTATCGTCCTCGCCCTCGGTATGGCGGTCGACGCTAACGTGCTGATCTTCGAGCGTACGAAGGAGGAACTCCGCGCCGGCAAGAATGTACGCACGGCTATCGCCGACGGCTACAGCAACGCCTTCTCCGCAATCTTCGACTCGAACCTGACGTCGATCATCACCGGTGTCATCCTCCTCTTCTACGGAACCGGTCCGATCAAAGGCTTCGCAACAACCCTGATCATCGGTATTATCTGCTCGTTCTTCACCGCCGTCTTCCTGACACGCCTCGTCTTCATCATCGGCGAAAAGAGCAAGGCAATCAACTCGCTGACCTTCACGACCCCGCTGTCGCGCAAGATGTTCACCAACGCCCACTTCGACTTCCTCGGCGCACGACGTATCAGTTTCACGATTGTCCTCGTCATCATTGCTGCCGTCATTGTCTCGCTCTTCGTCCGCGGCCTGAACCAGGGTATCGACTTCTCGGGCGGACGCAACTACGTCGTTCAGTTCGACCACCCCGTCAAGACCGAAGAGATCCGTGCCAAACTCGTTCCGCTGTTCGACGGCGCACAGGTTTCGGTCATCACAATCGACGACAACACGAAGGTCCGCGTCTCGACCAACTACAAGATCGACTCCGACGCCGAGAACCTCGAGCAGGAGATTACCCAGATTCTCTATACCGGCCTGAAGGACGAAATCGGCGATATCGACATCGAATCCTTCTCGGCGACGAACGACCAGATCGGTATTCTCTCGTCGCAGAAGGTCGGCCCGACCGTCGCGAACGACATGCGTAACGACGCATATATCGCCGTCATCCTCTCGCTGATCGCGATGTTCATCTACATCCTGATCCGTTTCCGCAACATCGCCTTCTCGCTCGGCGCTCTCGCTGCCGTAGCCTTCACCGCCTTCACGATCATCGGCTTCTACTCCTTCTTCTGGGGTCTCTTCCCCTTCGCTATGGAAATCGACCAGTCGTTCATCGCGGCGATTCTGACGGTCATCGGTTATCAGATCAACGATACGGTCGTTGTCTTCGACCGCGTTCGCGAGAATGTCGGTCTCTATCCGAAACAGGATTTCTACACGACGATCAACAAGTCGATCAACTCGACCCTCGGCCGTACAATCATGACTTCGGCATCGACCCTGCTCGTGCTGCTCTGTATCTTCATCCTCGGCGGTGACTCGATCCGTTCGTTCACCTTCGCGATGATCTTCGGTGTCATCATCGGTACGCTCGCGACAATCTTCGTTGCCTCGCCGGTTGCATACCTGACAGACTCCCGCAAGAAATCGAAGAAGTAATTCGCTCCGATTCCGATAAATACAGCGCGGCCCGACGTTCGGAAGAACGCCGGGCCGCGCTACGTTGTAACAATCGTGTAACAGATTTAACATTCTTTTAGATTGATTTTCTGAATGGGTTGGAATCTATGCGTAATTTTGCAATGTCAACCTCGATGAGGGTTGACGCATGAGTTAGAAAGATTGATTAGGTTTAGATTGATTTATTGATGATGAAAGTATGGGCGGCCTGCTGCGACGAGATGTCGCGGCAGGCTGTCACTCTTTTTAACCCCTGTTCCACAATATTCGCCCGTTTTCTCAGTTATATATTGTGTAATTCAAACGATAACGATGAAGAAATCAATCATAGCCTCTCTGCTCCTGATTGTCATGGCCGCCCTTCCGGCTATGGCCCAGAAAAACGACTTCAACCCGATCCAGACCGGTGTGAACTCGCTCAATATCGCCCCCGACGCCCGCGGCGCCTCGATGGGCGACATCGGCGCGGCGACTGACCCCGATGTCAACTCCCAGTACTGGAACCCATCGAAATATGCCTTCGCCTATTCGAACGGCGGCGTATCGCTCAGTTATACTCCCTGGCTCCGCAAACTCGTTAACGACATCTTCCTGGCGAACCTCGCCGGATACTGGAAGATCGGCAGCGGTGACAACCAGGCGGTCAGTGCCTCGCTCCGCTATTTCTCCCTCGGCGAGGTGACGACCTCGACGCTCGATCCTTCGTCGGGACAAACTCTGAATCCCTACGAAATGTCGTTCGATATCGGCTACTCGCGAAAACTCTCGGAGAAATTCTCGATGGGTGTCGTCTTCCGCTATATCTATTCAGACCTCGGCTTCTCCGATTCATACGCCGGCGACCAGTCGACCGGCGCGTCGGCCTTCTCCGCCGACATCGCGGGCTACTATACGACCTATCCGATGATCGGACGGAACGAGTGCCAGTGGTCATGGGGATGGGACATCTCGAACATCGGCTCGAAGCTCTCCTACAACCACGGCGAAGATCCCGCGTTCCTCCCGACGAATCTCCGCATCGGAACCTCCTTCACCTTCCCTCTGGCTGACTACCACAATCTCTCGATCAACCTCGACGCGAACAAACTGCTCGTTCCGGCCCGCCCGCGCGAACGCGACTTCGACACCGAGACAACCGAGGGTCAGCAGCAGTATCTCGATGCTCTCGAGAAGTGGGAGAACATGTCGTCAATCACCGGAATCTTCAAATCCTTCAGTGACGCTCCGGGCGGATTCAAGGAGGAGTTGCGCGAGATTATGTGGTCGCTCGGCGGCGAATACAGTTACAACCAGCAATTCTTCCTCCGCGCGGGCTATTTCTATGAGAACGCGATGAAAGGGAACCGCCAGTATTTCGCCATGGGTGCGGGATTCTCGCTGAATGTCATCCGCCTCGATGCCTCCTATATGCTCGCGACGGCCCAGAGTTCGCCGCTCGACCAGACACTCCGTTTCACCCTCTCGTTCGATATGGACGGTCTCCGCGACCTCTTCGGGCGCCGCCGCTAAACAGTCTGAGGCTATGAGAATAGGAACAGGTTTCGATGTCCATCGTTTCGCAGCGAACCGCGAACTCTGGCTTTGCGGTGTCCGTGTCGACTCAGAACTCGGTCTGCTCGGCCACAGCGACGCCGACGTCGCGCTCCACGCCCTCTGCGATGCCCTTCTCGGCGCCGCCGCCCTCGGCGACATAGGATATCACTTTCCCGAAACCGATCCGGCCTATAAAGGGGCCGATTCGCGGCGTCTGCTCGAGGCTGTCTGCCGGATGCTCGGCGAGCGGGGCTACAGTGTTTCGAACGTCGACCTGACGATTATCGCCCAGAAACCGAAGCTGGCGCCCTATATCGGACAGATGCGCGAGTCGATAGCCTCGGTCATGGGGCTCGCCGTCGACCGTGTCTCTGTCAAGGCGACGACAACCGAACGGCTCGGATTCACAGGCCGTGGCGAGGGAATCGCCGCCGAGGCTGTCGCCCTCCTGAACGAGTAACTTATATTTCTAATCCGGACGTTATAAAATATTAAAGGCTTATGTGTACTGAAAGATATATCTATCCGTTCACTGATTTTGGGTTCAAGGTTCTGTTTGGCACTCCCGCCAATAAGGAATTTCTTATTCTGTTCCTCAACGCAATACTCGATGATGCACCCGAGATCATCGATATTTCCTATAATAACACCGAGATTTTCGGAAAAACACCGGATGATCGCAAGGCTATCTACGACTTGTATTGCACGACTTCGGAGGGAACACATATCATTGTCGAAATGCAGAATGCCTACCAACGGTATTTTGTCGACCGGACAATATTCTATTCCTCGTTCCTGATACAGGCTGCTGCAAAAAAAGGTGAGTGGGATTATCAGTTGCCCCCCATATATACCATCGCAATGCTCAATTTCGTTATGGACAGATATATTGGCGATCCAGATTATAAGCATGTTAACAAAATAATGGATATCAAGAAAAAGGATATTAGTTACGATAATCTGACCTATATCTATCTGGAGATGCCGAAATTCAATAAAGAAATAGGGGAGCTGAACGGAATATCCGACCAGATACTTTTTCTGATAAAAAATCTGGCAAAACTGAGCGAGAGACCGGCTGAGTTTCAAGGCAGGGTATACGAGAGATTCTTTCGCGCTGCAGAGATAGCGCGGTTCAGTCCGGAAGAGCGCTGTGCATACGAGACCTCGCTGAAAGTTATGCGTGATTATGATAACACTCTGACAACGGCAAGAGAAATCGGACTTGAGGCAGGCAGAGCCGAGGGCAGAGCCGAGGGCAGAGCCGAGGGCAGAGCCGAGGGCAGAGCAGAAGGGATTGAAGTCGGCGAGAAAAACAAGGCAGTCGAAATAGCGCGCAGACTAAAGTTACACGGAATGCCGACTGCCGAGATTGTTGATGCGACAGGGCTGTCTATTCAGGAAATTGAACGGATTCAGTGAGCCTCCAGCCAGTTAGAGCCGACGCCAGCCGATACCTCTAACGGAACGCGGCCGCTGTAGGCCGACTCCATCAATCTGACGACCAGTTCCTGCATCATCGTCAGTTCCTCCGGAACGACATTGAAAATCAGCTCGTCATGGACCTGCATGATCATCCGCGAACGTAGTCCGCGGGCCGAGATTTCGCGGTCGATGTCGATCATTGCCCGTTTTATTATGTCGGCGGCGCTCCCTTGCAGGGGGGCGTTCACTGCGTTTCGCTCCGAGAAGCCGCGCATGACGGCGCTCCGGCTGTTGATATCAGGCAGGAGGCGGCGGCGCCCCATAACGGTTGTGACGTAACCGTCGCGGCGCGCGTTTTCGACATTCCGTTCCATATATTCCTTAACCTTCGGGTAGGTCTCGAGATATCCTTCGATCAGCATCTTCGCTTCGCTGCGGGGGATGCCAAGCCGTTCCGAGAGCCCGAAGGCGGAGATTCCGTAGATAATCCCGAAGTTGGCGGTCTTCGCGTTGCGCCGCTGGTTGTCGGTCACTTCGTCGAGGGGGATATGATAGATCTTCGCGGCGGTTGCTCGGTGGATGTCCGCCCCCGAGAGGAAGGCCTCGATCATATGGGGATCGCCGCTGAAGTCAGCCATCAGTCGGAGTTCTATCTGGGAATAGTCGGCACTCATGAACAAGTCTCCCGGGTCGGCGACGAAGGCGCGGCGTATCTCGCGTCCGTCGTCGGTCCGGATCGGTATGTTCTGGAGATTCGGGTCGGCCGAGGAGATGCGTCCGGTCGCTGTCAGGGTCTGGTTGAAGGTCGTATGAATCTTACCGGTTTCGGGGTTAATAAGTGACGGCAAGGCATCGATATAGGTTGCCAGCAGTTTCTTCAGTGCGCGAATCTTCAGGATCAGGTCAACGATAGGATAATCGTGACGGTATTTCGAGAGAATCTCTTCCGTTGTCGAATATGCTCCTTTTTTCGTCCGTTTCGCCGAGGGGTTGATCTGCATACGGTCGAAAAGAATTTCGCCGACCTGAGCGGGGGACCCGATATTGAATTTCGTTCCGGCGAGGCGGTAGACCTCCTCTTCCATTCCGCTCAGACGCGCGGTGTATTCCTCCGACAGACGGCGGAGTTCGCCGACATCGATCCTGACACCCTCCCATTCCATCGAGGCCAGAACGCGTGCGAACGGCAGTTCGATGTCATCCATCAGCGATGTCAGCCCGAGACGACCGATTTCGTCGCTCAGCGGACGCCGGAGTCTCAGGGCAATATCGGCCAGAGCGCAGGCGCGGAGTGTCATATCGGCGTCTGAGGACGGGAGTTCGGTGTCGAGATATTTCGTCGCTAGCCAGTCGGGGGTGTGTTTCATCTCGGGTTCGATCAGATAGTGGGCGATCGCCGTGTCGAAGTAACGCGGTGAGATATCAATCCCCTCGCGGCGAAGTAGAAGAATTGAGCGCTTTATGTCGTGGCCGCAGAGAAGTGTCTCTCCGTTGCTGAAAAGGGGCGTCAGCGCAGCGATGATTCGTCGGCGGTCCTCCTCCTCTTCCGGAAGCCAGAGCGCGACGGCGCGTCCGGGCGCATCAGACAGGGCGACGGCGACGAGCGACGACTGCATGACCGCCGCGCCGCGCGACAGCAGGGCGAATCCGACGCTTTCGGCGCGCGCGGCTTTTTCGATTGCCTCGAGGACCCCGGCGACGGTGTCGACACGGGTGTAATCTCCGGCGATCATCTGTGCTGGAGTAGCCGGTTCGGCTGTCTCTTCTTCTGCCGGAATGTCGAAAAGCGAGGGAGTTTGGCCTGAACTGTTCTCTTTCGTCGAGGAACGTGGAGAGGCTTCGGTTTTGGCGGTTGCAGTCCGGTTTCTCAGACGGTTCAGAAAGGTTCGGAATTCGAGGCGTCCGAACAGGTCGGCCAGGGCTTCGGGATTCTCCTCGCGGCGTACGAGGTCATCGACGGTCAGTTCGCCGAGGGGAGCGTCGGTTCGGATCGTTGCGAGATCCTTAGAGAAGAGAATTTTGTCGGCGTTCTCTTTGATTTTCTTCTGAAGTGCACCTTTCAGGCTGTCGGCGTGTTCGATTAGGTTCGCGACATTGTCGAACTCGGCGATCAGTTTGACGGCGGTCTTCTCCCCGACTCCCGGACATCCGGGGATATTGTCGCTCGCGTCACCCTCGAGGGCGAGCAGGTCGATCACCTGCGACGGACGGCTGATGCCGTAGCGTTCGCAGACCTCGCGCGGACCGCGGATCTCGAATCCTTCGCCGCGAAGCGACGGGCGGTACATCATGACGCGGTCCGTGACCAGTTGCCCGTAGTCCTTGTCGGGAGTCATCATATAGGTCGTGTATCCATCCTTCTCGGCCATGCGCGACAACGTTCCGATCACGTCGTCGGCCTCGTAGCCCGGAACCTCGACGACCGGAATCCGGTAGGCAGCGAGCAGTTCCTTGATTAGGGGTACGGCGAGGGTTATGTCTTCGGGCTGTTTGTCGCGGCCGGCTTTATATTCGCTGTACATCTCGTGGCGGAAGGTCGTCCCGCCGACCGGGTCGAAACAGACGGCGATATGGGTCGGGTTCTCCTTCCTGAGGATCTCGTCGAGCGTATTGCAGAAACCGAACACGGCCGAGACGTTGACCCCTTTAGACGTGATGCGGGGATTGCGGATCAGGGCATAGTAGGCGCGGTATATCAGGGCATAGGCGTCGAGGAGGAACAGACGTTTTTCTTCCATAGGTCAGTCGGGGGTTGAAATGGTTGATGATGAGTTATGACGAAGGCGTCGCGCCGGGGCGAGGCGGTAGCGTGTCAGCAGATAGGCTGTTATGAAATAGAGGATGGCGAGCCCCCAGAGCATCAGCAGCGGTGTCTGCTGGCTGGCGATGTCGGCGCCGTTCGAATTCATGCGGACGAATCCTTCGAGGCCCCAGGTCGCCGGGACTATGCTTCCGAGCGCATACCAGAAGCCGTTCATCGAGAAGCGCGGCCATGTCAGCCCCGAGAGGAAGAGGAAGATAACCGAACTGACGACGAATACCGCAAACGACGACTCCCGTTCGGTTACCAGCGGAGAGAGCGTCTCGCCGAAGAAGACCGAGGCAATCATCATAGGGAGTATCAGCATCAGGTAGTGCCAGGGATTCCCCATATGGGGCAGGGAGAAGATGTTCGGTACAATCTCGAGGATATAGATGATCAGCGGGATGTAGATCGCCAGATAGCAGAGCATACGTCCCAGAAGCGAGGCCCCGGGAGGTGCGGGGATGGCCAGTGGGTCGATTCCGCCGTTGCGGCGGCGCCGGCTCGCGGCTGCTCCGCCGAGCATCAGGACACCGAGCACCATACTCTGCTGGAGTATCAGAACGAGTATTCCGGGGATGACAAACGATGCGAAGCCGGAGGTCGGATCGCCGAGCATGATCGACTCGGCCTCGAGCGGGGTCGCGTCGTTTCCGCCGACGAGTGTCGTACCGAGCAGGCCGGCGGCATCGATTTTTTCGATTTGGATTGCTGAGCCGAGCGATATCTCGAGGTTCGTCAGGGTCTGGAGATAGGCGCGGTAGCGAATCAGCAGGCTCATGTCTGAGTAGAACGGAACGACGGCCTGCTCGCCGCCGCCGAGGCGGCGGGCATAGTCTTCGGGGATTACCATGACGCCGAAGACGTCGTGGCTGTTCATCCGCTCACGGGCCTCTGCGAGGGTCGGCGGGAAGTAGTCGACCGAAATCGACTGGGTCGCACCAACAGTCCGGATCAGTTCGCGGCTGGCGGCTGTGCGCGACTGGTCGACGACGGCAATCGGGAGTTTCTCGACAATCTCCGGGTTATAGATCAGGGTGTATACAATCGGATAGAGGGTCGGCAGAAGGAGGAAGAAAATCAGTACGCCCTGGTCATGGATGACCAGCCAGAACTCGCGGCGCCATACCCGGAAGAGCATCGCCAGCCAGTTCGATATGTTGCGGAAGAATGCCATGACTTTTTTGCTTGTTCAGTTGGTTTGGTGGAGAGGGTTAATCAGGGGATATAGACCGGGCGGAGACAGTGGTTTCTCAGTTTCCGCAGGCCGAGGAAGGGGAGGGCGGCTATGGCGAGCATCGCGACGTAGTACCATCGCGACCAGTAGATTGGAATTCCGTTCAGGGCCTGGTCTGCATAGATCAGGAAATAGTAGCGTATCGGGAGGATATAACTGAATATTGCTATCGGGCCATACATGCTCTGAACCGGGAAGGAGAAGGCTGCGACAGAGAAGGCGAGGATTCCGAGGAGGGCGTTGACCGACAGCGCCATGCGGAGGTTCGGAATAATCTCGCAGATTGTCACGGCGAATCCCTGGCAACTGATGACCAGAAGCAGCATCGCCAGGAGCATATGGGCCGGATGGTTGTTCAGCGGGAAGTTGCAGAAACCGAAGATCATCCCCTGGCATGCCCATCCGATCAAGGTCCATATCGCGGTCTGCGGAAGAAGTTTGCCGAAGAGCGCGATGACCATCGATCCGTCGGCGCGGCCCAGCCATTCGACCGATGTTCCATCCTTTATCTCGACACAAATCGAGAAGGCTGTCATCAGCACGATCATCAGGGCCAGAGCCCCGGGAATGAACGAGTTCGACAGGTAGACCGAATAGTTTGTCCAGGGGTTGTGGAGGCCGTGGACCTGGAAATGGATCGGCTGGATCATGTCGGTCAGGGTCGATTCGTCGGTCACCCCGAGCGACTGCATCTTCGTTATCGCAACACCCCCGGCGGTCGAGACTGCGACGGTCTTGAAGCCTTTGAACGAGAGTGTTCCCGGAACGAAATAGGTCATGTTAGAGTAGAAGGTCAGCGTCGGTTTGCGTCCTGCTACCAGGTCTTTCTGGAAATCGACCGGAATCAGAAAGAACCCGAAGATTCGGCCGCTCTGGACGTCAGTCAGGGCAGAATGGTAGTCGGTCGGCTGTTCGGCGATACTGAGCAACTGGGCACTCCCGATCGAGCGGGTCATCTGGCGCGACACCGACGAGTGGTCGAGGTCGACGACCCCGACGGGGGTACGCAGAGGCAGACCCTCGCTCATCAGCGTCAGGAAGAATACGGCGCAGAACAGCGGGACGCAGAACATCCCGACATAAAGTTTGCGCCGTGTCAGGAAATCCCATCCCCGGCTGACCGACCCCAGGATAATATGCCTGACCGAATTATTCATGGACTGTCGCGCGGTAAATCACCGACATACCCGGCCGGAGGTCGGGTTGCGCCTCGCTCGGGCGGGCCTTGACCTGGAATGTCCGGCTATCCCAGTCGCCGGTGGCCTTCGTGGCCTGCCAGGTTGCGTATGATCCGAGGTCGCGGACATAGTAGATCTCCGCCTCGAATTCCTTCATATCGAGCGCTGGCACCATAACCCGGATTCGGTCACCGATCTTCATATCGTTCAACTTCTCCTCCCGGACATTGAATACCATCCATTTGTCGCTTATTTTCAGCAGGTTCATCAGTGGCGTTCCGAGCGAGACGAGTTCGCCGACCTGTGGATATATCTGGTCGATCTGGCCGTCGCAGGGGGCTGTAAGATACTGGTCTTCGAGAAGGCTCTCGACCTCCATGACACCGCCGCGGGCGACGTTGACCATCGCTGCGGCGCTCTCCTTGTCCTCGCTCTGGGCTCCGGCGCGGGCGAGACTGAGCTGGCTCTCGGCGGCTTTAACAGAGGCCTGGGCGGCGTCGTAGGCGGCCTTCGCTTCGTCGCGTTTCTGCTCGGAGACGACTCCCTCTTTATAGAGATTCTCCATTCGTTCGTAGGTCTTCTTCGCGATTGTCAGGGCAGCCTGGGCCTGGGCAACAATCTCGGCGGCCGAGGCGATAATCTGTGAGCGTGTCCCGGCGTCGACCTTGCGGTTGATTGCCTTGGCGGCGCTTTCGGCGGCCTCGGCCTGGAGAAGGCGCGCTTCGGCGAGCGACGAGTGGATATGAACCAGGGTATCGCCGGCACGAACCATATCCCCCTCGCTGACATAGAAGTCGACGACGCGTCCCGGAAGTTTTCCGGAGATACGGACGGAGGCGGCGTCGGCCTGACCTTCGATGACATGGTCGGGCTGCCGGAGGAAGCAGAAGCCTATGACGGCGAGCAGCAGGGTTCCGAGAATAATGAAGCCGAGGGCATAGGCCAGCACGCGCGATTCGCGCTTTTCGGCGCTGGCGTTTTTGGATGATTCGGAAACAGACATATTGTGTTCGGTTGTTTTTGTTCGGTTATGGGGTTGTTAGAGTTTAATGGAGCCGTCCGAGGGCTTTTTCGAGATATACGTGACAGAGACGCAGGTCGATCATCGCGTCGATCCGCTCGGAACTGGCTTTCAGCCAGGCAGTCTGCGCCTCCATGACGTTGTCTGCCGTCAGGACTCCCTCGCGGTATCCGAGTTGGGCCGAGCGGAGATTTTCGTCGGCTTTCGCCATGTTGGTCTGGGTCATCTGGTAGGTCTTTGTCGCCTCCTGCATACGGTAGTTCGACTGCGAGACCTGCAGGTCAATCAGTTCGCGGGCATCCTCGACCTGAAGGCGTGCGGCGGCGGTCTCGGTCTTTGCCGCGCGGTATTTGTTGTAGTTCCCTCCCCAGTGCCATATCGGGATCGTCACCATCGCCCCGACGGAGAACGCTCCGCTGAATCGACGTCGGAAGCCGTCGAAGAGGTTCGGGTTGCTGAAGGAGTAGGAGCCGACGAGGGCGACGTTCGGAAGCATCGACGACAGGGCGACCCGTTCTTTCTGTTCCATCACCCTGACACTCAGCTCGAGGGCCTGGAGGTCGGGGCGCGCGGCGTAGACCTGGTCCATGTCGTAAGTCAGCGGTTCGGGAGCCGGGGGGGCAGGGTTCTCGTTGTCTTCGTCGTCGAGCTGCAGGGGGGTGTTGACCGGAAGGCCGCAGACCTGGGCCAGAGCCATACGCGAAAGAGTCAGACCGTTTTCGACCTTGACGAGGTCGACCTGGGCGGCGTTCAGTTTGACATCTACGCTCAGAAGGTCGCTGCGTGTCGCGACACCCTGGGCGAGCATCGCGCTGACATTGTCGCGGAGCGAGTCGAGCAGGGCGAGGTAACTGATTGCCAGACGATATTTCGCCTTCAGGGAGACAACTTGCCAGTAGGCTCCGTCGACGGCGCAGATGACATTTTCGGCCTCGTTGTCGCGCAGTTTTCCGGCGGCTTCTTCGGCGAAGCGGGTGATTTTGTTCATCGCGACGATCTTGCCCCCCATATAGACCGGCTGTGTCAGGGTGACGGCGCCGAAGAAGACGTTGTGGATGTCATATTCCATCGCCGACTTCGGGATCAGGGCGATCTGTTCGGGAATATACTGTCCGTCGGGGCCTTTGACCGGTTCGCCGGTCATCGGGTTTTTGACGAGGCTGAACTCATACTGCTGGGTCTGGAGGTTGAAGTTCTTGACCGGAAGCAACTGGTCGCTGCCGAAGATCGAGATCTCCTTCTGGTTGTAGAGATATCCTCCGGCGAAGTCAATCGAGGGGAGGTAGGCGGCGAAGGCCTCTTTTTTCGTGTAGCCTGCTCCGCGGAGTTGTTCGGCGCGGATACGCAGTTGTTTGTTGTTCGCCAGGGCCATGCGCCGACAGGAGTCGAGCGACACTGTCTGCGTTGTCTGCGCCGCACTGTCTGTCGGTGACGCGGCGATAAGAAGAGCCGCAACGACGGCGCATCCTGTGGTTCTCAGTCGTGATATAGCAGTTGAAACGTATCTCATATAAATAGAAATGGTATTGGCCTTTGGTCAGTAGTTTTTATGGTTATAACCGATAACGGGGATGGATTGTTGCTGTGGCCGGTGGTTTTTCCGTTCAGACCGGGGGGGAGACTGCCAGGAGCGTGTAGAGCGGCGAGGCATCGTAGCGAGGTAGAGCGGCGACCTGTACTGGCGATCGTTCGGCACCGAGGCTTCGCGAGGCGTCGCCGACCGACGCGGCTCCGGCGCGGATGAGTGCCTCGCGGACGGTCCGAAGGGCGATCTCCGGGAGGTTGTTGTCGTGGCTGAGGTGGCAGAGGAAGATGTTTCGCAGCGAGGGGGTATAGATCGCGGCGAGGAATTCGGCGGCGGCGGTGTTGGCCAGGTGTCCCCTCGGGCCGCGGATCCGCGCCTTCAGGTATTCGGGGTAACTTCCGTCGCGGAGCATCTCTTCGTCGTAGTTGCTCTCGAGGACGATATGCTGGGCCTGGCGCATATAGTGGTCGACACGTTCGGTTATGCTCCCGAGGTCTGTCGCGACGGCGAGGCGCTGGGTGCCGTGTTCGATAAAGAAGCCGACATTGTCCGAGCCGTCGTGGCTGACGTCGAAGGGGGTAATCCGGAGCGAGCCGATCGTGAAGGGGAATTCCTTGTAGATCGCCAGGTGGTAGTCCTTGATGCGCCGCGACATACTGTGGCGCCGGAGCATCCCCGAGAGTGTCCGGGGGGTGCAGTAGAGGTGCATGCGACGGTGGCGTTTCAGCAGGGTGTAGGCGTAGTGGAGGTGGTCGCTGTGGTCGTGGGTCAGACAGATCCCCGCGACGCTGTCGATGTCGATACCGTTCTTCAGGAGGGTTCGTTCGACATGGTCCGCATCGATCCCGGCGTCGACCAGGATCCCCGATTCGCCGTCGCCGACATAGGAGCAGTTGCCCGAACTTCCGCTACCGAAACTCATGAACATCAGCGGGCGTACGCGCCGCGGCGTCTCCAGCGGGGCAATCGTCGGGTCGGCGGCAGGGGGAGGCGGGGGTGTCGGCGTACTGCCGCCGCTGAGCCTGACGCGCGCGACGAACGATTCGATCGACGGGTGGGGTGGCAGAGGCGCGTTCTCTCCCGGCGCCGGATTGTCGAACAGTCCGGGTTGCAGGTCGTTGTCGGCCTGACGCTGTCGGTTACGTCTTCGTTGCTGGGCGCTCATCGGTAGAGAAGGAATATGGTTGGTATCTTGTCGTAGTCATATTTCGCCCGCGCCCACTCTCCCAGGGTCCGGACGTCGATCCGCTGGCGCGGGCCGGTCAGGTCGGAGGCTACGCAAAGCCGCAGTGACGCCGGGAGCGATTTCGCCAGCGAGGCGATTAACCGGTTGTTGCGATAGGGGGTCTCGATGAAGATCTGGGTCTGGTCCTCCTGGCGGATGCGGCGTTCGAAACTGCGGAGGCGTTCGCGGCGGGCTCCCTCGTCGATCGGGAGATATCCGGCGAAGGAGAAGCTCTGGCCGTTGAAGCCGGATCCCATCAGGGCCAGAAGGATGCTGCTCGGCCCGACCAGCGGAACGACGCGCAGGCCTTGGCGGTGGGCAGCGGCGACGGCGAGGGCTCCGGGGTCGGCGACGGCCGGACAACCGGCTTCAGACATGACTCCGACCGGTTCGCCCCGGAGGATCGGGGCGAGCATCGCGTCGACATCGCCGGCGGGGGTGTCTTTGTTCAGGACGCTGAATGTCAGCGCTGAGATATCGGTCGAAGGATCGCATCGTTTCAGGAAGCGACGCGCCGTTCTGACATTCTCGACGATAAAATGACGGATTTCTCCAGCGATCTCGAGGTTACGGGCGGGCATAACGGCCGATGGCACGCCGCCGTCGGTCAGCGTGACCGGAATCAGATATAGAGCCGGTTCGAGGTCTGTTGTCGTATTTTCTTCTGCCATCGTTCAAAATCTCTTTGAACTGCAAAAATACGGAAAATCCTCCGAATCGACAAATTCTGTATTGCCGTCGACCGATATTCGACCGCTAATGCACTACGTCAGTGGTGTCAAGACGATAGCGGTGGGCGTACCACCCCATTCAGGGGGCCGGGGGGGTGGACCAGACTGAGGGGCGGACGCGTCCCCCTACGATAGCGCTGTGTATCAGTGCATTGCGTAGTGGAAACAGAATGAGCGTCGGCTACTGCAAGGGGATGATATCCACGGTCGGGTCAGAACGGGTAGCCGATGGCGAGGTGGAAGGCTAGCGACTTGCCGAACGACTTCATGTTGTAGTAGCCCCGTTTCCCGGTGTCGTAGGGGGCGTGGATACCGATTCCGAGGTCGCCGCGGATAACCATCATGCCGAGGTCGAAGCGGAGACCCGCACCGGTTCCGAGGGCGAGGTCGCGCCAGAATGTCGAGGCCCTGAGCAGACCGCCGGGACGGTTCGGGTCCTTCTTGAGCAGCCAGACGTTGCCGGCGTCGACGAAGAGTGCGCCGTGGAGCGGCCCGAAGATCGGGAAGCGGTATTCGATGTTGGCCTCGAACTTGAACGTACCGGTCTGGTCGAAGTAGCCGTTGACCTGATCGTCGGGGACATGGTAACTGCCGGGGCCGATGCTGCGGACCGTAAAGGCACGGACAGAGTTTGCTCCGCCGACATAGAACTGCTCGCTGTAGGGGACCTGCGACGAGTTGCCGTAGGCATGTGCGGCTCCGGCGGCGACGCGGGTGTAGATCCAGTTGTCGCCGCTGATACGGCGGCCGTAGACGATCTGTGCCGACCCTTTGATGAACTGCGAGAAGGGTGTGTTGAACAATTCCTTCTCCCCCTTCTTTCCGCAAGCGGTATAGATTGCCCAGAAGAGGTTCCCGGCCTCCTGGACCGTGAACTGGAAGTTCAGAGTATTATCGTATCCGAACTGACGGTCATAGAGATAGGTATACTGCATCTGGGGAATAAACTGGTTCCGGAAACTGAGGGCGATCGCCTTGTTGGCGTTCATGATCGAGTCGAACTCGGCGGTAGTCTTCATCAGTTTCGTGTAGGTCAGTTTGAACACGGTCCAGTTCATGTTGACATGGCGTGTGGCGCGCCAGTCGTAGCCGAACGAGGCGTTGAACTGCGCCATCTTGAAATAGTGGGGTCGGTTCAGCAGGTCGGCGTTCAGCGAGGCGCGGGTCCAGTTCAGCGTCCGCCGCGAGCGTTTGAAGAAGGCGGGGGCCAGAAGGCGCGGAAAGGCGAGGGTCGTCGTGATGCCCGCTTCGTAGGAGTTGAAGACCGAGCGGCTGTCGCGGCCGGTCTGCCACTCGTATGAGCCGTTGAGTCCGACCGTGAAGAGTTCGCCTCCGCCGAATATGTTCCGGTTCGTCAGAGCGACATTCAGGCCCGGGCCAATGTAACTGTTAGACTTCGAGGAGAGGTTCAGTTCGAGGCTCGCCTCGATCGGCTTGTCGAACGTACAGTCGATATTGACGTCGAGCAGGTGTTCGCCGCGACGCAAGGCAGCGGTGTCGAGAGTTGCCTCGATGTCGATTCCGTTGAAGATACCAAGGCGGGCGAGGTTGCTCTGGGTGTTGTTCATGTCTCGTACGGAGAAGATCTTTCCGTCGCGGAAGGTGATACATCCCGGAATCAGTCCCTTGCGCAGCCGGGAGGGCTTCATCTGGATCAGCGTTCCGCGTCGTGTTTCGATCGTATCGGGGTAGCCGTGGCCGTTGTTTCGGTTGACGCGGGTCGTTATCGATCCGGTCCGGTAGCGCCAGAGCGCCGGCGCCGGGAGCCCCTCGGCGATCATGACCTTCATCGCTATATGGCCGGGATTGATCGTGCTGTCGGCTAGATACTCGATATATTCCGGTTTGAAGAAGTAGTAGCCATGGTTGCGGACATAGTTCGTAATGCGGATTCGTTCGGCGCTGAGCGAGTCGGTCGAGTAGCGAACGCCCGGCTTCAGGTATGATCCGGCGGCGGCGAGCGAGTCGATCATATGGTTCAGGTGGCAGGTGTCGGGCAGGAGTATGACCGAGTCGATCGGATATGGGGTTCCGGTGTTGATTTCGTAGATGATGCTCGCCTTCTTCTTGTTTTTCCCCTGGGCGAGCGTGTAGGATGCCGAGCCGCGGAAATAGCCGTGGTTCTGGAGGATCTCGTCGAGCATATGGACGCGCACCTCGGGGCGCACGTCGCTGACCAGCACCGGCTCGGTCGAGAGTTTCTCGAAGATCCAGTGTTTGAACCCCGAGGGGGGATTCGGCCAGTTGTTGTAGACCCAGAGCCCGAGGGGGAAAGGGATCCGGTATTTGGCCGAACCGAGCAGGGGATTGTTCGGTTTGACCTTGACTGCGTTGTTCAGGTCGCCGTCGAGACCCGGGGCGGCCTTCTCCCCTTCGGGGAGCACGACGCGGACATCCTTGACGCCGGTGTAGAGAATCTCGTCGGCGGGGATTCGGCGTGTCGTCGAGCAGGAGGAGCAGAGCAACGCCCCGGCGACGGCCGCCAGCAGGAGCATGGCGGTCAGCGCGGTCGCGGAGACAGGTCCGCGGGATTGTTTCGATGTCGTTGTTCTGTTCATAGCGTTTTTTCTGAAGTCTTTGTTGTAGTCGGGGAATCCTGAGCCGGGGCGGGTTCGGCCGGAGCGGCAGCGGGAGGTTCGAGGGTCGGCGGAGTCCGCCGGCGGCGGCGCGGATAGAGGAAGCGGAAGATGTCGCGCAGGGAGTTGACTTTCCGTTTGTAGACGAAGCCGACGCCGGTCTGGGTGACCTCCCCTTCGAGTATGCTTTCGTAGCCGGTGTGGCGGAAGAGGCGGATATACATCGAACCGCTGCGGTTCAGCATATATTCGAACGAGACGTCGTTTATCAGGTTCTCTGAGAAATTCTCGTCGGTGTCGGCGTCGGACGAGTAGTTTCCTCCGACGATGATTTTGAAGCGGTCGTTAAAGAGGGTCTTCGAGACGCGGTAGCTGTAGCTGGTCGTCGTCGACTTCGCGCCGTCGGTTGTCTTATCGTACTGGTCGATACCGAAACTGATGTCGACACCCTTTATGTTGTTGGCGGCCCAGGAATTCAACTGCGAGGTCAGGAAGGAGAAGAGCGGGTTGCCCGAAAGGTTGGCGCTCGCCTTCGTGTCGGGACCGGTATAGGTGTTGTAGAGCAAGAGGTTCATCGCCTGGTTGGCGCGCTGCTGCTCGCTCATCGAGGTCAGTTCGTTCTCGATCGTAATGTCGTTGTCGGTCGACAGGTCGAACTTGACGTCGAGATTCTCGAGGGTGTTGGTCGCCGTGACCGTCACGAGGAAATCAACAAGGCGTGAATTCTGCCCCTCCTGGGTGACGTTGGCCTTTATCTTGTCGGTTGCCGAAATATTCAGCGACGGGTTCAGCATGTCGCCGGTGAAGGCGATGTAACTTCCCTCGGTAAATTCGAATGTCTTTGTCGAGATGACCGGCGGGGAGTAGCGGACCATACCGCTGTTGATTGTGAACCGGCCGGTCAGTCGTCCGTCGTTGAATGGGGTCATCGAGTAGTTCAGATTCCCCTCGCCCTGGATCGTCACCTTGTTCTGTCCGTCGCCGGGGAGGTCGGCATTGATTGTGCTCCCCTGGGAGATAATCAGGTTCGCATCGAGATTCATCATCATCGCTGTCCGGGAGATGCTGTCGGCCTTTTCGACCTGGGTTGTGTCGTTAAACTGGATGAAGGTGACCATTCCGGTCGTGCTCTGCGAGGTCAGGGCGCTCTCGCTCGCCTCGACGACATACGTCACGTTCGTTCCGGCCAGGAGATTCAGCGTCGCGTCGACGTCGATGAACTGCATGTTCCCGCGGACGCTGGCGTCGGCGTCGATGAACGCCTTGCCGTAAACCTGGGCTCCGCGAGGGCGCGACGAGTTGACAATCTGCATGTTCCGGGCGGCAAGCGTCAGGTCCATCGCTATGTCGGTCAGGTGGCGGGCGTCGACCGTTCCGTTGATTGTCAGCGGATTGTCGTTGCAGGCCTTTATCGCGAAGTCGCGGAAGCGGACGATATTGCTGTCGACCGGGATCTCCGTTTCGGGGAAGAGGAAGGAGGTGCCGAGCATCGGAACCTTAACGGCACTGCTGTCGAAGTCGAGATAGCCGTTGAAGACCGGGGCGGAAAGTTCGCCGGTTATATCCATCCGACCGTTCAGCGTACCGCTCAGGCGGGCATATTCCTTCGGGAGGAAGGGGTTGACGACTTGGAGCGGGAAGCGGATCATCGAGAAATCGAGCATGAACGGTTCGGCGGCGGTCGAGTCGTTCAGCGTTCCGGTCGCCGTTATGACCTTCGCGCTGTCGACCAGCAGGGAGACGTCGGCGTGGACCGCTCCGGATGAACTGTTCGTCAGGTCGACTCCGAGTTCGAAATCGCCGACGCGGTCGCGGCCGTAGTAGAGGTCGGTCAGGTCGAGGGTGCCCCGTCCCGTCAGTTGGTTCGAATCCCAGTGGAAGCGCATGTCGGCGCCGAGGTCACCCTTGACCGGGGGAGCGAACGGCGAGACGGAGAGCCAGTCGGAGAGGTGGATTTCAGAAAGTTTCAGGACGACCTCTTCGTTTCCGGCGGCGGTCGCGGCGGTCGAGTCAGAGTGCTTGGTATAGAGGTGTATCAGACTCTTGCCCGAGGAGGCCTCGAGGTTCGCGTCGAGATGTTTTGTCGCGAAGTTGAAGGTCACGAAGTTGTCGCTGTTGAGGGTCCAGGGTTTGTAACCGATTGTCGGGGTGAAGGGGACGAACCGTACGGTGACGGCCGAGTCGCCGAAAGAGGCGGCCAGGCCGAGCTGGAAACCCTTCTCCCCCTTTATGTTCTCCTGGCGCAGCAGGGCTGTCAGTTTGTCCTCGGCGACGAAACCTGTCAGGGAGACACGGGCGAACTGGTCCATCGTTCCGGGACGGTTGTTGACCTGGGCCTTGTAGGCCAGGTAGCGGCCGTGCTGGTTCATGGCAAAACTGATCGTGTCGAGCAGGGCCGACCCGGTCCGGAAGCGGATGACCGATGCGCTCAGGTTGACGAGCGAATCGTTATGGAAAGTCACAACGGCGCGGTTGAACCCCATGTCGGAGGCGTCGAGGAACTGCCGGGCGACATTGTCGGTTCCGGCCTCGATGACGGCGGTCAGCGGCGGGAGAGCATGCTGGAGGCGGACGGCGTCGAGACGGCGGGCGGCCATCATCGAGTCGATCGCGGCGGAGGTCTCGGAGATGTGGGCCATCAGCGAATCGAGGCTGCATGTCGCGGCGGCTGTCAGGGTCAGGTCGCCGTTGACGAGGCGGAGGTCGACGGTCGAGTCGCTCGTCTGTAGGTCGGCGGCGATACGCGGGGTCGATATGATGTTTTTGTCGAGGGTCCATTTCAAGTCGGTCACGTCGAGGGTCGCGTCGATTGCCGAGCGCTTCGGGTCGAAACTCCCCTTCGATGCGAGGCCGAGGGAACCCCCCGAGGGGGTTGGGCTGAGTTTCATCCCCATCAGGTCGATGTTCGCGACGTTCCCCGAGAGATTCCATGTATAGCCGGTATCGGCCAGGGTCGCCGTGAAGCCGAGGTCCATGTCGGCCGAGGGGTTGGCGGAGCGGAGACGACCCTCGGCGGCCCCCTTCGCGAGGTTCGCATCGAGAAGGATGTCGCGGTAAGTCTCGGAGAGATATTCAGCGCGCTGGAGATCGACCTTCAGGTCGGCCGAAGTCGACGGGCGGGCGAAGTCGAGGCCACGGCCGCGGGCGGTTATCGAGGCAGTAACCTTCCCGACGCCGAGCGACGGCATGAAGGCATCGACCGGAAAGTCGGTCGCCCGGAAGGAGGCGTCGTACCCCTCGGCCTGCTGGTTCCAGGAGCCGTCGAGCGCAATCCTGCCGCCGGAGGTAACGGCGTTGAGACGCCCGGAGACAAGGTTCGGGGAGTAGTTGACCGAGCCGTTGAAGAGGGTCCGGGGAATGTTGATTTCCCGGGCGAGTTTCGCGTCTAGAAGGGTCGGTTTCGCGGCGTTCAGCCCGATTGCATCGGCGCGGAAGTCGACGCGGCCGTCGATCTGTTTCGAATCGAAGGGGTTGCGGACACGTCCCGAGGCGGCGAAAGTCAGGAAGCGGGGCCAGTCGGCACTCAGCGTCTCGACGGCGAGGTCGCCGGTCGTTCCAGAGATGTCGGCACGGAGGGCGACAGAGGCTCCGCGAGGGGTTCCGCGGAGCATCGGCGCCAGCGACGGCAGGGCCATCTCGACATCCTCGAGGGCGAGGCTTCCGGTCGCGTCGAGATCGAGCGGAAGGGAGGGGTCTGAAGCCAGGTCGCCCATCCCCATCGTCGCGTCGAACGCCAGGCGAGAATAGCCTGTCTCGATTGCGAAACTGTCGGCGTGCATCGCGCGGCTGTCCATCGCGAAGAGTCCGCGGGAATCGAGAGAGACGCCGCAGCGTTCGGTCGCCTTCAGGCGGCGCAGCGGGACACTGATTTCGACACCGCGGTTCCGGAACGAGTCGACGCGTATTTCGATCGCGGTTGCCTCGAGATAGTTCATGTCGAGTCCCGGCCGGGGGATGGCGCCGCGCATGGCGTAGGTCGCCGTGTCGCCGCGGAGGGTCACGGCGCGGGCCGTTACGGTCCACATCGACGCGGTGTCCGCCGCGGCGGTGTCGGCCTTGGCGGCCGGAGGAGCGGGATGGGCCTTCAGATACTCGGCCGTCGGAGTCAGGTAGGTCGCCGTCGCCAGGAGGACGCCGAGCGAGTCGGCGCTGATCCGGCGGGCCCCCATATCGACGAGAGCCGACGTCAGGGTCGCGTCGTCGATCCGGGCGCCGAGCGAGTCGATCGTCGGGAGCATCGACATCCGGTAGGTCACGTCGCGTATCTCGATACGGCGGGCGGTGATCGTCATCGGTTTCGACGCGGCGGTGTCGGTTTTCGACGCGGCGGTGTCGGGTCTCATCGCGAGGGAAACAGTCGCGCCGTCGAGCAGGGCCGTGCCGACGTCGATCGCCCCCGAGCGGAGCGAAAGGTCGGTCTGGTCGAGGTCGAAACGGCGGATGGCGGCGGTCAGAAAGAGCGTCGAATCGGGCGACCCGAGGCGGTAGGTCGCCTCCTCGAGTTCGACGCCGCTGACGTCGAGGTCGAGTTTCAACAGCGCAGCCGGGCGGACGGCGAGGCGTGCGAGCGCGGCGGTCAGCATCGTGTCGCCCGAAGCCTCGACGACAGCGACATCGCTGACCTCGATCTTCAGGGGGAAACGGAGTCTCAGTTTTCCGACCGAAATATCCATTCCGGATGATTTCTTTACCTCCTTCAGGGCGATATCCTTGACGAAGTTCTGAACCGCAGGAATGTAAAGGAGAGCCGGGACAACAATGACGATAAGCAACAGAACGGCGAAGAACCATCCTGTCGCTTTCAGAATCTTATGTCCGACTTTTCCTTTCACGGTTGAAACGTTTTGTTGCAGTAAATAAAATGTGACGTCGCCGGGGCTTCCGCGCCCCGGCTAATAAGAAAACCGCGTCATGGGCATAATGGTTCGTGACGCGGTCGAAAAAAGTTTTCTTTTTGGTCTGGAATAAGCCGATCAGGAGAGTTTGTCGACGGCAGCGGCAATCCGGGCGATGGCGCGGCGGATATTGTCGTCGGAGGTCGCGTAACTCATCCGGATATAGCCGGGCATCGAGAAGGCCGAACCTGCGACGGTCGCTACATGGGCCTCCTCGAGGAGATACATCGCGAGGTCGGAGTCTGTCGCGATCAGTTTTCCGGCGGGGGTGCGCCGTCCGAGACAGCCGCTGACTTCGGGGAAGAGATAGAACGCACCATCGGGGCGGTTGACGCGCCAAGCCTTTATCTCCGAGGCGAGGCTGACAATCAGGTCGCGGCGGCGTTCGAACGCCTTGCGCATCGTCTCGACACACTCCTGCGGGCCGTCGTAGGCGGCTTCGGCGGCTTTCTGGGCGATTGACGAGGCGTTCGACGTCATCTGTCCCTGGAGTTTGGTGACTGCCTTGGCGATGTCGGTCGGGGCGGCGCAGTAGCCGATACGCCATCCGGTCATGGCGTAGGCCTTCGAGACGCCGTTGATAATGACAGTATGGTCGCGGGTCTCGGGGAAGGAGGCGAGCGATGTGAAGCCGGAGGTCGTGAAGTTGATATGCTGGTAGATCTCGTCGGCGAGGATAATGATCTCGGGGAATTCGGCCAGGACATTGACAAGGGCCTGTAGTTCGGAACGGGAGTAGACGCTTCCGGTCGGGTTCGACGGGGAGCAGAGCATGATCATCCGTGTCCGGGGGGTAATGGCGGCGCGGAGCTGGGCGGGGGTGATCTTGAAGTCGTTCTCGATGCCGGCGGCGACGGTGACGACTTCGGCTTCGGCGAGTTTGATCAGTTCGATATAACTTACCCATGCCGGAACCGGAACAATCACCTCGTCGCCCGGATTCAGGGTCGAGAGCAGGACATTCGTAATTGCCTGCTTCGCTCCGTTCGAGACGACGATCTGCGAAGGTTCGTAGTCGACGCCGCATGTGCGCCGGAGGTCTCGGCAGATCGCCTGGCGGAGCGACAGATAGCCGGGGACGGGTGTATAGAAGGAGAAGTTGTCGCCGACGGCTTTGATGGCGGCGAGTTTGATATGGTCGGGGGTGGCGAAGTCGGGTTCGCCGACCGACATATTGATAACGTCGATTCCCTGTGCTTTCAATTCGTTGCTTTTCTGCGACATAGCGAGGGTTTGGGATGCGGCGAGGGCTTCGACGCGGCGTGAGATGCGTGACATATGATATGGTGTTATTTGTTTCGTTCTGCAAAGTTACGCTTTCGGATTGGATTTACCTCAAACATTATGTTAACATTTTTTGCGTTTTGTCGTTCGGGATGTTTTTCTTACTTTTGCAAATTGAATCATCAGATGGGCGCCCGCGCCCTTCCGACAACCCATATCGATATGAAACGCTACAATCTGATCAACAACATCCTGGGCTGGGTCTGCTTCTTCGTCGCAGCATTGACCTATATGCTGACGCTCGAGCCGACAGCCAGTTTCTGGGACTGTCCCGAATTCATCATCCAGGCCGACAAACTCGAAATCGGACACCCCCCGGGCAACCCGATCTTCATGCTGACCGCCCGGTTTTTCATCAACTTCGTCGGGGGTGACATCTCGAAAGTCGCCGTCGCCGTCAACGCGATGTCGGGCCTTCTGAGCGCCGCGACGATCCTGCTGCTTTTCTGGACCGTCACACACCTTGTCAAACGCCTCGTCGTCGACGACAACGCCTCCGAAGTCTCCCTTCCCCGCATGCTCGTCATCTTCGGCTCGGGTGTCTGCGGCGCCCTGATGTATGCCTGGAGCGACACATTCTGGTTCTCGGCGGTCGAGGGTGAAGTCTACGCCTTCTCCTCGTTCTGCACTGCCCTTGTGTTCTGGCTGATACTGAAATGGCAAAACCGCGCCGACTCGCCGCGCAGCGACCGCTATCTCGTTCTGATCGCCTATATAATCGGCGTCTCGATCGGCGTCCATCTGCTGAACCTCCTCTGCATCCCGGCGATCGTCCTGGTGTTCTACTATACGAAATGGCGCAACACGACAGCCGGCGGCTCGCTGATCGCTCTGCTCGTCTCGTTTGTCATCGTCGCCATCGTTCTCTACGGCCTCGTTCCGGGCTTCATCAAGATGGCCCAGTATTTCGAACTCCTGTTCGTCAATGGCCTCCACTGCTCCTATAACGTCGGGACGCTCGTCTATGCCGTCATCCTCCTCGGGATACTCGTCTGGACGCTCGCCGCTCTGCGCCGACAGCAGAACTCCCGTCTGATCCGGATTCTCTGCGGGGCGTCGATTGTCCTGTCGGGCATACCCCTGATGGTCGGCAACATATGGCTCGCCGTCATACTCTCGATTGCGATTTTCGCTGCTCTGTTCCTGGCTATGAAGCGGATTAATATCCGCGTTCTGTCAATCGCGACCCTGGGTCTTCTGGTCATCTTTATCGGGTATTCTTCCTATGCCCTTCTGCTCGTGCGCTCGAACGCCGCAACCCCTATGAACCAGAACGCCCCCGACAATGTCTTCTCTCTCAGCAGTTATCTGAACCGCGAGCAGTATGGCGAACGACCGCTGTTCTACGGCGTCACGCCCTGGTCGGCCGTGACCTACCAGATGCTCCCCGACGGAACCTATAAGGCCCGCGCCGACGAAGGTGACGCTCTCTATGCGAAGGTCGCCAAGGAGGATCCTTCCGAACCCGACAGTTACGTACTGACCGGCCACAAAAAGAAATACAACTTCGCCCCGGAACTCGACATGCTCTTCCCGCGAATCTACAGCAGCGACGAAAACCACCGCCAGGCCTACACAGACTGGATCGGTATGAAAGGGCGCCAGCAGCAGTATACGCTCCTCTACGACGTCGACGGCAACCCGATGCCCGGCTACACCGAGTATGCGACGAAGCCGACGATGGCCGAGAACCTGAAGTATTTCTTCAGTTACCAGTTGAACTATATGTACTGGCGATATTTTATGTGGAACTTCGCCGGCCGCCAGAACGACATCCAGGGCAACGGCGAGGTCAACCACGGAAACTGGATCTCCGGCATCCCCTTCGTCGACAACCCCCGCCTCGGCGACCAGTCGAAACTCCCCTGGAACGAAGGGGAGGGTAACCCCGGAAACAACAAATTCTATCTGATTCCGCTGATCATGGGTATCATCGGCCTGCTCTGGCAGGCGTTCGTCTCGAAACGCGGAATCGAGCAGTTCTGGGTCATCTTCTTCCTCTTCTTCATGACCGGCATCGCTATCGTCATCTACCTCAACCAGACCCCCCAGCAGCCCCGTGAGCGCGACTATGCCTATGCCGGATCGTTCTATGCGTTCGCCGTATGGGTCGGGATGGGTGTCGCCGCGATCTGGCACCTACTCCGCGGCAAGCCCGACAAGGAGGGGAAAGCCCGCCGCGATACTCTCGCCGCCGTGCTGGCTGCCGTCGTCGGTATCCTCGTTCCGCTCCAGGTTGTCTCCCAGACCT
The DNA here is from genome assembly GCA_023663805.1 of Clostridium sp. GTDB lineage: Bacteria > Bacteroidota > Bacteroidia > Bacteroidales > Muribaculaceae > Paramuribaculum. The sequence continues at coordinate 248,446 of JAMPGR010000001.1, read as the reverse complement.
GGGACGACCACGACCGCTCAGGCCGCTACACGACCCGCGACTTCGGCATGAACTATCTGAACAGTCTCGATGACAACGCGATTATCTTCACAAACGGCGACAACGACACATTCCCCCTCTGGTATGCCCAGGAGGTAGAGGGTGTCCGGACCGACGTCAAAGTCGTCAACCTGAGTTATCTGACAACCGACTGGTATGCCAACCAGATCCGCCGCCCGTCGTACGACGCCAAGCCGATTGACCTGTTGGCGACCCCGCAGACCTATGCCTACGACCGGATGCAATACAGTTACGTCCAGCCGGCCGATTCACAGGTTGTCCATGTCCGAAAGGCTCTCGAGGATCTCTACAGCGGCGCGACCTACGACACCCGCTATAACGCCCACTCGCTCCGCTATCCGCGGATGTATCTCCCGGTCGACGCCGACGCGATGGTCCGCGCAGGACGAATCAAACCCGAGGAGGCCGCAGCGACCGACGATGTCATTCCGTTCGATTTCAGTGGACAGGGTGGAGTCGCCCTGAACACAGTCCTGGCGCTCGACATGCTCTACAACTCGGCCCGCAACGGATGGGATCGTCCGATTTACTTCGCGATGACCGTCCCGGCGCAATACTATCTCGGTCTGAGCCCATATATGCGCAACACCGGCCTGGCCTACGAGGTCGGCGCGATCCGCAGCAGCGACGACCGTACGGGAGTCAACACCGACAAGATGTATGAGAACGTCACGAAGAAGTTCCGCTGGGGTGGTCTCGAAGGGGCTGAATCGCCCACAGACATCTATCTCGACGAAACCGTCCGCCGCATGGTCTCGACCAACCGCTCGGCTATCGTCGACCTTGCCGACGCCCTGATCGCCGAAGGTCTCGCAGCCGTAGCCAACGACACCCTGACTGTCGCCGGAGCCGCCGAGGCTGTCGCAGCCAGCGAATTCGCTTCGGACCGCATGGCGAAAGCAGCCGAAGTCCTCGACCTGATGGAGGAGAAACTCCCCTCGGCCGCTTCCCCCTACTCGGCGACGATGGGTCTCGAGATTGCCGACGCATATCTCCGCCTCGGCGACTACACCGGCAACCCCGAACTCTCGGTCAAGGGCCATCGCATACTCCGCAACGAACTCGACAACTACAGCCGTAACTTCGTCTACTACACGAGCCTTACCCCCGGACAGTTTGCGACCCTCCAGGACACCGACAAGTATATCTTCTACTACTACATCCCCCAGCTCGTCCAGGAATATATCACCTACGGCGGGGACTATGAGGAACTCGAGAAGGATTGGATGACCCGCGGTGTCAACCAGCAGCAACTCCGCCAGTTACTGTTCTCTCGCAAGCAATCGTCGGGGTCGAATTGACCAGACCGAATAAACCGCGATGCTGACACATCTCGTCGAGCAGCCTCCGCTGATCTACCGTCTTCTTTTTCCCGAGGCGCTCTGGCGTCTCAAGAAAAAGAAACGGAAGGTCGCGTATCTGACCTTCGACGACGGTCCGATTCCGGAGGTCACACCCTGGGTTCTCGACACGCTCGACCGCTACGGCGTCAAGGCGACCTTCTTTATGGTCGGCGACAACGTCGCGCGAAATCCGGAACTCTTCGAGGATATCCGCCGACGGGGCCACAGTTACGGTAACCACACGATGCACCACACGCCCGGTTTTCGCGTGACGTCCCACACCTATATGCGCGACATAACCGAGGCCGACTCGCTGATCGATTCCCCGCTGTTCCGCCCGCCCCACGGACTGATGCGCTGGAGTCAGGCCCGGATAATCAAGCGCCACTACAATATCGTCATGTATGACATAGTCACGCGCGACTACAATCCCGCGCTCGACGGCGAACGGGTCTTCAGGAACGTGCGCCGATATGCGCGCAACGGCTCGGTCATTGTCTTCCACGACTCGCTGAAGGCCGAGCGCAATATGCGCTACGCCCTCCCCCGCGCAATCGAATGGCTTCTCTCCGAAGGATATGAACTGCTCCCCCTCCCTATGTGATCCGCGCCGGCGGCTCGACCAGTTGCTCGCAGAGGCCGGAGCATTCCGCTGGGGGATCGCCCACGCCGAAGAGGTCAGCGCCGAGGCGAAGCAACAGTATGACTGCTGGCTGCAGCGCGGAGGAAACGCCTCGATGGAGTGGGCCGCACGCTACGGCGAGGTGCGCGACGATCCGCGCCTGTTGCTCGAGGGAGCGCGGTCGGTCGTCGTCGCCGCCTTCAGTTACGCGACGCGGAGTCTTCCGCCGCGCGATATCCCCCGCTTCGCCCGCTGTTCGCTCGGCGATGACTACCACGATGTTCTTCGTCGACGGATGACACCCGTCGCCGAGGCGCTCGCCTCGGAATTCGGCGTCGTCAGCCGCGTCTGCGTCGACACCGCCCCGCTGCGCGAGCGGTTCTGGGCCGTCAGAGCCGGACTGGGGTTCATCGGGCTGAACAACACCCTGATCGTCCCCGGCCACGGGTCCTACTGCTTTCTGGCGACCCTTCTGACAACGCTCGATTTCGAGCCCGACGCGCCCCTCGGACAGCAGGACTGCGGCCGCTGCGGCCGCTGCGCCGCTGCCTGTCCCGGCC
>JAMPGR010000001.1:229436-245761 GCA_023663805.1 Clostridium sp. | reverse complement strand
TGGATTATAATCCAAAATTTACCCCCTATTTTTTGGATTAGCCATATTTTTCTCTAATTTTGCAGAAAACAAAGGATCCCGATGATAAAACGAAAACTAGAAAATTTATTGACATCCCGTCTTGGCAGAGGAAAAGCAATCATACTTATCGGAGCAAGACAAGTCGGGAAAAGCACCCTGTTCGACGTCATCTCAAAACAGATGAACGTCCCGCTTCTATCGCTCAACTGCGATGACCCGACTGTTAGAGAATACTTGTCCGGCATAAGTTCCGCCAACCTGAAAATGCTGATCGCCGACAACAAGGCGATACTGATCGACGAAGCACAACGTGTCGGGGACATAGGCCTAGTTGTCAAACGAATTATTGATAACTATCGCGATGTCCAGGTCCTGATTACCGGATCCTCCACACTCGGAATCAAAGACCACATCAACGAGCCCCTGACCGGAAGAAAATTCGAATATGAGATGTATCCGGTCTCTACCGGCGAGCTCTACGATACATACGGTCTGATTCACACGAACGATTTGTTGGAAAACAGGCTGATCTACGGAAGTTACCCGGACGTTCTGACTCACCCCGAGGATGCAAGGGAAATCCTGACGAATCTATCCGACAGTTATCTCTATAAAGATATCCTCGAGATGGATTCTGTCAGAAAACCGGATTTGCTTCGGAAAATATTGGTTGCACTGGCCTTGCAAGCCGGAAGCGAAGTCTCATACAACGAACTGGCGTCGACGGTCGGGAGCGACACGAAAACTGCTGAACGATATATCGATCTGCTCGAAAAGTGTTTCGTAGTATATAGACTGTCGGCACTCAGCCGTAACCTGCGCAACGAACTGAAGAAATCGAAAAAAATATTTTTCTACGACACCGGTATCCGAAATGCGATCCTGAACAATTTTGCACCGGTTGCTTTTCGTAATGATATGGGGTCCCTATGGGAAAATTTCTTCATAATGGAGAGAATCAAACGCAATAAATACCTTGGGGAACATAAGAACTACTACTTCTGGCGGACAACCGATCAGAAAGAGATTGATTTCGTCGAAGAATCCGACGGCGAATTCGTTCTGTTCGAGATGAAATGGAATCCGCATAACAAAAGCAGCAGATTCCCGCAGGCATTCCTTGACTCGTACCCCTGCCGGAGCATGGATGTCGTGACCCCCGAGAACTACCTCGAATTCCTGGTCTGACCAAAGTACCGGTGTATGCTATACGGTCAAGTCCAGAGGCAGATCGCTGATATCCTTTAGCCTTTTGCCCGAAATCAGGATATCCAGCATCTCAATCGAATCTTCTGCTCCAACCGATTTTACAGCCTCCAAAAGTTCATACAACGCGATATGATACAGACAATCTATATCTCCGGTTCCTAATGCAAGCGAAGCAAGACGCGATGGCAAAGGTTCTCCTGTTATAACAGCAATATGAGGTAAATGTCCCTTTCGATTTCGTATAAGACCTAAGGCTTCAGTTCTGCTGTTTTGCGCCCTGTCGCTCCTCATTGTCCATTTAGCGGATATCGAGGCATGAAGAATCGGCAATTCGTTATATTTTTTTCTTATAACTGTCAAACGGGAACAATCATCGCTAACAAAAACAGAATCTGAGTTAATCACTTCATCCTCTTCCGGCTCACGATAAACCACAATATCCGGTGCAACTATGTAGTCATTCCCAATGCAAGTCGCCAATTGCGAATCATCCTTAATGAGTTGTCCGAGATAGTCCAGATGTTCATACTGAACAAAACTGCTTGTTTTTATCGAACTTCTATTACCCATTTTGGGACACATACAAATCCCTGTGTGAGAAAATTTATGTTTATGGGGATATAAGGCACTTTATAATGGGGCATGATCGTTATATGAATATGCGACAAGACCCACTCATATCACTTCTTCTATCTCACATACTGCCCAAGGTAGTAAGTGAGAACTTTGAACTCGTCAACATCACGGACGAACTAATGGAAGGCTCTCCGGTAATACATTTTCATTTGGAGGAGATCAACATTCCTTCCGAGGGCTATCACGGTGCTGTACCCAATGGTTTTTATGAAGCCTCCATCGTCGGGGACTTTCCTATACGCGACAAGGCTGTCATGCTACATATCAAACGTCGCAGATGGAAAGACCCAGAAGGCAAGAGTATACCATCGAGAACATATCAACTGACTGCTGACGGCACTCGACTTTCATGCGAGTTTGCCGATTTTTTAAAAGACGGCCTTGGATAATGAGCCGATTACGGTTTCATCCCTTGTACGACCACATCATATTGACGGCCATAATTTCGGAAGAGCCTATAAGAATTCCATTGTTGCCGGTCATTATTCGAACAAGCGAGGTCTATTTCAAGTCGGTAAACTACTTCGATACCATCGCCTGACGCAGACGCCGACGGGGACGTCGGCTACTACAAAAACTCGGATCGTTATTCGACCACTAACGTGGTCTGCTTCCCTCGATTATTTGATCCGTGGGCTTAGCGGCTCGGGCCACCGATCAGGTCGTTGTTCGAGACGGAGCGGACTTTTTTGACACGGGCGTTCAGTTTGCCGAAACGCATCGAGAGGCTGACACCGATGACGCGCGCATTGGACGTAACCGAATAACTCCGGCTGTCGTATGGAACGTTCAGCATATGGCTGCGGAACGTCCGGCGACCGTTGCCGAAGAGATTCGTGACATAGAGACGAACCGACAGACGGTTCTCCTTCAGGAAATTGCGCGTGAAATTGATTCCGTGGTCCAGTTTGCTTGCAAACCCGACCGGCTCGAACTTTTGGTAGAGCGACTTGTAGCCGTTATAGTAGTTCAGCCATAGCGACATATTGATTTTCCAGGGGAGCCGCTGGCTCAGGTTGAGATACGCCCCGGGGTTCCAGGCTCCGAGTTTCAGGTTCAGCGAGGGGTTGGAGGTATGGGCGTATCCGGCCCAGGCGTTGAGGCCGATATTGGTTTTCGATCCGGCCTGGATCGAGAAATAGAGGCTCGCGTTGAAGGAGTAGTTCTTCCCGGCGTTCTCGTAGGTCGAGAAGAGAATGTCGTTTTCGAGCAGTTCCTGAATCTGGATAATCGCGTTGTTCGAGAACGAATAGTTCGCGTCGAAACTGAGGTTGATCTTTTGGGAAAAGAATGAATAGTTCAGCGAGAGGGAGTGGTTGCGCGTACTCGACAGATCGGGGTTGCCGACGCTGACAGACTGCGGGTTGCTGACGACCGTCGGGTTGAGATAGTAGATACCGGGGCGGTTGATGCTCGAACTGTAACCGAGACGGAGACTGTTGCGGTCGTTGATCGAATAGGAGAAGGCGGCATTCGGACAGATGTCGTTCAGGTCGGAATGGTAGTTGTCGCCGCTGCCGTCCTTGAACTTGGCCGAGAGACGGGAGTACTCGTAGCGGGCGCCGGCGCGGAAGCCGAAACTGCCGAGATTCAGTCGGTAGTCGGCATAGATGGCGGCAATCTGGGTCAGGTGTGAGAAGTCTGTCAGGGCAACCGCCTCTCCGACATAGTTGCGGTTCGATTTGCTATGGTTGTCGCGATAGACATATTTAGCTCCGACATCGACCGTATTGACCCGGTTGAACGGACGTGTCCAGTCGGCCTGGAGAGTGTGCTCGACGAAGGTTGCGTTACTTTTCTGGATGATACCGGTATAGTCGACCGGCATGTTGACCTGGTCATGATATGTCTCGGTCGAGCGCGACGACGATCCGTTTCCGGAGATGTTATACGTGAAGATGTATTTCTCGCCGGGGCGCCGGGTCAGGTGCTGGTAGTTCAGGTTCCCTCCGAGCCAGTGGTAGCGCGAGGGGTCTATCACGCGGTCGTTACTGTAGCCGTAAATCAGGCTGTCGACCGGGTCATACATTCCGTAGGTAAAGTCGGCCCGGGTGTGCGAACTGCCGAAGTAGCCGTAAAATTCGCCGGTCAGCATATTGAGCGAGTCGATATCGAGGCTCATGCTGAAGTTCAGGTTTGTCGACTGGCTGCCGACATACTGGTGGGTGTGTTCGCGCGATTCGTTACCGGTGTCGGGGAAAGAGCGGTCGGTGTAATGGTCCTCCGCCCCTTTGCGGCTCGGTTTGGAACTGTATCCAGCCGAGATATCGAATGTCAGTTTGCCTATCTGCGACATCAGCCAGAAGTTCGGATTCGGCAGGTTGTTGTTGGTCGTCCAGCCGAGTCCGGCCGTACCCATAACACCTTTTATAATGACATTTTCCATCGTCACGATATTCAGGATGACGCTCGATCCCTCGGCATCCTCCCGGGCACCGGGATCGGTAATGACCTCGATACGGCGTATCATCGACGCCGGGAGCGATTTGAAGATATCTTTCGAATTGTTTGTGAAGGCGTTGTTACTGCGCCCGTTTTTATAGATCTTGAACGAACTCGAACCGTTTATCTTTATCGTTCCGTCGGGGTCGACGCTGATCATCGGCACCTTTTTCAACATCTCGTCGAGTTGCGAGGTCTGCGCGTCGGGGTCGCCCTGAACGTCATATCCGATACGGTCGATTTCGCGCGACACGAGCGGTTTCGTTGCCGTGACCGTCACTTCGCCGAGCATCTCCCCCATCCCGAACATGAGATTTCCGAGGTCGGCGACCGGAGCCGCAGGCGAGACAGAGAAGTCGCGGGCAATCGGCGAGCGTCCGACCGACGTCAAGACGATCCGGTAGTCTCCGGCCGCGGGGAGTTGTTTGTCGAAGGCTCCGTCCTCGCCGGCCACACCGTTGGTGACCGGCTTCAGAGTGTCGGGATACTGGAATATATGGAGCGTTGCGAACGACTCGGCGACTCCGGCGGAGTCTGTCGCGAATCCTTTGACACGGTAGTCGGCGGCGGAAATTTCGACCAGGATGGCGAGCAGCGAGAAAAGTGTAACGAATGTCAGACGTTTCATAGAATTTCGGTTCAATAAGAGTCGACAAAGTTACGAAATCTCCCGATTTGTCGCAAGCCCCCCCCCTGTTTAAGTTTTGTTAACTTTTCGGCTGGAGGCCCATCGAGGCCGCTACAGAGAGCATATAGGCGTAAGCCTCGTCGTGGTTATTCCCGATCTCGCCGTCGAGGATCGCATCTTTGATTCGCTGTTTGATGTCGCCGACCGTCCGGCATGGGGTCAGTCCGAAGACCTCCATGATCTCCGAACCGTCGACCGGAGGCTGGTAGTTACGGATATGGTCGCGGGCCTCGAGTTCGACCATTTTCTCCTTGACATGGCGGAAATTCTCGAGATGTCGCTTGACTTTCTCGGCGTTCTTCGAGGTTATGTCGGCGCCGCAGAGTGTCATCAGGTCGTCGAGGTCGTCGCCAGCCTGGTTGATCAGACGACGTACGGCCGAATCAGTCACGACATCCTCGACCAGGGCAATCGGTCGCATATGGAGTTCGACCATCTTGGCGACATATTTCTGGGGTTCGCCGACCGGAAGGCGGAGATTGCGGAATATACGCGGAATCATCTTCGAACCGATGAAGTTATGGTTCTTGAAGGTCCATCCAGCCTGGTCGTCCCACTGTTTCGTCGCCGGTTTGCCGATGTCATGGAGCAGTGCGGCCCATCGGAGCCAGACGTTATCCGAGGCGGCCGCGACCTTGTCGAGCACCTCCATCGTGTGTTCGAAGTTGTCTTTGTGGCCGCGACCACGGACGGTCTCCACCCCCTTCATCGCCGCCAGTTCCGGCAGAACCAGCGGCAACAGTTCGAACTGGTCGAGCAGACGCCACCCGATTGACGGCCTGGCCGACTCCATAATCTTCATCAGTTCGGTCGTGATTCGCTCGCGGGTTATAATCGACAGCCTCCCGGCGTTCCGGCGGATCGATTCAGCCGTTTCAGGCCAGATCGAGAAATCGAGCTGAGTCGCGAAGCGGACGGCGCGCATCATCCTCAGAGGGTCGTCGCTGAAGGTCACGTCGGGGTCCAAAGGTGTTCGGATCACACGCGCCGAGAGGTCGCCGACGCCGTTGAATTTATCTACCAGGCGGCCGAAATCGCCAGGGGTGACGGAGATAGCCATGGCGTTGATCGTGAAGTCGCGGCGGCTGATGTCGTCGTCGAGCGTTCCATCTTCGACAATCGGATTTCGGCTGTCGCGCGAGTAGGATTCGCGCCGGGCGCCGACGAACTCGAGTTCGTCGCGGCGTGTGCGCACCTGGGCTGTTCCATAGTTTCTGAACACCGACAGTCGCGCACTGCGGCCGATACGTTCTGCGACTTTTTCGGCGAGTTCGATACCGCTGCCGACCGTGACGAAGTCGATATCCTTCGACGGGCGCCCGAGCATCAGGTCGCGGACATACCCCCCGACGACATAACATTCGCGTCCGAGAGATTCGGCGACCTCACCGACCGTTCGGAACACACTCCGTTTCAGTTTGTCGCCGTAGTTTCTGTCTCCGTTATTTTCCATTTCGGTCCTTTGCTTCGCTGTTGGGTTTCAGGCGAGGTCGACAATCTCCTCAGGCATCGCTGTCAGACACTCGACGCGGTCCTCGCGGATGACATAGGTATTTTCGACACCGACCGCACCAACTCCGGGAATGACGAACTTCGGTTCGAGTGCGACGACATTGCCGGCCTCGAGCAGGGCCTGGCTGCGCGGGGCGATAACGGGGAGTTCGTTGATGACGATCCCGACGCCGTGGCCGATAAAACCGGCCTGCTGGGCATGGCCCATAAAAAGATGGTCAAGGCCCTCCTCTCCTGCAATCGCAACAGCCATCTCGTAGAGGTCTTTCGCGGCGACACCCGGGCGCGCCTTCTCTTCGAAAGCGCGACATATCCGGCGGGAGCATTCATGGGCCTTCATGGCCAATTCGGGGAGCGTCCCGAGCGAATAGCAGCGGGTCATGTCGGTCATATAGCCGGTGTAGTTTCCGTTCATATCGACCATGACCGCATTGCCGCGCTCGATGATCGAGCCGTCAGCTCCGACCGGCAGCGAGGGATTGACCCCGGCACCACCCATAGCGAAATCGTAGGGGCTCGGCGAGTCGGCATTCTTTCCGGTCAGAACGTTCCCCATATAGATTTCCATGCTGTCACCGCTGACGCGGAATATCCCGAGACAACCCTCGGTGCGCGACAGATGTTCGATTGCAATCTGGAGCTCGACATCCGACATACCCTCGCGATAGAGTTTCGGGATCATATGGTAGACATGCATCTGTTTGATTCCCGAGCGGCGGATCAGTTCGATTTCGGCCTCGGTCTTGACGCTGCGGGCAGTGTCCATAATAGCGGAGGCGTCAATCGGATTATCGATATCGAGGGCTTTTTTCATCCGCTCAATCCGGTTCCAGGATAGGGTTCCAGTCTCGAGGCCGACACTTCCAGACAGACGGTCCGTATGTGAGATGATCTCCTCGGGCTTGCGGATATGTTCGCCGCCGGTCAGAACCGTCGGCCGATGTACGAAAAGACGGGGCTCCCCTTCGCGTCCAACGACTGCCCATCCGCGAAAGACACGTCCGGTCAGATAGTAGAGGTTAGGGAAATCCGAAACCACGACGAAATCGGCTCCGGCGGCTTCCATCGCGCGGCGCACCCTTTCCAGTCGCTTCTCCAGTTCGCTCTGTTCGAGGAGCATCAGTTCTTGCTTTGCCATATATCGGATATAATAAGTTCTGGTTATGAATATCTTGTTTCGTTCAGTTCTCCCTTTGTCCGTCGGGGAGGATATATTCGACCCCGACGCGCTCAACGCCGCGGAGCGTGTCGACGCGCATGACGTGGGTCACACTGACGATACTTCCCGGTCTGAGAGCGACCAGCCCGAGCGGCTGCTCGACCTGATAGAACATGCCGAGTCCCTTTCCATACCAACGTCCGTAGAGGTCGCAGAGTTCGATCCCGACGGTATCACGGCAGTGGCGACCGTCGTCGGTCCGGTAGCAGACCTCGAGCCAGAGGTTACGGTAGGGGTAGTCGTTCGTATGGCGGACAGCGACCCGCAACTCGCGCGGCGGCAGAGCCTGAGGATTAGCCGATGTATCCTCCGGAATCATCGGACCGAAACGTAGCGTGTCGCCGTAGAGCCACCCTTCGGTATTGACATGGCGGAAGTCTGTCGACTCCCCGCTGTCGCCGCATCCGGTCAGTATCGCCAGCAGAAGGAGGCAGACCTGCGCGGCCGCGATTCTGATTCTTCGTCTGGTCATTCTTTCGGTTTGTCGGGTTGTTTATCCCTAGGCTGTCCGGGCGTTCCATCGCCGCCGCGGCCCTGGTTCTTCTCCTTCGGACGGCGGCGCTGGTTGTTGCGCTTCGGCTGGCGAGGCTGCTGAGTCTGCCCTTCGTTCTTCGGCTGGGAGACCTGGTCGTCGTTCTTCGGCTTGGCGTTCTGCCCCTCGGCTTTCGGCTGGGCATCCCCGCGGGTTTTACCGTCGCCCTGCTGGCGCTGTTTGTTCTTCTTTTTCTTCTTTTTCGCCTTGTCGAAACGGGTGACGCTGTCCTGCCCGAGGATATCGTTGAAACGGCTCTGGGGCGAATCATCCTCCTGACCCTCGGGGGTCAGTTTCAGGGGTTTCTCCCCCCGTTTGTTCAGCTCGAGGACCTCGAAGGCACGTTCGGCGTCAATCGTCGTCAGATTTGCGGGGACCGATTTGTCGCTCGAATATGTTATCAGCCCTTTGAATATATCATACTTGAAGAAATACCAGGTCGAATCGGCGGTCTCGAGGCGTATCTCCTTTCCGGGGAGTTTCTTGACGCTCTCGACGTAGGAATCGACCTCGAAGTTCAGACAGCATTTCAGTTTCGCGCACTGTCCGGCGAGTTTCTGTGGATTCAGGGAAATATCCTGGAAACGGGCCGCACTTGTCCCTACCGAAACGAAGTTCGACATCCAGCTGGCGCAGCAGAGCGGACGGCCGCACGGACCGATACCGCCGATACGTCCCGCCTCCTGGCGCGCACCGATCTGGCGCATCTCGATACGTATCTTGAACGTATCGGCCAGGACCTTGATCAACTGACGGAAGTCGACGCGCTCGTCGGCGATATAATAGAAGATTGCCTTGTTTCCGTCGCCCTGGTATTCGACGTCGCCGATCTTCATCTTCAGTTTCAGATTCTCGGCGATCTTTCGGGCGCGGATCATCGTGTCCTCCTCCCGGGAGCGGGCCTCGCGGAATTTCTCGAGGTCGGCGGGTTTCGCCTTCCGGAACACACGTTTCAAAGGGGTGTCTCGCTTTATGTTCGCCTTGCGCATCTGGAGCAGGACGAGGCGGCCGGTCAGGGTGACCTGGCCGATATCGTGACCCGGGGTGGCCTCGACGGCGACCATGTCGCCCATGGCGATGTCGAGGTTGGTCGAGTTGACGTAGTATCCCTTCCGGGTATTTTTGAACTGCACCTCGACGATATTCGGAGTCGAATAGTCGTCGGGGATGTCGGCGAGCCAGTCGTGGCACTGCATCTTGCCGCGGGGTTCTTCGCCGCCGCATCCGCCGCATCCGTTGCATCCGCCGCATCCGCCGCATCCCGCTCCGCCGGGAACAGAGACCGGAGGAGTGTCGTAAATGTCAGCCATTTTCGTTCTTTTTCTGCTGGTTCACGATAGCGGAGGTCACTTCGCGAAGCTGACGGAACGGGTCTCGCGGATAACCGTAATCTTGACCTGGCCGGGATAGGTCATCTCGTCCTGGATCTTGCGTGCAATCTCGCCGGAGAGTTTCTCTGTCTCGGCGTCGCTGATCTTGTCTGCGCCGACAATGACGCGGAGTTCGCGGCCGGCCTGGATTGCATAGGTCTTGATCACGCCGGGATAACTCAGGGCGAGCTGCTCGAGGTCTTTCAGACGCTTGATATATGCCTCGACAATCTCGCGGCGTGCGCCGGGACGGGCTCCCGAGATTGCGTCGCAGACCTGGACAATCGGGGCGAGCAGCGATGTCTGCTCGATTTCGTCGTGGTGGGCGCCGATCGCGTTGCAGATTTCCGGTTTCTCCTTGTATTTTTCGGCGAGTTTCATGCCGAGGAGTGCATGGGGGAGTTCGGGTTCCTCGTCAGGCACCTTGCCGATGTCGTGGAGGAGTCCGGCGCGGCGCGCTTTCTTCGGGTTCAGACCGAGTTCCGAAGCCATGACCGCACATAGGTTTGCCGTTTCGCGGCTGTGCTGCAGAAGATTCTGGCCGTAACTCGAGCGATATTTCATCTTGCCGACCATACGGATCAAGTCGGGGTGGAGTCCATGGATACCGAGGTCGATGGCGGTTCGCTTTCCGGTCTCGATAATCTCCTCTTCGATCTGCCGGCGGACCTTCGTAACAACCTCTTCGATTCGCGCCGGATGTATGCGTCCGTCGGCGACGAGCTGATGGAGGGCGAGGCGGGCGATCTCGCGGCGAACGGGGTCGAAGCCCGAGAGGACAATCGCCTCGGGGGTGTCGTCGACGATAATTTCGATTCCGGTCGCGGCTTCGAGGGCGCGGATATTGCGGCCTTCGCGACCGATGATGCGCCCCTTGATCTCGTCGCTCTCGATCGGGAAGACTGTAACGGAATTTTCGATTGCGGTTTCTGTCGCGACGCGCTGAATCGACTGGACAACGATACGCTTGGCCTCCTTGTTGGCGGTCATCTTCGCGTCGTCCATGATGTCGTTGATATAACTTGCGGCAGCGGTCTTCGCTTCGTCCTTGAGCGATTCGACAAGTTTCTCCTTCGCCTCTTCCGACGACATTCCGGAGATATGCTCGAGGGTCTCGCGGGCCGACTGGATCATCTTCTCGAGTTCGGCATCGCGGGCGTCGAGCGTCGCCTGGCGTGCCTCGAGGTTGTTGCGGAACTGTTCGTTCTCGCTGCGCTGGCGCTGGTTCTCGCTCTGGATCTGATTCAACTGGTTTTCGCGCTGTTTCTGCTTCGCTTCGGCCGACTGGACCTTCGACATCCGCTGCTGGGCCTGGCGTTCGGCTTCCGACTTGATTTTCATCTCGGCCTCGCGGGCTTCGAGGAGTTTGTTTTTCTTTATGGTTTCAGCTTCGCGGGTTGCATCCTCGATGATCATGTTGGCGCGGCTTGTCGCCGAGCGCTTCTGGAACATCATCGCGACCGCGGCTCCGATGGCTATGCCGATCACGGCAGCTGCCACACAGATTATGATACCTAAGACTGACATGGTTTTGATTTGCAATAAATTATATATATAAAACAAAACCCACACACGACTCGGTTCGCTCGCCGGAGTCCCGGAGACAACCGGAGGGTGGAAGGGGCATACAGACCCGATGGTCTGCAAGACCCGCACACCCGCCTTCGGTCCGGAACAGCAGTTCGCAGAGGCGGTGCAGGCTGATAACTAACTCTCGGGGTTGAAATTCAAACCCGTTGTCGATCCGGAGATTAACGAAATCCGGCCGAGGCCCCTGTCAGTCGGAACCGTCCGAGCCGGAAGGCTCATTCCTCTTCGGCATCGAGGATACTGTCGAGGCGCTGCTCGAACCGGGCCAGAACGGCTTCGGTCCGGAGATTCTCTTCTCTAAGAGAAACAAACGCCTGGGCAAACAGCATCGTGACCATCGCGAGGATCTCATCCTTCGGACGTCCGTCGAAACGTTTCCGGAATGTATCCCACGCGTGGTTCACCTCCATAGCGGCAGACTCCAGAGTCTCGACCTGGTCGGGCGAGACATTCATCTGGATCGCGTGTCCGGCCACCCTGAGGGTGAGTTCTATCTTATCGTTCGGCGCATCTTTTTCCCGGTCAGACATATTCCTTTTCAGTTCGTCAGGTTAATATATTGATCATCAAGGAGTCCTGGTCAGGTCATTGATGCATTTGTCGATTTCCCGCACTATTTCCGAAAGCACACGGCGGCTTTCGTCGAGGGCCTCGCTGCTCGGGGCGAGCGTCGAGGCGACCTTCATATACTCGACCTGACGTCGCAGGTCGGCGATTTCGCGGCTCTGTTCCTCAACCTGACGCAACAATTCGGCGACGCGTTCGTCGGCCTTTTGCCTGGCCCGCTGCATCCGCTCATAGTTAGCGACAATGATGCGGGCTTTCGTTTCGATGCTGTCGAGGCGTTGTTCGAGAGGTCGTGCCATGCTTCTTTCGATAGTCCCTACAAAATTAGCACTTTTTTTCAAACATACAGCCCAATTAAGTAAGTATTTTTAAAGCAAAAAATCGAATCACGGCATTCCGCACTAACAATCAGCATTATAACAGCGGACTCATTAACCGGGTCAGCGACTCGAGGAGTTTCTCGCGAAGACTGCGGCGGCGCCACGCGGCGAAGTGGATCCGGGTCGACGATTCCTGGTCGTGGAGAAACTGCCGGCGCAGGCGTTTGTTCAGCGGCCGGGAGTAGAGGAGCATGTTCGCCTCGAAGTTCAGTTCGAGACTGCGGTAGTCGAAGTTGGTCGACCCGATGGTCGCGATGTCGCTGTCGACGACGAGCATCTTGCTATGGAGCATCCCGGCGTCATAGAAATAGAACTTCACCCCGGCCTGGAGACACTGCTGGACGAAACTGCGCGAGGCGTAGGTCAGCAGACGCGAGTCGCTCCGGCGCGGTATCATGACGCGAACATCGACCTCCGAAAGCGCGGCAGTCTGCAGGGCTTTCAGCAGGCTCTCCGACGGAAGAAAATAGGGGGTCTGGAGAAACACCCGCTCGCGGGCTGAGGTAATCGCTTTCAGCATAATCATCCCGACCGTGCGCCACTGGTCTGTAGGGCCACCGGTCACGAGTTGCATCCCGACGACATCGGGATTCGCGGGGTCTAGCGGACGGGGGGTCTCGACCTTCTCGGTTATCAGCGGTCGCCCCATAAAGTTCCAGTCGACCCCGAACGAATAGTGGAGCCTGGCGACTATTCCCCCTTTGACGCGGAGGTGGAGATCTCGCCAGGAGGCAAACTGTCGGCCGCCGTCGATATAGCGGTCGGCGATATTCATTCCGCCGATATACCCGATCGTTCCGTCGATGACACATAGTTTCCGGTGATTGCGCCAGTTGGCGCGTGATGCGAGGTGGGGAAAGGTTATCTTGAAGAAGGGATAGACCTCGACACCCCCCTCCCGGAGCCGCTCGAAAAAGCGGTTGCCGACAGACAGGCATGCGAGATCGTCGTAGATGACGCGAACCTTGACACCCTCCCGCGCTTTTTCGAGCAGAAGGCTGGCAATACGTTTTCCGAGCATGTCGTCGTCGAAGATATAATACTGCATCAAGATATATTTCCGGGCCGAGCGGATGTCAGCTTCGAGACGACGGAATTTATCAGCGCCGTCGGCGAAGACCTCGACCGTATTGGCGCTGTAGAACGGCGATGATGCGATCCGCCGCGAGAGGATTATCAGGTCGACCGCCTCGGGGGAGTAGTCGGCCGGAATCGGATCGCCCCCCGAGGCCCGGCTCTCCTCAGCCAGAAGCCGGCGGCTCCGGCGGCGGGAGATCATACGATGATTCCGCATGCTCCGTCCGAAAAAGAGATAGAGAATTAGCCCTACGCCGGGGAGTAGAATCAGCACGAGCAGCCACGACAGCGTCTTCAGCGGGTTTCGGTTTTCGGTCACGACAACGGCGGCCGCACCAAGTACGGCAATCCAGTAGGCAACAATAGCCATAACAACCAACGGATTAGCCGTCGACAGCAGCGATACAGTCGGGAGCGAGTCGAAAATCATATATAGCGGCGGTGTTGTCATAGAGTCAGTCGGCAGTCGCAAGCAGTGTTGTCTGGATATCTATATAAACAAGGCGGGCGTCGCACCTTGTTATAGGAGCAACGCCCGCGGCGTATGTTTTGTTCGGCGGAATTATTCCGAGACGACTTCGAAGGGAAGTTCGCAGACAACTTCCTTGTGGAAGCGGATCGTGGCGGTATATTTGCCGACTTCCTTGATGGCTTCCTTGAGGAAGATGATCTTGCGATCGACGTTGTGGCCGAGTTTTTCGAGGGCTTCGGCAATCTGGATTGTGTTGACCGATCCGAAGATTGTGCCGGTAGCGCTTGTCTTGGCGCCGATTGTCAGGGCGACCCCTTCGAGAGCGGCGGCGGCGGCTTCGGCGTCAGCCTTGATCTGGGCGAGCTTGTGGGCGCGCTGGCGCTGGTTTTCAGCGAGCACCTTCAGGGCAGCTTCCGTAGCGACGACAGCTTTGCCCTGGGGAATGAGGTAGTTGCGGCCGTAGCCGTCCTTGACGGTCACTACATCATCCTTGTATCCGAGGTTGGAAATATCTTCCTTTAAAATGATTTTCATATCGATTGTTTAAATAGGATGTGTTGGGGGGAGATTGGGTTGAATTACTTCATCAGGTCGGTCACGTAGGGAAGGAGCGCAAGGTGGCGTGCACGCTTGACGGCCTGGGCGACGCGGCGCTGGAACTTCAGCGAGGTGCCGGTGATGCGGCGGGGAAGAATCTTACCCTGCTCGTTGAGGAACTTCTTGAGGAATTCGGGATCCTTGTAGTCGATATATTTTATACCGCTTCTTTTGAAACGGCAGTATTTTTTCTTCTTGACGTCGACAGACATCGGGGTGAGGTAGCGGATTTCTGATTGCTGTGCCATGGCTCTGATTAGTTTTCTTTAGCTTCAACTTCAACTTCTTGCTTCTCCTGGGCCTTGTTGGCGCGGATGTTGCGGCGCTTCTCGGCATATTCGGCGGCGTACTTGTCGAGACGGAATGTCAGGAACCGGAGAACGCGCTCGTCGCGACGATAGGCGGTTTCGAGTTTCTTGATGGTTGTCGGATCAGCTTCGAACTCGAGCAGGTTGTAGAATCCGGTGCTCTTCTTCTGGATCGGGTATGCGAGTTTGCGCAGACCCCAGTTCTCTTCGTTCACAATGGTAGCGCCGTTGTCGGTCAGCACCTTTGCGAATTTGTCTACCGCTTCCTTCATCTGGACATCAGACAAAACGGGAGTTAAAATGAAAACGGTTTCGTACTTCATATTGGGTTAAACTTGTGATTATTTTGTTGGTTTTTATAAATCGGGTGCAAAGTTACGCCGAATTTTTCTTTCCTCCAAACATTTCGCCGAAAAAAAATCATCCAAAAAAAATCATTCTACTGGCAGCGCAGGGCGACCGGGCAGGGCGGCCGTCAGCCGTCCGACATGGTCGTAGGTGTAGTTGTAGCACTGTTTCGGGAAGCCGCGGACGTCCCAGGTACTGCGCCTTATTTGCACTTTGGAGAATCTTTGGCGTTCACTCCGAAGAAGGTGTAGAGTTCCTTGCCGGAGTATTTGCGGATGCTTTGCTCGCGGTTTGTGGTCTCGGCCCAGGGGAGGCCGTAGGGGTAGTAGTGAGTGACCTGCTCGATCGCGCTGTCGCAGGCGACGACGCGGATATTCCCCTGGTAATCGCGGTAGTAGGCATGGAGTTTGCCATCCTTGAAGTAGCCCGCCGAGGTTTCGACGCGGTCGAGTTTGCCCCCTTTCCACACCTGACCCCCGGCGTAACGGTAGCGGGTGATTTCTACCTTATGTGGATAATTGGTTCGATACCGGGATGTAGGTTTCCCGCGTTTCCTCCGGGGAGCAGTCCTCCGGGATATGGCGTAATTGATATTCCGGGTAATCCACCCGAGGGTTTCCGGTTATAGTCGGTCTCTACGCGTTCGATCAGCCGTCCTTCGGCGTTATATCTTAGTCCGATGGTGGCGGTCGAGTCGATTTCGATCACGGCGGGGAGACCGAGGGCGTTGTAGCGGATACAACTGATGACGCGGTTGAGGTCGCGGATCATGTTGCCGTTGGCGTCGTAGGCGATTTCGTCGGTGCAGTCGGCGCCATCATCGAAGTCGGGCGAACTTTCGTGCAGGACGCGGTCGGCGGCGTCGCTGATGCGCATGACACGGTCGCCGTCATAGTCCATCGTCAGGTCGTCGACCAGGCCGTAGCCGAAAGCGTGGAGCGGGCCCCGGCGGGTCAGAGCCGTTATGTTCAGGCGGCTGACGCAATCGTAGGTGTAATTATAGCATTGTTTCGGGAAGCCGCGGACGACCCAGGTGTTGCACATTACTTGCACTTTGGTGAATCTTTCCATTCCATAAAACTGGGTAATACTGGATATATTGTAGGTCGATTAGCATCACCAACAATCATACAACCATTGCTATTATAGAAATATGGTACGCTAAATAATTTAAACTCAGTCGTACCTGATATAATTTCTCTAGTTTTTTCTTTTATGTATAATTCTGGATTTTCTGGGAAAGGGTTTTTCCCAATAGAATCAATTGCTATTACAGATACATTTATTGCGTTTCCTTTTGTGACAATAGTTCGTTAAATTTTGCATGGATTAGGCGGAATCTCGGACACCGAAGAAC
>JAMPGR010000001.1:151859-229336 GCA_023663805.1 Clostridium sp. | reverse complement strand
GGCGGCTGTCGCGGCGGGGACGTTCCTGACGGCGGCCATGGTCGCTGTGGCCGTCCCATTCGTTGTCGCGCCATGGTTCGCGGCGGTCTGCGCCGCGCCAGTCCTTCTCTCTCTTCGGCCCCTTAGGCGACCGGCGGTCGTCACGGCGGCCATAGCGGTCGCCGCGTTCCTCGCGCCTGTCATTCCGGCGGAATTCGCGGCTGTCGTCGCGTTCGCCGCGGAATTTGCGGCGGGGTTTCATGCTGTCGGGCTGGCGGCGGTCGCGGCGGTCATCTTCCTCTTCCTCCCCGCTGTCGGCCGCAAGACGGAGGTGCCCCCCCTGGGCGCGGAACTGCTTGTAGTCCCCCTCGAAGATTATATATTCGCGGAGTTCACATTCGAGGCTGCCGTTATAGACCGGTTCCTTCAGCGACGGGGCGAGCCCGATCTTGTCGAAGTACTCCTTCCGGTAGCCGATGATCCAGGCGTGGTAGCCCTTGAAAACAAATTTCAGTTTCGTGCCGATCAGTTCGTAGAACGCCTCCATGTTTTCGACGCTGATTCGCTCGCCGTAGGGGGGATTCGTCACGAGCACGCCGGGCTTGCCGGCCTCGGGAGCCTCGCTCCACTGCGCCAGCGGCTTGACCCGCAGGTCGACATAGCGGCTCATTCCGGCGCTGCGGAGGTTAGCCGCAGCGATCTCGACCGCCTTCGGGGAGATATCCGAGCCGTAGATCTTTCCGGTATATTCCTTCTCGGAGGATTCGTCGTTATAGATCGAGTCGAAGAGTTCCTCGTCGAAGTCGTCCCACTGTTCGAAGGCGAAGCGACGGCGATAGATGCCCGGCATAGTGCCGGTGGCGATCATCGCGGCCTCGACAAGGAACGTTCCGGAGCCGCACATAGGGTCGACCAGCGGGAGGTCGCCTCCGCGCCATCCGCTCTTGAGGATTATTCCGGCGGCGAGCACTTCGTTGATCGGGGCCTCGGTCTGCCCGACGCGCCATCCTCTTTTGTGGAGCGATTCGCCGGAGGAGTCGAGCGAGAGCGTGACGCGCGTCCCGGCGATATGGACGTTGATCATTATGTCGGCGTCCTGGAGTCGCACGCCGGGGCGCTTGTCGGCGCCGTAGCGGTCGCGGAAGGAGTCGACGATCGCGTCCTTGACGCGGTAGGTGACGTAGCGCGAGTGGGTGAATTCGTCGGAGTAGACAACCGAGTCGATCGAGAAGGTCTGGTCGAGTGTCATCAGCGAGGTCCAGTCGAATTCCTTCGTCCGGTCATAGAGTTCGTCGGGGTTCGAGGCGGTGAAACTGTGGATCGGTTTGAGGATCCTCAGGGCTGTGCGGCAACACATGTTTGCGCGATACAAGGTCTCGAGCGTTCCGGCGAAGGAGACCATTCGCCGTCCGGGTTCGACATCCTCGGCGCCGAGCTGGCGGAGTTCTTCGGCGAGGACCTCCTCGAGTCCCTGGAAGGTCTTGGCGACCATTTCGAATCGTTCGCGGTTCTGAAAGATTGGCATATATCGGTTTGTAGGGGGGATATTGGTTTCTGTTTAAGGGTTAAATTCGTTTTTTCGACGCAGGGACTGATGGTTTTCTAAGGCCTTTTCGTTCCGGCTGTCGCCTGGACGATACGTTCGCCGGGGGCGACGTCGTGGGTCAGCCAGACGTTGCCGCCGATAACGGCTCCGTCGCCGACGGTTATGCGGCCGAGGATCGAGGCGTTCGAGTAGACAATCACGTTGTTTCCCAGGATCGGATGGCGCGGGAGCCCTTTGACGGGATTGTTGTTGTCGTCGGTCACGAAATTGCGCGCTCCGAGGGTAACACCCTGATAGATCGTAACGTGGTTTCCGAGTATGGCCGTGGCGCCGATGACGATTCCGGTTCCGTGGTCGATGACAAACGATTCGCCGATCGTAGCGCCGGGATGGATGTCGATTCCGGTCTCGCGGTGGGCGCTCTCGCTGATCATGCGTGGCAGAACCGGCACACCGAGGTGCTGGAGGGTGTGGGCGATACGGTGGTTGCAGGTAGCGCGCAGTCCGGGGTAGCAGTAGATTATTTCACGCGACGACTGGGCGGCGGGGTCGGCGAGGAAGGTCGCCTCGGCGTCGGTGTGCAAAACACGGCGCATCTCCGGGAGCAGTTCGATAAATTCCAGGGCGATCTCTTCGGCTTTCGGAACGACGGCTCCCCCCTCCCCTTCGAAGCAGAGGGCGGCGGCAATCTGTCCGGCCAGAAGTTCCATCAATTCGTTGACTTCGACACCGATTCCATAGTTACCGGCGCTGACCGTCAGGTTCTTGTCCTCGAAAAAGCCGGGGAAAAGGAGGGCGCGGCAGAGCGAGATGATACGCTCGACATCGTGGCCCGACGGGGGTGTCGCGCCGCGGCATCCGCGGCGGCATGCCTCGGAGGGGTGATTGTCGACGGCGAGCCGACAGATCGCGTCGTCGAGGCGCCGCGCGCCAGAGGAATTCAGTTCTACCATAGACGTCAATTTGCTTTGACCGCAAAATTACGAAATTTCGCCGACACTGATGCCGCATTCGACCGAAAATATCTTTCAAACCGACGCGCACCAGGGTCTCGTGTAGTGGCCGACGCCGCTGACGGCAATCCCGACGCCGCCGGCTGAACACGGATCCGGCTCTATCACGATTCGCGACGGCCTGATCACGAGTTTCTCCATCGCCTTCTTGAACATCCGGGCATCGCGCTCATACTCCCGCCGTTTCTGCTCGTCGACATTGCCGGCCGCCGGCATGACGACAAGGGTCAGACGCGGATATTTTCTATAAACGCCTGTACTTTGAATACTCCCGATGAATCCCGGCCAAAACCTATCATCCCGAGCCGTGTTTCCAGGAAATATGCATTGTGGAGAGTAATTCTATCCAACGCATATTTGTTCACCAACAAATTCATTTAGAGTTCGTCGGGCCACGGACAGGGCTCCCCGGACGATTTGAAAGAGGGGCGCTGGGCATCCATCGAACGAAGAATTTCGCCGAGTTCCCGGCTCAGTTGGCGCGTTGTCGTTGGACAGAGAGCCGAAAGATCGTTTTTCTCTCCGATATCTTTCCGGATATCATACAGTTCCTTCCGACCCGTCGCATAGTTGTAGAGCAGTTTCCAGTTATCCTTCCTGATCGCGCAACAGAGGTCTATCCACGGCCCCTCGAGACCCCACACATTCGGAAAATTCCAGACAAGAGGACGTCCGGCCGAGGGGTCGCCCGTTCCGTCTATCAACGGAACGAAACTGACGCCGTCGACAACCGATTCCGCCGCCGTGGCCGACCCGACACCGGCCATCTCGAGAATCGAGGGGAAGAAATCCTCGATCATCACGTATCGGTCACACCGGCTGGCGGCCTCCGTATGTCCGGGCCATCGGACAATCATCGGCTCGCGTATCCCCCCCTCGAGAAGCGACCCCTTTCCGGAGCGAAGCGGTGAGTTCTGGGTATGCAACGCTCCGTCGCGCCAGTTCGGATCGGCCGCCAGGCCTCCGTTGTCTGCCATGAAGATAACAATCGTATTTTCGGCCTGGCCGCTCTGGTCGATCCAGTCGAGAAGATCACCGAGACTTTTGTCCATTCCCTCGACCAGCGAGGCGTAGGCCGCCTCTTTCGGACTCAGCCCCCAATCGAGATATTTACCGTAGAACCGGGAGTCGCGATCGATCGGGACATGGACTGCATAATGAGACATATACAGGAACCAGGGCTGATTGTAGACGGTCGCCTTTTCCAGTTTCGAAATCGCCTCCCGGGTCAGCGCCTCGGTCGCGAACACGCCCGTGCCCCAGTATTTCTCCAGGCCCTCGATCGCAAACGGCGACACGGGATTCCCCTCCTCGTCATGACCGTAGTTGTATTCGCTCAGATATGTCGCCAGACCTCCGGCTGCGCTTCCGGTTACGTTTTCGACAAAACCCCAGTGGACAGGGTTTTCTCCGGGGGTGTCGATGGCGCCCCAATGAGCCTTGCCGACATGGACCGTATAATAACCGCTGCGGCGAAGATCCTCGACGAACGATGCGCCCCGGAATGTATGGTCCGTGCCGCCGACACGCGACACGCCGTTACAGTTCCAGTCCGGTATGGCGATCGAGTCGCAGGTTCCGTCGGTCGTACGCCCGCGGTGGAGGGTCCAGTTCGTGACGCGGTGGCGCGCATTGTTGGCTCCGGTTATCAGGCTGCAGCGCGACGGCGAACTGATTGGGGAAGCGTAGGCCGAGGTAAACATCATGCCGCTGTCGGCCAGACGCAGCATATTCGGCGTCCGGAATATCCTGTTATATTCCGAAACGGAGTCGGCAAAGGGAACGGAGGTGTCCTGCCACCCCATATCGTCGACCATAAAGAGGAGAATGTTCGGACGCGAAGCGGCGTCAGTCTCCGCTGCCGGGGCCGCTACAGCCGTGAATAACAGCGGAAAAAGAAGCGAGATATCGGAGTATTTCATTTTTTACTGTTCATAAAAACCTCCGTCAAAGTTACCAAACAATTCGAAATTATACAAAAGATACTACCGCGAATCGGCGGAAAGGGTACTGGGAAAACGAATCGGCAGGTTTGGTTTGGCCGAATCGACGATTTTCCGTATCTTTGCAGTCGATTAATCAAAACAATCCAAAATCAAGCAAATGAATATTCTCGAGCTTAGCGAACAGGAAATCGTCAGACGCAACTCCCTCGCGGAACTCCGCCGTCTCGGAATCGATCCCTATCCTGCCGCCGAATATAAAGTAAACGCTTATACAGACGAAATTAAGGAGTCGTTCGACGATGACGCCCCCCGCCGCGAGGTCAGCATCGCCGGACGCGTCATGAGCCGCCGGATCATGGGAAAGGCCTCGTTCCTCGAACTCCAGGACTCCCACGGCCGCATACAGGTCTATATCAGCCGCGACGACATCTGTCCAGGCGAGAACAAGGATTTCTACAACATCGTCCTTAAAAAACTCCTCGATATCGGCGACTTTATCGGAGTCGAGGGCTTCGTGTTCCGGACCCAGATGGGGGAAATAACCGTCCACGCAACCGCCGTCACGATCCTCGGCAAGTCGCTGCGCCCCCTGCCGATCGTCAAGATGAAGGATGGCGTGACATACGACGCCTTCGAGGATCCCGAACTGCGCTACCGCCAGCGCTACGTCGACCTCGTTGTCAACGACGGCATCAGGGATATCTTCATCAAGCGCACGAAAGTCTACAACTCGATGCGCGAATATTTCAACTCGAACGGATATATGGAGGTCGAAACCCCGATCCTCCAGTCGATCCCCGGCGGAGCCTCGGCCCGCCCGTTCATAACCCACCACAACGCCCTCGACATCCCCCTCTATCTCCGTATCGCCGACGAACTCTATCTGAAACGCCTGATCGTCGGCGGTTTCGAAGGGGTCTACGAGTTCTCGAAGAATTTCCGTAACGAGGGTATGGACCGAACCCACAATCCGGAGTTCACCTGCATGGAGATCTACGTCTCCTACAAGGACTACAACTGGATGATGGAGTTCACCGAGAAAATGCTCGAAAAAATCTGTCTCGACGTCAACGGAACGACCGAAGTACGCGTCGGAGACAACACGATCAGTTTCAAGGCCCCCTTCCGCCGCGTCACGATGATCGATGCGATCCGCGAACACACCGGAATCGACATAACCGGCATGGACGAAGAGCAATTGCGCGACGTCTGCCGCCGTCTCGATATCGAGGTCGATCCCTCGATGGGCAAAGGGAAACTGATCGACGAAATCTTCGGCGAGAAATGCGAGGGGAACTATATCCAGCCGACCTTCATAATCGACTACCCGATCGAGATGTCGCCGCTGACGAAGCGCCACCGCGACAACCCCGAACTGACCGAACGTTTCGAACTGATGGTCAACGGAAAGGAACTCGCAAACGCATACTCCGAACTGAACGACCCGATCGACCAGTATGAGCGGTTCGTCGAGCAGATGCGCCTGAGCGAAAAGGGTGACGACGAAGCGATGATTATCGACAAGGACTTCATCCGCGCCCTCGAATACGGCATGCCCCCGACTTCGGGTATGGGAATCGGTATGGACCGTCTCGTTATGCTGATGACCGGACAGACAACAATCCAGGAAGTTCTCTTCTTCCCGCAGATGCGTCCCGAGAAGGTCGCCCGCCGCGACAAACCCGAGGCGTTCGAGGCTCTCGGCGTCCCCGCCGAATGGGTCGCGCCGCTGAACAAGGCGGGTGTTCTGACCGTCGACCTCCTCGCCGCGACAGCCTCTGCCGGAAAACTCCATCAGGAACTCTGCGGCATCAACAAGAAATTCAAACTCGGATTCGCGCAGCCGACGGTCGACGACGTCAAGGCATGGATCGCCGCAGCAGCGGCGGCGGCCGGAACCCCGGCTGAGTAAGTCTCAGTATCTCACCCCGTCAGAACCACACAATAAAACCATGAACGAATTCCCAGGCAGAATAGCGATTCTCGGCGGCGGCAGCTGGCCGACCGCGCTCGCGAAACTTTTGCTCGGCAACTGCGAGTCGATCATCTGGTATATGCGCCGCGACGACCGGATCGAGGAGTTCAAGCGCCTCGGCCACAACCCCGCATACCTGAGCGATGTCCAGTTCGACATCAACCGAATCGAATTCTCCTCCGATATAAACCGCGTATGCGACATGGCCGACACAATCCTCCTCGGCATGCCTTCACCCTATTTCAAAAGCCACGTCGAGAAACTGACGGTCGATCTCAGCAGAAAATTCATCGTCTCGGCGGTCAAAGGGATTGTTCCGGACGACAACCTGATTATCTCGACCTTTATGGAACGGAAGTTCGGTGTTGCTCCGGAACGGATGCTCGTCGTCAGCGGTCCGTGCCACGCCGAAGAAGTCGCCCTCGGACGCCAGAGTTATCTGACGGTCGGATGCAACGACATCTTCCATGCCGAACAGTTCTCACACTGTCTCCAGGGGAAGGCCCTGCGGACGATCACATCGAGCGACGTCGATGGAATCGAATATGCCGCTGTCCTGAAGAATGTCTACGCAATCGCCGCCGGCATCGTCCACGGCCTCAAGAAGGGTGACAACTTCCAGGCCATGCTTGTCTCGAACGCAATCCGCGAAATGGAACGTTTCGTCGACGCTGTCTGTCCCCGCCCGCGCCAGATCTGCGACTCGGTCTATCTCGGCGACCTCCTTGTGACATCCTATTCCCGCTTCAGCCGAAACCACAACTTCGGCTCGATGATCGGCCGCGGCTACTCGGTCAAGGCGGCGAGGATGGAGATGGAACAGACCGCCGAGGGATACTACGGAACAAAATGTGTCTACGAGATCAACCGTAGCGACCACGATGTCGCTATGCCGATCCTCGAGGGGGTCTACGATATCCTCTACCGCGGCATCCGTCCCGACCTGGCGATCCAGGCGATGTCAGAGACATTCATCTAACCGACAAGAACCAAACAGTTTCCAATATAACAATTATGGTAGATATCAAACTGAACAACACGAACGCGACGTCGGCGACACTGACCGCCGCCGATATCGAGGCCCTGCGCCCCGAGGCTGAAAAAGCCCTCGGACTCGTCGAAACGGCAACAGGCGCCGGAAACGATTTTCTCGGATGGGTGAACCTCCCGTCTGAAACCGACGACACCCTCCTGGGCGACATCGAACGCTGCGCCGCCGGCCTCCGCCGCGACTGCGACGTCGTCGTCTGTATCGGAATCGGCGGCAGTTATCTCGGCGCCAAGGCCGTCATCGAAGCCCTGTCGAATTCTTTCGCCGCATACGAACCGGTCAAAGAGGGTTCTCCCCGCGTTCTCTTCGCCGGACAGAATATCGGCGAGGACTATCTCGCCGAACTGAGCGAATATCTCGCCGACAAACGCTTCGGCATCATCGTCATCTCGAAATCGGGAACAACGACCGAACCGGCAATCGCCTTCCGTCTGCTCCGCGAACAACTCGAAAGCAAAATCGGAAAGGCCGAGGCCGCACGCCGCATCGTCGCCATCACCGACGCGAAACGCGGAGCACTCCGCTCGCTGGCCGACACCGAAGGCTATACGACATTCGTCATCGCTGACAACGTCGGCGGACGTTTCTCGGTCCTGACCCCGGTCGGCCTGCTCCCGATCGCCGTCGCCGGATTCGATATCCGCCAACTCATCGAAGGCGCCCGCGCCATGGAGGAAGCCACACGCCGCCCGGCGGCCGGCAATATCGCAATGAACTACGCGATGACCCGTAACGCTCTATACCGCGCCGGAAAGAAGATCGAGATCCTCGTCAACTACAACCCGAAACTCCATTTCTTCGCCGAATGGTGGAAACAACTCTACGGCGAAAGCGAAGGGAAGGAGAACAAGGGTATCTTCCCCGCCGCGGTCGACAACACGACTGACCTCCACTCGATGGGTCAGTGGATCCAGCAGGGGGAGCGCACGATCTTCGAAACCGTTCTCTCGGTCGAGTCGACCGACCGGACAGTCGTCATCCCGACCGATCCCGAGAATCTCGACGGTCTGAACTATATCGCTGGAAAGCGTGTCGACGAGGTCAACAAGATGGCCGAAATCGGAACGCGCATCGCCCATGTCGACGGCGGAGTACCGAACCTGCGCATAACCGTTCCGGCTCTGAACGCCCGCTGTCTCGGGGAATTGATCTACTTCTTCGAAAAGGCCTGCGGCATCAGCGGCTATATGCTTGGCGTAAATCCCTTTAACCAGCCCGGCGTCGAGGACTACAAGCGCAATATGTTCGCCCTTCTGGCCAAACCCGGCTACGAAAAGGAGACCGAGGCAATCCGCCGCCGTCTCTGATTCCCTCCGCGACAACCTGAACCGCACTATAATCCGCCCCGGCAGAACAATATTTATGCCGGGCCGGATATTTTTTTGTATATAAGTCGAATTTCACTAAATTTGCGACTGAAACAAAAAAACAGAATTGAATATGGCAACGAAACGAAAGAACGACGACAGACTGATCCGGTTCGACTGGGCTATGAAGCGGCTGCTTCGCGACAAGGCAAACTTCAATGTCCTCGAAGGTTTCCTGACCTCGTTGCTTGGCGAGGAAATTTTTATCGTGGAACTCCTCGAAAGCGAAGGGAATGTCGACCGCGAGGATGGAAAACTGAATCGCGTCGACCTGCTCGCGAAGGATCACCGCGGCCGGAAAATACTGATTGAGGTCCAGAACCAGAGCGAGGACGAGTTCTTCCACCGTATTCTCTTCGGAACCTCGAAAATCATCAACGACTACATCAACCGCGGCGACAACTACGGCAAAATCGACAAAATCTACAGCATTAGCCTCGTATACTTCAATATAGCGAACAACACCGACTATATCTACCGCGGCACAACCGAATTCCGCGGCATTCACAACGGCGATCCGATCAGGATGACCGAGAACTGGAAATTCAAATATCAGGCCCAGACAATCTCCGACATATACCCCGAGTATTATATTCTTCTGACCGGCGACTTCGACCGCTGGTCGAAAACGCCGATAGACCAGTGGATGTACTTTCTCTCGAAAGGGGTTGTCCACGACGACAGCGACGCTCCCGGCCTCGACGCTGCCCGGGAAAAGATGCGAGTCGACAGACTTCCGGAAAACGAACGCGAGGCATATTACCGCCACCTTGAAAGCATCAACAGCGCTCACAATATGATCGAAACCGCAAAGGACGAAGGACGCTTCGAAGGCCGTGCAGAGGGCCGTGCAGAAGGACTCGCCGAAGGTCGTGCAGAAGGACTCGCCGAAGGTCGTGCGGAAGGACTCGCCGAAGGTCGTGCGGAAGGACTCGCCGAAGGATTGCGCCAGGGATGTCTTGCTGTCGCGCGCGAGATGCTCGCCAAAGGGCTGGATCGTGCGCTCGTTCTAGCAATCACAAGACTGACCGACGACGAAATCTCCAGACTGTAATTCGAAATAAAAAAGAGCCGGCGGCAGAGGCATTCGCTCTCTGCCGCCGGTTCTTTGTTTCGAAAATATAGACTCCGGCCTGATTATCCAGCCGGAGTCTGTCTGTTTTTATCTCGGGAGGTTGCCTACCTCGGGATCGACGCCCCACTGCTGCTGGGCGAGACGACGGTAGTTGTTGTAGCGCCACTTGGCGTTCGCTTTCGCGGCCTCGAAGAGCTCGGCGGCCTCCTGGGGATACTGCTTCTGAACCGAAGCGTAGCGGACCTCACCCTTCAGGAAGTCTTCGAAGAGATCCCAGTTCGGCTCCTTGCTGTCGAGCGTGAAGGGATTCTTGCCCTCTTCCTCGAGAGCGGGATTGTAGCGCCAGAGGTGCCAGTAGCCGCATTCGACGGCGCGGGCTTCTTCGGCCTGGGACTTGCCCATGCCGGCGCGGATGCCGTGGTTGATACAGGGCGCGTAGGCAATGACAATCGACGGCCCGTCGTAGGCCTCGGCTTCGCGGAGGGCCTTCAGGGTCTGGGCCTGGTCAGCTCCCATGGCGATCTGGGCACAGTAGACATAGCCGTAGGTCGAAGCAATCAGACCGAGGTCTTTCTTGCGGATACGCTTGCCCGAGGCGGCGAATTTCGCGATCGCGCCCATCGGGGTTGCCTTCGATGCCTGGCCGCCGGTGTTCGAGTAGACCTCGGTGTCGACAACGAGAACGTTGATGTTCTTGCCGGAAGCGAGGACATGATCGAGACCGCCGAAGCCGATATCGTAGGCGGCGCCGTCGCCGGCGATGATCCACTGGGAGCGGGCAACGATGAAGCCCTTGTGGGCCAGCAGGTCGCGGCAGATGTCACATCCGCAGGCCTCGCACATCGGAACGAGTTTGTCGGCGACCTCGCGGGTCGATGCCGGATCGTTCGGGGCGTTGAGCCACTGCTGGGCGAGAGCCTTCATTTCGTCCGTACACTTGTCGCAGGAGAGCATCGCCGTGAAGAGGTCGGCCAGACGGCTGCGCATCTTCTCGGTCGCGATCGACATTCCGAGACCGAATTCGGCGAAGTCCTCGAACAGGGAGTTGCCCCATGCCGGGCCGTGGCCCTTCGAGTCTTTTGTATAAGGTGTCGAGGGAACGGAGCCGGAGTAGATCGACGAGCAGCCTGTTGCGTTCGCTACCATCTCGTGGTTGCCGTAGAGCTGGGAGATCAGTTTGACATAGGGGGTTTCGCCACAACCGGAGCAAGCGCCTGAGAATTCGAAGTAGGGCATTGCGAACTGGCTGTTCTTGACATTTGCCTTCGTATCGACGAGGTTCTGCTTCGAGGCGACATGGTCGACGCAGTAGTCCCATTCGGCCTGGTGGCTGAGCTGGGTCTCGAGCGGCTTCATCTGGAGAGCCTTGACACCCTTCTTGCCGGGGCAGACATCGACGCAGTTGCCGCAGCCGAGACAGTCGAGGACATCGACAGCCTGGACGAAGCGCATTCCGGCGAAGGTCTTTCCGATAGCCGGAAGAGTCTTCTCTTCAGAAATCGGAGCGGCGGCCATTTCGGCGGCGTCGAGCACGAACGGACGGATGGCGGCGTGGGGACAGACATACGCACACTTGTTACACTGGATACAGTTCTCTTCGAACCATTCGGGGACGAAGGCGGCGACACCGCGCTTTTCGTAGCGGGCCGTGCCCTGTTCCCACGTTCCGTCGGCGCGGTCCTCGAAGTCGGAGACTTTCAGGAGGTCGCCGTCCTGGGCGTTGATCGGGCGGACAACGTTGTTGACAAAGGCCGGATCGTTGTTTTCTGCCGGTGCGTCGGGTTCGAGCTGAGACCATGAGGGATCGACCGGGAGCTGGTGGTAGTTGTCACCCTTGTCGACAGCCTGGAAGTTCTTGTTGACGACATCCTCGCCCTTCTTGCCGTAGCTCTTGACGATGAATTTCTTCATCTGCTCGACAGCAAGATCGACGGGGATGACCTCGGTGATGCGGAAGAAGGCGCTCTGGAGGATCGTGTTGGTTCGGTTACCGAGGCCGATCTCCTGCGCGATCTTCGTCGCGTTGATATAGTAGACGGTTATGTTGTGGTCGGCGAAATATTTCTTGACCTTATTCGGGAGGTTCTTTGCGAGTTCCTCACCCTCCCAGATCGTGTTCAGCAGGAATGTGCCGCCGTCCTGGAGACCGCGGGTGACGTCATACATGTGGAGGTAGGCCTGGACATGGCATGCAACGAAGTTCGGGGTCGTGACCAGATAGGTCGAACGGATAGGCTGGTCGCCGAAGCGGAGGTGGGAGCAGGTGAAGCCGCCCGACTTCTTCGAGTCGTAGGCGAAATATGCCTGGCAGTATTTGTCGGTGTTGTCGCCGATAATCTTGACGGAGTTTTTGTTTGCTCCGACGGTTCCGTCGGCTCCGAGGCCGTAGAACTTGGCCTGGAACATGTTAGCGCCGCCGACGGCGATTTCCTCGACGGGGGGAAGCGACTTGAAGGTCACATCGTCGATGATGCCGAGGGTGAAGTGGTTCTTCGGCTCGGGAAGGGCGAGGTTGTCGAAGACGGAGATGATCAGGGCCGGGGTCGTGTCCTTCGAGGCGAGACCGAAGCGGCCGGCGAAAATCTGGGGCGCGTCGGGCTGTCCGTAGAAGCAGTCGCAGACGTCGAGATAGAGGGGTTCGCCAGTCGCGCCGGGTTCTTTCGTACGGTCGAGGACAGCGATGCGTTTCGCTGTCTTCGGGACGGCGGCGAGGAAATGTCTGGCGGAGAAGGGACGGTAGAGGTGGACCGATACGAGACCGACTTTCTCACCCTTGGCGAGCATGATGTCGATAGCCTCCCTGGCAGCCTCGGTCACGGAACCCATGGCGATGATGACGCGGTCTGCATCCTCGGCGCCGTAGTAGTCGAACAGACCGTATTTGCGGCCGGTGATCTCGGAGATCTTATTCATGTAGTCCTCGACGATTTCGGGGACAGCGTCGTAGTATCGGTTGCAGGCCTCGCGGTGCTGGAAGAAGACGTCGCCGTTTTCGGCCATGCCGCGGGCGACGGGAGCGTCGGGGGTCAGGGCGCGGCTGCGGAAGGCGTCGACGGCGTCGCGGTCGAGCAGCGGAGCGAGGTCGTCGGTCTCGAGCATCTCGATCTTCTGGATTTCGTGCGACGTACGGAAACCGTCGAAGAAGTTGACGAACGGAACGCGCGATTTGATCGTCGCCAGGTGTGCGACGCCGGCAAGGTCCATGACCTCCTGGACGGATCCTTCGGCGAGCATGGCGAAGCCGGTCTGGCGGACCGACATGACATCCTGGTGGTCACCGAAAATCGAGAGCGCATGAGAGGCGATCGTACGGGCCGACACATGGAAAACGCAGGGGAGAAGTTCGCCTGCAATCTTATACATGTTCGGGATCATCAGCAGCAGACCCTGCGATGCGGTGTAGGTCGTTGTCAGCGCGCCTGCCTGGAGCGAGCCGTGGACCGCGCCGGCGGCACCACCCTCGGACTGCATTTCCTGAACCAGAACAGTCTCGCCGAAAATGTTCTTGCGACCGGCGGCAGCCCATTCATCGACATATTCGGCCATAGTCGACGACGGGGTGATGGGGTAGATCGCTGCCACTTCCGAAAACATGTAGGAAATGTGGGCGGCGGCCTGGTTGCCA
The DNA here is from genome assembly GCA_023663805.1 of Clostridium sp. GTDB lineage: Bacteria > Bacteroidota > Bacteroidia > Bacteroidales > Muribaculaceae > Paramuribaculum. Next base: position 215,759 of record JAMPGR010000001.1, on the reverse strand, counting down.
TCACAGGTCAGAAATTTCTTTTCTTTAGCCATAGTTTAAGTAATCTGATTGAATATTTGGTATCGGTTTTAATAGCGGCACCACAGGCGCTGTCGCGTAGCGCAGAGTTATGCCGTTGCGAAATTACTAATTTTTTCAGAGAAAAATCAATTTCAGCCGACAAAAATAGTCCCGGCAGCCACATATTTTTCCGGATCGCGACTGCATAATTGGATTTTTTGCGGTTAAATATACCCCAACACACCTGACACGTTGTCCCCAACCAAAGTGCAATTCCCATACAAATGCAAGGCCACACCGTCATTATCTGATCAGAAAGTCACAAATGCCGCTCTTCTATGCCCCGTTACCAATCATTATGGCATCCGGGCGGAGGCGAAATCCCCAATTGTTAAACGAGTGTTAAATTTCGACTAAGTTTGCACTTTATTCAGATTAAAGCCGTACCTTTGCAAGTGTGTTTTTCATAGTATTAGATTAAGATAAAGGTTTAAAGGAGAAGAGATGTCGTGAGACATCTCTTTTTTCGTTCCCGGCCGCGACATTCTTACAAAACTATTTGTTATTTTTGTAGCACGTTATCCGAACAATCGACTATGAAGATTCTGAAAATATACCCGACCTCGGTCAACGACCGCTTTATCGCCGAGGCTGTCGAGGCTCTCCGCGACGGCCAGGTCGTTGTCTACCCGACCGATTCGCTATATGCCCTGGGATGCAGCGCCCTCGACAAGAAAGCGATCGAGCGGCTCGCCCGCGTCAAAGATATCGCCTCAAAAAAGGAGTCGCTCTCGATCATCTGCTCCGGAATCTCCGAAGCGAGCGAATATGCCCGGATCGACAACGCGGCCTTCAGGATGCTGAAGCAGTATCTCCCCGGGGCGGTCACATTCCTGCTGCCGGCGGCCCTCACGCTCCCGAAGATTTTCCGCGAGCGCCGGACGGTCGGGATACGCATTCCCGCCTCGCCGGTCGCGCTGGCGCTGGCCGAAGCGCTCGGGAACCCGCTGCTGACGACCTCTGTCCCGCTCCCCGCCGAAGAGGCCTCCGACCCCGACGCGGTCTCCCTGACCTTCGCCGCGACGGTCCCCCTGATGATCGACGGCGGACACACTCCCGGCGTCCCGACAACGGTCGTCGACCTCTCCGACTCGTCATCACCCTCTATTGTCCGCGAAGGAGCGGCCGACGTCGAACTATGACCCCCCGGACCATTACCCTCCCGCCGCGACGCCAGGGGGACCCCCTGGTCATAACCCCCGCAACGGGACGCCTGGTCATCATCGGCGCCAACGGCGCCGGCAAGACCCGCTTCGCACGGCGCGCGGCCGACGACGCCGCGCCGAACTCATACCGCGTCTCGGCGCTCCACGCGATCTTCGGCGACGATAACCACGCGACCAGCCCTAACGCGACCTCGACACGCCAGCCGGATCTCGAGGATCTTCTCCAGCGGCTGATGCACGACGAAATGATAAACCTGCTGACCTACAAATTCAACCGCGACGAATTCCCCGGAGCCTCGATCGGAGGCACTCCTCTGGACCACGTCATGACCCACTGGCAGGAGGTCTTCCCCGACAACCGCGTCCTGATCGAGAGCGGAAAGATTCTGTTCGGCCGCGGCGACGACACCGGCTCCTACTCCTCGCTGAGACTCTCTACGGGAGAGAAGGCTGTGCTCTACTATCTCGCCGCGATCTATTACGCTCGGCCGAAAAGCATCATCTTCGTCGACAACCCCGACATGTTTCTCCATCCGTCGCTGACCGCCTCGCTCTGGAACCGCCTCGAACTGACACGCCCCGACTGCACGTTCGTCTACGTCACCCACGACCTCGAATTCGCAGTCTCACGGACCGGGGCCCCGATCGTCTGGGTGCGCGACTGCGATATCGCCTCGATGACCTGGGACTACGACATCCTCCCCCATAACGGCGTCATCCCCGACCAGGTCTACCTCGCCATCCTCGGCAGCCGGAAACCGATCCTGTTTATCGAAGGAGACGCCGAACGCTCTATCGACGCGAAACTCTATCCGCTGATTTTCGAGGACTACACCGTACAGCCCCTCGGCAGTTGCAACAAGGTAATCGAGTCGACGAGGACCTTCAACGACCTGGCGACCTTCCACCATCTCGACTCCCACGGTATCGTCGACCGCGATCGACGCGACGCCGGCGAGGTCGAATATCTCCGCCGGAAGAAGATCTTCGTTCCGGAGGTTGCCGAAATCGAAAATATACTGATGCTCGAGGAGGTTGTCCGGACCGTCGCCGCCTCGAACGGGAAAAACGAGGACTCGGTCTTCAGTCATGTCAGCCGGACAATCGTCAACCTCTTCAAGGCCAATGTCCACCAGCAGGCGCTCCAGCATACGCGCCACCGCGTCAAGCGTTTCATGGAATACCGGACTGACGGACGGTTCTCAGACATCAATATGCTCGAGCAGCATCTCGAACAACTGATGATCGAACTGAACGCCCGCGGGCTCTACGAAAACTACTGCCGCGAGTTCCGGCGCTACGCCGAGACGAGAGACTACAACTCTATACTCCGAGTCTTCAACCAGAAATCGATGGTGTCGTCGAGCAATGTCGCCCAACTCTGCGGTATCGCCGGCGGACGCGACGAATATGTCGGCGCGATCCTCGCGATCCTGCGCCGCGACGGAGAGCCGGCCGAGCGCATACGCCGGGCCGTGCTCCGCTGTTTCGGGCTTCTTCCCGGAGAGGACTCCCCCCAGGCCGAATCTCCCGCCGGACCGGCGGCCGACACTCCCCCCGGGTCCGAAGCGGAGCCGCAGCCTAACGAACCGCAGTCGCCGAAACACCCCCATTTCAAACCCTCCACCCGAAACCGGCGACGATTCTCCGGCGACGAACCGGCCAGCCGCGCCGACCGCCACCGCGGGTTCAAATCGCACCGCCGCCGCGCAAACAGACCAAACAACAAACCGAACAAACAAAAATGACAAACGACAATAACCTCCCGCACGACAGCCGGCCGCTGTCCGGCTCACACCCGGCCCCGGTCCGGGCCTGGATCGAAGCCATGCGTCTCAGGACGCTCCCGGTCTCCGTCGCCGGAGTTCTGCTCGCCTCGGGCTACGCCGTCGCCTACGGCTGTTTCTGCTGGGTTCCCGCCCTGCTCTGCCTTCTCTTCGCCGTGACGGCACAAATCGCCTCGAATTTCGCAAACGAATACTACGACTTCCGCGCCGGTCTCGACCGCCCGGGGCGTATCGGTCCGCGCCGCGGCGTGACCGAGGGCGACATAACTCCGGCGGAGATGCGCAACGCGACCTTCATAACGCTCGCCGTCGCCTGCGCAATCGGTTCGCTGCTGATCCTCTTCGGCGGATGGTGGCTGATTTTCGCCGGGGCAGTCATCGCTCTCGGAGTGTTCGCCTACAGCGCCGGACCCTTTCCGCTGTCGCGCCACGGCCTGGGCGAGGTCGCCGTCATGCTCTTTTTCGGGATTATTCCGGTCAACCTGACCTTCTATCTCCAGTCCGGCGGCTGGAATCTATGGGTTGCCCTGGCATCGGTCGGGCTCGGTTTGATGATCTCGAACGTCTTGATCGTCAACAACTACCGCGACCGCGACGACGACAAGGCTGTCGGGAAAAAGACCCTCGCGGTCATTCTCGGACGACGGGCGATGTCGGGCTGTTATCTGACAAACGGCTATTTCGGAGCGGCGCTGATGGCCCACACATGGTGGTCATTCGGGATTGCGACCTGGTTTGTTCCAGCTCTCTACCTCGTTGTCCACAGCGTCTTGTGGTGGCGTCTGACCTCGCTCCGCCCCGAAAAGCTCAACCCCCTGCTCGGGATGACGGCCGTCAACGTTCTGCTCTACACCCTGTTGTTTTTCGTCGTTACTTTCGTCTTATCCTGATATTCCCCGGCACCCCGCCCCAGAGCCCATGAAAGACCGCGAACGTACCATATACCGGGTCACCCTGACCGGATCGGCCGTCAATTTCATGCTGATCGTCCTGAAGTTCGTAGCAGGCATCGCCGGACGCAGTTCGGCGATGGTCGCCGACGCCGTCCATTCGCTTTCAGACTTCGTGACCGACGTGATTGTCATCGTCTTCGTCAAGGTCGCCTCGAAGCCCCGCGACGCATCCCACGAGTATGGCCACGGCAAATACGAGACGTTCGCCACGATGATCATCGGAATCATCCTGATTCTCGCCGGACTCGGCCTGATGGTCGACGGAATCTCGCGGATTGTCGCGAGCCTGAAAGGGGAGATGCTCCCCTGCCCGGGGATGATTGCCCTGGTCGTCGCTCTGGTCTCGATCGTCTCGAAGGAGTGGCTCTACCACTACACGCTCCGCGCCGGACAGAGGGTTTCGTCGCAGGCGGTCGTCGCCAACGCCTGGCACCACCGCAGCGACGCGATCTCATCGGCGGGTACTCTCGCCGGCATCGCCGGAGCGATGTTCCTCGGCAACCGCTGGCGTATCCTCGACCCGATCGCGGCAGTTGTCGTCAGTCTCTTCATCATAAAGAGCGGCTGGGATATAATGAAGCCCTCGATCAACGAATTGCTCGAGGGCTCTCTGCCGCGCAAGGACCAGATCGCTATCGTCGACCTCGTTCTCGAGGTCGACGGAATCGAGCAGGTCCACAATCTCAGGACGCGACGCGTCGGTAACGCGATTGCCGTCGACCTCCACGCGAAAATGGACGGCACTATGACGCTCAACGATGCACACGCCAAAGCGAGCGCCGCCGAACGGGCCATACGCGCCCGCTACGGCCAGGACGCGATCATAAACATCCACATGGAGCCGCTGAACTGCGGGATTCCGGTCGACGGATGCAGCGTTCCGAACTCTACCGGCGGCGGCGGATCTGCTTGATCTGCTCCTTCTCCTGGGCGCTCAGCATCGCCTTGACGCGGCGCTCGCGGTCGCGTTTGTTCCCCATCTCGGGATTCGAGGCGACGTAGTTGATGAAGTTGATACGCGACGTCAGGGTCGGATAGTCTTCGATGCCGGCGGCCTGATACATAGAGTCATATCCCGAGCCGAGAAGTTTCAGCCCCCGGACATAGGCCTCGGGCTTGCCGGCCCATTCCATGAACCGGTAGGCAATCAGGTCGGCCTGATAGACCTGGTCTTTCTCGAAAAGGAATCCCGGGGGCGTTGGGGCTTTCTGTTCGATATTGACCGTCACGTCGATATCGTCGTATGGAAGCGGACGGATGCCGCGGCGGTTTGCCTCGGCGGCGAGAGCGACATCGGCCGCAAACAGTCCCGCGACAGCGACAGACCCCCAGAGGCGGTCGCTCCGTTTCTTTCGGGCGTCGTCGAAGAAGCGCTGGAGCGGGTGGCGCCAGAGACCGTGGACAAATTCGCCGACAACAAGGGCCTTCAGCATATCGTCGTCGAGACCGGGATGGTTGAACAGGGCTGAGGTGACGCAGACGGCGTAGGCGCTGTCGGTCGTCGCGATCAGGCTGTCACACCAGGCCTGGACGCCGCGGTCGATGGCCTCGCTGTACTCGGGATATAGGCGCGGGGTCGACGCGATTTCCTCGCGGGCCTCTTTCTGGGCTCCCCCCTTGCGGGAGATATCTTTGTCGAAGTCGGTCAGTTCGGCGTCGGTCGACATCGCGAGGTTCCAGAACTCGGCCGGCGAGCCTGCGGGGCAGAGTCGGGCAGAGTCTGTCAGGTCATAGCGTTCGACCAGTTTGCGGAATTTCTTCTCTTTGTCGGCAGCAACCGAAAGCAGCGCGACCGAGAGCAGGAGAGTGACTGCCAGGATGATTCGTTGTTTCATAAGCCATGTGATTTATACAGGTTCCAGATATTTCCGCCAAATATAGCGGTTTATCCCTCTCAACAAGCCGCGTTATGTTTTTTTAAAGTGGCATTTTCAACTTTTGCTCCAAAATAGATTCCGCCCCGCTGTCCGACAGGCGGACAGCGGGGCGGAATTGCCGTTATTCTTTGTTGACCGGAAGATCAGTCTTCGTTCGCTTCGCGAAGATCCTCTTCGGCCATCTCCATGACGTCGTCGAAGTCGTCGCGGCTGCCGACAACGAGCCGTTCATACTCACGAAGGCCTGTTCCGGCGGGGATCAGGTGACCGCAGATGACGTTCTCCTTCATACCCTCGAGGGTGTCGACCTTTCCGCTGATCGCGGCTTCGTTCAGGACCTTCGTGGTTTCCTGGAACGAGGCGGCGGAGATAAAACTCGAGGTCTGGAGCGCAGCGCGGGTGATACCCTGAAGTATCTGCTCCGACGTTGCCGGACGGGTGTCGCGGACTTCGATCGGACGCAGGTCGCGGCTGCGGAGGATCAGGTTCTCGTCGCGATATTTGCGCGCGGTTATGATCTGTCCGGCGCGGACATTCTGGGAGTCGCCGGCGTCGACGACAAACTTCTTGCCCCAGATCCGGTCGTTTTCGTCCATGAAGGCGCGCTTGTCGACGATCTGCTGTTCGAGGAAGCATGTGTCGCCCGGATCTATGATGTTGACCTTGCGCATCATCTGGCGGACGATGACCTCGAAGTGTTTGTCGTTGATCTTGACGCCCTGCATGCGATAGACATCCTGAACCTCGTTGACGATATATTCCTGGACGGCTGTCGGACCCATGATGTTCAGGATATCCTGGGGTGTGATCGCTCCGTCGGACAGCGGTGTGCCGGCACGGACATAGTCACCCTCCTGGACGAGGATCTGCTTCGACAGCGGAACGAGATATTTCTTGACGTCGCCGAGGCGCGAGGTGACGGTGATCTCGCGGTTGCCGCGCTTCAGTTTCGGAGCGAAGGTGACCTCGCCGTCGATTTCCGAGACGATCGCGGGATTCGAGGGGTTGCGGGCCTCGAAGAGTTCCTGGACGCGGGGGAGACCTCCGGTGATGTCGCCGGCGTTACCGGCCGCACGCGGAATCTTCGTGATGTCGTCGCCGACCTTGACCTCCTCGCCCTCGTTCTTCATGATATGGGCGTTGACCGGGAGCGCATAGGTCTTCAGCAACTGGCCGTTCTTGTCGTAGATTCCGACTTCGGGGACCTTCGAACGGTCGCGCGATTCGATAATGACCTTCTCCTCGAGACCCGACTGTTCGTCGCGGTCGACACGGTATGTCACGTTCTCCTCGAGGTTCGAGTACTTGATCAGACCTCCGACTTCGCTGACAATCACGGCGTTGAACGGGTCCCATTCACAGATGACATCACCGGGCTTGACCTTCGCGCCGTTCTTGAAGTAGAGTTTCGAACCGTAGGGGATCGCGGCGTTGGTCAGCATCATCTTCGTCGTAGGCTCGATGATACGCATCTCGGCGAGACGTCCGATGACGACATGGACTTTGTCGCCGTTAACCCCGGCTTCGTCGGTTTCGACCGTGCGGAGGTCGTCGATTTCGAGAATACCGTCGTAGCGCGACGTGACGGTCGAGACAGCCGCGATGTTCGAGGCGACACCGCCGACGTGGAACGTACGGAGGGTCAGCTGCGTACCGGGCTCGCCGATCGACTGTGCGGCGATGACTCCGACAGCCTCGCCTTTCTGTACGAGACGGTTGTTCGACAGGTTGCGGCCGTAACACTTCGCGCAGACACCCTTCTTCGACTCGCAGGTCAGAACCGAGCGGATCTCGACCGATTCGATCGGAGAGGCGCTGATACGGTCGGCGGCATCGTCGGTTATCTCCTCGCCGGCTGCGACGATAACTTCGCCGGTCAGCGGGTCGACAACGTCGTGGACCGACACGCGTCCGAGGATTCGCTCGCCGAGCGAGGCGACGACTTCGTCGTTGTTCTTGATCTCGCGGCAGACGAGTCCGCGGAGTGTTCCGCAGTCCTCTTCGTGGATGATGACATCGTGGGCGACGTCGACAAGACGGCGGGTCAGATAACCTGCGTCGGCGGTCTTCAGGGCAGTGTCCGCAAGACCCTTGCGTGCGCCGTGGGTCGAGATGAAGTATTCGAGCACCGACAGACCCTCCTTGAAGTTTGCGAGAATCGGGTTCTCGATGATCTGTCCGCCTTCTGCGCCGCTCTTCTGAGGCTTGGCCATCAGACCGCGCATACCCGAGAGCTGGCGGATCTGGTCTTTCGAACCGCGGGCGCCCGAGTCGAGCATCATGTAGACCGGATTGAAGCCCTGCTGGTCAGCCGAGATCTGTTTCATCAGCGTGTCGGCCAGGCGGGAGTTGACGTGTGTCCAGATATCGATGATCTGGTTATAGCGTTCGGTGTTTGTAATGAAGCCCATCGAGTAGTTGTTCATGACTTCCTGGACCTGTTCGTAGCCCTCGCGGACATATTCCTCCTTCTCTTTCGGGATCAGGACGTCGCCGAGGTTGAACGAAAGGCCGCCCTTGAAGGCCATGTAGTAGCCGAGGTTCTTGATGTCGTCGAGGAACTGGGCCGAACGGGGGATACCACATTTCTTGATGACGCGCGAGATGATCGTACGCAGCGACTTCTTCGAGAGAATCTCGTTGACGTAGCCGATCTCCTTCGGGACATACTGGTTGACGAGCACGCGTCCGACCGAGGTGTTCTCGACCAGATGACGGATCGGATTACCCTCTTCGTCGACGTCGTCGACCATGATTGTGACCGGAGCGTGGAGCGTAACCTTCCCTTCGTTATAGGCGATCTCGGCCTCTTCGGGGCCGTAGAACTTCAGGCCTTCGCCTTTGTCGCCCTTGCGGAGTTTGGTGATATAATAGAGTCCGAGGACCATATCCTGCGACGGGACGGTAATCGGGGCGCCGTTGGCGGGGTTCAGAATGTTGTGTGCGCCGAGCATCAGGAGCTGTGCCTCGAGGACGGCCTCGTTGCCCAGGGGGAGGTGGACAGCCATCTGGTCGCCGTCAAAGTCGGCGTTGAACGCCGTACAAGCAAGCGGGTGGAGCTGGATTGCCTTACCCTCGATCATCTTCGGCTGGAACGCCTGGATACCGAGACGGTGGAGCGTCGGGGCTCGGTTAAGCAGAACCGGGTGTCCCTTCATGACATATTCGAGGATGTCCCAGACGACCGGTTCCTTGCGGTCAACGATTTTCTTTGCAGACTTGACGGTCTTGACGATGCCGCGTTCAATCAGTTTTCGGATGACGAACGGTTTGTAGAGTTCGGCGGCCATGTTCTTCGGCAGACCGCATTCGTGCATCTTCAGTTCGGGACCGACGACGATGACCGAACGGGCCGAGTAGTCGACACGCTTTCCGAGGAGGTTCTGGCGGAAGCGTCCCTGTTTTCCCTTCAGCGAGTCAGAGAGGGATTTGAGCGGACGGTTCGCGTCGGTCTTGACAGCCGACGACTTGCGCGAGTTGTCGAGCAGCGAGTCGACAGCCTCCTGGAGCATACGTTTTTCGTTTCGGAGGATGACCTCGGGAGCCTTGATCTCGATCAGTCGTTTCAGGCGGTTGTTTCGGATGATGACACGGCGGTAGAGGTCGTTCAGGTCGCTGGTCGCGAAACGGCCGCCGTCGAGCGGAACGAGCGGACGGAGTTCGGGGGGGATGACCGGAACGGTCTGGAGGATCATCCATTCGGGCTTGTTACGGTTGCGCGAGGAGCGGAATGCCTCGACGACCTGAAGGCGCTTGAGGGCCTCGGTCTTGCGCTGCTGCGAACCCTCTTTGTCGGCAATGATGCGGAGATCGTCGGCGAGTTTGTCAAGGTCGAGGCGCTGGAGCAGGTCATAGACAGCCTCGGCGCCCATCTTGGCGATGAACTTGTTGGGGTCCGAGTCGTCGAGGAGTTGGTTCTCCTTCGGGAGACGGTCGAGGATGTCGAAATATTCCTCCTCGGAAAGGAGGTCGAGCTGCTGGAGGCCCGGGGATGTCTCGATTCCGTCGGCGTCGACAATCGGCTTTCCGGCCTCGCCGGGCTGGATGACGACGTAGCGTTCGTAGTAGATGACCGAGTCGAGCTTCTTCGAGGGGAGTCCGAGGAGATAGCCTATCTTGTTGGGGAGCGAACGGAAATACCAGATGTGTGCGACGGGAACGACGAGTTTGATGTGTCCCATACGCTCGCGGCGGACCTTCTTCTCGGTCACCTCGACACCGCAACGGTCGCAGACGATCCCTTTGTAACGGATGCGTTTGTATTTTCCGCAGTGGCATTCATAGTCCTTGACCGGACCGAAGATGCGCTCGCAGAACAATCCGTCGCGTTCGGGCTTATAGGTGCGATAGTTGATGGTTTCGGGTTTGAGGACCTCGCCGTGTGAATTCGCGAGGATCTCCTCGGGCGAAGCGAGCCCGATGGAGATCTTCGAAAATCCGGTTCTTTGTTTGCTGTCTTTTCTAAAAGCCATTTTATATATTGGATATCAGAGGGAGATATGTATTGTAACTGACTGTTATTGTTCGAGGTTGATACTCAGGCCGAGACCGCGCAGCTCGTGGAGAAGGACGTTGAGCGATTCGGGGATGCCGGCCGGGGGCATCGGCTCGCCCTTGACGATTGCTTCGTAGGCCTTGCTGCGGCCGGTCACGTCGTCGCTCTTGATCGTCAGGATCTCCTGGAGGATGTGGGAGGCGCCGAAGGCTTCGAGCGCCCAGACCTCCATCTCTCCGAATCGCTGGCCGCCGAACTGGGCCTTGCCGCCGAGGGGCTGCTGGGTGATCAGAGAGTACGGGCCGATTGAACGGGCATGCATCTTGTCCTCGACCATATGGCCGAGTTTCAGCATGTAGATGACACCGACCGTCGCGGGCTGGTCGAAGCGTTCGCCCGTGCCGCCGTCGTAGAGGTAGGTCTTGCCGTAGCGCGGCAGGCCGGCCTTGTCGGTCCATTCGTTCAGGTCGTCGAGCGACGCGCCATCGAAGATCGGTGTCGCGAATTTCTCGCCGAGTTCGCGTCCGGCCCATCCGAGAACGGTCTCGAAGATCTGGCCGAGGTTCATTCGCGAAGGCACACCCAGCGGGTTTAGACAGATGTCGACCGGGGTTCCGTCGGCGAGGAAGGGCATATCCTCCTGGCGGACAATTCGCGAGACGATACCCTTGTTGCCGTGGCGGCCTGCCATCTTGTCGCCGACACTGATTTTGCGCTTCTTGGCGATATAGACTTTCGCCATCTGCATGATTCCCGAGGGGAGATCGTCGCCGATCGAGATGTCGAATTTCTTGCGGCGGAGTTCGGCCTCGATTTCCTTCGATTTGCGAAGATAGTTGACGATCGTCGCGCGGATCAGTTCGTTGGCGTGTTTGTCGCCGGTCCACTTGCTCAGGTTGACGGTGTCGTAGTTTATCTCGCGGAGCACACCTGCCGAGAAGCGTTCCCCCTTCGGGATTATGTCCGAGCCGAGGAAGTCCTTGACACCTTCGGAGGTCAGTTCGGCCGTCAGGGTCATCAGTTTGCCGACCAGAAGATCTTTCAGCCGGGTCTGCTTTTCCTCATATTCCTCGTCGAGTTTCGGGAGGATCGCGTTGGCCGATTTGCTCTTCTTTTTCTTGGCGGCGCGTGTGAAGAGGTTCGTTCCGATGACAACGCCCTTGAGCGAGGGTGTGGCCTTGAGCGAAGCATCCTTGACGTCGCCGGCCTTGTCGCCGAAGATTGCGCGGAGGAGTTTCTCCTCGGGGGTCGGATCGCTTTCACCCTTCGGTGTGATCTTGCCGATCATGATGTCGCCCGGGACGACATGTGCGCCGATACGGATGATGCCGCGTGAGTCGAGGTCTTTGGTCGCGTCATCGCTGACGTTCGGGATGTCGTTGGTCAGTTCCTCCATGCCGCGCTTTGTCTCGCGAACCTCGAGGGAGTATTCGTCGACATGGACCGAAGTCAGGATATCCTCGCGAACCATACGCTCGTTCAGGACGATCGCATCCTCGTAGTTATATCCCTTCCAGGGCATGAAGGCGACCTTAAGGTTTCGGCCGAGGGCGAGTTCGCCGTTGTCGGTCGAGTAGCCTTCGGTCAGGATCTCTCCCTTGCGGACACGCTGTCCCTTGCTGCAGACCGGACGGAGGTCGATCGTTGTCGACTGGTTGGTCTTGCGGAATTTCGGGAGGTGATATTCCTTGACGGCATCCTCGAAGGCGGCGAATTCCTCGTCGGCGGTGCGGTCGTAGCGGATACGGATGACGCGGGCGTCGACAAATTCGATGACGCCGTCACCCTCGGCCATGATCTGGGTGCGCGAGTCGCGGATCAACTGCGCCTCGAGACCTGTGCCGACGATCGGAGCCTCGCTGCGCAGCAGCGGAACAGCCTGGCGCATCATGTTCGATCCCATCAGGGCACGGTTTGCGTCGTCGTGCTCGAGGAAGGGGATCAACGATGCAGCGATCGAGGCGATCTGTGTCGGGGAGACATCCATCAGTTGGATCTCGGCCGGCGGAACGATCGGGAAGTCGGCGTCCTGACGTGCCTTGACACGATCGCGGATAAATGTACCGTCGTTGTTCAGCGGGGCGTTGCCCTGTGCGATCATCTTTCCCTCTTCCATCTCGGCGGTCATATAGACGACCTCCTTGTTGTTCAGGTTGACCTTCGAGTCGGTTACCTCGCGGTATGGGGTCTCGATGAATCCGAGATCGTTAATCTTGGCGTAGACACACAGCGAGGAGATCAGACCGATGTTCGGGCCTTCAGGGGTCTCGATCGGGCAGAGACGGCCGTAGTGGGTGTAGTGGACGTCTCGGACCTCGAAGCCGGCGCGCTCGCGGGTCAGACCGCCGGGACCGAGGGCCGACATACGGCGCTTGTGGGTGATCTCGGCCAGAGGGTTGGTCTGGTCCATAAACTGCGACAGGGCGTTCGTTCCGAAGAAGGTGTTGATGACCGAGGAGATCGTCTTTGCGTTGATCAGGTCGATCGGGGTGAAGACCTCGTTGTCGCGGACATTCATACGCTCGCGGATCGTGCGCGACATGCGTGCCAGACCGACGTTGAACTGGTTGTAGAGTTGTTCGCCGACCGTACGGACGCGGCGGTTGCTCAGGTGGTCGATGTCGTCGACATCGGCCTTTGAGTTGATAAGTTCGATTAGATATTTGATAATCGCAACGATATCTTCGCGAGTCAGGACCTTGACATCCATCGGGGTGTCGAGACCGAGTTTCTTGTTGATACGGAAACGGCCGACTTCGCCGAGGTCATAGCGTTTCTCCGAGAAGAAAAGGTTCGTGATGACTTCGCGGGCGCTGGCGTCATCCGGCGGATCGGCGTTGCGCAGGGCGCGGTAGATAAACTGGATGGCGTCCTTTTCGGAGTGGGTCTCATCGCGTTCGAGGGTGTTCAGGATGATCGAATAGTCGCTGGTCGTACCCTCCTCTTTGTTGATCAGAATCGTCTGTACGCCCGATTCGAGGATTATGTCGATGTTCTCCTCGCTGATGACAGCGTCGCGGCGGAGAATCTCCTCGTGGCGTTCGAGCATCGTCAGCTCGCCGGTGTCGGCGTCGACGAAGTCCTCGACCCACGAACGCTCGATTTTCGAAACGAGACGGCGGCCGATTGCTTTCTTCAGGTTGGTCTTGTTGACCTTGAGTTCCTCAGCGAGGTCGAATGTGCGGATGATGTCGTAGTCGGTCTCCAGGCCGATGGCGCGCAGAAGGGCGGTGACGGGGAGTTTTTTCTTACGGTCGATGTAGGCATACATCGCGCTGTTGATGTCCGTAGCGAACTCGATCCAGGAGCCGCGGAAGGGGATTATTCGGGCCGAGTAGAGTTTCGTGCCGTTTGCGTGGGTGCTCTGTCCGAAGAAGACACCGGGCGAACGGTGGAGTTGCGAAACGACAACACGTTCGGCGCCGTTGATAACGAACGTTCCCTTGGAAGTCATATAGGGAATCGCGCCGAGATAAACATCCTGGATGACGGTTGCGAAATCCTCGTGGTCAGGATCGGTGCAATAGAGTTTGAGTTTTGCCTTGAGGGGGACGCTGTAGGTCAGACCGCGCTCGAGACATTCGTCGATTGTATATCGGGGAGGATCGATGTAATAGTCGAGAAATTCCAGGACGAAGTTATTGCGCGTGTCGGCAATAGGGAAGTTCTCGGCAAAAACCTTATAAAGACCCTCGTTGTTTCGTTTTTCCGGAGGAGTGTCGAGCTGCAGGAAGTCCTGGAAAGACTTGAGCTGCACTTCGAGGAAGTCGGGATAAGGAAGCGGGTTCTTAACCGACGCGAAGTTGACACGGGGTTTTACTACTGTGTTGGACATTTAAAAACAGAAAAATACGTTAAAGGAACTCAAATTAAATTATAACACAAAAAGGTTAAGTATCTACCCGAGAGGCGATACTTAACCTATTTACCTGATTAACAGGTTATATTATTTAAGTTCGACTTCAGCGCCTGCTTCTTCGAGCTGTTTCTTGAGACCTTCGGCATCAGCCTTGGCAACGCCTTCCTTGATTACGCTGGGAGCGCCGTCGACCATCTCCTTAGCCTCTTTCAGGCCGAGACCGGTCAGCTCTTTGACGAGCTTGACGACAGCGAGTTTGCTAGCGCCGGCAGCCTTGAGGACTACGTCGAACGAAGTCTTCTCTTCAGCGGCGGGAGCACCGGCAGCGGGGCCGGCGGCAACAGCTACAGCAGCAGCTGCGGGTTCGATACCGTATTCTTCTTTCAGGATGTTAGCCAGTTCGTTTACTTCCTTAACGGTGAGGTTAACAAGTTGTTCTGCAAATGCTTTCAAATCTGCCATTTTTGTAGATATTTATTTGTTGTTTTTTTCGGGTTGGGTTATGCTTCTTTTTTTGAGAGTGTCTCAAGAATGCCATGAAGCTTGTTGGCACCGGACTGGAGAGCCGAAACGACATTCTTGGCGGGCGACTGGAGAAGAACGACGACATCGGCAATGAGTTCGTTCTTGCTCTTGATAGCGACAAGAGCATCGAGCTGGTCGGCTCCGAGGTAGACAGTTTCTTCTACATATGCTCCCTTAAGCGCGGGGAGAGTGTCATCTTTCTTGACAAAGTCCTTGATCAGTTTGGCCGGGGCGTTCGCGACGGTCGTACACATCAGCGATGTCGAACCATGGAGCGCGGGATAGAGTTCCGAATAATCGGTCTCCAGCATCTCGAAGGCTTTGTGAAGAAGTTTGTTCTTAACCACGACAAGCTTGATGTCGGCCTTGTTGCAGGCACGGCGAAGTTCGCTTGTCTTTTCGGCGTCGAGTCCGGCAGTCTCTACCAGATAGAAATTGGGATACTCGCGAAGAGTATTGGCAATTTGCTCGATGATAATACCTTTATCTTCCTTTTTCATTTTCGTCGGTGGTTAGGATTATTCGTCGACAGTCTTCGAGTCGACCTTGA
Organism: Clostridium sp.; assembly: GCA_023663805.1. Lineage (GTDB taxonomy): Bacteria > Bacteroidota > Bacteroidia > Bacteroidales > Muribaculaceae > Paramuribaculum. Next base: position 200,487 of record JAMPGR010000001.1, on the reverse strand, counting down.
CGCTCGGGCTCATCGTGCTCGAAAGATAAATGCTCTTGATATATGTTCCCTTTGCGGTCGCGGGTTTCAGTTTGATCAGCGTGTTGATGAACTCGCGGGCGTTGTCGCGGATCTGCTCGGGGGTGAAGGAGACCTTGCCGATCGACGAGTGGACGATACCGTTCTTGTCGACCTTGAAGTCGATCTTGCCTTTCTTGACCTCCTCGACAGCGCGGGCAACGTCGTTCGTCACAGTTCCGCTCTTAGGGTTGGGCATCAGGCCGCGCGGACCGAGGATACGGCCGAGCGTACCGATCTTGCCCATCAGGGCGGGCTGTGTGATGATTACGTCGACATCTGTCCAGCCTTCTTTGATCTTCTGAATATATTCGTCGAGACCGACATAGTCAGCTCCGGCGTTTTTCGCAGCGGTCTCAGCATCGGGATTGCAGAGAACAAGCACTTTGACCTGCTTGCCTGTGCCGTGGGGCAGCGTGACGACGCCGCGCACCATCTGGTCAGCTTTACGGGGATCAACACCGAGGCGGACATCAATGTCGAGAGATGCGTCGAACTTAGTGTAGGTAACTTCCTTCACCTTCGCGGCAGCCTCAGCAAGCGAGTAGCTCTTCCCAGCTTCAATCTTTTCTAAAGCCGACCGTTGATTTTTCGTCAGTTTACTCATTTCAATTGAAGTTTATCAGTTATTTTCAGGGAATGCTCCTTTAACGGTGATACCCATAGATCTGGCTGTTCCGGCAACCATGCGCATCGCTGACTCTACCGTGAAGCAGTTCAGGTCAGGCATCTTGTCCTCGGCAATGGCCTTCACCTGATCCCAGGTTATCTCTGCAACCTTGGTTCGGTTAGGCTCGCGCGAGCCTTTCTTCTGTTTGCTCGCTTCGAGAAGCTGAATTGCAACCGGGGGTGTCTTGACAACAAAGTCGAAGCTCTTGTCGGTGTAATACGTGATTACGACCGGAAGAATCTTGCCGCCTTTGTCCTGTGTGCGCGCATTGAACTGCTTGCAGAACTCCATGATGTTGATACCCTTCGAACCCAGGGCAGGTCCGACTGGCGGTGATGGATTTGCTGCGCCACCCTTAATCTGCAATTTGATTTGTCCAGCAATTTCTTTAGCCATTTTTAATCTGAAATTTTAGATATTGGTGTTTTTATACTGCGTGTTTCCGTTTCTGATTTTTCTCTGCTTCGTAACCAACAGCGATTGTCAGTCCTTGACACGCTCTACCTGCGAATTTTCCAACTCGAGAGGAGTCTTGCGGCCAAATATCTTGACCATTACCTTCAGTTTCTTCCGCTCACGATTCACCTCTTCGATGATTCCGGTGAAGCCGGTGAACGGTCCGAAATTGACCTTCACCGATTCACCGACAATGTAATCGTTCGTTCCGTCGTCAAGAACCTCGTTGAACTCATCGGCTTTTCCGAGCATTCTCATGACTTCAGATTCGCGGAGCGGCTCGGGCTTGGCGTCCTTGCCTTTCCCCTTGAGGAAATCGATCACATTTGTCGTGTTGACGAGTTCATACATAACCTCGCCGTGAAGAATCGCATCTATAAAAACGTAACCGGAATAAAGATTGCGTTCTTTAACAACCTTTTTTCCGTTACGCACAACCAGCACTTTCTCAGTAGGAATGAGAACCTGGAAGAGATATTTTCCGAGATCAGTGTTACGAATCGCCGCGTCCAGCACTTCCTTCACTTTCGCTTCCTTTCCGGAAATTGCGCGAAGTACATACCAGCCGCGTTTCGGCGCCTCGTTCTTCTTCTCGGTCTCTGCCTTCGGTTCTTTAGTTTTACTTGCCATTGCTTACTTTGATTGCGAGGTTTTCGGAATTAGTTTCCGAGCTTATAGATCAAATGCATGAAGTTATCGACAATCTGGTCCATACAGAAAATGATAATAGCGATGATGATGGAAGCTATCAACACTATGATCGCACTCTTGACCAGCTGCTCTCTTGTCGGCCAAGAAGTCTTATAACGCAGTTCGTTATAAGACTCCTCGATATCCGTAAATAGTTTCAGTTTTTTCATTAATTATTCGTTTGGCACAGGACGAGAGGCTCGAACTCCCGACACCCGGTTTTGGAGACCGGTGCTCTACCGACTGAGCTAGTCCTGTATGTTTTGAAAAAGAGACTGCCCCGGCAATGGCTGACGCGGCAGCCTCTTTTGTATTATTGGTTATATCCTTGTTCGACGAAGGGTATTATTCGATGATCTCGGTGATCTGACCCGAACCGACGGTACGGCCGCCTTCGCGGATAGCGAAACGGAGACCGGTGTCGCATGCAACCGGGTTGATCAGTTTGACCTTGATCTCTACGTGGTCGCCAGGCATAACCATCTCGACTCCGTCGGGGAGAGTGATCTCGCCGGTTACGTCGAGCGTACGGATATAGAACTGGGGACGGTAGTGGTTGTGGAACGGAGTGTGACGGCCGCCTTCCTCTTTCTTGAGGATGTAGACAGATGCCTTGAATTCGTCGTGGGGCTTGACAACTCCCGGGTGGCAGATAACCATACCACGCTTGATATCCTTCTTGTCGATACCGCGGAGGAGCAGACCAACGTTGTCACCAGCTTCGCCCTGATCGAGGAGCTTGCGGAACATTTCGACACCGGTTACGGTCGAAGTCATGTCTGCGCCAAGACCCATGATCTGGACAGCGTCGCCGACCTTTACGATACCGGTTTCGATACGACCGGTAGCGACAGTACCACGGCCGGTAATCGAGAAGACGTCCTCAACAGGCATAAGGAAGGGTTTGTCGATATCGCGGGGAGGCAGGGGGATCCAGGTGTCGACTGCATCCATAAGTTCCATGACTTTCTCTTCCCACTGGGGTTCGCCGTTGAGGGCGCCGAGGGCAGAGCCACGGATGATAGGAGTATTGTCGCCGTCATAGTCATAAGACGAAAGAAGGTCGCGCATCTCCATTTCGACGAGTTCGAACATCTCTTCGTCGTCGACCATATCACACTTGTTCAAGAAAACAACGATACGGGGGACGTTCACCTGGCGGGCGAGAAGGATGTGCTCGCGGGTCTGGGGCATCGGGCCGTCGGTTGCAGCAACCACGATGATCGCACCGTCCATCTGAGCAGCGCCGGTAACCATATTCTTGACGTAGTCAGCGTGTCCGGGGCAGTCGACGTGAGCGTAGTGACGGTTTGCGGTCTCATACTCGACGTGAGCGGTGTTAATTGTGATACCGCGCTCTTTTTCCTCGGGTGCGTTGTCGATCTGGTCGAACGACTTGACCTCGGAGAGACCTTTCTTTGCGAGAACGGTCGTGATAGCGGCGGTAAGAGTGGTTTTACCATGGTCGACGTGGCCGATGGTACCGATGTTAACATGCGGTTTGGTTCTTTCGAATTTCTCTTTAGCCATAACTTTGCTATTATCTGTTTTTTGTTAATTAACTCTTTTTCCGACAGAAGCCACGACAGCATATGGATACACTATCGAGGCTACCTGTATCTGAGCCGATGGCGGGATTTGAACCCGCGACCTCTTCCTTACCAAGGAAGTGCTCTACCCCTGAGCTACATTGGCAATCTGGAGCGGAAGACGAGGCTCAAACTCGCGACCCTCAGCTTGGAAGGCTGATGCTCTATCAACTGAGCTACTTCCGCGTTTATTTGTGGGCGAAGATGGATTCGAACCACCGAAGGTATAAACCAGCAGATTTACAGTCTGCCCCATTTGGCCACTCTGGTATTCGCCCTGAATTATCGCTCCGGCTAGCCGGAACAAGTTGATATCTCAATAATATACTTTTTTGAGCCTCTTGTCGGATTCGAACCAACGACCCCGAGATTACAAATCACGTGCTCTGGCCAACTGAGCTAAAGAGGCATCTTGCAACCTTTGGCGGACCACGCTTGGTCTCAATTGCGGTGCAAAGTTACAACTTGTTTTTGAATCCACAAAACTTTTCACTCTTTTTTTTTGTTAACGCACCGTTTTTTGAACCCCGCTACGACCCCACACCTTATTATATATAGAACAGACTCCGGGCCGCCCGCTGATTCGCGCGCAACCCGGAGTCCGATAAACTTTTCCGGTCTGTTACACCGAAGTCACCTGCCTGCCGGTTTCGGGGCGGTCTCGCGCTGGATGAAGACAAAGATCAAGGCGATTACGGCGGCTATGACATAGGGGAGGAACATCGTCTGGAAGCCGTGGCCGGATGCACTGAGGTGTGACGGGATATTCTGGAGCACTCCGCCGAAGATAAACATAATACCGTTCAGGAAGGCGCTCGAGGTGCCGACCAGGGGTCCTCCGGCAACGTCGCCGCCGACACTGAAGGCGAGCATATGGGCCGTTGCACCCATACCGATCAGGAACATCATCACACTCATCAGCCACATCGGCATCCCGACATAGATAACCAACACAAGCCCGGCGATTATCATTATCGAACCGATGACCGAGGGTATCTTACGGCTGGCGATCCGGTTGCTCCACTGTGGCCAGAAGCAGGATCCGGCGGCGAGACCGAGCCAGAGAAGCGCTGTCCCGATATAGCCCGAACTTTCGTAGCCGAAGTGGGCGAAGATCTTCGGGGTCCAGACGACGCCGAGCGCCAGGTTCAGGCCAAAGATGATTCCGCCCCATACAGCGGCAATCCACATCTGCGGTTTCCTGAAGATCTGCAGCAGGTTGTTACCGACGACCTTGAACGGATTGTTCCGGGCCGGAACCGGCTCGGGGTTGCGCATAAAGATAAGGGCGAGGACAACGAGGATGACACCGAGGAATCCGAGCCATATGAAGAGGTGGTCGTAGGTCATGTTCTGGAGCAGTTTCTCGATAATCGGCTGCTGGACTGCCGACCCTACCGACGAGAGGGTCTGGACATAGCCGAACATCGTTCCGTAGGCGGCCATCCCGAACCATACGCCGCCGATATATCCGGCACCGACGAATCCGCAGCATGCGCCAAGCGCCATCAGGACCTGGGCGAGGAGGATCGCGGTGTAGGATGCAGCGAATCCATAGAGAAACACACCGGCCGTCACGAAGATGAACGCCGGGATCATCACGCGCCTCGAACCGAAGCAGTCGAGAAAGGCGCCGCCGAAGAACTGGAAAATCGCGAAGGCCCACGTATAGGTCGCGGCGATCATCGTCAGGTGGCTCAGGTCGAGGTTCAGGGCTTTCTGGATATCCCCCTGGACGTCGGAGAACATTGTCTGGATGTTAAAGAGATAGATAACGAAGACAGTTGCGAGGATCCAGACTGTCCAGGCCATCGCGCCTCCGAGACGGTAGCGCGGGCTGCGGGAGAGACCTCCCGCGGGTATGCTTGTGTTTGACATAGCGGTCAGTTGTTTTCAGGTTGTTAGGCGTCGGCGAGTTCGGAGGCGTACATATGGGTTTTCTCACGGCTTCGGTCATAGACTTTCCGGCCGGCGACATAGGTCGCGATATTGACGTTGTTCAGCCCGAGGGTCATCAGGACGAACAGTTTCTCGAATATCGTCTTTGCGAACTGCATGCGCCAGGCAGTGAATTCCGAGGCCTTCAGGGTCAGGACGGCGATATCGGCTTCGCAGCCCGGGGCGATGCTCCCGATCGTGTTCTCGAGATGGAGGGCTTCGGCGCCTCCGCGGGTCGCAAGATAGAAACTCCGGACAGCGTCGAGATTTTTCATATTCAGCATCGCGACTTTATAGGCCTCGTTCAGCTGGCGGGGTATCGAGAAGTTCGTTCCGCCGCCGACATCCGTGCCCATCCCGACACGCACGGGGCGCTCCGGTTTCTTAGCCTCCCAGTATTTGAACTCACCGTCGCCGAGGAAAAGGTTCGAGCTCGGGCAGTGGGCGACACCACACTGGCAGCGGTGGAGCGTCTGCCACTCCTCCTCGCGGACGATACAGCAGTGGGCCATGACCGAGCGCGGGCCGACGAGTCCGAAGTGGCGGTATACTTCGGTGTAGTTCGGCTGGTCGGGGAAGAGCTGTGTGACCCAGTCGATTTCGCTCTGGACTTCGTCGAGATGGGTGTGCATATAGACTCCCTGGTCGATGTAGCGCTGGTAGAGTTCGCCGGCGAGCTGGAGTTGCCTCGGAGTCGAGGTCGGCGCGAAGCGGGGTATGATTGCGTAGAGCTGGCGGCCGCGGTGGTGCCACTTTTTCAGTAGTTTCTCCGTTTCGATGATCGATTCTTCGGCGCTCCGGTCGATCAGGTCGTCGGGGACGTTCCGGTCCATCAGGACCTTTCCGGAAATCATCCGGGTGTTGTAGCGCTCAGATTCCTCGAAGAAGGCATCGACCGACTCGGGAAACGACGTCGCGAAGACATTGGCCGTCGTCGTTCCCTGTTCGAGCAACTGTCGGAAGAAGATCCGGGCGACATCATCGGCGAACTTCCGGTCGCGGAATTTGGCTTCAGTCGGGAAGGTGTACTGATTGAGCCACTGCAGGAGCGTGTCGCCAAACGATCCGATCATGGGCGACTGGACATAATGGACATGACAGTCGATGAAGCCCGGAAGGATAACGGCGTCGGTATAAGTGTCGACATCCTTCAGAGAAGGATATTTCGGCGCCAGATCGTCGTTACTGCCGACATCGAGAATGTGTCCGTCCTGAATGACGACTAGACCATCGGGGTAGAAGTCGTAGCATTTCTCCTCGTTATAGAGGAAGGGATCGGCCTTGAATGTCAGAACCTGGCCGCGGACACCCTTCAGGAGGGAGCCTTCGGGGTTGACAGGGAGGGGTGTGGATGTCATAAAGGGTCTGTGTTTTATAGATATTAGTGTTAAATAGTTGAAATCCGGCGTTCCGGCATATCCGCAGGAGGAATTTGTCGAAAAGCCAAGAGCAACAATATAACGAACCTGGCGACGCTAAAGTTCCACAGGATTTTGCCGTATCGGATCCAAATCGTAACTTTGCGCCCTGATTAATCTTTTTCGAATATGGAGAACGACACAATATCTTCCCGAAAGGGAATGACGGCCCTTTCGCCAATCCTTGTTTTCATGATACTCTACCTCGGTGTGTCGGTCGCCGTCGGGGATTTCTACAAATTTCCTATCTCGGTCGCGATGCTGATTGCGTCGGTCTGGGGAGTTGCGATATACCGTGGAATCCCTCTGGCAGGGCGAATCGATCTGTTTTCCCGCAGCGCCGGAAACACGAGCGTCATGTACATGCTGTGGGTCTTCATTCTCGCCGGGGCGTTTTCGGCGCTCGCCAAAGGGATCGGGGCTGTCGACGCAACGGTCGAATTCACCCTCCGCTGGCTTCCGCCGTCGCTCGTAGTTCCGGGACTGTTCGCAACTGCCTGCTTCATCTCGCTTTCGATCGGGACTTCGGTCGGAACTGTCGTCGCGCTGACGCCGCTGGCCTCGACCCTGGCGGTCGATTCGGGCGGGAACGTTGCTTTCTTTGTCGCTGTCGTCCTCGGCGGCGCGTTCTTCGGCGACAATCTGTCGTTCATCTCCGACACAACAATCGCAGCAACGAGAACCCAGGGATGTGACATGCGCGACAAATTCCGGGCGAATCTCTGGATTGCCCTGCCGGCGGCGATACTGACACTCGCGCTATACTTCATCCTCGGACATTCGGTTTCTGTTTCGCTTTGCAGCGACACACAGTCGCCCTGGCTAATCATCCCCTATCTTGTCATCATCGCCGCAGCGGTCGCGGGGATCAACGTGACAATCGTTCTGACACTCGGAATCGCATCGGCTGTTATTCTGGCGGTTTTTCTCTGCCACCTGCCGCTGTTCGACCTTGTCGGATACATGGGTAGCGGAATCGAGGGGATGGGCGGACTGATAATCATCACTCTGCTGGCAACCGGCATGCTCGGACTTATCAAAGGCATGGGGGGAATCGACTGGCTTCTCTCGGTTATGACCCGTCGCGTCAGCGGTCGCCGCGGAGCGCAGTTCTGCATCGCTCTGCTCGTCGGGATGGTCAATCTGTGCACGGCCAACAACACCATCGCGATCATAACCGTCGGATCGCTCGCGAAGAACATCTCGACGCGTTTCGGAATCTCCCCGCGAAAGTCGGCGAGTCTGCTCGACACCTCGAGTTGTATCGTCCAGAGTCTGATTCCCTACGGAGCGCAGACTCTGCTTGCGACGTCGCTGGCAGGCATCACACCAGTCGCGCCGTTACGCTACCTCTACTATCCCGTAATCCTTGGCGCGATGGTTCTTTTTTCGATTCTGGCCGACGGCCGGAAAAAAACCTGACTCCGCGAGGGGTCAGGCTTTTTATGGATTGGGAATCAATAGTGGCTCGAGCCGTCGAAGCAGTGTGTGCAGATCCGCTCTTTCGGGAGGCCGATCGCTTCGACGATAACTTCGATCGGAGTGAACTTCAGCGAGGTCAGGCCGTAGCGTTCGCGAATTTTCTCGACCATCGCTTTATACTGGGGAGTTCCGGTTGTCGCATATTTGTCGAGGTCCTTGTTCGGGTCACCTTCGAGTTCCTCGATGATTCGGCGCGTCAGCAGTTCCATATCGGATTTCGACGACGTAAAACCGATATATTTGCAGCCGTAGATTAGCGGGGGACTGGCTATGCGCATATGAACCTCGCGCGCACCGCAGTCATAGAGGCATGTGACGTTGTCGTTCAACTGCGTTCCGCGCACAATCGAGTCATCGCAAAACAGCGCGCGCTTCCCGCGAAGCATCGCCCGGTTCGGAACGAGTTTCATCTTCGCAACCAGCGAACGGCGCGACTGCTCCGAGGGGGTGAAACTGCGTGGCCATGTCGGGGTGTACTTCGAGATGCAGCGGTGGTAGGGGACACCTTTTCCGGCGGCATAACCCAGGGCCATTCCGACACCCGAGTCAGGGATACCGGCGACACAATCGACCTCTGATTCATCAGACCGCCCCATAGCCTCTCCCGAAGCGAAACGCATCTCGTCGACGTTGCGGCCCTCGTAGGTCGAGGTCGGGAAGCCGTAGTAGACCCAGAGGAAGGAGCATACCTGCATCTCTTCGCCGGGAGCCTTCAACTGCGACACACCGGTTTCAGCCGAGAATTCGACGATCTCGCCGGGACCGAGGTCGCGGAGGGTCTCGAAATCGAGGTTCGGGAACGCCGTCGATTCCGAAGCGACGGCATAGCCGTTCTCCTTCTGTCCGAGGATGACGGGCGTACGGCCGAGACGGTCGCGCGCGGCGATTATCGACTTTTCTGTCAGAATCAGCAGCGAGCAGGAGCCCTCGATGCGCGCCTGCATATAGGCGATTCCTTCGGCGAAGGTTCGTCCCTTGTTAATCAGCAGGGCGACCAGTTCCGTCGGGTTTGTCTGTCCGGAACTGAGTTCGGCGAAGTGGGCGCCGTCGCCGAGCAGCTCCTGCTCGAGTTCGTCGATGTTGTTGATTTTGGCGACCGTGACGATCGCATATTTTCCGAGGTGGGAATTGATGACGATTGGCTGGGGGTCGTTGTCGCTGATCACGCCGATACCGATGTTTCCTTTGAATTTCGACAGTTCGTGTTCGAATTTTGTCCGGAAATAGGTACTTTCGATACTGTGGATCGAGCGGCAGAACATGCCTGCCTCCTCGTCATATGTAACCATGCCGGCGCGACGGGTTCCGAGATGAGAATGATAGTCAACGCCATAAAACAAATCATTGCGGCAACTTGTCTTTTCAGCCGCTCCAAAGAAACCTCCCATAGAAGATATTGATAAAAAGAAAGTGCGAAATTACACATTCCCTCCGGATCATCCAAATTTTTTTTGACGACGAGGAGGATGATTCGGGATAAATGTGTTATATTTGCAATTGAAAATCAAAACAGAATTGAATATGGCAACGAACCGAAAGACCGACGACAGACTGATACGTTTCGACTGGGCTATGAAGCGCCTGCTGCGCGACAAGGCGAACTTCAATGTCCTCGAAGGTTTCCTGACCTCGTTGCTCGGCGAAGAGATCGTTATCGTGGAACTCCTCGAAAGCGAGGGGAACGTCGACCGCGAGGATGGGAAACTGAACCGTGTCGACCTGCTCGCCAAGGACTACCGCGGCCGGAAAATCCTTATTGAGGTCCAGAACCATAGCGAGGATGAATTTTTCCACCGTATACTTTTCGGAACCTCGAAAATCATCAACGACTATATCAACCGGGGCGACAACTACGGCAAAATCGACAAAATCTACAGCATCAGCCTCGTTTACTTCAACATCGCCAACAATACCGACTACATCTACCGCGGGACAACCGAATTTCGCGGCATCCACAACGGCGATCCGATCAGGATGACCGAGAACTGGAAATTCAAATACCAGGCCCAGACAATCTCCGACGTCTACCCCGAGTATTACATTCTTCTGGCCGGAGACTTCGACCGCTGGTCGAAAACGCCGATCGACCAGTGGATGTACTTCCTGTCGAAAGGGGTCGTCCACGACGACAGCGATGCTCCCGGTCTCGATGCCGCCCGCGAGAAGATGCGCGTCGACAGGCTCTCCGATAACGAGCGGGAAGCCTACTATCGCCACCTCGAAAGTGTCAACAGCGCACATAACATGATCGAAACCGCAAAGAACGAAGGACGTTTCGAAGGACTCGCCGAGGGGCGTGCCGAAGGTCTCGCCGAAGGCCGTGCCGAAGGGCTCGCCGAAGGCCGTGCCGAAGGGCTCTCCGAAGGATTGCGTCAGGGACGTCTGACCATCGCGCGCGAGATGCTTTCAAAAGGCATTGACCGGTCCGTCGTCGCGGCCGTTACATCTCTGACCGACGACGAGCTCGACGGCCTGACAAAATAGTTAGCGTACGTTAAAAAAAAGGAGCGGAAACGCCGGATGTTGTATCTTTGCGGTCAGTTTAATAACCGAATCCCAGTTATGCAACCATTAGTCAGCATCATCATGGGGAGCACGTCGGATCTCCCCGTGCTCCGCAAAGCCGCCGATTTCCTCGAGTCGATGGAAATCCCCTTCGAAATGAACGCTCTGTCGGCCCACCGCACCCCCGCCGAGGTCGAACAGTTCGCCCGCAACGCCGCCGGCCGCGGGCTGAAGGTCATTATCGCCGCCGCCGGTATGGCCGCCGCGCTGCCCGGCGTGATCGCCGCCATGACCCCCCTGCCGGTCATAGGAATTCCGATCAACTCGACCCTCGACGGCCGCGACGCCCTGCTGTCAATCGTACAGATGCCTCCGGGTGTCGCCGTCGCGACAGTCGGAATCAACGCCGCGATGAATGCCGCCGTGCTTGCCGTCCAGATTCTCGCCGTCGCCGAACCGGCCGTTGCATGCCGTTTCGACGCCTACCGGAAGACGCTCTCCGAGAAGATCGTCAAGGCGAACGCCGAACTGGCGAAGGTCGAATATAAATTCAAGACAAATTGAGCCGTTTCGACTACCGCCGGCGCCAGACCGTCACGGCCCGCGTCGGGAATGTCGGGGTCGGCAGCGGACATCCCGTCGTGCTCCAGTCGATGACCTCGACATCGACAATGGACACCCCCGGATCGGTCCGGCAGACGCTCCGGATCGCCGAAGCCGGCGGCCAGATCGTCAGGCTGACAGCCCAGGGTTCGCGCGAGGCGACAAATATCGGCGTGATCCGCGCCGAACTGCGGCGCCGCGGCTGCGACGTCCCGCTCGTCGCCGACATCCATTTCAACCCCCGCGCCGCATACACCGCCGCGACGACCTGCGACAAGGTCCGCATCAACCCCGGCAACTTCGTCGACCCGGGGCGGACCTTCGCGAAGATCGATTTCACCGACGAAGAGTATGCCGCCGAAATCCGAAAGATCGAAACAGCCCTGAAGCCCCTGCTCGATCTCTGCCGGCAGAACAACACAGCCCTGCGCATCGGCGTCAACCACGGCTCGCTGTCAGACCGTATCATGAGCCGCTACGGCGACACTCCGGCCGGAATGGTCGAGAGCGCCATGGAGTTCCTCCGCGTCTGCGTCGCCGAGAACTTCACGGACGTCGTTATCTCAGTCAAGGCCTCGAATGTCCGCGTCATGGTCGAGACGATGCGTCGTCTGGTTGCGGCGATGGACAACGAAGGAATGCACTTTCCGCTCCATCTCGGGGTAACAGAGGCGGGCGAAGGTGAAGACGGACGAATCAAGTCAGCCGTCGGCATCGGAACCCTCCTCGCCGAGGGTATCGGTGACACGATCCGCGTCTCCCTCTCCGAGGAGCCTGAGGCTGAGATTCCCGTCGCGCGGATAATCGCCGACTACGCGACCTCGCGCGCAGGAGCAGCGCCGATTCCAGGCGACTACGCTCCGGGATATGATTCGCTCGCCCCCGCGCGGCGCCAGACCGACGCCGAAGGGATCGTCGGCGGAACAAATCCGCCGGTCGTCGTCTCCGGGCGGACCGGCGAATTCGCCGAAGGCCAGCGTCCTGACATTATCCTCGACAGCCAAACCCGCGGCGGATTCCTCGAACTGGACGCCGACGACGCCCCCGACCGACTGATCGAACAGATCGGATCATCCCCCTGCGCTCCGGCGATCATCCTGCGCGGCCGCCGCGCCGACTCACCCGAACGTATGATGGCGCTGCTCCACCGCATGACCGCTCTCGGCATACGCCGCCCGGTCATAACGGCGATGGAATACTCCCCCGCCCTGTCGGCCGAGGAGGCGACACTGCGCGCCGCCACAGACCTCGGACGAATCCTTATGAACGGCTTTGCCGACGGAATAATGCTCTCGGCTCCCTCGCTGACTCCAGCCCGGGAGGCTGGTGTCGCCTTCGGAATACTCCAGGCAACCCGGCTCCGCACGACCCGGACCGAATATATCTCCTGCCCCGGATGCGGCCGGACACTCTATGACCTCCAGTCGACCCTGCGCGACATAAAAGCCGCGACATCTTCCCTGAAAGGACTGAAGATAGGTGTTATGGGGTGTATCGTTAACGGCCCCGGAGAGATGGCCGACGCCGACTACGGCTACGTTGGAGCCGGACCGGGACGAGTCAGTCTCTACAAAGGAAAGAAGTGTATCGTCAAAAACATACCCGCCGAAGAAGCGGTCGGGCGTCTGGTCGCTCTGATTCGCGAAAATGGTGACTGGCACGAAGAAGCATGACCGACGAAACATTAATGCGCCGGGCGATATCCCTCGCACGCCACGGTTCTCTGACTACTTCGCCGAATCCGGCCGTCGGCGCGGTAATAGTCTCCGGCGGCCGGATTATCGGCGAGGGGTGGCACCGTCGCTTCGGACAGGCCCACGCCGAGGTCAACGCCGTTGCCTCCGTCGCCGACCCCTCGCTCCTTCGCGGCTCGACAGTCTACGTGACCCTCGAGCCTTGCTCACACTACGGCAAGACCCCCCCCTGCGCGACGATGCTTGCTTCGCTCAGTGTCGGGCGTGTTGTCATAGGGTGTGTCGACCCGAACCCCCGGGTCAGCGGCCGGGGAATCGCGATTCTCCGCGACGCAGGAATCGGGGTGACAGTCGGAGTCTGCGAGGCCGAATGCCGCGAACTCGCCCGGAAATTCATCGCGGCCCAGCATCTCGGCCGCCCCTGGATTACCCTGAAGTGGGCTGAAACCGCCGACGGCTTCACTGATATAGACCGGAGCATAACCGACGGCCGCCCCGCGCGGATATCGACTCCTCTCTCTACGCTCGCTGTCATGGAGATTCGCGCTGAATCAGACGCAATCGTTGTCGGCAGCCGGACGGTCATTGAAGACAACCCGTCGCTGACAGTCAGGGGCATCGCTGGCCGATCTCCGGCGCGCGTCATCCTCGACCGGCGCGGCCTCGTTCCGGCCGAAAGCCGGGTGTTCGACGACAACGGCGCGGAGGTTGTCTATGTCGCGACCCACCGCCGCGAAGATCTCCCGCCACACGTCATCCAGACTATCATCCCCGCCGGGACGACCCTCGGCGATCTGGCTGTCCGGCTCCGCGACGAATTCGGATGGATCTCGATCCTGATCGAAGGGGGCCCGACACTCCTGCGTTCGTTCCTCGACGAAGGGCTCTGGGACGAATGCAGGATCGAGACATCGCCCCGCGCAGCCGATGATGCCGGACGCTCTCCTGCCCCCCCGCGACCCGCCGGAACAGTCCGTTTTACCCCCTTCGACGGAAATATCGTCGCAACAGTTCGCCCCTATAGAATCGACAAAACCGAAACTTTGTGACGTTTTTTAACTCTAAGAGGCAATAGGTTAACAAAAATGTTGCTAACTTTGCGTTTCGAAACAATACGAATATGAAGAGATCTATCCCTTTGATGATACTTTTCCTGAGCGCAATATGCTGTTTCTCAGGATGTAACGACGACAACGAAACATGGTGGAGCGAGGAGTATACCTCGACCAACGTGGCCGTCACGGAGTTCCGTCTCGGCGAAAACGACAGTATTCTGGCAAATCTCGACACAGTTTTTTTCGCAATCGACCTCGATAACGCCCGAATCTGGAACCCCGATTCGCTTCCGGTCGGAACGCGAACGAACCGACTTCAGATCAGTCCGACGTTCGGGTCTGTCAGCGTCGCGGAAATCCACTGCAAAACCGACGCCGGAGTCGACACGATCATCAACTACTTCACCAACCCCGACGATTCTGTTAACTTCGAGGCCGGCCCGGTTATCCTCCGCCTGACATCGTTTGACGGAACAGTCTCCTGCGACTATCGGATCGAAGTCAATGTCCACAGCCAGCAGCCCGACAGCCTGTCATGGACCGAAATCGAAAAATTCGGTCTTCCGACGCTGACAACCGACAACTGGGGAACTACGCTCCAGGGAGATGTTCTCTACCTGCTGAGTCTCGAAGGGGCCAAAGGAACTCTCTACAACCAGAAAACCGACCAAATAGGCCTGGTTACCGGCTCCATCAGTTCGCTGACGCTTCCCGACGGTGCTGACTGCCGGACACTGGTCTCGACTGAGGAGGCGATGTACCTTCTGGCCGACGGAAAACTCTACGAAACGACAACCGGATGGCAACACTTCCGCGACTGCGGTGTCGCGATGGACTATATATATGGTGTCCAGGGCAACCAGGTCGTCGGAGCAGTACGTAACGCCGATGGCTCATGGAACTCGGTCACCTACCCCGGCGGGAAGACCGTTGCGCTCGATTCCGAGATGCCGGTCGGCGAGACATCCCGGATGATCACCTACGTCTCGCAGTGGTCGACCGAACCAATGTCGGTCATCGTCGGCGGCACAAAGGCCGACGGAAGTCTGACCGGCGACTGTTGGGGCTTTTCGGCAGGAAAATGGGCGCGTCTCAGTTCGACAAAGCCTGTTCCGGCGCTGAAAGGTCTGACCGTTTTCCCATACTTCATCTATTCGACCTCATCGACCTGGGTCGTAACAGAAAACAGCGTCCTGTTTGCCGTCGGCGGCGCTGACAGCGACGGAAACATCTCCGACAAGACATATTATTCGCGCGACCGCGGCATCAGTTGGTCAGAGTCCGGCAGATATCTCCAGTTCCCCGAATCGGTCAAGCCCCGACGCGATGCCCGTGCCTACGTGATTGACAGGCTGTTCAGAATCGACCCCAACGGCAACGTTATCCCCCCCTCGCGCTACAGCCAGCCGGTAACAGAATGGGAAGCCCCCTATGTTTACATTATCGGCGGATATGAACAGGGGGAGATAACCCAAAGCGCCTCAGTCATACGCGGCGTAATCAACCGTATGACCTACAAGCCCCTCTACTAACCCCCCGAAAACAAAATTCTCTCCCGTAACGAATTGAAGACAAACCTCGACATAGTCAGACTGATCAGACCGCTGATGCTCGCGACGATTTTCCTGGCCTCGTTCCGGCCGGGAACCTCCCTTGTCAGCGCCCAGCAACAACAGGACACTTACAAGTTCAGTTTCGGCGCCGCGCTCGGGATGAGCGGATATCTGGGCGACGCAAACCAGAGCAATCTGTATGCCCATCCTGGCTTCGCCGCCAACGCCAATTTCAGTTATCTGTTTGCTGACAACCGCTTCGCGATCAGAACGACCCTGGCAACAGCCTCGCTCAAGGGAAGCACCGCCGACTACGACAACTATATCCCCGGCGGCGAACCGATCGACTTTACATCGCAGGTCTACGACCTCGGCGTACGCGGCGAATTCAACTTCTTCAGTTTCGGCATCGGCGAGACCTACAAACGCCTGCGCCGCTGGACTCCGGTGCTCGGCGTCGGAGTCGGGGTGACGATGGCCTCGTCGGAGGGGAAGAGCCATTTCGGCCTGAATATCCCGATGTCGTTCGGCGTCCGCTACAAACTGAGCCAGCGACTAAACCTCGAGGCGATCTTCACGATGACAAAGACTTTCAGTGATCACATCGACGGCGACCGCCTCAGTGATCTCTACCAGATAAAAAGTTCGTTTATAAAAAATACAGACTGGTATTCGTTCCTGACCGTCGGGATAACCTACGAGTTCGGGAAACGATGCGTCGTATGTAACAGAATCGACTGAATGACTGAATTAGACAACATATTGTCGGAAATCGACCGAAAACGCGTTCCACGCCACGTCGCCATCATTATGGACGGCAACGGCCGCTGGGCCAAGTCGCGCAGCATGGCCCGTACAGCCGGTCACACCGAGGGGGTCAACACCGTCCGCTCCGTCACCGAAACCGCTTCCGATCTCGGGGTCGAATTCCTGACGCTCTACGCCTTCTCGACCGAAAACTGGAACCGCCCGAAAGAGGAGGTCGACGCCCTGATGCACCTGATTGTCGTCGCCCTCGAACGCGAAACGCCGCGTCTGATACGGAACAATGTCCGCCTGACGATGATCGGCGACTTCGACCGGATGCCCGCCGAGGCCCTCGCCCGGCTCCGCCGCTGTATGGCCGACACCGCCGGCTCGACCGGTCTGACCCTCGTCCTGGCCCTGAGTTACTCGTCGCGCTGGGAGATTGCACGCGCCGCCCGGTTAATAGCCGAAGAAGCTGCCGCCGGCAAACTCAATCCCGCGACAGTCACTCCTGAACTTTTCAGTCACTATCTGACAACAGACGGAATGCCAGACCCCGACCTGCTGATCCGGACCGGCGGCGACCAGCGCATCAGCAATTTCCTGCTCTGGCAGGTTGCCTACTCCGAATTTTATATAACCCCGACCCTCTGGCCCGACTTCGACAAAACCGATTTCTGCCGCGCAATCCTCGCTTATCAAGGCCGCGAACGCCGCTTCGGGCTGACCTCCGAACAGGTAACAGACCGACAGACCGGCGCCGCTCCCGGAACCGAATAGACCTCTCCCCCGCTCCAACATCGATAATCACATTCCAAGACCCATCATATCCTTCTTCAGAACATATGCAATCCCGTTCAAAAATACTGCTGACAATCGTCCTTCTGCTCGCTTCTGCATTCCCCCTTATGCTCGACGCGCAGAACGGTCCCGCCTCACTCCCGACCGACACCGTCTATGAGCCGAAGGTGCTCTTCAACGGTATGCCGCGCGTTTACGAAATCGCCGGAATTTCGGTCAAAGGCGCCGACAACTACGACGACCATATCATTATCGGTTATGCAGGCCTGAAAGTCGGCGAACGCGTCGACATCCCCGGCGAGGAACTGAACGCCGCCGCGCGCCGACTCTGGCGTCAGGGGCTGTTCTCGACCGTCCAGATTGTCGTCGACAAAACAACGGGCGACAAGGCCTGGCTGACAATCCAACTCCGCCAGCAGCCCCGCATATCGCAGATAAACTACAACGGCGCGAAAAAGGGTGAGCGCGACGACCTTCAGGAACGTCTCCAGCTCTACAAAGGGAACCAGATCACCCAGAACATCATTAACCGCGCCGAAACAATTATAAAGAAATACTACGCCGACAAAGGCTTCAATAACGCAAGCGTAAACATCGTTCTCCACGAAGACCTCTCGAACAAAAACGAGGTCATCGTCGACATCAATATCGACAAAAAACAGAAAATCAAAGTCCACAAGATCTATATCGATGGCAACGAAGTACTCTCTGACCGCGCTATCAAACGTACGATGAAGAAAACGAATGAAAACGGCGACATCATGAAAATTTTCAGCCAGAAGAAGTTCGTCGAAACAGACTACGAAGATGACCTGAACCGTATTCTCGAAAAATATAACGAAAAAGGCTACCGCGACGCCAAGATCCTCAGTGACAGCGTCGTCGCATGGGACGACAAGAAAGTCGATGTCTACATTACCATCGAGGAGGGGAAAAAATACTATATAGACTCGATCTCCTGGGTCGGCAACACCGTCTTCCCGACCGAACTGCTCGACCAGATCCTCGGAATGAAGGCAGGCGACGTCTACAACCAGAAACTCCTGAACAAACGAACCCTCGAGGATGACGATGCCGTCTCGAACCTCTATATGAACCGCGGCTATCTCTTCTACCAGCTCGTCCCAATCGAACGGAGCGTCAACGGCGACTCGATCTCGCTCGAGATGAGAATGATGGAAGGCCCCCAGGCACGCATCAATAGTATCGCCATCAACGGTAACGACCGACTCTACGAAAAAGTTATCCGCCGCGAACTCCGAATCCGTCCCGGCGACCTCTTCAGCAAAGACGACCTCGTCCGTTCTCTCCGCGAAATCGCCCAGACCGGACATTTCAACCCCGAGAACATGAACCCCGATGTCCGGCCCAACGAGGACAACGGAACAGTCGACATCGCCCTGAATCTCGAATCGAAGGCGAACGACCAGGTCGAACTCTCGTTTGGCTGGGGACAGACCGGCATCGTCGGAAAAGTCGCCCTGAAATTCAACAATTTCTCGATACGAAATCTCTTCCACCCAAGCAGTTACCGCGGAATCATACCCCAGGGCGAAGGCCAGTCGTTTTCGATCTCGGCCCAGACCAACGCCCGCTACTACCAGGCCTACAGCATCTCGTTCCTCGACCCATGGTTCGGCGGAAAACGCCCGAACTCGCTGTCACTGTCGGCATACTACAGCCGCCAGACCGGTGTCAACTCCTCGTTCTACAACAACCGCTGGTCGAGCGCCTACAACAGCTACCTCGGCTCGATGTACGGCTACGGCCTCGGAAACTACGGCTACGGATATGACTACAGCAACATGATCCAGGACGCCTACGACCCGAACAAGGTCCTCCAGATGGTCTCCGTCTCGGCCGGCTTCGGAAAGCGTCTGAACTGGCCCGATGACTTCTTTACCTTCACAGCCGAACTGACCTACAACTGGTACTACCTGAAGAACTGGGAATATCTGTTCGAAATGACCGACGGAACATCGAACTCCTTCGTCCTCGGTCTGACACTGGCCCGAAACTCGATCGACAACCCGCTCTATACACGCCGCGGCTCGAGTTTCTCGCTGAATCTCCAGGTGACACCCCCCGCCTCGCTCTTCGGCAAGAAAAACTGGGAGAAACTCTCCCAGGAGAACACAAAGGAGTCGCGCAAGCAACTCTACCGCTGGATCGAATACTGGAAACTTCGCTTCAAGTCTCGAACATACACCCCGCTGACCGACGCCGACGGGAAATACACGCTCGTGCTGATGACCCGCGCCGACTTCGGTCTGCTCGGCGGATATAACCGCTGGCTCCGAACTCCGTTCGAGACCTTCTATGTTGGCGGCGACGGCATGTCGGGATCCTATACCTACGCAACAGAGACCATCGCCCTCCGCGGCTACGACAACGGAACCCTGACCCCCTACGGCGCCGAAGGCCGCGCCTACACCCGTATGGGCGTAGAACTCCACTTCCCGTTCCTGCTCCAGCCGACGACGACAATCTACGGACTCGTCTTCGCCGAGGGTGGCAACGCATGGACTTCGGTCAAACAGTTCTCGCCGTTCGACATGAAGCGCAGTGCCGGTGCCGGCGTACGCGTCTTCCTCCCGATGGTCGGCATGATGGGTATCGACTGGGCCTACGGCTTCGACAAGGTCTACGGCGAACGGGGTGGAAGCCACTTCCACTTCATCCTCGGCCAGGAATTCTGATAAGAAAAGTTAAAAACTTAAACCATACCGCACATCGCCGGTCATAGAATTGTTAAAACGAAAGTGACCGTATAACATAAAAACGAACCATAATGAAAAAATTCCTCGTTATCATGATACTCGCCGTCGCCTGCGCGGCCTCGGCGTCGGCCCAGAAATTCGCTCTGGTCGATATGGAATATGTGCTGAAAAACATCCCCGCCTACGAAATGGCGAACGAACAGCTGAACCAGATATCGCTCCGCTGGCAGAAAGAGGTCGAGAGCGTCTCGCGCGAAGCCGAGGAGATGTATAAGAAATACCAGGCCGAAATGGTCTTCATCACCGACGAACAGAAGAAAGCCCGTGAAGAGGAGATCGTCGCCAAAGAGAAGGAGGCATCCGAACTCCGAAACAAATATTTCGGCCCCGAGGGTGAACTCTACAAGAAACGCCAGTCGCTGATGAAACCGATCCAGGACGATGTCTACAATGCCGTCAAGAAGGTCGCCGACGAGCGCGGTCTTCAGGCTATCTTCGACCGAGCCAGTTCGTCGGATATCATATTCGCCTCGCCGCGGATCGATGTCAGCAACGATGTCCTCGCAAAAATGGGATATTCCAAATAATTTGACTAACTTTGCCGGACGGTTCGTATGTGCGGACCGCCGAATTGACAGAGAAACAAAAAAACAAAAAAACATATCTGAACAATGATCAAGAAAATCTTGCTGGCAATCATGATTGCCATTCCGTCGATGCTCTTCGCCCAGGGTAAATTCGGCGTCGTAAACACCCAGGAAATCGTCCTCTCCATGCCTGAGATGAAAGAGGTACAGACCCAGCTCGAGGCTGCCTCCCAGAAATACCAGACTGAATTCGACAACCTTCAGGCAGAATACAACAAGAAATTCGAGGAATTTCAGAAAATGGAGGAATCGACCCCCCAGGCCATTAAGGAACGCCGCATGCAGGATATCCAGGATCTCGCTCAGAAAATCGAGGAGTTCCGTAACAACGCAACTCAGGACCTTAACCGTCAGCAGCAGGCTCTGACCGCTCCTGTTCAGGAAAAAGTCATGAACGCCCTGAACGCCGTCGGTTCCGAAGGAAATTTCACGATGATCTTCGAAAACCTTATGCCGGTCTATACCGGAAGCGACGTTGTCGACGTGACCCCCGCCGTCAAACAGAAACTCGGAATCAACTAAAAAAGATCCATATAGACGCGGAGTCTCAGCCCCGGAACCGGGACTGAGACTCTTTTTTGTTTATTTCCGATTACTGCCCGTAAATTTTGTTAACTGCTTCCCCAATTTCCCGTTTTTTTCGTAACTTTGTAAATAAACTCTGAATAAAACCATTTTAATACCATAACCAATGATCTTCAAACCTCGGAATGCAGCCGCCGTCCTGGCAACACTCCTCTTCTCCCTCGCCGCGGCTTTCCCGGCTCTCGCCGCAAAAGTCTCTTTCTCCGGCGACTCATACTATCGTATCTCCGCCGCCTCCGACCCCGGAGCGGTCATAACCGAAACCGGTCCGTCGACAATCGCCATGCGTCCCGCCGAAGAGGCCAGAAGCCAGCAACTCTGGATCCTCAGCGAACTCTCCGGCAGCTGGCGTATCATAAACTCCGCCAGCAACCTCGCCGTCCGCTACGAAGGGGAACGCGCCGAACTCGGAACGAACAACGGCTCCGACGAGGCCCAACTCTGGAAAATCGACACAGACGGAATGATTACCCCCGCGAACAAACCGGGCTTCGCCCTCGCTGCCGGCGCCGACGGTTCGTTGTCGCTAATGACGATTACCAGCGCAAAGTCGAACCCCGGAGCCCACTTCTCTTTCGAGGCAGTCGCAGCAAAAGTCGCCGGCAACAGCGCCGACGACGCCCGCCGCGCCAATTTCTGGGAGAACGAAACGGTCTTCCAGGAAAACAAGGAGCCGGGTATCGCAACCTATATGCCATATCGCTCGGAGGCCGCCATGAAGGCCGACGCCGAATACTACCGCACCCCATGGACCGTCCCCGTCAACGACCGATTCCTGACGCTCAACGGAACCTGGAATTTCAAACTCGTCCCCGAACCCTCACAGCGCCCGACCGACTTCTTTGCCGAAGGATATGACTTCTCCGGCTGGGACACTATCCCCGTCCCCTCGAACTGGGAAATGGAGGGCTACGACAAACCTATCTACGCAAACGTCGAGTATCCCCACTCGAACACACCTCCCTTCATCAACGCCCGAAAAGGATTTAACGACGAAGGGAAAAACTACGGCATAAACCCCGTCGGGTCATACCAGCGGACATTCGTCGTTCCCGAAGACTGGGACGGCGGACGGACTTTCGTCCACTTCGGCGGAATCTATTCCGCTGCCTTTATCTGGGTCAACGGAAAATATGTCGGATATACCCAGGGGGCCAACAACGTCGCCGAATTCGACCTCTCGAAATATCTCCACCCCGGAGAAAACTCGATCGCAGTCCAGGTCTTCCGCTGGAGCGACGGCAGTTACCTCGAATGCCAGGATATGTTCCGCATGAGCGGCATCTTCCGCGATGTCTATCTCTATAATGTTCCGAAGGTCTCGGTTCGCGACCATGTCATCACTGCCGACCTGACCGACAACTACCGCAAGGCCCACATCGACGTCGACCTCCAGATCGACAACCGTGACAACGCCAGTGGACAGCGCGTCTACACCGTCAAACTGACCGACCCCAAGGGCGCGCCTGTCGCGCAGAAGAGCGTGACCTACGACCTCTCCGGCAACGGACATATCAACGTCGGCTTCGACCTCGACAACATCATGCTCTGGAACGCCGAAACCCCGAACCTCTATACGGTCGATGTCATCCAGAGCCTCCCCGGCGGACGCGAGGAGATGGCGTTCTCGACAAAATATGGCCTCCGCGACGTCAAAATCGAGAACTCCCGGCTATATGTCAACGGACAGCCCGTGTTCCTAAAGGGTGTAAACCGCCACGACTCCGACCCGCTCCACGGACGCGCCGTCCGGACCGAATCGATGCTCCGCGACGTGACGCTGATGAAACAGAACAACATCAACACCGTCCGTACGAGCCACTACCCGAACAACGCACGCATGTATGCGATGTATGACCACTACGGACTCTACGTTGTCGACGAGGCCGACCTCGAAGACCACGCCAACCAGTCAATTTCCGACATGCCCTCGTGGATTCCCGCATTCGTCGACCGTATCGACCGCATGGTGCTCCGCGACCGCAACCATCCGTCGGTCGTCATGTGGAGCCTCGGTAACGAAGCCGGAAACGGCGAGAATTTCGCATACTGCTACGACGCCGCGAAAAAACTCGACCCGACCCGCCCGGTCCACTACGAGGGAACCCGCGCCGACCAGCCCTTCGGCGGCAGCCGCTTCTCCGACTTCTATTCGAAGATGTATCCCGGAATGAAATGGATGAACGAAAACACCAGCGGCCTCGACAAGCCGATGTTCATCTGCGAATATGCCCACTCCATGGGTAACGCCGTAGGCAACCTGACCGAATACTGGGACATCATCGAAGAGTCCGATGCGACAATCGGCGGATGTATCTGGGACTGGGTCGACCAGGCGATCTACGACCCGCAGGAGATTAAACAGGGAATCTACCGCCTCCACACCGGCTATGATTACCCCGGCCCCCACCAGGGCAACTTCTGCTCGAACGGCATTATCCCCGCCACCCGCGAAGAGAGTCCGAAACTCGCCGAGGTCAAGGCCGCACACCAGTTCGTCAAGTTCGCTCTCGCCGGATATGATCCCGCGACGGCTACAGCAAAAGTTACCGTCCGTAACGCCTACGCCTTCCGTTCGCTCGGCGACATGGATCTCTCCTACGAACTCTCCGCCGACGGCAACCCGACAACCGGCGGTTCGGTCGAAATCCCCGACATCCGTCCCGGACAGGAAACGACCCTGACTCTGCCGCTCGACAAAGCTGCTGTCGCTGACGCAGCCGGCAAGGAACTGATCCTGACGGTCAACGCCGTCGAACGCCACGCGACAACCTATGCCCCCGCACGCCACTCGGTCGCACACCATCAGTTCATCCTCGCCGAACGCCCGTCGCTCCCCGCCGTCAAGGCTGAAGGAAAGGCCCTTTCGGTCACCTCGAAGGGGGGCGTCACGATCGTTAGCGGAAAGAACCTGTCGGCTACCTTCGACAACGAGACCGCCCGCTGCACCTCGCTGACAATCGACGGCATCGACATGATCGCCGACAAACTCGGTTTCATCTACGACAACCACCGCTGGATCGAGAACGACCGCTTCACCAACACCTCGAACGGTCTCGACTCGACCGGAACCCTGACCGTCGAGAAACGCGCCGGCACCGTCATCGTCAAGACCCGCCGCAACGGCTCGCTCTGCTCGACATCGATTGACTTCACATTCTATCCCCAGGGGATCTGCGACATCAGCGCGACTTTCGACCCGAAGACCGACAAACTCCGCCGCGCCGGCCTTGTCTGCGCCGTCAACCCGTCGCTCGACCATGTCGAATACTACGCCCACGGCCCGATGGAAAACTATGTCGACCGTAAGGACGGCGCTTTGATCGGCCGCTATGCGACGACAGTCGACAAGATGCCGGTCAACTATGTCAAGCCCCAGAGCACAGGCGGTCGCGAAGGCCTCCGCGAACTCGCCCTGACCGAGCCTTCGGGTCGCGGAATCCTGATCGAGACCGACGGCCGCGTCAGTTTCTCGATACTCCCCTACACCGACGAGGACCTGATGAACAGCAACCATATGTGGGAAATGACCCCGCGCCCCTACAGCGTCCTTCACCTCGACGCCTGGACACGCGGTGTCGGTAACGCCTCGTGCGGCGCCGACGTCGACACCCTCCCGGTCTACGCCGTCCCCGACACCGAGATGACCTACACCCTGCGTCTCAGCCCGATCCGCTGATAAATTCATAATGCATAATGCATAATTCATAATTATCCCGAGATTATGAATTATGCATTTTGCTTTACTAATTATGCTTTATGAACCACGAATTATGAATTATGAATTGTAAAGCACGGATAATCGAACTGCCAAAGATTCTCGACGGCCGCGGAAATCTCTCGTTCATCGAGCAGCGAAACCACATCCCCTTCGAAATCCGCCGGACCTACTGGATCTACGATGTCCCCGGCGGCGAATCGCGAGGCGGTCACGCCTACCGCCGCGGCGAGGAGTTTATCGTTGCTCTTTCAGGCGGCGTCGACATCTCGGTCGACGACGGAACCGGACCGTGCACTTTCAGCCTGACCCGCTCCTACTACGGCCTCTATGTCCCCCGTGGCTGCTGGCGCGAGATGACAAACTTCTCGACAAACTCGGTCGTCATGATCCTCAGTTCGACCCCCTATGACGAGGCCGACTATATCCGCGACCGCGACGAATTCATAAATCTTTATCGTAATGGACAACTCCGATAACACGAAAGGAAAAGTCTTCGACTGCTCTATCATCGAGTTCGACCGACACCACAGCGACCGGAAGGGCAACCTGACGGTAGTCGAAAACCGCAGGTCGCTCCCGATCGACATACGCCGTGTCTACTACCTCTACGACATCCCCGGCGGCGAATCACGCGGCGGACACGCCCACCGCCGTCTATATCAGTTGATTGTCGCCGTCTCGGGATCTTTCACCGTGACGCTTGACGACGGCGAAGTCAAACGGACATTCTTCCTGAACCGCCCCTACCAGGGGCTGCTCGTCGTCCCCGGAATATGGCGTACGCTCGACGATTTCTCCTCGGGATCGGTCTGTATGGTGCTCGCCTCGGAATGCTACTCCGAGGATGACTATATCCGCGACTACGATGACTTCCTTAAATACCGCCGACAATGATTAAATTTCTCGACCTGCAGAAAGTGACCGCCTCCCACGCCCGCGAAATCGACCGCGCGGTCGCCCGCGTGACCACCTCGGGATGGTATCTCCAGGGGGAGGAGAACGAACGCTTCGAAAAAAACTATGCCCGGTATATCGGCTGCAGCGAGGCTGTCGGTTGTGGCAACGGCCTCGACGCCCTGATCTGGATCTTCCGCGCCTACATCGAAATGGGGGTCATGAGCCCGGGCGACGAGGTAATCGTCCCGGCCAACACCTTTATCGCCTCGATTCTCGCAATCTCCGAGAACGGACTCGTCCCGGTCCTGGTTGAACCCGACCCGCTGACCTTCCAGATCGATCCCTCCAGGATCGAAGAGGCCGTCACGCCGCGTACACGCGCCCTGCTGATTGTTCATCTCTACGGCCAGTGTGCCTACACCGGCCAGATCAGCGATATCTGCCGCCGCCACGGGCTGCGCCTGGTCGAGGACAACGCCCAGGCCCACGGATGCCTTTTCGAGGGACGCCGCCGGACAGGCTCGCTCGGCGACGCCGCCGGCCACAGTTTCTACCCCGGGAAAAATCTCGGCGCTCTCGGCGACGCCGGAGCCGTCACGACCGACGACCCTGATCTCGCCCGGACTGTCCGCTCGCTCGCAAACTACGGCTCGACCCGGAAATATGTCTTCCGCTACCGGGGCCGCAACTCCCGCCTCGACGAAATTCAGGCGGCTGTCCTCGACGCGAAACTGAAATTTCTCGACGCCGACAACGACCGCCGCAAGGATGTCGCCCGGATGTATATCGACGGAATCGTCAATCCGGCCATCACACTTCCCCGTGTTCCCGACCGCGACGCCAACGTCTTCCATATCTTTCCGGTCATGACACTACGGCGCGACCAGTTTCAGAAATATCTCTCCGACAACGGCATCCAGACAATAATCCACTACCCGGTTCCGCCACACCGCCAGGAGTGCTACCGAGAACTCAGCAGCCTGAGTCTCCCGATAACCGAGCGTATCGCCGCGCAGGAACTGTCGCTCCCGATTTCGCCGGTCATCGACGACAACGAGGTCCGCGAGGTCATCCGCCTCGTCAACGCCTGGGAAGGGTAGTGCTCAGTCTCTCATAACCGCGCGGAGACGTCCAATCAGGTCGCCATAGATCTCCGACGGACAGTCTGATGGGATTTCGCGTCCGCAAACTCTGACTGTAGGCCACGACGGGGGGATTCCCTCCTCCTTCAGTTGGCGCAACTGGAGATAGACCGCCGGCAGAAGAAAGTTGTCGGGGTCTTCGGCGCAGATCCGGCGGTAGTCGGCATAGAGAAGCGAGGTCAGATAATAGAAAGCGAGCGTATAGTGGTCGCGGACTTCGGCAGGGGAATCCTCCCCTTCGCAGCGTCGAACATATGCGGTCAGTTCCCTCAAGGTCTCGCTGAGCAGCGCATGTCGGGCGACTGCCAGCCGTATTGTGTCCGCTCCGGTCGATACCAACCGCATTAACAAGGCGACTGCCGTCCTTATCGACTCCCCACCGAGACCGGCCGCCGACAGAGCCCTCCGATGGACAACGCCGGCCTCGGCCACCCATTCCGACAGCGACGGATCGTGACCGTCGCTGTCATCGAGTCTGGAGACCGTCCGGGCGAGTATCTCCCCCGAAAGCGCGACCGATTCGTCAGTCATCCCTCGGCGGGTAAGCGACTCAGCCTCGCGCAGGAGATCGATCAGGACAGTGTCTGTCAGGTCAGTCGACATACGATCCTTTTGTCAGGTCGCGAGGTTTCGCTTCGGGCGACTCGGCCGGGTGTCCGAAACCGATCGCATAGATCAGTTCATACCCTTCGGGGAATCCGAGGCGCGATAGAAACGGCGCACCCTCTTCGGAGTTGATAAACCGGACCGGGCCGCCGAGACAGCAGGATCCGATTCCAAAGGACCATGCCGACAGAATCATATTTTCGCCGAGCAGTCCGCAGTCGACTCCGGAATATGCTCCGGCCGGAGCGGCGATGAAGGCGACAGTCGGGGCATTTCGGAACATATTCCGGAAACCTGGATCCTCTGCCATTTCGGGTTTGTCAGCGACGAAAGCCGCAGTCATCGAGTCGAGCAGAGTCTGGTTGTCGACAACTCTGACGGCCCATTTCTGGGCATTCATCGCGTTCGGAGCGTTGAGCCCGCAGCGGATGATGACATCCATCGTGTCGCGCCCGACCGGCACAGGATCGTAGGCGCGCACGCTCCGGCGGCTCATGATTGTCTCGACAACGGAATTCGAAAGCGGGGAATCAGACGCCTCTGCGGCGCTATTCCCGACGGTTTCGGTCTGGTTCGGGGAGCATGCCCCGAGGGTCAGGGCCGCGCAGGCGGCCAAAATGATTTTCTTCATATCGTTTACTCGTTTTGTTTCTGACTGCAAATATACAGAATTTTCGCGACAAGCAATATTCCGTGCTGTCGGTGCGTTATCTTTTTGTCACACCCCTCTGACGCCTTATGAATATATATGACCTGCGGCGCTTCGGCGTCATCCTGTTTCTGGCTGTTTCGGTGACGGTCGTTGGATTTTTCATCTACTACTCCAACAACATCGTCAAAGACCTCGCCATGCAGGAACGATCCCGGATGCAGATCTGGGCCAACGCGACAAAAGAGATTGTCAACCTCGAAAACGCCGGCCCCGACGGCGGCGGAGCCATGGACCTCGAATTCCTCCTCGGAATCATCCAGGACAACCGGACCATCCCCGTCCTGCTGACCGACGACGAAGGGAACATCATCAGCCACCGCAACTTCGACCTCCCCGAACCGGTTGACTCAGCCGCCCCCCTCTACATCAGCCGCGCAAACGAGCTCTTCCTCCTCGACAAACTCGACCATCTCCGCAACACCCCGAACGTCATCCATATCATCATCGCCCCCGACAACATGCAGCACCTCTACTACGAGGACTCGAAACTGCTCCGGCGTCTCGGCTACTACCCCTATATCCAGCTGGTCGTCATGATCGCCTTCATAATGATCGTCTATTTCGCCGTCAGTTCGACCAAACGAGCCGAGCAGAACAAGGTCTGGGTCGGATTGTCGAAAGAGACTGCCCACCAGCTCGGAACGCCGATATCGTCACTGATGGCGTGGATGGAACTCCTCCCCGACGAAGGGGTCGGCCGCGAGATCGTCGGCGAAATGCAGAAGGATGTCATGCGCCTGTCGACAATCGCCTCCCGCTTCTCGAAAATCGGCTCCCGCCCGAATCTCGAAACGACCGAGCTGAACCACGCCGTCAGCCAGTGTACAGACTATATGGCGACGCGTATCTCGAGCCGCATCACCCTCCTCTGCCACCCCGCTGCCGAACCGATCGACGTCCTCCTCTGCGAACCCCTTTTCCAGTGGGTCATGGAGAATCTGATCAAGAACGCCGTCGACGCGATGCCCTCCGGCGCCGGTTCGATAACCGTCACGATCTCCCGCCCGGAACGGACGCTCGCCGTCGTCGAGGTCGCCGACACCGGGAAAGGCCTCTCCCGAAAAAATTTCAAGAATGTCTTCAACCCTGGCTTCACGACG
Source organism: Clostridium sp. (assembly GCA_023663805.1). GTDB lineage: Bacteria > Bacteroidota > Bacteroidia > Bacteroidales > Muribaculaceae > Paramuribaculum. The sequence continues at coordinate 171,099 of JAMPGR010000001.1, read as the reverse complement.
AAAAAGCGCGGATGGGGCCTCGGACTGACCCTCGCCAAACGAATCATCGAGCAATACCACGACGGCCGCATCTTCGTTAAATCGTCCGCCCCCGGCGTCGGAACGACATTCCGGATCGAACTCCCCGTCGCCCCGGCCCGCCCCGGGGACGACTACAACCCGACTAACTGAATTGTCCGACACATCCCCCCACCATGACTGAAACCCAAGACCGAAAGCCCCTGTTCATAACCGACCTCGACGGGACACTCCTGAACTCCGAGTCGCGCGTCAGCGACCGCTCGGCCGCGATTCTGAACGACCTGCTCGGCCGCGGCGCGATGATAACCATCGCGACAGCCCGTACGCCCGCGACCGTCGACCGTCTGATGGAAGGAATCGGATGGCGTCTGCCGATGATCGTCATGACCGGAGCCGCCCTCTGGGATCCCCGGCTGAAGCGCTACGCCGATGTCCGGTATGTCGACCCCGCCCTGACCGCCCGTATCATGGAGGTCTGCGAGACCTCCCGGATCAGCCCCTTCGTCTACACCCTTGCCCCGGGCTCGCACGTCCTCGACATGACCCATTACGGGCCGATGACCCGCCGCGAAGAGAACTTCGCGGCGGAGCGCTCGCGGCTACCGCTGAAACGGTTCCACTGCGCCGCCGGCCGTTGCGGAACTCCGCCCGACAACACTGTCCTTTTCTTCGCGACCGGCCCGGCAGAGCAGATCATGGCCTGTGCCGGACAACTGCGCCGGACAACCCCCTGCAGCATCTCGGCCTACCGCGACATCTTCAACCGCGAGACAGCCCTGCTCGAGATCTTCGCCCCCGGCGTCTCGAAAGGTGCCGCCGTCGACCGGCTCCGCACCGTGACCGGCGCGACCTCCGTCACGGTCTTCGGCGACAACCTGAACGACCTCGAGATGATGCGCTGCGCCGACTGCGCCGTCGCCGTCGCCAACGCCTTCGACGAAGTCCGCCGCGCCGCCGACCGCGTGATCGAGGCCAACATCCTCGACGCCGTCCCCCGCTACATCTCCTCGCGACTCGGGTGAGGGGCGCGGTCAGAACAGTTCGCGGAGGATCTGAAGCGACTTGAGCGAGGCTAGCGAGGCGTAGTGGAGCGTGTAGTACTCAAGGACGCGGTCGAGGGCGGCGTTGCGCTCGGCGCGCGTCATCCGGTAGAGATGCATGTTCCGGTAGGTCATCCTCGTCAGAACAGCCAGTGCCGCCGACTCGCCGGCCTCCAATACAGGCCCGCGGCTCGCCAGAGCGCCGACCGCGTCCTTGAAGACTCCCTCGGGCATGACGAAACGCCGGCCCGGACGCCAGGTCGATTCGTCGGGCTCGATCCCGAGGTGGCGGCTGAGCCCGATCAGAAAAGCGAGGTGGAAGTTAGCAGCCGCAGTCCCGGACGACCCGGCCAGAACGCCGACCGAGCGGTCGATGAAGCAGAACATCGGCTCGTCGGCCGGCTGGTCGCGCAGCAGAAGCGTCAGCAGTTCGGCCAGAAACTGAACGACAGCGTTCTTCAGGGGATTCGAATAGACCGGCTCCATCGGCCTCAGAGTCCGCGGCTCGGAGATTTCCCAGAATTCGCGCCCCGGACGGCGGTCGCCCTGACACTCGACGACCGACATCGCCATCAGCGCCGTCCGCCGCGCCCCTCCGCGCGCCCCTCGCGGCAGCTGGGATATGACGGCGATGCGCCCCTGCTCGAGCGAGTAGGCGTTGACGATGACCGACGAGTCTCCGACGCGCGTCGGCCTCAGGGCGATAAATGTCAGTTTCTGCTTCATATTGGATTCGCTTGCGCGAAATTACCGATTATTTTCGAAACGCCCCTTATCGGAGCGGCCGCCAGGGAGGCATAAATTGGATTTTTTCGTTTTTTTGAAAAAATATTTTGTCAATTCAAAAAAGGTGCGTAACTTTGCAATCGCTTTTGGCAATACAGCCTCGACGGCCCATTCGTCTATCGGCTAGGACGCAAGATTTTCATTCTTGAAAGAGGAGTTCGATTCTCCTATGGGCTACAATAAAGAAACAAAAAAGTATCTAAGAAATCTGATAAATGGCAAATCATAAATCATCTCTGAAGAGAATCCGTCAGACCGAGTCGCGCCGCCTGCGCAACCGCTACTACGCCAAGACTGCGCGCAACGCCGTCCGCAATCTCCGTAAAATGACAGACAAGGCTCAGGCCGCTGAAGCCCTCGTCAAGCTGACAGCCATGCTCGACCGTCTTGCTTCGAAGAAGACCATCTCCAAGAACAAGGCCTCGAACCTCAAGAGCAAACTCCAGCTCCACGTCAACAAGCTCGGCCTCTAATCCGGACTTGCCAGAACCCCCATAACGCGACGATTCCGAGCCATAACGGAGTTACGCGTTTTGTGTTGGCCCATTCGTCTATCGGCTAGGACGCAAGATTTTCATTCTTGAAAGAGGAGTTCGATTCTCCTATGGGCTACCCTATAATTTCTTCCATTCCCCCTCTTAGAAGGATGTTTTGCACCCCCTGACCCGCAAAACATCCTTTTTCGTGTCTCAACTCCGCTTATACCGCCATGATCCGACAACTCCTCGACGAAGCCGCCGCCCGAATCAACTCCCCGTCGTTCATCGACCTCGACCCCGTTCAGTTCCCACGGCGGTTCTCCGACCTGCGCGACATCGAGATCGTCGCGCTCCTCTCGGCGACCGTCGCCTGGGGCAACCGCGCGATGATCTGCCGTAACTGCGAGAAGATACTCTCGCTGATGGACCACGCCCCCTTCGACTATGTCCGCGACCGGGGCTTCGAAGATCTCCCCCACGAGATGAACATCCACCGGACATTCTTCGCCGCAAACCTCCGCAACTACCTCGCCGGACTCGCCCGGATCTACGACCGCCACGACTCGCTCAACGACTTCGCCCGCGCCCGCCGCGTCGGCGACAGCGAATTCCCCGCCTGGGAACTCGCCCGGCTGATCAACAACGAGATAGCCGAAGCCGCCGGCGGAAAGCCCGATCCGCGCTGCCTCCCCCAAAACCTCGACCAGACGGCACTGAAGCGGCTGAACATGGCCCTGCGCTGGCTCGTGCGCGACGACGGAATCGTCGACCTCGGCGTCTGGGAGGCGATCCGCCCCGACCAGTTGTTCATCCCCCTCGATGTCCACGTCGGAAACACAGCCCGCGACCTCGGCCTGCTGACACGCCGGTCGAACGACCGCCGCGCCGTGGTCGAACTGACAGCGAAACTCCGCGAATTCCGCCCCGACGATCCCGTTCTCTACGACTACGCCCTCTTCGGCCTCGGAATCGAAGACAAACACGCGAAAAAACAGAACCCCTGATGATGATGCTCCGCCTCCTTCGTTCCGTTCTTCCGACAGTTCTACTGCTGACCGCGGCAACAGCCGTCGCCGCCGGCTTCGAAACCGAGTTCCGAGATTCGACCCTGAGCCTCGAATGCACCGTCGGCGCAAACCGCGGCGTCGCGTTCGTCGCCGTCAACCGCGCATTCGTCTCCGACCGCTGGGGCGGACGCCGTGTCAATCTCCGCGACCTGCCCCTTCGCGGAAACGCCCGTCTGACAGTGACCGACCGCTACAATCCCTCCGACACCCTCTACCGAGCCTCCTTCTCGACGCTGTTCAACGAATGGTTCGTCATTCCGGAATCGAAGGAGGAGTCGGGCGCGTTCGAATTTACCGCTTCGCTTCCGCTGCCGCGCCGTGCGGCGACCGTCTCCGTCACCTTCTTCGACGACCGCCGGCAGCCCCTGACAGACCTCGCCTGGACCTTCAACCCCGACGACCCGCTGATTGAGAATCTCTGCGGCCGCGCACCCCTCCCCTTCGTGGCGCTTCACCGCGCCGACACGGCCGAGCAATCCCCCGTCAACATCGCGATCCTCGCCGAAGGATACCGCGCCGACCAGATGGATCTCTTCCTCGCCGACGCCCGCGAAGCAACCGACGCCCTCTTTTCCCACGAGCCGTTCTCCCTACTCGCCCCGCGCTTCAACGTCGTCGCCGTCATGACCCCCTCCGACAGCGCCGGAGTCAGCAATCCGGCCGAGCGACGATGGATCCCGACGGCGTTCCGATCCCATTTCGACACCTTCTACTCCGACCGCTACCTGACGACCCCGCGGCTCCATGACCTCCACCGCGCCCTGGCCGGAATCCCCGCCGAGCATATTATCATCCTGGCCAACACCGAAACCTACGGCGGCGGCGGAATCTATAACAATTATACCTTGACCGCGGCCCGTCACGACCTGTTCCGTCCGGTCGTCGTCCACGAGTTCGGCCACAGTTTCGGCGGCCTCGCCGACGAGTATTTCTACGAGGGGGATGTCATGGAGGACACATGCCCGACCGACATCGAACCGTGGGAACCGAACGTGACAACCCTGGTCAACTTCTCAGGAAAATGGGAGAACCTGACTGATCCCGCGACCGGACAACCACCCCTGGTCGAAGGGGGAGCCTATTCGTCGCGCGGGGTCTGGCGCGCCGCCGAAGACTGCCGTATGAAGACCAATACCGCGCCGGAGTTCTGCGTCGCCTGCCGTCAGGCCCTGCAGCGCATGATCGGGATCATGACCCGCGAAAAGCGCTGACCATCGACTCCGTCCGGACCGATTAATTGCCAAAAGTGGCCTTTTTCCGGCTTGCGGCCGGACTGCTCTCTTGGATGACTCGCGAAATTATATTAACTTTGTCCGTAAATAGCGACACAATATGACTAAAGCACTATATATCGCGGCCGTCGCGTTGATGATCTCCCTCAGCGCTACGGGCCAGACTCAGGGCCAGACCCTCGACCAGGCAAAAGAATCGTTCGAACTCGGCGACTTCGAGGAAGCCCTCCCCACCCTGATTGACGCCGCCAGCGCCGAACCGAAAAACGGTCTGATCAACCAGATGGCCGGCATCGCCCTCTTCCACCTCGGCCGCGAGGCCGAAGCCGCCCGCTATCTGCGCCTCGGCCAGAACGAATCGAACCTCTACCTCGCCCAGATCGCCATGCACGACTACCGCTTCGACGACGCCGAGGAGTTCCTCGACCGCTACGAAGCCGGATTCCGCAAAGGAAAGCGCGGCGCGATCCCCGAACGTCCCGAAGCAACCGAGATCCGCCAGCAGGTCGACCGCGGACGGACAATGCTCGAGCGGGTCGAACAGATCGTCATCATCGACAGCCTCGACGTAGACCGCGAGGAATTCTTCCGCGCCTACCGCCTCGCCCCGAGTTCGGGCAAACTCCTTCCCCCCGACCAGCTCCCCCGCGGCTTCGAGGCCGCCCAGCCGACGGTTGTCTACGCCTCCGAGCGTGCCGACAATATCTACTGGGCGATGCCCGACAGCGCCGAAAATTTCCGGATCGCCTCGTCGTCGATGCTCGCCGACCGCTCGTGGGAACGCCCCGTGCTCTTTTCCGACATCCTGAACGAAGGGGGCGACGCGAACTACCCCTTCCTGATGAGCGACGGCGTGACACTCTACTACGCCAACACCGGCGAGAACTCCCTCGGCGGCTACGACATCTTCATCTCCCGCCGCGACGGCGACGACTTCCTCCAGCCCCAGAACATCGGCATGCCCTATAACTCATTTGCCAACGACTATATGCTCGCGATCGACGAGGAAACCGGAATCGGATGGTGGGCAACCGACCGAAACGCCGCCCCCGACCGCTTGACAATCTATCAGTTCATCCCCGGCGAACTCCGCGTCAACTATCCCGTCGACTATCCCGGCCTCGCCTCGCGCGCCCGGATTGACTCCTACCGCGACACCTGGGAACCCGGCAAGGACTACACCGACCTCCGCCGCCGCGTCGCCGCGATCGACCCGAACGCCGCCGCCGACCGCGCCGAGTTCCATTTCGCCATCCCCGGACGGGGCATCCTGACCGCCACCGGCCAGTTGAAGACCGAAGCCGGACGCCGCGCGATCGCCCAGTGGCAGAACGATGTCGCACAACTGACAACCGCCGAGCGGCGCCTCGCCGCCCTCAGGAAAAGCTACGGCCGCGGACAGACCGCTGTCGCCGACGAAATCCTCTCGCTCGAGGCCCAGTTCGACACCCTCCGCGACCGCGTCAGGGAATCGGCCAACCGCGTCGTCGAAGCCGAAACGCGCTAATTCCCGCACAATATGAGCCAGCCTATCGACTTCGAAAGTATCGCCCGGACTACCGACCGATATAACTTCCACTCCCACACACAGTTCTGCGACGGACGCGCCTCGATGGAGGAATTCGCCGAAGCCGCCTGCCGCGAAGGATTCCTCCACTACGGCTTCACCCCCCACTCCCCTCTCTGCCCCGGCGTCGATTCCCCCTGCAACATGTCGTTCGACGACGTCCCCGCCTATATGGCCGAAGTCCGCCGGCTCCGGGATATCTACCGCGGGCGCGTCGAACTCTACGCCGGAATGGAGATCGACTTCCTCGGCGACGACTGGGGGCCCGCAACCCCCTGGTTCGACACTATCGGACTCGACTACCGGATCGGATCCGTCCATTTCATCCCCTCCGACAGCGGCTTCGTCGACATCGACGGCCGCTTCGAGAGTTTCCGCCGAAAGATGGAACAGTATTTCGCAAACGACATCCGCCACGTCGTCGAGACCTTCTACCGCCAGACAACCCGTATGGTCGAACTCGGCGGCCTCGACCTCCTCGGCCACTTCGACAAAATCGGCTACAACGCCTCACAGTTCCGCCCCGGCATCGAAGACGAGCCCTGGTATGTCTGTCTGGTCGACGACCTGATCGACCTGATGATCGACCGTCGCCAGAAGTTCGAGATTAACACGAAAGCCCTCGCCGAGCACGGCCGTGTCTTCCCCCTCCGGCGGTGGATGCCCCGCCTGACTGCCGCCGGCATCCCTTTCGTCGTCAACAGCGACGCCCACTACCCCAACCGCATCAACTCCGGCCGCCCCGAAACCCTCCGCCATCTCCAAAACCTTCCGGCCCAGTGAGTCCCCCGACCCTCTGGTCCCACAACGAACTATATTTGCGATATACTTGGCTTGACAGAGACCACTTCCTAAGTTGTGTGACTGAATGGCAACACCGCAGAGCGTTGTCAAGAAAGTAGCCGCGTGGCGAAAGCCCGCGGTCGTATATTTAATTATTATAGACCGCGTTAGCGGTCGAATAATGACCAACAATAATGGATTTTATTCGACCACTAACGTGGTCTGAATCCATGGAATATTCGGTCCGTGGGCTTTCGCCCCCGTCTACGTTATTACACCGCTACCGCGGTGATTCCTGCGATTCTGTCATGCAGATGGCACCTCATGATGGACTATGCTTAACTTAATAGCATTGCCCTAGAGGTGAGGCTAACCGGGCCGCAGTCAGATTCCTTTGGGACGGATGGCGCCGGTCGTGGTGCGGGTCGTGGCGGCGCGGCTGCGGCGGGGTTTGTCGTCGTCGGCCGGCAACGACATCAGGTCTGTCATCCCCTGGGGGACGACGAAGACATCGGCGGGACTGACCGGACGCAGGTCGCTGTAGTCGCGGAAATCGGCGAGTTTGTAGGCCGACCGTTTCGCCAGGTAGAGGGGAACTACATCGTAGGTCGTCTCGGGCCAGAAGTTGATCTTCTTCGGGCGCTGGTCCTCGAAGTATGCATCCATCGTGCTACTCTCTAAGAAGATATACTTGTTGTAGGTCGAGTCGTTTTCCATCGGGAAGAGTATCATCTGGACGTTACCCTCGACATAGAGCCGCTCGATCGTCGAGTCGTTCAGGAAGGCGGTCATATCGGTGCCGCCCAACTGGTTGAAGCAGTCTTCGGCGATATGCTCGCTCATCAGGCCCGACTCGGGAAGACGAGCCCAGTCGGGAACCGAATCGTTGACATGAAGATAGATGACGTTGCCGGCGATCTGGCGTTCGCCGCTCCAGATAACCGGGTGGCGGTACATTCGAAGGAGCGAATCGCGCTCGGTCACGCTGACCGAGTCGCAGAGACCCTGGATGTCGCTGCGGTAGAATCGGACGCGGTGGAAGGCATTCATGACATGCATCGTGTCGACCGTCAGCGAGTCGGTCTGAACGAGTTCCATCCAGGCGTTGATCGTGTCGCCGTGGAGGTAGAGGGTGTCTCCGCGGGAGTATTCCTTCGCGAGGGCGCGGCCCGTTACGAAAGCGCTGTCGATCGGGTCGTTATAGTAGCCGTAGTCGCCGAAGAGCGACACCTGTCGGGCCGAGTCGGTCAGGATCATGTTTCCGAAGGCCTCGCCGACGCCGGTCGAGCGGTCGAAGAAGAGGGTGTCTCCCGTCAGGGTGTTGCCACGGAAGGTGCGGACGGTCGAGCGGGCATAGAGGTCAGCCTGTCCGGTCTCGGTGTTGTAGGTCCCGGAGGTCGAATAAATCGTTCCGTCGTCGTTGACGATCACGGTCGGGGCGAGGATCTCGGCGATGTGGGTGACGGTGTTGTAGTTCAGCGAGTCGGTCGTCATGCGGGTCGGGTTCGCCGAAGTTGTGTTCCCGGTCAGTTCGACCTGGTGGTAGAACCATGCGTTTTTGTCGCGCGTGCTGTATTCCCCCTCGATCGAAACAAGGCGGTTTGTCGGGTCAGTCAGTTCGCCCCAGTTGTCGTAGTAGCCGACCTCGTCGGCCAGGTCGTAGTAGAAGATATAGGTCTGAAGCGTCACATCGCGATTAATCATCCTGACCTTCCGGCCGAGATCGCCAGAGAGCGTCGCGAGTTCCTGAGGACCGTCGTAGAAGAGACGGTCGCCGTAGACGAAAAGGGTGTCACCCTGCTCCATACGGACATTCCCGAACGCCTCGAACGAGTTCGACTGGTCGTAGAAATGGGCGCTGTCGCATGTCATCGTCATCCCCCCCTTTGTCATCACAACGTTTCCGACAAGGACCTGATACTCGCCGAACTCGTCGACCGAGCCGGGAGTATGGACAAGACGGTCGGCATGCCGGAGGAAGACTTTGTTCTGGTCGGCGGGATCGGGCTCGGCCGCGCCGATAATCATCGGCACCGCAACGAGCAGACCGGCAGAAACCAGCGACAACAACGGCTTCATCGAGAGTCGGTCTGTGACAGATTATTTCTCTTTGATCCAGCCACTGTGGACGAAGTCACATCCTCGCCAGCCGGGTTCAATACGGACATATGTCTCGGAGATTTTCTTTGCGACCCAGTCTTTGATAATCTTCTCGCGCATCGCGTTCTCACACATCGCTTTGATCTGCTGGAAGTCGTCGCTCAGGTTCGCCTTGTGGCCCTCGATACGGTTTGTCAGTTTGGCCAGAACAACGACCTCGCGGTTTGTCTTCGGGTCGCGCATAATAAAGGGCTTGGAGACTTCGCCGATCTGGAGATTGTCGACCTCGCGGGCGATTTCCTGGGGCAGGTCGGCCATCTCGAAGCGGGTCGTACCGGTCTCGGAGTTGACCATACGGCCACTGTTGAGGCGTGTGTCCTTGTCCTGGGAGATCCAGGGAACAGCCTCCTCGAAGGTGACTTCGTGGCGGTCGACGATTTGGGTCCGGAGCGAATCGAGTTGTACGAGGGCGCGTTCGAGGTCGTTGTCGGAGATATGGGGGCGGAGCATGATATGGCGCGTGTTGATACGGTCGCCGCGTTTCTCGATCAACTGGATGATATGGTAGCCATACTGGCTTTCGACAATTTTCGAGACCTTCTTCGGGTCATTCAGGTTGAAGGCGACAGCGGCATATTCGGGGTCGAGGTGGGCCTTGCCGAGGAATCCGGTCTCGCCGCCCCGCTTGGCGCTCTCTGTGTCCTCGGAGTAGAGGATTGCGAGGGTCGAGAACTCGCTCTCGCCGCGGCTGACGCGGTCGGCGAAGTCGCGCAGGCGCGCCTTGACCTCCTCGACCTCTTCGCGCGGAACCGGCGGGTTGACCGATATGATCTGTACTTCGACCTGCATCGGGACGTAGGGGATACTGTCGGCGGGGAGTCTGTCGTAGTAGCGGCGGATGTCGCTCGGGGTTGTCTTGACATTTTTCGTCAGGTCGCGCTGGACCGTTCGGATGCGCTCCGAGTTACGGACCATTTCGAGGAGCGACTCGCGGAGTTCGGGGGTCGATTTGTGGAAATACTCCTCCATCTTTTCCTTCGAGCCGAGTTGGGCGGTGAAGTAGTTCAGACGCGCCTCGACCTCTGCCATCGCCATCGACTCCTGGATTTCGACGGTGTCGATGTCGGCCTGATGCAGAAACAGTTTGTCGACGGCGAGGTTCTCGGGGATGACACAGTATGGGTCACCCTTGATCGGCGTCCGTTCGTAGATCATGTTCCGGTATGCCTCTTCGATTTCGGATTTCCATATCGGCTGGTCGCCGACGACCCAGGCGACCTCCTCGGCGATATTGTTTTGGGCGATGGCGGCGGAGCAGGCCGCCAGAAGAGAGAAGATAAATATGAGTTTGCGTTTCATTTGGGTTATCGTGATGAACATATAAAAATCGGTCGGGCTACCTTTATACAGAACTACTCCCGCAAAATTAGCATAATTTAGCGAGTCTGCCAAGAGAGAACGTCGGCCGAAGGCCGGTGCTCGGTGCCGAAGGCACTTGGACTGACCGCAAAATTACGAAATTTTGGGGAGTCGTTGGTCTTTCTGTTACCAAAAAAGAGTTAACGCGCGTCTATTTGACCTTCTTAAGGGTCTTTTTGTTGATTTTGACGGGATATTTCTGGTGGAGCGACTCAATCCAGCTCTTTTCGAGCTGCTGCTGGTAGTCGGTCGAGACCGCACCCTTTACGTCGGTCACTTCCTCCGGCTCTTCGATAACGCGGCCGCGGAAGGGGAACCAGGCGTTCCAGCGCGAACGGGTCTTCGGGTCGACGGGGCGGGGACCGTCGAAGGCGACATAGTCGACAATCGCGTTGTCACCCTTGGCTGTCACGACCTTTTCGATACGGACGTTCGTTCCGAAACGTTTCCGCAGGTCGACGGCGAGCGAGTCGGCGTCGACGGGGGTCGATTCGAGGAATTCGCGGGCGAGGCCGGCGATCGAGTCGGTCGTCGCCAGGACGACGTAGCCTTTGTAGTGGGGTTTCTGCCAGGTATAGTTCGCGCGGTTCGCGTCGAAATAGCGGGCGAGGCCTTCGGTATCTTTCGAGGCGCGGTCCCAGACGTTCCGGTTGCTGATTTCGAACAGGAGGATACCGTCGCGATATTCGCCGAGGAGGTTGCGGTAGTCGGCGTTAGTGTCGGCCAGATGGCGTCGGGCGGCGTCGGTCGCTGCGTTGGTTATGGCGCGGTCGGCTGCCTGGGCGAAGGCATTTTTGGCGTGGGTAGCCCCGGCATAGGGGCGTTCGCGGAGCAGAGCGGCGACAGCGGCGACGGTCGTCGGGACGCCGTCGACGGTGAACGCTGTCGAGCGGTCTGCAGCGAGGGCGGCATAGGAGGCGGAGTCGAGACCTCCGGCGCGGGTGATAACCTCGTTGGCGGCGGCGAGGGCGGCATCGTCGACGGTCGCGGGATAGAGGACGCGGAAGCGGTTGGCGTTATGGCTGGCGATCCACTGGGAGCGGACGTCGCGGTCGAAGGCCTTGCGGATCTTCGGGGCCATTTCGTCGAGAGGCTCGACATCGCGGTGGCCGAGTTTCTGGACGATGTGCCACCCGTATGATGTCTGGATCGGTTCGGAGATCTGGCCGTCAGCCAGTTCGAAGGATACCTTCTCGAATTCGGGTACCATTCGACCGACGCTGAACCATCCGAGTTCTCCACCCTTTTCAGCCGTGCCGCGGTCTTCGCTCTCGGATTTGGCGAGCTGGGCGAAGTCGGCGCCGTTTTTCAGCAGGAGGGCGATCGAGTCAATCTGTACCTTCTTTGCGGCGGCCTCTTCGGGTGACAGCCCTTTTGTCAGTTTCAGGATATGGCGTACATTGACGTCGCCGGGAGCCTTACGCTCGGGGCCGCGGCGGATGATATGGTGGCCGAAGCGGGTCTGGAAGACGGGGGAGATTTCCCCTTCGGGTGTACGGTAGGCCATATCCTCGAATTCGTAGGGATACTGGCCGCCGACGATATATCCGAGGTTGCCGCCGTTCTGTTCGGCGGTGCGGTCGGTCGAGAAGCGGCGTGCGAGATCGGCGAAGTCTGCTCCGTCGAGGATCGCGCGGCGGATGCTGTCGAGCCGTGCGATCTGGGGAGCCTGCTGGCCGTTCTGGTCGGTCAGGTTAAGCATGATATGGCTGACTTCGACATTCGTCAGCATATGGTTGTAAGCGACGGCGACGAGCGAATCCTCGTAGGCCTGGTCTTTCAGATAGGGGGCGGCGAGGTCGTTGCGGTATCCGTTCAATTCCTCGATGAACTTCGCGGTTGTGTCGATTCCGGCGGCCTCGGCGTCGGCGACCTTCAGTTTGTAGGTGACGAACATATCGACATATTCGTCGAGGCTCTGGGGCTGGAGCTGCTGGGTGTTGTTCTTGTGGTAGAGATATTCGAACTCGCTGAGCGATACGGGCTTTCCGTTGACTGTCATCAGCACGGGATCGGAGGAGTTCCCTTTGGCCATGATCGCGAAGGTTGTCAGGGCGCAGAGGGCGCCGGCCATAACGGTTTTATTCATCGGAGGGGTGAAAAAATGTTGGATATAATTTTTCGGTTTTAAATCGTATGATAGAAATCGTGTGTGTGCGTGACTAAAAAGGCGCACACAGATATATAACGAAGCGCCGTGGCTTTTATTATATATCTGTGTGCGGAATATCTGTCAGTCGGTGCGGGTCAGCGGGGCGACTGGCTGTAGTTCGGCGCTTCGCTGGTGATGGCGACGTCGTGGGGGTGGCTTTCGGCGACACCGGCGTTGGTGATGCGGGTGAATTTAGCGGTGTGGAGCGCCTCGATGTCGCGGGCGCCGCAGTAGCCCATTCCGGCGCGGAGGCCGCCGAGCATCTGGTAGGTCACTTCGTAGAGCGAACCCTTGAAGGGGACGCGGGCGGCAATCCCTTCGGGGACGAGTTTCTTGACATCGGCTTCGCCGGCCTGGAAGTAGCGGTCTTTCGACCCCTTCTCCATCGCTTCGAGCGAACCCATGCCGCGGTACGCCTTGTATTTGCGTCCGTTGTATATTATCGTGTCGCCGGGAGATTCCTCGACTCCGGCGAGCATGCCGCCGAGCATGACGCTGTAGGCGCCGGCGGCAAGGGCCTTCACGATGTCGCCCGAGTAGCGGATGCCGCCGTCGGCGATCAGGGGAACGCCTGTTCCCTGGAGGGCCTTGGCGACGTCGTAGACGGCACTGAGTTGCGGAACGCCGACTCCGGCGATGACGCGGGTCGTACAAATCGAGCCGGGGCCGATGCCGACCTTGACGCCGTCGGCGCCGTTTTCGACGAGGTAGCGGGCGGCCTCGCCTGTCGCTATATTCCCGACGACGACATCGATTTCGGGATATTTCTCCTTGACGGCGCGGAGAACGCCGACGACACCGCGGCTATGGCCGTGGGCCGTGTCGATGACGATCGCATCGACACCCGCTTCGACCAGAGCGTCGACACGCTCCATCGAGTCGGTCGTCACGCCGACGCCGGCGGCGACGCGGAGTCGTCCGAGGCGGTCTTTGCAGGCGTTCGGTTTGTCTTTTGCTTTCGTTATATCCTTGTATGTCACCAGGCCGATCAGGCGTCCGTCGCCATCGACGACGGGGAGTTTCTCAATTTTGTGTTCCTGGAGGATTTTTGCAGCCTCCTCGAGGTCGGTCGACTGGGTTGTCGTAACGATATCCTCGCTTGTCATAACCTCGTCGATTTTCTTGGTCAGGTCGCGTTCGAAGCGGAGGTCGCGGTTCGTCACGATACCGACGAGGCGTCGGTCGTCGTCGACGACGGGAATGCCGCCGATATGGAATTCCTCCATCATCGCGAGGGCGTCCTTGACGGTCCGGCCGCGTTTGATCGTGACGGGGTCGTAGATCATGCCGTTTTCGGCGCGTTTGACCGTGTGGACCTGGCGAGCCTGTTCGGCGATGGTCATATTTTTATGGATCACACCGATACCTCCTTCCCGGGCGATAGAGATAGCGAGGGCGGCCTCGGTCACGGTGTCCATTGCGGCCGAAACGAGGGGAACGTTAAGTTCGATGTTGCGGGAGAATTTGGTTTTCAGGTTGACTTCGCGGGGAAGCACCTCGGAATAGGCTGGAATCAGAAGGACGTCATCGAAGGTCAGACCGTCCATTTTAACTCTGTCGGCAATAAATGACATATACGTTTGCTTTATCTTTTATTGCGCACAAAGGTAGTGCTTTTTTTCGAGACCACAAAAAAAATCAAAAAAACGACACCCTGCCGCAGTGCCCGCGGGGGCGTCTGCGGCAGGGTGTCGGAGGGAGGGGAGAATGAGTCCGGCGCCTTACTCGGCGAGGTCGACGGCGTAGTACATCTTACGGCCCGTCGGGTAGATGCCGGTTATGAACATGACTTTGTCATACTCTTCGCTCTTCATTATCTCCTTGTAGAGATTTTCGACATCGTCGGCACTCGCGACACGGGCGTTGTTGATGTCGAGGATGATGAAACCATCCTTGATTCCGGCATCCTTGAACTTTCCGTCCTTCAGGCCGGTCACCTGCAGGCCCGAGGAGATTTTCAGCTGCTGGAGCGTCTCGGCCGAGGGTTTCTTGAAGGCGCAGCCGAGGTCGGCGAGGGTCGCGGCGGCGGTTATTTTCGTGCTCCCCTGGTTGTTCAGGAGCGTCACGTTAGTCTTTTTCTGCTTCCCGTCGCGGACATAGCCGACGGAGATCTTGTCGCCGGGGCGGTATTTGGCAATCTGCTCCTGCATCTGGGCGCCGTTGCGGATCGTCACGCCGTTAATCTCGACGATCACGTCGCCCGGGAGAATTCCGGCTTCCTTGGCCGAGCCGCGGTCGACGACCTCCTCGACGTAGACACCCTCGTTGACTTCGGTTATGTTCTTCTCTTTTGCAAGAGCCGGGGTCAGTTCGCGGAAGACGATGCCGAGGATTGCGCGCTGGACTGCGCCATACTGTTTGATGTCGGTCATGACCTTGGCGACAATCGAGGTCGGAATCGCGAAGGAGTAGCCCGCATAACTGCCGGTCTGGGAGTAGATCGCGGTGTTGATGCCGACGAGTTCGCCGTGGAGGTTGACGAGCGCGCCGCCGGAGTTGCCGGGGTTGACGGCGGCGTCGGTCTGGATATAACTTTCGATACCCATCTGGCGTGTGTGGGCGACCGAAGAGATCGAGCGTGCCTTTGCGCTGACGATTCCGGCCGTGACGGTCGAGGTAAAGCCGAAGGGATTTCCGACAGCCAGAACCCATTCTCCGACGCGGAGGTTGTCGCTGTCGCCGATCGGGATGACGGGGAGGTCCGTGGCGTCGATCTTGACGAGAGCGAGGTCGGTCGTCGGGTCGGTCCCGATGACGGTCGCGTTGAACTGGCGGTTGTCGTTCAGGGTGACTTCGAGGCGTTCGGCGCCGTCGATGACATGGTTGTTCGTTATGATATAGCCGTCGGCCGAGACGATAACGCCCGAACCAAGACCGAGTTGCTGCTGCTGCGATTCGTCGGGCTGCTGGTTCCGTGGTTGCTGCTGGCGGCGCGGCTGGCTGGGCTGTCCGAAGAAGAATTCGAAGGGATCCATGAAGAAGTCGCCGCCGCCCCCCTGCTGGTTGCTGTAGCGCGAGCGGGGTGTCGCATAACTCTTGATGCTGACGACGCCGTTGATTGTGCTTTCGGCGGCGTTGGTAAAGTCTGTGTTTTCGACCGGACGCTGGATAACGTTAAGGAAATCGGAGCCGGAATCTGTTGTCGACTCAGCCAGGCGTATGTCTGCTGCCATGGGGACGGTGTCGTCGGCCATACGCAGGGCTGCGACGGTCGCCACTGAAGAAAGGACGGCAACGCCGCAGGCGAATAATGTGACTTTTCCGTAAAGATTCATTCTGTATGATTGTTTTTTAGGTTGGTTGTTCATAGGTTGGTTTACGCGAGGAGGGGAGAATGAGGAGTTGTGAAACGTGTCGTCGCAGAGATGATTGACGTTTGCAAAGTAAACGCTAAATTCTGTCGGTCAGTATCGATCGGAGTGAAAAAGTTGGGCGGCTTTAAATTGATTTAAAATTTCGGCTCAGTTTTTTGACAGATTTTCACCAAACGCCGTCCGATTGTGAAAAAATGTGGGGACTATTCCGGCACTGCGTTTTTGCGCCGTTGGAAAAAAAGTTGTAATTTTGCGGGAAATTGAATCCGAATATGTTAGAAAAAATTGCCGAACTGACCGAACGCGTCACCAACCTCCAGGCCTCGTCGCTCCAGGATGTTGAGGCTCTTTATCGCCAATATCTTAGCAAAAAAGGGGAAATCTCCCTGCTCTTCAATGACTTTCGAACCGTCCCCGCCGACCAGAAACGCGAGGTCGGCCAGGCTATCAACCGTCTGAAAGATCTCGCGACCGAACGGATCAAATCGCTCCAGAATGCTCTCGAGGTCGCAGATACGGTCGATTCATCGCTCGACCTGACACGAACGTCCGCCCCCGAGGCCCTCGGAACGCGCCACCCGTTGTCGATCGTCCGGAACGAAATCATCTCGATTTTCTCCCGCCTCGGCTTCACCGTCGCCGAAGGTCCCGAAGTCGAGGATGACTGGCACGTCTTCTCGTCGCTCAACTTCGCCGCTGACCATCCAGCCCGCGACATGCAGGACACATTCTTCATCCAGCGCAATCCCGACGTCCTGCTGCGCACCCACACCTCGTCGGTCCAGTCGCGAGTCATGGAGAACAACCAGCCCCCGATACGAATCATCTGCCCCGGACGCGTCTACCGCAACGAGGCGATCTCGGCCCGCGCCCACTGTTTCTTCCACCAGGTCGAGGCGCTCTATGTCGACCGTAACGTCTCATTCGCCGACCTGAAGCAGACGCTCCTCTACTTTGCCCGCGAAATGTTCGGTAACGAAACGAAAATACGCCTTCGCCCGAGTTACTTCCCCTTCACCGAGCCCTCGGCCGAGATGGACATCTCCTGCAACCTCTGCGGCGGAAAAGGATGCTCTTTCTGCAAGCACACCGGATGGGTCGAAATCCTCGGCTGCGGCATGGTCGACCCGAATGTGCTCGAGGCCTGCGGCATCGACAGCAAGGTCTACAGCGGCTTTGCCCTCGGCATGGGCATCGAACGAATCACGAACCTGAAGTATCAGGTCAACGACCTCCGTCTCTTCTCCGAGAACGATCGCCGTTTCCTCGGCGAATTCACCTCGGCCCGATGACCCCGGACGACGACTCGCGTTATGGTGCTGGCCACTGAAATTATCGCCGTCGCGCTCGGCGGAGCCGTCGGCTCGGTTCTGCGCTACGCTGTCGAATACAGCGGGATTGTCGGAACCCGGTTCGAGTCGACCGTCGCGGTCAATATTGTCGGGAGTCTCCTGATCGGCATTATAACTGCCCTGTTGCTCCACTCCGGCGCGCCACGCCTCTGGCAGTTGCTCGCAGTGACCGGATTCCTCGGGGGGTTCACAACCTATTCGGCCTTCTCGCTCCAGACAGTCCAACTGTTCGAGGCAGGGGAGGTCGGCCGATGTATTCTCTACGTCGGTGTGACGCTCGTCGGCGCCGTCGGCGCGTGTGCCGCCGGACTGCTGCTGACGCGCAGTCTGCTTCGCCAATTCTGCTAATCGAAAAACAGGGATGACACAAAAAGAACGATACACGGCCGTAATCGACTGGTTCGAGCGCGAGATGCCCGAACCCCGGACCGAACTCCGCTACTCCAGCAACTTCGAACTGCTCGTCGCGGTCATACTTTCGGCGCAATGTACCGACAAACGTGTCAACCTCGTCACACCCGCGCTCTTCGAGGCCTTCCCTACTCCGGAAGCGATGTCCGCGGCGACCCCCGAACAACTGCTCGAGTTCATCGGGTCTGTCTCCTATCCGAACAACAAAGCCCGCAATCTCCTCGGCGCGGCGCGGATGCTGACCGAACGCTTCGGCGGCGAGGTTCCCGGCGATATCGACTCCCTCCTGGAGATTCCCGGGGTCGGGCGTAAGACCGCCAACGTCATGCTCTCGGTCGCCTTCGGGAAGGCGGCGATGGCGGTCGACACCCATGTGTTCCGCGTCAGCGAGCGTCTCGGTCTGACCCGCGGATCGAAGAATCCGGCCGAAACCGAGCGCACCCTCGTCCGGAACATTCCCTCCGACAAACTGTCGCGGGCCCACCACTGGCTGATACTCCACGGGCGCTATGTCTGCAAGGCGCGGCGTCCGCTCTGCCTCGACTGCGGACTCCAGCCGTTCTGCTCCTATTATAACAAGACCAAATGAACGCCATGACTGACCCCGAAACCGATATGACAACACCGCGTCCCGGCGGACTCCGCCGGAGACTTGCCGGCGCCGTGACAGACCGCCGCACGCTGCTCCAAATGATTCGCTACGGGTGTGTCGGCGTGATCAACACGCTACTGACGCTGACTGTCATCTTTGTTATGAAGGGTCTGATGGGGTGTGACGAATGGATCAGCAATGCAGTCGGTTATACGGCCGGCTTTCTGAACTCATTTGTCTGGAACAAACTCTGGGTCTTCAAATCGAGCAAGAATTTCTTCCGCGAATCGGTCATGTTCGGGCTCGGGTTTCTCGTCTGCTATGCGATCCAGGCGATGGCAACCTGGGGGATACTGAACCTGACCCCGCTGAACGACTACGAATTCACGATGCTCGGGATGACCTTCAGCGGCTACTCGATCGCGACCCTAGCGGGAATGGCGATCTACACGATCGCCAACTTCGTCTACAACCGCTGCGTGACCTTCCGCTAAAGTAGGCCCCCTACCAACGCCATACAAAAAATCACGATTAAGAGGGGGCAAAGGTACAAATTTTTGCGATTATAAACCCGTTTTTTACAAAAAACCGAGTTTAGCGGTCATTTTCCGCTGTTTCCGCTGATGAGCAGCGGCGCGATCGCTCCGGCAACAGCCGGAGAGGCCAGAAACAACGCTGCTGCGGCGATCTGCGCCGGGGTCAGCGACGCCGGGTCGAGCGTATGGAAGCCGCGCAGGGTCTGGTCGCGGCGGCTGACAGCGACACGGCCGCGTATCGCTGTACAGTCTGCCCCTGCGGGAATATCGTCGCCGACAACGACAAGCATATCGACCACACCGCGCGACGACACGGCGAACGAGACCGCCCCGGCCGGATCGCCGGGAACGAACCGCGCGCCGGTCTGCTGGGCCAGTTCCCGGCCCCG
>JAMPGR010000001.1:99622-151759 GCA_023663805.1 Clostridium sp. | reverse complement strand
AGACGCGGGCGAGACGCCAGCTACTACGAGGGAATGATCTTCAGTCTGACAGATAATGTATTGATCGTAGCAGCAAGCGTCCCGCCTGCGTCTGCGTCAGGCCGGGGTGCGCCAGGGTCGCTTCCGACCGAGGGCGCAGACGCGGGCGAGACGCCCGCTACTACGAGGGAATGATCTTCTGTCAGTTATACCGCAAAAAAAAATTTCAAATTTTTCGTCTAATAATTTCACCAATTAATCCCTTTTAGCTACATTTGACGCAAAAATTTACTTTAATGATCTGCAGAGCAAAACGAGGAAATGGCGGAATCGTATCCCATGATGACTGCTTTAATAACAAACAACCTTTTCGTGTTATCGAAGGCAGATTCCTTCCACATATCGAGCAACCAGGAAAATTGTCTTACATCACAATCAGACTCGGCGATTCTCTTCCGAAAGAGCGTGTTGAACAATTAGAAAGTGAACTTAAGTTATGGCTTGGAAATCATCCAATGGATTCCTGGACCCGACAGGAGTCAACTGATTTCTTCCGTCTCCAGAGGATTTTCAACAAATGGCTTACTGCAGGATATGGAGAGTGTATTCTCCAAAAAGAGGCTGCATATCAGATCGTTGAATCAGCACTTCGTTATGGCGATGGAACGAAATACGATCTATATGAATATGTTATTATGCCAAACCACATCCATATGATTATTGCAGCCTACGAATATGGGATGAATGACATAATAGGTCGGTTTAAAAGTTTCACATCGCATCAGATAAACAAATTTTGTGGACGCGCCGGGTCGCTCTGGGCGCAAGATTATTTCGACCATATGATTCGTTCTGTCAAAAGTTACGAGGAGATATCAACATATATCATTCATAATCCGGATGCTCTAAACCAATTTACTTGAAGTCTGCTACTAACCGCAGAACTGTCAGTTCAATTATGTATTAATCGTAGCAGCAGGCGTCCCGCCTGCGTCTGCGTCAGGCGGGGACGCCTAACTATAAATTTTTTTATGGCCCGGGATGTAACCTTTCGTGGCAGGCAGCGTCAAACATATGTGAAAACAATAAAAACGAATCCATATGCTTAAGTTACTTAAATCTTTGCTGGCAGTTCTTCTCGCGGTTGTCTCGCTGACATCCTGCGAGGACGAACTGACCCGAATTGAACCCTCACAGTGGCAGCAAAGCCAGTTCGAACGTCAGGTCTACCGCTCGATGGTCAGTGCGGTCAGAATGAACGGTGTCGACAACGGCTCGACCCTGATCGTCACGACAAAGGGCGACACCCTGATTGCCCCGAAAGACTCTGCCCTCCGCGCCGAACCCCCGCGGATTATCTATGTCGACATCGAGTCGCCGGAATATCCCGGGGTAATCTCCTCGAAGGCCTACGCAATCACGGCGACACTAGTCATCGTCGGCGCAGTCATCCTTGTAATCATCCTGATATTCACCGGAGTGTTCGTTACGATTTGGCGGCGTCAGAGCGGACGCAACAAGGTCATCCGCGAGGCGGTCTCGAACAACTACCCCCTCCCCGAGGCGTTCTACACCGGAATCAACTCGGCCGCGCCGATCAGCGTCGTCCAGAATTTCCCGCTGGAGCAGCGCGTCGAACCGGCCGATCGTTCCCAACAGCCTGCCGGAGGAGAGTGCGTCTTCGGTGACTTCCCCGGCCAGACACCGGGCCAGACACCGGGCCAGACACCGGGCCAGCCCGAACCTCCGATCCCCGGGATGGAACGCATCAATCAGGCCGTCAACAGCTCGCGCTCGCTCCCGATTCCGGAACGTGTCCGTCAGATTCGCTCGTCGGTGCTCCTGATGGGTATCGCCCTGATGATCTTCATCGGCTTTATGGCCGCCGACGCTGCGCCGGTCGCATGGATGGCCGGAGGAACGCTCTTCGTCATCGGCGGTTCGAAACTGCTCAGCCTCTATCTGACAAAACAGATCTAAAACTAACCATAGCCAGTCAGCAGACATGCTCTCGCATCTCCAGGAACTCGCACTGATAACCCGATGTATCGCGGCCGATGACCGCGATGCATTCGGTGTGCTTGTCGACGAGTATTCAGACGACATACGCCGTCTGTTGCTCCGTCTGACAGGAGGCGACGTCCCCCTGGTCGACGACCTGGCCCAGGATACATTCCTGAAGGCGTGGCTCTCGATCCGCTCGTTCAATGCCCTGGCCCGCTTCCGGACATGGGTCTACCGGATTGCCTACAACGAATTTGTCAGCCACGCTCGCCGCCGCGCCGCTGCCGGCGAGATAGACGAGACCCTCGCCGACACCCTTGCAGACGACACTGAGCCCGACGCTCCGGTCTCGACCGAAGATCTCGAAGCAGCTATCGCCAGACTCTCCGAACGGGAGCGCGCCGTCGTACAGTTGTTCTACTACGACGGATTTTCCGTTGGTCGCGTTTCCGAGATAACAGGCATGCCCCAGAACACTGTAAAAGTCTATCTCCATCGGGCGAGAACCCGTCTGGCACGCTTTCTCGAACCGCTGAGAGAGAATTAACCTGTAGAAAATCGCCATACACTATGTCAAAACAACAGAATAAAAAGACCATCGATCTCGACCGCCGGCTGTCGGAGATAATCCGTTCCCAAACCGGAGCCGTCCCCGAGGACCCCTGGTTCCGACGGAAGATTCTTAACCGGCTTCCTGACCACCGGCGGTTGCTCTTCTCCTTCCCGGAGGTGGTCGCCGTCGTCATAGCCGCCCTCGTCTTAGGATTTACCCTCCTGAGGGAGACCCGCCTTCTGCTCTCCTCCCCCGATCCGGCGACGTTCGACTTCACACTCCTAGCCGCGACGCTTGCGCTCTGTCTCGGACTGACGCTCTATGTCGCCGCCGGACTGCTCCGGCGCGTCTGATACGGTGTCTGATTTGCGTAATCCGATTCTGTTTGGTAACTTTGCGGAAACCAAACTGAAATTTATGAAACTGACAGGATTTTTTACGGCGGCTGCGGCCGCCCTGCTTGCGGTGGCTCCGTTCGAGGCCGACGCCCAGGCAAAATATGTGTTCTATTTTATCGGAGACGGCATGGGCATGGGCCATGTCAACGCCGCCGAGACTTATAACCGCGACGTGCTCCGCTCGACCGATCCGATCCTGATGATGACCTTCCCGGTTGCATCGCAGGTCAGAACCTTCTCCGCCAACCGCCCGATAACCGACTCGGCAGCCGCCGGAACGGCTCTGTCGACCGGATCGAAGACAAACAACTATACGATCGGGATGGCGCCCGATTCGACTGACCTGCGCAGTATCGCCGCCGACTTTGTCCGTGCTGGCTACGCTGTCGGTGTTGCCTCGACCGTTCCCGGCGACGACGCGACTCCCGCGGCATTCTATGCCCACGCCTGGAACCGCGGCATGAACGACCTGATTGCCCCCCAGGCCACCGGCAGTGGCTTCCGATTCCTCGGCGCGCCGATGTTCCGCGGCCAGAGCGACGGATGGATTGCCGAAATGGAACGCAACGGCTATACGGTTGTCTACGACTACGAAAATTATACGTCGCTTCCCGAAACCCCCGCCAAGACACTGATGCTCTCATCGAAGCCGTTCGGTCAGCAGGCTGGATATACGATAGATTCGATTCCCGGAGCTGTCACGGCCGAACAACTGACCCGCGCATGCCTCCGCCAACTCGAGGCGACCGACGCTCCCGGCTTCTTTATGATGATAGAAGGGGGGAACATCGACTGGGCTGCCCATTCGAACGACGGCGGAGCGGTCATTAAGGAGGTTCTGAACTATCAGAAGGCAATCGATGTCGCCTACCAGTTCTATCTCGCCCACCCCGACGAAACCTTGATTGTCGTAACGGCCGACCACGACACCGGCGGCATGGCCCTCGGCCGCCTCGAGAACGGACAGCCCGACCTTTCGCTGGCCGACTTCCAACGGATTTCGAAGGAACGATTCTCGGGCTACTGGCGCGAACGTCTGGAGAAGGGTGACAAGGTGACCTGGAAAGAGATGCAGCGCTTCCTGAAGGAAAACCTCGGATTCTGGGGCGTCACGAAGATTTCCGACAGCGAGACTGCCGAACTGAAAGAGGCGTTCGAGTCGACCTTTGTCCGTCGCGATGGTGTCGAGGAGAAGACCCTCTACAGCAACTTCGACATGTTTACGGTCCGCGTATTCGACATCTTCAATATCCGCCTCGGAATCGGCTGGACAACGACGAACCATACCGGCAACTTCGTTCCGCTCTATGCCGTCGGCGTCGACGCCGACCTGTTCCGCCAGAACCTGAACAATACGTCGATACCCCGGCTGATACTCCGCGCCGCAGCCCTCGGCCGCTGAACCTTCGGGCCTGTTTCCGAGTTATAAATCTGTATGGAAACAGGATCGACAAACAACAACAACGCGCTCCGGAACGCATCGACGCCGTCGGTGACGGTCAATTTCGCGTTTATGGTCGCTTATATGGCCGGGCTCAGTGCGTTCGGCTCCTTCGTTAACGATATGTACGTGCCGTCTCTGCCGGAGATGGCACGTTTTTTCGGTTGTACCGTCCCGACCGTCCAGCTCGGTCTGACGATGGGGATGGCCGGACTGGCCCTCGGACAGTTTCTCCTCGGCCCGATTAGCGACAAGTATGGTCGAAAACCGGTTCTTGTCGCCTCGCTCGCGCTATTTGTCATCGCCGCAGTCATCAGCGTCTTTTCTCCGACGGTATGGTTCTTCCTCTGGTGCCGCTTCGCCCAAGGCCTCGGGGCGTCGGGTGCATATTTTCTGGCGCGCACGATCCCTACGGATATCTATGGAGGTCGTCAACTTGCCCGGACAATGGCGCTGATCGGCGCAATCAACGGGCTGGCTCCGGCGAGTGCGCCGGTCCTCGGAGGCTTCATCGACGACCGCTTCACCTGGAAAGGTGTATTCTGGATCCTCGCCGGTCTTGCTCTTCTGCTGATACTTTTCTCCTTCAGTCTGAAGGAAACCCTCCCGGTCTCCCGACGCGAGAAGGGTAGCCTTCTGCGGCTGATTGCCGGCTATAAGACGCTGCTCGCGAACCGTCGGTTCATGATCCATGTCATGCTGAAAGGTTCGGCCCTCGGACTGCTGTTCGCCTACATTTCCTCCGCCCCGTTCATAATCCAGACCCACTTCGGCTACACCCAGATCCAATTCGGTCTCTTCATGGGGTTCAACGCCCTGTTTGTCGCTGCCGGATCGATTCTGTCGCTGAAGTTCAAGCCGCTGAAGCGCGCCGCCGTTGTTGGGGCACTGATTCTGCTGGCGGCCGTTGCGGCAGAGGTTGTCGCCCTCTGGAGCGACTGCCGCTTCTGGACCTACGAACTGCTGATGCTTCCGGTCATGTTCGGTCTCGGAATGCTCTTCTCGGTAGGCAACACCCTGGCGATGAACGAAGGACGCGCCGACGCCGGCGGTGCATCGGCGATTGTCGGTATAGTCGGCTACATCTTTGGCGGCGCCGTCTCGCCGCTGGTCGGTCTGGGCGAGATCATGCATTCGACGGCTGTCGTCATGGGTGTGCTTGCGCTCGTTGTCATCCTGTTCGCACTATTGAGCCGTCGCCTCCCCGCCGACCTCGGCAACTGAGGTCGGCCCACCCGGTCCGGCCCGGCCAAGCCCCCCGGCCCCCTAAAGGGGGTGTAACAGATCTACATTCGGCCTTAATTTAATTATTTGTCTGACAGATAATGCATTCAGCAGGCGTCCCGCCTGCGTCTGCGTCAGGCGTGCGTGCGCCAGGGTTGCTTCCGACCGAGGGCGCAGACGCGGGCGGGGACGCCCGCTACTACGAGGGAATGTGTTGTTTGGTATGGTATATTGGCAATCAGTTATACATTGTAGGGGCGCGGCCTGCAGCGTCCGCCTCAATGTTGTCCGACTGAGGGGCGGACGTGGCAGGTCACGTTCCTGCTATAGTGCTGAATTACAGTATGTAAATGTAGCGGCGGGGTGCTTCGTCCGGGCTCTGACGAAAAAACCACCGCTGTGAATCACTCACGGCGGCGGCCAGAAATCTAACAAAATATGTTTGTGTGTGTCGAAATTTTTCGATATGTATTAGTGTGCGATTTTTGCGGTGAAGGCAGCGCCCTGGGGGGTGTGGCCTTTGACGATGTAGATTCCTTTGGCGAGGGCGCAGTTGACGCTCGTGCCGGGGTTCTCGACGCTGACGATGCGGATGCCCTTCAGGTCGTAGACTTCGATGGCGGTCAGTTCCCCTTCGATCTGGAGGTTGCCATCTTCGTCGATAGATACTTTGGCGATGCCGGCTTCGATGACATCGTCGATCGAGGCATACTCCGTCAGGTCGAAGATAAAGCCCTGGGCGTATGACATGTCGGAGGGGGTGTCGTTCCAGATTGCGATAATCGACAGGTCGGCAGAAGCGAGCGGCATGCCGGTAGCGAGAACCGGGTTGTAGATCCATTCTTCGGCATCCCAGTCATATTCTTCGACTTCCGCAATCATATTGTTGTCGATCCAGGTCTTCCTAGAAAGAGGCTTCGGCGACCTTTTTCGGTTCCGTAGAAGCCCCGGCTGTCGCAACCGATGCGACGAGAATTGCTGAAAGAAGTAGAGATTTGTTCATTCGATATGATTGTTTATTATGTTGTGATGAGGAGTGTATTTGACTGTTGTCGGGTGTAAAGTAACATCTTTTTTCTGAATTGAACAAATTTTTTGAAGAGAATCGGTCAAAATAATAAAAAAAACGACTGCGAGATGACCTGCTTTCTCGATGTTTGTTTGCTGGAGATGTTGCTTTCAATTTGATAAAGCGGCGGTCGGAGGCAACATTGACCCCCGCCCGGTTGTTAAAAAGAGAAAGGATAAACAAAACGAGAATTATGACACGAAAAGAATTTATCGAACGAATGACCTCGATGGTCAGCACATATCTCGAAGATGTCGGACGTTTCGACAACAATCCCCAGATTATAATCGATCCGGCGACAATGATGCTCGGCTACGCAAATAATGCCGACCTGCTTTCAGGCATCGCCGACAACGACGAGGCAGTCGAGGCGGCAGCCGGAGCCGACCAGCCCGCCGACGAAGACGCGACCGATCGACAGGTTCGGCGCAACCCCGATTTCTATGCGATTTTCACTCTGCTGACGCCTGTCGCGCCGAAGAAATTCGAGGTGAACCGGCGTCGTATCGAAGAGATAGCCGACACCTATCCTGCGCTGACCTGACAAGAACGACAACGGGCCTCCGCCGAACGGCGGAGACCCGTTGTCGTGTGCGCATGAAGGGACTCGAACCCATACGTCCTGAGACATTAGATCCTAAGTCTAACGCGGCTACCAATTACGCCACATGCGCCTGTCAGGACAAAAAAGCCCGCCCACACCTGGGCAGGCTTTTTATCGGGGAGGTTCCTAGCAGAATCGAACTGCTGTAAACGGTTTTGCAGACCGGCGCCTAACCACTCGGCCAAGGAACCATCTCATATTTCTGACTGCAAAATTACAACAAACTTTCCGAACCACCAAATTTTCGCCGAAAAAAAGTTTATGCGATTTTTCCGCCGGGAATAGAGCCGGGAATTATCCGCGGCGGATTTCGTATGTGTCGATAGTGTGGGACTTACGGGCGAAGCCAATTCCGATTTTGATAACCTGACGGCCATTGTTGTCGAACTGCGCGGCATATCGTTTTGTCTCTATCTGCCGCATCGCATCCTTTGCTTCACCATTTATCTTTAATTCAATTACATACAGGTAGTTTCCGGCGGGGATAACCATGTCAATCGATCCTTCGGAGGTGTGGTACTCGGCCCGGGCATCATATCCTATCAACTGGACTATTACATAGAAGAGTGAATGATAGTAGTTTTCAAACCTTTCGATGTTCTTTCGGAGATCATATGGGACTCCTGCAAAAAAACTTTTTCAGTTCTTCGATAAAGCGTTTCGGATTGCCGGCTCTTAGCGGTTCGCTCAATGTCGATATAATGGCTCCGGGATCTTTCGCGTCGCCGTAGATGTTCAGTACACTTTTGAACAGTCCCATTTTGATTTCTTTGTTGGGGTAGCCGAGGCGATAGGTTTGGTTTTCGGGGTTATGACTTTTTATCGTCAGGTAACCGGTCTGGAAAAACAGCGACAGGATGTTTTCGTTGTCGGCGCTGACACTGCTCAGATTCTCTTCGGAGATCAGACTGTCGTTTAATCCGCTGATGTCAACATCTCCTTTCCTAAGGGATTTGACAAGTATCGTCGGTACGCCTGACTGGAACCAATAACTCGCAATTTCGTTGTCGGCAAGGGCGTTGACGAGGCTGAAGGGATTGTAAACATCGAGCATTGAGTTAGAAAAATGATATCCGTCGTAATAGTCTTTCAACCGGGTGTAGGCATCCTCGACCGAACAGCCGAACCCGACAGCGAGATTCTCGACGCTCCCTTTCAGGATGGTATGCAGTTCGTTCTCGGTTATTCCGCAGACGCCTGCAAATTGATTACTCAGCGATATGTCCTTCAGGTTGTTCAATCCGCTGAAGACGGAAAGGTGGCCATATTTTGTTATTCCGGTTAACATACAGAATTTGATATGGTCGTCGAGTGTCTTAAGGCTGGAATAAAACCCATATAGGGTTGCGCGGAACTGTTCCTGCAATTTCGCGTTGTCTATCGACGAGGTGATCGGATTGTCGTATTCGTCGACAAGAATTACGACTTGTTTTCCGGTTTTGGCGTGGATTTCGCGGACGATTTTGATGAACCGGTCGCTAATATTTCCCTCTATCGCAGACAGCCCGAAGCGTTCTTCGATCTCCGAAAGAATAAATCTCAAACGGTTCTCCAGTACAGAAATCGAATTATAATCTGCTCCGGAAAAGTCGAGATGGATAACCGGATAGGATTCCCACGGTCCGGGAATCAGGCGGTCTATGGCGAGGCCGTCGAACAGGTCGCGGCGACCGCTGAAAAAGGCTTCCAAGGTCGATATGAAAAGACTCTTTCCGAACCGTCTCGGGCGGCTCAGAAATTTATATTTACCGTTTCTCAACAGCGGAACGATATAGGCGGTTTTATCGATATATACATATCCGCCCGTCCGTATCTCGTTGAATGACTGCATTCCTATCGGATAGTTCAGGGTACTGGCGTCGATCATAGCCGAAGGGTATGTCAGGTCCATCTGAAGCCGCAACTTGCCGCTTCATCCTCCTGCATCTTCCGCAAAGTTACAAAAAAATCAGAGAAAGTCCGTCGGTCGGCTCAAAAATTCTTGTCGAGGGCAGTCCAGGAGGGGAAATCGCGCAGGAAGCAATAGGTTCGGGTTGCGGGGTCGATACGGCAGATGTAGTGGGTCATGCCGTTGGAGACGGCGATATATGGAGCGCGGAAGACTATGTTGTAGCGGACGATCTGGTCGAAGACTGTCTGGGTCAGGGGGATGTCGGCGTTTTTATATTCGACGACCATCAGGGGCCGGAGGTCAGGGGTATAGACGACGGTGTCGGCGCGGCGCGGCCGGCCGTTGACCGATAGCCCTATCTCGTTGGCGATCAGCGAGCGGGGATAGCCGAGGTCCGTGACCAGCCAGGAAACGAAGTGCTGCCTGACCCACTCTTCGGGGGTCAGTGCGACAAACCGGCGGCGTATCGGGTCGAAGATCGACAGGATCCCTCCGACCGGCTCGATGCGGGGCTCTGTCGGAGGCAGATTCAGTGGGGGGAAATGGACGGAACTCATGGCAGGTCACGCTCCTTTCAGTCCGGCAAGCACCGCGGGATCGCCGACGAGCCAGAGGGTGTCGCCCGGCTCGAACGGGGTCGTGAAGTCGCTCGTTATATATTCGTCGCCGCGGCGGACGGCGACGAGGAGCGACTGGTAGCGGTCGCGCAGGCCCGACTCAGCGATTGTCTTGCCGACAAGGGGTGAGCGGTCGCCGAGGGTCACGCTCTTCAGTTTGAATTTCTCGACGGAGGAGCCGCTGTCACCCTCCTCCTGGTCCTGGCGTTCGATCACGGGGAGGACCGTCTGGATCGCCTCTTCGCTTCCGATGATCGCGAGGATGTCGCCGGGGAAGATGCGCGTCGTAGCGCCGGGGACGGGGATCAGTTGGGAACCGCGCTGAATCGAGGCGACGTTGACATCGTATTTGCGGCGGAGTTCGGAGTCTTTCAACTGCTCGCCGACGAAGGGGCAGTCGTAGCCGACGCGTACATAGGCCAGGTGCATGTCGCTGACGAGTTTGTTGTTACGGCCGCTGCGGCGGAGTTCGCGTTCGTTCAGGTTGTCGAGAAAGCGGGTTTCGATGCGCCTCATCCGCTTACGGACATTCTTCGAGAAGAGGAACACACAGATAAAGATCGTCGCCAGGGCGGCGACATAGCCGGCGCGGAGCGAATAGAGCGACACGAGGGTATAGAAGACAAACCCGAGCATCAGCAGAACGCGCAGAAGTGTCATGACCTGTAGCGGCACATCGAAGCGGGCGTTGGCGGCGCGCAGGCGCTTCCGCTCGGTTTTCTTCGAGGCGGGATAGGAGAGGGCGAAGAGGAACGGAGCCATGACGACGAGCGTCACCAACGCGCCCGTCAGCCTGCCCCAGCGGGGCATAATTCCCTCGAACCAGGGGAGGAGCCACTGTTTCGAGATCAGGACAATGGCGATCAGGACAATCGAGTAGAGCAGGATACGCCAGGCATAGCGCTGGAGGACGGTCCGCCAGAGTATTCCGGTCTCGCTTTCCTGCGATGCCCCGCCGGTATAGCGGTCGATCAGGAAATTCAGTCGTTTCGGCAGATGGCGTTCGACCAGGCGGTAGGCCGGGTCGGCCATCTTGATGAAATATGGTGTCGTGAAGGTTGTTATGACCGATACGGCGACGACGATCGGGTAGATCGTCGGGTCGAGGACCCCGAGCGACATGCCGAGCGAGGCGATGATGAAGGCGAATTCTCCGATCTGGGTCAGGGAGAAGCCGGATTCCATCGCGATTTTCAGCGGTTGTCCGGTCGCTAGCATGCCGAAGGTTCCGAAGCAGATCATCCCGACGATCACGACAACCGAGAGCAGCAGGATCGGCCCCCAGTAGCCCGCAAGCACGGCGGGGTCGACCATCATGCCGACCGAAATGAAGAACACCGACCCGAAGAGATCCTTGACCGGGGTTACGACCTTCTCGATTCGTTCGGCGAAACTCGTTCCGCCGAGGATCGAACCCATCACGAAGGCGCCGAGCGCAAGCGAGAAGCCGCAGTAGACCGAGAAGACGGCCATACCGAGACAGAGACCCATACCGATAATCAGCAGGGTCTCGCTGCTGAGGAAACGCCGGATCAGGTTCAGCAGGCTCGGAAGAATAAAAGTTCCGGTCAGGAACCAGATGACGAGGAAGAAGACCAGTTTGCTGATGCTCATCAGCATCTCGCCCCCTTCGACGCTGTTGTTGATCGCGATCGAAGAGAGGATGACCATCATCAGGACGGCGAAGAGATCCTCGACGATCAGGACGGCGAAAACGAGCGAGGCGAAGCGGCGGTGTTTGATTCCGAGGTCGGTAAAGGCTTTTATGATAATCGTCGTCGATGACATCGAGAGCATGCCGCCGAGGAAGAGGCTGTTGATATGGCTGAATCCGAGGATATGGCCGATGGCAAAGCCCGCACCCATCATTCCGGTCACGATTATCAGCGCCGTCACTACGGCGCTGCCGCCGGCGTCGACCAGTTTTTTGAAACTGAATTCTAGGCCGAGCGAGTAGAGCAGAACGACGATTCCGATTTCGGCCCAGAAGTCGATGTTCTCGGCTGTAGTGACGCTCGGAAGGTATGTGAAATGGGGGCTGGCGAGAAAGCCGGCGACGATATATCCGAGAACGACCGGCTGTTTCATCCATTTGAACAGCACTGTGGTCGCCGCGCCGAGCAGAAGGATAAACGCCAGGTCGAAAATAAGTCCTTCGATATCCATAAAAGCAGTTGATGACGTTTGTTAGAGGTTGTTCGGAGAGAGGATCAGATCGAGACCTGGTTGCCCAGGGTAATCGAGCGGGTCGGGAGGATTTCACGCAGGCCGCTGAAAAGTCCGATATAGTCGGTCGAATCTTTAACGAGGACTACGAGGTTCAGGTCTGTACGATCCTGGTTGTAGTCGTAGTCGACATAGAAACTGACGAGGTGGACGCGATGTTCGGCCAGGGTCTTGCGGTAGGCCTCGATGCTGGTGATGATCCCGGAGACGCTGATGCGGATTATGCGCGTCGTCGACCCGACATGGATTTTGTGTTCGAGCACCTCGAGCAGGACGAGGATCAGGAGGATCAGCCCCGTCGCGACAATCGACAGCAGGTACATCCCGACGCCGACAGCCATACCGATTGTCGCGACCATCCATATTCCGGCGGCCGTCGTCAAGCCGCGGACAGACCCCTTCATCTGGATAATCGCTCCGGCGCCGAGGAAGCCGATGCCTGTAATGACCTGGGCGGCGATACGTCCCGGGTCGCCGTTTTTCAGCCCGAGATATTCCTGCGGGACATAGATCGAGAGGATCATCGCGAGGGTGGCGCCGAGCGATATCAGCGCGAAGGTTCGGATTCCGGCAATCTGTCCTTTGCTTTTTCGTTCGAATCCGACACAACTGCCGAGCAACAGGCTGAGAACGAGTCTGAATAGGGCCGACGTCGTTGTTATCTCAACGGAATTTATCTCTTCGATCAGGTCGTGGAGCATAGGTGTTCATTCGGGGGTTCTGGCGGCGTGAGGAGATTATTTTTTCATTGTGAATTTACGCGAGATGAGGCGGTAGTTGTCTGCGAAGAGTTCGACGGTATAGTCGCCGGGGGTCAGGACGGTGTTGACATCCCAGTAGATATGGATTCCGGAGATCTCCTCGCCGGCATATTCGATTGACTTGCGGGCGGTGCAGGCAACATTCCCCCCCTCGAACGGGAAGGTTCCGCCGTTACCGAGGACTGTACCCTCGGGACTGACGATACGGGCGTAGATTGTCTTTTCACCGACCGGAGTCGAGTTGTTCTGTGGGATCGTGAAGGTGATCATCAGTTGTTTTGCCTTCGTGATGTTCTTCTCGGTCTTTCCGTTTTTCTTCAGGCTGGTCAGCGACAGACCGGTAACATTCAGTTTCTCGGCGAGGGTCATCCGTTCGTTCAGAGTCTCGTTCTGGCGCGAAACCTGCTGGACGCGCGACGAAAGCTGTCGGTTCTCATCGCGCACTTCGGCGACCTCGGCCTTCAGTCCGGCGTTCTCTTTCCCGAGCGAATCGACTTGGGCGATATAGTGTTTCAGTAGCGAGCGGAGGGTTGCGATTTCGTTCTGGAGTTCGGCGATTCGTTTCTGGCTCTTGACTTTCTGCGAGTTCAGTTCCTTCAGGAGTTCCTCGATTTTGGCCTTCGCAGCGGTGTATTTTGCGAGAATCGTGTCGTTCTGGACTTTTACGACCTGTTCCTCATACTGTGCAAACTCCGAGTTGATTGCCTCATACTCGTTCGAGAGCTGGAGTTGTTCGTTGGTCAACTGGAGTTGTTCGTTGGCGAGTTCGGCCTCCTGGAGATCGCGGCTGAGTGTACCGACTTTGTAGATGGCGAAGCCGACGGCGAGCAGGAGCACGACGGCGAGCGAGATAATAATCCAGAGAAACGGGGTTTTCTTCATAATCGTCGAATTGTGTTGGTCTGTTTGTGTCGAAATAGGATTTTCTCCGGCGGTCCGGTCCGGGCCGCCGGAGATTGTCAGTTTCAGCCCTGGTTACGGCCGTGGCAGTTCTTGTACTTCTTGCCGCTGCCGCAGGGGCAAGGGTCGTTGCGTCCAACCTTCGGGCCGTTCTTGACCGGCTCGGGGCGGGGACGTTCGCCGCGGTTGGCCGAGACAGCCTCGCGGCGTGCGGCCTCGCCGGGGATCTCTTCGCGGCTCGTGCGGTATTTAGAGTAGTCGTTCGGACGCTCGGGCATCGCTCTTTCGACACGCGGCATCGGGCGCTGGGGTGCGGCCTGGGGCTGATCTCCAGCGGCGGGGCGCTGGATCGGGCGCTGCGGAGCCTGGCCCGAGACGGAGACATTGCCGGGCATCTGCTGGGGAGCCGCCGGGCGTTCCTGTGCGGGGGGAGCCTGCTGGACATAGATGCGTCCGCGCATCAGGGCCGATATGGCCTTCATGTTCAGCGTGTTCAGCATGTTCTCGAACAGATGGAACGACTCGACTTTGTAGATTACCAGAGGATCCTTCTGTTCGTAGGAGGCGTTCTGGACAGACTGCTTTAACTGGTCGAGTTCGCGGAGATGTTCTTTCCAGAGTTCGTCGATTGTCACGAGCAAGACGGCTTTATGCCATTCCTTCACGATGTTGCGGCATTCGGAATCGAAGGCCTCGCTGATTGTCGTGCGAAGATTGAAAACACGGCGGCCATCGGTGATCGGCACGAGGATCGGGCCGTCGAGATTCTGGTCGTGGAGTTGGGTGATGACCGGTTTGGCGACCTCGATAATCTGTTGGGTCGCGCGGTCGAATGCCTCGCGGGCTGCGGCGTAGGTCCGTTCGATACGGTCCTCTTTCGACATCGAGGCATATTCTTTCTCTGTGTACGGGGGCTCGATCAGCAGGGTCCGGAACATCTCGACCGAGAGTTCGGGATAACTGGCTGCCTCGTCGTAGTTCTGGATCATGTTTTCGACGACGTCGTAGAACATGTTCGCGATGTCGATTCCGATACGTTCGCCGAGGAGGGCGTGGTGGCGGCGGGAGTAGATGTAGTTACGCTGCTTGTTCATGACGTCGTCATATTCGAGCAGACGCTTGCGGATTCCGAAGTTGTTTTCCTCGACGCGCTTCTGGGCGGTTTCGATCGCGTTGCTGACCATGCGCGACTCGATCGGCTCTCCCTCCTGAAGTCCGAAGCGGTCGAGCATTTTGACGATTTTGTCGGTCGCGAACAGGCGCATCAGCTGATCCTCGAACGAGACGTAGAAGATCGACGAACCGGGGTCGCCCTGACGGCCCGAACGACCGCGGAGCTGGCGGTCGACGCGGCGCGACTCGTGGCGTTCCGTACCGATGATCGCCAGGCCGCCGGCAGCCTTGACTTCGTCGGTCAGTTTGATGTCCGTACCGCGGCCTGCCATGTTCGTCGCGATCGTGACGATTCCGGGGCGTCCGGCGTGGGCGACAATCTCGGCCTCCTTCTGGTGGAGTTTGGCGTTCAGGACATTGTGGGGGATATGGCGGAGGGTCAGCATCTTGCTGAGAAGTTCGGAGATTTCGACCGAAGTCGTGCCGACCAGGACGGGGCGTCCTTCGCCGACGAGGCGTGTGATCTCTTCGATCACGGCGTTGTATTTCTCCTTCTTCGTCTTGTAAATACGGTCCTCCTGATCCTTACGCAGGACTGGGCGGTTGGTCGGGATCGTGACGACGTCGAGTTTGTAGATGTCCCAGAACTCGCCCGCTTCGGTCTCGGCCGTACCGGTCATGCCGGCGAGTTTGTGGTACATTCGGAAATAGTTCTGGAGCGTTATCGTCGCGAAAGTCTGTGTCGCGGCTTCGACTTTGACACCCTCCTTGGCTTCGATTGCCTGATGGAGACCGTCGGAGTAGCGGCGGCCCTCCATGATACGTCCGGTCTGTTCGTCGACGATTTTGATTTTACCGTCGTCGATGACATATTCGACATCCTTGTCGAAGAGGGTGTAAGCCTTCAGTAACTGGGAGATCGTGTGGACGCGCTCAGCCTTGACTGCGTAGTCCTGCATCAGTTCATCCTTGCGCTGCTGGCGTTCGGCGGGGTCGGCGATATGTTCGGTTTCGGCGAGTTGTCCGGCGATGTCAGGCAGTACGAAGAACTGCGGGTCGCCGCTGGCACCGGTCAGTTCCTCGATGCCTAGGTCGGTCAAGTCGACGCTGCGATTCTTTTCGTCGATGACGAAATAGAGCGGTTCGGTCGCCTTCGGCATCTCGCGCTGGTTGTCCTGGAGATAATATGCTTCGGTTTCGAGAAGGGTGTTCTTCATGCCCTCCTTGCTGAGGAATTTGATCAGCGGACCATATTTCGGCAGCCCCTTGAAGGCGCGGAACAGGGCGAGCGCACCCTCCTTGCGGGTCTCCTTGTTGTCGCTTTCGAGTTTCGTCTTCGCCTCGGTCAGGAACTGGCCGACGAGGCGGCGCTGGGCGTTGACGACTTTTTCGACATTGAACTTGAACTGGTTGAACATCTGGTCGTCACCTTTCGGGACCGGACCGGAGATAATCAGCGGCGTACGGGCGTCGTCGATCAGGACCGAGTCGACCTCGTCGACGATCGAATAGTAGTGTTTGCGCTGGACCATATCCGAAGCGCTCATCGCCATATTGTCGCGGAGGTAGTCGAAGCCGAATTCGTTGTTTGTTCCGAAGGTTATGTCACACATATAGGCCGCGCGGCGCTCGGGGGTGTTCGGTTCGTGTTTGTCGATACAGTCGACGGTCGAGCCGTGGAACATATAGAGCGGCCCCATCCACTCGGAGTCTCGTTTTGAGAGGTAGTCGTTGACGGTCACGACATGGACGCCGCGACCCGACAGCGAGCGGAGGAACACCGGGAGCGTAGCGACGAGCGTTTTTCCCTCGCCGGTCGCCATCTCGGCGATTTTCCCCTGGTGGAGCACGATGCCGCCGATAAGCTGGACATCGTAGTGGACCATGTCCCACTTTATCATGTTTCCGCCGGCCATCCACTGGTTACGGTATAGGGCCTTGTCACCCTCGATCGAGACGAAATCCTTGCCGGCGGCGGCGAGGTCGCGGTCCATCTGGGTTGCGGTCACTTCGACGACGTCGTTGGCGGCGAAGCGGGCGGCTGTCTCGCGGATCGCGGCGAAGACGGTCGGGAGAGCCTTGTCGAGCTGTTGTTCGAGAGTGTCGAGGATGCTCTTCTCGGCTTTGTCGATCGCGTCCCAGAGGGGCTGGCGCTTGTCGATCGGGAGGGTTTCGATTTTTTCTTTGTTTTCGGCGATCTGGGTTTCGAACGGTTCGATCGCTGTTTTGATTTCGGCGCGCACATCGGTGATGACCTGGCGGAGCTCGTCGTTCGAGAGTTCCTTCATTTTCGGCCCGAGGGCGTTTATCTGGTCGACGATCGGGCGGATTTCGCGCATGTCACGCTGTGACTTGTTTCCGAATATGCTGCTTAAAAACGAGATTAACGACATATATTGTTTACGGTGTCTTTTGTTTGCTTGTTATGAGTCTGTTAGTTTTCGGGGGGGAGGAGCGGCGGATGCCGCCGGGTTAGAGAGCCGGGGAGAGCGCCGCCCCGTTCGGAGCGC
Source organism: Clostridium sp. (assembly GCA_023663805.1). Taxonomy (GTDB): domain Bacteria; phylum Bacteroidota; class Bacteroidia; order Bacteroidales; family Muribaculaceae; genus Paramuribaculum. The sequence continues at coordinate 134,469 of JAMPGR010000001.1, read as the reverse complement.
GGATGCGTATCAGACGCGAGACGGTCGGGGCGATCGTGCGGGCGTCGGTTCGTGTGGTGGTTGTCTTCGGTTCGAGGCCGGGCGCGAGGATAATCAGCGGAGCGGGCGTATAGGCCGAGCGGGCCACGCGGCTGTCGGTCTGGAAGTCGTCGTCGACCGATTCCCATCCCGGGTTGATCGAGACCATAAGGTCGCCGGCGTGTTTTAGCGAAGTGTTGCGTTTTAGCGACGCGGCGTTGTCGCCGGCGGTTCCTCCGGCGATTTCGTCAATCGTGTGGACCTCGCTGACGCCGCTCATGCGCGCCAGGAATTCGGCCGATTCTTCTCGAATCTGGCGAAGGGGAAGGTTGGCGCTCTTGATCTGGGCGTGGTTGAGGTAGAACTGGCGGTCGTGGTATCCCGAGACCCATTCGCCGTTGCCGTGGAGGGCGATCAGATACATGTTGAGCAGCGAGATTGCCCGTTTGGCCGAGAACTCGCCGTATGGGATCCCCCATTTCTCGTCGTCGCGGCGCGAGGTTGCCGGCGCGGGCGTTCCGGCGACGAATACGAGGGTGTTTTCGCGTCCCGGCCCGTTGTCAATCGCGCGGAACAGGCGTGCCAGGTCACGGTCGAGGCGGAGGTATGAGTCGAGAGTTTCGACACGGTTGTCGGCGTCGCGTGTGTATGGATACGGGACAACCGTGTAGCCGAGGCCGAGCATGTCGGTCACGCCCCGTTTCCCGAGGTTCAGCGTCGAGATATATTCCGTCGCAAGGTCAGTTACCGACCGATTCGCCATCGGCGAGGCGATAAAGGCGTTGGTCCGGTTCTTGTCGGCGCGCTGGAAGACATGGCGGAAGGGGTATAGTTTCTTGTGGGCGGGGATGTCGGGATACTCTCCGGGGTCGATCAGCGGAGTCCAGCTGATCGTGTCGAGTTCCATCGACAGGGGGCGGTTGATGTTCCGGACGACGGTTGTCTGGGGCATCTCCTTATAATATGGGGAGGAGGCCCACTTCTCTGTCAGTTCGTTAATCCAGACCGCACTGTTTCCGGCGTGTCCGGCCATCAGGATGGCGCGTTCGGCGTCGGGGGCGATCGAGTAGACATAGCCTGTTCCGGCTGCGTCGATCCGGATTTCGTCGCCGATAGTCGAGACGAGCAGCGACGCGGGGGTAAAGGAGTCGGAGTTTGGTTTGGCGGCCGAGCCGAAGATATTGTGGGTCCGGCGGGATTCCTGGTCGTAGACATAGCGCGAGGGGATGCCGTTGACGGACGGCGCCGCGCCTGTCATCGCGATAGCCGTCGCGGCCGTCGCGTCGATATTGTCGCCGTAGTCGATGTCGGTGAAGACAACTCCGTTATCGAGGAGGCGTTTAAAGCCGTCGTCGCTGAAATATCCCTTCAGGAGCCGGAGATAATCGGCGTTCAGACCGTCGACCATGATCCCGACAACGAGTTGGGGCCGGGAGGGGATGCCCTGGGCCGACAACCCCGCGGCGACAAAAGCCGCTACAAGGCTGCAGGCGATCCTGACGGGTATGTTGGTCAATCGGGATGATGTCATCGGTTGATTCGGATATATGAAAAAGCGCGGAACATGTCGAGGACCATCAGGGGGTAGAAGGCCGCGTTCAGCGACTGAACGCCGCACGCTCCGATTATCAATAACGCAAAAACTGCGCCAAAATTAATAAATTGGTAGCAAACTACCATACGTTTGGCCTTTTTTAACCAAATCCCTATCGCCGGAACCAGCGCCAGGGGGTTCAGCCAGAGAAGCACCCAGTTCGGGGAGGTTGCTTCGTGCAGGGATATAAACACCAGAAAGGCGACGACTGTTCCGGCGACGGCGAAAATCGAGTAGAGCGCCGAGTCGAACCAGCGGGTCGTCCGGCGGCGGCGCAGGTCGCGGAGGGTCAGCGCGACTCCGGCGGCGAGCAGTAGCAGCGAGGCGGCCATTGGAGTAAGATACCAGGGTGTCGCGGCCGCGGCGTTCCCTTCGGGGGTCCCGTCCGAAAGATAGTTGACGGCCGAGATGACGCGGCGCGGACGGCCGAGGGAGTCCGTCCCGAAGGTCGACACGGCCATCATGCGATCCATCTCGGTCGGGGCGAAGAGTTTTTCGCGCGCCTTGAGGGGATAGTCGATTCCGGGGCCGAGGGCGAGGTCGATGCCGAATTGATACCAGGGGTAGTTGCGGTGGTAATACCGCATCACCTCGCGGTAAGTCCGGCCGGTTTCGTCAGAGAGGGGAAGATTCGCGACAGTGTCGCCGACGGCGGTCTCGATGGCGATCAGCGGGCGGGTCGCGCAGTTGTCCTTGACGTAGTTGTAGCGGTAGACGTTGTGACCCTCGGAGAGCTCGGTGTCGATAAAATCGAGCATACGTTGTTTCTCCTCTGGGGTCAGGTCGAGGATGAATTCGGTCACGCGGCGTCCCTGCCGGGCATACTGCCAGACGAAATAGTCTGTCGGCATCGCTCCGATATGGTAGTCGGTCTCCCCTTTGACAAAGTGGTAGGCGAAATTCGGCCGGGCGAATTCGAACAGGCCCCAGTTGACAACCAGGTCGGTTCCGGTCGCGGGGTCGCGAAGGCGCATACCGGCGTGCCCTTCGAGTTCGTAGCATATCTCTCCGGGGGCGGCGACGAGGAGGCTGAATTCGAACGGTTCGGCCGGATTGGCCGTGGCCTGCGAAAGCTCCTCCGGGGTGGCGGGTTCCGTCAGGGGGTATAAGCCAAGCGGCAATGTCATAAAGAACATTGCCGCAAGGAGTATTTTACAGAGCCGGACGGTCATCACATGATTCCGCGTTCGCGGAGTTTGCACTGCCATGCCCAGGCCGAGCGCATCGTGTCGGCAATCGGGGTATCGGCCTTCCATCCGAGGACGGTGTTAGCATAGGTTGGGTCTGCCCACACCTTCTCGATGTCGCCTGCGCGGCGTCCGACAATCTTGTGGGGGACTTTGACGCCGGTTGCGGTCTCGAAGATGTTGATCAGTTCGAGGACCGAAAGGCCGTTGCCGGTTCCGAGGTTGAAGATTTCGATCGGGGCTTCCGATTTGTCCTCGAGCATGCGCTGGACGGCGATGACGTGGGCCTTGGCTAGGTCGACGACGTTGATATAGTCGCGGATACAGCTTCCGTCGGGGGTGTTGTAGTCGTCGCCGAAGACGCTGAGTTCCTTGCGGATTCCCATTGCGGTCTGTGTGACGTAGGGGATCAGGTTCTGGGGCACGCCGTTCGGGAGTTCGCCTATCTCGGCGGTCGGATGGGCTCCGACGGGGTTGAAGTAGCGGAGGATGACGCTCTTGAAGGGTGCGCCGGCGTTGATGACGTCGGTTATAATCTCTTCGGAGATCTGTTTTGTGTTGCCGTAGGGCGATGTGGCCTTCTTGATCGGAGACTGCTCGGTTACGGGGTTGACGTCGGGTTCGCCGTAGACGGTGCAGGAAGAAGAGAACACGATACCCTTGACGCCGTTCGGAGCCATCAGGTCGAGGAGGTTCATCAGCGTGTTCAGGTTGTTGCGGTAGTAGAGGATCGGCTTCTGCATCGATTCGCCGACAGCCTTCGAGGCGGCGAAGTTGATGATGCCGCGGATGTCGGGATAGTCGGCGAAGAGTTTCTTCAGGGCGTTGATGTCGGTGCAGTCGGCCTCGACGAAGTCGGGGCGGATGCCGGTTATACGTTCGATACCGTCGAGCACGTCGCGGTTGCTGTTCGAGAGGTTATCGATAATCACAACCGGATAGCCGGCCTGCTGGAGCTCAACCACGGTGTGGGAGCCGATGTAGCCGGTACCACCGGTTACCAGAATACGTTCTTTTTTCATACAAGAGAAAAGTTGTTAGGCATTTTCGGCAAAATTAACAAAAAGCCGACATATCTCCAAATTTTTTTTATTTCTTCGTGTCCTGCTGCCATTTTGCGAGGGCTCGTGTTGTCTTGTCGAAGACAACGCCGAGACGGATAATCTGTTTTCCACTGCCTTCGAAGGGGATGGCGTAGCCCTTCTCTTCGATCTGTCGCAGGGCCGTCCGGGGGGAGCCGCCGAGTTTGAACTCGATGACATAGACGAAATCTTTTGTGTCGATGACCATATCGACGCGGCCGTTACAGGTATGGTATTCGGTCCGGACGTAGAATCCCATCAGTTTCATGATCAGATAGACGACGTTCTGGTAGTGGACCTCCATGTCGGGAATCTGTTCGTAGGGGAAGTCGGCGAAGAAACGTCTGAGGATTTCCATAAACCGGTCGGTATCCCCGCCGTTGACGGCCCGGACAAGTCCGTTGATTACTGATTCGTTGTTCGCTTTCGGCGAATAATATGGGAGAATGAATTCGAGGAAACTCTCTTTGACCTCGCGGTTCGGGAAATCGAGCGTGTAGACGTTTCTCTCCAGATCGAATTTTTCGAGGGTCAGATAACCGCTTTGGAAAAACATCGGGACAAGGTCGCGGCGATAGATGTCGGCGCTCTGGAGAGTTTGGCCAGACCGTTCGACCGATTCGAGATCGGAGAGCAGAAAATTGTTTTGACGAAGGAGTTCAACCAGGAATGTCGGAGTTCCGGTTGCGGCCCAATAGTTTCCGAATTTCTGGGAATAGAGCGATCTCAGAAGGGAGAAGGGATTGTAGATTCCGACGCCAGGCACAGCGAAGTGATAGCCGTCGTAACACTTTCGAAGCATCTCGCGAACATAATCGAAAGATACCTTTCTGGCTTTGGCAAATGCCTCGACTGATTTTGGGAAATAGTGATCGAGTTCGTCGTCCGTGATACCGCAGAGTTCGTTGAACGGAGTTTCGAGCGAGATGTCGTTCAAGTTGTTCAAGCTGCTGAAGATGTTTGTTTTGCTGAAGCGGGTGACGCCTGTCAGCATGGCGAATTTGATGTAGGGGTCGAGCGATTTCAGAACTCCGTAGAAGGCCTGGAGTTTGTTGCGGTAGCGGTCCTGAAGTTCCGGATTGTGGAGCGCACGGAGCATGGGTTTGTCATATTCGTCGACGAGAATAACGACCTGCCTTCCGGTCTGCTCAAAGGCTTTCCGGATAATATTCTCGAAACGTAACTCCGGCGCGACTTTATCCGGAGTTATACGATATTTTTCTTCCCAAAGTGTCAATGTCTCGTCGAGACGGTCAACCAAGGATTTTTCTTCGGTGTAGTCGGTAACATTCAGGTCGAGATGGAAGACGGGGTATTCGACCCATTCCCAGAGGAGCGAATCAATAGCCAGACCTCGGAACAGGTCGCGTCGGCCGAGAAACAGCGCCTCGAGCGTCGAAAGCAACAGGCTTTTGCCGAACCGTCGCGGACGGCTCAGAAAATAATATTGCCCTGAAATCACAATCTTGTGGATCAACGCTGTTTTGTCAACATAGACATATCCTTCCTTTCTGATTTTCTCAAAAGACTGGACACCAATCGGGTATTTCATTTCTGAGGCCATAATCTGCTGTTTTGTTGCAAAGGTAACAAATAAAACTTATAAAACAAAAAACGAAGCGTCACCGCCCTCTGTCTCAGAGAACGGTGACGCCGAAGTTGAATGCAATTATATTATCAGTTTTCGATCCAAGGGATATCGTCGGAATAGCCCGGTGTCTGGGTCAGGGCATCGTCGGCCTGGAGTGTGCTCTGGTTAACCGGCCAGAGCACGATGTGCTTCTGTGTGTCGTAGTTCAGCAGAGCAGAATCTGTATCGATTGTGTAGCGGCCGAGTGTCGTATAGGTCGGCGTTACCTCATACCAGTTCGGGTGTGCGGCAAGATCGAGGCCGTGGCCGATGCAGGCTTCCTTGCGGAACACGAGGTGATCCTTGTCCTGACCGTCCTTGACAGCGGTCATACGGCGAAGATCCCACCAGCGCTGACCCTCCTGGAAGAACTCTTTGGCCTTCTCCTGGAGGATAGCGATCTCGTTGTCGAGGAATGAACCGGCCTTGTATCCGAACTTCGATTCGTCCCAGTTATCTCCGTAGGCGCGTTTGCGGATCTCGTTGATATATTTCACTACGGTCGCGTTATCGCCTTCGTAGTTCGCGATTTCGGCGAGATACATATAGGCGAGAGCCAGACGGTAGTACTGCATGAAGTTCGTGCCGACCATGACGCCCTGGTCACCCATCGAGCCGTGGTATTTCCGGACATAGCAACCGGCGAGGATATAGTCGTCGGGGTTGAAGTTTTCGACATACTGGACATTGAGCGAATCCTGTTCGGGAGTGATCAGGTAGATTGGCATGAAGATGTCGATACGGCTGTCCTCCTTGTCGAACTGGCGGTAGAAGGCGTTGCGGACGGCGTAGTGCTGCTGGCCCTGCATGCGGGTCAGGTAGAACTGGGTCCGGGTGCGGGTTCCGGTAGCCGGATTGTAGATCCATGTAAGACGCTGGGCTGTAGTACTCGGAGTAACTCCGTCTTCGCCGACAGCACTCCAGAAGTTGCCGGGGGAACCGCCGGTTGTGACGTCATACATGATATAGTTGAACCAGTTTGTTGTCGCTTCATCCTTGTTGTAGTATGTCGCGAAGATTGTCTCGGTGTTTCCGGCATTGGTGTTGATGGCGGCATCGTAGGTCGGCATCAACTGGAAGCCATAGTTGTTGATGACATTTTCGAAGTAGGTCTTCGCCTTAGCGACGTCGGTCGCGCCGGTTGCCTTGTGGTCGAGTGTCGATACCTTGCCGCTCCAGAGATAGGTCTCGCCGGCGAGCATTTCGGTAGCGGCCTTCGTCCAGAAGTTTGTCTTTCGGTTGCCTGAATATAGGGAGTTGGTGTAGTTGCCGGCGTTGTTGAAGTGGGTCAGCGAGGCGTCGATATCCTTCTTGATCTGGTCAAGGAGTTCTTCGGCGGTGCTGCGCGGCATACGGAGCGTCACCTCGTCGTAGTTTCCGAGGATGACATCGGCTGTGATACGCAGAGGAGCAGTTCCGTACATCTTGTGGAGCTGGAAGAAACACCATGCGCGCATGCCGTATATCATACCGCGGAGATACTCGCGGCAATTGGTGTCGAGAATGTCGCCGCGCAGTTCGTCGTAGTAAAGGAATGTGTTGCAGTTCGAGACCATACCGTAGATATTGGCGAAGTTGTCGAACTGGTAGTTGACGGCATCATACTGGTTACGTATGAACTCGGTATTACGCAGGCCCGTGCCGTCGGTTCCGCCGTTGGGCCAGTAGTAGTCCGTTCGGAGTTCGCCGGCCTGGAACATGACCATCTGGTCGTAGTTCGAGCGCCACTGCGCCATCAGGGCAACGAGGTTGCCGGTGAAGTTGGCCTCGGAACGCCAGAAGTTCTGGGAGTCGTACATATCGGGGTTCGACAGGTCGAGATCGTCGGCGCAGGAAGTCAGACCGAGTGCGCCGCCGAGTACCGCCGCCGAGGCGAATATCGATAGAATTTTCTTATTCATTTCTTTTTGAATTGTAGAGGGGGTTATCAGAATGTGACATTCAGGCCGAAGATGACGGTCAGCGGGAGGTTGTATGTACCCTGGTTGTCAGCATAGGTGAGGTTCTGGGTGTTGTCCGGCAGAGGGAGCGTGCATTTTTTCAGGTAGCCGAGATTCTGGCCGGTTACGGAGAGAGTCAGACCCTGACTGCGGAACTTGTTGCAGATCGACTGCGGAAGTTGGTAACTCAGCGAGAGTTCGCGGCAGGCGAGATATGCTCCGCTTTCAGCGAGGATGTCTGATGTGCGGAAGTAAGCGTTCGTACCCATGTTCGACGCAATCACGTAGCGGGGATACTTGGCGTTCGGGTTCTCCGGAGTCCAGGTGTCTCTCATAGCCTGGACGGGGAAGGAGTATGTGCCCTGTCCACCGCCCATCCACCAGGTGAACGACGAGTCGTAGACGGTCATATCGAAGCCCATGTCGAAGCGGGCGTAGAGCGAGAGTCCTTTCCATGACAGGGTCGTGTTGAAGCCCCCGGTCCAGTGGGGGAGACGATTGCCGAGGTCGAAGCGGTCATAAGTGTCAATCATATTGTCGCCGTTGGCGTCCTGCCAGATTACATCGCCGGGGCTAAGGCGGACAGCGCCGCCGTCGAGGCCGAGAGCCTTGAGTCGGGCAAGACCTTCATCGGTTGCGTAGATAGGAACAGCAGAGAGAGCCGAGCGGGAGATGTCGACGTAGTTGCCGAGGGAGTTGACGTCGTCCCATGACTGGAGGATGCGGGCCTTCTTGTAACCGATGATGTGCATAGGTTCCTGACCCTCCTGGAGACCGCCGATATATTTCGTTCCGTATGTGCCGTCAGCGTTGACGGTTCCGTCATAGACTTGAACGGCGTCCTGACGGTTACGTTCGAAGCCGTTGTAGGGGAGATCGACGACCACGTTGCGGTTGTAGGTCAGGTTCGCACCGAGAGTCCAGGTGAAGTCGTGGGTGCGGAGCAGGGTTGCATTGATGTCGATTTCGAGACCCTGGTTGCGGAACGAACCGTTGTTTGTTGTGACGGATGAGAAGCCGGTCGTACGCGGCAGAGCCTTGCTGGCATATTTGTCCATCGTCAGACGGTTGTAGTAGGCCAGGTCGAGGTTGAAGCGGTTGTTGAGGAACCCGAATGTCAGACCGAGGTCGAATGTGCGCGTACGTTCCCATTTCAGGTTTAGGTTCGGTAGATTACCGATTCGGAAGCCTGTCAGGCCGGCGTATGTTGCGGGTGAGTAGGATCCGAGCAGGGTGTAGTAGCCGATGATATTCGAGTTGACGACACCGTTCAGACCGAACGAACCGCGGAGTTTCGCGTAGTTGATGAAGTTCAGTTTCTCGTTGTTGGCCCAGAAGTTTTCTTTCGAGAAGACCCAGCCGGCCGACACACCCGGGAAGAATCCCCAGCGGTTGTTCTGGAGGCGGGAGTAGCCGTCTTCGCGGAATGTTGCGGCGAAGAGATATTTGTCCATATAGTCATACTCGACGCGACCGAAGTACGACAGGATTGCCTCCTGATATTTCCAGGAGTCGATACTGCGTGTGTTGCCGATCGCCGTGTATTGAAGGTCAGCGAAGTCGTCGGTCGGTGCTCCTTGTCCGGCGGCATCGAATCCTTTGCGTGTCCGTTTGTAGAACTCCATACCGACCATCGCATTGACCGTGTGCTTTTCGACGAATGTGCGGTTGAAGTTGGCGACGATGTTGTAGGTCTGGTCGAAATAGCGGTCGAACGATTCGCTCGTTGCGTGGGAGGTGTTCATCGAACCGCTGTTGTTGGTCTGGATGTTTTTGTTGAAGGCGCTGTTGCGGAGTTCGTTGTAATACCAGCTCATTGTTCCCTTCAGGGTCAGGCCGGGGATGATTGTCGCTGTCAGCGACTGGGTCATCTGGAATTTGTCGCGCTGGTTGTCGCGTACATATTTCTCGGGCTGATAGTGGAGGTTATATGATGCACCATTAAGACTGCCGGCATAGAGGCGTTCACCCTCTTCGTTCTCGAGGCGCAGAGTGCGCGGCATCGAGTTGATTCGGCCGTAGAGATATCCGGTCGCGAGGTTGTTCGAGGTGTTGACATAGTTGGCGCGGGTATAGTTGAACACCGAATTCGAAGTCAGCCAGTTCGAGATTTTGTAGCCGCCGGTGAAGGAGAAGTTGTAGCGTTCGTAGTAGGTCGCGGGAAGCGAACCGTCGGCCTTGTAGTAGCCGAGCGACGAGTAGTAGTTGCCGCGGTCGTTTGCGCCGGAGAAACTGAGGTTGTAGTCCTGTGTTGCTGTCGACGACTGCATGTTGTAGTTGGGAACGTCAGTGTCCTTGTAGAGAATCGTCGTGTTCGTTCCGAGGACATCGTTCAGCGGGTCGGGCATCGTCTGCCAGCCGTGGTTGAGAAGATAACTGTTCTCGTCGGTCAGTGTCAGGATATTCCACAGGTCGCGGTCTGTGATGGTCGTCTTGCCGACGGAGTAGGGCTGCGAGCCGTTGTCGAGGTGCTTGTAGAAGCCGTTCAGCCAGGTTGTTCCGGGAACGGCCGGATTCGGATTTTCCGTGGCGTAGGCCGCCTTACGCATCCAGTAGATATAGTCGTGGGCATTGACCATGTCGTAGCCGCTGTCGTAGTGGGTGATACCATATTTGACGCTGAGCGTTATGTTCCCCTGGCCCGATTTGCCTTTCTTGGTCGAAATCAGGATGACACCGTTCGCAGCGCGCGCACCGTAGAGGGCCGTCGCTCCGGCGTCTTTCAGGATTTCCATCGATTCGATATCGTTCGGGTTGATGTCGGCGAGACTCTCGCGGATCTGTCCGTCGACGACGTAGAGGGGGTTCGATGCAGAGCCGTCCCAGTTTGTTCCGCCTCGGACGGTGATGTTAGGCGTTGCGCTCGGGTCGCCAGAGGTGATGTTGACCTTGACACCCGAGACGGCGCCTGCGAGGGCCTGGGCGGGGTTGGCGTTGACACCGACGGTCAGTGCTTTTTCGTCGACTTTTGCAACGGAGTTCGTAACTTTAGAGCGTTTCTGCGCGACGCCGTAACCCATAACGACAACTTCGTCGAGGACGTTCGAGTCGTCCTTCATCGAGATTGTCAGCGGCTGGCCCTTCCAGACAACGGTCTGGGGCTGGTATCCGACATAACTGACGGTCAGTTTCGATCCGATTTTGACTGATTTTAGCGAGAATACGCCGTCGATGTTTGTCGCGGCTCCATTCTGTGTGCCGTCTACGCGGACTGTTGCGCCGATCAGGGGTTCGCCGTCTGAGTCGACGACCGTACCCGTACAATCAGCGGTCTCTGCCGGGGCTGTGGCCGCAGGCTGTGCCGATGCCGGTTCGGCGTAACTGACCATCGGCATTCCCGCGGTCAGAGCCACCAAGAGACATAGTTTCTTGAGATTGGTATTAGTCATAAATTAAACATTAATGAATGAAAATATGTAGATTTTTGTTTTCAATCAGCAACTTATGAGAAGATGGACAGGAGAGATTACAATAATACAACGCGGATGCAAAATTATAAAAATTAAAATATTGAAAAGGTGTAATTGTGTTAAAATATGTTTATAATATGGGGGGGGGGTAGATAATCTGACGGTATTTGTCGATATGATTTGGCGGTATGGACTGGGAATTGGCCCAAATGTCGAAAATTCGCGGAATTCAGCGGCGGAGGAAGACCGGAAGACAGAAAACCAGAGCGATCAGCGAGAATATCAGTCCGGCAATCGAACCGAGCGCGAATGAAAACCAGAATTTTTCCCCGGGATCGTCGAAAAGGAAGGGGAGGAGCCCGGCGACCGTCGACACGACAGTCAGCAGAACGGGCACGATTTTGCGCCGGAATGCCAGAATATAGTTCGCGGTCGACGGTTCGCCGCCGCCGTTAATCCGGTCGTATTCGGCGAGGATATAGATCGCAGAATTGACAACGAGGCCGGCAAGTAGAACCAGCGAAGCGAATCCTCCGGTCCCGAAAGCTAGGCCAGTCAGCCAGAACGCGACGAAGACACCGATGAACGCGACCGGAACCAGCGACAGAATCGCCAGCGGACGCGTCCACGACTCGAAGAGAATGCCGCAGATGAAATAGATGACGATGACAACCAGACCGAGGAGCCAGTACTGGCTGCCGGTGTCCTCGTGGTGGTTGTAGTTGGCAACCTCTGCCCTGAACCCGGCCGGAAGGCGGGAATTGAACGCCCCGACGGTCCGCCGGAGATATTTCGATGTGTAGGAGTAGGTCCCGACGACGTTGAAATCGACCGACAAACGATATTCCTGGTTCCGTTTGTTGATTATATTGTTCGCCTTCCGTTTTTCGATGTTCAGGAATGCTCCAGCCCGGAGGTCGGTCGAATCGACACGGAGATATAGATTCTCCAGTCGCCACAAATCGAAACCGTCGCGGGTCGCCGGACTGACGACAACCTCGATCCGCTCCATTCCGTCATCGATCGTGCCGACGGACTGTTCCCCGGCCAGATCCCTGAGTGCCGAATGAATCCTTCGTGGTTCGATATCGACTGACATGGTCAGTTCCCGGTCGAACACGGCGTGGAACTCATCCTCCTCGTAGCGGCGGTAGATGTCGGGCGACTGGACGACGATGTCTGAGACGCGGGGGTTTCGGGCCAGTGTGTCGCATAGGGCTCGGGCCAGGCGTTCGAGCCGCCCGTAGTTGTATCCGCGAAGGAGGATGCTGTTGCTTCGGTATGACAAGCCGAGAGCATTGCTGAAGCCTTTTTCGCTGACTCCTGAAGTGGCCCAGTCCGCGCCGCCGATGTCGATAATTCGCCCGATTACGCGGTTTTCGACGGTGTAGGGAAGTGACGACCGGAGTGCTTCGGGGGTGAATTCGACATCGATTTCCGCGCCGTAGCGGTCGACGCTTGTGACCCATCGCTTTATCCCCGCCTGGCTTCTCAGGAATTGGTCGAGCAGAACGACCTTTTCGTTCAGTTGTGCGGCCGTTCCCCCCTGTGGAAGACGAGCCCTGATAAGAAGCCGTGGTTCCGGCTTCTCTTCGTATCCGGACCCCTTTTCGAGATTCCCGGCAAAGAGTGTGACGGTTCCGCCGAGCCATTTCGACAGTGTGTTCCGTCCGGGGAAATCCCAGTTGTCAGGGAGAGCGAATATCGGAAGTCCGAAAGTCAGCACCATCACGGCGATTACGACCCATCGGTGTCTGCGCGACCAGTTGATATAGGAGGCGTAAGGCTTCATTTCGGACCTGATGGTCGTCTCGTTACCCGTTGAACCTCTTTTTTCTATCCCCTCGACCAGAGGCGGCACGAAAAAATAGGCCACGATCAGCGCAGCGGTCAGATTGATCATTACGATCAGGGCGAAGTCCATCAGGTCTTTCCGGATATGATCAGGCATGAACGAGACCAGCACCAGAGAGCCGATAGTCGTCAGCAGCGCGGCGAAAATCCCAAAATATGCGCCGCGGTCGCGATAGCGCCGGTAGTGGTCGGTCATAACAATCGAGGCATCAATCACAAGTCCGAGCGAAACAGTTATTCCTGCCAGAGAATAGAAATGGAGCCGGATATCGAACAGACACCATCCGATCTCCGAAACTGCCAGCGAAGCCGCGAGTGTCACGGCGATAACCGCCAGATAGCGCCAACTCCGGCTGACAATCAGAACGAGCAGTAGCAGAACGAGCAGCGACATAGCCGACCGTCCGACCAGTTTTCCGAGTTCCTCGCGCTGACGTTCGGCCGAATCGTAGGTCAGTTCCATAGAGGGTCCGGAGAGAATTCCCGATCCGATTGATTCGATCTCATCCTGAACACGATCTGACAGGGAGATCAGATTACTGCCGGCTTCTGCCTTCAGGTTGAGATAGAGGGTGTTAAGTCCGTTAATTCGATAATATCGGTCAGGATTCTTAAGTTTGAAGGAGCATCGGGCCAGATTGTTCAGATATATGGCCGTTCCATCTCTGCTATGCTTGACAGGGATTTGGCCGAGTTCCCGCTCCATTCCGTCGGTCGCGAGCCATACGGCCATACGGTGTCCGCAGTCATCGACCTCTCCAACCGCTGACTTCTCTCCGAGATAAAGCGCGACAGCCTGTCGCAAATGCTCCGAAGTTATTCCCCACCGGGCCATTGCCTCGGGCTCGTAACTGATTTCGAGGTAGCGGTCTGTTGCTCCGTTAATCTCGATTCCCGTGATGCCATCGATCTGTCGTATCCTCGGCTCAAGACGGTTATGGACATATTCGCGCAGGGCGTTGGTCGACAGGGTGTCGGCTATCTGATAGGTCAGCAGTGTAACCGTTCGATATCTATCCTCTTCGCCAACGGTTTCACCCCCCGAGACAATCGGCTGGGACATCCCTTCGGGGAGTTTTCCCCCTGTCTGTCTAATCAGCGAGGCGATTTCGAATCTGACTGCCGCGACATCTGACTCTGGTTTCAGTTCGACCGAGACGGTTCCGCCGCCGAATCGTGACTGCGATTCAGTCGCTGCAACATCCCTGACCGACGACACGAGTCCTTCGATTACGGAAGTCGCGTTTTGTTCGACAACCTTTGCCGCTGCGCCGGGCCAGGAGTAGGATATCGTCAGGGTCCGTCCCTGGACCGGACGGGGTTCGACCGACGTGTCGAGCGTCGGGATCAGGCCGATGCCGATCAGCGTCAGTACTGCCATAACCAATATCGCCCTGAAATATTTCGACCCGGAATTCATAACGTTTCAGACAGACGGCTGTTTGTCTTTCGAACAGCGGTCGGTTAACTTATAGAGAAGGGGGAGAACCAGCAGGCTGACAAGAGTGCCGACAGTCATGCCGACAATCAGGGTGAAGGAGAGCGGAAACTGCAGGTCGGATCCCATATCGCCCCGTCGCAGAAACGGCACGATCGCGAGAATCGTTGTCAGTGAGGTCATGACGATCGGGCGCAGACGCTGGCGTCCGGCGGTTCGGATTGCCCGGTCGAGCCCCATTCCGGAGCGGCGCAGGCGGTTGATCGTGTCGACCTTCAGGATCGAGTCGTTGATGACGATTCCGCTCATGACGACAATTCCGGTCATCGACATCAGATTGACCGACTCGTCGATCAGCCACATCGCGATAAACACGACAGCCGTGTCGACCGCGACTTCCGACAGAATGACAAGCGGCTGGAGGAGACTCTCGAACTGCGCTGCGAGAATAAAGTAGAGCAGTCCGAGCGCGACAGCGAGAACCAGAGCGAGCTCGCTAATCAGCGAACGGCTTTCGTAGTATTCCCCGGCGAAAGATACCGACAGCCCCGAACCGGGCCGGTTGGCCATCCGTTCGATACGGGACCCGACCTCGCGGATCGTCGCGTCGGCGGCGTTGATTTCGATCGGATGGTATTCTCCCGATGACGACGCGTAGAGACGCTTGTAGTCCTCGACGCGTTTCTCCCGGAGCAGAACCGAGAGGGGGATATCGGTTCCACCGGAGCGTATTGTGTTCGAGAGCAAGTCGTCACGGAAGGCTTTTCCGGAGCCGACGACGACAGGGAGGGCGCGGAAGCCGTCGTTTACGGTATAGACGCTGTTGGCGCCGGTTATCTGGCGCAGACGGTTATAGAGTTGTGGGTAACTAATGTCGTAGAGCGACATAAGATCGATGTCGGCTACATAGAGAAGGTTCTCCTCCGTCGCGACCGGCTGGAGGTCGAGGGCGGGGAAGGCCGCGGCGACCGAATCGCGGAACCGGCGGCTCTGCGCGACATCGGGCAGGGCGCCTGTAGCCGTCTGGAGTCTCGCTTCGAGGTCGGGGCCCCCCGAGGAGAAGATGGCGTCGTAGATGTTACCGGAGATATCGAATTCGACCGTCGCCTCGGGATAATGACTCTTCAGCCATGAGCGCATTTTTCCGGCTATCCTGTTTGTCGCATCGCTGGATTCGGCTGCAATATAGATGACAGATTCCGCCGGTGTCAGGTCGCGCGTGTGGGGGAGCAGGAACCCCTGGCTTCCAGCCATAGTCGTAGTCGTCAGCGCATCCTCTTCGATGACCTCCCGCAGTTGGCTCATACGCTTGTCGTTCGCGGCGAGCGAAATTCCCGAACCCCAGTCGATATAAGCGAGCATATCGGTGTGGGTGACGTCGGGCATTCTTTCTTTCCGGAGATGGGGGAACGACAATATGCCGATTCCTGTAACAGCCACCAGAAGCAGGATTGTTCTCTTCGGATGACTTAGAACCCGGTCAAGAGCGGATTCGTAGAGTCTGGTTCCGGGCATTCCGGCCGGCTGTGAGTCTTTCTGTGTGCTGTTTTTGTAGAATACTCTGAAGTATACTGGAATGACCAGCATAGCGACCGCCAGCGACGCGAAGAGCGATATCGTGACGGCCATTGCCTGGTCGTAGAACAGCGCCCCGGCGGTTCCGCTCAGAAAAATCAGCGGAATGAATACTGAACATGTCGTTAGGACTGACGACAGCATCGGTGTGAACACCTCCCGGGCACCGCGGGTGACGGCTACGTCTGTCGGATTTCCCTCGCACAGAAGGCGCATAATGTTGTCAATGACGATAATCGAGTTGTCGACCATCATGCCGACGCCGAGAATCAGACCGGCGAGTGATACGATGTTGATTGATATCCCGATCAGACGGAAACATAAAATCGTGACCATCAGAGACAGGGGTATACTGACGATGACCAGGGCGGAAGCCTTAGCGCTGCGCATAAACAGCATCAGGACGATGCATGCCAGCAGGATGCCTGTGATGAGATTCCAGCCGAGATTGCCAATCGAATATGATAACAGCAGGGTCTGGTCGCGCGTAACAGTGAAGTCAACGTTCGGATTGGCCGCCCGGAGTTCGTCGAGCAGTAACTCGACATTTTCGCTCAGGACTTCCATCCGGGCGTCGTTCTGTTTTATGACGGCAAGCGATATCGCCCGGTTCGGTCCGTGTCTGACGGCGCTGCCATCCGACGAACTGTCGAGGCTGACAGAGGCTATGTCGCCGAGACGGAGCATCCGTCCGTCGTGTTTGACAAGAAGATTCTTTATATCCTCGATGGTCGAGATTTGCGATTCGAAATGAATGCTGTAGCGATAAGCACCGTCGGCAATGCTTAGTGCCTCGAGTTTCAGGTCGGCGGCGGCGATGGCATTGCCGATTTCATCCATGCTGATTCCCATGGCGTCGGTCACGGTCCGGTCCGGTTCGATCGTGATCCGCGGATTTGCATCGCCACTGATGTCGACCATGGCTGTCTGGGGAAGTTGTTCGAGGCGCTTGCGGACAACTCCGGTAACGTAGTCCGACAGCGCCGTGAAATCTCCCGGCGCTCCCTCGCGATAGTTGATATCGATGAAAAAAGCCGGGATGTCGAGCGACCCGGCCTTGACAGCCTTCGGACGTCCTGTTCCTTCGGGCAGAGACCCTGTCGCGCGGTCAATCTTCTCGTTGACCTCGATAAAGGCCAGATCCATACGGCTCCCCGGGGTAAATTCGAGAGTGATCGTCGCGCCGTCCATCTTCGCTTCGCTCCTGATTCGGCGCAGTCCCCCGACTTGCATCAACTGGCTCCGCAGAGGTCTGGCTCCGCGGGCCTCGGCTTCGCGCACCGACGAGCCGGGCATGTCGACATGGACCGTGATGCGCGGAATGTCGATGTCGGGCATAAGAGAGACCGGGATATTCCTGAGGCTCAGAATGCATAAAGCGGCAATCGCAACTACGATTAGTGTTACCGCTATCGGCCTGTGGATAAGTTGCCTGATCATAAGTCTGATTCACCCCGGGGCTTGACCTTAGTGCCGTCCGAGAGGTTCATGTTTCCGGATGTTATGATGATTTCCCCTTCGTCGACGGTCGTGTTCTTTCGGGAGGAGCCGGTTATGGCGTGCTGTGTCAGATTCGAAGAGAGGATGTCGACATAGCGCCATACGGCCTGACCGTCGCGGTAGATGAACACGACGTAATAGCCGTCACGTTCGACAACTGCGTCTTTCGGAACCACGAACATCGCGGGTTCCACTCTCTCGACGATGACACGCACATTCATTCCGTCGAGCAGATTGCGCCCGCCGGGGACACGGGCTGTCACGTTGACCAGACCCTTGTCCGATACCCTCGGATTGATGGCTGTAATTTTCCCTTTCAGTTCCTCGCCGACGGCGGCGAAGGGAATAACCCGCGCTTCATATCCGACGGCGACATTAGGCAGTTCGGCTTCGAGTATGCTGAAATCGACGTCGAATTCCGACTCGTCGACGATCGAACAAAGTAGGCTCGACTTCTGGTAGAGTTTCCCCTCGAGATCGGCGATTCGTCCGTCGATCGGGGAGTAGATTGAGCAGTCTGCCAGGTCTTTTTCGGCTGCATCGAGGGCATGTCGCGCGGCGAACAGTCCCGAGATTATTTCGGCGCGCCGGCGAATGTCGTCTGGCATCTCCGCCGAGCCTTCGAAGCCGAGCGAGATTAGTTTGTCCTCGAAATCGATTTCAGCCTTCTCGTAGTCGCTTCTTGCTTTTTCGAGAGCGCGACGATAGGGCTCCTCGTCGGTCACGGCGAGCAGTTGTCCTTTCCGTACACGTTCTCCTGTCGAGACCTCGATACGTGTCAGCGGATCGGAGTGCTTTGTCGAGAGTTCGCTCTTGAGTTTCGGCCGAAGTTTTCCGTTGCTGACAATCTGATGTCGGAATTCGGACCTCTTCAGCCGGATTGTATCGACATAATTCTCGGTCATTTCCGGTTCGGTCGTGGCGCCGGGGGTGTTGCCATTCTGTTTGCTGCATGAGCAAACAGCGAGTAGCGTGATGGTTAATATGATCAGTATCTTGTTTGTTGACATTGTCGGTATGTCGGTTGCTTATAGGGCGAATGCGTAGATACGGTCGTTGTCGGGGTTATAGCCGTATAGCGTGTTGGTCGATTCTTCGAGCCGGATTTCAGTCAATGGTTTGTCAAGGTGGATTCGTTCGACCATTTTCCCTTTCCAGTCGTATTTATGAATCCACTCGGCATAGGCTTCTACATTATGAGGCTTGTCTTTCCATAGTGCGTATATGAAGTCGCTGTCACATGTAACGCCTGTATAATATGTCGGGGCTTCAGACATCGATGTCCGATATATTTCGCTACCGTCGGTTCCGGAAACTCTATATGATTTAACTTCGTGGTTCTTAGTGTCGATAATGTTTATCTGACCAAGCCAGAACATTGCCTCGACTATTTTCTTGTTTTGTTTGTTTGCCGATGAGTTTGACGAAATAAATGCTCTGAAGGAAACTTCACATTTTTTGTTCTCTAAGACTTCTCGTATGATTTCTATCCTGCCTTTCTCTTCGAGTGTCTCGGAATCGAGAATCTGGTAATAGTGGGGCGTTACCTTATTGTCGGGAAATTTGCAGGTTGATTGTATTTTTACAACATAATCATTCTCGCCACACATGGAAATAAGATTAAAATGTTCGCCATTCCCAATCAAGTTGTCATAAGGCTTAATCTCGTCGAAGACGGTTGTCCCCTCTTTAAGTGATTTGGTTATGTTCCAGACGAGAATCTTTCGTTCGTCAGGAACATTAAGGATTGTCTTCAGTTCGCCATCTTCTACATCAATTGATGAAATTTGTGTAGTGGTGTAGAATTCATTTTCCCCATGACCGGAGGCGACAAATGCACCCAACTCTTCTCCTGACAGAATATTATAAACGCGAAAGTGAAACTCTGTGTTGCTGTTGGGCGAGAAGGTGATGAAAATAGAATCATATGCTGCTGAGGCTGGATATGGAAGAGGAATATCATTTATCTGATTTCCTTCGATTTCGCGTACATTGTTTGCCAAATCGACAGGTATGACTTCCCCGACAAACATCGAATCTGTATAGTTGCATCGAGTGAACATAGTGATGGCTGTTACGAATACTGC
Organism: Clostridium sp.; assembly: GCA_023663805.1. Lineage (GTDB taxonomy): Bacteria > Bacteroidota > Bacteroidia > Bacteroidales > Muribaculaceae > Paramuribaculum. The sequence continues at coordinate 115,154 of JAMPGR010000001.1, read as the reverse complement.
CACCACTATGCTTATTCTTTTGAATGATTTGACTATTTTGTGCATTTTATGGGATGCTCGTTGTGTTTGTTCATGATTAAGTGTACTTTGCAAGGGTATATCATATTGTCTGTAGTCCTTTCGTCGCATGGAATTTCAAGTCGCCCTTCTATATCGTTTGGATTACTTGCTGGTTCGTAGCAGTCGCCGGCTGGAGTTCCGTCTTCTCCCTGTGCAAGAGCCTCGATGTTTTCAAGAAGAAACGGGGTGTTCAGGTCTTGATTTTGCTTTATATATGATACGATGAGTACCAGTCCAACCACCATGATTGTGGCGGAACTTAAGACGCAAATTGTAGTTTTGGCTTTCATGTCAAATCGTTTTAGGAGTTTGTCGATAACGAATCGGTGTGTATCATTTCAACCGGCACTACTTAATAGAGTAACGTAGCACAACGTTGGAATATTTCTTCAGGGAGTCGGGGCATTCGATTCCCAGAGCAGAATAATAGTCACCCAAATCTTCTCCATCTGATAAGCCGTATATGAATTTGCCGTCAGAACTGGTGATAACTGGAAATTGCTTCTTGTCGTTCGCTATAATCATAACCTTGCCGTTTTCCCCATTTTCGTCGGATATCAGGTATGACATCTCCTTCAGAGTGTTTCCTTCTTTTGTAAGAAAGAGGGTCATTCGTTTTGTGAAGAGAAATCGCAGGGGCATAATATCGTTGCTGTCAAGAACGTATTTATTATTGTCGGTATTATTGTTGGTTCCGTCAATTTGGATTGTATTCTTTAAACCGAAATTCTCCCTGTCAAGAGAATATGCATATCGCCCGATTCCAGGTGGATAGAATATAACGGAGTCTCCCGAATTAGTGAAACTGTGTGTCTGCATATTAATAAGCCCTGCGATATCAGAGTTGTAGTCAATGGTTTTCAGGGTCTCCTCTTTGGAAGAGTCGTAGATAATAATCGAGTTTCTGTTGTGGCTCGTTCCTGAGGGTAACAGCGCATGGATATTTTCTCCTAAATCATAAATCTCGGTAAACATGCAACCGTCATTCCCTGATGTTGATTTATGAGATGGGATGTTGCGATCTTCTATAAAATTAAAATCTCGGTCGTAGATTTTCATTTTTGTAGGGGTAATGACTTCTATTCTGTTGTTATAGGGATTATAACTATAGGCTAACAGATTGTCATATTCGCCATGCCCGTGGCCTATTATTCGTTCAGATGATGATATAAGGTTTCCGTCGAGATCGAACAGATATATAACTCGATTTCTGTCGTGCGCAATCAGTACGTCTCCGGTCCGGTAAATATCCTCCAGGCCTGAGAGAACCGGACTGTTATGGTTTCTCAATGGGATAACGCTTTCAATCGAAAAATAATAAGATGGGCTGGCATTTGTCGATTTTGTTATATCGATATGTCGATTTATTTCCTCAGATTGCTTTTTCGAACATGATAAAAGAACCATAAAGACTGCAAGAAAAAATATTTTGTTGAAAAAATTAATTCTCTTTAAAACTAAATTTGTCATATTATATCATTTAACCGATTATAGACTTACTCGAACAGGATCAGATTAATTGAAATACTAATGGTAACACTTATATAATTGTAAGATCATAAATTGGTGTAATAACAATTATATTGTTTAACGTCGCAATACTTTAACACGGGTTTAGGCAATAATCATTTTGATAACCGGTGTATTCGCACTCGTAGAACATAGTTTCATTACACATCTTTAATCTGAAACCTTGCCGGTAACAGCGGCCTCCACTATAACTCCAATCGCAAGTAACTTCTACGTCTGGCAGTTCTATCTGTGAAAGTGCTTCGATGTTGGCTAATTCTATATCCGATAGCTGCTCTTTAGGGGTTATTGAAAACCAATAGATGCTTGCCAGCGCAATCAGAACAAGCCCGGATAGAAATGCAAATGTTTTCTTTTTCATTTCTGTGAATTTATTAGTAACTTTTATCCCGGTGTATATCCTTTCAACCGGTATAGCCATGGCTATGAATGAATGTTATTCAGTTGGTTGGTATGTTTTGTTGGATTGTTTGATCGGGCATGAATCCGGTCAGTTCGATTTGAACCGAATAAGGATTATTCTCAAAATAGATGTATACATCGCGAGCGAATGACCCGATTGTTGAGTCATTACTCTGAATAATTTCGATAGAAACAGACTTTCCGGGTTGGATTGAGTCTGATTCAGCATTCACGGTCGTACAATGACACGAAGTGATTATTTTCGAAATTTCGAGGGTTGATTCGCCGTTGTTTTTTAATAAAACACGAGTTTCTCGTGTTTCATTCAGATGAATCGTTCCGAGGGGTATTCGTTTGCTGGACAGTGTCAGGTTGGGGTGATTGCTCTCCTTTTCTTCGGAACTGGTGCCCGCTGAGAGGATATGATCATACAGACCGGCTATCGATTCATTGCTGATTGGGTTCCCGATGGCTGTAATGCGATTCGATTCGTCAAGCAAAAATGACTGATATAGATGTTCTTCCGGGAAGTCACAGAAGTTTTCCGATGCAAGAAGTACTGGATAACGGAAGTCATTTCTTTTGGTCATCTGCGCAATTTTATCGGCATCAACATCGTTTACGATGAAAATCAAACCTACCGATTTGTTGTATTGGTTAATCTTCGCCATAAACATATTCCATACAGGCATTCGCATTCGGCATTCTGTACAACCTTCGGAATCGATATAGACGATAATATTGTAATCATTTTCTGAAAGGTCATATTGAACGGTATCTCCCTGTACAATATATGTGGAGTTATCAGGCAACTGTATCTCTTTCCCCATCCATTTTCTGACGATATATTCTGGACCTTCGGACTTTTTGCAAGCCCAAAAGAGCGAAAAGATAACTAAAGCAGCAAGAATCGTTTTGATTTTCATCGTCAGAAAGGCGTTTAGATTCAATGCCGTAAAGTTAAGCATTTTATTCTAAATGTGTAATCAAATCACTATTCCATACTATCAATATTAATGCTTTTTAACGATTGCTCAGATTTGTCGTCGAAATAGACTGCGAACAGCGGATGCAATGTTGTATCGTTACGCCTTTTGCGACGGAACAATTCAGCGCCGCAGCCATCGTCAGGAGTTCTCGTCGAAGTCGGATGATGCTTTCGGTTCGTAATCTTTTTTACTCTCTGCGGGTATCTCGATAATACGTCGGAGGTATAAATATTCATCCGTTGCATATCCGGGAGTGTAACGTGCGATACCATCATTGTCCAGACTGAAAAAACGAACTAAATCGTTATTTATATCGGCCTTCGGTGATGATGGTGAGAACTTGGAGAGCAATTTACCATCGATGTCAAAAGCGTGATATATGTCTGTAAAATACATTGATGCTATAATAAGGTTTCTGTTGAAGTTAACGTTGATGGTGGGCGATAGTACATAGCCTTCGTTCCCATTGATTATATCTGTGACTTTGCCTGATAAATCAAAAGGATGACGTATAGCGTTGGATTACCTGAATCGTTCTGTATTGAAGACTGTTTGCAGCCATATCGACTGTGTATGTTTTGTTATTCACAATATGATTTTGATGGGAATAGCGGCAATCTTGTTTTTTGACGATAGCATGGGTTGCCGCAAACTACAACCTCAGGATAACCTATGTCATATACCCCATCGCTATAGCATGGGTCTCCAGCCAAAATACTTTCGTCATCAGAAAGCGCCTCGATGTTCGATAATTCCAAAGCAGAAAGAGGTTCTTTGGAATTTATGGTGTGCCATCTTATAGAAAGCCCTACGGGCATAACGATTATACCGATTAATAATGCTTTTTTCATTTTATAGATTGTTGTTGGTTTGATTTGTTGTATATATATTGATTATATTTGTTCGATTTGTGGAACCTTAACTGCTGTCGTTGAGCTTTTGTGTCAACATAATTAATGAAACCCTGCAAGCGCCGTGCGCTTGCAGGGTTTCATAGGGTGTCCGAGATGAGATTCGAACTCACACAGCCCAACGGCCACTACCCCCTCAAAGTAGCGTGTCTACCAATTCCACCACCCGGACATCTATTGGGGAAGGAGCGAAAAACGGGACTCGAACCCGCGACCCCGACCTTGGCAAGGTCGTGCTCTACCAACTGAGCTATTTTCGCATGCTGCCTTTCGGTTTTGCGGTGCAAAATTACTCCTTTTTTCTTGAACCGCCAAATTTTTTGCAATAAAAATTCTCCTGACGGCCCGGCAAAGCCATCAGGAGAAGTATTTTCAGAGTCAGAACTTGTAGTCGGCGACCTCCTCGGGGTTGAATTCGGCGATGAAGGCCGAGTGCTTGCGTACCTCGGCTTCGGCCAGATTGCAGTAGACGTTCAGCGAGCGGGTGAACGACTCGTTACGGTTCGCATCCTGGAGCAGGAGGTATGACATCACGATATTGCCGGCCATCTCGACAAGACGGCGGGCCATCATGTCCTTGTACTCGGCGTTGTCCGAGCCGCCGACCTTCGCGACAGCCTCGTTGTAGAGCGCCGTCATCGCGACGAGACGGTCACGGATCGCGCCGAGTTCGGCGCGGTATTCGAGAGCCTCGTAGCCGGAGATGATCTGCGAGTAGGTGCCGCTGGTGACGTGGCGGATCGCGGCGACGACCTGGAGCTGGGTCGTACCCTCGTAAATCGAGGTGATGCGTGCGTCGCGGTAGATACGTTCGCAGGCGTAGTCCTTCATGAAGCCCGAGCCGCCGTGGATCTGGATGCAGTCGTAAGTGTTCTGGTTGCAGTATTCGCTGCCCATACCCTTTGCCATCGGAGTCAGAGCGTCGGCCATACGGGAGTAGAGTTTCATCTCCTTGCGTTCTTCGGGAGTCAGTTTGCGCTCTTTCGCGATATCCTCGTAGATCTTGTAGATGTCGACGAAGCGGGAGGTCTCGTAGAGCAGCGCACGCGAGGCGTCGAGTTTGGCCTTCATGACGCTCAGCATCTCGTAGACAGCGGGGAACTCGATGAGCGCCTTGCCGAACTGTTTGCGTTCGCGGGCATAGTCGAGAGCCTCGCGGTAGGCGCGCTCGCTCAGACCGACCGACTGTGCGGCGATGCCGAGGCGGGCGCCGTTCATCAGGGCCATGACATATTTGATCAGGCCGTAGCGGCGTTCGCCGCAGAGTTCGGCCTTCGCGTTCTTGTAGACGAGTTCGCAGGTCGGGGATCCCTTGATGCCCATCTTGTTTTCGATACGGCGTACGTTGACACCTCCGTCGCGCTTGTCGTAGATGAACATCGAGAGGCCGCGGCCGTCAGTTGTTCCCTCTTCGGAGCGGGCGAGGACGAGGTGGATGTCGCTGTCGCCGTTTGTGATGAAGCGCTTGACGCCGTTCAGACGCCATGTGCCGTCGGGCATCTCGGTGGCCTTCAGCATGACCGACTGGAGGTCGGAGCCTGCGTCGGGTTCGGTCAGGTCCATCGACATAGTCTCACCCTCGCAGACGCGCGGGATGAACTTCTGTTTCTGTTCCTCGCTGGCGAATTCGTAGATTGTCTCGGCGCAGTCCTGCAGACCCCAGAGATTCTCGAAGCCGGCGTCGGCGCGGCTGACTATGTCGGCGGCCATAATGTAGGGGGTGATTGGGAAGTTCAGACCGCCGAGGCGGCGGGGCATCGACATCCCCATCAGGCCGGCCTTGCGGCAGACATCGAGGTTTTTCTGTGTGCCCTCGGCGTAGGTCACGCGGCCGTCGGCGACGGTCGGGCCGTCGTGGTCAACCCCTTCGGCGTTGTCGGCGATGGTTGTGCCGCAGATTTCGCCGACGATTTCGAGAACGCGGTCATATGAGTCCATCGCGTCCTCGAAGTTCATCGGGGCATAGTCATATTTTTCGGCATCGGCGAAGTCGCGTTCCTTCATGGCGACGATCTTCTCCATCAGCGGATGGCTGAGGTGGTGCTTCAGGTCTGTGTTGTCTGTATAAAAGTTTGCCATTTTCGGTCTTCAGTTACTTCGAATTTTTCTTGTAGTATTTGATCAGTTTCGGAACGACATCCTCGACATTACCGGTTATGACGTAGTCGGCGATGTCGTTGATCGGGGCGTTCGGGTCGTTGTTGATCGAGATGACGATCGAACTCTCCTGCATTCCGGCGACATGCTGGATCTGGCCGGAGATACCGCAGGCGATATAGAGTTTCGGGCGGACGGTCACGCCGGTCTGGCCGATCTGGCGGTCATGTTCGGCAAATCCGGCGTCGACGGCGGCGCGCGATGCGCCGACTTCCCCGCCGAGGGTGTTTGCAAGGTCGAAGAGGAGGTCGAAGTTCTCCTTGCTGCCAACTCCATAGCCGCCGGCGACGATAATCGGAGAATTCTTTATGTTGACTTTCGATTTCTCGATATGGCGGTCGATGATCTCGACGACGAAATCCTCGGGCGTGACATAGTCGTCGGCCTTCAGTTCGACGACTTCGCCGCGGTGGGCCGGGTCGGCAATCTCCTTTTTCATGACACCCTCGCGGACTGTTGCCATCTGGGGGCGGCACTCGGGATTGACGATTGTCGCGACGATGTTTCCTCCGAAGGCGGGACGGATCTGATAGAGGAGATTTTCATACTCCTTGCCGGTCTTGACATCCTTGTGGGGACCGATCTCGAGCGAGGTGCAGTCGGCGGTCAGGCCGCTGTGGAGCGCCGAGGAGACGCGGGGTCCGAGGTCGCGGCCGATACAGGTCGCGCCCATCAGGCAGACCTGCGGTTCGATCTCGCGGAAGAGTTTGATCAGGATCGAAGCGTGGGGGTTCGACAGATAGGGGTAGAGGCGCTTGTCGGCGACCTTGTAGACGCGGTCGACACCGTAGGGGAAGAGCTGGTCCTCGACCTTGTCGAGGTTGTCGCCGATGACGAGAGCCTCGAGTTTGACGCCTAACTTTTTGGCGAGTTCACGGCCTTTGGTGAGCAGTTCCAGGCTGACGTCAGCCACCTTTCCGTCCTCGAACTCGCAGTATACGATCAGATTGTTCTTGTCAGACATGATTCTTTTCGGGGTGATTTTGTTGGATGATTGAACAGGTGGATATTGAGGTCAGCCAATGGTGTGGTTGGCGATCAGTTCCTTGATCAGATTCTCGATCTGCTCGTCGTTATCGTCGAGACGGAGATTCTCTTTGGCGGTGAAGACGACGTTCTCGATCTGTTTGACCTTTGTCGGCGAACCGGCCATACCGATCTGGGCGGGGTCGGCCTCGACGAAAGCGGCGCCCCATTCGCTGAGCTGCAGGGCGGGACGGCGGTCGACGACAGCCTTCAGTTCGTCGCTCAGTTTCTCCTTTTCGGAGGGGGTCACGGCGAATTTGCAGGCCTGGACGCGGCGGGCGTTGCGCGGGCGGCATTCGGCGGCCGAGCCGTTGACTGTCACGACGCAGGGAAGGGGAGCCTTGACGGTCTCGACACCGTTTTCGAGGCGGCGTTTGACGACAACGTAGCGGGCTTCGGAGTTCAGTTCGACGATCTCTTCGGCATATGTGACCTGGGGGATTCCGAGTTTCTCGGCCATCTGCGGGCCGACCTGGGCGGTATCGCCGTCGATGGCCTGGCGTCCGCCGAGGATGATGTCGTATTTGCCATATTTGCGGGCTGCCTGCGCCAACGAGTAGGAGGTCGCGAGGGTGTCGGCGCCGCCGAGGGTGCGGTCGGTCAGAACGATACCGCCGTCGGCGCCGCGGTACATCGCTTCGCGGATGACTTCGGCTGCGCGGGGCAGACCCATTGTCAGGATTGTCACTGTCGAACCGGGATTCGCGTCCTTCAGGCGGAGAGCCTGTTCGAGGGCGTTCAGATCCTCGGGGTTAAAGATGGCCGGGAGCGCTGCGCGGTTGATCGTCCCGTCCTCTTTCATTGCATCTTTGCCGACGTTGCGGGTATCGGGTACCTGCTTGGCCAGCACAAGAATGTTAAGACTCATAGGTTATATATTTTACTGATGGTTATTTATTTTACGTTCGTGTGGTCTTCGATCCAGCGGCGGGCGTTGACGAAGGCGTCGATCCAGGGGGTCACCTCCTCCATGCGGCGCGAGGCCGGATAGAACGCACACTGCCAGGGGAAGATAGCCCTCTCGAGGTGGGGCATCATCGCGACGTGGCGTCCGTCGACCGAGGCGAGAGCCGCTGTCGCGGCGCGCGACCCGTTCGGGTTCGCCGGATAGGATTTGTAGCTGTATCGGGCGGCAACGTTGTAGTTCTCGAGCGGCATCGGCATATTGAAGCGTCCCTCGCCGTGTGCGACCCAGATTCCGAGTTTCGAACCGGCGAGCGGGCCGAACATGACCGAGTTGTTCTCCGGGATCGTCACCCCGAGGAACTGCGATTCGAACTTATGGCTGATGTTGTGTTCCATCGTCGTTTTCTTTTCGTGCTCGGGGTTGATCAGGTTCAGTTCGATCATAAGTTGGCAGCCGTTGCAGATACCGAGGCTCAGGGTGTCTTCGCGGGCGTAGTAGCGGCGGATTGTCTCGCGGGCTGTTTCGTTCCAGAGTATACCGCCGGCCCATCCCTTGGCCGAGCCGAGTACGTCGCTGTTCGAGAAACCGCCGCAGAAGACGATCATATTGACATCGTCGAGGGTTTCGCGTCCGGTCATCAAGTCGGTCATGTGGACATCCTTGACGTCGAATCCGGCGAGCCAGAGCGAGTAGGCCATTTCGCGGTCGCCGTTGACACCCTTCTCGCGGATAATCGCGGCGCGGACGCCGGCAGGCTTCCGTTTTCCGGCTTTCAGACCGCGGCTGCGGAGGCTCCCCTTGAATCCGGCGGGGAAGCGCCAGCGGATTGGCTGGCGGCCGAAGTTGTCGCGGCGCATCGCGGCGCATTTCTCTCCGCTCTGGAGCGAATCGAGCGCGGCCGATGTCGAGAACCAGCGCGCGCGGAGCGTGTCGATGTCGAACGAGAGGTCGTCGGCTCCGGTTCCGGCGACGACGAAACGGCGGTCGTCGGTTGGGACAGCAACGGCGGCGAAGCCGACACCAGCAGCGGCGAGGTCATCCTCGAACGCCTGGCATTCGCTCTCGGCGACCTGGACAAGCAGGGCGGGATTCTCGGCGAAGAGGCGTGTGACGAGCGGCTGGTCGCCGAGCGCGGCGGCGTCTAGGCAGACACCCCCCTTTGTGTTGGCGAAGGTCATCTCGAGCAGGGCGGTCACGATGCCTCCGGCCGAGATGTCGTGGAGGGCGAGGATCCGGCGCGAGGCGACGAGTCGCTGTATTGTATTAAAGGCGTTGGCGAACAGTTCGGCCGAGGCGACTGTCGGAGCCTCCGAACCGAGTTTGCCGAGGGCCTGGTTCAGGGCCGATCCACCGAGGGTCAGGTCGGAGCCGGAGAAATCGACGCGGTAGATTCGCGAGGGCTTCGGCTGGAGCACCGGAGAGACTGTCAGACGAACGTCCGAAACCTCGCCGGCGGCCGAGATGATGACTGTTCCGGGGGCGTAGACTTTCGTGTCGCCATATTTCTGGGTCATCGAGAGGGAGTCTTTTCCGGTCGGGATGTTGATTCCGAGGGCGCATGCGAATTCGCTGCAGGCCTCGACGGCGCGGTAGAGCGCGGCGTCCTCTCCTTCGTTCTTGCAGGGCCACATCCAGTTTGCGCTGAGCGAGACGCTCTTCAGCCCCTCTGCCAGCGGAGCGCCGACGATGTTCGTCAGTGCTTCGGCGACGGCTATGACCGATCCGCGGGCCGAGTCAATAAGTGCGACCTGGGGGGCATGGCCGATCGAGGTCGCGATACCGCTGCGTCCGCGGTAGTCGAGGGCGACGACACCGCAGTCGCTCAGCGGGAGCTGGATTTCCCCCTGGCACTGCTGGCGGGCGATGCGTCCGGTGACGGAGCGGTCGACCTTGTTTGTCAGCCAGTCCTTGCAGGCGACATTCTCGAGCGAGAGGACCTCGAGGAGATACTCTTCGATCAGGGCGCTGTCGTAGGTTGGGTCGCTGAAGGAGCGGACAACCGTGCGGTCTGTCATGACGGTCTTCGGCGAGGAACCGAACATGTCGGTCATAGCCAGGTCGATCGGGCGTTCCCCTTTTTCGCGTTCGAAGACGAAGCGGTTGTCACCCGTTGTTTCGCCGACGACATACATCGGGGCGCGTTCGCGCTCGGCGATACGGCGTATGCGGTCGATATTGGCGGCGTCGGTGACCAGGCCCATACGTTCCTGGCTCTCGTTGCCGATTATTTCTTTGTCCGAAAGGGTCGGGTCGCCGACGGGGAGGGCATCAATCGAGATACGTCCGCCGGTTTCCTCGACAAGTTCTGAAAGGGCGTTCAGGTGGCCTCCGGCGCCGTGGTCGTGGATCGAGACGATCGGATTCCCCTCGTTTTCGGCAAGTGCGCGGATGACGTTCGAGACGCGCTTCTGCATCTCGGGATTGGCGCGCTGGACGGCGTTCAGTTCGATCGCGTTCTCATACTGTCCGGTTTCGACCGACGATACGGCGCCCCCACCCATTCCGATACGGTAGTTGTCGCCGCCGAGGATGACGACCTTTTCGCCGACCGACGATTTCCCTTTCAGAGCATCGGCCTTCGCGGCGAAACCGACGCCGCCGGCGAGCATGATGACCTTGTCGTAGGCATACATACGCTCCTGCTCCTCGTGTTCGAACGTCAGGACCGAACCGCAGATCAGCGGCTGGCCGAACTTGTTGCCGAAGTCCGACGCGCCGTTCGAGGCCTTGATCAGGATCTCGGCCGGGGTCTGGTAGAGCCAGTTGCGCGGGTCGCAGAGGAGTTCGAAACGGCGGAGCGGAGTCAGGCGGGGATATGAGGTCATGTAGACGGCGGTTCCGGCAATCGGGAGACTCGCCTTGCCCCCGCCGAGACGGTCGCGGATTTCGCCGCCGGTTCCGGTCGCGGCGCCGTTGAACGGTTCGACGGTCGTAGGGAAGTTATGGGTCTCGGCCTTCAGCGAGATAACCGTCTCGAGCGGCCTGACCTCGAAATAGCCGGGGCCTTCGGGGTCGCGAGGATAGAACTGCTCGACGGTCGGGCCCTCGACGAAGGCGACATTGTCCTTGTAGGCCGAGACGAGGCGGTTGGGGTTTGTCTGCGACGTCTTTTTGATCAGTTTGAAAAGGGAGAGGGGTTTCTCCTCGCCGTCGACGATGAAGGTTCCGTTGAAGATTTTGTGGCGGCAGTGCTCGGAGTTGACCTGCGAGAACCCGAAGACCTCGCTGTCGGTCAGCGGGCGGCCGAGTCGGGCGGCCAGGTCTGTCAGATACTGCTCCTCTTCGGGGCTGAGGGCGAGACCCTCGCTGAGGTTATATTCGTGGATGTCGGTTATATGGACGATCGGCTCGGGATCGCGTTTGATTTCGAAGATTTTCGAGTTCAGACCGTCGTAGAGACGCTGGAGCATCGGGTCGAAGCGGGGCTCGTCGTCGCGTGTCAGGGTGAACTGCTCGATACGGCTGATACCCTTGAGGCCCATGTTCTGTGTGATTTCGACTGCATTGGTGCTCCAGGGGGTGACCATCTCGCGGCGGGGGCCGATGAAACGCCCTTTGACGGAGGTCGACGACAGGGGTTTCGCCCCGTCGAAGAGCCATGTCAGTTTCTTCTTTTCTTCATCTGTAAAACGGGCCGAGGTCTCTACTGCGATGACGGTCGACGCGCCTTTCTTGAAAAATACAACCATTGGTTAGATGCTGATGAATATTGGGTTTAGGGTGCAAAGTTACTAAATTTCGCCAAACCGAGCGCGATATTTCGAAAAAAAGCCCCTTCGGGAGCGGGAAAATTCGTAATTTCGCGGGCTGAAACTTCTTATGTCAATCAAATCTGTCTTCGGAGGCAATGTTGACCTCCTGAATGGTAAAATCTATAAGAGTCTTGTTCTCTTCGCCCTCCCTTTGATAGCCAGCGGCGTTCTCCAGCAGTCGTTTGTAGCGGTCGATGTCGCCGTCGTCGGACGTTTCGCCGGAAAGGAGGCTCTCGCGGCTGTCGGAAGCAACTCGATGGTCATCAACCTCCTGCTGAATCTCTTTATGGGAATCGCCGTCGGATCGAACATTGTGATCGCCAACTATCTCGGCCAGCGCAACAGCCGCAGCGCCTCGTCGGCTGTCGCGACCGCCGCGTCGACATCGATTGTCAGCGGTGTTGTCCTGCTCCTTCTCGGTGTCATGCTGACCGGGCCGATTCTCCGGGCGATGTCGACCCCCGCGGAGATTGTCGGTCAGGCGACGACATACCTGCGAATTTATTTCCTCGGGATGCCTTTCCTGATGGTCTATAACTTCGGGGCGGCGATCCTGCGGAGTATCGGCGATACACGCCGTCCGTTCGTGATGCTGTTGTTTTCCGGGGCTGTCAACGTAGTCCTGAATCTCCTGCTGGTTGTCGGGTTCGGAATGGGTGTTGCCGGGGTCGCGTGGGCAACGGTTGCGGCCAATGGGGTGAATGCCCTGCTGATGATGCGCCTGCTGGCCCGCGAGAAGGGGGAGTGCCACGTCGACTGGCGCCACCTTTCGCTGTCGCGCACCGAACTGGGGAAGATGATGCGTATCGGTGTCCCTACCGGACTTCAGGGAATGGTATTCTCGATTGCCAATATCTTTGTCCAGACTTGTCTGAACGGCTTCGGAGCCGATGCGGTTGCCGGTTCGGCTGCGGCGCTGAATTTCGAATACTACTGCTATTTCGCGATCAACTCCTTCGCCCAGGGGTGCGTTGCCTTCGTCAGTTGTAACTACGGCGCGTCGAATTTCGCCAGATGCCGCCGGACGGTCTCGGCGGCGATGGTTCTGAGTGTCTGTCTCAGCGGGTTTCTCAATGTCGGCCTGACCCTGATGGGGGCCGACGCCGTCGGAATCTTCATCGACCACCCCGATGTTGTCCGCTTCGCCGAAATCCGAATGACCCATGTCCTTCTGTTCCAGTTCATCGCCTGCAGTTATGAAATCACAGGGGCGGCCCTCCGTGGTCTCGGCAACGCGATGACTCCGACGCTGATAACGATTGCCGGAACCTGCGTCGTCCGCCTCGGGTGGGTCTTTCTGGTCGTTCCGTTCCACCATACGCTCGCGACGCTCTATGTCGTCTACCCCCTGACATGGGTCATGACCGGAATCGCCATGGTCCTGGCCTGGCGACACATCTCCAGACGAAAACTCCCTGTTTTGAAAAATAATTTGGTAAAAGAATAGGGAATGTTGAGGTAAATTGCTAAATTTGCAACATAAACCTCATAAACAAAACGACAGTTATCATGAAAATCGAAAAGAAGACCTATCCGTCCCCTAAAGGGGAGATCACCTTATACACGCTGACTAACGCCTCGGGCGCGTCGGTTGTACTCTCGTCACTCGGCGCCGGGATTGTCAGCGTCAACGTCCCCGACCGCGACGGAAAACTCGGCGATGTCGTCCTCGGCTATGCCGATCCAGCCGACTACTTCTACGACGGTCCCTGCGCCGGGAAGGTCCCCGGCCGCTTCGCGAACCGCATCGCCCGCGGCCACTTCACCCTCGCCGGGAAGGAATATTCCTTGGCGATCAACAACGGCCCGAACGCGCTCCACGGTGGCCCCGAAGGGTTCCAGAACCGTATCTGGGACGCGACGACCGAGGGTGACGCCGTCGTTTTCTCGCGAGTCAGCCCCGACGGCGAAGAGAACTACCCCGCCGAAATGAAGGTCAAGGCGACCTACACCTGGAGCGACAACAACGAACTCCACCTAAAACTCGAGGCCGAGGCCGACGGCGAGACAATCGTCAACCTGACCAACCACGCCTACTGGAACCTCGAGGGGAACAATGCCGGTTCTGTACTCGAAAACGAACTCCAGCTGAACTGCCCGGCCTTCCTCCCGACCGACGAGACTCAGATCCCGACCGGCGAGATTGCTCCAGTCGAGGGTACGCCGATGGATTTCACGACGATGAAGCCGATCGGCCGCGATATCCGCGCCGACTTCGAGCCGCTGAAAATCGGTAAGGGGTATGACCACTGCTGGACTCTGACTGACTGGCAGGAGGACCAGATGCGCGAGATCGCCCAACTCTACAGTCCGAAGACCGGCCGACTGCTGACCGTCACGACAAACCAGCCCGCCGCCCAGGTCTACACCGGTAACTGGCTCGCTGGCTCGCCGCTGAACAAGGACGGCCGCTCCTACGACGACTACGACGGCGTCGCAATCGAATGCCAGAACTATCCCGACGCTCCGAACCACGCGAATTTCCCATCCTGTGTCCTCCGCGCCGGCGAACACTACGAGCGCGATATCATCTTCGCTTTCTCTGTTAAATAATCGAATTCATCATACCTAAATAATCAATCAAAACAGAATGAAACCCACACTTTTTGTCCTCGCTGCAGGAATGGGAAGCCGTTACGGCGGCCTCAAGCAGCTCGACTCTCTCGGCCCCAACGGCGAGACAATCATGGACTATTCGATCTATGACGCAATCAAGGCCGGATTCGGCAAAATCGTATTCGTCATCCGCAAGGACTTCGAACAGGATTTCCGCGACAAGATTATCTCGAAGTATGAGGGCCATATCCCCGTCGAGGTTGTCTTCCAGTCGATTAACGACCTCCCCGAAGGGTATACCTGCCCGCCAGACCGTACCAAACCCTGGGGCACGAACCACGCCGTCCTGATGGGACGCGACGTGATCAAGGAGCCCTTCGCCGTCATCAACGCCGACGACTTCTACGGCCGCAATGCCTTCGAGGTCATGGCTAAGGAACTGATGCGCCCGCGCGACCGCAAGGGTGACTACTGCATGGTCGGGTTCCGCGTCGGAAACACAATGACCGAGAACGGCTCCGTCGCCCGCGGTGTCTGCACGACCAACGACCGCGGCGAACTGACCTCTGTCGTCGAGCGTACGGCCATCAGCTATAACAACAAGGGTGAGATCGTCTTCACCGACGAAAACGGCGTCGAGCAGAAACTCGATCCGATGACTCCGGTCTCGATGAACCTCTGGGGCTTCACACCCGACTATTTCGACTACAGCGACCGCGAATTCCGCCACTTCCTCGACAAGGATATCAACACCCCGAAGTCTGAATTCTTCATTCCGCTCTGTATCGACGCGCTGATCCGCAATGGCGAAGCAACCGTCAAGGTTCTCGACACCGATAGCCGCTGGTTCGGCGTGACCTATGCCGCCGACCGTCCCGGCGTCGTCGCGAAGTTTGCCGAACTCGCCGAGAACGGCACCTACCCCTCGCCGCTGTTCTGATTCCTTTTGTAAAAAAAACTTAGAGCGCAGGCAGTTGTCGATCGACAACTGCCTGCGCTGTGTATGTTCGCCCGACAGACAGGGATTCCTTCGTCGCGTGCTACTACGATAGAATGGTAGTTAGCGGGCGTCTCGCCCGCGTCTGCGCCAGGCGATCTCCAGCGACGTTGCCGAAACAAAAAAACACCGGTCGGCCGAAAAAGACCGATCGGTGTCTGATGGATGGCCGGGACCGGGTGGTCAGCCGCCGAAGTTGTCGTAGTGGATGTTTTCGGGGTCGACGCCGAGGCTGTCGAGCATCT
>JAMPGR010000001.1:0-99522 GCA_023663805.1 Clostridium sp. | reverse complement strand
ACCACGCCGATGATACTGCGAAAGTGGGAAAGTAGGTAACCGCCCCCTCTACTGAAGCCGCCCGACCTGAAACCAGGCCGGGCGGTTTTCTTTCTGCCCGGAAGGGTCTGAAGGACTTTAAGGTCTTTAGGAACTTTGAGGACTTTAAGGTCTTTAAGGTTTTATTAACTGATGGGGAGGTGATATTTTTGAGGAGTTTTTGGCTCTCTATTGTTGTAATCTTAAAAAGACCTGTTATGTTTTGCAAGAAAATCGACTATGATTCACTATTGAAACAGATTGCTCGCTGGAGTACGAAGGCAGGACGCGCTGCTACGCGGCCGGTCTTGTTGATGTGGTACGTCATGCGTAATCCTGAGACTCCCCGTCGCGATAAGTGGGCTATCTTTCTTTCGCTGGCCTATATCGTTTTCCCAATCGATTTGCTCAGCGCGAAACGTCTGCCGATAATCGGCTGGCTCGACGAAATTCTTTCGCTTGCGGTCCTGATCCGGAAAATGACCGAGTATATTACCCCCGCAATCGAGGCGAAAACCGAGGAGACGCTCGACGACTGGTTCGGAGTCGACATTCCTCCGATTCCGAAGACTTCGAACGATGATGACGGCCCGATAGATGTCATCTATGAGACAATCGTGGTCTGAAAATTTTTGTTTGTTTAGGATATGATGTATCTTTGCAGACGAATCAAAACGAACCAACAGATAATACGAACTGCAATATGAAATATGTCGGAGCACATGTGTCGGCCAGCGGCGGTGTCAGCACGACACCGCTGAACGCCAGTGCAATCGGAGCAAAAACTTTCGCGTTGTTTACGCGAAATCCGTCGCGGTGGAAGTCAGCGCCGATTTCGGTCAAAGAGGCCGATGCTTTTATCCGAAACTGCGACGAACTCGGCTATGACCGCAGTCTGATTCTTCCCCACGATAGTTTCCTGATCAATCTCGGTGCGCCCGATCCCGAGAAGCTCGCGAAATCGCGCGATGCGTTTCTCGACGAGATGAACCGTTGCAGCCAACTAGGTCTTTCGCTGCTGAATTTCCATCCCGGAAGCCACCTCGGCCTTATCGATATAGACGCCTGTCTCGACCTGATCGCTGAGTCGCTGAACATCATGCTCGACAAGACCTCCGGTGTCAAGGCAGTCATAGAGAATACGGCAGGGCAGGGGAGCAACCTCGGATTCACGTTCGATCAGATCGCCCGTATAATCGACCGCGTCGAGGACAAGAGCCGCGTCGGGGTATGTATCGATACCTGCCACAGTTATGCGGCCGGCCTCGATATTGCAACCCCTGAAGGCTATGACCGCGTCTGGAACGACTTCGACCGGACGATCGGACGGGAATATCTCTGCGGGATGCACCTGAACGATGCCAAAAAGCCGCTCGGTTCGCGTGTTGACCGCCACGAATCTATCGGGAAGGGAACGATTGGCCAGTGGTTCTTCCGGCGTATGATGAACGATCCGCGCTTCGACAATATACCCCTGATTCTCGAGACTCCTGTCGAGGAGTTGTGGCCCGAAGAGATTGCGTGGCTCTACTCGCTCGAGGAACGATAAAAAAAAACTCCCCGTTTCGGGGAGTTTTTTTATCGTTCCGTTATTCTTCTACTTTCGAGAACTGGTCTTTTCCGACACCGCAGACGGGGCAGGTCCAGTCGTCGGGCAGGTCTTCGAAGGCGGTTCCCGGTTCGATTCCGTTGTCGGGGTCGCCTACAGCCGGGTCATATACCCATTCGCATACGTCGCATACATATTTGTCCATAATCTGTTTGTTTAAGGGTTGGTTGTTTAAGTGTGAAATTATTTTATCTTGACAAGCATTACCTTCGCGTCGCTTTTCGCTCGGACGCTGTGTGGGACATTCGCGCCCATGAGCAGAAACTCTCCGGCGCCGACAGTGTGGGTCATGTCGAGCATCGTGAATTCGATTTGACCTTCGACAACGCAGACCATTACTTCGGCGGGTGCCGTGTGGGTTGTCAACTGTTGTCCGGCTTTGAAACCGAGCAGGACGACACCGCCGTTTTCGCTGCCGAAGATATTTTGGAATCCGACCTTGTCGTCGGTCGGGGTAATCTGTTTTGCGAGAGAATATACTTCTCCGAATTTGTAGTCTGTTTGTAGCATCGTTGTTTTGTTTTTGTCGTATGGGAAACAAACAGACTGGGCGAATTGTTCTGATTCTAACAAAACAAGCATTCAGATGAACAAACCCGTAATCTCGCTGAAACGCGCCTACGACCCGGCGTCGCCCGACGACGGATACCGCGTCTATATCGACAGACTCTGGCCGCGGGGCCTCTCCCACGAAACATTCCACTATGACCTCTGGGACAAGGATATCGCTCCTTCGACAGAACTCAGGGAATGGTTCCATGCCGATCCTGTTGCCCGCTGGTCAGAGTTCAAACAGCGCTACGGCGCTGAACTCGACGGCTCGACGGCTTTCGCCTCGCTGGTTTCGGAAATCAGGAACCATCCGAAAGTCACGCTGCTCTATTCCTCCCGCGACCACGAGCATAACAACGCCGTTGTTGTCGCCGAAAAACTTAAAAACTATTAGCGGATATGGATACACAAGACCTGTTCGACCTGACCGGACGTGTAGCGGTCGTCACCGGAGGCGGCGACGGAATCGGTCGCGGTTGCTCGGAGATACTGGCTGCGGCCGGAGCCAGCGTTGTTGTCGGCGATCTCGATCCCGACAAGGCCCGGGCAGTTGCTCTCTCGATTGTCTCTGGCGGAGGTAAGGCTGTTGCGGTCCGCTGTGATGTGCTCGACGATGCTGAACGTGTCAGACTAATCGACACTGCCGTCGAAAACTTCGGGACGGTAAATATTCTCGTAAATAACGCCGGACGCGGAGGCGGAGGTCGCGAGAATCCCTTTGCAATCGATCTGGCGTATGTCGAACGTATTTACGGCATCAACGTTTTCGCTCCGTTCCGTCTCTGCCAGTTGGCAGTTCCGCTGATGGAACTTTCGGGCTACGGGAGCATCGTTAATATAACCTCGATGAGTTCGGTCGACCGCGAGGCGAACATGTCGATATATGCCTCGACGAAGGCGGCCCTTAACCATCTGTCGGCGAATCTGGCTTACGATTTCGGCCCTCGCGGAGTCCGTATGAACAATGTCGGGCCCGGAGCAACACGAACGGCGGCATTGCAGACGATTCTGACACCCGAACTCGAGGAGCGGATGCTCCGCCACACCCCGATCCGTCGGCTCGGCGAGATCTCGGATATCGCGCGCGCCGTCCTGTTTTTCGCCTCCCCAGCCTCCTCCTGGATCAGCGGCCAGACCCTATTCGTCAACGGTGGCGGCTCCCAGACCCTCGACTGACAAATCTTTTTGTGTACTATAAAATTCCCCCGAAAAGTAGGATATCTGAATTGACAGACCCTGTTTCGGGGGATAATATTGATTTACTTGCGGGGGAGGAGGGTCACCTCGAGGCGGGCGGCGGCGCGGGCGGCGCGGGCTTTCGCGTCGTCGACGTCGGTGCCGGTCGCAAGGATGACAGCCATGCGGCGGTGGTCGCGGACTTCGGGCTTGCCGAAGATGCGCATATTGACACCCGCTTCGGCGAGAACGGCGTCGAGCGCGCCGAGTTCGATACGGTTCGTGTCACCCTCGACAACGACAGCCTGCGACGCCGACGGGCCGTAGAAGCGTATTTCCGGAACCGGCAGACCGAGAAGTGCGCGGGCGTGAAGGGCAAACTCGCTGAGGTCCTGCGAAATCATCGTGACCATGCCGGTGTCGTGGGGGCGGGGCGATACCTCGCTGAAGATAGCCTGATCATCCTTGATGAACAGTTCGACACCGAAGATGCCATAGCCGCCGAGAGCGTCGGTTATTGCGCGGGCAATATGACGAGCCTGTTCGAGAGCCTTCAGTGACATCGGCTGAGGCTGCCACGACTGGCGGTAGTCGCCGTCGACCTGGATATGTCCGATCGGTTCGCAGAAGGTCGTTCCGCTGACACTGCGGACGGTTAGGAGCGTAATCTCGTAGTCGAAGTTGACGAAACCTTCGACGATGACGCGGCCCGCCCCGGCGCGACCACCTTCCTGGGCGATCTTCCAGGAGCGGTCGATATCCTCGGCCGAGCGGATGACGCTCTGGCCGTGGCCCGACGAACTCATAACCGGTTTGACGACGCAGGGAATCCCGACAGCCTCGACAGCCTCGACAAACTCTTCGCGGGTCGAAGCGAAGCGGTAGTTCGAAGTCGGCAGGCCGAGTTCCTCGGCGGCCAGACGGCGGATACCTTCGCGGTTCATCGTCAGCAGAGCGGCACGGGCCGTGGGCGTCACGTTGTATCCCTCTTTTTCGAGTTCGACAAGGACCGGAGTCGCGATGGCCTCTACCTCGGGTATTATATGGTCTGGTTTCTCCTCTTCGATTACTCGGCGCAGAGCCTCGGGATCGAGCATGTTGAACACATGGCAGCGGTTCGCTACCTGCATCGCGGGAGCGTTCGCATAGCGGTCGCATGCGACGACTTCGACGCCATAGCGCTGGAGTTCGATAGCGACCTCTTTTCCGAGTTCGCCGCTTCCGAGAAGAAGTGCCTTGCGCCCTATTTCAGTCAGTGGGGTTCCGATTTTAGTCATTAGGTCAGATATTGTATTGTTGGATATTTTTTATTGATGATCGTATCAAAAGTCTTGCTCCCATAGAACCGGCACTCCGGCGTCGAGCGATCGGCCGACGTCGATCAGACGCTGGTTAGAAGAGCCGCGGAACAGAAGCGACGTGTCGCGCAGAGCCTCGACGAACGGACCGTCGACCAGGACGTCGAACCAGCGGAGAGCCCCGGCCATATCCTTGTCGGCGAGAATCGCCTCGAAGGTATAGCCCGAGTAACACCACAGGTTGACACCGTTCGATCGCAGGCAGTGTGCGAGCGCACCGATTTCGCGCGGATGCATCATCGGGTCGCCTCCGGAAAGCGTCACCGGAAGTCCCCCCTTCAGCAGATAGGCCGCCAGAGCCGCGAGTGTTGTCGGCTTTCCTCCGTCCGGATCCCAGCTCGAAGGGTTGTGACATCCCGGACAATGGTGGGAGCACCCGGCCAGATAGACCGAACTGCGGAAGTGGGGTCCGTCGACACAAGTGCCGTCGACAATGTCGAGCACGCGAAGCGAGCCCTCCAGAGTCGACGGATCTATAGGATTACGGTTCATTATTGTCCGGGGAGATTCTTTCGGTATTTATTTATGGACGACGCGGTCGGCGAGTTCGGCCAGTTTCGCTTTGTTCCAGCGGTCAGTCGTTCCGACGAGATATCCTGTGATGCGCTGGAGTTTGTCGATATTGTGGCCGCCGCAGTGGGGACACTCCTCGAGCGAATCGCTTGCGTCCTCGAAGCCGCAGTCCATACAGCGGTTGCGGTTGTGGTTGACCGAACAGTAGCCGATATTGTAATGGTCCATCAGGTCGACGATGTCGGCGATAGCCTGGGGATTGTGGGTCGCGTCGCCGTCAATCTCGACGTAGAAGATATGTCCGCCGCGGGTCAGTTCGTGATATGGTGCCTCGATTTCCGCCTTGTGGCGCGGGGAGCATTTGTAATATACGGGAACGTGGTTCGAATTCGTATAGTAGATCTTGTCGGTCACTCCTTCGATCTCGCCGAACCGTTTCCGGTCGCGGGCTGTGAAGCGTCCGGAGAGTCCTTCGGCCGGAGTTGCCAGAACAGAGAAATTATGGCCGTAGCGGTTGGAGAACTCGTCGATGCGGCTCTTCATAAACGATACGATCTTCAGACCGAGTTGCTGTGCTTCGTCCGATTCGCCATGATGCTTTCCAATCAGGGCGACGAGACATTCTGCCAGGCCGATGAAACCGATTCCGAGCGTACCCTGGTTTATGACGCTCTCGATCGTGTCGTCGGGCGACAGATTCTCGCTGCCGTTCCAGAGACGCGACATCAGGAGGGGGAACTGTTTGACGAACGCCGACTTCTGGAAGTCGAAGCGGTCGTTCAACTGGCGGGCTGTCGTCTCGAGAACATCATAGAACTTCTCGAAGAAAAGTTCGATACGTTTCTCCTTGTTCTCGATGTCGCGGCATTCGAGCGCGAGACGGACGATATTGATTGTCGAGAAACTGATGTTGCCGCGGCCTATAGAGGTCTTGTCGCCGAAGCGGTTTTCGAAGACGCGCGTGCGGCATCCCATCGTTGCGACCTCGTAGAGATAGCGCTTCGGGTCGTTGATGTCCCATTTCTCGTGGTGGTTGAATGTCGCGTCGAGGTTGACGAAATTCGGGAAGAAACGGCGGGCCGTCACCTTGCAAGCGAGTTTGTAGAGATCGTAGTTCCGGTCTTCGGGGAGATAACTGACGCCGCGCTTCTTTTTCCAGATCTGGATTGGGAAAATCGCGGTCGCCCCGTTTCCGACCCCTTCGTATGTCGACTGGAGCAGTTCGCGGATAATACAGCGACCTTCGGCCGAAGTGTCGGTTCCGTAGTTGATCGAACTGAAAACGACCTGGTTCCCTCCGCGCGAATGGATCGTGTTCATATTGTGGATAAACGCCTCCATAGCCTGGTGGACGCGGCTGACGGTTTCGTTGACCGCGTGCTGGAGCAGTCGTTCGTCGCCCGACAGACCGTCGAGCGGACGGCGGGTATAGTCATCGAGTTCGGCGTCGTAGAGGTGTTTCAAATCCTGTCCGGTCAGCGCCTCGAGAGTCTTCAGTTCCTCGACAAGCGAATAGCGGACATATGGAGCAAGGTAGAAATCGAAAGCCGGGATAGCCTGTCCGCCGTGCATCTCGTTCTGGGCTGTCTCGAGAGATATGCAGGCGATTATGCTGGCGGTTTCGATACGCTTCGCCGGACGCGATTCGCCGTGTCCGGCGACGAAGCCGTTGGTCAGGATATTGTCGAGAGGATGCTGGACGCATGTCAGCGACTTCGTCGGGTAGTAGTCCTTGTCGTGGATGTGGAGATAGTTGTGGCGGACCGCCTCGCGCGATTCTTCCGAGAGAAGATAGTCGTCGACGAACGGTTTCGTTGTCTCGCTGGCGAACTTCATCATCATACCCGCCGGGGAGTCGGTGTTCATATTCGCGTTCTCGCGGGTCACGTCGCTGTTTTTCGTCTCGATGATTTCGAGGAATATGTCGCGGGTCTTGGCGCGGCGGGCGATGCTGCGCTGGTCGCGGTATGCGATATAACGCTTCGCCACATCCTTTCGCGCGCTCTTCATCAGTTCGAACTCCACGCGGTCCTGAATCTCCTCGACCGTCATCCGTTCCGGACCAGACATACCAATCCGGTCGGCGATGCGCTGGAGCAGACCTTCATCTTCCCCGGCCGGGGTTTGCAACATAGCTTTCCGGATGGCGGCTTTGATCTTTTCCTCGTTGTATCCGACAACGCGGCCATCCCGTTTGACGACAGTTTCTATCATAGTTCGTGGAGTTTACGTTCAGGGTTGTTTTAAGGGGTGTTTCGTTTGGTTCTGCAAAACTACGACATTCGGTTTGAACCTGCAAATTTTCCGGCCGATTTAAATGTTAAATTTTCGTTTTGGAAAACTTTTTGAATATTTGTAAATCGTAAATAACTTTAAATCAGGTGTGTGCGTCTGCGTTTTGGAAAACTTTGGCTGGCGATTAACTTTAGAAACTATTCATTATCGTGATTTTCTGTAATATAACCGAAGGTCACTCGAGAACGGGCACGGCCATATTCCTGCCGCGGAGAAATTCGTCGGCCGACATCCGTTTTTTTCCCTGGATCTGGACAGAAATCAGTTCGACCAGACGGCCGTCGCCGGCCGTCGCGAACATCTTCCCGCCTTCGGCGGTGACTGTTCCGGCTGGGGTATCGGAGCGGCGGTCAATCAGGCGGTCTTCGAAGATTTTCAACTGGCCGATTTCTGTTTCGCCGTCGCGCAAGGTCGCCCATGCGGCGGGGTAGGGGGAGAGCCCGCGGATGTGGTTGTGGATCTCGCGGGCGGGGCGCGCCCAGTCGATATGGCAGTCCTCCCGGAAAATCTTTGGAGCCGGAGTCGGTTCCTCTCCGTCGAGGAGTTCATCCTGCGGAATCGGGCGGAGATCTCCGGCGATTATGTGGCGGATTGTGTCGATTGTCAGGTCGGCGCCGAGCGCCATCAGCCGGTCATGGACAGAGCCGACATTTTCGTCCTCCCCGATTTTGATCCGCTCCTGGCGGAGGATGTCGCCGGTGTCGATTTCGTGCTTCAGGAAGAATGTCGTGACGCCCGTCTCGCGGTCGCCGTTCATGACGGCACGGTTGATTGGAGCCGCGCCGCGGTAGCGTGGCAGCAGCGACGCGTGGAGATTGAAAGTTCCGAGCCGTGGCATCGACCAGACAACCTCGGGAAGCATTCTGAAGGCGATCACGACGAAGAGATCGGCGTCAATCTGGCGCAGTCGGCCTACGAACTCCGGGTCCTTCAGGCTGACAGGCTGGAGCACCTCGATTCCATGTTCGACGGCAAATTCCTTGACCGGCGACTGGTAGAGCCGATGGCCGCGGCCGGCTGGTTTGTCGGGCATCGTCACGACGGCGGCGACATTGTAGCCCTCGCCGACTATTCGGGCGAGGCTTTCGACGGCGAACTCGGGGGTTCCGAGAAATATGATTTTCAAATCTTCTTTTTTCATTCTTTTTGTGGCGTTAAGGACTTTAAGGACCTTAAGGATCTTAAGGACCGTAAAGAGGGGTTATTTGACGCGGTCGGGGTTCCTGGCGATGAATTCCTTCCAGGATTTCGGGCCGACGTCGATTTTCGGTCGGCCCGATTCATAGAAATGGCACATCGCGGCGGCCAATGCGTCAGTCGCATCGAGGTGGGGATCCATCGTCTCCTTCGGGATGTTCAGAAGCCTGACAAGCATCGCGGCGACCTGCTCTTTGCTTGCGCCGCCGTTTCCGGTTATCGACATCTTTATCTTTCGCGGCTCATACTCGGTTATTCCGACACCGAGGCTGAGCGCCGCCGCTATGGCGACCCCCTGGGCGCGCCCGAGTTTCAGCATCGACTGGACATTCTTTCCGAAGAACGGTGCTTCGATCGCCATCTCCTGGGGGGCATACTGCCGGACGAGCGACGAGACCCGTTCGTGGATGCGCGACAGGCGTTCATAATGGCTTTCGAAACGGTTGAGTTTCAGGACTCCCATCGCCTCGAGCCGGGTCTTCTGGCCGTTGATCGCGAGGATCGCGTAGCCCATCACGTTAGTTCCAGGGTCGATGCCGATGATTGTCCGCGGAGTTTGCGGCGGTATGTCGGCTGTCGGGCTGCTCATATGGTCTCGATCTCCATAATCGTCGTATACAGCGGCAGTTGTTCGGGCGTGATCCCGTCGTAGAGACTCGCCAGCAGAAGCTGCCAATTCTCCGAAAGCCAGGCCGTGCATGCCTCGGCCGACACGGTCTGATACTGGAACGCGTAACTGACCGACGCTCCGGCCTCCTCCTCATGGTCGGCGAGGATGCGGAGCAGCAGCGGGGAGTGGCACGTCGCGGAGGCTTCGATTGCCGGAATGGCGATATCGCGAACCCATCGGCGCAGATGGTCGATCACGGCCGGGTCTGCGCCGAAGGTTGTGTTGACAAGCAGGGGGTGGAGGTTTCTGTTTCGCTCAGAGTTTATCATATATTACTGAAAACCATAATGAAGCCGTAGAGGACATAAACTACAACTCCGGCAATCAGGCCGCCGATAAGCCACTGGCGGGCAGTGTTCGAGGCGTTCATCGCCGCCTGATAGTCGCCGTTACGGTAGGCCGGTTCGACTTTGGTCGAATAGATCAGCGCGACGATACCAGCGACGGTGCAGCAGAACAGCAGTTCGAGAATTGACCAGACCAGATAGGTCGGGGGGCACGGAGGCATATTGTTGCCGCCGAATCCCTGGTTCTGGTTGTAGCCCTGGTTCTGGCTGTAGCCATACTGGTTCTGGTTGTAGCCCTGGTTCTGGTTGTAGCCCTGGTTCTGGTTGTAGCCATACTGATTCTGGTTGTAGCCCTGATTCTGGCCGAAGTTGTTGGCAGGTTCCGTCGGGGGCATCCCGAAGAGAGATGCGCGGAGTTCGTCGACCGTGCCGGCCTTGACCCAGTCGGCGAAACCCTGTTTCCAGACGAGAGTGTCGGGGGTGACGCCTATAGTCCGGAGAGCGTCGATCGAGTATGGACCCTGTTGCTGGCCGTTGACGGCTACATAATATGTGCTCATAATATATCTGTTGGAGTATATGATTGGTTTGTATTTCAGTTTGTCAGCGATGCTTTAATCTGCCGTTCGGTCTTGCGGCGTTTCAGAAAGCGCGGAATGAAACCGATGTGGCGCAGGAGCGTCGGCCAGAAGCCGTAGTAATATGACATAATCAGGAACCGTTCCTTCAGCGAGGCGCGGCGGTTGGCGGTCGTCGTCCCCTCGTCGAGATAGTCGATGACGACTTCGGGGAGATAGATATTGTGGCGCGAATGCTGGAGGCAGCGGATACACCAGTCGTAGTCGGCCGAATAGCGGTAG
The DNA here is from genome assembly GCA_023663805.1 of Clostridium sp. Taxonomy (GTDB): domain Bacteria; phylum Bacteroidota; class Bacteroidia; order Bacteroidales; family Muribaculaceae; genus Paramuribaculum. Next base: position 88,987 of record JAMPGR010000001.1, on the reverse strand, counting down.
CGCAGGTCATAGGCTCCGGTAATCTTTCTCAGTGCACAAAATGCCTGGTGGCAGACGGTCATCCCTTCGGCAAAACTTTCGAGCGACAGAGACTCCGGAGCGGTCAGGTGGCGCGGGGCGATCCGGCGGCGCCGGGAGTCGACGATGTCGGTCTGGCCGTAGACGACGCCGGGATAGTCGTTCGCGAGAATCGCGTCGGCGAAATGGCTCAGCGTGTCGGGCGAATGGAACGTATCGCCGGCGTTGAGGAAAATCAGATAATCACCGGTTGCGCGGCCCATCGCCTTGTTCATCGCGTCGTAGATTCCGGAGTCGCGTTCGGAGACAATGACCGTTTCGTCGCCGGCCATTCGGCGGGCGATATCGACGGTCCGGTCTTTCGACTGGCCGTCCTGGACGATATGTTCGAAGAGCCGGCATTTCTGGGCGGCTACGCTCTCCATCGTGACCGGGAGCGTCTTCTCGGCGTTGTAGGTAACCGTTATGATTGAGAACAGTGGTTTCATTTCCCGGCAAAGATACAAAACCGTAGCGAATCCCGCAAAAAAATCCGAACACCTATTCTTCCGGAAGGATTGAACCGGAAGTGGCACTGTTTTTGTTGTATGCTGTAGAAACTGAAAATTCGCTTGATGAAACTAAAAGAAATCGATATATTACAGTCCGAAGCCGCCGATTTGCTGCGCAAAGGGCAGTTCAACCGCGCCTTCGACATTTTAGAGGAAAAAATATTGGCCGAACGGCAGTTCGCCCCCCTTCGCCGCGACCTCGACCATCTTCGCGAGACTTACGGCTATCTCGTCCGCTTCGCCCTCGCCGGAACCGACGACCCGTCGCGTCCGGCGATGCTCGCCTCTATTGCCTCGTCGGTAATGGCCGTAATCGCTTCGATGAGGCGTATCCTGAAAGGAACCATCTCGCCGACCCTCTACTACTCGACCCTCCGGACGCTCTCGCTCAACGGCGAGCACCCCGACCTCCGCGCCCTCGTCAGCCGGTGCCGCGAGGCCGCCACGCGCCGGAGTATGGCCCTCTTCGCCGGAAAAGAGAGCGATTCGCCCGAGATGATCGCCCTGAAGCGCGACCTCGAAAAAGCCGAGGCCGAGATATTCCGCGTTCTTTGGACCCGTTTCCCCCTCGGGCGCGACGACGAACAGGCCCTCAGGGAACTGATCGACGACGAGACATTCGGCGCCGTGACCCGCTCGGTCGTCGTCGGCGCGCTCTATCTCGGAACCCTCGAGACCTTCGACCTGCGAAGGCTGACACTCCTCCTCGACCTCTACCAGTCGCCTAAGACAGACCGGCACACATCGCTTTTCGCCCTACTCTGCCTGCTGATCGCCATGTCTGACACCGCCGACCAGACACTCCTCGAACCTCTCCGCGACCATCTGTCGCTCCTGGCCGAAGAGGAACGGTGGCGCTTGGATGTCGGAATGGTTTTCAGGCAGTTTCTGAATTCCTGCGACACAGACCGAGTCAACCGGATGATGAACGACACGATCCTTCCGTCGATGCGCGACCTTGGGAGCGAACTTGGCGACAGCCTGAAGAATATCGACCTCTCGTCGCCCGACAGCATCGACGCATCGGAGTGGCAGGATCTGTTCGAAAACTCCGATTTCAGCCGGAATATCCGCGAGATGACACGAATGCAGGCCGAAGGGGGCGACGTCATGTTCTCGACCTTCACCCATATGAAGGGCTTCCCCTTCTTCCGAGAAATCGTCAACTGGTTCATACCATACCATCCCGACCATTCCGAACTCGCCTCCAGCCTCGGGGGTCGTCCCGGGCTCGCCGAGATGATTTCGGCGTCGCCGCAGATGTGCGACAACGACCGCTTCTCGATGGCTCTCGGCTTTACGCGTGCGCCCCTGAACAGAAACCGCGACGAGGTTCTGAAAAAGGACAGCGAAATGAACTCCTCGATGCTCGAAATGACGCGCCAGATGGAGGAGTCGCGGCGCCAGGACCCCGACTACGAGAAGACTCGCGACCGCGAATCGCTCAGCAACCACGCCCGCAACCTCTACCGCTTTTTCCGGCTGTACGAGCGCCACGACGAATTCCGGAACCCGTTCGAGACCTCGCTCAACCTGCTCGGTGTCTCCGTGCTCGAACCGTCGCTCAGCCGAGCCGACCTGGTCGCCGCCGCCTCCGACTTCCTTTACAGCCACGGCTACTTCGCCGAGGCGCTACCCCTGCTGAAAGAGCGCGAAACAGATGTGCCACCCGACGATGCCGCCCGGCTCTATTTCGCTATCGGCGACTGCTGCTACCGGACCGGCGACCTCGACGGCGCACTGACCTTTTTTGAACGAAGTGAACTCTTCGACGGCAAAAACCGCGACACGGTCATGCGCCTCGCCTATCTGTATCATAAGGCCGGAAACTTCCGGAAAGCCGAATCCTACATCCGCCGGGCGATTGCGACCGCTCCGAAACCGTCGCGCAAACTCGACCTTCTGCTTGCGCGCGAACTGGTAGAGACCGAAAAATACAGCGAAGCAATCGAACTGTTCAGCCGCCTCGATTTCGACTCGCCGCTGACTGACGGCGACCTGCGTCTTCTGGCCCGCTGCCGCTTCAGCGTCGGGGATTACCCGAAGATTCCCGACACGCTATCGCGCGTAGCCCGACCGACAGCCGGCGACTGGATGACGCGCAGCGCCGTCAGCATCCTCGGCCGTGACTTCGAAGGGGCCGCGGCCGAACTGTCGCTCGCCGCCTCCAGCGGCGGGATGATGCCCGACCGCCTTATCGACGGACTCCGGCATTACGACGCGGCCTTCACCGCAGCCGGAATCGCTCCGGAATTGGTCGGGATAGTCGCAGACGAGGCTGTCAGGAGACTGAAATAATGAATGAAACAACGATATGACGACAGATATGACAACCAATGATAACCCGCTGCTCGGCGGACCCTTCGGAACACCGTTCGAGGTCCCTCCGTTCGACAAAATCAGAACCGAACACTACGAACCCGCAATCGACGCCGCGATCGACGCCGCCCGCCGGGGGATCGAGGCGATTGCAACCAATCCCGAGCCCCCGACTTTCGAAAACACGATAGTCGCGCTGGAGCGCAACGGCGCAGACCTCGGTCGCGTGCTCGGCGTGTTCGGGCCGATGCTTTCGGCGATGAGTTCACCCGAAATGATGGAGGTCTCGCTCCGCGTCGACCCGAAACTGAGCGAGTATTCCTCGGCCGTCACTCTCGACGCCCGTCTGTGGGACCGCGTGCGCCGGGTCTATGAATCGGAGGAAGCCACCCGGCTCGACGGCGTTGACCGTCGCCTTCTCGACGAGACCTACCGTTCGTTCGCCCGAAACGGTGCGTCGCTCGAGCCTGAGAAGAAAGAGGAACTCCGCCAGAAGCGGATGAGGCTGAGCGAACTGACGACGGTCTTCGGCCAGAACGTCCTGAAACAACTGAATACGATAACGGTCGAACTCTCGCCCGAAGAGGCCGATGGTCTCCCGCAGCATGTCCTCGACCAGGGCGCCGAGCAGGCTGCCGCCGCCGGACTTTCCGAAGGTCGTTATCTCTTTACCCTCCACCAGCCGACCTACCTGGCCGTTATGAAATATGCCCGCCGGCGCGACGTCCGAGAGCGTTTCTACCGACTCTACACAAGCCGCAACACCTCCGGGGAATACTCTAACCTCAACATCATCCGCGAAATTGCCGCGCTCCGCGCCTCTGTCGCCGCGATGCTCGGCTACGACACCTACGCCGACTATTCGCTCGAGAACACAATGGCACATACGCCGGCGAAAGTATTCTCTCTGCTCGACCAGCTCCGCGAGGCCTACGGCGACGCCGCCCGCGCCGAAGTCGCCGAACTCGAGGAATTCGCCCGCCGCAGCGAAGGGGAGGGGTTCACGCTAATGCCCTGGGACTATTCCTACTGGTTCAATCTCCTGCGACGCGAGCGCTACGACTTCGACGACCAGAAACTCCGCCCCTATTTCCTGCTCGACAACGTGATCGACGGTGTCTTCTCCCTGGCGACCCGGCTCTACGGCGTCACCTTCCGCGAGAACCCCTCCCTGCCGAAATACCACGAGGATGTGCGCGCCTACGAAGTCGCCGACAGCGACGGCACGATTCTCGGCGTACTCTACACCGACTTCTTCCCCCGTGAGACGAAACAGCCCGGCGCATGGATGACCGAGTTCAAGGGGCAGTGGACCGACAGCGACGGACGCGATTCGCGGCCGGTCATATCGATTGTCATGAACTTCACCAAGCCGACCGCCTCGGAGCCGTCGCTGCTGACCCCCGGCGAAGTCCGGACATTCCTCCACGAATTCGGACATTCGCTCCACGGCCTGCTGACACGCGTACGCTACGAGTCGCTTTCGGGTACGAACGTCAGCCGCGACTTCGTCGAGCTCCCCTCGCAGTTCAACGAGAACTTCCTGACCGAACGCGAATTCCTCAACAGTTTCGCCCGCCACTACAAGACCGGCGAACCGATTCCTGCCGAAGATGTCGCGCGGATAATCGAGACATCGCAGTTCGGCGCGGCCTATGCCTGCTACCGCCAGTTGTCGTTCGGTCTGCTCGACATGGCCTGGCACACCCTGCGCGACGGCGAGGCCGGCGTCGACGATCCGGTCGGGTTCGAGCGCCGGGCTATCACCCCGGTCGCGTTGCTTCCGGAGGTCGACGGAGCGATGACATCGCCCCAGTTCAGCCATATCTTCGCCGGAGGATACGCCGCGGGCTACTACAGTTACAAATGGTCGGAACTGCTCGATGCCGACGCCTTCGCTGTCTTTAAACGAGAGGGTGTTTTCAACCCCGCAACGGCCCGGCGGTTCCGGACCGAGATTCTCGAAAAGGGGAACAGCGAAGACCCCGCCGAACTCTACCGCCGTTTCCGCGGCGGCGAGCCGACGGTCGATGCCCTTCTTGAACGCGATGGTATAAAACCAGGAGAATGATACGCAAACTCCTTTTTTTGACCGGTCTTATGCTGTCAGCCGCTTCGTCTGCTTTCGGAGGAAATCTCGACGACCGCCTCCGTGAACTCGGATATATCGACCTCGGCCAGGCCGACACAACCCTGGTTGTCGACCTTATGTATGGCCGCGACGACAATTTCGTCGGAGTCCGTATGTACGATGGCCTGACACGGGCGTTTCTCCACCCCGACGCCGCCGGCGCCCTGCTGAAGGCCTCCGCTACGCTCCGCAGCGACTACCCCGGTTACAGGCTGAAAATCTGCGACGCCGCGCGACCCATGTCGGTCCAGCGACGTATGTACGACAAAGTCAGGGGAACGCCCCAGGCTCCCTATGTCAGCAATCCCGCCAACGGTGGCGGACTCCATAACTACGGCCTGGCTGTCGACATAACCGTCGTTGACAGCCTCGGTCGCGAACTCGACATGGGAACACCGGTCGACCATCTCGGACCCGAGGCCAACATCGACCGGGAGAAACAACTGGTCGCCTCGGGGAAGATGACCGAGCAGGCACGTCTTAACCGCGAGATGCTCCGTCGCGTCATGAAATCGGCCGGATTCACACCCCTTCGCAGCGAGTGGTGGCACTTCAACCTCGTCAGCCGCCCCTACGCCCGCGCCCACTACCGCGTCCTCGACTTCTGACCAGATACAGACAGACAAATTGAACGCATGGTTTATGTAAGTAGTTATTGCAGATAGATTTTGATTAGGAGTCTTGGGTGATACGTAAATATACACTTGGTGAATCCCCCGGACTCATATTCAGAATCCAATTTCGAAAAGTCAAACATAATGTATAAGTACAACCGATACCTGCTGGCGCTGATGGCTGCGTCAGCGGCGCTGCTTCCCTTGAACGCGAGGGAAGCCGCTGACTATGTCAATACGATTATCGGAACCAACGGCATGGGTCATACCTTCCCCGGCGCATGCACCCCTTTCGGTTTGATTCAGTTAAGTCCCGACACCGACACTATCCCCCACAATGTCGACGGGAAATACCAGGCGAAGGCATATGACTATTGTGCCGGATACCAGTACTCCGATCCGACAATCGTAGGGTTCAGCCATACACACCTGAGCGGAACAGGCCATTCCGACCTCGGCGATATCCTGATTATGCCGGGAACCGGCGAGCCGAAATTCCGTCCCGGACGTTCGACGAACCCCGACGAAGGCTACCGCCAGCGCTACGACCACGCAACCGAGAAAACTGCCCCCGGTTATTATGAGGTTACGCTCGGCGACAACGGCGTCAAAGTCCAGCTGACGGCTGCGCCCCATACCGGAGTGCACCGGTATACCTATCCCGCCGGAGAGAAGGGACACCTGATCCTCGACCTCAATCACGGAATCTACAACTACGACGGAAAAGTTCTCTGGAGCAATCTGCGCGTCGAGAACGACACCCTTCTGACCGGCTACAGAATAACAAACGGCTGGGCCCGGACGAACTACACATATTTTGCCATATCATTCTCTCAACCGATTGTCGAGTATGGCCACCGCGACCTCGAACCCGTCAGATACAACGGCTTCTGGCGACGGTTCCGGCTCGAGAAAAATTTCCCCGAGATAACCGGAAGAAAGATTGTCGCTTACTTCGATTTCGACACCGAAACGAATCCCGAACTGACCGTCAAGGTCGCTCTGTCGGCAGTCAGCACCGAGGGTGCCCTTCGGAATCTTCGTGCCGAAACCTCGGGACAATCCTTCGAATCGATTGCTGCCAGGGCCCGCCAGGAGTGGAACCGCGAACTGTCGTGTATCGAAATCGACGGATCGGACGATGAGAAAACGATGTTCTATACGTCGCTCTACCATACGATGATCAACCCCTCGGTCTATATGGATGTCGACGGGCGCTATCGCGGAATAGACCATAACATCCACCAGGCCGACGGCTTCACGAACTACTCCATCTTTTCACTCTGGGATACATATCGCGCCGAGCACCCGTTCCTGAATCTGATGAAGCCCGACCGAAATCGCGATATGGTAAAGTCGATGGTGCGCCACTCCGAGGAGAGCGTCCACGGAATGCTTCCGGTATGGAGCCTGATGGGGAATGAGAACTGGTGTATGAGCGGCTACCATGCTGTCTCTGCAGTCGCCGATGCTTTCGTCAAAGGGGTCGTAACAGACGGTCAGGCAGATCTTCTTGCCGCTATGGAGCGGACCGCCAATGTCCCTTACTACGAAGGAATCGAGGAGTATGTCAACCTTGGTTACATACCGCTGGAGAAAAGCGGGACAGCCGCGTCGACAACCCTCGAGTATGCCTACGACGACTTCGCGATCTATCGTGCGGCGCTGAAGGCCGGCGACACCGCGATGGCCGAAAAATACAGAAAGCGCGCCATGAACTACCGGAATCTCTACGGCCATCCGACAGGATTCGCATGCCCGCGACTCGCCGACGGCTCTTTCAAACGGGATTTCGACCCGTTGCAGACCTACGGCGAGGGATTTATCGAAGGAAATTCATGGAACTTCTCCTTCCATGTTCCGCAGGATGTCAAAGGTCTCATCAGTGTTATGGGCGGAGAAAAAGTCTTCATCGACAATCTCGACCGGCTCTTCTCGATGCATCTTCCGGAAAAATATTTTGAACATAACGAGGATATAACCGAGGATTGCCTTGTCGGGGGCTATGTCCACGGCAACGAGCCGAGCCATCACATTCCCTACCTTTATGCCTGGACAGGACAGCCATGGAAAACACAGTACTGGCTTCGCGAAATAATCAACAAAATGTATCGTAACGACATCAACGGCCTCGGCGGCAACGACGACTGCGGGCAGATGTCGGCCTGGTATGTGTTCTCGGTTCTGGGATTCTATCCCGTTTGTCCGGCAACAGACCAGTATGTTCTCGGTGCGCCCTACGTCAGCCATGCCGTAATAAACCTTCCGAACGGAAAGACCCTCGAGATCAAGGCTCCCGGGGTCAGCGACAAGAACCGTTATGTCAAGTCGCTGCGTATCGACGGAGTCGAATATCCCGGGATGTACGTAACCCACGACGACATACTCCGCGGCGGGGTCTGGGAATTCACGATGTCATCCGCGCCAAACAAAAAACGGGGCGTTAAAGCCGACACCAAGCCATATTCCCTCTCTGACAATGAATCAATTTAAATAGGGCATGAAAACAACAACGACAACAATACTCGCGATTCTCCTGGCGTTCTCCGCCTGTGGAAATGCGTCTACAGCACATAACGGGGAGCGTCAGACAGACAGCATTCAAACCGAGAACTGGTCAACATATGACATCGGAGATATTCTCTTCGAAGACAAGGCTCCTCAGACAGCCGGATCGGATATCTACCATCGCATTATTCCGGATGCCAGTTCGTACATACGCCTTCAGGCAGGCGATGTACTCTCGACATTGTACTCCTCGAAGGATGACAGCATACCTCCCCTGCACAAACTCCACTACACCCTGGAGGATATCGAAGGGGTTTCGGCCAAAGGGGGTAACAACGGCGACGTAGCTATTTTCTACAGCACCCGCCATATCGAGAATTCCTTTGCAGACGCGGACACAGCCAAACTTCTTTTCGAAACGCGCGGCGTTCTGTTGCACGAACTGACACATGCCTTTCAACTCGAACCCCAGGGAATCGGAACCTATGGAACCAACCGTGTCTTCTGGGCCTTCATTGAGGGAATGGCAGACGCAGTCAGAGTCGCTAACGGAGGGTTCGGCCCCGACGCGCGCCCGAAAGGGGGAAATTATATGGATGGATATCGTACGGCCGGATATTTCTTCGTCTGGCTGCGTGACAACAAAGATCCCGAATTCCTGCGCAAATTCAACCGCAGTACTCTCGAAGTTGTCCCCTGGTCGTTCGACGGAGCGATTAAACATGTGCTTGGAAACGAATATGACATCGACGAACTCTGGCATGAATACCAGATTGCAGTCGGAGATATCGAAAGTTGATTATGAATGATAAATTAAGGAACGGAGTCTAAACAGTAGTCGGAGGCAGACTCCGACAGACACTCATGACAGCCGCCTGCACTCCGGGCGGCTGTTTTTATATTGGTTTGGCTTGTTCCGGGGAAAATGTGTAATTTTGCGGAGAGAATAAAAAGAACAATATGATCAGGACAAAATATATCTTTATTGCGCTCCTGCTTTGCCTGGCGGTTTCCTGCAGGCCGCGCAGGACTGCCCATATGAGTCAATTCGAGCGAAGAGAGTATCTGCCGGAATATGCCTCCGGATTCGATATCCGCGGCGATTACTTCCTGGAGAGCAAACTGATAAAAGTCACTAACCCCTGGCAGGGGGCCGACAGCGTCGTGACATCGCTGCTGATTCTCCGCGGCGGCGAGCGGTGTCCTGCCGGTTTCGACGGACAGGTGCTCGACGGCGAAGCCCGCCGTATCGTCGCGATGTCGTCGACCCAGATCGCCATGCTCGACCGTCTCGGAGAGACCGGACGAATAGTCGGAGTTTCCGGGATAGACTATATCTCGAACCCCCTGATTCAGGCCCGCCGCGACTCGATCGGCGACGTCGGATACGAGGGTAACATCGACTACGAACTTCTCCTCTCGCTCGAGCCCGACCTTGTACTGCTCTACGGCGTCAACGGCGCGAGTCCGATGGAAGCGAAACTCCGGGAATACGGGATCCCGTATCTCTACGTCGGCGACTATCTCGAGGAATCCCCCCTGGGGAAGGCCGAATGGCTGGTAGCCCTGGCCGAGGTGGTCGGCAGACGCAGCGACGGGGAGAGCCTTTTCGACGACATCCCGCTTCGCTACTACCGGCTCAGACAACTCGTCGCCGATTCGGCCATTGTCAGGCCGAAGGTTATGTTCAACGTCCCCTACGGCGACTCCTGGTTCCTCCCGTCGACAACCGGATATCTCGCGCAACTCGTCGAAGATGCCGGCGGAGAATATGTCTACAAAGGGGAGACCGGGAATTCTTCGGTCGTCGTCTCGACCGAAGAAGCCTATAAACTGACCTCCGAGGCCGACGTCTGGCTGCATGTCGGCATGGCCTCGTCGCTCGACGAACTCTCCCGCCTATGCCCGAAGATGACCGACACCCGCTGTTTCACCTCAGGCCAGGTCTACAACAACACCCTGAGAACCAACGATGCCGGAGGAAACGACTACTACGAGTCGGCCGTTGTCAACCCAGACCTGTTGCTGCGTGATATGATCAGGATTTTCCACCCCGGTTCGGTCGACGACGAATTCGTTTACTACAAGCAGTTGGATTAAGAGAGGAATGAGACCGCGAACGGATTTATTGTTTCTTCTGCTGACGCTTCTGGTCGTCGCTCTTTTCTCGGTCGATCTCTCGGTAGGAAGCGTCGATATCCCGCTCGGGGATGTCTGGGCCGCGTTGACCGGAGGTGACTGCCCGCGGATGACCCTGAAGATTGTCCGCGATATCCGTCTGATCAAGGCGGTCGTTGCCCTGCTGGCCGGAGCGGCGCTGTCGGTCAGCGGTCTCCAGATGCAGACCCTCTTCCGGAACCCCCTTGCCGGACCCTATGTGCTCGGCATCAGTTCGGGCGCGAGCCTCGGCGTCGCGGCAGTCGTTCTAGCCGGAGTGTCCCTTCCGCTCGGGATCGCCGGAGCCGCCTGGCTCGGCTCTGCGGTCGTTCTTGCGGTCATAGCCATTGTCGGCCATCGTATAAAGGATATAATGGTTATCCTGATCCTCGGAATGATGTTTTCGTCTGGGGTCGGCGCAATCGTACAGATACTCCAGTTCCTAAGTCGCGAAGAGGCTCTGAAGTCGTTCGTCATCTGGACGATGGGGTCTCTCGGCGATGTAACATCGGCCCAACTCTGGATCCTCGTTCCGTCGGTTGTCGCAGGGCTGGCACTGGCGGTCGTGACAATCAAGCCGCTGAATCTTCTTCTCTTCGGCGAGGAATATGCCGTTACGATGGGGCTCGACGTCCGTCGCTCCCGTGCGCTGCTGTTCCTTTCGACGACGCTGCTGGCCGGTACGATTACCGCCTTCTGCGGCCCGATCGGCTTTGTCGGGCTTGCGATGCCCCATGTCACCCGTCTCCTTTTCGCCGACAGCGACCATCGCATTCTGATTCCCGGTACCGTTCTGACTGGCGGGGCCGTTCTGCTCCTCTGCGATATAATCTCGAAGATATTCACGCTCCCGATTAACGCCGTGACCGCTCTGCTCGGCATTCCGGTTGTTGTATGGGTCGTGTTGCGCAACCAATCGATGACAAGACGATGATTCAACTGAAGAACCTGACAATAGGCTACGGCAACCGGACGCTGCTCGACCGCGTCGACGCGACAATCCCCGACGGACAACTGACCGCACTCCTCGGCCGTAACGGCTCGGGGAAATCGACCCTTCTGCGTGCCATCGCCGGACTGAACCGCCACTACAGCGGCGAGATACTGCTTAACGGATGGGTGTCTTCGACGATGACCCCGGGGGAGATGGCCCGTAACCTCGCCTTTGTCTCAACCGAACGAACGCGCATTCCGAACCTCCGCTGCCGCGATGTTGTCGCCCTCGGCCGCGCACCGTATACCGACTGGATTGGTCGTCTCGGGCCGGAAGACCGCGGGATAGTCGACCGCTCGCTCGCTGTCGTCGGGATGTCGGCTTTTGCCGACCGGACGATGGACACGATGAGCGACGGCGAATGCCAGCGTGTCATGATAGCGCGCGCGCTGGCCCAGTCGACACCAGTCATACTCCTCGACGAACCGACCTCGTTTCTCGACATGCCGAACCGCTACGAACTATGTGGCCTGCTGTCCGAACTGGCGCGGAACGTGGGGAAGTGCATTCTGTTTTCGACCCACGAACTCGACATCGCCCTGACTATGTGTGACACTGTCGCGCTGATCGACACTCCGGAGTTCCATTGCCTTCCGACGGAGCAGATGCGCTGCAGCGGCCTGATAGATCGTCTTTTCCGTAACGAGCGTATGCGCTACGACGCCGCGACCTCGACGATAGTCATGACGAAATAGCGACGGTATGGCTCTGTTACGAATTGAGTGGGTAATATGACTTGCGATAGACCGAAATTTACTAACTTTGGGCATGAGAAGTGAAGATATATTTGCAATGGGTTTAGGTCTGCTTCCACCTTGGGAGGTGACCACCGTTGAGTTTATATAGTTTACAAAGGTACAAATAATAACAATTCTCACAATAATAATGACCATATCGAACGAATATCGAACGAGATCATTCGAAAAACGCCCCCTCCGGGAAGCCGGAGGGGGCGCAGTTTAAGCAGGTTGATGTAATTCTACTTTTTATTTCACACGGAAGAGAACAATTCGGTTCCAGTTGTTGGTGCTGTAGGGCTGTTCGTCGCAACCGAAGGCTTTCGCTTCGAGACGGTTGGCAGCGATTCCATATTCGTCGGTCAGGATCTTGATGACGTTGTCGGCGCGGCGCTGCGACAGTTTCATGTTGAAGCCCTGTGTGCCGGTGTCCTTGTCGGCATAGCCGTCGACATAGACTTTCACGTCGGGATTAGCCTTCATGTATTCGGCGACATTGTAGATGTTGACCATTTCCATCGGCGATACGACAGCCGATCCGATACGGAAGCGGACAGCGGCGAGCATGGCTGCTTCGGGAGCCTCCTGGATGATAGTCTGAGCCTCGGGGCAGGGGAGCTGGGCCTCGGCTGCGGCGAGAGCGGCAGCGGTTGCAGCGAGTTCGCCGCGGAGGGCGTTGACCTGGTTGTTCAGACCGTTGATATATCCGAGGTATTCGCAGGGGTTGTAGGCGTTATACTTGCGGCCGCCGAAGTTGAATGTCAGACCGCCGATAGCGGAGAGGTTGATGTCGACGGGATCGCCGTAGGCGCAGTTGTCGTAGTTATCACCGTTAAAGGTTGCGCGGCCTTCGACAAAGAAGTCGACATACTTGCAGAGACGGAAGCGGAACTGGATGCCGGCCGAGACGGGAAGGAGCCACTGGTTGTGTTTGATCTTGCCGTGGTCGTTCACGATGTTCTGGTTGCCGCCGTAGAAGTCCCAGTTGAATGTGCCGCCGACGCCGATGTAGGGAACAATGCCGAAGACGCGGTTTTCGTTCGGGCCGGAGATCGAGTTCAGCATATCCCACATCAGGTCGAGGTTCAGGTTGGCTGATTTAGCCTTGCTGAAGGTTCCGTTGTCCCAGTGGATGGCTCCGTAGTAGCCGCTGAAGCGGAGAGCCAGATAGGGGCTGAACCAGTGGCCGACGCCGAGGTTATAGACGGCGGTGAGGTGGTGTTTGTCGTTACCGTTGGGGAGGGAGTTTTCGACGAACGGCGACTGGATGCCGGCGCCGAGCTGGAGGAACCAGTTGTTGTGCCACGAAGTGGCGTAGTTGGTCTTGCACTCTACGTCGACGGTCGAGATTGTGGTTTCCTCGACAACGACAGCCTCCTGGGCCGATGCGTAGTTGGCGCCGAAGAGCATTGCTCCGAGGCCTGCCACTGCAATAAGTAGATTCTTTTTCATCTCTCGATAATTTAAATGAAACGTTGTTTATTTTGTTTGTTTTGTTATTTTATCGGTTGAAACGTCGCTGTGTACGCTTTTATGCTTCTATAACTTTTGATAACGCATTTTTGTTCTGCCCCGCAACAGATTTTTTTTACGCGGCATTGCAACAAACATGGTTATGTGGGAGCAAAATTAAGCAATTTATTTAAATTTTTAAAAAATTAAGGAAGAAATTTTCACATTTGACCCCGCAAAATGATTGTAAAAAAGGCCGACATTCGAAAATGCCGGCCTCGAGTGATTTATTTTCGCGATTGCTTATTTGATCAGGACTTTTGTCGCCTTGGCTCCCTGACGGCGGATACAGATGCCGTTTTCGGGGTTTGCGATGCGGATGCCCTGGAGGTTGTAGAATTCGACGGGGGCGTTCGCGTCGTCGGAGGCGGAGACGGCAGAGATTCCGGAGACGAAGTCGCTGTAGACGACGCGACCCGACGGGTTCGGGTCTTCTCCGTAGTAGGAGATAATCTCTACGGGGTAGCCGTTGACCGGGTCGTAGGTAACGGTCTTATGGGAGGAAGACGAATAGGTCAGTTCGTTGTCTTCGTAGCATTCAGACGTCCGCTTCAGGAGATTGCCGAAGGCGTCGTAGAGGTATATGTCGCGGTCTTCCCGGAGGATGTTGTATTCTGTGTCGAACCCGCGCTCGATTTCCGAGCGGCTTCCGAAGTCGTCGGTGAATGTGACGCTGCGGAAGAAGATCTCGGTCGTACCGTCGAGGATGCGGTAACTGAAACATCCGCGGTCGTCGGTGTACTCGGCGATCAGTTCGAGGTTCTCCATGTCGTCGTAGAAGTTGGTCGGCAAAATTAGGCTTTTTTTTTTTTTGACAAGTCTGATTCGAAAAAATTCCGTAAATTTGCAAAATTGGAAATATCAAGAACCAACGAAAACAGTGCAACACGCAGATAAACGAATCGCCGTTCTGGGTTCGACAGGCTCGATCGGCACACAAACTCTGGATATAATCCGCTCAAACCCCGGACGTTTCGGCGTCTCGCTCCTGACGGCCCGATCGAACGCATCGCGCCTGATCGAGCAGGCGCTCGAATTCCGTCCCCGGATGGTCGTCATCGCTGACGACACATTATATAATAGGGTCACCAAGGCCCTGCGTCCCGCCGGTATCGAGGTGCTCGCCGGCACCGGCGCAATGACCGAGGCTGTCAGCCGGGCCGACTACGACATCGTTGTTACGGCGACAGTAGGATACAGTGGTCTCGAACCGACCCTCGCTGCGATCGGGAGGGGCAAAGATATTGCTCTGGCCAACAAGGAGACACTCGTCGTCGCCGGCGAACTCGTCAACAAATTTCTCGCCAGCAGCAGTTCGAGACTCTTCCCTGTCGACTCGGAACACAGCGCTATTGCCCAGTGTCTGGCCGGAGAGGATCCCGCGACGGTCGAGCGGCTGATTATAACCGCCTCCGGAGGACCGTTCCGGTCGACACCGGCCTCCGACCTGGCGAAGGTCACGGTTGCCGACGCGCTCCGTCACCCTAAGTGGCGCATGGGTGCAAAGATAACAATCGATTCGGCGACGATGATGAACAAGGCCTTCGAGATTGTCGAGGCCCGATGGCTCTTCGGCATCGCGCCCGAGCGTATCGAAGCGGTCGTCCATCCACAGTCGATCGTCCACTCGATGGTTCAGTTCTGCGACGGCGCTGTCAAGGCTCAGCTGGGCCTCCCCGACATGCATGTGCCGATCAGTTACGCCCTCGGGATGAACAGCCGAATCCCCTCGGCGGCGCGGCGCATGACAGTCGAGGACTACTGTTCCCTGACCTTCGAGTGTCCCGATACGGAGAAATTCCCCTGCCTCTCTCTCGCACACGAAGTCCTCGAAAAGGGGGGAACCGCCGCATGCGCCGTCAACGCCGCCAACGAAATCGCCGTCGACGCCTTTCTCCACGAACGCATCCGTTTCCTCGACATCTACGAAACGATACGCCGTACGCTCGACAGCGTCCGGTTCGTCGCCGAACCGGTCTACAGCGACTATGTCGCCGTCAACAACGAGGCCCGCGAAACGGCTTCTGAAATAGTCAAGTCAATAAAAACAACAGAATACGCCTGACAACTGAATGGAAACAATTTTGATGAAGGCACTCCAGCTGATGCTCGCGCTGTCGCTGCTTGTGCTCATCCACGAATTCGGACACTACCTCTTCGCGCGCTCCTACGGGATACGCGTCGACAAATTCTATATGTTCTTCAACCCATGGTTCTCACTCCTGAAATGGCGTCCCGGAAAATATATCGGAGGATTGGGACGCATGAAATTCATGACCCCCGAAGCCGAGGAGGAATACCGCGAGAAAGAGGAGTTTCTCCAGTCGCAGGTGCGGCTGGCGAAAGCGAAAGAGCGGGTCGCCGAACTCGACAAACAACTCGAACAGGTCCGCGAACGCGAGGCTAAAGGACTCCCCCCTGCCACGTCCGGCGGCTTCTCCCTCTCCGACCTTTTCGGCGGGAAGAAAAAAGAGGAGGATGACGACCTCCCCCTCGAGACCCGCTATCAGAAGGCTCTGAAGCGCTACGAAGAGGAGAAGACTGTCTACACTCCCCTGCTCGAGGCGGTCACCCGCCGCGTCGACGCCGAAGAGGAGGCCGCACGGAGCGAATCGAAACTCCGCCGCTTCTTCGGCCACTCCGAGTATGGTCTCGGCTGGCTCCCCTTCGGAGGCTACTGCGCGATCGCCGGAATGATCGACGAGAACACCGACACGAACACCCTGAGCGACAAAGTCAGTTCCTGGGAATTCCGCTCGAAGCCGGCGTGGCAGCGCCTGCTGGTCATGATCGGCGGCGTCATGTTCAACTTTATCCTCGCGATCATAATCTATATCGGAATCGCGTTCCACTGGGGCGAGCGATATATCGAACTCGACAAGGCCTATGCCGGAATGGAATTCACCGAGACAGCCCGCCAGATTGGATTCCGCAACGGCGACATCCCTCTGCTGGCTGACGGCCGGAAGATCGACTACTCGAAGGGTGACCTGCTCTATACGATACTTAACTCGAGCGATGTCACGGTCCTGCGAGACAACCGCGACACAGTCGTTGTCCATCTCCCCGAGAACTTCATTCTGCAGGCGAGCGAAGAGGGTGCCTTCATGGCATTCCGCCAGCCAGTTGTTGTCGACAATGTCCTTGGCGGGGAACCCGCGTCCGAAGCAGGCCTGAAGGAATGGGACCGAATTGTCGCTGTCGACACCGTCGCCACCCCTTCCTATACCGAACTGACCGAGGCGCTCCAACTCTACGCCGGGAAGCCGGTCGATATCACCGTAGAACGCGACGGTTCGCCGACCGTTCTCCACGCGACCCCGACCAAAGGAGGAAAACTCGGATTCCAGCTGAAGAAACTGACCGACATCTATCCGACCGTCGTCCGTAACTATACACTCTTCGAGGCGATCCCGAAAGGGTGGGAAATCGGAACGACGACCTTGTCGAACTATGTATCGTCGATGCGTCTGGTAGCGACCAAAGAGGGGGCCAAGAGTGTCGGCGGTTTCGGAGCCCTCGGCAGCCTTTTTCCGAGTTCATGGAGCTGGCTGGCCTTCTGGGAGATTACCGCGTTCCTGTCGGTTGCTCTCGCCTTCATGAATTTCCTGCCGATTCCGGCCCTCGACGGCGGCCATATCATGTTCCTTCTCTGGGAGATAATCTCCGGACGCAAAGTTCCGGAGAAGGTGCTCGAGACGGCCCAGATTGCCGGTATGCTCTTCCTGCTGATGTTGCTGCTCTACGCCAACGGCAACGATATCTACCGATTCCTGATAAAATAACAGTCTGTTAGCCATATGACCAATCATCCTGTCATTACGCTCCGCCGCGGAAAGGAGGATTCTCTCCTGCGGTTCCATCCCTGGGTGTTCTCCGGCGCAGTCGAGGGTGACCTCCCCGATCTCCCCGACGGAACCATTGTCGATGTCCACTCGTCGGCCGGAGCCTTTCTCGCAACCGGCCACTACCAGCGTTCGACCATCGCAGTCCGTATACTCTCGTTCGAGAAGACCGAACTCGACGAGGCGTTCTTCACCCTCCGTCTCGCAGAGGCGCTCCGTCTCCGCCGCGCTCTCGGGCTGATCCGCCCGGACAACACAGCCTTCCGCCTTGTCCACGGCGAGGGGGATTTTCTCCCCGGTCTGATTGTCGACATCTATGGCGACACAGCCGTCGTCCAGGCCCACAGCGTCGGGATGCACGACGTCCGCCGCCGGATTGCCGCGTCGCTGACACATATAGAGGGGCTCGATATCGCCAACGTCTACTATAAATCCGAAACGACGCTTGTCCACGCCGCCCGCGAGGAGCAGCCGAACGGCTATCTCGTCGGCGGGAATGCCTCGAACATAGCCGTCGAGAACGGACTGAAGTTCCACATCGACTGGCTGAAGGGTCAGAAAACCGGATTCTTCGTCGACCAGCGCGACAACCGCTCTCTGCTCGAACGCTACAGTCGCGGACGCCGTGTGCTCAACATGTTCTGCTACACCGGAGGATTTTCGGTCTACGCCATGCGCGGCGGGGCCGCGTCGGTAGTCTCGGTCGACAGTTCGGCGAAAGCAGTCATGCTGACCGACTCGAACATCGCCCTGAATTTCCCCGGCGACAGCCGCCACCATTCCGAGGCATGCGACGCATTCGACTACCTCGACCGGATGTCGCCCGGCGACCACGACCTGATCATCCTCGACCCTCCGGCCTTTGCGAAACACCGCGGGGCGATCCGCAACGCCCTCCGCGGCTACCAGCGCCTGAACGCCAAGGCATTCGCCAAAATCGCCCCCGGCGGAATCCTGTTTACCTTCTCCTGCTCCCAGGCGATCACCCGCGAACAGTTCCGTCTTGCTGTCTTCTCGGCAGCGACCCAGAGCGGACGACGCGTCAGGATTCTCGACCAGTTGTCCCAGCCGGCCGACCATCCGGTCAATATCTACCATCCCGAGGGGGAATATCTCAAAGGGCTGGTTCTCTACGTCGAATGATATCCACGATAACAAACCTAACAATCCGATAAATGCTCCGATTCAAAACAACAGTCGCCTGCGCCGCCGCAGCGATCGCTTTAACAAATTCAGCCATGTCGAAAGAACAAGATAATTTCGATTATGTCGTCGACCGCTTCGCCGACATCGAAGTGCTCCGCTACCAGGTTCCCGGTTTCGAAGACCTGTCGCTCAACCAGAAACTCCTGGTCTACTACCTGACCGAGGCCGCCCTCAACGGCCGCGACATCCTCTGGGACCAGAACAACATCTATAACCTCCCCCTCCGGCAACTACTGGAGAAGGCCTACACGTCCTACAAAGGCCCGCGCGACTCCGAGCAGTTCAAGGCGTTCGAGAAATATCTCAAACAGGTGTGGTTCGGAAACGGGATCCACCACCACTACTCGATGGACAAATTCACCCCCGAATTCACCCCCGAGTTCTTCGACTCGATGCTCGCCGACATCCCTGCTTCGGAACTTCCCGCAGACCTGGAGACTCTCAAACGGGTCATCTTCGACCCGACGTTCATGGCCAAGCGGGTCAACCAGGCCGAGGGCCAGGACCTGATCACGACCTCCGCAACGAACCTCTACGGCGGCGGCGTCACCCAGCGCCAGGTCGAGGACTACTACAACGCCCTGAAAGACACGACCGACCTGACCCCCGTCAGTTACGGCCTCAATTCGCGCGTCACTCTCCGCGACGGAAAGGTCGTCGAAGAGACCTACCGGGTCGGCGGACTCTATTCGCCTGCAATCGAACGGATTGTCGCTCTCCTCGACAAGGCTTCGCAATATGCTGAGAATCCCGCGCAGAAGGGTGTAATCAAGAAACTGATCGAGTTCTATACGACCGGCGACCTGAAGGCGTTCGATGACTACTCGATTCTCTGGGTCGACGACACCACCTCACGGGTCGACTTCATCAACGGCTTCATCGAAAGTTATGGCGACCCGCTCGGCATGACCGGATCATGGGAGTCGATCGTTAACTTCAAGAATCTCGGGGCGAGCCATCGGACGGAGATTATATCAGACAGCGCACAGTGGTTCGAGAGCCACTCACCGGTTGACCCCCGCTTCCGCAAGGACAAGGTCAAGGGTGTGACTGCAAAGGTCATTACTGCCGCGATTCTCGCCGGCGACTCCTATCCCTCGACCCCGATTGGTATCAACCTCCCGAACGCAAACTGGATTCGCGCCGCCCACGGCTCGAAATCCGTTACGATCGAGAACATCACCGACGCCTACGACAAAGCCGCCCACGGAAACGGCTTCAACGAAGAATTCGTTCCCGATCCGGCGATGCGCGCCCTGATGGATGACTACCTGTTCATCACCGACAATCTCCACACCGACCTCCACGAATGTCTCGGCCACGCCTCGGGACGCCTCCTCCCCGGCGTCGACCCCGACGCGCTGAAGGCCCACGGCTCGACCCTCGAAGAGGCCCGTGCCGACCTCTTCGCGCTCTACTATCTCGCCGACCCGAAACTCATCGAACTAGGCCTGCTCGACACCCCGGACGCCTACAAGGCCCAGTACTACAAATATATCCTTAACGGGCTGATGACCCAGTTGATGCGCATCGAGCCGGGCAAGGATGTCGAAGAAGCCCATATGCGCAACCGTAAACTAATCTCGGAATGGGCTCTGAAGCATGGCGCTGACCGAAACGTTATCGAACTCTACCGGGAGAACGGCAAGACCTATATCCGCATAAACGACTACGAGGCTCTCCGCGACCTCTTCGGACAGCTTCTCGGCGAAATCCAGCGTATCAAGAGCGAGGGTGACTACGAAGCCGGACGCGATCTGGTCGAGACATATGCCGTCAAGGTCGACCCGACACTCCATCAGGAGGTTCTCGACCGCTATGCCCATCTCAACATCGCCCCATACAAAGGCTTCGTCAACCCGGTCTATACGCTCGTGACCGGCGAGAACGGCGAGCCGGTCGATGTGACCGTCAGTTACGAAGAGGAGTATATCCCCCAGATGCTCCGCTATTCTCGCGACTATTCACCCCTGACGAAATAAATGGAATTCGAACTGCAGGGGACCGCTCCCGCGACACAGGCACGCGCCGGACTGATCACGACCGACCACGGCACGATCGAAACACCGATATTCATGCCGGTAGGCACCCTCGGCTCCGTCAAGGGTGTCCACCAGCATGAACTCGCCGATGACATAAAGGCCCAGATAATCCTCGGCAACACCTACCACCTCTATCTGCGCCCCGGTCTCGACATACTCCGCCAGGCCGGCGGACTCCACCGTTTCAACGGCTGGAACCGCCCGATACTGACCGACAGTGGCGGCTTCCAGGTCTTCTCACTCTCCGAAAACCGAAAACTAACCGAAGAGGGAGCCCACTTCCGCTCCCACATCGACGGATCGCGCCATCTCTTCACCCCCGAGGGGGTAGTCGACATCCAGCGCGTAATCGGCGCCGATATCATGATGGCCCTCGACGAATGTCCTCCCGGTACGGCCGACTACGACTATGCCCGCAAATCGCTCGGCCTGACCCTCCGATGGCTCGAACGGGGATGGAAGCGATACAAGGAGACCGAAGGTCTCTACGGCTACACCCAGGCTTTCTTCCCGATTGTCCAGGGTGTTGTCTATCCCGACCTCCGTCGCGAATCTGCCCGGCGCGTAGCCGATCTCGGTGCGCCCGGCAACGCGATCGGCGGCCTTGCCGTCGGCGAACCGGCCGAGAAGATGTATGAGATGATCGAGATCGTCAACGATATCCTCCCGACTGACCGTCCCCGCTATCTGATGGGGGTCGGTACGCCGGCCAATATCCTCGAGGCAATCGACCGGGGTGTCGACATGATGGACTGCGTCATGCCGACCCGCAACGGACGCAACGGAATGATCTTCACCTCACAGGGGATTATGAACATGCGGAACAAAAAGTGGGCCGACGACTTCACGGAACTCGATCCCGAAGGTACGAGTTATGTCGACCACGCCTATTCGCGCGCCTATGTCCGCCATCTGTTCATCTCCCAGGAACTCCTGGCGCTCCAGATCGCCTCGATCCATAATCTCGCCTTCTATCTCTGGCTCGTCGGCGAGGCCCGCCGCCACATCCTCACCGGCGATTTCGCCGTCTGGAAACCGGCGATGCTCGAGCGCGTCACCCGCCGACTCTAACAGACAATTCACCCCTACAAAGAAACGATGTTCAAGATTCTCGACTGGTATATAATCAAAAAGTTCCTCGGAACCTATCTGTTCTCGATTATCCTCATTATGGCGATCGTCATCATGTTCGATATCAACGAGAAACTCGATGCGTTTCTGAAAGCGCCGCTGAAGGCGACAATCTTCGACTATTTCGTCAACTTCCTCCCGTATTTCGCCAATCAGTTCAGCCCGCTGTTCACCTTCATCGCCGTCATATTCTTCACCTCGAAACTTGCAGACAACAGCGAGATAATCGCGATTCTCTCGACCGGGATGAGTTTCCGTCGGCTTATGAGACCCTATCTGTTCTCAGCGACGGTCATCGCCCTCGGGACATGGGTTCTCAGCGCTTATATAATTCCCCCGGCCAACGTCAAGCGAATCGACTTCACTAACACCTATGTCAAGAACAAACGTGTCGACTACGGGGTCAATATCCAGCTACAGATCGCGCCGGGTGAAATCGCCTATATGTCGCGCTACGACAATCTCCAGAAGACCGGATATCAGTTCTCACTCGAAACCTTCCGCGACAAGAAACTCGTCTCGCGAATGACCGCACAGACAATCCGCTATGACACTCTCGACCGCTGGCGCGTCTACAACTATATGATCCGAAACTTCGAAGGGGACCGCGAAGAAATTTCGCGCGGCGCACGTCTCGACACGCTGATCCCCTTCGAACCGCGCGACTTCCTGATCTCGAAGAACGACCAGGAGATGATGACGACTCCGGCGTTGTCTGACTATATCGAACGACAACGCGAGCGCGGCGTCGCCAACATACAGTCGTTCGAGATCGAATACCACCGCCGAATCGCGATGTGTGCAGCCGCATATATCCTGACGATAATCGGCGTGTCGCTCTCGTCGCGGAAGATAAAAGGGGGAATGGGCATCAATATCGGAATCGGGCTCGTGCTCAGTTTCAGTTACATCCTCTTCATGACCGTCACCTCGGCCTTCGCCGTCGGCGGCCTGACCTCGCCGCTGGTCGCGATGTGGATCCCGAACATCCTCTATACGATAATCGCCATCTTCCTCTACCGCCGCGCCAGCAAATTCTGATCCGTTCAAACAGAAATAGGATTATGACTGATTATATTGGAAAATTAGCGACAGTGGCTCTCTCGGGGGCCATTGCCTTCGCCGTAGAGGGGGAGCGAAGAATCGAAACTCTCCGCGACGGGTGGGAATTCAGAAACGGTGACACAACAGAGTGGGTCTCCGTCAGGGTCCCACACGACTGGGCGATCTGTGGTCCCTTCGACCGCGACAATGACCTTCAGAAGGTCGCCGTCTTCCAGAACGGCGAGCGCGAGGAGACCGTCAAAACAGGCCGGACCGGAGGCCTGCCGTTTATCGGAAAGGGCACCTACCGGCGGACGATTGAAATCGGCGACACGGCCGGACGACGGACGACCCTCATATTCGACGGGGCGATGAGCAACGCACGGGTGTCGGTCAACGGCTGCGAACTCGCTTTCTGGCCCTACGGCTACAATTCGTTCTGGGTCGACGTGACCGATGCGGTCCGTCCGGGGGAAAACACACTGGTTGTCGACCTGGAGAATTTCGAGCAGGCGTCGCGCTGGTATCCCGGCGCGGGGCTCTACCGTAATGTCCATCTGCTGACGACCGACAGGATTCATGTCCCGGTCTGGGGAACCTGCGTGACGACCCCATATGTCAGCGACCTGAAGGCTTCAGTCCGTTTTGAGACTGAGATCGAAGGCGCTTCGAAAGGCCAGAAACTCGAGGTTTGTTCCGAAATCATCTCCCCCGACGGGGAGGTCGTCGCCGGAAACCGCTCGACTTATGTCGCCCACGGACAGACGTTCGTCCAGGATTTCCTTGTCAGCGATCCCCGGCTTTGGAGCCCGGAGTCGCCGTCGCTCTACCTCTGCCGGACGCGAATCTGCGCCGACGGGCAGCCGGTCGACTCCGTAGACACCCGTTTCGGCATACGCCGTCTCGAATATATCCCCGAAGAGGGTTTCTTTCTGAACGGCCGTCCGACGAAATTCCGCGGTGTCTGTAACCATCACGATCTCGGTCCGCTCGGCGCCGCAGTCAACCGCGCCGCCCTGCGCCACCAGATTTCGATGCTGAAGGATATGGGAGCCAACGCGATCCGGACATCCCATAACATGCCGGCACCCGAACTTGTCGAACTCTGCGACGAGATGGGAGTCTTGCTGATGGTCGAACCTTTCGACGACTGGGGCTTCCGCCCGAAATCCCCGAACGGCTATGGCCGATTCTTCGAACAGTGGGCCGAACGGGATGTCGCGAATATGGTCCGTCACTATCGTAACAACCCTTCGGTTGTCATGTGGTCGATCGGCAACGAGGTGCCGAGCCAGTGGAGTCCCGGCGGGGTAGGGGAACTGACGATGCTCCGCGACCTGGTCCACAGACTCGACCCGACGCGTCCCGTGACCTGCGGAATGGACCAGATTGGCGCAGTCCTCGACAACGGCTTCGCCGCGGCGCTCGATATCCCCGGTTTCAACTACAAGCCACAGCAATACCGGAAGGCCTACGACACACTTCCCCGGCGGCTGGTTCTCGGCTCGGAGACCGCATCGACGGTTTCGTCGCGCGGGGTCTATCATTTTCCTGTAGCGTTCGGCTCAGACCACAACGAGGTCATCCACCCAGACAACCAGTCGAGCAGTTACGACACCGAGTCCTGCGCCTGGTCAAACACCCCTGATATTGACTTCCTGATGGACGAGGAGCCCTGGGTGCTCGGTCAGTTCGTCTGGACCGGCTTCGACTATCTCGGCGAACCGTCGCCCTACGACACCGACGCCTGGCCGAACCATTCCTCACTCTTCGGAATCATCGACCTCGCCTCGCTCCCGAAAGACCGCTACTATCTCTACCGCTCGCAATGGAACACCGCCTCCCCGACGCTCCATATCCTCCCCCACTGGACCTGGCCAGGTCGCGAGGGGGAAACGACCCCGGTGTTTGTCTACACCTCCTTCCCGAAGGCCGAACTCTTCGTCAACGGCCGCAGTCAGGGGTTCCGCGAAAAGAACGACTCGACTATGCAGAACCGATATCGTCTGATGTGGATGGACACGAGATATGAGCCTGGCGAAATCCGGGTCGTAGCCTACGACAGCGACGGGAAGCCGGCGTTGGATAAGCGGGTCGTGACGGCCGGACGCGCCGACCACCTTGTCGTGACGACCGACCGCGACCGGCTCGAGGCCGGAGGTGATGACCTCGCCTATCTGACGGTTCAGGTCGCTGACCGCGACGGAAACATTCTCCCGACCGACAGCCGGCGTGTACGGTTCAAGGTCAGCGGGAGTGGCAGTTTCGAGGCGACGGCCAACGGAAATCCCAAATCGCTTCTGCCGTTCCAGAATCCCGAAATGGACCTCTTCAGCGGCGCCGCAACAGCGATCGTGCGCAGCGGTAACGAACCTGGAGAAATGACTTTCACCGTCACAGCCCGCGGCGTCCGTCCCGCGACCCTGACTCTACAGGTCGAATAGATCAGTTAGTCATGGTCAGAATATTTTGTAATATCGGAAATCTTTTGTAATTTAGCCGGATAAAAAGGTAAATGGAACTAAAACTTATGGCTGAACGACAAGAAATTTTCATGAATCTGATGACCGACTTCGGTTTCAAATACGTCTTTGGGAACAGACATTTTAAGTCGGTAATGATACGTCTCCTTAATATATTGTTTAGTAAGGAGGGTGTCATTGTTACGGATGTCGTTTTCCATGACAAGGAGGTGCTTCCCCGCGATCCGAAGGGTAAAAGAATTATCTATGACGTGTACTGCACTAGTCACGATGAGAAGGAACACTTTATCGTAGAAATGCAGCAGGCATATCATTACAATTTCGAAAATCGAGTTGTATTCTACGTCGCCAAGGCTCTCGCAGAACAAGGTAAAAAAGGGGAGAATTACAACTTCAGCCCTGTTTACGGTATATTCTTCGTGGATTTTCAATTCAATCGTTTCAAAAAGAAACTGTTGAATGACTTCCAAATGAGGGAAGCTGAAACACACCAGACACTCTCGAACCTGCAGCGTATCTTAATTGTTAGCCTTGATACGGTTAAATCATCATGGGACGAATGTTCGACTGATTTGGAAAAAATAACGTATATAATTAAAAATATGCATCATATGGATAAAGAATCGAAAGCATATCAGAGTGGCGAATTCGAAGAAATGTTCGATGCCGCTGAACTTGACAATCTAGTTGCAGAAGATGCAGTTGCATATCGCCAGTCAGAACGTTATCTGCGGGATATGCATCTCTATAAAGAATGGGCAGAAGACAGCGAAGAGCGTGGGTTCCAGAATGGCATCCAGCAAGGCATCCAGCAAGGCATCCAGCAAGGCATCCAGCAAGCTATCTTAATTATGGCAGACATGGGTATATCAACGGAAGCGATTGCTGAAAAATTCGGTATGCCTGTCAATCAAGTAAGTCAGATAATCGACCGACATTGACCACGAGACGTATTATTCACCTTTCTCCCGTCGTTTTTTTTTGACAGAGGCGGAGATTTTTCGTAACTTTGCGGAAACTTAGCCGAGAGGGGTGCACGTCGTCGGTGACGGGCTGAGATAATACCCTTTGAACTTGAAGCGGTTAGTACCGCCGAAAGGACTCGAATTAGATTCATGTCTTCTCCGGAACCTGTCGGAACCTGTCTCGGACCTAAAAACACTGACAAAACGAAAATGACTATTCAAATTAACCGAAGACAAACCGAAGTTCCACAGGATTGCACCAGT
Organism: Clostridium sp.; assembly: GCA_023663805.1. Classification (GTDB taxonomy): domain Bacteria; phylum Bacteroidota; class Bacteroidia; order Bacteroidales; family Muribaculaceae; genus Paramuribaculum. The sequence goes on along the minus strand of JAMPGR010000001.1, from coordinate 62,466 downwards.
CTCCTCCAACTTCTCGAACATAAGTCGCTCGTCCAGCCCGGAATAGCCGTCGCTGTCGACAACAAGGTTGTTCCGCGCTCCTCGTGGGCCGAAACCCCGTTGCGCGACGGAATGTCGCTTACCATTATAAAGGCTGTATGCGGCGGGTGATGAGACGGATAGCAATCACACCCCCATATTTCTATCCCGGCGAGGCAGAGTCAATATGCCGCATGCTCGACCGCGAAGGATACTGGAGAATCCATATCCGGAAGCCGTATGCTACAGCCACAGAGACCGAAGAACTGCTCAGGGCGATTCCAAAGGAGTACTATCCCTTCTTGTCGCTTCACGACCATTTTGACCTCGCCTTGAAATACCGTCTCGGTGGCATCCACCTGAACCGCCGAAACCCCGCGGTCCCTGATGACTGGGACTGCCTGGTCAGTAAATCGCTCCATTCCCTCGACGAAATCCGATCATTTCCGCTCGACGAATATGACTACGCGACGATATCCCCGGTCTTTCCGAGCATATCGAAGCCCGGCTATTGCCCGAAGTTCACTCTCGACGAACTCCGCCCGCTGATACGCCCATGGATGTTCGCTCTCGGCGGGATAACCCCGGAGAGGATTCCGGAACTGGCTGAATCGGGCTTCGAAGGTGTTGCCATGCTCTCGGCGGCATGGCGCCGGGTCCCCGATCCGGAACATTTCCGCCTTCAGTTCATATCTGACGGCGACAGTCGCGAAACGCAGGTGGCAGGTATCCGGGATGCACTCGCCGGAGGATGCCGGTGGATCCAACTGCGTATGAAAGGCGCTCCGGAAAATGCAGTGCGCGAAGTCGGCCGCGAAGTCGCCGAAATCTGTCGCGAAAATGGAGCGACGCTGATTCTCGACGACCATGTCGGCCTGGTTAGGGAACTTGGCGCCGACGGCGTCCATCTCGGCCGGCAGGACATGCCGGTCGCAGACGCCCGCCGTATACTCGGTCCCGGAAAAATAATCGGCGCGACCGCCAATACCGAAGATGATATCGTCGCGGCGGCTGGAGCCGGTGCCGACTATATTGGCCTCGGCCCGCTTCGGTTCACGACAACGAAACAGAATCTCAGTCCGGTCCTCGGTTACGAGGGCTACCGGCGGATTATCTCCTCGGTCCGTCGGCGCGGTATCGGACTCCCTGTTGTAGCCATCGGTGGAATTGTTCCCGAAGATATTGCTCCGCTGATGGGGGCCGAGGCTTCGGGCATAGCGGTCAGCGGCACGATACTCCGCGCCACATCCCCGTCGGAAATGACAAACAAACTGATAACCAAATTAAATCAACTATATGGAAAAACTGATAATCGGCGGACGTGAGTTCTCCTCCCGTCTGTTTGTCGGAACCGGCAAGTTCCGCAACAACGACGAGATGGAGAAAGCAATCCTCGCCTCGGGGACGCAGATGGTCACCGTCGCCATGAAACGAATCGATATGTCGAACAGCGAGGACGATATGCTCCGCCACATCCTCCACGAAGGTATCACCCTGCTTCCAAACACATCGGGAGCACGCACGGCCGAGGAGGCTGTCTTCGCCGCCCAACTCTCGCGCGAGGCTTTCGGAACGAATTTCATCAAACTCGAGATCCATCCCGACCCCCGCTATCTTCTTCCCGATCCGGTCGAGACCCTGAAGGCTACCGAAGAACTTGCACGACAGGGGTTCATCGTGCTCCCTTATATCCAGGCCGATCCCGTTCTCTGCAAACGACTCGAAGAGGTCGGAACGGCCGCTGTCATGCCTCTCGCCGCCCCGATCGGCTCGAACATGGGTCTTGTCACCCGCGATCTTCTCCGGATTATAATAGAGCAGAGCAATGTGCCGGTTATTGTCGATGCCGGACTCGGTGCTCCTTCCCATGCATGCGCTGCTATGGAGATGGGCGCTGACGCGGTATTGGTCAATACGGCTATTGCCGTTTCGGGAGACCCGGCCCGGATGGCGCGCGCATTCGCCGACGCGACTGTCGCCGGTCGCGAGGCCTATGAGGCTGGCCTCGGGGCAGTTTCTTCGGCCGCACGCGCCGAAGCATCGAGTCCGTTAACCGCTTTCCTCGACTGACGGCGATGTTTACCGACGAATTGAGCCGGTGGTCGTGGGACGACACGACCGCTGAGATAATGGCGATGACCGCCGCCGACGTCGAGCGGGCCCTTAGCCGCGACCGGCTGACCGACCGCGACTTTATGGCGCTTGTTTCTCCGGCGGCGGAGCCATATCTCGAGCAGATGGCCCGTCGGAGCCGCGCGATAACCGAACGCCGCTTCGGACGGGTCGTCAGCATGTATATACCGATGTACATAACGAATTCTTGCACGAACTCATGTGTCTACTGCGGCTTTAACCGTCATAATCCGATGAACCGTGTCGTCCTGACGCCGGAGCAGATCGAGCAGGAGTGCCGGGCGATCAAGCGGCTCGGGCCGTTCGAGAACCTGCTGATCGTGACGGGTGAGAATCCTGCGGTCGCCGGAGTCGACTATCTCGAAAAAGCCCTGCAGGTCTGCCGCCCCTATTTCAGCAACCTTTCGATAGAAGTCATGCCTCTGTCAACTGAGGATTATTTTCGACTGACACAGGCCGGACTGAACGGCGTCACCTGCTTTCAGGAGACATATAACCGCGACCGCTACAAAATATACCACCCCGCAGGAATGAAGTCGAAGTTCGACTGGCGCTGCAACGGATTCGACCGAATGGGAATGGCCGGAGTTCACAAGATCGGGATGGGTGTCCTGATTGGTCTCGAAGAGTGGCGGACCGACATCACGATGATGGCGCGTCACCTAGACTATCTCCGCCGACACTACTGGAAGACGCGCTATTCGGTCAACTTTCCCCGTATGAGGCCGTCGGAGTCGGGCTTCCAGCCGAATGTCGTCATGTCGGACCGTGAACTCGCCCAGGTGACCTTCGCCTTCCGCCTCTTCGACCCCGACGTCGACATCAGTTACAGCACCCGCGAGGCTCATCAGTTGCGCAACAATATGGCGACGCTCGGCGTCACGTCGATGAGCGCCGGAAGCAAGACCGATCCGGGGGGCTACGCCGTCTACCCCGAGTCGCTCGAGCAGTTCGCTGTCAGCGACCGAACCTCCCCCGACGAAGTCGCCGCAGACCTCCGTGCTCTCGGCCGCGAACCGGTCTGGAAAGACTGGGATGCTGTTTTCGACAGATAATCAACGACTACGTAAAAACATACAATACAAAACAGACAATGGAAACAAACGAAAAATGGAGCACGGAGGCGTGGCGCGCCGCCGAGCCAATCTATCGGAAAATACTCGAGCTCCCTTTTCTGAAGGAGATGGCCGAGGGAACCCTTTCGCCTGAACGATTTAACTTTTACATCGGGCAGGACAATCTCTATATAAATGTCTACAGCCGTGTGCTGGCCCACATCGCCTCGCGCCTCGACGACAACGCGATGCTCGAGGATTTTCTCCGCTTCGCCGGCGACGGGGTAGCGATGGAGAAATATCTCCATTCGCAGTATGTCGCTCCGGCCGACCAACCCCATCGAATGACGCCGACATGCCTGCTCTATACCTCTCTGTTGCAGGCCCAGGGTTCGCGCAGTGTCGCGGTCGAGGCTGCGGCCATCCTTCCCTGTTTCTGGGTATACCTCGCCGTCGGAAAGCATGTCGCTTCGACAGCCAGACTCGAGGGTAACCCATACGCCCCCTGGATCGCCGCATACTCCGACGAGGCCTTCGATCGGTCGAACACCCGCGCCATCGAGATCTGCGACGAACTCGCCCGCAACGCCTCGGAGGAAGTTCGCCGCCAGATGACCGAAATTTTTGTCGAGGCAACCCGTATGGAGTGGATGTTCTGGGACTCGGCCTACAGAATGGAACAGTGGCCAGAACCGATCAGACTATGAAACAATATCCCCGCGCACTTTCAATCGCCGGAAGCGATCCGTCCGGCGGAGCCGGTCTGCAGGCCGACCTGAAGACCTTCTCGGCCCTCGGGGTCTACGGTTCGACTGCCGTTGTCGCCGTCGTCGACGAAAATACGACCGGCGTATTCGGCGTCCATCCGATTCCGGTCGATTTCGTTAAAGGGCAGATCCGTTCAGTCCTTTCGGATATCGGCGCTGACGCTGTCAAGATTGGTATGCTCCATAGCGCAGAACTGATCCGCGGTGTCCGCGACACTCTCGCCGAGTATCCCGACCTGCGCGACATTGTCCTCGATCCCGTTATGGTCGCTACCTCCGGGGATCCTCTTCTCGAGCCGGATGCGGTCTCGGTGCTTGTCTCCGAACTGATTCCCTGTTCGAGAGTAATCACTCCGAATCTTCCCGAGGCCTCGCTGATACTCGGCGAGACGGTCGACAGTCAGGAACAGTTCGAGGACGCGGCTCGGGCACTTTCGCGCTGTGGCGGCGGAAGGGTTTCGGTCCTGTTGAAGGCGGGACACCTCGACGGCGATACCTTGACCGACATCTTCTACAATGCCGAAACCGATACAATTCTCCGTCTCGAAAGCCGGCGTTGCCGGACAGAGAACACCCACGGAACCGGCTGTACTCTCTCCTCGGCTGTCGCAGCATTGCTTGCGTTGGGTCATCCGCTCGACGACGCTGTACGCCTCGCCAAGGAGTATATCGCCGGGGCAATCGAAGCCGGCGCTTCCTATCGTATCGGACACGGTCATGGTCCGGTACATCATTTCCACCGCTGGTGGTGATCTTGTTGCAATACAGAAGCGGATAACGATGCCCGGTCTTCCCGGACAGTCGTTATCCGCTTTGTTTCAAGTAGGATGATAACCATCAGCGGATGTCGAAATGGAGTGTTCCCCCGGCGGTCAGGTCGGAGTGGCGGATAATACGTTCGGTCAGTTTTCGACCATTAAGCCGAATCTGACGGACATTGGTCGAGTCATTCCGGCGACGGCTCGCTGTTATAGTAAAATCGTTTCCGGAAGGAAGATGTATGACACACCGGTCGAACAGCGGAAGTCCGATATCATATTTTCCCGAGGCTGGATTGACAGGATAAAAGCCCATCGCAGAGAATACATACCAGGCCGACATTTCTCCGCAGTCATCGTTGCCGCTATATCCGTTGTAATTATTGTTGTAAAGATTCTCCATAATGTAACTTACGAGACGTGTAGTCTTGTCGGGTTTTCCGGCGTAGTTATACAGATAGGCAACATGATGGGATGGTTCGTTGCCATGGGCATACTGGCCAATAAGCCCCGAGATATTGTCGTTTTTCGCTCCGGAACTTTCCGTCAGGGTAAAGAAACGATCAAGACGCTGGTCAAAAGCCGCTATTCCTCCTGTCAGTTCAATCAGGTCGCCTATGTCATGAGGAACATACCAGTAATATTGCCAGGCGTTTCCTTCCGTAAAAGGATTTCCGCCGTTCGCACCGAATTTCAGCGGATCGAACGGCTCAATCCAGTTGCCAAGGTCATCTTTCGGAGCAAAGAACTCGCCGTTGTGGAGATTACGATAGAATTTAGCCCGTTTCTCGAATCGGGCGGCGCTCTCAAAATCGCCAACCGAATTGGCTAATTGCGCTGCACACCAGTCATCGAAAGCCATCTCGAGCGAGATTGATACGGACTGTGTCTGGATATTCTCGGGCATATAGCCGTTTTTTTCCCAGATGGCAAAAGGAGAGTTGGGGTGGGACTGGAGCGAAGAATTTTTGACAGCCTCCCAGGCATATGCTTTGTCGATTCCCGGAATCCCTTTGATTACGGCGTCGACAACAACAGGAATCGCGTGGTTGCCAATCATGCAGTAGTTATCCTGTCCCCAAAGATGCCATATGGGGAGATAGCCGTAGTAGTCGTAATGGCGAAGCATAGAATTGACAAAGTCGCGTGTCAGTTCCGGTTCGATTATCGTATACAGCGGGTGAGCCGCACGGTATGTGTCCCAGAGCGAGAATGTCGTATACTGTGTTTCTCCATCGGGGACTTTGGCGGTTGAGTACTGGGGAGTCATCCACTCGCCGTTTACGTCGGAAAATACGTTAGGCTGTATCATCATATGGTATAGAGCAGTATAGAAGGTTTTCATTTTCTCCGGCTCTCCCGTTACTTCGATTTTGCCCAAATGGCTGTTCCATATCTGATCGGCAGCCTTGACGTAGTCGTCGAAATTTTCGCTCCGGGCTTCCGCCGCAAGGTTTTCGCGGGCGTTGGCGACGCTGACGCCGCTTATACCGACACGAACCGTAATCGACCTCGAATCGTTGCCGAAACAGAGGAGTGCGCGGGGCGATTTGCCGTTAATCAGCGATGTCTCGCCGGAGGTATACGACCGACCGTCGCCATCGAAAAGCGACATAGATGCGACAGGTTCGGAGAATTCCATAACGAAATAGACCTTGCGCAACTTTGCCCATCCGGTTATTACACGATAGCCTTCAATCGTAGTCGAACTTGTCTGACGAATCTGGGCATTTATTATTCGGCGGTCCCAACTTCCTTTCTGGGCGGAGTGGTCAAGGTCAACCCATAGATTACGTTCCTTCCCTGCGGGGTAAGTGTAGCGATGAATGCCTGTGCGCTTGGTAGCCGACAGTTCGGCATTGATATTTTCATCTGACAACATCACATGATAATATCCCGGGCGAGCATCTTCGTTGTCGTGGCTGAACGAGGATACACACAGGTCGGTCGTAGTAGGCATAAGGAGAATGTCAATCAGATCGCTTGCTCCCGTACCGCTGAGTCGGGTGTGGCTGAAGCCGTAGATGCGCGAGTCGTTATGGTCGTAGCCCGAGGCGTTAAACCAGTCAGGTGCTTCATGGGTGTCAGGACTGAGCTGAACCATGCCGAAAGGCACAGTTGCACCGGGATAGTTGTTGCCGGAAAGACCTCCCTCAATCGCCCCGGTGCCGATGAAGGGATCCACGTATTTGGTGAAATCACCCGCCGATGCCGCGCAGGCGATCATCAGCATCGGTAATAAAATCTGTTTCATTATATTTTATTTATCGTGAATACACGGCTGTTGAGGCGATTCAGAGTGAACAGCGGCAAACCGACAGTCATAAGGTATTCGCCGGAATATTCGCCGATTGTGTCATCTTCCCATCCGTGAGGACTGTCGATTTCAGTCACCTTGTAGCGTGCTGCGGGATTCAATCCGTTAAGTTTCACGTTCGATTCAGATTTCCAGATGTTCTGTTTATAGCGGGGATAGATATCGAAGGTAAAGAGAACGGCGTCGCCATCATTCTTGCCTACATACATCGTCGCGGCATGCTGACCCTCGTAGGGCGAAACAAGGCGGTATTGGTCACCGTCGAGTATAATGGGTTTCAGTGCATTATAGTTCTTAATGGCTTTTTTGCAGTATTCCACCTCTTCATCGTTCATATCGTCGAGTTTGAGATCGAAACCGAGCTTGCCCATCATGGCCACATTGGTACGGAATTTGACGGGAGTTGAGCGGTTCCACGTCGTTACATGGGCGCAGAGTGTTTTGGCGGGGAACACTTGCGACATACCCCACTGGATATAAAGACGTTCGATCGGGTCAGTGTCGTCGCTGGGCCAGAACTCTGTGAAGTATTTCAATCCTTCGTAATCACAGCGGCCACCACCACCAGAACACATCATCATCATCAGGTCTGGATACTTCTGCTGAATACGCTCAAGAACATTATAGAGGCCGCGAACATAATCGACATAGAGATGGCTCTGGTTCATCTTCTCATAGTTCGAGTAGATGTTGGTTATCGGAGAGTTGCAGTCCCATTTGAAGAATGCGATGTCGGGATATTTGGTCATCAGATTGTCAACTACGCCAAAAACGTAGTCCTGAACCTTCGGGTTGCTCAGGTCGAGCACAAGCTGGTTGCGGAAATAATATTCATCGCGGTTGGGGAGGGTAATAACCCAGTCCTTATGCTGCTCATAGAGTTCGCTCTTGGGGTTAACCATTTCCGGCTCAATCCAGAGACCGAATTTCACACCCTGCTTCTTGGCTTCGGCGGTTAGTGCGCCGATACCATTCGGAAGTTTGTCAGCGGTCTCCTCCCAGTCGCCGAGACCCTGGGTGTCGCTATGGCGGGGATACTTGTTGCCGAACCAACCGTCGTCGAGAAGGAACATATCGACACCAAGTTCTTTTGCCTCGCCGATAAGTTTCTTCAGTTTCTCTTCGTCGAAGTCAAAATATGTGGCTTCCCAGTTGTTGAGCAGGGTCATGCGGGTGTCATTACCTTTATAGAACTGATGGTCGCGGGCCCAGTCATGAAAATTACGGCTTGCTTTGCCGCGCCCGGCATCCGAGAGTGTAAAGATGAATTCGGGAGTCTTGAAGGTTTCCCCCTTCTGGAGTGTACGTTTGGAAAAATAGGGGTTGATTCCGGAGATAGCACGTAGTTGGCCGAGGTGGTCGACCTCGAATGTAAAACGATAATTGCCGGTCCAGCCGAGTGTGCCGACGAGGATGTCTCCGGCGTTTTCTGAAGCCGGTTGGTCGAGCGCAATCTGGAAGAACGGCGAGCAGAACATATTGGCCCGGGCGCCAAGTTTCGTGTCGAGTTGTTTTTTGCCGTATACGAGTTTTGTCTCGGTTGCGTTGGCTTCCGATGCCCAGTCGCCGTTGAACTGGGTCAGATAGTATTCACCGCCGTCGAAATGAAGCATCGAAGAGGCGTATTTTTCCATCTCGACGGGCTTCCCTTCCTTGTTTGTTATCTCGGTGTGGGATTTATAGATATCGTGTTCGGGATAGACGACGTATACGAGTTTGACTTCGTCTTTGTATACGGGGTCGCTCAGGGTTATGACTGTCTGGGTCGCACCGTCGGCCAAGGTCGTCGTTTCATGACCGTTATAGGTCAGAAGAGTCGACGTGTTTCCGTCGGGGTGGTTGATGTGGAGTGCGGGCTCGTAATAATCCTCCATTCCGTGGGTGATAATCGCTTCAGGTCCGTTGGGAATATGGGTATAGTCGGATTTATTGGAGAGCCGTTTGCCGAAATATTTTTGATATACGCGGCCATTGTCGGCGACGTTATAGACCAAAGCCGTATTGTTGGTCTCGATCACGATATCTTCTGCTTGCATAAGTGCGGGGGCAAGCAAAAATGCGATCAGGGCAGATTTCTGATTCATTGGGATTATTCGGGTTATTGGTTTGTTCTGATGATGATTCTATTTATCGGTTGCGAAGGGGGCGACCGGAAGGTTGTTTTCTCCGTAGAGATTTCCGCCGGGATAGTCGGCCCAGTTGTAGCGTGCGACAACCGGAGCGTCGATTTCTACAGCCGAGAGTTCGATTGTCGTGGGTGCGGTCCGAACTCCGCGGGCAACAGCGAAATTACCCTTGGCGTCGCCGACAATAAAGCCGGTAACCGCCGAACTACGGGACTCGACCGGGCGGTCGAAAGTCAGGACGATTCGGTTGCCTTCATTTCGGGCTTCGGTCAGGACGGGAGCCGTGTAGTCGTAGTTACGGCCATATTCCCGGGTCAGGGCAGTCTCTGCCAGACGACGGGCGACCTCCTGTTTGTTGCGCGGATGGATATCGGCGGGATTACCGAGGTCGATGGCCGATACCATCGATGTGTTGGCTAAAGCGAGCGCCTTGCACTGCGCGTTCCGCAGAGCCGCCCATTCCGAATCGGGCTGGAGTGCACGGGGTTTCAACCACCCGGCGAGCTGGACGAAATAGAAAGGCATATCGTAGCCCCAGAGCGAGCGCCAGTCCCGGATCAGAGCCTGGAAGAGCGGTTCATATTGTTCGGCACGTCCGACATTTGCGCACCCCTGATACCAGAGGACACCCTTGACAGGCATGACATGCAGCGGCGAAAGCATCGCATTATAGAGAACAGAAGGGAAACTCGAACCGCCGACCGAAGCGGGGAGGGGGGGGATATCGGCGAAACTTACTCCGATGTCGAAGCCCCATTCCCCGGCGAGAGGAATGTTTCCGGCGGAGGTTTCGACAAAGATATCGCCGGGCGATGCACGGAATCCACCCTCGCCCGACATATCGGTTATCTGGATTGTCAGGATATTTTTGCCGGCGTGCAGAGTCGGCGGGTCGATATTGTAGTGGCGCGGTGTTGCGAAACCTGCTCCCGAAGCGACCTGCTGTCCGTTAAGCCAGACAACGTCCTCGTCGTCGATTGCTCCGAGATGGAGCGTTGCCGGAGCGGTGGCCTGTTCTGCGGTCAGTTCAAACTGGGTCTGAACATAGACAATCCCGTCGAGTCCGGGAGCGATATTTTCTTCCCAGAAGCCGGGGACGCTGAACTTTCGCCATCCCGGCTGTATCTGACCCTTGTCGAAATCCTTGATTTTCGCGTGGGCTTCTGCCATCCTGGAGTCATGGAGTTCGTTCCAGAGTCGTTCCATTTCGGAACGGTCTCCGCCGCTGCGCCTGAGCATCGACAATTCGTCATCGAACCCGGGTACGGCGCCGAGAGCTTCGGCCGATGTCCATGCCTCGGCCGGAGTTCCGCCCCAACAGCAGTCTATCACTCCGACCGGAACTTTCAGTTCGTCGTGGAGTCTTGTTGCGAAAAGATAGGCAATGGCCGAGAAATCCTGGATCGACGATGAGTTGGCTTCGGCCCATCCGCCCATTGTTACTTCTGTGTCGTTTTGTGGGACAAAGGATGTTACGTCGCGAATCTGGAGCAGACGGATGTCGGGACGATGGGCGTTGCCGATGATTTCGTCGTGGTTCATGATGTTTATCCATCCGTTGACGGGAAACTCCATGTTCGACTGGCCGGAGCAGAGCCACAGTTCGCCTGACAGAATGTTAATCAGGCGGATTGTATCGTTGGCGGCGATGACAGTCAGGGAAAATGGTCCCCCGGCCTCGGGAGTCTTGAGTTTCAGTCCGGCACGCCCCGATTTGTCGGCTTTGGCCGATACGGCAGACCCCCAGGAGGGGATTGCCTCGACGCGGGTTCCGGGCCGGGTGTCGGAGACCGGGATGGTCAGAACCGAATTCTGCTGCAGGAGCATATTGTCGCTGAAGAACGACGGGATCGACAACGCCGCCGCGGCGGCCGGTAGTAGTGTCGCACCAAGTGTTGCGATTGATAGTTTTTTTAGATTATTGTTCATTGTTTCAGGATTTCTTGTTGTTTTCTCTCGAGTTTTTCTGACACTGCATTTCGAATGCCTTGGGTGTCATGCCGAATTGTTTCTGGAAGAGTTTCGAGAAATAACTTGGCGAATTAATTCCGACCATATAACAGATGTCACCGATTCGGTATTTACCTTCTTTTATCAGTTCGGCCGATTTTTTCAGTTTAACGAGCCGAATCAGTTCGATCGGGGAGAGGTTGAATAGTGCCTTGATCTTCCGAAGCAAACTCGAGCGGCTCATACAGAGCACATCGGCCATCGTTTCGACGTTGAACTCTTCGTCAGCGATATGATCGCTGATAGTCTTGACGACCTTGTTCATAAACTCTTCGTCGGCCTTGGACATCTGCATATTGTCGACGGTGAAAAATGGTTTTTTTATCAGCGAGCGACGCTCGTGGCGACGGTTTTCGAGCAGCGAGTAGACTTGTTGGCGGAAATATTTGATCGAGAAAGGTTTCTCGATATAAGCCTCGCCGCCGCATTTGAGTGCCTCGACTTTGCTCTCGAGGTCATTTTTAGCGGTCAGGAACACGACCGGGATATGGCTGAGTTCTACATCCTCCTTGACCTTCCGGCAGAATTCATAGCCGTCCATTTCAGGCATCATAATATCGGTTACGATAATATCATAGCGGTTTGTCTTCAGTAGTTCGACCGCTTCTTTTCCGTTCTCGGCTGTGTCGACAACGAAGTGGTGGCTCAGCTGCTCGTTCAGGAAGGCGCGCATCTCGCTGTTGTCTTCGACAAGAAGGAGCGAGTAGCCCGAGGGAGTTTCGCCGGCAACGGGCTGCGGCTCGTCCTCCATGACAAAATCGGCCATAACCGGATCTGCGTTGTCTATCGGCGACTCTACTCCCTCTTGTTTCAGGGGGAGTGTCAGTGTAAAGGTGTTGAAACTCGATGAATCCTCCTCGAGAATGAGCGAGCCGTTGTGTATGCTCGCCAGAACCCTCGACAAAGGCAGACCGATTCCGACTCCTCCGGCATCGGAATCCATCTCGAGCCGGTAGAAGGGGGTGAAGATACTATAGACATCCTCTCCTGTTATCTTGTTTCCGTCGGAGCGGACACTGAATTTCAACTCTTTGTCGTCAGAAGTTAGAGACGCTTCGATATCGTGTGAGGCATATTTCATCGCGTTCGACAGCAGGTTGCTGATAATTTTCGTAACGGCTTCTTTGTCGACAGTAGCCTGGACGGCAGTCTCGGGCAGTTTCAGAGTCAGAGTTTTTCCGCGGAGCGTTATCGAATCCTGGAATCGTGCAGCCGTATCGGAGACGAGAGCAGAGACATTGATATACTCGAAATTCAGTTTCTCGCGTGAATTTCCGATTTTGTGGAAGTCGAGCAACTGGGAGACGAGTTCGAGCAGGCGTGTTGTGTTTTTGCGCATCATCTTCAGGTACCGGTCGACGCGCGAGTCCTCGACACCTATCTCTTCGATAGCCTCGAGTGGCGTCTTTATCAGAGTCAGTGGCGTACGGATTTCATGGGCTATCTCGGAGAAGAATTTGATTTTGTTCTCGTAGAGTTCCTTGTCTGTCCGTATCTTCATCATATATTCGCGTTCGCGCTGGGAGCGTTCGCGGCGGTTTTTCCATATTATGAAAGCCGCAGCTACAACAATGCATATAACAAGGAGATATAGCAGCCATGCCCACCATCGAGCATACCACGGACGTTCGACATGGATCTGCAACGATTTGATCCGCTCGTTGCCGTCGCCGCTGACGCGCACGTCGAGAAAATAGTCGCCGGGAGCAAGCGAAGCGAAGGAGATGTTCTGGTCTGCGGGAAGAGAAATCCAGTCGTCGGATAGCGGTTTGATCCGGTAACTGTAGCGCAGAGAGCCTTTGTTGCTGTAGTTCGGTATGGCGACAGCGAGGCTTATATGGGTTGCGTCGTAGGGCAGGTCGATGCGGTCGTTGAACATCATGGTTTTCTTCAGGGGTGAACCGGGTGTCGTTGGCGTTATTTCCGAGTTGCCCAGGCGGAGCGACGTGAAGTAGACCGGAGACAGATGTTCGCCTGTTTCGGTTTCGGGATTGAACGCAATCAATCCGTTAATCGTTCCGAAATAGAACCATCCGTCGTCGCCGATTACAGCAGCATGGTAGTTGAACTGGTTTCCGGGTAGTCCGTCGGCAGTTGTGAAGACTTTGATGACCGAGTTACGGGGGTCATATTTGACAAGTCCGCGGTTAGTTCCGAACCAGAGGAATCCCCGGCTGTCTTCGAGCAGGTCGTAGACGACGTTGTCGGGGAGGCCGTCTTCCATATCGATTGTTGCGAAATTGTCTGTTTCGGGCTGGTAGCGGCTCAGTCCGCCGCGGTCGGTCGACACCCATATGGTTCCCCGGCTGTCCTCCATGATCGAACTGACGGAGTTTGATCGCAGGCCGTTTGTATGGGCCTCGTCGAATATATATTTACGGATTTTCCCGGAGACCGGATCGATTCGGCAGACTCCGTAGCCCATGCCGGCAATCCAGATCGACCCGTCTGACGACTGGATCATGTCGAAGACCCATATGTCGTTCATTTCGCGGATACGCTCGAACTTCTCTTCCCCCTTTTTGCGCCGGAACAGACCCCAGTCTGCTCCAATCCAGAGCGAGCCGTCGCGGTCCGACAAGACCGCATAGACGCTCGAGTTCGAGCCGATCAAATCTGTCGCGGCTACCCGACTGACGGTCATCCCGGGGCTGAATATCTCGACCCCCTCGCGAGAGAGTCCGGAATAGATTTGTCCGTCGAAACATCGGATTATCAGAGATGTCGACTTCTGAGAGGAGTGGTGAGAGAGGGGTTCGACCGAACCGTTCAGGGGGTTGAACAGGTTGACTCCTCCGTCTTCGGTTCCAATCAGGATCCGTCCGTCGGAGCCTTTGGCCATTCCGCGGATACGGTTGCTCGACAGAAGGCTCGGCGAGTTTCCGGCCAGGAACCGTTCGATGGCAAATCCCCGCCGCTGGTAGAAACTGACCCCGCCGAACATCGTGCCGATCCAGACATTATTGTCCGTATCGGCCAACATCGTATAGATCAGATTGTCGCTAAGACCGTTGACGTTATGCGAAGCCGCTGTCAGATATTGTTCGTTCTGGTCGGTTTCGTTGATTATATGGATGCCATTCTGGGTCCCGACCCAGATTTCTTCGTCGTAGACAAGCAACGAACGGAGATAGATTTTCCCGTGTTGTGTGAAGCGTACGGCGCGGATTTCCATTGTTGTCGGATTGATTCGGTAGAGTTCGCCGTCCTGGGTTCCTATCAGCAGGCGTCCGTTCGAAGTTTCGCGAATTGCCTGAATCGTTTTTTCTCGCAGACGCGAGTAGATCGGATCAGGTCCCTGGATCTGTTTGAACTGATGATGGAGCGGATCGTAACGCAGCAGACCTCCATGGATTGTACCGGCGAAAATCTCTCCGGAGGAAGTCGAGCCGATAGATGCGGTTTTATCATCGCGGCTGTCGTCCGATGTCGCGATCCGGTGGAACTCGACGTCGTCGGCCGTAACCTTGAAGAGACCCTGTCCGGGGGCGAGAATCCAGATGTTGCCTTCGGTGTCGCCACAGATTTCCTGGATCCAGTTGTCGACTCCGTGGCCATCCTTGCTCTTACGGTCAAAATAGGAGAATGTCTCGGTTTCAGGATTGAAAATGTAGACGCCGCGGTCAGTTCCGACCCACAGATTCGCTTCGGAGTCTTCGTAGAGTGCTCCGATATTGTTGTTTCCGCGACGGGCTTTTGGGTCGAAGCAGTTAAACTGACGGATTGTCTGTCCGTCGTAGCGGTTCAAGCCGTTTTTGGTGCCGAACCACATGAAATCATACGAGTCTCTTAGGATAGTCTTGACGCAGTTTGAAGAGAGCCCCTCGTCGTTGCTGATAGCGTTGAACGAATATACTCTGGCGGCCGACACCGGGAGGGCTATCCCGAGTGTCGTGCTGATCAGCAATAATATATAGAGAAGCCGCGAATGTTTCATTTTATAATTAGTTTTGTTGTTTCGAGGGTATTGTCGGTCAGGGCGACGCTGACGATGACCGGACCGGCAACGGAGCCTGTCGGGATATCGGCCGCGAGTCTACCGTCGACTTCGGCGGCGGCAATCTGCCGACCCGTCAGGTCGAAGATCCGGACACCTGAGATTCCGGTTCCGGCTTTGACGCAGACAATCCCGTCGTTAGCGGTGACGGACACCGTGGAATTGTCCCGGACAGTTCCGGCAATTCCGGTCGGATCGCGATAGAAGTCAATCCGGTAGACGCGTGCGTCGGCTTTCGGGACTGAAACTTTAAAGCCGTTGTCGTCAAAGTCGATATCCTCTCCGAGCCAGATTTCGCGGATTCCCGTTATCTGTTCGCCGACGATACCGAGGCGTTCCCATGTAAGAGAAGCAGAGTAGTTCGAATATTTCGAGAAACAGAACGCGGCGACATAGCAGCATCTCTCTTCAGGAAGATAGCGGTAGAAGAGTCGCTCAGACTGTTGGTTCGAACCGTTCAGGATCGTCGTCGGATCACCCCCTTCGACGGGCTGGAACGATCCGGTGTGGGTGCGGACGTAGCGGTTTACCTCGGCATTGCTCATGATTTCGAGTGCGCGTTGTTTCGATTCGTCGACCCAGCCTACCGGATCGCCAACCGAAACTCCTTGTTTCGAGGCTTCCTCGGCGCTTGTATGGACACAACGATCCGAGAAGTTGTCGCCCCAGATATAAGCCCCGGTAACCATTCCGGAGGTTGCGCGCGCGCGGTTTTCCCCGATTGTTTCGGACTTTTTGTTGTTTCGTCCGACCAGAACGAGCTGGTCGGGATCGTTGACGGTATAGAGACGGTCGGTCCACCAGCCATAGGAGATTGCGTTCATGACATATTCTGTCTCGTCGATTTTCGAGAAGCGGTCGCAGCATGTACGACGGCCGTGGGCATAGTTGTATGGGAAGAGCGGCGACATAGCCTCGACGATATATATTCCATATTGTTCGGCCAGGTCATACATCATCTTCATGCCGTAGTTATAGGCCATGACTCCGGTTGTAATTTCGGGATCATACCATTTGTCACCCTCGATGATACCGCAGTTCAGAAAGTCCATTTTGATATATTTGACACCCCATCCGGCCCATTTTTTCATGAACTTTTCGAGATTCAGTCTGACGGCCGGATGAGTCGGGTCGACAGCGACTGCGCCGTTGCAGGGCATCGGATAAATCTCGCCGTTGACACGCAGGGCAATGTTGCGCCCGACATAGTCAGGGTTCGGCCCGACTCCCGTGCCGTCGATTTTCGAGTCTAGAGCCCAGGGCCATACACAAAGATGACCGCCGTACATTCCGAGAACCATATTCTCCGGAGTCAGTTTGTTTTTAATCAGTTGCTGGATTTTGTAGTCGCTGATGTTGTCGTTGGCGCAGGCGTCGAACGAGACCGAAACGAGGTCCTCGGAATCGTAGAACCCAGCGTCGCGGAAATTATCGTTTATAAAATCGAGACAATCGCGGACCCCATCCTCGTTGACTCTCTCCTGCTGGACTCCGTAGGTGCTCCAGCCGACCGGATTCCCGGCTTTCCATCCGGGGCGCGGCGTGCTTGCCGTACAGCAGTCGCCGAAGGTGTTCAGTCCCTCGCGCCAGTCATCGAACATCCCGACCATGTAACGGGCCGATGACACAGTCTGTCCCTTGACTTTTCCGTGGGGAAGTGCGTCGCGGGTCGTCTCGTTCGTGAAACCCGACTGCAGGACGAATTTATAGAGCCGCGATCCGTAGCGGCCATAGAGTTGGATTCCGCTCTTCCATTTGTCGTGGTCGACCGATCCGGCGACGAGACCGCGTCGGCTGTCGGGATCGAATGCGGCACTGACTTCGTGGGACCAGCTGTCAGATTCGTTCATTGCCGAAAATGAGTAGTTATGATATCGTCCATGTCCGTCGTTATCGAATGGAACCCAGATCATACGGACACTGGAGTTCGATGGGAATGGGGTTGAGTAAGTCTCGGTCGCCGCAAGCGGAACGAGATAGCGGCTCTGGAGAATCGTCTCTCCGTCGTTCGATTCAACGGTGTTGTAGCAGATGAAGTGTGTATCGCTGTAGAAGTTGAAATACTGGCGCATTGTAGCCGTACCGTCAGTAAAGACAAATTGATGGGAAACACCTCGTCCGAAGCAGTCGTCGACCTGTTCGGTCGCGGCGGTTGCCGCAATCTGTCGCGATGATATCGTCCGGTCCGCTGACTCGCCCAGGATGTTATATGTTACTTCCGAGTATGCTTTTTTGAGGAATTCTGTACCATCACAACTGACAGTAAATTCTTTCGCTGTGTCGTCATATGTGACCTGATAGCGTCCTTCGGTAAAACTATGTGTTGCGGCCAGGGTCGGGAGGAAGGTTATCAGCAGTGAGACTGCCGCCAGTTTGTTATTGTTCATATAATGTCGGTTTATTTGTCACTTAACAGTTTAATTTCGAAAATCATGGCGTCTTTGGCTCCTATTTCAGACGATAGCGACTTGACCGGGAAATAGGGCCGGTCGGTCCATAGTTCGGTGACAGAGCCTACTTCAGACGAGGCGATACCCAGATCATGAAAGGGGATTTCGACCTGTTTCGTATCTTCGCTGTAGTTAAATACGGCGACCCACAGGGTTTTTCCGTCGCGGTATTCGAAGGTGTCGGAGGCTTTGTCGTCGTTTCCGGCATATACAGGACGGAACGATTTTGTTCGCCGGGCCATCGAATTAATCCGGTCGACGGTAGCCATACGTTTCAGTCGTTCGACAGTCGTCGAATCGCCGGTCTGGCTCATATCGTCGCCGAGGAAAAAGACACCGGTTATGGCCGAAGATGTCAGGCGCGCACGATTTTCCCCCTCGCTGACACCTTTGAAAACGATATGGTCGGCGTCGTTGTAGTGGTATAGATGATCGAGCCACCATCCATAGGTCAGCGCATTCATTGTGTATTCTGTACTGCCGATGTCGCTCCATGCGTCGCATCCAATCCGGCGGCTGTTGGCATAACAGGCTGGAAATAGCGGAGCAATCGACAGGTTAATCCACATTTTTCCGTCGGCGACGCTGTCGATGAATTCCATTCCCTTGGAGAAAGCCTGGACTCCGGTCGCGACACTGGGGTCGAAGTGGCTGTCGGCTTCATATGCTCCGTGAGCCATAAAGTCAATCTTGACATATTCGTAGCCCCATTCCTTGAATTTCTCGAGTTGGTGACGGATTCTGGCGCGGGTGCCGGGATGGGTAGGGTCGAGAGCTGCAGCTCCGTCGAATTCTATTGGCTCTCCGTTGTGGCGAAGATAAAGGTCACTCATTCTGTACTGCGGGTCTTCAAAAAGGGGAGCGTCGGGATTTTTGCCCCAGTCGGTAAAGGGACAATAGTAGATTCCCGGTTTCTGGCCGTTGAACCGGCAGCGCGCAACGAAATCGTGGTGTTGCTTTTCGTTCAGACCGAAATCCCAGAATGCGTCGAGATTGACGACTGTCGTGCCGTCGGTCGATGAGAATGAGGGCATCAGTTCGTTGTGGATGAAATCAGACACCTCTGTAGCGTTTGTGAAATTCACCTTTGTCTGGAGATCCCCCCAACTGTTCCATCCGAACGGTTTCGGCCCACCCTGTAGGAGGTTGGGGGATGATAACGCACACCGGTCGGCGAAACGTTCGAGACCATCACGCCAGTCGCTGGTCAGAGCGATATGGAATCGTGGAGATGAAACCGATTCGCCGGCGATTGACCCGTGGCGCCGCACGTCGCGGGTCAGTTCGGAAGTCGCGCCGCAAAGAAGAGTCAGCGTGTCGAGCCGGTTCGCTCCGGAGGTGGCGTATCTGACGGCGGATTTCCAGGTGTCGTGGTCGATTGAACCGGCGATGATGCCGTTCCGTGTTTTTGTATCAAAGACTGCTCCGACCTCGTAACTTTCGCGGGAGTCTGTTCCGAATCTGTCGGTTCGGAACCTGACCCAGGCATCGTTGTCGTATGGGACGGAAAGGGTCGCGAGACTCTGGCCTTCGAGTTCGACAAATTCTGTTGTGCGTACCGGCATCATAAAGTCAATTCCGTTCCGAGACATATCGTCGGCGACCGTCAGCGACAGGGTCATCTCCCCGGAAACTCCGAGTTGAACAGCCAGAACGGCTTCCCCTCCGGAAGGTGTCTTTCCCGCCACGGAAAGTATATCAGCCGCATTGTCGGCCGGGGAGGGGAGTTTACGCAGCGAAATCCGGCTGCAGTCTGAGAAGTATGTTGTGTCAGAGGCGTTCCCCCATGCGGCAATAGAGTGGTTAAGAATTCTTTGTCCGTCATAGCCGATCGTAACGGCTCCGGTCGTTTTATCGAGGTCGAATTCCCATTTGTCGGAGCGGAGCCGTGCTGCGGTTGTTCCTGATCCGATTACGCAGGCGAGGAGGAGCGTCAAAGTCAGTCTGTTCATGATTCGGTTCGTTTTTTCACGGATGAAAGAAATTTTAGTTTTTTAGTGTTTCAAAATTAGAAATATTACGCCATTCCTCAAGTCGGATATGTTCCAAAAAATAATACATAAGCGTCATTTTGTGTGTTTTTTGAAAAATCGGTATGTGTGTAAATAAAAAATCCCGAGTCCGAAAAGACTCGGGATTGATTGAATCTCAGTAACTTTTTATCAGAAGAGGATCTTCGAGGCTTTGTCGCCCTTGACTTCGATCAGGATCTGGCCTTTTTCGGGGTTGGCGACGCGGATGCCCTGGAGGTTATAGAACTTCGAGAGGGTGTTGTCCTCTTCCCCGATATTTGCGATACCGGTTGTGGCATCTTTTGCGGCTGTGAATTCCGATGCAGTGAATGTGCCCATCGAGATTGTCTGGACGCCGACAGATTCGACTTCGGCGGCGTTGTTGATCGAGTAGGTTGTCACGTTCGGGCGGAGTGCGACCTGTTTGCCTTCGGCGACCTTGACAAATCCGGTTGCGGGATCGGCGGGGACGAGAGTGTAGATGCTGCCATCTTTGAATGTGACGGCGATGTTATAGGCGAGGTTTGCCTGGGCTGCGGCTTCGGTGTCGTACTCCCAGTTGATGGTCAGGATGCCATCTTTATGCTCATAGGTAGCAGCCGCGGGCGCTTCGGGAGCCTCAGCCTTTTCGACCATCTGGTTCAGGCGGATTGTCGAGGGATTCGGGTTCGGGATGACTGCCATGTCGTTTTCCCAGCCACGTTCGTGGGGAACATAGATGTCTGCAACGCCGTTTCCGTTAAAGTCACCGACGACACCGGTGTGTGCGCGGTCACATGTCCAGTTGTCCATGTCTGTGTCGTCCTCCTCGAATGCAGAACCTGTTCCGTAGAAGATGGCTCCGCGGCCGAGGGCGGTTGCAAAGTAGATATCAGTGTTTCCGTCGTTGTCGAAGTCGTTGGCGAAAATGCGTGCGCCTTCTGTTCCGGGGAGACCGAGGTTGTCATCGCCGTAGATGAAGTTGGTATAGACGTTCTCGTCTTTTTCGTTCAGATAGAGAAGGCTGTGCCATCCATCGAGGTGCCAGCTGTAGCCGGAGGTGATGAAGTCGAGATAGCCGTCGTTGTTGAAGTCATTGATGACGATTGAGCCGTTATTGGCACCTTCGAGAAGCTGATCCTGGTTGGTTGCATCCTTGAACGATTTGCCCTCTTCGTTGAGATAGAGGCGGACAAGAGCGCCGCTGCTGTAGCTGTCGCCCATCCAGCTGTCGCCGTAGCCGGAGATCAGGATGTCGAGCCAGCCGTCGTTGTTCAGGTCGGCGAACTGTGCGTTTCCGCTGATCGGAGCGAAATGGCCGACGAGTTCTTCCTTGACGTTGACGGGATCACCATTTTCGTCGTTTTCCTGACGTGTCCAGACTCCACCTTCGGTTTTTGCGATCATAACCTCCTCGAACTGGGGTTCCCCTTCGGCGACTTTGCCGAGGTTGCGATAGAGTTTGACGTAGCGGTTGTGCCAGTATTTCTGGTTGACGAATTCTTCGTAGGCCGACTCGTGGTAGTTACCCGATACGAGGAGGTCGATGTAGCCGTCGCGGTCGTAGTCGCCGGCGGAGATTGCTCGGCTCGCTTCGCCGTCGGGTGAGGAAAGTTCGAGGATTCCTGTGTTCTGAACCATCTCGAAACGTCCGTTTCCGAGGTTGCGGTAGAGCGTCAGTCGCTCGTTGCGGCGGGGTGTGAACTGTCCGTCTTCGAGAGGAGTTCCGTTGTCGTCGCGGAGATTTCCGGCGCCCCAGAAATACCACCATCCCGAGTGGTCCTGGCGGTTGAATGTGATCAGGTCGACGAGGCCGTCGTTGTTGTAGTCGAGGGCGAGGAAGTCGCCGCGGCCTGCAGGCGCGATGTTATGGTTCGGCATGCGCATGTAGGTGTTGTTCGGCTCGCCTTCGACATAGGAGTCGGAGTTGAAAGTCGGGTCTTCGAAGTTGACCGGAGCGTTCCAGTCGAGGGTGAAGGTTCCGTCCTCGTTCTGAATCATTAGCGACGAGATGACTTCACATCCGTTCCCAAGACGGAAGTTCAGCGGGGCGCACCATTCGGTCGAATAGGAGCCGGTGTGGTAGATGTCGTGGCGGCCGTTGTTGGCGAAGTCCGCAGCGACAGACATACCTTCGTACATGTCGACCAGTTTCTGGTCGAGGGTAATCCAGTCCTGCGCGTTTGCGAGCACGGCCGAAGAAAGAGCGGCGCCGCAAAGGAGAGTTACTTTTGTAGATTTCTTCATGGGGTTGGTATTGATGTGGAATTAGAAAAAATTATCTGGTATTTGGTTGAGTCGTGATGCAAAATTATCGTCCGGAGAGTTTTTCGGGACTATTCAGCCGCGCCAAAAATTAGAACATTCGATTCAAAACCGGATTTTGACGCGAATATTCTGTCTGACGTTTCAGAAACCGGAGCCGGAGATTACCCGACAGGGGTAGTTCCGGCTCCGGCTATAGTCAGCGGACAAACCAGTTTGCCCGGTCGCTCAGACGTGACCGCGCTTCGGCCGGATCGGCGAATTTACGCGAGACCTGTTCGGCGAACCATTCGGTTCCGCCCCGATGGCGGGCGATTCTTGCCAGGTCGAAAAATCTGTTCCCTTCGAAGGCAGTTTCTGCGGCCATTTCGTCGGCCAGGATCTGTTCGACATAGAGCGTCAGTTCATCCCCGGTCATATCGGAGGGGAGATCCTCGTCGGTGGCTTCGGGATAGGCGATGCCGTAGCCTCGGCCGCGGACTGCCGTGCCGACATTCTGGTCGAGGAAACTTTCGTTCCAGACAAGCCAGGGCTCTTCTCCGGCGAGTTCGGAGGGATCGACTTTTGTCGAATCGGAGAGGGTTTCGTTGTTCAGTCCGTAACGAACAACGGCATATGCCAGGGTGGGTTTGCCGAGACGGTTGACCGATTCGGCGTAGCGGAGATAGAGATGGGGCGAACGGACGAGGGGGAGACGCGTCAGGCCGCAGGGGACGCCGAGAGTCAGGTTCTCGGTCGTCGCACCCTGGAAGACGCTTGCGTTGCGGTAGAATTTTCCTATCATGTTCGCATTCTCGTTTGACCCTTCGGGGCGCCAGGGCTCGACACTGCCGCCTGTGCCGTAGGTGCCGTCGGCGAAACGGACAACACCGCGGAGGTCACCGGCACCTTCGGTTTTGACGAAGGTGTTGCTGATGTAGTTTGCACTTCCGAAGTAGTATGAACGGCCCGACATATCTTCGAGCCACCACTCGGCGGGATGCAGCGAGGGGCGTTCGTTGATGGTCATGTTGATCAGGTTGTTGTGGTAGTCCTTTGCGTTCGAGGAGTAGGGGATGACGACGAGCGCCTCGTCGCCATAGGTTGTCGGGAAATTTCCGTTGATGGCTATACACTGGCTGTTAGTGAACTGGGTCAGAGCGGGGTTGATGACAGCCTCGGTATCGATAATCGCTTTGTGGTAAAGAGTCGCAGCGCGTTCATACTGTCCGTCGTAGAGGCAGAGATCAGCCAGCAGGGCCGAGGGAAGAAGAAAGAACTCGCGCGAAATCTGGTTGTCGAGTGTACCGAAGTCCGGACGGCGGCTTTCGACAAACGGATCGACTTCGGCAATCAGCGTCGGAACGAGTTGGTCGAGACTGAGAGAGGGATATTCAGTTGTTGCGCCCTCGAGCGAAAGAATCGGTTCGGTTATCCAGTTTACGCTTCCGTAGGTCAGGCCGAGTTGAAGGTAGGTCCAGGCGCGATAAAGAACTGCGGCGGCATATTCGTTGGCGAGGGCATCCTTCTCTCCGTTTTTGATTGACTCGTCGAATTTCGAGATCATCCAGTTACAGTGGTTTATAACGGCATAGAAATCTGTGCGTCGCGTCAGGGTCGACCGGCTCTGGGGTTTGAATTCCGCGAGTTCCTGAAGTTCGAGGTCTGCGGTCGGATCTGCAAACATCAGGTCGCCGCGCAGTTCGCCGAGAACAACATAGTTTTCGCCGAGTTGCTGGATTTTAGCCAGGAGACCGGCGGTCGAGTAGAGCGAGTCCTCGGGGTTTTTCAGCGACAGATTCGAATCGTATAGATAAGAACCGGACTGTGGGTCCATCATATCGTCGCAGGAGGTCAACAGCGAGGCTGCGGTCAGGGCGGCTATGGCAGTTGTTATGATATATCTTTTCATTTCGGGGTTTTGTTGACGGGAGATTAGAGATTTATTTTGACACCGAAGTTGAATTCGCGCGAACTGGGTATCAGACCCTGGTCGATTCCGAGCGACAGGGGGGAATAGCCGCTGTAGAATTCGGGATCGGGGCCGAGATATTTTGTCCAGGTTGCGAGATTGGTCATCGAGAAGGTCAGCGTAAGGCCCTGGATGAACGAACTTCTGAGCGGAATATTATAACTCAGCGACAGGGATTTCCAGCGAAGATACGAACCGTCCTCTATCCAGCGGTTCGAGAAACGCGAATTACCCATCGGGTCGCCGTAGGTTGCGCGTGGAATATCGGTCGTCTGACCCTCGGCACGCCAGCGTGAGGTCATCGCGGTCGACTGGTTCAGGATATCGCTGCCCGACTCGAGGTTGGCGCGGAGAGCGTTGTAGATATCGTTGCCGACAGAGTAGGTGAACATTGTCGAGAGAGTCAGATTACGCCAGTTAAGGCTCATATTGATGTTCCCGTAGAAGTCGGGGTTAGGGTTGCCGATAATCTTACGGTCTTTTTCGGAGATGATATTGTCTTTGTCGAGGTCGGCGAAGCGGATGTCGCCCGCTTCGAATTTCGCGACCGAACCGTCTGTGCGAACGATTCCAAGCCCTGCGGCGGCTGCCGCGGCGGCTGTGCTGAAGACGCCGTTCGATTCATAACCATAGAAGACACCGACAGGATTACCTACAGAGGTCAAAACCTGACCTCCGGCGATATCGGAGATAAAATTGCCGTCTGTCAGTTTGGTCACTTTGTTCCGGTACATACCGATTTGGGCGCCGAGGTCGAGATGCCAGTCGCGGGTGTCGACTACACGTCCGCTGACCGCGAAGCTTCCGCCGCGGTTACGGAGCGAACCTCCGTTGGTCCAGTATGTGTCGATGCCGGCGATATCGTCGAGTTGTTTCAACATCAGAAGGTCTGATGTCGACGACAGATACCCTTCGAGGGTCAGTTTCAGACGGTTTCCGAAGAAGGCGGCGTCGATTGCAGCGCGGGCTGTCCGGGTTGTTTCCCATTTCAGCCGGTCGTTTCCGAAGTTCGCGAGCGTGTAGCCATAGGTGTTGCCCAGGAACGGTGTCGAGACGAAGTAGGTCGAACCTGCGTTCATCGGAAGGTTGTCGTTGCCGGTCATCGAGTATCCGAGCTGGAGTTTCAGAAGGTCGATTTTCGGGGCGTCGGCCATAAAATCTTCGTTCGACAGAACCCATGCGGCATTAACCGACGGGAACAATCCCCAGCTGACACCGGCGATGTGGGCCGCTCCTGGAGCGTTTTTGCCGAAACGCGATGCCGACTCAAGGACAGCCTCGGCCGACAGGAAATACCGGTTACGCCAGGAGTAACCGGCGGTCAGATACCAGCCGATATTGCGCCACTCGAGTGAGAATCCGTCGGAGTAGTAAAGGTTCGAGTCGGTTGCGTTCAGGTCGTTGACATAGTCAGAACCGGTATTGTAGCCCTGGCCGTACGACATGATGCGTGTATCGTTCTGGTAGCGCCAGCCTCCGGTGAAACTCAGGGTGTTGTTCCAGTCGTTCAGCGGCGTATATGTCAGGTGGATGTCGCTGCTGAAGGTAGTTCGGCGATTCATCAGGTTTTTGACGGCCTGGCGTATTGTTCCGTAGATCTCTCCTGTGTTGTTTTTCAGGTCGACATCGGCGACTCCGAAATCGGGGAGGAAGGAGTTCTCCTTGTCTTTGTCGAAGATATAGCCTGCTGTTCCCTTAAGTTTGAATTTGCCGAAGGTATAACTCGGAGAAGCGATTAGGTTGAAACGGTAGTTTCGGCTCTCCCCCTGACCGAGATCGAGAATCGCAAGGGGGTTTCCGATTCCGAGTTCGTCGACATCGCTCAGTTTGCGTGTTGTTTCGCCGGACGATGTGATGACATTTGTCGAATAGACCGGTGCCTTGACAAGCGAAATATAATAAGGGGAGGAAATCGGGTCGGTACCCTGGTCGAACATATGGACGTTCGACTGGGCAAAGGCGACGTCGAAGCGCAGTTTCAGTCCTTTCCAGAGATTTATGTCGGAGTTAAAGCGAATGTTCAGTCGGTCGAAAGATGTTTCCTTGACCGGTGCTTCGTTTTTGGTATATCCGAGCGAGAATCCGTAGAGCGCACGGTCGTCACCGCCGCGGACATTGATTCCGTAACTCATCAGAAGCGCGTTGCGGGTCAGACGGTCGAGCCAGTCGGTGTTTGCGTGGCTTCCGAGATATGATGTCGAGGTCGGGTCATCGTTGAGGAAATTGAATTTGTCGAGTTTCGAACTGTTGTCGAACATTCCGGCCATGACGTCGGTTGCATAGAGTCTGTAGGCTCCGGCGTCCATCATCGGAATCGAACTAATCCGCTGTCGCGATCCTAGGTTGGCGAAGGCTTCGATCTCGGTTGCTTCGGTCCGGGCACGCCGTGTTGTTATCTCGACGACACCATTTCCTGCTTTTGCTCCATAGATCGCAAATCCGTCGCGACGGATTCTGACTGCTTCGATATCCTTCGGATCGATCAGCGAGAGCGGATTACGTGTATATCCGCTGATGATGCTGAAATCGTCGTTGTCCGGCTCCCAGATTTGGCCGTCGACAACGTAGAGAGGCTGGGACGAGGTGTTGATCGAGTGGATACCATCAACGAAAGCGGCGTAGCCCGATCCAGGCATCCCCGAGCGGCTGATGACGAACAGATCGCCCGAAAGGTCGGCGACGGTCTGGTCGGCGACGGTCTGGCCGATCGGGAGGGCGGCGTTATAGACGGGAGTCAGATTGACCAGAACGGTCTGACGCGATCTGACTGCTATCTCAGCCGGCAGGAATCCCGGGGCTTCGATAACGGCGGTCATTTGCCGGTTTGGTATTGAAACCGATACGGTTCCGTTGTCGCCGGTCATGGCTGTCGCTTCGCTGCCGCGGAAGTTGATGCGCACACCCGGCAGAGGTTGTCCGGTCGCCCCGTTCAGGATGGTGAAGCCGACCTCGACACCTTTTTGTGTATCGGCCTGAAATTCGCTCTGGTTGCTCTGATCGCCGGGGGTTGCAGCGGCGGCAGTTGGAGTCGACATCGGGGTCATCGAGAGTGTCGCGCCGAGGAATAACCCAAATATGAATTTTTTGTCTGTTTTCATTTTTGTCGAAAGAAAGATTCGGATGTTTGTTAATCGACGACGGGGACCAGAACGACACGGTCGATTCGGAACGAACGGACGTAGGTTCCGGCGTTGAACTCGCTCTGTGTCACGTTTGTCTCGACAGTTATTTTGAAGGGGGAAGTGTCGGACGTCTGATCGTAGGTTTCGTCCATCAGCCGGAGACGATCGACAAAGTGGCTGCAGGGGAAGGTTATTTCCCCGACCAGAATGTCGGTGACGGCGTCTGTAGAGGTGACGAAGTTATTGTTCGTGAAGTTGACGGTCGTCGTACGGCTTGCTCCCGCCGAACGGGGATGTATGACCGAGAATTTCAGACGTGTCTGTTCGTCAGTGGCTGTCGGATTGTCGGCAATAGCGGGGACAAAAAAGGCGTGGATTTCATATTTGCCCGAGAGGGGGTTTTCGATCGTGAATTCGACTTTCGGGTTCGACAGTGAGGAGGATGTCGCGTAGATATAGGAGAGTTCACTGATTTGCGGCGCGAGTTCATGGTCGGCGTTTACGCTCATGACGCGGCAGGTTGTGCGCGAGGCCTGGTCGGGGCGGCGGGTGATCGTCGCTTCCGATTCGATTTCGAGTTCTGGATTCCACGATTCGACAGCGCGCTGTCCGAGAGCCGGGGTCAACCATATCGCCCCGTTTGAGGCAGTCGTTCGGACAGCGTTGGCGAACAGCGCGTCGATGTCTTGATAGACGGAACCGGTTGTTGATTTCAGAATGTCAAATCCGGCGGGAGCTGTTATGTCGGCGCGGAATATCTGGTTGCTGAACACGGCCAGCGAGGTCTGAACGTCGGTGATGGAGTCGTTGTCGGTGACGAACCAGGGTTTTATCCGGTCGTAGGCATCGTTCCAGGCGTTGTCGGTCGGGATAACCATCGTATAGACCGAATCCTCGTCGGCAATCGAACCGATACCGAGAACCGGATATTCGAGCAATCGGTTATATTCGATTATGACCGAGTCGTAGACCGTTTCGCCGTTTTCGTTGACATCAATCGGTTTCGAGTTCCCAAGGTCGAAGATTTTCTGGTCGAAACGGGAGATGAAGTCCGAGATCAGCGATGTTTCGGAGTGGCTGTCGATATATTCGCGGATGTTGTAGGCATAGGGGACGACGGCGTCCAGGGTATGGAGCACACCGTTTGTCGCCATCATATCGGAATCGATAATGTCGACTCCGGCGAACTGCCGTCCGTCGAAGCGGAATTTTTTTCCGTTAATCATTCTGATTCCCTCGCTTCCGGGGGTCGATGTCGAACGGTTGAAGCGTGCGATATGGTTCAGCACCGTACGCCGTACGAGAGCTTGGTCTGACAGATCGATTTCGCCGAGCGCCGTGTTAACCGGAGCCCAGACCGTGTAGGTCTGGGTTTCGGACAGGACTTTGTCGTATCCGGCGATGTCAACCATCTGTTTGAAAACCGACAGGTTCGGGTCGGCGGCGATCATCTGATAGAGCGTTTCGCCGCTATCCGGTTGCTGCGGTTCGTAGTGTGAGTCCCAGTTGTCGCTGCATGCACCGGCGACAGCCAGCAGCATCGCAGCGAGAACCGAGCGGCACGTTATGGTCAGATATCTCATGATTCTATGGTTCTTTAAGATTGTAATATCTCGTTTGTTTTTATTTCAGAAAGTTCTTCGCGCGAATCAATACGGATCTTCGTTTTCAATCTGCGAGGTCGGTATCAGTTCGATATATTCGATGACGAAATATTTTTCGTCGGAATAGATGTTTTTGCTACGGAATGTATGCTGAGCATAATCGGCCGAATTGAAACGACCGACGATAATCCGGAGATAGTGGGAATCCTCGCGGAGGGTTTTTCCGCCACCTCCGGGAATCAGTTCGGAGTGGGGACCTTTCATATAGCCGCGGTTTCTCATCGCCTTGTCGTTCTCTTTGTTCAGGTTACCCATCGCGTCGTCCGCTTCCCAGCCGACACGCAGGTCGTTGGCGGTCTGCCCGGCTGCGAGGTCGATCGGGATTCCCTGGATTTCTCCGTCGAGGAAAATCTGGGCGATACCATACCAGTCGTGCATCGTTGCTCCGATACGCATTTCCCATTCTCCCGGGGGAACGGGGAGAGACTTGATCTCGTAGTCAAACCAGCCGCGGACATAGAACTGGACAGCGTGGTACGTACCGTCGTCGAAGAATGTCAGATATGGACGTGTCGCGTCCGTACATGTGAAATATTTCGAATAGACGCCGTCGCCGGGGATCTTGATTCCTGCGTAATTGTCGTCGCAGGGGGTCCAGCGGTAGTAGTTGTTGGCGAGTTCGGGGAGGAGATTCCCGATATCGACGCGGATGCGGCGGTTCAGGACGTCGTTCCGCATGACATCTTCGTCGTAGACGAGAATGTCGCCGATGGCGTGGATATAGGCGTTGATGGCGTTTATGTTGCGGCGTGTTTCGTCAATCGAAACGAAAGCGGGGACGCGCGACAGGTCTGACGTGTTGTTCCGGAAATTCAGAACGCCCCCCTGCCGGTTCTTGACTTCGATCAGACGGTCGTCATAGAGTGTCGGGTAGAATTCCTCGACCTCCTCGACCCGCGAAGCAATCGTGTTGTTGGTGCGGAAGAATTCGTTCGCGCCAAGCTGGCGGTCGAGAATGTGGTAGCGGACAAATCGGTTCAGCGCGTTGTCGGGTGCCGTCAGGTTGCCTGACTCCGATGTGCCGTAGTATTTCTGTGCGAAGGCCTCGAGCTGGTCGACGGTGGTGATACCCGCTTTGGCGAAGACTTCGTCGGGCTCGGCGAAGCAGGTGTATGCGGTTCGTTTCTCCTGGGGGACGAAATAGGGCTTCCATTCGGGATTGGCCGGGTCCTTGAATCCTTCGATGCCGACCTCGGGAACATACTGACTGTCATAGATCGTATGGACCAGATCACATACTCCTGTCTTCCGCATGGCCTCGAGGAAGAGCGTGAAGCCCTGTTGCTGGCCGAGGATATCGTCGATAAATTCGTTAGGATAGTAGAGGACATTGTCGATCGTATGGAGCACACCGTTGTGGGCCTCGATATCTCGTTCGATGATGACGGCGCGGCTGTTGACAAGAATGTCGAAGTTGAACCCCGAGTCGTCGGCGCGGTATGAGATGTTGATTTTCTGAGTGCTCATCGAGACCGACGGGAGCGACCCCTCCTCGAATTTGTCGGAGGTGTATTCGGTCTGGGAGTTCATGACGATATGGTTATACATAAGGGTCTCTTTCTCCTGGTCGGTCATCGACTCGAGCGAAGTGGAGGTCTCGGCGAAATAGCGTTCGAAGGCCTTGTTGGTCGGCAGGAAGCATGTGTAGTGGCCGTAGGTCGACAGAAGTCCGCGGGTTCCGGTCTCGTCCATCAGTTGTCGGAAGGTCGAGAAGTCGTCGTTGCTGTCGATATATGAGGCGACGGTGTCGGCGGTCAGTGTATAGAGAGACCCTTCGTCGAATTCGTCGCTGCAGGATGACAGCGTCAGTGAGACGGCAGCGACAGCGGTCGCAAACAATATGTTATTCAGAATTCTCATCGGATATCAGTTCTTTTCGATGTTGGACGATGTTTTGTAGAACGGGTTCTGTACCAGTTGGGTATTGTGGCGCAGTTCGTTGTTGTTGATCGGCATGTAGAGAGCGTCGACCGAGATTAGTTTGGCGTTGATCGTCTGGTTGTCGACTTTTTCGCGGATGTAGCGGGGCTTCAGATAATTTGCTACCATATTCTGGAACTCGTCGGGATGGTTCTTGATTCGCCGGAGTATGTCGAAGTAGCGTTTCCCTTCGAACATGAATTCGCGCTGGCGCTCGTTCATGACGAGATTCCGCGCTTCTTCGGTGGTTGCGGGGTGGGGGAGGAGTCCTGCTTCGCTGTTATAGTTGGCGCGGTCGTAGGTCTTCGAGCAGAGTTCCCATACAGTCTCCAGGTCGCCGTTCGATTCGGCCAGTGCCTCGGCTTTCATCAGGTAGATGTCGGCCAGACGGTAGAAGATCCAGTTACTGTTTGTCAGGTCGGTCGGGTTGTAACGGCGGTCGTTAGCCGTGAAAGGGTTCGTGACGCTCTGGGCATATTTCGTTATGCATCGTGTCGCGTCGCTGACTCCGTTGAACTGCATCGAGTTATAAAGACGTGCGTCGGTCAGTTCGAAGATCGAGGAGACATCGTTTGCGATAAAGTACTGTTCGCCGTATCCGCCGTCGGACTTGCCGTAGAATTTGCGAAGGGCATAGTTCGGAGTTGTCGAGCCGGAGAACTGTAGTTCGAATATAGACTCGCGCGAGTTGCCGTTGATGAATACCTGGGAGGCGTAATTGGCGCCTTCGACAAGCGAGAGGGGATTGTTCGCGTCGGTCAGAATCTTGTCGCAGTACTCGATACATTCGCTCCAGCGGCCGCGCCATAGGAGCATGTCGGCGAGAAGGGCGCGTATGCCTGCCTGGGTCATGCGACCGTGAAGATAGAGCGTGTTGGCGAACGAAGTCTGAGCCCGGCCTTCATATTCCTTCAGGTCGTTTATCAGATAGTCGACAATGTCGTCGGGGTCAGACTGTGGAACGTCGAACTCTACCTCGTCGTCGATTGTCGGTTCGAGAACAAAGGGAATGTCGCGGAATGTGCGGATGAGGGTGAAATAGCAGAGTGCGCGCAGGCCGCGGACTTCGGCAATATATGCGTCGAGTTGTGCGCGGGTGAAGGTCGGCGATGCTTCGCAGACGCGCGGAGCGAAGGCTTCGACCGTATTGCAATAGTTTATTGCGGTATAGAAGTCTCCCCAGGAGGTGTAGCCGTTTGTCGGCGACAGCGTCAGAGTCGAGAAGGCGGAGATGTCGCTGTTGTCGGTGTTCGACAGCAGGCAGTTGTCGCTGCGGAACTCGCTCCATAGAAGCAGTCGCTGCATACATCCCTCGCTGTTCAACTGGTCGTAGATCGAAGCCGTAACGGCGAGAACGTCGTCTTCGCTCTGCCAATAGTCGTCGATGACCATTTTGTTTGTCGGCCTCAGGTCGAAGAAATCGTCACACGAAGTCATCGTCATCGAGACAGCGGTTGCCAGAACGGTATATTTTAGAAAAGCGGTTTTCATAATTTATGGTCGATGAAATAGATTTGTGGTTAGAAACCGACTGTTACTCCGAAGGTGAAATACTGCGAGCGCGGAGTGTTCGAGTCATCATAACAGATTCCGCGGCTGTCGGGCGAGAGTTCGGGGTCGACTCCGGTGTATTTCGTCCATGTCCAGAGGTTGTTCAGCGTCAGGTAGAGATTCAGCGAGTTCAGACGGATATGCTGGAGCAGATCCTTGTCGAAGGCGTAGTTGAATGTCAGGTATTTGAACCGCAGGAAGGAGCCGTCTTCGACGAACCGGTCGGAACCGAGAGTGTTGTAGGCCATGACATTTCCATTGTAGTGGGCGCGGGGTATCTCGGTCAGGTCTCCCTCTTTGCGCCAGCGGTAGTTCACGGCAATCGACTGGTTGTAACTGTTTTCCATAGCCTCGGCGTTCATTCGGGCGCGGTTTATAATCTTGTTGCCGTAGCGGTAGTTGAAGAAGGCGTTCATCGAGAGTTGTTTCCAGCGGACGGTGAAGCCGAATCCGCCGGTCAGTTTCGGGTTGCAGTTTCCGAGATAGACGATGTCGAGTTCGTCGATGTTTCCGTCGTGGTTGATATCTTCGTAGATTGCATCGCCCCCCTGGAACTTGTACTGGTGGCTTCCACCGTAGTTGAAATAGGTATAGAGCGGGTTGCCATAAGAGTCATGGACGATTTTGCCGGAGGCGTCGCGAACGACAGGAGAACTGCCCTGGCGTCCCTCCTGATACTCGGAGTACTGGTAGACACCTTTGTAACGGAATCCGTAGATCGAACCGTATGCGTTCCCGACCTGGATCCGGCTGAGATATTCGCCGTTGTTGTATCCGTAGTCGGCGTTGTAGTCGTTCAGGATCGACGGAAGCAGGGATTTGATTTTTCCTGTCGAGTTGGCGAAGTTTGCGTTGACATCGAACGACCAGTCGCCGAACGATATCAGTTTCGTCGTGTAGATATTGATTTCCCACCCCTGTTTCTTCATCGAGCCGCCGTTGATCCAGCTGAGCGACCCGAAGCCGCTCGAAGAGGGAATCGACTGGTTCTGGAACAGAAGATTATCGTCTGTCTCCCAGTAGATGTTTGCGTCGGCGTTGACTTTGTAGTTCCAGAAGGCGAAGTCTGCGCCGACGTTGAACGAAGTCGCCGTCTCCCAGCGGAGATTGTTCAGACGGACCGATTCGGGACGCATCGAGGGGATGTCGATATAAGTTCCGCCGGTTGTGTATTTGGCGAAATGGAGATACTCCGAGTCGGGCATACGTCCGGTTTTGCCGAAACCGGGACGGATGGCGAGCATGTTCAGCCAGTTGTTGGTGGGTTCCATAAAGGGCTCGTCGGAGATAATCCATTTGAGCGATACGGCCGGGAATGTTCCCCAGCGGTGGCCGGGACCGAAGCGTGTCGAACCGTCGCGACGGACTGTCGCGTCGATGATATAGCGTCCGAGCAGGGAGTAGTGGAGACGGCCCATATATGCCATCGAACGCCACTGGCCGCGTTCTGACATTTCCTGGAGGAAGTATCCGGGCTGGGTCGCATCGTCGATACCGGTCGGAATCGCGCTCTTTTTGAATGACTGATACTGCGAGTTACCGGTTGTCAGTTCCCATGCTGCATATAACATCAGCGAGTGTTTGTCGCCGAGGTTCGGAACAAACAGAAGGTCGTGTTTGGTCTGGATGTTGAGCGACTCGGCGTCGCGGTTGTAGACACGGCTGAGATCGTAGCTCTGCCAACCGCTCTGGAGGAACTCGCGCGGAAGCATCTTGTTCTCTTTTTTGTTTTCGATGTCGAACTGGACATAGCCGGTGTAGCGCAGGCGATGGCGCGACGGATCGAGGATGTCATACTGGAGGCGGAGCGTCGGGATAATTCTCATCGAAGTTTCGTCATATTTTGCAAGTTCGGCGAGTGCGACCGGATTGGCCATATACTTCTGGTTGTTGTCGATAGCCGAGGTCATCGGGATAAAGTAGAAATTGTCGCTGCGCTGCCCCGAGGCGTCGTATTCATAGACCGAGACATTCGGCATCTTTTTATATGCGATGTCGAGAAGACTCATTCCTCCGAGGAAGTCCCCGTCCTGGTAGTTCTTTTTGTTCTTCGAGTATGTCAGTTGGAATTCTGTTGAGAATTTCAGACGGTCGCTGACCTGATAGTCGAGGTTCATCAGGTTCGAGATACGGTTGTAGTGCTGTCCGATAATGGTACCGGTCTGGTCGTAGTATCCGATCGAGACGCGGTATTTCGCCTTGTCGCCGCCGCCGGTTATATTGACGGTCTGGTCGTTGGTGAAACCATACTTTCGTACTTCGTCGACCCAGTCTGTGTTCTGGCTGAAGTTGTAGTAGCGGGACATGTCGGAGCGGTCATAACTGTATTCGGGTATGTTCGAGTCGTTTTCGTCCTGGCGAACGTTGAACAGCGCCTGTTTCATCAACATCGTGTAGTCGTCGCCGCTAAGCATCTTGCGGCCCTTCGGCTGTTTGTGGCCGGAGAACTTATAGAGAATCTGTACCCGGGGCGGACCTTTGACGCCGCGTTTGGTGCGGATCATAATAACGCCGTTCGCTCCGCGTGCACCGTAGATTGCCGCCGAGGCGCCGTCTTTCAAAACCGTAATTTCCTCGATGTCCTCCGGGTTAATACTCAGAAGGGATGCGAACTGTTCCTGTGTCGCGTTCGAGTAGTCGAAGGAGTCGTCAACGTGGCTTTCGTAGGGGATGTCATTGAGAACAATCAGCGGGGTTGTGTTTGCGTTGATCGATCCTGCGCCGCGGATTCTCATCGATGATCCGGCTCCGAGGTCTCCGGACGAACTGACGATGTCGAGTCCGGCGAGACGCCCCTGGAGTGCATCGTCGATTGAGGAAACCGAAAGCCCCTCGAACTCCTTGGTGCTGATAGACTGCATGGCGCCGGAGAATTCCCTTGTCGGCACCGGCATCGAGCCGTCTTTGACAATCTTCGAGGCTGTCACGACGACTTCATGGAGCGAGGTCTGGCTCTTCATCTTGATTTCCATCTTCGGCTGGATCGGAAAATCCTGTCGTTCGTAGCCGACATAGGAAACACGGAGTTTGTTCGACATGTTCTTGACCGGGATCGAGAACTCGCCGTTTATGTCGGTTGTAGTCGTGTTATAGACGCGGTTGTTCTTGTCGACCTCGTGTATGACGGCTCCCATAATCGGATCGTCGAATTCGTCGTAGACAACGCCGCGTATGGTTGTTGTCTGAGCCGATGTGGTTGTGGCCATTAACGCCACCATCAGCATCAGCAGTAAATATCTGGCATGTTTCATTATGTGTTGTGCTTCTATTAAGGTGGATGATGGCTTTATTTCTTGAATGTCAGGGCGCGGTCGATTTTGTGGATGACGGCGCGTGACGAAGCGTCGATATATTTTTCAACACCCTTGTTGTGGTAGAGAACCTCGCGTGCAGCCAGATTCGATTCGTTTCCGGCTGTGATGGTCGAACTGTTGCCGTTCTCGTCGGTTACGATGAGAGAGGTCGGAGTCCGGCTTATATGGACGCTGTGGAAGGTGTCGAATGCTGTACGAGCCGAGGTGTAATATTCCTGTGACGGAGATGTCAGTCCGTTGATATACATCGAGTTGTCGACGAAGTGATAGCGTATGAACTTCAGCAGTGCACGAGTCCGTTCCTTGCGTTCCGAGTCAGACGGTGTGGCGATAATCTGGTCCCATGTGAACAGTTCGGGATCGGCGGCAATCGCGTCGTTGATAGCCTGTTCGGTCGGAACGAAGACGGTGTAGCGGTAGTTGTTGAAGAACGAGACGACTGTTCCGGACGAAAGTGTCGTACCGGTCTTGATTTCGAAAACCGGAGTGATGTTGTCTTCGTCGAGAATCGTGTTCAGGATTTCGGGGGGAACTGTACATAATTCGCGGAATGCCCTGAATTCGGGGTTTTCCCCGAGGATGTCGTAGACGGTCTTCTGCGAATCGTGGAGAAGGTGGTCGACGAAATATGTCCGGCCGTTGTCGTTATCGAAAATCTGGAACACGCGGTTGTCTTTCGTGACCGAGGCCCACTGTCTGCCGTTTTCGAGATCACCCATGCCGGCAATTTTCAGCGAATTCCCCAAACCGTTGAGATTCAGTGCAGCACCTCCCTTGGTCAGAACAATATTCCCGGGATTTCCCTCGTTCAGGTATCCTCCCATAACGCCATCTTCCATTGTTCCGACAACGGTGTGGATGTCGAGAATATCCTTGAAGCGTGAACGGATAATGTCGACGTCGGTGATTGTTCGTTTGAGAGCGTTGACATCTTTGTCACCGTTTTCGTCGACGCCATAGACGTGGGCGTTGACCATCAGTCGTTCGGGATTATAGAAGAATTCCCAGATTTCGCGTCCCGACAGATTCGCCGAGTTGCCCCAACTGACCGGGTCGCGGTAGTCGGTCATGGCCTCGTCGGTCGGGACAACAAGGTTATACATGTTCTCCATCGAGTAGAGATACATAAAGAATCTCATTCCGTTTGCGTCGCTCAGGTCTTCGCCGTCGAGCAGGGCCCACTTCATTATCTGTGTGTTGTCCGTCACCAGGGTCGGGGCGTAGGTCGCGCGGAAGTCAACCGGCGCAACAACTTTGTTAAGAAAATAAACGATGCCGTTTGAACATATTTCCGTGTGGTCGACATCGGCCGGTTTGATGTTCATCGGGAAAGATTTCTCGTCGTTCATCGAGTCCCAGTCGTGGGGCAGAGATGTCAGAAACGAGTTCTTCTGGTGGTTCTGGATAAATTTGGCCAGCAGGCTGACGGGAACGTCGTCCCAGGTCGGGTAGTTTGTCTTAAGGAATTTTCCCTCGGGACTGTCGTAGTATTCGCGCATCGCCTTGTCGGTCGGGACGAACATAACCCCCATGTCGGTCTGGATGTCGGAGTTCGAATAACTTACCTGGGCAGGGTCGAAACGAAGAACATTTTCTCCGAGTCGTTCGCCGTCGGGGGTGGTCGTGTGGGTCAGCAGATTGAAGTAACCTTTCCGGAAAACGGAATCGACCTGGAGGGCGGGATATTTCGGATCAGAGCCCGTGAAGTTTCGTTTGATTTCCTCGGTTGCCGCCTGGTCGTAATATGGGGCACAGAACCGGTCCATCAGTCTGGAGAAGGTCGACGATCCGGGATCGGAGGCAATCGCGTCTGCCATTGTGCGGAGCGGTGTCAGAACATCTTCGAGGATATGGATATATCCGTTTTTGCAGATTTTGTCGCGCTCGACGACGCGGATGCCGTTGATGTAGATGTCGTCGCCGGCGGATGTCGCGCCGTTGTGGAGAAGGGAGAAGTCGCTGGCCGAAATGTTGCGCGCCTGCATAACCTCCGGAGTAAACTGGACAATCATCGGAGCCTCTTCGACCATTACGATCGAGCCTTTCGATGCAAAGCGGGCCCACTGTCCGTTCTCGTTGGCGAAAAGTAGCGGGTCGCTGACAACGGCAATCGTGTCGTAGTAGACGCTCTGGGTGCTACGGCGAATCGCGACATCTTTGGTCGGTCCTGTCGATCCGCCGATGTTGGGAAGCATCTCGCTCAGGTATGCCATATTGATTGTCGCCTGATTGAGCAGAATTTTTTTCTGGGAAATCGAAAGTTCCTCATAACTCCCGACCCCGAAAGGGTTGTCGCGGAAGAATCGTTCGAACGCTTCGTCGCGTGCCGGAAAGATTGTCTTGCTTCCGGTTCGCTGGAGCGTTTCCGCGTAGTCAAGATCGTCGACCAGACGAAGGAATGTCGTGAATCCTCCGTCATTCTTCAGGAAGTCGTAGATGCTTGAGCCGAGAATGTCGCTGCTTGGTTCGGTCTTTGCCAGGTCGTAGTCGTCGGAGCATCCGGCCAGAACGGCCGTACACCCAACTCCTAAAGCCATCAGCCATCGGCCGACTTGATATCGATTTTTGGTAAGCATTTTGATGAAAGTATGTTTTGTTTGTTTCGAGCAGATTAAGGTCTGATTTTATCATTTTGCGTGTCAAAAGTACTGCTTCCCGTCTGTCCGGAAAATCACATTTGCCCCTAAATTTGCCACGAATTCCACTTTTGTCTCACAAACCGGATTTGGTGGTGCAAAATTACAAAAAATTGACGTAATCATTCTATTGTCGTTCGTCTGCAGGGGTGAAAACCGTTTGGGAGACAATTGATTCATAATTTTGGGATTTTTGCGGGTGAATCGTTCTTAAGTTCGTTTTTGGCAAAAAATGCGATTTAATGGCTGATGGTTCGCTGAAACGAAATATTCGTTTTTCGTAATTTTGTTGAAAATTCAATACTAAAATTTATAATATCGGAGAAATGAAAAATTTCATGAAAAACTGTGTGACCGGCGCTGTCCTCCTTTTGTCGCTCCAGGGCTTCGCACAGGAAGATCACCAGCCCGTATTATGGTATCAGCATCCTGCCCGGGAATGGATGGAAGCAATTCCGGTCGGGAACGGACGCCTCGGTGCAATGGTTTTCGGTGGAATCAAAACCGAGCGGATTGCCCTGAACGAGATGACCCTTTGGGCCGGACAGCGTGACGAACAGCAGAACGACCACTGTGGGCCGGAACATCTGGCGGAAATACGCCAGGCGTTCTTCGACGGCGATATGGTCGCCGGAAACGAACTGGCAAATCAGTATCTCAGAGGGTTCTCCCAGTCGTTCGGCACACACCTCCCGATGGGGGAAATGACCCTTCTGTTCGATTATCCTTCGTCATCAGTCGATGACTACCGGCGCGAACTCGATATGGAGAACGCGGTTGCGACGACGACCTTCCGGACTGGCGATGTCTGCTATCGTCGGACCGTTTTCTGTGATTACCCCGACAGTGTTCTCGTTGTCCGCGTCGAAGCCGACAAGCCGGGATCTGTCACAATGACTCTCGCAACAGACCTCCTTCGACAGGCCGAACACAAAACCGCCGGTTCGACCCTCTCCTTCAACGGAACGGTCGACTATCCGATGTTCGGCCCGGGCGGTGTGTCGTTCTATACGAATATGACTGTCGTTCCCGAGAGGGGAACCGTCAGTCGGGGTGAAGATTTCGTCAAACTCAGCGGAGCCGATGCTGCGACAGTTATCGTCGATATCCGGACAAATATGTTCGACAATGATTATCGCGCGACGGCTGACCGGGGTGTCAGCGCGGCCATATCGAAGGGATATGCGTCTCTGCTCGAAAACCATAAAGCCGATGTCACGCCGTTGTTCAACCGGATGTCGTTGAATCTCGGGGATCCTGGCCGGGACAACCTCCCGACCGATGTCCGTCTCCACCTCATCAAGGGGGGCGCTGTCGATCCCGGTTTCGATGCGCTGTTTTTCTCCTACGGAAGATATATGCAGATCGCGTCGTCGCGTCCGAATTCGCCTCTGTGTTCAAACCTGCAGGGGATCTGGAACGACGACCTCGCATGCCATATGGGATGGACGTGTGACTATCATCTCGATATAAATATCAACCAGAACTATTGGTCTCCGAACAAAGCGAATCTCGCCGAATGTAACGAAGGGTTGTGGACCTATCTGCGTCTTCTCGAAAAATATGGTTCCGAAACCGCACAGAAGGTCTACGGGTGCCGCGGATGGTGTGCTCATACGGTTACGAACCCGTGGGGTTACACTGCGCCCGGAGGTGATGTCGGCTGGGGGCTGAATGTGACGGCCGGAGCCTGGATGGCAACCGAACTCTGGAGCCACTACCGCTATACTCTCGATCGCGATTTTCTGGCGGAAACCGGATATCCTCTCCTAAAGAGTTGCGCAGAATTCTTTGTCGACTATATGGTCGAGGATCCTGAGACAGGATATCTCGTGACCGGACCGAGCATATCGCCTGAGAATGGATTCCGTACTCCGGAAGGTCACGGGCTGTCGGCCTCGATGATGCCGACTCTCGATCGTGCAATTGTCGCCGATATATATACGGCGTGTATCGAGAGTTCGAAGATACTCGGTGTTGACAAGAAATTCCGTCAGCGACTCGAGAAAGATATTGCGAAACTTCCCCCGCTTGTCGTCGATCAGCGCGGAGAGGTCCAGGAGTGGCTCCATGGTTATCCCCGTCAGGATCCGGCCCACCGCCATACATCCCATCTGATGGCACTTTATCCTCTGGCCCAGATTACATGGACGAAGTCCCCCGAACTGATGGAGGCCGCCCGCCTGACAATCGAGAACCAGACGTCGGCTCCCGGGTGGGAGGATACGGAATGGAGCGCGGCCAATATGCTCTGTTTCTATTCGTTCCTGAAAGATGGCGACCAGGCTCATAACTGGCTTCAGGACCTGTACCGGAACTTTACGCGCGAGAATCTGATGACGGTCTCTCCGAAAGGAATTGCGGGGGCGCCGGCCGATATATTCAGTTTCGACGCAAACGAAGCAGGTGTTTCAGGTATCTGCGATATGCTTCTTCAGAGCCACGATGGTTTTGTTGAGTTTCTTCCCGCTCTGCCTCAGGCATGGGAATCGGGGTCAATTCGGGGCGTATGTGCAGAGGGCGCTCTCGAGGCTGATCTTGAGTGGGCGGCAATGAAGCCGGTTCGCGCTTCGAT
Organism: Clostridium sp.; assembly: GCA_023663805.1. Classification (GTDB taxonomy): domain Bacteria; phylum Bacteroidota; class Bacteroidia; order Bacteroidales; family Muribaculaceae; genus Paramuribaculum. The sequence continues at coordinate 21,846 of JAMPGR010000001.1, read as the reverse complement.
GCGTGCGTCCCGTCCGACTTCGTTCAAGGTGCTCGTGCCCGAAGATATGAAGGTCACCCTCGACGGGAAACAACAGAGTCTGAAGCGTTCGGCCGAAGGTCTTGTCGAATTCAAACTCCAGCCCGGACAGTCGTTGGATTTCGAAATCTGACCGGATTATGAAGATCTTGAAAAGCATGTTGATACTGACAGTTTCGGCTGTCAGTATCTTTTCTGTGAATGCGGAGGTCAGCAGCCGTAAATTACACGACGGCTGGCGGTTTCGTCAGGGTCGTTCCGAAATCTGGTATCCGGCGACTGTCCCCGGGACTGTACATACTGACCTGATGGATAATGAGATTATCGAAGACCCTTTCTTTCGGCTGAACGAACGTGCCGTGCAGTGGGTTGACAAAGAGGACTGGATGTATGAGACAACTTTCAATGCAACCCCCCGGGAGGTTAGTTCCGAGAACCAGCAGATTGTGTTCAATGGCCTGGATACCTATGCAGATGTGTATCTTAACCACGAGTGTATACTTCGTGCCGACAATATGCACCGTACATGGAAGTGTAATGTCAAGGATATTCTGAAGGAGGGAGACAATTTGCTCGAGGTATATTTCCATTCCCCCATCAAGGTCGATTTGCCCAAATACGATCAATTTGACTATACCTTCAATACCGGACCGGACCAAAGCCAGAACGGCGGTATTTTCAACAAGACACTCAGCATCTTTGCCCGAAAGGCTGGCTACCATTATGGCTGGGACTGGGGCCCGCGGCTTGTCACATCAGGCATCTGGCGCGATATCGATCTTGAGACTTGGAACGGACTGAAAATCGACAATGTCCAGTATATCCAGAAGGATGTAAATGAGGCTCGGGCAAATCTGTCAACGATTGTGCGTGTCCAGTCAGACACGGATGTTAAAAATGCCAGTGTGTTTGTTTCCGCTAATGGTAAAATCGTTGCATCCAAGAAAGCAAACCTGACCAGGGGAATAAATACCGTTGAACTCGACTATACAATGAAGAAGCCGCGTCTGTGGTGGTCAAACGGTCTCGGCGAACCATATCTGTATGATTTCCGGACATCGGTCAAGGCCGACAATGACGAAGTCGCTCAAAATGACGAAATCGGTATCCGTTCTCTGCATCTTATTCAGGAAGATGACCAGTGGGGACGGTCTCTTGCCGTAGAGTTAAACGGCAAACCGGTGTTCATGAAAGGTGTTGATATGATCCCTCTCGATAACTTTCTCCCGAGAGTGACCCACGAGAAGTATGATAAACATGTGCTCGATGCCAAGGCAGTCAATATGAACATGATACGCGTTTGGGGCGGTGGCGTATATGAAGATGATTATTTCTATCAGCTTTGCGACCGCAACGGCATACTTGTCTGGCAGGATTTCATGTTTGCATGCTCGACCTATCCTGCAGATTCTGCATTCCTTGCTAATATTCGTCAGGAGGCAATCGACAATGTCGAGCGTCTGCGCAACCATTGTTCTATCGCACTCTGGTGTGGTAACAATGAGTGTCAGGATGTCTACTACGGTTGGGGCGGACGATATAACTACTATAAGGAGCGAGGGGTCGAGGAACTGACCACGAAGCAGTTTAAAGATATGTATTTCCGTACACTGCCGGAGGTCGTCGGTGAATATGGTGGCGGAATATCTTATCGTCCGTCATCGCCATATGCCTTTGAAGATACCCCCTCTGATGGTATTTATGGCGATGCCCACTACTGGGGTGTCTGGCATGGCCGAGACTCTATCGGACATTATAATGTCGAAAAAGCACGTTTCTTTTCGGAATACGGATTCCAATCTTTCCCCGAATTTGAATCGGTTAAAATTTATGCTCCACAAGAGCGCGACTGGGCTATAAATTCCGAAGTTATGATGGCTCATCAGCGTGCCGGATCTTATGCCAATAACCTTATAAAGGAGTATATGGATGAAGAATTCCGCACACCTGAGGATTTCCCGTCATTTCTTTATGTCGGCTCAATACTTCAAGGCGATGCTATAAAGACAGCCGTGGAAGCGCATCGTCGCGATATGCCTCACTGCATGGGTACTCTCGTGTGGCAACATAACGACTGCTGGCCTGTCGCTTCATGGGCCGGACGCGACTATTATGGCAGGTGGAAGGCGCAACAGTATTTCTCGCGTGCAGCCTGTGATGATATACTCGTGTCGCCGGTCGTTATGAATGACTCTCTGTCTGTCTATGTCGTGACTGATCGCCGACTTTCGACGAAAGGCCGATTTACTTTAACTGCCATGACGCTAGACGGACGAACCCTCTGTTCGCGTTCATTCGACTACATGGCGCTCCCGCTGACTTCTGTCTGCGTATTCGCTGCGGCGGTAGGCGATTTGCTCGATGGTTATGATCGTCGTGACGTAATTTTCCACACACTCTACACGACATCCGACGGTCGACGTTATGAAAATGTCGGATTTCCAACGAAGCAAAAAAGGATGAACTATAAGTCACCGAACTATCGAATCGAAATCTCATCTGCCGGCGACGGTTATGACCTGGAGATTGGTTCCGATGTTTTTGCCCGAGGGGTGTTCCTCTCGCTCGACGGCATAGATAATTTCTTTTCGGATAATTACTTTAATGTGATGCCAGGGGATACACATAAAGTCCATGTCACGACCCCTCTGTCCGAAACAGATTTTCGGAGTCAGTTGAAGTTGATTTCTATGGGTGATATTCACTCACGTGCTGAGTCTGTCTCCGAATGCGTCAGTGGAATGAAGCGTGGTGCTGTATTCAAGCCTCTTGGTGGAGACTGATTTTACCAGGTTATACTGATTAATGGCAGCGGCCGAACCCCTTCTCCGAAGAGCGGTTCCGGCCGCTGTTTTGGGTAATCGGATTTGTCAGCGGGTGACAATCCGGTTGTTTTCGACTTTCAGGTTCGTCGTCGTCGAACTTTCAATCAGGTCGTCGACGTTCTCTTTCGATCCGGCGGGGAGGTCAAAGACGTTTCCCTCAACGGTTATGTTGTCGGAGCCGCGGACGCTGACCGCCTTGCCCGAGCGGATGATGAAGCGGTTGTCGACAATGCGGATACCGCTGTGGACCGGCTTGTCGAAGCGGGCATTTTCGGGCCAGATGGCGATGACCGGCGAGCCGCACTCGATAAACGTGTTGCGGCGGATCGTCAGGTCACGAACAGGACCGGATTCATACCAGTTCCGGGCGTCGTCAGAGACGAGGATCGACGGCATCGGCATCCGGAAGAAGATGTTGTCCTCGATAACAGACTTGCCGCGCGTCGTAATCAGGATGCCGCGGGTCGGGATGCGGGCGAAGTAATTGTTACGGATTTCGACATCGGGTGTCCAGGTGACATTCTCGACGGCGATGTCGCTGACCGATGTCCCCTCGGGGAGCGTCGGGAGGTTGCGGTCGAGGGTCAGTTCGAACTGATAGTCATCGATCTGGCGAACGTCTCGGACTGTCGCCGGCATCAGGCAGTTCATCGTCCGGCGGTCGATAATCTCGATCTTGTCCCCTTTGAAGAAGGGTTGGAATCCGAATGTCTGGCCGTGCATGAACCGGACGGTCAGGCGGTTGGCTGCTTCTGATACGACACCCTGAAGGTGTGTCCCGTGGATATTGATCGGGTCGTCGTGTGCTCCCTCGAAGTAGGAATTGACGATCTTGACAAGACCCCGGCAGCCCGACATCTGGACAAAGTCGGCGAATCCGGCGTCCGTACGTCCCGAGCCGAGTCCCGGTCGGCAACGTATGTTGTCGTAGGTCAGGTTTTCTGTATACTGTCCGACAAGACCGAAGTTGCCGAGGAAGTTGAACTCGATGTTCTCGAGGTGGAAGTTGCGGCTCATGCTGATGAATCCGCAGGCTTCGTTTCGGATGCCGTGGCGAATCTGGAAATACTCTCCGACATGGACGTTCGGGGCCTTTCGATAGGTCATTTCGAAGGTGTTGTCGCCGAGACGACGTGCGCTCGTATAGCCTGAGAAGGGTGATTCGACGCGGTTGGTGACGTTCAACTCGGGCCAGAATATCTGGGCATACTCCGGAAGGTTCGTCAGACGGCCGCCGTCGGCGAATACCCATCCCTCGCCGCGGAAGTTGAAGCGGCCGTCGGTTATGTCGAACTGCGACGGCGGGGTGACCTCATAGGTGACGGTCGTGGCTGTCGTGTTGACGACTCGAACCTCCGGAACCGACGGGTCGGCCGACGTCAGGGTAAAGTTTTTCAGCGTCAGGTTCTCGCAGCCGTCAGAGACAAAAGTTGTCATCTCACCATGGGTGATCAGCCAGGCGCCGTCGCCGTCGAAGGTGACGTTCTTCAGGTCTTTGAACAGCAGGCCGATATGCTTTGTCTGGTCAGGATTCTCCTCGATCGACGAAGTATTCGAGATGTGGTATGGTTTCTTGGTCGACTGTTCGCGGCTGATATGGTAGTTGCCGGGGGCCAGTTTGATCGTGACCGGTTTCCCTTTGAAGGTGGCGGCCCGGTCGATGGCTTTCTGGATTGTCTGGGTCGCATCGCCGTCGGTCGGTTCGACCATAATGACGTCGGCGGCGTAGAGGGCCGAGGCCGAAGCCATGGCGGCGATCGTTAACAGGAATGTTTTCATGTTGTTATTTTGGTTAATTTCTTTCGTTGTCGTGTCGGAGTAATCCGACACGACAAATTTAGCGAAATAATTCCTGTCCGCCAAAAAAAACTCAGAGACACGCGCTGGTCAGGCTGATCGGTGTTTCCCAGAGGCCTTAGAGGTAGTAGTGGGTCATCTGACGGATCCGGACGTCGGCGATGACGGCGCGGATGTTAATTGTGTATATAGGACTGCTAACATATTGATGGTCGGTAGGGACGCGGCCTGCCGCGTCCGCCTCGAATGACGCAGAAACCTCGCTGGTTTTGTTCCACGCCTGGGCGGACGCAGCAGGCCGAGTCCCTGCGATAAATTGCTGTACACAAGTCATATAGATGGTCGATATTCTGCGTGATAACGTCATTCGGCCGGGGTGATTGATAGGGTTTATCGGTTGTTCGGCCGTAAAGTTACGTATTAATTTTGAGATTACAAAATAATCTACCTTCGGGCGAGAATCAGGGGGGTACGGGCGGGGACCGGCAGGTGGCCTCCGGCGAAACGTCGCAGGCCTGTCGGGGAGATATGGTCCCCTTCGGCGATGACAATCCAGTCGGCCTTCGGGATCCGGATCGTTACGTCGGTGTCGCTTCCGTTGAATATCAGTTTTATGTCGCTCCAATCGTCGGAACCGGCGTTACCGGCGATTGTGTAGCCGAAGACGCCGGGGTGGCGCGGAATGTCGAAACGGAGCCGGGAGCGGATGTCGGCCGCGTTGCGTAGACGGAACGCGGGGTGGTCACGGCGCAGACGTATCAGCGCGGCGACATAGTCGGCGTCGGAGCGGCAGAGAAGGTCCCAGTGGATCGCGTTGACCGGTTCGGGCGAGCGATAGGAGTTCCGGTCGCCACCTTTCGACCGTCCGGCTTCGTCACCGAGCATGACGAAGGGAACTCCCTGGGAGGTCATGACCAGGGCCATCGCCAGTCTTGCCGATCGACGGCGGTCTTCGCCGGGCAGGTCGGGGCGGCATGCGAGGATGCGGTCGGCGAGCGTCAGGCCGTCGTGGCATCCGGCGTAGTTGACAGTCAGTTCCGGACTATCCCCGCCGGAAACAGTCCGGGACATTTCTCTGAAGTCAACTGCACCGCCGGTGACGAATCCCAGTTTCCGACTGTCCCATTCGTCGCCGCGGACAAGGTCGCGGAAGCGGTCGGAGAACATTCCGATCCGGTCGAGATGGCTGCGGTTTTCGGCTGTTGCCCGAAGATGGCGCGGCAGGGCCGAATCTCCGGCGGTCCACCCCTCGCCGTAGAGGAGGATGTCGGGGCGCTCGAGCCGGAGGGCGTGTGCAACGCTGTTGACGGTCTCGATGTCGAGACACCCCATCAGGTCGAAGCGAAAGCCGTCTATATGGTAGTTGCGCATCCACCATAGCAGTGAATCCTTTATGAATTCCCGTCCCCAGGGGGTTTCGCTGGCGATCTCGTTGCCGCAACCACTTCCGTTCGAGATCGTTCCGTCTGGATTTCTTCGGAAAAACCGGCCGGGGGCGGTCAGTTCGAGCGGGGAGTCGCTGACGGAGTAGACATGGTTGTAGACGACATCCATGATGACTCCGATTCCGGCATCATGGAGCGACTTGACCATCTGTTTCATCTCGCGGATTCGAGTCGCCGGATCGCGGGGATCGGTCGAGTAGGATCCTTCGGGAACGCTGTGGAAGAACGGGTCGTAGCCCCAGTTGTATTTGGAGGGGTCGCGACGCAGTTCGTCGATTGTCGCGAAGTCGGCGACAGGCATCAGCTGGACATGGGTGTATCCCATCCGACGGAGCCATTCGGTCGCGCGGTTCGCCTCGGCCAGAGCGGAAAACAATCCCGGATAGTTCGATCCGGCCGAAGGATCGGACGAGAAGTCGCGTACATGGATTTCGGCGATGACAGCGTCGACGGGTGACTGGAGTCTCGGACCGCGGTCAGCCATCCATCCCGGAGGATCGGTCGGGCGGAAGTCAACGACTGCTCCACGGCGGCTGTTTGCAGCGAGAGCGCGTGTGCGCGGCGACGGCGTTTCGCGAAGCCACCGTCCTCCGGCATCGCAGATTCGGAATGTATGGAACGCCGGGGATTCGACGTCGGCCTCGACACCCCATTCACCAGTCGAGTTGTCGCGCTCCATTGCCAGAACGGTATAGGGACGCCGGCTGTCGTTGCGGCGGTAGAGCCGCAGTTCGGCTCCGGTCGCGTCGGGCGACCATATGGCGAACCGCTGTCTTGTCACGCTCCCGGCCTCCTATCGGTGTTCGTTCTCGACGACATAGGCTCGAACCTTCTGGAAGAGGTCGTTGGCGAAGACGAAGTCGTTCAGGGCTTCGTTTGATGTGTGGTAGATCTCGTTCATATTGCCGACCCACTCGCGATAGCCGTTCTTGATGAAGACGATGTTCTCGCCGATTCCGAGAACGGAGTTCATGTCGTGGGTGTTGATGATCGTCGTGATGTTATATTCGTGGGTGATATCGCTCAGGAGTTCGTCGATGACGATCGAAGTCCGCGGGTCGAGACCCGAGTTCGGTTCGTCGCAGAAGAGATACTTGGGGTTCAGGGCGATGGCGCGGGCGATGGCGACGCGTTTCTGCATACCGCCGGAGATCTCCGAGGGATATTTGTCGCCGGCTCCTTTCAGGTTGACGCGTTCGAGACAGAACTCGGCGCGGTCTATCCGTTCGGCCTGGCTCATGTCGGAGAACATCTCGAGGGGGAACAGTACGTTCCCGAGAACGGTCTCGGAGTCGAAGAGCGCCGACCCCTGAAAAAGCATGCCGATCTCCTGGCGCAGGAGTTTCGTCTGTGCCTGGTTCATCTTCAGCAGGTCGCGGCCGTCGAAGAGGATCTCACCCTCTTCGGGGCGCACGAGCCCGACGATTGATTTGACAAGGACCGTTTTGCCCGATCCGCTTTGTCCGATTATCAGGTTTGTCTTTCCGGTTTCGAACGTCGCGCTGACGCCGTGGAGAATGGTCTTTCCGTCGAAAGACTTCGTCAGGTTTTTAACTTCGATCATTGGAGCAGGAGTTTTGTCAGGATTACATCGGCGAGGAGAATCAGAATACTGCTGGCGACGACGGCGTTGGTGCTGGCTTTTCCGACCTCGAGGGCTCCCCCTTTGACATAGTAGCCGTAGAAGGCCGATACGGTCGCGATAATGTAGGCGAAGAAGAGCGACTTGATTAGTCCGTACCAGACATACCATTCCTGGAACAGTGCCTGTAGACCGTAGACATAGCGCGAGACGGAGATGATGTCCGTGAAGATCGCGACCAGGAGGCCGCCGAGAAGCGATGTCGCGATACAGAACGTAGCCAGGACAGGCATGAAAAGGATAAATCCGACTGTCTTTGGCAGAACAAGGAAATTGGCCGAGTTGACACCCATGATGTCGAGGGCGTCGATCTGCTCGGTAACGCGCATCGTCCCGATCTCCGAGGCGATGTTCGACCCGACCTTTCCGGCCAGAATCAGACAGAGAATCGAGTTTGAGAACTCGAGCAGGATAATTTCACGCGTCGCGAGTCCGACAGAATAGGCCGGTATCAGGGGCGAGCTGATGTTCAACTGCATCTGGATCGCGCAGACGGCGCCGATGAAAATCGAGATCACGATGACCAGCGGTATCGAGTCGACGCCGAGTTTCGTGATTTCGAATATGGTGCGGCTGAAAAAGAACCGCCATTTGTCAGGCACGGTGAACACTCTCTTCATAAAGAGACAGTAGCGTCCGAAGGTTCTCAGCGAGTCGGTTATTATCATCTTGTTTTTTTCGGTTTCTTGGTTGTGATCTGTTTCGTTTGTGGCCGGGGCGGGGTGCGTGTCAGTCGAAGACCCCCTCGACCGATGTCTCTTCGGCCTGGCTGTCGTCGGTTCCGCCGTAGTCACCATAGTATTCCTTCTCGCAGAGATTCAGGTTCTCGGGGAAGGCGAAGCGGGCGTCCTGGCTGTAGGGAAGAGACGGGTCATCGTAGACTTTCTTCATGAATTTTCCGTAGATCGGCAACGCCATCGATGCGCCCTGTCCGAGGGCCATTCCGTTGAAGTGGATGAACCTCTCCTCGCCGCCGACCCATGTTCCGGCGACCAGACGCGGGGTGAATCCCATGAACCAGCCGTCGGCGTTGAAGTTGGTTGTTCCGGTCTTGCCGCCGGTCTGGGCCGTCAGGTTATAGGGGGGACGACGCAGGCGGTTGCCTGTTCCGCTGTCGACGACGTTCAGCAGTATCGACAGAATCCGGTAGTAGGCGGTCTCGGAGATGACCTCGGTGTGTTTCGACGAGAACTCCGAGATTATGTTTCCGTTGTTGTCGGCTATGGCCGTGACGAAAATCGGGTCAGCGCGCATGCCGTTGTTGGCGAAGGCGGTATATGCCGTGACCATCTCCTTGACCGAAACGTCGGCCGGACCGAGACAGAGCGACATGACCGGATCTAGTTTGTTCGTGATACCGAAGTTATGCATCGTCCTGACGAGTTCTTCGGGCGACAACTGGCTGATAAGACGCGCCGAGATCCAGTTGTTCGAGTTCGTCAGCGCCCAGCGAAGGTCGACCATTTCGCCGACGCGTGCCGAACCGGAGTTTCGCGGCATCCAGAGTTTTCCGTTGGCATCGGTGATGACCGGCTGTTCGTTCAATAACTGGTCGCAGGGGGTGAATCCCTCCTCCATCGCGTAGGTGTAGAGGAACGGCTTGACGGTCGAGCCGATCTGGCGGCGTCCGGTCGAGACCATATCGTACTGGAAGGTCGAGAAATTCGGGCCTCCGACATAGGCCTTCACATGGCCCGTCACGGGGTCCATCGCCATAAAGCCGGCGCGGAGAAAATGCTTGATGTAGAGCATCGAATCGAGCGGTGTCATGATCGTGTCTACCATTCCGTTGTAGGTGAAGACTTTCATGTCGCGGGGTTCGGAGAACGAGGCGATGATCTCCTCGTCGGTCGAACCGTTCTTCTTCATGACGCGCCAGCGGTCGGTCAGTTTCATCGAGTTGCGTATCAAGTGGTTGATTCGGATCTCGGAAATCTCCGTGCGGTCGGTCGAGTAGGGGGCGCCGCGGGTGTTCCGCTTTTCGCGGAAGAAGGCGGGCTGGAGGTCGCGGCTCAGGTGCTCGGTGACAGCCTCTTCGGCGTAGCGCTGCATGCGGGAGTCGATCGAAGTGTAGATCCGAAGGCCGTCGGTATAGATGTCATATTTCGTCCCGTCGGGTTTCGGATTCTTTTCGATCCACCCGTAGAGGGGATTGTTCTCCCACTGTATCGAGTCGTCGACAAACTTCTGTGTCTCCCACGACAGATAGTTGCTTCGCTCGGGCTTTTTGGCGCGCATCATCCGGCGTATCTCTTCGCGGAAATAAGGGGCGAGGCCGTCCTTGTGGTCAACGCGGTGGTAGTTCAGCGTCAGCGGAATCTGTTTGAGCGAATCGAGTTCGGCTTCGGTCAGTTTACCGTTCTTGTACATCTGCTCGAGAACGACGTTGCGGCGCTGGAGGGTCCGCTCCGGCTTGCGTATCGGGTTGTAGTACGACGGATTCTTTACCATTCCGACGAGCGTCGCGGCCTCTTCGACCGTCAGGTCTTTAGGCTCTTTGCCGAAGTAGACATAGGCGGCCGACTTGATTCCGACGGCGTTGTAGAGAAAGTCGAACTGGTTGAGATACATCTTGAGGATCTCGTCTTTCGAGTAGTAGCGCTCGAGTTTGACGGCGATCATCCATTCGATCGGCTTCTGGAGGGCGCGGCTGAGCAGGCCGTCGCTCTCGGGGGAGTAGAGTTGCTTTGCGAGCTGCTGTGTAATGGTCGACCCTCCGCCGGCGTTTTTCTGTCGAAGCAGGATTGTCTTGAACGCGACGCGCATCAGGGCACGCATGTCGATTCCGCTGTGGTCTTCGAAACGGGAGTCTTCGGTCGCGATCAGCGCGTCGACGACATGGTCTGAGATTTCGTCGAAGTCGGCGTAGACGCGGTTGCCGGTGTTGCGGAAGTAGCGCCCGATTTCTTCGCCGTCAGACGAGTAGAGGACCGACGCGAAGCGGTCCTGGGGGTTCTTCAGTTCCTCGATGTCGGGCATGTAGCCGATTACTCCGTTGTATATCAGGACAAAGAACAGGGCGACGGCACCGACAAATATGCCGAACGCGATCCACAGCGTAACGATTACGCCCCGTTTCAGTCCTCTATGTCTTTCTTGGTTAGCCATATGACGGATAAATTCCTTCAGTCTGCAAAATTAGCGATTTTTTATATGACGGCAAACAGTCAGTTCGGTTTAACTCCAACTTTCGCTCCCGGTGGGGTTATCGCGCAGGGTGCGGATGGCGCTCAGGATCGCTTCGTTGGTCGCCCGGTTGATTACGCGCTGCCGCGATCCTGGGAGATAGCGTGTGAAACTTTCGGACGGGCCGCCCCGGAGGGCGAGGCCGAAACAGACCGTCCCTACCGGTTTCAGGTCTGTTCCCCCGCCGGGTCCGGCGATACCGCTTGTCGCGACCGCGATGTCGGCGTCGAGAAGACAGCGTACGCCCTCGGCCATCTGGCGGACAACCGGCTCGGACACCGCCCCGAACTCCTCGAGAGTCGCGGGGTCGACATCGAGGACGCCGATCTTGACTGTGTTGCAGTAGGCTGTCACGGAGCCGCGGAACACCTCGGAACTGCCTGGGATCAGCGTAATCTGGTGGGCGATGTTTCCTCCGGTGCAACTCTCTGCCGCCGCAAGCATCATTCCCCGGCGGCGCAGAAGCCCGATCAGGACGCGCGCCGGAGTTGTATCCTCCGAGGCTATTATGTTAGCGGAGTAGGGGGCGAGTGTCTGCTCCATTTCGGCGTGGAGGCGGTCGGCGAGGGCTGCGCGGCTGTCGTTATCGAGGTTGTCACCCGCGACGGGGGCCAGATCGAGCCGGAGGCGGAGGAACCCGTTCGATGGCAGGTAGGCGACATGCGCCCCCGCCGGAAGCGTCTGCTCCCAGGGATCGAGCACCTCTCCGATCTCTGATTCGGGGATTCCGCAGATAACGGTCCAGCGTCGCTCGGCGCGGTCGTGTATCCCGTAGTGGCGGTTCACTTCGGCGACTATGTCGGTCAGCATCATCTCTGTCTCGAACGGTACGCCCGGCATCGCGACAAGCAGTTTCCCGTCGAGGTCGAAGATCATCCCGGGGGCTGTTCCGCAGCTGTTCTCGACGAGCCGGGCAGTGTCGGGAACGTCGGCCTGGGTCGCCGTCAACGGGTTCAAGTCGAGTCCGCGGCGATGCATCATTTCGGCAACATGCCCGAGCAGAATTTCGTCGCGGCGCATACGCCCCCCCGTCAACTCGGCGAAGACCCGTTTCGTTATGTCATCTTTTGTCGGGCCGAGTCCGCCGGTCGTGACGACGGCGTCGGCCTCGGCGAGCGCCTGCGAGACGGCGGCAGTAATCGCTTCGGCCGAGTCACCGACGGTTCGGACGCCGACAGTCTCCCATCCGTAGGGGGCGAACCGTCGGGTTATCTCCCCGGAGTTTGTGTCGGTAACGTTCCCGATCAGGATTTCGTCGCCGATAACTATGATAGATAGTCTCATTTTCTGTTGGTTCGGTTGAAGGGTTCTCAGACTGTTACACGAGCGAACGGGACGCTGTCGAGCGGACAAAACTGCGAGTCGAGATATTTGTGATATCCGGCGATGGCGACCATCGCGGCGTTGTCGGTCGTGAAGGCCCGCTCGGGGATAAAGGCGCGGATTCCGCGGCGGCTGCAGTAGTCGGCGACAGCCTGTCTGACCCCCGAATTTGCCGAGACTCCGCCGCCGATGGCGACTGTACGGACACCGGTCTGGCGGACCGCCTTGTCGAGTTTGTCGAGCAGGATGTCGATGATCGTCTGCTGGAGCGACGCGGCCAGGTCGGCCATGTTCTCCTCGACGAAGCGGGGATTCTCCTTCAAGTTGTCGCGGAGCGTATAGAGAAACGAGGTCTTCAGGCCGCTGAAACTGTAGTCGAGTCCGGGTATGTGGGGACGGGCGAAGCGGAAGCGTTTCGGGTCACCTTCGGCAGCGAGACGGTCGATGTGGGGCCCTCCGGGGTAGGGGAGTCCCATAACTTTGGCGCATTTGTCGAATGCCTCGCCGGCGGCGTCGTCGATTGTCTGTCCGAGGATTTCCATGTCGTTGTAGTTACGGACGAGAATCAACTGGCTGTTCCCTCCCGAAATCAGCAGGCAGAGGAAGGGATACTCCGGCACCTCGTCGGCCGGATTGCGGCGGATGAAGTGAGACAGAACATGGCCGTGGAGATGGTTGACATCGACAAGCGGAATACCGAGTCCGATGGCCATCCCCTTGGCGAACGAAGTTCCGACCAGCAGCGAACCGAGCAGGCCGGGACCGCGTGTGAAGGCGATTGCCGAGAGGTCGTGGCGGTCGATTCCGGCGCGCGACAGCGCTGCCGAAACGACCGGAACGATATTCTGCTGGTGGGCGCGGGAGGCTAGTTCCGGAACTACGCCTCCATACTCCTCGTGTACGCTCTGTGAGGCTATGACGTTCGACATAAGAACCCCGTCGCGGATAACCGCGGCCGAGGTGTCGTCACACGATGACTCGATTCCGAGTATCGTTATCGGTTTGTTTGTTCGTTCGATCATTTATCGCTATGATTGGTTCGCGGCCCGCCATCTCCCCTGTCGTTGCGGCGCAGAATCGACAGCGCACGGTCGGCATCGGCGTGTCTGACCCAGAGTCTGACGCCGCCGATCGAATTGAAACCGACCGGCAGGACAGAACTGAACGTCTGGTTCGTCAGCATCGAGGCGATTCCTTCGTTTTCGAGGGCGCCGCTGGCGATTGTCGCGTCTATCTCGTTGTCGAAGACCGTGACAACTTCCCACTGGTCGTTTTCGTCATCGAAAGTCTGCGCTTTGTTCTCTTCGACAAGATCTGTAGGGGGGAGGGAGAAATGGTTAGCCATAATCTGTTCGTTAATTTAGAGGGTTATTCTTCTCTAACAAGTTCCTATCGCTTGATGTTCCGTTTGTTCAGTTCTTTATGGTATCGGGCGGCGTTCGCCTGATGGGTCGCGTAGTCGGAACTGAAGTCGTGGTAACCCGTGAAGTCTGATTTCGCACACATATAAATATAGGAGTGGGAGGGCGCGTTGAGGACCCCGTCGAGCGTGCGCCGTTCGGCGACGCGTATCGGGCCGGGGGGAAGTCCGTCGTTCAGATAGGTGTTATATGGCGACGGCGTGCGGACCATATCGAGGGTGACGCGCCGCGCCGCGAAATCTTTCAGTCCGAATTTGACAGTAGGGTCGGCCTGAAGCCGCATCCCCCTTTTGACCCGGTTCATATATAGACGGGCGATCTTCGGCCGTTCGTCTGCCTTGGCTGTCTCCTCTTCGGCGATTGAGGCAATCGTCGCGACCTCTACCGGCGTCAGCCCGAGAGCGTGGGCCTTGGCGACGCGCTCGTCGTCCCAGAACCGGTTCCGCTCGTCGAGCAGACGGCGGACAACCTTTTCGGCCGGGTCGGTTATGTAGAATTCATATGTGTCGGGGATAATCGCCGCCGGATATTCTTCGGGTTTGAATCCAGCCGGAGCGAGGATTTCGTCGCAAGCCTCGAGAAAGGCCGAGTCGCTGAATTCCATCTGCGAGGCGATTCTCCGGGCGGTCTGATCGATTGTCCGGTAGCCGTTGAACGACAGTCGAATTGGTGACTGGCGTCCCGAGGTCAGGCGGCGGCTTAACTGGAGCGCACGCGTTCCGTTTTCAATCAGGTACATTCCGCGGGCGCGGTCGATTTTGCCCTTCTGCAACCGCCAGAGCAGATACGTCCGGTTTCCGGCGATCATCCCGAGGTGTGACTTCAGCGAATCGCGCAGCGAGGCGTTCGTCGCCCCCGGCTGGACGTAGAGCCACTGCCTCTCGCCGCTGTAGCCGCTGAACCCGAAAAGAATCCAGAAGGCCGCGACGGCTACGACACAGAGCGAGACGAACAGCGTCGCAATCGGGTGGTTGTAGAACCAGCCGTGCTTCTCCTTCTTTTTCTTTTTCTTCTTCGATTTGTCTTGAGCCATTATCGTTCGGTTTCTCAATGCAAAATTAAGCATAATTTTCGAAAACGACATACTCCCGGTCATATACCCCGTATCGGTCCTGTCGACAGGGTCTTTCGTAAGTAACTCTTGGCATGAGTTACTTATTTGCCGTAAAGCGTTGGGTATCCGCGTGTAACATCTCGAGATTTCAAACGTCATCAGAAGAGCCTGGGATTTAACACTAAAATTTTCTTCAGTTCTGAATTGATATTCAATAAAAAATGATTAATTTTGCCTCAAATAAGTAACTCTTGCCAAGAGTTACTTAAGCCTTTTTTGAAATCAAATAATCTAACCTTCTGATTTTTAATATGCTGAAATACTGCTTCGCATTGACGGTTCTCGCTTTGGCTATGAATGCGATTGCGGCCAATCCGGTTGAACTGACTTTCAATCGAACCGGAACGGACGCCCCTTCCGTTACAATTACGGCTTCCGGCGAATCCGGAGTGACCGCAACCCTCCTGTCGGTCAATACTCCGATGAAGGGGACTGCCGGTTCGGTCACCTCATCGATACTGTGTCCTAACGTAAATGCTACGTCAAATCCGACCATTGTGCTCGAATTCGTTGTCAACGGTCTCCCCGGGGATTATACAATCGGAAGTGTCGATCTCGATATCCACGCTCTGAACGGATCCAACGGATACCAGGATCATGGCGACGGTAAAGATCGTCTCTGGAATGTCTCGGTCGCATTGAACGACAGCGAATTCGGATTGCTTCGAGATGTCGACATCGCTGCCGGAGTCAACTCCGGTTCTTCCGAGCGTCATAAGTTATGGAATATCCCGACTGACAACCCGGTCCAGGCAACATCGCCGCTGACTATCGAAGTGACTGTTACGGCCGGTACAGCCAATGTCGGATGCTTTTTCGGCCTCAGTTCGATCAGACTGAACCCGGGCGAGGGCTCCGGGGGATCTGTTGTCGACCCCGATCCCAAACCGGAACTGCCGTCAGACGGTTCGTTATGGCTCCTGAAATGGAAGGCCAATACCTCGGATTATATCCGCCAGAGCGGTTCGAAATTCGTCGTCGGCGAGATGTCCGAATCAGCCTCCTGCTTCTGGGAACTGATCCCGACAGATAACGAAAACTGTTACTATCTGAAGAACCATTCGACCGGCATGTATATGGGATCGTGCAATATGACCCCCTCCTCTTCATCGAAAATCCAGGCTTCGGAAACCCCCGTTGAATACTACATCGGACACACTTCGTCGACATCTTCGGAAATAAAGGGCTGTGTCTGGCTTTCGTCGACCGACTGCGCCGGATACAATACTGAAAACTCTACCCGTGCGCTTAACAAGGACGGAGCAAGTTCTGACATCATAACCTGGCGGACAAATAGCGCGAGCGAAACATGTCCGGGCTCATACTGGACCCTCGTGCCTTACGAAGACCGTCCGTTCACTCCGGCTTCTGAAATTGGCGACCCTGTCTATTTCTACTACATAAAGAATTCCGAAGGCCAGATGCTTACCCATTCTCTGGACTGGGCCGACCGTAAGGCCGACGAAAGCCAGAAATGGTACTTCGTCGGAACAGCAAATGCGGCTGGTGGTTATCTGGTTGTCCCCTCCGGTAGCGGCCAGGCTGCTTTCGATGGTCGCCGCTTTGTTGTCTCGAAAGCCGAAGTTGGTGTGCTGTACACTCTGACCGACTCCGACGGCGCTCGACTCGAGGTCGAGGGGTTCGACGAATTTAGTTTCGCCGGATTCCGCGACCTGAGCGCGTTCGCCCTGAAGTCCCAGATCTATACAATGCCCTGCGGTTCGCTCGGCTCGAACTATGTCACGTCTGTGACAATCGACTCCGACCGCGACGGGATCAGCGGTTTCCGTTATCCGATGGCTTCCCTATCGGGAGGCGAACTGACATATCCCCTTGCCAGCCGGCCCTCACACCGCTACACGATGCTCAGCCGTGACCGCGCGGAAATCGGTGAAGGCGAATTCGCCGTCAATATAACCCTTAATTCCGAACCGTCTCAGTCAGACCTCCTTATAATATACTTCGACTGGGACCGGGACGGATATTTCGAAACGATGAAAATCCTCGAAAATTCTGCGTCGGTCTCGACAATAGTCGCTGTTCCGGAGACGGCTATCCCCGGCGAATCTCGCATGAGAATCCGTCTGACTTCGAACGGACTGACCGAGGCGGACGATGATGTTGCAGGCCAGGTCCTCGATTTGTTTGTTAACTATGATCCGGTTGAATCTGATCTTGTTAATCCGGTTGTCAAGGTCAACGCCCCGAATCGTGGCAAAGCGGTCTATAATGCTTCGACCCAAACCGCGTCGGCAACCGCATACGGCACGGCTGTTTTCATCTGCTGGAAAGAAGATGACCGATTCTATTCGGTTTCTCCCGTTTGCGAGGCTGCTCCTTCAGTAAAACAGCATACTCTTACAGCCGTTTTCTCGCCGAACCTCGAGACCGTCGGCATCGGTCCGCTCCGGTTTGACCAGTCCGACTCTTCGACAACCGTCGTTATTGACCGCCGTAAACTGATGGTCATATCTGACTCCGAACCGAAAGCAGTCTTTCTATTCTCGACCGATGGCGAACTCGTTGTCAATCTTCGCGGGGTTTCGTCTGTTGATCTCTCGGGTCTTCCTGACGGTATTTATATCGCGAAGGTTCTGACCGAACACGGTGCTTCGACCGCAAAAGTTCTACTGAAATGATTCTCTCACACTATCTCCTGATCAAGATATGAACAGCAAATTCTTATTCTGCGGAATCGGTACGGTTTCGACGCTCGCCGGTGCAGCAGTCGGTCAGGCCCAGGCCCAGACCTCGGACCGACCCAATATAATCTATATAATGTGTGACGATATGGGCTACGGCGACCTCGGTTGCTACGGCCAGAAACTGATTGCCACTCCGAATATCGACCGTATGGCAAGCGAAGGTATGCGGTTCACCCAGGCTTATGCCGGAAGTCCGGTCTCTGCTCCTTCGCGCGCGACATTCATGACCGGACAGCATTCGGGCCACACCCATGTCCGCGGCAACCGGGAATACTGGCGTAACTCCGGAACGGTTCGATATGGCTCCAACTCCGATTACTCGGTCGTCGGTCAGGAACCTTATTCGACAGACCATGTCATTATTCCCGAGATTTTCCGCGACAATGGATATACGACCGGTATGTTCGGAAAATGGGCCGGCGGCTACGAAGGCTCCGCCTCGACACCCGACAAACGCGGTATCGACGAATACTACGGATATATCTGTCAGTTCCAGGCTCATCTCTACTATCCTAATTTTCTGAACGAATACAGTCGCTCGCGTGGCGACGAGGGTGTCAGCCGCGTTGTCCTCGACCAGAATATCCAGCACACGATGTACGGTCAGGACTACCTGAACCGCGAGCAGTATTCGGCCGATCTGATCCATCAAAAGGCGCTCGAATGGCTCGACAAACAGTCGGCTGACCAGCCTTTCCTCGGTATCTTCACCTATACGCTACCCCACGCCGAACTCGCCCAGCCCGATGACGAAATCTACAGGGCATATAAGGATAAATTCTGTGAATGCGAGGAGAAAACCTACGGCGGTGACCAGGGTTCCAGATACAACCCGACCGATCACGCCCACGCCCAGTTTGCCGGAATGATAACGCGTCTCGACGCGCAGGTCGGCGAAATTCTCGAGAAACTGAAGGAGAAGGGTCTCGACGATAACACCGTCGTAATCTTCACATCCGACAACGGTCCCCACGAAGAGGGTGGGGCAGACCAGCCTTTCTTCAACCGCGACGGTCTCCTCCAGGGTCTGAAGCGATCGACCTACGAGGGGGGCATCCGTATCCCCTTTATCGTACGCTGGCCCGGGCGGGTTGCTGCCGGTGTCGACAATGACCATCAGTTCGCATTCTATGACCTGATGGCGACATTCTGCGATATCGCCGGTATCGAAAACTACGAGGAACGCTACCGCAATACGAGTCTCGAAAACGACTGGTTCGACGGAATCTCGATCTATCCGACCCTGACGGGCGATGCGAACCAGCCCAAGCATGACTATCTCTACTGGGAGTTCCACGAAACAAACATGCTCGGTGTCCGAAAGGGTGACTGGAAACTCGTTGTCCAGAACGGCGTGTGCCGCCTCTATGATCTCGCGACAGATATCCACGAAGACAACGACATCTCGTCGCTATATCCCGATATTGTCGGCGAACTGAAGACAATATGCCGCGAAGCCCATACTCCCAGTTCGCTTTTTAACGTAACAATACCCTAATCATCTAAATAATTCATCAATATGAAGAAAAATCTACTTCTTATCCTGATGGCACTGGTGTTGTCTGTCTACTCGATGGCCGGCCTCAATGCTGTTATGAACGACGTTGAGACTCAGACAGCCGTTCTGTCTGTAAATCGGACGGGCGCGAATGTCGGTTCTGTCACCGTCAGCACAAACATCGAAGGCGTAACTGCCAGAATGGTTTCCACAAGCCACGATTTCAAAACCTCCGGTACGAACGTTTCGGGCAGTATCGTCTGCCCGAACGTCAATGCAAACACCAACCCGACTATCGTCATGGTTTTCGAAGTCGAGGGCTTATCGGAAGGAATGACAATCGAATCGGTCGGACTCGATATCCACGCACTTAATGCGAGCGGTGAGTATCAGGATGCAACCGGGGCTGCTACACGACAGTTCAATGTAGAGGTCAAGGCTAACGATGCGTTTGTCGGCAAACTCGAGAATATCGACATCGCAGCCGGCGTCAACCCGACCGGCGGACGTCATAAAGTATGGAATTTCGCCGGAAGTAATGATCCTGCGGTGACTACTTCCTCGCCAATGACTCTGACGATTACCGCTACAAAGGGCACAACCAACGGTGGCTGCTTCTTCGGCCTCTCCGAAATCCAACTCAATCTGTCGCGCGAAGTTGTCGTAATTCCGACCTATACCGTGACCGTTGCCGAAACTGAAAACGGAACTGTCGCTGTCTATAACGGCGAAGAGACTGTCGAATCCGGAGCCGAACTCGAAGAGAATACCTCTCTGACCGTCGTCGCAACCCCCGCCGAGGGCTATCAGCTCGAGTCGATCCTCGTCAACGGCGAGCCACTCGAAGGGAACACGTTCGCTCTGACTGCCGACACCGAGGTCTCCGCTACATTCTCCGAAATCCCCCCGGTAACCTACACCGTGACAATCGCTGAAACCGAAAACGGAACAGTCGCTGTCTATAACGGCGAAGAAGCCGTCGAATCCGGAAGCGCGATAGTCGAAGAGACCGAACTGACCGTCGTCGCAACCCCCGCCGAAGGCTACCAGCTCGAGTCGATCCTCGTCAATGGCGAACCGCTCGAAGGGAACACCTTCGGTCTGACTGCCGACACCGAGGTCTCCGCTACATTCTCCGAAATCCCCCCGGTAACCTACACCGTGACAATCGCTGAAACCGAAAACGGAACAGTCGCTGTCTATAACGGCGAAGAAGCCGTCGAATCCGGAAGCGCGATAGTCGAAGAGACCGAACTGACCGTCGTCGCAACCCCCGCCGAAGGCTACCAGCTCGAGTCGATCCTCGTCAACGGTGAGCCGATCGAAGTGAACACCTTCGCTTTGACAGCCGACACCGAGATATCTGCTATATTCTCCAAGATCGAAACTCCGGTCGTAACCGATATCGATGCTCTCAATATGAAGGTCAACCGAACCGGCGCTACCGCCGAAACTGTAACCGTCGCCACGAACGTCGAGGGTATCACCGCCCGAATGATTTCCACAAGCCACAACTTCAAAACCGCCGGCCACGATATCAGCAGCGAAATCATTTGCCCGGATGTCAACGGCAACACCTCCCCGACAATCGTTATGGTATTCGAGGTCAACGGCCTGCCCGAAGGTCTCGGAATCGAAACGATTGGACTTAATATTCATGCCCTTAACATGGCGGGTGAATATCAGGGTGCCGATGGTGCGGCTCCACGCGAATTCAATGTTGAAGTCAAAACCAACGATAATATCTTCGGCAAACTCGAGAATATCGATATCGCGAAAGGGGTCAACGAAGGTTCCTGGAGCCGCTTTAAGGTCTGGACTGTCGAACCCTCCGGGGCAATGACGACAACAACCTCGCCGATGACTCTGACCATTACCGTAACCAAGGGTGCAAACAATAACGGCTGCTTCTTCGGACTGTCGGAAATCGATCTCGCGTTCGCTGGGGAAGTCACTCCGGTTCCGACCTATACCGTAACAGTCGCCGAGGTCGAGAATGGCACTCTCGAGATCTTTAACGGCGAAGAGGCTGTCGAATCCGGAGCCGAACTCGAAGAGAACACCGAACTGACCGTCGTCGCAACTCCTGCCGAAGGTTACCAGCTCGAATCGATCCTCGTCAACGGCGAACCGATCGAGGGGAACACCTTCACCCTGACTGCCGAAACCGAAATCTCTGCTGTATTCGCCGAAATTCCCCCCGTCACATACCTCCTCACTATTGCCGAGGCCGAAAACGGAACCATCGAGGTATTTAACGGTGAAGAATCTGTCGAAAACGGAAGCCCGGTCGAAGAAAACACCGAACTGACAGTCATTGCTACTGCTGCCGAAGGCTATCGTCTTGTGTCGATCCTCGTCAACGGTGAACCTCTCGACGGCAACACCTTCGTCATGACTGCCAACACGACCGTTTCTGCCGAATTCGAGACCTTCACATCGATAGACACAATCGTCAGCGATCTCGAAAACGGCGTCGAGATCTACAACCTTCAGGGCGTAAAGGTCAATTCCGACAACGTACTTCCCGGAATTTATCTGCGTCGCAACGGCCAGACCGTTACGAAAATCTACGTCAGATAAGGTAAAAGCCTTTAATTAGTTAAACATCCCGGCGGGGGATGCCAACCACAGTGGTCGGCATTCCCCGCCTTTTTATTCGTGTAGAAGTTCGAAAAATTCTCGCCAAAAAATTTGGCAGAATCAAAAATAACCCCTAACTTTGCACTCACAAAACGGACCGACACTATTCTTAATCAAGAAAGGAGAGGTGGGTGAGTGGCTGAAACCACCAGTTTGCTAAACTGACGTAGGAGCAATCCTACCACGAGTTCGAATCTCGTCCTCTCCGCAAAATCAACCCCAATTAACT
>JAMPGR010000019.1 GCA_023663805.1 Clostridium sp. | reverse complement strand
CGGGTCTCCACCGTGAGAGGGTGGCGTGCTAGGCCACTACACTAAATCACCATTTCGTGTCTCACAAGGGATGCGTTCCCCTTTCGACGATGCAAAATTACAACGAATTTTCGAACCGGCCAAATTTTTTCGCAAAAAAAATGTGAAAAAATCCGAGAGGCGCCGACGGCGATAGCGTAACAGATTGCAGCCGTTTGGTTTAACGACGTTCGAGATCAACCTCTTCGCCCATGGCGATCACATGGGTCAGATTGAGATTCTTGTCCATGACGATGATGTCTGCATCTTTGTGTTTGCAGATGCTTCCCTTCCGGTCATAGACACCCATGATCAGGGCCGGAGTCTCGGATACCATTCGGGCGACATCCTCCAGGGGGAGTCCGGCGTCGCGCACGGCGGTCTGAATCAGGCGGTCCATCGTCGCGATACTTCCGGCGATGGCCGAGTGGTCGGAGAGTTTGCAGACGCCGTCTTCGATAATGACGCGGGGGTCGAACGCCTTGTTGTCTTTCGAGTCGGTGCAGGCCAGGGCGTCGGTGATCAGACACATGCGTCCGCGGCCTTTGACTTTGTGGACGAGTTTGATGATAATCGGGGGGACGTGGATTCCGTCGGCGATGACTTCGACATTGATTCCGTCCATCAGGTAAATCGACTCGACGGTACCTTCGTGTTTGTAGACGCCGTTTTTGTGGGTCGTTGTCATCGCGTTGTAGAAGTGGGTTGCCAGGGTATATCCGGCGTCGTAGGCGTCGATGACGTCGCTGTAGTCGGCGGTTGTGTGGGCGATTCCGGCGACAACCCCTTTGCTCGTGATATATCGGGAGAAGTCATCGGCCCCGGGGAGTTCGGGGGCGGCATCCCAGCGGCGGATACAGGGGAACTCCTCGATCAGGGGGATATATTCCATCGGCGAGGGTATACGGATATTCTCGGGAATCTGGCCGCCGGCCATCGAGGGTTGGAAATAGGGGCCTTCGAGGTGGAGTCCGAGGACACCGCTGCGGGGGTCTTCGCAGAGTTCCGTACAGACTTTCGCTGCGTCGCGGATCATCTGTTCCGACGAGGAGGAAAGGGTCGGGAAAATGCCGGTCGTGCCGTGGCGCCGGTGGGTTTCGACGGCTGTTACGAAGGCCTCTTTGGTCGCTTCCATAAAGTCGCGTCCGCCGCCGCCGTGGACGTGGATGTCGATTCCGCCGGGGAGAATATATCCGCCGCCGGCGTTGATGCTTTTGTCGACATTGTCGAGCACACGGCTGTGGTTCAGGATTTCGACGATTTTGTCGCCGTCGATGACGACCGAACCGCCGTTGACCCATTTGCCGCCGGGGATCAGTACTTTACCATTGTATACTTGAGTAATCATCAGGGTATTGAATGAAAGATTGGTTGGTCACAGGTTTTCATGGTTGCGGATTGCCGCAGTCCGTCTGCAAAATTACACAATATCGGAACACCGCGATCGATTCATGTCGAAATAAATGTTAAGAGTCCGTCCGATTTTGCAATCGGGCGGACTCCAGAAAAGGTTATGCGTCGGATTATTCTTTCGGACCCATCTGGAATTCGAGGGTCCCGCCGCGCATGATGTCGTCGTAGGTTATGTAGGACTTGTCGTAGGGTTCGCCGTTCAGCGTGACTCCGCGGATATAGCGGTTGTCGTCGGAATTGCCGCGGGCGACAACGCGGAATGTTCCGCCGGGAACGTCAATCGACGCCTCGTCGACAATCGGCGAGCCGAACCAGTAGCGTCCCGAAGCGGGTTCGGCCTGATAGAAGCCGAGCGACGAAAGGATATACCACGCCGACATCTGGCCGCAGTCTTCGTTG
This sequence comes from Clostridium sp., assembly GCA_023663805.1. Classification (GTDB taxonomy): domain Bacteria; phylum Bacteroidota; class Bacteroidia; order Bacteroidales; family Muribaculaceae; genus Paramuribaculum. The sequence continues at coordinate 28,005 of JAMPGR010000019.1, read as the reverse complement.
CCGCTGAGGCCGTCGGGCTGGTTGAAGTAGAGTGTCGACAGCACTTCACGTACACGGTCGGCGGCTTTGTCAGGCTCGCCGAGCATCGTGTAGAGATAGATGACATGGTGGACAGGTTCGTTGCCGTGGGCATACTGCCCGATCAGACCGGAGATGTCGGGCGATGCGTCGGCACCGACAATCTCGGAGGGTGCGGCGAAGAGCGAGTCGAGCCGGGCGACGGTCTCCTCGCGCGAGCCGTAGAGTTCGACAAGTCCGTCGAGATCCTGCGGAACGAGCCATGTATACTGCCAGGCGTTACCTTCGCAGTAGTCGTCGGCGCGGTGTTCGGCAGAGAAGGGATTGAACGGAGTTCGCCACCCCCCCTTCGAGTCGCGGCCGCGGACAAATCCGGTCGTCTTGTCGAAGTAGTTTCGCCAGGAGTGGCTGCGGTCGGTGAAGTAGCGGACGGCGGCGGTGTCGCCGACAACTTCGGCGGCGCGGGCGGCCGCGCCGTCGGCGATCGCATATTCCATGTCGTAGGCGATCGATTCGTTGAAGAGATCGCTCGGGATATAGCCGTATTTCATGCGGAGGTCATTGCCGCGGCCGGGGTTCATCGCTGTCGATTTGATAGCGGCGAAGGCGCGGGCCGGATCGACACCTTCGACCCCCTTGACTACGGCGTCGGCGACCGGAATGATTCCGGGATTGCCTACCATACAGTCGGTCTCGTTGGCCCAGAGGTGCCATACCGGAAGACGGCCCTGTTGCTCATAAATATCAATCATCGAATTGACCATCTCAGAGTTACGCTCCGGGTTGACGATCGACATCAGCGGCATCTGGGCGCGGTATGTGTCCCAGAGCGAGTAGACCGTATAGGTCGACGCTCCGTTCTCGAGGTCATGGATCCCGCCGTCGGCGCCACGGTACCGGCCGTCGACATCGTTGAATGTCACCGGGGAGATCATCGTGTGGTAGAGCGCGGTATAGAAGTTCTCGCGGACGGCGTCGTCGGTCGTTTCGATTCGGACTTTCGACAGTTCCTTTTCCCAGGCCTGGTCAGCCGCCTGACGCGTTGCGTCGAAGTCCCATCCGGGGAGTTCAGCGGCCATATTCGCCTTGGCGCCCTCGACCGAAACCGGCGAGATCGCGACCTTGACGAGCAGGGGCTGGTCGTCGCGGGTGTCGAAATCGAGACGGGCATAGCGGTCCTCCTCGCCGTGGCGAGAGAAGTTCTTGATCGGCTGTGAGAAGGCGGCGGTGAAGTAGACATGCTGGTCGGCGGCCCATCCCTTCGAACGGCGGTAGCCGCTGATGGTCGAGTCTGTCTCCTGGGTAATCACGGTCTCGGTCGGACGGTCCCAGCATCCGCCGTTCTCAAGGTCGAAGACGACGGCACTCGAGTCGGAGGTAGGGAATGTATAGCGGTGGAATCCGACGCGGGGCGTTGCGGTCATTTCGGCCAGAACGCCATATCGGGTCAGCGGAACCGAGTAGTAGCCCGGTTCGACGATTTCTTTCGAACGGTCGGCGTAACTCCAGAGGGCTGAGTCGGGGGCTGTCGTTGTGCCGCGGCGGTACATCAGGTCATGACCGACGACCGGCATGACCGTGACGTCGAAAAGGTCGCCGATGCCTGTTCCGGAGAGATGGGTGTGGGAGAATCCGATGACGGTCGAATCGCTTTCGTGGTAGCCGGAGCACCAGTCCCACGACATCGGGACACTTGTCGGTCCGAGCTGGACCATGCCGAAGGGTGTGTTGGCGCCGACGAACACATGGCCGTGGCCGCCCGTTCCGATGCGCGGATTGACAAAGGCCGTGTAGTCGGTTTCTTCGCCGGCTGTCGAGCCGTTGGAGGAGCATGCTGCAGCCGCGGCGGCCAGAGCCGCCAGGGCGATCAGTGATGTCTGTTTCATTTATGTGTGTCTGTTATTTATGTGTTTCTTTCAGGTTGAATTTCAAGGTCGCACCGTCTATGAGTCGGTCGTGGCCGATACGGTAATCCTTCAGAGTCTTCCCGCCGAGCGACATCGATTCGATATATGCCGGACTGTCGGGGGAGAGTCCGGCGGGGCGTTCGGCTTCGATGACGATTGTCCGTCCGTCGCCGGGGGTGATTGTAGCGCGGTCGAAGACCGGAGAGGTCAGTGTGTAGAACGGTTCTCCCGGGGCGTCGGGGTAGAGGCCGAGCATAGAGAATACGGCCCATGCCGACATCGTTCCGGTGTCGTCGTTTCCGGGTATGCCGTCGGGTTTGGTCGTAAACCATTTGTTCAGCAACCGGTTGACCTGTTGTTGCGTACGCCATTCTTCTCCTTTGACACGCGAGAAGAGATAGGGGTAGGCGATGTCGGGTTCGTTGGCGGGATCGTAGAGTCCTTCGTCAAAGACCATCTGGAGTTTGTCGACAAATTTCTTTTTGCCCCCCATCAGTTTGATCAGGCCGTCGACATCGTGGGGGACGAAGAAGGTGTAGTTCCATGCGCTCCCTTCGTGGAATCCGGGAACCTCCTCGAAGTTCTCCCCCTGGCGGGGATTGAACGGCGAAAGGAATGTACCGTCGCTGTTGAGCGGACGGAGCGTTCCGCTCTCGCGCGAGTAGTAGTTCCGGTATCCTTTCGAGCGGGCGTCGAGAGTGCGGGCGAGTTCGGTGTCGCCCCGTTCGGCGGCGAGCCATGCGAGGGCGGCGTCGGCGACATAATATTCGAGGGCGTGGCTGACGGAGTTGTCGCCCGAGTTGTCGCCGGCATAGAATCCGAGGGGGATGTATCCGAGGTGGAGATAGGGGTCGTTATCGGGGCGCATAGGGTTGGCAGCGCCGGGGGTCGTCGCCGATTTGACCATCGCCTCGTAGGCCTTGTCGATGTCGTAGTCGCGGAGGCCCTTGCGCCAGGTGTCGACAATCACCGGTATCGACGGGTCACCCTCCATCGTGAATGTCTCGCGGCCGTAGAGTTCCCATTTCGGGAGCCAGCCCCAGTCGTCGTACATCCCGATCATCGAGCGGACCATATCGGTCTGCCGTTCGGGATAGGCGAGGGTCATCAGTTGGTGGAGGTTGCGGTATGTATCCCAGAGGGAGAAGACCGTGTAGCGGTTGTGCCCATCCTCGACGACGCCGTTTTCGAAGTTCTCCATCCGGGGGTATTCGCCGTTGATGTCGTTCAGAATGTTCGGATGGATCAGGGCGTGGTAGAGAGCGGTATAGAAGACGCGGCGCTGTTCGTCCGTTCCCCCTTCGACGCGGATTCGGCCGAGGTCGGCGTTCCAGCGGTCGTTGGCCGCCGAGCGTACATCCTCGAACGTCAGCGTCATCTGCTCCTTATCGAGATTCTCGCGGGCGTTGGCGGTCGAGACATAGGAGATGCCCATACGGACCTCGACTGTTTCGCCCGGTTCCAGGTCGGAATAGGAGAACCAGTAGCCGATGTCGTCGCCCGAAAGGTCGCGGCCATATTCGGTGTAGATCTTGTAGGTTCCGTCGTCGGGGGTCCATTCGGCCTCGACGCCTGTCAGTTCGGGCTGCATCTTCCAGTAGCCCGAAGCATCGGGACGGCGGCTGACGCGCAGGACGAAATAGACCGGGAAGACCTTCTGGGGGTTGTAGCAGAAAGTCCCGAGGAGTTTCGAGCCCTCGATTTCGGTCGCGCTGACGCGGCGGACAGTCGCTCCGCTTTCGTTCGTCAGCCCCTGGCCGAGATTGATCAGGATGTTTCCCTTTCCGCCGGGGAAGGTGTAGCGTTCGACCGAGGAGCGGGTTGTCGCAGTCGCTTCGGCCGTGATGCCGTATTTGTCGAGGCGGAGGGTATAGTAGCCGGGGTGGGCATCTTCGGCGGAGTAGGGTGTGCCGTAGAGGTGGTAGTCCGGTTCGAGATCGCCGGTGGTTGCCATCGTCAGCAGGGCACCCATGTCGGGGCATCCGACGCCGCTGAGGGCGCCGTGGGCGAAGCCGGTGAAAAAGGAGTTCGTTTTGTCGTACGGGGTCGACCACCATCGTGCGTCCTTGTCGAAGTTGTTGGTGTCCGAGCCCATGACGTTGAACGGCACGACGCTCATCATTCCGTTCGGGACGACCGCTCCGGGGTTTGTCGTTCCGAAGTTTGTCGTTCCGACGAAGGGGTTGACCAGGGAAGTCAGTTCGTCGCTTGTCTGGGCATGGATCCCGGCGACGGCGAAGACCGGTATGGCTGCGAGGGCCGCCGAAGCGATCCAGGAGGTGAATTTCGGCATAAAGATTGTTTGGTTATATAGGTTCAATTCGGTTTGTTTTGCAAAGATACGACAATAACCGGAAGAAACCGACCCCCGGGAGAAAAATTTAATTTAATTTTGCAGGACGAATCAAACCGCCGGACTCCGGAGGCCGTTTAATAGATAAATTCGAAAAAACAAGAAATAACAGATATGCTTCAGTTCATAACCGATTCAGACCGGCGATATTCTGTTGCCGAACAGGTCCAGATGGTCCTCGAGGGGGGATGCCGCTGGATCCAGCTCCGGATGGCGGAGGATGCGTCCGACGAAGAGATCCGCGAGACTGCGCGGGAGATTATTCCGATATGCCGCGAACAGTCGGCCTTCCTTCTGCTCGAAGGGCACCCCGAACTTGCCCGGGAACTCGGGCTCCACGGCGTTCATCTCGGTCCAGGGGATATCAGGCCGGCCCAGGCGCGCGAACTCCTCGGCGCCGAGGCGATTATCGGCGTTACGGTCCGCCACTATGAGGATATCCTCCCCCTGGCCGGAGTCGACGTCGACTATGTCTCGCTCGGGCCGTTCCGCCGCCATGTCGACGAGCAGGGACGGGGTCTCGATGCCGCGGCCTACCGCGAGATAATCGCCGCGATACGCCGCCGCCAGATCGACGTTCCGGTCGTGGCCTGGGGCTCGACAATCGCTCTGCGCGACATCGAGGACCTGATCCGGGGCTATGTCAACGGTGTCGCCCTTTCGGCTTCGATTACCGGGGCCGACGATCCGGTCGTCTATACCTCCGAGGCGATCCATCTTCTCGAGAAATCGCGTGGCGAGAGGAAGTGACGGAACATTCCGCCCCCTGCGGTTGTTCTAATACAAAAGAATAACCATATAAAACGAAAAGATTATGCCACAGGATGTCGAAAGAAGCTCGAATGGCTACGGCGTGGCCGGCTTCATTTTCTCAGTAATTGCCGTCGTGATGAGTTTCATCAAAGTCAGCACTTCGTTCATGAACGGATGGGAGTGGATCGTATGGGGTGTATGGTGCATTGGTGCCGTTTTGTCGGCTATCGGTGTGTTCCGCCGCCCGCGCGGACTGGCAATCGCAGGACTTGTGATTGCGATTGTCGCGATCTGCGTCATCTATATTGTCGGAGAAATTGCCGCTCCGATGTGACACCTCTGACATACGGAAAAACAAGCGGGGTTCCCGGTCCGGCAAGGGCGGGAACCCCGTTTTCATTGTTCGGGGGAAAAGTTGTAACTTTGCAGACGCTATGACAACAGAGTTTTCTCCAATGCAGAATATGAAGCGCCGTTTCTTCGCCTATCGTAACGGCGTGATCAACCGGGTTATGCGCGACTGCAACTCGGAATACCCCCTCGTCTTCGGGCTGAATCTCCAGCAGATCAAAACAATTGCCGCCGAACACGGTCCCGACCGCAATCTCGCCGAACAGTTATGGCTCGACCGCCGCACGCGCGAAAGCCAGTTGACCGCCCCCTACCTCTTCCCTCGCGAAGAGGTTACGGCCGAATGGGCCATGCGCTGGCTCGGCGGAGCAGTTTCGAACGAGGCGGTCGACGTTATGATGCTCGCCCGTCTGCGCGGTGTCCCCTTCGCTCCGGACCTGTTCGACCGGATTATGGAGTCCGCGTCGCCGCGTTGCCGCTACGAGGCTCTGCGACTCTTCCTGAACAACCCGACGGCCGAACTCGCCGGTCGCGCCCGCCGGGTTGCCGCGTCGGTCGCGGACACCGACCTTTTCTCCCTTCGGCAGATCGCCCGCCAGTCCCTCGACGAAATCGACTTTTTCGAATAAAATCAGATTCGCGACAGGACGGTCTGGATCAGGTCGGTGATAGCGGTACGGTAGTTCGGGGTCGCGTCGTTGTTCATCCGGTTTGCGATGATCGAGCAGACGGTCATGGCGCGGTGGCCCATCAGCCTTCCGAGACCCTGGAGCGGAGCGGACTCCATCTCGTAGTTCGTTATGCGGCGTCCGTTGTGGCGGAACGCTTCGATATGGCGGTTAAGGTCGGGGTTGGCCAGGGGAAGGCGCAACTGGCGCCCCTGGGGTCCGTAGAATCCGACGGCCGAGATTGTCGTGCCGCGGACCATGTCGTCGCGACCTATCTGGTTGACCAGGTCTTCGTCGGCACGGACAAAATAGGGCTTCGCCCAGAGCGGATTCCATCCGACCGCGTCGCAGAAAGCGCGTTCGATTTCGCGGTCGGCGACCTCGTTTCGTCCGGCGTAGTAGTTCAGGACGCCGTCGAACCCGACGGCCATCTCGGCGATTACGGGCGTTCCGAGCGGAAGGTCGGGCTGGAGCGCGCCGGATGTTCCGATACGTACCATCGTCAGCCGGCGCCGTTCGGGGCGGATCTCGCGAGTCTCGAAGTCGATGTTCGCCAGGGCGTCGAGTTCGTTGATGACGATGTCGATGTTGTCGGGGCCGATTCCGTGTGACAGACAGATGATCGGACGGCCACGGTGGATGCCGCCGACGGTATGGAATTCGCGCGAGGAGACCTCGAAGGTCCGTTCGTCGAAATATGAGGCGACGATGTCGACGCGGCCCGGGTCGCCGACGAGGATGACACGGTCAGCCAGTTGGGAGGGGAGAAGGTGGAGGTGGAAGACGGAGCCGTCGGGGTTGATTATAAGTTCGGAGGGTTCAATCATAGCAGTATCGTAATTTAATGGTTAACAAGCGTGTATTTTCCGCCGGGGCGGCGGATCAGAATCGAGCGGAACTCCATGTCGAGCAGGATCGCGTTGAGCCGGCCCGCGGGTATTCCGACGGCGACAGCCAGGTCGTTTATCTGGATGTCGGGGTTTGCGCCGAGGTGGTCGACGACCGCCTGCTCCTCTTCTGACAGCAGCGGCAGCGACGGTTCGCTGACGACATCTGTCGGTTCGCGCCGGGGCCAGCGCAGGGCATCGATCAACTGGTCGGCGTCGGTCAGAAGGGTCGCGTTGTTGGCGGCAATCAGGGAGTTGCATCCCTCGCTGTAGCGGTCGATCGTCCGACCCGGGACGGCGAAGACCTCGCGGCCGTAGGCGAAGGCCGTGCGGGCCGTCACGAGTGCTCCCCCTTTGGCGGCCGATTCGATGACGACCGTCGCCGGGGAGATTCCGGCGACGATCCGGTTGCGCTGGAGGAAGTTTCCTTTGTGGACCGGATCGGCGGAGGTGTATTCGGTCATCAGCATTCCGCCGTTGCGGACCATACGGACGGCTGTCGAGCGGTGGTCGGCGGGATAGATCGTATTGAGTCCGTGGGCGACGACTGCGACGGTCGGCAGGCCGTTGTCGAGAGCGGCGCGGTGGGCGGCGATGTCGATTCCGTAGGCCAGGCCGCTGACGATACAGACCGGGCGGCTGACCTCGCGGGCGATGTCGGCGACGAGACGTGTTGTCATATCGACGCCGTAGGCGGTCGCGTGGCGCGTTCCGACGATCGAGAGCATCAGTGCGGTCGGCGAGTCGACTGGAGCGTCGCCGAGGGTGAAGAGCGCCAGGGGGGCATCGTCGCAGTTCCGGAGCGCCGGGGGATAATCCTCGTCGAGGAAATAGCGGAAGCGGATCCTGTTCGCCTCGATATATTCGGTCTCGCGCGAGGCGCGTTCGAAGAGTTCCCGGCGGTATTTTTCGCCGAAGACAGGGAGGCGCCGTCCGGTCAGCGCCGCCAGTTCGCTCTCGCTCATCGCGAAGAAGCGCTCCTCCGAGCCGGCGACGGCGAGCATCGCCTCGGCCGCGGCCGTGTTGAACGGGCGGATCTGGGAGAACGCCAGGCGGGCGGTCAGTCTTTCGGATGAAATCTCGGCGGAGTTCATAGTCCGGAAAGTTTGAACGCAGCGGCGAGTTCGTCGCCGCGCGACAGCCGTCCGTTCTCGAGGCAGACGATCGTTATGACGGCGTGGAGGACATGCTCCATGTCTGGCAGGCGGTGGATATCCTGGGTGAAGACAAACCGCGCCCCCTCGCGGCGGAGCGTCAGCGACGACACCATCCGGTCCGAGAGCCTCAGGGGGGCCTTGTAGTCGAGTTCAGCCCGTCGCAGGACCGGGTCGGTTCCGCGGCGCTGGAGTTCGCTGAACGAGACACCGGCCGCCTCGCAGAATTCGTGGCGCGTATGTTCGAGATAGTGGAGGTAGATCGCGTTGTTGACAATCCCCTGGGAGTCGACCTCGTAGTCGCGCACCTTTATCTCTATTTCGAAAGGTTCGTTCGGATTCATAGTCGGGGTTACGTGGGGGGGGGATTAAGAGAGTTCCTCGAGTTCTGTCGACGCCTGCTCCCAGAGAGCCATCGCCTCGTCGAGGCGGCGCTGGAGCGCGGCGTGGCGGTCGAATATCGCCGGATCGGCCGAGACGGCCGCCGGGTCGGCAAGTTGTTGTTCAATCGCGGCGACCTCCTTCTCGAGCCGTGCGATATCGGCTTCGGCATCCTCGACCTTTTTCCGGGCGCGGCGCTGGGCTTTCTCCTTTTCGCGCTGTTCGGCGTAGGAGACGCGCCCGTCGGACTGCGCCGCCGGCTGTTCGGCCTGCGGTTTCGCGCTCTGCTGGCGGAGGCTTCCGCCGCCGGGGGAGCGGCTCAGCTCGAGATCGCGCAGCGAGGCGATTTTTTTCTTTTCGAGGAAGTCGTAGATTCCGCCGAGACACTCGCGGACCTGGCCGCCGCCGAATTCGTAGACCTTTTCGACGAGGCCGTCGAGGAATTCGCGGTCGTGGGAGACGACGATAACCGTCCCGTCGAAATCCTTGATTGCCTGTTTCAGGATATCCTTCGTCTTCATGTCGAGATGGTTCGTCGGCTCGTCGAGAATCAGCAGGTTGACCGGTTCGAGCAGCAGGCGGATCATCGCCAGACGGGTCTTCTCCCCGCCGGAGAGAACACCGACCTTTTTGTCTGACGCCTCGCCGCCGAACATAAAGGCTCCGAGGATGTCGCGGATGCGCGTCCGGATATCCCCGACGGCGACGCGGTCAATCGTGTCGAAGACCGTGATCGTCGGGTCGAGCAACTGGGCCTGGTTCTGGGCGAAGTAGCCGATATGGACATTATGGCCGATACGGAGCGTGCCGGTGTAGGGGATCTCCCCCATGATACATTTGACGAGGGTCGATTTCCCCTCGCCGTTCTTGCCGACGAAGGCGACCTTCTCGCCGCGGCGGATTGTGAAGGTCGCGTGGTCGAAGACCTGGTGGTCTCCGTAGGCCTTCCCGAGATTGTCGGCGATAATCGGGTAATCGCCCGAGCGGGGCGCCGGGGGGAAGCGGAGGTTCAGGCTCGAGGTGTCGACTTCGTCGATCTCGATCCGCTCGATTTTCGCGAGTTGTTTTATACGCGACTGAACCTGGACGCTCTTTGTCGCCTTGTAGCGGAATCGTTCGATAAAATCCTCGGTTTCCTGGATCTGTTTCTGCTGGTTCAGCCAGGCGCGGGTCTGCTGTTCGATACGCTCGGCGCGGAGCTGGACGAAGCGGGAGTAGTTGACGGCGTAGTCATAGATCTTTCCGAGCGATATCTCGATCGTCCGGTTAGTCACGTTGTCGATGAACGCGCGGTCGTGGGAGACGAGAACAACGGCGCCCGCTTTCGTCATCAGGAAATTCTCGAGCCACTGGATCGACTCGATGTCGAGGTGGTTCGTCGGCTCGTCGAGCAGCAGCAGGTCGGGGCGCTGGAGAAGGATCTTTGCCAGTTCTATACGCATGCGCCAGCCGCCTGAGAACTCGGAGGTCGGGCGTCCGAAATCGGAACGGAGAAAGCCGAGGCCTGTCAGGGTCCGTTCGATCTCGGCCTCGCCGTTCTCGCTCTCTTCGATCGCGATCCTCTCGCTCAGAAGGGTCATGCGGTCGATCAGGTCCTGGTATGACGGCGACTCGTAGTCGGTCCGGGTCGAGACCTCGTTGCTGACCTGCTCGAACTCGCGGCGGAGAAGGTCGATGTGTGAGAACGCCTTGCGGACCTCTTCGACGACCGTCAGGGTGTCGCTGGTGACCATCTGCTGGGGGAGATAGCCGATTGTGACGCCGTCGGCGACGGCGACCGAACCGGAGGTCGGACTCTGGAGCCCGGCGATGATTTTCAGCATCGTCGATTTGCCGGCGCCGTTCTTGCCGACCAGGGCGATCTTGTCTTTTCGGTTGATTACGTAGTTTATGTTGTCGAAGAGCGGACGGGCGCTGAATTCGACGCTGAGGTTCTGGATTGATATCACTTCTGGGGAAGGGGAAGGGTTGGGATTTTCTGTTCGGGTGCTGGTTATCTTCTGACGATGACACACCGCTTGTCGGTCACGACGATATCCATCGCGACATCGTGGGGGTCCGCTTCTAATTCGTCGAAGAACTGGAAGTCATATCCGATACCGATCTTCAGAGCGCGCGTGTCGCGAAGGAGACGGTCGTAAAAACCTTTTCCTCGCCCGACGCGGTTGCCGCAGCGGTCGTAGGCGATCCCCGGAACGATAACGACCTCGATCTGATCGACCGGCGTCAGTTCGTCGCCGTCGGGTTCCTCGATCTGGAAGGCTCCGAGGTGGAGGCGCGATTTCTCGTAGGGAAGTATGTCGAGGTTGACACCGTTGACGCGTGGAAGGAAGAACCGTTTCCGGCCGTTCCATTTGTCGATGAAGCGTCGGGTCGGGAGTTCGTCGGGGAGGGAGTTGTAGACGAGTATGTTGTCGGCGACGATAAATCCGGCGAGTTGCTCGAGGCGGTTGAACAACTGCTCGGCGGCCGAGATTTTTTCCTCGTCGCTCAGAAGGGTCTTGCTCGCTGCGACATGGCGGCGGATATCGGATTTGTCCATGGTTTCTATGGTTCGTTCTGGTTAATCATTGTTAGTCGTGTCGTGGGGTTGTCAGTCGGCGCCGGCGGCGGGTTCGAAGGATGGGAGACTCTCCTTGTTGCGGAAAAAATCAGCAGCGCGTCCGACAGTCTTGTCGTCGCGGTTGAAAATCTCGTAGGAGGCGTCCATCCCGATCGCGTCGCGGGCGATGGCTGTCCTGATACTTCTAACAATCGCGTTGCGCGATTGGTTTATGACCTTCCAGAAAGGTTGCGGAACGCCGTTGTCGGCGGCATAGGCGGCGAAATCCTTCAGCAGGCGTGTGTCGGGCGGAAGCATCGCGAGAAGTTCGTCGGCCGAGCGGGCCGCGGACAGTTCATCGCGGTGTTTCTCGAAATAGTCGAAGGCGAATTTCTGGAGCAGAGCCTGGCTGCTGACCTCGAGGTAGTACGTCGTCAGTCCGGTTGTGTCGTTCGGAACGAAGATGTCTGGCATGATTCCGCCGCCGCCGTGGACGGGACGTCCGGCGAGGGTCATGTAGGTCACGGTTGTGTCGAGGTGGATGCTGTCGGCGTGATACGCCTCGCCGTGGGTGAATCGGTTCAGCAGGTCGTTCATATATTCGTCGGGATCGCTGCCGCGGACATAGGCCTTCTGGATACAACGTCCCGATGGGGTATAGTAGCGCTGGACCGTCAGTCTGACGGCGCTGTTGCCCGGGAGATCATACTGCTGCTGGACGAGTCCCTTGCCGAACGAGCGGCGTCCGATGATGACGCCGCGGTCGTTGTCCTGGATCGCGCCGGCGAAGATTTCGGAAGCCGAGGCTGAATATTCGTCGAGGAGAACGGCAAGTCCGACGCCGGAAAACGAGCCCGAACCGTCGCTCATGATGTTCGATTCCTCTGAGCCGTTGCGACCGCGTGTCGAGACAATCATCGAGTGTGACGGCAGGAATTCGTTGGCCATCAGAACGGCCGGTTCCATAAATCCTCCGCCGTTTCCGCGAAGGTCAATAACGAGGTTGTCGGCGCCGCTGTCGAGCAGTGTCGCTGCCGAAGTGATGAACTCGCTGTAGGTCGTCGCTCCGAATTTGTTTATTTTTATATAGCCGGTGTTGTCGTCGAGCATATAGGTCGCGTCGACGGTGTTGACCGGGATGTCGCCGCGGGTTATTTCGAAGGTCAGTTCGTCGGCGACAGTCGGGCGGCGTATGCCGAGGGTAACCTGTGTGTCCTTCGGGCCGCGGAGGTGGGAGATTACCTGCTGGTTGCTCCAGTTCCGGCCGACAGCGGCTGAGTCGTCGATTGTGACGATACGGTCGCCCGGGAGCAGTCCGGCGCGTTCCGACGGACCTCCGCCGATGACCTCGACGACGACAATCGTGTCTTTTAGGAGATTGAACTGGATTCCGATTCCGCTGAAGGACCCCTCGAGTTCGGAGTTGACATCCTCGAGGTCTTCGGCGGGAATATAGACGCTGTGGGGGTCGAGTTTGGCCATAATGTCGGGGATCGCCGCCTCGAGAAGGGAGTCGGTGTCGATTTCGTCGACATAGCGGCTGTCGATCAGATTCATCAGCGTCGAGATTTTCCCTGAAGCGTTGTCGGCCCGGGGTGTGCGGAACAGAACGTGGCCGAGCCACATTCCGAGGGCGAAGGTGACGGCCAGCGCCAGCGGGGCGATGACCTTCATTGTTCTCAGTTTGTTATTCATTTTCGAGATCAGTTATATGGTCGCATTCGATTCCGGCGCGGACCATGAGGTCGATGCCGTCGGTAATGCGGTATAGTTCGTTGAAGACAACTCTCCGGATTCCGGCCTGGATAATCAGTTTCGCACATTCGAGACAGGGCGACGCGGTTATGTAGAGGGTCGAACCGTCGCTCGAGTTGTTGCTGCGGGCGACTTTCGTGATCGCGTTCGCCTCGGCGTGGAGGACATATGGCTTCGTCAGCCCGCTCTCGTCGTCCTCGCAGACATTCTCGAATCCGGCGGGGGTTCCGTTGAAGCCGTCGGAGATAATCATCTGTCCCTTGACGAGCAGGGCGCCGACCTTGCGCCGGCGGCAGTAGGAGTTCTCGGCCCATATACGGGCCATGCGGAGATAGCGTCTGTCGAGCAGGTTCTGTTTCGGGGTTGATGTTTCCATTGTTTTTGTGTTCGGTGTCGGGGAGTGGGGAAAAATGTGGATTTTATGATGGTTGTGCCGCCCTGCCGACGATCATGGGGGGAAGTCACGGGGCGCTCTGGCGGACAACGATGTCGTAACCTCCGGGCCACGACGATGTTGTCGAGACAACGCGGATTGTGTCTGTCCGCGCGCCGGGGCCGGGGTTCCCGGCGACCGTGATGCGGACTACCTCCGAGATTCCTCCGCGGTCGGGCGAAACGGCGATCCAGGGAGTGGAGCAGTCGACGCGCCAGGCGATGTTGTCGCTGACGATATGCATCAGTTTGTAGCCACCCTGGCTGCCGAATTCGAATTCGCTCTCGACAACATAGAGGGGGTCGGGAAACGGATCGTCCTCGGAAGTCACTGATCCGCAGCCATAAAGACCCGCCGTGAGCGCCGTCAGCACAGCCGCATGCACGATATGATTAGCCAGAATCGATTTCATGGTTCAAAATTACTGCTTTTCCCCGAATTACACCTCTTTTATACATAAAAAAACGACCCGCCGGCGATTTCGTTCTCGCCGGCGGGCCGGTATGTGGCATTACCGGGCCTGGGCAGGTCCCTGGCGGTCGAACCAGAGGTCGACGTCGTTTATCTCGCATTTCATCCGGTTATCCTTGATCTTGATATCACTGATCCGGCGGGTGCCGAGGAATTTGTACTCGAGCGCCTGGCGCGTCTGGCGTCGGATGCTCTCGGCCAGTTGCGGCTTGAGCGAGTCGACCGTCGGGGTCGATTCCCCGGTCAGCATATCCATCGAAAGCGTCACGGCACTCGGGTCGACACTGACCGTCAGTGTCGAGTCGTTCCAGGCCAGGTTGATGTCGTCATCGCCGTCGGCCTGCCATGATCCTGAAATCGCGGCGACCCCGGCAGCCGAGAGGCTGAACGGCTGGATTATCCCTTCGCCGCCGGTTATCTGGCCGGTTACCGATACAAGCGCCGTCAGGCGGACATCCCCGCCGTTTGTTCCGGGATTACGGACAAACTCATATGTCTCGATTATATTGGCCGTGCTGGCCTCGTTGTCGATTATTCGTTCGGGAGATCCGCTCCAGGTTCCCTCGATCCGGGAAGCGAGACGGCTGGATTCGTCGCAGGATACGAGCGCAACAGCGGTAGCGGCGGCCAGCCCCAAGATTAATTTTTTCATAATTCAGATGTTTGTTTCGGTTGATATTCATATAACATATACTCCCCCCGGAAGGTTCCGCTCTTTTTTTTAGAGGGGAGATGGGTCGAAAGCGAAAAACATTTCGTATTTTTGCAACAGACAAAAAACATAACCAAACAATAAAACCAACAGAGAAACTATGGCAACAAAACCGTTCGAATACCAGGAGATGTTTCCGCTGTCGGAGGACACGACGGAATACTACCTGCTGACATCGGATTATGTCAAGGTCGAAAACTGGAACGGCCACGAGATGCTCGTCGTCGATCCCCGCGCCTTGACTGTCCTTGCCCGCCAGGCCACACACGACAACGCCTTTATGCTCCGCCGCGAGCACAACGCGATGGTCGCCAAGATCCTCCACGATCCCCAGGCGAGCGACAACGACAAGTTTGTCGCCCTGACAATGCTCCGCAACGCCGAGGTCGCCTCGAAGGGGCAGCTCCCCTTCTGCCAGGACACCGGCACGGCGATCGTCCACGGTGAAAAAGGCCAGCAGGTCTGGACCGGCGGTGGCGACGAAGAGCGTATCTCCGAGGGTGTCTACGAGACCTACACGACCGACAACCTCCGCTACTCCCAGAACGCTCCGCTGACGATGTATGACGAGGTCAACACCGGATGTAACCTCCCCGCCCAGATCGACATCCATGCCTGCGACGGCGACGAATACCATTTCCTCTTTGTCGCAAAGGGCGGTGGCTCGGCCAACAAGACCTATCTCTACCAGGAAACCAAGGCCCTGCTGAACCCGAAGACCCTTCTCCCCTTCCTGGTCGAGAAGATGCGCTCGCTCGGAACGGCTGCATGCCCTCCCTACCACATCGCTTTCGTTATCGGAGGAACATCGGCCGAGATGAACCTCGCAACCGTAAAGAAGGCTTCGACAAAATACTACGACAACCTCCCGACCCACGGCAATGAACTCGGCCACGCATTCCGCGACATCGAACTCGAAAAGCAACTCCTCGACGAGGTCCACCGTCTCGGCATAGGCGCCCAGTTCGGTGGCAAATATTTTGCCCACGACGTCCGTGTCATACGTCTGCCGCGCCATGGTGCCTCCTGCCCCGTCGGACTCGGCGTCAGTTGCTCGGCCGACCGCAATGTCCGCGCGAAGATTAATCGCGAGGGTCTCTGGATTGAAAAACTCGACGCGAACCCCGGCGAACTGATCCCCGAAAAGTATCGCAAGGCCGGAGAGGGCGACGTTGTCAAAATCGACCTGAACCGCCCGATGGAGGAAATCCTAGCCGAACTGACGAAATATCCCGTTTCGACCCGCCTGTCGCTTAACGGCACGATTATCGTCGGCCGCGACATCGCCCACGCCAAGATCAAAGAACGCCTTGACCGCGGCGAACCGATGCCCCAGTATCTGAAAGACCACCCGATCTACTATGCCGGTCCCGCCAAAACCCCGAAGGGACTCCCCTCCGGATCGTTCGGCCCGACGACCGCCGGACGCATGGACTCCTATGTCGACCAGTTCCAGGCCGCCGGAGGCTCGATGGTCATGATCGCCAAGGGTAACCGCAGCAAGCAGGTGACCGATGCCTGCCACAAGCACGGCGGCTTCTACCTCGGCTCGATCGGCGGACCCGCAGCAATTCTGGCCCAGAACTCGATCAAGAAAGTCGAATGTCTCGAGTATCCCGAACTCGGCATGGAGGCGATCTGGAAGATCGAAGTCGAAGACTTCCCCGCCTTCATCCTCGTCGACGACAAGGGGAACGACTTCTTCACCCAAATCCAGGAGCGCTGCAAGGACTGCGGTCTCGGCAAGTGATCCTCGATTAGATAGTTTAACGGGAGCGGGCAACGATATTGCCCGCTCCCGTTGTAATTTTGCGGTGTAAACAGAACAAACAAAACCTCAAAACGAATACTGCTATGGGAAAAGAATCACCGTTTTCGATTTCGAGCCGAACCGTCGAACGCGTCAAGGCTCTGCCGTCAGAAATCCGTACAGCGATCTCGCGTGCGCTTGTCAGCGAACTGATGCTCGGCGAAGACCCTCGCAACGAGTTGTCCCCTACGTTAATGATGCTCTACACGATGATTCGTTTCGAGGTCTTGCGCTCTGCTAAAAGTGCGCTTTAGGCGACATGTGACGACTCTGATGGCGATAAAAAGTACAAGCGAGTGTAAAAAATAGTCAGATAAATTTTGCCATATCGAGGAATAGTGCTAATTTTGCCCCCGATACGAATATTTAATTTTTCTGAGGCCGAACGAGTCGCGAGACTGGTCCGGCCTTTTAAGTTTTTTGTCGGTATCTATAGGGTTTTTATCGAAAAATTTGGTTGTTATGGAACTTTTATGTAACTTTGCGGCGTTATTATATGCGTTGGCCATAGAGATGGCCGGCCCCGGCCGAAACTCGGCGGGATCGCGGCGGCTCTGTTTCGGTAACAGACAGCCCCGGCAGATGCTTATGTCTAACTAAACTTTATCCTATGAAGAAAGCAATGTGCTGCATTGCGCTTCTGGTTGTTCTCCTGCTCTCGGTGTCGGCCCGGACCGAACGTATCTATGCCCCGGCAGAGGGGTATAAGGCCCCCGAACTGACGCTGGCCGACGGCGCCTTCAGCCTGTCGGATTGCAGAGGAAAATTCGTGCTTGTCGACTTCTGGTCATCGACCGATGCCGCTTCGCGAATCGGTGCCCGCCGTCTCGACTACGGGACCAGGGCCCTCGAGGGAGAACACTTCCGTCGGGTGTCGGTCAATTTCGACACCAGCGAGTCTCTCTTCCTTGCGGTCGCGGGACAGGACGGACTCGACACCGAAGCGCAGTTCTATGCCGATGCCACGCAGCAGTCTGAGATTGCCAGCCGTTGGCATCTGAATTCCGGATTCCGCTCTTTTCTGATCGACCGTGAAGGTCGGATCGTCGCAGTGAATCCAAGTATCGAAACGCTCAGAACCCTGGTTGTTTCCCAAAGATAGGGAGCCCCCCCCAGGAAGGTTCAGCGTCAACCTATCGAGACCGTTTACATTCGGTTCCCGCCATAGAAAAAGGCGACTTTAGAAACCGATGCGAACGGCCTTTTTCGTATCTGCATACACCCGCCCGGACAGCAGGGTGCTATTTAGAATCGTTATAAATAGTTGATAACTTCGCTTATTTTCGAAAACTGTGCTGTCACAAAGAAATCGGCTGGTAAAGGCTCTGTCGGAGATTGAAGTGCTGCTTTAAGGCATGGCGCGTAACATTAAGATTTTAAATATCATCTGATGAAAATATGAAGTGATAATTTAATCCGATTTTGAGTCTCTAATTAACTGTTTGAGAATCAAACCACTTATATTGAAAATGAAAATTCCAAATATTTTCGTGTTTGTTTTTGTAAAATAATCGGCCGAACTTTGCATCGGAAAAAGACCCCGAAAAGCAAAAGACAACAAACGACAATGACGAACTGTACTCCTCATATAGACAAATGGGAGAATTGCCTACAATTCTTCAGGGACAACCTGACTCCCGAACATTTCAACACCTGGTTCCGGCCGATAACCTTCCTGGGTTACGCCGATTCGAGGGTGACGCTCTATGTGCCTTCGTCGTTTTTTGTCGAGCGACTCGAGGAGACGCAGTTCTTCGACCTGATGTGCGCGGCTCTGCGCCGCGAGTTCGGCAAGGATGTCAGACTGACCTACAAGTATGACATCAAGGCCAACGAACCCGAGGCACGCGTCACTGTCGACAGTTCGAACCCGTCGCCGGCCGTAATGCCCCGGAGCGCCGTGCCGGCCAACCCCTTCCTCGGTGCCCAGGCCCGCTCGTCGGAGTGGCTCGAGCCCCAGTTGAACCCACACTATACCTTCGCCAACTACTGCGGCAGCCACAGCAACCAGGTCGCACGCTCGATCGGCGAGGCTATCGCCGCCGACCCGCGGTGCAAGACCTTCAACCCGCTGTTTGTCTTCGGGCAGCCCGGCGTCGGGAAGACCCACCTGATGCAGGCAATCGGAATCCGAACGAAGGAACTCTACCCCCAGATGCGCGTGCTCTATATAACCGCCCGTCTGTTCCAGAGCCAGTTTACAACCGCCGAGCGAACCGGAAAGACAAACGAATTTCTGAATTTCTATCAGAGCATCGACATGCTGATTCTCGACGATATCCAGGATCTTGTCGGAAAGCCGAAAACACAGAACGCCTTCTTCCATATCTTCAATCATCTCCACCTGAACCAGAAACAACTGATCATGTCGAGCGACTGCTGCCCGGCCAATATGGACGGGATGGAGGAACGCCTGCTGTCGCGCTTCAAATGGGGTATGACCGCCGAACTGTCGAGTCCGGACTACGAACTGCGCAAGCGTGTCATCGAATTGAAGACGAAGCAGGACGGCATCCAGTTGCCGCAGGAGGTCGCTGAATTCATAACGAACAACGTAACCAACAGCATCCGCGAAATCGAGGGCGTCATCGTCTCGCTCGTAACCCACGCTACGGTTCTGAACCGCCCGATCGATCTCGACCTCGCCCGCCTCGTCATGGCAAATTCGGTCAAATCGACCCGCCGGCAGATCAACTTCGAGATGATAACCGAAAAGGTCAGCGAATTCTATAATATCGATCCCGAAAAACTCTTTTCGCGGTCGCGCAAGCGCGAGGTCTCGGACGCGCGCCAGATGGTAATGTATATGGCGAAGAAGCACGCGAATATGCCGATGACGACAATCGGCGCCCGACTGGCCCGCAGCCACGCGACGGTCATCTATGCCTGCACAAACATCGAGCAGCGCCTGCCGCTCGAGAAACAACTCCAGGAAGAGGTCGCGAAGATTGAAAGCGCCCTGATCGGGTGATCTGGCTGAAAACGCCCGAAAAACTCTGAGACGACCCGAAAAAGTCCGTCAGACTATTTTCGCGATTTTCACGGGCCGAAGCCGGATTAGGCTGGTTTCGCAAAAATTTTGTATCTTTGCAGTTCCAACAGGCTCTCCCGTCTCTCATCATCATTATTATTATTATCACGTTTCCACTTATCCTATATTTGTCCGACATATGAAGAACCTGATGCGGATCCTCGCGGCCGCTTTTCTCTTTTTATCCCTCGCCCCCGGCACTTCGGCTCAGCGTGTCGCCTTGAAAAGCAACGCCCTCGAATGGGTCGCGCTCTCCCCGAACCTCGGCCTCGAAGCGAGGCTCAGCCGCCGTCTGACCCTCGATGTCCGTCTGACCGGCAATCCCTTCCGTGTCAATATAAGCGACTGCCATATAACTGATCTGCTGTTTCAACCCGAACTGAGATGGTGGTTCAACCGCCCGATGGCACGCCACTTTGCCGCGCTCTCCTTTATCGGCGGAATCTACGACGTCAGACTCCGGAGCCGCCACTACGAGGGAGACATCCTCGGTGCCGGCCTGAGTTACGGCTATGCCCTTGTCCTCGGACGCCACTGGAACGTCGAATTCGAGGCCGGCGTCGGCTTCGGTCATCTCCACGGCTTCAAATATCGTTCGCCCCACCCGAAACCCTCCGTCGCAAACTGGAGCCGGTGGACAGCGATGCCCATACGAATTGGTGTTAACTTCTCCTACGTATTCAAATGACATTCACTGACAAAAGATACAGACTCGTCGCCGCAGCGGCGGTAATGGCCGCTGTCGCCGCGACATCCCCCTTCGCGGTTCCAGCCCGCGACATAACAGTGACCGGACATGTCCGGGCTCTGAAGAACAACGAACCCCTCCCGGCCGTGACGATCTACGACAACGCCAGCGACCGACTCCTCGGCTCGACTAACGACGAGGGATATTATTCGATCACCGTCGACGACGGCGCGACGCTGACATTCAGTATTCTCGGCAGCGAGGACAAAGTCGTCGGTGTCGACGGACGACAGTTGATCGACATAACTCTCGACCCGACTTCGGTTGTCCTCGCCGAGGTCGTTGTCCAGGGATCGCGCGTGACCGATATCGTCATGGCCGAACCGACCGACATCGACGTCCGCGGTAACTACCTCCAGGTCAAGACGCGTGTCAAGGTCCCCCACGAACGTTTCCACCCGAGCGACCGCCTCGTGATCCAGCCGACGATACGTAACGTGACCCGCGGAAATACAATTTTCATGCGCCCGCTCGTATTCGACGGATACCGCTACGCCGCGACCCAGGAGCGGATGTATGACTGGGACCGCTCGCTCGATCCGCTGACCCCATATGTCTCGGTCAAGCAGACCGGCGGCCGGACAGACGACATCATAACCGTCGCCGACTCGGTCTTTGTCGAGAATCCGAAGGATGATTTCCGATGCGACCTCTTTATGGCGATCGAAGACTATAACCGCGTCGTCTACCGCGACACGACGACGATTGCCCGCGGCACGGTCAACCCCCTGCGGTTCCTAAACTACGACCTTGGCGGAGTGTTCGTCGACCAGGAGGAATTTCTGCCGAAACCAGAACTCCAGCTTCGCGACACCCACGGCGATATCAACCTGACGTTCCGCGTCGGGAAACAGAACCTCGACATGGGCCTGGGCGACAACCGCCGCGAGATGGACTCCCTGCTCCGTATGCTCCGCGAAATCGAGGCAAACCCCTCGATGGGGCTGAAGAGTTTCACAATCCACGGCACCGCCTCCCCCGAGGGGAATGCCGCGCGAAACAACCAGCTCGCCAACGGCCGAGTCAACTCCGCGATGAACGTGATAGTCGGCCAGCTCGCCGAAACGACACGCCGCAGCGCCGACATAAAAGCGACCGCGTCGGTCTCGACCTGGAGCGACCTGGCCGCGCTGATGCGCAGCGACGGTCTCGACTCCGAGGCCGCCGAGGTCGATAAGGCTGTCGCCCGCTACCGGAAAAGCCCCGCCGCTCAGGAACGTGCCGTTCGTTCGTTGCCGTTCTTCCGAAATCTGATCGACAAAGTCTACCTCCCGCGAATGCGCCGGGTCGAATATGAGATTGTTACATCGAAATACCGCTTTCTGACCGACGACGAAATCCGCGAACTCTACCGTACATCCCCCTCGACGATGAGCCGCTATGAATACTGGCGGCTCTATTCGCTCGAGAACCGTCCGGAGGAGAAACAGAGGATCATCGAACAGGCCCTCGAAGTTCATCCCGGCTTCCTCGTAGCCGCCAGCGATCTCGCCGCACTGCGGATCGACGCGGGAACCCCCGACGCCGAACTACTCCCCCCCTATATGGAGAAGACCAACGAACTCCCCGATGCGACCGTGTCGAACCAGGCTGTCGCCGAACTCGACGCCGGACACTTCTCCGTTGCTGACAATCTCGCATCATCGCTGCCCGACACCCCCCGATACCATAAGTTGAAAATCTATTCGCGCGCTGCCTCGGGACATTTCGAGGAGGTTATGCAGGAGATTTCGGCCGATTCCCCCTTCAACGAGGTGCTCCTTCTGCTCGCCGTCAAGGCTAACGACAAGGCGTGGCAGAAGGCCCAGAAACTCGGCGACTCGGCCCGGGAAGAGTATATCAAGGCTGTCGCTGCAAACCGTGTCGACGAATATATGGCCGCCACCACCCATCTCGAGAAAGCCTTCGATCTCGATCCTTCGCTTGAGGAGATTGCCCGTGTCGACGGAGATGTGATCGACCTGCTCCAACCATAACCCCTCCCATAAGAACTTCCATAACCGAACGATCAAGATAATGAACTATATAAAAGCATTTCGCGCTATCACAACGGCTGTTCTTGCCGCGATTTCGTTAATCGCCCTCGCAGCAGACCCCGCGGCAACAGGGATCAACGGCCTCGAAGCAGCCGCGGTCGACAGCCAGTTCAACGCCCTCGATTACCTCCTGCAAAAGCCCCTGCCCTCCCGGCAGTTCGAACACAAACGCTTCGGAGACCATATGTTCATAACGGGCGGGGCCGGCATCTCGACTCTCCGCCGACAGAACTCGAACATGCACCCCGAAAGCCGCATCGGCTTCCGGGTCGATCTTAACCTCGGTGACTGGATTACACCTGTCCACGGCTGGCGTATCGGTTTATCGGCCGGACAAAGCCGGACTTCCGATCGCCGCGACCCCTACTGGCTCGGCGTGTCGGCCGACTATCTGCTGAATTTCTCGACGCTGCTTCGCGGCTACGACCCGTCGCTTCCGTTCGAACTGATCGGAACGGCCGGAGCCGAATATCGACGCATGTATAGCGGTCGCGGCTGGGATAATGCCGCAGGTCTTCGCATCGGTCTTCAGGCGCGTGTCAATCTCTCCCCCTCGACCTTTATCTATGTCGAACCACGTTTCGGCGTCTACACCGACCGCCTCGACGGCCTGCGTTCCTGGCAGCGCTATGACTGGGAGGCCTCGGTTATGCTCGGTCTTGGCTACAGGGTCATATGGGGCCCGTCGCGCTACCGCGGTCGCTATCGCTTCGAATCGGTCGAGTCGTTCGATAACATCTTCTACGGCATATCAGGCGCCATTTCCGGGGTCTCACACAGCGCCCTGACACGCGACTACCGGAACCGCATCGGCGGCCAGGGATCGCTCTTCTTCGGAAAATGGTTCTCGGCCGCGTCGGCCCTGCGCCTGTCGGCCACGCTCGGAACTGTCGGACGACAGGCGCGCTCCCATCGAAACTATGTCGCCGCCGAACTCGATTATATCGTCAACCTGAATTCGGCCTTCAACGGCTACCGGCCCGGCTCTCGTTTCGAATCGAGCCTCGCTGTCGGTCCGGCCGTAATCTACGCCGGAAGCATCCAGCGGAAGTTCTATCCCGGAATTGGCGCGGGATGGCAGTTGATGTGGAACGCATCGTCGGGATTCGGGCTGTTTGTCGAGCCGCATGTCGTTCTGACCTCTCCGAACTTCTGGAACGGGCGCCATCATTCGAACGACCCCTTCGACCTGCTCGGATCGATCAACGTCGGTTTCCAGTATCGGATCGATGCCTACAACCGTATTAACGGCGGTCGTACACGCCAGTCTGACTACGAGGAATTCTACCGATCGAACCGATCGTTCATGACCGCCGGAGCCGGTCTGTTCACGACCCGCCGCAGTTTCGCACGCCGTTTCGCGGCTTATGGCGGCCTCGGGCAGTGGTTCACCCCCTATTCGGCGTGGCGCCTCGGGCTCGACTGGGAATACAATGCGAAGCCGACTAAGTTCATGTCGCTCAACCTCGACCTCGACTACCTAGCGAGCCTCTCGTCGCTCTCGGCCGGATATGACCCCGACCGTCTGTTCGACCTTTCGGTTGTCGCCGGCGGGCAGGCCGGTGCGGTCCACGACAAAGGTAAGAACGCCTTCACATATGGCTTCAAAGGAGGCCTGAACGGACGGTTCAGACTGTCGCGCTCGCTCGACTTCTATCTCGAGCCGGAATTCCTTGCCCAGCATCTGTACAACTACGGCCACTACTTCACGCCCCAGTTCCGACTGATGGCCGGATTTGTCTACAAACTCGGCGTCGCCGATCCGCGCCATCTCGACCGTTTCCCGGCGCGCGACCGCGAACGTAACACCTACGTCTCACTCTCCGCGGGTCCCTCGCTGTTCAGCGAGACGATGCTCCACCGGAGCACAGTCCGGGTCAACGGCGGAGCCGACATCGCCCTCGGCCACTGGTTCTCCCGCTGCTCCGCCTTCCAGCTGGGCTACTCCTGGGACAATATCGACCGTCTGGCGTCTGACAATGTCAATCTGTCGACTCTCCGCCTCGACTACCTCCTGAACCTCTCACAACTGTTCGCCCCCGACCCCGGACGCATCTTCTCGATCACGCCCCATATCGGGGCAGGCGTCGCCTGGTCGAGCGTCGAAGGATCCGGCACGGGATGGGCCGCCGGAGCCGGCGTCCGGTTCGGCTGGAATCTCCCCGGCGGCTTCGGCCTGTTTCTCGACCCCGACATGACCCTCTGGCAGAAGAAAATGTGTCCGGTCGCAGCGAATACCCACGGCTACGTCGGCGTCGGCCGTCTCAAGGCCGGCCTGACCTGGCGCTTCTGACGTTCCGTCGGCAGTAGCGTCAACGGACCGAGCCGCCGATTCTCTCAATGATGCGGCCGGTTGTGCCCTGGGGAATTCTGATTAAGCCACCGACTGTTGCCTTAGCGTCGACGTCTGTAACTTTCATCTGGCGGATATCGATACTGCCCGAGGTCTCGGCCTCGAGTTTGGCTCGCTCGGCCTGGCCTTTTACGTTGATTGACCCCGAAGTTTCCGCTTCGGCCTTCAGCAGCGATCCCCGGAAATTGACGATATTAATACTTCCGGAGGTTTCGGCATTCAGGTCGACAACTGGGGCGACAATCTCTTCCGCA
This sequence comes from Clostridium sp., assembly GCA_023663805.1. Lineage (GTDB taxonomy): Bacteria > Bacteroidota > Bacteroidia > Bacteroidales > Muribaculaceae > Paramuribaculum. The sequence goes on along the minus strand of JAMPGR010000019.1, from coordinate 3,388 downwards.
TCGAAACATCCGGAGGTTTCGACCTCGACTTCGAGTTCGTCGGCGCAGTTCAGCGTACCCTCGATTCTGACCGAGCCGGAGGTATCGATCTCGACATCGCGAAGCGATGTCGACGAAACGTAGGCACGTATTTTCCCGAATTGGTTTTTCCCTTTTCTGAGACTGAATGACAGTTTTCCGTTTCGGTTCTTGACAATCAGTCTATCGAAGCCCAGCGGCGTCGCTTCGACTTTGATCGAGGGTGTGGGGACCTGGGTGTAGATGACTTCGATAGACACCCCGGTCGACAGTTCGTAGAAATCTGTCGCGGGGTATTCGCGGGTTTCGGGGGCCTGTTTCTCTGCGCCGTTACAGCATGTGCCCTGTATTCCGAACAAAACGGCGACCAGCGCCGAAAAAAGAATCCTCGTTTTCATCTGCGGTGTGTGTCTGCTTTGTTAACAATTCTGCGCCAAAGATAACGATTAATCTCTAATCCTCAAAATAATTCTCATCCAAGGCCTACCCACAATTATTTCGGAGTAATAAGTATGATTTGTATGATTTGTTGTACTAATTTTTTGGAAAAAATGATGTTTTAATGTCAATTTTGCGGCGAAAGTATAGAATATTAGACTATGGAAATTGAAGACTTAATGAAACAACGGCGCAAGGCTCTTTGTCTGACCCAGCAGGATCTGGCCGAGATGGCGCAGATGGGGATCGCGACTGTCAAGGATATCGAACGCATCAAGGGCAATCCGTCGCTTAAGACAATATATCAGACGAATGCGGCCCCCCCCCCCTTTCCGGAATGGGGCCGTTTTCTGCTTAATTCGTTTCGGTGGCGGGGGGCTCGGGGAGGGCCTTGTCGGGGAGGGAGATCTCGACGGGGAGGCGGACCCAGAGTGCGTCGGGGAGCAGGCGCCACAGACGCGAGAGAATGTCCCAGCGCCAGTCGACCGTCGCTACGGTGCGGCGCCGGACCGTCGCCCGCAGTATCTCGAGGACAACCCGGTCGACATCCATCGTCATCGGATAGACGGCGTCGTCGCGCAGGAGCGGTGTGCGGGTCCAGCCGGGGCGGATGTCGGTCAGTGTGATCCCCGTCCGCTCCATTTGAGCGAGTTGTCGCAGGGCGACTATATAGGCCTGGCCGAAGGCCTTCGAGGCAGAGTAGGCCGAGAGTCGTCCGATCCCTTTCGTTCCGGCGACGGAAGTGACCGCCGTGATGTGGCCCCGGATTTCGTTGGCCGCGAAATAGCGGTATGCGGCGTCGATCATCCGCGCGAAGCCTGTCGCATTCGTTTCGACGATCGCTGTTTCCCGGTCGGGGTCGAGCGTCAGGTTCTCGTAGCCGATTCCGGCGATATGGAAGTAGATGTCCATTCCGCCTACTTTGTCGATCAACTCTCGCAGACGCTCCGGAGCCGTACGGTGGGTCACATCGATAGCGAGATATTCGACCAGGCCGTCGTATTTCTGTTTCAGGGCCGAGAGAACGCGGGTATGGCGTGCGGCGAGGCCAACACGGACACCGCGGCTGGCGAGCGTTTCGGCCAGAGCCAGTCCGATACCGGATGAAGCGCCTACGATGATTATCTTTTTCATCTGAAGCCGTCTGGGGTTATTTGTCGCTTCTGAGCACACGGAGGGCTGCTTCGTAGTCGGGCTCGTCGGTGATTTGACGAACCAGTTCGCTATAGATGATGTTCATATTCTCGTCGAGGATAAAGACAGCGCGGGCGAGCAGTCCGGAAAGGGGTCCGTCGACAATCTGAACCCCATATTTCTGTGCGAACATCGGGTGGCGGAAGGCCGAGGCGACGACGACGTTTTCGATGCCGTTGGTGGTGCAGAATCGTCCCATGGCGAAGGGGAGATCCATCGAGACACAGACGACGGCCGTATTGTCGAGTTTGGCGGCCTCTTCGTTAAAGCGGCGCACGCTTCGGGCGCAGACATCGGTGTCGAGGCTCGGGAAAATATTCAGAACGACTCGCCGGCCACGGAACTGCTGGCAGTCGACATCGTCGAGTGCGGCTCCGGTCAGGTGGAAGCATGGGGCCGGTTTGCCGACTTCGGGTATGGTGCCATAGGTGTGGCACGGTGTTTCTTTGAAATAGATTGTTTCCATAGAGATTGTATTCGGGTTTACAGTGGACTCATTTTCTCTATAACATCGTCGGCGAGGTTTTTGTTGTAGCCGACGGTCACGTCGCGGACGGTTCCGGCGTCGTCGGTTATGATAACGACCGGAGTTATCGCGACGCCGCAGTCGCGGGCGAGGCCGTGGGCCGAGAGAAGGTGGGCTTCCCCCGGGTTCAACGGGCCGAGTATATCCTCGACGGCGTCGGCATTGGACGACATCGCTGCGAAAATCAGTTTTGGCGCGTAGGGGAGCTGAGAGGCACCGCGGCGGACCGCTTCGATTGTTTCGGCGACGAATCCGGTTCCCGGTTCGAAGATGATCAGCAGGGTCGGAGCCCCCATCGACTCCCCTTTGTGGCGGGTGTAGCGTTCGCCGGTGGTTGTTGGCATCGAGAACGGCGGGAGCATCTGGCCCGGGAGCGACTCGATTCGGAAATTGCTCTGGCGGTGGTTTGCAAAGACCTCACCCTCGAGCGCAATCAGTTGTTCCTCGTCGGTTGGCGGAGGTGTCGCCTCCCGGCCTGTCAGAGTCGTCAGGTAAGTCGTTACGAGAGTTTGTTCGCTGATGCTTCCCGGATTGTTTTCCATCGTAACGCGGACCGGAAGGAGCGACTCCCGGTCGAGCACATATTCCCCCTCCTGGCAGACCATACCGTCGACAGTCCGGGTCATATCGAGAACGACACGGCTGATGCCGCCGACGAGGGTGTCGCTATGTACTGCGAACCCGTATTCTGCGTCGGCAGCCTGTTGTCGCAGGTCGGCGGCCATCAGAGCCGGAAGCAGATTGGAGAACTGGGCGGCGCGGTGTACGCCCGGAGCATAGCGGTGGGGACGGCTGCGGTCAGCGAACGGTTCGGGGTCGGCTTCGGCGTGGTATTCCATCAGGCGTTCCCCGCCGTTATAGCGGTAGAAGTTGCCGTCGAAATAGGCGCTGAAACCTGCCGACGGAGTTTTCTGTTCCGGTCGGTCCCATTCGATCATAAAGGCTACGGGCGAAAGGGAGTCCGCCGGGGTGGCGCCGGACCGTAGACGAAGGTTGTATATTACGTCGTCGGTCATTTGGGGCATTGTAACCGAGAAATCGACGTTGGCTTCGTAACTATCCGGCGCCTCCCATGCTTTCGCAATCTCCTCGACTCCGATTGATGGTGTGGCGGCGAAAGCGGCTTCTCCGGCAAATGCTGCCGCCGCGACGGCGGCAAGCGACAAAGCAGTAACTCTGGGCATAATCATATTTGTGATGAATCTTATCTTA
>JAMPGR010000018.1 GCA_023663805.1 Clostridium sp. | reverse complement strand
TACTAATTGTGTACTATCAGCGAAAAATAATAGAAATGGAAGCAAATGGATAGAATTTCAAAATTGCTTATTTCATTGATAATGAACGACAATGAACAAATATGAATTTCAATGAATACACCATAAAAAACTAAACTCGCAATGTATCCTACAGGGTGTTACGGCGAACACCTTTTCAACGTCTGATTATTCGACCACTAACGTGGTCTGAATCATTGGGGTGTTCAGTCCGGGGGCTTATGTATAAACCTGACAATGCACTGCAGAGCGGTGCCATACGGTAGCGGGCGAAAGCCCGCGGTCTATGTTTGTTATTGATAAAGACCGCGTTCGCGGTCGAATGACATCACATTTTTGCTCGGGAGTTCTCGTTGTGTTACACTTGAGTTATGATGACAGAGTCCGGACATGTCTCCAGAATAGCACCCTGCGGGTGCACCGAACAGTTCGGATTCTGCCGCAAGCAAGCTCGCTATGCTCGCTTGCATGCGGTTAGTCAGAGTGTAGCCCTACGGGCTATGATTAGCTGCGCGGAGTGCCGACTGGAACTCGTCGCGAGCGGAGGTCCGGACGGTATCGGAGACTGTGTCGGAGCGCTCCGCGCCAAGGAGTTTCTGATAGGCATCGTTCATTGGCTCCTGGACGGCTAAGGCGTCGACGGTGGTCTTGGGGCCGGTCAGCGTCGGAAATTATTTGCCGGAATGGTAGGTGACGGTTATGTATCCGCCACAGACTCGTGTAAAAAAATATGGTCAGACTGTAGGAAACAGTTCCGAGATTAGCTGGAGTTTCATTTCGATTGGTAAGTTGTCGATATCAAACTGCCTTATTCCGGAGTGCAAATCCATATTGGGACGGATGAAGCGCCGGTATCTCTTTCCGTCGATAACAGCCGCGACATCGAAGTGTCCCTTCGAATTAACCGAGATCTGCAGGTCGGCTATCTTTCTGCCGTTTTTGTCGATGAATTCAGTTTCGGTATTTTCTGTCCGGACGAGGCCAAACGCCGCGAGGTTTTCATTCAGCGTTTTCCGTATAATGCCACGCCACGGATGGGGCACATGGCTTCGGTCGGCAAACTCATCGAATCTGACGACCGAAGCCGCGATCCGGTTGATAATCGAACTGGCGTTGCTTATACCATTCTGTTTCGCAAAATCATACAGGTCTTCTAAGGTTATGTCGCAAACTTTTCCGCCAACAGCCATTCTTCTGATATGATTCGGTCCGGTCGCGTATGTGTTGAAGATGTATGTCACGTCATATGCCGGAGCCAATCGCCATAAACCTCCCTCCTCGAGCAGGAAAGAGAAATTCTTGTTGTGGTCGTCTGTATTGTTTGTCATTACGTTGAAGGCCATACGTGTAAACACCTGTTCGACCTGGGTTTCCGAGAGACCCATGTCGCGGCATGTCGCAACCAGGTCTTCATAGCTTCTCGCCTCGGGATTTATGGCGGCTAAAGTCTGGGTGTGGAGTTTTCTTCCGTTAACGCGGTCGAAACGTCTCGTCAGAAAATGATTGACCCCCTCGACCGGCATCAGTCTGCATTCCTCCATATCGATTCCGGCGGCTACGGCCATATAGTAATAAGCAGTCTCGATTTCCGCAACAGGCATCATCCGGTCTCCGAATTTCAGAATATAGTAATCGAAGCCGTCGAGGCCGTCTGTTTGCCCCGAACGGATCTCTCCGGTCTGTTCGTTAATGGCGATCAATGCCTTCATCTGGCGCCCACCTGCCGAGGTCCCGACCGCCAGGAGTGCCTGCATGGTCAGTTTCTCTTTGGTGCTCAGAACGATTCTCTCCCGATCTTCGAGAATCCTAAGCGACATGTCGTAGAGCGATTTGATGTCGATTTTATAGTGATGGGTCATATCGGAAGCAGAGGGCTCATATTCCAGTGCCCCCATTCCCCGCGAACCGATAAACATCAGTTTGTAAAGAGGTGTAATCAGATTCCGGGATATCCGATTGTTCCTGACCCACTCGTCGAACAATCTGTTTCCCCACGAATCTGGCAGAGAGTCTGCGATAAACGGGGGCAGATCCTGATATAACGGACGATCGTCGCCATAGACAGGAACATGGGTGTTACGGCTTCGGGCCGGAGACAACAGGGGCGCGATATCGGGAATATCCTCTTCCGGCGACGGATTATACATAAAGTAGGTCCGTCTCGTCGTGTTGTCCCACGCGAGGCGTCCGATCTCCTTCCCCCATAGTTTGACTTTCAGGTATTCCATGACCGGAGGTTTAGTCGTTCGATTGTTTCGGCGAGTGACGCACACGCTGTGCTTTCTTCCCGCGGTCATCATATTGATATGGCGAGGGGGGCAACTCGGGAAGCAACGCATCCCAATTATCGAAAAGGCCTGTTGCCCTCAGCAGTCTCAGCAGCGTGTCGAACGATATGTCTGTCATATTTCCCGATTCGAATTTATAGAGTGTCGTCATGCCGACCGCCGCCGCTTCCGATACCTCCTTGCGGGTCATTTTGAGCCGCATTCGGTAATCGCGGAACCGGGTGCCGAGAATCCGGATAACCTCCGGTGTGGGCAATGATTTTTTTGATAGTGTCACCATAGTGATAATAAAGCCTGTTTTCTCGTTGTAACATTCCGTAGAATGACACTTACAAAATTAGTCATTATTTGCCGAATCGCCAAATCGTGCAGCGAATTTTTCGGTATTTCGGGACGGCGGGGGTCAGCGGAGGTCGACGACAGTTATGCCGGCACCGCCGAACTGGACATGCTCGTCGCGGAACGAGGCGACGCCGTGGACCATCGACAGATACTGGCGGATCACCTGGCGCAGGGCGCCGGTGCCGGTGCCGTGGAGTATGCGGACGCGGTCGACGTTAAACTGGATTGCGTCGTCGATAAAATAGGTGACGGCCTGAAGGGCTTCGTCGGCGCGCATTCCGCGAAGGTCGATGTCGCGTTTGAAGTCGAGCTGGCGCTGGCGCTGTTGCTCGGCCGAGGTCTGCGTGATAACCGAGGTCGATCGCGATTCGTTGCGGATCTCGGCGTTGGTCGGCTTCAGCCGCGACAACTGAACTGTTGTTTTCAGGTTGCCGAACAAGACCGTCGCCTTCCCTTTCTCGATCGAAAGCACTTTCCCGACGGTTCCTTCGCCGTCGAGGCGGACGTTGTCGCCGACTGCGGCGGGGCGGTTCGTGTCGCGCTGTTCGCTGCGGCGCTGACGGTTTTTCTTCGACGACGGAGCGCGGCGGAGATGGCGGTCATCAGCGATTTCGCCGTCGGTCAACTGCGCGAGGGTCTCCTTCAGTTCCTGGCGTTTCTGGCGTGTCGATTCCTTTTCAGCCTGCGTCCGGCGTATCTCGGTAATCGTTCGTTCGATTGCTGCGTTTGTACCCTCGACGATGCGGCGGGCCTCCTCCTTGGCTGCACCGATAATCTCGCGGCGTTTCTCGCGGAGCTGGTCGGCGTCGTGTTCGTAACGCTCGGTGATTTCGTCGAGTTTCTTCTCCTTGCGGTGGATTTCGAGACGCTTCTGTTCCCAGTATTTTTTGTCGCGGGCGATGTCGAGGAGGAATTTGTCGGTATTGATATAGTCGCTGCCGACGATTTTCTGGGCCTCGGCTATTATGTCGGAGGGGAGTCCGGTTTTTCGGGCGATTTCGATAGCGAACGAACTTCCGGCGTTTCCGATCGAAAGGGTGAAAAGCGGCTGCATCAACTGGCGGTCGTAGAGCATCGAGCCGTTGACAAGACCGTCGGTGTCTTCGGCGAAATGCTTCAGGTTCTGGTAGTGGGTCGTAATGACGCCCCACATCCGGTTTTCATTGAACCGCTGGAGGATCGCCTGGGCGAGGGCCGCACCGATCTGAGGCTCTGTGCCGCTGCCGAATTCGTCGATCAGCATCAGCGAGGTCCGTCGGCCGTGGCGCAGGAACATCTTCATGTTCCTCAGATGAGAACTGTATGTACTCAGGTCGTTTTCAATCGACTGGTCGTCGCCGATGTCGACAAAGATGTCGCGGAATATGCCGAAGCGGCTGTTCGAATGGGCTGTCGGGAGTATGCCCGACTGGAGCATATACTGGAGCGTACCTACCGTTTTGAGGCAGACTGATTTTCCTCCGGCGTTCGGGCCGGAGATGACCAGGATACGGTTTTTCTCCGAGAGGGTGATATCGAGCGGAACAATCTGGCGGTTGTTGCGCCGAAGCGACTCGAGCAGGACGGGGTGGCACGCGCCATACCATTCCAGTTCCGGGCCGTTCTCGAGCGTCGGCATCTCGCCGCCGCCGTCTCGGGCGTAGACCGCCTTGGCGTGGATAAAGTCGATTTCGCCGACCAATAGGGTCGAGTCGGCCAGATCGGGGATATACGGGCGGAGCCAGTCGGCTGTCGCGGCGAGGATGCGGATCTCCTCGCGGTGTTCCTCGTTCTGGAGCGCTCGGAGATTGTTGTTTGCCTCGACGACTTCTGCCGGCTCGATAAAGACAGTCTTGCCGGTCGCCGATTCGTCGTGGACAATGCCGCCGATGCGCCGCTTGTTCATCGGGGCGACCGGAAGGACGAGGCGTCCGTCGCGGACGGTCGGGGCCGTATCCTTGTCGATCAGTCCCTCGGCCTGTGCGCGGGCGATCACGCGGTGCATCGCGGCGTTGATCGAGTTGGCCATGCTCCTGAGGCGGCCGCGGATCTCGGCGAGTTGGGGCGATGCATTGTCGCGGATATTTCCGAATCGGTCGATGATGCGGCCGAGTTCAGCGGCGACGGCAGGGTAGGGGGCGAGGGGTGAGGCTATCGCGAGGAGGGTCTTCAGCTGAACCTGGTCCTGGCGTTCAGATGCGCTGTCGAACCAGCGCCGCAGGTCGGTCATCGCGCCGACCATCTTCAGGAGTTCTGCGAGTTGTTCGGCAGTCGCGTATGTCCCGGGGACGGAGATATGTGCAAGCGTCGGGCGTATGTCGCGTATGTCGGACAGCGGGAGGGAATCTTCGGGCTGGATCAGGGCGAGCATGTCGGCTGTGGCGCTCAGGGCGCGTTCGACGACGGCGAAATCTGATGAGAACGCCATCGCTTCGGCATACTCGGCCCCCATCGGGGAGTTGCAGAGACGGCTGATTTCGCGGCGCACGGCCGTGAAGCCGAGTTTCTGTTCGAAATTGTCGGGGTAGATCATCGGCGGCGGCTCAGGGTGTCGAGAAATTCGCGGCGCAGGTCGGGGTCGGTCGAGAAGACGCCGGCGGTTTCGAGGGTGTCGGTGTAACTCTCCTGTTTCTCGACCCCGCGCATCTTCATACAGAGATGTTCGGCGCGGCAGCGGACGATGACCCCTTTGGGACGGAGGATCTGCTCGACGGCGCGGCATACTTCGGCACCGAGGCGTTCCTGGACCTGAAGCCGGCGGGCATAGAGGTCGACGATACGGGCGAGTTTGCTAAGGCCTATCATCCGGCCGTCGGGGATGTATCCGATCGACATGGTTCCGAAGAAGGGGAGGATATGGTGTTCGCAGAGGGAGTAGAATTCGATATCGCCGACTGTAATCATTCCTGAGCCGGGGGATTCGAACAGGGCGTTGTTAACGACATCCTCCGGCCGCGATGAGTAGCCGCGGGTGATGTCCCAGAGAGCCTTTGCGGCGCGCATCGGAGTTTTCGCGAGACCCTCTCGGGAGGGATCTTCGCCAATCAGTCTCAGGATCTCTTCGTAGTGGGCGGCGATGCGTGATATAGTCTTGAGTGATTCTTCGTCTGGATTGCGGAATTCCATTTAATTCAGAAAAACGGGGGTTGTGTTGGTCAGTTCGACAGGTTGATACGGTCGCGGACAACGCGAATCTCTTTGCCCGAGGCGGGGAAAGCCTGCTTCAGTTCTTCGGCAGCCTCCTGGGCCTCTTGCTGGGTCCGAAAGTCGCCGACCTTGAGACGCCAGTATGGGGAGTTGAAACTGACGTAGGCGCGATACTGGGGAAAACGCGAGGCGATTGCGCGCTGTTTCGAGCGGGCTTCGTTTTTGGCAGTCTTCGGGTTGTTGTCGGAGAATACCTGGACGCGGAATCCGGCCATGCGTCCCTGGGAGGGCTGCTGGAGATGGGTCGTCTCCTCGCTGTCGGAGTCGGTCGGTTCGGCCTCGGCCGGCAGAGCTGCGGGCGACAGAAGCCGGATGAGCGAATCGGGGAGGGTCACAGTGTGGATTCGTCCGGCGGTTATGTGTGTCACGATATCGACGGGAGCTTCGGCGCGTGCGGCGGGGATTTCGGCGGCGAAAACCATCATAGTCGTGACTGTCAGTATTCCAATTGCCTTTTTAATCATCTTTGCGTTTTCTGAGAAAAAGATTCGGACTGCAAAAATAATACATTTTCTGCAGTCCGAAAAAGGTTTGGTTTAAAAAAGGTTTGGGAGAACTTATTTTTTCGGCGAGGGTTTCTCCGTAGGTTTCATGTAGATAATGATACTGTCCCCGTCGACGGTGACGCCGGCGATCGAGTCTTTGTTGATTTTGTCGAAGTCAGACTCTTTTATCGGAGTTGCTACGCCATTTTTGACCAGGGTCATTTTCGGCGTTCTGCCCGTTTTCTTCTTTGGAGTCTGTGCATCCATCGTCGCAGCGACGCCGGTGGCCAAAAGAAGGGAAACGGCCATTAAAATTTTGAAGATTTTTTTCATATCGGTCTGTATGATGGTTTGATGAATTCAGAGATTGTAATAGACCAGCGTTGGGTCGGGGATATTATGGATTGCGTAGATCCGTTTGGCCTGTTCGTCAATGGCGAAAGATATGACGGGAATATCGAAGCGATATATTTTATCCGGATTTCCTGAATAATCGAAAGTGAGGATTTCGGCAACTCCCGTGTCCTCGTCCCCTTTTTCGCGCAGACACGAACCATTATATCCGACATAAACCTTTTCCTTTCCGACAGCGACTGTTTCCCAACTGTAGTATTTCGGAGTCTGCCGGAAGAAACTGACCATCCCGTTTTCTATTTTTTTGATTTCAGCATTGTTAACCTCCGGACCATAGATGATCTTCCATTTGTCCGCATCGACGTCGTAGAACTCCAGTATGTCCCAGTCTCTGTTCGCAACGACAACGAGGCTACCGTTTTCGCTGACTGCAATTTCGGCTTGGAAAAAGGCGTTGTCCGGATTCGCGCCGATTTTTTCCTTGTCAAGAGGAAAATCCGTTGTGGCTGAATATGTCGAATCCTTCCGGTTGTAGAAATAATACCTGTCGCCGGTGAACGCCGGAGACAGAGAAAACACTATGCTGTCGTTTAGCCGCAGCGATCTCAGCGGTGAATGGTATGGCAAGGTCGTCTTCGCAATCTGACAGATTGATATAGAATCCGGATCTACGCTGTAGTCTATAATCTTGCTGTCGTTTAGTCCGGCAACAGTCAGGATGCCGTTGGCGTATGACATAGTTGACAGATCGAGCAGTTCGTCGGGGCCTATGCCTCGTGGTACGAAACTCTTTGCCTGCTGAGCATCGATGTCAACAATCCAGACCATCCTGTTGTGGCCCAAATCCTCGATCGCAAGTTTGTCGTTGCCAAGTGCTGCGATCTTATATGGCTTCAATATAGAGTCGGAAACAAACTGAAGAGTTGTCGACGAACCCGAAGGCATCTCTACAATCCCGAAGTCAGACCTGGTCAATGTGTTGGTTCTCGCTTCCCCGTTTTTGTTTCCGGCACAACCCGACAACGATAAGGCGACTACCAATACGATTAGCGCCGCGATTTGATTGATTTTAGCCATTTTGTTTGTCATGGTTGTTGATATCTATACTTTCATAGAACATTCTGAAAAGTTTTTCTTGAAGATTCCGGTATTGACTTTATGCCTATTTTGATGTTTCTAAGGCTCGAAGTCTGGAGTCATGTTGATGCATGTGATCTCGAATCCATAGTTGGTAAGGAGCACACAGGTAGCGCCGTAGCGTGCGTGACAATATAAGTCACATCCGTCCATCAAGCTCTCTCCGTTCCCAGCCAAAGCTTCGATATTGTCAAGTTGAATGGAGGAACTCTTGGTCTCAGTATTGAGACTTCCAGCAACTATGACCCCGGCCACAATTGCTAATGCTGCGATTAATAGTGTTTTTTTCATTCGATTGATGTTTTGTATGTTTGTTTATGATTGTTTGCTTGATGAACTCGACACGCTTCCGTTTATTGTAAGTATGGATGGATACTCCATTCCATGATAATATATCAGCACACTTCGAGAAAATGGTCCTACTGTGGAGTCCGCCGACATATTAACGGATAAACAAAGATTTTCGCCTGGAGGTATGAATGGATGATGCGTTGTTGCTGTCATACATTCACATGAATTTATAATCTTGTCAATAAATATTGTGTCCTCACAATTATTATTGAAGTCGTGTTCTATTTTTTCACCCGGGAATCGGTCTAAAAGCGTGATTGAACTTTCGGAACAAATAACATCTTTGTTATTGCATATGTCGATGGTACGGCTTCCGGTAAGTATCGAGTTGTAAAGAAATGCGATTGTAGGCAGATATACTGGATTACCCATTGCAATAATATGGTGTGATCTGTCGAGCAAAAATGTTCCGAATCGAGGATCTTCTGGAAATGAATTGGATAAACCTATATTGTCACCTCTGTATAGTGCGATAGGGTGTTGGTAATTATCCCTATCTAATGTGTACCTCAAATCCTGTTCATCATTGGTATGTACAATAATGAGAAATTTTATTGAATAATCTGAGGCGGAGTCAACAGATGAGATAAACTTATTCCAAAAAGGTAGTCGAAGTTTACAACTGGTACATCCTAGGCTGTCTACATAAGTCAATATAGTGAAGTCTGCATCTGTCAAATCAATTGTGTCGCCAGTAAGAAAATCGGTTAGATTTTGGGGAAAGATAATTTCCTTCCCTTGCCATTCGGATACAAACTGTTCGAAATTGTTTTTTTTTGTGGTGCATGACCATAGAAAAAGTCCGAATATGATTATTATAATATGTCTACGAAGAGATTTCACCATCTAAATGTAGGATTCGTTCGCAAAGGTACTGATTAAAGTTCGAAATGCCAAAAAAAATTTTAAAAAAACCGAATATTTTTAATAAAAAGATTCGGACTGTATAAATTTCATTATTTATGCAGTCCGAATGATGGTTTATCGTGTCTGTCAGCGGCGTATCAGAACGCGGTCACGATACCCATGAAGGAGTCGGCCTTCAGGGAGGCACCGCCAATCAGGCCGCCGTCGACGTTCGGTTTGGCGAAGAGAGCCTTGGCGTTCTCGGGCTTGCAGCTGCCGCCGTAGAGAATCGAGGTGTTGTCGGCGATCTCCTTGCCATATTTTTCGGCGATGATGCTGCGTATGTGGGCATGCATCTCCTCGGCTTGGTCGTCGGTTGCGGTCTTGCCTGTTCCGATGGCCCAGACAGGTTCGTAAGCGAGGATCAGTTTCGAGAACTGCTCGGGGGAGAGGCCGAAGAGAGCCTCTTCAATCTGACGGCGGACAACGTCGAGATATGTTCCGTTTTCGCGCTCGGCGAGGACTTCGCCGATGCAGAAGATCGGGGTCAGGTTGTTCTCGAGGGCGAGGTTGACTTTTTCCTTCAGGGTCTCGGAGGTTTCGCCGTAATACTGGCGGCGTTCCGAGTGACCGAGGATGACGTAGGTTGCGCCGGTCGATGCGACCATCGGAGCGGAGACTTCGCCGGTGTATGCGCCAGACTTGTGGTCAGCGCAGTTTTCGGCGCCGAGACCGAGTTTGTTCTGGTCAATCACGGCAGCGACGGGAGCGAGGTGGGTGAAGGGAACGGCGATGACTACATCACATTTTGCATCGGTGTTCTTGAGGGCTTCGTTAACGGCCTTGGCGAGTTCGACGCCTTCCTGGAGAGTTGTGTTCATCTTCCAGTTTCCGGCCACAATGTTCTTTCTCATTGTATTGTTATCAGTTTATACGGTTTTTGGTTATTCACTTCTATCGGTCTGCAAAGTTAATCATTTTTGTATGGAAATTCTATAATCTACATACAAAAAAGTATGACTACTTTTGAGGTCACTTTAGTCTGTAATGATTTCAGATTCATCTGACGGTTCACAAACCATACCTTCAAATAATCCGTGTAATTTTCTAACAGGTTGATAAGTATAGTTCGTTTCAGTAACGATATTCTGAGGCATATAATCTTCAATCTGATTGAACAGTCTCATAATGGCTCGTCCGATAGCCCATGCCAAATTAACGGGCACTGCGTTGCCTATTTGTTTATACTGAGCAGACAATGGGCCACAAAACTCCCAAGAATCTGGGAATGTCTGTATTCTAGCGTATTCTCTGACGGTTAAAGGACGTGTTTCAGTCGGGTGACATCGCTCTGTCTGCTTTTGAGCAGGCGCACAGGTTAGTGTGAGGCTTGCCTCATCCATTGAAAGACGTCGAGCCATCCCAGTCTTCCCACCACCGAGATGGTAACTACCTTTCATATATTCTCTGGCAATCTCATCTGGCAAGTCTCTCCAGTCTCCTCCTTCTGGAACGAGTTTCATTACACGCTCTTTTGCAGGGGGATATTTCTGACCTTCGCTTTGGGGTACATCGCAATCGTAAAGTTCTCCGGAGAAGAAGGCGTCTCTTAATGTGCGTAATTCGCCGCATACAGATGGCCATTTGAATTCAACATTAGGAGCAATATCGTTACGAATTGCAACAAGAATTAGTCGTTCTCTTTTTTGAGGAACATTGTATAGTATTGCTCTGAGAATGCGTGGTCCAACCAGCGTATAGCCAAGTTCAGCAATAACGTTTTTTATTGTTTCAATGGTTCTGCCGTTATCATGTTCAAGAAGTCCCTTTACATTTTCGGCCATAAAAACTTTAGGTTGGGTTTCTTTTACAGCACGTGCAAGTTCAAAGAAAAGAGTTCCTCTGGTTTCTTCGAATCCTAGTCGTTTGCCAGCATATGAAAATGCCTGGCATGGGAATCCACCTGTTAGAAGATCAACCTTTCCGTGATAAGATGTAAAATCTACATTGTGAATATCTCCTTGAATGATATTCCACTCTGGCATATTTTTTCTAAGAGTTGAACAGGCATCTTTGTCAAACTCATTCAGAAGAATATGTTTGAAGCCAGCCTTGTGCATTCCCAAGGCAAGACCACCTCCACCTGCGAAGAGTTCAATAGATGTAAATGTCCTTTTCGGCTCAACTACACTTTCACTATCCCATGTGTTATTCAACATGGCTGAAATCTCATGGAAAATAGAAAGTTCGGACGCTATAAGATATTTTTTTTCTTCGTTATCGAGATGTACTTTGCATTTGCCGTTGGCAATCCACTTGTCTACGGTTGCTCGTGAAACGCCCATAATGTCGGCGAAGTTATTCAGCGATATGCATGTATCGAGTTTCATTGTTTTTTTAGTTTGTCAAATCCTTCATATGTTGCAAATGCAAGAATATATAGGCTTGTAAGTATGTCGGCGTGTTCTTCCGAAAGTTCTTTGAACACCGTATTGTTTAGCGCCAAGCCGGGATTGTCCTTGACTACGTCTTCGATTATTTGGGGGAGAATAGCGCATAATTTATAGAAAGCGTCTTCTACACCGAAGACAAGGGCGTAGAATCTGTCCATTGACATACGTCGAATCTTCTTATGTTCTCTGGATTTGCCATCTAAGGAGATTTTCCAGGCATCATCTCTCGAGCGTTTCGAAATTACTTCTACAAGATAGCAGGTGGCCTCATCATCATCCAGTAGTTTGCCTTGCATCTTCATATAAGTTTTTTGCGATGATGCTGAATTCATGGTGTTGTGTTTGTTTTTCATCTCGACATAGATGTGAAGTTGGTCATTTTCCACATCGAAACCGGTAGCGGGTACTACCCACCCATTCCCTGCGTATCTGAATATGTTCTGATGAAAATATCCGATATGATTGGAGTTGGATTTGTCTATTTGTCGGAAGCATTCATCTTCCACAGCTTGCTTTATAGTTTTCCCGTATACTTTTGCGTCAAATGTAAGTTTAATGGGATCTATGATGTTCTTATTGAATTGATCGAGAGTTATCTCTCGTCTGTATGCTTCAGCCGTTCTTTTAACGTGCTCATAAATATCTTCATCAGATATGAATCCCAGATTGTATTTATGCATTGCCAGAAGTTTAAGATGTTAATTACAGGTTGATTATATTGCGGGGTTAACCCCCGCTGTATGATTTATCCAGTTGCAAATTTACGACATTATTTTTAGATTATTGTAAAGTTTATGGTGATTCTGCTGTGTTAAATGTTGAACCTTGTTATAGGGGGTGGTGTTCTAATTGGTGAACGAACTAAAAACCGAAAAGTTATGAAAGAAGATAAGAATGAGAGGCGCGACCAGCGCCAGAATCCCGATGTTCAGGCCGTGCAGGACTATCCGGGTGCGGCGATAAACGACGCCGATAACGACAAAGTCGATGATTGCCTGGTCAAACAACGGACGAAACTCCAGAACAACAATCCCCGTAGCCACGGGGTCGACCCGAACGCCGAATAGACTTCTACAGGAAATTATACGGGCAGACAATCCGGAACAAGAGCGGATTAGTCTGCCCGTTTTTTTATGGAAAATAGTCATTAACATTGGCTAAATTGGGTTAAAACATTGGAGTAAAAGGGAACTATAATTTGTCGCGAGGGGTTAAAAGAGTACAAATAGTTTCAAACCCTTTATCTATCGAGACAACTATGATATCAGAACTCTACAAACAGAAACTGCTCGAGATCCAGACAAATCTCTATAACTTCGCCTACTCTCTGACGATGGATCGCGAGGACGCCAGCGACCTGCTGCAGGACACGACTTTGAAGGTTCTGTCGAACGAGGACAAATATGTTGCGGGGACGAACTTCCGGAGCTGGGCGTTCACGATTATGAAGAATCTCTTTATCAATAACTACCGCCGCGAGCGACGCTCGAATGTCGTCGTCGACCACAGCGATGACCTCTATCAGTTGAATGTCCCCGTCGAACACGACGACACAGCCCCCGACGATACCGTCGCCGTCAAGGAGATTATGGCGGTTATCAACAGTTACGACCCCGGCTACCGGATTCCGATGTCGATGTACTTGGCCGGGTATAAATATCAGGAAATCGCCGACCGGATGCATCTCCCGCTCGGAACTGTGAAGAGCCGGATATTTTTCGCACGCCGCCGCCTGCGTGATCGATTCGACGACTATCGCGAGGATATGTAGCGGGTACGACGGCGTCAGTCGATGATTGAGCCCGCAGTGCCGGAATCATCATCTTCGTCCGGGTCGTCGAAATCGACGCCGAGCCGCCGGGTGTTGCGCGCCCCGAGACGCCGCAGTTCGTCGGTCTTCTTCAGCAGATTGCCGCGCCCGGTCGAGAGTTTGTTCATCGCCTTCTGCCAGGTCGCCGAGGCCCGCGATATCGAGGCGTATACCTGATTCATGTCGTCGATGAAAGCGACAATCTTATTATGGATACGCCCGGCCTCTTCGGCGATTTTCATTGCGTTGGCGTTCTGCCGGTCTGTCGCCCAGAGCTGGGCGGTCAGCCTCAGAACCGAGACCAGATGGGTTGGGGAGACAATGAGGACATGGTTGTCGAACGCATACTGCCATAGCGACTCGTCGAGCGACATCGCCGCCATGTATGACCCCTCGCTCGGCATGAACATCATAACGAAGTCGAGTTTGCACTCCCCGACGAAATCCTGGTAGCGTTTGTCGCGCAGTTCGTTGATATGCTTTCGGACCGAATCGACATGGGCGCGGCCGAGTGTGCGACGCTCCGAGTCATCTTCTGTCGAGATCCAGCGTGTATAGGCAGTCAGAGAAACCTTTGAGTCGATAACAATCGCGCGTCCTTCCGGAAGAAACACAGCGACATCGGGGCGTATTGCCGTTCCGTCGTCGTTGCGGAGCCGGTTACCGTCGCCGTCGGTCGCCAATTGGGTCGTGAACTCATGGCCGCGGCGCAGCCCCGACTCTTCGAGCATACGCTCCAGGACAATTTCGCCCCATTCACCCTGGGCACGGGTATCCCCCTTCAGCGCCGACGTCAACTGGCGTGCCTCCTTCCCGATATTTCTCGACTGGTTCATCAGTTCGTCGATAACCTTCTGGAGGGCGAAACGCTCGCGAGCCTCGCTCGAGTAACACTCCTCGATCCGCGCCCGGAAACTGTCGATATTCTCGCGAAGCGGCTGAAGGATCTCGGCCAGTCGCTGTTCGTTCCCCTCCCTGAACTTCCTTCCCTGCTCCTCGAGGGCGACAGTCGCCAGGCGGGAGAAATTCCGCTCGTTCTCTTCGGCCGTACGACGGGCGTTCTCCAGTTCGCGCCCAAGAGAGGCAACCCGTTCCGACGCACGAATCTGTTCCCGCTCGGCCGCAGCGAGGGCGGCGGCGGCCGCTGTTTTCTCCCGTTGAATCGTGTCGACGGTCGACTCGAGCGCGGCGATCCGAGACTTCAGGGGTTTGACGGTCGCGGATATGAAGGCGATTCGAGCGACGGCGGCGCAGAGTGCCAGAGAGAGAAGTATGACGGTCAGTATCATGTCGAAAGTCGTTTTTGTTTGCAAAATTAGCAGTAGGGTGTATTTGTGAGATGGCCCGTCAGGGTTAAATAATCTTAAAACAAATGCCGGATAAATTCGATCGCAGGTTGCAGAATGGTGTGGAAGCGGTCACAACTTTGTTAAAAAACGGCTAAAACAATCCGTTGCTTGCTGTTTATCGGTTTATTTTTCGTAACTTTGCAAAAATATTGAATGAGATAAAACAGAAAATGGAACAAACTCCCGTAGCTCTCGACTTGCTTTTCGAAACGAGTTGGGAAGTGTGTAATAAGGTAGGAGGCATCTACACCGTCCTGTCGACGAAGTCAGGAACGCTGCAAAAACTTTATAAAGATAAAGTTGTCTTTGTCGGCCCGGATGTGTGGAGCGAAGAGAACCCTTCGCCTTATTTTAAGGAAACGCCCTCGCTGCTGAAAGGATGGGGCAAGACGGCAGAGCTTCCCTATGGAATCAAGGTCCGCGTAGGCCGCTGGCTGGTGCCTGGCCGCCCGATCGCCGTTCTTGTCAAATTCGACGGCCTCTATGATGTGAAAAATGAATTCTACGCCAGAATGTGGGACCTATTCAAGGTCGATTCGCTCCACGCCTATGGCGACTATGACGAAGCCTGCGCCTTCTCCCATGCTGCAGGAATCGTAATCGAAAATATTATCAGTTTCCTGAAACTGAAAGGAAAGCGCGTAATCGCCCACTTCGACGAATGGACAACCGGAATGGGACTCCTCTACGTCAAGGAGAAACTTCCCGAAGTCGCGACGGTCTTCACGACCCACGCGACCAGCATCGGCCGCAGCATCTGCGGTAACGGGAAGCCACTCTATGACCAGTTGCGCAACTACAACGGCGACCAGATGGCCAGCGAACTGAATATGGAGGCCAAGCACTCTCTCGAAAAAACCGCTGCACACCAGGCCGACTGCTTCACGACCGTCAGCGCCATCACGGCGATCGAATGTGAGCAACTGCTCGAGCGCCGCCCCGATATCGTCACCCCGAACGGCTTCGAAAAAGACTTCGTTCCGGCCAAAACGAAATTCGCCGCCGCCCGCCGCCAGGCCCGCGCGAAACTGACCGCCGTCGCCGAAGCCCTGCTCGGCAAACCTATGAGCGAAAACGGCGTGGAACCCTTCCTGCTGGCTACCTCCGGACGCTGTGAATACCGCAACAAAGGAATCGATCTCTATCTCGACACCCTCGAGACCCTCCGTCGCGAGAACCCCTCGCGCCCGATTGTTGCCTATGTGCTAGTTCCGGCATGGTCGAAAGAACCCCGCGCCGAACTCCGCGAGCGCCTCGACGGCAAGACCGCAGCAGACACCCCGCTCGATTCCCCCTGGACGACCCACTGGATCAACAACCCCGGCGAAGATCCGATCTACCGCCGTATCGGCATGTCGCCTCTCGGAGCAGAAACGACCGCCGGGAACCTCCACGTCATCTACACCCCCTGCTATCTGAACGGCACCGACGGCATCTTCGACACACCTTATTATAATCTGCTGATCGGATTCGATGCGACAGCCTTCCCGTCGTACTACGAACCATGGGGCTACACACCGCTCGAAAGCATCGCCTTCGGCGTACCGACGATCACGACATCGCTGTCGGGTTTCGGACAATGGATCCTCGACAACTTCGACAACCAGTTCTCGTCGTGCGGCGTCAACGTAATCGACCGAAACGACAGTAACTACGCGGCCGTCGTAAGCAGTATGGCCGGTTCGCTCCGCTTCCTGATGGACAGCGAGGATGAAGAACTCGAACAGATCAGTGCCAGCGCAATCGCAACCAGCGACCAGGCCGCCTGGAGTTACTTCATCAAATACTATATCGAAGCCTACGAAAAGGCTCTCGAAAAAGTATCCAAGAAAAAGAAATAATTCACTAACAAACGTTTATAGAATTCTATGAAACTTCCGGTAAGCAATGCAAACGCACCCCAGTGGCGCGATTTGACCGTCAAAGCCGAACTCCCCTCCCAGCTCAAGCCGCTCGAGGAACTCGCCAAGAACCTGTGGTGGGTCTGGAACAGCGACGCGAAGAGCCTTTTCCGCGAACTGAACCCGATGCTGTGGCGCTCAACCGGCGAAAACCCCGTCATGCTCCTTCAGCGTCTGACCTCCGAGCGCCTCTCGGAAATTATCGTCGATAAAGATCTGATGGACCGTATCCAGAGTGTCTACAAGGCATTCAAGGAATATATGAAGAAGCCGATGCGCAAGGATATTCCCTCGGTTTCCTATTTCTCGATGGAATACGGCCTCTGCAACTGTCTGAAAATCTACTCCGGCGGTCTCGGCGTCCTCGCCGGCGACTATATCAAGGAAGCCAGTGACAGCTGCGTCGACATGACCGCCGTCGGTTTCCTCTATCGCTACGGCTACTTCGCACAGACCCTCTCTGTCGACGGCCAGCAGATCGCTAACTACGAGCCCCAGAACTTCAACCAGCTCCCGATCGAGCAGGTCTGCAACGAGGATGGCAGTCCGATGATCCTCGAGGTTCCCTTCCCCGGCCGTATCATCTACAGCCACATCTGGCGCGTCAACGTCGGCCGTATGTGCCTCTACCTGATGGATACGGACTTCGACCTTAACAGCGAATTCGACCGTCCGATCACCCACAAACTCTACGGCGGCGACTGGGAAAACCGTATCAAACAGGAATACCTCCTCGGCATCGGCGGTGTCCTGATGCTCAAGAAACTCGGCATCAACCACGACATCTACCACTGCAACGAAGGCCATGCCGCCCTGCTGAACCTCCAGCGTCTGGTCGACTACATCCAGGAGAAGCACCTCGACTTCCAGACCGCCCTCGAGATGGTCCGCGCTTCGTCGCTCTACACCGTCCACACACCCGTTCCCGCCGGCCACGACTACTTCGACGAAGGTCTCTTCGGGAAATATATGGGCGAATATCCCGCGAAACTCGGAATCTCGTGGCAGGACCTGATGAACATGGGCCGCGAGAACCCCGACTCGAACGAACGCTTCTCGATGAGCGTCTTCGCCCTGAACACCTGCCAGGAAGCAAACGGCGTCAGCTGGCTCCACGGTGAGGTCTCGAAGAAGATGTTCGCCGGAATCTGGAAAGGCTACAGCTGGCAGGAATCCCACGTCGGGTATGTCACCAACGGTGTCCACATGCCGACATGGGCTGCCTCGGAATGGAAGACGTTCTACGCCGAGCGTCTCGGAAAACAGATCTTCGAACACCAGAGCGACCCGAAGGCATGGGCCGGAATCTTCGACGTCTCCGACGACGACATCTGGAACATGAGAATGACCCTGAAGAACAAGTTCATCAACTTCGTCAAACGCGACTTCAAGGAGAAATGGCTTGCAAACCAGGGCGATCCGAGCGCCGTCATCAAGATCGTCGAGAAAATCAACCCGAACGCCCTGATCATCGGCTTCGCCCGCCGCTTCGCGACTTACAAGCGAGCCCACCTGCTCTTTACGGATCTCGACCGTCTGGCAAAGATTGTCAACAACGAGCAGTTCCCCGTTCAGTTCGTCTTCTCAGGCAAGGCACATCCCGCCGACGGCGCAGGCCAGGGCCTGATCAAGCGTATCGTCGAGATCTCGCGTATGCCGCAGTTCATCGGTAAGATCATCTTCCTCGAAGACTACAATATGATTGTCGCAAAGCGTCTCGTCACAGGCGTCGACATCTGGCTGAACACCCCGACACGTCCTCTCGAGGCCTCCGGTACGTCGGGTGAGAAAGCCGAGATGAACGGTGTCCTGAACTTCTCGGTCCTCGACGGATGGTGGTACGAAGGCTACCGTCTCGACGAACAGGCCGGATGGGCTTTGACCGACAAACGGACCTACACCGACCAGGCCCAGCAGGACAAACTCGACGCTGCGACAATCTACTCGATGCTCGAGAACGAGATCATCCCCCTCTACTTCGCCAAGAATTCGAAGGGCTACTCTCCCGAGTGGATCCAGTATATCAAGCGTTCTATCGGACACATCGCCCCGGCCTTCACGATGCAGCGCATGATCGAAGACTACATCGAACGCTTCTACCGCCCCGAACACAAACGCTTCGAGGCCCTCGCAAAGGATGACTATCGTCTCGCCCACGAAATCGTCGCCTGGAAAGACCGTGTCGCACAGGCATGGGACGGCATCAAGGTGCTCGACTTCAAGACCGAAGCCCTCTCCGGAGCCGAACTCCGTGTCGGTGAAACCTACAAGGTCACGGCCGTCGTCGACACAAACGGCATCGGCACCGACCTTGCTCTCGAAAGCGTCACCTACCGCGTCGAGGACGGCAAGGAGGAATATGTCGGCAAGAAGCCGTTCAAGGTTGTCAAACAGGATGGCAACACCGTGACCTATGAACTCGTCGAGAAACTCCGCGATCCGGGTGTCTTCCGCTGCGGCTACCGCCTCTATCCGTCGAACCCGGCCCTCGCCCATCGCCAGGATTTCGCTTACGTTCGCTGGATCTGATACGCCTAAAACGTTACGTCACAATATCTCCCCCGCCCGACGGAAAATCGGGCGGGGGATTTTTATTTTGATATGCCGACAAGAAATTGTAACTTTGTGTCTGAAATGGCAAACATAAAGAAAACCGACATATTCCGCCTGTCGTGCATCGCGATTCTATGGGTGCTGATTTGCTGGCTGTTAATCGTCTCGCAGCCTTTCACGCCCCGTGTGCTCCTGGTCATAATCGCCTCGGGGATCATCGTGTTTGTTCCGCTCTATAAAAAATATTTCAAAAAGAGATAAAGTGTTGGGAAGTCTGAAAGATAATAAAGCCGAAGAACCCGAACGCCGTCCGCTTGACCCCGTTCGCTACCCCCTTCTTAGTCGGATTGACTCGCCGGCCGACCTCCGCGCCCTCGACCAGGGACAACTGCCGCAGGTCTGCAGCGAGATGCGCGACTTCCTTGTCTCGCAACTTTCCGTCAACCCCGGACATTTCGCCTCGAGCATGGGGAGTGTCGAGCTGACCGTCGCGCTCCATTATGTCTTCAACACCCCCTACGACCGGATCGTCTGGGATGTCGGCCATCAGGCCTACGGCCACAAGATCCTGACCGGCCGAGGCCCTCTGTTCCATCTGAACCGCCGCCTCGGCGGACTCAGCGGTTTCCCGAATCCCGACGAATCGGAATATGACACCTTCTCCGCCGGTCACGCCTCAAACTCGATCTCCGCTGCGCTCGGAATGGCTGTCGCCGCCCATCTGCGTAGCGACGAACCCCGACGCAACGTCGTCGCCGTCATCGGCGACGCCTCGATCAGCGGCGGCCTCGCCTTCGAGGGGCTCAACAACGCAGCCAACTCGAAGAGCAACCTGCTGATTATCCTGAACGACAACGATATGTCGATCGACCGTAATGTCGGGTCGCTTAACTCATATCTCGCGAATCTGACAACCTCGAAGAGTTACAATACCTTCCGCTACCGGACATACCGCCTGATGCGCCGTCTCGGTTTTCTCTCCGAGCGCCAGCGCGGCAGTATCCTGAGGCTCAACAACAGCCTGAAGTCGTTCCTGACAAACGAACAGAATATCTTCGAAGGACTTAACATTCGCTATTTCGGACCGTTCGACGGCCACGACCTGCCGCGGATCATCCGCGTCCTGAGCGACATAAAGGATATGAACGGCCCGCGGATACTCCACCTCCGGACCGTCAAGGGAAAAGGTTTCGCTCCGGCCGAAAAAGATCCGGCGTCGTGGCACGCCCCCGGCCGGTTCGATCCTGCGACAGGCGAACGAATCTCCTCGCCGGCGACCGGAACGAAATTCCAGGATGTCTTCGGACAGACCCTGCTCGAACTCGCCCGCCGCGACCAGCGTATTGTCGGGATAACAGCGGCGATGTCGTCGGGAACCTCGGTCAGCATAATGCAGCGCGAAATGCCCGACCGGACGTTCGATGTCGGTATCTCCGAGGGCCACGCCGTCACCTTCGCCGGAGGTCTAGCCTCGCAGGGCTTCAAACCGTTCGTCGCTATCTACTCAGCCTTCCTCCAGCGCGCCTACGACCAGATCATCAACGATGTCGCGATCCAGCGCCTCCCGGTTGTCTTCTGTATAGACCGCGCCGGGCTGGTCGGCGAAGATGGCGTGACACACCACGGCCTCTTCGACCTGGCCTATATGCGCGGTGTTCCCGGAATGACCGTCGCCGCCCCCCGCGACGAACTCTGGCTGCGTCGCCTGATGTACACCGCCCAGCTCGACGGCCGCGCCCCCGACGGCCCGATGGCGATCCGCTATCCCCGCGGAGCAGGGAAGGTCGACGACTGGAAATGCCCGCTCGAACCGGTCGAGATCGGCCGCGGCGAAAGTCTCGTCGGGGGTGACTCGGTCAGCGTCCTCGCCGTCGGACCGATGGTCGACGAAGCCCGCCGGGCGGTCGAACTTGCCCGCCTAAGGGGGATCGACGCCTCGCTCGACGACATGGTCTTCGTCGCCCCGCTCGACGACGCGATTCTCGAACGCGCGGCCCGGAAGGGCATGCCGATCGTGACGGTCGAGGATGGCAGCGTGACCGGCGGACTCGGTTCGGCTGTCGTCGAATGGCTCGCAGACCGGGGCTACACAAACCGCGTTGTCCGTATCGGCGTCCCCGCCGGGGAGTTCGTCACCCAGGGGACCGTCGCCGAACTGCGCCGCCTCTGCCGGATGGACGCCGATGCGATCCTCGACGCGATCGTCGAGGCAGCCTCCGACAAGTCCGACAAGTCCGACCAGTCAGCCGAAACAACCTGGATGTCCGACCCTAAACTCCAGAGCCGATGAGGATAGTGATCGCAGGGGCCGGAGAAGTCGGCTCCCATCTGGCCAAACTTCTCTCGGGAGAGAACCAGGATATCACGGTAGTCGACCTGAACAGCGAGCATCTCGATGACCTCGACTCGAAATACAATCTGATGACCGTCGTCGGTAGCCCTACGTCGTTCCGTACGCTCGCCGGAGCCGGTGTAGGCCACAGCGACCTGTTCATCGCCGTGACGCCCCACGAAACCGAGAACCTGCTGGCATGTTCGATTGCCAAATCGCTCGGTGCGGCCAAGACGGTCGCCCGTGTCGACAACTACGAGTTCATGCGCCCTGAACACCGCGACTTTTTCTGCCGTTCCGGAATCAACCATCTGATCTACCCCGAACTGCTCGCCGCCCACGAGATTATCACTGCGCTCGAGAAATCGTGGGTCCGAAACTGGTTTGAAATCCACGACGGCGAACTGATCGTCGTCGGCGTCAAGATCCGCGAGAACGCCCGTATCTGCGGAATGCAACTGAAAGAATTCGCGATGGAACGCCACGCCTTCCATGTCGCCGCCGTCAAACGTAACCACGAGACAATCATACCCCGCGGCGACGACCGTATCGCCGCCAACGACATTGTCTATTTCGCGACGACCTACGGCGACCTCGACGACCTGCGCCTCGTCTGCGGAAAAGAGAAACGCGAAATACGCCGCGTTATGATTATGGGTGGAAGCCGTATAGCAATCAGGCTGGCCAATCTCGCCGGCGACCGCTACAAGATCAAGATAATCGACAGCGACCGCGACCTATGCCGGACCCTCCCCGAAAAGTGTCCCGACTGCCGTATCGTCTACGGCGACGCCCGCGATGTCGACACCCTTGCCGAAGAAGGAATATCGGAGATGGATGTGTTTATCGCCTTGAGCGACAGTTCTGAGACAAATATTCTCGCTTGTCTGACAGCCAAGGAACTCGGCGTACGCAAGACAATCGCCGAAGTCGAGAACATTCACTTCATCTCCGAAGCCGAGAATCTCAACATCGGGACAATCGTCAACAAGAAACTGCTCGCCTCGAGCACGATTTTCCAGATTCTGCTCGACGCCGACTCCTCCTCCTCGAAATTCATGGCTCTGGCCGACGCCGAGGTCGCCGAAATTGTTGCCCGCGCCGGTTCGAAGGTGACGACCGCTCCGGTCAAGGACCTGCGCCTCCCCCACGACATGACTATCGCCGGACTGATCCGCGACAACCGGGGCATGCTCGTCGGCGGTATGACCCGCATCCAGGCCGGCGACCATGTCGTTGTCTTCTGCCTCTCCGGCGCACTCCAGAAAATCGAACGGCTATTCACCTGACCCCCCCTATGCTCCGGACATCGAAGAAACAACATCGCCGCCCAATCGTCAATCTCCTGATGATCTTCCGCGTCGTCGGCTGGCTCTTGCTGATCGAAGGGGGCTTTATGCTCGCGCCGATGCTGACAGCCATACTCTGCCGTGAGGATGTATGGCTCAGTTTTGTCATAACGGTCGCGGCGACCTTCGCCGCCGGCGCGACGCTGACTTTCGCCATTCCCCGCCCGCGTTACGACATGGGGAAACGCGACGGTTTTCTGCTGACGGCTCTTGTCTGGGTTGCCTTCTCGCTGTTCGGGATGCTGCCGTTCGTGATGACGCCGTTCGATATGCCGGTGACCGACGCCTTCTTTGAGACGATGTCGGGCTTCACGACGACCGGCGCTACCCTCCTCTCCGATTTCGAACCGCTTCCGAAGTCCGTAGTCCTCTGGCGGACGCTGATGGAATGGATCGGGGGTATGGGAATCATAATCTTCACCCTCGCTGTCCTCCCGATGCTGAACTATTCCGGAGGGGTTCAGATGTTCAATGCGGAGGTGACCGGAATCACCCACGACAAACTCCGTCCGCGCGTCAGCGAAACGGCGAAGCGTCTCTGGGGCATCTACTTTATGCTGACTTTAATCCTCTTCCTCGCCCTCTGGGCCGGACCGCTCGATTTTTTCGAGAGCCTCTGCCATTCGTTCTCGATCATGTCGACCGGCGGATATGTGCCTGACCAGATGAACCCGGCTCTCTGGGATTCAACCTATCTCGAACTCGTAGCGATTCTGTTTATGTTCCTCGGCGGTATGAACTTCGCACTGATCTATTCGTTTCTCCACGGCAACCTGTCGGCGCTGTCGCGTAACGATGTCTTCCGCTACTATCTCGGGATCATCGGGGTTATGTTCCTTCTCTTCCTCGCCGACATCGTCGCGACCGGCAACGCGACCGACCTGAAGTCGGTCACGCTCTACCCCCTGTTCATGATTGTCTCGATGATCTCCTCGACCGGATATGTCGTCGGCGGATTCGAGCATTGGGGTCCGTTCGTAGGAGCGCTGACGCTGATGCTGATGTTCTTCGGGGCATGCGCCGGATCGACCGCGGGCGGCGCGAAGATCGACCGCTTTGTCTACCTCGCGAAATATATCCGTAACGAACTCTACCGCGGCCTACACCCGAACAGCGTTCTCGGTGTACGCATGAACGGAAAGGTCGTCTCCCCCGATCTTGTCAACAAGGTGATCGCCTTCCTGAGCCTGTTTGTTATCGTCGTCGTACTCGGCGGGACGATTCTCTGCGCCCTCGGTCTGCCACTCTACGACTCCTTCTTTACGAGTTTCTCATGCATGAGCAACACCGGTCTGATGCCGGGCGTAACGGCCGGCTACGGCTCGACCTTCGAAGTTGTCCCCGCCGCCGGAAAATGGGTCTTGTCGCTGCTGATGCTGACCGGACGTCTCGAAGTCTTCACCGTCATCCTGCTATTCACGCCGAACTTCTGGAGCCGATAGACGTTGTTTATGATATAACCAAAACACGATTCACTATAAATGAAAGATTCAATGTATCTTGCCGCACTGAAATTCCGCGCGGCGAAACTCTGGGAAATCCTCGACGATTCGATGATTTTCGCTGTCGCACTCCCTTCGGGGAAGACAGGCTATGTCTGCGTAATGGGTAACGGAGGAACATTCTTTTCGCTCGGCCTCTATCGCGGCTCGACAAGTTTCAATACTTATCTGCGGACTGTCGCGGCGAGGCCGAAAACCGAGCGTGAGATGTTCGAAATCCATGCCGGACGGATTTTCACGTCGTGTGACTTCGTTAATGCCGGAGGCGGCGAACTGACAAAGGAGGACAAGGAATTTCTCCGGAAACTCGCGGCAGATAACGGAATGAAAATCAGCCGTCCGAACGGCTGGCCAATAATCTACGCGATGGATAACGGGGTTCTGACAACAGAACCCGACGACGAGGAAACCGCCGATATGACCGCTGCTCTCGAGGCCGCTCTCGAGGTCTCGCGCCGCAGAAAAGAACTTGCCGGACTCGGTTTCGATTTCGCCGGTGATTATCCGACCTACGAAGGCGGGAAGCGGATTCCACTGCTGACGCCGCTCGGTGACGGCTCGTACCGATGGGAGATGACCGAAACGCCCCCCTTCAGCGACGATGAGTATGCTGCGCCGGTCTACAACGACCTGCTGACGGCCGACAAAATCCGAAAGAGTCCCCACTCTGGAACCCTCGAGGTCAAGGCAACGTTTCTTTCGGCCAATGTCGGTGACCGCTGTAGAAATTATCACCCGCTGTTTCTTCTGACCGTCAATTCCGAAACCGGAATGGCGCTCCCGTTGTTCCACAATGGAGAACCCGATGAGGAGGCTCTGGTAAATATTTTGGCCGACATGATGGTTCAAATGGGGACGCCGGAGACGATTTGTGTCTCTGACCTGAGAACGACCCGTATGCTGAAGGATTTCGCCGACAAGACCGGCATCGAAATCCTGACGGTCGAAGCCCTCCCCGAACTCGAGACCGCCCTCGACTCTCTTTACGCCGCGTTCCGTTGAAACCGGTATAACCCTTCGCGGCGCCGACGCCGTAGCCGCAGATTGTTTCCGGATTGCTTCCGACTGAGTACGCAGACGCAGGCGAGACGCCTGCTAACTACTTCGAAACTGTCGCCTGGCGCATGTGCCGACGGGTACGTCAACTGATACGCCCCCTTCGCTCGCTTTCCGGGGAAAAACGAATCGCCGGAACCGGGGTCCTGTTGGACCCGAATCCGGCGATTCGTTCGGTTGTCTGTGTGTATCAGGACTGTTGCTCCTCCGGCTGGGGGGTGTCGCCGGGGGTGTAGAGTTCTTTCGATTCGGGGAGAGCCTTCTCCGGCTCGGCCGGGGTCTCCTTCGAGATGACATTCTTCGTGATCAGGTCCTTCTCTTTGTCGAACCCGATTTCGATCGTGTCACCCTCGCGGAGTGCCTCGTCGAGGATCAGTTCGGCCAGTTCATCCTCGAGATACTTCTGGATCGCGCGCTTCAGCGGACGTGCGCCGAACTGCGCGTCATATCCCTTCGAGGCGATGAAATCCTTCGCTTCGTCGGCGATTCTGAGGGTGTAGCCCAGGTCGGTCAGACGGCGGCGGAATCCTTCGAGCTCGATGTCGATGATCCGGAAGATCGAGTCGCGGTCGAGCGAGTCGAACATGATGATATCGTCTATTCGGTTGAGGAACTCGGGGGAGAATGCCTTCCGGAGAGCCTTCTGGAGTACGCCGTGGGTGTAGTCTTTGTCGACCTCCGGGGCGGCGAAACCGATTCCGGAGCCGAACTCCTTCAACTGGCGCGTTCCGATGTTCGACGTCATGATTATAATCGTGTTCTTGAAGTCGATGTGGCGGCCGAGGCTGTCGGTCAGACGCCCTTCGTCCATGACCTGGAGAAGCAGGTTGAAGACATCGGGGTGGGCCTTCTCGATCTCGTCGAGCAGGACAACGGAGTAGGGGCGGCGGCGTACCTGTTCGGTCAGCTGTCCACCCTCCTCGTAACCGACATATCCCGGAGGCGCACCGACAAGGCGCGAGACGGTGAATTTCTCCATATATTCGCTCATGTCGATACGTATCAGCGTGTCGGCCGAGTCGAAGAGATATTCAGCCAGTTTCTTGGCCAGGTGGGTCTTGCCGACGCCGGTTGGGCCGAGGAACATGAAGGTGCCGATCGGTTTGTTCGGGTCTTTCAGCCCGA
Source organism: Clostridium sp. (assembly GCA_023663805.1). Taxonomy (GTDB): domain Bacteria; phylum Bacteroidota; class Bacteroidia; order Bacteroidales; family Muribaculaceae; genus Paramuribaculum. Next base: position 3,814 of record JAMPGR010000018.1, on the reverse strand, counting down.
CGCGGTTACGCTGGATCGCCTTGACGATCTTCTCGATCGCGGGATCCTGACCGATAATCGAACCTTTCAGTTTCGGCCCCATTTCGCGCAGACGGCGTCCTTCGGCCTGGGCGATGCGCTGAACCGGCACTCCGGTCATCATCGCAACGACTTCGGCAACGTTTTCCGCCCCGACGGTCTCGCGGTTGTTCTGGAGCGCCTCTTCCCATTCGCGCTTCGCCGTGTCGAGTTCGACGCGGAGGTTCTGCTCCTGGTCGCGGTATGCTGCGGCGCGTTCGAAGTTCTGGTCCTGAACGGCCTTCATCTTGTTGGCGGCGGCCTCTTCGATCTGGGCCTCGATTGTCTCGATACGTTTCGGGACGGCGATGTTCCGGATACGGACGCGCGAACCGGCTTCGTCGAGGGCGTCGATCGCCTTGTCGGGGAAGTTCCGGTCGCTGACGTAGCGGGCTGTCAGTTTGACACATGCGTCGAGGGCTTCGTCGGTATAGTTGACGTTGTGGTGCTCCTCATATTTGTCCTTTATGTTCCGCAGGATCTGGAGGGTCTCCTCGATGGTTGTCGGGGCGACCATGACCTTCTGGAAACGGCGTTCGAGAGCACCGTCCTTCTCGATGTTCTTGCGATATTCGTCGAGGGTCGTCGCGCCGATACACTGGATGTCGCCGCGCGCCAGGGCGGGCTTCAGCAGGTTCGCCGCGTCCATACTTCCGGCGGCGTTTCCGGCGCCGACGATCGTGTGGATCTCGTCGATAAAGAGAATGACATCCTTGTTCTTCGACAGTTCGTTCAGGATCGATTTGATACGCTCCTCGAACTGCCCGCGGTATTTCGTTCCGGCGACAATCGAAGCCATGTCGAGCGACACGACCCGTTTGCCGAACAGGACGCGCGAGACCTTCCGCTGGACGATGCGCAGGGCGAGACCTTCGACAATCGCCGATTTGCCGACGCCCGGTTCACCGATCAGAACCGGATTGTTCTTTTTACGGCGGCTGAGAATCTGGGCGAGACGTTCGATCTCGACTTCGCGTCCGACGACCGGATCCATACGGTTCTCCTCGGCGGCGCGGGTCATGTCGATTCCATATTTGTCGAGCATCGGAGTCGGACCGCCGCCACTCTGCGATTTCGCCTGGCTCTGGCGCTGTGAGCCCGACGACGTACCCTCTCCCGAGGCCGAAGCCGACGGGCCGGCACTGCGGCGCGGCTGATCCTCATCCTCCTCTTCGTCATCGTAGTCGAAGCCGTCTGATTCGCTGAACGGCTCCTCCTCTTCGACGCCGGGGTCGGCGACGGGCGCGAGCAGGCGGAAGAGAGCGTCGTAGGTGACGCCCGAGTTTTTGAATCGTTCCATAAAGTCGGCTCTCTGGCTCTCGGCGTCGTGGAATATCGCCAGGAGCAGATGGACCGTATCGACATTGTCCGACTTCAGGAGCCGGGCTTCGAGCACGCTGAGTTTGATCAGGCGGTTGGCGCGGTCGCTGACTGTGACGGACGATGATCCCTGGGGGGCAGTGGCGCCGGAGGCGACGGCCGACTTGTGGAGATTATCGTGGATTGTCATCCAGAGCGAACGACGCAGGTCTGCCCCCGACACCTTTGTCGAGGCGCGGTCGACCAGGTCGAGGCACTTGCCCGACTGGTCGGCAAGGAGTGCGTGGAGAAGATGCTCGGGGCCGATAACCGGTATACGGTTTTCGACAGCGTCCTGATGGCAGTCGCCGAGTACCTTCTTGAGCTCTGTTGAAAAGTTGGTGTTCATCATCTATTGTTCTCTGTGTGGTTTTTTGCTTGTCTTGATAATTTAATAAGGCGGCAGGTTATGAAAATGTTCCGCCCGTAGCATGGAGATTTCGCGATTGACATTACAAAGTTACGAAATTTTCTCCGATTCTCCAAATCTTACCGAAAAATTCTTTCAGATTTTTCCGATCAATACAGACCAGAAGCAATAATGATGCCAAACTATGATAATTCAGTGGGGAGGCCGTAGTGGTAGTAGTAGGTCATCTGGCGGATCTGGCCGTCGGCAAAGACGGCGCGGATAGCAGTTGTGAATATTAGATAACTAACGTATTGATAATCAGTAGAGACGCGACCTGCCGCGTCCGCCTCGAATGACGCAGGAACCTCGCTGATTTTGCTCCACGCCTGGGTGGACGCGGCAGGCCGCGTCCCTACCATAAAACATTGTTTACTAATTATATGGGCAATGGATATTCTGCGTGATATAATCCTATTGTGCTATTGCGCTGACAGCAGGGAGCGGCGGAGGCGGTCGGTGAATTCGTGGTTCTTCAGGCCCCAGCGGGGGTAGATCAGCAGGTCGGCGGGCGACTGGGAGACGAAGCGCTCGACGGCGATGTCGCGGCGCAAACGGCCGACTATCCGGCAGCAGAGCGCGATATATTCGTCGACCGTATAGCGCGGGATATCGTAGCGTCCGGCCTCGACGTCGGCAGCCATGCGGGTGCCGCGGACGAGTTGGAGCTGGTGGAACTTTACGGTCGAGACCGGAAGCAGGTTGATCTGGTCGACGGTCTGGAGTATCCGCTCTTCGTTCTCGCCGGGGAGGCCGTTGATCAGGTGGAGTCCGACGGGGATATGACGTTCGGCGGTTCGGACGACAGCGTCGGCGGTGCATTCCCACGTATGACAGCGGTTTATCAGTCGGAGGGTGTCGTTGTGGGAACTCTCGGCGCCATATTCGACCATAACGAATTTCCCCTGCGAGGCCAGTTCTTCGAGGAGATCCAGCAGAGTCTCCGGCATCGAGTCGGGGCGCGTTCCGATAATCAGTCCGTCGACGCCGTCGACGGCGAGAGCCTCGCGGTAGAGCGAACGGAGGAGGGGGAGGGCGCCGTGGGTGTTCGTGTAGGACTGGAAATAGGCGAGATATCTCATCGCGGGATATTTCCGGGCGAAGAAGCGCTTCCCAGCCTCGAGTTGCGAAGCGACGCTCTCGGCCGGGGCGCAGTAGCCGGGGCTGAAGGTCTGGTTGTTGCAGTAGGTGCAGCCGCCGCGCCCGACGGTTCCGTCGCGGTTTGGGCAGGTGAAGCCGGCGTTGACCGACAGTTTCTGCATCTTCCCGGGGAAATAATCTCCGAGGAAATCAGCGAAGTCGCGGTAGGGTTTCATTTGCGGCAGAGTGTTTTCTGTTCGAGAACAGCATCGGCGACGACGAGCCACGCCATCGCCTCGACAACCGGAACGGCTCGCGGAACGACGCAGACATCGTGGCGTCCCCGTGGACGGAGAGACGCCGGACGCCCCTTGCGGTCGACAGTCGGTAACTCGCGCATCATCGTCGCGACAGGTTTGAAGGGAACGCGGAAGCGGATGTCGTTGCCGTTAGATATTCCCCCCTGGATTCCGCCGCTGTGGTTAGTAGCGGTCGTTGTCCGGCCGTCGGCTGTCGTAAACAGATCGATTGCCTCGCTTCCGTGCATTGAGGCCATTGCGAACCCGTCGCCATATTCGAAACCGCGGGCGGCGGGTATCGACATCATCGCGAAAGCCAGACGCGCACTGAGTTTGTCGAAAACCGGCGCGCCGAGTCCGGCGGGTAGTCCCGCGATACGGCACGCGACAATGCCGCCGAGGGTGTCGCCTGCCGAGCGCGCTTCGACGATTGCGCGTTCCATCGCCGCCGCCCGCTCCAGGTCGGGCGAACGGACGGCCGAAGCATCGACTTCGGCCGCGTTCGTCGGCTCGACACGTCCGGAAATTCCCCCAATCGCCTCGGTCCAGGCGAGGACACTGATTCCGGGCTCGCGGAGCATCTGGCGCGCGAGTTCGCCCGCGGCGACGC
>JAMPGR010000017.1 GCA_023663805.1 Clostridium sp. | reverse complement strand
GCCTCGGATTCTCGGCCGAGACCCACACAATCGACTCGAAAGAAATCAGATAACCACCCGAAGATGGAAGACTTTATCAGTTCGGTAAACAACGTTGTGACGGACTATGTTCTCGTTGTCACACTGCTCGCTGTGTCGCTCTATTTTACGATAGCCTCGCGCGGCGTACAGTTCCGGATGGCCGGGGAGATGATACGCCTGCTGATACGGTCAGGCAAACGCGACAACGACCGGCGTGCGGCCGACAGACCCCGTCACGGGACCGTCAGTTCGTTTCAAGCCTTCGCTATGTCGATTGCTTCGCGCGTCGGTACGGGCAACCTCGCCGGGGTTGCAACGGCAATCTCCTTCGGCGGCCCGGGAGCGGTGTTCTGGATGTGGATTATTGCCTTGATTGGTGCGGCAAGCGCGTTCGTCGAGTCGACTCTGGCCCAGTTGTTCAAGGTAAAGGGAGACAAATCATTCCTCGGCGGTCCGGCCTATTATATCCAGAAAGGGCTCAACCGGCGCTGGTGGGCCGTACTGTTTGCCGTACTGATAACTCTGACTTTCGGGTTCGCATTCAATACAGTCCAGTCGAACACGATTGCCGACGCGTTCCGCACGTCGTTCGGTATTCCGGACTGGGTGACTGCATGCGCTCTCTGTCTGTTGACCCTTGTGGTCATCTGCGGAGGTGTCCGCCGCGTTGCCCGTTTCAGCGAGATTGTCGTTCCTGTAATGGCGGTTGCGTATCTCGTGCTGGCTGCGGTCGTGATCGGGATGAACATCAGCCGGTTCCCTGAGGTTATGTCGCTGATTGTCCGTAACGCCTTCGGATTCGACGAACTGCTTGGCGGAACACTCGGGTCGGCTGTCTCGATGGGGGTCAAGCGCGGACTGTTCAGCAACGAAGCCGGCGAGGGTTCGACCCCGAATGCGGCGGCGACCGCCTCGGTCAGCCATCCGGTCAAGCAGGGCCTGATACAGTCGCTCGGGGTATATACCGACACCCTTCTCGTCTGCTCCGCAACGGCCTTTATCATCCTCTGCAGCGGAACATGGCTCGAGGGACACGACGGAATTGCCCTGACCCAGCGTGCGATCGATGCCGGACTGGGAACCTCGACGACTGTCGGGTCGACCTTTGTCAGCGTCGCGATATTCTTCTTCGCCTTTACCAGCATCATCGCGAACTACTATTACGGCGAAGCCAACATCCGGTTTATCCGAAACAACGAGACCTTTATCGGAGTCTACCGATTGCTGGTAGGGGGAGTTGTCTACGCAGGCGCGGTCGTTTCGCTCGATCTTGTCTGGGGTTTCGCCGACATCACAATGGCACTGATGACCCTGTGTAACCTCGCGGCAATCGTCATGCTCGGCAAATATGCCCTCAGACTGCTGGCCGACTATCGCGCCCAAAGGCGTCTTGGTCTCGACCCGGTCTACCGCTCATCGACAATCCCCGAGATCGCCCGGGAGACCGAATGCTGGGATTAGACCCGCGTTTTCGGGAGATTGAACACCCTCTGGACTTCGAGCATCGCTTCGTCGGTCATCCCCTCCGGCTCGAACCCCATACTGCAGGCATCCATATATATTACCGCACTCTTGTTCAGGACATCGACCTGGTCGAAGGCCTCTGTGATGTTACGACCGACCGCCGCCACACCATGTTTCTCCCATAGGACTACGTCGTGGTCGCGAATTTCGGCGAGAGTCGCTTCGGCCAGAGAGACCGATCCCGGAAGACGGTAAGGGACAACTCCGAGGCCGAGGGGCGCGAAGGCGAGAGTCTCCGGGATCATAGACCACAGAAGTCGGGTCAGTACACCCGGCACAAGGAATTTTTTCGCGTGACTCATCGCGACGAGTTCGATAGGGTGGGTGTGTAGAGTCGCCCGATAGTCGCTTCCGGAGCAGATCAGGTAGTCGTGCATCATAAAATGTGAAGGGAGTTCCGAGGTAGGAGCGACAGGATTGTCAGCGATTATTTCATATGAGGCGCAGTCGTCGGCTATCCTGACGATCGAGCCGTTTGCCATCGGATTGCGGGCAAGGTCGCGCATCCGTTTGTTCGTACCTTTACAGAAGAAATAACACCCCTTCAGGTTCGGCAGAACGACGCCGATCGGCCGGCGTTCGGATATCGGGGGCATAGAGCGGATTTCGTCGTCGACATATTCGGTCACATTGACCGTTATATTTCCGCCGTTACGTTCAGCCCACCCCTTCTGCCAGAGATATCCGGCGACTTCGGCGACCTCGGCGACAGACCCTGCAAGTCCGGGATGATTTTCCAGAATACTTTTCATATCAGTTGTGGAAGGAATGATGATACAATAGGAACAGCGATAACGCAGGAGAGCATAGCCCGTTTATCGACGGATTGTTACGTCGGCCTCATATTTTTCTATTTCGGGGATAAATTCTTCGCCAACAGGAACATCCTCCCGCAGACAATACATATCCCATACTGCTCCCCACGACATCGACTTCGTTTCCTCGAGCATCGCCAGACGCTGGAAACCCTGTCCCGATAGTTCCAGTGAACGTATCTTTTCGACCGGCTCGAGCATTGCGCAAAGCATCGACTTCTGGGCCGCGCGCGAACCGATGACATATGCCCCTATCCGGTTTATCGACGCGTCGAAATAGTCGAGACCGAAATGGACGCGGTCGAGTGCATCGGCACGGACAATCTCCTTGCAGAGATTCATCGTCGGATCCTCCATGATAGTAACGTGGTCCGAGTCCCAGCGCACACCGCGGGTGACGTGGAGCATCAGTTCGGGGATATAGAGCAGCAGCGACGAGACCTTGTCGGCCGCATCCTCGAGGGGATGGTAATGGCCGGTGTCGATTGTGTAGATTTTCTGGTTTTTGACACAGTATCCGACCATAAATTCGAGCGATCCGCTCGTGAAACTCTCGAGACCGATCCCGAACGTTTTCGACTCGAGACAATCCTTCATATTGTCATACGTGTCGGCGAAAATTCCGTCGAGGCTGTCGCGAAGCAGTTCACGATAGAGATAACGGTTGACCGTAATCTCCTTCGAGCCATCGTGGACCCAGATATTCATAATACATGGATCACCCTGGGCCCGTCCGATTTCTTCGGCGATGGCGCGGCAGCGTCGGGTATGCTCGATCCAGAACCGGCGTATATCCGGATCGGGATTCGACAACGACAGATTACCGGACTTCGGATGTGAAAAAGATGTCGAGTTGAAATCGAGTTTTATTCCGTTTGTCCGGGCCCAGTCGATCCAACTCTTGAACTGTTCGATTCCGATCTGGTCGCGGTCGACGAATTTTCCGCCGAAGTCGCCATAGATGGCGTGGAGGTTCAGACGGTGAGTGCCGGGTATGAGGCTCATGGCCTTCAGGATGTCGCTGCGGAGTTCATCGATGTTCCGTGCACGTCCGGGATAGTTTCCCGTTGTCTGAATACCGCCGGAGAGTGCTCCGGCCGCCGGTTCGAAACCGATGACATCGTCGGCCTGCCAGCAGTGGAGCGAAAGATGGAAATCTTTCATCTTTTCGAGGACAACGTCGGTGTCGATTCCTATTGCGGCGTAGCGTTCGCGGGCAATCTGATAAGCCCTTTCGATATTCTGGATATTCATTTTGATCTTTTTTGTTCTGTTATTGCAAGATATCGGCTGTAGACCGTATCCCAGGGGGCGCTGTCTCCGGGAAGGTATGATACGGTTTCGACTGATTGGGCAATCTGATCCCGAGTCAGCCCCGACTGGACCATTATGTTTCCGAGGGCGGTTGCTTCTGTCGGGCCTGCAACGACCTCGAGGGCAAGGGCATCGGCTGTGAACTGGTTCAGCATTTCATTCCGGGAACCTCCGCCGATAATGTGGAGCCGTTCGATTGGGAACGGTACCATATCGCGGAGCATCTCGAGAACCTCGCGATAGCGGAGCGCAAGGCTCTCGAGAATCGCACGGACAAACTGGCCGCGTGTCTCCGGAACGGGTTGTCCGGTCTCCCGGCAGTAACAGGCGATTGCATCGGTCATCGATTCGGGATTAGCGAACATCGGGTCATCGGGGTCGATAAAAGACCTGAACGGAATAGCCTCGCCGGCTTCGGCGATCAGCGAACCGTAATCCGTGTCGCCCCATTCGGCCCGGCATCGTTCGAGAAGCCACATCCCGCAGATGTTCTTCAGGAAGCGGATTGTCGCGTTGACACCCCCTTCGTTTGTGAAGTTGTTCCGGTGGCTGGCTTCGGTTATGATCGGTTCGTCGACCTCGCATCCCATAAGGCTCCATGTTCCGGAACTCAGGAAGGCGAAATTGCGGTTTGCTGCGGGTATGGCCGCGACAGCCGAGGCGGTGTCGTGGCTTCCGACAGCGACGACTTCGATTTCTCCTAGACCGGTAATACGCTGGATCTCCGGAGTCAGAGTGCCGATTGTATCGCCCGGGAATACCATTTCGCTGAACAGATCGGGCGAGAGACCTGTTGCATCGATCAGGGATGCTTCGATACGCCGTGTCCGGGCATTGACGATTTGTCCGGTTGTTGCGATAGTATATTCGGTCGTTTTTTTTCCGGTCAGAAGATAGTTCAGCAGGTCAGGAATGAACAGGACTTTGTCGGCGGAGCGAAGAGCGCTGTCGTTGTTGCGCGACAGCGTGTCGAGTTGAAAGAGGGTGTTGATCTCCATGACCTGGATCCCGGTCGTTTCGTAGACCTCAGACTCTGGACATCGTGTGAAGAATTGTTCCGGAGCGTTCAGGGTGTGTGAATCCCTGTAGGAATATGGCATCCCGAGCAGTCCGCCATCTTTTCCGACGAATGCGATGTCGACACCCCAGGTATCGATCCCGATTGAGCGTGGAGATACACCTCTGCGGGCGACCAGACTGAGCCCCTCGAGAATATTCCGATAGAGTTCGAGAATGTTCCAGTAGAGGTGGCGGCCGACCTGGACAATATGGTTCGGAAAGCGATTGACCTCCTCGAACCGGATCCTGCCGCCGTCGTCGACGGCGGCAAGGACTGTCCGACCGCTGGTCGCGCCAAGGTCGATTGCGACGTAGTACGGCATGATGAAGCGTGGCCGTTAGAGAGTCTTCTCGACAGAGTGAGTCCCGGCGGAGTAATCTTTCGCTTCAGATTCTCCGGGGAGCGTCACGCTGGCTGTCGCCCCTTCGGGAATGGTGAACTGCCATCGCCAGGTGTCGCCATCGAACTTCCAGGAACTCTTGATTCGTCCGGCGGCGGAGTCATACTCGGCGTCAAGGCTGCCGAGACGACGGTCGGGGACCGGCTTCATGACAATATGCCTGAAGCCTGGTTCGGCGGGATCTGCGGCGATTCCAGCGGCGGTCTCCCAGAGCCATTGTGCGACACAGCCGTAGGCATAGTGGTTGAAGCTGTTCATGCCCTGCGGCCCCATACCCTTGTCGGCCATATAACTGTTCCAGCGCTCCCATATTGTTGTCGCACCATTATCGATCGAATAGAGCCAGCTCGGATTCTCGCGCTGAAACAGGAGTTCGTAGGCGATGTCAGCCATTCCGTTGTCGGTCAGCGTTTCCATCAGTATCGATGTGCCGAGGAATCCGGTCTGGAGCCGGTTGCCGGTTTCGGCGAAGTTGGCGCGGAGACGGTTGATGACGTTCTGACGGGCATCGCCGTTGACGATATTGTTTTTCAGCAGGAAGAGCGACGGCGTCTGCATCGTGTTGAGAATCTCGGTTTTGAAGTTTCCTTCCGGGGTGGTGAACTGCGAGACGATGTAGTTTCTTGCCGAGTCGGCGATGGCGGCGTATTTCGCGGCGTCGCGTCCGGTTGCTGTGGCCATGTCGCGCATCATTTCGGCATCCATAACCAGGTATGAGGCGCTGAGGAAGTTCCAGTAGTCGAGAGCCTCGGGTTTCAGTCCCTTTTCGTCCCAGGCCTTTCCGGAACAACTCTCGAGCGGTTCGTAACTGAGCCAGTCGGCCCACTGATAGTTTCCGTTGTCGGCGAGCAGCGTGTTGTGGTCATACATAACCGGGCTGATATAGTCCATATATTTTTCCATCGATTCCCAGCTTTCGTCGATGACACTCTTGTCGCCGAACTGTTTCCACAGGGTCCAGGGGACGATTACACCGGCGTCGGACCAGCCGAGACGCGTCAGTTCGCCGCCATACTGGGCGGTCGGCGCTACACCGGGATATCCACCCGCTTCCCCCTGCGAATCGCGAAGATCCTGGAGCCATTTGTGGAAGAATCCGCCGGTGTTGGCGAAGAATGTACCGGTTTCTGTGAAGACCTGGGTGTCGGCAGTCCAGCCGAGTCGTTCGTTACGCTGGGGGCAGTCGGTCGGTACGGAGAGATAGTTCGAGCGCTGACCCCAGAGGGTGTTCGATATCAGTTTGTTGACCGATTCGTTTCCGGTCGAGATCCGTCCGGTTTCCATACTCTTCGAGATCGAGGTGACGGGTATTGACGCGATTCGGTCGATTACGACCTCGTTGTCGGCCGAAATCGCAGCATAGCGGTATCCGAAGAAGGTGTTTCGAGGGCGGAACGAGACAGGCTTGTCGCCTCCGGCGAATGTATACTGGAGTTGCATGCCAGTGTCGGGGATGCGGAGGTTCAAGCGGTGGACGCTCCCTTCCGGACCGTCCATACCGCGCGATTTTGCCCCGTTGCCGTCGTTCAGAAGTTCTCCGGGGAGGAAGGTCAGGGTCGTGCCCTCTTTCGCGCTGAAGACGAATTCGGGGACAGCCGAACTGTTCTGACCGAAGTCGACGACGAGAGTTTCGTCCGGCTTGATGGTCATCTGTTCCCCCGGCTTGTACTGACGGTCAACCACGACCTTGCCGTAGGCTTCGTCATATGCACCCTCGATATCGCTGTAGGTGTATGCCTCGACGGGGTCGAGGGCGAGGTCGTCGCGGAAATAGATTTCGGCTCCGTTGTTCGGGAGAATGACCCCGTTGAATTCTGTGTTAACCTCCGGTTTTCTGAACTCGCTGATCGATTCGAATCCCTCGGGGCGGCGGTTGTCGTAGGCTTCGCCGTCGAAAATCGCGGCGTGGATGACCTTTCCGGCGATTCCGGCAGTCCAGTTTTCGGTGTCGGTGCCGAATAGTTCTGTCGAGCCGTCGGTGTAGGTATATTCGATAACGCCGCGGAAAGCGCATCGATGGCCGAGCATCCCTTCGTGGCCGTGGGGAGTGACGATCTTGTCGGCCCACCATCCCGGTGTGACCTGAACCGAAAAAATATTCTCTGCGCCACCGGCTCTGTCGACAGCGTCGGTCACATCATAGGTGAACGACCGGCGTGTCTTTTCGGGGTGGGTGAATCCCGGTTTGAGGATTTCATCTCCGATCAACTCGCCGTTGACATAGATGTCGTATACACCGAGGCCTGTCGTCATCCATTTGACCGAACTAACTTTTTTTTCGTTCGTAATCGTCGACGCGAACCAGTTTGCACCGTCGGCAGCGCGGGAGCCGTCGTGGACCGGGCCGGTAACGACCGGAGCGTCAGCGACGGAAATCCACTGCGATTCGTTCCAGGTCTGATCCGGGAGCGGATCGGTCAGATGACCTTTCGAAGTCGATGTGCTGGAGGCTGAGCATCCAGTCAGGATGGCTATCGACGCAAAGAGCGATCGCGCGATGTGGGGAGTTTTCATGATGATGAAATTTTCTGTTTTGTTTCTTTGTCGCAAAATTAGAGGATATTTACTACCTTTGCATTAACAAATTTGATATAAAAGTTTTCATTTTTGATATGTCGGGTATTTGTAGCAAATATTTTGCGATAACCCCGCGGGACAACGACTGGGGAATCGCCGTGACGACTGCCGGACACCAGGTCGTCGAACCCGGCGGGGAGTATCCCCTCGGGAGCCATCCGGAGTTGTATCGATTCAGCCCTGCGGCCGGTCGCGTGCTCGATGAATACCAGTTGGTCTACATAACCGGTGGCGGGGGATGGTTTACCTCCCGGCAGGGGAAAAAGACGAGAATAGTACCCGGATCGATGATTATGCTCTTCCCGGGGGAGTGGCACAGTTACTCTCCCGATCCGGAACTCGGCTGGGAAGAGTATTGGATCGGGATGCGCGGACCGCATTTCGACCGGCGTATCGGTATGAATTTTTTCTCGACTGATTCTCCGGTCAGTCATATCGGGGTCAGTTCGACGATGGTAGACCTGTATGAGCGACTGATCAGGGTCGGTGACGAAGAGAAACCGGGCTACCAGCAACTGATGTCGGGTATGGCGCTGCATCTGCTCGGATTGACATACTATAAACAATTGAACAATGTCCTGAACGACCCGGCTGAAGCCGATATCGTGACGCGCGCGAAACTGATGATGCGCGACACGATGGATAGTTCGATGACGGCGGAGGATATCGCCGAGAGTCTCGGGGTCGGCTACTCGCGTTTCCGGAAGATGTTCCGGCTCTATACCGGTGTTGCTCCGGCTCAGTACTGGCTTCAACTGAAGATTGTCCGGGCAAAGGAATTGCTGACATCTTCGCCGTCGTCGGTCTCGGAGATCGCCTATCAGTTGGGATATGAGAACACAGCCCAGTTTTCGACCTGTTTCCGGAAGAAAACCGGCATCACTCCGTCGGAATTCCGCCGCCGCCAGATGGGTTAGCGGCAGAGAAGCTTTGTCGCGGGGTAGTCGCCAATTGTGACGATGTAGAGACCCGGGGAGGGGATGTCGAAGCTCTCGGGTAGTCCCGAGACTGTCAGACGGGCGACAATGGCTCCAGTCGGTGAGATGACCGTAACGGCGGTTCCGGCCGGGGCCGTGACTGTGATACATGTCCCATCGGCGGTGACTACCGGGGTGTCGGCCGGGATCACGGCGGCGGCGGTAGTCTCCTTTTTGACGACACGGACCGGGATGTCGTAACTGACGCCGCGGTTAATCTCTTTCGTGTTGTATTCCATTCCGGAGATATGCCAGAAGTATGACGAGACATATATTGCGCGAATTAGATAGTCGCCGGGTGTGGCATCGGCCGGAATTGCCGTCGGGTGGTCGAGATCCATGACGATCGCGCCGTTGTCGCTCAGGTTGTTGCCGTAGACAGCCTCTTCGGCGAAGGGAGCGGAGTCGGTCGGAGCGAAGTTGTTGTAGATATAGACCTTTGCGTAGCGCATGTTGTAGTAGTTCACGCCGTCGTCGTTCGCTTTCATATTGAGGATGAATTCGTCGCCGGGATGGGCCGTGACCATCGTTCCTTCCGAGGCGGGGAGGCGGTTGTGGAACGAACCGGTCGGTCCGGAGGCTGTGTATCTGATATGGGACATCGGGAATTCTTCGGCCGACGAGGAGGAAATCGAAGTCAGCCAGTAGGTCGAGGTATATGTTCCGCCGGGGCTGTTCATCGTCGCCTCGTCGATGCGGAAGACAGCGATATATTCTCCGGCGTTGTCGGCCGTGACCGGCGACAGGCGGAGATCCGGGGTATTGCCGCGGGTCCAGCCGTCGGATGTTGTCCAGCGGTCAAATTCATATCCGGCGGCGGCTTCGGCGTGGAGTGTCAGCGAACGGTCGTTTTCACCCTCAGGTATGGTCACACTCGTTGACGAGCGGTCATCGCCGATCCATGCCGATCCCCACGACGGTGAGTTCGGGCGGACCGAGACTGTCAATCCTTTTGTTTGTTCTGCGAAATTAGCCGTATATGTTCCGGCATTGGTGCTGTTCGCCGTCAGACAGAGTTGCTCGACGGTCGCGACTGTTTGTCCGTCGCGACGCCAGTCGACGAATTCGTAGCCGTCGGCGGCTGTCGCGTAGAGGATGACCTGTGTTCCCTCTTCGATGTCGGCTTCGGTCCGGGGATCGGTCGCGCCGATTGAGACGGTTCCTCCGTCTGCCGGAGAGGCTGCGACGGCAAAATGGAAAGTCTTCGGCGGCTGCGGGTCGACAATATTTGTTGTGCTCCCCCCCATAAAGTCGAATGTGACAACTCCGGCGACGTTGCGGGCGATGTTTGTGACCGGTTTGTCGGTTACGGGGGTCGTTGCCGAACCGCTGCTGTTGTTCCAGCGGATCATCGCCGGGGAGGATGTCCCGGTAAATTCGGTTTGGTTCTGGGAGCCGGGCCATGGGTCGCCGTACATGTCGGCCCAGGTCCCGAATCCCGACGAACCGTCGGCTTCGACAAGGTCGACACACATATGGGCGTTGTTGTCGTTCGGGAACGAGGCGAAGGCGAACTTCGAGTTGTCTGAGACGTCGATGTGCCATATCAGCATACCGGTCGAGACGAGGTGGGTGTCGAATCCCGAGGCCGTGCGGTTTTCGAGCAGATAGTAGTCGCCGGAGCGGCCTGTTTCGATCTTGCAGGCGAATCCGGTTGCGTCGAACGACCGCAGACGTACGCTCGACGGTTCGGTCAGGGTTGTCGGCTCGGCCCATTCGAGAGCGGAGCGTTCGAAGGCGTTCATGTTGCAGGGGCAACGGCCGTTGTCGGAGTAACAGCCGGTATCCATGACATCCCACCAGTTGGGCGTCAGCGAATTCTGGGTGCTGGCATAGTGGTCGGCGAGGCCGAGGATATGGGAGAACTCGTGGACGAATGTTCCAATCCCGTCGGGGCCGTTGGCGGCGCTGTTGAGTTCGCCGGTGCAGGCATAGTGTTTGATGGTCTTGCCGTCGACCCGTGTGCGGGTGAAGAGTCCGGTCGGGGCATCGCTGCCGTGGGACCAGGGGGAGTTCGTGCCACCCTGGTTTGCGCCGACGCCGGCGAAGATGACGAAGATATTGTCGACATAGCCGTCGTTGTCGAGGTCATATTTCGAGAAGTCGACCTCGGAATCGATCGCCGTGGCACCCTGGGTAGCCATTTTGTAGGCGGTGCTTCCGGTCGTGCTGTAAGACTGGCGTGTACCGGAGAGCGTAACGGGGCCGTAGACATCGAAGGTCGGCTGGAACTGTTCTGCGGAGTTTGATATGAAATAGTCGCGCACAGATCCTGCCATTCCGTCGGCGGAGAATCCCGGTTCGTTCAGCCACCGGCTGAAATACTGCCGGGGATCGGCAACCGAGAATTTCGCGTCCGAGAACTGAACGAGAATGACGCAGGCCGGGACCATACCGGTTCGTTTGATCTGGCCGGAGTGAGCGCCGGCGGCGCGACGCGCGGGGCTTCGGCGCAAGGCGGTTTCATGTTGCCGGAGCATTGCATCGGATTCTGCCGGAGTTGCCAGTCGGAGGGTGCCGTCAGATTCTATGGCGAGCACCCGGTCGTTTTCGTCGCGGTAGACAGCCGAGTTTTCGTCTCCGGCGATCTTGACGAGAATTGTCGAGCCGTCGGGCTGACGGTATGGGAGGAGTCCGGGGCGGGCTGGGACGGCGAAGGCGGCTGTCGCAGAGAGCAGAAAGGCTACGGCGGATATGATCAGATTCTTTATATTCATTGCGGTCGATGTATCGATGGTTTATCAGACTGCAAATATAGCGGATTTCCGGGTAAAATAAAAAAACAGGGAGCGTGTCCCTGTTTTTCTAGTGCTCAAGATGAATCAGCTCAGGATGAATTAGCGTTTCAGACGGGGAATGATTTTAAATCTATAGATCGGATAAATCAGTTTTTCGCCTTCTTCAATAGGGATGAATCTTGTTCCGTAATAGTTCCCGTCATTTCTACCCAGAAGTTTGAAATATGCGGGCATTGGAGATTCCAAAATCAGGTTGCCTTCGGAGTCGTAGGCTTGGATTGTTACATTTCCGGACGGGAAGTTATGTAACGTTGTTCTGAACAGAAGTTTATTTTCTGCATCGAAATATAAACCGGTATTCACGCCTACATTCTGGATATCATTCTTGAAAGATTCCTGATCCGCATCATAACCGATTGTGTAATCACGGTTTATTCCCGCGGGTTCAAATCCTATGGTTTTGATGGGCGTACCTGAAGCATCAGAGATATAAATCAGAGAGTCTGGCGCAAAACTGTATGCAATGCTGTTGGTTTCGTAATCGACTGTAAAATCAAAGAATTCGAAGAAGGGCATTGGATTCGACAGATACAATTCAGGGAACTTGCCGAATGGCTTTGATGCCTTCATTGAATTCGGATTCAGATAACTGAAAATGTGGCCATTCTCATACATTCGCTTGTCTGTCTTGTCGAAGTTGCGTCTGATTAACGATAGAGGCATCAATATAGAGGAATCGCGTTCTGCAAAGGATATGGCGAAATCACTCATCTCCATTAGCATATAGTTTGAGATTTCGTCGTAGTCATTGCGATTTCCCTTTCCCCAATTAAAATCAATTATGCCTTTATAGATCAGACTGTCGTTTTCCGGAGAATATACAAACAGACCCTGCGATGAATCAATGATTACAATCTCTTTTCCCTCTCCTTGAAGGGGCTGGGCATACAGCATTGATGTTAATTCGTTCGGACCTTTCCCGTAACCGAGTCTTCTCGTTGAAAGAGACCCGTCTGCGAGATTGTAGAAATTAAGGGTGTATTGCATTTTATCGGCAAAGACAATGCAAGAGTCATATAAAAAGGCATTGTATTGACCGCTAAGATACTCGTCATCAATTCGGATAGTATCTACTTTTCCAATTTCGTGGGATATGTTCTTAATGCCGGTATGATCTACTGGATTTTGAGAACGAGAGCACCCCCCCAGAATAAGGGTAATCGGAAAAGCAAATAATACTATTTGGAATAGTCTTCTCATATCATATGTATTAACGGCAGTTGCCGTCATGATTAGCACAAGGATCTCCGCCACAGTATGCACCGCTTGCATTGGCTGAGCATACGTTAGGGGAGAACCAGTTTGTCTTACAGTAGCAGTTGACGGTTAACCCGCCACCGGCTTCGTCATCTGCCAACGCTTCGAGATTCATAAGCGTAATTATGTTCTCTGACTGTTGGCTGTTTCGTCTGATTGATGCCATAACGGCTGTAATGACAGCGATTACGGCGATGGTCGTGATAATGAATTTTATCATACTTTGTGTTATTTTTGAATATTATTTAATCGTTTTAGCGTTGATTCTTCCTCTTAGTCTTATTGTTGATGGATAGTCAAAGTCGAAATAATAGATGCTTATGTATGAGTCAATCACTCCATTGAAGGAATCTTCCCGATATATTAGGGATCCAGTTATACCTGATTTAGGAAGAATAACGTCAGTTGATAATGTCACATTCGTACAATGGCACGACGGAATTATTTCCCGAATAAAAATGGTATCATTACTTGGATTAATTAGCGTAAAGGATTCATAAACTTCCTCACCCGGTGATAATGTGCCGAGGTTGATATTCGCGTTTTTTACTTGTACGATTGCGTTAATGTTATTCGATATGGTGTTTTGACCTGTTATAATTGATTTATAAAACTTAGTCACTCCATTATCAAATATCGGATTTCCTATAGCAATAACTTTAAGATTATGGTCAAGCAGGAATGTGTTCAAATCTTGATTGCTTGGAAAGTGGTTTGTCGAGTTTATAGTGTCTTTAACGTCAAGATATACTGGGTAATTATAGTTATCGCGTGAAATAAGATATTTAATGTCGCGTACATTGGTTGTGTTTACTATTGTTATGGCTTTAATTCTTGTTTCAGTTAATGTGTCTAACGCATCAAGGAATTCACTCCATAACGCAAGTTTCATTTTACATCCAGTACATCCTGAACTATCTATATAGTTTATGATTATGAAATCAGAATTATGTACATCAATTGTGTCACCGGTCAAGAAATCTATCATATTTTCAGGCAGTATGATTTTCTTGCCTTGCCATTCCGAGACAGATTTGTCATTATCGAGTTTATCTGTAGAACAAGACCATAGAAGTAATCCTGCAATAATTAGTATAATATGATGAAATGTCAATTTCACGTGGCGTCGGTTTTCTTGTTTGCAAAGTTAAGAAAAAGATTTATTCTTTCCAAAGATTTTGTATTGAGTTATGATTTTTTGGCCGTTTTGTTGGCGGTATGGGAAGAGTCCGGGGCGAACTGGAACGGCGAAGGCCGGTGTATCGAGGATTTATATAGCAGGTAGATTGGTAAAGAAATCGCCCCGCGCTCCTCGATTTTCAAGGGTGTCTCTCCTTCAAGTAGAATCAGTAGATCCCAATCTGAGTACAAAGTAACAATTTATTTATAAAATAACAAAAAGCCTCGGAAGAATGTTTTTGGTCGGCAAGGGTCGTGGAATATGGCAGACATCCGGGTCTCAGAGGGGGCGGGGGGAGACTCCTTCGAAGGTTATTTTGACGGGGGCGATTGTGCCGTCGGCGTTGAATCTTAGGGGGTCGATACAGGTCTGGCGATGGTCGCGGCCGTCGTCGCCGAGGGGGCGGCGGTGGTAGACGATATAGTATTCGTCGCAGCCGGGGATCTGGATGACGGAATGATGGCCGGCGCTGGTTGCGACTTCGGGGTCTGACTGGAGTATCTTCCCGACACGCCGGAAGGGTCCTGTCGGAGAGTCGGCAATGGCGTAGGCAACACAATAACTCGCGTCGCCCCATCCCCCTTCGCTCCACATAAAGTAGTAGCGTCCGTCGCGTTTCATCAGGAAGGGTCCTTCGGTGTAGTTCTCCGGCGTCACTTCGCGATAGACCGAGCCGTCGTCCCAGGGCAGGAGCGAAGTCATATCGTCGGCAAGACGGACAACATTACAGTGGCCCCACCCGCCGTAGAACATATACCAGGATCCGTCGTCGTCACGGAAGACAAACTGGTCGATCGGCTGGGCGCCGTTGACGATCTCGTTGATCAGCGGTCGGCCGAGCAGGTCGCGGAACGGCCCCTCGGGACGGTCGGCGGCAGCGACGCCGATACCGCCGACCTCCCCCTCGTGGACATCGTTTGCGGCAAAGAAGAGATAGTAGCGGCCGTCGTTTTCGACTATCGCGGGAGCCCACATGGCGATTTTCGCCCACTTGACCTCAGCGGTGTCGATGACGGCATGGTGACGTTCCCAGTTGACGAGATCCTTCGACGAAAAGCAGTCGATGAATGTCTGGTTTTCGTAGAGGTCGCTCCAGGTCGGGTAGATCCAGTAGGTATTGTCGAAGACGACCCCCTCGGGGTCGGCATACCATCCCGGGAAAACCGGGTTGGCTGCTTTCGACCAGAGGGTCGAAAGCAGAAGAAGCAGTGTGGCGGTCAGAGTCCTCATATGGTCGAGAATTTGTAGCGGCAGGAACTGTGGTAGACCTGGTCGGGGGTGACGGTTACCGAGGGCCACTGGGGCTTGTTCGGGGAGTCGGGATAGTGCTGGCTCTCGAGACAGAGGGCCGAGCGGCGAGGGTAGGCGATACCTTTTTTCCCCGAGACGGTTCCGTCGAGGAAGTTCCCGACATAGAACTGGATCCCCGGTTCGGTTGTCAGAACATCCATGCGGATTCCCGATTTCTGGTCGGCGATATATGCGGCGGGTTTCGAGGTGTCTCGACCTTCGGCGAGGACCATATTATGGTCGTAGCCGAGTCCGTTGTGGAGTTGCTCGTCGTCAGCGGCGATGTCGCGGCCGATTGTCTTGGGCGATTTGAAGTCGAACGGCGTTCCGTCGACCGGGCGAATCTCCCCCGAGGTCATGAAGGTCGAGTCAATCGGGGTAAAGCCGTCGGCGTCGAACCAGGCGGTCTCCCCGAGGATATCGCCAGACGGGTCGCCGCTCAGGTTGAAGTAGGAATGGTTCGTCAGGTTCAGTATCGTCGTTTTGTCGGTTGTCGCCTCGTAGGCGATGTCGAGGGCGTTGTCGTGGGTCAGCGTGTAGGTGACCTTTATGTTGATATTGCCGGGGAAGCCATGCTCGCCGTCGGGGGAGAAGAGTGAAAGGCAGACAGTCGAGTCTGTCGTTTCGTCGACATTCCAGACCGAGTGGTGGAATCCTTTCGGGCCGCCGTGGAGACAGTGGCCGTAGTTGTTGCGCGGAAGCTGGTATTCGATTCCGTCGAGTTCGAAGCGGCCGTTGTTGATGCGGTTTCCGTAGCGGCCGATCAGTGCGCCGAAGTTTCCGTCGATATTGACATAGTCGGCGATTGAATCATGGCCGAGGACGACATCGGTCGGCCGGCCGTCGCGGTCGGGGACGACGAGCGAGACGATACGTCCGCCGTAGTTCGTTATGCATGCCTCGCAGCCGTTACGGTTGACGAGACGATAGAGCGCGACATCGCGTCCGTCGACGCGGGTTTCGAAATTGGAGGGGTCGAGGCCCGAGAGCGTCAGGTTCTCCTTCGACGACTGGCAGCCGGCGAGCGCGAGAATCGAGAGCGCGAAGATTGTTGTTCTCATCTGGTTAGAAACAGTGTATTTTGGTTAGAGTTGGATTTTTTTCCCGTTGACGATATAGATCCCTTTCGGAAGACTCGACCGGAGAGTCTCCCAGAGTCCGAGCCGACGTCCGGTCAGGTCATAGACTGTCGGGTCTGACTCGGAGGCCTGGTTCCTATCGATTGTTTCGCTACCGGTCGATTCGTCGGCGATATATCGGGTGTTCTGTTCGATTATGCGGGCCGCGAGTTCGGCGCCGCCTACGTTGTCGCTTCCTTTCCGATCTGTTCCGGCGAAATCGAGCATGACGATTCCCGTTCGTCCCGGTTCAGAGTTGGCAATCAGCGTCGAGATGCGGGGGTTGACGTCGCGGGCAAGGTCGATGATAGCCGAGTTTGTCCCGGTCGATTCGGTATAGCCCGAGGCGTGGTTGATGACCCACGTCGTCGATGTAACGCTCGCGACCGAATACTCGAACATCGCTCTGAATGAGTCGAATTTCCGGTCGGCGGTCTGGCATTCGTAAAAATCCTGGACACATAGTGTCGAGCGGTTTCGTCCGATTCCGACGACTCCCGATTTCTGGTCGCCGATATTCTCGGAATGGTTCCATCCGGAGATCATTGCTGCCTTGTCCGAAGAGAAATTGTCGCGCGAGAGGATAATCATTTTGCCGCGGGCCTCGCCGAGTTTTATCGTCGGGGAGAAGGTCGCAATCTGCTCGTCGAACTGCTCCAGCAGCGCCTCCATCGCTGCGACCCATTCGGGGGCGTTGTTGTCGGAGTCGTTCTCGTGGCGGACGATGATGACGGCTGTCTCTCCGGGACTGGACTCAAGGCAACCGGAGAGGGTCTCAAGGACCTGTTTCATCGATACTTTTGTCTCGAGGATGCCGTGGTAGATCTGGAGCGAGCCGTCGACGCCGGCTTTGTATGTCGGGCGTAGATCGAAGGCGCGGATTCCTGCCTCCCACTGTTCGGCAATCGTCAGGGTCTGGGTTACGCCGGAGAAGAGTGCACCAAAAGAGGAAAGCGAAGAGAAGCCTTCTCCGGTAGCGGCGTCGTGTGCGCCTGGAATCGACAGATTGCGGACGCGGACATCGTCGGGGAGGCCGGTCATCCAGTTTTCGGCCGCAGCGTCGCTGCGCTGGCATGCGACAGCCAGCGCAGCGAGCAGCAGTATTGAGTTAATAAGTTTCATGATGTTCTAACGCGAAATGCGTATTTTCTGATGGCCAGCGACATAGAGTCCGTCCGGAAGCGTTTCTCTGACCTCGGCGAACCTTCCGAGGCAGACACCCGCGAGGGTGTAGACCATCGAATCGGGGGAGACCGTGTCGGCTTCAACAGCGGCGATGGAGGCCGACGACTGGCTGTCGCGCTCGATCAGCAGGCGGGCTATGTAGCCATACTCCGAGGCGAAGGCGAACTGGTGGAACGGTTTGGTCATCGTGCTCGTGGCCCAGCCCTTCTTCAGGTTGATCGGGAGGAAGCCGCCGTTGTTGAAGTTCTCGAAGGCGTAGTCGAGGTTGTCGTTGTGGTAGTTCAGATATTTCATCGGCTTTTCGCCGTTATTTTCGGAGAAGGGGACGGCGTCGACAAGCGAGCGGAGCAGAACGTCGTTGAACCATGTCAGGAACCCGTCGGCTTCAGACGCGTCGGTGTTCAGGACATAACTTCCGCCGTTTCGGTAACTTTCGACGCCGAACTGCTTGACAGATCCTGTAATATAGTCGGCCATGTCGGCCAGGAGGGCTTCGTCGCCTGTCAGGCGGTAGATTTCGACTGCTCCGGCGATCATCGTTCCGGTGTTGTAGGGATAGAAGTTTCCGACCGGGTCTCCGCAGTCGACATGCTGGCGGTAACTTCCGTCTACGATGATCGTACCGTCGGCTCCCATCATATCCCAGAAGACTTTTTTATCCTTGTTGTAGAGTTCGTTCTTCTGCCAGTCGTAGACCTTACGGGCGAACTGGAGATAACGTTCCGAACGGGGTACGGTATTGTCTTTGGTGACAAACACCTTGTTGTTTTCGTCGCGGTCGTAGAAGCGATATGCTTTCTCGTCGTCGGTCAGAAGGTCGTCGGCCTCGAGGCAGGCGTAGATTTCGGAGAGCCAGCAGAGGGGCTGGATAATCGGGGCGTTCGAGCAGGCATGCTTAGAGTTGTAGCCGGGGCCCCAGGTGATTCCGCCATATTCGCGGCCGTTTTCGTCGTGCCAGCAGTCCCACCCGTCGAGGCAGTAGTCGGTCAGATAGACGGCGTTTTCGAGATAGGAGCGTTTTCCGGTCAGGCGGTAAGCGCGGATCAGTTCGCGTGCGATCCACATCTGGTCGTCATAGACATTCAGAATTCCTGTTACGTTCGCTCCGCCACGCCGCGAGGCTCGCGGAACCGCGTAGGGGGAGACATCGCGGGGTATGACTGCGTAGGATGGGTTTTTGTATGTTCCGCGATACCATTCGAGATTGTCGATCAGCAGGTCGAGCCGGTGTGTCAGACGCTCGCGGTTTTCGGTGACGAGGGCTTCGGCCTCCGGGTCATCGACTGATTCGAGCGCCTCGAGGGCCTCCAGAACCGAGCAATGGGCCTCGATAGCGGCAGTGTAGGGCCATACATCCGATGAACCGCTTCGTTTTGTACCGTCGAGGTCGAAATTGTCGGCCATCGCGATGTTCTTGTCGCCATTGACGATCGCTCCGCGATCCCAGGTCGCGTCCATTATCGCGATAGCGCGGGAGATGTTCCGGAGGGCGCGGTCTTGGGGTTCGGAAATCTGGGCAGTTGTTGCACATGCCGAACCGAGCAGGAGCGTGCCGAGAATCAGTATGCGGTATAATTTTTTCATGCTTGCTTCGTTATAAAAATCTGGTCAGGAGCTGAGCCTGTCAGCTCCTGACCTTTGGTTGAATCGATTCGGGGGGGCGGATCAGAATTCGATCTGATATTCCTCCGGTTTCTGGGTATTCAGCTTGCGTTCCATCGTCATGGTACCGCGGATGTGGTAGCGGATGACCGATCCTGGAGCGGTCTTGGTGTCGTCGTAGGTATAGTCGACGCCGTTCATAATGACGGTTTTACGCATGATATAACTCTGGACTTCGTCCTCGACCTCGAGGATGGTGAAGTGGGTGTCGGAGACCTGGACGAAATTCATCTCGGGAGATTCCGGGTCGCCCCACATCTCGACCGAACCATGGTTCGGATTATCTTCGTCGGGGGTGAAGCGGGCGAAGATTTTGAACGACTTGCGCATCTGCGACTCCTCGTTGATCGTACCGGCGTAGAAGAAGACGACATCGTCGTCGACGACATAGGTCTGGACGGTGTTCATCGCGCCCGGTTCCTCGCCGTCATTGCCGTTCTTGTCGATCAGGTAGTACTTCAGGTTCGTAGCCTGGTAGATGCCCGAGTAGTCGGTGTAGGGGAGGACGCGGAGCATCGCTGTCGCGAAGTTCTTCAGCGGGTTGCGCATCGGGTCGTTGATCGTCAGCGGAAGGACATATTTGTCGGCGAGATCGAGATTCCGGAAGTCGAAGCGGATGTTCAGCAGGGCGATATCCTTTCCGGCGGGAATCGTGATCTGCGAGGGATATTCGGCGTAGGCCGACATGTCGTGGAACCAGATGTCAGTACGGTTCGAGAAACGGGCCGGATTGAGGGCGTCGAGCGTGTCGGAGTGGACGATGTTGACGGTCAGGTCGGTCGGGTTGACAGTCGAACCGGCAACCTGGACAGGGAGTTCGTAGTGTGAGATTCCCTTTTCGCCGTAGAGGGGGTTTTTGTTCTCGTCTTTTCTGGTGAAGGGGATGTAGACGGTTGTGACGCCTACGCTCGTGCCTTCGGTGTCGAGCGGAGCGACGAAGCCGACGTAGTGCTCATACTGTTCTTCGTCCCAGTCGTCGTTGCATGACGTGACCGACATAGCGGCCGCACCGATAAGGCAGTAAGACAGAATATTCGTGAGTTTCATTTTCTGTTGTTTTTAAAAGATTAGAGGAATGAGTGCCAACCGGGATTCTGGACGAGGTTCTTGTTACGTTTGATTTCGTCGGTCGAGATTGGCCAGAAATACATCTTGTCGGAGAAGACGGTCGGGAGATCGTAGCAGGGGACGATCTGGTGGAACTCCTCTTTCTCGGTGGCGGTCATCAGGATGTTGCAGCCGTAGATCGGGAGGGATTCCTCGTAGGGGGCGTCCATCCAGCGGCGCAGGTCGTAGTAGCGCTTTCCTTCGCCCATCAGTTCGATCATGCGTTCGCGTTTGATAGTCTTGCGCATCAGGGTCTGGTCGCCGTAGGTCGCAGCGTCGTAGTCGGGGACACCGGCGCGGCAGCGTACGGGGCGGATACCGCGTTTCATCTCGTTGACATCGCGGCTGACGGTGTAGGTTGTGTTGCCGTTCCAGGAGGGGATAGTGTAACTCGTGGTCAACTCGTTAAGAGCCTCGGCATACATCAGGAGGATGTCGGCGTAACGGATTGCGGGCTCCCATTTCTTCACGATGTTGCCGTAGTCGCCGCCGTCGCGGTTCTTGCGCCAGTCGTTCGGGTTGACCCATTTCTTGCAGGCGACGCCTGTGCGGAGATAGTAGGGGGAGTTGTTGTATCCGTTGCTCGGGAGGATTGTCTGGTTTCCGTCGGCGTCGATCAGGCGGGTTGTTCCGCGGTAGTAGAATACCTGGGGATAGTAGTCATCCTTCGAGTTCTGTTTGTCGGGGTCTTTGCTCCACCAGTGCGAGCCGTTGTAGCCTACGGAAGCATAGAAGCGGGGTTCGCGGTTTGCGTACTGCATCGAGACATCCTTGTCGAGCGGGGGGAAGTTGGCGTAGTAGGTCGCCGGTTTGCGCGGGGAGTTCTCGGTGAAGCCTGTTGCGCGTTCGCGGGTGTCGACGAAGTCGGCATCCTCGTAGCCCGGTTCGCTGTTCATGCCGGGGCAGTTCGTTCCGTCGTTCATATAGTATGCGTCGACCATTTTCTGGGTCAGACCATGGCAGTTGAAGCCGTTCAGCGTCGTCGGGAGATTGTGGACAACGAAGCCTTCGATACCCTGGTGGCCGGTCATATTATAGCCGCGTGAGAAGATGATCTCGGTGTTTTCGAGACCGACTTCGCCGGTGAAGAGGTCGCGGTACGACAGATATGGGTCGATGTCGGCCCATCCTTCGGGCCAGTTCTGGCCGGAGAAGTCGCCGTCGTCGGGAGGAGTGATTGTCTTCGGACGGCCGGCGGTTTCGTTGTTCGTTGTGTTGACGCCGGAGTGGTAGAGTTCATATCCGCCGCCGAGTTCGATCACGTCGCGGCATGCCGCAGCGGCGCGTGCCCATTTCGATTCGTCGTAGGTCTTCGAGAGGAGTTCCTTGCCATCCTTGTTGACGAGCGCGGCAACGAAGTCGGCCTCGGTAGCCCTGGGGTGGCCGTTCGAGAGCTGGCCGTTTGCGAGCGGCGAAGCGGCGTAGAGATATGCAAGAGCTCGGGTTGCAAGAGCCGCACCCTTTGTCGGACGGATAATCGCCGTAGCGTCGGTGTTGACACCCTCCTGGTAGATACGGCTGACCATCTTCAGTTCTTTGGCGGCCTGGATCATCTCGTCGCTGATGAACTCGGCGACCTCTTCGTAGGAGGAGCGGGGAATCGAGAGTTCGTCATACGACAGGGTATAGTCGGCTGTTTCGACCGGCATGATCGGAACCGGGCCATAGCGGCGGAGCAGCAGCCAGTAGTAGTAGGCGCGGAGGAAGCGTGCCTGACCCTTCAGGTCTGTGCGGTCTTCCTGGCTGAGCTTCGTGTTCATATCGATATTGTTGATGAAGATCGAGGCCTGGTAGATACCCTTGTAGCCGTCGGTCCAGGCGCTGCTGCCGAAGTTTTCGTCGTAGTCGCCGCGCTTGAAGGCATTGTAGGAGTGCATGTAGGGGTAGTCGGCACCCTTGTTCGGGTCGCGGTCGCCGTAGTACATATCGTCGGCGAAGCAGATGCTGTATGCGACCTCTTTGGTCTTGCAGTCGGCGAGGTCACCCTTTAGGAAGCGGAAAGCCTGGGCGAGCCAGCCGTTTGTCATATTGACATCGGTGAAGACGGTTTCGATCGTGACTCGGTCGTCGAAGTATTTGTCGGAGTCGAGTTCGTCGGCGCATGAACTGAAGAGCGCAGCGCAGGCGAGGATAGCGGAAACCGGTATGAAATTAATTCTTTTCATTTTTTTCGATTTTTCGGAGGATTAGAAGGATACGGTCAGACCGAGGGTGAAGGACTTTGTCAGCGGGTAGGCCTCGCCGTTATTGCTTCCCATTTCGGGATCCCAGAGTTTGAAGTCGGAGAATGTGACGAGGTTCGTCGCCTGGAAGAAGAAGCGGGCGCTGACCATGCGGAGCGATTCGAGGACGCCCTGCGGCAGCGAGTAACCGACCTCGAGGTTCTTCAGACGGAGATACGACATACTGCGGGCCCAGAAGGTCGAGGCGCGGTAGTTGTTACGTGCCTGGCCGTCGGTAACGTGGTCGAGGCGGGGATAGGTCGCGTTCGGGTTCTCGTTTGCGGGGATGCCGAGTTGTGCGGCAGTCTCGGTGTCGACCCAGCGGTCTTTGACGAGATCGCCGAAGATCTGTCCGTAGCGGTCGGCGGAGAAGGCGTAGACGCTCTTGCCGTTCAGCATGACGGTCTGTTTGCCGGCGCCCTGGAAGAGGACGTTGACATCGAAGCCGCGCCACTGGAGCGACGTACCGAAGCCGTAGATGAGGTTCGGGTGGTCTGTTGCGCCGATAGCGACCTGGTCGTCGTCGTTTATGACGGCGTCGCCGTTGACATCCTTATACTTGATGTCGCCGGGCATTACTTCGCCGAACATCTGCTTCGGGTGGTTCCGGATATCGTCGTAGTCGGCGAAGAGACCCTCGGCGACGAGGCCGTAGATCTGTCCGACGCGATAGCCGGTGTGAAGCTGATAGGGATATGTGACATTCTCGACGTCGTAGTTCAGGATTGTGTTCTTCGAGTATGTGAAGTTACCGCGGAGGGTCCAGTTGAATTCGCCGAAACGGTTTTCGTAGCGGAAGTTTCCGTCGAAACCTTCGGATTTGACCGAACCGACGTTGGCCCAGGGCGACGACTCGAGACCGAGCGAACCGGGGAGGAAGTTACGGAGCATGTAGATACCCGTACGTTTCTCGTGGAAGTAGTCGACGGTCAGGGAGAAATGGTTGTTGAACAGGGCGATGTCGAGACCGACGTCCTGTTTCTTCGAGACCTCCCATGTCACGTTGTTCGACGCCAGGGCAGTGTAGTGGAGACCGTGCTGCCAGCTCGACTGTGTCGGTGAGTTCTGGGTTCCGAAGTTGTAGACATTGTCGCCGGAGTAGTCGATTGTGTAGAGATAGGGGAAGCGTGTCGACATCGCGTCGTTACCGACCTTGCCCCATGAGTAGCGGATTTTGAACATGTTGAGGAACGATTCCGAGGCCCAGCGCATGAACGACTCGCGCGAGAGGTTCCAGCCGAGCGAGAAGGCGGGGAAGAAACCCCAGCGGTGTCCGTCGGCGAAGTTCTCCGAGCCGTTGTAACCGAAGTTGACGTCGGCGAAGTAGCGGTAGTCGAAGTTGTAGAGCAACTGTCCGGCGACCGACATATTCTTCTTTGCGACGGAGTTCTTTATGTCGTCGCCGATGTTCTGTGTTGTTGTGAACGAGTCGTAGGTATACTTCAGGTTCGCGCCGACGTTGTTCTTTCCGAAGTCGCGGTTGTAGTTCAGCAGCAGGTCGACGAAGAAGCGGCGCGAGCCGTTGTTGTTCGAACTCTGGGTCATCGGCGACATATCCTTGATCTTGTCGAAGATAATCTCTCCGGTCTGTTTGTCGCGGCCGTTCGCATACCAGCGGTCAGGCTCCTGGATATGTTTGATCTGAGAATAGTTGTATGTATCGTAGCCGACACGGCCTGTGAAGTTAAGACCACGTGTGATAAAGTCGAGTTTCTGCTCGAGCGAGATGTTGTTCTGGAGGTTGTTGTTCCATTCGGTCAGATAACCGGTCTGGGTCGTCATGACCCAGGGGTTGGTTCGGGCATTGTCGCGGCCGATGTTGATCATCGGGACATATCCGTTAGAGTAGAGCACCGGGGTCAGGATTGCGTTGTAGCCGAAGAGGGAGTTCCAGAGATCGACGTCGCCCTGGCCCGGAGCATTACGGGTCGAGAGGTCGCCCGACGTACCGATCTTGATGATTGTTGTCGGAGTCGCGGTGATGTCGAGGTTGACGCGGTAGTTCCAGCGGTTGTAGTTCGCGTTGGTGTTATACTTGTCCTTGATCGCATCGTCGGTCTTGTACATACCCTGGTCTGTCACATACGACATCGAGGCGTAGTAGCGTGCGCGGGGACCGCCGCCCGAGATGTTCGCGTTTGCGCGGTAACTCATCGCGCCGTCGCGGAGAATCAGGTTCTTCCAGTCGACGTTCGGGTAGAGGTCGGGGTCGAGACCGGTGCGGAAGAGTTCGATTTCGGTCGGGGTGAAATATTCACCCTTTGCGCGGGTGATGTTCGCCTCGTTGAGGAGTTGTGCGTAGGTGACGCCGTCGACGAATTCGGGAGTCTTCGTGCGGGTGTTGTATGAGGTCTCAAATTTGACGTTGACGTTGATTTTTCCGTCGCGGCCGTGCTTGGTCGTGATCAGGACAACGCCGTTAGCGCCCTTCGAACCGTAGATTGCTGTCGCGGATGCATCCTTCAGGACGGTGAAGGTCTC
Organism: Clostridium sp.; assembly: GCA_023663805.1. Taxonomy (GTDB): domain Bacteria; phylum Bacteroidota; class Bacteroidia; order Bacteroidales; family Muribaculaceae; genus Paramuribaculum. Next base: position 6,074 of record JAMPGR010000017.1, on the reverse strand, counting down.
GATATCCTCGATGTTCAGGTCGTCGATATTCTCGCGTTCGAAACCGTCGACGAGGATATAGGCGCTCTTCGACGCACCGAAGGTCGAGATGCCGCGGATCCAGAATTCCGATTTGTTTTTGCCCGGCTGCCCCGAGGTCTGCATCGCCATGATACCGGGGACGTTACCTGCCAGGGCGTTCGAGAGGTTCGACGAAGCGAAATGCTTCATGTCGGTCACGTCGACGTTTGTGACAGCGCCGGTCACGGTGATTTTCTTACGTGTACCCATACCGGTCACGACGACCTCGTTCAGTTGGTTCTTGACCTCGTCGAGTTTGATGTCGTTCCAGTTCGGGTTCAAGTCTTTGACCGGAACGTCGAGAGGCTGCATGCCGACGAATGTGAACGTGACATATTTCGCGCTGGCAGGGATGTCGAGCACCCAGTTGCCTTCGATGTCGGCGGTCGTACCGATATTCGTGCCTTTGACCATTACGGTCGCACCCGTCAGGGGTTCGCCGTCGGCAGTACTGATGATATTGCCTCGATATTCTTTTGCCGACAGAGCCATGGTGGTCAGCATGCCCGCCATAACTGTCGCTATGATTCTTTGATTCATGATGATAGTGTGATAGTTGATGGCTGTCGGTTAGAGATTGATGACTTCTTCTTCGGTGTCATCTTCGAGCGAGATCGTACGGATGCGCCGGTTGTTATGGTCGAGGACATAGAAGATGTCGTTTATTTCGTCGTAGGCCAGACCGGTGACATCGCGGAAGCGGGCCTGCTGGCGAAGGTCGCCATCCTCTGTGCCCCAGATGTTGCCGTCGGTCGAGGGTGAGTGGCCGGCGAATGTACGGACAAGGCCGTCGGGGGTGATGTAGCGGACGCAGAAATTAAGACAGTCGCAGAAATAGTAGTCGTAGACATCCTCGCGCCCTTCGGCGACATACTGCGGATTCTTGACGAACACGCCCTGGTAGGGACGGTGGACGCGGGCGTTCGTGCCGACGGCGTCCTCCCAGCTCCCCTGGTCTAGGTTCGAGTTGAGACCGGCGACAATGTAGGGGGTTGTGAATTCCTTCTTGTTCCAGTCGTAGTCCGTGCGCATGATGACGTTACGGTTGATGATCGTCAGGTAGGCGTAGTCGCCCGAGGGGTGGATCGTGATCTGGAACTCATAGGAGGGGTCCATGATTCGGTAGAGTTCGCGGAAGGTTGTGTAGTGGGTGTCGTCGATATATCCGGTCCATGAGAAATTCTGTCCCGGGTTGTTCAGGTCGGGGATCGGGTTGCGGACGGCGTCGAGATAGTCGTCGAGTTCGCCGCGGAAGAGCGAACCATTCTCGTAGGAGTTGAAGTAGATTTCGCCGTTGACGGGGTGGACGGCGACGCCGTTACACTGCTTGTAGCCGTAGAGAACCTGGGGCGTGCGGTTGGCGAACGAGCCGTTCGGGCCGCGTTCGATGATCCAGACGCTGGTCGAGTGGCGGGCGTTGTCGTCGCGGTCGGTCGAGACGAGCATGTATTTGCCGTCGAGGGTGAAGTCGATGTTACGCATTCGCTTTGTCTGGAAGCGGCTGGTCTCGATCAGTTTCGAGACAGTGCGGTTCTCGAGGTCGACCAGAGCGACGAAGCCGTCGCCGCGGTCATAGATGACATAGAGCCAGTTCGGGTAGAGGGGGTCGAAGACCATGCAGCCTTCGGAGTTGAAGCCGGCGGCGATGTCGAAGGATCCCCAGATTTCACCCTGGTCGTCGAGTTCGTTCTTGTAGCCGACGAGCGTGCCGACGACTTTCTTCTTTTCGTAGACGAAGTTTTTGTCGGCGGAAGCAGACTTGGCGTTCACGCCATTGTCGCCGCTGACAGTGACATCGATTTCGCCCGAGAAGGCTCCCGAGGGGACATAGGCATAGATTTTGTCGGAGTGGACCGAAACGACGACGGCATCCTTGCCGCCGATTTTGACCTCGACATTCTCCTTCTTGTTGCCGAAGTTCTGACCGTAGATGATAATCTGGTCTTGATAACCACCCTTTTCGGGGGTGAACCCTGTTACGGTCACGGCCTTCGAGGGGTCGTAGGCTGGTCCGGCGTCGACCGTCAGAGTTGTGTCATCGTCCTTGCAGGATGTGACAGACAGCACTGTGCATCCCAGGAAGATGGCTACGGCCAACCGGTTCATGGTTTTTGTGATTGATCTTGATAACATGGTTTATTGATTGATGATTTTTACTTTTCAGGCATCGGGTTGAGTTTGTGTGCGAACAGCGGCATCCAGTGGCCTCCGATGACGGAGCGGGCCATAAAGCCGGTCTTGCGTCCGGTCACGGTGTCGTACCAGTCGGAAATCGGAACGCGAGTTTCAGTCCGGTGGACATAGTTGTAGAGCGGGTCGACAAACTTCGAAAGAGTCTTCTGGTCCGGCGACATCGCGGCGGTCCACATGATCCAGTCGCTCTTCGTATAGTCCTTGCGGCTGTCGAGCGGCAGACCGAACTCGTTCTGTTTCTTCAGGTAGTAGTTGACTTCGGTCAGCATCGCGTTGTTCGGGAAGAGGTTTGTCTGCCAGAGTTTGTCCCAGACCATATTGTATTTCTGGCTCCAGGTGTTCTCGCGGTCGAAAGCGAGGCGGTAGTGGAGGTCACCCTTGCTACCCTCGCGGGCATCGGCTTCCCAGCGGCGTGCCATGCCGGAGGCGATATCGCGATATTTCTTTGCGGTCTCCGCGTCCCCCTTCAGGTCGGCGAGTTCAGCGAACCCGGCGACACCCATGATTGCCTTGATTGAGAGGTTGGCGTTGTGGGCCCAGTGGCCGGCGAAGTCGTCGGTGCAGAGCTGGTTTTCGGGATCCTGGCCGTTTTCGGCGAGATAGTCGGTCCAAGTCTGGAGGATATCCCAGTATGGGAGGGCGTAGTTTACGTTACCGTCGAGTTTGCAGACCTGGGCAATCAGCGTCAGCATGTTGCCACCCTCCTCGAGGGGCATGTCGCCGCCGTAGACCTGGCCGTTGGCCTTCGGATACTGTCCGAGGTCGTGGGCCGCGAAGGGCTTTGTCCAGCGTCCCGACTTGCTGTAGTCGAGAATCGAGGTCATCATCGCCTTCTGGAGTTCGGGGTTGTAGCAGAGGAAGAGGGGAGCTTCGGGATAGGTCAGGTCGACGGTGTTGACACATCCGTTCGAGTCGTTCTCCTTCGAGAAGAAGAGAAGGTTCCCTTTGTCATCCTGGAAGAGTTTGTGGGCGGCGATGACGTGGCGGTATGATCCGGAGAGGATTTCGGCATATTTCTTTCCGCCGACAGCGAATGCATCGTCGTAGATAGTCTTGTCGAAATCCTGGCAGCGCTTCATGATAGAGGCGTAGGAATTGGAGAGCCGGCGGAACATGTCGGTGATCGAGACGTTTCCGTTGTGGGCCCAGTATCCTTTGTAGCGTTTGAAGAAATATTCGATGTCGTAGATTTCGTCGTAGCCGATCATCGCGTAACTCTGGCCGAGTGTTGTCGTGCCGAAGTCATGCATGTATGCTAGCATCGGCTGATCGACGCTCTTGTGGGCGACAATCTCCTTCTCAGTTTTCGGGAGCCGGCCGTTGTTGAAAAATTCCGATTTGATTTTTCGGTCGGTGTTGAGCGAAACCTCGCCGTTGATGCTGGGAAGATAGAGATAGCCCCAGTCGATGCAGATATGGTCGCCTGTTTTGGCGAGGATAGGCTGTTCGACTGTTCCGGTTCTGACATAGTCGACACCGTCGATAGTTTCGAAGGTCGAAACTGTTGCCGACGAAGGTTTGTTCTGTGCGATCAGGGGTGATGCGGTCAGCAGGAGTTTGACATCGTGGGGTTTTCCGTCGGTCGATTTAACCTGATAGGAGATATAGTTGATCGGCGACGAGAGGAGGTCGTAGTCGTGGATCAGCATCGGGGCGGTGAAGACCAGGTCGAGTTCGACCGGGCCGCAGGTGAAATTATAGTATGAGGAGGTAGCCATGACGTTGACCGAATTCTGGCGGGCGTTCTCGGTCGAGTTTTCGGGAGCGCTGATGTTGCGGTAGATTCCGAAGTCGGTGTATGCGCCTCCGGTCGTGTTGTGGCAGTGTGAGGCAATCACATTTTTCCCGGGGTGGAGGAGTTTTTTCAGCTCGGGGGTCAGTTCGAGACGAACACCCTCTCGCCAGGTCTCGCCGGTGTCGGCGATCTTCGTGCCGTTCAGGTAGAGGTTGAACACGTCGTCGTGGGAATAGACAACGAAGAGATCCCCCTCGAGGTCTTCGGGAGTCAGTTCGACTGTGCGGCGAACATAGAGGTCGCTGTTCTCGCGGTCCCAGCGGGTACGGATGTAACTCAGGTTGGGCGAACCGAACGCACCTTCGGCAATATGCCATTCGCTATCGTTGAAGTCGGGCTTTTCCCATCCCTTGCCGGGATTCTTGCGGGAAATAGCGGCTTTCCATGGGCCTTCGTCAGCCATCGGGACGATTGTCTCGAGGACCGTGTTGCGGGTTCCGAGGAAACGGTAACTTTTGCCGTCGACGCGAAGGATACCTTCGAGAGGCTTTTCGTCGTCGGTCCAGTGGCGTGTAGATCCCTCGTTCAGGGTGTTGTACGGGGACCAGATCGAGAAGTAGGGGTCGGAGACCACCAGCGGCACAGATGGCAAACGGAGGTCTGTCTCCTTGTATGGGGAGAACAGATCCGACGTCTGAGCCTTCATGGACATAACGCTTACGAGGAGAAGAGCAGTACAGATTAGTTTATTCATTCTATCGATGGATTGATTTATTGTTTTCATGAGCGAATTTTCGCAATGCAAAGTAAATATATTCGTCTCTGACGGATGTGTAATCGTTGTTCAAATATCGCGAAAATCTATTCACGACTAGTTGCCGGAACAGAAATTGTTGGTCAGATGAAATATATTTCGTAATTTTGCTCCTGTAAACCAATACCGAAAATTAACAGAAAATAATCGAACCATGAGAAATCTGATACTGATACAGGTGGTTGCGCTGATCATTTTGTCGCTGACCGGCTGCTCCGGCGAGCATTCTGCGGAACAGCCCGACAACGTTGTTTTCGAGTCGGGGTCATACCCGTCGGTTATCCGCGACGGCGAGAGATACTATTTGATGAAACCCGAGCCGGGCGGACTTGCGATCTATTCGGCCGACACTCCCGAGGGACTCGGACAGGCAGTCCCGGTAACGGTCTGGAAATCGTCGGAACGCGGTCTGCAGAATGTCTGGTCGCCTGAACTCCATAAGATCGATGGCGCCTGGTATATCTACTTTGAGGCCGACGACGGCAACAACACCGACAACCACCATATATATGTGCTCGAGAACCGCTGCGAGAACCCCCAGACCGGAAAATGGACGCTCCGCGGCCCGGTCGTTGTCAACGAAGAGTGGAACTACGGAATCCACCCCTCGACCTTCGAGGCCGGAGGCCGCCGCTATCTCGTCTGGTCTGGCTGGGAGAAACGTCGCACAGAGTCGGAGACGCAGTGTATCTTTATCGCCGAGATGGAGAACCCCTGGACGCTGAAGTCAGACCGCGTCCTGATATCCCGTCCGGAGTATGAGTGGGAGCGGCAGTGGATCAATCCCGACGGGTCGCGGTCGGCCTACCCGATTTTCGTCAACGAGAACCCCGAGCCATATCTGTCGCCCGATGGGAAAAACGTCATAATCAACTATTCGGCCAGCGGAATCTGGACTGTCTATCGTTCACTCGGAATGCTGTGGGCTCCGGTAGGGTCAGATCTGCTGGAACCGTCGTCGTGGCACAAGGCGTCGGAGCCCGTGTTCCGGAACCGCGAAGAATCTCCCTACGAGGCCTCGTCGAATATCTCGTTGTTTGACACACCCGACGGGGAGACGCTGATGATCTACCAGGCGATGTATTCTGAGAACGTGCGTCACAACGACAACGCCTTGCTGATAAAGCAGATCGACTGGGACGGATCCCTCCCCGTTTTCGGAGAGTTCTAAAAGGCAGCCCCCGGCACCGGCCCCCGGCCCGGCCCCCCGGCCCCCTAAAGGGGGGGGGGTTGATAGAGCGTTGATAACCAGTGGGGGGGACGCTTCTGCGG
>JAMPGR010000016.1 GCA_023663805.1 Clostridium sp. | reverse complement strand
GTTTCGTCCGGCAAAGTTACAACATTTCTTCAGAATGGTTCCGGATATGGTTATTTTTTTGTAACTTTGCGCTACGAAAGAAACACAACAAAACGATATCATGAACGTAGTAGACCGTTTTCTACAGTATGTCAGGTTCGACACCCAGAGCGACGAACTGACTGACCTGACCCCGTCGACTCCGGGGCAGATGGTTTTTGCCCGTCACCTCGAGCAGGAACTCCGCGACATGGGGCTCTCCGACATCACGCTCGACGACAACGGATACCTGATGGCAACGCTCCCGGCCAACACCTCGAAAAAGGTTCCGACAATCGGCTTCATCGCCCATCTCGACACCTCCCCCGACCTTTCCGGGAAGCATGTCTCGCCGCGTATCGTCGAGAACTACGACGGCGGCGACATCGTCCTGAACGCCGACAAGAACATCATCCTCTCCCCCTCGGAGTTCCCCGAACTGCTGAACTACAAGGGTGAGACGCTGATCGTCACCGACGGAAACACACTCCTCGGCGCCGACGACAAAGCCGGCATCGCCGAAATTATCACGGCTGTCGACTGGCTGAAGCACCATCCCGAGGTCGAGCACGGCAAGATACGTATCGCCTTCAACCCCGACGAGGAGATCGGCAAGGGTGCCCACAAATTCGATGTCGCCCGCTTCGGCGCCGACTGGGCCTACACGATGGACGGCGGGGAAATCGGCGAACTCGAGTATGAGAACTTCAACGCCGCTGTCGCCAGTGTGACATTCAAAGGACGAAACGTCCACCCCGGATCAGCGAAACACAAGATGATCAACTCGATCCGTATCGCGACACAGTTCGCCATCATGCTCCCACGCTGGGAGACCCCCGAACACACCGAGGGCTACGAGGGATTCTACCACCTCGTCTCGATCGAGGGCTCGGTCGAGAAAACCGTTCTGACCTACATTATCCGCGACCACGACCGCGACCGCTTCGAACGCCGTAAAAAGGAACTCGAACACCTGACCCGGAAAATCAACAACGAGTTCCCCGGATGCGCAACCCTCGACATAAAGGACCAGTATTACAACATGCGCGAGAAAATCGAACCGGTCATGCATATCATCAGCGTTGCCGAGCAGGCGATGCGTAATGTCGACGTCACCCCGAAGGTCGTTCCGATCCGCGGCGGAACTGACGGTGCCCAGCTCTCTTTCAAGGGACTCCCCTGCCCGAACATTTTCGCCGGCGGCCTGAATTTCCATGGCCGCTATGAGTTCGTTCCGGTCAAATCGATGGAGAAGGCCTCGGAGGTAATCGCGGAAATCGCACGCCTCGTCGCCGCCGAATCCGATTGATGACCGGCCGGGGCAGGAACATACTGATCGCGGTGACAGGTCCGACCGGCTCCGGCAAGTCGGACCTGGCCATCGCTCTTGCGCGTCGTTTCGGCTCGGAGATCATCTCGGCCGATTCGCGCCAGATTTACCGCGGCATCCCGATCGGAACCGCCGCCCCGGCGGCAGCCGATCTCGCCGCTGTTCCCCACCACTTCGTCCAGATTCTCCCACTCGACGCCTACTATAGTGCGGCGCAGTTCGAAAGCGAAGTGACAGCCCTGCTTCCGCGACTCTGGCAGCGCAGCCGGGTCCAGATTCTCTGCGGAGGCTCGATGATGTATGTCGACGCCGTGACCGATGGAATCGACCCCCTCCCGACCGTCACTCCCGCGATTCGCGACAGCGTCGTCCGCCTCTACGAAGAGGAGGGTACAGAAGCGCTGATCGGGCGGCTCCGGGATCTCGACCCCGTCTATCTCGAGACTGCCGACCTGAACAACCACAAACGCCTGCGCCACGCCCTCGAGGTCTCCCTCCAGGCCGGAAGGCCCTACTCCTCGATGCTGACCGGAACGCGACGGCGCCGCGACTTCGACATACTCCGCGTCGCCATCGGCCACCCGCGGGAACGGCTCTTCGAGCGGATCAACAGCCGCGTCGACCGTATGATCCGCGACGGACTCGAACAGGAGGCCCGGAGCGTCTACGGCCTGCGCCACCTGAACTCGCTCAACACCGTCGGCTACAAGGAGATGTTCGCCATGTTCGACGGCCTGATGAACCGGCAGACCGCCATCGCCCGAATCGCGAAGAACACCCGCGTCTACGCAAAAAAACAGTTGACATGGATCCGGCGCCGGCCCGACACGACCATCTTCCTCGACCCCGCCGACCCCGCCGGCGATCTGCTCGACAATTTCGACAACTATCTGAATCTGACTTATAACCAACAAAACTCCTAACCACGAAAATGACACGAAATCTAATTGCATCCCTAATCATAGGACTCGGCCTCGGGCTGTCGGCCTCGGCCGCCGTGCCGGCCGTCATCCCCGCGCCCGCATCGGTCTCGACGACCTCCGGCGAATGGACACTCCCCGCCGCTCCTAGCGTCATTGTATCCGGCACCGGCGCCGAGGACACGCGCCGTCTGCTCGATGCAGTCAAAGCGTTCATCCCCGGAGCGAAAGCCGCTCTGGGAAAATCGGCCGACATATCGCTGACGCTCGCCCCCGCCAACACTGCGATCCCCGCCGAAGGATATCTCCTCGCCGTCACCCCCGCCGGAGTTACGGCGACAGCCTCGACCCCTGCGGGTCTGTTCTACGCGGTCCAGACTCTGCGGTCTCTGGCCGAAGAGAGCGGCGGGCGCTCCGTCGCGGCTGTCGAGATTTCCGACTCGCCCCGCCTCCCATACCGCGGCATGATGCTCGACGTCTCCCGTAATTTCCGTTCGAAGGAGTTCATAAAGAAACAACTCGACGCGATGGCGCGCCTGAAACTTAACAACCTCCATTTCCACCTGACCGACGGAGCCGGTTGGCGTCTCGAAATCGACCGCTATCCCCGCCTGACCGAGTTCGCCGCATGGCGCCCGGCCGACACCTGGACCGGATGGAACGAGGCCGGAAACAAATATGTCGAACAGACAGACCCGATGGCAAACGGCGGTTTCTACACCAAAGATGATATACGCGAGATTCTCCAGTATGCCGCTGACCGCTATATCAACGTGATACCCGAAATCGAGATGCCCTCACACAGCGAGGAGGTTCTCGCCGCATATCCCGAACTCTCCTGCACCCACCGCGAATATGGCGAAAGCGACTTCTGTCCCGGAAACGAAAAGACATTCGAGTTTCTCGAGAATGTCCTGACAGAGGTCATGGAACTTTTCCCCTCCGAACTGATCCATATCGGCGGTGACGAGGCCCCGAAGCGGGCCTGGCGCGACTGCGAACTCTGCCAGAAGCGTATGGCCGAAGAGGGTATCGAAGATGTCGACGGGCTCCAGAGTTATCTGATACACCGAATCGAACGCTTCCTGAACGACAACGGCCGCTCGATGCTCGGTTGGGACGAGATTATGGAGGGAGGTCTGGCACCGAACGCGACCGTCATGTCGTGGCGCGGGACTGCAGGCGGCGAAAAGGCTGCCGCTGCGGGCCATAATGTCGTGATGACCCCCGGGCGCTACTGCTACCTCGACGGCTACCAGGACGCTCCCCCGACCCAGCCCCTCGCAATCGGCGGATACCTGCCTCTCGAACTGGCCTATAGTTATGAACCAGTCCCCGAATCGCTCGCCGGAACCGAAAACGAACACTATATCTTCGGTCTCCAGGGAAATCTCTTCACGGAGTATGTCCCGACCGACTCACACGCCGAATATATGCTCTACCCCCGAATGTACGCAATCGCCGAGCGCGCCTGGAGCCCGAAAGAGCGGCGCGACTATCCCGAATTCCGCCGTCGCGCCGTCGCGCTGTCGAAACAGATGACCGCTGACGGCTACACGGTCTTCGACCTCGAGAACGAGGTCGGTAACCGCCCGGAAGTGCTCGCCGGAACCGACCGTCATCTCGCCTTCGGAAAGAAGGTCATCTATAACCATCCCGCCTGGTCGAACTATCCCGCAAACGGCGAGAAGACTCTCGTAGACGGCCTCCACGGTGGCTGGAACTACAACGACGCCCGCTGGCAGGGCTTCGTCGGCCCGGGAACACAGCGGATGGATGTCACGATCGACTTGGGCGAGCCGACCGACCTGACTTCTGTCACAGCCGACTTCATGCAACTCTGCGGCCCGGGTGTCTGGATGCCCGCCGAAGTGACTGTCGCGCTCAGCGACGACGGAGAGACATTCCGTACCGTCGGCCGCCAGACCCATAAGGTCGAGCACACCGACAATGTCTCGTTCATCAACTTCGGATGGCACGGTAACGACCGCGCCCGCTATATCCGCTTCGTCGCCGAAGCCGACCCCGACGCCGGCGGATGTCTCTTCACCGACGAGATCGTCGTCCGATAATTTTCTCTCCTCCCTTTCTAATCCGTCAATCATCAATCTTAACAAAGTGTTATGCAGAAACTGATATCGCTCCCGCCGAATCTTGTCGACACGTTCCACGACCTGACAGGCCTCGATCCTGCCGAATGGTTCGTCACCTCCGACCCCGAGGGGGTCAAACTCGGCTCGGGAGGGGGAACAACGTGGCTCCTCCGGAAGTATAACGAGGCATGCCCCGACAAGGCCCGGACCGAACGTCAGCGCATCATCTTCCATGCCGGCGGCCAGAGCCGCCGACTACCGGCCTACGCTCCGTCGGGCAAACTCCTGACGCCGATTCCGATCTTCCGCTGGGAACGCGGACAGTCGCTCCGACAGACGCTCCTGTCGCTCCAGTTGCCGCTCTATGAGCGGATTATGGGGATGACCCCCGACAATCTGAACACCCTGATAGCTTCGGGCGACGTATATATCCGCGCCGAGAAACCGCTCCAGCCGGTCCCCGAAGCTGATGTCGTCTGCTACGGCCTCTGGGTCGATCCGGTCCTGGCGACCCACCACGGGGTCTTCGTCGCCCGTCGCGACACCCCCGATTCGCTGAAGTGTATGCTCCAGAAGCCTTCGATCGAGCAACTCGAGGAACTCTCCGGATCCCATTACTTCCTGATGGATATCGGAATCTGGCTTCTGAGCGACCGTGCGGTCGAGATCCTTCGACGCCGAACGCTACGCGAGCCCGAAGGGACGGAACCGTGGGCCGACCTGCGTGCCTACGACCTCTACTCCGACTTCGGTGGCGCGCTCGGAACAGACCCGACCGTCGAGGACGAAGAAATTAATTCTCTCTCCGTCGCGATTCTCCCCCTCCCCGGCGGCGAATTCTACCACTACGGCACATCCCGCGAACTGCTCTCGTCGACGGCTGCGGTTCAGAACAAGGTCTACGACCAGCGGCGTGTGCTCCAGCGCGCCCTGAAGCGGAACGCGACCCTCTTCGTCCAGAACGCTGACATAGGCTACTGCTTTGACTCAGACAACGACTCGATATGGATTGAGAACTCCCATGTTCCCGCCTCCTGGACCCTGACTCAGCGCAATATCGTGACCGGCGTTCCGCGAAACAACTGGAACCTCCGGCTCGATCCGGGCATCTGTCTCGACATCGTCCCGATCGGCGACGGTTCCTTCGCCGTCCGCCCCTACGGCTTCGACGACAAGTTCAAGGGGGACATCACCGACAACTCGACCGAATATCTCGGACGCCCGTTCAGCCGCTGGTTGCGCCAGCGCGACCTGACCCCCGACGACTTCGACGGCCGGACCGATGACCTTCAGGCGCTACGCCTCTTCCCCGTTGTCGACAATGTCGACCAACTCCTCCCGGTCATCGAATATATGACCGTCAATCCGGCCAACCCCCGCGGACGCCGGATATGGATCGAGGCGAAAAAAATGAGCGCCGACGAAATCTCCTCCCACGCCAACCTCCGGGCACTCTTCGACCAGCGCGCCGAGTTCTGCCGGACGAGTATCGAGCGCCTCGCTGAGAACCACGAGAAGAGTGTCTTCTACCAGCTCGACCTCGCCGACCTCGCCCTCCGCTATATCGAATTCGGCCTCGAGGCTCCCGCGCCACTCGACCAGGCATCCCGTCTCGAACGACTGATCCACAACCACGCGCTCCGCTCGCGGATCCACACCCTCCGCGGTCTCGATTCCGAAGCTCTCGTCGACGAGCAGAAGGCATTCTCGCTGCTGCGCGACTCGGTTCTGACAGACATCGAACGCCGCCCTTCGTCGCCCCGGCTCGATGTCTACCGCGACCAGATTGTCTGGGGACGCTCGCCTGTCAGAATCGATCTCGCCGGCGGATGGACCGACACTCCCCCCTATTCGATCCTCGAGGGGGGCTCGGTTGTCAATATGGCGATTGAACTGAACGGACAACCTCCGATCCATGTCTACGTCAAACCCTGCCAGCGTCCCGAAATCGTTCTCCGGTCGATCGATATGAGTGCGATCGAGACCGTTACCGACTATATCCAGCTCGCCGACTACAACAAAGTCGGCTCCCCCTTCTCGATTCCGAAAGCGGCCCTGTCGCTCGCCGGCTTCCTCCCCCGGTTCAGCCGTAAGAAATACGCGACCCTCCAGGAACAGTTGAAGGAGTTCGGAAGCGGTATCGAACTGACGCTCCTTTCGGCTATCCCCGCCGGATCGGGCCTCGGAACCAGTTCGATCCTCGCGGCGACTGTACTCGGCTCGATCAGCGACTTCTGCGGCCTCGGCTGGGACAAGAACGAGATCTGCAACCGGACCCTAGCCCTCGAGCAGTTGCTGACAACCGGCGGCGGGTGGCAGGACCAGTATGGCGGCGTACTGAACGGTGTCAAACTCCTCCAGACCCAGGCCTCGACATCGCAACTTCCGCTGACAAGCTGGCTCCCAGACCATCTCTTCAAATCGGCCGAATACCGCGACTGCCACCTATTATATTATACAGGCATGACCCGTATCGCGAAAAAGATCCTCGCCGAGATTGTCCGCGGCATGTTCCTCAACTCCGGACGCCACCTCGAAATTCTGAAGCGCATGAAGGACCACTCCCGCGAAATGGCAAAGACCATCCAGTTCGGCAATTTCGAGAAATACGGAAAGATGCTCCTGAAGACCTGGAACCAGAACAAGGCCCTCGACCCCGGAACAAACCCGCCCCAAATCGAGAAAATCATCTCTGAGATTGCCGACTACTGTCTCGGCTACAAACTCCCCGGAGCAGGCGGCGGCGGTTTCCTCTATATGGTTGCCAAAGACCCCGATGCAGCCCAGCGTATCCGGCAGACCCTGACGCGCAACGCCCCGAACGAACTCGCCCGTTTCGTCGAGTTCTCCCTGTCCGATACCGGCTTCCAGGTCTCGCGAAGTTGAAACATCGTGATTCCCGTCACGATTTTTGTCCGATTTTTTTGGCAGATTGAAAAAAACTCTCTAACTTTGCGGCGATCCCCCCTCGAGACAGGGGAGATCGCCCGTGTTTTATTTCATAATTTATATAGTCAGACCAGCAATGACAACGCTTTGTAGATTCGAATCGGTTATCCCTTCCGTCGCAGCCCCTCCCGGACTGTGACAGAACCCCGGCTATACCTGATTGAACGTCAAAGCGAACCTTGACATGCTGGCTATTTTTGTGTCCGCGCGTGAAGTATCTCTCTCGTGCGCAATTTTTTTTTAACAAGTGCTAAACTTTAGCGAAGCAACAACTGAAATATAAATTATGAAACAGAACAATTTCGGCATCCTCCGGATGCTTATCCGCCCCTACGACCCCTCGAGCAAACTCCGTCACACCGACGGCCCCGCCGAACACCTCTACGACACCCGCTCCGACTTCCTCCTCTTTAAACATCAGACCCACCTCTCCGTCCTCCTGACCATCTACAACGAACTCCCCTTCCGACGAACCCGCCGCCCGAAAGCCTCGGGCGTCATAACAGTCCGCGTCCGCGACAACGAAACCGGCGAAATTCTCTCCGGCCGCTCCGAAGCACTCTCGATCTCGAGCGACTACGCCCCGACACTCCTCCGCTGCGACCTCCCCTTCGACTACTCGATGGTCAGCCCGATGCACACCTATACCGTCGAAGCGATCGAGGAGGGGATCGACGACCCGCTCTACTCCCGCGAGATCCTCTTCTACGACCTCCCCGGGATCCGCATGCTTCCGACCCGCTGGTATGAAATCGAAAACGGATGGTTCACACGCTGGTTCTCCTTCGACCGCGAGACATTCACCAACCCCGGCGACGAAGCCGACGAAGTCAAAGTCCACTTCCGCCTCCGCTCCCCTCTCGATCTAACGAAAGTTCTCCGCCATCCCGAGGTATCGATTCGCGTCGTCGCCCCCGACGGATCTGAAACTGTCAGGGAAACACGCCCCAATTCCGACACTCTTCCCGGACTGACCGACGACGAAGCCACGCCGGCGACCATCTTCGTCGAAGAGCATATCAGCCTCGACCCGAAACGCCGCGGTGTCTGGTATATCGAACTGCGTTGTATGGGATACGCCGTCGGCTCGATGCTAATTAACACCGCCGCCCCGGCCCGCGGCGGCGTCTGGGACGGCAGCGATCTCGAAAAAATTCCAGACTACACCCCCGCGGCCGGACTGAAAGCATGGGATGACATCGAATCGCGCTGGCACGCCGAAGGAATCCTCCGCTACCGCGACTCCGACGAAGACTCGGCGTTCGATTCGATGATCGGCCTGACCGACGTCAAGGAGAAACTCCGCCGACACGCCGATATGGCTCGTTTCCGCATGCTCCGCTCCCGGAAAAGTCTTCCGGCGATTGACGCCCCGCTCCACGCTATCTTCGCCGGATCGCCCGGAACCGGAAAGACAACCGTCGCGAAACTCCTCGGCGCCGAACTCCGGCGCTGCGGAGTCCTCTCTAAAGGTCATGTCGTTGTCCGCGAACGATCGACCCTGGTCGGACGTTACTACGGCGACGAGGAAAAAGCAATCCGCGAGGCTCTCGAGGAGGCCCGCGGCGGAATCCTCTTCATCGACGAAGCCTACCAACTCAACCAGCCTCAGGATCCCCGCGACCCTGCGCGGTTCGTTATCGAATCGCTGATGACCGCCCTGGCCGACGAAAGCGACCGCGACTGGATGCTGATTCTCGCCGGATATACCGATCCCGTCCTGAAGATGCTCGAGATGAATCCCGGACTCTCCTCGCGAATCCCGGCGACAAACCACTATATCTTCCCCGACTATACAGCCGCAGAACTGACAGAAATCGCTATGAATTATCTCGACAGCCATGGCTTCCGGCTGACCCCCGGAGCCGACGCGAGACTCCGGGAGCGAATCATTTCAGACCTGGCAGCCTGCCCGGGAAAAGACCTCGGGAACGGACGCTACGTCATGAACCTGATCCAGACTGAAATCCTCCCGGCGACGGCGAGCCGCGTTGTCGCGATGTCGAACCCGACAGTCCGCCAGCTTTCGCTGATTGTCGAAGATGACATTCCCCGCTGCCGCCCGGCCGAAATCGCCGGCGACGCCCGCCGAATCGGCTTCGCCGTATGATCGCGATGAACCATCGCCGCTTCCGCGGGGTTATAGGTGTATGAAAGATGACAAACTGAACATACGCCTCGCAAGAATGACCGAACTGACCGACCAGAGCGAACTCCATCGCTGGGAACTTCTGCGCTACAGCGGGGGTGAAGTCCATGTCGGGCTCGACCTGAAACTGCAGCGCCGCAGCCGCGACATCGTCGCCCTGACCGTTGCAGCCCACTATACGACCGTCCGGTCGCTCGTGCGCCGCCCCCTGCTCGACCTCGCCGTCGAGTCGCTCTTCACGGTCGACGGCCTCAGCGAGGTCGCCGACTTCTCCGGCGGCGAGGCCGTGCTCCCCGCCGGCCTGCTGTCGGCGATGCTGAGTGTCGCGATCGGCGGACTCCGCGGCATGATCGCCCTGCGCACCGCCGACACCTTCCTCGCCAACTATCCCCTCCCCATCTACGACCTCCGGACCCTCCTACCACACCTGACCCTCGACCTGCCGGCCTGACCCCGTCAAAATCCGTCAATTTGTCAATTTGTCAAAACACCCCCCTTTGAAAAAAACTTGCGCAGCAAGTTTTTTTTTCGTACCTTTGCACCGCTTTTTAAGCCCCAGCAACGTGTGATGGGAAATTAAGAAGCGTCTTAATTTTTAGTAACACATCTCTAACTAACTCGAAATGAAAACTTTCCAACTGAGCGCGGAACCCCGCACAAACCTCGGTAAGAAGGCCGCCAAAGCCCTCCGCGGCGAAGGCCTGATCCCCGTCGTCCTCAACGGCGGCGAAGTATTCACCCTCCCCTACACCGGTACGCTCCGCGACGGCGAGAAAATCGTCGAAATCGGCTCCGGCAAAGGCCTGATCACAACTGACCTGACCGTCACCAACGAAGCAGTCCGCAAACTCATCTACACCCCCGATATCTTCGCCATCGAACTCGACGTCCACGGCGAAAAGCGCAACGCCGTCCTTAAAGACATCCAGTTCCACCCCGTCAAAGACACCATCCTCCACATCGATCTTCTCGAAGTCTCCGACAAGAAGCCTGTCACAATCGAAGTTCCCGTCGTCCTCGAAGGCCACGCCGAAGGCGTCAAAGCCGGTGGTAAACTCCAGCTCTCGATGAAGAAACTGAAAGTCCGCGCTCTCTATACCGAAATCCCCGAACGCCTCGTCATCAACGTCGACAACCTCGGCCTCGGCAAAACAATGCAGGTCGGCGACCTCCACTTCGAAGGTCTCGAACTGATGAACGCCAAGAACGCCGTCGTCTGCGCCGTTCAGCTGACACGTGCAGCCCGCGGCGCCGCCGCTGCTGCCGCTGCAGGCAAATAATCCCCCCCGAACTGAAACGAAATGAAATATCTTATTGTGGGGTTGGGCAACATCGGTGACGAATACCGCTCGACCCGCCACAATATCGGTTTTAGAATATTGGATGCCTTCGCCGAGGCATCCAATGTTTCTTTTTCGACCGACCGATATGGCGACGTTGCCCACATGCGTCTGAAAAACAAACTCCTGACGCTCCTGAAACCCTCGACCTATATGAACCTCAGCGGTAACGCCGTCCGCTACTGGAAAGAGAAAGAAAACATCCCGACCGACCATATCCTCGTGCTCGTCGACGACCTTGCCCTCCCCTTCGGAACAATACGTCTGAAACCCTCCGGCAGCGACGCCGGCCATAACGGCCTGAAACATATCGCCCAGATGCTCTCGACCCAGGCCTATCCCCGGCTCCGCTTCGGAATCGGCAGCGACTTTCCGCGCGGAACCCAGATCGACTACGTCCTCGGCGCCTTTACCCCCGAAGAGGAGACCGCCCTTCCGGCGCGTATCGAGGTCGCTTGCGAAGCGATCCGCACCTTCTGTCTCCAGGGCATCGAGCGGGCCATGAACATGTATAACAACAAATAGCCCCTTCCCGGTCCTCCGCTATGAAAGAAGTCAGAATAGACAAATGGCTCTGGGCAGTACGTGTCTTCAAGACCCGCACCGTCGCGACCGAGGCGTGCAAGAAAGGACGCGTCATGATTGGCGACACCCCTGTCAAACCCTCCCGTACGGTCCGGGCCGGCGACATCGTCCGGGTCCGCAAGCCCCCGGTGACCTACTCCTTCGAAGTTCTCGACGTAACCGAGAACCGTCTCGGTGCGAAACTCGTTCCGCAATATATGCTGAACGTGACCCCCGAGAGCGAACTCCACCTCCTCGACATGGTCCGCATCAGCGGCTTCATCGACCGCCGCAAAGGCCTCGGCCGCCCGACAAAACGCGAAGGGCGCCAACTGTCGGAATTCACCGATTCCCTCTGGAACGACTCCTTCGAATTCGGCCTCGACTTCGACGAAAGCGACTTCGACGACGACGAAAACTGAAAGATTTCAAAATTTCCGAAAATTTCGCTACTTTTGTAACGGAGATATCCCCGAGTTCTATAAATCAAGGATTATGTGCAAAGAAAAATTCGTAGACCCCTTTACCGACTTCGGTTTCAAACTCCTTTTTGGCAACAACAAAAACAAGGAGTTCTTGATTGCCATTATCAATTCGCTCCTTGAACTCGAGCATGATGTCGTCGATATTACGTACAACAATACTGAAATATTCGGCAAGTCTGCTGACGATCGTAAAGCCGTCTATGACCTTTATTGCACAACTTCCGACGGTTCGCATATTATAGTCGAAATGCAAAACGCATACCAGCGTTACTTTGCCGACCGGACGGTCTACTACTCTTCGTTTTTGGTGCAGGCCGCTGCAAAATCGGGCAAATGGGACTACAGGCTCCCACCGATATACACCATTGCATTCCTGAACTTCAAACTCGACTCATATCTCGGTAACCCAGACTACAAGCACACGATCCGTCTGACCGACATCAGGACCTCTGAAGTATTCTACGACAAACTGACATTCATCTATCTCGAGATGCCGAAGTTCAACAAGGAAATCGACAACCTGAACGGTTACGCCGATGTCTGGCTGTATCTGATCAAGAATCTCGTTAAACTGAACGAGCGTCCTGCCGAATTTCGCGGAAAAATCTTCGAGCGATTTTTCAGAAACGCCGAAATCGCACGTTTCACCCCCGAACAACGTGCCGAATATGAAAGTTCGCTGAAAAACATGCGCGACTACAACAACACTATTAACGACGCAGCAGCCCGCAGCCGCGCCGAGGGTATCGCCAAAGGTCTCGAGAAAGGACGTGCCGAGGGTCTCGAGAAAGGACGTGCCGAGGGTCTCGAGTTAGGCCGCGCTGAAGGCGAGCATAAAAAAGCAATCGAAATAGCCCGAAAAATGATAAGTCTCGGATTGTCCGCAACCGAAATTGCCGGAGCGACAGGACTCCCGGAGACCGAAATCGACAACCTCTACTAAGACAACCCCGGCGGCCTCAAATAAATTTCCACTTCCGGACACCTTTATCATAGCAAAAATTTCGTAACTTTGCATCGTCCCCCGAAACCCACCCCCACCCGAAAACCGCCCCGTCCGATTTAACATAATACCGTTTATCATCAGTGGCCTGCGTTCTGGAGGCCCGCTATCGATGGCAGTTGCTCTGATGTTAGCGCTGACTGCATGTTCCTCCGACACCTCGGACTACGTTCCGTCGCATGGCGAATATGACGCGATACTGATGCTTGTAATGGATGACTCGGGTGTCTCACGTTCGACTCCGTCAGACGGCGAGTATAATCCGGGAGCAGGCTACGAAAACTATATCGATATCGACGGACGCGATTTTCGCATCTTATTCTTCGACCAGCAAAACTACTATATCGATTCGCTCAGCGTGACTTCCGTAATCCCTACCGACGACAATTCGTCGGCATCCGCCAGTTCGAAACATTACGCTGTTCTCGGAAAGATCGCGACAGACATCAGCCGCAAGAACGCCAAGGTTATGATTTTGGCAAACTGGCGCCGCTCATACCCTGTCGATCTTGTCAAGGGAACAACGACTATCGACGAAGTCTGCTCCTCGACAAGTTCTGTCTATGGATTTTCCGAAGATAATATGCTCGTCTCTCCCGAGACTCCGATTCCACTCTTTGGTATCAAGGATTTGGGCAGCTTCTCCTGGACCGATCCTTCTTTCGGGAATAATCATGCCTATAACATGGGTTCGATCCATATGCTCAGGGCATATGCCAGGATCGAAATCATAAACGCGTCTGAGTCAGAGTTGGTCGATGTCAAACTCCACAGATATAACGCTCTGGGCTTCAAGGCCCCGGCAGGAGTCTACAAGGAGAGCGACTATGTCCACGGCTCTTGGAGCCAGGATTATGTCGCGACGCCCCATATTCCGGTCCAGACTGCTGTTGAACAGCCGATCGCGCTGCTCTCCCCGGACCAGACGGGAAACAACTGGATTGCCTATGTTCCCGAGTTTGACAACCTGACGAACGAGAGCAGTTATCTGACGGTCAGATTCGGCGACAGCGATACCGAATATCGGGTCGATTTCAGAACCGATCAGGACGTTCCGTCGACGGAGTTCAATCTGCTTCGCAATAACTGGTATAGGTTCACGCTCAGTCATACGGAACTCGAGACCGAATACACCCTGAAAGTAGAGGTCGATGTAACTCCTTATTCGACGATAGACCTCGATCCGGTTTTCGGCGTCGAGCCGAACTACGACTTCCCGGAAGAACTCTATATTGTCGGGCATCTGTTCAATGTTCCGTTCGACCCGGCTGTCGGAGTGAAACTGACGCGCGAGCCTCTGACAAAGACTTTCTACGGCGATGTCGAGATTACCGGTCCGTTCTGGTTTGCGACCGGGCTGAACAGCGAACTCGAGCCCGACCGCTTCTATTCCCACGGCAATCAGTTCGGTACGCGCTATGGTGCAACAGTCTCCTACAATTATGGCGCATATATATCGCAACTCGATGAACCGATGCCGATTACCCTTTCTGGAAACACCTCGAAGGGATACTATAAGGTCGTTGTCGACTGGGACGTCATGCATGTCGACCTCTTTGAAGCCAATCCGGCGATGCCCGACGAGTTGTATATCGTCGGAAATATTGCCGGAGAGGAGTTTGCGACCGATCGCGGCGTCAGGTTGACACGCGATCCCGGAACCGACGTCTTCTACGGAGACGTCGAGATCACCGGTGAATTCTGGTTTGCCGCCTCAATAAGTTCCGATCCGGAAGAATTCTATGCCCATGGCAATCAGTATGGACCTGGGTCTAACACCCTGCTGACGGTTGAACGCTCTCTGCCGATCAATATAAACAACTCTCCGGGACACTTCTATTTCGATACGTATCCCGCCGGGCAGATCTACCATGTTGTGGTAAACTGGGACACGATGAAGGTCAGCGCGGATCCGGCGTCCTGACACTGACTGCTGTCTATGATTACTGAAATTAAAGATATATACTGAACATGAAGCAATTACTATCATATATAATTCTCTTTGCCATGGCATTGACTTCGGCGCCCATGCTGACCTCTTGTACTGATGACATAGAGTATGTCGGCGGCGAAATCGAGGAGGGGGTCAGTGTTGTAAATGCCGAGGTTTCGTTCAAAGCCTTTACCCCGGCGCTCGAGTCGAGGTCTGACGGTGATGCGATGAAATATATCAATACGCTGTGGCTCGTCATCTACGACCGCAACGGCAACTATATACGCCACCAGCAGGTAACGAATTTCAAAACAAAGGTCGAGGAAGCCCGCCCCGGCGAAGGATCGAGTGAGGCTACGACCGGCTGTGCGAAATTCGACCTGACGATTGAGAATGGTTACTACAGGATATATGTCGTTGCGAATCACGACATGTCGGATGTTGCGGAAACCGATATCGACGAAATAGCGAAACTAAAGCGTCTCGATCTCGAATGGAAAAGCGGAGATGTCACGCAGAACGCCCAGATGTTCGGCTGGCTGATCAACGGTTCAAAGGATGATGACCACGGCACCGACGCCCCCCTTGTCGCTATCCGTAACAACAACTCTTCGCTGCACGCCTGGGTGCGCCGGGCGGCGTCGAAGGTTACGATCGCGTTCAACACCAACAACCTGAACGAATACGTCAAGATTTACATAAAGTCGGTTACCATCAAAGATATCCCGACCCACTGCTATCTTTCGGACGAGAACGCCCCCGGCGACGACAATTATACACTCTCTTCCGAACTGATCGACGGCGAGACAATCTATTTCGGGAGCGCCAAGGAAACAGACAAGGGGAAGGACAACCATGGCAACTGGCCTGTTATCCGTTCCGGAGACCGCGTCTACGGGCTTTATTCTGACCGCTCCGGAAGACTCGACAACGCCGATTCGATGGAACTCAGCGAACTGATCGCGCGCGAACATTCCGAGGAAGCCCCCGCTCTCTATTTCTATGAGAATATGCAGGGCCAGGGGATCTCCGGGACCGAATCAGACAAACGTCAGGATGTTACCGGCGCCAGCAAACAGGTATCTTACCCAGACGGTATCTATACGGATAACAAAGCCTGGAAGGATGCTAAACCTTATGGCACGTATGTCGAAGTGAAGGGCTATTATGAAAATATCGGATCGCTGAAACCGGGACGTGGCGACATCACATATCGGTTCATGCTCGGGAAAGATCATATAACAGACTATGATGCCGAACGCAATCATCACTATAAGGTTACTATGAATTTCAATGGCAACGCCAACGACATCGACTTCCATATCGACTACAAAGAGGAGGCACGCCCCGGATTTATGGTGCAGGATACGACCTATGTTTC
Source organism: Clostridium sp. (assembly GCA_023663805.1). Lineage (GTDB taxonomy): Bacteria > Bacteroidota > Bacteroidia > Bacteroidales > Muribaculaceae > Paramuribaculum. The sequence goes on along the minus strand of JAMPGR010000016.1, from coordinate 15,676 downwards.
ATATCTCTATCGCCAGCGCTCCCACACGATTATCCGCGCCACTCCCAAGGCTGGTTATGATTTATTAACCCTTGAGGCATACATACTTGATAATGAATGGCGTCCCCATAATGTTCCCGATGCGGAGGCTCAGGATCTTTATAATCTGAAGGCCTGGAAAATGCAGATAGAAAACAAGGATGACTACTCAAAGACGGTCAATGGCTATCCACGTCCGGATTTTATCGCAACATGGACTGATATCGATGGACAGACACATACCGATGCATCGGCAACAAATACGGAATTTGGCTTCCTCTCTCTACGTGAGATAAAATTGCAGACCTACGAAATGGGCGGAGCATGGAATAAAACAAAGGAGTTGGTATCAAATCTTCGCAAACAATATTTCCACGGCGGTGTCGGAAATACCGGAAACAATCCTTTGGAAAACTCTTTCGGTCACCGCTACTATAGGGAGATTCCAAACACGAATGGCTCTCACGTCGTAGACAAAGGGAGTAAGGACGGAGAATTCGATATACATCGTCAGGAGAATGGGAACACCTGTGACTACATTCTCGAAGTTCCATTGTTTACGCGTGCAATGAGTATCGATTCATGGGCGGTATATTCCGGAGCCAATCCGTTCTACGACCATTACAGATATGCACGTGTCCGCTTCATTGCAACATATAAAAAGGTTGATCCGAAAGTTGACGGACCTTCGCAATATCAGGAATCGGACCAGACGATTGTGCTTCAGTCCCAGCGAATAATCAATCCCCGAACCATATACAGAAGTTACAATAACAAGGAGTCCTTCGTTGTTTCTCTATGCTACAGCAAACTTACGCCCAAGGCTACGCTCGATAAGGATAAGAATCCTGTCGTCGACACAAAGACAGAAATTTTTCAGCCTATTATCTCAGACGGACCATGGTCGGCCACAATAGAGTCGGATCCTAACGGAATTGTCTCAATTTCTGCAAATGGTCGAACGATTACCAAAGTCGGCCAGTCAATTACCGGCAGAAACAATACTCCGGTGGAGTTTACATACAGACCGGTAAAGGACGCGCCGAAAGATGGTTCATACGGAGCTATTATCACAGTATATTATAACGGGAACAACTGCTCTCATAAAATTGTGGTGAACCAGGGATTTGGACCAACCCAAATGATTCCTAACGGTCCGAAATGGTCGGCGTTCAATGTCTTCGATAAAGACCACCTTACCATCAACCCGTTGAACATCGGCAATACATTCCGCCGCCAGCCAGACCTCGATGAGCCAATATCAGAAATAAACAATGAGATATACAAGGTTCATGATATTCCCTCGGGAAATCTTATTCTGTACGACCATATGAGTTTTGCTGACTATGACCAGACCAGGACTTATAAAGAGAACAACAAGGATGGAAAGTTATCAGATGTAAAAAGAATTTCGTGGGGAAACATGAGAGCCAATACGACAGGAAGTCAAGATGCGTTTACATCGATGCATCTCTACAACTGTGTGACGGACGACTATTTTAATTATCGTTTGCCCACTCCCGATGAATACCCCCAGCTCGGAATTTATAAGGACAAAACGAATACACCCGCTAACGAAACACAACAGGTTCTTCAGATCGGTAATGGATTTGGCGTATGTTATGGCGATGGAGCTCGACGTACGTTATTGACTCAGGAAGCATATTCGTTTTACGATCCGACCAATACCGTAAAAAGATCCCATCGAGGTGTTCGCGGTCTGGTTATATATAACATTAATACCGGAAACAATATATTCTTTCCCCTCGGTCGCTGGGGACACCCGCGCCGACGCAGAAACGGCGAACTCCAGTACGGTTCAGTCGATGTACTGCTCGACAGGGATAATGTTCCGTCAGACCCCTACAGACCTATGGCCTATGCTCTGAGATATCAGACAGGAGCCGCATATTGGACCTCATCAACAGACAATACGCATGTCGCCCTGGACTTCAATGCCGGAAACTATATGACAAGTTATCTAAATCATGGCGATGTTTTCCAGACAGATGACACCAAGGCAGATGCCCTGCCGATAAAACCAATCCGAGTAGAATGAAACACAGAAAACGTCCCGCCGAAGCGGGACGTTTTTTAATGTTTCCATTTTTTTTCGATGACGCCGGAGAGGACAACTGTCACACTCGGGTTCCTGGCGTTCGACCGGACGCGTAAGAGCCGCCGGAATTCGCCGGCGCTGTAGCCCCGGGGGTCATATTTGACTTTCAGGGTCACACTGTCATCCGGTTGTATTGGTCGCTTTGGCGTAGCCGGCCGAGTACAACTGCAGTCGCTGAACACACGCTTGACGACGACCGGCTCGTCGCCGGTGTTGACGAGGGTGAACTGCTGTTCGACGATACTGTCGTTGCTGATCAGCCCGAAATCGACTATCGAAGGTCTTACTTCGAGGAAGCCTCCCCGTGGTGTCTCTCCGGGGGTTTCCGCCATTGCCAGAAACGGCAGCAGAAGAAGAATCATTATCAGAGTTCTCATCGCGCTGCGGATTATTTTACAAGAACCTTCTTCGTGACGGACGAAACGTCATCGATCGCCTCGATGATATAGATGCCGCGCTCGAGGGTGAACTCAGACTCGGAGCCATCGCCGTAGTTACTGTCAACAAGACGTCCCATCGTGTCGAACACTCTCGCCGAGAGTCCTCCGGCGAAGGATGCCACGCGGACAACCGAACCGAGGAGCGTAATCTCGATCTGCTGCTCCTCGAGCGACGAGACAGCTTCGTCGACAATGTAGAGTCGTCCCGCAACCGGACCGCTGACCTGGAGGGTCATGCCCTCGACGAGAGTCGTGTAAGACTCGTCGGAGGTGTCATAGAGCATCAAACCGAGCGACTCGTCAACCCCCTCGAACAGGAGCGTCGTCTCCTCACCTGCCGCCGCGACAACACCGATTTCGGTGCGGACGATCTCCGGCAGCTGGTTGACGGTCGTCGCAGTAACTCCGGCTACGGTATAGACGAGCGAGGACTCAAGCGACGGGTCATTGACCAGAATGGCATCCTCTTGCGAATCATAGCAACTATCGGCGTCGGGGTCGACCACCATGACAGCAGTAGATCCGCTCTCGAGCGCACTGATCCGCATCGGGACAATCCCTGCCGACGAACGCGACAGCATATTGTCATTGCCGATACCGTCGTTGACGGTGGCGATCATCGTCGTATCATAATCGAGCGAAACAGCGGTGCCTCCATTCTGCTTCAGATAATCCTCCGTCAACTCGACAAAGAAACCCTGCATCGGAGCGACATATTCGGGAGCGTCGAGAGTTCCGACGAAGGTGTTGCCCGACATTACGGCCGCACCCTGGCGGGAGCCGTCGAGAATCCAGTATTTCTGCTGGATCTTCTTCTCGTTCTTCTCGAGGAAGGCCTTCATGTCCATATGGGCCATAAACGGATTTCCGACCATATAGAATCGGTTCGAGTCGGAAGCCGCCGTCAGATTGATCCTGCCGGTGACATCATTCAGTCTGTAGGGATCCGTACGGCTGATATGGGTGTCATCCGTCGGGTCGCTCTGGCCGTTATCGGTGAAGTATGAGTAACTGTCGTCATTCTTCGGGAGTCGGAACATGACCTTCTCCGGCTTCGTCCCCGAGATTTCGGTGATATCAGCCTTGACGGAGAAACCGTGACCGGTCTCGTATGGAACGTTGACATCGTTGTAGACATTGCTCCACGTTGTCAGAACACCGACATTGGTGACAGCTTCGGGGTCGTCCCCGAAATTGTAGACATTTGCACGCGCCTGGTCCCAAGAACGCTGGAATACGGCGGGCTTGAAGCGGTTGTAGGCATTGTCCTCCCCATATTCGAACTCAATCTCCCTGAAGTAAGGAGTCAACTGGCGTGCTCCGGCGGTCGGCAGATACATGTCGCCGGCGAATGTCGCCTTCAGCGGCGAGGAGAGCACATACCACCTCATCGGATCCACCTCCATGTCGACCCACGCACGTTCGTAGCGCAGCCATTGCTGGTTTGCGATTTCCGCACCTGACTCGAAGTGGATCTCCCTGCTCATATTTGCGACCCAGGGGCGGCAGTATGTTGCGTCGTTCTTTGGAAGTTGGATCATATCATACTGGACAAGAAGAGTCGCGAAACCAGCTGTAGCGTTGGCCGAAGGGTCGGAGTTCCATTCTCTTTCTATGCCGTCAAGCCATCTCGGGTTGTTCTTGGGCTGGAACATATGGGGAACGGTAGTCGCTAGTTCCCCTTCGGTTTCTTCATCGTCCGAGACCTCGACAGGCTGTGGGATTATAACCCTGGTAAAATCGAGCGGAGCGTAACTCTTCACATTCGGGTTCGACAAGTCGTTGATTGTCAAATCTACCAGCGAAGCGTTCTCCGGATCGAGAAGCTCGGAATCTGTCACGCGACGCCAGTTGTCGTCGTTGTTCCAGTTCTTGTTGGCTTTGCCTGTCCATTTCTGGTATTCGGGAACGATCTTCAACGTGAAGATTACATCACCATGACAAATCTCCTCGTTTGTATCATCGCTCTTATCCTCTTCCGAGTCTTCTCCGTATCCATCCGGGGAACCGTCGTTGACTGCCAGAACTCTCGATATATCTGCCGGGGCACTCGAGGTTCCGGTTTTCTCTTCGAATGGGAATTTCACCGTATAATAGTACCCCTCCTTGAAGCGGATGCTGTCGTTGTAGAATACCATTCCGATACGCCCTTCTGCCTCTTTGTCCTGAATAGCCTCGAGTTCGATAAGTTCTCCGATTTTCCACATTCCCTGCGAGTCCGAATCATGGATATCCGAATCAGAGAGTGTCAGGTAATCGGGGTCATCTGTCGCTATCAGTTCGAGCGGTGCACCGTCGTAGAGCGGTATCCTCATCGCCGTGACATCCTTCGATACGGGTATGACCTGGCGTACAGGGAGCATAATCGGCGCCTCGGCACTTTCTGTGTCGGTTATTGGAGCATATGCCATATTGGCGCGTTTGAGGCTGAGCCGCATCGGGACATCTTCGATTGCATCGGGATATTTGATCGAAGAGAATCCCTGGTACATAATCGGTGCACGCTGACGAACCTGAATCTCGACATCGGTCGGCATCGTACAGATTTTGTATGCCTCGCCGTCGTCATCGACTCCGAGAGAATCCTGTTCTTCCTTATAATAGAGCGGAATCGGAATCGCGAGTACATTCGCCAGCGAGTCGGTCTTGCCCTTGCTGAGATTCAGACGCGGGAAGTTATAGTAGGGCTTGGCAAGAATCAGTTTGGGTCTGACGTTGCCGGTAGAATCCTGACGCACATAGCGATCAATCAATTCGCGCATCTCCTCGGTATACTGGCTGTTGACCGGGGGTTCATCGCTGAGGTCTTCTGCTTTCGGAAAAGTCTCGCGGAAGAAAATCAGCGCATCCCAGAGTGTGACACCCTTGTCGTAGTGTTCATATTCTTCGGCATTATTATGAATCTTCTCGAACTCTTTCATAGGGCCTTCATACCAGTCGAACACCGCTTTGTGTTTGACAACGACCGGATTGCCGTTTTCGTCCATCTTGTTGGTCAGGAGATCAACCTGTACATTCGGTATCTGGTTTTTGCAGGCATCGATAATCTGTGACACGTTCTTAACCTCGCCGTTGATTCGTATGATACTGGAGGCGACGACCGTGAAGACACACTTCTTCGAACAAGAATCCTCGAGAAGGAACACGTTCCATCCCGGTTCTTTCACACCTTCGCCGAAGTCCTCATTATTCAGTTTGGTATACATCGCGCAGATATACTTCTTTCCGGGATTCATGTTTTCGGTCGACGGATCGGTATTGAAAACAATCAATTCCCGGCCTGACGATCCGGGACGCGTACTGACATAGCGGAACGCCTTGTTCGAAGTCGTACTTTCTCCGGGGATGTATTCGTCGTTGGCAACCCAGCATGAACGGAAACTAAGAGTTCCGTAGGGTTTTGCAGGCCCATTCAATACACCGTCGTAGTTATAACGAATAACAGCGCTGTCGAAACGCTCCTGAGGAGAAAAGCCCTGGTTCTTCAGATTCTCATAAATCTCGTGGTCGACAAAAGTATAATAGAGATCAATCATCTTCCCCTGATTTTCCGCAGGACGATTGTTGTCAAAATCGACTGGTTCGATACCAAGACTCTGCATCAGGGATTCGAAGTCGGCCGAGATACGTACATCGATATTGTCCTCCTTCAGACAGATCGGGTTCTCTTGATATGCCTCGATGTCGGGGCTGACAGTATAGACGCGGATGTCGTCGACCGCATAGTCAGCGCCCAGCGAACTCTTCGCGTTGTTCTCGATTTCGATTTCGTAACGGAGTAATCGGTCCATATCGAAGCGTTTGTCGGTCAGGTCGGGAACGAAAGCAGAGTATACATACATCCACTGTCCACGGCGATCTGTCGGGACATAACCCGTAATGTGGGAATGAAGCGGAATACGCTCGCCGTTGGTCATACGGGCTACGAAGTTGAACGACAGGTTCGCCAACTCCCGGTTGTTCGTGAATTCGGCAATCCAACATGATACATGAACCTTGCTTCCAGGGCAGAATTTGTCCAGTTTCAGGCGGGCTATGATACCGGGATCATCCGCTGCATTAACATAGTAGAAGTAACCCTTTCTGTGGTCAGCCGACTCGTAGAAAAGACGGTCGTACAGCCCCGGACCCTCGCCGTAGTTGTCGCGCTGTTCACCCTCTTTATAAACGTAGGAGTGGTGGGACGTAGCCATCGAGTTGTTCGCGATCATCTGCATCGCGTAGTCGTGACGTACATTGTAGCCGAAGTTGTAGTTTGTCTGTTCCCAGGGCTGCGGCCAGCGAAAGTAGTTGAACTCTCCGGCGTACTTCGGGGGATTCTGATTGTCGTTCATACTGAGCGTACGGATATACATATCCGGAGTACTCTCCTTCAGATTATCGGGATTTTCGAGAAGGAGATACTCGTCGAAATTGATTATGTCAGAAGCCGGTCCATACTTCAGCGTCAACTGTTCATTTGTCAGATCGTCATATATGGAATTAGGTTCAGCAAGTTCTTCCTCAGGGATGAAGAGCGATGATTCGGGAGGGAGGAATTTTATTTTGAATTCCTGAACCATCAGTTCCTTCTTTATGCCTTTCTGAAGGTCGTCGTAGAGGTAGATGATTTCTCCGTCGAAGTCCGTACCGATGACCTGGACGGTATAGTCGCCCGGTTCCTGAATGTTCTCGGCCTTGCAGGCGAGCATCTGGAAGTAATGCCCGCCACCGCCACAAAGATAATAGTTCACGCTATCACCATTTTCGACTACGGTGCGCATTCCCTGTCCGTTGAACATTCCTGTCGGATAGAACATAATCTTCTGGGTCGGATCTGATTTCGAATAGTCGAGAGGTATCGGATTCCCATCGCTGTCAAATTTCAAGAAACGTTCGCTCTCGTCCATTGCGAATGTATCCTTGACGCGGGTTTCCTGAATTGTGTCACCGTTATGGATAACACGGATAATACGGGAACAGATACGTCGATAGTCCTCATCATTGATTTTGTAGTAGAACACACCGCGGGTCGTTGTCTCGGCGGGATAAGGGTGGTCGAGACGCACCTGGAAGAAGGTTTTCGTCGATGCGGAAATGTGACGACGGTTCATTCGGATAAACTCCTCGTTTCCTGTCGAAGATTTCATATAATCATCCGCGAATTGACGACCGTCGCGTACCCGGAACAGATGACGAACCTGAATCGTCGGCTCGATGATTGTACCGGTTCCATCTCCGTTGTCGGTGATATTCGAAGCGTAAGAGAAGTCCTGGGCAACATCAGCGGCGATGACAAATTCATTTTTGCAAAGCGGACGGAGATTCCCATCCTCGCTGAACGGTTCGCGAGTATGGAAGAAGGTAGCCCACGTACCATACTGGCGCTCGGGAGAATGTCCTGCAATGACGGCTCCGCCAGTTACGGGTGCGTATCTCGGAGCTATCGGAGTAGCGTCGACACCACTCCAGTCTTGACTCAGCGCAGACTTAAGCCACAGAACCGTTACATTGCCGTCGAATCGACTGAAATTCTGAATACTGGTCCTGTTAATATAGCAGTTTTTAAATTTCTGGCGATCGTTGAACACTGTGGCTCGGAAGACATCCTGCCAGTTGGCGTTTCCAGTAACAGTCCCGGTTACAACTATATTACGGAAGGTTGTCTTCGCACCGGAAATCCATCCGGCAACGAGAGCGGCTTCCGAGGGAGCCACGATATTTCCGGCAACAATGCAGTTTTCAAAAAGGAACACGGAGGAACTGCCACCGTCAGTAAGTTCTGTCGCACAACCTAAGAGACTGCCGGCCGTGCGTGCGTCTCCGCTGCCTCGGGCTGTCACGTCTGCATTGTTCACAATACCGCGTATTGTCAGCATACCTTTCTTGCGGAACGCACCGACAAGACCGACAAAACGCAGGCCGGTGAAACTGCAAGAACTGTCGATTATCAGATTCTGGACAAGAGCGCCGTCGGTCGCGTTACCAATCAGTCCGGAGCCGACATAGTTATTCTCGATAACCAGATTTTTAATAATACAGTTGCCTCCGTCGAGCTGTGCATACCAGACTCTGGATGAAGAGTTGCCGATTGGCTCGACATCCATCCCTTTGAAATCGAGGACATCCGCAGTAATGACAGCGTTCAGCCCGGTTTTTCCCTCCTCATTGACCAGGCGTACATATTCGATATAGTCTTTTTCGCTGGCAATAGTGAAGGGTTCAATCGTGGTATCATAGCGCTGGTCGGTTGTAAGTGACATACCACTGTACCACCCATGATCTTTCGAACGGAACACCTGGGAGGCATCGGCATGGAATCCGAGAAGTTCGTGGCCGGAGTCGTCGGTCAGTTGCCCGCCGGTATAGTAGTCATACCAGTGGATAAATTTCTCCTGATAATTTCCTTTTTCCGGATAAGGCATCGTATAGTAGGGATACAGCGCAATCGGTTCCCCCTGTACGGCATAGACAAGGTGCTCAATCGTTGCGGTTTGTTGCATTTTGTGGTCCTGACGGATTAGCGAATCATCCTTGCATGTTATATACGAGTAGTCAGGCATCCGGATATTATTTTTCCGCATAAATGCGGTGTCGGCAGTCCATATACCGTTGGCGTCAAATTTATCCCACCCCGGAAGAGCGTTCAAGGTTTTATTGTTATTGTCGTCATCCTGAACCATAAACTGATGGGTCTCGACCCCCTGGCGGTTTCTCGAGTCAAGGACACCCTGGGTATGGACAAAGTCGAAATCATAATACCGGAAGTTGATATCGGTATCGAGATGGAACCGGTCGACCCAGTTGTTGACCACAAGATCTCCCGTTCGCTGACGCAGGTCATAGGGCTTTGCGGCATAGAGTTGGAATCCGGCCAGAATCATCGGGCGGATGTCCGTGTCGCCGACTGTGTAGCGGCCGTTGTTCATCGTGACGATGAATTTCAGGCGCTTTATGTCCCGGACTGAATACTCCGCGCCGGAGTACTTCTTGACCACGCTGTCGAGTTTCTGGTAGCTCAGGGGTTCGGAGAGTTCGGTGGTGCCTGATCCGCGGTTGATGAAGTAGACGCGAGCCAGTACGACCGTGTCCATATATGAGGTCTCGTTGTCATTGAGTGAATAGTGGATCTCCAGAGCCGTCGGGTTTGTTTTTGTCGGGGTGTTTTCGTCGGGACGCTGCGGACGGGTCAGAACGACATAGAGGCTCTTGTCCTCCGGCAGGGGCAAGCCGTCGGCGAACCTGACCGAAAGATAATGGTAATCTTTGTCGTAATATGGACTCGTACGGAATATTGATGTCGTACTCTCGTCCATCAGATGTTCCAGACTGCGATATGATTCCAGCGTCGGATCGCGCTCGACATCTTCGTTCTTTATTTCCGCGTTCGTATATAATTGTTTCACGTCCTCAATCAGCGGCGTTCCGGCCCGGGAGCTGAACGTGCCGACAATCGCTAAAAGCAGTAAACCTAATATTTTCTTTACTTCGATCATTTGCTTTCTCGGATGATATAGATTTTTCTAATAAACTTTTCAATGACATTCTCCCCTGCCGGGACGGTGATTTCCAGTGTCAGTTCCGACTGCTGGTTGACAACTCCGGTCGCGATCTCGCCGATGATCTCATAGGTCACATCGTCGCGCTCCGGAATGGTCTTGAACAGACCCGGGTTGACGACACCGGTGACCGCCACATCGAAATCCTCGAGGGGAAGAGGTTCGTTTCCATCGGCCTCCGTGACCTTTACATTGATTATGAATGTGCCGGACGAACCGAATTTAGCGTAGAATTCGTCACCCCTGCTCTCTTTCATGAACGCAGGATAGCCTCCGATCGGGGGATAGAACTGGATTTCGAGGTCAACATACCAGTCGGCCAACTTGACCGGAACATGCATCCAGTCATTACGGTAGATCGAATGGAACCCGTAGAGGAGCGAGCGACGCTTTGCCTCATCGTTGCCTGTACGGGTGTCGAGGTTCAGCAGGAAGTGGCCTGTCGTGTGGTTCGAGATGACCTCGCTGGTGTAGAAGTGGGTCGACTTGGCCGTGCCGTCGGCGGTGAGCGTCAGGTCTACTTTCTTCTCGAACCATTCTCCGGGGGTCGAACCGGGTATGAAGACGCCGTCCTCCAGGGCGGAGTAGAGCGGCATCAGACTGATACTGGCATCGGCGGCGTTCAGAGGCCCAAAGCTGACATTCTCGACAACGATATCCTTCGAGGATGCGTTCCGGAGATCCAGTTCGATCTTGGCGAACATTCGGACAACCTCGATTTCGAAGCTCTCGGTCTCTGAGCTTCCCAGAACCTTGATATCCTGACAGCCACTCATCGGCATATTGCCGATCGAGCGGGTGTCGAATCCGTCGAAGGTGGCCGACATCGGATTGCCGGTCATTTTCGAACCAGGGGTGAAGGTGACACCCGAATGTTCCGAGACCTCCTCCGGCGTGATGTTCGCGAAGGCATATGCCTTGTAATTTCCGGCGACAAGCCTTAGTGTGAAATGGTCCTGTTCGACACCGGCATCAGCAATTCCCTTGTCGGAAACCAGTTCTACAACAGTCCCCTCACTATTGACAAAAGCCACCCACCAGGTGTGGATGGTTTCGTTCTGTAGTGGGTTTCGCTCAGTCCCTGTAGCTCTTGAAATACCCGTATTGCATCTCAATCCGACTTCCACTGTAGCCGTTTTGCCTGTGGGTTCTGCCGGCTCGTCGCCGCTGCTTCCGGAACATGCTGCCATAAGCAGCATTAGGGCCGATATCATTAAATACTGTATATATTTCATAGTTGGAATCCTTTTTTACATTACTATTTCTTCATGGTCCAGAAAATTCCATTTACGAACGAATATTCTGACCTTTAGACCCTCGAGGGTTGTATGGTCAAGGGTGAATCGATACCAGTTATTTCGCAAAAGGCTGAACTCTGTTCCGGCATTATTCTGGTCGGAGCGGAACTCGATAGTATACTCCTTGTCGCTGTCATCGAACTTGACAGTCATATAACTGGATACTTCCGGCGTTGTCAAGTTGTCATATTCCGGAACATATACGATCCAGTTGGTTGAAGACTGCTCAGGAGTCAGAAAGGAAAAAACTTCTGCCGAGAAGGCGTTTCCGGCGGGAATATGGGGGGTCGCGACATAGTCCTGACTCCAGGAGTTATGAACATAGTCACTTTCGCGATAAACCTGGAATGGGGCTTTGTAGCCGCGGCGGTTATAACGGTGGAGTTTGACTTCAGTCAGACGGCTCTCGGAGTTGTTAATCACTTCGACCTTGGCATAGGCACGGAGCATATGGATGTTTCCCATACTGTAGAAATGATCATTGCCGCGGCCATCCTCCCCCCAGGTGAAGACACCGAGATCCTTGATTCCGTATAGAGGTATTGTATTTTCCCGCGATAGAGCCATCTGCTCCGGGGAGAATTCGTAGACAGCGTCTGGCGAGGTACAGAGATTGTCAATCGTGGAGACTCCTTTGACAAGATTGGTCGGATAGACACCACGCCAGTTGGCCAGAATCATGACTTTTGCATTAAGACGACTGATATCGGTTGTTGTTTTGCCGAGGACACCGTAGTGTTTCGATTCGCCGGAGGTTTCCCAGCCGGAATCGGTTGGTATAACGGAAGTAATATCGAGCGAATCGATATAGCGGTTTTGCTGGTCGAAAAAATAGACGCGGAAGTCTCGGCCCGGAATATCGATATAATTCTCGAAACCGCTGCCTGGATTGTACTCGCCGTCCACGGGAGTCATCTTCGCGAAGCCGGAATCTTCGAGGACGAGAGTCAGAACAGCATTATATTCACTGGAAGCCGGGGTCGGAAGCTCCGGAGTCGCGTTTTTATCTGAGGAACAAGACGATAACCCACCTCCGAGAATAAACGCCAAAATCCAGAACTGTAGCGTCTTGATGATAAACGGTATTATGTTAAAGAATCGGAGTTTCATCGGGAGAGGCTAGATGTTGATGTCGTTAAGGACTACCTTCCAGGAGTTTATGTAGATCTCGGTATTGATCCAGCGCATTCCTTCGTCGAGGAAGAAGACCATCGAGAAGTTATCCTGGCGGTCGAGGTATTCCTGGTCGGGCATGTCGTCGTAGTTGGCCTTGACCATCAGGGCGTAGTCGATGACCGGAACCTTTGCGACGATTCCGCCGTCGGATTTGCGGGTGATGGTCAGTACCATCTTGTGGTCGGCCATCATTCGGTTGACGGAGAAGTTTGCGATTGCAGCGGAGAACTGTGCCTCAGCCATATTCTCGGGGACGTAGCCGGCGGCGATACCGGGGCGTGTGCGCCAGGGGCGGTATGTGATCTCGTCGTCATCCATCAGGGAGTTGTCGTAGTTCAACTTGCCGTTGGTGTCGGTGATGACATAGTCGAAGGCGTCGGGGTCGACCGTTTCGCCAGAGAGTTGCTGGAGAACGACGGTGATGTCGTTGGTGTTCTTCATCAGGCGGACGGTGTGGATGTGCGTGCCCTGGTCGTCGACGAATTCGCGGTTGTTGAACTCCTGGGGAAGGTCTTTGTAGAGACGGTGGAGGTTCGCGCTCGATTCGGGGAGGCCGTCGACGTTGGTCTCGCGGGCCATCGTGCAGGTGAACATCGTGTGGTCGTCGCCGGAGTCCTCGAGGTTGAAGTGGGGACTGTCTTTGTGACCGTCGCCGGCCCAGGCCATCAGTTTGTAGTTGCCGGGAGCGAGCCCCTCGACATCCATCAGGTAGTCTTCAGACTTCAGGATATCGGAGTTTTCAGTCTTGCGCCAGACGACGCGGCCCGATTCCGGATCAACAATATAAAGCGTGACAGCATTAACCTCCTGCGAGAACGCGTCGGCTTTCTTCATATTGTAGTCGAAGCGGAACTTAACCTTATAGTGGGGGTCACAGTCCCCCTCGTCCTCGTAGAGCCAGCTATCGCAGGAAGAGAGCATCGCAATCGATGCGAAGGCCGCGAAAAGGGTGGCAAGACGTCCGGTCGGAGAGAATATTTTGTTAAGCTTCATCGCTGAATTGTTTAGATTAAATTTATTTGATGTTATCTATATCTGTAGGCTGCCCCGGGGGGCGGCTCGTTGTTATCGAAAGAGGGGTGAGGCCTTGCGGACTCACGGCTGTGGGTTTTGTTGGGATTGAGTAGAGAGATAAACAGGTTTAGAAGAGAGTTGCAGAATCGAAAAAGAGAAAAATCCGGCGGGAAGCGGGAAGCCTCCCGCCGGATTTGTTGTATGGGGATTAATCGGTCGGTCAGGACAGATTAGAGGTCGACATTGTTCGAGACGATCTTCCAGGAGAGGATGTTGATCGTAGCGCCAAGATACCAGTTCGGATCCTTCGGATCGGGATCGGGAGTGATGATATCCTTGTCGTCGTTGCTGTCGGGGTTGAAGACACCTGTTCCGAGACGTTTGATCGAGTTGATATTGATCTGGTAAGCGTGGTTGCGGACAACGCCGAACGATCCTTCCTTCCAGGTCTTCAGGTCACCCTTGATACCCGTACCATCTTCGGTGGTTTCACTGTAGTACTGCGGCGAGTTCAAGTGGGCGATGGGAACGTTGTAGTACATGTCGGCGTCAGCGGACGAAGCGATAGCGCCGGAGGTTGCGTTCTTGAGTGTTTCAATGAGGGCTTCCTTGTCGTCGTCGGTGAACTCTGCGGCGTCATCCGTATTACCCTTCTTCAGACCTGCGGTCGGGAATTTGTCGGCGAGAGCGACGTGGATTTCGCTGTTCGTTCCTTCGAGTTTGAAGTAGGAAGCGTCGAGCTGCTTCCATTCCTTCTTTGTGGTCTGGGTCTCACCTGCTGTAACATCACCGGTAGTGACTTCGGTAAATATATAGGGGATGTTGCTCTGGTTAGCAGCGAGAACGTAGTTGATGAAACGATCGTGGGTGAAGTAGAGACCATTGTATTCGACGAAGGGAACGGCGTTGCCATTTGCGTCGGTCAACTTAGCCTTAACGATAACGGAGGTCATCAGGCGCTGGTTCGGACGTTCGGTCGGGTCAGTCGTGGTTGTGTACTTCAAGTTGTCATACGAGGTTGTGTTCTCGTTGCAGTAGGCCTTGGCGCCGACTTCGACCTTCTGGTTGTAGGTGAAGAACTTCAGGCTGTTCTCGTTCAGAGCGCCGTAGCCGACACCCATGCCCCAGAAACTGCGGTAGAGGCTTTCGTTATTCCATGCCCAGTTGCCGGAGGTAGTCGACTGGAATGCATCGGCGATATTCCACGATCCGAGTTGTTTGCTCAGGTAACTTTCTTCGTTAACACCGTTAAGATACCAGCCGAGAACCTTGACTTTCAACTTGGTAGCCGATTCGTTTCCACCGACGTTGGGATTGTCTCCATCCTGGCCGTAGATTGTTGCCTGGACATCGAAAGTGTTGTCGGGTGCACTGGTTGACAGTTCGACGCGGGCAGCGAGACGCTCGACATAAATTTTGACAGCCGGAGTTGCCTTGGCAAGTTCGGGAGTGCGGGCGAAGTCGGTTGTGTTGAGCTTCGTAGCAAAGTAGTATGTGTTGTCGTGGTGAGCGTCGGTCGAACCGGTGGAAGTGAAGTAGCTGGTGGTAGCCATTGCGAAGCCATACTCTTTGTTATCACCCCAGTTAGTAATCATCTTGCCGAAGTCAGTAAGGCTGACATTATTCAGATCTGCGTCGGTATACTGGCGATGGTTGATCAGAGTGACGACATAGTCGGGATATTCAGTGCTCTTCTGGTTCTCGATGATAACGAGAGCCGGAGTCTTGAATTCGATATTGTCGGGTTCGCTACCGTTCGGCGAAAGCGGAGTGAAGTTCGACTGGCCGATATATTTACCGGATTCGTCGAAGAAGTAGAAGTGGGCCTGCTGGACAGCGGCTTCGTTGCCTTCGCCATCGACATATCCATTGGCGCGGCTGAGGTCGTTTGCGTCGTAGAGCGAGACCTGCATGTAGGCCTTCTCACCCTGCGGGAGTTCGGGTTCGTTGGGGTTGACGGGTTCGTCGCTCGAGCAGGAGGCCAGAGCGATGACCGATGCACCCATGAAGAACTTGAAATACTTGTTCATAGAGTTGTTAGAAAAAATTTAGTTTAGATATTGTCTTTTATTA
>JAMPGR010000015.1 GCA_023663805.1 Clostridium sp. | reverse complement strand
CCGAAGGTCGTGCCGAAGGTCGTGCCGAAGGTCGTGCCGAAGGTCGTGCCGAAGGATTAGCCGAAATGGTCCGTAATATGGTGGACAGCGGCTTGTCAACGGAGCAGATCAGCGCCTTTACGAAACTTTCCGATACAGAAATACGAGATCTTTTGAAGTAATTTAAGACGGATTCGGCGGTTTTTCGGGGGTAATGTGGTAACTTTGTGCCACAAAAAAAACCAATCAATCGATGAAACTTAAATTACTGTTTACGGCCGCCGTCGCGGCAGCATCCCTCGCCGGACACGCCTCCGCCCCAGACGGTTACTACGACCGCTGCGAGAATCTGTATGGAAACAATCTGATCAAAGCCCTCTGTTCGGCAGTCTCGCCCCATAATGTAGTCAGTTACGATGGACTCTACGACTTGTACCGCACATCCGACATACGCCCCGAGGACAACACCCTCTGGGACATGTATTCGACAAAGCACTGGAGTTTCTCCTCGAAATGCGGAAACTACTCCGGCGTCGGATCGTGCTACAACCGCGAGCACTCATTCCCGAAAAGTTGGTTCGGCGGCAAGGTTTCGCCGATGTATTCCGACGCTTTCCACCTCTACCCGACCGACGGCCAGGTAAACGGTTACCGAGGCAACTACCCCTACGGCGAATGTGCCGGCGGAAAGACCTGGAGCAACGGATCGGTCAAGGCCCTCGGACGCCTCGGGGCGTCGACCTTTCCCGGATACTCGGGAACTGTCTTCGAACCCGATGACCAGTACAAGGGTGACTTCGCCCGGTCCTATTTCTATATGGCTGCCTGCTATAACGACCGGATCGCTTCGTGGGACAGCCCTATGCTCGCCGGAAACAGTTATCCCGCCTTCGATGACTGGGCCATCGAGATGCTGCTCAAATGGCACCGCCAGGATCCCGTCAGCCAGAAAGAACTCGACCGAAACGAGGCAGTCTACGCGGCTCAGAACAACCGCAACCCCTTCATTGACCATCCAGAACTCGCCGAACATATATGGGGCAACAAGAAGACGACCCCATGGAGGCCAGCCGGATCAGACAACCCCGCGATCAAACATCCCGCCGACGGTCTGTCGGTCGACCTCGGCATGACCGCCGCAGGCCACACGCTCTCGGCCGACATCGAACTCCGTACGACAGCCATATCCGACAACGTCACCCTGTCTGTCTCAGGCAACGCCTTCGGTTGCTCTCCGGCATCAATCCCGGCCACGACCGCCAACGAGGGGACGAACATCCGCGTCACCTTCTGCGCCGACCGCGCCGGAGCCTACAGCGGAACCCTGACGGTCACGGCCGGCACGCTGACCTCGCGTGTCTCTCTCGCCGCCGAGGCGGTCGACGGCCTCCCGGTTTTCGACGCCTCGGAAGTAACGGACCATTCTTTCGCGATACGCTGGATTAACATCGACGGCCCCGATGCGCGCTACAACATTGACGTCACCCGCTCGGGACGCAGTATCGACGGATATCCGGCAACGGTCGCAGCTGCGGCCGGAACCCACACGGTCGAAGGTCTCGAGGCAGACGCGACCTATGAGTTCCGGGTCAGTTCTCCGACGCTGACTTCGCGCACGGTCAGCGTAACTACAGCCGAACCGACCCCGATGATCCGCTTCCTCTACGACGCAGACCTCGACTTCGCGACCCTCGTGGGCGAACCGTCAGAAATCGCCGAAGTGCTTCTCGACATCGACAATATCGCCGAGGATATCCTCCTGCTCGTCGACGAACCGTTCCAACTCAGCGGCGACCGCACTACCTGGGCGGAGGAATTGACCCTCGTTCCGGGCGAAGACCGCTTCTACCTGCGCCTCTACAGCGACACTCCCGGGACATATTCGACAGCAATCGAAGCCCGCGCCGGAAACTACTACAGCGATGAAGTCGTCGTCGACGGAGTTGTCAAATCAACAATTTTCTGCGAAACCTTTGAAAATCCGATGTCAGAGGGCGTAAACAGTTACGCAAAAGGATTCTACGACGGGACAGCCGCGACTTGGGAATTCGAATCTGCCAACATCTTCGAGGACGACATGAAGTTCAACGGCTCGAACTCGATGCGCTTCAAGGGCTCCAACTCCGGGGCTGGACGGATCGCGATGACCGAGGATAAGCGCGGCGGCCTCGGAACGCTCAGTTTTGACCTCCGCAAATGGGACAACCGCAGCGACGGCGAAGCGGTCGTCGTCGCCGAATATTCTACCGACGGGGGGGCAACCTGGCTCGAGGCCGGAGTCGGCCGCTCGGCAACAGCCGAATTCTCGACCCAGAGTTTCGTCGTCAACGCAACCGGAAATATCCGCCTGCGCCTGCGCCAGACCGGAGGCAACCGTTTCAACCTCGATAATATCACGATGACCGACTACAGCGGCGCATCAGCCTCGAACAGTCTCCCCTATCATCGCTGGGACGCCTTCTGCTCCGGCGGATGCCTCGTCATCGCGACAGGCGACAGCCCTGTCCGCGCCGCCGTCTACGGCCTCGACGGAACGACATGGTTCGACGGAACGATAGAGGGCCGCCGCCAGTTCGATCTTCCGGCAGGGCTATACATCGTCGTTGTCGACGACTTCGCCCGCCGGGTCGTCGTAAAATAATTTCTCATTTACTTCGTTAATAAGGTAACACCTATGAACAAGACTCTTATATTCTCCGCGGCCCTGGCCGCCATCCTCTCCGGCGCAGCCGCAGAGGCCGACGCCTGCACAAGCCTGATCGCCGGACGCAACGCGACCGCCGACGGTAGCGTCATCATAACCTACGCCGCCGACAGCCACACGCTCTACGGCGAACTCTACAACCAACCCGCCGCCGACCATCCCGCCGGAGCAATGCGCCGCGTTGTCGAATGGGACACCGGCGAGTATCTCGGCGAGATACCCGAGGTCACCCACACGTTCCGGACAATCGGAAACATGAACGAACATGGCCTGACGATCGCCGAAAGCACCTGGGGCGGCCGCGAGGAACTGGTCGACACAACCGGCATAGTCGACTACGGCTCGCTGATCTACATCGCCCTGCAGCGCGCCCGGACTGCCCGCGAGGCAATCGGGGTCATGACCTCGCTCGTACGCGACCACGGCTACCGCAGCGAGGGTGAGTCATTCTCAATCGCCGACGCCAACGAGGCATGGATCATGGAGATGATCGGCAAAGGGGGGAAAGAAAAGGGAGCCGTATGGGTCGCCATGCGCGTCCCCGACGACTGTATCTCCGGCCACGCCAACCACAGCCGCATCCATCAGTTCCCCCTCGACGACCCCGAGAACTGTCTCTACTCCCCCGACGTCATAGACTTCGCCCGTCGTCAGGGCTATTTCTCCGGCCAGGACAGCGATTTCAGTTTCTCGCGCGCCTATGCGGTCTACGACATGGGGGCCCTTCGCGGATGCGACGGCCGCGTATGGAGTTACTACAACCGCTTCGCCGACGGTATGGACCGCTACCTCCCCTGGATCACACGCGGCGAGGGGGACGTACTCCCCCTCTGGATCCGCCCCGACCGCAAACCGACCGCCCGCGAAATGCAGGCGATGATGCGCGACCACTTCGAAGGCACCCCCCTCGACATGACCGCCGATATCGGTGCAGGTCCCTTCGCCGTTCCCTACCGCTGGCGTCCGCTGACCTTCGTCGTCGACTCGGCTGAGTATACCCATGAGCGTGCAATCGCGACCCAGCAGACCGGCTTCTCTTTCGTATCGCAGATGAACTCTGCCGCCCCCGAGCAGATGCGCGGCATCCTCTGGTTCGGCGTCGACGACGCGAACACCTGTGTCTACATCCCGGTCTATAACTGCGTCGAGGAGGCTCCCCGCGAATTCGCCGTCGGAAACGGCGACATGTACAATATCTCGTGGGACGCCGCTTTCTGGGTCAACAACTATGTCGCCAACCAGGCCTATAACCGCTACAGCCAGATGATTCCCGACATCCGGCGCGTACAGACCGCCATCGAAGACTCTATCGCCGCCGAAGTCTACATCCTGCTTGCCGAAGTGCCGTCGCTCGACCCCGACGCCGCCGCCCGACTGCTGAACGACCACACTGCAATGTGGGCCCGCCGCTATGTCCGGCAGTACAAAGAGCTCGGCGACTATCTCCTTGTCAAATACCTCGACGGAAACATAAAGCGCGAACGCGACGGGAAATTCGCCCGGACCCATACGGGAATGCCTGAATATCCCGAGTTCGGCGGCTACGACGAGCGCTACTTCCGCTCGATTGTGAACGACCCCGCCGGAGGGGAGCGCCTGCGCGTCATCGAACTCCCCCAGTTCAAGAACTGACAAACCATTCCACGAATATGAATAAATTCGATATCGTCATACCTGTCAGCGAGTTCACCATCGACGAACTCGCCGACAGTGACCGTCGGCTGGTCGAGGCTGCGATCGAAGCTACCTCGCGCGCCTACGCACCCTACAGCCATTTCAATGTCGGCGCCGCAATCCGGCTCGACAACGGCGAGACCGTGACCGGCTCGAACCAGGAGAACGCAGCCTTCCCCTCGGGGACCTGCGCCGAACGGACAACCTGCTATTATGCCCACTCCCGCTGGCCCGGGGCCCGCTTCGAAGCAATCGCCATCGCAGCGGTCGCTTCCGACGGCGAAATTCCCGAAGAACCGGTCTCCCCCTGCGGCGCGTGCCGCCAGGCTTTGCTCGAATACGAGACCCTCGGAGGGCGCGAAATCCGAGTTCTTCTTGTCGGGCGTAACCGCGTCTGCCGCCTCAAATCGGTCCGCGCCCTCCTCCCCTTCGCCTTCAGCGAATTCTGACTGCCACACACACGCACACACATATGCGTATAACCTAGCTCGGAACACATAGGAAAAGACGTGTTTATACGGCTTTTTTGCACTAACCGCGACTCCCGGCAGACAATATGCCGATCGCGAAAACACAGATCGGGCCGCTCCCTGACTGGGAGCGGCCCAATCTGCTTTCGGTCGGCACCGAGGATCAGTATTCGGCGTTCTTCGGGGTACGGGGGAAGGGGATGACGTCGCGGATGTTCGTCATTCCGGTGACGAACAGAACGAGACGCTCGAAACCGAGACCGAAGCCGGAGTGGGGCACCGAGCCGAAACGGCGTGTGTCGAGATACCACCACATATCCTTCATCGGGATCTGGAGTTCGTCGATTCGCTTGGCGAGTTTGTCATAATCGGCCTCGCGCTCCGATCCGCCGATAATCTCTCCGATTGTCGGGAAAAGCACATCCATCGCGCGGACGGTCTTGCCGTCGTCGTTCTGCTTCATATAGAAAGCCTTGATATCCTTCGGATAGTCGGTCAGGATAACCGGCTTTCCGAAATGTTCCTCGACGAGGTAGCGTTCGTGCTCGCTCTGGAGGTCGGCACCCCAGTAGACCGGATACTCGAACTTGCGTCCCGACTGCTCGAGGATACGGACACCCTCGGTGTAGGTCAGACGGACGAAATCGTCGGCCAGAACAGACTCGAGGCGGGCGATCAGATCCTTGTCGTAGTGCTCGCAGAGGAACTCGATATCGTCGCGGCAGTGGTCGAGAGCATATCGGATACAGTATTTGATGAACTCTTCGGCGAGATCCATATCGTCGGTTATGTCGCAGAAGGCCATCTCAGGCTCGATCATCCAGAATTCCGACAGGTGGCGCGGGGTGTTCGAGTTCTCGGCGCGGAAGGTCGGACCGAAGGTATAGATTGCGCCGAGAGCGGTCGCGCCGAGCTCTCCCTCGAGCTGGCCGGAGACGGTCAGTGCGGTCGGTTTCCCGAAGAAGTCCTGGGTGTAGTCGACCTTCCCTTCGTCGTCGAGCGGAAGATTGTTCAGGTCGAGGGTCGTCACCTGGAACATCGCTCCGGCCCCCTCGCAGTCGCTGGCTGTTATCAGCGGGGTGTTCAGATAGAAGAAGCCCCGTTCGTTGAAGAATTTATGGATTGCGAAGGCCAGAGCCGAACGGACGCGCAGAACAGCCGCGAAGGTGTTTGTACGCGGACGAAGATAGGCCTTCTCGCGAAGAAATTCGAGCGTATGACCCTTTTTCTGGAGGGGGTAACTGTTGTCGGCGGTGCCGTAGATTTCGAGTGTATCGGCCTGTATTTCGGCAGCCTGACCCTTTCCCATCGAGGGAACAAGTCGCCCGGTCACATGGATGCTCGAACCGGTCGTCACGGGCTTCAGCTGGTCATCGGTGAACCGGGCCATGTCGAACACGATCTGGATATTCCGGATCGTCGAGCCGTCGTTCAGTGCGACGAACTGGACATGTTTGTTGCCGCGGCGCGTACGTACCCATCCCATAACCGACACCTCCTTGTCGAGGAGATCCGGATCGGTCAGGTCAACGATCTTTGTGCGTTTCAGTTTGTCGTCAGTTGACATTTTTTTGTTTGTGTGTATGAGTCTGTTGGTTGGTTTTCTGATTTATTCTGCCCTCAAGGGGATTATTCGAACGAGCCCATCTTCAGGAAGTTGACCTCTTCCTGGGTCAGGTAGCGCCAGCGTCCGCGCGGAAGGTTCTTCTTTGTCAGTCCGGCGAAGTAAACGCGGTCGAGTTTGGTGACGTGATAACCGAGGCTTTCAAAGATACGGCGCACGATTCGGTTGCGGCCGGAGTGGATCTCGATGCCGGCCTGGTTACGGTCTGTTTCGGTCGCGTAACTGATCGCGTCGGCGTGGATTTCGCCATCCTCGAGTTCGATTCCGTCGGCGATGCGCTGCATATCGTCTTCGGAGATGTCCTTGTCACACCAGACATGGTAAATCTTCTTCTTGACGTACTTCGGATGGGTCAGTTTCGAGGCGAGGTCGCCGTCGTTGGTCAGCAGAAGAACACCGGTCGTGTTGCGGTCGAGGCGGCCGACGGGATAGATACGCTCCTCGCAGGCTCCTTTGACAAGATCCATAACGGTCAGGCGGTCGTTCGGATCGTCGCTAGTTGTGACGCAGTCCTTCGGCTTGTTCAGGAGGATGTAGCATTTACGCTCGAGCGTAACGACCTTGTCGTTGAATTCGACCGTATCGTCGTGTGAGATCTTCGTTCCGAGTTCCGTAACGACATTTCCGTTGACCTTGACCAGACCCTGCTGGATAAATTCGTCGGCCTCGCGGCGGGAGCAGATTCCGGCATTGGCCATGAACTTGTTCAGGCGGATCTGTTCGTTCGGATCGGGAATCGGCATTTCATATTCGATTCGTTTCGGACGGGGTGTAAAACTCTTACCCCCCTGGGGCATGCCGTACTGGTTCTGGCGCGGCTGCTGGCGGCGGTTGCCGTTGTTATTGTAGCCTCCCTGGCGGTTGTTATTGTTGTTATAGCCTCCCTGGCGGTTTCCATTGTTGTTGTAGCCACCCTGACGGTTGTTATTGTTGTTGTAGCCACCCTGACGGTTGTTGGCGCCACCGTTGTAGCCTCCCTGACGGTTGTTGCCATTATTGTAGCCTCCCTGACGGTTATTGTTGTAGCCACCCTGTCGGTTGTTGCCGCCGCCGTTGTAGCCGCCCTGACGGTTGACATTGTTGTAGCCTCCCTGGCGGTTGTTATTATAGCCACCCTGACGGTTGCCGCCGCCGTTGTAGCCCCCCTGGCGGTTGCCGTTGTTATAGTTACCCTGGCGGTTGCCATAGCCGCCCTGGTTGTAGTGGGGTTGCTGGCGCGGCGTGTAACCCTCATCGCCGTCGGTGTTTCCGTCGGGCGCGGGGGTCGAGGGGTGATAGGGACGACGCTGGAACGACGGCTGGTTGTCGTCGTGGTTGCCGTAATGGTTGTTGTTGTAGGCTCCCTGCTGGCGGCTCTGATAGGGGCGCTGCTGGCGCTGGTAGGGCTGGCGGTAGCCGCCCTGGCTGTCGGCGTTGTCCGAGGATGATTCGGCTGGACGTAGGCCGTCAGAGGTGTATGATCCTCCGCTGTAGGATGCTGCCGGGCGACGGTCCTGCATATCGCCGATTCCCGACGAGGCGCGCATCTGTCCGATACGCGGCCGTTTGTTCTTTTTTTCTTCGCTTTCCATAAAGATCTACCTTCTGTTGTTTCAGTGGTTAAAAAATAAATAGAGTATCTGCCTCGCGGCGAGATTTGTTTTTTTTAATTGTTAGTTTCTTCTGTTCTTAGAGTTTATTCTGCTATTTCGTTATCGTTCGGTTAACCAGACCAGGTTCGGTGTCTGTTTTCAAGTGCAAAATTAACCATTTATAGGATAACAACAAACTCCTCGGAAGGTTTTCTTTCCGACAGTAACGATTTTTTGGCGGATTTTTCCGTAAATTTGCACCGCGAACCGCGAAATCATCCCTTATGGAAATCTTCGAAACGACATATGAGGCCTACGGCCTGGCGACCCGGCAGAACCCCCTGTCGGTTTTCAACACGGCCGAGTTCAACCGGCTGAACGCCTCCCGCGCCGACTCGCTCCGCTGGCTCCTGATCGGGGAGAATCCTTCCCGGCCCCTGCTCGGGATCGTGCTCGGCGAAAAGGACGGGGCGCTCCGCTCCCCCTTTTCGGCCCCCTTTGGCGGGCTGACACCTGCGGGGCGGACGGAGCCGCAGATCGATACGGTCTACGACGCGGTCGGCGCGCTGAAGGCCTACGCCGCGGCGAACCGGACGAAGATCTTCCTGACGATCCCCTCGCCGATCTACAGTCCCCGCTTCGTTCCGTCGGAGGAGGCCGCCCTGCTGGCCCACGGCGAACTCCTCTATGCCGACATAAACTACCATTTCGACCTCCGCGATTTCCCCTCATACCGTTCGCTGCTGAGCGACTCGGCCCGGAATCATCTGAACCGCTCGCTGCGCAATGGTCTGTCAATGGTCAGACTCGACAGCGACAGCCGCCGCGATGTAGCCCGCGCCTACAGCGTAATCGAGACCAACCGCCGCGAGCGGGGATTTCCGCTCCGGATGTCGCTCGAGCAGGTCTGGGAGACGACGAGGCTTGTCCGCGCCGAATTTTTCGTCGTGACCGACTCTGCCGGACGCGACATCGCCGCGGCGCAGATGTTCCACGTCGCCGGGGGTATCGCGCAGGTCGTCTACTGGGGCAACACAGAGGAGGGCGCCGAACTCTACCCGATGAATTTTCTTGCCTTCAAACTGTTCGAGCACTGTCTCGCCGAGGGGGTGTCGCTGGTCGACATCGGCCCCTCCTCTTCGGAGGGCGTCCCGAATTTCGGTCTCTGCCAGTTCAAGAAGAGCATCGGCTGCCGACAGTCGCTCCGCCTGTCGTTCGCGCTGTAATGCGCGGATGTGAATAACAAATTCAGACTGGCCGAGATTTATAACCAGGCCCATGATCCATGGAAAGGTGATAACGGGGTTACCTCAGCCGGGCCGGCACGGGGCGGACGCGGCAGGCCGCACCCCTACCGCATCGCACTGCATATCAGTATTTTGACTAAATTCATTTCCTCGCAGCCCGGCGGCGCGGCAGGACGAAGACCGGGAAGACAAACAGCAGGGCGATCATCGACATCGCAAGACCGCCAATCGTCCCGACCGCCAGCGGGAACCAGAACGACTCCTTCTCGACCCCGACCATAAAGGGTATGAAACCCAGAATCGTCGACAGGACAGTCAGCAGTATCGGGACGATTTTCGCCCGGAACGCCCGGATATAGAGCCGGCGCAACGCGACGCGCGGATACTGCCGCCGGAGGGTGTTGTATTCATTCAGGATATAGATCGCCGCATTGACTGTTATTCCCGCCAGGAGGATAAACGAGGCGAAGCCCCCCTGGTCGAACTTGAATTCGAGCAGATAGAATATCAGGAAGACCCCGATAAACGACACCGGGATCATGAAGATGATCGCGAAAGGCTGGCGCAGGGAATTGAAAAGAATCGATGAGATAAAGAAGATAATCCCGACGACGAGCAGCAGCAGCCAGTATTTCGCCGCCTCGTCGGCCGGCCGCCAGTTATACCCCTCCCTGACCGCCCGGTAACCTACGGGCATCAGGCGGTTGATCGTCTCGAGGTCGGCGTCGAGGACGCGGTCACCCTGCTTCGACGACCCGACATATTCATACTGCAGGCAAAGGATATACTCCTGGTTCTTCTTGACGATATCCTGGGGTGACTGGCGCCGTTCGATTGTTCCGATGTCAGTCAGTTTGAAGGTCCGGCCGGACGAAGTCGTGAAGGGCTGGTGCATCAGGGCGAAGATATCGTAGAGTTCGCCCTGGCGCGAATGGAGTTTTATACGCTCGGAGCAGTCCGGACCAGCGACAGTTCCGGCTGCGAGACCGCGTCCGAAGGTCGGTTCGATCGCATTGAACAACTGGGTCGCGTCGATTCCGGTCTTGGCGAGTTTGTCGCGGTCGACAACGAGGTGGAACTCCGAATAGTCATCCTTCCAGTATGAGAACTCCGAGGAGACCGTCACCTCGCGGATGCGGCGGTGGGTCAGCAGGGTGTCGCGCATGCGGAGGGCCCAGTCGTAGAGGTCGTCGTAGTTGTATCCGCTCAGTCTGACGCGGTAACTTCCGGCACTTTCGCGGACGTCGTTGTTGAATCCCTGGTCCTCGAGGCCGTAGACACTCCAGGATCCTCCGCCGAGGGTCAGTGCCTTCGAGATAATCTGGCTCTTCAGGCTGTATGGAAAGCCGTTGTGCTGGAACTCTTTCTCGAAGAAGATTGTTATCGAGGCGCGTCGCGGACCGTTTACCGAGGTCTGGAACTGGCGTATCTCGGGGAATCCGGCGAGGTAGGATTCCATTTTCGTTATCAGTGCGTTCATCTGGTCGAGGGTCGCCCCGTTCGGGAGCGTCGCGTTGACACTCAGTACAGGTTCGCCTGGTTCGCGCCCCCAGTAGGATCCGCTGTAGACCTTGTCGACAAAGAGGCGGAGCGCGCCTCCGAGCGAAGCGTCGACAATCGGTTTTATATTTTCGCGATATCGCGCCGATCCGAATGTCGCATTATAGTTCCGGGCGAACCACCCCTCCCCCTCGATCTTCTCCGGAAGCATGAAGACCGGCGTTCCGAAGGCCAGGACAACGAGGATGACCACCGCCGTACGGTGACGGACGACGAAGCGGACAGTAGCGCCGTAGGCGCGCGACAGCACCACGGCAAGTCTCCGGCGGAGATGGACAAGCCGTCCGCCTCTGCCGGAGCGGCGGCGGATCCCCAGACGTTCGATCAGTGCCGGAACGAGAAAGAGGGCGACAGCGAGCGAGACACAGAGATTAATGACGACAACCGCGACGAAATCCTGAAGGCTCAGGCGGGTCCGTTCGTCCATGAAAAAGACAACCGAGAGGGCGCCGATGGTCGTCAGCGTCGCGGCGAGTATCGCCGTGAAGACGCGGAGATTGCGGCGGCGGACATAGTGGTCGGTCATGACGATCAGGTTGTCTATTACGAGATTGAGCGAGATTGTTATTCCGGCGAGCGAATAGAGTTGGATTTCGACGGCGAAGAAGTAGTAAAAGAGGACCGCGACTGCGAGGTTGACCGCCAGGCCAATCGTGATCAGAAGGACATAGCGGAGATTCAGCGTGACCAGCCCGACGAAAACCAGGAGGATCAGGACGGTCAGTCCGGTCCGGAAGTAGATTTTCGAGAGTTCGTCGTCAATCTGTTCGGTCGCGTCGTAGGCTGTGTCGGTCATATAGCCCGGGGGCATCGAGCCGGAGAACCGGTCGAGTGTGCGGCGGACACGCGAGGCGACATCGAGCTGGTTCGCGTCCTCCGCCGCCGTTATGTTGACATAGATTGAGTTCAGGCCGTTGATTCGGAAGTAACCTGTCGGGTCAGCCTCGACACGGCGCGCCTCGACGAGTTTGTCGAGCGGGACGGGGTCGCCGTTCGCTGTTCTGACGGTTATCTCCGCGGGACTGAAGGAGTCGGTCGTGCCGTCGGTTTTCATCGTCACGCGGAGCCATCGGTCGCCTGATTCCTCCCCGGTCGGAGCGATTCCGAGGAACTCGGCGCTGTAGTGCTCGCGGACAGCCGAGAGTATATCGGCCGGATCGAGTCCGAGGGCCGACAGCCGATCGACATCGTAGTAGAGGCGCCATTCCATCGGCTGGGCGCCGCGCAGTTCGACCTTCGCGACGCCGGGTATGCGGGCCAGCAGGGGCTTCAGGTTCTCCTCGCCGAAGGCCTGAATCTCGGCCGGATTGGCCGGAGCGTTGAGCGTCAGGGTCATGAAGGGGCGCGAAGCAGAGTTGTCGGCCTGGCGCAGGCTGATGACCGGATATCCGGCCCCTTCGGGCATCTGGGGCCATACCTGGCGCACGAGCGTCGAGACCTCGAAGCGGACATTGTCGATGTCGGCATGGCGGTCGAGGCCTATCGTGACGCTTCCGCCGCCGTTCCAGGAGCGCGAGTCGATGTCGCGGACACCGCCGACCCTCGCCATGACCGACTCGAGTCGAGATGTTATCTCCTGCTCGACCGTACGCGCCGAACCGCCGGCCATCTGGTAACTGACCGTCAGGGAGGGGAGCGCGTTCGAGGGCGCGAGCCTGACCGGCAGCAGCGGGACGAGGGCGCAGCCGAGGATCGACAGGGCGATAAAGACAACTATGACCGAAAAGGAACTCGACTTCATTCTTCGGAGGGGGAATCGGCGTGATCGTTCAGTTTCAGCGGAGCATCCAGTTCATCTGGTCGAATTCGCCGCTCAGGGGGATATCGCGTTCGAAATCATGGAGGGTCAGTCGGCGTATCTTGAAGTGGCTTAGCCAGTAGTTCTGCAGGGCCGTAATGTAGTTCTTCGAGGCCTCCTGTTTCCGGTTCAGGGCGAGGGTCATCGCGCTGATGTCGGCCTTGCCGATAATGAACCGCTGCTGGGTCTGGGCGTAGGCCATGTCGGCCAGGTCGAGGGCCGAGCGGGCCGATTGGATCAGATTCTGGCGCACCTCATAGTCGCTGATAGTCATCAGCAGGTCCTCCTCGATCGACAGTTCCTCCTGGCGGGCGGTGATGCGCGAGACGTCGAGGTTGTTGCGTGCCATATTGACCTTCCCCTTACGGACCCCCCAGTCGATCAGCGGAATCGAGACCGTCAGCGAAACGAGGTCCTGGCGGAGAAGGGAGTGGTAGGCTCCGGAGAAGTGGTCAGACACCTGGTTGAAACCGACCGAGGCGTTGACCGAGGCGTTGAAGCGCGATTCGGCAACGGCGCGGCTGACGTCGCGCTCCCCTTCGAGAATAGTCTCGCGATGGCCGAGCAGAGTCGGGTTGTTCTCCTTGGCGTAACCGAGGGCGATATCTGCCGGAACGCTGACAGCCCGGGGAGTCGCCGGCATCGAGACTTCGATTTCGGTGTTCTTGTCCATCCCGAGGAACGATGCGAGCGAGAACATCGCCCGTTTCAAGGCAATCCGGGTATTCTCGAGGGTGTTGCGGGCGTTGACACGGTCGAGTTCGAGCGTCAGCAGTTCGGCCTGTGAGATCGAGGCGATCTTGAAACGGCGTTCCCCGATGACATAGAGTGTGTCGCAGGAGGCGACATTCTCCTCGGCGAGGCGGTATTCGGCCTGGGCCAGGGCGAGAGCGAAGAAATAGGTGACGGCCTGTTCGCTGACTGCCTCCATGTTGTAGATCAGTTCCTTCTTCGCCTTCTCGTAGCGCAGCGGCTCGATACGGCGTTCCCATTTGAACTGGTTGAAGCCGATCAGGTTCTGGCGGTAACCGATACGTACCGGAACCGACGAGAACTGGGTCATGTCCGTGGCTCCGAAGTTACGCATGTATTCGAGATCGGTGTCGAGATAGAACGTACCGCCGAGAAGATCGAAATTCTGCTGGACCTGCAGTCCGGCCGAGGCGCTGTATATCTGCTGCTGGCGGAAGACGTCGATATTCTGGTCATAGTCATATCGCTGGGTCATGTAGCGGTTGTAGGTGACCGGCGTCAGCGCCAGCGTCAGGCTCGGGAGACGGCCGGAGCGGAAACTGACATACTGCCAGTAACTCGCCAGATACATGTTCCGGTTCCGGAACGCCGTCAGCGACGAGTCGTTTGCCAGTTCGATCGTCCGTTCGAGCGTCAGGGTTATCGCGCCGGACTCAGCGGGAAGGAGCACCAGCAGCGTCAGGATCGTTATAAGGATTCTTATTTTTTTCATGCTTACGATATATTAGCCAGTAGAACAGGGGGATGACAAAGATGCTGACGACAGTCCCGACGACCATCGAACCGATCATCGCTATCGCCAGGGGGCGCTGGAGTTCGGAGCCCATGTCGGAGGTGAACAGTACCGGAACCATAGCGACGATAGTCGTCAGCGAGGTCATGATAATCGGACGCAGGCGCCGGCGTCCGGCTGTATGGATCGCCTCGACAAGGGGCATTCCGGCCTTTCGGAATTCGTTAATCGCGTCGATCTTCAGGATCGAGTCGTTGACGACGATGCCGCAGGTGACGACGATGCCGATCGTCGACATGAGGTTCAGCGTGTGTCCGCAGACGATCAGACAGAGAAGCGCAAAGGCAGTGTCGACCGGGATCTCGAGCAGGACAATCAGTGGCTGGGTGAAACTCTCGAACTGGGCGCAGAGGATGAAGTACATCATCAGGATCGAGACCAGCAGGATGACAACCATCTCGCGGATCATCTTCGCGTTGCTGAAGAAACTTCCGGCGAAGTCGACATCGTCGGTCCCCTCCTGACGGACAACCTCCGAGATTCGCTCCATCAACCGGCGCTCACCCCCGTCGGCGTCGAAGCGGATCGGGACATATTCGCCCGATTCGCCGGCGACAATCGTCTTCAGGTCGAGGCTCCCGGTGGTGCTGACCAGGTTGCGCAGCGGTATTTCGGTCCGGCCCCCTTCTTTGTCGGGGCGGCTGGTGACGAACAGCGATCCGAGGATCTCGCGTATCCCGCTTTCGCGGCCGGCGATTTCGATCGGGGTGTATTCCTGGAAGGATCGGAGAACCGAGACATCGTTTCCGCTGAAGGCGGTACGGAGCACACGACGCACCTCGTTGTAGTCGACATTATAGACAGCGAGCATCTCTCGGTCTATCGCGATATCGATCTGGCTGCGCATCGGAACCGGATTGAGCTTCCGTCCGGTCGCCTCCTCGAGCCGCCGGCGTATACGCTCGGCTCCAGAGCCGTCGGGGCGGGCACTCTTCGATAGGGGATGGATCCTCGCCTCGATGTCGGCTTCGTCGCTCGAGAATATTTTTTCGAAGATATTTTCGGTTTTCGAGAAGGAGAAGACCGCTTCGGGGTAGCGGTTCTGAAGTTCCGCGGCGATGCGACGCTGGAGCGGGGCTACCTCCCCGGGAGATCCGGCGAGGAAATAGAATTCGGCTTCGGCCGACGACAGGTCGATGTCGGAACTGAGAAGATAGTCCTGGGGGCCGATGTAGGCCGAACTGACCAGGGCCGCCGAATCGGAAATCGTGGCGACGCGCCGGCGGTTTTCGTCGAGGCTGATGTTTTCGTTCCAGTCGATCCGCAGAAGGGTCTCGCTGCTGTCGATCTGCGGCATCCGCTCGCGCGGCATAACTGCGAAGAGGAGGGCGCAGAGCGGAAGTGTCAGTAGTGTCCCGATGATAAAGGGCCATTTATGGCGGAAGCAGAAGTCGATGCCGCGGTCGTAGAGGCTGAGGATCGTGCTGTTCCCCCCGGGGGCCGATGTCGCGGAGGCCTGCTTCGGCCGGCGGCGCCGTCCGAGGCTTTCGATTGTCAGATAGAGCACCGGGAGAAGTGTGATACCGACGACATAACTCGCGGCCAGTCCGGCCGTAATCGAGAAGGCCTGGTCGGAGAATATCGCTCCGGCGATACCGCTCATGAAGACCAGCGGAACGAAGACAGCGACAGTTGTCAGCGACGACGAGAGCATCGGGGTTATCATTTCGTTCGTCCCGCGGACACATGCGTCGACGATTCCGTCGCCCCGCTGGCGGTACTGGGTTATGTTCTCGGTCACGATGACGGAGTTGTCAATCATCATGCCGACGGCGAGTATCAGACCCGACATCGAGATTATGTTGACCGAGACATGGAACAGGTAGAACAGCAGGAAGGTCAGGACAACCCCGACTACAATGCTGATTCCGATTATGAACGCCGAGCGGACGCTCTTCAAGAATATTATGCAGACGATGAAGACCAACAGGAGTCCGAGCAGGAGGTTCTGCTCGAGGTTCGAGATCGTGAAGTCGAGCAGTTCGGTCTGGCTTCGCGTTTCGGTGAATTCGATGTCGGGGTAGAGTCCGGAGAAATATTCGACGGTAGAGCGCAGTGCCTCTTTCATATCGTCCATATTCTCCTCTGAATGTTTTATTATTGCGAGCGTGACGGCGCGTTTCCCGTTGTGAACGGAATATCCGGCTGGGGTGCGCGAGGTCAGTTCGACGTCGGCGAAATCGCCGAGTGTCATGATCCGGTCCCCTTTGCGGAGCCTGACGGCGCGGACGTCGTCGACCGAGCCGAGCAGGTTCGTCACATGGATATTGTATTCGTAGTAGCCGTCGCGGACGGTCATCGACCCTGGCTCGACGTTCGCCGCCGCCAGTGCACTCTCGATTTCCTCGATCGTCACTGCGGCCTCGGCCATACGGTCGAAATCGGGGGTGATCCTGAGCACACGGCCCGGGACGCCCGTGATATCGACCATGGCGATCTCGGGCTGTTGTTCGAGACGGCGGCGGACGATATTGTCGGCGATAGACGACATTTCGACAAACGAGGCGTCGTCGCCGCTGCGCGAGGTCATCTGGAGGTAGACAACCGGGATGTCGGTCGCGCTCGCCTTGACCGCCTTCGGGCGGGTTGTGTTCTTCGGCAGGGAGTTCATCGCGCCGTCGATTTTCTCGTTGACTTCGATGAAGGCCAGGTCGGTGTTGACACCGTAGTCCATCGTCAGGGCGACGACCGCCGATCCGTCGCGGGTCTCGCTCCGCAGGGTCGCGAGGCCCTCGGTCTGCATCAGCTGGCGACGCAGGGGGGCGACGACGGTGTTCTCGAGTTCGCGCGCCGATACATTATCCCCTGTGACCTGTACCGTTATATGGGGGATGTCGATGTCGGGCAGAAGCGAGACCGGAAGCGTCACATAGGTAACACACCCGACGATCACGAGCGCGAGAAACGCCATAAAGACGGCGATACGGTGGTGTAGCAGATATCTGACCATTGTTTTCGACCGCCGGGATTATTTATCAGCCATAACGACAGGCGATTCATGGGCGAGGTTGACGTTCCCCGAGGTGATGACGGTCACACCCGGTTCGAGTCCTTCGACAATCGTGTATTCGTCGAGGTTCTCGAGTCCGGTCGTCACGTAGTTCCACATCGCGCGGTTGCCGTCGAGCGTAAAGACAACCTGGCGGCCGGAACGGAGCACGACGGCGGTTTTCGGAACAACCAGGGCCTCTTCGACGGCGCGTTTGATCCGGACGCGGACATTCATTCCGTCGATCAGGCCTCCACCGCCGGAGACTGTCGCCATGACGCGCACCATTCCGTTGTCGTCGACCATACGGTTTATCTCCGTGACCGTCCCGGGGCGGGATTCCCCTCCGGAAAAGGGGGCGACGGAGACGCGGTCGCCCGGCGCGACCATCGGCAGTTCGCTCTCGAGGACGGAGAATTCGACATCCATCCCCGCTTCGTTTATGATCGAGCAGAAGGGGTCGGACGCCGGACTCATGTTGTTCGGTTTTGTCTTCAGGTTGACGACCGTCCCGCCGATTGGGGCGACGAGAGTCGCTTCGGCGAGTTCACGCTCGGTCGCGGCGACGGCGAGTTCGGCCTGCTGGAGGCCGCTCTTGATCCGGGCGAGGCGCATGACTTCGGCGGGTACCGTTTCGAGGTGTTCCGGATCGTAGCCCTGTCCGATTATGACATCCTGAAGTTCGAGGCGAGCCGAGGCAACAGCGTTGCGATCTTTTTCCAATTGGTTCTGGAGTTTGTATGCGTCTTGAGTCGCGATTTTCGTCCCTTTCGCGACATGCTGGCCGTTCCGGACATAAATCGCCGAAACAAGCCCCTGGGTCTGGAAACGGAGGTCGGCCTTCTCCCGGGCTCCGATTCGTCCGTTGGCTACGATTTCGTGGCTGAAGGTCCGCGGCGTCAGTTCTGCAACCGTCACTTCGGTTATCTTGTCGGCGGGAGCGGCGGTTACAGAGTCGCGCGGTTCCGACCCGGTGTCGGAGCCGCTTTGGAGCCCGGCGCATGAGGCTGTCGCGAGTAGCGCTGCAGCCAGTCCGATCCGGCATATGTCAAGCAGTACGTTCATATTTCGTCTGGTTTCTATTTCGTTTTGCAAATATAATACATTATATCGGAACTCCGTCGCAAACCATGAAAAAATTTTGACCCCGTTTCGCATCATATCCCTTTTTAGAGTGGACTCGGTTAAGACTCCGTTCCTTAATTTTCCTTTCGCCAGGATCGGCGATGGTAACTTTCCGGTCAAATTGTTGGAAACCGGATTTTGAGGCGTAACAGATCGTCGGTGACAGTCACTGCCACCGAAAAGGTCGGAATAACCCCAAGTTTATAAATGCTTGAGTAGCGTTGTGCAACAGGCGAGAACAGCCATATGGCACGAGACACTCAGCAGTTTCTCGTAGTTGCGGTTCATTCTGCGGTAAGATGACAACCACGAAAAGGTCCGCTCGACAACCCAGCGTCCGTCGACAGGGATGAATTCGGATGTTCCGAAATTTGATTTGACGCACTTGACCTCGACGCCTGTCAGTTGTTGAAGTGCCGACTCCAGCGTCCCGGTATATCCTTTATCGGCCTTGACCAGTTTCAACGTACCCCAGTTTGCTAACCTTCTGGCAACCAGCGCATGTACGGAGTCTAAAAATATATTGAAAATATTTCGTTTTTACTTTTGCAGAATTCAGAATATTGTGTTACCTTTGCAAAAAATTCTAAAATGCATGAAGAAGACAAAAATTTACTGGTTTTTAACGGCGATTTCAATTTGTCTAGCCATGGGGATTTGGCTAAATGCCAAATCGGACGAACAGCAACTCAACAATCTGATTTTGGAAAACGTTGAGGCATTAGCTGACTTGGAAAACATCGACGGAACATGGATTATTGTAGACGAAATTCCATGTGCTACTTCAGCCACAGAATATCGTGTTGACCAGTCGTATGTCAACTGTACGGACTGCGAGTCACAACACGGAAAGGCGAATATGAATGACGGGAAATGCACCGTCATACGTCCTGTACCTATACAATAATCAAAAATGAATAAAACAATCGTTTCCTTTGTTATTGCGGCGGTTCTGCTGGGGGCCTGCACCAGAGAGGAGGCCGAGACGGAGATTTTGGTCGAGTCGTTCCCTGTCGAAGAAACTATCGACGGGACACGCGTCGATTTGACCGATAGTGAATTTCTCAGCAACGGGATGTATCTTGCGGGGGATTATCTGGTCTTTCAAGCAATCAAGAACAATTATTTTCTGCAGGTTTATGACCGGGAGTTCAATCTCGTCGACAAATTGCTGTATAGAGGGGAAGGACCCGAAGAACTCCCCAATGCAATATGGAACGGACAATGGAGCGGATCTCCTGCAAATCCGGCAGTTTTGGTCTACTCCGATGCAAAAAAACGTGTTGCCAGCCTGAATATCCATCCGTTCGATACCCTCACGACGGTCTGCGACATCCCGGTATCCGAATGGATTTCGCCGACAACGATTTACCAGACAAGCGATACGACCTTCGCAGGCATCACACTTGATATGACAAGCGGCGCCGACCTCTTCATATACAATTCCAACACCAGGACACAGCGACGTATCCCGCGGCCGTTTAAATTCAAAGAAGGTCCGGAATCATTCTACACGTCGCAGCAAGTTATGGCCTTTAACCGGACAACGCACGACATCTGCTG
Source organism: Clostridium sp. (assembly GCA_023663805.1). Lineage (GTDB taxonomy): Bacteria > Bacteroidota > Bacteroidia > Bacteroidales > Muribaculaceae > Paramuribaculum. The sequence goes on along the minus strand of JAMPGR010000015.1, from coordinate 12,137 downwards.
CGCATACAACAGTTTTCCGTCGCTTGTCGTCTACGACAAAGATTTTAATGTCAGACGTATCGTGAACGTAGGAGAAAAAGTCAATACCGAACTGCTGAGCAACACCGACGAGTATCCGTCGTTTTGCATGGTTTCGTATTATAAAGGTTTAATACTGGCGATGCTTGTCGAGGGATCGACCGGCGAGTCGCGACTGCTGGTCTTCGACAGCGACGGGGAGCCCCGCGCATCCTATGCGACGGGAAAATCGATCGGTTTTGTTGCCGACGAATCAGCCCAGCGCCTGCTGACGGTCAAATATGACACCGATGAGGATGTGATCTATCTTGATTCCTATCCAATGCCCGAACTGCTCAAATGACACGGCGAATACTCAAAACGATTCTTATTCCGACAATCGCGCTAACGGGAATCCTGTTCTGTTCATTCAGTTATGTCGACTCTTTGAAGCCCCGCGATATCGCCGAAGATGAATGGATCGACAGTATCGCCGCGGCCCTTGAGTCAGGCCATATAATGCAAATAGACGGCGAAATCTTCATAGTGGATTCTATCCCCTGCGCGACCTCCGCGACCCGAAGAAAAGGCCTTTTCGGACGACTGGTAAACTGGTCATACACAGACTGCTCGACATGTACGTCCCAGCCCGGAAAGCCCGACACCCTGACCTCGAAAGGCTACTGCACAACCATACGCAGATACAATGGCAATAAATAGACCGAACACAGTTTTACTGGTCACCTTTATAGTTACGCTGTTGACAACCGGATGTCAACAGCGTAACTCATCTTCGAACGACAAACTCCGACAACTGCTGGCGGAATATATAGGCCAGCGACTTGAACTTCCGGCAGACAGCGCCTGCAATCTGTTCGACCGCGGTTATGGAATTGATTATCTCGATGCGGACTATCTTGTTGTCTCGTATATAGACACCGAAGGGTGTACACCCTGCCACCTCCACCTGCCATACTGGAAAGATCTGACAGACCGTCTCGATACGATTTCAGACGCATACGCCACAAGCCTGTTGATTATCCGCCCCGACACACTCGAAAAAGTCTCGGAATTCATCCACCGGGCGAATTACCCCTATCCGGTTATAATCGATACTCTCGGGCTCTTTTCCGGAATGAACCGGATGCCGGAAATCAGCGCATTGCATACTTTTCTGATAGATAAGAACAGTATGATTCTCGCCCTCGGCAATCCAATAGAGAACAGCGCAGTCGAACGAATATTTATGCAACGAATCACCGGTAGCAAAAACGACAGCAGTGAAACCAGCCCGTTGTCGATAGCCAACAATACCGTCGATGTCGGTACAGTCAGGTCGGGAGCGGAACGGAACTTCGAATTCCTGGTCAGGAACTCGGGCAGCGACACGATAACGGTCAGCCGGATCATGACGCCATGTGACTGCATCGACGCTTCGGCGGGCAACATTCTTCCAGGCGCCGTCGGATCAATAAAGGTTTCGTTCCGCGCTTCTGACGCCAACGGCATATTCCATCATCTCGTCGTTGTCAGGTATAACGGCACAGACCAGCCCGTAATAATCCACATCTACGGTATGGTCTCGTCGTAGAACCCGACAAAACAACGGGGCAGAAAAAAACCAATCGCCTCATATACTATAGAAATAAAAATAATCGTCAGATCGTTCCGGATTAATTCCAATCAATGTCTTGTCATCTATCGCTATGAAGGATGACAAACTGACATCGAGTTGATATTCGACCAACGGGTCCCCTTGATAACTAAAAACACCTATTCGATTTGAATGACAGTCGATATCACCCCACGGTTTCCCAAATAACGATGCATAGATCCGATTTTCCGAACCATACAGCCATTCGAAATAAACCGGATTATAATCTACATTATATCGATATTTTCCTGATAGCTCTTCAGTTGTATACTTATGAAATTCCGGTGGCGTCGTTGCCCCGAGATACTTATCGATATGGATTCCCTCCTCACTTATCTGTCCAAACTCGATCCGGTTAATGAAATAATATGCACAAGCGAAACGCCTTCCATTCGATACGAGCCAAAAATCATCGAATTCGGTATAATAGTCATTTCCCATCTTCGACTTGAGATCGAATGTCGGGTTCAGACTATCTATCTCTATGCCGTTTGTAATATTCATTAATTTACGTACAACCCGTTTCGGAGCAACACTCTTAAGTATATACCTGTCCGGGGACAATCTTACTACCTCCCAGAGCGATTCATATGGTTTTGTCAGAGAAACCTTGAATTCTCCGATTGCTACAACTCCGGAATCCGACAAGATATATGAGTGCCAGACGTCATCGGCATGATCTCTAACTATAAACTCCTCCGAATTTGTGTTCTTGACAACCGTGGGCATCAAGCACTCGTCTGGGCCACTCCCCTTGCGACAAAACGAATAGCGGTATTTCAAGTCCTGACCAAACACAGCGAAATGAAAGTTGCCAGTTGACCCGATATCACTAACTACTATATAGGGGGAAACAAAATATATGTTTCCTGGCTTTATGACAACTCCAATATCCGCCGAATCAGCCGACAGAGAAATCCCTCTTTCGAATAGGATTTCTCTGTCGTTCTGTTCCGTCGAAGAGCATGAACAAAGTAATGCGCCGAGCATCACTATGTAAAATACGACACTTTTATTCACAACTTATTAAGGACAACGGCGTTTGCATTTTCCTATATATCTCCCGCAGTCACATGCGATTCCCCCTCCGCTGTTTCCCGACCACTCGATACATGCATCGGGACACTCGTATGAAGATTCCCTGTCAGCCAGCGCCTCGATGTTCTCGAGTTGGATTTCGCTCAACCGGGCGTCTGTTTTTGCGGAACTGACTCCTACGTAGGCTCCGGTTGCCAGTAACAACGCCAAAGAGCCAGTCAACAAAATTCTTTTAATCATAAATTATGAGTTATTTGAATTATTTATTTGTTTTGAAACCGTAAATCATATATCGATCCGGAGTTTCTTTCTCTCTGTAATATAAATCTACATATCGCCTGAAATAACCGATTGTTTCGTCAGCAATATATCGGACAGTTAAGACTGCTCCCTCTCCTGAATTTATAGATTCTTTATCCATCACGGCTGACACACAATCGCATGAAGGAATTATCCCTTGTAGACTAAGGTCTGCATCTGATAGATTCTCGATTTGAAATGACATTGCCGCTGTATCTCCAGTCTTTATCACGCCCATTGCTTCTGCCCTTAATGCATCGACGCCATCCGACTCTCGAGATATGACCTTTAGAAATAGCTCTCTGACCTTAGGATTAAATACCGGATTACCGATCAAGACAATCTCGCCATTATGATCGAGCAGGAACGTATGATAGACGTCTTCCTCAGGCAAATCGTTTTTTTGAATAAACGTTCCCTCTGGATCGTAGCTTACAGGGTGCTTGAATTTATCTCGCTTTAATATAAATTCAGAGTCCGTATTAATTTCAGCATTGATGACCATAAGAAATCTCACATCAACGCCGTCTTTAGAGTTCATCTCGTCGATAACTTCATCCCATGCGGGCAGTTTCATGCGGCAGGGCGTACATCCGGCAGAATCGAGATATACAACAATGGTATAATCCGATTCCGCAAAATCGAAAGCGATTGTATCATTCTGTATCTTACATACGAGGTTATCCGGAAGCGTTATCTGCTTCCCAGCCAACATTGAGACCATCTCTGTCTGTTTGGTCCGATTCTGGTTGCAAGAGCAGGAAAAAGCCAATATAAGATGTATCAATATGATTCTCTTTATCAGTTCCATTTTGCCATACGAATTTGTCGCAAAATTAATTGAATTTTACGTTCCGGCAAAAAAAATCTGCAAAAAACAGAAAAAGCAATATTACACTGTCACTCCAACAGAAGTAACATATAACACATCCCGTAAATCCACCGTAAATCGCAAATCCAATTTGAAGTTTTTTTTGTAAAACTAAAACTTTTTATACCTTTGCAGTCCTGAACAATCTTTTAAGCATGAAACAAAAACTTCTCATTGGCGCTATTGCCGTAGTCGGCATCGCCATTTCCGCTTTCTTCGGAAAGAACTCGCTTGATCACCAGAACGATTTAAGCGAAATACAACTCGCCAATATCGAGGCGCTTTCTGACAATGAAATTGAGGTCGTCTCATGCAGAAAAGAAAACGGCTCGGTATGTGTTATCATTGTGGATGGCGTCGTCGTGAAAGAATATAAAAACAAGACAAAGGATCGTCGAAATTAAATTATGACAAGACAGTCGATTGTCTGGTATCTGATAGTTGCCGCAGGGATTAATCTCCTGTCAGGATGCGACCGATGCGGCAAGATGGAGGGCGAAAAATATGATGCATACCTGTCGGACTGTGACACAATCGCCTCGTTCGACGGCTTGAACGTTTTTGACCCGGACATCATTTTCGTAAAAGACAGTCTGCACGTTCTGTCGACCGAATATGTTCTGTATATTTATAACTCTGAGAGCGGCCGTCTGAGTGAATTGATTACAGTTGGGGATGGTCCGTGTGATGTCGTTGATTATACATCTGTTGGAACCGCCGGTGATACCATGATTTGGGCTTACGACGGGAATGTCGGGAAAAGCGTTCTAATTAACCTGGATGGATTCGACAGGTATGCCATGACGCTTCCGAAACTGAGAATGCTTAATGAACTTCAACCGATATCGGACTGCCGTCTGATCGGTGCCCCATATGGCAAACCATCGGGATATTATCTGTTTGACCTGGACGGGAACATCGTCGATTCTTTATCATACTTTCCGCCAAAACCGAAAAATATTTCGGATTGGACCCACACCTTTGCCTGCTCCGGCCACATCGCGGTATCGCCTGACGGACATTATTTCGCCCGATCTGTCGCGAAAGATGGCGGAATCGATTTTTTTGAATTTAAAAATGATAAAATATACAATATAGCGCGGTATGCAGAATTCAATATGGAATATACAACGGATGACAACAGCAGATATCCCCTGCCGGTCACAACCGAAAAATCCAGATGCGGATATTTTTCATTAACGCCGACGAACCGAGGATTTATGGCGCTGTTCAGTCCATTGCCAATCCGCGACAACGAGAACTTCGCAGCAACCGAGATTCATATGTTTTCATTTGACGGCTTGCTTGAAAAGAAACTCAAACTCGAATTTCCTCTTTCAAGCATCGCGTTCGATTCCAGCACGAAACAAATCTCCGGAGTAACCGCCATATCGGAAAATTCCGGCAGCAGTTTTCTCGTTAGATTCAATATCTGACTGACTAACTCCGTTCGGAAAAGGAAACTACGGAGGATTTATTTTGCGTCGAAATTTGTTTAATTTACAAAAGTGAATTATCTTTGCATCGATAATCCAATATTAATAAAATGGACAAACAAGCATTACTTAAGTTTTGGGCGGGCGAATTGCTTGCAGTCAAGATGGAACTAGAAAAAATCAGTTTCATCCTCAATATGGGCGCCAAACCCACTAGAGAGATAGAACAAGCCTTAAATAATTTGCTTGACAGAAAGAAACACCTTGAGCAACTAATAGAACAGTTCAGAAATAAATAAAACCAGAGGAGGGATTCAGTTGTTCCCCGTAAAATAAGAATATTATGAAACAGAGAATAGAAAAATGGAAACAGATGGTCTCCGCTAATGACCCGGCGGCCGACCAATATCTGAAGGATATAACTGCCGAGGCTCAGGCTGAAGGTAAGATAGACCAAATGACCGACGCTATCGACTATCTGATTAAATCTGCTGACTCACGGCTCGACATCATAGAAAATCAGATGAACGAGTATACGATCCACGAGCGGCTCGGCAGCCTGAGCGAGGCCATAAACCTGGCCTTTATCGCTCGCCACTACTTCGGCAAAACGCGTCAGTGGCTATACCAGAGAATCAAAGGACAGATCGTCAACGGCAAGCCGGCATCGTTCACGCCGGCCGAGGAAGCAACCTTCCTCAACGCGTTGAATGACATTGGTATGCAAATTGCTACGCTAACACAACGAGTATGAGAACTTGAGCTAATTCGCGTAATTTGCGATAAACAAAAAGCAATCGGCAGCAGTTTTCTCGTTAGATTCAATATCTGACTGATTAATTCAGAATTTCAGGGAAGTTATATACAGTCAGATTTCCATCATCGTTATTTGGGTCTATCGACAATATCTTTCGGTTTTTTTCGTCGACAGCCAACGAAGATGTTGATTCTATCACCAACTCGGCAATCGGCTCTCCGGCATAATCCAACACCAGAATCTTACTGCTCTCGGACTCATCCTGATCGCCATACAGAATCCATATATAACTGTCAGTCAGTTCAAGATCCATAAAACAGTCTGCAGGCTGGTTGTCGGGAGCAGTGTGGGCAGCGTATCCCGTATATCGATACCGGCCGACTATCCGCCCCGTCTCGTCGTGGAGAATTACAACCGGATATGCGCCGTATATTTCCCCAACAACCCCATTTTTCCTGTTGTAACCGATCGACCTCGTCGCGACCTCCTCATAAACGGGATCGACAGTGTCGAAGTCATCGCCCAGCGGCCATTCCGCTACAGTCGATGCTGCCGGATTATATGCAACCAAACCATAATTGAAATCGCCTCTCGCCCCGACATATGTTCCGTCACCGATACAAAACACCTGGCTCGGTGAATATTTTATGTAGTCGTCTGGAAAGGCACTCAATTCATTCAAGACAAAGCCTGAACCGAAGGATGTCCCGTAAAGTTTCATCCTGTATGGATCGTAGACAGTAAAACCGTCACCAGATGACTTCGTCGAGAACATCGCCGACACTCCGGCAACCTCTCCCGGCCCCTGACCTTTTCGCGCAAACTCCGTGAAGTTTTTAAACTCAGTGTCTGATGCTGATAAAGCGAAGGGGGAGTCATACAGAAAATAGACATACCCGCTGTCCACTACATCAGCCATCCCCAATACACGGATAACACTGTCGGGCATATAGATTCTTTCCCCTTCCAGGGTAATCGAAACAGGAAACTCGCAGAACTGTTTTTCAATATCGTGGTTATTAACACAACCAGTCGCCATCATAACATTCGCTATGACAATCAAAGTTCGGAAACAAATCCGCATCGGGCTCATAAAACACTGCATTACAACTATTTGACTGGAGACACCCGTTTATCTCGTACAAGTCGCCTCTGTTCCCTGACCTTCCCAGCCTTCGATTCTCGTGCATGAGGCACAATCTACATAGGCCTTTTTACTATTTCGTTTGCTTTCGCTATGACACGGAATTTTATCCCCTATAATTTCGTCATTTACCAACGCCTCAATATTGGCCAGTTGGAGTTCACTAAGATCCGTTTGCGAGCTACGCGAGTTGGCCGCGAGATAAATCACGGATACAACGACAGCAGTTATTGCCAAAACAATAATTCTTCTTTTCATTGTGGTTTGATTTTAAGTATAACCTTTTTGAACCTCGTGTTGCAAAATTAGGAAAAATACATTAGACCTCTGCCACCCGGCATGTTAAAAATCCATAAAACTTTTCTTACCGCTAAAGAGGATCAGGGATTCCAGAGGGGATGTCATACAGTAATGCCGTTGCGCCATCCCGGTTCGGATTAATCGATATCAGTTCCATTTTGCCAAACGAATTTGTCGCAAAATTAATTGAATTTTACGTTTCGGTAAAAAATCTGCAAAAAAAACAGAAAAAGCAATATTACTCTTTCACTCCAACAGAAGTAACATATAACACATCCCGTAAATCCGCCGTAAATCCACCATAAATCCAATTTGAAGTTTTTTTGTAAAACTAAATTTTTTTCTACCTTTGCAGACCTAAACAATCTTTTATGCATGAAACAAAAACTTCTCATTAGCGCTATTGCCGTAGTCGGCATCGCCATTTCCGCTTTCTTCGGAAAGAACTCGCTTGATCACCAGAACGATTTAAGCGAAATACAACTCGCCAATATCGAGGCGCTAACTCAGTATGAAAATTATGAACCCACAAGTTTCTGTAACGACTACTGCAGGAACCGTAGCGGATACGTCTGCTGGCTGGAACTAAACACCGGGACTATAATCTATTGCGACGAGATGGTTTATTGGTCATATATAGATGTTGAGTAATGAGAAATATATTAAATAAGCTTTTCGGAGTGTCATTTGCATTCCTGACGGCATGCAGCACGGCAGACAATACTGAGGATATCAACCGGACAATTAACCCCGACGAGTTCTCAGCAGTTGATATGGCCGGAAAAGGTGTTATCCTGACGGAGAATCCGGAAATCCTCGGTATCATCAGCGGGATTGAGGCAATAAACAACAGCGCGATAGCGATCTGTCAGAATCGCCAGGACGCGCATGTCATTATCTACAATCCGGAGACTGACTCCGCCCAGACCGTCATCAAGCGCGGAGACGGTCCCGATGAAATGCTTAGAGTCAGCACGATGAGCACCGGTCCTGAGGGCACGTTATGGCTGTCAGGGATGATGGACAAAAAAGTCGTCAGCGTTCGGATGGACAACGGCGTCGCTGTTACATCCCCCGAGTTCAGACTTCCGGAAGATTTTCTGCGCGGAGCGACCGACGGCAACAACGGAATTATCGGATTACCGGCTACTCGTCGCGACTGCCGCCTGGCTCGCGTCGATCAGTCGGGCCAGATTGTCGACACCCTCGGTGTGTTCCCCAGCGTCGAGAGCGAGGCTGAAGTCAGCCCGAGCAACTTCATGTTCCAGAGCGACATCGCTTATCTTCCAGAGACTGAAAAAGCCGTCGTTGTCTGTAAATCATGGAACTTTATCGACATTGTCGACACACGGAAAAACGAAACAATCAGTCTGACATGGCCGCTCGACGAACCGATCAAACTCGAAAAATTCGAAATGGGCGCTATGGTCAGTTATAACCCTAAGCCTATGTGGCTTATGTTCTCGGGAGTCGATGTTACCCCGAAATCTATTTTCGTCGGATATATCGGAAAGAAAGTCGAATCGCCCGAGGATATCGACACATACTCGAAAACAATCCTTGAATTCGACTGGAATGGGAAGCCAGTGAATAAATATGAATTCGAAAATGGCATCGTCGCATTTTCAGTCTCCGCGGATGGAAACAACCTATACACCGTCGAAAACGACCCCGACCCAATAATGTATAAATATTCTCTGAACAAATAATGAAAAAAATTATTTTCTCTATTACGGCAGTCGCTCTGACAGTCGTTCTGGCCTCTGCCGGCATCGCACAGAATAAGCCTCAGAAATCTGAGCAGAAAAGACCGCGGGTCGATATCGTTGTCAACATCGAAAGAGAACTGACCGAAGAGGGACGTCATCTGTTCGATCAGACCGATGCGGACTGGGTTCGGGTTCGTCACGATACGGTTTTCTGGCATCTGCGCGAGTCGGGTATGAAGAAAGTCGAGTCGAACCCCGGGAAATACCTGAAACCGAAGAAGTAGATCCCCGCCGACTGAATCTATGGGTAATTTGGTCCGCGGGCTTTCGCCCGCTACCATAGGGCACCACTAACATGGTTAGTCAACTTACGAAAAACCAGGGGGGATTCTCCTTATCGACGCGTTAGCGTGTTGGCCTGTTCGACACTGTCGCGCAGGGCTGAAACCTCGGACTTCATCTGGCGGACTGCGGGAGAATCGATCTTCGGAACTGTCGACTCAATGTAGCGGCAGACCCGATCGAACTCCTCGCGGTCATACGATTCCGGCGCCGCATAGAGCTTCGCCAGAAGATAATAGGGATACAGTCGCGCAGGATTCCGGTCGGCCGCACAACGATACCACTCCGCCGCCTCTCCATATTGCCCGAGATCCTGACAATTGCGGCCGATCAAAACGGGGAACATCGGGTCGGACGAACGCTCCATTCCTGCCCGCAATAGTTCGGTTGACTTTCCGTATCGGCCCGTCAGGCGCAGCGAGCGCCCGTAGTCGAACAAAAACTGCGGCGATTCTCCGGCGACAGTCCGGCTGATAGAGTCGAACCGTTCGATATCGCTGTCGCCCAGACGGTAACGACAGACATAACTCATCGCCTTCCACTGGCGGTCGGCCACGCGTCGGCGCGACAATCGGTCAGACTGACAGAAAGCCAGGGCGACAACTAGCGTCGCGAACATGACGCCGAAGGCGCTGCGCCCCGATCCGCACGTCAGCGCGACCGCAATCAACAGCGCAACCGGAATCCAGAATTCGGCGAACTCAAGGGGGTAGGAGGAGAGGCAGACGATCGAGAAGGAGACAAGGGCGCCGACTATCCCGAAGGAGCGCGAACGCCAGGCGCCCAGCATCGACATCACCAGAACACCCATGAACAACAGCATCGCCGGAAGCCCATAGGCAATAGCGATCCTGAGAAACTCGTTAAAGGGATACTCCGGGCTCCCGGCTACAGCGGCGAACACGCTGTCGTGGTCACCCCTGAACCAGGCTTCCTGGGCGTCGCCGAGCGCTCCGGCAACCTTTTCCCATCCGTAGCCCGACAACGGGGCACCGGCGGCCGCACGAATCCCGACAATCCATAGAAATATCCTTCCGCAGGCCGACATCGGTTTCAGCATAACCAGCAGCGAGGCTCCGAGCAGAGTAATGGCGGCGATGACTGCATAATGCTTCCGTTGGATATGGAGTCTTCCGTTGGCCGAAAGAACGATAACTCCCCCGGCGACAGCCGCTATCCACCCCGTCCGCCCCATCGTCGCAGGCATTATACCCGCGGCCAATACGATAAAGGCAACCGACAGCCAGCGAAGCAGCGGTCCGCCTCTTTTCCCCAGAACGTTGTCGAGCGCAAGCGGGAAGACAACGGCAAGCAGTCCGCAGTAAGGCCCCGGATTATAGAAGGTTCCCGTCGCGGGATACAGCGGATGGTTCCCCGCAACGATACCGAAAAGCTGGAGCCACCCGACAGCACACTGAAAGAGTCCGAAGCCGATTATTCCAGCCGTGACAGCCGTTTCTGCCAGACGTCTCAAAGTCCCTTGAATATCCTTTTCCATTTTACTCCTTTCGAATTTTCGGCCCACCAGACAAACGAGGCTTTCCCGACGATAAACGATTCGGGGACGAACCCCCAGTAGCGGGAGTCCATCGAATTCAGGTTGTTGTCGCCGGCCATAAAATAGTAGTTCTGGCGGAAAGTATACCGGTCGATCGGCTCGCCGCCGAGTTTCACGGTATCGCCGCTGACCGAGATCTTTTCTCCGGTCTCGAATTCGATCGCCTGATGGTAGCGGCGAATATTATCAGCCGAGAGCGGAATCGTAACCCCTTTGCCGGGGATGACCAGCGGACCGAAGTCGCGGATCGTCCAGCGGTCGGTCGTATCGGAATGATTGACAACATATCCCCGGAGATTTTCGGCCCGGGCGACGGAGTCGCTGGGATAAATACGGAGAAATTCACGGGGGGAGTGGTAGTTCACCAGACTGTCGGAGTTAACATAATAGCGGAAGTCCCGGATTTCGACGGTGTCACCGGGGAGGGCGATACAGCGCTTCATGAAGTATTGCTTCCAGTTGAAAGCAATCGAATCCCACGATTCTTTATAGACAAAATTAAAAACAAGGATGTCGCCTCGTTCGAATTTGCGCCATCCCGGAAGCCTGCGGATCGTTATCTCCTCTCCCCGCGCTGCAGCGAATGGATTAAGAACACGTCCGCCGGTCGGTAGTTTCCACACAAGGACACGGTCACCGGGCTCAACTGTCGGCATCATCGATTCGGTCGGGATCGTAAAAGAGGCGAAGACCGCGAACTGAAGAATTACATAAAGAACGAACAGACCGCACACAATCAGAACCGCGTTGGCGACGCAGTCCGCGATCCACATTAATGCTGTCTTAATCTTCAGTTTCATAATTCAGAGGACAAAAATAAGAAATTATTCTGAATCCACACTCCGTCCGCCGAATTTTATACACCACATAACACTGAGAATGAGACGGACATTTAAAATAGTTCGTTAAAAATGGCAAGTTGAACAGCATGTTGTAAAATATATTCAACTCTTTGAATTTTGATAAAATAAATGCCTGAAAAATTTGGCCGAGTGGCGGATTTTTCGTAACTTTATAGGTGAAATTCAAAG
>JAMPGR010000014.1 GCA_023663805.1 Clostridium sp. | reverse complement strand
CCGCCACTCGGCCAAATTTTTCAAGCATTTATTTTACTAAAATTCAAAGAGTTGAGTATGTTTTACAACATCCTTTTCAACTTGCCATTTTTAACGAACTATTGTATAAAGATATGAGCAAACAGTACACACCCGAATTCATCAGCCGTCTCAATCCTGACGAAGTATTCGTCTTCGGCAGCAACCTCCGCGGAATGCACGCCGGAGGAGCCGCGCGCATCGCCCTCGACAAATTCGGCGCCGTCTGGGGCCAGGGAGTCGGCCCGCAGGGCCAGTGCTACGCCATCCCGACGATGCAGGGGGGCGTCGAAACCATCAAACCCTACGTCGACCAGTTTATCGAATATGCACGCGAGTGTGACCAGAACACATTCCTGGTCACGCGCATAGGTTGCGGCATCGCCGGATTCAGAGACGAAGAGATCGCCCCGCTGTTCGACGAGGCCTACGATTTCTATAACGTCCGCCTTCCCCGCACATTCGCCCTGATAATAGAGAGAAACCGCGCGAACCGGCCTACAAACGGCTGACTGTCTCCGACAGAGGCTTGCGCGAGAAATGGTTCGGCAGCGGCTCAGCCCCTTCGGCGGCGTAGCCGAGGTCGAGCAACATCAGTATCTCCTCCTCCTCCGGGAGAGCGAGCAACCGGTGGAGTTTCTCCGGGTCGAAGCAGTTTACCCAGCAGGAGTCGACTCCGGCGGCGGCCGCGGCGAGCATCAGGTGGGTCGCGACGATCGACGCGTCCTCGATTCCCGAGTCGCGGCTTCCGCCGGGATAGGTATAGACGTTGTTACGGTTAAAGGCGACGACCAGAACGGTCGGCGCCCCGTAGCGGCACGGGGTCACCTCGTCGACCAGCGCAAGCGATCGTGCCGATTCGGCGATATAGATATGCTGTTCCTGTAGGTTTTTCGCTGTCGGAGCTAGACGTCCCCCCTCGAGAATCTGTTCGAGGAGTTCGGGAGCGACACGGCGGTCGGGGTTATATTTTTTGCAGGAGTAACGTGCGCGGGCGAGTGTGGTGAAATCCATAAGTTTTCTATTAGGTCTGTTAATTTCCGGCAAAGATAATATAAATTCCTTTTCCACCGATAACGCTAGTTTCGGAAAATTTTATTAATTTTGACGAAAAATTTATCAAATCTAAAATATAACCAAAAAAAATCAATCATGAATCCAGTATTTTGGCTCGTGCCGTCGTCGGCTGTGATCGCCCTGCTTCTGGCCTGGTATTTCTATCGCCAGATGATGAAACAGAGCGAAGGCAACGACACGATGAAACGCATTGCGTCTCATGTCCGCAAAGGCGCAATGTCCTATCTCAAACAGCAGTACAAGATTGTCGGTCTCGTATTCCTCTGCCTTGTTGTGCTCTTCTCTGTTATGGCCTATGGCTTCCAGTTACAGAACCCGTGGGTGCCGGTCGCCTTCCTGACCGGCGGTTTCTTCTCGGGACTCTCCGGCTTCCTCGGCATGAAGACGGCTACCTACGCTTCGGCCCGCACCGCCAACGCCGCCCAGTCGAGCCTTAATGCCGGACTCCGTGTCGCCTTCCGCTCAGGCGCCGTTATGGGACTCGTCGTTGTCGGCCTAGGTCTGATCGACATCTCCTTCTGGTATCTTCTGCTCGACTGGCTGGTAGACCTCAGCGGAACGGCCAAACTCGCGATGATAACGACAACGATGCTGACCTTCGGCATGGGCGCGTCGACCCAGGCACTCTTCGCCCGCGTCGGTGGCGGCATCTATACGAAAGCCGCCGACGTAGGCGCTGACCTCGTTGGCAAAGTCGAAGCCGGAATCCCTGAAGACGACCCCCGCAATCCCGCGACTATCGCCGACAACGTAGGCGATAACGTCGGCGACGTCGCCGGCATGGGCGCAGACCTCTACGAATCATACTGCGGCTCGATCCTCGCGACCTCCGCTCTCGGAGCCGCCGCCTATCTTCTGACGGGCGACGAAGTGATGCAATACAAGGCCGTGATTGCCCCGATGTTGATCGCCGCCGTCGGTATCCTCCTCTCGATCCTCGGAATCTTCTGTGTCCGGACAAAAGAGGATGCCTCGATGAAGAACCTTCTCGGCGCCCTCTCGCTCGGAACGAACCTCAGTTCGATCCTGATTGTCGGCGCGTCGTTCCTCGTTCTCTGGCTTCTCGGGCTCGAGAACTGGCAGTGGATCGGCTGTTCGGTCGTCACGGGCCTTCTCGTCGGAATCGTTATCGGCCGCTCGACCGAATACTACACCTCGCAGTCATACCGCCCGACAAAGCGTCTGGCCGAAAGCGGAACGACAGGTCCGGCTACGGTAATCATCTCCGGCATCGGCCTCGGCATGGTCTCGACCGCAATTCCCGTCCTCGCCGTTGTCGTCGGCATTATCCTGAGCTACTGGTTCGCCTCGGGCCTTGACTTCGCCAACGTCGGCATGGGGCTCTACGGTATCGGCATCGCCGCCGTCGGCATGCTCTCGACCCTCGGTATCACCCTCGCGACCGACGCCTACGGGCCGATTGCCGACAACGCCGGCGGAAACGCCGAAATGAGCGGCCTCGGCGAAAGCGTCCGCAAGCGCACAGACGCTCTCGACTCGCTCGGCAACACGACCGCCGCAACCGGCAAAGGATTCGCCATCGGTTCCGCTGCCCTGACCGGCCTCGCCCTCCTCGCCTCCTATATAGAAGAGGTCCGCATCGGTCTCGAGCGCCTCGGCGAAACGACAATCCAGCTCGGCGACCGCCTCGTCGAGATCCATCAGATGTCGTTCCTCGACTTTATGACCCTCTACGAAGTCAACCTGATGAGTCCGAAAGTTCTGTCGGGCATGTTTATAGGAGCGATGATGGCCTTCCTCTTCTGCGGTCTGACAATGAACGCCGTCGGACGCGCCGCCGCGCATATGGTCGACGAAGTGCGCCGTCAGTTCCGCGAAATCAAAGGTATCCTCGAAGGAAAGGCCGAACCGGACTACGCACGCTGTGTACAGATCTCGACCAAGGGAGCGCAGCGCGAGATGATCTTCCCCTCGCTGCTGGCGATTATAGCCCCGATCGTGACCGGTCTGCTCTTCGGCGTTCCGGGCGTGCTCGGACTCCTTGTCGGCGGCCTCTCCGCCGGATTTGTTCTCGCGATCTTCATGGCCAATTCGGGCGGCGCGTGGGACAACGCGAAGAAATATGTCGAAGAGGGTAACTTCGGCGGCAAAGGAAGCGAAGTCCACAAAGCAACAGTCGTAGGCGACACCGTCGGCGATCCGTTCAAAGACACCTCCGGTCCGTCGCTGAACATCCTGATCAAACTGATGTCGATGGTAGCCATCGTCATGGCCGGCCTGACCGTCAGCTGGAGCCTCTTCTGACAAGAAGTCCCGATGTTAACCGCAGGCGCGGATTCCCCGGCGGAATCCGCGCCTGTCGTTTACCTAAATGTATTGTGTGGATGTATGGAAAATCACTATTTTTGAGTATAGCGCCATAAATTCGGGTTATGTAATTTTGCGCCGTCTAAACGAAACATCATCTGTATGAATAAAATTCTACTTTCCGCAGCAGTCGCGCTGTCGACTGCCTCTCTCTCTGCCGCCGAGGTCAGTTATCAATGGGCCAGGACGCTCGAGAGCGGCAACACCGTTCAGATTGACCAGATTCTCGCCGGTCCTGACAATACAACCTACGCCATCACCCACGTCAAAGCCTCGGGCGAAATCACCTGGGGCGGCCAGACACTCGACTTCGACTTTTCGAATGCGGTCGCAACGAATGATCCTCTCCTTCTGATGAAACTCGACGACAAAGGAGATATCGTATGGACGATCACATCGACCGAGGGGGATTTCGTCGGACTCTCCGAGATGCCGATGGCCGTCACGGCCGACGGCGGCGTTGTTTTCGCCACGAAAGTCCGCACATTCAGCGGCCAGGAGAACAACACGAATGTCTGCGTCATCCGCGATGCATCCGGAACGGAAATCTCCGTAGCGAACAAGACTCCAGGCCTATGGGCCTATCAGGGCATCGTCGTCAAAGCCGACGCCGGGGGTAACGTCGAATGGATCCGCCAAATTGTTCCGACCGACGGAAAACTGACAAATACACTTTCGTTCAACGGCGTTGCGGTCGGTCCGAATGACAGGATTTACATCGCCGGACAGTTCTCTGGCAGTTTCCGCTACGAAGATTCCGAAGAGTTCCAGCCTGTTAATGCCGACGCTACGGGAAAATTCACCGGCGACGCAATTCTCTTCGCCCTCGACAGCGACGGGAAACTAGCCGCGACACTCCGTCCCGAAGGGAACGAGACATACGCGACGGCTGACCAGATGTCGCTCGTCGCAGCCAACCGCAGCGGTGTATACGTCATCGGGATGGCTACGACAAACGGCCGCCCCTACACTCTTGGCGGACAGACTGTCGAACTGACCGACGGACTCCCCTCGATCTATGCCGCCCGACTCGATGAAGACTTGACGGTCGAAAAATGTGTCTCGCTGACAACGATACCGAACAGCGCCTCGAAAGCCGTTATCCAGTCGAAGAACATCATTATGAGCGACGAACTGATTGCCTATAGCGGAGCCGTCAACGGCGGTCTCAAGGCTGATGATCTGACAATCGAAGGTGGGAATACGGCGCTCCACGGCTTCACGATTCTCTTCGACGGGGATCTGACAGCGAAACGTGCGGTCGTAACAACGACTTCAATATCAGCCAACAACGGAGCAATCATCGATACCGCCGCCGGGCATCTCTACTGCTACGGCTACAACATGACCTCCCCCTCACTGGTCTACCTGAACTCCTATCCTATCGACTCGGCCGAAAACGAGCCCGAAACGATATCCCTTGTCGAAGGCCAGGGGGCGACAACCTCCTTCGGGTGTGCGTTCGACAACAGTTCGAAACGTCTCGTCATCAACTTTCGGTCGAACAAACCGGCTGACATAATGGGTCACACCTGTCCGGAAACCCTGTCGCGATTCTCGTCTACACTTGCCTCCTTCAGTACGCCCGATATCGCCCGGATCACCGGGATAGCCGCCGACAAACCCGCAGTTACGCTCGTCGGCGGCCGTGGAGAACTGACACTCTACGGATCCGTACCTGTCGAGATCTACAATGCCTCGGGCCTCCTGGTCAAGCGAATCGATGCAACCCCCGAAGGCACCACAGTCACCCTCCCCTCCGGACTCTACCTGACATCCTACGGCAAGGTTATCTGCTACTGACAATCGGCCTCCGCAAACCATATGCCATATTTCGCTGCAGCCTTTTAATGACTGCAGTGAAATATGGCCTCTCAGTTCATATATTCGAGGATAATGTCAACCTGTTCGGCATAACATCATATATTTACTATTTTACTATCTTTGCATCATCAAATGAATTATTGGTATGACAAAGAATACAATGGACACGAAGTTGGCATTCCTCAACGAGACATTGACATGTTTGCTCCCCGAATCAACAAATGATTGAAACAGACAGATACACGGAGTCTTGATAAGATGGGGGACTGGTGATAGGTTCCGAGGTGTAATGGTGTCATTATTGTATAACCCGAATCGAAAAGATATGAATTCTATGACACCGAAAGAATTGTATGAAGAATTGCAGAAACCGGTCTACGGTCGGTATCCCTACAACCGGAGCGGCTGCGGCGACGGGATGGAGATTGTCGAAGAGGTAATCTCGAACTACTGGCGCGAACGATTCCTCGTCAACCACAATGCGCGCGAAGCCTACGAACTGATGAACCGCGAACTGACCCTGACTTTCCTGACAGAACAGGATGTCGACTGGGAAAGCGTCGCGACACTCGAAAATTCGCGGAACGCCTACCGGTTCTCGGCCTACTACCAGCGATTTGCGGTCGGCCTGTTCAGCCGCGGCGTCTCGCTCGTCACGTGGACTATCTACCCCGACGGCATGTATTTCATGGACGACGACGGCTTCGGGATGGAGGACAACGAAGCGTCGATACTCTACGGCTTCATCGACCGCAGGGCCCGCGTCGTCGTCCCCTTCCAGGCGAGGGATGGATATAAATGCTCGGAAAACGCCCTTAATGGCGCCGGCATTTTCCAGACAGATCCCGGAGCAGTCGCGTGCGGGGGCGCCCGCCACTAACTATTCGCTCTCTTTCAGATGGATAAGCAATCCTTTGTAGGAGTCGGCGTCGGCGTCTGCTCCATGCGGCCAGGACATAGCAACCCAATAGACTAGCATAGTTATTCGACACACTAACGTGGTCTGAACCAGCGGGAAAACCGGACCGTGGGCTTCGCCCACGGCTACCCTTTTCGACCGCGACGCGGTCTGTATCCAGCAGGTTCACACCACAAAAGGTCAAAGGAATAAAACGCCATATAATAGTTGATTCCCAAGGAATTGCGACTCGCGGTAACTGTTACGAAAGCCAATGTACACGATTCGAAAGCGGTACATGCACTGGTTGCCAGAAGGTTAGCAAACTGGGGCACGTTGAAACTGGTCAAGGCCGATAAAGGTTATTCCGGAACGCTGGAGTCGGCACTTCAACAACTGACTGGTAGCGAGGCCAAATGCGTCAAATCAAATTTCGGAACATCCGAGTTCATCCCGGTCGACGGACGCCGGGTTGTCGAGCGGACCTTTTCGTGGTTGTCATCTTACCTCAGAATGAACCGCAACTACGAGAAACTGCTGAGTGTCTCGTGCCATATGGCTGTTCTCGCCTGCTGCGCATGACCGGAAAGTTACCATCGCCGCTCCTGGCGAAAGGAAAATTAAGGAACGGAGTCTAACTGTCAGATAAATCTTATCTAACGAGGATCTTACAGGCGGAGGCGGTGTTGTGCCAGATATAGACACCCGGCTGGAGTCCGTCGGTCTCGTCGGGCCCGACGTTGCGCCGGAGCGTGACGCCCTGGAGCGTCGTCAGGTCGCCGGTTTCGCCGCAGTCACCTCCGACAGCGTCGATTCCGGTCGTTGCAAGGGTGACGGCGAGGTCGGCCGTCGCGATACGCCCGTTAGAGTTGGCGCGGAGTGTGACAGTCTGTTCTCCACGCGCCACGGACGAGGCTGTCACAGTCAGTCGTCCACCGGAAACTGTCGCTGATATTTGCGACGGATCGCTGACACGGTCGACAGTGACGACTATAGCGGCGTCGAGATTGTCGCGGTCGCTGACAAGCGGATGGAGGTCGAGTGTTGCCGTTTCGCCGGGATCGACCGAAACCGAAGCCGGGAGATCGAATTCAGGGTCCTCGTTGTCGGGAAACACCGGAATCGACGGAAACCAGTAGTTCGTAATCATCTGATACTCGCCGAGGGTCTCTCCGGTCGCTGAAATCCGGCGCAGTTTAGTCGTAGGATCCTGGAACTGGTGGATCATCGAGACATAGAGCTCGTCGGTCACCGGGTCGGGACGCATCGAGCATCCGTAGACCGCCCACTTCTGTTTTTTCGAAGTAATTCCTTCGGCTTCGGCCTCGGCGTCGAGGTCGACAATGACCGAGAACTGACGGCTGTCGATATCGTAGCGGTAGATACGTGTCTGGGAGAACCATGTCGATGCCCCGCCGTTCCAGTAAAGGTGGTTACCGACGGCCGATGCGCAGAACCCATCGGGAGTCCATGCATACCAGGAGTTGGCCGGAGCGGCATACGGCTCTGGAATCTCAATCAGTTCTGTCGCGAGGGTCGAGGGATCGACACGCATCAGATAGGGAAGCGTCGTTCCTGTTCCCTGACAGTTCTTCGCAACAGACAGATAGAGCATTCCGTCGCGCGCAAGTACTACGGAACCGATTCCGGCTCCGGCAGCAACACAATCCATCGCGATACAGTCGGTCACGCGGTCCTCCGCCGGATCGACAATGAGGAGGCCATACTGCTGGTGGGCGACGAAGACCCGGTCGTCGACACGTACCATCGATCCGCACTGCCCGTAGTATAGCGACCCTGTCGGGTCGGCGGCGGGCTTGTCGTCTGATTCGTTAGGATTGGCTGTTCCGGCGACCTGGCCTGTGACGGTATATGTATCTGTATCCATAATCCACACACCATTGCTTGTCGAGATGTAGAGTTTGTGTTCGTCGACACCGAGACAGGCGCGGCCGTCGCAGCGGTTTCCGCTCGGGTCGATCAGTTCCTGCTGATGGAGCAGTTTCATTGTCGACGCATCGAGGACCGTAATACGACCGCCGGTGACCATTGCGCCCGGATCTTTCTCCTGTTTGGCAATCAGATAAAACCGCCCTCCGTAGATTTGGCCGTACTGGTTCGTGCAACCGAGTTCAACACCGGGGTTTTCCGTCCGGACAACGCGGTAGTGCCAGACGTCGCCTTCCGAATCGAGATGGTTGAAATGGTTAACGGTGGAGTTCTGGTGGCCGTACCAGTCTTCGTTGACGATGAAGACCCCCTGGGAATAATCAACAGCGGCGAATCCGCCGGCGGACAGAGCCGCCGGCAGAATCGCTGTTGTTATCAATCGTTTTAATCCAGACAGTTTCATTTCAGCCAGAATTTCAACTGTTTGTTGTCAGTGCGGACCATATAGACGGCCGGTTCAAGATCGAGAGCGACAACAAAGTCATCGTCATCGACATCGAATTCGATCATCAGGCGTCCGTTCGTGTCGTAGACTCCGGCGCGTTCTCCGCTGAATCCGACAAAGCGTACTCGGCGGTTTCCGATCGGTTCGATCGTCGAACTTTCGGCCGCGGTCGTTTCGACACCGACGGTTACATTGACCGTAACAGGGAGATTGAATGTCGACTGAACGCCGTTCGATTCGGCGGTCACGACAACATTATCGAGTCCACCCTTCAGCGGCTTGACGGTCAGCGTCTGACCGTCGAACTCATATTCGGCGATGTCAGAGCCGGATGTCTCGACCGTCAGAGCGATGTTTGCGTCGATATTGTCGCAGTCCGACACCTTCGATGCGAGATTTACATCGACAGGCTCGTCCATATCCATCATCGTCACACCCTCAGCGAGCGTTTCGTCGAATTCGGCGGCATATTTGTCGGGGAAGATCGGCAGAGCCTGGAACCAGTAGTAGGGACGCAGGTATTCAGTCCTGACGAATTCGCCGGTCGCGGCGTCGACCCAATGGGTCCACGAGTTGCGGTAGTGGCCCGAGGCACTATTCTCGACCGTCATGACGATCAACTGGCCGGAACGCGGGTCGAAACGGGGCGCTCCGTAGGCTTTCTGCTTGACGTAGGTCGCAGGGGTGTCGTCGGTCGCAGCCTTCTTGATGGCGACGCCGTCGAGGTTCGAGACCGTACAAATCAGCTTCGCCTCGTCGTCACCCTCCTGCCAGCTCCAGCAGCCCGAACCACCTCCGGCGATACCCGACGCTCCGGTCATGAAGAAGATGCGGTTGTCGGCATAGTTGCCGTAGAACGCCGTCGAGCGCCATGCGCCCCACGAGCAGGTGACCGTGCCCATCGTGCTGTCGAATTCCTTCTCCGAGCGAACCTCGAAGGTCATCGGATCGAGTCCGACGAACCGGGCGTGGCCATCTTTGACCGTCGCATACCAGACCGTGCCGTCGGCCGTCTGGGTGATACCCTGGATCGTCGATTCTTCGATCTCGCGAACAATCTCGTCGGTCTCGGTGTCGATCACGAACACCCCGCGGCTCTGGCAGACGCCGAAGACGTAGCGTCCGGCGTTGACCATGTCGCCGCACTGCCCGTTATAGAGGTCGGTGTTGCCATCGGCGCCGACCGTGATCTTGCCGATAATCTCGACCTTGTTGAGGTCGATGACGTAGACACCGTTTGTCGACGAGATATACGCCTTGTCGGGGGTCGCTCCGCATACCGCGCGGCCGTCGGCGCTCTTCGTCTCATCCTCCCAGACGAGGTCATCGATCGACCCGATTCGTTTCATCGTACGGGCATCGGCCATAACAAACCGGCCTCCGCCGGGGAGCGGATCCCCGCCGTCGACAGCCTGCTTCGAGGCAACCATCAGCCGTCCGGCCCAGATCGTGCCGTGCTGCGACGTTGCGCCGAACGACATACCAGGGTTCTCGCGCTCATAGGCCTGGTAGATGATACTGCCGTCGGCACCGTAGTAGTTGAAGCCGCCGTTGGTGTGGCCGAACCACTCCTCGTTCAGCATCAGTGTGCCGTCGAGGTAGAAATCCTCGCCCAGAGGCGTGCGGTCCGGCTCGACGACATTGACGGTGAACTCCTTGACGAAGCCGTCGCTGCCGGTGACCCGGAGCGTGCAGGTTCCCTCGCGGTGGCCGTTCAGTTCGTAGAACTGGATGCGCGTCGGATCCCAGTAGTTGACCTTGTACATCGTCGCGACGTAGTTGTCGCGGTCGGTGCCGTTGCCGCTCAGTTCGTAGGTGAAGGTCGGCAGCGCAGCATCCAAAGGTACCGCTACCGGACGTAACCCGAGCATCTCCTTCGGGGTCAGGGTAATCACACCATCCTCGGTACCCTCGCCGAAATGGATATCGTAGGGGAAGGCGACTTCGACAGCGATTTCGCGGGTCGATAGACGACCGTTAGATTCGGCTGTAACAGTCACGGTTGTCTTGCCACCGCGAAGCGGACGGATTGAGAGAACTCCATTTTCGATCGAGCATTCGACGATATCGTCGGCTGACGCTACAGAGAAGTTGATATTGGCGTCGATATTGTCGCGGTCTGTGACATGACCGGAGAGTTCGATTTCCGTCGCTTCAGTACCGAGATCGAGATTCAGCCCGGTCGGTATCGTTTCGTCGAATTCGGCGGCATATTTGTCGGGGAAGATCGGCAGAGCCTGGAACCAGTAGTAGGGACGCAGGTATTCAGTCCTGACGAATTCGCCGGTCGCGGCGTCGACCCAATGGGTCCACGAGTTGCGGTAGTGGCCCGAGGCACTATTCTCGACCGTCATGACGATCAACTGGCCGGAACGCGGGTCGAAACGGGGCGCTCCGTAGGCTTTCTGCTTGACGTAGGTCGCAGGGGTGTCGTCGGTCGCAGCCTTCTTGATGGCGACGCCGTCGAGGTTCGAGACCGTACAAATCAGCTTCGCCTCGTCGTCACCCTCCTGCCAGCTCCAGCAGCCCGAACCACCTCCGGCGATACCCGACGCTCCGGTCATGAAGAAGATGCGGTTGTCGGCATAGTTGCCGTAGAACGCCGTCGAGCGCCATGCGCCCCACGAGCAGGTGACCGTGCCCATCGTGCTGTCGAATTCCTTCTCCGAGCGAACCTCGAAGGTCATCGGATCGAGTCCGACGAACCGGGCGTGGCCATCTTTGACCGTCGCATACCAGACCGTGCCGTCGGCCGTCTGGGTGATACCCTGGATCGTCGATTCTTCGATCTCGCGAACAATCTCGTCGGTCTCGGTGTCGATCACGAACACCCCGCGGCTCTGGCAGACGCCGAAGACGTAGCGTCCGGCGTTGACCATGTCGCCGCACTGCCCGTTATAGAGGTCGGTGTTGCCATCGGCGCCGACCGTGATCTTGCCGATAATCTCGACCTTGTTGAGGTCGATGACGTAGACACCGTTTGTCGACGAGATATACGCCTTGTCGGGGGTCGCTCCGCATACCGCGCGGCCGTCGGCGCTCTTCGTCTCATCCTCCCAGACGAGGTCATCGATCGACCCGATTCGTTTCATCGTACGGGCATCGGCCATAACAAACCGGCCTCCGCCGGGGAGCGGATCCCCGCCGTCGACAGCCTGCTTCGAGGCAACCATCAGCCGTCCGGCCCAGATCGTGCCGTGCTGCGACGTTGCGCCGAACGACATACCAGGGTTCTCGCGCTCATAGGCCTGGTAGATGATACTGCCGTCGGCACCGTAGTAGTTGAAGCCGCCGTTGGTGTGGCCGAACCACTCCTCGTTCAGCATCAGTGTGCCGTCGAGGTAGAAATCCTCGCCCAGAGGCGTGCGGTCCGGCTCGACGACATTGACGGTGAACTCCTTGACGAAGCCGTCGCTGCCGGTGACCCGGAGCGTGCAGGTTCCCTCGCGGTGGCCGTTCAGTTCGTAGAACTGGATGCGCGTCGGATCCCAGTAGTTGACCTTGTACATCGTCGCGACGTAGTTGTCGCGGTCGGTGCCGTTGCCGCTCAGTTCGTAGGTGAAGGTCGGCAGCGCAGCATCCGCAGGAACCGCTACCGGACGCAACCCGAGCATCTCCTTCGGGGTCAGGGTAATCACACCCTGCTCAGTTCCGGGGCCGAAGTTGATGTCGTAGCCGTAGGGGTAGACATCACTGTTCGCGGGCATATATACGAGGGTTGCATCGGAGAGATCGGGCGCCTCCCCTGCGCCGAGTTCGGCGATATCGGAATAGCGCCAGCCGTCGATACATCCGTCGGTCAGGATACGGCCGGTATAGCCGACACCCGAGTAACTCAGTTCCTGTCCGTTTCCGGGGGAGGTCCAGTAACTCCAGTATCCGTCGTACCATCCGGCATTCCAGCGGTCGTCGGGGTTGTAACTCGACGAAGAAGTATCGACGCGCCAGGCGTCGTAGTCATAGGCGGGATAGCCGTATGTTCCGTAATCGAGCGGATGCTGGATGACATGGGTCGACGCGGCCGCCGAGATTGCTGCGGCGCAGAGGTCGGGAGTGCGGTCGCCGGGGGCCTCGGTCTGCCCCATGAAGGTGTTTGCAGAATAATAGTCGAACGTAGCCCCCGATTCGTTCTTTGCGAAGTCGAAATCGAAGTAGAGGGAGTTGAGCAGCGACATACCGTCCGAAAGACCGACTCCGCAGAGGGTTTCGCCATACTGGCCGGTATATTGCGCAAAGCATATCAGATTATAGGTGTCGGCGGCGATATCCTTGAACATCGTGACACCGTTACGTTCCTCCCCCTTGGGCCATCTGTAGCCCCAGACATAGGCGTTCTCGTCGCCGAGGAATTGAACAACGAGAGCGGCTCGGTTCTCCCCCTCGCCGGTCCAGTGTTCGATTTTGTCGAAATCGACGGTATACTGCGGCGATGTCGCCCCGGTCGTCCCGTCGGCCTGGGGAGCCGGCGATGTCGGAGCCGCGACGTGGGGAGGTTGTTGGGGATTCTCCCCGGCGGGCCTCATCTGAGCCACAGTGACCATCAGCGTTACGCCCGCCGCGAGGAGGGCCGCAACAGTTCGGTTACGCGTGAATAGATTCATGATTGTTTTTGTTTGATTGGTTGATATATTGATAAGATAAATGATATGTCAGTCGGGTATCGGATCGGGGAGTGTTTCGACTGGAGCCGTATGAAGATCCTGGGCGCGCGTTATCTCTGTCGATGTCTCCCCGAGCCATCCGCAGTACTGGTTGACACCGGTGTAGACCCTGACAAAATCCGCCCCGGGAAGACTGACGCGGTTTCCGAGGCTGTCGACCGCATTCGAAATGTCGAAAGAGTTCAGGTCGGCATAGTCGTTCGGGTGGTTGTCGACATAACCCCAGTCGTAGGCATAGAGTATATAGTAGCGTCCTGTGCCACTGATATCCGTCGCGTTCGGGGCGAGGCATGTTCCGCTGAAGGAGAGGGTCTCGCGGTTGGTCCAGCGGGGGAAATAATCCTGGTCGTGGTAGATGTTCCGGGCGATGTAGCCGGTTTCGCCCCTGTTGTCGGTCCAGCGGATATAGTGGATATCGGTCAGCAGTCCGGTTTCATCTTCGAGGATCTGGCGCGTCGAGTCGGGGCGTTCATAGGTGACGGAATAACTGCGGCGGGTTTTCGGGGAGTCATATTCGCTTCCGGCGAGTTCATACCAGGGGTCGTCGGGGAGGCCGTTGCAGTTCGTGTCGTAACTGACCATGACGATGCCCGGCTCTGCCGATCCGCCCCGTGCGCCGGTGACAGCCTCGTAAAAGGAGTTTCCCCAGATACGGAAATCGGCCTGGCCGGGGATATTGACGACCGTATGGTCGAATCCGAAGGTGACATAACCGCCCCAGCCGCCGAGGGAGATCATGACATCATTCGTTCCCGATATGCACTCGGTTGCCTTGCGGACCATATCAGCCTCGGTGTCACCCTCTTCGTAGAAGGGCATCTCGTTGACGAACTGTCCGGGCGCGGGGCAATATTCATAGACCTCGGAGATATATGAGGAATATTCGACCTCTTCGTGGAAGACTCGAATGACGAAGTCGAAATGGAAGGGGGTTTCGTCGTCGATTATATCGAAACTGACCTGATAGTCACCCTCTTCAGCCGCCAGAAAAAGATAATTCCGGTCGTGGCCTGCAATCTCTCCGTTGATTTTCCACAGATATGCGTCGCCCGTCAGTGCCGGACTGAGCGGCAGTTTCTTCATCCGGTTGACATAGTATATATCGTCGAGTCCGAGACTGACAGTCGGGATTCCGCTGTCGCACCCTGTCGCCAGGCAGAGTAACAGGCCGTATGCCGCTGATATTTTCAGGAGAGATTGTTTCATTTCTTCAGGAAGGTTATGTGGGCGGGAATATCTCCGGTTCGTACACTCCACTTCCGACGTCCCGACGGGTCGTAGCAGTGGAGCGTTCCGGAGGATACATAGTTTTTTGCGTCGGTAACGAATATGTCGCCGGTCTCGGGGTGGATTGCGATGCCATATGGAATCGTGATATCGCGCTCGGTGCCGTCGGTGATGAAGTTGTCGGAGACCAACTGACGCGTCCGGGTGTTGATGATACCGTATGAAATCCGGTTGCTGCCGAGAAAGTTGCTCCATTCGGTCGAATAGAAATATAGAGAATCACCCCGGATTGCCATATTCGAACATGGGATGTCGAGGGTGTCGGCGACACTCATCTCGCTGTAGCCCGAGCGGCGGTCGAGAACGAACAGGCGCGAGGGGATATCCTCGTAGTTTCCGCGCGACGAGACCCATAGTTTCCCCTGGCTGTCGCGGCGTATACGATGGAGGTTGATCCCGACCGGGATCTGGCGTATCTGCTTGAAATCGATCATCTGGATGACCGAGACGGTGTTGTCGTAGTCCGGAACACGGTAACCGCCCGAGTTCGCTACATACATATAGTCATCGACAATCTCCATTTCCTCCGGCTGATAGCCGACAGAGACCTTGCGCGTCACGGCGAGCGAGGCGGTGTCGACCTCGAAGACCGCACCCTTTGGAGCATCGGGATCAATCAAGACAGGCCCAACATATGAACTGACATAGGCCCGTCCGCGGTGGAACCGGACATAGCGGCAGTTCGGGATATCGATCTGGCCGAGACGCACGCCGCTGCGGGCGTCGAGGACTTCGACTTTGTGGGAGCAGTTGACGACGACATAGAGTTTCGATCCGTAAATTCCGATATCGTTTCCGACATCGCCGAGTTCTTTGATAACAGTCGGGTTCCGTTCGGCGTAGAAGTTCCGGGCATAGAGTCCGGTCATGTAGTCGAAATAGTCGAGCGTACATTTGTTGGATCCCATATTGCCTTCGTTGACAAGATAGAATCCGCGTATGGTAGTCGAGGCTCCGGGGGCCTCGGGGATAATGTCATACTCCGTCGGCACCACAAGCTCGTCCTCACGACAGCTTGTGACACCCAACAGGAGCGGCAGAAAATAAAATACTATTCTTATAACTATTTTCATCAGTTTTCTAAAACTAGGGTTCAAGTTCAGATCTCGACCGTCAGCCCAATCCGGAAGTTGCGTTTCGGCATCGGGTAATTGATTATGACGTCGTAGTCCTGACTGAGGAGATTGTTTATTTCGAGTAGAACACGGGCCGAAGTGCGGCCGAGGGTCAGGTCGCGGCTGACCGATATGTCTGACGTATACCAGGGCTGGGTGTAGTTGTAGCGTATATTTTCCTGCTGGTTATATCGTTCGCCGACATATATGAAGCTGTAATTCAGATTCCACCGGCTCCAGGATGCGTTAACAACTGCTGAACCGGAATGGCGGGGAATATATGGTATCTGGTCGCGGTAGTAGTTGTCGGCGGGGTTGGTTATGTCGATTGCCCGCTGGAAGGTGTATTGTCCGCGGAGAGTAACCTCGAGGTCGGCGACCGGACAGAGGGTCACCATCGCCGTCAGATCAACTCCGCGGATATCGACAAGGCCGAGGTTCA
This sequence comes from Clostridium sp., assembly GCA_023663805.1. Classification (GTDB taxonomy): domain Bacteria; phylum Bacteroidota; class Bacteroidia; order Bacteroidales; family Muribaculaceae; genus Paramuribaculum. The sequence goes on along the minus strand of JAMPGR010000014.1, from coordinate 18,009 downwards.
ACATTGTCCACCGGAACTGCTGTCCTTTCGGATAGGCGACAATCTTGTCGCGCACACGATTATAGTATGCGTCGGCGCTGAACCGGAATGCACCGACGAATCCGCGGCGCGTACGCTCGGCGAGGACTCCGACGTTATATTGCGTCACCCGCTCGGGGTTCAGTTTCGAGTTGCCCATATCGGCGTAGTAGAGGTCGTTGAAGGTCGGCATCCTGAAGGATCGCTTCCAGAAAGCGCGGAGTGAAAGAATCCGGCTTCGCAGGGGGCGGAGCGAGGCATAGACCGCCGGGGTCAGGACATGTTTGTCGGCCGGAGCCTGTTGGCCGTCGAGACGGTCGTGGACAAACGTAGCGAGCGCGCTAGCCGTCAGCGAGAGCCGCCCCCGCTCCAGTGCAGTCGCGACCGACAGCAGGTTTGTCAGACGCTCAGGCCGGGCGAAACCGTAGACGTCGGCGTCGAGCGAGTTCCACATCAGGTCGTAACTCGCCGATGCGCTCCATCCCCGGAGTATGTCGAACTGGTTCGCGGTCGAGAAATAGAGTTCGCGCTGGCGGTAGAGGTTGTCGACTTTGATCTGTTTGTCGTCGTTGTTGACATAGTGGGTGCGATAGAAAGCATATTTCAGGTTTTCCATTGTCGTCCAGCGGCCCCGGGTGTAAGTCGCCGAGCCTTGGATAAAGGAGTTTGTGTCCCAGATTCGCTCTCCGCGACGCCAGACGTTGTTGACAATCGCGCCGGGAACACCCCGTTCAGAGTTGTAGTTATATGCCTTCAGATGCCACTCTCCACGGGCGAAATCGCCGTTCAGGTTCAGTTCGATACGGGTCGCGTTGATGTCGCCGTTCTGGCGCGTTGCGGTCGTGTCGTAGGCGAGTTCGCCCGCGGGGTTGACGCGGCGGTAGCGGAAACGGTATTTTCCAGAGGAGTTGAGCCACTCGGCCGAGAGCGATGCGTTGACGCGTTCCGACAGTTTCAGTTCGACCAGTGCCGACGGATTCAGCAGGTCGAACGAGCCGAAACGGAGCGAGGCACGGGCGTGGTAGGTCTCCCCCTCGTCGAAACGGGGTGTACGCGTCCGGAGATAGACGGTTCCGGCGTTTCCGAAGTCACGGGCCGGCTGGAGGAGTGCACTTTTCTGTCCGTTATGGAGCGAGAGCGCCTCGATATTGTCGAGGGAGAACTGGCCGAGGTCGATCTGGCCGTTCTGGGCGTTGCCGAGCTGGACGCCGTCATAGACGACGCCGGTGTGGTTCGTACCCATCGAACGGATATTGACGGTCTTGATTCCCCCTACACCGCCATAGTCCTTCACCTGCACGCCTGAGAAGTAACGCAGTGCATCGGCGACACTGTTGGAGTTCAACCGCTGCAGTTCTTCGCCGGAAAGGGTCTGGACAGGAATAGTCTCCCCTTTCTGGCGTACAGCGGTCACGACGACTTCCCCGAGCGATTTCGCCTCGAGGGTGTCGGAGGGGTTCGCCTGCGGCTCCGACGCCGCGGCGCCGGGGACTGCTACAGCGACTGCCATAGCGAATAGCCAGCCGACAATATGTTGTTTCAATCCTCGCATAATCGATTGGTTCAGACACACGAAAAAAATCCCGTCGTGTGGATCCGGGGTCGGATCCGAACACAACGGGGACAAATTTTCTAATCATGAATCCGGTCGATATACGCCCTGACCGGGACGGGGCGAAGCCTGAACGGCCGACGCTCCGCTGCCCTGGCGGCAACACGACAAGAGAAGACAAGAACCCATAATCCCGCAGGTCTGATCCGAAAGGTTGTGTCGAGGCAGGTCTTCTGACTTGTTTCAACCGGAGCGCCTTCCCAGCCTTTCGGCCAGTGACTTGTTTGCCCGGTCTCATTGCCCGTCGCGAGGACGGACCGAAACTTACAGCAGCGGGTACTGTCGCGGATTCTCACCGTGTTCCCTATTGATTCCGTGCGCTTTGACGGCGCGTGGACTTCTCTCCAGAAGTCTCGGAATACCTTGACGGTGCAAAATTACGAATTTTTTTTAAACAAAACCTGCCTCAGATACGTTTTTTATCCGTAAACCGATTAATTGACCCACAAATATGACCCAAAACCTGAACGTCCGCCAGACGGTCCTCGAAGCCCTCGAACAATGGGGCTACAGCGTCAGTAACGCCGAATATGCCGATATCAATCTCGAAAACGGAGACACCATCGAACTACAGAGAGACCAACGCAGTGTCCTGGTCGACAGCCATATCTATAACATACGCGATGATGAGGATTTCGATATCGTCCTCGAAGCGGCCAACCTGCTGAACAACGGTTTCTTCTTCCACACCCAGGTCATGGCCTCGGACGACAGCGTGTCGGTCACTGCCGGATTCGACTACTCCGACCGCGACGACCTGCGGTTCCGATTGCTGAAAGCCCTGATTCTTGTCGACGAGTTTCCCCGCACGTTCCGAAACGCCCTGAAGGTCGTGCGCTCGGGCGACACGATCAATGTCGGCCCGATCTGGGACGAAGTGAAGCGCATAAACCTCGTGACAGCGCTGAAGGTGATGGCCGGAAAGACCGTCCTGTATATCCACGGCTTCGCATCCTCCGGTAAGGCTTCGACAGCCGCGCGGCTCCGCGAACTGCTGCCGGCGACCAAGGTCCTGTCGCCCGACCTCCCGGTAAATCCCGACGAAGCGATCGCAATGCTCCGCGACATAATCGACAAAGAAAAGGTCGATCTCGTTATCGGCACCTCTATGGGGGGGATGTTCGCCAACCTACTCGACCGCGTCCCGAGAATCCTGATTAATCCGTCGTTCCATGTTTCGAAGAATATGCGGAAGAAAATCGGAACCGTCCAGTTCCTGAAAGAACGAGGCGACGGCGCGACTGAATTCGAAGTGACCGAACAACTCTGCAACGCCTACGAGGCTCTCGAGCGAAAACAGTTCGAGGATTTCGACAACCGCGACACCGGCGAGACCTTCGCCCTGTTCGGGAGTAAGGACGACGTTGTCGACTGCCGCGAAGAATACATAAGATATTACGGCGATGCCTACACGTTTGTCCCTTGTGGCCACCGCCTCTCAGAGGAGGCTCTCGTCGCCGATCTTGTTCCGGCGATGACCGAACTGGTCGGCCGCAACCGGCTCTGATGAGACGCCACCCGCAGCGGTGGCGTTTTTTTTTGGCAGAAACCGGTTTTTATTCGTAACTTTACGACGTAAAATCTAATTGACTTATGGCTATCAATATAAAACCGGTCTCCGAACTTCTCGACTGCCGCTTTGTCATCCCGAACTATCAGCGCGGCTACCGCTGGGACCAGGAGCAGGTCAGCGACCTGCTCAGCGACCTGGCGAGATTCCAGAAAGATGCCTCGGGCGATGACTTCTACTGCCTCCAGCCCGTCGTTGTCGTCGCCGACCCCGCCGACGAACAGCGCTTCACAGTCGTCGACGGCCAACAGCGCCTGACGACCATCCTGCTGATTCTGAAAAATCTCGAGGGAAACGACACCCCCTGCTTTACTCTCGAAATGGATCAGCGGAAGGAACAGGAACTGTTCATCGCCGAATCGCTCTTCGCCTCCGACACAGCCGACTATACCGCCAATATCGACAACTTCTATGTCCGCAAGGCTTACGACACGATAAGCGAATGGAAAAAACAGAACCCTAACCGCGCAAAGTTTCTCAGTTCGCTGCTGACCCCGGATCCCGTCAAAGGCCACGCCTCGGTCATCTGGTACACGATTCCCGAGGGTGACGCCCTCGAGGCCTTCCGGCGGCTGAACTACGGGAAGATTCCGCTGACCCCGGCCGAACTCGTCAAGGCTCTGTTGCTCCAGACCGACTGCTACGGCGCGAACGACATCGAACGACAGCGGGCAACGGCCCAGCGACGCTCGATTGAGTGGGACGACATGGACCGCCGCCTCGCCGACCCCGGGTTCTCCTCGATGGTCTGCCAGCGCGGAACCGGCATCGACAGCGGAATGGAGATAATCCTCGATTTCGTCGCCGACGGGATAAACGCCTTCCTCAGTCAGCCTTTCGTCAGGAAGGCTGGCGGCGACAAACGCCCCGACAACTTCGTGTTCAATGTGATCGACGCGAAAATTCGCGAAGATGTCTCCGCCATGAAACTCCGCCAGGATGTCGTCGGGGATATCTGGCGGCAAATCCAGGACACGTTCAATCTCCTGGCCGACTGGTACGAAAACCGCGAGTGGTACCATCTGATCGGTCTCTGGCGCCTGTTTTCGTCCAAAAAGCCGTTCGAATTCATCTCCGCCGTCCGCGACAGGGCGTTTGGCAAAAATGGCGCCCGGCTGACCAAACCGGAATTCACCGAATCGCTCCGCCGCCAGATAGGCAGCGAAATCCGGTTCGCCAAGGGTATCGAAGATCCCGACCTGAACTACGACAACAACAACGCCCGGAAAGGGATTATCAATATACTGACCGCACTGAATGTCTGCGAGACCCAGAACGACCCGGACGGCAAGGCACGCTTTCCGTTCGATCTCTTCCATCACTACAAACCGACCAGCCTCGAGCATATCCACCCCCAGAATATCACGACTGACATCAGTTTCGACGAGGCCGCAAAATGGGTCAGAGACCGCGAGGCCGACGCCCGCGAGGCCGACACGAAAGTCTGGGAAAAAGTCGCGCTCTCCTTCGGCTGGAAAAAACCGGCCGGAGAGGACGAAGAGTTAATACGCCGGAGTCTCGAAGAGGCCGTCGACAACGCAAAACGGCGTGTCGAAGAGAGCATCGCGGCACTTAAAGATCTGACTTCCGACGAAAAACGATACAAGGACCAGGCCGACGAAGCAGGCGAGCATATGAAGACACTCGACACGCTCTTCGGCGATATGGCCGGAATAAACGCCGACGAACTCCATTCGATTGCGAATCTGGCACTCGTCACCGGTCCCGTCAACTCGGCCCTCGGAAACAACCACCTCGACGAAAAACGCCGGATTCTCGACGACCTCAACTCGCGGCCGAAGAGTTTCTCGAAGGATGACCCGGGGACCTTCGTACCGCCGTCGACCCTGAAGGCCTTCGCCAAGGGATATCGCCCGGGCAATCCCGGAAACATGAAATTCTGGCAGCCGGAGGACCGCGAGGCATATATGAAGGCGATAAAGAGCGTATATGACTATTTCACACAACCGAACCGAACAGACAACCGATGAGCAGATATCAGTTCAACCAATATAACGACACATTCTACACAGACATTCCCCTGATTCAGCGCGACTATGTCCAGGGGGCGGACCGTAATTCGCTGAAACGCGACGGTTTTCTGCACGCGATTTTACGGAGTCTCGCCGGAAAAGGGAGCGGCAAGATGGATTTCATCTACGGCACCTCCCGAAACGACAGCGCGAACGACAAATCAGCCGACAGCCGCGCCGGATTCACACCGATCGACGGCCAGCAGCGTCTGACGACCCTCTCGCTGATCGGCTGGCTCCTGGCTCAGTTCACGGATCCCGGCCGATACCGTATGCCGAGGATGAGTTACCATACGCGTTCAGCCGCCGAGCAGTTCTGTGACCGGCTCTTCGACTACCATCTTCCCGAGGGTTTCAACGGTGATATCGGCCGTCACCTGCGCCGCGAGCCGATGTGGATGTCGGAACGGTGGCTCGCCGATCCGTCGGTCAACGCGATGATCGACCTCCTTTCGGCCGCCGACCGTATCCTCTCGGGCGATTTCTACCGCGACCGGCTCGACGATATGGCCCGGCGTTTCTTCGAGGACTCGCCGCTCGAGTTCGAGTTGCTCGACATGAAGAAATACAGTCTGACCGAGGATCTCTATATCAAAATGAACGCCCGCGGGAAACATCTCAGCCAGTTCGAAAACTGGAAGGCGGAATTTACCGGAATGCTCCGCGACGACTTCGAAGATGTCGTTTATCCGGACCGGGAGGTCGCCGGACACCCCCTGTCTATCCCCGAATATTTCTCACACGCTATCGAGCATGACTGGACCGACCTGCTCTGGCCGGCGGCTTTCGCCCGATGGGACGCCAAAACTGACGGGGAGAAGCGCGAGTCGGCCTATCCCCGTATCGACGAGCAGTTCATGGCACTGCTCGATTTCCTGACCCGCTCCCTCTTCTACGAGCAATACCCGCTTTCGGCAACCTGGTCCGACTCTCCCACGGAGGCCGAAACCGAAGCAGCCGATCCCGCCCGGCGCTTCGAGGGGGACGGGAGCCGGTGGCTCCCGGCGCGGCGTGTCGACATCTACCGCCGCCGGGCAGAGATCCCCGGCCGGCAGCAGAACGTCATCGTTCTTTTCCGCTTTTTCGACACCCTCTGCGAGATCGCCCGCGGGGAATGGAATGAGTTCTTCGACGGACTGCTCTACAGCGGCCCGTGGGATCCGGAGTCGAAACTTGTCAATCTGTTCGATGAGAAAACCGATACCGACCTGTTCGGACGCTGTCTGCGCGGCGACCTGAGATTAGACCTGGCGGTTCTCCTGCGGGGTATCTTGTTCTATTGCGACCGCTTCGGGGTGTCGGCCCCGGACGATCGTCTGCTGAATTTCACCCGTGTTTTCCGGGGATGGATTCTCTCCCACCGCCAGCGTCTGGCGGCGAAGATTGTCGGTGTGCGCGACAATTTCCGTGTCGATGACTTCCCGGCTATGGCTGCCGTTCTCGAGTGTCTGACCGCCGACCGGGATGTATATATTGCGCTCGAACAGGCCGGACAGGGCGACATGATAGACCCTGACCTTGCGAAAGAAATCAAAAAAGCCAGGATCCGGAGCGAGGTGTCGGCCGACGTTGTCGACCGGATGTCGGGATGCGAATACCTGAAGGGGGATTTCTCGAATCTTGTCGAACCGATACGCCGTATGGCCGGAGAACCCGACGTTCTCTTCGGCCGCTTCGTCGATTTCTACCTGATGGACGACCGGAAGAAAACCGTCACCCTCCTCCGCCACGGCTGGCACGGCGAGAAGGTCCACCACCCCGCCTACCGCTTCTTCGGGATGGAGGGACACTGGGATTATGTCTTCACAACTTCGGGTCTGTCGTTCCGCCAGTCGCTGACCCGCTTTCTCTGTGGCGAGGCCGGGTTGACACTATCCCCGTTAACCAAGGAATACTATCTCGACAAATACGATGACTTCTATGAGGCCCACCGCTGGGAGGAGGATCCGAGCCATTTCTATTATATTGCCTCAGACTTCGTTATGACAACATTGTTGGCCCGATTCACATGCCGTCTGCCGGTCTATCAGCAGTGTCCCTACGCCTATACGCTCTTCCGCAAACTGGAGCGTGAGAATCGTGCCCTCTGCGAAAAAATGTCGCTGACCGATTCATACGAGTCGAGCGATCACGGCTGTATCCGGATGAATAAGGAGAAATACTGGCTGGAGTCTGTCGAAGGGGGATGGCGCTTCGATTTCACAGACGGCCAGCGGTGGCACTCGCGTCGGGCCGTCCGCTTCGACATCCGTGGCGACGGCCTCTGGAACGACAAACAGGGTGTGTTCTCCTTCAGGCTCGACCCTTCGGGCTACAACATCGTCGAAGACCTCCCCGACCACGACCATATCGAATCGGCCGCCACCTTCCTCGAAGCCCTCTACGACCTGATCCGCTGACAAGAACATTGACTAATTGTCAAATTGACGAATTACGAATATCGGGTGAAAAATTTGGATTTTCGGGGTTTGTTCATTAACTTTGTGGTCTGAACCTGAGAAAGCACCAACACACTCATCAATCTTATGGCAGTATTCAACCTGTTCTCCAACCCGAACCGCCGCAGACGCCCAGACGTGGCACCCTGCGCCACTCCCCGCGACCTCGGGGAGGATCCGTCGCGCCCGTCGCCGAAAGCGATCGTCTACCAGAGCGAACTCGATTTCATATCGAGGTGTATCCTCGACTACCCGGATATCGAAACCGGCGGCGAACTGTTCGGCTTCTGGACCCAGACGGGGACTCCGGTCGTCATGTATGCCGTCGGGCCCGGACCGCGGGCGCGCCACCATTCGACCGCCTTCCTCCAGGATCCGGACTATGTCGACATTATCGAGGTCGAACTCTGTAACCTGACCGGCCTGCAGCATATCGGACAGTGGCACTCTCACCACCAGCTTTCGCTCGCTCACCCGAGCGGCGGCGACGTCGCCTCGATGCAGCGCGGCGTTGGACAGCCGGGGTTCCCCCGGATGCTTCTCTGCATCGGAAACTGCACACCCTCGCGGACAACCGTCAACGCGTTTAACTTCCACGAAAACTGCCCCGGACACTATGTCCACGCCCTCTGGGATGTCATCCCGCTCGAAAGCCCTTTCCGCCCGGTCATCGACCGGATGTTCACCGGACGTCTCTATCAGCCCCGGACACGCTTCGCCGCCCACGGCGACGACATGAACCAGCAGATCCGCGGCGCCTCCGTTTCGGCTCCGGCTCCCGACCGAAGCCGGCTGCGTCAGCACTGGATGACCGAGCGGATCGAAAATGTCGAAATGATGAAACGGTTTGTTCGCGCCGCCGCCGAAATCTGCGCCGGGTCGAACCCCACTCCGGAAATCATGGACAGCGGCGAACCGCTCTTCTCGCTCTACGACGGAGTCTTCAAGATTATCCTCCCCTATGGCTTCCCCGAGAGATCACCCCTCTACCAGGTCATCGACTCGACCGAACGGGGCGAAGATGATCCGTTCAACGAGGACGCCGTCAGGGTCTGGGAGGCAAACCGGCTCCTCGACCTCGACCAGCGGTTCGAGGCATGGCTCGGTTTCACCTGGCGTCTGATCCAGGCCGAAACAACCCCGCCTCCGGTTCCGTCAGACGACAGCGGAACGCCCGCCGACAACCAGTCTGAAACAAACGATAACAACAATATAACAACTGACCAACCAACCGACAACGAAAATGGACCAGCAGAGATATGAAATGGAGAAGGCTGTCGTTCAGCACTACATGAAGAACCCGAACGCATGGCAGTTCGGAAACATCTACGGCTCGACACCATATCTCCGGATCGTCGCACAGACAAATTCCGGCAAGGCCTACGTGCTACGGATCGAATGTCCCGACTACCCGAACACGAAACCGAACGCATACGTCGAATGTATGCTCCGCGACCACACCGGCGCGCTGATGAACACGGCCAGCGCCGCGAACCACACCCTTTCGCCCCACGCCAACGGATGGACCCAGATCTGCCACTACCACCCGAGCGCCTGGCGACCGAACATGTCGCTCTGGATGGTCTATGTACGCTGCGTCATCTGGCTGAACATTTACGAGCAGACGCTCAAGTCGCGCCAGTCGATGAGCCACTATCTCGACCATATGCAGGAAAACTACAGCCGCGAGGACTACCTCCGCCACTAATAATTCTTTTACCCAACAACAACCACACTAAACCGAACCCAATATGCCACAGCCCTTATCTCTCGACGCCGTCGCCGACCAGATGCGCCAGCAGCAGGCTAACCCGACCGCCAACACGTCGTCCCAGACCGTATGGGATCCCGAACTCGGAATGTTCGTCCAGCTCGGACCGGGCGAGACACCGAAGAACGACCAGCAGCCGCTGAACGTCCTCGCAAAAGAGCCCTATTTCGCCTGAACCGATATGGAGACAGCCCCGACGACCACGCCGCTCTACTATATCGACGGCGAAGAACTGAAAAACTTTATCGCCTCGGACGCGACGCAGGCCGACGGCTTCGCCTATGAATGGGAGGGGGAGAATGTCATCCATCTCCGTTTCTCCCCTGCCCGCCACGGCTTCGGTATCACCCGCCGCGCAAGTTTCGCAAAACCGGGCGCAACACACAGCGCCGGCGCAGAGATTCGCGTCGATATCGCCGGGCCGCGCAATGCATCGGTCGACGGTGTCAGCGTCGAACTGATCCCCCCGAAGGAGGATCTCTACCGGCGCGCAAAAGGTCTGCTCGAAGTCGGAACGCTCGCAGACCGCCGCGTACTGATCATCGGCCTCGGCAGCGGCGGTGCACCGATAGCCGTCGACCTCGCCAAGGCCGGCGTCGGCCACTTCGTGCTGGCCGACTTCGACCGCGTCGAACTCCACAATCTCTCGCGCCATATCTGCGATGTCAACGACCTCGGCCGTCTGAAAACCGACGCCGTCGCCGACGCGATCCTCGGAAAGAACCCGTATGCCGAAGTCGTCAGACTCCCGATCGACATCAACGACGACCTCGACCTTCTCGACCGCGAAATCGCTGCGGCCGATGTCGTTATGGTCTGCACCGACAACAACACTTCGCGCTACCGTGTCTCCGAACTGCTCGTAAAGAACCGGACCGTCGGGATTTTCGGCCGCGCCGTGACCCGCGCCGAGGGTGGCGACGTGTTCATCTACCGCCCGGGGCAGGCATGCTACTTCTGCCTGCTCGGAACCGACTGGTTCAACCCCGAGGACGAGGAGATCACGAACTACGAATCGGCCAAGCGGTCGGGCCAGATTCCGGCCTATGTCTCCGAGGCCGACGCCGAGGCTTTCGTCCAGGTAGGCCTCAGTTCGGACATCGAGCCGATCACGAACATGATGGTCAAACTCGCCCTTGTCGAACTCTCGCGCGGAACAGACTCCGGAATCAACGTCCTCGAAGAGGAGTTGACACAGAACTACTATATGTGGGCCAACCGCCGTGAGCGCCAGTATAAACTCTGGGGTAGTTTCACGAACCGAAACCGGATGCCGACGATCATGAAATGGTATGGAGTCGACATCGCCCGCAACTGTAACTGCACCCTTTGCAACAACGCCGAAGCCCGGCTGACGACCGACACCGCCGAAACCGACCTGCTCAACGAGCGCATGGGCGACCTCGCTAACATAAATATCCCCGACACAGGTCTCGACCTGCTGTAACCCCCCCATAAGAATCATATGGCTCAACCGATTGATTTTTCAAACTTCTCTCCCGAGATACTCCGCTCGATCGAGGAGACGGCTAAATTCAGCCGCCAGCTCGGCCGCCACGTAATCGACGCGGCCTGTATGGTCGCCGGATTCTGCCGAGTCGATCCCCCGGCCGTCCGCCGTTTCTTTACCGAGGCCGGATACGATATGGACCGTTCGATGGAGCGGCTCGCACAGACCTTCGTCAAGGAGCGCGTTTGCCCCGACGGCGGCGGCATCCTCTTTTCGCAGGAAGTGACCGACAGTTTCGAATACTGCACGTCCCACTACCGGAGCGTCGGGCTGCCCCAACTTCTCGACGCGCTCCTGCGCCTGGCGCCTGGCGAACTGACAGCTAATCTCGTCGGCGGCGCCGGAGGAGGCGAACCGCGACGTCAGCCCGAACCGGCTCCCGAACCGGCTCCCGAACCCCGCCAGCCGAGACGGAATCTGTCGGCAGACGACTCCTCGACCGGCGGAACCGTCAAACAGTACTGCGCCAACATGCTCCGCATGGCTGCCGACGGGAAGATCCACCACGCAATCGGGCGCGACGAGGAGGTCGACCGCGTTCTGCTGATCCTCGCCCGCAGCACGAAAAACAACCCCGTACTCGTCGGCGAAGCCGGAACCGGAAAGACCGCGATCGCCGAGGAACTCGCTCTCCGTCTGCTCTACGGCGATGTGCCGGCCGACCTCGCCCGGCTGAAACTCTACAGCCTCGATTTCGCCGCCGTCAAATCGTCGCAGGACCGCGTCGGGACGATGAGAAAGATTCTCGAAGAGGCTTCGGCCGACCCCGACCTAGTTATCTTCATCGACGAAATCCATATGATTATAAGCAACTGCAGTTGCTCCGACAACGATATCGCGAACCTTATGAAACCGGCGATGGCCCGCGGCGAGATCAAACTCCTAGGCGCGACGACACTCGACGAATACCGCCGTATCGAGAGCGATCCGGCCTTCGAGCGGCGCTTCCAGAAGGTCATCGTCGAAGAACCGAAAATCGATTCGGCCATCGAGATACTGAAGGGGGCGAAAGGGAAATTCGAGACCTACCACAGCGTCACAATCCCCGACGAGGTCTGCAAGACGGCCGTCACCCTGTCGGCCCGCTATATCACAAACCGCCGCCTCCCCGACAAGGCGTTCGACCTGATCGACGAAGCCGCCGCCAATCTCCGGACAAGCGGCGACGGACGCCGGACGATGACGGCCAACGATGTCATGAAGGTCATCACGGCATGGACCGGAATCCCCGTCGACGATCTCGACACCGACGAAAACGCCCGCCTCCAGAATATCGAGGAGGAACTCCACCGCTCGGTCATCGGCCAGGACAAGGCTGTCAAGGCCGTGGCCGACGCAATCAAACGAAGCCGCCTCGGCTTCAGCGACCCGAACCGCCCGATCGGGTCCTTCCTATTCCTCGGAACGACCGGAACCGGAAAGACCGAACTCTGCAAGGCGATCGCGAAGTTCCTCTTCAACGACCCGAACGCGATGGTCCGTCTCGACATGAGCGAGTATCAGCAGGAGTTCTCCGCCCACCGCATGTTCGGCGCCCCTCCCGGATATGTCGGATACGAAGCCGGAGGCCAGTTGACCGAGGCGATCTACCGTAAGCCGTTCAACGTTGTCCTCTTCGACGAGATCGAGAAGGCCCACCCGAAGATTTTCGAGACCCTCTTCCAGGTTCTCGACGAGGGGCGCATGACCGACGGCAAAGGGAAGGTCGTCAATTTCAAGAACACCCTGATCGTCATGACCTCGAACATGGGACAGGACGAAATTCTCTCGGCCCTGGTCGGACGCGACGCGACCGACCAGCAGGTCGCGGCATGCACCGAAAATGTCATGCGCCAACTTCATGTACGTGTCGACAACCCGGCGTTCCTGAACCGAATCGACAATATCGTCATGTTCATGCCGCTGTCGCGCACCGACGTCGCCGACATCGCGAAGATCAATCTCGACAGGGAGATCCGGAAACTCGCCGACATGGAGATTCGGGCGTCGTATGATTCCGGCGTAATCGAATTCATCGTCGAGCACGGCTACCAGCCCGAATTCGGCGGCCGTCCGGTCAAACGCGCGATAACCGAACATATAATCAACCCCCTGACTTCGGCGATGGTCGACGGAACGGTCAGACGCCAGTCTCCGATACGGATCTCGGTCGAAGGAAACAAAATTGCTTTCAGAAATGGCACTCCCACCCGGATATGACCCCGCCGGAGGTACCTTCGGCGGCCCTTCGGTCCGCCCGGTCATCTCGATTCCACGCAATCAGACCCGCCAGCCCCGGCAGGCCAGATACAATCCCGAGGTATCCCGTGACTACTGGCCAACACCGCGCCGCCGCTCGCTCTGGCAGCGGTTCAACGACGGAGTGACATCGATCGGCAACTGGTTCGCGACGAACCAGGAGGATATAATCGGATGGCTGTGTGTCGTCGCTATGATAGCGATAATCGGAACGGCCATTGCCGCCGTCATAGCCGCCTGGGTAAACGAAGGATTCTGGACGGCGGTCATTACGGCGATTGTCGCTGCAATCGGTGGAACAATCGCATGGTATGCCGCAGCGTTCGTCATCGGGTTCATTATGAACATCGTCCTCTATGGGATTCGTTTCCTATTCTGGAACGGCTGGACACTGCTGATTGCGATTGTCGCCGCGCTCGGCCTTCTGATCTACAACGGCTCGGGATCGGCCTACGCCTCCAACTCCCCGTCGGCGGCCGGCAGCGAACTGATTGAGCAGGTCGTGACCGACCCGGCGACGCGCACCTACCGCTGCACGGCCCGCACGCTGAACATCCGGTCCTATGCCTCGACTTCCGGCCCTATCATCGGAACGCTCCGCAAAGGAGACCTGGTCGAAGTCTACGACACCGACGACGGTTTCGCCCGCGTCTCGCGCAACGGCTCCTGGGGCTACATCTCCGCGGAATACCTCGAACCGGCCGAATGAAATCATGCGAAAATGGCCGGCGTCCGCTAAGGGGCTGCCGGCCATTTTCAATGTGTTTATGGTTTTGCTTATGTTTGGTTTCAATAGTAGATTTCGCTGATCGCGGAAGCCTTCGGCTTCGCCGTTTCGCGCGTTTCGCTTTCGCTGACCTGCCAGTCGCCTACATATGCATGACGGCGGATTGTCTTAACTTCCGTGGTCTCGCTGATTATCTGGGAGTAGGGGAAATAGTATTGCATATCTTTGGGATTTTTTAAGGGTTATCGTTCATTTCTGATAACAAAACAACACGACAAGTCGTTTGGTTCACCCGATTTCAATTTTTTTTCGCTAATTTTGTCGGGTAAATCAAAAAAAGAACGTTCTATGTCTGTCAACCGCGTTATCCTCGTCGGAAATGTCGGCGCGGATCCCGAAATCCGATATGTCGACTCGAGACCTGTCGCCGAGTTCCGTCTCGCAACCTCCGAGCCCGCCTACCAGACTGCCGCCGGCGTCAAAATGCCCGAGCGGGTCGAATGGCACCGTATCGTGACCTGGGACCGCACGGCCGACTTCGTCGAAAAATATGTCCGCCGCGGAACGAAACTTTATATCGAAGGAAAACTCCGAACACGCGTCTGGGAAGACAGGAACGCAATCAAACGGAGCGTCACCGAGATCTATGTCGACAAACTCGACCTCCTCGGACGCTCGTCGAACGACTGAAATTAATAAACCATTCATAAAATCCGCCAACAATGGAACAAAAGTATCAGAACAATGCCGGCCGGGAGGTCTACAGCGACGCCGACCCCATTGAACTTCCGGAAAACGCCTTCCGGGAGCTTGCGGCCGACGAAACCTACAGGCCGATGATGCATCCGGCGCGCGATTATTCAGAAGTGACCCCCTACTCCGTCGGGGTCGGCCTCGTTCTGGCCGTCATCTTCAGCGCCGCCTGCGCATACCTCGGCCTCCGCGTCGGCCAGGTCTTCGAAGCCGCCATCCCGATCTCGATTATCGCCGTCGGCCTGTCGAGTTTCGCAAAAGTCAAGAACCCCCTCGGACAGAACGTCATCATCCAGTCGATCGGCGCCTGCTCCGGTGTTATCGTCGCCGGAACGATTTTCACCCTCCCCGCCCTGTTCATCCTCCAGGGGACCTACGGCGACGAGATTTCGATCAACTTCCTCGAGGTCTTCCTCAGTTCGCTCCTCGGCGGTTTCCTCGGAATCCTCTTCTTCATCCCCTTCCGGAAATATTTCGTCAAGGACATGCACGGTAAATACCCCTTCCCGGAAGCGACGGCTACAACCCAGGTGATTGCCAGCAGCGCCTCGTCGAAGGGGGACAAGAGCCAGTCGGTCACCCTGATAATCGCCTCGCTAATCGGCGGCGCCTACGACTACGTCCTCGAAATATGGGGCTTCTGGGCCCAGACGCTCCAGACGACCCTCTCGGGCTGGGGCTCGGCGCTGGCCGAAAAGACCCGCCTCGAATTCTCCTGCAACTCCGGAGCCGCCCTGCTCGGCCTCGGATATATTATCGGTCTGAAATATGCGTTCGTCATCTGCGCCGGTTCGTTCTTCGTCTGGTGGATCGTCATGCCGCTGCTCGGAACCTACGGCGCCCCCGAGATAACAGCCCTGTCGAACCAGGAACTCTTCTCTGACTATGCCCGCCTAATCGGCATCGGCGGTATCGCTATGGCCGGCATCATCGGCATCATCAAATCGTGGCCAATCATCGCCGGAGCAGCCGGACTCGCCGTCCGCGAGTTCAAGAGCGGCCCGGCCGAAGGGAACAATCCCCGCTGGCAGCGCGATATCTCGATGAAGCACATTATCTTCTTTATCGCAATCGCCCTGGTCGCCACTCTCCTCTTCTTCTGGTTCGGCGTAATCAACAACTTCACCCAGGCGCTGATCGCCTGGATCGTTGTCATGGTCATCGCGTTCCTCTTCACGACCGTCGCCGCCAACGCAATCGCTATCGTCGGATCGAACCCGGTCTCGGGCATGACGCTGATGACCCTGATTATCGCATCGACTATCTTTGTCGCCATCGGACTCGACGGCACCCGGGGCATGGTTGCCGCGATGGTTATCGGCGGAGTTGTCTGTACGGCGCTCTCGATGGCCGGCGGCTTCGTGACCGACCTGAAGGTAGGCTACTGGCTCGGCTCGACTCCGCGCAAACAGGAGACCTGGAAGTTCCTCGGAACGCTCGTCTCGGCCGCTACCGTCGGCGGCGTCATGCTGATGCTCAACAAGGTCTACGGCTTCACCGGCGACAACGCCCTCGCCGCACCCCAGGCCAACGCGATGGCGAAGGTGATCGAACCGCTGATGATCGGCGGCGATATCCCCTGGATTCTATATCTCGTCGGTGCCGTCCTCGCTATCCTCCTCGACCGCCTCGGCGTTCCGGCACTCGCTTTCTGCCTCGGCATGTTTATCCCGATGAGTCTCAACACGCCGCTGCTTGTCGGCGGTGCGGTCGCCTGGTTCGTCGGCAGCCGTTCGAAAGACCAGTCGCTCAACGACGCCCGCCGCGACCGAGGAACGCTGATCGCCTCGGGCCTGATCGCCGGCGGCGCACTCTTCGGCGTCTTCGCCGCGATGACACGCTTCTTCGAATACCGCTATGATGGTACTATGGACGACACGATGAACCAGATTCTCGGAATCGTCATGTATCTCGCTCTGATCGTCTACGTCACGTGCGACTCGATGCGCGCCCGAAAGGCCTGAACCGAACAATCTGGGCGATAGCCGTTCCGGCGATCGTCACGAACCTGACGACTCCGCTCCTGGGACTCTGCGACGTTGCGATCGCGGGACACCGGGGCGGAGCCCCTTTTATCGCGGCTCTGGCAGTCGCGACGTCGGTGTTCAACATGCTCTACTGGCTCTTCGGATTCCTCCGCATGGGGTCGAGCGGAATGACGGCCCAGGCCTACGGCGCCGCCGACCGCCGGGCGCTGTCACTCGTGCTCTGGCGGGCACTGACAGTCGCCGCTACAGCCGGAGTCATGATTCTGATCTTCAGCCAGCCACTGACAGACCTGATTCTCGATATGCTCGATGTCCACGACCAGATCCGCGCCGATGCCTGGCGCTACTGCAGGATAGTCGTATGGGGGGCGCCGGCCGTTCTGTCGACATTCGCCCTGACCGGATGGTTCCTCGGGATGCAGAACTCGAAGGTACCGATGGTCGTCAGCCTCCTGGCCGACGTATCGAACATCGCGATCAGCCTCGGACTTGTCTTCGGCCTCGGACTCCGGATAGAGGGTGTCGCTCTCGGAACGCTCTCGGCCCAGTGGCTATCGTTCATCGTCGGGCTGACAATCTGTCTCAGGCGCTTCCGCCCGGCGCGACAGTCGCTCCGGGAGATACTCCGCTGGAACGAACTGAAGCGATTCACGAAAGTCAACACCGACATTTTCCTGCGTACGGTCTGTCTCGTCGCCGTCACGATGTGGTTCACCCGCGCCGGGGCGTCGCAGGGTGAAGTGATGCTGTCGGTCAACTCGATGCTGATGCAGTTCTTTACGCTCCTGTCTTATTTCCTCGACGGCTTCGCCTTCTCGGCCGAAGCCCTCGTCGGGCGCTACACCGGCGCTGCCGACCATGACCGGCGCCGCCGGATAATACGCCTCGAGTTCCTCAACTCGTTTGTCGTCGCGCTCCTGTTTTCTGCCTTCTATTTCTTCGGAGGAGACTGGCTGATGTGTATGCTGACCGACGACGGACGCGTGATTGACCGTGCCAGGGAATACCTCCCCTGGATGGCCTGCATACCGCTGGCGGGGTTCATGGCCTTCTGTTGCGACGGAATCTATATCGGTGCGACCGAAACGCGCCGGATGCTGGCGGCGATGATCCTGGCGATGGCTGTCTTTTTCGGGCTCTACTTCCTGCTGTTCCCCGCTCTGGGCAACCACGGTCTCTGGATTGCCTTTCTCGGTTACCTCCTGACCCGCGGCCTGACCCTGACGCTGATGCTCCGCAGACTCCCCGCCGCCACGTAACATCCAGAGCCACCCCCTTCAGGGGGCCGGAGGGCCTACTTTGTAGATGCCGACGTCTCGCGTCGGCATCTGCGCCCTCGGTCGGAACACAA
>JAMPGR010000013.1 GCA_023663805.1 Clostridium sp. | reverse complement strand
TGTTACTGACGACGAATCGGGCAGTGTTTATAAGCATATATAAATAGTCTGTTTATTTAGTCTAACATAAGATACATATCGGGACGCCGCGAAGGGAATCTGAGAATAGAGGCGATATCGGCCGAACTGAAGAGTATGGCGGTGAAAGTCGCTATGTCGATGTCGAAGTCGGGACGGATCGAGCCCGGATTGTCGTCAACCGAGACTTTTCCGTGGCCGATAACGAATGTCTGGTTATTTTCCGGAATTATCGGATCGCTGACACGGATCCGCGACTTCCATCCGGGATTCTCGGAGGCGAGCGGCCCGAGGGCGGCCATGACACTGACGACACGTCCCATTCCCCTCGGTATCAGGAAGCGGGATGTATGCTCGGCCGGGGTCATCAGAACCTTGAACGGCAATCCGGGAAAACTGCGCCGCAGTTCCCTCAAGGCCGCCCGGCGCGAGGTTTCGTCGGAACCCATAACCTTCGTGACCGTAACCGAGTGACCATCGCTGTCGGGGACACACCAGGCCATCGCCGTCGGGAGGGCTGATCCGGCCGGACCTACCGCTGCAAACGCCCCGCGGTCCATCGCCATATCATCGAGAATATTCAGGAAATCGCGGCGGTCGTGGCATACAGTCCATTCGCGCGACTCCGATTCGAAGCGGCAGAAGCAGTCGTAGATCCGCGGGTCGAAGTGGTCGTCGAAGGAGACCCACTCTCCCCCGACCTCGAATTCGTGGAGCGCCGTATAGAGCATACAGTCTGAGTAGAAGACCGTCCTGAAACCGAAACGACTGTAGAATCCGGTCAGCCAGTCCTCGGCGGGAATCAGCGCGCAGAGCATATCGCCCCGGACGAACGAGCGGCGGAGCGCATCGTTGATCAACATCGACATATATCCTTTGCCGCGGGCCTGGCGGAGCGTTGCGGCTCCGGCGATATAGGAGACGCCGACGCCGTCGGGGGTGGCCGAGCCGAAGGTCATCCTGTAGGGCTGCAACAATAGCGAACTGACAAGCCTCCGTTCGTTCCCCTCGCCGACCGTGACCGTCATCGCATCGTCGTCGCGGTAGACGCGGTCGAAATACATCTCGACATAATCGCGCGTATCGCCGAACGTTTCGCGCCACAACCGTTTTATCTCCTCTTTCTTGCTCAGCATAATCTTTGCGTTTCGTCATTCAGAAATAAAACGTCCGGTCCGTCCGGAGTGTTTTCGGGGCGGACCGGAATTTGTGGTTTACGGATTATCCCTGATGGGCCGGACGAAGCAGATCGTTAACAGTCTTGACGGGGTTGAACGTCTCGATCGGCACTTCGACAAAGACGGTCGTCCAGTCGCTCATCGCGCCGTTCCAGAGGCCGGGGAGTTCGAGGGCGCGGAGTTCCTTTCCGTTGCTCGACTTCGAGGAGATAAATCCGGTCGCGGGATCTACATAGTCGGGGAGACGGTATTTCGCGCCGTTGATATCCTTTATATAGCAGACGAGGTCGACGGGGTTGAAATGCGTCGCCGACTTCATCATCGCCTGATATTCGGCGTTGTCGGGATCAATCTGTGTGCTTTCGAGCACCTGTGGCGAAGAGGATCCGTCGGGGTTGACGGCGATGAACGGACCTCCGCCCGGTTCGCCCTCGTTCCGGACCATTCCGCAGACGCGGAGCGGACGGTTGAATTTCCCGAAAAGATAGACAGCGAGAGCGGCGTCGTTCATCGAGGCGGTCTTCGGGCTGCGGATCGAGAGGGTGCTCTCGGCGAAAGAGAGCATCTCCTTCAGCAGGGCGGTGTCGTAGTCGCCGTGGTTGAGGGCGATCTGATAGCGCTGGATTGTGTCGTGGAGCTGGATCATATACCCGGCTATCACCTTCTTATAACGGACAGTAGCGTCGCGACGGCTGTCAGGAACGACATTGTCGATATTCTTGATGAAGACTACGGCCTGGGCCATATCGCTCAGATTCTCGATCAAAGCCCCGTGGCCGCCCGGACGGAACAGGAGGTGTCCGTCTTCGATGAAGGGGGTGTTGTCGGGGTTGACGGCGATTGTGTCGGTCGAGGGCTTCTGTTCGCTCAGGGTGACGTTGAATTTCAGACCGGTGCGTTTCTCGGTTTCGGGGACAACCTCGGCGAGTTTCTCCTCGAAGAGTTTGCGGTGGTTCGACGAGACAGTGAAGTGGAGGTTGACCTCCCCCTTGCCGTTCGCTGCGGTCTGGGCGCCTTCGGTCAGTTGTTCCTCGACGGGTGTACGGGAGCCGTCGGGATAGCGGTGGAATTTCAGCAGACCTTTCGGCAGTCCGCCGTAGTTCATACCTTCGGGGAGAATCAAGGCCGAGATGACCTTCTTCTCCTCGCCGGCGGCGAGAAGGTCCTCGAGACTGGTCGAATAGAGGCGGCGGCACGTCGCGTCGAGATCCTCGCGGAACGGGAGTTCGTCGGGGTTCGAGAGCAACTGCGCGACGGGCGAACCGGGGGCGGGATGAGCCTCGGCGGAGTCGACGAAGGCGAAAAGAGACTTGAACATGCGCGAAGCGGCTCCCGATGCGGGGACGAATTTGACGACCTCGCCGCCGTCGGCGAGATACTGGTCCCAGCGTGAGATGGCAGCCTGTTCTTCGTCGGCCGTCAGTTTGACGATACCGTTACCCTGGCGGGCGGCGGCGACGATTTCGAGATAAGGGAAACCTGTGCGGAATCTTTCGAGCTGGGCGTTGACCTGCTCTTCTGTCAGACCTTTTTTAGCGATAAGGTCGAGATCTTCTTGGCGGAACATTTCGTTATCGTTTTTCTGATTATTTGAATTTCGGTATGGTTCGGGGCGTTCCCCGGAGTTTCAGTCCCCAAACTTACGAATTATTTTTGGAACGGCACTCATTCTGTCGGTTAAAAAATCAGAAAGAGAACCCGGCGAGAGCTCCTATACGGTGGGCCCAACGGTGGTCGCCGCTGAAATTCTGACGTTTGCCGAGATCGAGTTCTATTCCGGCCTGGATTCTCGGGGTCAGGTTCCATACGACATTCGTAGCCGAGAAGAGACCATACTTATATTCGTCGGGCGACACAGCCTTCGACGGAAGATAGCGGTTCTGGCTGAAGGTCGTCGAGACGTATAGATTCGGCCGGATATTGTATTGGAGTCCGACAAAGTAGCCCCACGATTTCGGAGCGTAGGCGCGACCGGGCCGGAGCGGGTCGGCGACGAGATCGTAATTTCCGGTTACGAGGTCACCGCCGAGCGATCCGTAGCCCTTTCCGGTGTTGGCCACGCCGTAGAATGTCAGGCAGTCTATTGGATGGAAAACTGTGCTTAACTGAATTCCCCAGCCTTCTGAAGTGTAGTTGCGTCCCGTGACGAGGTCGCGGTAAGGGAGTTGTCGGATGATGCCGGCGAGGCGGACGTGGGCCGATTTCCCCCACTCATATTGTCCGAAGAGAGCGACATCGGGGACCCACTGGCTGCGGACCTTTGCCTGATCGCTGTTGATCCCCTGGATCGAGGGCTGTTCGACCGAAGCGGCGAGGGTCCAGCGAGACTGCCAGGTATGCATCCAGCGGACAAGCACGGCCGTATGACTCATCTTCGCGTTCTGTCCGGCAGCATCGATAATCGGAGATTCGGCCGCGGGATCGCTGAAGGTCGACGCAGCGTAGCCTATGGTCCAGTCGTTTATCGTCGCGTAGGCCTTCTTCAGGTGGAAGTCGCGGCTGCCGTAGCCATTGAAATTCGCCTCGATATAGAGTTGGTAGAGGCCGAGTTTCGCGTTGCGGCCGATGACGCGGAAAAAGAGTGCGGTACCGGCCGGGGTCGTGCCGAGAGTCTTGTCGTTCAGTTCGTTTTTCTGCATTTGGATCAGGATCGGCGCGAATCCGCTCGAGGGGATAGCACCTCCCCAGTCGAAATAGCCGCGCATACGAACCATTCCGCCGATACCCATCGCAAGGTTGGCGTCTTTGCTGATAAACATGAAATATGGAGCAGCCGGATCCATCGAATTGCGGAACTGGTCGTAGTAGAAATTCTCTACGAGGGAGCGAATCGAGTCGACCTCGGGCGAATCCCCCTCGTGACCGCCGAAGGTGATGAACTTATGGGACGCGATTAGCGAATCCATCTGCTGGTCGACGAGAGACTGCGCTTCGCCTTGGAAGATAACCGCGGCGATGAGCAGAATAATAGTTGTCAATTGTTTCATAGCAGCTGTTGTTAAGCATAAATTTATGCCCTATAAACAGACCTGCGGGGAAAATGGTTCGAAAAAAAGTCCCGGGATCGTGTTGAATCCCGGGACTATAATGGAGAAGATCAGAAATCAGGCGATGCCGAGTTCTTTCTTGATACGTTCGACTTTCGCGGCCGTGTCGTTGTTGGCGCGGTCATAGTCGGCCGGCGAAGCGAGGGTATCGCGAACCTCCATGTAGAACTTGATCTTCGGTTCGGTTCCGGAGGGACGGATCGAGACCTTCGTGCCGTCGGCGGTGAAATACTGGAGCACGTTTGATGTCGTCGGCATGTCGAGTTTCTCGGTTGTTCCGGTTTCGGTGTTTGTCTTCGTCAGCGAGGCGTAATCCTTGATGACGACGACCTTCGAGCCGTCGAGATCCTTCGGCGGGTTTTCGCGGAATTCCTTCATCATCCGCTGGATTTCTTCGGCTCCGGATTTGCCGGGACGGACGACAGAGACACCAACTTCGTGGCTGAAGCCATATTTCATATAGATATCCTGGAGCATGCCGAGGAAGTCGAGGTTCTGATCCTTGGCCCATGCGGCAGCCTCGGCGAGGAGCGAAACAGCCGAGACGGCGTCTTTGTCGCGGACGAATGTCTCGGCGAGGAAGCCGTAACTCTCTTCGCCGCCGCCGAGATAGCGTGCGGTCTGTTCGTTTTCGCGGATGACGGCTGCGATCCATTTGAAGCCTGTGTAGCAGTCATACATCGTGATGTCGTTCGCGTCGGCGATCGATTTGATTGTCTCGGTCGTCACGATTGTCTTGACGATATATTCCTTGCCGGTCAGTTTGCCGAGTTCGCGGTTACGGGTAATCAGATAGTTCAGAAGGATCATGACGATCTGGTTGCCGTTCAGAAGGACATATTCTCCGTGTGCGTCGCGGATGACGGCACCAACACGGTCGGCATCGGGGTCGGAAGCCATGACAAGATCGGCGCCGACCTCCTTGGCCTTCGCGATAGCCATCGCCATTGCCGGGGGATTCTCGGGGTTAGGCGAAGCAACAGTCGGGAAGTTTCCGTCGGTGACATCCTGTTCGGGAACGTGGATAATGTTCTCGAAGCCATAGTTATGGAGCGATTCAGGGATCAGTTTGACGCCGGTTCCGTGGATCGGGGTGTAGACGATCTTCATATCCTTGTGGCGGGCGATAGCCTCGGGGCTGAGCGAGAGACCTTTGATCTTCTCGAGGTAGACTTTGTCGACCTCGGCGCCAATCGTGTGGATGCGGCTCTTGTCGCCTGTCATCTTTACATCGCCGATATCCTTGATGCGGAGCACATGGTCGATGATGTTCTTGTCGTGGGGAGCGATGATCTGAGCGCCATCCTCCCAGTATGCCTTGTAGCCGTTATATTCCTTCGGGTTGTGGGAGGCGGTGATGTTCACGCCGCTCTGGCATCCAAGGTGACGGATAGCGAACGAAAGTTCGGGGGTCGGGCGGAAGGAGTCGAAGAGATAGACGGTGATGCCGTTGGCGGAGAAGACGTCGGCGACGATCTCGGCGAAGAGACGGCTGTTGTTACGGACGTCGTGACCCACGGCCACTTTGATCTCGGGGAGGTCCTTGAAACATTCGTTCAAGTAGTTTGCGAGGCCCTGGGTTGCGGATGCGACCGTGTATTTGTTCATACGGTTCGTGCCTGCACCCATGATTCCACGGAGACCGCCGGTTCCGAATTCGAGGTCGCGGTAGAACGATTCGATCAGTTCGGTCTTGTCGTCGGCGTCGAGCATACGCTGCACTTCGGCGCGGGTCTCGGCGTCATACTCGGGGGAGAGCCATTTCTTTGCTCTCTCGACGATTACGTTCAGTTGGTCCTGTGTTTCCATTTATCGTTTAAGTTTATTTAGAATTTTGGTTATTCGTTATTGTCTACAGATTGCGAACAAATTTACGAAACTTTTGGTTTACGCAAAAAATTTCAGCAATTTTTTTTCTGACGGGCCGCTATGGGTTCAGCAGGTCGGGGTTGTAGAACGACTCGATGCGGCGGGCGAACTCGAGTGCCTCCCGGGCCGGACTCTCCGGGTCGAGCGCCGTTGCCTTCAGATAGTCGGAGGTTGCTGCAGGTCGCCGGCCGAGACGCCAGTTGATTTTTCCGCGACGAAAGTAGAGATCCGGGTCATCGGGAGAAAGTTCAATCTCCCGGTCGAGGATCCCGATGGCCTCTGCGAGATGGCCGGCGGATATGAGATTTTCGAGTTTCTTTATCTGGTTTTTTGTCATTTCACAAGATTTTTATAAACTGTCTCGATTACGGCCGTTCGCGGCTTGAGCCGGGAGAAGGTTGGATTTGTGCGCGAAGGGTTGACGCGGTTTGAGAGGAAAACGATGACGATGTCGTTATCGGGATCGACCCAGAAACATGTGCCGGTGAAACCGTTGTGGCCGTATGTCGACGGCGGGGCGGGAGAATCTTCGGGCTGTCGGTCGAAACCGAGGAAACGGCGTCCGTCGCGCGACGATGTCGTGGTGAACAGTCTGACTGTCGAAGGGTTGATAATCGTTTCGCCGCCGTAGCGACCGTTGTCGAGGAGCATCTGGCAGATCTGGGCGACATCAAAGGCGTCGGAGAAGAGTCCGGCGTTACCCTGGACACCTCCGCTGAGTGCGGCGGTCTCGTCGTGGACATATCCGTGGATCTTCTGACGGCGGAAATCCTTGTCGGTCTCGGTCGGAGCAATGTTCGAACGGAGATGTCCTGCCTCGAGCGGATTGAAGGTCATATGCGTGATCCCCATCGGCATGAATATCTCGGTTTCGACCCACTGGTCGAGCGGCACGCCCGTCATATTCTCCAGGGCCTCCTTCAGGATGCAGAAATTCAGGTCGCTGTAGCGGTAGGTTTTAGATTTCAGCGGAACATCGTGGATACGGTTCATCAGAGAATCGAGCGTCGCCTCTCCGACCCAGAGTCCGTCGGCCATAGCGATGTCGAATTCATTGCTCTGATGCCTCGAAACAATCTCGGGACGAATGTCGCGGGGTTTTCCTTTTCCATTACTGACCGAGGCAATCCCGACCGGATTGATCGTCGCGGGGAATCCGCTGGTATGGTGGAGCAACTGGGTGAAGGTTATGTCGCGTTTGTCGGGGCGATTCATTCCGGGAACATATTGGCTGACTGGATCGTCGAGTTTGAAAAGACCCTCGTCGTAGGCCTTCATCAGGCCGCAGAGTGTCGCCGTCGCTTTCGTCATGCTCGCCAGGTCAAACATCGTCGTGTCGGTCACGGCGTTCCGGCGGTCGTAGTCGGTGTATCCGTAATTCCGGTTGTGGATAATCTTCCCTTTTTGCGCAACGATAACCTGAGCGCCGGGGAATGCCTTCTGAGCAATCGCGTCGCTGACAATCCGGTCGATCTCGCGGCTTAGCTGCGGAACTCCCGCTCCGGCTTCGAGCGACGGAGGGGTGACAGCCTCCTCGTTCAGCCGCTCTTGCCTGATATGTTTTCCGTCGCCGAGCCGGGCGATACCGGTCAGATTGACCGGCATGCAGCCGTCTGCCCCGACACCTCCGAAAACCGCTTCGGCGACAGCCGATCTAATTTCAGGGGTATCGTCGCCTGAGACAACGAGTGCCGGTATGTCGCTGAGTCGTGCGCCAAAGTTAGCCATCTTATAGGGGTTCATGCAGAAGACGCCGATCAGCCCCGGAAGTGTACTGAGCCTGGCGAAGGCACTGCGCGAAGACTGGCGGTCGTTGACCGCCAGCGAGATGACGACGTCGTATTTCTTCAGTTTCGCGAGGGTCGCGTCGCTCAGGGCGCCGTCGGCCGGGATGGCGAATAAGTCGACATCGCCATACTCGCGGCATGTCCTGGCGAAATTGTCGTTCTGACCCGCGCCGAGCGTCACGACCGCGATACGCTTTCCGGCGAAATCCTCGATCGGCAGGAGTCCTGCGTTGTCGTGGAGAACCGTGACGGTTGCTGCGGCGAGACGTTTGCGCAGTTCCGACGAATTTGCCGGAGCGAGCAGACGCTTCGCCTCTTCGGCGGTTTTCAGCCGCTGGGGCCGGTCGAGCCCGAGGGCATATTTATATGCGAGTACCTTCCGGCAACGTTGATCGATCACCTCCCGGGAGATATTTCCGCTGCGCACTGCCGCCGCGACCGCGTCTATATCCGTTATCGGCGAGGCTGAGCCGAGAAGCATATCTGCCCCTGCCTTCAGAGCAGCAACGCAGTTGTTTCCGCCGGTCGATGCGCCCTTCATTGCGAGAGCATCGGTGAAGACGAGTCCTTTGAACCCCATCGATTCTTTCAGCAGACTCGTTGTCAGCGTGTGTGACAGCGACGCCGGCGTCCCCGAAGGGTCGACAGAAGGTACGCTGAGATGTCCGACCATAATGCCGGAGAAATCCTCTTCGATGAATTTTTTAAACGGAACGAGGTCGACATCTCCGAGGGTCTCGCGCGAATGGTCAACGACAGGAAGGGTCTTGTGGGAGTCGGAGGAGGTGTCGCCGTGGCCGGGAAAATGCTTCGCTACAGCCATGACACCCCCGCTCTCAAGCCCGCGGCTGAACGCCGCGACCGCCTCGGCAACCCGTTCGGGATCTTCGCCAAACGACCGGTAGCCTATCACGGGGTTGGCCGGATTCGAGTTGACGTCGGCGACAGGGGCGAAGTCGACCGTAATTCCGAGGGCGCGGCACTGGCGCGCGACCTCGCGCCCATATTCCTCAATCAGTTCCATATCGCGGATGGAGCCGAGAGCCATATTGTAGGGGAAGCGGGTGACGTCGGTCAGGCGCATCGCCGGGCCCCATTCTCCGTCGAGCGTCACGAGAGGAGGCACTTTCGCCTCGTCGCACGCGCGGTTTATCAGCGCGTTGTATGAGAGGATAGTCCCCTTTCCGAGCAGAATTCCGCCGACCCCGTTCTGGTCGACCATCTTGTCGAGGAGCGCACGTCCGGCCGCATCATCCTTGATGACAAGGTGGGGGATGAACAACTGGGCGATCTTCTCCCGCTCGGTCAGAGTCGACATGACAGAGTCAGCCCAATGGATCGCAGGTTTCGACCAGGCGACGGCGTTGATCGAGGGATATGTTGGGGGTGTCGGACGCAGAGCCTTCGTCGTGTTTGTAGCCAGCACGACAACAACGAGCAGTCCGAAAAGGCAGGTTCTTCTTCGTATCATTCGTTTCAGTGGTTTTCGAGTTCGAAGTCGCTGCTGCCTCGGGGTGCCATACGGCTGCGTTCGTCGGGACAGACTGTCTGACCGCTGTAGATTCCCCGGCGGAAAGCCTCCATCATATCGTCGTAGATGAATCCTTCGGCCGAGCGTATCAGACGGCCGTTTGCGAGAGGACGCATATCGTCGTTTCCTCCGGCGAGGTAGTCGATCGTCGCAACTCGATAGGTCCGGTTGTCGTCGATCGGCTTGCCGCTGATCGTGATGGTCTCGCAGTCTGTCATTTCAGGATTGAAAACCGCCGAGACATTCCGGCTGACCCCCTGCCCTCCATAGCGGGCAAAGATGGCGAAAAGTTTTCTTAGTTCCGAGCCCTTCAGGTCTAGCAACACGACTTTATTTTCAAACGGAAAAACCGAGAGAATTGTTCCGACGGTCATATCGGTGCCGCTGAAATTATGGCGGATTCCTCCTTTGTTCATAATAGCGAGATCTGGATAGCGACCTCCGTTCAACTGTCGGCCACGTTCATAGACGAAGTCGGCGGCGAAGTTTGCCATCGCGGTTTTCGAAAAGTCACCGGAGATCGAACCGACCCGTTCGTTCATCAGCGAATCGACCTCGACCCGATAGGGAATCAGGAACTCAATCAGAGCAGTATCCTGCGGCAGACGGTCGGCCGCGGGAGTGACCTGGATTTTCTTCCACTCTTTTCCGACCAATCCGTCCTTGCGATCGAACAGAAGTGTCACCTCTCCGAGCGATATCCCGGCGTTCCGGTTCTGGACAATCATGGCGGTGTCGCCATCGAGATTCAGGGCGAAGGTTTCTGGGGATCCGGGCTGGAGGTCGGTGTGGGAGTGACCACCGATAATCAGGTCGATGCCGCGCGTAGCGGCGGCAAGCATCGGATCGGTGTATCCGGGGGTGTCGGGTTTCTTTGTAAAACCGATATGCGTAACGGCGACAACCGCATCGACTTTTGCCGAATCGCGCAGGAAATCAACAACCGGCTGGACAGCGTCGACAGCGTCGACATATCTGACACCTTTGCTTTTTCGGAGATCGACCAGGCCTTCGGGGTTTATGTTAACGCCGACAAAGCCGATACGGCGCGTTCCGGCCTGTTTGACGACCCACGGAACAACTATGTTTTCGAGATCGGTGCCGTCGAAAAGGTTGTTGGTCGAAAGAATTGTAGGCCGGGCGTAGATATAATTTTTTGCCAGAGCCGGGACGCCGTTGTCGAACTCGTGGTTGCCGAGTATCTGGATATCATATCCGAGTCGGTTAAGGATTCCTTGTTCAACACTTCCGCCGAAGAGCGTGAAGTAGGGGGTTCCCTGAACCGCATCGCCAGCATCAATCAGCATTACCGCAGGTTCGACACTGCGAATACTGTCAATCAGAGCCTTGCGACGGACAACCCCACCGCGCCCCCGGCCGTCGGGATCGATCTGGCTGTGGGTGTCGTTCGTGTGGAGCAGGACGATTCGTTCGATGTTGTCGTTCGCGACCGATGTAATCGATAAAAAAGCCAGTGTTGCGGCAACGGTCGATATAAATAATCTGTTATGTTTCATCAGTTCAGTTTTTGTACCGCAAAAATACAAAAAATATTTGTAATTTTGCGGACGTATAACGCCACAAGCGCTAACATAACCTAACAATTATATATCATCATGAAACAGCAAGTAGCAACAAGCCAGGCTCCGGGCGCTATCGGGCCCTACAGCCAGGCAATCAACTGCGGATCCTTCCTTTTCGCCTCCGGCCAGATTCCCCTGAACCCCGAAACCGGCGAAATGCCCGAAGGGATAACCGAACAGACACGCCAGTCGATCGCCAACGTCAAAGCTATCCTGACCCAGGCCGGCCTGACTATCGACAATGTCGTCAAAACAACCGTTTTCCTCGCCGACATGAGCCTCTTCGGCCCGATGAACGAGGTCTACGGCCAGGAATTCACCGCCCCCTACCCCGCCCGCTCGGCAGTCGCCGTCAAGGAACTCCCGAAAGGCGCTCTCGTTGAAATCGAAGTTATCGCTGTTCGCTGAGCGAACTGAGCCAGTCGGCTACGACGAATGTGCTTCCCCCGACGAACACAACACTTCCTTCGGGATCGGCTGACGCCAGCCTGACAGCCTCGGCAACCGCATCGCCGACATCGGCTACCGCCTCGCCGCATACGCCGTGAAAGGCGGCTGTCTGACGAAGTTCTTCGGCCGGAAGAGCACGTGCAACCGAAGCCTGGGTGAAGATAACGCGCCGATTGTCGATCTGGCTTATGAGATTCATTATCGAACTGACATCCTTGTCGTTGACAAAACCGACGACAAGGATTTTTTTACGTTCGTCGCGGTTCAGGTTGGCGACCGTGTGGGTCCATCCGCCGACATTGTGGCCGGTGTCGCAGATGACTTCGACTCCGTCGACACAACGGCTCTCCCAGCGTCCGCGGAGTCCGGTCAGTTCACAAACTTTCTCGAATCCCTCGGCGACAGCCCGGTCAGGTATGTCGAACCCGATGCGACGGAGTTCGACAACGGCGGCGAGTATCGTCGAGGCGTTGCAGACCTGACACTCCCCGCGAAGTTGTCCGCGAATAGTGCCGAAGCCGTCTGTCTGGTAAAGAATTCCTCCGCCGTCGTCTACGGCCCGGCGAATCAGCCTTAGATCGTCGGCATAAACAATCGGACTCTCATTCTGCAAAGCAGTAGCGGAAAAGACATCGCGGACACCCCCATCCGATTCTCCGACGACAACCGGGACGCCCGGTTTTATAATCCCGGCCTTTTCGACGGCGATTGCTTCCGGGGTGTCTCCGAGCAGGGCCGTATGGTCGGGCGATATGTTTGTTATGACAGACAGTTCGGGACTGACGATGTTCGTACTGTCGAGACGACCGCCGAGGCCGACTTCTATAGCTGCAACATCGACCTTTTGACGTCGGAAATGGTCGAAGGCCATGACGGTTGTCAGTTCGAAGAACGAAGGTTCGGTCGCGCCGTTGTTTTCACGACGGAAACGATCCGAGAATTCGACTACCTCACGGCGGCTTATCATCTCCCCGTTGACTCGAATACGCTCGCGAAAATCGACAAGATGTGGCGACGTGAACAGACCCGTACGGTATCCGGCAGACTGAAGGATAGCGGCGAGGGTCGAACTGACAGATCCCTTTCCGTTCGTTCCGGCGATATGTATTGTCGGGAAAGCGCGACTCGGCGAACCGTACATCTTGTCTAATTCGCAAACACGTTCGAGTCCGGGCTTGTAGGCTCCGGAGCCTACATTATGGAACGCTGGAATCTGGCTGAAGAGAAATTCGGTCGTCTCGCGATAGCGTTCGGAAAGTTGTTCTTCGCTCATAGATAGATAAAAAATCCGGCCGCTCCGGCCAGAAGAATAATCAGAATCGGATGCCACTTGAGAAAATATACCATACAGAACGACGCGATACAGATTGCGATGCTGACACCGATCTGGAACTGCTCCTCGCCGAAATTCGCGCTGTTCATCAGCAGGAGTGCGGCAGAGGCAATCAGACCGATAACGACCGGACGCAGCCCCGAGAATATCCCCTCGACGACGACACTGTCGCGGTGGCGGCGGATCAGATGGCTCGTATAGGCGACCAGGAGAAACGACGGAAGAATTACGACGAGAGTGCAGATCAGCGAACCGAGTATCCCCCAAATCGGAGAAGAGAACTGGGGAGAGGTGACACCCGGAGCAACATATCCGATATATGTCGCCGAGTTGATCCCTATCGGACCGGGGGTCATCTGGGAGATAGCGACAATATCGGTGAACATCGTTTCCGTTATCCATCCCGGACCGACGATTTCGCGTTCGATTAGTGAGAGCATGGCGTAGCCCCCGCCGAACCCGAAGAGTCCGATTTTCAAATAGGCCCAAATCAGTCTGAGGTAGATCATCGCAAGGTATTGTCAGTCGTTGACTTTTTCTTTTTAACAAGATATCCTGCTGCGCCGCCGAGAACGATAAACAGAATCGGGTTCGAAATCCAGGGAAGACCGGACCATATCAGCAGGGCGACGACTACGGGAATCGCCACGGTCTTCCATCCGATCCGGGCTGCCCGGGCCGATGTGATGACCGGAGCAACGATCAGAGCGACAACCGCCGGACGGATCCCCATGAAGATATGGTTGACCGTCGGGTTGTTCTTGATCAGGTCAGGGGTCAGGAAGATCGCTATGGCAAGGATTATCAGGAACGGGAGTATAATCGTCCCGACAGCGGCGGCTAGGCTCCCCTTCATCCCGCGCATCTTGTCGCCGACCGCAACCGAGAGATTGACAGCGAGAATCCCCGGGAGCGACTGCGCGACAGCCAGCAGGTCGAGAAATTCCTCGCGTTCGATCCATTTCCTGCGGTCGACAATCTCGCGTTCAATCAGCGATATCATGGCCCATCCCCCGCCGAAGGTGAATCCCCCGATTTTGAAGAAAGACCAGAACAACTGAAGATAGATGTTGTCTCTGACCGGCATCAGTTCTTGTTGGCGCGTTTGCGCTCGAGTTCGTCGAGAATTATCTTCCGGAGACGGATATGATGGGGCGTGACCTCGACATACTCATCCTCCTTTATATACTCGAGCGCCTCCTCGAGACTGAACACAACCGGGGGAACGATACGTGCCTTGTCGTCGGCACCCGAGGCGCGCATGTTTGTCAGTTTTTTCGATTTCGTCACATTGACGACGATATCGTTGTCTTTCGCGTTCTCTCCGACGACCTGTCCGGCGTAGACCTCCTCCTGGGGGAAGATGAAGAAACGGCCGCGGTCCTGGAGTTTGTCGATCGCGTAGGCATAGGCCGTGCCGGCTTCCATGGCGATCAGCGAACCGTTCGTGCGGCGTTCGATATCACCCTTCCAAGGCTGGTATTCGAGGAACCGATGGGCCATTATGGCCTCGCCGGCCGATGCGGTCAGGACGTTGTTGCGCAGCCCGATAATACCTCTCGAGGGGATATTGAACTCCATCTGGACGCGGTCGTTCTGAGTCGTCATCGAGGTCAGGTCTCCCTTTCGGCGCGTCACCATGTCGATCATCTTCGACGAATACTCCTCGGGAACATTGATTGTCAGCAGTTCGACCGGTTCGCACTTACGTCCGTCGATCTCCTTGATTATGACCTGGGGCTGGCCGACCTGGAGTTCATATCCCTCGCGGCGCATTGTCTCGATCAGGACCGAGAGGTGGAGCACGCCGCGGCCGTAGACGGTCCAGACATCCTCGTGGTCTGCCTTCGAGACACGCAGAGCGAGGTTGCGGTCGAGTTCGCGTGTCAGACGGTCGCCGATATGGCGCGAGGTGACATACTTTCCGTCGCGACCGAAGAAGGGGGAGTCGTTGATTGTGAAGGTCATCGACATCGTCGGTTCATCGATCGCGATTCGCGGCAGAGCCTCGGGGTTGTTCCAGTCGGCGATCGTGTCGCCGATCTCGAACCCTTCGATACCGACGAGCGCACAGATATCGCCGCTGGCGACCTTCCCGACACGCTTGCGTCCCATCCCTTCGAACACATGGAGTTCCTTGATACGCTGGCGGACAACCGAGCCGTCCTTCTTTATCAGCGCGACATCCTGTCCTTCGCGGAGTTCGCCGCGGTGGACGCGGCCGACGGCGATACGCCCGACATAGTTCGAGAAATCCAGCGAGGTGACAACCATCTGGGCCGGACCCTCGATCGAGACCGGAGCGGGAATATATTCGATAATCGCGTCGAGAACAGGGAGAATACTGTCGGTCGGGTTGTTCCAGTCCGTGCTCATCCATCCTTGTTTTGCCGAACCGTAGATCGTCGGGAAATCGAGCTGGTCTTCAGTCGCATCGAGATTGCACATCAAGTCGAAGACCATTTCCTGGACCTCGTCGGGGCGGCAGTTCGGTTTGTCGACTTTGTTGATCACGACAACCGGTTTCAGCCCGATCTCTATGGCTTTCTGGAGGACGAAGCGGGTCTGGGGCATCGGGCCCTCGAAGGCGTCGACCAGCAGCAGGCAGCCGTCGGCCATATTCAGGACGCGCTCGACCTCGCCGCCGAAGTCGGAGTGTCCGGGAGTGTCTATGATATTAATCTTATATCCGTTATAGTTTATCGAAACATTTTTCGAAAGAATCGTTATGCCTCGTTCTCTTTCGAGGTCGTTGTTGTCGAGAATCAGTTCACCCGTAGACTGGTTGTCGCGGAAAAGATGTCCGGCCAAAAGCATTTTGTCGACGAGCGTTGTCTTGCCGTGGTCGACATGGGCTATAATGGCTATGTTACGAATTTTCTGCATTTAATTCTATATTGTTTGTTTCAATATTCGGTTCGTTACTTGTTTTGCATGACATCGGGAACAATCTCCCTCAGGAGCCTTGTATGGGGGTCTATGTTATTGATTTCTTCGACCGAGCGGTCGCCCAGAAGAGCAAGGGCATTCATCTTCCCGCTGAATTCGACCAGGGATGTACAGGCCATGACAGACATGCTGTTCAGCCACGATCCCGGAATCGAATCGAAGTCGCCGAGGAGGGTGCAGAGGGTCGGCACACCTGTCCAGTCGCCCGTCCTGGCCTTGCTCAGAATCAGGTGCATTACCATATAAGGGAGTCCGAGCAACTGCTCCGAGGCACATATCTCTTTTTCGAGAGAGCATATCGCGTCGAAGCGACCGCGCAGATAGAGTGTCTCCAGAAAGACGGTCTGAACCTGACTCTTCGCGAAGGTTGTCTCGGTCAGCGAGTAGAATGTCTCCATCACGAGAAGCGACAAACGGTAGAGACCGCGGCTACGGATTTCCTGTGACCAGCGGATCCATTCCGCTTCGTCGTTGTCAAGTTCCGCATCGAAGTTCTGTTTCAACAGAAATTCACAGATCTCGTTTTCCCCGGAGTTTTCGTTGGCAGCGAGAAGATGTGTCAGAACCTTCCGGTCCTCGGGATGCTCGCGATTGTATCCGTAGTAGATTTCTGTCACACGTTCGTCGGCCGACAGTTCGAGAACTTCGGAGGCCCAGTCGATAATCATAATGTCTGACTCGCTGAGATTCTCCTTCCCGACACTCTCAAGCAGATCGCCAAAAGCCTTTTCGGAACCCTCGCGATCGTGAGCGTTAACGGTTCTGACGATTCGGATCTGGGCATCGAGAATCCTCGCCTTGCGGTTCGATGGGTCGATAGCAAGTGCATATTCGACTTCTGTCGCGGCTTCGTCGGGGTTCGAGCATATGCTCAAGTTGAAAGCCGCAGACTGAATCCACAGATCGATATCCATCGGCGCAATCGTCGTCAGGCGTTCGAGAATCTGAGCGGCATAGTCTGTGTCGCCATTCTCCTCGGCCCATTCCTCGAGGTCGAGATAAAAGTCGATCATATCGTCGGCGTGGCGCTCGATTTCAGGACACAGCGACTTGATTTCTCTGTAGAGGTCATGCTCGTGGGCGACAGTCAGGATATTCAGTAACGTCTCGTTGTCGAGCCGCCGGGACTGGGAGACAATCCGCTGAAGAGACCGGGCGACCTCTGCGGAATCTTGTCCGGCGGTAATCATCAGTCGCATCGTCTCGACCCACATCGGTTCGATCCTGACGCGGTCGAGGAGTTCGAGCGCGAGTTCGTTATCACCCTCCATATAGGCCAGATAGGCGGTTTTCAGGATAAACGAATCGTCGTCGGGAAAGAGGGCGTTACCGATCGACACGAGCACCCACGCACAGTTGTACTCGCTGTTGTCGAGGGCGTAGTCAAAGAGGTCGAGCAGATGGTCGATGTCTATTTCGAAAGTGGCCGGACTGGCCAGGAATTTCCGGCACACACTCCGCAGACGCCTGTAGTTTTTGTCTTCAGTGTGTTCCATTGTCCGGTCTTATTTTTTCTGTTCTTTTTCCCAACTGTCCTTCAGGGCTATTGTCCGGTTGAAGATCGGGTTCTCTCGGGTCGAGTCGTAGTCGGCGGTGAAATAGCCGATACGCTGGAACTGGAGAGGAACACCGGGCTTGTCGGCGAACTCGAGGATGAACGGCTCGATCTTGACGCCGGTCACAACCTTCAGCGAATCGGGGTTCAGCATCTCGCGGAAGTCGCGCTCGGTCTCGGCTGCGGGGTTCTCGACGTTGAACAGGCGGTCATAGATACGCACGGTTGCATCGGCGGCGTGGCGGGCGCTGACCCAGTGGAGCGTACCTTTTACCTTTCTCATGCTTCCGGGCATTCCGCTCAGTGTGTCGGGGTCATATTCGCAGTGGATTTCCGTGATGTTTCCTTCTGCATCTTTGACGACATCCGTACACTTTACGATATATGCGCCTTTCAGACGAACCTCGCCGCCGGGGGCGAGACGGAAGAATTTCTTCGGGGGATTCTCCATGAAGTCCTCGCGTTCGATATAGAGTTCCCGAGAGAACGGCATCGTGTGGAAGCCCGACTCGGGATCCTCGGGATTGTTCTCCATACGGACCTCCTCGACCTTGTCGGCCGGGTAGTTCGTCAGAACAAGTTTGACGGGATTGACTACGGCCATGCAGCGCGTTGCTATCCGGTTCAGGTCGTCGCGGACGGCGTGTTCGAGAAGCGAAACGCTGTTGAGAGCCTCGAACTTCGTATATCCGATCAGGTCGATGAAGTTGCGGATTGAGCGGGGTGTGTAGCCGCGGCGGCGCATTCCCGAGATAGTCGGCATACGGGGATCGTCCCATCCGGCTACGAGGCCCTCCTTGACCAACTGGAGCAGTTTGCGCTTGCTCATAACCGTGTAGGTCAGGTTGAGACGGTTGAATTCGATCTGGCGGGGACGGTAGGTCTCGTCGGCGAGTTCGTCGACGAAGTAGTCGTAGAGCGGACGGTGGGGAACGAACTCGAGCGTACAGATCGAGTGGGTGACACCCTCGAAATAGTCGCTCTGGCCGTGGGCGAAGTCATACATCGGGTAGACCTTCCAGGTCTCGCCGGTGCGATGGTGTGGGTGCTTTATGATACGGTACATGATCGGGTCGCGGAAGTGCATGTTCGACGATGTCATGTCGATCTTGGCGCGGAGCACACGGCTCCCCTCCTCGAATTCGCCGGCGTTCATTCTCATGAAAAGGTCGAGATTCTCCTCGACGCTGCGGTCGCGGTAGGGGCTGTTTGTGCCGGGTGTTGTCGGCGTTCCCTTCTGGGCGGCAATATCCTCCGAGGTCTGGTCGTCGACATAAGCCTTTCCCTCTCTGATCAGACGGACAGCCAGATCGAACAATTTCGGAAAATAGTCGCTCGCGTAGTACTCGCGGTCGCCCCAGTCGAAACCGAGCCAGTGGATATCCTCCTTGATCGAGTCGACATATTCGACATCCTCCTTGACCGGGTTCGTATCGTCGAATCGGAGGTTGCATGTTCCGCCGAAACGCTCTGCGACGCCGAAATCCATACAGATTGCCTTGGCGTGACCAATATGGAGATAGCCGTTAGGTTCGGGTGGGAAGCGCGTGTTCAGTCTTCCGCCGTTCTTACCCTCGCGCAGGTCGTTGGCGACGATCTGTTCGACAAAATTCAGCGATTCTTTCTCAACTTTTTCAATTTCATTATTTTCCGCCATCGCAGTCTTATGTTTTT
Source organism: Clostridium sp. (assembly GCA_023663805.1). Lineage (GTDB taxonomy): Bacteria > Bacteroidota > Bacteroidia > Bacteroidales > Muribaculaceae > Paramuribaculum. Next base: position 16,001 of record JAMPGR010000013.1, on the reverse strand, counting down.
ATGTTAATTTTCGGTTTTTATCGTGCAAAATTACTCAATTGTTGTCAAACAACGGTAATCGGCGGGCGTTTTTTTATCGCCGGCCCATACGCTTCAGCAGGTTATAGGAGGGAACGACGCCGAGTTCGCCGGCACGGCTAAGGTCGGCCTGCCCGGCCTGGCGGTGACCGCGGCGGAATTCGACATAGCCCCGGTTGAAGTAGGCTTCGCCGAAGGCCGGGCGGATACGTATCGCCTGGTTGAACGCCTCCATAGCCCCTTCGTAATCTTTCATCTCGGCCAGAACGACCCCCTTGTCATACCAGGCGACAGCCATTTCGGGCGAAAGTTCAAGGGTATGGTCGAGGTCGGCGAGCACCAGACGCATTCCGGCCAGTTCGCCCGAGACCCCGGGGAAACCCTTGAACTGCCCCTGATGTGCCTGACTGGGTTGATCGGCGTCGGCCGGAGCGGTCTTCAGGTCGCGGTAGCGCGAGACGGCTCGCATGAACCAGGCGAGCGTGAACCGCGGATCGAGCTCTGTAGCACGGATGAAGTCAGCGAGGGCCTCCTGATAGTTATGCACCATCATATAATCCATGCCGCGCCCGAAATAGTCGATCGGACGGGGCGTGTGGGTCGATATATATGAGGTGTAGTAGTCGATTGAAGCGAAATGACGCGAGATCTCCTCCTCGTCATCGAGGCGCGGCTCGCGGTTGGCGACCTGAAGCAGGAACCTGAGCATACGCGTGTTGTTCATCTCGGTCACCTCGCGTAGGAAGTCAGACGACTGCTTCAGTTCGGTCGGCGAGGTATAGTAGGTCACGGTGAACATCGGCTCGAGTTCAATCTGGGAGTTCCGGTCCTGTACGCGGCCGCGTATCGAGCGGTTGTTGAATTCCTGCTCCATCTCGGCGTTGTCGGCTACAGTAATCAGGCTCGTGAAACGGCGGGCGACAGCCTCCTGCGACTCTCCCCCTTCGCCATCTTCGGCGGCGGCTATGACATCGGGCTCACCCTCCGTTCCGGGGATGACCTGGACCTTTTTCTTCGCCAGCGCGAGCGAGTGGTCCTGATCTTCCCAGGCCGTACGGTCGCCCATAGTGCGCTTTATGTCGTAGCGGAGGAAATAAGCGGCGGCAAGATCGGGATAGGCGTCGATAACGCGGTTAACGTCGCGTATCGCCCCCTCGTAATCGCCGATCTCACGGCTCAGCAGAGCTCGGTTATAGAGAGTTCTGAAATCGGAGCCGTTCAATTGCTCGACGTAGTTAAGGTCTTCGATCGCGCGGTTGTAGTCGTGGACTTCGGCGCGGAGCATCGCCCGGTTGAACATCGCTGTCGTGTTTTCCGGATCGAGCTGGAGGGCGTAGTCATAGTCATCCATCGCGCCGTTGTAGTCGTCGAGTTCGTGGCGGAGAAACGCGCGGTTAATATAGAATCCGGCATATTTCGGCTGGAGTTTGATCGCGTGGTTCATATCCTCGAGCGCGGTCTGATAGTCTTGTGCACTATTAATCGCGATGTCGGCGCGCATAATATAACCGTTGACGGCGTTCGGATCGATTTCGAGGGCATGGTCGATATCGCGGCGCGCGGCGACCATATCCTTTTTCGCCATCAGCAGTTTTGCGCGTCCGAGATACCCCTCGGAATAGCGCGGAAAGATTCGCAGAAGCGTCGAGAAGGCCTCCTCCGCCCTGTCATATTCTTTTATTTCCTCGAGGGCGAGAGCCTTGTTGAATAGAAGATTACGGTTTTCGGGCGCCATTGCAAGAGCGCGGTCGTAATCGGCGACTGCCTCCTCGGTCCTTCCGAGGTTCTGGTTGATCACGCCGCGCAGTTCGAACGCGTCGCCGAGAAAAGGATTCCGTTCGAGGGCCTTAGAGACGTCGTCGGCAGCCCCGTTCAGGTCGTCGAGATAGAATTTCGCCAAACCGCGGAAAAAATAGGGCTGTGCGAGCCACGGTTTTGCGCCGATGACGGCGTTGAAATACTGGATTGACAGAACGTAATCCTCGAAATATAGAGAATTACGGCCGATTCTCATAACCTGGTCCGTATTGATCTGCGCCGACACGCGGGGGACGGCGACAGTCATCGCGACGACCAACAGAAAGACCCGGAGTACCCCCCGGGCCATTTCCGATATGCTGCATGACGGCAAATTCAGAACAGCCATGCGAATCTGACGAATCCCTGGTTGCTACGCGCCGAAAAATCGGTCAAAATCTTCGCCTTCATGGCGTAAGTCATACCGAATGTATAGCCGCCGCTGATCTGGAAGCGCTGATAGAGTTCACATCCGATACCGACATCGATACCGACATCGCCGCCGGCGAAGTCGAAGGCATCGAGTTTGCTGTGGCCGACATTGAAGGCGAACGACGGTCCGGCGTAGACAAACGGGGCTATCCGATCCTCGAGGCCGCCGAGGCGGGTATATTTGAACCGGAGATGGAACGGAACGACGAGGGTGTGGAGCGACAGGCGTTCAGTCCCGTAGCCCTGCCACTGCCAGAGTTCTCGCTCGCCGAGATGGAGCCGGGCGCCACGGAGCGAATAGTTCATTCCGAAGTCGATTCCGAAACCTATCCCGGGAAACATCATCTCGGCCATGATTCCGGCCGAACCGCCGACCGTTCCGTCGACCTGGAAAAGATCCTGTTTGAACGACATGTTCGTAAAATCCGCGCCGACCATCGGGCCGTAGCGGAATTCGGCCTTCGCGGTCGAGAGATTCATCATAATTATAAGCGCCGCAATCAGAGCGGAAATTCTTTTCAAATCGAGAGTCATTGGTTCTGGTTTCAAATTTCGACGACAAAATTAATTGTTTTTTTTGGTTATGCAAAAAAAAGACTCCGGCCAAAAGATTTTTGACGAATAAAAGAGGAGAATTTTCCGGTCATTTTCATTGCTGTTCAGCCGATTTTCAGTAATTTTGCAAGTCGTTTTCGGCAGGGAATCCCACGCCAGATGACACCTTATTATTAAACAGAAATCAATCATACCAAATCAATATGCTGACAGCAAAAGAAATACGCGAATCCTTCAAGTCATTTTTCGACAGCAAAGGACACCGCATCGTCCCTTCGGCCCCGATGGTGATCAAGGATGATCCGACCCTGATGTTCACCAACGCCGGCATGAACCAGTTCAAGGATATTATCCTCGGGAACAAATCCCCGAAATACCGCCGCGTCGCCGACTCACAGAAATGTCTGCGCGTCAGCGGAAAGCACAACGACCTCGAGGAGGTCGGCATGGACACGTACCACCACACGATGTTCGAGATGCTCGGAAACTGGTCGTTCGGCGACTACTTCAAGAAGGAGGCGATCGACTGGGCCTGGGAATATCTCGTCGATGTCCTCGGCCTCGATCCTGCCCGTCTCTACGCAACGGTCTTCGAAGGATCGGCCGAAGATGGACTCCAGCGCGACGACGAAGCAGCCGCAATCTGGGAATCGCACCTCCCCGCCGACCATATCATCAACGGCAACAAACACGACAATTTCTGGGAAATGGGCGACACCGGCCCCTGCGGTCCCTGCTCCGAGATCCACATCGACCTCCGCTCCGACGCCGAACGCGCCGCGATCCCCGGACGCGACCTCGTCAACCACGACCATCCCCAGGTCATCGAGATCTGGAACCTCGTCTTCATGCAGTTCAACCGTAAGGCCGACGGCTCTCTCGAACCCCTCCCCGCGAAGGTAATCGACACCGGCATGGGCTTCGAGCGTCTCTGCATGGCTCTCCAGGGGAAGACATCGAACTACGACACCGATGTTTTCACCCCACTAATCTCGAAAATCGCCGAACTCTCCGGAAAAGAATACGGAAAAGACCATAACACCGATGTCGCGATGCGCGTCCTCGCCGACCATGTCCGGACAATCGCATTCTCTATCGCCGACTCCCAACTTCCCGGTAACGCCAAAGCAGGATATGTCATCCGTCGAATCCTCCGCCGCGCCGTCCGCTACGCCTATACATTCCTCGGCCAGAAGTCGCCGTTCATGTATCGCCTGGTCGACACGCTGATCGAATCTATGGGTGAGGCTTACCCCGAACTCCCCGCCCAGCGCGAACTGATCATGAAGGTCATCCGCGAAGAGGAGGAGTCGTTCCTCCGCACGCTCGAAAACGGAATCCGTATGCTCGACGAAGCGATCGCCAGGGCGAAGGCTGCCGGAAAGAGCGAAATCTCAGGCAAGGAGGCTTTCGTTCTCTACGACACCTACGGTTTCCCCCTCGACCTGACCGAACTGATCCTGAAGGAGAACGGAATGACCCTCGACCACGCCGAGTTCGACAAGGAAATGGAAGCCCAGAAGACCCGTGCGCGCAACGCCGCCGCCGTCGAGGCTACGGACTGGGTGACGGTCAACGAGGGTGAACCGGTCTTCGTCGGTTACGACATGACCTCGGTTCCGACGAAGATTCTCCGCTACCGCCGCGTCAAACAGAAAAACAACGAGTTCTATCAGATTGTCCTCGCCGAGACTCCGTTCTATGCCGAGATGGGCGGTCAGGTCGGCGACTCGGGCACACTGACCTCCGGCGACGAGGTCATCGAGATCTACGACACAAAACGCGAAAACGGAATGGGGGTCCACCTGACAAAGAAACTCCCCGCCGACGTCAACGCGACTTTCGTCGCCGCGATCAACGAGGATGCACGTCTCGCGACATCCTGCAACCACACGGCGACCCACCTCCTCCACGAGGCCCTTCGCGAGGTACTCGGAACACATGTCGAACAGAAAGGCTCGTTCGTTTCGCCCCAGATTCTCCGCTTCGACTTCTCCCATTTCGGCAAGATGACTCCCGAGGAGATCCGTCGCGTCGAACATCTCGCCAACCAGAAAGTTCGCCGGGCGATCCCTCGCGACGAGCGCCGCAATGTCCCGATCGCCGAAGCCCGCGATATGGGGGCCATGGCTCTCTTCGGAGAGAAATACGGCGAAGAGGTGCGTGTCATCCGCTACGGTTCGTCGGTCGAACTCTGCGGCGGAACCCACGTCGACAATACAGGCAATATCGGCATGATACGTATCGTCTCCGAGAGCAGCATCGCCGCCGGAATCCGCCGAATCGAGGCTATCACCGGCGAGGCTGTCGAAGAGACCCTCGACCGTATCTCCGACACGATGCACGACATCTCCTCCCTGCTGAACAACGCCCCGGATATCCGTACCGCACTCCGACGCGCGATAGACGAGAACGCCAGCCTGCGCCAGCAGATCGACGGCTTCATGGCCGAACGGATCCGTTCGATTGCCGCCGATGCCGTCGCCAAGGCAACCGTAACCGCCGACGGACTGAAGGTTGCGTCGCTCAACGGGGTCTATGCTCCGGATGTTGTCAAATCGGTTGCGTTCGCCGTTCGCGAACTGTCGCCGGAGAACACGGTCTTCTACGCCGCTACGGCCGACGTCCAGAAGAAACCTCTGCTGACGGTCATGATAACCAACGATGTAGTCTCCGCCAAGAGATTGAACGCGTCGGTCATTGTCCGCGAGGCCGCCAAGGCAATCAAGGGTGGCGGCGGCGGCCAGCCGGGCTTCGCCCAGGCCGGAGGCAAAAATGCCGACGGACTCCTCGAGGCATCGAAAGCAATGAAAGAAGCGCTCCGATAAATTGGAAGAGATATTATGAGGCAGCTGGAACCCTTGTCGGGTTCCAGTTGCCGTTTTTTTTTGTGAACAATTCGGCGGGGAGGGGTGTTACTCTTGCGAATTTCGGGGAAATTGACATTTTGTCAGTTTTCGGCGAATTGGCACGGAATATGCATCCACCATTATAGGAACAAAAAAATACTAATCGAACCAAAATATATAGGAAACAATGACTATCAAACCTTTAGCAGATCGCGTTCTGATCGCTCCGCTTCCCGCTGAGGAAGTGACCATGTCTGGTATCATCATCCCCGACTCCGCGAAGGAGAAACCGCTGAAAGGCACCGTACTCGCCGCCGGTCCCGGCACAAAGGATGAGGATATGACGCTCAAGGAAAACGACGTTGTACTCTATGGCAAATATGCCGGAACAGAAATCGAAATGAACGGCGAAAAATATCTTATTATGCGCCAGAGCGACGTGCTCGCTGTTGTCGCAGAATAAGTCTCGGACAAAACAGAAAGAAGAATAACAACAACTATGGCAAAAGAAATCAAATTTGAAATAAAGGCTCGCGAAGAGCTGAAGAAGGGTGTCGACGCTCTGGCCGATGCCGTCAAGGTAACCCTCGGCCCGAAAGGCCGCAACGTAATCATCGAAAAGAAATTCGGTGCGCCCCACATCACGAAAGATGGCGTCAGCGTCGCCCGCGAGGTCGAACTCGAGGATCCGTTCCAGAATATGGGCGCACAACTCGTCAAGGAGGTCGCCTCGAAGACCGGCGATGACGCCGGTGACGGTACGACAACCGCAACGGTTCTCGCCCAGTCGATCATCAACGTCGGACTGAAGAATGTCGCAGCAGGCGCCAACCCGATGGATATCAAGCGCGGTATCGACAAGGCTGTCGCAGCCGTTGTCGAAGCGATCAAGACGATGGCCGAACCTGTCGGCGACGATTTCAAGAAGATCGAGGATGTCGCACGCGTCTCGGCCAACAACGACGAGACCATCGGCAAATTAATCGCCGAGGCGATGCAGAAGGTCAAGAAAGAGGGTGTCATCACCGTCGACGAAGCGAAAGGCACCGAAACTACGATCGATATCGTCGAAGGAATGCAGTTCGACCGCGGCTACATCTCCCCCTATTTCGTCACGAATCCCGACAAGATGGAATGCGAGATGGATTCCCCCTATATCCTGCTCTACGACAAGAAGATCTCTAACCTGAAGGATATGCTTCCGATTCTCGAGGCGACGATGCAAAGCGGCCGTCCGCTGCTGATCATCGCCGAGGATGTCGACCAGGAGGCTCTCGCGACCCTCGTCGTCAACCGTCTTCGCGGTTCGCTGAAAATCTGCGCCGTCAAGGCTCCCGGATTCGGTGACCGCCGCAAAGAGATGCTCGAGGATATCGCTATCCTGACCGGCGGTATCGTGATCTCCGAGGAGAAGGGTATGAAACTCGAGGGCGCTACAATCGACGTTCTCGGCCGCGCCGAAAAGGTTACCGTCAACAAGGAGAATACAACTATCGTCAACGGCATGGGTTCGAAGGACCATATCGCTGCACGCGTCAACCAGATCAAGGCCCAGATCGAGAAGACAACGAGCGACTACGACCGCGAAAAGCTCCAGGAACGTCTCGCCAAACTCGCCGGCGGTGTCGCCGTGCTCCATATTGGCGCACCGAGCGAAGTCGAGATGAAGGAGAAGAAAGACCGCGTCGACGACGCTCTCCACGCAACCCGCGCCGCAATCGCCGAAGGGATCGTACCGGGCGGTGGTGTCGCCTATATCCGCTCGATCGCCTCGCTCGAAGGCATGAAGGGAGAGAACGACGACGAAACGACCGGTATCCTGATTGTCAAACGCGCTATCGAGGAGCCGCTCCGCCAGATCGTTGCCAACGCAGGCGTCGAGGGTGCGGTAGTTGTCCAGAAGGTCAAAGAGGGAACCGCTGACTTCGGCTACAATGCCCGTAGCGACCGCTACGAGAACCTTCTCGCAGCCGGTGTGATCGACCCCGCGAAGGTCACCCGTGTCGCTCTCGAGAACGCCGCTTCGATCGCCGGAATGTTCCTGACGACCGAGTGTGTAATCGCCGAAAAGAAAGAGGAGAATCCTGCTCCCGCAATGCCCGCTCCCGGTATGGGTGGCATGGGTGGCATGATGTAAATCTATACCCCCATCAAAAAAAAAGGTCGCTTTAAAGCGACCTTTTTTTTTGATGGGGACTGGCCAGCGCGGCCAGGGCGGCTTCAAGGCGAGCGGGGCCTGAACCCCGGATTATGTCGTAGCGGCGCCCCCGGCGGTCGAGTTCGTAGCGACAGCGGCGGAGGAAATCAGCGCGGTTGTCGGGGCGGTAGCGATGGATGTCATCTTTCCAGCCGAGGTCTATGTCGAGAAGAAGGTAACGGGTGAAGTTCTGGCGGGCGATATACTCTTCGATACTGTCTGGAACGCGGCCGAAGAGTTCCTCCGACCATATCTTCGAGGTGATCGCGTCTGTGTCGACAAACAGTATAGGCGGGAGTTGTCGCTTCGCTTCGAGAATCAGGCGGTCGTGTCCGCTGACGATTTCCTCCATATCGCTGAACTCGATCCGGCCATTCTTTCGGCGGATCACCTCCTCGGCATATTCGCCGACATACGGCGCCCCGAAATGTACGGCCAGTTGCCGGGTCAGTGTCGACTTTCCGGTCGACTCGGGGCCGTAGATACAGACCGTCGTCATCATATCCCGCTTGACAGAATCGGGTAGAAAGTCCCAGCAACCCGCGAGGTCGTTCCGGATTGATGTCGCCGATATCGGGACATTCAGCCGACGGGAATCGACCATCTCGAACCGCGCACCGAGTTCCCGTGCCAGCCTTTCGCCATAAGGCTCCGAGGCGAAGACCGCGTCGACTGGTTCGGGCAACAACTGTTCGAGCGACCGTCGCCAGATATCCCAGAAGGAGGGTGTCTCCGCCGGGTCCTGCGGAAGCGGTTCGGGCTGGGTCATGACGATTGCATCTGGATACAGTTCCGATACCCACGAGATCCGCCGGGCAACCGGAATTGTCTCCTCCATCGTGTTGTCGACGACGATGTAGAGACGGTCGACCTCGCAGGCCGCACGGTCGATCAAAAACAGGTGTCCGTTATGGAGCGGACAGAATTTACCGAGGACAAAGCCCGTTCTGTATCGTTTCATTCGTTATATATTTTTCTATCAAGGAGTCATCGTAGATTATCCGTCGATCTGTCAGGGCGCGTGTACGGCTCATATCGAACCGGATACCCGTTGTCTGGAAAAGATCCATGGACCGCATCTGCTCGAACTTCGCGGGGATAAGGCGGCAGAGACTCATCTTCAGGGCTCCGGCTTCGGGCCGAGGTGCTTCGGCTTCGAGACGCGACAACCAGACATCTGCTTCGCGGTCGATTCCGATCCCGGCCTTACGGTTCAGGATTTCGCACAGCCTGTTATAGCCGAGCGGCCGTTCGGCCGCGATATGAAAGATACCTCCGTCAGAACCTGTCGCTATATCGACAGTCGCCGCAGCCGCAAGATCGACCGGAGTTATGTCGACGGCCATTTCCCCGCTGTTGTCCCATGGAAGATACCCGAGACCGCGCGCCGCCCGGACAAACAAACCGAGAAAATCTTTCGGAGCAGAGATCCCGAAGCGGGTGTCGCCGCAGAGCAGGCCGTAGCGGAGGATATTGACTCCGCAGGCTTCGCGGGGCACACCGAGAAGAATCTTCTCGGCGACATATTTCGTCTGGCCATAGCCGCCGTAGATCCGGCACGGATGGTCAAGCCGGTCTGTCTCCATCGCGACCTCGCGGTTACGGGTCGTCGAGACGAAAACGGAGAGAGTCGACGCGTAGTTCAGCGTCTTCCGGCAACCGGTCAGACAGAATTCGAGCACACGGCGCACAGCCGTTACGTTCGAATCTTTCAGCGAGCCGTATCCGGCCATCATATTGACCGTCGCCGCGCAGTGGAACACCCTCCCGACAGATTCCGCCAGACCCGCATAGATTTCCGGGGTAAGGCCGAACCGTTCCTTCGACAGATCGGACGGAACGACCTCGACTCTTCCCTCGGGATTTAATCCGATATTGTAGCGGGCGAACGATTCCCGGATTCGCTGCAGGCCATGCTCAGGGGATTCACAACGAACCGGACAGACAATGCAGCATCCGTCGAATTCCTCCCTGAGAAGAATCTGTTCGAGAATATGCGACCCGAGGAAACCGGTCGAGCCAGTTACCATAATCCCCTGCCCGACTTCCGCAGACGAAAACGACGGCCGGATATCGAGGCTCCACTCCCCGGCTAAATCACGACTGTCGGCCGGGGAGGAAAAATCTGTTCCTGCCTTACGGCAAATACCGGCGGCTGTGGCGTCCTCGCGCAACATATCGTGGCTGACAGCGATGTCGAGTTCGCTCTGGAGCCGGGTAATCAGATAGAGGGTATCCATCGAATCGGCCCCGAGATCGCGGATGAAGTCATCGCCGGGCCCAACAGTTTCGATCTTCAGAATCTCACCCATTATCCGCGCCGTAGTACGCTCGAGGTCCGAAGCGAACTGCGGTTCTCCCGCCGGTAAACCGATGGAGGCCGACAGCGGGCGGTTTTCGAGCGTTTTATAGTCGATTTTACCGGAAGTGACCCTCGGCAGTTTCGTTACGGTCTCGATCGCCCCCGGAATCATCCAGACAGGGAGATGGAGACGGAGGAATTTCAGGATCGTCGGCTTCGGTTCCTCCGGGGCAATGTCGCAGTCTGTCAGTTCGACAAATGCGGCAAGAATTTCGCGCGGATTTTCCTCGCCAACACGTCGTTTGACGACCGCTGCGTCGGTGACGAAGCGAAGAAGGCGGATATTGGACTCAATCTCCTCGAGTTCGACCAACTGGCCGTGGAATTTCACCTGACGATCGTAGCGGCCGAGAAATTCAATCGAGCCATCGGGGAGGCGGCGAACATGGTCGGCCGTACGGTAGTAGCGGACACCTTCGACAACGGGAAATTTCGCGGAGGTCAGTTCGGGCCGGTTCAGGTATCCGGTAGCGAGGCAGTCGCCCGAAATCCATAGTTCACCCTCGTCGGCAGTCAGAGAGCCGTCGCGATAGATATTATATTTTACGCCGGGGAGTTCGCGCCCGAGAACAGGTCTGTCCCACTGCCCGGTACAGCGGCAAAGGCTCGTGCAGACAGTCGCCTCGGTCGGGCCATAGACGTTGACGAGGTTGACCCGCCCGGCCCATCGTCTGACAGTCTCGCGGTCAGCAGCCTCGCCGCCGATCACGATTGTACGGAGCGTCGGCGTGCAACGTTCCGGATCGATCGTCCGGAGCAACGACGGGGGAAGGTCTGCGTGAGTCACCTGCCGACGAGCGATCACCCCGGCGATATCGGCCGAAAGGTCGACCGGGCTACACCGCTCGATCAGAAGCGACGCACCGGAGGTCAGCGTAACAAGAATATCCGAAACCGACGCATCGAAGTTGACCGACAGAAAGAACAGGTTGCGCGAACGGCTGTCGAGGCGGAATGCCCGGCGCTGGGCGCGGGCGAGCCCGACGAGGCCGCGATGGCTGACGACGATCCCCTTCGGTTCGCCGGTTGTTCCGGAACTGAATATGACATAGGCCGTCGTTTCGGGTGCAGGTTCGGCTATATGCCCGACGGGGAGAGCCGAAGAGAGTTCCGGATAGTTCGACATGGTTATGACAAGATCTGCGGCAATCTGCCGACGTATGTTGTCACGGCGACCGTTGGGGAGGTCGGTACCGCACGGAACAAACCCCTTCCCTGCCATCCAGCATCCGAGAATCGCGCAGATATACTCCGTCGATTTCTCCATCTCGACGACTACATAGGGCGAGCGCGTGCCGCGCCTCTCGATTCCGCCTGCAATTCTCCGCGCCGTCTCCCAGATTTCACGATAACTGGTTATCATGGTGCCATCCTCGATAACAGCCGGATTGTCCGGGAAACGGTCGACAATCCGGCGGATTTCCGAGAGTATATCTTCAAATTTTGTGGCCATACATTATTAGACTTGGGTGGTTTTCATCATACGTTCCCCCTTCGATATCTCCATAGACAGCCTCCAGCCGAAGACCCTGGCGGGAGAGCATCTGCCGGAATTGATTAACGCCATAGAGCCTGGTCTGTCCATAACGTTTTTCGCGTCTGCCGTCGGGATAGATTATCAGCCAGTCGGAAATCATCATATGGCCTTCGATGCGGCTTTTGCGTATCGTTACGATCGTGCTGTCGCCCGAGGGTATTTCCTTGACGATAAATTGCTGGAAATGACGACAGATAAACAAAGGATTCATAGTCGACATAAAAAACTGACCGCCACTGCGGAGATTGCGGCCGAATGTCGACAGCATCCGTTCGTTTTCCCGGTCATCAGAGTCGTAACCAAAACTGGTGTTCCAATTGACACAAATATCGAAAGGTTCCGCAGATACAAATTCTTTTGCATCGCCAAGCAAGAAGGTCGCATTAGTTGTATCCAGATCGCGTAGAGCAGAGGCGATATATTCCTCCGACATATCGATTCCTACGACAAACAGCCCAAGGCGATCGAATTCGCGAGCCAGATATCCTTTGCCACAACACTGGTCAAAAACCGTCATTCCGGCTTCGATTCGTCCTGTTCGGCGCATAAAGCGCAGCGTTTCATAGGCACGCTGATTCAGAACGACTTCTGAATAATCTCCTTTGAAAAAATCAATCCACCATTCTTGTTTATTTTCGTTGTTCATAGATGGAAACTTTGATTCATATGGTTAATGGTCAGCATCAGCATGACAACCGGTTCAGCGACCGTCTGCTCCAGGACGCTCATCTTCGGTATCCGGTCGACGAGTCCGGCGACTGCCCCGGGATTAAAAATTCCCATACCGGCGAAATCGGCCGAGGTCAGTTCGCCGCGCAGGCGGTCGAAGTCATCCGTCGAGAAAAACCGGGTCAGCGGCGGAGCCTGGAAGGGATGTTTCTGTCGGCGCCGTATCCGGTCGGTTATAAAGGGACGCGCGGCCTCCTTCAGGATATATTTCTCGTTCGTATAGTCGCGGATCTTCATCCCGACCGGAAGCCGCGCGGCGAATTCGAACAGGCGGTGGTCGAGAAACGGGAGACGCCCCTCGACCGACGCCGCCATCTCGCAACCGTCGCCGAGGGTCGAGAGAATATAGTTGCAGAGGGTCAGTTTGATCCAGAGGTAAAGAGACTGATTGACCGGATGACGCCCCGCAAGCCTTCGGTCGATATCGTAGTTCCCGAGCAATTCACCGAAGAAATCGCGGCTGCGCAACTCATCGAGGAGCGCCGGGGAGAGATAACGGTAGATACGATGGCCGATACCCGCCTTTGCGCGTAGAAACGACGGGACGAAGCCGAGACGCCGTTCGATGGCCGAACAGTCGAGCGAATCGCCTACCGCAATCTCGGTTCCTGCTATAGCGAGGTTCGTGCCGTAGAGCGACTCGGTCAGCCGTCGTCGCTGATCCTCCGGCAGGAGGGCGATAATGTCCTGGCGAAGGTGGGGATATCCCGCGAGCGCTTCGTCTGCGCCTTCTCCGGTCAGAGCGACCTTGAATCCGTAGCGGCGAATCTCGCGGTTGAGGAGCATCTTGCAGGAGAGATGGCCGTTGACGGCGAGTCCTTCGCTCTCGCAGACAGCCTCGCGTAGATTCGAGAGAATATCGCCGGGGGTTACCTCGATCGGATGGAGTATCCCGCCGATATGCGAAGCCGTCTCCGCGGCGAGCGATTCCTCGTTGTATTCGCTGTCTGCTCCCGGGAAGGTAATCGAAAAACAATGGACCGGATCGGACTGAAGGCTGCTCATCACTCCGGCGACCGTGCTCGAATCTATCCCTCCGCTGAGGTGACAGCAGACCGGCGCGTCGCTGACCATTCTCGTCCGGATAGTTTCGACCAGTAGTTCGCTGAACTGATTGACATAGCGTCGCTCCTGCTCCGGAGTGACCGTCCGGCTGCCGCTTTCAGCTGGATAGTCAACATCCCAGTATCTGACAAGTTTAGGCTCCCCTTCGCCGCGGCAGACGAGCATATGACCGGGGGGAACCTGGCGGATTCCGTCGAACATCGTCCGGTCTGTCGGCTGATAGTGCATCGTCAGCGTGTGCATAAGCGCATAGCGGTCCCAGCGGGCCTCGACACCGCCTGAGGCTAGAATCGCTTTTGCCTTGCTGGCGATGACAGTTCGGTTGCCATTGTAGTGGTAACATAGCGGTTTGATGCCGAAACGGTCGCGGACGGCATAGAGTGTGTCGGTCCGGATGTCGTAGAGGACGAAGGCGAATTCGCCGACCAGGTTTTCGAACAGGCGGTCGTTCAGGGCCCCGTAGCGGAGATAGAGCGGGATCAGTATTTCGCTGTCCGAAAAAGTCGAGAACCGATACCAGGGGGCGAACTTCCGGCGGAGCTGTTCGTAGCCGTAGAATTCGCCGTTGCAGGCGATCGCGACGCCGGTCTGCTCAGAGACAATCGGCTGATGACCGTTCTGAGTCCCGACGATCGAGAGACGCCGGTGGCCGATCGCTGCATGCCCGCCGGTCCATACGCCGCAGTCATCGGGTCCGCGGCGCTCGAGCGTCCTCAGGCCGTCGAGGATATTTCGAGATGCCGGAGTTGTCCGGGGATCATATATCGCTATTATTCCGCACATATCCTGAAGAATATTTTCCGGCTATTGTCCGCGGATGCCTGCCGGAATGCCTGTTCATATTGTTCGAGATGGTAGCAGGGGCCGAATATGTCGGCGATGTCAAAATCTGCGATCTCGCCGCGGCTGACCGCTGATAGTATCCGGGAGGCCTCGATGAAATCGCCGTAGCGCGCTCCCTGGATTGTCAGTTCCTTCATCGCGATTGTGTTCGATACTACAGGTGTCGGGATGAATGACCGCGATTTGACGATCAAAAGGCCCCCGTGACGTATGACATCGGCCAGGAGGTCAATATAGTTCGGTTCAGTCTCGATTATGCAGTCGTAGCGTCCGGGGCATAGTTCGGTCACATCCGTCGCGCGCTCGACGTTCCGGACTCCTATTGAACGGGCGATCTGCTCGGTCAGGCGCGCGATACGGCTCGGGCCGAAAACACAGATTCGTTCGCGTCCGCTGACATATCGCACCGGAGCCATAGCCGCGGTGACCGGCTCGAGCATCGCGCCGAGCGGGTTGAGCAATCCGTCTGAAAGCGGAACCAGCGCCCGGTCTGGCACAACGACATACTCGGCGAATGCGCCGTCGTAGCCTACCCCCAGCATCTCTTCGCAACGGTCCCGGCGGTTTCCTACGGCCATAGGGTTGCAACTGACAGCCATTCCGGTTTGCCAATCTCCGAGCCGGTCCCCTCCCCCGTAGAACGCTTCGATCGTTCCGCAGAATTCGTGGCCGAGGATAACGCCGTCGGCGTGTTCGATATGGTCCGCCGCGACGGCAAGATCCGTACGGCAGATTCCGGCATAATGGACCCGGACGAGTACGTTTCTTTCGTCGGAAAGTTCGGGCATCGGTTTGTCGCTGGTGAACGAGACCCCGCCGTCGGAGATATAAATTGCTTTCATACAGAATCTGGATTAGGTTACGGCCGCAAAGTTAAGCGAAAAAATCGGAACACGCAACTATTTCGTGTAATTTTTACGCAATATTAATTCGAGCGTTTTTTTTCGGATTAATTTTTATAACTTTGTCATTCGGAAGCAGACAGACAATAAATGGTTATAGCAAATTCAAACAAACATATCGCCCCGTATTGGGGAAAAGGGCCGTCACTGACTTCGGGACTTAATCAACTGGGAATCCGAAACGTTTCGGAACAATTGTTCGCGACCCTGTTGCCGGGGATGAACAACGTGTCGCAACGAATCAGATACTACAGTTTCTACTGCTGGATTATCTATCGGTTCTATCAAGGGAAGCAAACGGTTCTGGACACGGATTTCAATCCGTTCATACGTCGTGCAGAATTGCTTGTCGCCCTGATCAACGCGACCCTCGAAGACCGATCCGGGATTCCGGGCATCAATTTCGCTGCAGCGCAAGTCGACGGCGGTGCGGATCTGATATCCCTTGAGGAAGGAGCGGACTTGAGAAGCAGTCGAAAGACCTATTGGGCGAATCCCGGGGGTGTACTCAGACAGTATTACTCGGCATCGCTCGAGGAACTCGGACTGATCGGCCAGAACGAAAAATACAAGTCGATCTATAACGTAACGAAAGCCGAAGGATATGTCGACGGTCTGACGCTGGCCGAACAATTCGCCGAATCGATCGGCGACAGCGGACCGATATTTCTCCAGATCGTCAGCAGAGGCTGCGTTACCGTCGACGAACTGAGAA
>JAMPGR010000012.1 GCA_023663805.1 Clostridium sp. | reverse complement strand
CCGATATTTCTCCAGATCGTCAGCAGAGGCTGCGTTACCGTCGACGAACTGAGAAGTATGAACAGGGCGTTCCGAATGAAATATCTAGACGCCGACAACCATGAGTCAGCGAGTCTTCTCGAAATGCTTCTCCAGAAAGACAATCCGCTGAAAGAGGATAGTCCGGACCACCGTTTCCGTACAATAGGACACGTTCTACGCCATATCTCGCGCACCCGATGTCAGTTAAAGGCCCGCGAATTCTCCCGCCATATGTATGACAACTACGACGGCACGGATAATCTGACCATGTGGGGATGGTATGAATATTATCTCGACAACAACTGGCAATACCGGTTCACGCAGATTTTCCACGAAATCCTTTCGTTCCTTAAGAACAACAAACAGCCGTGGGTAGCGGTAGAGGATCTGTCGACCGAAATGGCTGTGCATGTCGTCGAGAACTTTGCGGCAGACATGGCGACAACCCTGCGGGAGGTCATCTCTTCTCTCGAACCGGACAAGAAGCAATATCCGGTGGCAGAATCCTTGCGCAATCTTTTGATTTACTGTCGCGACAACCGATACAGGATCGATACATCCGAGATTCAGTACGAAAGAATGGGAATCCGGTCTGAAAATTTTTGCAGTTTCATACGGTCGGTCGAATCCGACGCCGACACTAAGTTCTTCGACTTCACAAAGAAACTTATCGAGGATATAATATACCGCCACTATCGGGTGTCGTTCCGCAAGATGCTCCAGACCCGGAAAGCAACTCAGAAATTCGCTTTCGAAAACGGACATCTGAAGTTTATAGATAACTGGGACGCTACAGATACATCTCCCCGAATCGACACGATGCGCAATTTTCTGATCGACCTGAATATCATCGCTCCAAAAGACGGAATCGACACTCTGACCGATTCAGGCGTCAAACTGATGAAAAAACTTAACGATGGAGATACAGTGTCATAACATATTCGAACTGATCGGCAGCGGACAGAACCGGTTCCACTCCGCTATCCTGACGAGTTACACGTTCGACCCGATTTTCTTCGAGTCTTTCTACCTGACGAGACTCCGTCAATGCGGTATCTCGAATGTAGTCGTACTGCTCGATGCGTCGAACTACGACCAAACCCTCTCGAACTATCCCACGTTCGGACTTCAGTCTGAACGCCGTCTCTACACCCTGGTCAGGCAAACCCCTTCGAACAACGGCGTTTTTCATCCGAAAATCACACTCTTGCTGGGCGATAACGCAGGAATGCTTATCGTCGGATCAGGCAACCTGACCTACAACGGCTATGCCCTGAACGAGGAGGTCTGGAATGCGTTCAGCATTAGCGGAGAGGGCGGCGTCTCTAAGCCTTTGTTCAGGGCAGCATGGGAATATATTGTCGGGCTCAACCTCCCCTGCTCTCTTCTGCTGAAACGGCAACTCGGCTGGATGAGGGAGAACGCTCGCTGGCTGGCAGAAATTCCCGATACAGAACCAGAACGGGCAATCATCGACAACGAGGAATTTCTCTTTTTAGCAAACGACTATGCCGGATCAATTTTCGATAAACTGAAGAAAATTATCGGTCGCGAGAGGGTTCAGTCGATAACAACGATATCTCCCTTCTACGATATCTCTGGGCTGACGCTGACGAGGCTGAACGAAGATTTCAGACCTGACGAGATTCGGTCTGTCTACTCTGAGGAGGGCACTTATCCCTATGAACTGATGATTGACAGACCGGAGTGGCTGAAACTTTATTCCTGGGCTTCGCAAACGGTTATGAACACTGGAAGATTGCACACAAAGATAATCCAGTTCAGACTTCCGACACGAACCGTGTTTGTCTCGGGAAGTGCGAACATTACGAACGCGGCCTTCGGCGGCAGCGGCGACGAAGCATGCATCGCCATAATTGCCCGCCCCGACAGGAATTTCGTCAGTGAACTGGGAATAGTTCTTGACAATAATTCGGAAGTCGGAAAGTCTGTAGTCGATACTTTGCCAAAACCGCAGAGAGCGGAATCTGCTTCTTATTCCAATAGTATCGAGATCATTTTAGCCGAAGTTGTCGACGACACACTGGACGTCTCCCTGAAGATTCGTAATTTCCAGGATTGTTATCTTCGAATTCTTGATTTGAAGGGTCAGAGGCTGGCTGACTATGATATACAGTCAGATGTCAGACTGTTGCAAATCGGCGGTTTTACCCTGACAGAGTGCATGGCAGTTGTTGTCGACCCGACCGAAAAGGAGATATCTAACCGGTGCCTGATAATAAACGAGTCTGACGTCGCATGGTTGAACCCGAATCGGATATTGCGCAAACTCGATTCGCTTCTGGAATCCGGCCGGGGCTGGAAGGAGAATCTCTCAGGCATTCTCTCATACCTCTGGTTCGACGACGAACCGGACACAAAGCCCGTACGTCGAACCGCGACCGTGGCCAAAGCAGAAAAAGGATCGGATGGTAACCTTGTGACCGGCGAAGAATTCGATAATATCCGTGTTGGGTCGCGCCAGTCGGTTCTCTCACTACCGGATGTTCGCATAATCGACTTCCTGCTCTCTTCGGAGTCACGGCGTGACGCGAATGATACACCCGACAACCCCGACGACACGGATGCGGTGGGCGACATCGATGACGGCAACAACGAATACCGAAACAGCGAATACACGGTCAGACAACGCGAGCGGGAATCTGATTTTATCAACTGTATCGAACGATATGGCCAGCGGTTGAACCGACATTACGACATTCGCCTGTCGAGATTGTACTCCGCGGCGAACAATCCCGCGACGAATATCTTCCACAGTGGCTTTGGCGACGATATCACCATTGGTGTCAGGGACTTTTCTCATATCCTGATCGAAGTCGTCCTAGTCTGTCGTGAACTGAAAAATTGCTCCGATCCACGCTATCGGACGATACGTAAAGATTTCGTCCGGTGTCTGGGCAAATTTCTCCTTCTTGCCCAAAAGGGGTATAATCGGACGAACGACTACGGCTGGCACAAATGTGTCGAATTCCACACCGAGTTGATCGTTTTCAGTCTACTGACGATCGCGACTCAAAAATGGAACAGGACTGAAACGACTACAGTCAAACTGCTAGTCCTGAATCTTCTTGACTCATGTACCGGATCGGACTCAATCGATTTCCAGCGGGTTAAAGACCTGTACGTTAAGAAAACCGGCGAATCGGACATCGCGCCTGTCGCGCACTCGATAGCGTTGATAGAACGAACGATATCGGAATATGAACGCTTCCTTGACCTGAAGAATGACCCTTCGACAGTCAGTGATGTCGATCTGGACAACCCGGACCGGAACTACTCCTACCGCAAAGGCTATGGGTTCTTCTACGTCACTGAAGTTCAGCCGGTTTATCAATCAAGAACAGGTACGGTGGCCTTCGAGATGTCGCTCCGGAATCCGGGCTTCGACGATATCGTTAGGATCAGGGGCGGTCGGAAAATCCGCTGTCTGATCCCCGCCGAGGAGAGTCTGTAGTTTTGGTCTCGACTATTGATTATCCCGGATTTTTTGGGGAACCAGGGAATATATGGGAGAACTGACAATCAACTGGACCGAGACCGTCCGCGGTTCCGACGGAAAATACCGTACGGAGCGCCGCTCGGAGACGCTCAGGGCGACGATATCCCGACCCTGCCCCGAGTACATCCGCAAAACGCGCCTGATCTACGGCAACACCGCCGCTCCCGACCTGACTTTCACACGAATCCAGAACAGTTATCTGTCGACGACAAAGATCGCGCTGGAGTCGGCACTTCAACAACTGACTGGTATCGAGGCCAAATGCGTCAAATCGAATTTCGGAAGATCCGAGTTCATTCCTGTCGACGGACGCTGGGTTGTCGAGGGGACCTTTTCGTGGTTGTCAAATTACCGCAGGATGAACCGAAACTATGAGAAACTGCTGAGCGTTTCGTGCCATATGGCCGTTCTCGCCTGCTGCGCAATGGTACTCAAACATTTATAATTCTGAATCAATGCAGTTTTTCTCGGTGGCAATACTGCAACCGGCGAATTGTCACGTCTTGTCACATCTGAAAGCGCCCTCGGCGACAGCGGGCGGGGGGATCAGCCGGTCTGATATCGGGTTAGTGCCGGAAGGATTTCAGATGGGCGTATTGCTTATGGATATCCGGGAATTCGTATCTGTTGCTGTTGTTTAGCCGGTTCCCCTCTTGAATCTTGCCAAGAACGTAATCACAGTCTCCCGCAATATTCTTGTCCACACAATCAGTCTCGAAAACGGCTTTGATCTCGGGGATAAGTTCTTTTGCCTCAAGATCAATCAGATTGACCATAAGGAATCCTGCGGGAGATCCGTCACATGCCTCTTGTCTGGGAAGCCGCGACACCCATGATTTCATAATCTTCCGGATAACCTCGATTATTTCTTCCCGGCGTTCGGGATGGAGATATACGATCATAACCAAAGCCTCGAATGCCTGACTTCTGACATAGGAATCCAGTCCCGGCTGGTTAAGATACGCCTCTATTTCCGGAACTCTGTTCATGCCACAGGCATACAGAGCCGGATAAATCACCTCCATGGCAATGTCGCCAAGATGATAATCTATGAAACTGTCGTTCTGCCGCATGATTTCAAGAACAGCATCCAGTCCTTTTTCGCTTTTGAGTTGAGTCAGAAGGTAGAGCGAGTGGATTATCGCATCATTCTCCTGTTCCCCGATTGTATCGTCATTTATGGAATTATATGTTCTTCCAATCTCATACATAACGATTTTAGCAATATCCTCCGCGGCTTCGTCATGCGGAAGAGCAAGAATCCGTTCGATTACCGGCTTGGGCAATTCCCACATATTGTCTTTAGACAGCAATTCATCAGCGATGAATTGATTTTTGACAATCAGCGAATCGGGATATTCGGGATACTCATACGAGTATATCTCATCGGGATGACGCTCGGATTCTTCCATCATTTTATCCCAGTTATCCTTAGCCTGAGTCAGTCTGTCGGCCATCAGGCTGTCGTCTACTTCATCATCCCATTCGTCATATCCGTCAAATTCGTCAGATTCATTGCTCATGACATAATGGAAATCGTCGCCAAGAGTCTTTTTCAATTGCCGGAAATATGGCATTTCGCGTTTGTCGCTGTTAATAAAAAGGAAATGCTTCCCGTCCTTGCCGAATTCATACTCGATCAGCGGGATATCATCGGTGTCTTCTTCGAGGATATACCCTGCGGTTTTGAAATCCTTCGCCGGCTGGATACCCCCTTCTTCGGCAAATTCGATTGCTCCGTAGATGATGTTATGCGCCTCGTTGTATGAAATCTCCTCCAGGCCGGCTCCGGATTCCAATCGTTCCAACAGATCCTCGAAATCGGATTCATACATATTTGCATAATAGGTTGCATCCTTTACCCCGACACAAAATGTATCGACAAGGAATAAGCCAACAGCGAGATTGCCACTCGGTCTGACCCGCGTCACTATAATCTGGGATATCCCCGATTCTTTCCATCCGGAGGTGATATAGCATTTGCCGATTGGCAACGTGCGTGCTTTCTCCCGCATGTACCGTTCGGGAGAGATCTGGGTCTGTTGTTGCTGACCCTTGTTTTTCTTTTTATTCTTTGCCATATATTGATAACAACAGAGAGCTTATTTTGTGAAACGTTCAATCCGTATTAAATAGAATTTTCCGCAAAGATAATCCGAAAACCGTCTCCTGCCAAACTTAACTCAAAAAAAATATTCGCAGATTACGCAGATTATTTTAGGCTTGAAAAGATTATATTCTCCCGGAGCCCGACTTGCTTGGATCAGGGTATAAAGCCTATCTTGTTCTGACCTCCGACATTTCTCTGCTTCTCGAAGGTTTCTCTGAGTCTGACATAGCGGGCCAGTTCCGATCTGGACAGACTTGGCTGACGTTGCCTGACGACCGAAAGCAACAGGTCTGTCGAGAGCAAAGACTTTGACTTGAACGCCATTCTTGCGGCCTGTTGAACCGCCGCCGTTATATCGCTGGCCAGAAAACCCTCGGTCTTTCCGGCCAGAACCCGACAATCAATATTCTCTTCGTGAGGCCGGTCCTTGACTGCCAGTTCAAATATCTTCCTGCGCGATTCCTTGTCCGGAACCGGGACATAGACGACATAGTCGATTCGCCCCGTTCGCAGGATTGCGGAATCAATCCTGTCGGGCCTGTTCGACGTTGCGATAACAAACACACCGTCTTTGCCGCAGTTGTTCAGTTGGGTAAGAAACTCGTTAACCTCGCCGCTATGGCTCGCGAGGTGAGTATCGTCGCGACTCGGTACGAGCGCGTCGAATTCGTCGAAACAAAGAATAGTCGGGGCGTTCTTCCTTGCCTCATCGAAAAGTGCGGCGATTTTCTCCTGGGAACCATGAACGTATGTGCTTGCAAGATCGCTCGATTTGACATATTTGTAGTTATATCCCGCTTCCTCGGCGAAACGCTCGGCCAAAAAAGTTTTTCCGCATCCCGGAGGTCCATAAAGCAGCATTCCGTTCGGGATGTCGATCCCATATCGTTCTGCCCCTTCCTTGTCGGAAAGAATCTCCAGGACCTCTGTTCTCAACTGTTCCTTCAACGAATCCATCCCTGCGACGGCTGAGAACCCCGGACCGGTAGGTTTCGGAACATACGAAACCGGAGAAGACCCGTCGAGAACCGAAAGCATCTCCCTTGCCGACGAAAACTCCGAAACGAGAGCCTTCAGCATAACGATTTCGAGAAGAGACATTTTGCCGGACCTGACCTTTAACCGCTCCGTGTTCTCCCCGGTCAGCATCCAGTTGATCAGCCGGCCGACGGAATAGAGATCGCGCGTCACGCCCGACAGACTTGCCGGCTCGAGATGTCCGTAGCCGACGATAAAGGGAACAGGCCGTTCCCAGCCCAGGTCAACGACGATATTGTCTGCCGTCAGATTGGCATGAATCATATTATTTTCGTGGATCAGCGCCAGTTTTTCCAGGATTCCCTTTGTTATTTCGAGAGCCTCGTCTTCGTCCAGTCTGACCAGACGGCGCAAACGAAAATCGAGCGTCTCTCCGCTGATATGTCTGTAGACAACATAGCGATCGCCGGAGGAGAGATAGAGATCTGTTTTCTTCGCAAACTCCCGTTCTCTTTCCGAAACACCGAATTTCAGCACACACAGTTTCCCATCCGGATTGCGTACACGATATGTCGCGACACCGTCTGCCGTCTTCAGCAGAAACGAAACTTTGTAATCATCTATATAACAACCTTTTTCGAAAGCCATATCTTACATCGACAGAATATCAAGATTCTGAATCGCGGACAATCCGGCAGAGGCAGTGCCGGTTTTCCCCGCTGTTTTTCCCTGTTTGATCAGGGCATAGAAGGCCTCTGTCACCTCTTTGATATCCGACAGAGGTGCCTCGGGGTTTTCCCGGAGAATTGCCATTGCCCTCATGACTAGTTTTTGTGCCTTCGCGCTGTCGGTCCACTTTATTGACGAGAACTCATGGTCGGCCCAGCGGATGATGTTGCGGTATGTCTCAGCCTGCGTTATCGCATATTCATATTCCTCTATCTGATGACGGAGGAATCTGGCCTTCCGCTCATCCTTGATCTCGTCCATACGGCTGACCTGAGCCTCGAAACTTTCGACCATCCGGGTGATCCCGGCGTCATTGCTTCGTTTCGCGCCTTCGACCTGTAACGACATAAGCGACTTCCGCAGGGCTGTCCGCGTTCTGTCCCATTCCGAGTCGGTTTCGAATTTCTCGACACTGCGCATGACCTCTTTCAGGTGTTGTTCGACCTGTTTGTATTGAACCCCGGCGACCAGCGATTCCTCGATCATCCTCAGCCGCCGTTTTAGTTCAGGTGTCTCCTGATCGTCATCGAGTTCGCCTGCGAGATCTCTCAGTTGGGAATAGGTCCGTGCGATCAGGTCCTTCAGGTATTCCTCCGACTTGCTTTCCTGACGTTTTGATGTGTCGAGTTTCTTCACTATCTCCTGCCCGGTCGCGGGGAATTCGCATGTCACGGTCATCATCTCGGATCTGTCGACGTCGATACGGACATTGACGTGGCTCCCTTCGGGAACATACGACATAAGATCATCGCCGGTCACGACGACATCCGAAACATATTCGTAGAGCGCAGCCGTCTTGCCCTCCGATTCGGCATCCCCCTGATATATGGCGATCCTGGCTTTCGTCTTTTCGTCGCCGCCATAAAGGTCATTCATAGTCTTCAGACCGTAGACGACACCCGATGCGGGAAGAGGACGGTTCTTTTCCAGACCGGTCAGAGAGGTGAAAACCCGGCGGTTTCTCTTCGGATTATAGACTTCAATCCCAATGTTGTATGGAAGAATCGCGGAGCCCGCCCTGGTACCCTGGATTACAGTCAGTTCCGAGGGAAAACAGGGCGTTTCAACGCCGTCGACGGTCGCCGTGACAACGAATGTGTTGGGTCTCCCCTTCAGAAGTTCGGCCACGACAAGCCCACCCTTTTCGCCGACAGGCGCAGGCACCGACTCCCAGCGGTCTTCGGTCCTTGTCAGTCTGACTTCCAGACCGGGGATATTGTTCTTCGACCTGACCGCGACATATGTCTCGGTGTCTACCGTCGTCGCGTCGAATTCGATATCGAGATCCAACAGAGAGTCGTCTCGGTCGCTTCTGTCGCGATTCTTCAGAGGAATCGTCGCGGCATACAGGGAGGCACCCTGCGCGACGGCAGTCATAGGATCGATCGCGGTCTCGATATTCGGCGTGACCTGCTGGCGAAGCATCTCCCTCAGAAGAGGGATATACGTAGGCCCTCCGATAAGAATCAGGTGTGACAATCGGCCATAGGGAATCGAGTTTCTGAGCATAATTGTTTTGCATACATCGACAGCTTTCTGGAGTATGGGTCGGATGATTCTCTCCAGATCTTCTCTGGTAACAGTCAGTTCCATCTCGATCTCTTCTCCGTCCTCATCCTCCCCCCAGTCTCCGGCCTCAAGCCAGACGGTTTCCTTCTCCTTGTATGACAACGAGTTCTTTAGTTTTTCCGCAAAAACTTTCAGGGCTTCCGAAACGACTTCCATATACGCTCTGTCGGACGTGTTGATCGCATAGCGGGAGAGAAGTTCCGGAAGGAGCAGTTTCGAGACTATCGCCTCGTCGAGGTTTTTTCCTCCGAGATAGTTGTCACCCTCGGTGTCGAACACCTGCATGATTCCGTCGCTGACATGGACGAGAGCAACATCGAGCGTTCCTCCGCCGAAATCGAACACCATCCATATTCCGTTTTTCTCATCGGCTTTCAATCCGTAGGCCATCGACGCCGCGATCGGTTCCTGGAGGAGTTCGACCTGCTCCAGTCCGGCGAGATGGGCCGCTTCGAGTGTGGCGTCCTTCTGGTTGACAGTAAATTTTGCCGGCACGGTTATAACCGCTGCCCTGACCTCCTCGTCGGTCACAAACGAACAGAGCGACTTCAGGACCTGGGCCGACAACTCTTCGGGCGTCCACCGATGTTCGGCATAGGGGCTGACATACGTCCTGTCGCTGCCCATAAAGCGTTTGAACTCGATACAGGAGTCTGACATATTTCCCGTTCGCTTTTTCAACGCGCGAAGTTTCGACCGCCCCAGGTTGGAATATGCCGAGAAACCGACATTCAGGACTCCCCCCTTCCGGAACGAGACACACGAAGGCATTGTCTCCATTCCGTTGTCAGAACGGATGATTGTCGGCACACCATGTTCCATCCTGCAAATAGCGGAATTCGTCGTACCGAGGTCGATGCCGTAGTCTATTGTTATACGATCCATTATTAATTTTTCAACTATGCTAGCATAAAATGTATTACTATGTACATAAACAAGAGCCAGACCCCAATGGAAACAAGCCGTTTGATCTGGCTTGTCTGATCAAAATCCTCGCTGTACTCTATTTGTCTGGCCGTTTCGTAAGCGTCTGTCTCAGAGTATAAAATTTTGGCAGACTGGTTATCAATTCTCGTCCAACCGACTGAATCTTTGACGATACTGTCGACTCGGTCCATCAAAGCCAGGCATGCACGTACGCTGATTGCCGACAATACGGAACAGTATTTTGAATATTCCTGACCGCCCGATTCGATCTTGTATTTCTGGTCCCAGACAAATTCTCCGATCTCGGTTGTCAGATAAGTACCCCGGGAATATATTTTCCGGCACAACGCTTCAGCGATCTCCTTATACCTGTATGATCCTGTCCCATAGAAAGCGGCGGCATTTTCGAGCATAGGGCGTATCTCGGCCAGCGTGTTCTCAAACCGGTCTATAGACTGATAGAAATCGGAGCAGTGGATTTTTGTCTGGCTGTCTGTTAATTTATTAATTTCGACCTCAATCCCATTATAAAATTCTATCGACCGTATTAACTCTCCGATCTTCGGAGGGATTACCTTTTCGAACAATATCGAGGCAATCCGCCCCGACGGTTTACGCCCGGGCGAAAGCCAGAAGGCCTCGAAATCGTCTTCGCAACTGAGCAAAAGGTCGGATATCTGTCGTGCAAGTTCCTCTTTCGAAAGGGTCAGGAGTCCGTGGGTGACCGCTTCGAGAAAGTCATATCGTAGCGAAGCGTCCGAGATCAGTGTTTCATAACTGTTGACCGAGCGGGTGTAGTCACCCTCGAGCAACCCCTCGACCGCATCATTAAGCACCCGGCTCCACTGCGTCTCCCCGTCGCCAAACCAAAGCAGAGCATTCACGGCCCGGTCTCTGGCGAGCGACAGAGTCCGGGCGGCATCTGAGGCTGCCTTTTCTGTCCGTATAACCGGCTGAAGCAGATCATCACCGCGCAACCGGAAAGAAGCCGTTTGACCGACCTTCGAGAAAGCGCGGATCCTGCCCAGATGGCTGACCTCGACTGCGACCGGCCCTCCGGCATAGACGCCAAGCACGCGGTATGGGTTATTTTCTATCCGTTCTTTTTTTAGCATCGCGTTTCTCCTTTATCCGGTCCAACATATATTTTCTTGCATCAAAAGGTATTCCCAGCGAATCCCGCTGACCGCTGTCGATTATCCTGTATCGGTTGTCTATCCTTTCTCTGATTTTTTTCGTCTCGTCGAGTGCTTCTTGTCTGTAGGTCAGGGTCAGTTCAGTCGTTTGTTTGTTTTTTCTGTATTTGGGAACATACGCCGGGCCGGATTCATATGTCCTGGTGAATATATGGTCGATATACCGGTCGAACTTAATGAGGGCTCCGGGGCCGACACTCTCGAATTTTTCAGGATCAGTTACATCGACATACTGTCCGTTATAAAAATCGGTCCGGAACAACACGAGGGTCGAATCGGTCTCGTTCAGCAGATATGAACAGAACGGGTCGAACCGCATCTCTTTATACCTGAACAGTACGTAGCGTCTGCCGGCCGAGCAGGAACCAGGTTTAACCACATAGGCCTCCGGAATGATCCATGACATTACAAGCGCAAGAAGCAGTCCGACAAACCATCCGCCGTAACGAATCGCTTTCGTGACAGACTGCAACATCGCTACTTTATGGACATCGAGATTCTTTCGGTGAGAATAGACAGTTAGGTAGCAGGCAAATCCGAACCAGGTCGCGACATAGACAACCAGGCCGAAGCGAACGAGATCAGTGCCGGGGAACACCGAGTTCATAACTCCTCGAACGTTAGGCTGACCAGTCTCATCTTGTCAGTCCATTTTGATTTCAGACTCGGCCATCTCGTCATACTCAGCCCAGTCGGTGTCGTTCTCGCAGTAGATCTTCAGCGGCAGAAGCGGCAGGTCGGCAAGAGCGAGGTTCAGTTTTTTCTGGAAGATCTGTGTACTCAGGGTGTAGAATACCCAGTTTCGCTCGTTGTCGCCCGTGTAGATTCCGGTCATGACCGCGACAGGATCCTTCCGCAGGACCGCGCGGAGCGACTCGGTTATTGTTTCGAGCAGTTCGGATGTCTGCTCGTCGGGCATCCCGTCAGCCAATCCTTCGTAGGGGAGCGTCACTTCGACACGAATCCCGAAACGGGGATTGCTGCGGTATTTCTGTATATCTTTACGGCCCGTGACGATCACGAGTCGGCCCGATTCGGCTGTGGCCGGCGCAGACCACCAGGTTTCGTTTTCCATATTCTCCATAACATTTGCAAAGTTACAGAAAGTTTCCCAACAAATCTGCCTGACCGATTGTTGAAAAAACATAAAACTGCGAAAACTATGGAACAGAAACCAAGATTCTCCGGCCCGATGCTGGTCGGCAACCTATGCATACTGATCGCCGCAATCTTCTGGGGTGTTAACGTCTCGGCGACGAAGGCGCTGATACCCGAATGGATGACAGCCAACGGAATCACAGCAGTCAGGCTCGTCGGCGGATGTATCCTCTTCTGGATCGTCTCGCTCTTCTTCCGCTGCCAGAAGATCGAACGGGCCGACTGGCTGAAACTGATTCTCGGAGGTGCAATCGGACTGTTTCTTTTTATCTTCCTATTCGTTACGTCGCTGCGCTACGGCAACCCGATCGACATATCGATCATCATGACCCTCCCGCCGGTATTCGTTATCCTGATTGGAGTTCTGTTTCTCCACCAGCGTCCGTCGCTGCTCGAATATATCGGGGTCGGGGTCTCGTTCGTCGGGGCTGTAATCGTCATCCTCGCTGGTTCGGCCGGGAAAGCGGGGAGCGACAACCTGTTGGGCGACATTCTCGCTGTCGCGTCGACAATCTGCTATGCGTTCTATCTCGTCATACTCCAGAAGCCAACGGCAAAATACTCGCCGGTGTCGCTTCTTCGCTGGGTCTTTCTCTTCGCGGCGGTTCCGGCCCTGTTTCTGATTCCGGGAATGAGGGATCTTCCGATACTCGAAACAAAAGAGGCGACCCCCTGGCTCGAAATCGGATTCATACTCCTCTGCCCGACCTTCCTGGCCTATTTCCTCGTTCAGCCGGCGATCAAAGACATAGGATCGGAACTCGTTTCGCTCTATCAGTATCTTCTTCCGGTATTCGCGACAATCTCTGCCGTATTGATGGGACTGGATCACCTCAGGTGGATCCAGGTGGTCGCTATGGGGGTAATCGTCGCCGGGATGATTCTGACAAACATCGGGAAAAAGCGACGCAAACAATAATATGTTAAAAAGAGTAAAATAGCACTCGGGTTAAAGCAAAAAGGGCTAATTTTGTAATTTATTTTACGAAATTAATCATCAATAGCCTATGAACAAAACTTTGACCGCACTCGCTGTCGCTTCGGTCGCCGGTTTGTTCTGCATCGCGCCGGAATCTTCCGCACAGACTTCGCTGTCTGTCAAGACATCCGGGGGTCACGAGAGCAGTTACGCGCTCTCGCTCCAGTCGCGCCTGAAATTCGTCGACGGGAAACTCCGGATACTCAGCGGTGAATCGACGGTCGCAGAACACCCGCTTGCCAATGTCGAAAAACTGATGTTCGGCACCGGACTGACTGCCATCGACATACTCCCGGCCGATCAGACCGCCGTCTGCCCGGAATATTACACGATCCGCGACATCGTGACCTTCACGGGACAACCCGCATCCCCATGTCCTCTTGAACTCTATTCGCTCGGCGGATCCCGCGTCATCGCAGTTACAGACTGGAGCGGCGAACAGATCGACATGTCGGGTCTCGCCGCCGGAATCTATCTTCTACACATCAATAACGAAACTTTCAAACTGATCAAATTGTGAAAAACAAAATAATTTTGTCGCTCGCGCTGGCGGCGACCGCACTGACCGTCAGTGCGCAGGACACCCCGAACCGAATGATTGTCCACTCCCAGTCGGGAACCTCGGCGTTCAGCGTCGACCGCGTCGAGGAAATCAGCTTCGACAAAATCTCCGGCCCCGTGGCTGCGAACGTAAAGGTTCTGAATTATACCGAATCGAGCGTCAGCGTAAGCGTCAACCGAACAGCCGACTGCCAGGCGTTCATGATCAACGTCTTCCCCTATGTCATCGCGAAACAACTCGAGGCGAACCCCGCTGGAGCCGGAAGTTATATGCGCTCGTTCAACTCCCCGACCTACTACGAAGACTTCGAAAGCGGCAACCTGACCGGTATCGATTTCGATCCCGGAACGGAATATGCAGTCGTTACACTCGGAATCGACAAATACGGCGTCGAATGCGATGTCTGCGCCGCCCGCTTCGAGACTCCGAGTGCCGACCTGATGGGTGATCCGCAGGTTGATGTCTCGTTCGTTTCAGCGACGAAGACATCGGTCACGGTCAATTTCCAGGCCAACGATGATGTGTCGGTCTATTATGCCGTGATTGGCGAGAAAGGAACGCTCGAGCAGCAATACGAGACCTTCGCCCCGATGTTCGGCTTCTCCAACATGGCCCAGATGGTCAAGTCGTGGGGTCTCCAGGGCTTCGGTTCATCGGAGGAGGATCATAGCTTTACTGGTCTCGACCCGAACACCGACTACGAAATCTATTATGTCGCCTACGACTATAACGACACTGCCGCTCCCGTCTGTATCTTCGACTGCTCTACCGAAAAGCAGGGTGGCGAAGGCGCTTCGGTTGTCTCGATTTCTCTCGGACAGTACAAACTCGAAGACTGGGATGGCGAGATGCTTCCCTCGCAGTTTATTAACTTCACGCCGAACGACCAGACCTGGTGCTACCGTATCGGGGTCTATCTCGAAAGCAGTTACGACGAAAACTGCGAGGCGATTCTCGACGAACTCTGCTCCGATCCGGAGATGCCGATGGCCTACTGGTTCCAGTATGAACCGCTGACGACCGACTTCCAGATCAATCCCTCGACAAAGGCCGTAGCCGTAGCCGCCGGCAAGAACGCCAAGGGTGAATGGGGCGAGGTTACCGAGTTCCGCTTTACGACCCCCGCTGCTGTCGGACAGTCGAAGGCCAAACTCCCTGCTTCGAAGAGCATCATGAGCCGCGGCCGCCGCGCCGCCGCGAAGGGTATGATTCCCGCCGCGCCGGCCGTTCGCCTGACCAGGTAACCTGGGATTTGCCGCTGGCAACACACACCGCAAAAAAAATATCTGTCCAACGATAAAGCCCGGAGCCGCAATCGGCTCCGGGCTTTATCGTTGTTGGAAAAGTTCGCGGGGATCAGAAGGAGACCTTCAGGGCCTTGCGGCCGACGGCGACAATGTAGATGCCGCGCTGGGTCATCCGATAACTGAAGTCAGTGGCTGCGGAGGAAGCGAGCTGGCGTCCATCGGCGGTGAAGACCGTGACGGCTTCGCCGTTCGGATTGCTGACGCGGATTGTCTCCCCATCGAGCGAAATCTCGGCCTCGCCGACCGCAACAACCTGGTCGATTCCGGCGACGGTCTCCATGACGAACTCGAGTTCGCTCTCGAGGCTCTCGCGGTCGTCATAGGAATTGCCCCAGGCGTCGACCTGGCGTCCGTAGGCGCTGACGGTGTGATAGAGTTTCCACCCCTCGGCGCGTCCGGGGATGTTGACGTCGATCTGCGTTGCGATGTCGCCTGTATTAGAGCCGTGGTAGCGCTTGTAGAGATAGGGATCGAGGAGCGATTCGCCGGCCTTGTAGTTCTGGGTAATCAACAGGTTGTCGAGATATAGGTTCGAGTTACTGCGGATTGCAAAGATACCGATCTTGGATCGTGCGGAGCCCTTGGTGAAGTTGAACTCGAGTCGCTGCCAGTCGTTCGTAATCTCCTTTGCGGGATAGAGTAGTTCAACCTGGACATAGTCTCCGGCGGCGGCGTCCCAGTTAAAGAGAGCGAGGCAGGTCTGGGTGATTGCGGTATAAGGATTGTCGTTTATGTCCCATCCGCGCTCGATGTCGCCCGCGAAATCACCGGCGACGGTGAATTTTCCGCCATCCTTGCTGAGATCGAGTTCCGGAGAGATGAAACCGGCGTCGCCCTGACCCGACTCATACCAGTAGGAGTCGAAAGCGATATAGCCGTCGTAGGGGGCGCTCCACTTCCCGAGCCAGCGCTGCTGGCGGAGTTCGTTGCAGTAGTACTCCTGGTAACTGTATCCTTCGGGGTCCTCTTTTGTCCATCCTGTCGGATAACCGTCGAGGTCGAGAATTCCATCGAAGTTCTCCGAAGTGACAACAAACGGACCATCCTCCCGGGCGACACGTTCGGCATAGGCCGTATAGTTGTAGACATCCGCTCCGGGAACAGCGTTCCAGGCGGCCTGGTAACTGTAGTCGCCGGTCTTGACAGCCTTCTCCAAAACCGGGGTCTCGAGTTTGTAGACACGTTCCGAGAATCCTTCGAGCGAAGTGTAACCGTTTCCGACAGACTTCAGGCTGTAGTAGTAGATCTGGCCGGAAACCGCACCGGTAATGCCATAGGATGTCGAGGTGACCTCCTTGTCCTCGAGCAGGAATTGCTTTTCGCCGGTCATGTCATCGAGCGACCAGCAGGAGAGGAGATACTTCCCGGCGCTGGAGACAGGGAGCCAGTTGGCAGTGAAGGATGTGCCTTTATAGTCAGATACGGGGAGTGTCTTCGGGGCTGCGATGTTGGTCATCAACTGATATACCCTGATGTCGTCGAACCAGATTTCCTGATATCCTTTCGGGGAAACGTAGGGGTTGTCGCTGATCAGTTCGCCGACGACATTGATCAGGGTTGTCGGACCTCCGCCGCGGAACATAATGCGGTATGTTGTCCAGTCGGTCGACCCTACTTCGATCATGACGGGATCGTCGCAGGTGTCCCACGACGGACCCATATTGTTCGTCTCGGCAGCCTCTACATAGACATAATTCTGGGTCGAGCCTTCGGAGCGGCGTGCGCGGAACTCGATGATGAAGACACCCTCCCCTTCGGAGACGTCGACGAGACAGGTGTTGAAGTGGGCCTGCGGGCAGTCGAGGTCGAGTTTCCAGTAGAGAGTTCCACCAGCGCCCCAGGCCGCACCGACGCCCCAGTTCGGCTGATGTGTATAGTCGGGAATGAAGTTCCACCAGGGGTAGGTGTATTCGTCGGAGTCATAAGGGATATCGATGAGCGTGTATGTATCGGGCTTCTCCTCGGTTCCGAGAGTCAGATTCGAGAAATCTTCATAGAGTAACTCCTTTAGCGTCCCATACTGTTCGTAGTATGTGATGTCCTTGCCGAAGGCCCAGTTTGTGCGCTGTTTCGGGGTCCTGGCCGGAGCCTTCCGCGCGATTCGGAGCGACTTCTGGCTCTCGCCGCGAAGCTGCAGGCCATCAGTGCCTCCTGTTACAGGATTCGGATTGAACGTGTGGACTGTATTGAAGGCCATAGCAGGAAGTGCAAGGGCCAGAAGTCCGCAAGTAAAAAGTTTCATATTCGAAAAAAAGATTTAAACATTGGGACGCACCTCTGTTGGCAGGATGCGTCCCGATGTTGGTTAATGTAGATTGTTATCGGATGCTAATCCTGGTGGTTACGGTGCCGGCGGCTGTTTCAGCGACGACAACATAGACGCCTGCGGTCAGACCGGCCTCGACGGTATCACCCTCGGCGGCGGCGACCGTACGTCCGGCGAGATCGACAACGCGTACAGCCGAAGCATTAGCGACGGTCAGACGACCTCCTTCGAACGATATACCCTCGGCGATAGCGACTGCGTCGATCGCGGTAGCCGCATCGACAACGACGGTGTATGTCTCAGTCTGGTCGTTGTCGGCGACGGAGTCGCCGGTGTTGACAACGCGGGCTGCGATACGGTATTCACCACCCTGGGCGAACGTGTGCTTCAGGTTGACATTGGTCGTACCTTCAGCGGCGAGCATACGCTGGAAATCCTGCGAAACGAGTACGACAGGATTTGCCTCGTCGGTCATGTCGAGCAGTTCGACGGTGAACTCTTCGACACCGAGTGTGCCGACATTAGCGACAGTTACGCGGAACGAAACTTCCTCTTCAGCCTTGACTGCCTCGGGGAGCGTAATCGACAGGGCCTCGAGGTCGGTGATCTCCGGCAGGGGCATCAGGCCGTACTGGAATTCGAGTACCGGAACAGTCATCGATACGAAGTAATTTCCACCGTTTGCAACAGTCGAGTAGAGGTCGTCCTCCTTCCAGCTGCGGAAGTATGTCATCATGTAGTCCTCGAGGGTGTTGGCGCGGAAACAGACCTGCGGCGCACCATCCTCGCTTTGGGCGACGATGTTGACGACGAGGTTCTTGCCGCGTTCGAGAACAAACGGAGCATCGAGTTCAATCCAGCAGGTTGTGTACTCCTC
Organism: Clostridium sp.; assembly: GCA_023663805.1. Lineage (GTDB taxonomy): Bacteria > Bacteroidota > Bacteroidia > Bacteroidales > Muribaculaceae > Paramuribaculum. The sequence goes on along the minus strand of JAMPGR010000012.1, from coordinate 18,639 downwards.
GTTCTGGTTCTTGCGGACTTCGATCGTGCCGTCGAATACTTCGGTAAAGAGTTCGACCGGAACAAGGTCGCTGGTTGTCAGCGAGGACTTCGGAGGATAAGCCTGGAGGATATCGGTCTGGGCGAGCGATACCTTGACGGGAATCTGCGAGACGAAACTGTAGGACGAGACCTGGACGCCGATCTTCTGGAGCTGCATGTCGCGGGTCATACCGCCGAACTGGTCGGCGGGGATCATCAGTTGCGAGCCGCTGAAATCATAGTTTGTATTGATCCATTCAATCGTTAGGGTCATAGCGTCTTCGGAGAAGACAGCGATTGTCGACGTTTCGGGAAGGAAGCCCTTGTCGATGACCTCGACTGTAATAGTCTCTGCAGCGACATTGTTTGTCTCGTCCTTGTCGTCGGCGATAACGGCGCGGGCGCCGATGGTGAATGTGCCGAGTTCGGCGAAGGTAACTTCAGCGTTGATGCTCTTCGAGAATCCGGCGAGGATATCGTCGCCATCGACCATAGCGAGGGTTTCGTCGGTTTCGACATCGAAGATCTCGACCTTGTAGCCCGAAGCGGTTTCGGTGCCTTCGTTCTTGACGATCATCGAGTATTTGCCGACAGCGCCATGGGAGAGTTTGGTCGATCCGGTGAAGGAGTTGACAGTCAGGTCGACGAATGTCGGTTCCGGTTCGGGCTCTTCGCCGCCACCCTGGGTTGCATCGCCCTCGACGTAGGTGATGACCATACCGACCGCACATTTTGTCGAAGTCACATAACCGGTGAAATCGCACGGAGTGTCTTCGCTTTGATAGAATACTGCACGATTTCCATTGCCGGGCCACCAATCCTGGAAACGAAGGATACTTCCGTCGTTCTCAATTGTCTCATGAGCGACTGCGATGACAAGACCTTCACCGTTATTCATCAGGAACGGTTTGTCGAGTTCGATTTCGAGGGAATTGCCGGCGAGATCAGCCGTATTGATTGTACCTGAAAAAACCCGGGTGAATTCTTCGATCGGGAGGATACCGGTATTAACGGTCTCGGAAGTTGTCTTCATATAGACCTTCAAATCGAGGATCATCGGGGCGATATCGTTGTTGGTCGGATATTCGATCTTGGTGATAGTATAGACGGGAGCGTTTTCCGATGCATTGCCCATCTCGTCAGCCGTATAGAGCGTCTGCGATCCGGAATATTTCTTCTGGGAATTCAGCGGAGTACTCTGTGTATTATGACTCTTATCCTCCGTTACGACACCGGTCTTGGTCTCGAAGCCGGGATCGGGCTCTTCGCCGCCACCCTGGGTTGCGTCGCCGAGGATGTATTCGATACGAAAGCCTGGCATCGTTGGTTTCGGTCCCTCTGTTACTGTAGTAAAATCCCACGGAGTTGAGCCGTAATAATTTACCGTTCTGTTTGTCGAAGGGCCATGGGGATTATCCCCGCTCATACAATATTCAAAATTGACAACTCCAGTAACCGTCATATCGGCCGTGGTTGCTATTATGATATTTTCGCCAGAATGAACTACGAAAGGATGGTCAAGTGTGATAATCAATCGCTGATTGCCTTCGAAGACCGGACTACCTTGATAGACAAGGTTGAATTCGCTGATATCTGCTAAAGGCGTTGTTAAAGTGTTTTCAGTCGTACTCTTGACCAGGACTTTAAGTTCACCTTCGACCTGTGGTTCACTAAATTGACTGTAGAGCGGGTAAATCAGTTTGGTGATTGTAAAAGTTTCCGCGCTGTTGGTAGCATCCGCAAACTCCTCTGCTGTCCAGAGAATTTCAGAGCCAGAGTTAGACCTGCTGAAACTCACAGGAACATCAGTCTGATTTCCGCTATAGGAAATCAAGGTTCCCTCGAGCACATCTTGTGCTTGGGCGACCAGCGGCAAGGACGCGAGTGCCAATGCCAGAGTTAGTAGTTGTTTCCTCATTTTTTTTGTTGATTTGATAAGTTGTTATTGATGTGTGTGTTGTGTGTGTGCGTGTGTGTTGATGTGTGTGTTAAAAAGACCGACAAACGGCTTGACAGGGATAAACCGCCGGGGCCGTTTATCGGTCTTCAGTATTAACTTATCGGATCATTACCTTGACGGAAACCGTGCGTCCCGATGCGAGATTCGCGCTCAGGATATAGCTTCCGGTAGGGAGATTAATAGAGATTCGGTCGCTCTTCGCTGTGTTGGCGACGGTCGTGTAGAGCTGGCCGTCGACGGTATAGGCGGAAACAGAAGTGACATCTAGGTAATTGACAACGAGAGCCGACTCGGAAGGATCGTAATAGACCGATCCGCCTTCGACGACGGCGATATCATCGATACCGGCCGCAGTATAGTTCTCGATAGCCATATGAAGAACAGGAGCCTCGGGATAGCGCGTTCCGGTGTTCGACCGAGATGCGGGAACGAACTCGTTGGCGCCCTTCCATGTCATCGAATGGAACTGCGCGAGATTCCAATTGTTGTCGAAGGCGCGGAATACCATCAGGTAGTCGCTGTGGCCTGTCTCATATTTCGAGACGGTTACCAGCAGATTCTTCGACGGGTCGAATTCGAAGACATCGTCGAGGTCGGCGACGACATAGTGCGTACCGGTCTCGACTCGGAACTCCGTCGCGAAGTAGGGCTCGGAGGTGACCGGGATAAAGGTCGTTTCGCCGCTGGCGAATCCGGCCTTGTCGGTTGTTTCGAGATAGACCTTTACGATCGTTCCGTCGAACGATGCACGACCTTCATATTCCCAGGCGAGACGGGTAACGCGGAGCGGTTCGTCAGACTTCAGACCGGTCAGAGCCGGGGTGTAGATTGTCTGCGAGGCGGTTGCAGCGCTGAAGTGGTTCATCGGGTTCAGGGTCGAGGTAATCTCGTTGTTCCGGTTGATTGTCAGATTGAACGGATCGGCTTCTTCGGCCTGTACCGTCACGGCAGGGGTCTCGTTGTTGTCGCTGTTGCCGTCGCCGTCGAGTTTGACGATACCGACATAGTCGACCATGCCGAGCTGGCCTCCGTTACCTGTCAGGGAGATGACAGCCGATGCGTGGGAGTTCAGGGCGGGGACATCCGTTGTCGAAGCGATCACTACGCGTTCGCCGCGGCGGTTGATTGCAGCGACCTGAACCTCATAGTTCGTCTGACGGTTGTTGCCGTTATTGAGGACATGTACCTTGAACTGGTTCGGTTTGATCGTACTCGTATGGAGATAGGTCTCGAGTTTCTCTGCGGCGAGATCGTCGTCGTGGGCTTCGGTGATTTCGAAACCTTCGACATAATACCACATATACTCCTCATCCTTCGTCAGGATCTCAAGGCCGACATAGTATTCACCGGTTTCCTCGGCTGTAAAATAGTTCGTAAGAGTCCACTCGGGATAGTTCCCTTCGGTCTCATACTCCTCGAGACGGCCGAGGATCTTTGACTGACCTTCGATTGTCGCAGCGTTGCCTCCGGTGAAGGCGAAGTCGTGGAACATAATGCGGTCCGACGATCCGTAGCATCCGGCGCTCATCGTGTAGACAACCCTATAAGACATACCCTTCTTGACCGACAGCGCGGGAGAAACGAGGATATCGTCGTTCGATGAATTGTCCGAGAGCAGTTTCAGTGTGTTGCGCAGTCGGTTGGTATTGAAGTCATAGACGAACGTAAGGCCGTCGTAGTTCTTGTCGAGAACGGTGAAGCGGTCGGCGTCGACCTTCGTGGCGAAATCAGTCCGGAAGGGAACGAGCACACTTTGTCCGGCAATCAGGGCGTTCGACTCGACAGCCGTACCGGTTCCCTCGGCGTTGACAGCCGCGACGAGATAACTGTAGGACTGTACCTCGGGGATATCCTTGTCGGTCCATGATGTACCGGTAATTCTCTCGAACTTGGCGCCGTCGGGCAGACGGGTGATCGTATAGGTCAGATTCGAGTCGTCGAACCAGCCGTCGTTGTCGCCGATTGTCGGGACAGACCAGGAGAGGTTGACCGACTTGCCGTCAGAGGTCGAGGCGAAAAGGTTGTTGACCGGACCGGGGGCATCCTTGCCGACGAAGACATTGATGTCGTCGGGCACACCGCGGACTCCGGCGGGAGCGCAGGCAACAACGTAATACTTGTGGATGCCCTGAGTTGTCTGGTCGGTCCAGGACATCTGCTGGCCTGCTTTATCGGTGGCGTCGAGAGTGGCTACCGGCTCGGAGTCGTAATTGTCGCGGTAGATACGTACCTCGGCGAGATTCTTCAGCGAGAAGCGGTTCCACTGTGTCGTCGGGTTTGTCCAGGACAACTCGACCTTGTTTGCGCCGTCGAAATCGACATTACAGGAGAGGCCGGAGACGAGTGCGGGGGCTGTGCGCGATTCGGCGGTCTTATAGTCGATATAGAGGCCGACAAGCGATTCGCCTATTCCGGGGACACCCTTGTTTACGGTCGTTCCGTCGTCGGGGTTGATCTTGACGAGATATTGTTCACCCTGATAGTTCGTTGCGGTCCACCAGAGATCACCGGTCGTATAATCGAATTCGAGACCGTGCTGGTAGTAACTGATGAATGCACGGCCGTCGACTGTGATCGGGAAGGATGATTCGACTTCGAAATCCTCGTCGAAAATATCGAGCTGGGTGCCGGTGATGGTTCCGTCGCTGGTGTAGGTCCAGCGGATGGCATACAACTTGCCGTCGTAGTTGAACGATCCGGCGAAGTAGTATTCATCCAGGCTCTTAACCGTATGGGCCCAGATCCCCTCGGTCTTGTTGATCAGCATGATGCGGCTCGAGACCGTTCCGTTGTCGTTCTCAGCGAGACCATATGTAACACCCGTCTTCGGATTAAGGGCGATATCGACGATTCTCGGCCAGTTGGACTTGTAGTTCGACAGATTGTTGACAACGGACCACTCGCCGGTAAACGGGTTGACTCTGACCCACGAGTCGATGTATGTTACGTATGTATAGTCTTTTACACGGAAGCCATAGTAAGCGTCGCCGAGCCATGCGCCGGCGACGAGGCGGTACATCGAGGGTTCGTATTCCTCCTCTTCGTCACCCTCGCGGTAGACCGTCGCAATCTTGTCGAGGTTGTAGTGTTTCTCAGACCAGAGCCAGGTGTAGTGGTGGGCCCGGTCGTAGTCGTAGTTGGTCGCGCCGAAGATGTGGACGCCGAGTTCGCGCTCGGTGTTCAGCGGGGCGCGCATCCGGCCCGACGGGAGAGCGGTCTGGGCGGTTTCGGCCGCCGAGCGAAGCAGCGGGGGAAACTCCGAGACAGTCTGGGCGGAGAGAGTCAGGCCAATGGCCGAGACGGTCGCCGTCAGGCAGAGCGGTTTAAGCAGTTTGTTCATATTCGATTGATTAATTGTTGATACTTGTAAAAATTAGCGGACAACGCGCTTTTCGGTTGCCGAACCGCGACGGACGATATAGACGCCGGGAGCCGCGCCATCAAGCGAACGGAGTTCGACACCCCCGACGGTATAGTAGCGCTCGGTCGAGTCGTTGTCGTCGCCGGAGATTGTCCCGATAGCAGTCGCCGTTCCGCCGACAATCTGACCAGGGCTGACCTTGAGGCTCGTATTGCCACTCTGGTTGGCCCCATACCAGCCTGTAGGGTTCGGGGAGAACATCAGGAGAATCGAAGCCTTCGGGAAAGTAAATTCGTAGTTTTCATACTTTCCGAACGTACCCTCGGCTGCGATATCCTCTTTCGTGAATCCCTGCTCGAAAGAACGGGCGGCTCTGGACCAGATTTTTATCCAGTCGTAACCGAAATCGAGACCGAGGTCGTCGGCATATTCGATATAGACGGCGTTCGGGTCTGCGCCGTTTATGACGAGGTAATGGTTATGGCTTGAGTCATATTCGTCAGGGGTATAATAGCGGTAACCAGACCCGTAAGGATTGACGAGACGGACAATGCCGGGAGTGGCTCGGTTCTCCTCGATTTCGACAAGATATTCATCCTCTTGCCAGAAGAAATACTGGTTATGGTATTCCGGAGAGCCGACAATCGCTTCGTGGAACAAAGCCTGTCCGCATTTACGCCACTCCGATTCGTCGTAGGCAATATCGTGGGTCAGATGGGTAATCTTTCGGGGAGTTCCTTCGAGATAGGGAATCGCATAGAGTGTGTAGTTACCGTCGCCGACATAGGGGGTAACGAACGAACCTGAGGTTCTGACCTCCGTCGAAGCAATCGTTCCATCCTTGATTTCGTCGGCAGTTTCGTCGGAATAGTCACCCTCGACCAAAGCAACCTTCGCAAACTCGATTGATTCGCCCAGAAGAAGTGTGTAGGTCAGTTCGGTGTGGTCGTCGTTAATTCCGGCAAGTTCGATATCTATATCGAGATCGGGGGCTCCGGGAAGTTTGACGCGGAACATACCGGCACCGTTTGTCTGAAGCCACAACGGATCTTCGATTTCAGGCTCACCAATCGGCTGGAGGAATACAATCAGGGAGTTTGGCGGGAAGGTAATCTCGCCGTCGACAATCTTGCCGCAGACCCCCTCGCGATCAGCCAGAATCCAGTTGCCGTATCGGTTGTTGTAGTAGTCATCGGCGATTGATCCGATGACCAGTTCCTGACCTCCGCCGACTTCGAAACCAGTATGGGAGGTCTCGATAAAGACATGAACCGGATCGGAGGCGTCAATCGTGATATAATAATCCTTCTGGTCGACAACACCGGGGGATCCGAAGAGTTCTTCCGAGGGATAATCGCGGTAGGGGTTCATGACACGGTAGCGTCCGGGGGTCGTCGTGCTCTCGAAAATCTCGACTTCGGTTTCGGGATAGACCGGAATGGTCCACCAGGACTGGACGAAATTGTCGCGGTATGTACCCTTTCCGATCGAAACGAACGTCTCCTCTTCGACTGCTTTTGTCGAAGCCAACGTCTCGTAGACCGGAGATTGCGATACCGGAACACGAACTGAAGCACCGGCTGTTGTGGCCATCATTGCCATCGCGACGGATGCCGGAGCAAACAGAGTGAATGACTGTTTCATTTTATCAGTTTGTTGTGATTTGGTTTATCTCTTGGAATCGGTCTTAGCGTACGGCAACTTTGCGGGTAACAGTTTTCCCTGCGGCCGTAGCGCGGACAACATAGATGCCGGGGGCAACGCTGATCTCGCCGCCGGGCTGCGAAGCAACCAACTGGCCGTCGATTGACCAGATTGCAGCGCTTTCGGAGCCCGAGACTTTGATTGTGCCTTCGAGTACCTCGACAGCAATCTGGCTTTTATCGCCGACAACTTCGCCGATCGAGGAATATGGCGTACCGACCGGGCATTTTGCGGCCGTTACGATTTCGCCGGTCTTCGTGTTGATCAGTAGGGCAATGACGGTCAGGTTCTCTTTGACCCATTCGGGTTTCAGTGTGACATCGCGCAGATGTTCGTAGCGAACGCCTTGTTCGATTACGGCCGGAATAGATTCGGTCGCACCGTAGACATCGACGACCGTACGGGCGATATGATTATAAATCATCGAGTAACGCGACTCGCGATTTTCCCATCCGTCCATCGAGCCGCTCGAACCGCCGGCATAACTGTTGCTCTGTTTGTAGGGACCGAGGCCATCTTCGGTGACGACGACCGCGATACCGTAGCCGGCTTCCTCCTCGGGTGTGCCGAATTCGGCTGTAGTCGTTGTGTTCAACTGGGTTGTCGAACCCTCTTCCATCTCGGCGTAAATCTTCAGACGAACATTGACGACACCTTCGAGTTTGTTATAGGCGCTCGCGAGTTGGTCGGGCGTAGCGTTCGTACAGCCAATCTCCCGGTTGCGCGAGACAAGCGCCGAGGGTGCGCCCGACAGGTTTCTGTTGTCGAATTCGGCGTATGCGCCACAGTACATCGGGTCAGCCGACGAATAATTCTGAATCGAGATTCCGATGAAAGTCTCGGGATGTGCCTCATACATACGGTCGAATGCGACGATTCCTCTCGGACACCATCCGCAGGTCGTTCCGGAATGTTTCTCAGAGACAATCACGCGGGGATAGACATAGTTCGAAACAATCAGGGTTGCGTTGCTCGACTCGGTTGCAAAAAGATTTTCGCTGCCGTTGACCGAGAGGATCTGTGCGCTCAGTTTCGCATCGAGTTCCTCGGCTGTGAAGACGGCGCTGAGGCGGACTTCGCCGTAACCGTCGGCCGGGACTGCAGCCGGAAGAGTAATGTCACGGGTCTTTTCGACACCCTGGGCCGTCACCTTTACACTTATTTTATTGACCGGCTCAGTCGAAAGGTTGCGGAAGCGAAGGGTGAATTCAGATGTCGCATTGACGTCGGCATTTTTGTCGGCCGAGATACCTGCGGGAATGACGGCGTTCTTCGGAAGATTCTCACCTTCGATGATTGCCTTCAGGCAGAGGTTGCCATAGTGTTCGGCCGTCATCCATTCCATCTCCGTGTCGTCGTAGCGAGCACCGAAATGGGCGAACAGCGAGCTTCCTCCGGCCTCGTCGCCGTCGAAACCAATCGGATTGCCCGACGATGTATTGGCACGATAGCGGTAGCCGATGTAGAATTTCTTCCCCTCGATTGTGTAAGGGGTCTGGTAGGTGTAGTCGTTGAACTGGTTGACCTTGACGCGAACCTCCTCTTCGTAGAAGGGAGCCTCGTTGAGGTCGTAGGTCAGATAGAGATAGGTGACTTTGTTCGTTCCCTGGGCAAAACCGAGGCTGACACCGGTCACCTTGCTTCCGATCATCGACTGGGCGACATTCTCGGGAACTTCGATAGCCGCGCTGTAGGTCACGCCGGCTTCGCGGACACCGAGTCCCTGGATCTCGCCGTCGCCGCACATGCTGTAGACATATTCGCCGGCATGAGAAGCGAGGGCTGTCAGAACAGATCCGAGCAGTACAAGTAGAGTTTTCTTCATTGTTATGGTTAAATTGATTATTTTCCGTCCAATTAAAATGCAAAATTACAAATTTAGACATTAATCAACATTAACCACACATCGATTTAACATGTTTTAACATAAAAAAACAACAACCAGTCGATGTGTGATTCCTCCCGATTTGTATACCAAATCACACAATACATCGTTATCTGCTTATTTTCAATCAGTTATCGTAGGGACGCGACCTGCCGCGTCCGCCCAAAATAAAGCCGTCGCTATTGACATTCAACACATTGACACCACCACCACCTTTAGGGGGCGGGGGGCCTAGACTGCGTTGAGACAAAAAAAAGGCCGACCCCGTCAAGGGTCAGCCTTCTTTTCAGTTGTCTTACCAGGATTCGAACCTGGACAGGCAGAACCAAAAACTGCAGTGCTACCATTACACCATAAGACAATCCTCATGCCCAGGCCACGATGGCCTAAAGCGGTGCAAAATTACGCCGAAAATCTCGATCTCGCAAATTTTCGGCGCATTTTTTATCAAATCATTTGGCTATCAGGAGGAAATAATTCTTCTTGCCGCGCTGGACAAGGAGATATTTCCCCTGGAGAAGCATATTGGCCGTAACAGCCATATAGGGATCAGCGACCTTCTCCTTGTTGACCGAGACCCCTCCGCCCTGGACCATCTTTCGCATCTCGCCCTTCGAGGGGAAGACAGCGGCATTGTCTGTCAGCAGTTCGGCGAGTTTGACTCCTTCGCCATCGAAAAGCGATCGGCTGACTTCGAATGTCGGGACACCTTCGAAGACCGCCAGGAGCGTCGGTTCATCAATCTTGCGGAGTGTCTCTCCGGCCTTGTTGCTGAAGAGAATCTGCGACGCCTCGACGGCGGCCTCGTAGTCGGCGGCGGAGTGGACCATCGTCGTGACCTCCTTTGCGAGACGTTTCTGCATCGGACGCTGTCCCGGATCTTTCTGCTGCTCCTCGACGAGAGCCTCGATTTCGTCGCGGCTCAGTTCGGTGAAGATCTTCAGGTATTTCTCGGCGTCGGCGTCGGTCACGTTCAGCCAGAACTGATAGAACTTGTAGGGGGATGTGTAGCGGGGGTCGAGCCATACGTTGCCGCTCTCGGTCTTGCCGAACTTGCCGCCGTCGGCCTTCGTGATCAGCGGGCAGGTCAGCGCGTAGGCCTCGCCGCCCGTAGTGCGGCGGATCAGTTCGGTGCCGGTCGTGATGTTGCCCCACTGGTCCGAACCGCCCAACTGGAGTTTGCAGTTCTTTTCGCGGAAGAGATTCAGAAAGTCATATCCCTGGACGAGCTGGTAACTGAACTCGGTGAAAGACATTCCCTGCTGGCTTTCGCCCGAGAGCCGTTTCTTGACCGAGTCCTTCGCCATCATATAGTTGACGGTTATGTGCTTCCCGACGTCGCGAATGAAATCGAGGAAGGAGAAGTTCTTCATCCAGTCGTAGTTGTTGACCATCTCTGCGGAGTTCGGCGCGTCGCTGTCGAAGTCGAGAAAATGGGCGAGCTGGCGCTTGATTGCCTCCTGGTTGTGGCGCAGGGTCTCCTCGTCGAGAAGTTTGCGCTCCTGGCTTTTCATCGAGGGGTCGCCGATCATTCCGGTCGCACCTCCGACGAGGGCAATCGGCTTGTGGCCCGACCGCTGGAAGTGTTTGAGGATCATAACACCGACGAGGTGTCCGATATGGAGGGAGTCGGCCGTCGGGTCGATACCGAGATAGGCGGTCGTCATCTCCTTATTTAGTTGTTCCTCTGTTCCGGGCATCATCTGGTGGATCATGCCGCGCCATTTAAGTTCTTCAATGAAATTCATCGGTTTATATGATTCGGTTTTATTCGTTATCAGGAATAGATGTGCAAAGTTAGCGATTTTTCCCTTTCGAATTTCATACTGACGCCGAAATTCCTTATTTTTGCATTCCAGAAAAAATGGAACAGAATATTTTCAGATATGCCGAAGTCGTCGTTCCCCTCCCCCTGGACGCGACCTTCACCTACGCGGTCCCCGAGCCGATGCAGGGCCACCTCCGCATAGGCTCCCGCGTCGTCGTCCAGTTCGGCCACCGGAAATTCTACACCGGGATCGTCACCTCCGTGACCGCTACACCCCCTCCGGCCGGAACGCAGGTCAAGGAGATCGCCGAACTGCTCGACGAGAAACCGGTCGTCACGAACTCCCAACTGGAACTCTGGCGCTGGATTGCGGGATATTATATGTGTTCTATCGGCGATGTCTACCGCGCCGCACTCCCCGCCGGACTAAAAGTCGAAAGCGAAACATTCGTCGATTTCCCCCCCGAATTCGACGAGACCCTGCGTGAAAACCCCGGCGTCACGGAGGAGGAGGGCCTCTTGCTCGAAACGCTCGTCAACGCCGGAAAGAAAATGTCTGTTGCCGATCTGGCGCGCCAGACCGGAATCCGTTCGCCGATGCCGCGGCTGTCGGCCCTGATGGAGCGGGGACTGGTCGTCATCGCCGAAAAACTCGTCGAACGCTACCGCAGCGTCAAGGAACACTACGTCGAGATCAACGCCCTCCGCGGCGCCGAGGGGGAGAACGCCCGGCTGTTCGCCCTCGTCAAAGGGGCGCCGAAGCAGGAGACTGCCCTGCTGGCTATGATCGAGATGACCGGATTCACTCGCCCGGCGACACAGCCGCTGGCAGAGGTCACCCGCGCCCGACTCTGCGAGCGCGCCGGAATCTCCCCGGCTATCGTCGCGGCGATGGTCCGCAAGGGTGTCCTGAGGCAGACAACGCGTATCGTCGGACGCTTCCGCTTCGACGGAAAGGGGAGCGGCACTACACCCAGACTCTCCCCCGCTCAGTCGGCCGCGCTCGACGCGATCCACAAATCATGGTTCGACCACGATGTCACGCTTCTCCACGGCGTCACCTCCTCCGGCAAGACCGAGATCTATATCAACCTGATCGACTTTGCCCTCCGCCAGGGGCGCCAGGCCCTTATGCTCGTGCCGGAGATCGCCCTGACGACACAACTGACGCGCCGGCTCCAGAATGTTTTCGGCGACAAGGTCGTAATCTACCACTCGAAATTCTCCGACAACGAACGTGTCGAGATATGGCGTTCGATGCTCGACAACCCCGGGCCGAAGGTCGTTATCGGAGCCCGCTCGGCGGTATTCCTCCCCTACACCTCGCTCGGACTCGTCATCGTCGACGAGGAGCACGAGACAAGTTACAAACAGCACGATCCGGCCCCGCGCTACAACGGCCGCGACACGGCGATCGTCCTGGCGAAGATGCACGGGGCGAAGACTCTCCTCGGGAGCGCAACCCCGTCGGTCGAAACAAACTGGAAGGCGCTTTCAGGCCGCTTCGGTCTCGTACGACTGACGGAGCGCTACGGCGGCATGACTCTCCCGAAGGTCGAACTGATCGACATGACCGAGGCCCGCAAACGGTCGACCGTCGAGGGGGCGTTCTCCGCAAGGCTCCGCGACGAGGTCAGCCGGACGACTGCCGACGGTAACCAGGCAATCATCTTCCTGAACCGCCGCGGATACGCTCCGGTCGCTGAATGCCGCTGCTGCGCCCATGTCCCGAAATGCCGCGACTGCGACGTCACCCTGACCTACCACCGCCGTATCGGACGGCTCGTCTGCCACTTCTGCGGGGCGGAATATCCCCTACCGGTCCAGTGTCCGGTCTGCAAGGAACCGGCAATCGAGGTCCACGGCTACGGCACCGAGCGCCTCGAGGAGGAACTCTCGGCGACATTCGCCGACCGGCGCATTCTCCGGATGGATCTCGACACGACCCGCGCCCGGAACGGCTACGACCAGATTATCGACGAGTTCTCGCGCGGAAAGGCCGACATTCTCGTCGGGACTCAGATGGTCACCAAAGGGTTGGACTTCGCCGGAGTGTCAGTCGTCGGGGTCGTCAACGCCGATTCGATGATCAATCTCCCCGACTTCAAGGCGAGCGAGCGGGCGTTCAATATGCTCGAACAGGTCGCCGGACGTGCCGGTCGCCGCGACCGCGAGGGGAAGGTTCTGATTCAGACTCGCCAGCCGGAGCTCGACCTGCTCCGGTTCGTCGCCGCCCACGACTACGACAGTTTCTACGCCGCCGAAATCGAGGAGCGACGCCGCTATAACTATCCCCCCTTTACCCGGCTGATTAACATTACCCTACGCCATCGCGACGCGCGCGCCGTCGCCGAACTCGCAGCCGCGTTCGGGACGCGCCTGCGACAGTTGTTCGGAACGCGCGTCAACGGCCCCGAGGAGCCGGAGATTTCCCGCATCCAGAACTACTTTATCCGCCGCCTGATGCTGAAGTTCGAAAACGGGGTCTCGCTCGAGAAGGCGAAAGCGATTATTCTCGCCGCCGGTACCGAACTCCGCTCCAGCGGCCTCGAGGGCGCCAAGTCCCTCTCTGTCTCCTACGACGTCGACCCCTGACTGAATTTATTTTTTGCGCAGATTTTTCCGTAACATTACGGCCGAACAACCGATAACCCCAATCAATCACCCCGGCCGAATGAAGCCTCTGCGCAGAACACCCACCGCCTATACAGCTAACAGGCCGCGTCTTTACTGACTATCAGCACTTTAACTACCACACACGCGATTGGTTGTCTGAAACGCAAATTTTCCGTAACTTTGCAGTTCGAAATCATCATCTTTCTGACAGACGTTGAAAACTCTATATAAAATACTGAGGTCGCTGATTATGATCGCCATCGGAGCGGCGTTCGTCGTCCCGGCGCTGCTGTATGTCGGTCTGGAGCTCAGGTGTGTACAGGAGCCGGCCCGCGACCGCGCCGAGAAAGAACTGTCGAAACTGCTCGACGTCGATGTCTCGATCGGTCAGGTATCCGTCGCGCCCTTCAACCGGCTCGTGCTCCGCGACATCTCTTTGCGCGACAGCGTCGGCGACACGATCGCCTCGATCCGCCGCCTCGGTGCCGGAATCGATCTGTATAAACTCCTGCTCAGCCAGAGAATCGAGTTCGGCTATGGCGTTGTTGTAGGGCTCGACCTCCGCGTCTGGCGCGACAGCGCCTCCGCCCCGCTGAATATCCAGCCTATCATCGACGCGCTGAAGCCCAAGGATCCTGACGCGCCGAAGAAGGAATTCGACCTGGCAATCCGGACCGTCATCGTCCGCCAGTCGTCACTCAGTTACGACTGCCCGGGACAATGGACACCTGACTCGGCGGCCACGGGACGTTTCGATCCGAACCATATCGCGATCAGCGACTTCCACGCCGACCTGCGCATCCCGCGTCTTTCGCCGGGCGACATCGTCATAGACCTGAACCGACTCGCCTTCCGCGAACGGGCGGGCCTCGAGGTCAGTTCGCTTAGAGCCAAGGCGATGATCGGCGACTCGACGGTGTTCCTGATCGACCCCACAATCGAGCTGCCTAACACACGTCTGAGTTTCAGTTCGATATCGATTCCGACAAAAGGCGGGCGCGAGAGGCTTGTCAGTCATGAGTTCAATTTCGCCCTCCTTCCCGGCAGCCATGTCACACTGAGCGACCTCGGCGGCTTCGAACCGCGGCTCGCGCCTATGGACCAGCCGATAGACATCAGTTTCGACATCGAGGGACGTATCAGCGACCTGAAACTGAACAATCTCGAAATCAACGAGGAAACGACTTCGATAATCGCCCGCCAGGGGCGTGTTACCGGCCTTCCCGACAAATCTGCGACAAAGGCCGAGATCAGCAAACTCGATGTAGAATCGGAGGGGGAGATACTCGCCGAGACCCTCGCGGTGCTCGGTGTCGGGCTCGACACGAAGGTCTCGACCCTGATGGAGAACATCGGCCGGTTCGGGCTCTATTCTTCCCTCGCATACGAGGCGGGGAAAGGCTCGATCGACGGAACCATTGCGACCGAACGCGGAACACTCGGGCTCTCAGGCCTGATCACGACCGGAGCGGCAGCGCCGACCCTGACTGCCGAATTCGAAAGCGAATCGTTCGAACTCGGTGGACTCCTCGCCGGGGTGACACCGCTGGCCAAAGCGTTCGGGAGCGTCTCGCTCGACGGAGAATGCGACCTCCGCTTCCCCCGGCGGTCGCACCCCGAAGGGAAGGGTAGCATTTATGTCAATTCGGTCGAATTCCGCGGCATAACCCTCCGGGACATATCGGCAGAAGGGTCGATTGACGCCGGACAACGTGCGACGGCGACCCTGACGGCCGACTCCCCCGAACTCGAACTCGAAGCGAACCTGACCGCCGACCTCTCTGACGGCGAGCGCTCGTTCGGAGCGGATATCGACCTGACCCACGCCTCGGGTCTCCTGCTCGGAGACAAATGGCCCGACGGTTCGCTATCAGCAAAGGGGCATATCGACCTGACCGCGTCGACAATCGACGATGCGGCCGGACGCGTCCATCTGTTCGACATCAACTGTGTCCGGGATTCGCTCCACTGGCTCCGGCTGCGCGATGTCGACCTCAGGCTGGCGTGCGACACAGTCCCGAAGCATATCTCGCTCTGGAGCGAAGTCGCCAATGCCGACTTGCGCGGCGATTTCTCCCTGTCGACACTCCCCGGCGATTTGAAAGCGATCGGAGCGGCCCTGCTACCGGCGCTGTTTCCTTCGCCGGAAACCGACGTTACCACCCCTTTCGAACTGCGAAACGATCTGACGTTCGATATCGACATTCTGTCGACCGATCCGCTGGCGCGGTTCGTCAAACTTCCGGTCGAGACGGCCGACATAATCCGAATCACCGGCGGCATCAACCCTTCGTTCTCGACTGCGACCCTGTCGCTAGACGCCCCCTGGCTGATCAACGGCAACAAACTGATCGAGCAGACACGGCTGACCGCCTCGGTCGACGGCCACATCGCCGACAGCAACCCGATCGGCGAGATTAACTTCTCTTCGCGTCTCCCGGCCAAACGGGGCCAGGTCGACCTGACGGTCGGAGCCGTCGCCATAGACAACCATGTCGACACCCAGATCGGATGGACCGTTCCGGACAGCGACAACTACTCCGGCCTGTTCGATATCTCGACAGCCTTCTCCCGCGAAACCGAGTCCGACGGCCGGTCCCTGCAGACAAAGGTCCATTTCAACTCCGGAGAGGCGGTCGTCAACGACACGGTCTGGACCCTACGCCCGGCCGACATACGGGTTACCGGACGGACAATCGACGTCAGCGGCTTCCGCCTCGACGGCTACGGCCAGTATCTGACAATCAACGGTCGTGTCTCCGACAATCCGGCCGACTCGGTCCACCTTCACCTGAAGGATATCGACCTTGACTATGTCTTCGAGACCCTCGGCATCGGTAACGCGATGTTCGGCGGACGCGCAAACGGAAACTTCTATGCCTCAGACCTTCTTTCCTCCTCGCCGCGACTCTACACCGACGATCTCCATGTCGACGGAATCAAGTATAACCACTGCCTCATGGGCGACGCCGACATCCGGAGCGGATGGGATGTCGAACGGAAGGCGGTCACGATAAAGGCCGACATAACCGGTAGCCACGGTAACATCTCGCGTATCGACGGTTTCATCAAACCGATGACCGAAGAACTCGACTTCCGGTTCTCTGCCGACGATGTTCCGGTCGGGTTCATGCTTCCGTTTATGGAGGCGTTCACTTCGGCAATCGACGGACACGCCTCGGGCGACGCCCACCTCTATGGGACTTTCAAGTATCTCGACATGACCGGCGATCTCTTCGCCCGCGATTTCAAACTGAAACTCGACTTCACGAACTGCTGGTATGCAACGACCGATTCGATTCATATGCGTCCCGGACGAATCGACATCCCCGGTGTGACGCTCCGGGACATGCAGGGGAACACGGCTCGGCTCAGCGGCGTCGTGACCCACAAATACTTCAAAGAGCCGACCTTCGACTTCAATGTCACCGACGCGCGCCATCTGCTCGTCTACGACATCGAGCGGTCGCCAGACCTGATCTGGTATGGGAAAATCTACGGCAATGGGATCGCCCAGATAAAGGGTGTACCGGGACATATCGACATCGGCGTCGACATGTCGACCGCCGAGGGATCGACATTCACCTTCGTGCTCTCCGACGCCGAACAGGCCTACGACTATAATTTCATCACCTTCCGCGACAGGAACGCATCTGTCGAAGAGATCGAAATCACCCCGACCCAGCGAAAGATCCAGGAAATCCAGAACCGCGCCAGCAACCAGCAGGTCGACCTCCCGACGGCCTACGACATGAACATCCATGTCATGGTCAACAATAACACGCTCGTCAACCTCATAATGGATCCGGTCGGCGGCGACCGAATCCGCGCCCACGGCAACGGAGATCTCCGCCTGACCTACAACTCGGCCGACGAACGCCTCGGGATGTGGGGCAGTTATCAGCTCAGCGAGGGGTCCTACAACTTCACCCTCCAGGACATTATCGTCAAGGATTTCAAGATACAAGACGGATCGACAATCACCTTCACCGGCGACCCCTACGCCGCCGAACTGAACGTCAAGGCCTATTATTCGCTGACGGCAAATCTGAGCGACCTCGACGAGTCGTTCGAGCAGGACCGCGAACTGTCGCGCACGAACGTCCCGCTCCACGCCTTGCTGAACATCACCGGCGACATACGCCAGCCCGTCCCGACATTCGACCTCGAGTTCCCTACCCTGACCTCCGACACCTACCGCAAGGTCAAGAGCATCATCAACACCGAAGACCTGATGAACCGCCAGATTATCTACCTTCTCGCTCTCGGACGTTTCTACACGCCGGATTATATGGCCGGCGCATCGAAGGGCAACGAGTTCGTCTCGGCGGCTTCCTCGACTATCTCGTCGAAACTGGCGAACATACTCGGACAGCTCAGCGACAACTGGACGATCGCGCCGAATTTCCGCAGCGACCGCGGCGACTTCTCCGACGTCGAGTTCGACGTCGCCCTCTCGAGCCGCCTGCTGAACAACCGACTCCTTCTGAACGGCAACCTCGGCTATCGCGACAAAGCGCTGAACAACACCTCTTTCATCGGCGACTTCGACCTCGAATATCTGCTGAATCGGTCGGGCTCGCTCCGCCTGAAGGCCTACAACCGCTACAACGACCGAAACTTCTACATCAAGAGTGCGCTGACGACCCAGGGTGTCGGAATCCTCTACCGCCGCGACTTCGACGACATGTTCCGTTTCCTCCGTCCGCGCCGCAAGAAGCCCGCCACGGCCGAGCCGGCCGACAGCGTCCCCTCCCAAAACCGATAAGTATAGATTCCGAAAAGGGATTTGACGGACACAAAAAGGTCAAGAGGATATTCAGCCGAGTTTCGACCGGAGGATATCGGCCATGTCGTAGAGATCTGAGGAGTCGATGTCGAGCATAATGAAGTTGACCGAGCGGGTCCGCCGGGCGTTGGCGGCGTCGGTGTAGACAAACACTATTCCGCGCTCGTTCGTCTTCAGATCGACGATTGACCCGTAGGGTATGACGACCGTTTTCCTGACGGCGTCGCGGACCGTTATCCCGTCGTCAGTCAACTCGAGGACAGGGATGCCGCGCAGACGCATACAGGCCATCCGGCAGTAGAGCCATGCGACGAACCCCATCAGAGCGCTGAACATAACCAGCATCAGCGTCGAGAGCCAGTCTCCGCCGAATTTATCGATCGCGGACCGGACGGCAAAACAGGTGACAAGACCCATAAAAAGCCCGAACAGGGCCGTCTTTATCAGCTTGTAATATATACTCATAGCAGTTTCAGCGATTACAGTCGGGACAGATTCCCTTCAGCATGAAGTTGACCGAGCGGATGTCATAGCCC
>JAMPGR010000011.1 GCA_023663805.1 Clostridium sp. | reverse complement strand
GCCGCGCCCCGCCGGATTCTCGACGTAGCGACCGGAACGGGCGACCTCGCGATCGAACTGGCCCGGAAGATCTCCGGGACGACCGTCACGGGCATCGACCTCTCCGAAGGCATGCTCTCGATCGGCCGGCGGAAGGTCGACGAAGCCGGACTCTCCGGCCGGATCGATTTCGTCGCCGGCGACTGTCTCGCGCTCCCGTTCGACGACTGCTCGTTCGACACCGTCACGGTCGCCTACGGCGTCCGTAACTTCGAACACCTCGACCGCGGCTACCGCGAGATGCTCCGCGTTCTGCGTCCAGGCGGAATGCTGTCGGTCATCGAATTGTCGACCCCTGTCTCCCCTCTGGTCAGGCCTTTCTACCGTGCCTATACCTCGTGGGTCATTCCTCTGGCCGGACGGATCGCCTCGCACGACGTCCGCGCCTACTCCTACCTCCCCGAGAGCATCGCCGCCGTTCCGCAGGGCGACGCTATGCTGTCAATCATGCGTGGCGAAGGGTTCTCCGACACCTCGTTCGAGCGGCTGACCTTCGGCGTCTGCACAATCTACACAGCCCGCAAACCGAATAACAGATAACACAACCCGAAAAAATATGAAACTTTTCAACATCGCCGCATCTGTCGCGATTGCTCTGGCCGCCGCGACCCCCGCTTTCGCCCAGGAGCACCTGAAGAGCCTCGACCCGGCCGACTTCGACAAATCGACCCCGGCCGGAACAGACTTCTATCTCCATGTCAACAAGGGGTGGATGGATTCCCACCCCCTGACAGCCGAGCATGCCCGCTACGGCAAATTCAACATCCTCTCCGACTCGAGCGACGCCCGCGTCAAGGAGATCGTCATGAACCTCGCCTCCGAGAATCCCCTTCCCGGAACGGTCGCCTTCAAAGTCGCGACTATATATTCCCAGGCAATGGACTCCATCCGCCGTAACGCCGAGGGTGCCAAGCCGATCCAGGCCGATCTCCGCCGTATCGAGGAGACCCCCCACGAAGGTATGGAGGATCTCTTCCTCTGGCTCCACGGCAACTACGCCAGCCCCTTCTTCTCGGCCGGACCCCAGGAGAATCTCGTCAACTCGAACGAATATGCGATGTATGTCGGCGGCGGCGGCATGGGCCTCGGCGATCGCGACTACTACCTCGAGAACGACAAGCGTAACAAAGAGGTGCGCGAAGCCTATAAGAAACTGATCACGACCCAGATGCGCAACGCCGGATTCTCGTCGAAGGACGCGAAGCGTATCACGGCCAACGTCATGAAGATCGAGACCGCCCTGGCCGACTCCGCCTGGACCCGCGAACAGAGCCGCAATATCCCCGCGATGTACAACCCCCGCACGTTCGCCCAGCTGAAGGAGATGTATCCCGCGATCAACTGGGACCGCTTCTTTATCGAGACGATGAACATCCCCTCGCCCGAGACAGTCATCGTCACAGAAATCAACTCCGTCAAACAGGCCAACGACCTGATCGCCTCGCTGACAGACCGCGAGATCAAGGACTACTACCTCTGGAAATATGTCTCGCAGGCCGCTCCGATGCTGAGCGACAAATTCTCCGACGCGTCGTTCGAATTCAGCAAGGTCATGAGCGGCGTGCAGCAGATGCGTCCCCGCTGGAAACGCGCTCTCGGCGCGACCGAAGGAGCCATGGGCGAAGCTGTCGGCGAACTCTATGTCGAGAAATATTTCCCCCAGTCATCTAAGGAATATATGGTCGGTCTCGTTGAGAACCTCCGTACGGCCCTCGGAAAGCATATAATCAACCTCGAGTGGATGAGCGACGAGACGAAACTGAAAGCCCTGAAGAAACTGAACGCCTTTACCGTCAAGATCGGTTACCCCGACCAGTGGAAGGACTACTCGACTCTCGAAATCGATCCCGCCCTGAGTTATTATGAGAACATGCATAACGTCGGGATGTGGCACCAGGCCGACATCTACTCGAAATGGGGCAAGCCGGTCGACCGCTCGGAATGGGGCATGACACCACAGACAGTCAACGCCTATTATAATCCGCTGGCCAACGAAATTGTCTTCCCCGCCGCTATCCTCCAGGCTCCCTTCTTCGATCCCGAGGCTTCCGACGCAGAGAACTACGGCGGCATCGGCGTCGTTATCGGCCACGAAATGACCCACGGCTTCGACGACCAGGGACGCCAGTTCGACGCCGACGGAAACATGACCGACTGGTGGACCCCCGAAGACGCCGAGGCGTTCGAAAAACTCGCCGGCGGCCTTGTCGAGCAGTTCAATGCCGTCGAGGTTCTCCCCGGCCTCCATGCCAACGGACAGTATACCCTCGGCGAGAACATCGCCGACCAGGGTGGCCTCCGCGTTGCGATGACCGCCTTCCGCGACTCGCAGAAGCGCAAGGGTGTCGACATCGAATCGGAGTCGGCCCTGATCGACGGCCTGACCCCCGAGCAGGTGTTCTACATGAACTACGCCAATCTCTGGGCAACCAATATTCGCGACGAGGAAATCCGCTCGCTGACTTCGGGCGACGTCCACTCGCTCGGTCGCAACCGCGTCAACGTGACGCTCCGGAACCTCGCCCCCTTCTTCGAGGCATTCGGAATCGTCGAGGGACAGCCGATGTTCCGTCCCGAGGCCGAACGCGTCGTCATTTGGTAACGGAAAATGACTGAAATCCTCCGCCCCGGCGCCCCGAAAGCACCCCGGCGGAGGTTTTTTTTAAATTTGCCAATCCAAAAATTTCGTATAGTCGCAATAAACTATTAACTTTGCACTTCGATAGCGGGCTGCGGCCGGAAGCGGCCGCCGGTGCCGCCGGTGAATATTCGAAATAAAAACAAGAACATAACATCACAATGGCAAACAAACATCACGAAGAAGAGACCCACACAGCGATTGACGACCTGAATGACTCGCTGACCGGGATCGGACAGAAGGTCCAGAAAAATTCCAAAATCCTCGTCTACTGCTGCGTAGCGCTCGCCGCAATCGTTGCGATCGTACTGATTTATGTCTATGCGGTTCGCATGCCTGGCATCAAGAAAGCCAACGATGCGATTGGCGAAGCCGACCTGACCCTCGTCATGGGCAATGACTCGCTCGCACTGGAACAGTATAAGAAAATCGCCGAAGACTACGGCTACGCCGCCGGAAACCGTGCGAACCTCCAGGCCGCCATGCTCCTCTACCAGGAGGGGAAATATGAAGAAGCCCTCGAATATGCGAAGAAATATGATCCGAGCGAAGAGATCATCGGCGCATCGGCTATCTCGCTCCAGGGCGACTGCTACGTCAACCTGAAACAGTATGACCAGGCTCTCTCATGTTTTAAAAAGGCTGTCAGCCAGTCCGACAACAATCCATACTACACTCCGGTTTTCATGATAAAGGAGGCTAACGTCTATCGCGAACTGAAGGACTACAAAGCCGAAGCCGCCCTCTATCGCGAGATCATCGAGAAATATCCGACCTACGGCGACCAGATCAGCGTAGACCTCGAGAAATATCTCCGCCGCGCCGAACTCCAGGCAGGTCAGGAATAAGACTGTTAACACATACTTAAATCTTTCATACTGATGAGACTGATTATCGAACCCGACTACGACCGCGTGTCGGAATGGGCCGCCCGCTACGTCGCCGCCCGTATCAACGAAGCGAAGCCGACAGCCGAACACCCCTTCGTGCTCGGTTGCCCGACCGGCAGTTCACCCCTCGGGATGTACCGCGCCCTGATCCGCCTGAACAAGGAGGGAAAGGTTTCGTTCAAGAATGTCGTGACGTTCAATATGGACGAATACTGCGGAATACCCCGCGACCACGAGCAGAGTTATTACACCTTCATGTGGACCAACTTCTTTAACCAGATTGACATCCTTCCGGAGAATGTCAACATCCTGAACGGCAACGCTGAAGATCCCGTTGAGGAATGCGCCCGCTACGAGGAGAAGATCCGCTCCTACGGTGGTATCGACCTCTTCCTCGGCGGTGTCGGCCCCGACGGTCACATCGCGTTCAACGAACCCGGTTCGTCGCTGACCTCGCGTACACGTATGAAGACCCTGACCCGCGACACGATAATCGCCAACTCGCGCTTCTTCGACAACAACGTTGACCTCGTTCCGAAGACGGCGCTGACCGTGGGTGTCGGAACGATTATGGACGCCCGCAGCGTCCTGCTGATTGTCAACGGCCACAACAAGGCTCGTGCGCTCCATCATGGCGTCGAGGGTGGCATCACACAGATGTGGACCATCTCCGCCCTGCAGATGCACCCGAAGGCAATCATCGTTGCTGACGATGCCGCCTGCGACGACCTGAAGGTCGGAACGTACCGCTACTACATGGATATCGAGCAGCACAATCTAGACCCCGAGTCGCAACTCTGATAATCCGCCTGATATACAACTGGCCGGAGTCCCCCAGTAGGATTCCGGCCGGTTCTGCTTTGTGGGCGGTGGATTTTCGGACAAGTCTGACCAGTCGGACAAGTCTGACCAGTCGGACAAGTCTGACCAGTCGGACTTGTCGGTCCAGTCGCGACCCTGCGATAATCTTCCGCCGGCGTCAGTCGAAGTTGAAGTCGTTGGCGATGTCGGGGTCGACCTTCGGGCCGTTGTAGCGCGCGCCGCGCCCGCCGTTGGCGCCGGTCAGGATCTCGAAGCGGTAGAGGCCGGTCGGGAGGTCGTTCAGGAAGTAGGCCGTGTCGGATGTATCGGCGCTGACGGCGTGGAGCGAACGCATGTTGCGGTAGAGAATCAGACGGTCGCGGGCGCGGGTCAGGGCGACGTAGAGACAGCGGCGCTCCTCCTCGACGGTGTCCTCCCCCTCTTTGATTGCCCGCGTCGTCGGGTAGACCCCAGCCGAGACATCGACCAGATAGCATAGCGGAGCCTCGAGTCCTTTTGACGAATGGATTGTCGAAAGAACGACGCAGTCGTGGACATCGGCTCCCTCCTTGTTCGTTATCTCGAGACGGGGGTCGAGGATATAGTCCGAGACAAACTCGGCGATCGACGAACTTCCGGCGGCGACATCCTCGAGGATGACGAAGTCCTTCTTGCGCCACTCCCATTCGGCCTTGTAGTTCTCCTCGAGGCGCTTCGACATGAAGCGTACGGCCGTCGCGACAGCCCGGGCGGGTTTCGACTGGAGGTCGCGAAGGTGGTTCAGAGTGTCGGCGATCTCGCTCTGGAGATTCATCTCGGTCAGGGCGTAGACGGCGTCGTCGAGCGACGGCTGGTCGATCACGCCGCCGACAATCCTCGCCGCCTTGACCTCGCCGATATTCTGCCAGAGAACGAGATAGCGCATCCAGGCGAGTTCGTCGCGGTAGTTCGCGACGATTCGTATCGGGGCGACGACGTCGCGGATATGGGCCGACTGGAGCAGACTCAGACCGCCGTAGATGACATATGGGATCTTCTTTTTCAGACAACTGCTCTCGACAGCCCCGAGCGAGCGGCGCGAGCGGGCGAGAACCATATTGTCGGCGTAGTTGCGACTCTCGTGTGTGCGCGATTGTGCAATTCGGTTCGTAATGTCGTCGGCCTGTTCCCATTCGTTGTCGACATGGAGCAGCAGCGGCTTCTCCCCCGCGCCGCGGGCCGCCGTCAGCCGTTTGTCGTAGATCAGCGGCGACTGGTCGAGGAGCCAGTTCGAGAGGTCGAGAATCTCCTGGGTCGAGCGGTAGTTGACGGTCAGTTTGAAGGTCTCGGAGTCGGGGACGATACGTCTGAACGAATGGATCGTCTTGAAGTCGGCCCCGCGGAATCCGTAGATTGACTGGGCGTCGTCGCCGACGCAGAACAGTCGGCACCCCTGCTGGAACGACTCGAGGAGGCGATACTGGAGGGGATTCGTGTCCTGCATCTCGTCGATTAGGATATGGTCGTAGCGCGAGGCGACAAACGCCCGTGCCGCCTCGTTCCGCTTCAGACCGTTGGCGACGGTGATCAGCAGGTCATCGTAGTCCATATAGCGCCGTTCCTGTTTATATGCGAGATACATCTTGATGACCCCGCTGAGGAGTTTGTTTTCGGCCTCGACGTCGGTATCGGCCGGGGCGTTGTTATAGAGTTTCATGCGGATCGCCTCCGAGAGCGAACAGCGTGCGTTGACGGCGAAAGAATAGACTTCGGCGACCTCGTCGGCCTTTATGCGGCGGCCGTGGGAATCCTTGAAGTTCTTTCCGCAGATTAACCTGAGGCAACTCGTTCGGTCATCCTCGTCGAGAAGTGTAAAGTCAGCCTGGGGGAATATCTCCGGATTGTTTTTGATCAGCGAGAGACACCAGGAGTGGAACGTCGTTCCGGTCAGTCCGTCGACCTGTCCGGAGGTGAAATTCTCCTTGATACGCCCGACGATTTCGGCCGCGCTCTTTCGCGTGAACGACAGAATCAGTATGCGCCGCGGATCGACTTGCTGTTCGATCAGCCAGCGGGCGCGGGCGATGATCGTCCGGGTCTTTCCGGTTCCGGCTCCGGCGAGGACAAGAAGATGACGGCCGTTGAACGTCACGGCCGCGCGCTGTTGTTTATTTAGAGATTCGAGAAGGTCGTTTGACATTGTCAGTTGTTTATTTTCAGACTCATGCCGCTCAGTTTTCGAAAAAGGTCGAGGGCATATACATCGGTCATCGCCGTGATATGGTCGAGGACTGCCTGGATTTTTCCGTAGAGGGTCGGGGCGTCGGTCTGGTATTGTTTCGGGAATTTCGACAGCAGAAGGCGCGAATAGTTCAGCGACGGATAACGGACGGCGTCGATCATTTTTTCGAGCAGGAAGGTGATGATATGGTTGCCGGCGAGTTCGATATCGACAACATCCGGAGCATTGTAGATCTGCGCCCACGACAGTTCGGAACACCGGCGGTAGCCCTCGCGCTCGAGTTCGGGTATATGGTCTAGGAGCGAGCCGGGGAACTCGCCGCGGAGAATCTCCTCCTCATGTTCGACGAAGGCGGAGGCCGCTGCGACGACGAGTGCGCCGATGACCGACGAGCGTAGATATGCGAGTTGTTCGTTCGGGTCGTCGACCTGTTCCATCAGCCTGCGCCGGCGTTCGAGTTGTTCCCCCTCGAAGAAGCCGAGGAAAAGTTCGGTAGCCGTCGGGGTGTCGATCAGCCGGAGTTTGTGGGCATCCTCGATATCCATGACCTCGTAGCAGATATCGTCGGCCGCCTCGACGAGATAGACCAGAGGGTGGCGGGCATAGGAAACAGCCTCGCCGGGGTGGCGGAGCATTCCGAGTTCGTCAGCGATGCGGCGGAAGTCGCCCGAGTCGGAGTCGAAGAAACCGAACTTGTTGCGGTCGCCGGCGAGCGACGATTCGTAGGGATACTTGACGATCGAGGCGAGAGTCGAGTAGGTCATCGCGAAGCCGCCGGGGCGGCGTCCGTTGAACTGGTGGGTCAGCAGGCGGAAGGCATTGGCGTTGCCGTCGAAGTGGGTCAGGTCGTCCCACTGCTTCGGCGACAGTTCGTCTCGAAGAGTCCGGCCGGCTCCCTCGCTGAAGAAGGTCGATATCGCTTTTTCACCCGAGTGACCAAACGGCGGATTTCCGAGGTCGTGGGCGAGGCATCCGGCGGCAACAATGTCGCCTATGGGGTCGAGCGAGGGGAGCCACGCCGCTCCGGGATATCGCTTTCGCAGTCCGAGGGCGACCTCGTTGGCCATCGAGCGGCCGACACAGGCGACTTCTATGCTGTGGGTCAAGCGGTTGTGGACAAAAATGCTGCCGGGGAGGGGGAAGACCTGGGTCTTGTTCTGGAGCCGACGGAAGGGGGAGGAGAATACAAGGCGGTCGTAATCGCGCTGGAAATCGCTGCGGATTCCGCGATTGTTGACATCGTGATAAGTCTCGAGTCCGAACCTCTTGTCTGAAACGAGCCTCTCCCAGTCCATTCTTTTAGTCATAAATTCAGTATGGGTTGTTTTTCCTTATACAAAATTACGAAAAATTTGCCGGAAAAGAAAATTATCGATAACTTTGCGACAATTTAAACCCCTATAAATTCAAATAAAAAAATGTTTCAACGTCAGTTAACTTTCACCGAGGCGGTCACCCGGGCCCTGACCGTCAACTATTGTAACTTCGAAGGACGCTCGTCGCGCTCGGAGTACTGGTGGTTCTGCCTCTTCTCGTTCATCGTCAGTTTCGTCCTGAATATCCTGATGGCGATCTTCGGTTTCGGCGAAACCGCTACCAGTCTCGTCAGCGGTCTTGTCTCGCTCGCACTTCTGCTTCCCGGACTCGGACTCTGTGTCCGCCGTCTCCACGACATCAACCGAAGCGGCTGGTTTGTTCTTCTCTCCCTGATTCCTCTTGTCGGCGCGATTATCCTTATCGTCTGGTACTGCAAGGAAAGCGACCCGACCCCGAACCAGTACGGCCCCGTCCCGAACGTCGAGTAACCCCGAATCCATCCAAGGCAACATCGAGAAAGAGTTAAGTCGCAGAGATTTAACTCTTTCTTAATTGTTATCCCGCCGCGAAAAGTTAAAAATTGCATATTTGATACGATTTTGACACAAATGACTGAAAATATTTTCGAGTGTTTTGAAAACCTGATACGAGTTGTCCCAACTTGGCCGAACTTCGCCAAAGTTGGGACTAATTGTTCAAGACATGCAATACGTGCGTCACCGTATGCTTACGGACTATTGCGCATGACCCTATTCTCTTCCAAATTGCCATCAAGTGATTGTCATCTTTGGGGTAGCCCTTGCCACGGAAGTTTGCGACTGCCGTGTTTTACTTCAGGGCGGCCGACACTTGTTCGGCGATCTGCTCCATGCCGCGCGTGTTCGGGTGGCCCGAGGTCTTGTCGATATCGTGAAGGAGGAGGTAGCGCACGCCGTAGTGGTCACACGCCTCGACAATCGAAGAGGTTATCTCCGGCTTCAGGCCGTCGTTAATGATATAGAGAAGTTCGACATTCGGGTAACGGTCAACGATGTGGGCGAGCATATAGGTCAGCGCCGGACGAAATGACTTCAGTTGTTCCCCGGTCCAGTCGCTCCATACAAAATCGCCAATCGGGGAGTTGGCCCAGGAGTCGTTAGTCGCACCGAAGATCAGAAGGATGTCGGGGCTGCCGAGATTGTCCATGCGGGTGATAAAGGCCCTCTCGGTGAAGTCCGCGCCGTTGTAGCCGGTCGTGCAGATTGTCGACCCTGAATATGAATTGTTCTTCTCGAGTTTGTAGCCATTGTCGCGTATAAAACGGTGCCACCAGGTCTGCCTGACGTCGGTCACATCCGTACGCTCCGGGTCGGCCTTGACGAAATACCAGAGTTCGTTCGATTTCGGCTCGACATAGTTCTCGAACGTCGAATATGAGTCGCCGAGAATCGATACACTTTTGCGCACCTCCTGCGCCGATGCCGGCGATCCTCCCCGGAGAAGGAGGATCGCGGCGGCAGCGATATATCCGAAGACGGTTCTTTTCATATCGAGGGGGATTATTTGTCGAGACAGTGTGTCAGGCGCTCGTTGATTTTTTTGACCCGGTTTTCGTCGATCTTGATGACCTCGCGGTCGTAGGTCATCAGTCCGTTGACCTCGTTTTCGACGTCGGTAGTCTGGGTGTATACGCCGGCAGAATAGGTCGATTGTGCGAGTTTTATGAGGCTCTCGATATATTTCTCATATTCGGCGGTTACCTCCTCGGGGGTGTTGAACTGGACGTAGCCCCAGTTCCGGTCGGGCGACCAGATATGGTCTTTGACGACCATGCCGATTCCGCCGAATTCGCCGAGCACATTCGCGCGCTGGCCGTCGACGACCGTGATGCCCGGGCCGGGATAGTGGTGGACGTCGATCATGTCTCCCGCCTGATAGTGGTTGCCGCCGCTCGACTGGTTGACGAGACGCGTCGGGTCATACTGCCCGGTCCATTCGGCGATTTCGGGACTTTTGAACTGGCCCCACGATTCGTTGAACGGCACCCAGACGACAATCGAGGGGTGGTTGAAGCGCGAGTCGATGATCTCTTTCCATTCCCGTCGGTAGTTCGCCTCGCTTTCGGCCGAGCGAATTCTCTCGCTGCCTGCGAACCAGTTGTTCGGCTGCCATTCCGGACCCCGGTCGCCGCTCGGCATATCCTGCCAGACCAGCAGACCCTTCTTGTCGCAGTAAGCATACCAGAGTTCGGGCTCGACTTTGACATGCTTGCGGATCATGTTGAAGCCCCAGTCCTTGGTCTTGTCGATGTCATAGACCATGGCGTCGTAGGTCGGGGCGGTATAGAGTCCGTCGGGCCACCATCCCTGGTCCAGCGGACCATACTGGAACAGCGTCTTGTTGTTCAGTTGCAGACGGATGATGCCGTTCTCGTCGCGGCCGGTCGAGATCTTGCGCATCGCCGCGTAGGAGTTGACGCGGTCGAGAGTCTTCCCCCCTTCGCTGATCGAGACTTCGAGATCGTAGAGGGCAGGGGAGTCCGGACTCCAGAGTTTTACGTCGCCGGGCATATGCAGGACCAGGGGCTGGTCGCCGGTCGCCCTGGCTGTGGCAATCACTTTGTCGCCCTCCTTTACGTTGACCTGTTTGACGATACGGCTGTCGTCGCAGTTCGTACGGACATTGACCGTCAGCGTCTTGTTGTCTATGTCGGGCTCTGTCCTGAGCGAGGCGATATGTCTGGCCCCGACCGGTTCGAGCCATACGGTCTGCCATATTCCCGTGACCGGCGTATACCAGATACCCTCGTTGCGGCGCACCTGTTTGCCGCGGGGCTGGTAGCCGCCGTCGGTAGGGTCGGTGACGCGGACGGTCAGTTTGTTCTCGCCACGGGCGTTCAGAGCCGGAGTGATGTCGAGGCTGAAGGGTGAGTATCCCCCTTTGTGCGACCCGACCTTTATATCGTTGACCCAGACATCGCAGGCCCAGTCGACGGCGTCGAAATTCAACATGATATCCTGTCCTTTCCAGCCCGTGGGGACGGTGAACTTACGGTTATACCAGAGGGCCTCCCCGTCGCCGAGGCGGCGTTCGACTCCGGAGAGTTTCGACTCGACGGCATACGGAACGAGGATCTCCCCCTGCCACTCGGCCGGTTCCGCTTCCTTCTGCGCGACGATCGCATACTGCCATTTTCCGTTCAGGTTTTTCCACTCGCTCCGTTCGAGCGTCGGGCGGGGATATACGTTCCAGGGGGTCGAATCGTCGACTTCGGCGGCCCATCGGGTCGTCAGGCCGTCAGCGGCGGCAATGCTCATGCTGCCGGCCATCGCGATGACGGCTGCGGCGGCTTTCATTAGTTTTGTTAGACTGGTCATATCTTGATTTATTGAGTTGTTTCGGTTTTTAGGGATTTTAGGGCAGTTCGACAGAACTGCGAAAGACTATCGGTGCAAAGTTACGAAATTTTTAGTAAATTTGCCGTATCAAGTTAATGCTACTTCGAAATGACTACGAAAAAGAAACTGATTGCTGGATCGGCAGTATCACTTCTGCTGTTGGCTGGCGCCGCAACTGTTGGCAAACGCCAGGACAATCGAATCGTTTTCGGCTGAAGGGATTTCGTCGCAGACCATCATCAGCGGAACGTCTGACCGCGTCATAACCGTCTGGGGGCATGGGCTTCGCCCAGGAGATGGTGATCCACGGCGGCGCGGCCGTCACGACAACCCGTCCGCCAGATAACCGCAATCAGTTCAGAGCCCTCTGTCTCGACACCGACGGTGCCCTGATCCTCTACGAGAGCCGGGGGACAGTTGCCTTCGGCGACTTCATCAAGGCGTTGCTTTCCCGCGGAGTCAGCGAAGCGCTCTATACCGACATGGGCCCCGGGTGGAACTACTGCTTCTACCGCGAGTCCCCGGGCGACCCGTCCCCGCGGTATCTCCACGACAAGCCGCTGCAGGTCGCCTCGAACTTCCTGATCCTCCGGGTGAAATAACTATATAACGCCGTGTCGGCGAGGTCGTAGTAGCGGTCGTCCCCGCCCGCGTCTGCGTCAGGCGGAGTGCAGCCCCGGCTTGCATCATTTGTTACGCAACCTGCGCTGCGGGCTGTTTGGCGCAAGGTATTTTGAGGTTGGTTCTCGCCTGGCGCAGATGCCGGCGGGGACGTCGGCTATTACAATCGATTCGCCCGATTCCAAACAGAATGTCATTATGTCGTCAAAGCGGACGCCCGCTCCGGGAGTGGGCCGGGGCGGGCGTCGGGATTATGCGTTCTGGAGCAGACGGGGGATCAGAAGTGGGCCAGAGCCATGTTCGTAAGCCAAATCCAGAGAGGGCAGCAGCCGATGAAGAGAATGACCGACAGGGTCAGCGACGAGGTGCCGGTCGCGACGTAGGTGTCGTTCTCGTCTGCGATAATGATTCCGGAGAATGCCGGCGGCAGGGCGGCGGCGACGACGAGCATCTTCAGGTTCAGCGGATCCATATGGAACAGCATACCGAGAATCAGGACGACGGCAGGCATGACGAACATCTTCATGATCGAGCCGAGAATGACCTGCCAGTCGACAGAGAATTTTATCGACGACAGTGTGATACCGGCTGAGAAGACAGCCATAGAGGCGTTTGCCTTGGCGATCAGATCGAACGACGGGCTGAGTTCTTTCGGCCAGGGAATTCCGGCGACAACCCAGATAACCGCCAGAATCGGCGCCCATGCTACGGGTTGCTCGAGGGCGTGGATTACGGGCTTCCATGCGCTCTCCTTCTTTGTCGAGCCGGGATTCTGCTTCTCGAGCGAGGCGTTCATCAGCGAAAGACCGACGGGGATGCCGATTGCGTTGACGACGATACCGACGATAGCGACAACGAGTGCGACCGAGGGGGAGGTTCCGAAGATAGGCTCCAGAACGGCGAACCCGAGGAAGCCGATTGTCGGCGAACCGCTGATCAGCGCACTGACGGCGGCGTCAGCCCCGGTATTCTTCTTGAACATACGGAAGACGAAATAGACGAGCATGAAGCAGGCCATGATGCCTATCGTCGAGACGATTGTCAGTTTGATGTCCTTTACGAGGTCGTCGCGCGTTGCGCTGACGATCGAGACGAACAGGGCGGCAGGAAGTGCGTAGTCGAGCACGACCTTGTTGAATTTCTTCGCGTCTTCGCCGGTGAACGCCCCCCGCTTTCCGGAGATATAGCCGGCGAGCATGACGACGATAATCGGGACAATCGCGTAGATTATAACATGAGATAAATCCATACTGTTTGTGTTTTAAATGGTTGAAACGTAGGCGTCAGACGGTATACTCAATCAGCGGGGTCGGGTTGAGGTAGCCGATGTGGCCGCTCTCCTTGCCGGCGCTGGCGGCGAGTTGCACATCGATCAGGGTCGGGCGTCCCGAGGCAATCGCGCTCTCTAGGGCTTTCTTCAGGTCGGCGATATTGTCGACGCGGCAGTTGTCGGCGCCGAATGCCTCGCCGATCAGGTTGTACTGAGCGTTGATGTCGAGCGTTGTCGGAGCCGGTGCATCATCTCCGGAGGGGTTGACACCGATTCCGTTGTAGATACCTCCGTTGTTGAGGATGACGACAGTGACCGGGAGTTTGTAGCGGCAGATTGTCGCGAAATCCATTCCGGAGAATCCGAAGGCGGAGTCACCCTCGACGGCGACGACCTTCTTTCCAGTTGCGACAGCGGCGCCTATGGCTGATCCTATGCCCATACCCATGATCGACCACGATGCGCAGTCGACGCGGTGGCGCGGAAGTGTCATGTCGACAGAGTCGCGGGTGTCGTCGAGCGTGTTTGCGCCTTCGTTGACGAGGATGACGTCGGGGTTCGCCTCGAGGACCGGTTTGATGACCGAGAGTGCGCTCCAGTGGTTCATCGGAGTCAGCGGGGCGGCGTCGGCCAGACGTTTCTGGAACTTTGCGTTCTTGACCTTCGTTTCGGCCTGGAGAGAGGGGACCCACTGCGGATCGGCCTGCATCGTCTTCCCTTTCAGCGAGGCGAGAATCATGTCGAGCGACTCTCCGAGATCGCCGACAACCGGAGCGGCAACCGGACGGTTACGGTCGATTTCGGTTGGTTCGACATCGAGCTGGATAAACTTCCCTTCGGGATTCCACTTTCCGCGTCCGAACGAAAGCATCCAGTTGATACGCGCACCGATGACCATGACGACGTCGGCCTGCTCCATAATCGTCGAGCGGCAACTAAGGGCACTGTATTCGCCGTTGTCGGGCATCAGGCCTTTGGCCATCGACATCGAGAGATACGGAATCTTGTAGGTCTCGACAAGAGTCTTCAGTTTGTCGTCTACCTGGGCGTAGGCGGCGCCTTTGCCGAAGAGAATGGCCGGACGTTTAGCCGAAGTCAGAAGCGAAACGGCGCGGTCGACCGCTTCTTGAGTCGGGGCCGTAGGCGTCGCCAGGTCTACGGGATCGTAGAAGAGTTTCTCGGCTTCGGTCGCATCCATAATCTCGGCCAGCGCCGGGGTCGACATATCGATATATACGCCGCCGGGACGGCCGCTGACGGCGGCGCGGTAGGCGCGTGCGACAGCCGAGGGGATATCCTTGGCCGACGAGCAGCGGAAGGCGGCCTTCACGAGCGGACGGGCCGTGTTCAGCTGGTCGAGTTGTTCGTAGGTTCCGACATTCATGTCGACCATCGTCGGATCTGATGCGCCTGAAATCTGGATCATCGGATAGCAGTTGACGGTCGCGTTGGTCGTCGCGGTCAGGCCGTTCATCATTCCGAGCGACGAAACCGTCAGCAGAACACCGGGCTGTTTGGTCAGGTATCCATGGGTCGCGGCGGCCATGCCGGCCTGCTGTTCATGGCGGAAGCCGTAGAAGTTCAGACCGATCTTCTGCATCGCGTATGCGGCTTCAGTAACGGGGATGCCGACGAGTCCGTAGACATCCTTCAGACCGAGACGTTTCAGAGCCTGGGCGAGGATATACATGCCGGTCACCTGTTCCGGAAATTTCGGAGCAGAGGGGGTAGCGGCGGAAGCGGGGGTTTTTGTTGTGTCAGCCATAGTAGTGTCTTTAAATGTGTATGTTAGTTGATAGGTGGAATTCGTTCTTTTTGTTGAAAACGGGAGGCGGCCAGTGGTATCCCAGGGGGTCCACGGGTCACCTCCCGTTCATATCGTTTATTTCAGACTATTTCGACGGTGCCGCGGGTTTCGGCATCGGTTCGGTCGTGCCGTTCTTGGCGAACGAAGCGATCTGGTCGTCGGTGTAACCGAGCGATTTAAGAACCTCCGTGGTATTGCCGCCGAGTTCGGGAGCGGGGGTGTAGTCGGGTTGGAAGTTCGACATCGTGAACGGACATCCGACGGTTACGAATTCGCCGATTTCGCCGCCCTGGTTGATACGGACGAGTGTGTTGCCGTCGTAGAGGCTCTCGTCGGTCATCATCTCTTTTGTCGACAGAACTGGGCCTACGGGTACACCTGCCTTGCCGAGGATTTCGGTGACTTCGTATTTTGTCTTGTCTGCAGTCCACTCGCCGACACGTTTGTAGATTGCCGGTTTGTTACGGTCGCGGGCATCGGCTGTGTTGAAGTCGGGGTTGGTCAGCCAGTCGGTGAAGCCGGTTGCCTGGCAGAAGAGCTCGAAATCTTTTGCGCCGCGCTGGAGGACGATGTAGACATAGTTGTTCGCGTCGAGTTCGCTGTCGTAGCCGCCCGAAGGCTTGCATTTGTAGGTCCATCCGAGGACGCCGCCACCTTCGATGTTGCCGCTGCGCGGGACGCAGTCGCCGAATTTTCCGTCGGGATACTGCGGGAACTGGGTCAGATAGCCGATCTTGTCGAGAGTCAACTGGTCGCGGGTCTTGATACGGCAGAGGTTCAGGCACGCGTTGTGCATCGACTGGTAGACATAGACCCCTTCACCTGTCTTTTCGCGCTGGCAGAGAGCGGCGAGCAGACCGATCAGCAGGTGCATACCGGTGTTCGAGTCGCCGAGGGCGGCGCCAGACTGCGTCGGGATGTTGTAGTCGCCGTCGAACCATCCTGTTGTCGAGGCGGCGGCGGCCGTGACCTGTGCGATCGGCTCGTATGCCTTCAGGTCTTTGTATTTCGACGAGAGGGGGAACCCTTTGATCGTTCCGTAGATACAGCGGGGATTCAGAGCGTGGACCGCTTCCCAGGAGAAGCCGAGTTTGTCCATTGCTCCGGGGTGGAGGTTCTCGACGAAGATGTCACACTCCTTGATCAGTTTTGTCAGAATCTCCTTTCCGTCGGGAGTCTTGGCATCGAGTGTCAGCGACTTCTTGCCGGAGTTGAGCTGGAGGTAATAGTAGGAGGGAAGGTCGGGGTTGAACTGAAGTTCCTTTCGGGTTGCGTCGCCGACGCCGGGGCGTTCAATCTTGATAACTTCCGCGCCGAGCCATGCGAGCATCTGCGTGCATGAGGGGCCTGACTGAACCTCGGTGAAGTCGACCACCTTGATTCCCTGAAGAGGTGCTGTGTTCATAGTGTTTGTTCGTTTTGTAGATTACTTGTGTTTTGGTTTTTCTGACGTTAAAACGCCGGCCGGGTAGAAAAGGTTTCGAATCGGAACCTGTTTGCTTAAAATTAACATTTCAGGCCAGCGCCGTTGCGACGAAGACGCAGATGGCTCCGTTGAGCGATCCGGCGATGACCTGCCCGAGGGTGTGGCGTCCGAGATAGACGCGCGCCATCGCTACAAGTCCTGTCAGGACGATCATCGTCAGCAGCATCGGGAAAGTCGCGGCAATCTCGTCGCCGTCGGCGATAATCCTCATCAGCAGGCCGACGGCTCCTCCCATTGCGGCCAGGTGGGCCGAGATTTTCCACCAGATGTTGACGACGAGCGAGATAATCACGGCTAATGTTGCCCCGGCCATAAACAGAACAATCCATGACGGGAACCGCTCGACCATAAAATAGTAGGCCGTCACAAGATAACTGAGGCAGACAATACAGTATGGGAGCGTCCGCTCCTTCTGGTTGTTCAACCCGATGTCGCTGACGAATCCGAAGACCTTCAGCAGGAGAATCAGGGCGGCGGGTATGACGGCCGTGATGATAAACACAAACAGGACAATCTGGAGTTTGAACCCGGTCTGGAGATAAACCAGCATCGAAAACCACAGGGCGAGCGCGACGCCGTAGGAGGGGACCAGCAGCGGGCTGAAGATAAAGGACAAAAAATCGGAAAAACGTTTCATCGTGTTGTATGTGCCGGTTTATATGGAGAAGTCAGGGAAGAACGTCAGATTGCGTCGTAAGCGGCAATCGCTTCTGCAAAGCGTCCGAGCAGGTCTTCGAACGGGTATAGACCGTCGGCATTCGGGGTCAGTCCGGCGAGACGCAGCGGAACGACCATCGGAGGATTGTCGAAATCGAGAAGTTCGATGTCGCGGAGCTGGTCGACCGACTGATAGACCAGGTTCAGAGCGCCATATTCCTTGCCATCATCTCCGGTCCATTTTTCGACAACGAGTTTCGAGCCGATCGGGGTTTTCTGTTCGATTGCGTTCGGGAGAGTGTAGGGCTCGACACGAAGCGACGCGAGCACGGAGGCGATATTGCTGTCGTGGCCGACAAGGAACGAGAATTTTCGGTCGGGCGAATGGAGCTCGTCGAACATATACTGGAGCAGAGGATGCGCGACATTGACCGCAACAATCGGAGCCTCAAACAGAACGTCGCCATAGACATCCTTGATTTCGGCAATCTTCTGCATCTGGGCGCGACTGACCGGATGTCCGAATGTCGCGGCGAGAGTGTCGGGAACCTCATAATACTGCAGTATCAGGGCGTCGCTGGCCGAATTGGCGTCCTTCAGCGACCCTTTCATCTGGGGCTCCTGCCATTTTTCGAGGATAATCTCCGTGTTGTAGTTGTCGAGTCCGGTCATCTTGCCCGTGCGGACAGCGTCGGATTTGTCGAGGTCGAGGACTTCGGCGATCAGACGGTAGTTAGGGGCGAGATTCTCGTTAATCCCGACTATTCCGCGGTCACCTCCCATGGCGGCGATCTGCGCCATCGCTGTCGCGACGAATTCGGGTGTGACTTTCGTCAGTTGGGGACAAAAGACCGGATCCATTTTCGAGGGGGAGAAACGGTGGTTGACGCGCAGGTTTGCCATTGGCATGAAGCCGGAGGTGAAATACTGGGCCGTCGCGATTGTCCGCTGCATCGAGTTGGCGTAGATGTTGACATCGTCGGCCGTCGGGACCTGGTTTTCTTCGAAGAGACCCTGGTCGACGAGCCATTTCCGGAAGAACTGACCCATTATCGTTTCGAGCGCACCGCCGCGCGAAGTCAGTTCGCTCGGAGCGGAACTCCAGGCGGTCCATTCGTGGGGTGTCATTTCGCCGAGGGCACTGCCGTTGCCCGACAGGGGGGAGCGGATATTGTGGCGGCTCAAGACGACGGCCTCTTTCAGTTTGTAGCGGTCGCGGAAGTCGTCGGAGCGTTTTGTCTGGGCGAGCGATGTCGCCGAAGCCAACAGGCACAAAGCCAGCAGTACAATAACGGATCTGTTTTTCATCTTTTCGGGATTTGAATTCTGGTTATATTTTTCTAACGCATCAGGTTCCCGAATGTTTCGTCGGGGAGGAAATTACTCTTCCTGCGCCAGTATTTTCTCGAGTTCAGGCAACGGAGTGTGTGTAATGTTCGAAATCATCTCGAGGCTGAGCCCGGACTGATTCATAGAGCGAATCATCTCCATACGTACTTCGGCGCGACCTTCGGCGCGACCTTCAGCGCGACCTTCGGCGCGACCTTCAGCGCGACCTTCGGCGCGACCTTCGGTTAGACCTTCGGTTAGGCCTTCGATACGGGCAGTTTCGAGGACATCATCTTCATAGGCCCTTCGGTCCATCTCGTAGCTGTAGCGGCGGCGTTCGGCCTCGCTCATCGACAGTACGCGCAGTTTCTCCTTGACCTGCTGAAGGCCCGGAGTCCGGGTGTTTTCCTTGACAACCCCCTCCTTCAGATATTCCATCCATTCGTCGAGCGGCGTCTCCGGAATTTTTGAGAAAGCGTTGACCCTGACGAGATAATACTCCGGAAAGACTTCCTTCGGAAGATGCTGTACTATGACGCCGTCTTCGCGTGTGCTGATTTGCAAATCGGTTCCGGTATGAATTCCCTTGAAGTTGGTGACTCCATGGTAGACATAGTCGTCGCCGCTGCCGAAGTCGCAGTAGAGGATACTGATCGAGTAGACCTTCCTGACTTTGTCATATTTGTCGCCGAGGTGTATGTGCTCGGTGATCGTCTTGCATGTCCCGTAGAGTATGCGCTGGAGATAGTGGAGTTGGCGAGTCAGCTGGACTTCAACGATAATGATATGGCCTTTGTCGTTTCGGGCCTTGATGTCGA
This sequence comes from Clostridium sp., assembly GCA_023663805.1. Taxonomy (GTDB): domain Bacteria; phylum Bacteroidota; class Bacteroidia; order Bacteroidales; family Muribaculaceae; genus Paramuribaculum. The sequence continues at coordinate 20,026 of JAMPGR010000011.1, read as the reverse complement.
CACGGTTGAACTTATCGTTCTCGTCTTCCTGGTTCGACTCGCTCTCGAGGATTTCCTCGATTTTGATCTCTTCGTTCAGCAGGACGGTGATCAACCCTTCGAGAATCCCGAAGTTGGCTTTGTCGCGGAGCATATGTTTGATTGCCCAGTCGAAGCGGATGTAGGTGTTGTCGGTAATCATAGGTCGGAAATTTTTCTACAAAGATAATTGTTTTTTGTGTAAATTCCTAATTTGAACCGAAAAGACGCTGCCAGAGCAGGGCGTCGGCGTAGGATTCGCCGCGGCGGAGCCAGGAGCGGAGGCGACCTGTTGTCTGATAGCCTGCGCGCTCGAACAGACAGCGCGAGGCCGCGTTGTCGACCGCCGTGACGGCCCAGAGGGTGTGGATTCCGAGGCGGCGCGAGGCATATTCGCCGAGCAAACCGAGTGCGGAAAGACCCGTTCCGCGGTGCCTTGATTCCGGGGCGACGATGATGCCGACCCCGGCGCGGCGGTTCAGCGGGTCGAACTCGAAGAGGTCGACCAGGCCGAGAAGTTCGCCGCTGCGGGTCTCTGTGACAACGAGCCGCAATTGCCGGTCGGCGTATATATCGGCCGTCGCGTTCAGAACATAATCGGTCAGCATGCGGCGGGAGAAGGGAGCCGAAGTCAGGGAGTGTTCCCAGGCGTCGGTGTCGTTTTCGAGCCGGTAGACAAAGTCGATATCTTCCGGTTCGAGAGGCCGGAGGATGATTTTTCCGTCAGAGAGCATAGGGCGTGGGGAGGGAGAATCAGTTTTTAAACGAGTCGCTGAAGAGAGTCCGCTGGCGGAGCGAGCGGCCGAGGGTCAGTTCGTCGGTGTATTCGATTTCGTTGCCGACAGCAACGCCGCGGGCGAGTTGGGTGACGCGCAGGCCGGGGAACTGCTGAAGGCGGCGGTAGATATAGAAATTCGTCGTGTCGCCGTCCATCGTCGGACTCAGAGCAAGGATAACTTCCGATATACCGCCAGCGGCGACTCTGTCGATCAGCGAGGCGATCTCGAGCTGGTCGGGCCCGATCCCCTCCATCGGCGATATCAGTCCGCCGAGCACATGATAGAGACCGTCGAACTGCCCGGTATTTTCAACGTTCATGACATCCTTGACGTTCTCGACGATACAGACCGTCGAGCGGTCGCGCCGGGGGGAAGAGCAGATCTCGCATGTCTCGGCCTCGGAGATATTGTGGCAGCAGGTGCAGTAGCGTATGTTGCGTCGAAGGTCGATAATCGCGTTTCCGAGAGCCTCGGCGTTCTGAGGGTCCTGGCGCAGAAGATGGAGCGCAAAGCGAAGAGCGGTCTTACGGCCGACGCCGGGAAGACGCGACAGTTCGGTGACGGCTCCCTCAAGCCATTTCGATGAGAATTCGTTTTCCATTAGTTCGTTTTCGTTTCTGGGCGTGGATTCCGGCGGGGAATTGCGGTCGTGTCGCGGCCGACGCCGATATTGTGGCGTTTATATATCTTTTCGGCCGAATCGAAGAAGGCCTTGCGCTGGCTTTCGGCGACGCTGTTCCCCTCGACCGGGAGTTCGGCCGGAACGAGGCGGAAGTTGTCGCCGCTTCCTGCGGCGGGTGTGACGGTGAAGAACAGCCGGTAGGTCGCTGTGTCAATCCTGGCCGTTCCGACGCTGTCGCGGCTGAGGCGGACGCGGACTGCGGCACCTCCGCGGGTGTCGCGGGTGCGCATTCCCGAGATGAAGTTCCCGAGCGACCAGACAATCAGTGTCCGGTGGCCGCTGGCGCTGTCCTGGCGCATCTCGATTGGTTGGATAACGTGGGGGTGGGCACCGATAACCATATCGACCCCGCGGCTGGCCAGATAATCGGCCAGGTGCTTCTGACTTCGGCGGGGGAGCATTTCGTACTCTTCGCCCCAGTGGACGCAGACAGCCGTCAGTTCGGCTCCGGCCTCGCGGGCGCGGTCGATGTCTCGGTCAATCAGGAGGGTGTCGATCGGGTCGACGACGACATCCTCGCGGATCGCGATTCCGTTAGTTCCGTAGGTATAGTTCAGGAAAGCAACCCTGAAACCGCGTATGTCGCGTATGACCGGCGACAGCGAGTCTCTTTGGGTCCTGTTGCGCCAGATTCCGGCGTATGGAATTCCGCGGGAGCGGAACTGGTCGATAGTCCGGCGGACACCACGGTCGCGGCGGTCGAGCGCGTGGTTATTCGCTCCGAGAAAGAAATCAAACCCGGCGTCGACCAGAGCGTCGAGATATTCGTCGGGCGCACAGAACATCGGGTAGCCCGAATAGGGCTTTCCGCCGAGGGGTGTCTCGAGGTTGACGACGGCGTATTCGGCGCTTTCGATATAGGGACGGACCGCCGCGAAACATGCCGAGTAGTCGAAACTGCCGTCGGGGCGGCGCGCCGCGTCGAGCTGTCGCTGATGCTGCATCGCGTCGCCGACGAAGATGATGTCGGCCGAGTCGGCTCTGGTCAGCAGGGCCGACAGCGACAGAAACAGAGAACAGAGAAGAGCGGTCATTTCCGGGGCGGTCAGTAGACGGCGCCGGAGGCAGCCAGGAGCGTGTTCTTCATCAGCGAGACAATCGTCATCGGGCCGACGCCGCCGGGAACGGGTGTGATATAGTCGCAGAGCGGAGCGACATTCTCGAAGTCGACGTCGCCGCGAAGACGTAAGCCCGACTTTCGCGAGGGGTCGGGGACACGCGTTGTCCCGACGTCGATAATCGTCGCGCCCGGTTTGACCATATCGGCGGTGACGAATCCGGGCTGTCCGAGGGCGGCGATGATGATATCGGCCTCGCGGCAGATTTCCGGGAGGTTTTCGGAGGCGCTGTGGAGGACGGTTACCGACGCATTGCCCGGGTCGTTCTTCTGCATCATCAGCGTCGCGACCGGTTTGCCGACAATATTGCTGCGGCCGAGGACGACACACCGTTTTCCCCGGGTCGGAACCTTGTAGCGGCGCAGCAGTTCGATTATTCCGGCGGGAGTGGCGGAGACGTAGCAGGGGAGACCGATCGACATGCGCCCGACGTTGACGGGGTGGAAGCCGTCGACATCCTTGCGGTAGTCGATTGCCTCGATGACGCGCTGTTCCGAGATATGGCGGGGGAGGGGGAGCTGGACGATGAAGCCGTCGACTTCGGGGTCGGCGTTCAGGCGTTCGATCGCCGCGAGGAGTTCCTCTTCGGTGACATCCTCTTCGAAGCGTATGAGGGTCGATTTGAAGCCGCAGTCGGCGCAGGCCTTGACTTTGTTTGCGACATAGGTCTCGCTGCCGCCGTCGTGTCCGACGAGGATCGCGGCCAGGTGGGGCCGGCGTCTGCCGCCGGCGACCATTTTTTCAACTTCCGCGGCGATTTCGGCCTTTATGTCGGCCGCAGTCTGTTTTCCGTCGATAAGGGTCATATATCTTGTTCTGTTCGGGTTGGGGGATTGTCGTTCTGGATTATTTGCGGGGCATTCCGGGCATTCCTTTCATTCCGCGCATCATCTTCATCGGGTTCTTTATTGTCGAGACCGTGTGCATCATCTTCCGCATGTTGTCGAACTGTTTGATCAGGCGGTTGACCTCCTGGAGTGTCGTGCCCGAGCCGCGGGCGATGCGCTGGCGGCGGCTGGCGTTGATGATCGCCGGGTTGGTGCGTTCCTGTTTGGTCATCGAATGGATGATCGCTTCGATCCCTTTGAAGGCGTTGTCGTCGATGTCGATATCCTTGATAGCCTTTCCGAGGCCGGGGATCATCGAGGCGATATCCTTCAGGTTGCCCATCTTCTTGATCTGCTCGATCTGGCTGAGGAAGTCGTTGAAGTCGAACTGGTTCTTGACGATTCGGCCGTGCATCTTCTTGGCCTCCTCCTCGTCGATTGCAGACTGGACCTTCTCGAGGAGAGTCTGGAAGTCGCCCATACCGAGGATACGGTCGGCCATGCGCTTCGGGTGGAAGAGGTCGACGGCGTCCATCTTTTCGCCCGTGCCGACGAATTTAATCGGCTTGTTGACGACGGTGCGGATCGACAGGGCGGCGCCGCCGCGGGTGTCGCCGTCGAGTTTGGTCAGGACGACGCCGTCGAAGTCGAGGCGGTCGTTGAATTCCTTCGCGGTGTTGACGGCGTCCTGACCGGTCATCGAGTCGACGACAAATAGCGTCTCCTGGGGTTTGATCGCGTTTTTGATTGACTCGATCTCGTCCATCATCTGCTGGTCTACGGCGAGACGTCCGGCCGTGTCGACGATAACGAGGTCGTAGCCCGACGATTTTGCGTGGCCGACAGCGTTGCGGGCGATTTCGACCGGATTGCGGTTACCCTCTTCGGTATACATGTCGACGCCGATCTGTTCGGCCAGAACGCGGAGCTGATCGATCGCGGCCGGACGGTAGACGTCGCATGCGACCAGAAGGGGCCGACGGTTCTTCTCTGTTTTTAACTTGTTGGCGAGTTTGGCCGAGAAGGTTGTCTTGCCGGAGCCCTGGAGACCCGACATGAGGATGACCGTCGGGTTTCCGCCGAGGTTGACTTCGGCGGTGTCGCCCCCCATCAGGAGGGTCAGTTCGTCGTGGACGATCTTGAGCATCAGTTCCTTCGGCTTCAGGGCGTTAATGACGTTCTGGCCGATGGCTTTTTTCTTGACGGTGTCGGTAAACTGCTTGGCGACGCGGTAGTTGACGTCGGCGTCGAGGAGCGCGCGGCGCACCTCCTTCAGTGTTTCGGCGATGTTGATTTCGGTGATCTTTCCTTCACCTTTGAGTACTTTAAAACTCCGTTCGAGTTTGTCTATCAGGCTGTCAAACATGTTGTCGTTCTATATATGGGGAGGGGGCGGGGTTATTTTATCAGTCGGTTTGTCCCGGTGTCGGGGAAGACGACCTTCGGGCGGAATGTCGCGGCCTCTTCAGGGGTCATCCGGGCGTAGGCCATGATAATCACGATGTCGCCGCGGTGGACACGGCGTGCGGCGGCTCCGTTGAGGCAGATGACGCCCGAGCCGGGTTCGCCGGCGATCGTGTAGGTGTCGAAGCGTTCGCCGTTGTTGTTGTCGACGATGAACACTCGTTCACCTTCGAGGATTCCGGCGGCATCCATCAGGTCGCGGTCGATTGTGATGCTTCCTATATAGTCGAGGTTCGCCTCGGTCACGGTCACGCGGTGGATTTTCGATTTAAGCAGTTCGATTGTCATTTTTCGTCGCTTTTCTCTGAGGGATATTTAATGTTGTCAATCAGACGGACATCGCCGCAGTAGACCGTTATGCAGCCAACGGGGTCTTTCGAGTCGCTCCAGTCGGCGACAGGCTGCATCGTCAGCGGGTCGACGATCTCGAAGTATTCGACCTTCAGGTGTGGGAGCGAGTCGAGCGTGTCGACAACGAGGCGCTTCAGGTCGGCGACCGACATCGACCGCGAGCGTCCGACGCTCTCGGCCAGGGTCAGGTGGATCGCCGGGGCGGCGGCGCGTTCGGCGGCACTCAGACGGGTGTTGCGGCTCGACATCGCCAGGCCGTCGGGTTCGCGGACAATCGGGCAGTCGACGATCTCGAGGTCGTCGAACCCTTCGAGTTCGGCCATACGGCGTATGACGGCGATCTGCTGGAGATCTTTTTCGCCGAAGTAGGCTCGCGTCGGGCGGACCATCGCGAAGAGTTTGCTGACGATCTGGGCGACGCCGTTGAAGTGGCCGGGACGGTGGGCTCCCTCCATGACTTCGGCGACCGGCCCGAGATCGAACTGGCGGGTGTCGGGCTCGGGATAGATCTCCCCGACCGTCGGGATGAAGGCGATGTCGCATCCCCCCTCTTCGAGTTTGCGGCAGTCGGCCTCTTCGGTCCGCGGATAGGTCCGGAGGTCTTCGGGGTTGTTGAACTGGGTGGGATTGACAAAAACACTCGCCACCACGATATCGTTGTCTCTACGAGCTCTCGCGATCAGCGAGAGATGACCGTCGTGGAGCGCACCCATCGTCGGCACAAGACCAATCGTCTTGCCCTGGCCGCGGAGGGCGTCGAGGGACCGTTTCAGGTCATCGGTTTTTCGTATTATTTCCATTTCAGTATATATATCCGCGCAAAATTACTGCTTTTCGTCGAGATGACCGCAAAACCACCCCGAAAAAATCAAATCGGCGGAATGCAGGTCCAACTGGTGCAGGTACATCTGACAAGTGCAAAATCAGGCAACCAGATTATTCGCGCAGGTCCGTTTTAAACTGAAACCTATCGAAATTCTGCGTGCGGGTTTCGTTTCTCAGCGGGTTGCCTGGAAGGAGATGCGCTTCAGCATGAAGATCGGGATCGTCGCTCCGATGACCATTCCGAGCAGGATGAACAGACAGGTCAGGCCGTTGCTCGCAAGGAGATAGAAGTAGTGGGGGAACTCCCCCTCGTGGCCCCGGTAGAGACAGAGAACGAGTGCGCCGAAGGTGCGGTAGGCATACGTTCCCGGTATCATCGGTAGCAGCGACGGAAACAGACAGGTCTCGGCCGGGGTGCGGGAAACCGGCGAAAGGAGGACTGCGAGAATGCCGACGAGCAGCGCGGCCAGGGTGCTGGCGATGACTATATGGAGGCCGAGCAGACTCTGGTGCATCATTAGGAAACGCGCCGAGTGGCCGGCGGCGGAGATGAAGGCGCAGAAGAGATATGCCCGCCGCGGCGGGTTGCTTATTGCGGCGAAGCCGACGGCGGCGACGGCGGCGAATATTGCGTCCTGGAGAAATTCGAGTATCATCTGAGAGTCTGTTTAGAACATTCCGACATGCATCACGAGGAGTCCGCCGCAGAGTCCGAAGGAGAAACAGCATGTCAGGACGACGGCGTCGAGAAAGCGGGAGAAGGAGCAGATATAGTGGCCCGCGAGCAGGTCGCTGAAGGAGTTCAGGTAGGGGATTCCCGGAACGAGATAGAGGACGCTCGTCGCGACGGCAATCTCCGGCGTTGTCCCGAGGTTCGTCAGCACACCGGCGGCCGCCACGACCGACGAGGCGAAGGCGCAGAGCGCGAAGACAACGCGCACATCGACCCCGAGGCCGCATAGCGACTGTTTCAGGGAGAACCCGGCCAGCGTCGCGACCACGACGATCGCGACCGCCGTCCAGTCGCCGTTGAACAGGCGGCAGAAGGCGCCGTTGGCCAGCGCGGCGAGCAGCAGGACGAGCCAGCGGTTTGCGGGGGGAGTCGCTTTGATCGCGGCGAACTCTCGGCGGGCCCTGTCGAAGTCGATCCGGCGGTCGGCCAGCGCCCAACTCAGTTCGCTCAGGCGGGTGTTTATGTCGAAACTGATTGCGCTGCATGATGTCGCGCTGATAAATGTGTAACTGTCGGAATGAGCCGGGTTGCAGACGGTCATATGGATATGGCGCGGGAGTATCGTCATGACAGCTTGACAACCGAGGACAGCGGCCATACGGTTGACGTTTCGCTCGAGACGAATGCATGTCGCTCCGCTCCCGAGGAGCCATGTCGCATATTCGGCCAGAAAGATACATATTTCCTTCAGGGAATGGACGCCTGTCGTTGTCGGTGTTGTCGTCGGGGTAGTCATAATGCGGTGTACGGAATGATTCAATAATATTACGGCTCAGGCCCGAAAAAAGTTCTGTGGGAAAAATTAGAGCATGTCTGAAAAAAATAATAACTTTGCGACAGAAAAATGAACCGCTATGATCAAAGTCACAAAACTAATCCTCTTATTTGTCTCCCTAACTGTTTCAGCAATGACAACCGAAGCACAGTCTAAAGTCTACATGACCAGGGAAATCACCCCCGAGGCTCTCGTAAAAATTTATCAGGCACTTGGATCCCCCGCCGATGGCCATCGCGTTGCCGTCAAGATCAGCACCGGCGAGGCCGGAAACCCGAACTATCTGAAACCGACTCTGATTGCCGACCTTGTCAAAGCGGTCGACGGAACAATCGTCGAATGCAACACAGCCTACGCCGGGAAGCGCAATACCTTCGAGGCCCACTGGCAGACTGTCCGCGAGCACGGCTACGATACGATCGCTCCGGTCGACCTGATGGACGAAGAGGGGCAGTTCAACATTCCCGTCCGCGACACGCGCCATATCAAACACGACATCGTCGGGAGCCACCTGCCGCGCTACGACTATATGATCAACCTCGCCCACTTCAAGGGACACGCTATGGGAGGCTACGGCGGTGTTCTTAAAAACGCGAGCATCGGTGTCGCATCGGCTGACGGCAAGGCATATATCCATTCGGCCGGCGTAACCGACAAGACAGAGAACCTCTGGGACAACATAGCCGAGCAGGATCTTTTCCTCGAATCGATGGCAGCCGCGGCCCAGGGGGTTCACGACTATTTTAAGGGGAATGTCCTATATATCAATGTAATGAATAATATGTCGGTCGACTGTGACTGCGACGCCAGCCCCGACGCTGTCCACCTGAAGGACTACGGCATTCTCGCATCGTTCGATCCGGTCGCCCTCGACCGGGCCTGCGTCGACATCATCTTCAACATGCACCCTTCCGAAGGGAACGACAATGCGCCGCTGATCGAGCGTATCCAGAGCCGCCACGGCACCCACACGATTGACCACGCCGAGCAGATCGGTCTCGGAACGACAAAATACGAAATAATCAACCTCGATAAATAAACCAAATCCATTAGCATGATTAACCGTTTCATCCTGAACGAAACTTCGTTCTTCGGCCCCGGAGCCCGCAAGGAACTCCCCGGCGCAATCGCCCGTCTGGGCAAAAAGAAAGTAATGATCGTGACCGACAAGGGTCTGATCCAGTTTGGTGTTGCTAAACTCGTTACCGACGTCCTCGACCAGGCAGGGGTCGAATACTCGATTTTCAGTGACGTCAAACCGAACCCGACCGTCACGAACGTCAACGACGGAATCCGCGCCTTCAAGGAATCGGGCGCCGATATACTTGTCGCTATAGGCGGAGGTTCGGCAATCGATACGGCTAAAGCTGTCGGCATCGTCGTTGCCAACCCCGAATTCTCCGACATTGTCTCCCTCGAGGGATGCGCCCCGACAAAGAACAAATCGATTCCGATCATCGCCCTGCCGACAACGGCCGGCACTGCCGCCGAGACGACAATCAACTATGTCATCATCGACGAAGAGAAGCAGAAGAAGATGGTCTGCGTCGATCCGAACGATATCCCCGCCGTCGCTATCATCGACGCCGAACTGATGTACTCGCTGCCGAAGTCGCTGACCGCCGCAACCGGAATGGACGCCCTGACTCACGCCATCGAGGGATATATCACGAAGGCCGCATGGGAGATGTCTGACATGTTCGAGATCGAGGCTATCCGCATGATCGCCCGCTATCTCCCGACAGCCGTCGACGAGCCGAAGAATCCCGAAGGACGTAACGGAATGGCTCTGGCCCAGTATATCGCCGGCATGGCGTTCTCGAACGTCGGTCTCGGTCTCGTCCACGGTATGGCACACCCGCTCGGGGCGCTCTTCGACATCCCCCATGGTGTCGCCAACGCAGTCCTGCTCCCGACCGTCATGGAATTCAACATGCCCTGCTGTGTCGAAAAATATGGAAAGATCGCCGAGGCGATGGGTGTCGATACAAAGGGTATGACTCCCGAACAGGCCGCCCAGGCCGCTTGCGACGCCGTCAAGGCTCTCTCCGACCGGGTCGGTATCCCGGCCAACCTGACCCTCCTCGGAATCAAGGAGGAGGATATCCCGGCTCTCTCGCGCCAGGCTATCGAGGATGTCTGCACCCCCGGCAACCCCCGCGAGGTGACCTACGACGAAATCGTCGCGATCTATAAGTCGCGCCTCTGATAAGCCCTCTGGCTGACAATAACGACGGCTCCCGTCCTGATCGAAAGATCGGGACGGGAGCCGTATTCGTTATTGTCTCTCTGAGAGGGATGGGGAATCAGTTGCAACCGCAACCTTCGCCACAGCCTTCTCCGCAGCCGCAACCATCGTCGGAGCCACCGCAGCATCCGCCGCAGCCATGGACCGGATGGAGTTCCTCCTGGGTTGCCTCGCGAACGCCGATGACCTTGCCGTCGAAGCGTACGGTCTCTCCGGCGAGGATATGGTTGAAGTCCATCTTGACGAATTTGTCTGTCACGTCGAGGACGCGGCCGTACATCTGCTGTCCGGCGGCGTTCATCATCGGAATCATCGCTCCGACCTTGACCATCTCGCTGTCGAATTTTCCTTCGACCTCGAAGATCTCTTTCTCGAGTTCGACGACGCGTTCGGGATCATATTCTCCGAAGGCATCCTCGGGAGCCATCGTGACAGAGAAGGTCTCGCCGGGGGTCAGGCCGTCGAGGGCTTTTTCGAGGGGAGGGAAGACCCCCTGGGTGACCCCGAAGATAATCTGTTCGGGCTGTTCGGCGGGGGTTTCGTAGATCATTTCGTCATCGGCTCCGTCAGCGACCTTGTAGATCGTGTAGGCGAAGTCGACAAATTTTCCGGGTTGAATTTTTTCCATATCGTATTGAGTTTTTATTGATTGTCATATTGTTGGCGCGGGGAGATCCGACTTGGCACCACCCCGAGACAGGTGTACAACAAAAACAGTGCCACAATTGTTGAGGCGGCCTTATTCAAATTTTTTTAAAAAAATTACGATTTTATTTGGGTAATTAAAATATAAGGCCTAATTTTGTGCCGATTAATAGACACTTTTTGATCTCATAAGGATCATGGTAATACTCAATCCCTGTATACACTTTACAACATGTAACCGGAGAGGCTCTGTCGCGAGACAGGGCCTCTTGTTCTGTCGGTCAGAAGGTTATGCCGAGGCGAACGGTCGCTTGATGTAGGCCGTGGATGTCGATATGGCGCAGTCCGTTGTCGAACGGGCGCATACCGTTGTAGACATAGGCCAGGACGAGATAACTCTGGAATTTCGGCCCTCCGGCGAGATTGAATCCGAGGCCGGGAGAGCCGTAGAAAGAGGTCTGCTGCCGGTTTCCCCCGAGGTTGTTGAAGACGCATCCGGCGCGCAAGTCGAGGTAGACAACCGACGGACGCCGGCGGAAGTTGATCTGGAAGGTCGCATAGACCGGGAAGCAGCGGTAACTGTCGTTGACCATCATATTGATTCCGGCACCTATGCCGGCCATTCGGAGCCATCGGTTACGGTAGCCGAAGAAGGCGTCGATATTGACGGTCGAGAGGTCGTTGCTTGTCATGTCGATGCCGCCGCCGACCTCGGCGCCCCAGGCGAACGCCCCCGCGGGACGCACGGCGTCGGAGGCTGACGCTGCGGAAGGAGCGAGGAGAGCGGCCGCGGCCGGGAGCGTGGCGAGAATGATGTTTCTGATAAATCTTTTCATAAGCGTCAGTCGTTTGTCAGGATTTCTGCATGACCAGGCAGGCCCAGTTCTCGCGGTCGGTCGCGCGGACCGGTTCGAGTCCGGCCTCCATCCCCGCTTTCGCTACGACGGGGATATCCTCGCGGTAGAAGCCCGAAAGGACGATCTGGCCTCCGGGGCGCAGGGTCAGGGCATAGGAGCGGATGTCGCTTGTTATGACATTACGGTTTATGTTCGCCAGGAAAAGGTCGGCGCTTCCGTCGAGGCCGTCGAGTTTCGATGCGTCCCCTTCGATGACCGTGATTTCGGGATGGTTGTTCAGCGCGACATTCTCGCGGGCATTGATGGCGGCGAACGGATCGATTTCGATCGCCGTCACCGGCGAGGCGCCGCGCATCGCCGCGAGAATCGCGAGGATACCGGTTCCGGTTCCCATGTCGATGACGCTATTTCCCCCGAGGTCCCGTTCGAGAAGGTCGGTGACAATCAGTGTTGTCGTCGAATGATGGCCTGTTCCGAAGGCCATCTTCGGGTCGATCACGATATCGTATTCGGCGCGGGGTATGTCGCGGTGGAACGAACTGTGGATGACACAGCGGTCAGCAATCACAATCGGTTTGAAGTAGTTCTTCTCCCACTCCTCGTTCCAGTCGCGACCCTCGATGCGGCGCCACGAGGCTTCGACATGGGTTTCGAGGGGAATCATTTCGGCAGCGCGGGCGACTGCAGCCGGATTGTAGAGTTCTTCGCGTATATATGCGGTTAGGCCGCTCTGGTCGGGGACGAAGGATTCATATCCCTCGTCGGCGAGGAAGGCGGCCAGAAGGTCGGTTCGGGTCTCGTCGCAGGGTGTCAGTTCGAGACGTGTCTCTATGTAGTTGTTCATAAAAAGGATAATGATGGATTAGTTCGTCCGTGGGCGGCGGTGTCAGCGGCTATTTTCGGCGGGCGTGGCGCAGGAGCGAAGTAATCCGGCTGACAGTCCGGAAGGCGAGGATTCCGTAGTCGATCACGTCGAGCGAACGTAACATCTTCCCGACGACCCCTTTGGGCTGGAGGGCGCCGAAGGTGCCGCGGAGCGTCTGGGTCTGGTTCATCAGGCGTTCCTTCTGGATCTCGAGGCGCGCGGCAGTTAGGGCGCGCTGATAGCGTAGTTCGTCGAGCGTATACCCCTGCCAGTTCGGCTCGGTATGGGGTGCTTTCTTCTTCGTTGGCATGGCGTCAGGATAAAATCACTTTAGTAATAAATTTCGAGACCGGATCGATAATCAGCGGTTTGCGCAGGATGACGATCAGGACAAGAAGCAGGATATAGAATCCGGCGATAATGAGGTAGGCCCAGGGGAGTCCGAGAGTCTCGCCGATCCAGTGGGCGAGGGCGAAGGTCAGGAAAAGGAGTGTCGCAGCGCCGAGGACGGTCAGCACGATACAGACAATCAGGGTACTGAGCAGGACGGTCGTTTTCTCGGATACCATCAGTTTCAGGTCCTCGCCTTTCAGGGACAGGTATCTTTTCAGGGTGTCCCATAGTCGTGCATAGGATGATTTTTCTTCAGCCATCGATTTTCGGTTTGTTGTTTGGGGTTTTTCCGTTTCAAGGGAGGTGGGTAACAAAAGGGCGGGGAGTCATTTCCGGATCTCCGTCCGGGTCGGGACGAATGCCGGAGGACGCTCCCCGCCGTATCTTCAGAGGTTGTGTTCGGTCGGTTACGCTGCCGTCGAATTATCAGTCGTCGACTTCGGTCGTCAGTTGTTCGACCAGGGCGTCGATTTCGTTGTCGGTGCAGAGAATTCCGCGTTTGCGCAGGAGTTCTTTGATCTGACGGCGAGTTTCCTCCCCTTTTTCAGGGGCATAAAGCAACGCGGCGCCTGCGCCGACGATTGCTCCGCCAAGGAAGGCGTAGAGAAGTCCGAGGTTTCCCATGTGTTGTTCTTTTCTTCGGTGTGAGTTGGGTTGGTTTGTTAGTCTTCCGGTCGTTTCCGGCCCGGCTGGAGGGCCTGACGGGAGCGTGTTGTCAGTCGTTTTTCTCGATCTCTTCGGCGATTTCGTCGGCGAGCTCCTCGAGTTTGCTCTTTTTCAGTTTGATGCCCTTTTCGCGGAGGTAGTCGACGATCTGTTTGCGGGTGCGCTCACCTTTTTCGGGAGCGAAGAGCAGTCCGACAGCAGTTCCTGCGATGGCGCCGGAGATGACGGCGATGATTACGTGTAAGGGTTTCATGCGTTTTCTGTTTTTAGAATTTGGTTATTATAGTTCGTTTGTTGTTCAGAACAACCGTCGCCGGAGAATTGTTCCGGCTGCGGTTGTTTTTTTTAGACAGGTTCGGGTGTCGGCTACGAAATTACGCTTTTATTGTCAGTTCTCCAAATTTTCAGCGAAATATTTTTCACGGTTTGCCCGGGGACGAGGGTCAGGCGTTGTGGAGATCGTGGCCCATACGCTCTTTTTTCGTGTGCATATAGAACCGGTTGTATTCGTTCGGCTCGATTTCGATCGGTACATTCTCGACGACCTCGATTCCGTATCCCTCGAGCCCTATTCGTTTGATCGGGTTGTTGGTTATCAGGCGCATGCGCTTGATTCCGAGCAGGTGGAGAATCTGGGCGCCGACGCCGTAGTCGCGTTCGTCGGCTTTGTGGCCGAGATGGAGGTTCGCGTCGACGGTGTCGAGGCCCTCCTCCTGGAGTTTGTAGGCGCGGATTTTGTCCATTAGTCCGATTCCGCGTCCCTCCTGGTTCAGGTAGACCAGGGCGCCGCGCCCCTCGCGTTCGATCATTTCGAGCGATTTGTGGAGCTGTTCGCCGCAGTCACACCGTTTCGAGCCGAAAATGTCGCCCGTCGCGCAGGAGGAATGGACGCGGACCAGGACAGGTTCGTCGCCCGAAGCGACATCCCCTTTGATCAGGGCCATGTGTTCCAGGCCGTTCTCCTTCTGGCGGAAGGGGATCAGGCGGAAGTCGCCGTAGATGGTCGGCATATTGACTTCGACACCCTCTTCGACGAGCATCTCGGTCCGGAGGCGATAGGCAATCAGGTCGCGGATCGAGACGAGGTGGAGTCCCCACTGGTCAGCCTTCTTTCTCAGCTGGGGCAGGCGTGCCATCGTTCCGTCCTCGTTCAGGATCTCGATCAGGGTCGCCGCCGGGCGGAGTCCGGCGAGGCGGGCCAGGTCGATCGACGCTTCGGTGTGGCCGGCGCGTTTCAGGACGCCCTGTTCCTGGGCGTAGAGGGGGTGGACATGGCCGGGGCGTCCGAAGGTATCCGGAGTCGAGGAGGGGTCGGCAAGGGCGCGGATTGTCTCGGCGCGGTCGTGGACCGAGACTCCGGTTGTACACCCCTCGAGTTTGTCGACAGTTATCGTGAACGGAGTTCCGAGCATCGAGGTGTTGTCCTCGGTCTGGCGTGTCAGGCCGAGTTCGTGGCAGCGGTCAATCGTGACTGGCGCACAGAGTTCTCCGCGGGCGTTCGTGACCATGAAGTTGACAGCCTCCGGTGTGACTTTTTCGGCGGCCATAATCAGGTCGCCCTCGTTTTCGCGGTCCTCGTCGTCGACGACGATAACGAATTTGCCGTTTCGGAAATCTTCGATTGCCTCTTCGATCGTATCCAGTTTGATTTTGTCCATATCTTGATCTTCTGATTTATTCATCTTTAGTTTGTTTGTTCGTCTTTGTTGTCTTCCTCATTTCTGTCCTTCATCAGGGTGTCGAGTTCGTAGCAGACCCGGATGATCGCGTCATATTCCCGGCGGAGCGAACGCTGGGCGTTCGTGCCGATCAGCCAGAGGGGAATCCCGACGGGGAAGAGCAGCGCCAGCGCGATCCCGACCCAGCGGACACGTCCTGGGCAGTAGACCCAGAGGTTGCGCATGACCGGAATATCCATCAGTTTCATAACGACCAGGCGCTTCCGCGAGTTCGACAGGTAGGCGACCATCCGCTCGATCTCGCCGGAGATCTCGGCCGTTTCGGCCGGGGGGTACCCTTTGGTGAAATAGGCCAGGTATGACTGGCGGCGGATATTGTAGCGGAGGAATTGTTTCAGCCGCTGGCGGAGTTGTTCGGTTATTTCGAGGGCCCGGCGGGTGTCGACCTCCTCCATGACGACCTCCTTCATCTCGAGCGAGCGGACCTCGTGGCGGCCGATCAGTTTCCGGAAGAAGTTCATATAGGCGTCGGCGTTAAAGACGGCCGAGTCGTTAACAGCCTTGTAGGTGAAGAAAATACCGAGGGGGAGCAGTACAGCCGAACTGAGCCAGATCCCCTCCCAGACATCGAGTCTCCCTTCGCGGGCCATCTTCTTTCCGGCCGTATCGATCAGATAGTAGGCGATAAAGAATACGACGGAGATGACCAGCGGGGTCCCGAGGCCCCCTTTTCGGATAATCGCCCCGAGCGGTGCGCCGATAAAGAAGAATATGATGCACGCAATAGAGAGGGTGAATTTCGTGTGCATCTCGATACCGTGGCGGCGTATCTCCTTCCGCTCCTCGCTGAGCGGAAAACTTTTGAACTCGAGGTCCTGTTTTTCGCGCGTCGCCTTCGACAGGGCTGTCTGGATATAGTTCTGCTGTTCGGCCGAATTGGCCTGGCTGATGATCGAGTCGAGGCTTATCAGGCGCTCGAGGCTGACCTCGGGAAAGTTGCGCTCCGCGACGACCGGCCGGTCGATCGGCTCCGACATCTTCGCCGGATCGGTCGTGACGGGCGTGACTCCGAGATAGGACCGGTAGCGGAGCGTATTGCCGTAGGATCGCCCGAGGCTGTCGATTATCTGCTCGACGGAGTCGATCGTGGCGCGCAACTGGCTGATGTTTTTGCCGATATACTGCGAGCGCATGGTCTCCTCGTCGAGACGGTTGAAGTTCGCGTCGAATTTCATCAGCAGTTCTTTCTCCGTGAACGACTCGCGGCGGTACGGGACGTTTCCGGCGCCAGCCTGGGCCTGGCGGAGATTCTCGAACGACTCGCCGTCCCAGAGGTGGAGATAGAGGTGGGTCTTGTCGTCGCTGATCGCCAGGCGGCCCGAGTCGGCCAGGATTGTCGTTGCGTTCTCGAAACCGCTGCTCATATTGTAGATCATCAGGTCGTAGAGCATTCCGGTCTCCTTGTTTTTCTTTTCGACAAAGAGGTTATAGCCGGGGATCTGGTCGTAGAAGACCCCCTCGGGGATCTCGACCTCGGGGGATTTCTGGCGGACGGAGTAGACCAGAGTCCACATCTTCGTCTGGGCTACCGGCATCACATCGTTCTGGAAGAAGAACGCACCGACAGCAATCAGGCCGATCAGCCCGGTCAGCGGAGCCATCGCGCGTATCAGCGAGACTCCGGCGGCTTTCATAGCCGTCAGTTCGAAACGTTCTCCGAGGTTTCCGAAGACCATCAGCGACGCCAGCAGGACAGCCAGCGGCAGCGCCAGCGGAACCATCGTAAGCGACGCGTAGAAAAAGAGTTCGGCGACGATATCGAAACTCAGTCCCTTGCCGACGAGGTCATCGATGAATTTCCATAGAAACTGCATCATGACGATAAAGAGACAGATAAAGAAGGTCATGAAGAAAAGCGGAAGGAAACTTTTCAGCATGAACAGGTCGAGTCTCTTGATTTTCAGCATAATTGTCGGGTTTCGTTATAACTGGTTCCGGCAGGACACTCCGAGCCGGACTGCAAAGTTAGCGTTTAGTCGCGAATTATCCGATATTTCCCCCCGGAAAAATGTTCGGGAAATTCAGCGCTGTAATTTGGAACGGTTATAAATAAAATGACGGAATCGTTGGCTGTTTCAGTAAAAATGCCGAACTTTGCAACGTCGAAAGACATAACCGATAACCAACCGAACAATCGAAAGCGATGAGGCTCAGCGAACTGAAACCGGGCGAGACCGGGCGAATTATAAAGATACTCGGACACGGCGCGTTCCGAAAACGTATGATCGAGATGGGATTTGTCAGGGGACACGACGTGACGATGATGATGTCGGCTCCGATGCAGGATCCCGTAAAATACCGGATTCTCGACTACGAAATATCTCTCCGGCGTTCAGAGGCCGACCTTGTCGAGATCGTACCCGCCGACGAAGCCGTAAATTCGCCGGAGGACCACCAGGCGGCCGACGTTTCGCGGAGACTGACGACGGAGTGTGACGATCCCGCATGTGGCGACCGTCGAGCGGCGGGCTCGTTCGCCGAGAAGAGCCGGACAATCAACGTCGCCCTGATTGGCAACCCGAACTGCGGCAAGACCTCGCTGTTCAACATCGCCTCCGGTGCCCGCGAGCATGTCGGGAACTACAGCGGTGTGACCGTCGATGCCAAATATGGTACCTTCTCCCACGGCGGCTACCGGTTCCGTATCGTCGACCTCCCCGGAACCTATTCGCTCGCCTCATACTCCCCCGAGGAACTCTATGTCCGCCGCTATCTCCGCGACCAGACCCCCGATGTCATCGTCAATGTCGTTGTCGCCTCGAACCTCGAGCGTAACCTCTATCTGACGACCGAACTGATCGATATGGACCGGAGTATGGTGATTGCCCTGAACATGTATGACGAACTCGAGGACTCCGGCGACAAACTCGACTACAAACTCCTCGGCGAAATGATCGGCGTCCCTGTCGTTCCGACCGTAAGCAAGACCGGCGAAGGGATCGACCGTCTGTTCGACACGATCATCCGTGTCTACGAAGGACGCGAGGAAAGCGTCCGCCATATCCACGTCAACCTCGGCAAGGAGATCGAGCAGGGCGTAACCGTCGTCAAGGATATGCTGAAGTCCGACCCGTCGGTCGAACCGCTTTTCTCCCCGCGCTATCTGGCAATCAAACTCCTCGAGCGCGACCGCGAGGTCGAGCAGATGCTCGACGGAAAACCCCGCCGCGAAGAGATTCTGGCGGCGCGCGATGCCGAACTGGCGCGTATCGAGCGGGTGAACGACGAGGATATCTCGTCGGCGATTGCCGACGAAAAATATGGCTTCATAGCCGGGGCGCTCGCCGAGACGATGGAACGCTCCGAGGCTGAGCGGGAGCGCTCGACACGCCTGATCGACTCAATCGTGACGAGCCGTCTGTTCGGTTTCCCGATCTTTCTGATCGTCATGTTCCTGATGTTCTGGCTGACATTCTATATCGGCGCGTTCCCGATGGGATGGATCGAGAACGGGGTCGGGGCGCTCTCCTCGCTGGTCGAGGAGTATATGCCCGACGGACCGCTGAAGGATCTTGTCGCCGACGGCATTATCGGCGGCGTCGGCGGCGTCATAGTCTTCCTGCCGAACATCCTGATTCTCTATTTCTGCATATCTTTTATGGAGGACTCGGGCTATATGGCACGCGCGGCGTTCATCATGGACCGTCTGATGCACCGCATAGGACTCCACGGCAAGTCGTTCATACCCCTTGTCATGGGCTTCGGATGCAACGTCCCGGCGATTATGGCGTCGCGGTCAATCGAGAGTCCGAGCAGCAGACTGATAACGATTCTGATCAATCCGTTCATGTCGTGCTCGGCGCGTCTGCCGATCTATGTCCTTCTGATCGGTACGTTCTTCAGTTCGTCGGCTGCGATGGTTTTCCTCGGACTCTATCTGATTGGCATCCTTGTCGCCGTCGCGACAGCGCGACTTTTGCGCAGCGTGTTCTTCAAGAAGGATGTGACGCCGTTCGTCATGGAACTCCCCCCATACCGTGTCCCGACCCTGAAGGCGACCCTTCGACATATGTGGGGCAAGGGTGAGCAATATCTGAGAAAAATGGGCGGGATTATCCTGATCGCGAGCATAATCGTATGGGCTCTGAACTATTTTCCCCTCGACCGCGAGGATTCGACCGCGATCGACGAGAACGGCTTACCGGTTGTCGCCGAAGCGGTCGACGACTCTGCCGTCGACACCTCGCGCGACTCCTACCTCGAGATGATCGGCAAGGGGGGCAACCCCCTGATGGAGCCGCTCGGATTCCACTGGCGCGCGACTGTCGCGACTGTCGCCGGAATCCCCGCCAAAGAAATCGTTGTCTCGACTCTCGGCGTGCTCTACACCGGCGACGAGGAGGTCTCCGACCGGACGCTCGGACAGCGCCTGACCGCACCGTCGCCTGCGACCGGCGAACCCGACTTCACTGCCGCGGCAGCGCTGGCATTCATGGTTTTCGTCCTGCTCTACTGCCCCTGTACGGCGACGATCGTCGCGATCGTCCGCGAGACCGGCAAGTGGCGCTACGGCCTTTTTTCGGTCATCTACAACACGGCTGTCGCCTGGCTTGTCGCCTTCGTCGTCTACCGTGTCGCCCTTCTGTTCTGAACGATAACTAAACTCTATTTTATGATATAGGGTTTAACAAACTGATATATAGGATTATGTAAATCATAGATAGTACTAATATCGTACTATCTGACACACTTACAGAAACTGAATATAAACGAATTTAGAAGATTTAGTATTCGTTTATAATTTTTAATTCGATTGATTTACTCTTGTGCTGCTTTTCTCAGTTATGTGATGTGGATTGGCGAGGGAAAAGAGAAAGGTTTGTTTCATTGTCATAGGCTTTCTTTTTGCCCAGCCATATCTCATCTGATAAGTTGGTTTGGTTTATCACGAATATATAGCCGTGAACCAATCCAAACCTGCGTTGTATCAGATGCGTACTGAATTTTGATTTGGTAAATACAATAAAAATTCGTAATTTTGCAACCGAAAGAGTCCGCTCTTTCCATGACATATGAATAAAAAGGAAGCGTTATGCTTATC
>JAMPGR010000010.1 GCA_023663805.1 Clostridium sp. | reverse complement strand
GGTCTCTTCTCGGCCGGGAAGCCGGTCTTCGGCAAACTCGACGGCACACTCCCCCGAACAGGCGAACTGACCCCCGACTCGGTCAAGGCCGCGATGCTCCGGCTCCGCCCGGCCTTCGAAGGTGTGTCTCCGGTTGTCGAACCGGAACCGTCGCAACTTGTCGCTCCGCGTCCGCCGGCCCTCTGCCAGGGATGTGGCCACCGCGATGTCTACGGCGCCCTGAACGAGGTGCTCGACTCCTACGACAACGCGAAGGTATTCGGCGACATCGGATGCTATACGCTCGGATGGCTCGCGCCGTTCAACGCGATCGACTCGGTCGTCGACATGGGGGCGTCGATCACGATGGCAAAAGGTGCGGCCGACGCCGGTCAGCACCCATCGGTGGCCGTAATAGGCGACTCGACCTTCACCCACTCCGGAATGACCGGACTCCTCGACGCGATCAACGAAAACACCCCGATGACCGTCATTATCTCAGACAACTTGACAACCGGAATGACCGGCGGCCAGGATTCGCAGGGAACAGGCAAACTCGAGGATATCTGCCGCGGCCTCGGAGCCGATCCGGCCCATGTCCGGACAATCGACTCCCACCCGAAGAACCACGCCGATATGGTCAGCCTCTTCCGCGAGGAGATCGAATGGCCGGGGTTGTCGGTCATCGTCTCCCGCCGCGAATGTATCCAGACTGCCCGCCGCCACGCCTCGAAAAAACAGTAAATTACGAATCGAAATCCCCGTCAAAAACAATGAAAACAGATATAGTCTTGGCCGGTGTCGGAGGCCAGGGAATCCTCTCGATCGCGACAATTCTCGGCATCGCCGCCCTGAACGACAATCTCCATATCAAACAGGCCGAAGTCCACGGTATGAGCCAGCGCGGCGGCGACGTCCAGTCGAACCTCCGCCTCAGCAGCGACCCGATTGCCTCCGACCTGATCCCGCTCCGCGGCGCCGACCTGATTATCTCTCTCGAACCGATGGAGGCGCTCCGCTACCGCGACTGGCTCCGCCCCGGCGGATGGACCGTGACAAACACCGTTCCCTTCGTCAACATCCCGGTATACCCCGATGTCGACGAGGTAATCGCCGAACTCCGCGCTGCCGGAAACTGCGTAGCCTTCGATGTCGACGCACTCGCCCGCGAGACCGGCTCGCCACGCACAGCCAATATGGTCCTGCTCGGCGCGGCCGCTCCGTTTATCGGAATCTCGGCTGAAAAAATCGAGGCGGCTATCGCCGAACTTTTCTCCCGTAAATCTGAGTCAATCGTCGAGATGAACATCCGCGCCTTCCGCGCCGGTCTCGAAAAAAGCAAGGATCTCGCCTGAACAATCACACCGTCCCTCCCCCAGTAACCTTTGACAAAGCATATGTTTCCAGTTGATAACCAGACCCTCCGAAACCTGATGGCCGAAGGCGGCATCTCCGACATCGGCTCCGCGACAATCCGCCAGATTGTCTCTCTCTCCGGCCGCCTCGAACTGCTCGCCGGAGAACCCTGCGTACACCTCGAACTCGGCAACCCCGGAATCGAATCGTCGCGCATCGGCGTCCTCGCCGAATGCGAGGCCCTGAACCGCGGTATCGCAAACAAATATCCCGATATCTCGGGCCTCCCGGCCCTGAAAAAGGCCGGATCGAAGTTTATCCGCGCTTTCCTCGATATCGACATACCTGCCGCCGACATCGTCCCGACCGTCGGCTCGATGCAGGGATGCTTCACCTCGATGCTCCTTCTGCGGCAGCGCGACCCCCGGAAGGACGCGATGCTCTTCCTGAATCCCGGCTTCCCCGCCCAGCGCCACCAGGCAAAAGTCCTCGGTCTCCGCGAGGTCTCCCTCGACATCTACTCCTACCGCGGCAAGGCTCTCGAGGCGAAACTCGAGGAGATTCTATCGAAAGGGGATATAACCGCAATCCTCTACAGCACCCCGAACAACCCCGCCTGGACTAACCTGACCGAAGAAGAACTCGAAATTATCGGCCGTATGGCGACCCGCTACGACGCGATTGTCCTCGAAGACCACGCCTACTTCGGCATGGACTTCCGCCGCAATTTCGGTGTTCCCTTCGAGGCTCCCTTCGTCCCGACAGTCGCCCGATATACAGACAACTATATCCTCCTGCTTTCGGCTTCGAAGATATTCAGTTACGCCGGTCAGCGTATCGCCCTGGTCGCCGTCAGTCCCGCGCTGGCCGAGCGCCGCTTCCCGGCTCTGGAGGCGTTCTACGATATGCCGACATACCTCGGAGCATATATCTTCGGCGTGCTTTACTGCGCTTCGTCGGGCACGGCCCACTCGGCCCAGTATGCGATGGCTGCCATGCTCGACGCCGCAGCCGACGGCCACCTCGACTTCGTCGGCGAATGCCGCGAGTATGAGCGCCGGAGCCATCTCGCCCGCGAACTTTTCCTCGCCAGCGGTTTCCATCTTGTCTACGACTGCGACGGCGAGGCGCCGATAAGCGACGGTTTCTTCTTTACGGCCGGTTTCCCCGCGATGACAGGCGATGAACTCCAGTTCGAACTCCTCCGCTACGGTGTCGCGACGATCTCGCTCAAATCGACCGGTAGCCTCCAGGAAGGGGTGCGTGTCTGCGTCTCGATGCTGAATGCACCCGCCCAGTTCAACGCGCTCGGCGATCGTCTGAAGGCCTTCGCAACCGAATTTAGTCCCGTTCCCGCCTATGAATGTTAAATATATGACGGCCGACGAGGCTGTCAGCCTGATCAACAGCGGGGATCATGTCTATATCCAGGGGAGCACATCGATCCCCGAAATCCTGACCGAGGCGCTCGCACGCCGCGGTCCGGAACTCCGCGACGTGACCCTCTACTCGGCCTTCGCCGTCGCCAAGGGCCCGGCTCCTTACTGCAAGCCGGAACTGGCCGATTCGTTCCTGGTCAATTCGTTCTTCGTCGCAAACTCTGTCCGTCAGTGGATCGCCGACGGCTACGGCGTGACAACCCCGCGTTTCCTCGGGGAGGTCCCGGCGCTGTTCCGCCGCGGAATCTGCCCGGTCGACGTCGCGCTGATAAACTGCTCGGAGCCGAACGACGAGGGCTACGTCAGCTTCGGCGTCTCGGCCGACCTGGCGACATCGGCGGTCGAGTGTGCGCGTGTCGTAATCGCCCAGATCAACAAGGCAATGCCGTTCTCCTACGGCGACGCGCTGATCCACGTCTCGAAACTCGACGCGGCTGTCCGCTGCGACGATCCTCTCGTCGAGGTCCCGACCGTAACCCCCTCGGAGAAAGAGATCATGATCGGCAACCATATCGCCGAACTGATTCCCGACGGAGCAACGCTCCAGATCGGTGTCGGCGGTATCCCGAACGCCGTCATCCGTGCGCTCCACGACCACAAACACCTCGGGCTTCACACCGAAGCGATGACCGACGGTGTCCTCCCGCTGCTCGAAGAGGGGGTGATCGACAACTCGATGAAAAAGGTGCTCCCGGGAAAGTCGCTCGCTTCGCTCGCCCTCGGCTCGCGACGGCTCTACGACTATATGGACTATAACCCCGACATCGTGATCAAGGATGTCGCCTGGACAAACAACCCCTTTATTATCGCCCAGAACCCGAAGGTCGTCTCGATCAACTCCTGCCTCGAAATCGACCTGACCGGCCAGGTCTGCGCCGACTCGATCGGAACGAAGATCTTCTCCGGAATCGGTGGCCAGCACGACTTCGTCTACGGTGCCTCCCAGAGCGAAGGGGGAATCTCTTTCCTGGCGATGCTCGCGACGACCAACAAGGGTCTGAACAAAATCAAACCGGTTCTGACCGAAGGGGCCGGAGTCGTTACGACCCGCTTCCAGACAAACTATGTCGTAACGGAATATGGCGCCGTCAATCTCGTCGGGCGATCCCTGCCGGAACGTGCGCGACTGCTGATCAGTATCGCCGCCCCGGAGTTCCGCGAAGAACTCGACCGCGCCGCCGCAGCCCGCTTCGGCCGCAGTTATCTCTGCCTCCGCTGATTCTATAGAAAACTGAAGCCCCGACGCCCCGTAAAAACCGGGCGCCGGGGCTTCTGAATTTTACGGTAACACCGCAAAACACCGTTTCAAATTTTACGGAAACACCGCAATTCGCCATTTTAAATTTTACTATGGCACCGCTGCTCTGAAAAAAAACTTGCATATGTCGTTTTTTATCGCTAACTTTGTACTTATATACAGGAACGTAACTGACTAACAAATATGCTCGACTTCGACTCTCTTCTTTTTAACATCGATATAAAAGCCAAAATCGCCCGCCCGGGCTCTCTCCTGATTGCCGAACCTTTCCTCCGCGAAAGCTGCTTCAACCATTCGGTCATCCAGCTCGTCGACTACGGCGTCGGTCGCGGCGCAATGGGCGTCGTTATGAACCAGCCGACCGGATACACGCTCCAGAAACTGATCGGCTCGGTCACCCGGCCACGCCCGATCCCGGTCTACTGCGGCGGCCCGATGTCATGCGACCGGCTCTTCTTCATCCACTCTCTCAGCCAGTTTATCGACGGCTCGAGCCCGATCTCCGACAATCTCAGCATCGGCGGCGACTTCTCCCAGATGGTCGAATATATAAACGCCGGGTATCCGCTCGACGGCCTGATCCGGTTCTTCGTCGGATACAGCGGATGGGACGACGGCCAACTCGACCAGGAACTCCGCGACCATGTCTGGGCCGTTGCCGATCCGGGCGACGCGCCGGCCTCGAAACTGATGACCCTCGAAGGGGACGCGATGTGGCACGAACTTGTCCGCGCCCTTGGCCCCGACTACCGCGGATGGCGCTTCTACCCGAAGAACATCTCGGCCAACTGACCCCATACAGCCAACCATAATTCAAGCACAAATCGATATGTATCCCCAGATAATCACACACTTCACCGACGACGACCTCTATAAGTTCACGATGTGCTGCGCCGTTATCGACAATTTTCCCCGCGCACAGGTGCGATATCGCTTCACCGACCGCGACAACCGTGTCTACCCCGCCGGCTTCGCCGACGAACTCCGACGCCAGATTGCCCTGCTCGAGAATGTCGTCATAACCGACCGCGAAATCGACTTCATGAAGCGCCGCTGCCCGTATATCCCATACTGGTTCTATAATTTCCTGAAGGGATATCGCTACGACCGGCGGTGGGTCCGCGTCGAACAGGATGACGCGGGGCACCTGAGTGTCGAATTCGAGGGGAGTTGGGCCAACACGATCCTCCTCGAGGTGAAGGTCCTGGCAATCATATCGGAACTCTACTTCATCATGTCGGGCGACGCCGGACGTTTCGACCTCGACGCGCTCGCCGAAGCCGCCGCCGGCAAGGCTCGCCGCCTGATCGAAAACGGTTGTGTATTCTCCGATATGGGAACGCGCCGCCGCGCTTCGTTCGAGGTCCAGAGCCGCGTTGTCCGAGCGATGGCCTCCTGCCCCGCTGGTCCGGGTCGCTTCGTCGGCACGAGCAATGTCTGGCTCGCCATGGAAAACGACGTCACGCCGATCGGCACGATGGCCCACGAGATCGTCTGCGCCCTCGCCGGTATGTTCGGCCCGCAGATGGCCAACCATCTGGCGATGCAGACATGGTCCCAGACCTACCGCGGCGCACTCGGTACATATCTCTACGACACCTACGGCTGGCATATCTTCAGCCTCAATTTCTCCGAAGACTACGCCAATATGTTCAAGGGTCTGCGCGTCGACAGCGGCGACAATCTCGAACAACTCGACAAAATCTGCCGGAAATACCGCTCGCTCGGTATCGACCCCGCTACCAAACAGGTCATCTTCAGCAATGCCCTCTCGACCGACCGCGCCATCGAAATCCAGCATGCGGTCCGCGGACGCTGCATCCCCTCCTTCGGAATCGGAACCCACTTCACCTGCGACATCCCCGGCGTCCGGCCGATGAACATCGTGATCAAACTCGTCGCCGTCAAGATAACCGAGTCGTGGGACTTCTACAACGACACCTGCAAACTGAGCGAGGACACCGGGAAACACACCGGCGATCCGGCTGTCGTCCGCCGCTTCCTCGACATCCTCCATATCGACGAATGAATCCCAGCGCGACGACACCTCCCCGCGGCCGCTTCGCCCCCTCCCCTTCGGGACGGATGCACCTGGGGAATCTCTTCACGGCCCTGATCTCCTGGCTGTCGGTCCGCTCGCGCGGCGGAGAGTGGATTCTCCGTATCGAAGATCTCGACCCCCAGCGTTCGCGCCCTGAATACGCCAGGATGATCGAGGATGACCTTCTCTGGCTCGGACTCGACTGGGACGAGGGGGGACTCGACGACCGCGGCCCGAACGGACCATATTCCCAGAGTCGCCGCGGCGAAATCTACAGCCTGATGCTCCGTCGGATTGTCCGGACCGGCTGGACCTACCGCTGCCGCTGCACCCGCGCCGAGATCCTCGCGACCCAGGCGCCCCACCAGTCCGACGGACGCGTCATCTACGGCGGCCGGTGCCGTCCGGCCGTCATTCCCCAGTTGCCCCCTCCCCCCGACGACGCCCCGGGGGCAGTCCGCCTTGCCATCCCGGAGGGAACTGTCCGTTTCGACGACCGGATATTCGGACCACAGAAGTTCGACCTCGCGACCGAGTGCGGCGACTTCATCCTTCGCCGCGCCGACGGAGCGTGGGCCTACCAGCTGGCGGTCGTTGTCGACGACGCCCTGATGGGAGTCACGGAAGTAGTCCGCGGCTGCGACCTCCTTCTGTCGGCTGCCCAGCAGATCTATCTCTATCGGCTGCTCGGCTTCGACCCGCCGGAGTTCGTCCATCTCCCTCTGGTCTGCAACAGCGAGGGGATACGTCTTTCGAAGCGCGACAGTGCCCTGTCGATGGCCGAACTGCGCCGTCGCCACACCCCCGAATCGCTCCTGGGTCTTCTGGCCTCCCTCGCCGGTCTCCAGCCGACCGCTGGCCCCGTCAGCCTCGCCGACCTCCTCGCCCGCTTCTCCTTGAATCCCCTCCGCCAGAAAGGAACCGGAACCTTGCGGCCCGGCAACTACCTCTGACCCGTCGGACCTGTCTGACCCGTCGGGCCTAATCTATTTGGGGAAATTTTTCAGTCGGGAGAGAGATCCCTGACGGTTGTCGAGGCGGCATAGAACCGGTCGCGGTCACCTTTGTAGTCTACCTGTCGGCCTGTCTCGCAGTCGATCACGACCAACCCGAACCGATCGCACAGACGATCGATATACTCGGTGAACTTCCGGGAGTCATAGGGTGAACAGCAGACATAGTCATCCAGCCCCGGATTCGCATACCAATCTTCGTCGCGAAGAGCCGCGACGATTTCGTCAATCTCGCCACGAATCCCGACGACCCCTGCGGTCGACCGAAGCCACGAGCAGAACATCATCGACAGAAATATCGATAAGATGCCGGCCACACCAATCAACAAGACCACCCACTTCTCATCTCCGAACGTCATACCTCCCCATACAATCAGTCCTAACGACGCTATCAGCAGAATCCAGAACAAGATCGAACTGAGCGTCCTCATCGTCCGGATCCGCTCGGCACACTGACCGCACATCGCTATTCCGAGATCGACCTGAACGGCCCGCCCCTCGTATCCAACCAAATCGCAAGGACGGCTCATATCGTCAACCACGACAAAACTGA
The DNA here is from genome assembly GCA_023663805.1 of Clostridium sp. Lineage (GTDB taxonomy): Bacteria > Bacteroidota > Bacteroidia > Bacteroidales > Muribaculaceae > Paramuribaculum. Next base: position 32,294 of record JAMPGR010000010.1, on the reverse strand, counting down.
GGTCGGAGCATCCGGTCCGGCCACACTTCGGGCAGATCCTTTCGGCCACACCCCTCGATGACACCAACATATATTCCATCCGGCAAATATAGCGAAAAAAAATAAAACGAAGCCGGAATTCTCTATTCCGGCTCCGCATATTTTTTTTCAAACTGGTTGTCAGAGACTGTTCTTCTTCGTCCACTCGACGATCTCGGGGATGTAGCCGAAGGCCAGACCCGTAACCGTGTCGGCGCAGCCGTAGTAGACCGCCAGACGGCCGGTCTCGGGGTCATGGAGCGTCGCGCAGGGGAACGTCACGTTCGGAACGTCACCGGTCAGTTCGTAGATTTCGCGCGGCGAAATCAGATAGGGTGCGCTGCGGGCGATGACCTTCCAGGGCTCATCCTTGTCGAGCAGGGCCGACCCGAACGCATAGACATATCCGTTGCAGGAGCGGAGAACTCCGTGGTAGAGCAGAAGCCACCCCTCGGAGGTCTCGATCGGAACAGGTCCCGCTCCGACTTTCATACACTGCCAGGCGCTCTCCTCGAACTTCGCCGGAGACATGACGTGGCGGTGACGTCCCCAGAATTCGAGATCGGGTGACTCGCTGTAGAAGATGTCGCCGAAGGCGGTGTGGCCAGTGTCGCTCGGTCGCGACAACATCGCGAAGCGGCCGTTTATCTTCCGGGGGAACATAACGCCGTTACGGTTATAGGGGAGGAAGGCGTTCTCGAGCTGATGGAAGGTCTCGAAGTCGTCGGTCCATGCTACACCGATTGTCGGCCCGTGGTAACCGTTACACCATGTCACATAGAATCGTCCGTCGATTTCGGTCACTCGCGGATCATAGCCATATTCCCAATGTGCGATTTCGGGGTCTGCACCTGTCAGGGGGAGGTCGCGTTCGTCGATATCCCACGAGATTCCGTCGACAGAGAAGCCGCGGTGGATTCTCATCCGGCGGTTCGTGTCGTCGCAGCGGAATACGCCTGCGAAGTTATATTTCCCTTTCTTGAAGGGAACTACGGCCGAGTTGAAGATGCTGTTCGATGTCGACAGTTGGTCGCGGTGTATGATAGGGTTCTGATCGTAGCGCCACATAACGGCTGTCGAGCCCGCGGGGCGTTCCTGCCAGGGCATGTCGCGAAGTGCCTTGCCCTCAATTTTTAGTTTCTCCATATCTGAGTTTTCTAAAGAATGTACCCCGGAGCAGAATCGAACTGCTATCAAAAGTTTAGGAAACTTCTATTCTATCCGTTGAACTACCGGGGCAGCACCGCACCTCTGGTTTGGCACTGCAAAATTAGTTATTTTTTTTGGTTCAACAAACGGCGCCGGTTTTTGTTCCGCGTCTTATGAGAGTTTCGCAGATTCTAAAACCGATCAATCACCCCGGCCGAATAACGTTCCCCTGCAGAATATACACCACCCATATAGTTCGCTTCCCCACTGATTATCAATGCATTATCCGCTACATATAAATGATTGCAGTCGTTGCCGACGGCCAGATGACCCACTACTATCCCTACGGCCTCCCCTGGGCCGGAATCCCTTGAATGATTACGTATAACGGAGCAAATTCGCGTGTATCACATGATACCGACTGGCGAAAGGAAAATTTTAGATTTTCAAACAAATTGTCTAATTTTGCACTTGAGAGTTGACTCGAACAACTCGTCATGTAACCCGCGCTTTGCCGGACCATATTCTACTGATATTACAACAACCATGAGAATCTTTCGATTTTTTCTTCTAACTCTGCTGATTGCCGCTGCATCCGCCGCTACCGCCTCGGACACGGCCGCTGTCCGCGCGCTGATCGACCGTATCGCTCCGGGACGCAGCGCCGACTTCGAACTGTCGGTCTGCCAGTTGCCCGACTCGGCGCGATATTTCGAACTCTATGCCGCTCCTGGCGGACGCGTCGGAATCCGCGCAAACGACAACCTGTCGCTCTCGACCGGTTTCGGATGGTATCTGAAACACCATACCGGAAACCAGATCTGCTGGAACAACATGACCGCCACCCTCCCCGGGCGGCTCCCCCTCCCCTCCTCCCCCGAGAGGCATGTCAATCCGATGCCCTACACCTACTATCTGAACTACTGCACCCACTCCTACTCGATGGCTTTCTGGGACAGTCAGCGATGGCAGCAGGAGATTGACTGGATGGCACTCCACGGCGTCAATCTCCCACTGATGCTCGGCGGTGCCGAACTGTTGTGGAACAATGTGATGGAGCGTTTCGGCTATTCTCCCGAGGAGATCGAGGCGTTCATCGCCGGTCCGGCGTTCCAGGCCTGGTGGCTGATGAACAATCTCGAGGGGTGGGGCGGTCCGTCGACCGAGAAATGGAACCGCGAACGCGCCGAACTCCAGAAACTGAACATCCGCCGAATGCGCGAACTCGACATCCATCCCGTCCTCCCCGGTTATGCAGGAATGGTCCCCCACGACTCGGCCGAAAAACTCGGCCTCAATGTAGCCGATCCGGGACGCTGGTGCGACTTCGTCCGCCCCGCTTTCCTCCAGCCGACCGACAGCAGTTTCGCCCATATCGCCGACATCTACTACGACGAACTGACCCGCCTTTTCGGCAAGGCCGACTTCTATGCGATCGATCCATTCCACGAAGGGGGTAACTCGCGCGGTGTCGATCTGGCCGAGAGTGCCCGCAGGCTCAACGCCGCAATGAAACGCGCAAACCCCGACGCGAAATGGGTCATCCAGGGGTGGCAGGAGAATCCGCGCCGCGAGATCCTCGAGGCGACTCCGGCGGGCGATATGGTCGTCCTCGACCTCTGGGCCGAGGCGATGCCGCAGTGGGGCGACACGCTCTCGCCCCGACGGCGCCCCGACGGCTACGGCGACCATGAGTGGATCCAGTGTATGCTCCTGAACTACGGCGGAAACGTCGGGCTCCACGGGAAGATGCAGTCTTTGCCCGAGTCGTTCAGGAAGGCCCGCGACAGCCGCTTCGCCGAGACGATGGTCGGGGTCGGCCTGACGATGGAGGGGATCGAGAACAACCCGGTCATGTATGAGATGATGACCGAACTCCCCTGGCTCGACACGGTCCCCGACGCCGACACATGGCTCGAGTCGTATATCCGCGCTCGATATTCGATGGACCGCATTCCCGGAGATCTCGACCGGGCATGGAAACTCCTGGCCCACAGCATCTACGATTCGAAGCCATACACACGCCAGCAGGGCACGACCGAGTCGGTCTTCTGTGCGCGCCCGGCGCTCGACATCCGCGATGCATCCTCCTGGGCCGGATCCGAGCCCTACTACAATCCCGACGACGTCATCCTCGCGGCGTCGCTCTTCGACCTCTGCCGCAACGCCGGAATCGGCGCGGGCAACAACAATTTCGAGTATGACTATGTCGACATCATGCGCCAGGCCAACGCCGAACGCGCCCGGCGTCTCAACGATTCGATTGCGGCGGCCTTCCGCGCCGGCAATCTCGCGGCGTTCGACCGCAACAGCGCGGCGTTCCTGCGGCTGATGGAGCGACAGGACAGCCTGCTGGCAACGCGCCCCGAATTCCGCCTGTCGACATGGCTCGACCGCGCCCGCGAAGTCGCGCCGACCGAGGAGGATATCCCCCTGATGGAATGGAACGCGCGCCTGCTTATCTCGACATGGGGCGACCGCGCCGCCGCCGACCGCGGCGGTCTCCACGACTACGGCAATCGCGAATGGAACGGGATGCTCTCCCCCGACGGTCTCTACGGACGCCGCTGGCGCCTGTGGCTCCGACGCTTGCGCGTGGCTCTGGCAGACGGGCGCGGCGAGGAGTCCCTTGATCCGGTCGACTGGTATGAGGTCGAATCGGCCTGGGTCGAAGAACCGCTCAGGGAGGGTTTGAAATCGTTCAACAACTGAACCATACGGGCGCGGCTGAGCGCCGGATCGCCGCAGAGCATCCTGAGCAGGTAGGCCTTGCACTGCTCGACCTCCGAGTCGGCCTTCAGCCGCTTCATCTTCTTGATCTCTTTGTCTGAAAACGGCAGCCGGTAGTCGAGCATCGATCTTCCGGCTGCTTTCATCTCGGCCGACATCCGGCGCACCTCGGCGCCGATATTGACCTTCGGCCGAGGCCGAGCCGAGCGGTCGACAGCCTCCATCAGCGTCGTCAGACGGTCGAACTCAGCCGTTGTGCGGCATGTCAGTTCGAGGCGGCGTATCTGGCGTTCCCTGATCTTCCACGATCCGTCGGCACCGAAACTTCCCGGACGGAGATTCCCGACCAGAAGCATCACGTCGCGCACCTCGGCCGACTCGAACCGCAGGCGTCTGAGGATCTGCCTGACGGCCCGCTGTATTTCTCCGGCGGGGGCGACCCCCTGGAGCAGAGCGGCGAGACGAAGCGACATATCAACCCCGGCGGGGAGTTCGCGAAGTGTTGCCAGAGCCTGGCACAGGGTCGAGCGGCGGGTGTCGCCGTCGGGGAACAGTTCGGGAATGATATGCCTGAGAACTCCGGTCTCGAGCATCATGTCGATTCCCCGGTCGAGGTTCGGGCCGGAGAGAATCCGCTCGAATTCGTTGCGGATCCGTTCGAAACTCGTCTCCGCCAGCGTCGGGCAGAGGCGGGTCATCGCCTCGAGGGTTTCCTTGTCGACGCGGGCGTCGTAGCGCGCGGCGAAGCGGATGACACGCATGATCCTCAGGGGGTCGTCGGCGAAGGTCTCCCCAGGGGGGAGGGGTGTGCGGACGCGGCGGGCGAGGGTGTCTTCGACCCCGTGGCCCGTCAGGTCGAGTAGTTGTTCTCTTGTGATGTCATAGAATAGGGTGTTCATCGTCAGGTCGCGTCTCATACAGTCCTCTTCGACCGTTCCGAAGGCGAGCGACGGATTCCCAACGGTCTCCTCGGTGTATTTTGCTTTTCGGGTCTGGACAATCTCGAGTTCGATCTTCGGGAAACGCCTCAGAACGATCCGCGCTGTTCCGAACTTGCGGAAAATGACCGGCTGCTGCGACAGCAGACGGCGTTTCTGGAGGTATCGGGCGAATTTGACACCACCGTCGGGCAGACTGACTGCCAGGTCTATATCTTTTATAGGATCACCGGCTATCGAGTCGCGACAACACCCGCCGACGGCGTAGAGATGTCCTTCATAGGGTGTGCCCTGGATTGTTTCCCTGAGAAACTCGGTCACCTCCCTGTACTCTTCAGAGGTCATATCTTATATTGAGCAGTTTCATATTGTTCGTTTCGCAAACCCTCGAAAACCATGAAATCGTCCCGTCGGCATACTACTAAAAAGGAGCTAATCACTTAGCTCCTTTCTATGAGTTTCCAATAGGTACAATTTCTAAGGTAAAAAAGATTGTTTTAGGTTTGCGCTACAAAATTACGCCCGTTTTGAGACATGGAAAAATATTTTTCTATGTTGTGCAACATGTTTTTTGGACATGTACCCGGCCTCAAACATCCTTCTTTTTGCTTTTAAACCTATATTTCAACCCTTTAACCTTTCACTGATCTAAAATCATCTAATTGTGAAAATTTGTTAAATTCGATATCGGCGATAAAAATTTGATATCGCGGAGTCAGTAATACCCTGTCTCGAACCGTCCCGACGCATAACGTCCGTAACTAAACAGGCGGAATCCGTCGCCGAGCACGACGATGCGCGACCCTGCAGGTCCGGGCTGGTCGACGAGTATGTGGCGGTGGCCGAAGATGAAGTAGTCGGCGCGTCCGTTGCGGCGGGTCCAGTCGCGGGCGAAGGTGACGTAACGGTCGTTTTCGCCGAGGCTGTCGGCGGTCTCGGGGTGGCCAGCCATGCGGTTGTGGGATGACCAGGCGTGGGCCAGCCCGACGGTCCAGCGGGGATGGATCGCGGCGTAGAGCCACTGGAGGAAGCGGTTGCGGAACATCGAGCGCATAGCCGAGAAATACCACGACTGGCAGCCGATTCCGTCGCCGTGGGCCATCACGAAGCGGCCTCCGCCTATCTCCCGTTCGATCACTCCGTCGGCGACTTCGAGCCCGATCTCGTCGCGAAGATAGTCGAAGAGCCAGATATCGTGGTTTCCCTTCAGCCACGTTACTTTTACCCCGGAATCAGCCAGCGACGCCAGGGCGCCGAAGAACCGCGTATAGCCGCGCGGAACGACATAGCGGTATTCGAACCAGTAGTCGATTATGTCGCCGAGCAGATAGAGTTCGGTCGCGTCGGCGGCTATCCGTCCGAGCCAGTCGACGACGCGCTTTTCGTGTGCGCGGCGGTCGTCGATATATCGGGCTCCGAGGTGGCAGTCGCTGATGAAATATGCGGTCGGGGTCTTCCGGTCGGTCATGATTGTCGGCAGAGGGGTTTTTAGAGAAATCCGAGGTCGAGTTTGGCCTCTTCGCTCATCATATCCTTGTTCCACTCCGGCTCGAAGACAATCCGGATATCGACGTTCCGGACCCCCTCGATGCTCTCGAGTTTCATCCGGGCATCCTCGACGAGGAATTCGGCGGCGGGGCAGTTCGGGGCGGTCAGGGTCATGTCGATTGCTAGGTCGCCGTCGTCGCTGAGGTCGATTTTGTAGATCAGACCGAGTTCATAAATATCGACCGGAACTTCGGGGTCGTAAACCGTCTTGAGCATCCTGACAACGTCCTGCTCTATTCTGAGTCGTTCATCCTGAGTCATAGTTCTTTTTATTTTTATTAATACCAGGTCACACCGTTCGACCGCGAGGAGCGTTTGTCGTACTTCAGATCCGACAGAAGCGACGAGTCGACCGAGATATGGAAGTTGTAACTTTTGTAGGGGCCGACCGGAACGAAACTGGCGCGCATCGAGAAGCAGTGCATCTGGCGCGTGATGTTGCAGTTCATGTATGCGATTTTGTGGGTGTCGAAGTTGTAACTGCAGGAGAAACTGAAGGCCCAGTTCTTCGTCGGGCGGATATTCCCGGAGAAACTGAGGTTCTGCGTAATCTTCCCGTCATATTCCATCTTCTTCTTGTTGAAGGCGCCGTAGCCGTAACTGACCGAGTAGTTGACCGACAGACTCCAGGGGACCTCCCACTGCATGTATCCGTCGTCGTTGAACTGCATGTCGTCGCCGCTGCTGCCGCTGCGTGAGTTTCGGCTGTTCGGCCGCTCGTCGCGTCTTGTCGCTTCCCCTTCGCTGTCGGAGGCTACTTGGTCTGTCGCCTTCTTCGAGGTGTCTTTTTTCTTCCGTTTGAAGGTGTCGTTATTAAAGGTGTAGGAGAACGACGTTCCGGTGCTCGACAAGCGTCCGAGCCCCTTGCCGGCCTGGAGGCGCGTCCGGTTGACGCGGACGGGGTTTCCGGCCGAGTTGAGCTGGTAGGTATAGACATCCCAGACGGCCGAGAGGTTCAGGTTGAAGTTCTTCGTCAGGCGGAGGAGAAGCGAACTGTTTATGTTGCTCCAGCGCATCGAGTCGGCGGCGAAGTTGTAACTCTGCGACAGCGTCAGATTTTCGATCAGCGATACCTTTTTCTCGCCGATCGAGTCGTTGTCGGAGCGGACTTTCATCTCGAGGTTGTTCGCCAGCGAGAAACTGACCGTTCCGGTTTTTCCCTGCCCCGGAACGCCGAAGAGGGAGTTCGGGAACATCGAGTATTTCGTCGTCTGCATCTCGCCGTTGGCGTCGGGGCGCTGATACTGGCCGTAGTAGCCGAAGAAACTCGAACTGAAGTCGGGGGCTCCGCTGAAGGAGACCGTCGGAGTCAGGACGTGGCGGATCATCTTGACTTTGTTGCCCAGGAACGGCAGGGGCTGGAAGAAACCGTAGATTTTCGTCGAGAGCGAAACCGAAGCGCTGAAGTCCCAGACGTTATAGAAGTTGTAACTCGTGTCGCAGACCTCGGCGGCGGCGTTCGGATCCCACTGCCGGCGCACCTTCGTCGTGTACATTCGGTCGGTCAGGCTGACCGAGGGCGTCAGGTTGATGTAGTTGAATATGTTGAAGGTCGCCGAGATCGGAACGCTGTGGCGCATGCCGTTGCGCCAGTCTTTAATCAGACTCTTCTTGAAGAATTCGTTCTGTTTGGCGGTCAGCGAGTTGTTGAACTGCCCGGAGTAGGAGAGTTTGATTTTCTCATACCATTTCTCCTTCCCGACAGCGATTTTCCGTTTGAAGGGGTAGACCTGCGACATCGAGACCGTCACGTTAGGGAACGACACCTGGAGGGTAGAGTCCTGGCTTCGCTGGGCGATGTTGGCGTTGGTCGAGATCGACCATTTCGAACCTGGCGGACGGAAGGTCATGTTGACGGTCGAACTCTTTGTGTTCTCGGTGAAGGAGTTGCTGTAGTATGAGTTCAGGTCGTTTCGCGAGTAGCCGCTGGTCGTGAAGTTGACGCTGGCCGAGAAGGTCATGTTCGGGTTCGCCTTGGAGTCCTGGGTGTGGGTCCAGAGCACCTGGAAGTTGGTCATCGCCGAGTAGTCGGGAGAGCCTTTGTCGCCGGTTATGGTCTTCAGGAAACTGATGTCGAAACTGCCGTTGAATTTATAGCGTTTGACATAGGCCGAGCGCGCCTGAAGACCCCAGGATCCTTTCGTGTAGATTTCGCCGGTCAGGGCGAGGTCGATATTGTCGCTGATGGCGAAGTAGTATCCGCCGTTGCTCAGATAGAAGCCGCGGTTATAGTCGTCGCCGAAGGTCGGGAAAATAATGCCCGAACTGTAGTCCTCCGTGAAGGGGAAATAGCCGAATGGAACCGCCAGCGGCAGCGGGAGTCCGGCGAGCACCATATAGGCCGGACCGGAGACGATATCCTTCTTGGGACGTATCTTCGCCTTTGTCAGCTGGAGCCAGAAGTGGGGGTCTTCGTGGTTGTCGCAGGTCGTGTATTTTCCGTCCTGGGTGTAGAAGACATTTTCGCCGACTTTTTTGGTCCGGCCTCCTGTCAGGTATCCTTCCCCCTGTTCGGTTATGACGTTCGCGATGAACCCTTTTTCAGTCTTGAAGTTATAGTTCATCGTCTCGGCCTGATAGGAGGTTCCGTTGTCGTCGAAGACCGGGTCACCGATGACTTCGCCTGTCGAGTCGGGGCGCCCGACGGCGTAGACCGTACTGGTCTGCATGTCGATCTCGATCTGGTCGGCCGTGATGTTGATGTTGTCATATTTGACATCCCCCTGCCCGTACATGAACGCCTTGTTTTGCCCGACGATAACCATCGAGTCGGTGGCCGTTCCGCGGACGGTGTTGTCGATATCGACTTTCGTACGGACAATCCGCGGTCCTGACGTCTGACGGGTTGGCGACGAGTCGGCGACGAGTTCGTCGACACTCTGGCGGCGGCGCTGGCTGGCTGTCAGGCCGGGCGGGGTGACCGCCGGAGTGACCGCCGCGGAGGTGTCGACAAGTGCGCCATACAGAGTGTCGAGTTCGACAACCGAAGTGTCATAGGTCTCGACAACCGGTGTGTCGGCCGCGGCCACGGCGCTGTCTGTCAGGCGCAGAGACTCTTCCCCCGCCCCGCCGCGGCGAGACAGGTTAGGCGACGCCAGAAGCGACGCCATCCATAGCAGCACGATGGTCAATATGGCGAACCTGGAAGGTCTCAAGTCTTCGTTTTGTCGGTGATGTCTTCAGTTTTGCGGTGCAAAGATACGACAGATAAATGGGATTTTGCGTGAAAAATTGTAAATTCCGCGATGTTTTCGTACTTTTGCACCATGGGTCGACTTTTAGCTATTGACTACGGCCGCCGGCGGTGCGGCATCGCGGTGACTGATCCGGCGCGAATCGTCGCTACCGGACTGACAACCGTCGCGACAGCCTCCCTCGAGGCATACCTGACTGATTATCTGCGAAAGGAATCGGTCGACTGGATTGTTGTCGGACTTCCCCGGACCCTCTCTGGCGAGGATTCCGATTCGATGCGCTATATCCGTCCGGGTATCGCCAGACTGCGCCGTGCGCTCCCTCCGGGGTTCGAGATCGTTTTCTGGGACGAGCGGTTCACATCGACGATTGCCCATCGCGCCATGATTGACAGCGGAATGAAGCGGATGCAGCGCCGCGACAAGGCCGCCGTCGACGAAATGGCCGCGACGATTATCCTGAACAGTTATCTCCAGAGTCGCGAATATGCCGCGAAATCGGCCCCGACACCACTTGAATCATCCGATAAACCAAACAATACAGAAACCCTGAACAAGATATGAAACTTCCCGTATATCTCTACGGTCACCCCGTGCTCCGCCAGAAGTCGGAGCCGATCTCGAGCGACTACCCCGGCCTGAAGGAGTTGGTCGCAGACATGTATGAAACGATGTATGCCTCCGAGGGGGTCGGCCTCGCCGCACCCCAGATCGGCCGTAACGACCGGATTGTCGTGATCGACGCCGACCCGCTTAAGGACTCGTTCCCCGAGTGTGCCGGACGAAAGATGACGCTGGTCAACCCCGAGGTCGAGGTCCTCGACGGAAAGGAGATCTCCCGCGCCGAGGGATGCCTGAGTCTCCCGGGTCTGTCGGAAAATGTATCTCGCGTCGAGCATATCCGGCTGAAATGGGTCGACGAGGATTTCGCCCCCCACGAGGAGGAAATCTCCGGGTTCCTCGCCCGCGTCGTCCAGCACGAATGCGACCACCTCGAGGCACTGCTCTATATCGACCATGTCTCCCCGATCCGGCGCCAGTTGAACCGCCGCAAACTCAACGACATCGTCGAGGGACGCACACGCTGTGAATACCCCGTCCGCTACGCCCCGCGCCACCGTAAGTAAAATTCATAATTCATAATTCATAATTCATAATTCATAATTCATAATTCATAATTCCTCTTTCCTAATTCCTAATTCCAAAATGGCAGACGATAAAAAAGTAATATTCTCGATGGTGGGTGTCTCGAAGATCTACCCGCCACAGAAACAGGTTCTCAAAAATATCTACCTTTCGTTCTTCTACGGAGCCAAGATTGGCATCATCGGCCTGAACGGCTCCGGAAAGTCGACCCTTCTGAAGATAATTGCCGGCATCGACAAGGACTACCAGGGGGAGGTCGTTTTCTCCCCCGGCTACTCCGTCGGCTACCTCGAACAGGACCCGAAACTCGACCCCGGAAAGACGGTGATCGAGGTGGTCCGCGAGGGGGTCGCTCCGGTTATGCGCCTGCTCGAGGAGTTCGAGGAGGTCAACAACGCCTTCGGTGACCCCGACGTTCTCGAGGACCCCGACAAGATGGACGCTCTGATCCAGCGCCAGGCCGAGCTCCAGGACAAACTCGACGCCGCCGACGCCTGGAACATCGATTCGAAACTCGAGCGGGCGATGGATGCTCTCCAGTGCCCCCCCGACGACCAGCCGGTCACGACACTCTCCGGCGGTGAGCGTCGCCGCGTCGCCCTCTGCCGTCTGCTGCTCCAGCAGCCCGACGTACTCCTGCTAGACGAGCCAACGAACCACCTCGACGCCGAGTCGATCGACTGGCTCGAACAACATCTCCAGCAGTATCCCGGAACGGTTATCGCGATTACCCACGACCGCTACTTCCTCGACCATGTCGCCGGATGGATCCTCGAACTCGACCGCGGCGAGGGGATTCCCTGGAAGGGGAACTACTCCTCCTGGCTCGACCAGAAGACAAAGCGTATGGCTCAGGAGGAGAAGCAGGCGAGCAAGCGCCGCAAGACCCTCGAGCGGGAACTCGAATGGGTCCGTATGGCTCCGAAAGCCCGTCAGGCGAAGGGAAAGGCTCGTCTGAACTCCTACGACCGTCTGCTGAACGAGGACCAGAAGGAACGCGAGGAGCGCCTCGAGATATTTATTCCGAACGGTCCGCGTCTGGGCAACAAGGTGATTGAGGCCTCGGGACTGTCGAAGGCGTTCGGCCGCAAGAAACTGTTCAACGGATTGAGTTTCCAGCTTCCGCCGAACGGTATCGTCGGCGTCATCGGCCCGAACGGCGCCGGAAAGACTACGCTCTTCCGCCTGATCATGGGCCAGGAGAAACCCGATGCCGGTTCGTTCGATGTCGGCGAGACCGTGAAGATCGCCTACGTCGACCAGACCCACCACGACCTGCTCCCCGAAAAGACTGTCTACGAGGTAATCTCCCGGGGGATCGAGACGTTCCGTATGGGGGGTCGCGACGTGAACGCCCGCGCCTATCTCTCGAAGTTCAATTTCTCGGGGGCTGACCAGGAGAAGAAGATTGCCGTGCTCTCCGGCGGGGAGCGTAACCGCCTCCACCTGGCGATGGCGTTGAAGCAGGAGGGGAACGTATTGCTGCTCGACGAGCCGACCAACGACATCGATGTCAATACGCTCCGTGCTCTCGAGGAGGGCCTGGAGGATTTCGCCGGATGTGCCGTCGTCGTCAGCCACGACCGCTGGTTCCTCGACCGTATCTGCACCCACATCCTCTCCTTTGAGGGTGACGGCAACGTCGTCTACTACGAAGGGTCCTACTCCGACTATGAGGATTTCAAACGGGAGCACAACGGCGGGAAGGAACTACCGCGCCGCCGCTACCGTAAACTGATGGAATAAATGCTTTAACATATGCCGGTGATTTTTTAACTAAAAAAACGCCGGCATATGTTATTCGTATTTCCAAAAGATAGTGTAATTTTGCACCGTAAACCAGAAAAAAACATATAACTAACCTAAACAATACTGTATGAACAAATTTCTACTCACAGTTGCGGCCGCAGCGGTCTCCGCATCGTTGGCATCGGCCGAGTCTGTCACCTACAACATGAGCGACCTCGAAGAGTCGCAGGTAACAGGCGAGTACCACGAAACAACCTACAAAGAGGACCAGTCAGTTCAGGCCTACGCAAACTGGCAACCGATTGAATCAATCAATCTCGGCGACTACACGCTGACTTTCGTTCAGAACAACGAAAAAAACAACAAACCCGCACTCTACACCGCAAAAACCGGTTCAGCCTGGACTATCCGGCTCTACAAAGAGTGTACCATGACTGTTACCGCCAAAAACAATGTAACATTCCGCAACATCAACTTCTACTCCGACAAAAACGATGTTCCGACAATTACAGCGTCCGTAGGTACCGGAGAATTCAACTCAACTACCAAAGTCTATTCCTGGTCTTCCGACAAGGCTGTATCAAGCGTGACACTCACGTTCGGTTCCGCATCCAAGACATTCCGCATTACTTCAATCGAATTTACCGATGAAGCCCCCGTTGTCAAGGAACCGACAAAGGCTGCGACCGTCTCCGACCTGCTGAATGTCACTAACGGTGACAAGTTCAGTTTCGAAGGCTCCCTGACCGTCGCCTACGCAAACGGCCCCGACTGCTACGTCTATGACGAAACCGGCGCCACCCTGCTCTACTCTAACAAGCAGGATCCCTGGGCTGCTGTCCTCCCCGCCGGAACCGTTATCACCAAATTCGAGGGTATCCGCAGCGACTACAACACAACCGTCGAGTTCATCCCGACGATGTCGACCCTCGTGACCGAAGGCACGACCGAGGTCATCGCCGCAACATGCCTCTCGGCCGACGACGTTGACGCTCTCGACATCGACACCTACGTTCTTCTGCGCAACGCCACCTTCGCTGTCGACCCCGACAACGCCCGCTACGCTACGGCTACGCTCGAGAATGGCTCCGAAGTGAAACTCTACAACCGCTTCACAACGAACAGTTACGAGGTCGTGACTTTCCCCGAGTATGGCAAGTATAACATCTACGGTCTCCGTTCGGCCTACAGCGGAGAGATGCAGGTCAACTTCGTCAAAGCGGAGGCTACGACCGCTATCGAATCGGTCGAGGCTGCAGAAGCAGATGCTCCCGCTGTCTTCTACAACCTCCAGGGCGTACGCGTCGCCAACCCTGCCAATGGCCTCTTCATCAAGGTCCAGGGCAACAAGACCTCGAAGGTAATCCTCTGATTCCCCGAATCTCACTAATAACGAACCCCGCCGGGAGACCCCCGGCGGGGTTCGTTTTTATCATTCCGTTTACAACAGCGGCGCGATCTGAGCGGCAACATCGGTGTCGCCCCAGAGATCTGCCATCGTCAGCCATACCAAAAGCAGAATAATCAGTACGGCCACACCGATTGCGAGCCATATGTTCAGTTTGCGGTTCTTCTCGCGCGAATTATCTTTTGACATAACTTCTAAATTTTATCAGGTTCGACTTTTCATCTATAACGCAACCTCCGCCGCGAATGTTCCCCCGGCACCGGCCGGTCCGGGGGGCTTTCGCGTCTGCGCCGGGCAGAAACTTGTTTTTCACCCTAACGTTTCGCACGAGTCAGAAAAATTTTTCGTAACTTTGCTTCCATAACCGAAACCAAACCGCAAATTCATTATATGGAACTGTTTGACAAACTTAAGGCAAACGCGCAGGCCTCGCGCCAGCGCATTGTTCTCCCCGAAGGAACCGAAGCGCGCACACTGACCGCCGCCTCGAGAATCATCGCCGACAATATCGCCGACATTACCCTGATTGGTAACCGCGACGAAATCCTCGCCATGGCCCAGGAACTCAACCTCCCGAATATCGGCGATGCAACAATCGTCGATCCCGCCGACGAATCGGTCATCGACCGCTATGCCCCCCTCTTCTTCGAACTCCGCAAGAAGAAAGGAATCACGACCGAACAGGCACGCCTGACTACCGCCAATCCCCTCTACCTCGGATGTCTGATGGTCAAGGCCGGCGATGCCGACGGTATGGTCGCCGGAGCGATGAACACAACCGGGAACGTTCTCCGCGCTGCCTTCCAGGTCATAAAGACCATGCCCGGCATCGACGTCGTTTCCGGCGCATTCCTGATGCTCCTGCCGAAAGGTTCCCCCTTCGGAACGAACGACATCATGGTCTTCGCCGACTGTGCCGTTGTCCCCGACCCGACAGCGAAAGAACTCGCCCAGATCGCCGTATCGGCCGCCCAGACAGCCCGAAATATCGCCCAGATTGAACCCCGCGTCGCTATGCTCAGTTTCTCGACCAAAGGGAGTGCCGCAGGCGAACGGGTCAACAAGGTCGTCGAGGCGACAATGATCGCCCGCGAGATGGATCCCTCGCTGATTATCGACGGCGAACTCCAGGCCGACGCCGCGATCGTTCCGGGTGTCGCCAGCAGCAAGGCCCCGAACTCCCCACTCTCGGGTCGCGCCAATGTCCTTGTCTTCCCTTCGCTCGAAGTCGGGAACATCGCCTACAAACTCGTTCAGCGTCTCGGCGGTGTCGAGGCCGTAGGGCCCGTGCTCCAGGGTCTCGCCGCACCGGTCAACGACCTCTCCCGCGGCTGTTTCCCCGAGGATATCTACAAGACGATCATCATGACCTGCAACCAGGCGATCGGCCAGAAAAAAGCCTGACAAACAAATCCATCACAAATAACAGAATCATCGAATCATCATGAAAATACTCGTTCTTAACTGCGGCAGCAGTTCTGTCAAATACAAACTGATCGACACCGATACCGACGCTACACTCGCCGAAGGTGGTGTCGAAAAAATCGGTCTCCCCGACGGCTTCCTGAAATACAAGGCGGCCGACGGCTCGAAGAAAATCAAGGAACTCGGCCATATCGACCACCTCGCCGCCGTCAAGGCTGTCCTGAACCAGTTGACCGACCCGGCCGAAGGGTGCATAAAGAACTACGACGAAATCGACGCCGTCGGCCACCGCGTTGTCCACGGCGCCGAGAAGTTCAACAAGAGTGTCCTGATAACCGACGAGGTCATCCAGCAGGTCAAGGACTGCTACGACCTCGCCCCACTCCACAATCCGGCGAACATAACCGGTATCGAGGCTATCACCGCCCTGATGCCTTCGGTTCCGCAGGTCGGCGTCTTCGACACCGCATTCCATCAGACAATGCCCGCCAAGAGTTTCATGTATGCCCTCCCCTACAAGTACTACACCGAGGCAGGTGTCCGCCGCTACGGCTTCCACGGAACGAGCCACCGCTACGTCGCCGCCCGCGTCTGCGAGATCCTCGGCGTCGACGAAGCCGGACAGCGTATCGTGACATGCCACATCGGCAACGGAGGCTCGATCACTGCCGTTCTCGACGGAAAGAGTATCGACACCTCGATGGGGCTGACCCCGACCGAGGGTCTGATGATGGGCACACGCGTCGGCGATGTCGATCCGGGCGCACTGACCTATCTGATGAAACGCTACAATCTCTCGGCCGACGATCTCCAGAAGGTCATCAACAAGGAGAGCGGCGTAGCCGGAATCAGCGGTATCTCGAGCGACATGCGCGAAATCGAGGCCGCTGTCAACGCCGGCGACGAACGCGCCACCCTCGCCCTCGACATGTATGAGCAGCGTATCCTGAAATATATCGGCGCATATGCCGCCGAAATGGGGGGCCTAGACATTATCGTCTTCACCGGAGGCGTCGGCGAAAATCAGTGGGGAGTCCGCGAAAATGTCTGCAAACCGCTGAAGTTCATGGGTGTCGAAATCGACACCGAACTGAACAAACGGACCCGCGGCACCGAGACCGTCATCTCGACACCCGCCTCGCGCGTCAAAGTCGTCGTCGTACCGACCGACGAAGAACTGATGATCGCCCGCGACACCCGCGACATCGTCAGCGCATTAAAGTAACTCACCAACCGAAAAGAAATGACTGAAAAGAAAATACGCGCCGCCGTTGTCGGCTACGGAAATATCGGACGCTTCGTCGTCGAGGCCCTCGAAGAGGCCCCCGACTTCGAAATCGCCGGTATCGTTCGCCGCAACCCCGCCGCACAGAAACCTGCCGAAATAGCCCGGTATGATGTCGTCGGCTCTGTCGCCGACCTGAAGGATATCGATGTCGCCATTCTCTGCACCCCGACCCGCGAGGTCGAGAAGCATGCCCTCGAATGTCTCGCGCTCGGCATCAACACCGTCGACAGTTTCGACATCCATACGCTGATCCCCGAACTGCGCCGCACTCTCGGCGAGGCCGCCCGCCGCGCAGGCTGCGTCGCCATCATCTCGGCCGGATGGGACCCGGGGAGCGACTCGATTGTACGCACCCTGATGCAGGCGGCCGCTCCGAAGGGACTGACCTACACCAACTTCGGCCCCGGAATGAGTATGGGTCACACCGTCTGCGTCAAATCGAAACCGGGCGTTCGTAACGCCCTGTCGATGACGATCCCTCTCGGGACCGGAATCCACCGCCGCAATGTCTATGTCGAACTCGACGAGGGCGCTGACCTTGCCGAGGTGACCCGCCTCATAAAGGAGGATCCCTACTTCGCTTCCGACGAGACCCATGTCTTCGAGGTCGACTCGGTCGACGATGTGAAGGATATGGGCCACGGGGTCAACATGACCCGCAAAGGGGTCTCGGGCCGCACACAGAACCAGCACTTCGAGTTCAACATGTCGATCAACAATCCGGCACTGACGGCACAGATCCTCGTCGGCGTCGCCCGCGCGACGATGCGTCTCCAGCCGGGGGCATACACGATGATTGAGATTCCGGTCGTCGACCTCCTCCCCGGAAGCCGCGACAGTTGGATCGGCAAACTCGTCTGACACTACCCGTGGGATTCAACGAACTTCTGACAGCGACAGCGGATACCCTCTGCGGGTATCCGCTGTTCCTGCTTCTGATTGGCGGCGGCCTCTGGCTGATGGTTTCGAGCGGTTTCGTCAGCATACGCCGCCTCCCCGACGCCTGGCGTGTCATACGCTCCGACGAGGCGCGCGCCCGCGGCGAGCGGATCAGTTCGCTCCAGGCTCTCGCCTCGGTCGTCGCCGCGACAATCGGCCTGGGGAACATAGCCGGTGTGACCCTCGCGATCGTCATGGGGGGCCCGGGGGCGGTCTTCTGGATGTGGGTCTCTGCGCTGGTCGGGATGTCGACGAAATACCACGAGGGCGCGCTCGCCGTCCGTTACCGCCGGACGATGCCCGACGGCTCGACCCGCGGCGGAACGATGGAGATTATCCGCCGGGCGCTCCCGGCGCGCTTCGCCCCGATGGCGGTTCTGTTCGCCTGCGCCGGTATGATCGGCACGCTCTGTATCATGAACGCCAACCAGTTGACCGAAGGGGCGATCGCCGTCTCCGGCGCCGACGACAGCGTCGGGCTGCGCCTGGCGATCGGCTGCGGGATCGCCCTAGTCGTCGGCGCCGTCGTCCTCGGCGGCATACGGCGTATCGCCTCGGTTGCGACCATTCTGGTCCCGGCGATGGTCGGGCTCTATTTCCTGATGGTTCTCTACATTATAGCGACCCATCTGGCGGAGGTTCCCGGAGTCTTCGCCTCGATCTTCCGCGAGGCATTCTCGCTCGATGCGGGGTGGGGCGCTCTGATAGGTGTCGCCCTGATTGGCGCCCGCCGCGCTGCCCTGGTCAACGACGCCGGGGTCGGGACGGCGACACTGATGCACTCTACCTCCGCGAACAACTCCCCCGACCGCGAAGGTCTCGTCGCTATGCTCGGCCCCGCGATCGACTCGGGCCTGGTCTGCACGCTGACCTCTCTGGCGATTCTCCTCTGCGTCGACCCGGCGACACTCTCCGGCGGTGAACTCCGCGGGCTGTCGATCGCGATGGACGCCTTCGGCGCCGCGATCCCCGGAGGGCGGTGGCTGCTGATGGCTGTCGTGCTCTGCTTCGGATTGTCGTCGATGTTCAGTTATTCGTTCTACGGCAGCAGTTGTGCGCGCTGGCTCTGGGGCGACCGCGCCGCTCGGGTCTACCTCGTTCTGTTCATCCTCTCGCTCGTTCTCTTCGCCGTCATCCCCGTCGGCTCCGCCGTCGCCATCTGCGACCTCTTCTACGCCCTGATGGCCTTCCCGACGATGACGACTCTTCTGCTGCTGAGCCGCCGGGCCACAGGCCTCCCGAAGAATGCGCTCATCCCACAATAATAATCACTTATATATCGAAATAATGAACACAACAACAGTTAACGACAACAAAAAGGCGGGAAACCGTATCCTGTGGCTGTCGATAATTCAGGGATATGCCATACTGCTGGTTGTGATAGGACATGTCAACGGCTATACCTATAATGAGGAAGGAGAGATGTATCCGTTGTCGGCCTTTGTGCAAAAATTCTGCTACTCATTCCATATGCCGTTATTCATGTTTGTCTCGGGAGGACTGCTTTATCTGACGCGAATAAAAAAGAAATGGAAAACCAGCGCGTTGTATGCCGACAAGGTCAAACATCTGCTGTTGCCGTTCGTGTTGTTCACGGCCTTCGGATTCTTAATAAAGATACCCCTGGCGTCTGTCTCGAAAAATCCACTCGACATAAGTTTCGCGGGCTTTGTCAATGCTTTCTTCGATCCGGCATCCGGACCTTTGGTAGAACTGTGGTTCCTGGGCACTCTTATGTGGCTGATGGCGTTGTATCCCCTCTATAAAAGCATGCTGCGGAATGGTTTTACCGAACTCCTGCTCCTTGGCATCACTCTGGTTCCATTTATCGCCGGTATGCACCCGACATTCCACGGCTGGTTCAATCTGGCCGGCGTCAGCCGATATGCTTTCTATTTTGTATCCGGAATGCTTTTCTTCAAGTACAACGCTATTTCGTTTTTCGAGAAGAACCGGCTGGGTGTCGTGCTGGCTATTGCGGCTTATATTGTTTTCTTTGTCTGGGACAACAGCCGTTTTTCTTTTGTTACAGCCACGCTCGGCATCATCATGTCTTTTGGTCTGGCGGCAAGGGTCGTCAAGTTATTCCCGAATCTGTTCAGTTCGTTCAGCGGGCACTCTTTCCAGATTTATCTCGTCGGCATATTTCCACAGATGTTTATCGAACTGATTGTATGGCGCCATTTCCATCCTGCCGGGATGCTCCTGCCGTTCTATATCGTCAGCGTTGTCCTGGCCCTGGCCTTCGGCGTCATGGTGTCCAGGTATGGTTCCAGAATCCCGTTCCGTTTTCTCCGCTGGGGATTGGGCCTGAAATGATTGCAACTCCGATCATGCCCCGCCTGACGCAGACGCGGGCGGGGACGCCCGCTAACTACTTCGATACATTATCTGTCCGACCACTAACGTGGTCTGAAGGGGTGTTCACTCCAAAACCGAAATTTTGTTAAATAACCTTAACGGGCAAACCCGGCGGCGACTGTTTTTGTTTTACAACCGAAACGAAAACCAAAACCAACAAAACAGACAAACTGAATACTATGGATTGCAACAAAGTAAAACGTTCTTACCATTTCAATATAACCGAAGTGGTCGACGGAAAAATCCAGGAAGTTATGAACTTCAACTTCGGCGGCCATCACGACCTCGCCGCCCTCGCCGCAAGAGCACAGAAAGACTTCGCTCTCGAAGAAAAACACGCCGACGAACTCGTCCTCGGTATGCGCCTGCTCCACCATGCGCTGAAGAAATATCCCGACAACCCCGACTTCGCCGCCTTCCTCGAGAAACTGAACGACTTCAAGCATTTCCTCAAGGGTGCGAAATAACCCTTGTCATTAGAACTTATCCGGGAGCCTGCCAGCGGAAATCCGCCGACAGGCTCCCATTTTTTTCACATTCTGGCGATTTCTCCACGCTCTCTGGACAATTTTACCCGCCACGCGCCGACGGGTTCGCTAATTTTGTAGCCGCTAACCCCTATAACCTGAAATTCATGAACCGATCAATCATCGCAGGAATCGCTCTGCTGACGGCCGCGACATCGGCCGCCGCCGACAACATCCCGAATCCCATCCTCGAAAATGTCGCCGACATCGGCGTCCTGAAATACAACGGAAAATACTACCTCGGCGGATGCCGGACCGACGGCGACTTCTACATCTCCTCCGACCTGGTCAACTGGGAGGGTCCGGTCCACGTAATCGACATGGACAACGAATGGAGTGCCGGATCGGGCTGCGGAAACAACCAGATCCACGCAAACGACATGCTCTACGACAACGGCACGATCCACGCCTACTGGTCTGTCAACTACTGGGGCAACGACCGCCACGCGGTCCATGTTGTCCACTCGGAGGCCTCGGACCCGATGGGTCCCTACAAGGAGCCTGTGCGCGACCGCTGGATGGACAACCGTATCGACCCGAAGGTGTTCCGCGACGACGACGGAAGTCTATATATGTATATGGTTCGCTTCACCGACGGTAACACAATCTGGGCGCGACGCATGAAAGACTGGCGCGAGTTTGTCGACGACGACGAGCCCGATGCCTTCGTCTGCCAGTTCGCCTCGAGCCCGAACACCTGGGAGCGTATGGACAACGCCGTCGCCGAGGGACCCTGGGTAATCAAATACCACGGCAACTACTATATGATGTATAACGCGAACCACACCGGAGGCGAATGGGGCAACTACCAGCTCGGCGTCGCCCAGGCGACATCCCCCATGGGGTTCAACAACGCGAACAAATACAACCATCCCGTCGTTCTGTCGAACCAGAAGGAGATCGAGGACAATTCGGTCGACCTGCTCCGCTTCGACGGTGACAAATACAGCCCGCTGTTCCGCTACTCGACGACCGGCGACGCAACGCCCGGCTGGACTGCCCCCGGGTTCGATGACTCGGCGTGGAAGAAGGGTGCCGGCGGTTTCGCACGGCGAACGGAACGGGGTTCGTCGACCTATCCGCTCGGAACCTTCTGGAACAGCGACACAATCCGGCTCCGCAAACAATTCTCGGTCAAAGATCCGTCGGCCAATCTAGCCCTGCGCCTGACTTCGAGGGGTGCAACGAGGGTATGGCTGAACGGCAGCGAGATCTGGTCTTCGCCGAACGGGGTCTACCAGATTGTCAACCTGACTCCGGAGATGCGCCGCTCTCTCGCCGCCGGGGAGAATACGCTCGCCGTCGAATCGACCGGACAGGGCCGTCGTGGCGGTTACCTGAATGTCGAACTGTTCGACACGGGCGACCGCCAGGCCGATCCGGTTATCGTCTGGACCCCAGGACAGCCCAACATTCTCCGAGGTCCGAACGGCCTCGAATGGTGGCTGGTCTATATGGCCAATAATGACGGCAGGGCTCGCAGCCAGTATGTCGACCGCGTCCACTTCCACGGCGACAAACTCGTCGTCGACGGAATCACCCACGCCGCAAACAGCGGCTTCCACCCCGCCCCGGCTGCCCCGGCCTACGGCGACCGTTTCGACAACGCCGACGGCCTCCGGAACTGGAATATCACCGGCGGGACACCCTGGTCTGTATCCGACGGCGCACTCCGCTGCTCGGCGGCGGCCGACGCGACTCTCTCGCCCGAACTGGCCTCGGCGTCATATCTCTGGGAGGTCAATCTGGTTCCGAATGCGACGGCCGGAATATATGCCGCCTGGATCGACCCCGCGAACAATATCAGCGTTGTCTTTGACCGCAGAAAGTCGGCATGGGATGTCGTCGAGCGTGTCGGCGGCCGCGAGCGGATCATCGCCTCGACTCCGCTGAGGCCTGATTTCCGCTGGGATGTGTTCCACCAGCTTCGCGTCGAGCGCGACCACGCCGACATGGTTGTCTCGGTCGACGAGATGCGCATCGCGACTCCGTTCGAGACCTCGATTTCTGCGGCGGCTGTTCCGGGTGTCTTCGCCCAGGGCCCGGCTGAGTTCGACGGGGTCATCTATACCATAGGGTTCGACGACGGCAACGACCGTATGAACGGATGGAATGTCGCCCAGGGTGCACTGCTGCCGACGACGAAGGGTGCGACAGCCGCCGGCGCGACCAGGGCGTTCAAGGGCACTCCATCCCGCAACTACGAACTGACAACCCAGGTCTCCGCGCTCGGAAAGGATGCAGTCGCCGGCTTCTATCCCCTCTGGGTCGACGACAAAAACCATATCAAGGCGACAATCGACGCTCCCCGCCGGTCGGTTGTCCTTTCGACAGTCCGGAAAGGGAAAACAACCGACACGAAGGTTATTCCGCTCGACCGTATGCGAACGCTCTACACCGACACCCGCTTTACCGACTCGTTCGACAAGGGCTACACGATGGATTGCCCGACCGAGTTCGACGCGATCTGGCTGAAACGCTACGACGTCGCCAACCGTAATATCTTCTCCGACAACCGATTCGACAAGGAAACCGAAACCGTCGGCGAAAATGTCGTCTTCCACGACAATGTCTTCTCGCTGGTCGAGCCGGCCGTCGTCGCCGGAGATGGCTCCTGGAAAACAATCGACACGGCTGGCGCAACCATCGCCTCGAATCCGATGTATAACGCTGTCTCGTTCGAACCGCTGACGGCCCGGCGCATGCGTCTGGTCAACACCGCTCCGACCGACGGTGCATACCATGTCTACGACATCCGAATCCACGAATTGTTCAAGGATTCCTACAATCTCCGCGCCCTCCGCGACGGCAACGACATGCACCTCTTCGTCGACGGCGAGGAGATCGCGACCATGCCGGTCGGCGACTTCGGTCCCTCGACAATCGGCCTCGTCTCCGAACAGGGCTCCCCCGAATTCCACGGCCTGACCTACTTCCACCGCTGACCGCACCGCGACGCCGCAAGACAACGCCTGGCGCAGACGCGGGCGGGGACGCCCGCTACTACGATCAATACACTATCTGACAGACAAAAAATCATTCCCTCGTAGTAGCAGGCGTCTCGCCTGCGTCTGCGCCCTCAGTCGGAAGCAAACTTGCGCGAAGCCTCGCCTGGCGCAGTCGGAAAAAACTTAGCGGCACCCCCTTCAGGGGGTTGGGGGGCTTAACTATAAAAACGTGGCATTTGTCACGACAATAGGCCGAACCGACGATATGCCAAGCCTCACGCAACTAAATTCGTTAAATTTGTCACAAATTCAACAAAAGACAGATAAAATCGAAACTATAAATTCTCGCTGCGCTACTGATTGTCGGCTCCGTCGGACTGTCGGCTCAGGACAATCGCACCAGACAAGAGATTCCCGGAGTCGATGAGCCCGCGAATCACCCCCAAAAATCACCTGAACTCTTCTATAAATGGCAGAAAATCCGCGAGAACCAACTCCGGGAGATGTTCCCGCCGGAATTCGGGATGCCGCCACACCCCGACAGCCCTCAGAAATAACCAGCCATCTCACAACGCGCCCCGTTAGCACGGCTAACGGGGCGCGTCTGCAATTCGACGTGGCGCGGGCCTGATTCGAAATTTCCGAACCATATATTGCAAATTCAGTGGAATTATTGTAATTTTGCAACTCATCTTTAAATTTACACAACAAAATGCCTCTTATAATCCCCCGCCGATATAAACAGAAACTGCTGCCGGAAACAACCGAGACAGCTATCATGACAATCAAACGGACCTTCCAGAAAAAACTCGCCGACATTCTCTGCCTCCGACGGGTGACCGCCCCGCTCTTTGTCCTCTCCGGAACCGGCCTGAACGACGACCTGAACGGGGTCGAACGCGCCGTCTCGTTTCCCGTCCGCGACCTCGGCGACCGCCGCGCCGAAGTCGTCCACTCGCTCGCGAAATGGAAGCGGGTCAAACTCGAGGCCTACGGTATCGCCCCGGGCTTCGGAATCTACACCGACATGAACGCAATCCGCGCCGACGAGGAACTCGACAATCTCCACTCGCTCTACGTCGACCAGTGGGACTGGGAGAAAACGATCCGTGACAGCGACCGTAACCTCCCCTACCTGAAGGAAACGGTCCGGAAAATATACCGCGCGATACGCGAAACCGAATTCGAGGTCTACCGCGAGTTCCCCCACATCACCCCCCGTCTCCCCGAAGATATCACCTTTATCCACAGCGAGGAACTTCTCCGTCTGTATCCCGGACTGACGGCCCAGGAGCGCGAGTCGGCCGCCGCGCGCGAACATGGCGCCATATTCCTCATCGGGATAGGTGCGCCCCTGAGCGACGGAAAGCCCCACGACGGACGCGCCCCCGACTACGACGACTGGTCGACCGAAAACGACGACGGCTACCGTGGTCTGAACGGCGACATAATCGTCTGGGACAACGTCCTCGGGCGGTCGGTCGAACTGTCGTCGATGGGGATCCGCGTCAGCCCCGAATCGCTCGCCCGCCAACTCGGGATACGCGGCTGCGGCGATCGCGCTTCGCTCGACTTCCACAGCCGTCTGCTCGCCGGCGGACTCCCCGCTTCGATCGGCGGCGGAATCGGACAGAGTCGCCTCTGTATGTTCCTGCTCCAGAAGGCCCATATCGGCGAGGTCCAGGCTTCGATATGGCCCGAGGAGCAGATCGAGGCATGCCGCAAAGCCGGTATCACACTGATGTAGCCCCGGGATTTGCGATTTCGAAGATTTTTTCGTAATTTTGCGGAGAATTAAAACCGTTTCCCATCGGAACGGTTTCTATATAGGTAAAAAAGATATTTTATGGTTAACCAACTACGAAGCTACGCCAGCACGTTCGGACGCCGCATGGCCGGTGCCCGCGCACTCTGGCGCGCAAACGGAATGAAGGAGGAGCAGATCGGCAAACCGATTATCGCCATCGTCAACTCCTTCACACAGTTCGTCCCCGGACACACACACCTCCACGATATAGGACAAACCGTCAAAGGCGAAATCGAGAAACTAGGATGCTTCGCCGCCGAGTTCAACACGATCGCGATCGACGACGGAATCGCCATGGGCCACGACGGAATGCTCTATTCCCTCCCTTCGCGCGACCTGATTGCCGACTCGGTCGAATATATGGTCAACGCCCACAAGGCCGACGCCATGGTCTGTATCAGCAACTGCGACAAGGTGACCCCCGGTATGCTGATGGCCGCCATGCGCCTCAATATCCCGGCAATCTTCGTCTCCGGAGGCCCGATGGAGGCCGGCGACCTCGACGGCCGGAAACTCGACCTGATCGACATCATGATCGACTCGGCCGACCCGACCGTCCCCGACAGTGTCGTCGACAGTCTCGAACGGCAGGGATGCCCGACATGCGGCTCCTGCTCGGGGATGTTCACGGCCAACTCGATGAATTCGCTGAACGAAGCCATTGGCCTCGCCCTCCCCGGCAACGGGACGATCCTGGCGACCCACACAAACCGTGTCGAACTCTTCCGCCGGGCCGCCCGGCAGATCGTCGAAAACACCTGGCGCTACTACCGCGACGGCGACGAGAGCGTCCTGCCCCGGTCGATCGCCTCGCGCGCGGCGATGCTGAACGCGATGGCTCTCGACATCGCGATGGGGGGAAGCACCAATACGGTCCTCCATCTGCTCGCCGTCGCAAACGAGGCGGGAGCAGACTTCTCGATCGACGATATCGACGCGCTATCGAAGCGCACGCCGGTCCTCTGCAAGGTCTCCCCGAACTCCGGTTTCCATATCGAGGATGTCAACCGCGCCGGCGGAATCCTCTCGATCATGAAGGAACTGGCCGAAAAGGGTCTCGTCGACACCTCGGTCCGTCGCGTCGACGGTCTGACGCTCGCCGAAGCGATTGACCGCTATGCAATCGGCGGGAAAGAGTATGGCGAAGAGGCCGGCAATCTCTGGCATTCTGCCCCGGGACTGAGACACACAACCGTCATGGGGAGCCAGAACTCCCGGTTCCGCGAACTCGACACCGACCGCGCCGGAGGCTGTATCCGCGACTTCGACCACGCCTATGTCCGCGACGGCGGCCTTGCCGTCCTCCGCGGCAATATCGCCGCCGACGGCTGCGTCGTCAAGACGGCCGGAGTCGACGAATCGATCTTCCGCTTCTCCGGTCCGGCCCGTGTCTTCCACAGCCAGGAGGAAGCGGTCGGGGGGATCCTCGGCGACAAGGTCCGCAGCGGCGATGTAGTTGTTATCACCTTCGAGGGTCCGAAAGGTGGTCCCGGCATGCAGGAGATGCTCTACCCGACAAGTTATATAAAGAGCAAGCACCTCGGGAAAGAATGCGCCCTGATAACCGACGGACGCTTCTCCGGCGGCACGTCGGGGCTCTCGATCGGCCACATCTCGCCCGAAGCCGCCGCCGGTGGGAACATCGCCCTCGTCCGCGACGGCGACATTATCGACATCGACATCCCCGGCCGCTCGATCAATGTCCGAATCAGCGACGACGAACTCCGCGCCCGCCGCGCCGAAGAGGAAGCCTGCGGCAAGGAAGCGTTCACTCCCCGCGGGCGCAACCGCACCGTCAGCCGCGCACTGAAGGCCTACGCTGCTTCGGTTACCTCAGCCGACAAGGGGGGCGTCAGAGAGGATATTTGATCCGTCCCGTCTATCTTAAACGAACAAACAGAACGATGAGTAACTTATATAAAGGTTCCGAAATTATCGTAAAGGCTCTGATCGACCACGGCGTCGACAAGATCTTCGGCTATCCCGGGGGACAGGTAATGCCAATCTACGACTGCCTCTACGACTGCTCCGACAAAATAACACACTATCTCGCCCGCCACGAACAGGGGGCAATACATGCGGCCGAAGGGTTCGCACGCGCATCGGGAAAAACCGGGGTCGTCATCGCGACATCTGGCCCCGGCGCGATGAACCTGCTGACCGGTCTGACCGACGCGCTGATGGACAGCACCCCCCTGGTCGCCATAACCGGTCAGGTCCATTCGTCGCATCTCGGCCGGGATGCGTTCCAGGAGTCTGACATGGTCAGCGTGACGCTCCCGGTGACGAAATGGACAACACAGGTACGCCGCACCGAAGATATCGCTCCGGCAATCGCCCGCGCTTTCTACATCGCGAACTCGGGACGCCCCGGCCCGGTCGTGCTTGACATTCTCCAGGATGCCCAGGTCGGGACGGCCGAATACCGTCACGCCGAATGTAACTTCATACGCAGTTACGACCCCGACCCCGAGATTCCCGAAGATCTCCTCGACCGGGTCGCCGAGATCATCAACGGGGCGCAGCGCCCGCTGATTCTCGCCGGACAGGGCGTCACGATCTCCGGCGCCGAGAATGATCTGGTCGCTCTGGCCGAAAAGGCCGGGATTCCGGTCGCCTGCACGATGCTCGGCCTCTCGGCGATCCCGACTGACCACCCCCTCTGCAAAGGTATGCTCGGGATGCACGGCAATCTCGGGCCGAATATAAACACGAACAAGGCCGACGTCATCGTCGCCGTCGGGTTGCGCTTCGACAACCGCGTGACCGGCGACACATCGAAATATGCCCCCGACGCGACGATTGTCCATATCGATATCGACGCCAGCGAGTTCGACAAGACGGTCCGCAGCGATATCCATCTCCACGCCGACGCCCGCCGCGCGCTCTCGGCTCTTCTACCCCGGATCGAGAAACGCAGCCACGACGCCTGGCTCTCGACTTTCGCCCGCCACGAAAAGGTCGAGCGGGAACGTGTCATCGACCGTGAGGTCTACCCCGCCGCCACAGATGGCCGGATGAATATGGGGGAGGTCGTCGACCGCGTCAGCGAGGCCTTCGGCCACGACGCCCTGCTCGTCACGGACGTAGGCCAGAACCAGATGTCGGCCGTCCGCTATTTCTCCTTCCGGTCGCCACGGAGCGTCATTTCGTCGGGAGGTCTCGGAACGATGGGGTTCGGCCTGCCGGCGGCGATCGGCGCGAAAATCGCCGAGCCCGGCCGCGATGTCGTCCTCTTCGCCGGCGACGGCGGACTCCAGATGACAATCGAGGAACTCGGAATGATCATGGAATATAACGTCGGCATCAAGATCGTCCTGCTTAACAACAATTTCCTCGGGAACGTACGCCAGTGGCAGGAACTGTTCTTCAACGGCCGCTACAGTTCGACCCCGATGGTCAACCCCGATTTCGTCACTCTCGCCTCGGCCTACGGCATCCGCGCCGAGAACGTCGCCGACCGCCGCGACCTGGCGGCCGCAATCAGCCGGATGAAGGCGCACGACGGCGCATACCTTCTGAACGTCAATATCGTCGAGATGGAGATGGTCTTCCCGATGACCCCCGGAGGCCATGCGGTCGACGAGATCCTGCTGAGTTCGACCGAATACTACAAACCTGTTTAAAGACTCCCGCGATATGGAAAACCAACTCTTCACGATCTCCGTCTTTATGGAAAACCAGGTCGGCCTGCTCCATCAGATCTCGATGATTTTCAGCCGCCGATGCCTGAACATCGAAAGCATTACGGCGAGCGCATGCTCGATCGAGGGGGTCCACAAACTGACCCTTACCTGCCGGACGACACGCGCGATGATGGAACATGTCGTCGCACAGATCGAAAAGCGTATCTTCGTCCTGCGGGCGTTCCTCTACACCGACGACGACATCGTCTTCCAGGAGGTCGCCCTCTTCAAGGTCCCGACCGAAAGCGTCCTTCGCAGCGATATCGAGGATATCGTCAGGACTAACGGAGCCCGCGTCCTCGAGATACGCCCCGAATATACGATATTCGAAAAAACCGGCCACACCGACGAAATACTCCTGCTCCAGGAGAAACTGAAGCCGCTCGGACTGCTCCAGTTCGTCCGCTCGGGTCGCGTCGCCGTCACACGCTCGACCCACGAGTTTGTCGACGAATATCTCGAACATCAGCAGCAGCGACGCCTCCGGCTCGAACAAAACGAAAAAACAGAAAACATTTAAAAAACACACATATACCTAACGAATATGGCAAAACTGAAATTCGGTGAGGTCGAGGAGACCGTCATCACCCGCGAGGAATTCCCCCTCGAAAAAGCACGCGAAATCCTAAAGGACGAGACAATCGCAGTCATCGGCTACGGCGTCCAGGGCCCCGGCCAGAGTCTGAATCTGCGCGACAACGGCTTTAATGTCATAGTCGGCCAGCGCCAGGGGCGCACATTCGACAAGGCTGTCGCCGACGGCTGGGTTCCCGGCCAGACGCTCTTCCCGATCGAGGAGGCTTGCCGCCGCGGGACGATCATCATGTGTCTGCTGTCGGACGCCGCCGTTCTCTCGGTCTGGCCCGTCATCCGCGAAAACCTGACCCCCGGAAAGGCTCTCTATTTCTCCCACGGTTTCGCTATCGCCTGGCCCGACCGCACCGGCGTCGTTCCGCCGAAGGATGTCGACGTTATCCTCGTCGCCCCGAAGGGGTCGGGAACCTCGCTGCGAACGATGTTCCTCGAAGGACGCGGCCTGAACTCGAGTTATGCCGTCGAGCAGGACTACACCGGACGCGCGCTCGACCGCACGCTCGCCCTGGCGATCGGTATCGGTTCGGGCTATATCTTCGAAACGACCTTCCGCCGCGAGGCCTACAGCGACCTGACCGGCGAGCGCGGCTCGCTGATGGGCGCAATCCAGGGTCTGCTGCTGGCCCAGTATGAGGTTCTGCGCGAACATGGCCACACGCCGTCGGAGGCGTTCAACGAGACCGTCGAGGAACTGACACAGTCGCTGATGCCACTCTTCGCCGAGAGGGGAATGGACTGGATGTATGCCAACTGCTCGACGACCGCACAGCGCGGTGCGCTCGACTGGATGACACCGTTCCACGACGCGATCAAGCCTGTCGTCGAGCGCCTCTACGCGAGCGTCGCCTGCGGTCAGGAGGCCCAGAACTCAATCGACTCGAACTCGAAGCCCGACTATCGCGAGGGTCTCGAGAAAGAACTGGAGGCCCTGCGCGAAAGCGAGATGTGGCGCACGGGCGCCGTCGTCCGAAAACTCCGCCCCGAAAACAACTGATCCCGCCACACGGCGCTTCCCCCGCGGGGAGGCGCCGTGTTCTTTCAGCGGCAGACAGTCGTACGGTAGAGTTCGATGTAGCGGGCCGCTGTCCTCTTTATATCGAAATTGTCACACGCAAACTGGCGGGCCTCCGTGGCTGCCGCCGCATCATAGCCCGACTGAGCACATTCCATTATCGCCCTGGCGCAATCTTCTGCCGACCCACCCTCGAAAGAACGACCGTAACGGCCGAATTCGATGACCTCATAAGGAGCCTGATCGTCACAGACAAGCACCGGGACACGCGCAGCCATGGCTTCCGCAACGACAAGCGCAAAACCGTCGAACCGCGACGGGAGAACAAACAGATCGTTGTCACACAGATGCTCATAGACATAGGTCTGGGATTTTGTCCCCGTAAAGGTCACGTTGTCACCTATGCCAAGATCCACGGCGAGTTTCTCCAGAGTGTCACGCTGGGAGCCGTCTCCGACAAATGTCAGACTGAGATCGACATTCCTGTTTTCTTTCAGCAGCGCCGCGGCGCGTATCAGGATGTCCTGACCCTTTATATATTCGAGGCGGCTGACCTGGATGAGACGCAGCGGCCTCATGAAAGGATGGTCGTCACGGGTTTTGATCTCCGTCAGTTTGACACCGTTATAAACCGTCGTCGAATCGACGCCGTATTTCTCGCGCAGATCTTTGCGGACCATATCAGAGATGGAGAATATCGGTCCACAGCCGCGTAGTCCGTGGGTCTCCTCCTCGACCGGCATACAATGGAGCGTCGCACATAGTTTTTTCTTTAGCGAGGGGAGGAAAATAAACTGCGAGAGTTTCAAGAAATGGAGATGAATGACATCCGGGCTGATCGAACTCAACAGCCGATTCAGCCTGAGATATGGAATCGGATTGACAGACCCTGGCTTTCGCCCCATATAGTGGACAACTGCACGGGGATCTATTCTGTCGGCCAAAGTTTTGTCGACCATGTCGTTCACGACAAATATATGTACATCATGTCCGAGAGCGACCTGCTCGCTTGCGAGATTAACAAGCAGCGCTTCGATCCCGCCCATTGTCAGTCCAAAAGTCAAATGTGCGATTTTCATCTCTTTATCAGCCTTTGTCGTTATAAAAGAAACATCCCGCAGTCACTTCTGCCTGCGGGATGTTTTCGCGGAGTGGGCGAGATTCGAACTCGCGAACCGCTTTTGACGGTTACACGCTTTCCAGGCGTGCCTCTTCAGCCACTCGAGCACCACTCCTTCGGAGTTTGCGTCGGCAAAGTTACGAATTATATCTTAACCGACCAAACTCTCAGAAGAAAATATTTCGTTTTTTTAGACTCCGTTCCTTAATTTTCGTTAACCCAGAAGCCGCAGATTTTGGAGGGTTTTTGGCGTTTTGACGATGGAGCATAGTTGTAGCTATGTGACTGAGTCAAAGCGTCAAAAAGACCCAAAAGATGCGCACTGAGGTAACTCTCATCCATCAAGTTTGGCCCATATATTTAGTTAAATGATGTTGCGTATCAACTAATTGTCTATATCGTAACCTCAAACACCACATAAAGATAGCCAGAGACGTAGCCCGCAGAAACCGTCCAGATACCGCTCCGCGGTGTGTTGCAGGATGAGAGCCACGGAACATCCGAACTCATCCCTGTCGACGGACGCTGGGTTGTCGAGAGGACCTTTTCGTGGTTGTCATCTTACCGCAGAATGAACCGCAACTACGAGAAACTGCTGAGTGTCTCGTGTCATATGGCTGTTCTCGCCTGCTGCGCATGACCGGAAAGTTACCATCGCCTCGGTGTCTTCCCGGTAAATTTCGATCCGCTTTCCCTCAATGGCCAAC